>NZ_AP046127.1:0-2183458 GCF_059705345.1 Sulfurimonas limnophila
GTGAACATCGGTCAAAAAATTTTGCTTTTGTTAAAAGAAGAGATTCCAGAAGTAGAGTACAACAGATATATAAAACATTTAACTTACGATATAAAAAAATCCACAGAAGATAATGCTATATTTCATGCCCCAAATTCTCTTGTTTTAAACTGGATAAAAAATAAATACAGCTCAAAAATAAAACATCTATTTGAAATTCAAAACTCTACAAAAGTAAATGTTAGTATTTCACTAAAAAATCAAATTGAATCTAAAAAACCAGAACAAAAAAATCTACAAAAACAGCAACATTCACTCCTAAATCCTTCACATACGTTTGAAAATTTTATGGTTGGCGGTTCCAATCAGTTTGCATATGCTGCTGTTAAAAGTGTTAGTGAAAAAGCTGGTGTTTTATACAATCCTCTTTTTATCCATGGTGGAGTAGGTCTTGGAAAAACGCATCTTATGCAAGCAGCTGGAAATGTTTTTCAAAATCAAGGCAAAGTTGTTATTTATACAACAGTCGAACAATTTTTAAATGATTTTATCCGCCATGTAAGAAATAAAACTATGGAGAGATTTCAAGAAAAATATCGCAAATGTGATGTTCTTCTTATCGATGATATACAATTTCTAAGCAATAAAGAGGGTATTCAAGAAGAATTTTTTCATACATTTGAAGCACTAAAGGGTGTTGGAAAACAGATTATCTTAACAGCTGATAAACATCCAAAAAAAATAGCAGGACTTGAAAAAAGACTTCAGAGCAGATTTGAACATGGACTTGTTGCAGATATACAACCGCCAGAACTTGAGACAAAAATAGCTATTATAGAAAACAAGTGTAAGATAAATAAAGTTGTTTTAACTAAAGATATAATCCACTACATAGCAACAGTAATAGAGAGTAATGTTCGTGAGATAGAGGGAATTTTATCAAAACTGCATGCATATTCACAGCTTATGCATGTTGATATAGATTTACAATTTACAAAAAATGTCCTAAAAGATCAACTTCAAGAAAATCGTGCAAATCTAACTCTAGATATTATTACTCAACAGGTTTCAAAAGATTTAAATATAAAACCAAGTGAAATTCGCTCAAAAGGAAGAAGTAAAAATTTAGTTTATGCCAGAAGAATTGCTATTTATCTCTGCCGTGAATTAACCCAAAATACTATGCCTCAACTTGCACAATATTTTGGTATGCAAGATCATACCGCAATAAGCCATACACTCAAAAAAATAGCCGAATTAATGCAAAATGATGAGGATTTTAAAGTAAAAATAGAAGAGCTTACAAATAAAATTACTTCATCTTCTTAAAAAATAAAAAAAAAGATATAATTTCTTAAGTGAGCAGATGTGAAATTGACTATGTTATTTCATCACATTCAAAAAGCTCTAAAATAGGGGGAAAGTGGTGTTATTCACATAATCACTCCCTCCTACTACTAATACTATAAAATTTATATAATAAATAGGAAATCAGATGAAGATAACGATACAAAAATCTATCATTGAAAATATATTAATTCATTCACAACCATTCTTAGAAAAAAAAGATACATCTCAAATTACATCACATGTTTTTATCGATGCAACAAATTCTAAATTAACTATAAAAGCTACTGATTATGAAATCGGACTAATAGTTTCTACTAACAATTTAAATATCTCTCAAGATGGAAATGTTACAGCTAATGGTAAAAAATTACTTGACATTGTAAGAATTTTAAAAGATGGAGAAATAAATTTAGAAGTTAAGGGCGATATTTTATACATATCACAATCACATTCTAAATTTAAACTTCCAACTTTTTCATATAGTGAATTTCCAGCATTTCCTACAAGCGAAGGAAAAGCACGTATACTAATTGATTCTCATACACTAATTGATTCATTAAGAAAAATAACACCATCAATTGATATAAATAATCCTAAATTTGAGTTAAATGGTGCACTTATAGATATAAAAGAGAGTAATATAAATTTTGCCTCAACTGATACAAGAAGATTAGCAGTAGTAAATGTTAATAACCAAAGTAGCTCAGAGTTATCAATAATAGTACCAAAAAAAGCAATAATAGAAATACAAAAACTGTTTTTTGATGATATCGAACTATATTATGATGAAAATAATTTAATAATTCACTCTAAAGAGTATATTTTCTTTACAAAGTTGATTAATGGAAAATTTCCTGAATACTCTAGAATAATTCCAAAAGAGATAAAAAATAGTATTACTCTACAAAAAGCCAAAATGATAGAAGCAATAAAGCAAATTACTACAATATCTACAGATGTAAAAATAACATTTTTAAATGACACAATTACATTTGAATCTTTAAGTGATGATAATATAGAAGCTAAAACAGAAATTGACTCTAAAACAGGTTTTTTATCTCCTTTTGTTATTGCCGTTAACAGCAGATACCTTTTAGACTTTTTAAATACAATAAACAACTCTGAATTTAACATAGGATTAAATGAGAGCAATCTTCCTTTTATATTAAGTGATGGCAATTTTAAAACAGTTGTTATGCCAATAGTCATCTAATTTTTTTATTTTATTGCTTTTTTATTTATCTAATCAAAAAGCAATAAACCCCCTTAAAACAGAACACTTCATAGATATAAAACTTCTTTTTAGAATATATTAGATAAAATATCTCCAATTATGTAAAAAGTTATAATGGAGTATTGAATGGAAAATTACGGCGCTAGTAATATTAAAGTCCTTAAAGGATTAGAAGCAGTTCGTAAAAGACCTGGTATGTATATCGGTGATACAGGTCATAGAGGTTTACATCATTTAGTTTATGAAGTTATAGATAACTCTATAGATGAAGCAATGGCTGGTCACTGCGATACCATTAATGTGACTCTTACAAAAAATGGAACGTGTAAAGTAACTGATAATGGTCGCGGAATTCCTACTGATATGCATCCAACTGAAGGTATGAGTGCTGCTACGGTTGTTTTAACAGTTTTACATGCTGGAGGTAAATTTGATAAAGATACTTATAAAGTTTCAGGCGGTTTACATGGTGTTGGTGTATCTGTTGTAAATGCTCTTTCATCTGATTTAAAAATGACGATTCAAAGAGAGGGCGAAATTTTTGAACAAGATTTTAAAAAAGGTATTCCTCAAGAAGTTCTAAAAGTAATTGGAACTTCTAAAAAAACTGGAACAACTATAGAGTTTTCACCAGATCCAAGTATATTTACAGAAACAGTAATTTTTGAATATGAATATTTAGCAAGAAGATTTAAAGAGTTAGCTTACTTAAACCCATTTATAACTATTATTTTCAAAGATGAAAGAACAAATGTAAAAGAAGAGTACCACTTTGAAGGCGGTATCGCTCAATATGTAACCGATTTAAATAAAAAACAAGAAGTTGCTAAAGTTTTTGTTTTTAGTTCAAAAATAGAAGATATAGAGTTTGATATCTCTCTTATGTATAATGATACTTATGATGAAAAAGTTTACTCATTTGTAAATAATATTCGTACCCCAAATGGAGGAACTCATGAAGCTGGTTTTAGAGCAGGGCTTACTCGTGTTATCTCAAACTATAATACTCAAAATGGCGCAGCAAAAGAGAAAGATGTAAAAATTAGCGGAGAAGATACAAGTGAAGGTTTAATAGCTGTTGTATCTGTTCGTGTTCCTGAACCGCAGTTTGAAGGACAAACAAAGGGTAAACTTGGAAATACTTATGTAAGACCATTAGTTCAAAAAGCTACTTATGAACTTTTGAGTAAATATTTTGAAGAAAATCCAATCGAAGCAAAAGCAATAGTTGCTAAATCATTAATGGCGGCACGTGGTCGTGAAGCTGCAAAAAAAGCAAGAGAGTTAACTCGTAGAAAAGATTCTATGAGTGTTGGAACACTTCCTGGAAAACTAGCAGATTGTCAAAGTAAAGATGCTTCTATATGTGAGTTATATCTGGTGGAGGGCGATTCTGCTGGTGGTTCCGCAAAAATGGGAAGAGATAGAGTTTTTCAAGCAATTCTTCCACTAAAAGGTAAGATTTTAAATGTTGAAAAAGCAAGACTTGACAAGATTTTAAAATCTGAAGAAATTACAAATATGATAACCGCGATGGGTTGTGGAATCGGTGAAGAGTATAATGAAGACAAACTCCGTTATCATAAACTTATTATTATGACCGATGCCGATGTTGATGGAAGTCATATTCAAACTTTACTACTTACATTTTTCTTCCGTCACTTTAGAAGTGTTATAGAAAATGGTTATTTATATCTTGCTCAACCACCGCTTTACCGTTATAAAAAAGGTAAAAAAGAGATATATTTTAAAGACGATCGTGCTATGAATGACTTTTTAATAGAAAATGGAATAGAGTTATTAGAAGAGCAGAGTGTTGGACATAATGATTTACTTTCTTACTTTAAGATGGTTGATCACTATAGAGGATCACTTGAAGCACTAAAGAAAAGATACGCCTTAGTAGAGCTTATCCGTCATTTTATAGAAAATCCTGATTTAATTGGTCTTGATATAGAAAGTATGTATAAAAAAGTTGAAGAATTTTTAGCAATTAATGGAAACAATATTTTGACTAAAACTATCTCAGAAGACTCTATTCATATTTTTGTTCAAACTAAAGACGGAATGGAAGAGTTGCTTATAAATGATGATTTATTTGGAGCACCTCACTTTGCAGAAGCTAGTTTTGTATACAGAAAAATTAGAGAGTGGAATTTAGACTTTAAAGAAGACATTTTAAAAGTTTTAGAAAATATTATAGATTATGCTAAAAAAGGTTCATATATTCAACGCTACAAAGGTCTTGGAGAGATGAATCCAGATCAACTTTGGGAGACAACGATGACTCCTGAAAATCGTGTCTTATTACAAGTTACAATTGAAGATGCAGAGCTTGCAAGTGATACATTTACTCTGTTTATGGGCGATGAAGTTGAACCACGCCGTAACTATATAGAGACGCATGCAAAAGATGTTAAACATTTAGATGTTTAAATAATAAAACAAATGCTTCTCCCACAAACTAAAGAGAGAGAATACCGTTTTAGACTAGCTCTAAGAATGGTATTTCCTATTTTCTCTTTAATTAGTGCCCTTTTTTTTCATACATTCATTACAAGTCAAGAAGTACTCAATATATCTTTTTACGTTGAGATATCATTAATACTGCTGTTTAGCATATATTTTATTTTTTACCTTATTTATAAAGGTTTTGATATAAAAATAACTGACAACATATCAAATGTTTTTACAAGAGAATATATGTATGAATACCTTAAAAAAGAGATAAAAAAAAATCATGAATATACACTTGTTCTGATAAGTGTTGATAATTTAAATGAGATAAACAGCAGATATGGTATAAAAAATGGGGATAAAGTACTTTTAGAAATTGTTTTATGGATGGCAGAGTATCTAAAAACAAAAGATATTAATAATTTTCCAATCGGGCGTATAAAAGGTGGTGATTTTATAATAGGGCTAAATGGAAATAAAGATCAATATAAAACAATAATGGAATTGATGTGTCTTAAAAGTGAAGAGTTTAAAGTCTATGAGATTGAAATACAAATATCACTTGCTATAAATGATATAAAATTTTCAAAAAACATAGATTTCTTAGTAGAAAATCTCTTTGAATTACAGATTAAAAATAGAGACTTAAAGCTCGCTACCAACATAGAAAATGATATAAATCCAAGTGATTTAGAGTATTTTGTTATAAATGCAATTAAAAATAGAGATATATCTATTTTTATGCAAGATATATTTGAAGATGAAAAAAAAGCCTTTAAAGAGTGTTCTATAAAATTAAATGCACCAGATGGCAAGTTGCTTCATCAAAAAAATTATATGAAAATTTTGGATAAGTTAAGACTTATGAATGAATATGACATAATTGTTTTAGAAAAAATAGTAGAAATTTGCAGAAAAACAGATAATGATAAATTTGTTATCTCTTTGGCACCAACTTCTATTAGAAATCAAATTACGTTTGGTAAAATTAAAGAGATTTTTTATAAAAATAGATTCCTAAAAGATAGAATAGTAGTGCTCTTTAGTGAGAATGAGTATTTTCCAAAGATAGATAAATTCAACGGATACTTAGAAGAACTAAGAGATTTTGGTGTTTTAGTCGCTGTTGATAGATTGGGTTCTCTGCATACAAGTTTTTTATATCTAAGAGATTTGAATATAGACATAGTTAGATTTGACTCATACTATAGTAAAAAAATAGGTGAAAATAGATATGAAAATATAATAAGTGGTTTTAACACAATGGCAAAGGAAAAAGGTGTTAAAACTTGGATAAAAATGATAGAAGATGAGAGTACTAAAAAAGTAGCTCAAAATATAGGTGTTAACTATTTACAAGGTAGATATTTATCACCGCTAAAATAAATTATAAGAGGATTTAAAATGAAATACGGCGAAAAAATTGTTAATGAGTTTGATGTAGAAAAAGATTTAGAAATTTGGCCAAATGAGCACAAAAGAAACTATCTTATAAAGATGACGCTTCCAGAGTTTTCTTGTCTTTGCCCTAGAAGTGGGTATCCAGACTATGCAACTATATATCTTGAATATACTCCAGATGAATTAGTAGTAGAGCTAAAAGCGATTAAACTCTATATAAACTCTTTTAGAGATAGACATATCTCACATGAAAATAGTGCAAATGAGATTTACACTGTTTTAGAGAGAAAATTAAAACCAAAATATATGAAAATAGTAGCAGATTACAATCCAAGAGGAAATGTTCACACCGTTATAGAGATTGATAGCTCAAAGATTTAGGTAGTTTTTTAACCAAACTGAAGCTTCATCGTGACTCTTAAATTCACTATTCATTTGGGCTTCATAGCAATCATTTAAAATCTTGCTAAACTCTATAGATGGGCTTAGCCCAGCTTCAACTAAATCTCGTCCTTGTAAAAGCGGAGATAGTTTTTTTGTTAGGACACTCAATTTTTTAGCTTTTTCAAAAATTATCTGACCCATTTTGTAGAGGTTTTGTGAGTTATTCGCATAGTGTATAGAACTACCTAAAATTAATAACTCTTCTATATTTATTTTTGTTGCAAGTTTGTATATAAAGTAGTTGTCTATACCATTTATATCAACATGTATAAGACTATTATAGGCTTCAACTAACTCTATAATGCTTTTACATAACTCTTTCTCATATACAATAATGCTTAAACTAGCTTCAATCTGCTCTTTTGGAATTTTAAAATATAGCCCTGCTAACATTAACACCAAATTTTGCTTTTTGTTAGTAGTTAGCTGTTTTGCAATTTCATCTATAACATTCAAGTTATCATTAAATATATCAGAACCGAACTCATTTAAAAGTTTAAAACCAACAGATGGTCTTTTTGACTTTAAAAGAAGCTTTTTAAGTTCTTCAAAAATTCTCTCCTTTGGAAGCTCTGCTAACAAACCACAAGATACCATCTCTTTGCATGTTATAGCCAAATTATGCTCTATACTTAAATCAAATCTAGCGCAAAATTGAACAGCTCTTAGAACTCTTAGCGGATCTTGTCCAAAACTCTCTAAATCTACTGCTCTAAGTATCTTATTTTCCAAATCAGCAGCACCATTAAAAGGGTCTAATATTTTTTTTGAAACTAGATCAAATCCAATTGCATTGATGGTAAAATCTCTTCTTGACGCTGCTGTTTTAAAATCAAGAACAGAGCAGGTTTGTATATCAAATCCACGATGTCCAGATGCAATTTTATTATCTTTTCTTGGAAGAGAAAAATCTAAATCATAACCTTCAAATTTTAGTTTACATACCCCAAAACTTTTCCCTACCAGATTAATTTTTCCAAATACTTGCAAAATATCTTGCAAAATTTCAAATGAAACTACCCCATAAACTTCTATATCTATATCTTTTGATTCTATAAATAGTAATGAATCTCTAATAAATCCGCCAACAATAATAGGAGTTATATCATACTCTTTGAGTTTATCGAAAATAGGCTCTAATACGCTTGGATACTTAATCATATGGGTTCCAAATATGAATATTTATAATAAAATTTATAACTTTAAGGGTAAGTATAACACTACTTTTACAAAGATATAAATTTTTTTTAGATATAATCGCGAAAATTTTTAATCTTGGTTTTATGTTATTTTAACTAAGCCAAAGAAGGACGCCTCGTGCAAAAAATCAGAAATATAGCAGTTATCGCTCACGTTGACCACGGTAAAACTACACTAGTAGATGGATTATTAGAGCAATCAGGAACATACGGTGCTCATGAGCAACATGATGAAAGAGCAATGGATTCTAACGCTTTAGAGAAAGAGCGCGGTATTACTATTCTCTCTAAAAATACAGCAATTCGTTATAAAGATTTTAAAATCAATATTATCGATACTCCGGGCCACGCCGATTTTGGTGGAGAAGTTGAGCGCGTTTTAAAGATGGTAGACGGTGTTTTAGTTTTAGTTGATGCTTACGAGGGTGTTATGCCTCAAACTAAGTTTGTTGTTAAAAAGATGTTAGCACTTGGTAAAAAACCAATCGTTGTTATCAATAAAATTGACAAACCTTCAGCAGAGCCTGATCGTGTTGTTGATGAGATGTTTGACCTTTTTGCTGCGATGGATGCAACTGAAGACCAATTGGATTTCCCAATTATTTATGCTGCTGCACGTGATGGTATTGCAAAGCTTAATATGGAAGACCCAGATGGAAACTTTGAGTGTATTTTTGAAACTATCTTAGCTCAAATCCCAGAGCCAGTGGGTGACAAAGAAAATCCTACTCAAGCACAAGTATTTACACTTGACTATGATAACTATGTTGGTAAAATTGGAATTTCTCGTATATTTAATGGCGTTATTAGAAAAGGTGATAACATCATGCTTGCAAAAGCAGATGGCGAACTAGTAAAAGGAAAAATCTCTAAACTTATCGGTTTTCATGGTCTAAACCGTATGGAGATTCAAGAAGCTGAAGCGGGTGATATCGTGGCATTTGCTGGTTTAGAGACTGTTGATGTTGGAGATACTGTTTGTGATCCTAAAAATCCTATGCCTCTTGATCCTATGCACATCGAAGAGCCGACACTTACAGTTGTATTTTCCGTAAATGACTCTCCACTTGCAGGTCAAGAAGGAAAACATGTTACTTCAAATAAACTCAAAGATAGACTTGAAGCTGAGATGACAACAAACGTTGCTATGAAACTTGAAGTTGTTGGTGAGGGTAAATTTAAAGTTTCAGGACGTGGTGAGCTTCAAATCACAATTCTTGCAGAGAATATGCGTCGTGAAAACTTCGAGTTCGGTGTAAGTCGTCCAGAAGTTATCGTAAAAGAGATTGAAGGCGTTAAGTGTGAACCATTTGAGCACCTTGTAATCGATGTGCCTGAAGAATTTAGTGGTGCAGTAATTGAGAAGCTTGGAAAAAGAAAAGCTGAGATGAAATCTATGATTCCAATGGGTCAAGGTTTCCAAAGAATTGAGTTTGAAATTCCTGCGCGTGCACTTATAGGTTTCCGTGGTCAATTCCTTACTGATACTAAAGGCGAGGGTATTATGAACCACTCATTTTTAGAGTTCCGCCCATATAGCGGTACAGTTGAATCAAGAACATATGGCGCACTTATCTCTATGGAAAATGGAGAGACGTTAGCATATTCACTATTTAACATTCAAGATCGTGGTGTACTATTTATCGGACCACAAACAAAAATTTATGAAGGTATGATTGTTGGTGAGCATTCACGCTCAAACGACCTTGTAGTTAATGCTATCAAAGGTAAAGCTCAGTCAAACGTTCGTTCATCTGGTGCAGATGAGGCTATTAAACTTATACCGTTCCGCGATATGTCACTAGAGCGTGCATTAGAGTGGATTGAAGATGATGAGCTTCTAGAAATTACACCAAAAAGTATCCGTATTCGTAAAAAATTCTTAACAGAAAGTGAAAGAAAAAGAAACGTACGTAAATAGTAAAAAGCCCTTTTGTTGGGCTTTTTAACCCGCTATACTCTACATTAAAACAGATACCTTCTCATATCAATATATGTTATACTTCTTGTAAATCAAAAAAGGATAAAAAATGGATGGAATAATGTATCCTATCTCTTTGTTGGCAATTGCTCTAATGGCTTTTACTTTTTATCAGAACAACAGCATAAAGATGATGGTTTTAATACTTGCTATTGGAGGATATATTATCTACTCCCATGAGACAGGCTATAATGCGACAGAGTTTAAAAATGAGATGATTGATTCACTTGATAAATCAGCACGAGACTTTAGTAAATCTCGCGGTACTGAAGGTTATGATGAGACTAAATTGAAAAAAGAGTTAAAAGATTAAAACCTCTTAACATATCCATGGCAATAAGGGGCACTCCCTTTTTTGTCATAGTAGTTTTGATGACTCTCATCAGCTGGATAAAAATCTGATTTTTTTATTATTTTTGTTGCAACTCTATAACCGTTAGCCTCAAGTTTGCTAATTAAATCTTCTGCGACCTCTCTCTCTTTGTTATTTTGCACAAAAATTGCAGAGAGATACTGCTCTCCTATATCTGGACCTTGACCGTTAGTTTGAGTTGGGTCATGAATCTCAAAAAAAGCTTTCGCTATCTCTTCATAAGATATTTTACTTTCATCATAAACAACTTCAACACTCTCAAGATGTCCTGTATTTGAGCGGACAACCTCATAATAACTTGGATTTTTTACAAAACCTCCCATAAAGCCTGAGGTTACCTCTTTTACTCCAGAGAGCTTTTGTAAGTAGTATTCAACTCCCCAAAAACAGCCACCAGCAAAGTAGGCATAAGATAGATTTTCATTTTTAGTATCTGGCTTTTTTACGAGATTTAAAGAGATAGAGTTTACGCAGTGTCTTGTATTTTTTGATGTAAAGCCCTCACCTTCAAAAACATGCCCTAAATGAGCACCGCAATGAGAACATACAATCTCTACTCGTCTGCCATCCTTGTCTGGGATTCTCTTTATAGCGCCCTTTATCTCATCATCAAAGCTCGGCCAACCAGAGCGTGAATCAAACTTTGAGCTTGAGTCAAACAAAGGCGCATCGCAAAGTTTACATGTGTAGATACCTCGTGATTTTTCATCTGTATATTTTCCAACAAAAGGGCGCTCTGTTCCTTTATGGAGAATTACACGCTTCTCTTCATCACTTAATTTTTCAATTTTTTTCTCTAATGATTCTAATGCATTCATGGTTGTTATAATAAGTATGAAAATAAAAATGTATCTCATACTATTCTCCTGTCTCTGTTTTTGAAATTATAAAGGAGCCCTCTATAACAGAATATAGAATATTTTTATTAAGCTAATTTATAAAGTAAAGTTAAAGATGATTTTTTATGAAATAAAAACGTTCTTAAAGATATAATCCTATACTAAAATTTTTAGGAATAAAATATGAACAGAAAAAAAATATATAATCCAGAATCAAACGAAAGTGTAAACGATAGAAGAATATTTGGTGGAAATCCTACGGGAATTTTTGAGCTTAACGATATAAAGTATCAGTGGGCATATAATCTTTGGGAGATGATGTTAAACAACACATGGTTTCCAAAAGAAGTTGATATGACTCGTGATGTTAGTGACTATAAACAGATTACTGATGTGGAAAAAGCCTCTTACGATAAAGCTCTTGCACAGCTGATATTTATGGATTCTCTTCAAACTAACAATATCATGGACAATATAAATCCCTATGTTACATCTCCAGAAATTAACCTTATTTTAGTGCGTCAAGCTTTTGAAGAAGCGCTTCACTCTCAGAGTTATGCAGTAATGGTTGACACTATCTCTACAAACTCAAAAGAGATTTATGAGTTATGGCGTCGTGATATGATGCTAAAGGGTAAAAATGATGCGATAGCTAGAGTTTATGAGGAGCTATCTAAAAATCCTAGTGAGCATAACTTTGTAAAAGCTTGTTTTGCAAATCAGATTTTAGAAGGTATCTACTTTTATAGTGGTTTTGCTTATATCTACACACTTGCAAGAAGTGGGAAAATGTTAGGCTCTGCTCAGATGATTAGATTTATCCAAAGAGATGAAGTTACTCACTTGGTTATTTTTCAAAACCTTATAAACTCCCTTAGAAAAGAGAGACCTGATTTGTTCACTGAGACGCTAAAGGCAGAAGTTGTTGAGATGTTTAAAGAAGCAGTAGCACTTGAAGTTGCATGGGGAAAATACATAACTGGCGGACAAATTTTAGGTCTAACAGATGCTATCATAGAGCAGTATATCCAGTACCTTGCAGATGATAGGCTCTCTTCAGTCGGATTTACAAAACTTTATAATGTAACAAATCCTATAAAATGGGTTGATGATTTTTCAAAATTTAATGACCAAAAAACAAATTTCTTTGAGGGCACTGTAGCCAACTACTCAAAGGGAAGCCTTACTTTTGATGATGACTTCTAATAGTAGCGAGTACAAACTCTGCTCGCTTCTTTTTGATACTATCGAGGGTGATTATCATGCTAATTTGCAAACACTGCTAAGCCTCATAAATCAAGTATCTCCAAAATCTCTTATCGTTGCGCCAGAGGTCTCTCTGAGTGGTTTTGATTATAAAAACTATGAAGAGGCGATAGCCTTTAGTGATGTTGCAGATGTGTCAATTAAAGCAGCCTCTCGTGATAAGATAATAATCCTTACTATGCTTCAAAGAAAAGATGGTGAGATTTTTAATTTTGCCAAAATTTTCTTTAATGGCGAAATAGTCTATCAAAGAGCAAAGGCAAAACTCTTTCGCTTTGGTGATGAGCATAAGTACATGTCAGAGGGCTCTACAGATGAGATTGAGATAGTTGAAGTTGATGGTATAAAAATCGGAATATTAATCTGTTTTGAGCTTAGGTTTAAAGAGCTGTGGAAAAAGCTTGAGGGGTGTGATGTAATAGCAATTCCATCATGGTGGGGAGTTCTAAGAACGGAGCATTTTAAAACTCTAACTAGAGCACTAGCTATTATGAACCAGTGTTATGTAGTTGCTAGTGATTCATTAAACAGCGAGTGTACAAAAATGAGTGGTATTATCAAGCCTCATGGCGAAGATGAGAGAAATGAAGATAGAGCATATCTTGAGCTCCCATATGATAAAAAAGAGATTCAGACAATGAGAAGATATATGGATGTTGGCATTGGATAGAATTACTGCTACAAAAACTGCAAAATTAGCGCAAGAGTGCCATAAGATTTTTTCTCTTAGCCAAAATGTTATAGATGCTATATCAAATACCTCCAGAGAAGAGTTCGTTCCAGCTGGTTTTAAACATAACGCATATAAGCTCGATGCCCTTCCTATGGGCTCTTCGCAGTGGATAAGCTCCCCGCTTACAGTTGCAAAAATGACTCACTATCTAGAAGCAAAAAAAGATGATAGGGTTTTGGAGATAGGGTGCGGAAGTGGTTATCAAGCAGCTGTTTTATCGCATATATTTCGTGGTGTTTTTACTATCGAGAGAATTGAACCACTTATACTTGAGGCAAAACAACGCTTTAGAAAACTAGGAATTAGCAACATTCATACAAAGCTAGATGATGGACAAAACGGTTGGGCGCAATATGCACCCTATGATAGAATACTTTTTTCAGCAACTGCAAAAGAGATTCCTTCAAAAATTTTTGAACAACTTTGTGATGGCGGTATCTTGGTCGCTCCTATGCAAGTAGGCGTAAAACAGGTTATAACACGTTTTAAAAAAGTTGGGAGCTCTGTACAAAAAGAGGAGCTTGAAGCGTGTGATTTTGTACCTATTTTAAATGGGATTCAAAAATAGTGTTACGCCTATTTCTGATAGCTTTATTGGCACTCTCTCTTAAAGCTTCAGTGACATATGATGAGGCGAATTTGCTTTATGAAAGAGGCGAGTATAAAGAAGCTTTTGAAGCTTTTGAAGCTTTAGCAAATGATGATGCAGATGCAGCATATATGTTAGCAAAGATGTATGAGCAAGGAGAAGGGTGTGAGAAGAGCGAACAAAAAGCTCTAGAGTGGTATAAGGCATCATCTCATATCTACTATGAACAATCAAAGCATAGTCCTTTACGAAATGTGCAAAAACAGCAAAAAGAGATATTTAAAACATTAGATAAAATCGATAACAGCGAAACTCAAGAGACATTTAGACAATATGCACAATCTCTTTACAACTTTAAAGCCCACAATGCAAACTACTTTTTGCCAATAAGCTATCGTTACGATGATAATTATGGCGATGTAAATGGACATGAAACTCGCAGAATCGAGAGTGAATTCCAAGTAAGTCTAAAATATGATTTTGCAGCTAATTTTTTTAAATTTCGTGAGATATATTCAGTAGCATACACGCAAAAATCTTTTTGGCAATCTTATTCGGATTCTGCTTTTTTTAGAGAGTCAAACTATAATCCTGAGGTTTTTGTAACAATTCCTACATCAGAGATTGGCGATGGAAGATTGTTAAAAGGTATAAGAATGGGCGTTGCTCATGAGTCAAACGGCAGAGGTGCTCAGGATGAACGCTCTTGGAACTACTTCAATACAAGCCTTTTTTTTCAGTACAATATACTACTTGCTGAGTTAAAATTCTGGGCAAGGTTGCCTGATGCTAATGATTATAATCCAGAACTGATTGACACTATGGGGCATGGATATTTAAAAATTGCAATCCCATACAAAAAAAATTTACTTGACATAAAAATAAGAGATAATTTTAACTCTAAAGGTTCTGTGGAGCTTAATTACTCATATCCAATGTCCAGCAGAGATGATCTATTTTTTTATATGAAGTTTTTTAATGGTTATGGCGAGAGTTTAATTGATTATGACAACCATGTTAAAAAAGTAGGGATTGGTTTTAGTATATCAAGATAAAGGCTTATTAGTAAGCTTTTTATAGTAAAATAATATCTAGCATAAATGAGGATAGGTGTATGGAAAGTGTGTACGGCATAAAATATTCAAGACCTGAAGTAGTCTTAATACAAGAGACGGGGATAGGTGTAGCTGAGGCTGCAGCTAGAACTTGCTATGACTCATTTGAAAATAGCGAAAATGAAGCGATTCAGTATATTGAAAAAAATATGCCTAATAGTTCAATATGCCAAGAGATAAACGGTATTGAAGGCTCAAACCTTTTAGATGATTTGGCGTGGACCTATTTTCATCACTCTATTTTAGAACATGCAAATCTAAGCTTTTTAGTACGAGGAACAAGCAGAGGCGTGCTTCAAGAACATGCACGTCATCGCATGCAAGCGATTAGCGTAAGAAGTACCCGCTACACAATGAGCTCTGTAATAAACGCTTTTGTAGCTTCAATGGCGACTAATGATAGAGATTTCTTCATAGATAAAGTTTTGAGTTTTGATATGCTTGTTACATGCGATGTGGAGTATAACAAAATAGAGATTGGTGCGATGTATGATAAGCTTCTCTACCAGTCAAAAATAGTAGAAGATTTCAATGAAATAGCCGTAGCTAAAAGCTCGTTAGACTTTTTGGATGAGTTTAAAAGCAGTCCAAAAGCTCTTTTTGATGCACTAGAGAGCGGAAAAAAGAAGCGTAATGTAGGCGATGCTTTTAAGCACATAATCAGCGATAACGTAAAAGTTGATATGGTTGTTACTTTTAACCTTAGAAGCCTGAAAAACTACTTTACATTAAGAGATAGTGGAGCTGCTTATTTTCAGATAAGATGGCTGGCACAAGAGATGATGCGAAAAACACCATCAAAATATTTAGATTTAATCATTAAAAAAAGGTAATTACATGTGGAAATATATTGCTATAAGCACTCTGTTATTTAGCGGGTGTTCATATTTTGAGTTTAACTTTGCTATGTGTGAAAATGTAGGTCCAAACAGCGATCCGAGCATGATTGAAAAGTGTAGAAACTACAACGAAGAAGAGGCACAAAAAGCCTTTGATGGAACAAAACACAAATCTACAACCGTACCAGAAGATGCGATTGAGTTTAAAAAATATTAGGAGAAATTATGAGAGTTGAAGAAGAGTTAAAGAGCAGAAGTGGTTCCAAGTGTGAGCTTTGCCAAAGTAGCGAAAATCTTAGCGTTTTTGAAGTTGTACCATCGGATGGAAGCGCAGAGCAGTCAATCTACATCTGCGCTACATGTAAAGAGCAGATAGAAAATCCTTCAACGATGGATGAAGTACATTTCAACTGCTTAAATGATAGTATGTGGAGCGAAGTACCAGCTGTTGTAGTTATGTCATATAGAGCGTTAAAGCTTCTTGGCAGAGAAGATTTAGTGGACTCAATCTATATGGAAGATGATCTCAAAGCTTGGGCAGATGCGGGAATTAGTAGCTCAAGCAATGCAGTAGTAAAAGACTCAAACGGAACTGTTTTAAATGCAGGTGATAGCGTTGTAATTATCAAAGATTTAGAGGTTAAAGGTGCTGGTTTTACTGCAAAAAGAGGCACAACCGTTAGAAACATCTCAATACCTCAAGACGTAGAGGGACATATTGAAGGCAGAGTAAATGGAACAAAAATTTATCTAAAAACAGAGTTTTTGAAGAAAGCTTAAAACAAGGGGTCTATAATAGAAGCGCATCATAGATTTTTCACAATAGATAAAGATTTTAGAAACCCATACGCAAGGGATAGAGATAGAATCATACACTCTGGGAGTTTTAGAAAACTTGAGTATAAAACTCAGGTTTTTTTAAACCAAGAGGGTGATTTTTTTCGCACACGCCTTACCCACTCAATAGAAGTTTCACAAATTGCACGCTCAATCACTTCTCATCTAGGACTTAATGAATCTTTAGCAGAGGCAATAGCACTTGCACACGATTTAGGGCACACTCCATTTGGACATATAGGCGGAGATACGCTTGATGAGTCTCTAAAGCATGACGGTTTTAAAAATGGATTTGACCATAACTTTCAAAGCTTTAGAGTTGTTTCATCACTTGAAAAGCGTTATAAAGGGTTTGATGGGCTTAACCTTACGTTTGCAACACAAGAGGGGATACTCAAGCACTCTTACCCATATAAAAAGAGCTTTCTTCCATCTTTTATTGATGAAAATTTCAATCTTGAGACACACCCAAGTATTGAGGCTATGGTAGTTGATCGCGCTGATGAGATTGCATACATAACACATGATATTGATGATGGAGTAAACTCTGGTTTGATACGTTTTGAAGATCTAAGAGAGAGCGAACTAATCAAAGAAATTTTACAAAAGGTCCAAGATGAGGGGATTTGCGAGGATGAAGATGAGATGTTTAGATACCGTTTTGTCTCACATCTAATCAACCATCTTGTATATTCTTTAATTGAGTACTCAAAAGATAAAATTGATAATAGCAAAATATATAGTGCCTCACTTCCAAGCAAGAGTGAGTTGCCTGTGGGTTTTGAGCCAACATTAGAGTCTGAGATTAAAAAATTAAAAAAACTTCTTTTCACAAAACTTTATCAACATAAAGATATTATGATAAAGATGTATGCAGGTAAACAAGCGATAAAAGGGCTTTATAAAGGGCTAAATGAAGAGCCAAAGATGATGCCAAAATTTTATCTGGAGCAGTTGCAGAGTAAAAATAAACATAGAGTTATCGCAGATTATATAGCTTCTATGAGCGATAGACATGCTTTGTCATTCTATAACGAGATGTACGGGAGAGTTTAGTTAAGGACATGAAAGAGATAAAGTTTGTACTGATTTTTGTTGTAGCTACGTCTATTATTGCGTCAGTTTTTATCTATACTCTTAAAACGATAGATAAAAAAGAGCCTCAAATAAAGAGTAAAAGCAATAGCAAAGGCACAAACGGTGCAAAACAAACCTATAAAGCTGATCAAAACGAAACGATAACACTACTCAGCCAAGAGCAAGAAGATATAAATGTTTCAATGATTGATATAGATGAAACTCTCTTAATAAGTAGCGATAAAAATGAGACAAAAGAAGAGGTAATTGTCGAAACTCCAAAGAGTGATGACTATGATCTTATTGTCGAAGAAAATGTAGCTGGAAATAGTATATTTAACAAAAGTTTCATACCACATGAGATGGTAAAGAAAAAAAAGAAAGAAAAAGATATTCAAGATACATCTTCAGGAGATGATGCTGATGCTCAACTAGAAGAGATTGTTAGCGATAGAGATAGACTTCTTAGCAATGAAAACATCCCAGAGTGGATAAAAGACGGCATAAGAGGGTTAAATGTTTTAAAATATGAGTACAACTTGGATATTGGTATATCATACAGAGGGGTTGTCCAATACGAAAGCGTGAGTGATAGTTTTGGAAGCGGTGGAAATATTGATATTTTTGGTATATATAAATCAACGCCAAATTCAAGTTTTGGTTTTAACCTAAGAAGTAGAAATAATTATGGCGGATACTCAAGCAAAGAGTATGGTGAGAAAATAGGCTCTCTTTACTCAGTTTCGCCATCCCATGATAATATTTCCCCATATATTACAGAGTTTTGGTATCAATACATTATTGAAGATTTAAGAGTTCGTTTTGGATTTTTAAATCGTAACTCTTTTATCGACAACTCATTTTATAAAAATCAAAATAAATATTTTTTAAGCAATACATTCTCACTCTCTCCGTATAACTCTCTCCCAGATAATGGGCCAGGCTTGGTTGTAAAATATAAAAAACCAAACTACTACACTCTTGCTTATCTCGCAGATGCAGATGTAAAAAAAGGAGAGTCTTTAGGAAGCATTGTAGATAGAGATTTGAAGCTATATAGTGCTTTAGAGTTCGGATTAACACCAGAAAATGGCCTATATTATATTACTTTATGGGATAAAGATTCAAAAGACAATACTAAAGAGAAAAATCAAGGCGCTATCTTCTCTTTTAACCATGTTCTTGAGAATGAGTATAAAGTATTTGCAAAATATGCACTCTCAACAGATGCTACTGAAAAACAGCACATCTCGCTTGGTATAGGGCGTACAGACTTATATAAGACAAATGACCTTTTTTCGGTTGCCATCGGTTTGGCAAAACCAAATGAAGAGTATAGAACGCAAAGCTCAGCAGAGATGTTCTACAGATATGAGATATTTCATGGGGTGCAGTTTACAACGAGTATGCAACTTATCTATCATCCCTCAAAGTCATATGAAACGTGGGCAGTTTTACCTGGAGTAAGAGTTAGAATGGTTTTTTAAGAGATTATATTTTGTATGTAGAGGAAAAAACACAGCCCGAAGGCTTATGTTCTATAGGCGTGATTCGTAACGTCTCATCATATAAAGACGTTTAAGCATTTTTTTACGAGATGCTATTAAGAATTTCTTACGCTTATCAGTTTTCGTTTCATGGAAACGACGAGCACGAGCTTCAGTAACGATTAAGTTACGGTCAGTCTGCTTCTTGAAACGGCGGTAAGATGCATCAAAATTGTCATCACTACGTAGTACAATACCTGGCATATCACATCACCCACTTTCTTTAAAATTTGAACTGGAATTGTATCATAAATAACTTCGGATAGTATTATTTAGAGTAATTTATAGAAATATTATCTAAATTGACATATATCAATAACTCTTTTTTCTAAATCGGATAAAATTTCTCTGATTTAAAAATTTAGAGCGTAATGCGTTCTTACCAAAGGAAACGAAAATGAAAAAAATCATTTTAGCAATCACGATAATGTTAGGTGCCCTCCAAGCTGATAGCGTAGTTCACTACGATGTTCAAGAAACAAACACTCCGATTAGTAAACCTAATCACCCGACTACAGATATTTATTAATATCTAAAATTTTATTTCTCCTTCTAAAATAGGTCTTACCGTGGCCTATTTTAGTGACACTCCTTATAGTTTGACAACTCCCTTTAACGTACATTTTTGTATAATTCATGCATGATAAACCAAGACTCCATAGAAGCCCTAAAGGCACGACTTGATATTGTTGATGTTGTAGGCTCTTATTTAGAGTTGAAAAAAGCAGGTGCAAATTTTAAGGCTCCATGTCCTTTTCATGATGAAAAAAGTGCCTCTTTTGTAGTCAGCCCATCAAAGCAGATATATCACTGTTTTGGTTGCGGAGCTGGTGGTGATAGTATAAAGTTTGTGATGGAGCATGAAAAATTAAACTACCCAGAAGCACTTGAGAAATTGGCTTCAACATACAACTTCTCTCTTAGTTATAGCGATAGTAAAAACTCTAAACCTCGTTCTGGAATTATGCAGACTATAGATTCATGGTATCACTATCTTTTCACAAAAACGCCACAAGCTATATCATATATAAAAGAGCGCGGTATCTATGAGAGTAGTATAGAGAAGTTTGGTATTGGATATGCACCAGATTCCAACTCAACTATTTCGTATATAAAATCGCAGCTGCTTAACATGAGTGAAGCCCTAGAGATGGGCATTATAGGGAGTGAAGGCTCAAAATCATATGCTAGATTTATAGAGCGTATAACTTTTCCTATACACTCTGCAAACGGAACGATTGTCGGTTTTGGCGGCAGAACTATAACAGGGCATCAAGCAAAGTATGTAAACTCTCCAGAGACACCATATTTTAATAAATCTCGTCTTTTATATGCTTATCATCATGCAAAACAGACTATTCATAAAACAAAAGAGATAGTTATTACAGAAGGGTATCTCGATGTTATAATGCTCCATCAAGTGGGGTTTACAAATGCTGTTGCAACACTTGGAACGGCGCTAACTCAAGAGCATCTTCCACTCTTACGTAAAGGTGAGCCTAAAGTAATAATGGCTTATGATGGAGATAAGGCAGGACGTGCAGCTGCGCTTAAAGCCTCAAAACTTCTTAGTGCTGGTGGATTTAATGGTGGTGTTGTAATATTTTTAGATGGCATGGACCCAGCAGATATGGTAAAAAATGGCGCCGTTGAAGAGCTATCAAATATGTTTAGAGAGCCACAGCCTTTTATAGAATTTGTACTAGATGAGATTATATCGCTATACAATCTTAGTGATCCAAAAGCTAGAGAGCTTTGTATGCAAGATGCAATAGGCTATCTTAAAACTCTCTCTCCAATGCTTCAAGAGGAGTATAAATCTTATTTGGCTTCAAGGCTAGGACTGAGTCCATCATTTGTAAAGATAACCTCTCAGTCCGTATCAAATCAAAATATTCCTATTATTGATAAAAGTCGTCATAAAGATATGTGGGAGTTAAGCCTTATAAAGACTGTTTTGGAACATCCTGAGTTTGTAGATCAAATTTTGGATGTTTTAGACCCATCGCTTTTAAAATTTCACTCACTTGAATTTTCCTTAGCATTAAGAGGAGAGTTTTCTCATCCACAGCTTATGGCAATATCCATTGATGATCAGATAAAAGCGCTAAAGGATGAAGAGGCTCTAAAGGCGGAGCTTGTTTCGTTTTTGATGAAGCATTATGAGAGAGAGTATAAAAAAGTCAATGTTCGCTCAGATATTACTTTTGAGCAAAAAGCTTTTTATATTCGTAAGTTTAAAGGGAAAATCGCGCTCTTAAAAAGAGGCGAACTTGTAGCTTTTAAGAGTTAGACTCATCTTTTGGCTTGCGCTCTTTTATAGTTATCTTTCTTCCTACATTTTTTGGTGCTTCTATATTTTCTCTAGGTTTTCCATCGTGTTTGTGATTTCTCTCACCACTTTTACCAGAAAACTTAGCTTTTCCATTTTCATCTTTTCCTAAAAATTTATTTGGTTTTTTACCTGATTTGTCATACTTTTTTTCGCCATCAAATTTTGGCTTATCCCATTTAGGCTTGTCAAATGGCTTACGTTCAGAATTCTCTCCATCTCTTTTTGGCTTATCCCATTTTGGTTTATCAAAAGGTTTGCGCTCAGAGTTCTCGCCATCTCTCTTTGGTTTATCAAATGGTTTGCGCTCAGAACTCTCACCATCTCTTTTTGGTTTATCCCATTTAGGTTTGTCAAACTTTTGTTTATCAAATGGTTTTTTATATTCTGTTTGTTTTTTCTCATAAGATGGTTTATCACTAGCATCTGGGTCAAATTTATAGACGCTTTTCTCTTTTTGAGGGATTTTTTGAGCTATTTTCATCTTTTCTTGAGGTTCGTATTCGTAGCCAACAAGGATATCTTGTCTAATAACTCTTTTAAGAATAGTCTCAATTGGATAGAGATTTTTCTGCTCATTTATATCAAGAAGTATAATAGCACCATCTTTTGCTCTTGATAATCTTGACATATAAATATCAGCTGATGGTAAATCATAGCTAATGAGAAGATCACACATCAAATCTGGAGATTTTGCCAACTCATCATCATTAATAACTACAATACTTTTTGGCTCTGCTATCTCTTTGATTTGCTCCACATCTACTGAAGAGACAACTACTATGTTTGTAGTGCTGTTTTGCTCTAAAAGAAGTGCCACAAGAGATAGTTTTTTATCATTTGGACAGGGATGAATACGGTGCTTATTGTGTTTTATGATGATTTGAGAGTTTGACATTAAGTGTCCTAAGAGGGTATTTGAATATTTATCTGGTATTATATCTAATATTAGAGAAAATTATGCTATTCTATGGTTATCTTAAGCTTTAACGCTTAACAAATCTTCCGCAAAAAATAGTTAAAAATCAGGAAAATAATGTCATTTACAACACTAGGTTTATCAGCTCCTATATTAAAAGCTATAAAAGAACAGGGCTATACTACGCCAACACCAATCCAAAAACAAGCTATTCCAGTTATCCTCAGTAAAAAAGATATATTAGCAGGAGCGCAGACTGGTACTGGTAAGACGGCAGGTTTTACGCTACCACTTCTTGAGCTTTTAAGCAGAGATAAGTCATCAACCAAGAAGAGAGTTCGAGCTCTTATCTTAACTCCAACGAGAGAGTTGGCAGCGCAAGTTGGAGAGAGTGTTACTGTTTATGGAAAATATCTCCCTTTCACATCAACGATAATCTATGGTGGAGTGAGTATAAACCCACAATTAGCGGCTTTGCGTAGAGGCGTGGATATAGTTATCGCAACCCCTGGAAGATTACTTGACCATCTCTCTCAAAAGAGCATAGATTTAAAAGATGTTGAGTTTTTGATACTTGACGAAGCTGATAGAATGCTTGATATGGGCTTTATAAATGATATAAAAAAAGTTCTAGCAGTTCTTCCTAAACATAAACAAACTCTGCTTTTTTCTGCAACTTATTCAGATGAGATTAAAAAGCTCTCAAACGCTCTGTTAAACTCTCCAACTCTCATAGAAGTTGAGCGACCAAATAAAACAGCACAGAGCATAAAACAGCTAGTTTATCCAGTTGACAAAGAGCGTAAACGTGAGCTTTTGGTACATCTCATAAATGAGGGAAAATGGCAACAGGTTCTTGTATTTACAAGAACAAAACATGGAGCGAACAAACTAAGTGCACAGCTTGAAAAAGATGGCATAAGCTCAAGTGCGATTCATGGAAACAAGAGTCAAAACGCTAGAATGAAGGCTCTGCAAGAGTTTAAAGATGGCGATATAAGAGTCCTTGTTGCGACAGACATAGCGGCAAGAGGGATAGATATAGACCAACTTCCTCATGTTATAAACTATGAACTCCCAAATGTGCCAGAAGATTATGTACACAGAATCGGTAGAACAGGACGTGCTGGAAGTACAGGAGATGCAATATCGCTTGTTTGTATAGATGAACATGAGTATCTAGCAGCAATTGAAAAACTAACAAAGAGCAATATCCAAAAGGTGTGGCTAAAAGATTTTAAACCAGACCCTAGCATCAAAGCTGAGCCTATAAATCAAAGAAGTCAAAGAACCACCCATAAGAAAAAAAGATAAGTAGTGTATAATTTTATAATTTAAATTATCAATTTTATAAGGATAGTGATGAAAGCAATCGCACTCTTTAGCGGCGGACTAGACTCAACTCTGGCACTAAAAATCATAATCGATCAGGGTATTGAAGTTTTAGCGGTAAATATTAATACAGGTTTTGGAAGCACTAAAGATAGGCTTGAACATATGCAAAACATGTGTAATCAAGTTGGTGCAAAGCTAAAAATCATAGATATAGAGAGTGAATTTTTACAAGATGTTCTTTTTGACCCAAAGCATGGATATGGTAAAAACTTTAACCCATGTATTGATTGTCATGCAAAGATGTTTGCAGTTGCAAAGAGAGTTATGCAGAGTGAGGGCGCATCATTTCTTATAAGCGGTGAGGTTTTAGGACAGCGTCCGATGAGCCAAAATAAAGAGGCGATGCAGACGGTTTTAAATGAGAGCAACTGCGATGGACTGCTTCTGCGTCCGCTCTCAGCAAAAGCACTTACTCCAACAATTGCAGAGATAAATGGCTGGGTAGATAGAGATAAGCTGGAGGGAATTGTAGGGCGAAGCCGTGATAGACAGCTTGAACTAGTCCGCGAGATAGGTTTGGAAGATTTTGAGAGCCCTGGCGGCGGATGTCTTTTAACAGATGAAAATTTTGCGAAAAAAATGTTTGATTTTATAAAATATGATAAGTTTGAAGTAGAAGATATTCCAGTTATGAAATTTGGTCGTCATCTAAGACTTCCAGATGGCGCCAAACTCGTTGTAGGAAGAAACAAAGATGAAAATCTTCATCTGCAAAATATAGAGAGCCAAAAATATCATCACGTAAAAACAGTAGCCCTTCCTGGTCCACACTCTCTGCTAAGCAAAAATGCTACAGATGAAGATAGAGCATTGGCATCAAAGATAATTCTTACATACTGCAAAACAAAAGAGGATACCGCGTACACTATTTTATATGACAATACACAAGAGATAGAGGCAAGAGCGTTTGATTCAAGGGATGAGCTAAAACCATATACTGTTATGTAGTTTTTCTTTTTTCTTTTAGATATACTTTATTATAAATTTTTATACAGGAGCAAACATATGGCTGGAGTACATTTTGGATTTGATAATTTTAAACAACTATTAGACCTAACGATTGGTTTGGCGCAGAGGCTTGATGAAAACCGTGCTGAGAGCTTTACACTGCTATATTGTGATTTTTCAGGTGTAAAACAGTCAGTGATAGATAGCTCACTAGAACAGATTTTAAGAAATTCAGACGCTATCGTAAATGATAAAACAGACTACTTTTTCATACTTCCATACACAGATAAATATGGTGCAGGAATTGTAAAAAATATGTTTGGGGAATTTTTTGCGATTGATTTAAAAGCGCATATGGTTAGTTACCCGATAGATGGCGAAAACGCAGAAACTCTAACTCAAGAGCTTAGAGATGTAATATCACTTAGATATAAAAATGATTTAAGATGCTTGGATAGTTTCAATCGTTATTAGAGCTATTTTCTTTTGGTTTTTTATAAAATTCTATCGCGTCTGAGATTTTTTGCTCTTTATAAACTTTTTTATCACAAATCAATCTGCAAGTTACTTTTACATTTTTAGAAGCTTGTAGATTTTCCTCACTCTTTTTCGTCTCATATATAGACAAATCCATATTTTTCATATCAAGCGTCTCAAATGGACTCTTAGCAAATAATAGTAGCGGTAAAATCATTAGTAAATATTTCATGGGCAAAATTATAACTTAATAGTGGAATACTATGTGCTACTTACTCTAAAATCTTTAATTTAAAGACAAAGGAGAGTCAGTGGTTTTATTAAATACAAAAAGCAGTGAAAACTCATCTTCATCTTCGCCACTAAGTTTGGTTACTTCAAAAGAGAAGCCTACTGTCTCATTTTCAGACCTATTAAGAGGCGTGAGTGATGCAAAAGATAAAAAAATAGTTCAAAATGGTGCACTTGTTTTAGCGCTTGGTTCTGATGAAAAAACTATCAAACTGCCAAAAACATCATCAAAAACAGCTACTCTTACCTCCTCGTTAAACACACAAGAGACTAAAGTACAAAAGAGAGACAAAGAGCCATTGGAGTTAAATCCAAAGTTGGTATCAGGCTTAAGTACAGCCGAGATAAAAACGCTTATGAATGATGCAAAAAACTATTTAAAATCAAAAATCCAAGAGAGTGACGGTTTTAAAAAAGCTGAGATTAAAGAGCTTCCAACAACGCTAAAAGGGTTAGTTGAGGTTGCAAAAAAATTTGGTATGGATGTCAGTAAGATAACCATAGAAGAGGTAAAAGAGCATAGCTCAAAAACTCTAAAGCAAGAGAGTAAAGAGTTAAATACAGAAGTTTTAAAAGAGCTGTCTCAAGAGAAAAAAGAGACAAAGACGGAAGTTTTAAAAGAGATACCTATCAATAAGAAAGAGCAAGTTGCAGAGGTAAAAAATGAGACCCCGCAAGAGAAAAAAGAGCTAAAGAGAGAGATTTCAAAAGAGATGCCTATGGCTCCAAAAGAGGTTGTAACAGATAAAAAATCTCAACCACAAGAAGTTAAGCAAGAAGTTAAGCAAGATGTTAAAATAGCACAAAATAGTACGCTTCCTCAACAAGTAGAGCAGAGCCAAAAAAATATTGATGAAAAGTATATTGATAAAAAACAAAACGAGATTGAAAAAGAGGTAAAAGCAACACCTCTCTTTAAAGCTCAAAGTGTAAGTGAGCATACTACAACAGAGCAGATAGTCCAAGCAAAAGCAACTTCTGCTTCATTAAAATCAGAACAAAAAACACCAAAAGAGAGGGCAGATGATGCTCTTAGACTGCTTCTGGGTGGAGAAAAAGTATCTAAAGAAGCACCATCTCTAACTGCTGATTTTTCAGTAAATAGTGCAAAAGTAATTGCTCCAAGCTTGACTTCGGAAAATAATAAATCTTTAGAAAAGCTTCTTCAAGGAGAATCTTTTATATCAGAGCAACCCTCTCAAGCACAAAAGACAGACTCTCTTGGTGTAAATAAAGCGGATAGTTTTGAAGTAAAAATAAATGAAGCAAAGCAGATGATTAAATATCTCTCAGATGATATTAAAAATGCTATCAATGATTATAAATCTCCATTTACAAGAGTAAAAGTTCAACTAAATCCACAAAATTTAGGAGAAGTTGACTTAACAGTTGTTCAAAGAGGCAAAAACCTGCATGTAAATATAAGCTCAAATAACACAGCAATCAATACGCTCTCAATGAATATAAATGAGCTAAAGGCACAGTTAAACAACAGTGGAATAAATAGTGCTACATTAAACTTTAATAGTAGTTCACAAAATGGTGATAACTCATCTGGTGCATCACAGCAACAGAGACAAAATGAGCAAAAAGCTCACTCAGAGTATAGCCATTTTGAAAATGAAGAGACACATGAAGAGATAATTAGCTCTTTAGAGATTATCGTTCCACGATACATATAAAGGTAAAGGATACAAAATGGCAATTACATCAACAGGATTAAATGCTGCAACAAGCGCAGAGTATACAACTTCAAGCACATCAGAAGATAAAAGTGTTTTAGGCAAAGATGACTTTATGAAGCTTCTTCTAACAGAGCTTCAGTATCAAGATCCGACTGAGCCTATGGATACGGAGAAAATCTTAACACAGACCTCACAACTTGCAACTCTTGAAGCATCTGAAAATACCAATAAAGCGCTATCTGATTTAGCAGCTTCTATGAGTGCTTCTCAACAGTTTAGTACTATCTCTGCGATTGGAAAAACAGCAGATTTGGGAAGCAATGCTCTTACGTTGGACAAAGGAACAAGCTCTACATTTGAGATCTATTTTCCAGATGATATAAACAATGGAACAGTTCAAATCCTAGATGTTAATGGAAATACTATAAAAACATTAGATGTTGGAACAAATCCAAAAGGTGTTTATGAGTTTACATGGGATGGAACAAATGCGATTGGCGGAGCTGTTGATAGCGGAATCTACTATGCAACAGCCTCTTATACAAATCCAGAGGGAGATGCTCTAAACACTAGACTTGGAGCTTATCCAATAGAGTCTGTTAGATTTGAGAGCGGTGAAACATATTTAAAACTTGGCTCTAGTTATGTACCACTTGCCAATGTTAAAGAAGTTTATTAAAGGAGTTTGTGATGATGGCTCAAGCTTTTTATACAGGAATAAACGGAATAAAAGCACACCAGAGTGCAATTGATGTAGTTTCTGATAATCTAGCAAACACAAGCACTTTGGGTTTTCGTGCATATAGCACTGAATTTTCATCTCTTTTTGAAAAATCTTTATCTAGCGTTTATGATTCAAATACTAGTATCGGTTTGGGTACATCTGTAAATGCCATTACTATGGATGAGAGCAAGGGTGTTTTTCAACTAAGTGAGAGAAGCACAGATTTGGCGATTATCGGTGATGGCTGGTTTGGTATTCAAGGCGAAGGCTCTGCGATGTATACCCGTGATGGAAGTTTTACATTTGATAGAGATAGAGATTTGGTAACTGCTGATGGGTATTATGTATTAGGAACTATGGGTTCAAATATCAATAACGGCATCTTAAGTGAGCAGTTGGCAGAAGTAGAACTCGGTAATGTTTCGACTCAGCAAAAACTGCGCTTTCCAGATGAACTCTCTTTTCCAGTTCAACCAACAACAGAAGCTAAATTTTTTGGAAATTTAGGCGTTGATGATGAGACAAGGGTTGTAAGTGCTAAAGCCATTGATGCGCAAAGCAACTCAAACAGCATAAGATTAGAGTTTGTAAAAAGTGTTCCTCAGCCATCTACTGGAACTCAGTGGGATGTTGTGGCAACAGCTCAGAGCTCTGGTACAAGATCAGAGTACAACGATGAAACAGGAGAGACAACTTATCTCCCAAATGAAATTTATGATACACAAAATGGTGTTGTACTCTTTGATGAGAGCGGTGTTTTGATCTCAAATACTCTCTCAACTATAAACAATAACGGTACACCAGTAGCTATAAACTTAGGTAGCGGTTTTGATGGTCTTATCTCTATGAACAACCCTTTTGGCGGTTCAAGCAGTTCAAATGGAACGCAATCCGGTGAGCTTTATGGGTATGATATAAATAAAAATGGTCAGATTATCGCAACTTTCTCAAACGGTATGCAAAGCTCTATTGGAACGGTTGCTGTATATCATTTTCAAAATGACAGAGGGCTAGAGAGAGTAAGTGGTTCGAGATTTTCAGAGTCAAACAATAGTGGCGAACCAATCTTTTTTCAAGATGCAAATGGAAAAAATATAATTGGTACGGATTTGACAAACTTTAAACTAGAGGGCTCAAACGTACGTATGGAAGCTGGACTTACAGACCTTATAATAATGCAAAGATCGTATGATGCAAATTCAAAATCTATAACAACAGCAGACGAGATGCTGAAAAAAGCTTTGAGTATGGGCGCTTAATAGAGTTGGAACACTAAATGCTAACTAATCATACAAGTAAAAATAATTTTGCCTCTTTTTCTAAGAGGTCTTAGTGCCAAAGATGGCTAGTTTGGCTAAGAGGTAACTCTTAGTTTTTGGAAATTAATAGACAAGGGGTTTACTATGTTAAAATCACTTTTTGCTGGAGTCTCTGGGCTTCAGTCTCACCAAGTTGCAATGGACGTAGAGTCAAACAATATTGCAAACGTAAATACAGTCGGGTATAAATATTCTCGTGCAAACTTTTCAGACCTTTTAGCACAAACAAGAGCAATCGCTACTGCACCTCAGGGAGAGCTTGGCGGTAAAAATCCTGTTCAGGTTGGTCTTGGGGCTACTGTTAGCTCTATGACACGCATCTTCTCTCAAGGTTCGGTGCAAAATTCAGATAAAAATACAGACGTTGCTATTCAGGGCGATGGCTTTTTTATCATCTCGCCAGATGGCGGAAATACTTACAAATATACACGTGCGGGTGACTTTAAGTTTGATGCTAGTGGAAATTTTGTTGATAACAACGGATTTATCGTTCAGGGATGGTTAAGAGACAGTTCGACAGGTTTGGTTGATGCAACTGCGCCCATCACAAATATCAATGTTCCTCCAGGGCTTACAACTCCAGCATCTCCTACACAAAATGTAGTTATCAAAGCAAATCTAAATTCAGGTCCGTTGGTTTCGACATTTTCCCCTGCTTATGAGGTAGAAAGCTATCCTACTGGGACAGCTCTTCCAACTCCTCCAGCTGTAGATGAAAATGGAAACGCTATAGACTCTGGAAATATGGGAGTACTCTTTAATGACTCTGGAGAAGCATTTAACCTTCAAACAGGTCAAGGTATCTGGGCATCATTTACCCCTACAACAACAGTTGCAACAGGAGCTGTAGTAGGTGGAGCAGCAGAACTGGATATAACTTTAGAGCTTGATGATGGAACTACAAAGCAGATAACTACCAATGGTGGACTTGCAGGAAATACTGTTGCTGAAAATGCTGCACGCTATGTCTCAGCTATTAATGCTCAAACGTCAGTAACGGGAATAATTGCTACATATAGCGGTGGTTTTATCAATCTTGCCAACTCCAACTCAGATATGAATGCTTCTCATAATATTAGAATCAGTGCAGTAGGAAATGCAAATAGTGGTTTAGCAGTAGGGGATTCTGCAACTACCGCATATAGATATCAGTATGATCCAACAGGTGCTGTTACAGTAGCAGGTGGAGATAAGAAATTTACAACTATTGCAGATTTACGTGAAGCTTTAGAGAATCAAGCTCGTGCCGTAGGTAATGGAGATTTAGATGCTACACCAAACGAGAATAATATTGAGATAAAGATAAACGCTCAAGGAAAGTTTGAGCTAACAAACCCTGGCGGCTCTCAAGATGGTGATTATGATATCAATCTAGCTATTACAGGAATGAGCGCTAGTAGTATTGTGGGCGGTGGAATAACTGAAAATAGTAAATTTACTAGAAATATGGAAGCACTAAACGCAACACTTCCAGCAGGAAGTACAGGAAAAGCATTTTCACAAAGCTTTAATGCTGCAACGCACTCTGCTAGTATAGATATTTTTGACTCCCTTGGTTCAAAACATACGTTAAGAACAGAGTTTAGAAAAGTTGCAGTTGATACTTCAACGGGAAGTACTTGGAATATGAAAATAAGTGTTCCAGAACCAGCAACTATTGACTCTGTTGCACCTTACAATGAAAAAACAGGTTTTGTTCGTTTTAACAGTGATGGCTCACTTGCAACTTTCAACCCGCCTAACGTCTCTTTTACGGGAAATAACGGTTCAGCTGCAAATCAGCAGGTAGCAATTAAGCTTGGTACTTCTAACAGTTTTGACGGGATGACAAGTTTTGACTCTAAATCAGCGACATCAGGAATCTCTCAAGATGGATTTACTGGCGGGGATTTAGTTGGTGTAAGAATAGATCAAAGCGGAACATTAATTGGTTCATTTAGTAATGGTAGAAGTTTTGGTCTTGCACAAATTGGTATGGCAAAGTTTACTAACAACGAGGGACTATCTACTGAGGGCGGAAATGTTTATGTACAGACTGCAAACTCAGGAGACCCAATCATCGGAACGGCTGCAACAGCTGGACGTGGATTTATGCAGTCAGCAGCTCTTGAAGCTTCAAATGTGGATTTGTCTTTGGCACTTACACAGCTAATTATCATACAAAGAGGTTATCAGGCAAATGGTAAAACTATTACCACTTCTGATCAGCTTCTTCAAACTCTAATCGGACTAAAACAGTAAGTTTAATCCCTTTTTGATATAATTCCTCTGCTTTTAAAGTAAGCTTTAGTCGCTATTGCGACGTAAGCATAGCCAAACGGGTAATCCCGTTTGGTGTTTTAAATTTAATCAAAATGAAGGAATTATCATGCGTTTCTCTGCTCCTCTAAAATCAAATTCAAAAAAAATTATGCTTCTAGGTTCTGGTGAATTGGGTAAAGAAGTTGCTATCGAAGCTCAAAGACTCGGTCTTGAGGTAGTAGCAGTCGATAGATACCAAAACGCTCCAGCGCATAGCGTTGCACACAGAAGTTATGTTGTAAATATGCAAGATAAAGATGCACTTCTTGAGATAATATATCGTGAAAAACCAGACTACATTTTGCCTGAGATTGAAGCTATAAGCATTGATGCTCTTTTTGCTGCTGAAGATAAGGGCTATAACGTTATCCCAAATGCAAACGCTGTTAGCAAAACTATGAACAGAAAAAATATCCGTACCTTTGCGGCTGAAGTTTTAGAGCTTAAAACTGGTGCGTATGAGTTTGTAACAACAAAAGAGATGTTAGCAGCTGCTGCAGGGCGTTTGGGCTTTCCATGCGTTATAAAACCTGTTATGAGCAGTTCTGGACATGGGCAGAGCGTAGCAAGAAGTGCTTCTGATATCGAGGCTTCTTGGGAGATAGCAAAAGAGGCTAGAGGCGATGCGAGTGAGTTAATCGTTGAAGCATTTGTAGATTTTGATTATGAGATAACAATGCTAACTGCAAGAAATGGAAAAGAGACAGTTTTTTGTGAGCCAATCGGGCACGAGCAAAGAGATGGGGATTATGTTTTCTCATGGCAACCGATGCAGATGAGTGAGATAGCAAAGCAAAGAGCCGAGGATATGGCTAAAAAAATCACTGATGGACTTGGTGGTCGCGGTCTTTTTGGTGTTGAGCTATTTATAAAAGGGGATGAGGTCTATTTCTCAGAAGTCTCTCCTCGTCCGCACGATACAGGTATGGTAACACTTATAACCCAATCTCAAAGTGAGTTTGCACTTCATTTAAGAGCTGTTCTTGGGCTTCCTCTTGAGTTTACATTTTATGGAGAGGGTGCGAGTGCTGCATTTAAGTCAGAGGTTCATAACTTCTCTCCAGTTATTGAGGTAGATGATAGCCTCTTTAGCAAAAACAGTTTTGTTAGAATTTTTGGCAAACCAGAGGCTCATAAAGGGCGAAGACTTGCAGTTGCGTTGGTTTTTGATAAGGTAGAACAAGCGTTAGAGAAGGCAAGAGAGCTTATAACAAAGGTTAAGGATAGTTAAGTTGAAGATTGTAATCTTAGATGCTCTTACGTTTGGAGATAGCGATTTAAGCCCAATCTCATCGCTTGGGGATACTAAGATATTTCAAACAACCACACCTTCTCAACTACAAGAGCGCATAAAAGATGCAGATGTTATAGTTACTAACAAGGTTGTTATAACAGACGAAGATATGCAAAATAGCCCATCTTTAAAGCTTATATGCGTTGCTGCTACTGGTATGAACAATATAGATTTACAGAGCGCAAAAAATAGAGCCATAGATGTAAAAAATGTCTCTGGCTACTCAAGCGACTCTGTAATCCAACACACATTTTCTATGCTTTTATATCTCGTAGGACACTCAAAATATTATGACAACTATGTAAAAGAGGGCTTATATGCAAAGAGTGATATTTTTACAGATATATCACGTCCATTTTTTGAGATAAAAGGCAAGAAATGGGGCATTATAGGGCTTGGTGAGATAGGCAGAGGTGTGGCAAATATCGCAAAAACCTTTGGCGCAGAGATTTGCTACTACTCAACAAGCAAAAAAAACCAAAACAGCGAATACCCATCTGTTTTGCTTGATGAGCTTTTGATCAGTTGCGATATTATCTCCATACATGCTCCGCTAAATGAAGATACACTCAATCTTTTAGATTATAAAGAGTTGCAGATGTGCAAAGATGGTGCGGTTATCTTAAATCTTGGTCGTGGTGGCATTATCAACGAAGAGGCGGTTTTGCGCATAGTTGATGAGAGAGATATTCTCTTTGGTTTGGATGTTTTAAGCCGTGAACCAATGGAACAAAATAACCCACTTCTACATGTTAAAAATAGAGATAACCTATATATAACTCCACATATTGCTTGGAGCAGTATAGAGGCAAGAAAAACACTTATAGAGGGTGTTGCAAACAATATAAAATCTTTTTACGAGAAAAACAAATAGCAGAGTTAGCTCTCTTTTTATCTGCCTTCTTGGCAGCCACAATCCTTCCATTTAGCTCTGAGATAAGCTTTGTTGCAGCGCTAGAGAGTGGTATGAGCGTAAAAAATGCTATGTTTTTTGCTTCAAGCGGAAATATTTTAGCCATTATCCTTAACTACTCTTTGGGTTATCTTCTGTATGAGAAGACAAAAACAAAACTTCTTAGCTCAAAAATCGGCAGAGCTTCATACGGGTATGGACACCGTTATGGCTACACAGCACTTCTTTTTTCATGGCTTCCAATCATAGGTGACCCACTAACGTTAGTAGCTGGTGTTTTAAGACTAAATTTTGTGTATTTTCTCCTCATAAGTGCCACACTTAGGGTGTTAAGGTATTACTTTTTAACTCTTATGCTATAATTTATAAGATTAAAAATAGGGGTTTTGTTATGAAATATATAGTTGCTCTTCTTCTGTGCATCTCGCTTTATGCTTCACAAAAACCACTTGACAAAGTCTCCTTACGTCTTCAATGGCACGATCAGTTTCAGTTCGCAGGTTACTATATGGCAAAAGAGAAAGGCTTTTATGAAGATGTAGGGCTTGATGTAGAGATAAAGAAGTTTAGCCCTGAGATTGATGTAGTAGAGGATGTTCTAAGCAAAAATACAACTTATGGCATAGGACGCTCAAGTTTAGTTTGGTATCACGCAGAGGGCAAAAACATAACGCTTTTAAGTGCAACTTTTCAATCTTCGCCAATGGTTTTATTGGCTTTAAAATCTTCAAATATAGATAGTATAAAAGAGTTTGCAAATAAAAAAATCATGATGACAGTAGATGCTCTTGAGAGCGCACCGATATATGCCATGATAAGGTCTTCCCAAGCTGATGAGAAGAGTATAGAGTTTGTAGAACACTCTTTAAATATTGATGATTTGATTCAAAAAAAAGTTGATTTGTATACTGGATACAGTTCGAATGAGCCATTTTTACTAAAAGAGAAAAAGATAGATTTTGAGATTTTTTATCCAAATAAAAGCGGCTTTGATTTTTATAGTGATATTCTCTTTACGTCAGAGGAAGAGGCAGTGCAAAATCCTCATAGAACAGATAATTTTAGAGAAGCCTCTATTTGTGGGTGGGAGTACGCATTTAACAATATAGATGAAACAGTATCTATCATTTATGAGAAGTACAACCCAATGAAAAAATCAAAAGATGCTCTAAAGTTTGAAGCACTTGAACTCAAAAAATTAGCTTATATGGATGGAATTCCTCTTGGTACAATTAAGCAAGAAGAAATTATAAGAGTATTGGACATATATAGACTGATGGGGCTTGTTAATTCAAAGAGAGATACAGATAAGCTTATATTTAAGAGCAAAAATAGATTATTAACAGATGCAGAAGAGCAGTTTTTAAGAGATAAAAAAGAGCTAAGAGTTTGTGCTATTTCAAAACTTCTACCATTTAGTGATATGAAAGATGGTGCATTTGCAGGTATCTGCTCGGATGTTTTAGGATTAACAAAAGAAAATGTGAATATCCCATATAGAGCAGTATATGCTTCTAGCTGGGAAGGGAATTTAGCAAATCTCAAAAACAGGAGATGCGATATTTTACCAATGGCTACTCAGAGGCTTAAAAAAGAGTCAATCTCAGTCGTCAATCCATACTACAAAGAGCAACCAGCCATAGTGACTAAAAAATCTCAAAACTACATAGTAGATATAAAAAATGTGTTTGATAAAAAATTTGTCGCAACAAAAGGAAACCCATTTGTCATAGAGCTAAAACTTAAGCACCCAATGCTTGATATCTCTTATGTAAATTCGCTTCAAGAGGGGTTTGAGCGTGTTGAGAGAGGAGAGTACTACGGATATATAGATACTTTAGTTGCAACTGCATACGCTTTTAAAAATATCTCCAATGGCGATTTGAAAATCGCTGGAGCTTTTGATGATAAAGTAGGTGTTGGTTTTGGATTTAGAGAAGAAGATAAAGAGCTGTATAATATTTTTAAAAAAGCTTCACAAGAGATACAGCCCTCAGATATAGATAAAATTGTAAGTAAGTGGATCTCTGTAAGCTATGTAAAAAGTATAAATTTTGAGTATCAAAAAGAGATAGTTGTTCTTCTCTTTTTGGTAATTGGATTCTTTTTTTATAGACAGCACATTTTAAATAAAAAGAACCAAGAACTTGAAGCTCTTAAAAACGAGTTACAGAAAAAGGTTCAAGTGGCAATCGCTGATATACAAAAAAAAGATACGTACATGCTCCATAAATCAAGACTAGCTCAGATGGGCGAGATGATAAGCATGGTAGCGCATCAGTGGAAACAGCCTCTTAGCTCTATCTCAGCACTTCAAATATCTATTTTGATGGCAGTGGAGCTTGAAGAGTATGATTTATCCAATGAAAACGAGAGAGAGCAATTTTTACTCTACTTGCAAGAGAGATTAAAGAAGATAGGAGAGCAGACTCAAGCGCTTAGTCTGATTATCTCTGATTTTAGTGATTTTTATAAACTAAATAAAAATCAAGAACTAATAGGGCTAAATGTTTTAGTGGTAAAGGCATATAAACTATTGGAAGATAATTTAGAATTTGATGAGATTGATTTGTGTCTAGAGCTTAGTTCAAAAATGAGCGTCGTAGTATATAAAAATGAGTTTATACAAGTTATTTTAAATATCATAAACAATGCAAGAGAGCAGCTTTCGCAAATAAAGAGAGCTGATGCACAAATTTTGATAAAGAGCTATGACAGAGATGATATATGTGTCCTAGAGATAAGTGATAATGGCGGCGGAATTAACGAGAGTATAAAAGATAATATCTTTGATCCATATTTCTCAACAAAGTTTGACAAAAATGGTACAGGACTTGGTCTTTATATGTCAAAGAGCATTATAGAACAGCATCATAAAGGTAAAATTTATATGCAAAATATAGATAATGGTGCAAAATTTATTATAGAGTTACAAGCAAGTGAGGATGAAGATGAGAGATAGAGTAGTAGTTGTAGGAGCAGGTGGCGCAGGGCTTGTAGCAGCACTTAGTGCGCATGAGAGCGGTGCAAAAGTGAGCGTAATAACAAAAGAGTATCCAACAAGAAGTCAAACATGTATGGCACAAGGCGGTATAAATGCTGCGCTATCAAATGTAGATGAAGATAGCACAGAGTTACATATACAAAACACACTAAAGTCAGCACACTCTTTAGCAGATGAAGAAGCTGTAAAACTTCTATGCAACTCTGCACCAGATGCAATAGCGTGGTTAGATAGTATAGGAGTTCCTTTTAGCAGAACAGAAGATGGCAAAATCGCTCAAAGAAAATTAGGTGGAGCCTCTGCAACTAGAGCTTGTTATGCACAAGATTATACTGGTTTAAAAATACTTCACACACTTTATGACAGATGCGTAGCGAGTGGAATTGAGTTTTTAAATGAGCGTTATCTCTTGGATTTTATAACAGATGAGAGTGCTAACAAAAAGAGCGTTTGTGGTGTTAGTGTTTTAAACAAAAGAAGCGGAGAGGTTGAGCTCATCCAAAGTTGTAGCGTTATAGTTGCAACTGGCGGATACAGTAGAGTTTTTCATAACTACTCAACAAACTCTGTTTCTTCAAGTGGAGATGGGATTGCAGCAGCTCTTAGAGCTGGAGCAGTGGCAAGTGATTTGGAGTTTATACAGTTTCATCCAACAGCACTAAAGGGCTCTTCTATCTTAATCTCAGAGAGTGCAAGGGGCTTGGGAGGTTATCTTCTTAACACAAATGGCGAGAGATTTGTAAATGAGTTAGCACCTCGCGATGAGGTCTCACGAGCGATACATGATGAGATTTTAAAGGGCGAAAATATCTTTTTAGATATTCGTCATTTAGGCTCTGAGTTAATTGAAAAAGAGTTGCCACAAGAGGCAAAGCTTGCAAAACTTTATGAAAATATTGACCCTGCATTAGAGCTTATTCCCATAAAGCCAGTAGCGCACTATACAATGGGCGGCATAGATGTTAACAATCGTTCATCTACTTCTGTTGAGGGGCTTTTTGCTGTTGGCGAGTGTGCAAACCATAGAGTCCATGGAGCAAACAGACTTGGCGGAAATTCACTCCTAGAGCTTGTCGTATTTGGAAAAATAGCAGGAGAGAGCGCAGCAAAATTTGCTAAAGAGAGCACTTTAGAGATAGATATTCAAGAACGCATTAAGATAGTTCAAGCAAATTTGCAACAGATAAAGTCTTATACAAATGAGATAAATTTTTATGAAAAACATTCAGAATTAGGCGAGATATTTTATAAAAAAGTAGGAATAAAAAGAGATAAAAAATCTCTACTCTCTACCCTTGATAGTGTTAGAGAGATGAAACAAAATCTTAAAAAGATGGGTGTTAGTGATAAAGAAAAAAAGTATAACACAAATCTTATAGAGTTTTTAGAGTTTAAAAATATGCTCTTTTTAAGTGAGCTGATTTTGCTTAGTGCGATTCAAAGAGATGAGAGCAGAGGCGCACACTTTAGAGTAGATGCGCAAGAGAGCGTAAAAGCATTTGAAGCACATACTATAATCGATAGAGATGGAGTAATAAGCTATGAAAATTAGTATAAAAAGAGAAGACTCATATGTAGAGTATGATGTTTTATCGAGCGATGTAACTCTCTTAGAGGTTTTAAACGAGATAAAGAGCAAAGTCGATGCAACTCTAGCATATAGCAGTGGATGTAGAAGCAGTGTTTGCGGAAGTTGCGCGGTTAGAGTAAATGGCAAAGAAGTTTTGGCATGTTCGTACAAAGCAGAGGATGGGGATATAGTAGAGCCACTTTTAAACACTCCTCTAGAGCGTGATTTAGTAGTAAATATGGACAAGGCTTATAGCTTCAATGCAAAAGCAAAAGCGTGGCAGAGCACAATAGTGCAAAACGTAAAACTAACTGATGAAGATGAGAAGCGAAATGCACTTCAAAGTGACTGTATAATGTGTGGCTCATGTTATAGCGCATGTCCAGTATATGCCACAAACAGCGACTTCTTGGGACCATTTTCACTAACAAGAGTTTGGCGTTATGTGAGCGATAAAAGAGAGCAGAACCCAAAAGATAAGATTGATAACATCCAAGTGAATGGTGTTTGGGATTGTACTCTGTGTAACGCATGTACGCTTGTTTGTCCGCAAGATATTTCTAGTAAAGCAGATATAGAAAAGCTAAGAGCAAGAAGTGTTATGTTTGGTTATAACGACCCATCGTTTGCTAGTTTTGGTGGTGGATTTGGCTTTGATGGAAATCCTAGTTTCTGACTTATTTTATACGCTCTCTTAGCAAGGCCCATAAAACGGTAGGTGTAGACGTACTTACAACCCACCCCATAAGGCTACATGCATCAAGAGATGAATGAGAGATAACTTACTTTTTATTTTGTTTGTTATATAATCAAAACTTGTTAGTTTTAAATAAATATGGAGTGTTAAGTATGGCAAAAGAGTACTCATTTGATATAAGCGCAAAGATAGATATGCAAAGTTTTAAAAATGCTATAAATCTAGTAGATAAAGAGGTAGCTAACCGTTATGACTTTAAAGGTACAACCTATGAAGTTGACTATAAAGAGAAAGATAAACTTCTAGTTATGATAGCTTCAAGCGATAACAAGCTCGATGCTCTAAAAGATATTGTTATAACTAAGCTTCTAAAACAGAACCTCTCATCAAAAGTATTAGAGGAGCAAAAGACCGAAAATTCAAGCGGAAACAACAGAAAAGTAACTTATAAAATTGTTGATTATATTGAGTCAAAAGAGGCAAAAAAGATAACAGCTGAGATAAAAAATCTAAAACTAAAAGTTACCGCTCAAATAGAGGGAGACTCTATAAGAGTTAAGGGTGCCAAGCTTGATGATTTGCAAAAAGTTATAGCAACTATCCGCTCAATGGAGTGGGAAGCACCGCTAGTTTTTGAAAATATGAGATAAGGATAGGGTATGTCAAAGCTAACTATCTCTGATGCAGCGCAGTTTTTAGGAGTATCTAAAGAGGCGATTCATAATCGTATAAGAAGAGGAACTCTGCACTGCATAGTTGAAAATGACGTAAAACTTGTGGTTATTAGCGAGGATGATAGTTCTGCTAGCGTAGTTAAAAAATCTTTTACTCCAAAGCAGACGACAACACATGGTAATGAGAAATATTATAAGTTTTTAGAAGAACAAAACACAAAACTACAACACAGAGTTGATACGCTTGAGGGCGAAACAAGAACTCTGCGAGATCAAAAAGAGCAAATGCTCATAGATGAGAGAATCAAGATAGAAAATATCTACAAAGAAAAAGATGAACAGCTAAAAAACATCATAAATGCAATATCTTCAAAACTGATGTTAGCTACTCCACAAGAGGTGCAAGAGACGATAGAGGGCGAGATAGACGAAGATACAGATGAAGATGAACAAGATATGGATACAGACAAAAGCAGACTCATCTCGCTAAACAAGTATCTAAAGGGCCAAGATTTCTCAAAGAAAAAAATCGCGAAGATAAAAGAGAAGTTCAAAGAGAGAGCAAAAGATGACTCAAGAGTAGTAACAATTGGTAAAAAGTATTATATAGACTTGCACAAATATGATTATAGTGACTTCTCTATTTAAGCGTTTTATAGATAAAATTCGCACCCAACAACATGGACAATTGGGAGAGTTGGTTTAATCCAGTCGCCTGGAACGCGGCCGTAGGGTAACCTACCGTGAGTTCGAATCTCACATTGTCCACCATCCACTTCTAATAAACAGACAAAATTAATAGTGCTATAATTGCAAAAAAAATATGGGGCATTTTTGAGACTTCCTAAGGGCTTTGGCAAAAACTACTTTACTCTAAGAGCGATTACCGCTACTACAAATCAGGTGACGCTAAACGCTGAGGCATCTTGTGTGCAAAGTTTTCATATGTCAAACTTCAACGGTGATGAGCAAGAAGCAGAGATAGAAGATGATGATCCAGCCGCCTCACTACTCTTAGAGCTATCTTCAAAACCTTGTCATTGCAACTGTTACTATTTTAAACGTACCAAAAAAACCCTACTTCTATGCAAATTTCAAAGACTAATCCCAAACTACTTTAAAAATCTAAACAACAACATCTCTCCACCTTTTTTATACTTTTAATCAACAAACAAAAAAATTAAATTATGGAAAAAAGATGAAAAAAAAAGTACTTTTATCACTACTTGCTTCAAGCGTATTAGTCGCTCAAAATATCGAGCTAGAATCTTTGAGCATCGTATCAACTGCCATAAAAACAGATGAGTTAAAATCGACTGACGCAGTAGAGATATATACAGCAGAGGATATACAAAATGCACACGTACAAAATATTTATGAGTTTTTAAATCAACAGACTTCAGTTACAGCAATGCCTTCTTACGGGAATTCATATGCGCAAATGATAGATTTTAGAGGCTATGGAATTGACAGCGGATATCAAAATATCCTCATAACAGTTAATGGCAGAAAAATCAATAACATCGACATGGTGCCTCAACTTCTCTCGAGTATCTCGCCTGATTCGATACAGAGGCTGGAGATTATCAAATCAAGCGGGATAGTAAAGGGTGGAGATGGCGCAAATGCTGGAGTTATAAACATCATAACTAAAAATAGCAACGCAAAAGAGATAACAATCTATGGCGGAACTCATGGAGTAGCAGATGGCTCATTTTATCTAGGACATAGCGAGGAGAAGCTATCTATAAATGCTAGTGGCGAAGCACAAAGAGGCGATGGAAGCCGTTACATAAACAGTAATGGAGACAAAGATGAGAGCTCTTTAAAGACTGGCTCACTAAATATCGCTTATAATCCAATCGATGCGTTAGAGTTACGCGCTGGTGTATCTTTTGCAAGAACGGATATTACTTATGCAAGTTTTTTAACACTTGATGAGTATAACAACGATACTAAGAGTGCTGGAGCATTTAACTGGGGAGCAGCAAATCAAAAATATGACACAGATGCTCTAAACTTGGGCTTTAGCTACCATCTTAGCGATAAACTCTCTATAAATATTGACGGTACAAAAGAGAAGAAAAAATCACTCTATAACTCTAGCTCACAAACAGATTATGAGTATGACTCACTGGGCTCATCATTAAATTATGTTGATAATATCTCTAGTTTTACTTTTGGTTATGATATCTTTGATGGCAATCTTATAAACGCTAACAATGACCTAACAAAAACTTCTAACGCACTTTACTTTTTAGATGAGTTGTACCTAGGAAGCAGTACTATAAAACTAGGAGCTAGATACGAAGATATATCTTTTAAAAGTAAGGGTGGTGAGGATCAAGACGATAAGCTTTATGGCGCAGAACTTGGATATAACTTTGCATTTGATAGAGAAAAATCACTCTTTGCAAACTATTCACATGGTTATCAATCTTCTAGTTTAGATAGACTCTTTCACTGGAGCACAGGCGCATTTATGGGCTATGTAAAGCCATCAGAGTCAGACAACTTTACAGTTGGATTTAACCATATATTGCCAACAAACAAACTAAAAGTCTCTCTTTATTACATCTCTTTAGAAGATGAGATTTACTACTATGCAGATCCGACTTGGGCAAACTCTAGAAATACAAATATCGATAAATCATACAAATATGGTTTAGATATTTATGACAAATGGCTCATAAATGAAGAGTTGAGTGTACTCTTAAACTATAACTATGTTCAAGCGATTATTGATGAGGAGGAGGGCTATGGCGGAAATAATCTTCCTGGAGTCTCAAATCACAACATAAAAGCGACACTCAGCTACTCTCTAAATAGAAGTACAATTTTATCTTTAACTCAAACTTATCGTTCAGAGGCGTATGCTATAAACGACTTTAACAATAACTTTGCTCAAAAACAAGATGCGTATAGAAGTACTGACATCTCCATAAGCTACACAAAAGATAGTTTGGAACTTTTCGCTAAAATAAACAATCTGTTTAATCAAAAAAATGGTTTGTGGGTTGAAGATAATGCAATCTACCCTATAAACTTTACTACAACTGCAATCGCAGGGTTCAAACTAAAAATCTAAGGATGCAAGTGAGCATAAAACTCTTTTTTTTAGCACTCCTCTTTGTGTTGGCACTACAAGCTAATGAAAGAGTTGTCTCTCTCACGCCATCAGTCACAGAGATAGTATATGGGCTGAAAAAAGGAGACACTCTTGTCGCAACTAGTGAGTTCTCGCTCTATCCGCCAGAGGCTGGGGGGCTTGAGAGTATCGGCGGATACTCAAATCCAAACTTGGAAAAAATCATCTCTCTCTCCCCTACCTTGGTAATCGGACAAGATTTTAATCAAGCGACGTTAGAGAAGTTACAGAGATTTGGCATCAAAACTTTTGTCGTAAAACTGCAAACCATTGATGATATAAAAGGCTCTATCGTAAAAATATCTCATGCACTAAAAGCGGACGCGAAACCTTTAGTTGATGAGATAGAATATGCGATACAAAGCGCTCCAAAGAGTAAAAAGAGCCACAAAGTTATGATAGTTTTTGGGTTACATGAGGATTTGAGCAGGGGCATTTATATAGCTGGAAATGATATATTTTTTAATGATATTATTAAGATTTGTGGCAACACTAACGCTTATACGTCAAGTGATACTAACCAACCCTCACTCAGTTATGAAAATGTTATAGCACTAAATCCAGACCAGATAATCATACTTCACTCAAATGCCTCAAACAGTGGAGTTAACATAGAAAAAGCATTGAGCGCTTGGCACTCACTTCCAACTAACGCAAGTAAAAACAGACGTATAACAGTTGTAGATGAGAGCTATCTTCACATCCCATCACACAGAGTTGCTCTTAGTATCAAAAGACTCTCTTATGAGATGAGCAGATGATAGAGCTAAAAAATCTCAGATGCAGGTATGATAAAACTATAATTCTTCAAGATATAAACCTAAAAATAGCCTCACACCTAAGCATACTTGGAGCAAACGGTTCTGGTAAAAGTACACTAGCCCGTGCTTTATCTGCTTTGATTGATTATGATGGGGAGATAGTTATAGATGGTGCAGATTTAAAGAGTTTATCAAACAAAACAAGAGCAAAAACTATCGCTTACGTTCCCCCAAAACTAGAGCTCTATGACTCTTTTATAACACTTTATGAGTTTGTTTTACTAGGAAGATTTGCTTATAAAAAGAGCTTTTTTGACTACTCAAGTGAGGATAGGGAGATAGCAGACAAGTATATAAAGCTTCTTGGTTTAGAGCACTTGAGGGGCCATACTCTTTTGTCTTTAAGCTCAGGAGAGCAACAACTCTCGCTTATGGCAGCGGCTCTTTGTATGCAGAGTCGTATCATGATTTTTGATGAACCAACTGCAAATCTTGATCCGCTAAACTCTAAAATAGTAGCAAAGTATATAAAAAATCTAAAACGCACTCACCAAATCATCCTCATAACTCACGATCTGCATCTTGCCTCTTTTATCGGCTCTGATATAGCATTTATAAAAGAGCAACATGCAGAGTTTTATGGAAGTGAATTTTTTAGCGATAAGGTTTTAGAAGAGCTTTATGGTGTATCTTTTAACTCATTGGTGATAGAGTATGAGTAGATTTTTCATATGGTTTGGTCTAGTTGCTTCTCTTGTCATCTCTCCATTTATCGGCTCAGTAACGCTCCAACTAGCTGATATATTTGACCTCTCAACTCTGCATTCACAGATATTTTTTGAGTTGCGTCTTCCTAGAGTTATGTTTGCCTTCATTGCTGGTGCTATCCTCTCTGTAAGTGGACTTCTGTTTCAAACACTCTTTAGAAATGCACTGCTGACTCCATATACACTTGGTGTTTCAAGTGGCGCAGTTTTGGGTGCTGGAATCGCCATAAAACTAGGGCTTGGAGCGCTATTTTTTGGGATAAGCGCTATAAATATCTTTGGTTTTTTTGGAGCAATTCTTACACTGCTTTTACTGCTTTATCTAAGTAAATTCATAAAAAATGTAAAAAGTGAATCACTCCTGCTCTTGGGAATCGCTCTCTCGCTCTTTTATGCTTCAGCGCTAATGATAATTTTTTATCTAGGAAGTGCCATCCAAAACGATACACTTATACGTTTTACGATGGGTTCTCTCTCTATAATAGGGTGGCAAAATCCTCTGTTTATCGGCTTGGTTGCGTTTGTGCTTGTTCTGGTTGTATATCTTTATAGATTTGAGTTGCAACTCTTAGCAACATCTGAGGAGAGCGCAAAACTAAAAGGTCTTGATAGTAAAAAAGTAACCTATATGCTTCTGCTCATCTCCTCTTTCGCCGTAGGTTCACTTGTTAGTATTAGCGGTCCTATCGGCTTTGTAGGGCTTATAACTCCTCATATAGTATCTATGTTATATCCATCTTCCATAAACTCAAGAATTCTCAAAACTGCACTCTTTGGGGCTCTATTTTTGGTTTTTTGTGACACAATAGCGAGATTGCTATCTACTCAAAACGATTTACCAATAGGAATCGTTACAGCGCTAATTGGTGGGCCATTTTTTATATATCTGATTATTAGGAAAAAAGAGTGAATATGTTATCAAAAGAGGCTCCGCTAGAGGTCTCTATCAAAAGAATGAAAAAAGTTTTAGAAGATGTTGGATGCAAAGTCACAACCTCAAAAGAGCATCATCCTCTACAAAACTGCTACTCGCTAAACCTTAGTTCAGTTGAAGCACCCTTACATATCTACTCAAACGGCAAAGGCACACTTGAAGATTCTGCACTTGCGAGTGCATTTGGAGAGTACATCGAGAGGCTTCAAACAAATATGTTTTTTAGTGACTTTTATCTTCCAAGCAGAAAACACTATCCAGATGAAGTAGAGTTTGAACTCGATGGAGATTTTTTGAGTGAAGTGTTGTTTGACATATATGACCCAGAGGGCGAACTTATGGGAGACGCTTATGTTGATTTTAACAGTGATAGCCAAAAAGTTATATCGCTTCCTTTTAAAAAACTCTCTACAAATGAGAGGGTTTATTTTCCTGTAAATATTTTGCATAACCTCTATGTCAGCAACGGCTTATCCGCTGGAAACACACCAAAAGAGGCTCAAGTTCAAGCTCTAAGTGAGATTTATGAGAGATACGCAAAGTTTGAAATCATCAAAAATGGATACGCTCTTGCAAAATTTCCGCAAAGTGTAATAGAGTCATTTTCAAAACTAAACGAAGATATTTCAGCTCTGCGTAACCTTGGATATATCGTAGAAGTTCTCGATGCCTCTCTTGGAGGAGTTTTTCCAGTAACTGCCATCTCGCTTATAAACCCAAAAAACTCAACTCTTTTTGTCTCTTTTGGTGCGCATCCGATTCTTGAAGTAAGTTTGGAGCGAACCATGACAGAGCTTATGCAAGGGCGCTCGTTAGAGACTCTTGATGACTTTGAGACGCCAACATTTGACATGAGTATAGTCTCAGATAGCTTCAATCTTGAGTCTCATTTTGTGGACTCAAACGCAAAACTCGGGTTTGCATTTTTAAGCTCCAAAAAGAGTTTTGAGTTCTCTGCTTGGAAGTATGATACGAAAATGGATGAACTAGAGTTTTTAACAAATATCGCCTCGGATATGGGCAAAGAGATCTACTTAAGAGAGTATGACTATCTAGGTTTTTACTCATGTCAGATGCTAATCCCAAGCATCTCAGAGGTCTATCCGATAGATGATTTACTCTATAACAACAAAAACAGCGCAAAAGCCATCCGTGATATGGTTTTAAACTTTAGTGACTATGATGCAGAGGATATTTTAGACACGATTGTCTCACTTGATGACTCGCTTAGCATGGAGAAATACATAGGCGTTATCTTTAAAAACAACTTCACAATGGCAGAGTTCAAGGCGCATCTATCTCTTCTTATGGATGATAAAGAGAGTGCTTTAGAATTTTTACAATACAGCTCAAAGAGTGATGCAAAAGTCATCTCAGAACTTATCAGCATGGAACTCCAAGAGGAAGATTATGAGGAGTACGAAGAGGCTCTTTTTAATATATTTTCAAAACAAAGCGTAGAAAAAGCCCTAAAAATCCTAAGCAAAGAGGACTCTTTTATAGATATAACACTTCATAACGACTACTATAACATGTTAGCGATGTATGACAGACTTGCAGAGAAAAAGTAGTGATGATATGATGAGCTATGAAGAGTGGTTTGAGCAACATGCACAAAAGCATAAAAAAATCGTAGATAAACTTCTAGCAAAAGGCTACAGCGAAGATGAAATCATAGAGTATTTTGAGTTTGAGAACATGGTAAAAGAGGAGAACGACTTTTGTCCTCTCTATGAGGATAACAAAAAATGCCACGATATGAAAAAACTAAACTGCTATCTTTGCGCTTGTCCCCACTTTAGATTTAACGATAAAGGCATAGAGGAAAAAGAGTCAAAAATGCTTTACAGTTTCTGTGAAATAGAGTCAAAAAATGGCAAAGAAACAACCTATGGAGATAGCATCCACCAAGATTGCTCAGACTGCATCGTGCCTCATACAAAGGCGTATGTAAAAAATAACTTTGATTTGGACTGGAAAAATATTATGAAAGATTGCAAAGAGTAACCTTTGCAAAAAAATAATTTCTAACTATGTTAAAATTACATATCACTAAAAGGATTAATGAATGTTTGAAGAGTTTAAAAAGTTTCTTATAAAAGGGAACATGGTTGATATGGCGGTTGGTTTTATCTTTGGGGCTGCGTTTGCTACTCTTGTTCAATCACTAGTTAAAAATATAGTTATGCCTCCTGTTGGTATGCTTCTTGGAAAAGTTGATTTTTCAAACCTCTTTATCGCACTGGATGGGAATAGTTATAACACTATTGCAGAGCTAGAAAAAGCGGGTGCTCCAGCTATAAAAATAGGTGTTTTTGTAAATGATGCCATCTCATTTTTGATTTTGGGAACAGTTATGTTTATGCTTGTAAAGAGCTATAACAAACTAAGAGTTAAGGAGGAAGCGGTGCCAGTACCTCCACCTTCTGAAAAAACATGCAGTGATTGCGCTATGAGTATTCCTGTTGCTGCAAAAATATGTCCATATTGCGGAAACAAAGAGGTTTGAGTAAAACCCTCTTTATCGGTGGCATTAAGAGCGGTAAATCTCTTAATGCCCAAAACTACATATTGGCTTTATCATCTAAAAAACCTATCTATCTTGCCACAACTGAGTTTGTAGACAATGAGATGCAAGAGCGTATAAACGCTCATAAACAGAGCAGAAGCGATGATTTTAAGAGCATAGAAGAGCCTCTAAAAATCTATAACACAATTGCTAAGTGTGATAGTGCTGTTTTAGTAGAGTGTGTTAGCATGTGGATAAATAACATGCTATATCATGGCTTTACGTTTGCTGATATGAAAGAGGAGCTGGAGAAGATTTTAGAGCTTGATAAAACAGTAGTTTTTGTTTTAAATGATGTTGGAAGTGGAGTTATCCCAGACAATGCTCTGGCAAGGGAGTTTGTAGATATAAGCGGTAAACTATCCCAACTCATAGCTTCAAAGTGCGATGAGGTTTATCATACTATTGCTGGTATTTCAACGAGGATAAAATGAGAGATATTTTTAAAGGGTTTGCACTAGCCGTATCTATGTTAACAACTGTTCCTTTTTTTAAAATCCATGATTTTTTTAAGGGCATAAACGGCTATGCGGTGATGTTTTATCCGCTTGTTGGATTTTTGCTCGGGCTTATTCTTTGGGGTGTTCAATCACTTTTATCCCCTTTTGCGCCATCTTTTCATGTTGGAATTATCATCTTTGTTTTGTGGGTTTTGCTAACTGGCGCACTTCATCTTGATGGGTTAAGTGACACTGTTGATGGACTTTATGTCACAAAAGAAAAAGCTCTAAAAGTGATGAAAGATTCACATGTCGGTGGGATGGGGATGATTGTTAGTGCTACTTTTTTGATAGCAAAAGCGTCATCTTTAGCGCACTTTGAAGCATTTTATCTACTGCCAATTATTCTTATGCTTCCAAGACTAAATGTTGTTTTAGCAATCTACTTCTACCCTTATGTAAGTCCAAATGGAATGAGCACTTTGGCAAAAGCCGAACTTACAAAAACAGAGCTCTTTATCGCTCTTTTTTACTCTCTTGTTTTAGTTGCCTTTTTTAATATCTGGTTAGCTTTAGTTAGCGCTTTGTTAGTTTTGTTTGTTATAAAAAGCTTTTTTATAAAGCGTTATGGCGGTTTTACTGGCGATATTTACGGCTTTAGCATAGAGGTAACAGAGCTTATTTTGTTAAATGTACTTCTCTTTAGCTTATGAAACTAACACTAGTTCGCCACTGCGAAGTTGATGAGAGATACAAAAACTGCTATAACGGACACAACGATATAGGACTCTCAAAAAATGGAGAATTTCAAGCAAAAGAGTTGTGCAAAAAGCTTGATGCCTTAGTGTTTGACGCTCTCTTCTGCTCTGATTTGAGACGTGCCAAAGAGAGTCTAAAATACTCTTTTCATGCAGAGGACACAATATATACAGACAAACTAAGAGAGAAATCGTGGGGTGTGCATGAAGGCATGAGTTATGATGAGATTGTTGAGAGAGAAAATATTGAGTATATAGAGTTTATGCAGTGGATAAATGTTCTTGGTGGAGAGCCTTATATAGAGTATATAAAGAGAGTAAAAGAGTTTTTTTATGACTATTTGCCCTCATTAAATAGAGAGAGCATCTTAGTTGTAACACACGCTGGAGTTATTCGTGTGTTGTTCTCAATCGCCCACAATATAAGCCTCGAAGAAGCTTTTTGTATGAAAGTAGGCTATAGCTCTATAACACTATTAGAAATATGATAAAATGCACCAATATGTCAAAATAAGGCTAAACGTATGAGCAGTGATAAATCTCAAATAGCACAAAATGGAAATTTTATAACTTACATAAAAAACAAAATATCTGAGTTAAAAAAAGTGATAGGTGTTGTTGATGAAAAAGAGCCCATCTCTTTTAAAATCTCAGAATTTATGCAAGAAGTTGACGCTTCACTTACTGAACTACCAAAAGAGTATAAAAATCTTTATGAGTTAAAACCAGCCGAGGGCGATTTTTTTATAAATCGAGAAGAAGAGATACAAAAGCTTGAACTCTCTTATGAGAACTGGATGAAAGACCGCTTTGTGACATGTGCTATCATTGGGGAAAAAGGGTGTGGAGTCACCTCAACGCTAAGCGCCTTTTTGAAAAAAATTCCTAAGATAGAGACAATAAGAGCAGAATTAAGTCAAAAGATATATACGGATGAGAGCTATTTTACCTTCTTTAACTCCCTGCTAAAAACTGAGGGTATAAAAAGCAATAAAGGGCTGATTGACTCTTTAAACGATACTCAAGATCACAAAATCATCATAATAGAGAATCTCCATCATATGTTCTTAAAAAAAGTGGGTGGATTTGAGAGTATGGAGATGCTCTTTGAGCTTATTTCATATACAACAAAAAAAGTGCTTTGGATAGGAGTTTTCACACCTCAAACATGGAACTATCTTGATAAAACTATCGCAATATCAAACTATTTTACAAGCGAGATAGTTATGCATCAGTTGACCTATGAGACCATAAAAGAGATTATGCTCAAGCGAATTGATTGCGAATTAACAAGAGTTGAGTTTATCCCAAATGAGCAAACCATAGAGAGTAAAACTTTTCAAAATTTACAAGAGAGTGAAAAACAACCTTATTTGGAGGAGAAATTTTTTAAACTTCTAAGTAAGCTCTCAAACGGAAATATCTCTCTTGCACAGCTTTATTGGATACGTGCCATAAGTACAGCTGAGGATGATAAGAAGTTGATAGTTAAAGAGATTGACGATTTTGACTACTCTTTTATCAAAAATTTATCCTCAGAGGCTCTCTTTACTCTTCAAGCACTGATTTTGCATGACGGGTTAACTATAAACGATTTTGCAGTTGTTATGCATGAACCGCTAAGCGAGTGTCGCAAAACGCTTATGCCTATGCTTGAGAGAGGTTTGCTAATCCAGCCTCGTAAAAAGTACAACATAAATCCTGCCATATACAAACCTGTACACAACTATCTCTCATCAAAAAATTTTATTCACTAAGAGGGGCGCTATATGAGACTTATAACACTTATATCTTTACTTTTTTTTACTCAGCTCTGTTACGCTACAGATGAGCAAACAGTAAACTTTATTGAGATTATCTCTATCTCAAAAATTCTTCTAAGCATTCTCTCTTTGATAATCAGTTATTTTTTTATAACACTATTTACTAAAATAGTCGAATTTTTTGCAGAGAAAAGCTCTAAACTAAGGATAACAGTAAAAGGGCTTATCCCAATAGCAAGAATTGTTCTTTGGATTACTTTTATATCTATAACCGTAAAAGTAATCTATAATCCGCCAATAGAGATGCTTATGACGGCTCTTGCATCAGTAGCAATAGCGATAGGTTTTGCTACTCAAGATCTGCTCAAAAATATATTTGGCGGAATTATGCTTCTATTTGATAGACCTTTTAAAGTTGGAGACAAGATACTTGTAGGGGAAAATTACGGTGAAGTTTTAACGATTGGTCTTAGAACTACACGCATCGTGACTCCTGATGACTCAATTGTAGTTATCCCAAATATGGAGCTTATGAACACAGCTGTTTCAAACTCCAACTCTGGAGAGCTCTATTGTCAAGTTGTCGCAAAGATAGTTCTTCCCGTACATGTAGATACACAACTAGTTCGTAAAATCGCGATAGAAGCGGCTCAAGTCTCAAGATATATCTATCTAAATATGCCAATAGAAGTTCTCTTTTCAAATAGAATCTATCAGCGTAAATCTTTTTTAGATGTAGAACTAAAAGCGTATGTTATGGATATACGCTATGAGTTTGCCTTTAAAAGCGATATGAGTGAGATAGTCATAAAAGAGCTTTTAAAACAGGGCGTAGTAGATAACAATGAGCTTGAGTAGTTAAAAGGATAAAAAATAAAAACATATAACATATTTACAAACAAAGAAGATTCTCTCCCAAGCGGCAAGGCAGATTTTTTACTAGCCGCCTCAGTTACTCTGACATGTGAGATAGAGGGAATCACTCAAGCTGGGATTGCAGGGATGATTCCGCTTACGCCGACACTTGATGCGGAGTTTATAACTAACTCAAAAGTTTTCTCTTTAGGTGAAGTTGCTGAAACTCCAACAGGTGTGCCAACCCCCGCTATCATAACAAGAGCAGTTCATAACCTAACCCCATTTAGTAGTATCGAGATACTTGATTTGGGGCTTACAAAACTACCTCAGAACTCTACATATCACACTTTTGGCATAACTCCATCTGGCTCAATTGCAACAGGAGCAAATATAGATGCAAGAGATGTGTTTGAAAAAGGGGCAAGAGCAGGGCGGAGTTATGAACTAAAAGGAAGCTATCTTATCTTGGCGGAGAGTACACCAAGCGGAACAACAACGGCGGCAGCTACTGCTCTAGCTCTTGGATATGAGTGCGAAGATGACTTCTCATCAAGCTTTTTAAATGTTCCGACAACTATAAAAAAAGAGACAATTGACAAAGCGCTATCTTTGATAAACGACGATATGACAAATTTTGAAAAACTCTCTTATGTTAGTGATAACATGCTTCTGTTTTGCGCTGGTTTTTTACTTGAAGCCTCAAGAAGATTTCATGTAGTTTTAGCTGGTGGAACACAGATGGCAGCGGTCTTACTCATAGCAGATAAGTTAAGAGAAGATGTGCTTATGCGTATCAAGAGTGATAATGTCACTCTTGCAACCACCTCATGGATAGCAAATGATAAAAACTCAGACATCGCTCATATACTCTCACTTCTTAGCTACAAACCTCATGCGGTTTATACAACTTTTTCATTTCAAGAAGCATCAATTGGTGTGTTAAAAAAGTATGACGAAGGTGAAGCAAAAGAGGGTGTCGGTGTTGGAGCAGCTTTAGGATATGCTTGTGCAAACGGAGCGGATAATAAAAACCTTTTAGAAGAAGTAGAGTTCATTTTATATAATTTATAACTGTTCTTAACAAAAAAATAGCGCTTTATATGCTAAAATAGGCCTTGATATAAATTATTTTTATAATACAACAATGGATTTTATATATGAAGCTAGATTTAAAATTAAGATTATTAATTATTCTCGTTATCCCTCTTCTTTTTGTTATAGGGTTATCACTAACTCTGCTTTATAGCATACTTGATGATAAAAAGAATTTAGAGTTTACAAAGCATCATATACTAGAAGCAGAAGCCATCTCCAGAACAGTTCACTCTTTACAGGTAGAGCGAGGAGTGACTACTAAAGTAATGGCAGACGGTAAAGTAGATGAAAACTCCAAAGAGCTATTAGCAGCAAAAGAGATTTCAAATGTTGCAATAAATGAAGCAAAAAGAAGAATGCTCTCATGTGGAACATGTATAGATAATGCTTCCATAAAGATACTAGACGATCTTAAATCGCGAGAAAATGCAAATATACTAAATATGCCTATCTCAGAAGCAAGATGCTTTTACAGCAAAAAGATTGCTGCTCTACTTAACCTTATAAAAATAACACCATCATTGATTGAGGACAAAGAGAACAGAAACTATATACAGTCTTACAGCTATCTCTCATCTGCCAAAGAAGAGTTAGGTCAAATTCGTGCCCTGCTTGTCCAGATTCTTCTAAGCAAAGAGTTTTCAAATGACACTTTTATTCTTTTTAAAGAGTATCTAAAGATATATAACAATGAGGCGCAAAACTTTAAGACGGTCGCAGATAAAGAAATTATCAGCTTTTATGATGATACATTTAAAGGAGAGGATGTTGATGAGGTATTTAAAATCATTGACACCGTTATAAAAAGTAGAGAAAAGGCTACTTTTGGTATAGACCCAATTATATGGTTCGATAAAGCAACAAAAAGTATAAACTTACTAAAAAATGTAGAAGATCATCTCTTTGACACAGTCCATGCTCTTATAAATAAAAAACTCGATTCTATCTATTATAAACTAGCAATGCTTCTATCATTTTTGGGTATATCGGCGATAATTATTACTATTCTTTTACTCCTCATTGCGAGAAAAATCCTCTTTTCAGCAAACTCTTTAGAGAGCAAATATGACAACTCAATTCTTCTTTTAGAGCAGTACAAATCAACAGTTGATGGAAGTTTTATAGTTTCAAAAACTGATGAAAATGGGATAATTACATACGTAAATGACGAATTTTGCAAAGTTAGCGGTTACTCCAAAGAGGAACTTATAGGAAAAACTCATAGTGTTATGAGGCATCCAGATGTTGATTTGAAACTGTTTTCTGATATGTGGCATACGATTAAAGATCTTAAAAAACCATGGATAGGTGAGATAAGAAATCTATCAAAGAGTGGACAAACGTATTGGTTAAAGGCTATTATCAGCCCTATTATAGATAAAGATGGCAATGTGGTAGAGTATATCGCTATGCGAAGTAATATTACCCAGCAAAAAGAGATAGCTACCTATTTTGAGGGTCAGTTAAAAATATCTACAAATAATTTCAACTGCTCAATGCACCTCTCAAAAGAGTACGAAAAAGCTATCGATTCAAGTACTATTTTGCTAAGAACAGATGTTGATGGGGTGATTACATATGCAAACGATAAGTTTTTAGAGATAAGTAAATATTCACTTCAAGAGCTTGTCGGGAAAAATCACAACTTTATGAACTCTCAAGATGAAGCTCTCTCTAATCATCAGACTTTATGGCAAGGAGTCATAAAAAGCAAAACAAAAGATGGTGTAGATTTTTGGACAAAAACAACTATCGTCCCGATAAAAAATCTAGATAATGAAATCATAGAGTATCTTGAGATTCGTTTTGATATTACCGAGATTATGCGTCATAAAGAGGAGTTTGAGATAGCTGCAAAAACCGACTCTCTAACAGGATGTGGCAACAGGCTTAGACTTCACTATGATATGCAAGAGAGAGAAAATCAATCGGTAGTTGTATTTAATCTAGATAATTTTAGACAGATAAATGACTTTTATGGACACGATTTTGGGGATTTGGTTATTCAGACAATAGCAAATAAAATCTATAAATTCATCTATCATGATAAAAATTTAAAGTTTTACAGACTTCAAGGAGATGAGTTTATAGCTTTAGCTGTTGACTACCCAAAAGAAGCGCTTATAGAAAAAACAAAAAGCGTTATAGAGCTTATTAAACAAAAGTTTTATGTGCGAAATGAAGAGATACTTATCTCTTGTTGCGCTGGTATCTCTTTTGAGCCTAAAGAGAATCTTCTCTCTACTGCTAACATGGCACTAAAAATTGCTAAAAAGAGCAATAAGGATTTCTTGGTTTACAGCTTAGAAACCTCTTTAGAAGCGCAGTATAAAAATAATCTCAACTGGACAAGAAAACTAGCAAACGCATTTAAAGAAGGAAATTTAGTAGCTTACTATCAGCCAATCATAGATAACAAAAGCCTTTTGAGAAATAAATATGAGTGCTTAATCCGCATGGTTGATAACAATAAAGCAGTATCTCCATACTATTTCCTAGAAGTTGCAAAACAGACAAGACAGTATTTTGAAATTACTAAAGCAGTTATATCTCAATCTTTTGAATTGTTTAAGGACTTAGATGCTCATTTTTCTATCAACCTATCTGTATTGGATATTTTAGAGCCTCAGACAACAGAGTTTATCTTTGAGATGTTGAGGGAGTACGGTATTGGTGAGAAGGTTATTTTTGAGATTGTAGAATCTGAGTCGATAGATAATTTTGATGATATTGTAAACTTTATAAGTGAAGTAAAAAAGTATGGATGTAAGATTGCGATAGATGATTTTGGTACAGGATATAGCAACTTTGAGTACCTAATCAAGCTTCAAGCAGACTACCTAAAGATAGATGGCTCACTTATAAAAAACCTAAACAAAGATAAAAATGCTCTTTTGGTTGTATCTACAATTGTTGAGTTTTCAAAGAAACTAGGTATGAAAACAGTTGCAGAATTTGTTGAAAATGAAGAGATTTTTAACATCGTAAGGGATTTGGGAGTTGACTACTCTCAAGGATATTACTTCTCTGAAGCTAAAGCAGATATCTGATTTTAGCAGAAGCACTAAAACACTAAGAAGTTTTGGTAGAATGAACGTCAAAATTTATAATAAAGTAAAAAGATGAAAACAACAGAAAAAAAGCAGACTAAACCAAGCCAAAATAGAGGAAATTCCAGTAGAGTAAATCAAAGCAGAAGTGTTAAAAAATTTCCCAAAGACAAACCATTAGACATTGCTCCAAAAAATGAAGTCAAAGAGATGTTTTTACAGTGGTTTAAAAAGCGTAACATTATCGGTCAAGTTATGAGCAAACAAGATGTTGTTAGCAGTGTTATAGCAAAACTGGATGCTAAACAAAATGATGCGTTAGAAAAAGCGATGGATGAGCTCATAAACAACGGCTTTATAGAAGTTCAAGAGGATGGTGTAACGCTTGTGCTAACGCAAAGAGGCTCTGAATTTATAAAAGATTAGTTTGCTTTAGTGTTTTTCTCAATAAGAGCAGTAGCTTCTAAGGCTATCTCTAGCTCTTCGTCTGTCTTTATAACAAAAAGCTCTATTTTGCTTGTTTGTTTTGAGATTTTTGTTAGATTTTTCTCGTTTGCCTCACTCTCTAATTCTATGCCAAAGAGTTCAAGATTTTGCACTATCTTCTCTCTTATGAGTGGAGAGTTCTCGCCTATTCCTGCACAAAAAGCTATCGCGTCAACCCTTCCTAAGAGCGCCATATATGAGCCTATATATTTTTTGACTCTTCTACTCATCATATCGATTGCAAGGCGTGAGAGTTCATCATCTTTTTTTATTATCTCTCTTAAATCAATCTCGCCACAAATCCCTAAAAGTCCAGAGCCTCTGTTTAACATTTTCTCTGTTTCATCCATGGTGTATCCAAGCTCTTTTTGAAGATATATAACTATCTGAGGGTCTATGTCTCCACTTCTGCTTCCCATGATAAGCCCCTCAAGTGGAGAAAACCCCATAGAAGTATCAATGCTTTTTCCATTTTGTATAGCACATGCACTAGAGCCGTTTCCTAGATGGAGTGTTATGATGTTTAGCTCATCAGCTCTTTTTTGCATCAAATGGGCTACTTTTTTTAAAACATAGGCATGTGATATGCCATGAAAACCGAATCTTCTGATTTTATGCTCTTTATAAAGCTCATAAGGCAGAGCGTAGAGGTATGCCTCTTTTGGTAAGCTAGAGTGAAAGGACGTATCAAATAGAGCTATTTGAGGAACATCTGGAGCTTTTTTTAGACTAACTAAGATACCTTCTAAGTTTGCCTCGTTATGAAGAGGAGAGAGCACAATTAGCTCTCTTATTTTAGAAATCACATCTTTATCAATGAGTGTGGCACTCTTAAAAAAATCCCCGCCATGAACTACTCTATGCGCAATAGCATCAAGCAAAGAGAAGTGCTCTAATATCTGATACTCTTTTAGAGTCTTGTTTATAAACTTTAATCCCTCATGATGAGTATCTATTTTATTTTCAAAGAGCTCTTTTTTATCTGCATATCTAAAAGTGATTTTAGATGACGCCTCCCCAATCTTCTCTATATGCAGATGAGCCAAAAGCTCACTTTGAGGCATTTTGTAGAGTTTAAATTTTATGGACGAACTTCCTGAATTTATTACAGCTATTTTCATATATTTGCTTGAATCGCAGTTATCAAAATAGTGTTTACTATATCAGCTTCACTGCATCCTCTACTTAAATCATTTACTGGCTTTTTGAGTCCTTGCAAAATCGGACCAATTGCTAGAGCGCCACTTGAACGCTCTACTGCTTTATAGGTGTTGTTCCCCGTGTTTAAGTCAGGAAATATAAATATATTTGCTTCCCCAGCTACTTTTGAGTTTGGAAGTTTTATGGATGCTACACTCTTATCTACCGCTGCGTCATACTGCAATGGTCCATCAACTTCAAGCTCACTTCTTAGAGCTTTTACAAGCATTGTTGCTTCTCTTACCTTATCAACATCTGCGCCACTTCCGCTCTCTCCAGTTGAGTAAGAGAGCATTGCTACTTTTGGCTCAATATCAAAGAGTTCTGCTGTTTTTGCACTTGAGAGGGCTATTTGAGCTAACTCTTTTGCGTTTGGATTTTGGTTTAGAGCGCAATCCCCATAGAGTAAAACTTTGGTTTTTAGACACATAAAAAAGAGGCTAGATACTATCAAAACATCAGGATTCGTTTTGATAATTTGTAGAGCTGGTCTAAGTGTGTCTGCTGTTGAGTGAACGGCTCCGCTTACCATACCATCCGCATATCCCAAATGCACCATCATCGTAGCAAAATAGTTTCTGTGTATCATGGCATCTCTTGAAGCTTGAAGGCTCAAACCTTTTGTTTTTCTCATCTCATAAAAGATATTGCTAAACTCTTCTAGGAGTTCTGATTTTGTATTGTCTATGATTGTCGCTTTGCTTATATCTATGCCAAGTTTTAAAGAGCGTTCACGAACTTCATCTTCTCTTCCTAAGAGCGTTATATCAGCTATATCACGGCGAAGAATTATCTCGGCTGCTCTTAAAATCCTCTCATCACTGCTCTCTGGTAAAACTATATTTTTTCTATGTTTACGTGCCATTTCAAAGAGCTTATACTCAAACATGACAGGTGTCATAACATCACTTTTTTGCAACTTTATCTTCCGCTCAAATGCACTTATATCAACACTTGCACTAAAGAGACCAAGAGCTAGAGCAATCTTTCGCTCACTCTTTACTCTAAGGCGCGGATAGACTTGAAGAAGTTTTTTTACACTCTCAAATGTATCGCTTTGTATACTTAAAAATGGAATTTTATACTCACTAAGCCCTAAAATAAGCCTTTTTAGACTATCTGAGAGTTCTGAAGTGCCCACAAAAAGAACAGCACTTATTTTTGGACATTTTGTTGAGTAAAATGAGGCAACAAGAGCCAAAACAATATCTGATCTAGTTGCATCAACTATTATCAAATCATCATCTCTTATCTCATCTAAAAACTCATCAACGCCCAAAGAAGCTACTCTAAAACCACGAATGGCTCTTGTGTTGTCGGTTGGAGAAAAAGCTATTTTTTTTGCATCAACAGTTTCAATCACATCTTCCAAAGAGATTACATCAAGCTCTGCCAACTCTCTTAAGTAGTATATATTTTCTTGTCGTTTTAGGCTATCCCCACTAACTCTACTAACAAACAAACCAAAACAATCAATATCAAAAGATATAAGATTTTGTCTCTCTATGGCTATGTCTTCATATATTTCTCTATCCAAACGCCCTTTTGCGCTAAGGATTGATATGAGAGATGAGCCGAAGTTTTGGGCAAGAAGAAGATTTATGTTTTGATTTGTGTTTGATGTAAATAAAGAGCGTGGCATACCCTCACAAAGAACAAACTCATAACGCTCTTGGAGTTTTTTAAACTTCTCAAAGAGTCTTGTTATAAGCTCATTGACCCCTTTTGAGGCGATAATTGCATCAACTTCATTTAAATCAAATCCATAACAATCATCATAACTCATATCTAGTTTATATCTTTGTGAGATAAACTCTATATCTCTGTCTTTTATCTTTTTATCAAATATAATCGGACGAAAAAAAGCGACTCTGTCTATATTTCTCTTTAGTATCTCCATGATTCCCATGGTTATAAAAAGAGAACCTACATTTTTTTCTACTGCCGAGATATAGAGTGATTTGACTTTCATAAAAAAAGTGCCTCCACAAAAAAATGAGGCTTCAGCCTCGCCTTGATAAATTATTATATCAGAATATAAAGTGTATACAATGTAGAACTATTGAAGGTTAGACGCAGCGATTGCTGGGATTGCGATAGCTGCGATAACACTGATAAGTATCAAAGATACAAACGCGACATAAATCCAAATAACCCAAGAGTGATAACCGCCTATCTGCTTCATTGTGTCTATTCTTGTCTCTTTATCGCTAATGGCAGCTTCAATTTCCAAAAGGCTGCTTTTATAGCCTTTATACACAAAATAGGTAGAGTACCCACCAGCTAAGATGCTAACAATGATAGGAACTAAGGGTATAAAACTTGTAATGATTGATACGATAAATAGAATTAATGCAGGAAGATACTGTTTTCTATAGAGTAAAAATGCAGCGCCTCCAAAAAATGCCCACCAACTCCACTTCCATTTCATAGCATCTATGCCATTAATGTTAAACTTAGAAAAAGCACTTTGATACCAAAATATTTTTTCAGGCTTAGCTACAAATGCCTCAAGCATTTTTTTGTTATAAATTTCATCGCTATATAACTCTTCTGTTTGACTCATTTTTGAGTTCCTTTAAATAAATTTACATAAATCATAGCATCACTTAATATAAATAATTCGCAAATATCACATTTTATGGGCTATTGCAGAGATAGAACTACTCTAGCGAAGTTCTATCTCTTTTACTTTACCTGCTTCAAAGACAAAATCATACTTGAGTATCATCAAATCTTTTCTAAATATCTCCATAACATGTTCTCCCTCATCAATAGAGTAGAGGCTCTTTTTTGAAGCAACTACATCAAACTTTGTGCCCTCATCTATGGATATTTTAACATCATTGGCTTGACCGCTAAAGTAAAAATATGATTTTTTAAGAGGTTTTGGGACTACCTGCTCACTCTCTTTACTTGAACATCCAGAGAAAAACAGCGATAACGCCAACACAGATAAAAGTAACACTTGTCTCATTAACAACTCCAAATCAGATATATAACTCTGAAAAATTTCATGTAGTCTAACACATTAGCAATTAAAATTTATGTTAACATATTGGATATTTTCCCAAAAAAAGGAACGTTATGAGATATATACGATTTTTTAATGAGCTCTGCATTGATGATATTGCAACTGTCGGCGGAAAAAATGCCTCTCTTGGAGAGATGTATCAAAAACTAACACCAAAAGGTGTCACCATACCAAACGGTTTTGCTACAACAAGTGAGGCTTATTGGTTGCTTTTAGAAGAAAATGGCATAAAAGATGAGATGAGAGAGATTCTTAGTGATTTAGATATAAAAGATACAAACAATCTTCAGACAAGAGGTTTAAAAGTACGTAGTCTAATACTCTCATCAACTCTTCCAAAAGCCCTAGAAATAGAGCTTTTAGAAGCATATGAGAGACTCTCAAAAGAGTATGATTCTTTAAACATTGATGTAGCGGTGCGCTCATCTGGAACTGCGGAAGATTTGCCAGAAGCCTCTTTTGCAGGACAGCAGGAAACTTTTTTAAATGTATCTTCTAAAGAGGAGCTATTAAGAGTTACCATAAAATGTTTTGCTTCACTCTTTACCGACAGAGCCATAAGTTACCGCACAAGCAGAGGCTTTGACCACTTTAAAGTTGCTCTATCTGTGGGTGTGCAAAAAATGGTAAGAAGTGATATCGCATCAAGCGGAATTATGTTTACGATAGATACACAGAGCGGTTCCCAAAACTTGATACTGATAAACGCTATCTGGGGGTTGGGTGAAAATGTTGTGAGCGGACGTGTAAATGCTGATGAGTTTTTTATATTTAAACCAACGATAGAGCGCGGAGAAAAGAGCATACTAAAACGCTCTTTGGGAAGCAAAAAAGAGAAGATGCTCTATGATGAAAAATCACGTACCATAAATATTTCAACTTCAAAAGAGGAGCAAGAGAGCTTTTCTATAAGTGAGCAAGAGGCGATAGAGCTCTCAAAACAGGCTCTCATAATCGAAGAGCATTATAAAAAACCTATGGATATAGAGTGGGCAAAAGATGGCAATGACTCTAAGCTATACATAGTCCAAGCAAGACCAGAGACTGTAAAAAGCCGAGAAAAAGGTAGTCTAAAAAGCCAAAAGTACGCCTTGCAAAATGGACAAGAGTTAAAAATCTTAACTTCTGGACGAGCAGTTGGCGAAAAGATTGGAAGCGGAGGAGTGACTATCATAAATGATACCTCAGAGTTTTCACGTTTTAAAAGTGGTGATATTTTAGTAGCAGATACGACAAACCCAGACTGGGAGCCTGTTATGAAAAAGGCTTCAGCAGTTATAACAAACCGCGGAAGCCGAACTTGTCACGCCGCTATTGTTGCCAGAGAGATAGGCGTTGCGGCCGTTGTGGGATGCACCAATGCCACAACTGTTTTAAAAGATGCTCAAGTAGTAACAGTTAGTTGCGCAGAGGGCGATGAGGGGTATGTTTATGATGGAGAGCTTAAGTACACGATAAAAAACATTGATATAAGTGAGTTTAAGCCAACAAAAACAAAACTCTTTGTAAATATTGGAAACCCAGCAGAAGCCTTTAAAATAGCACAAATGCCAAATGATGGTGTAGGTCTGGCAAGAATGGAGTTTATTATGAATAACTCTATCAAAGCCCATCCAATGGCATTAGTTGATATGAAAAAAGCAAAGAGTGTTAAAGATGAAGATAAAATCCGCTCTTTTATGGCACCCCATACTGATTCAAAAGAGTTCTTTTTGCAAAAAATAAGCGAAGGTGTTGGAATGATTGCGGCTGCTTTTTATCCAAAAACAGTAATTATACGAACAAGCGATTTTAAGAGCAATGAGTATCACAATATGCTTGGCGGAGCAGATTATGAAGCCCTTGAAGAGAACCCGATGATAGGATTTAGAGGGGCAAGTCGCTACTATGATGAGGGTTATAGGGAGGCTTTTGAGTGGGAGTGTGAAGCTCTAAAAATAGTACGTGATGAGATGGGGCTTGATAACATAAAAATAATGCTCCCATTTGTAAGAACTCCAGATGAGGGGAAAAAGGTCATAGAGATTATGAACAAGCAAGGGCTCACTCAAGGTAAAAATGGTCTTGAAATCTATGCTATGTGTGAAATTCCAGCAAATGTTATCTTAGCAGATAAGTTTTTAGAGATTTTTGATGGCTACTCCATCGGCTCAAATGATTTGACTCAGCTAACACTTGGCGTTGATAGAGAGAGTGCGAAAATTGCCCATATATTTGATGAGAGAGATGAAGCCATCAAGAGAGTCTTAAAAATGGCGATAGAAGCTTGTAAAAGCAGAGGAAAATATATAGGTATCTGCGGACAAGCACCATCCGACTACCCAGAGATTACAGAGTTTTTAGTACAAAATGGCATAGACTCCATCTCCTTAAACCCAGACTCTATCTATAAAATGCATAAAATAGTGAGTGATTTGGAAGAAAAACTCTCCTAAACAAAGTAGAGCTAATTTTTCCACCACCCCTCGCTCTCATACCATTGTATGAGAGCGTGTATTGCATTTTTTGTAAAAAAAGTGGAGATTCATCCTCGGGGGTGTTGTTTGTTTGTTTTGTCATTTAGTCATAGCTTTTTTATCTATGTAAGACTCTACCGATTATTATCAAATCTTCCATTACATCAAAAAGTATTCTATAGTCGCCGACTCTAAGCCTATAAGAGAGATTTTTTCCTCGTTTCTTGTAGCACTTAAAAGTTTTAAATCTTCAATATCTTCTTTTGAGACTATTTCCAAGCCATCATTTTTTAGTTCCCATGTTTTACTTGGGAATTCATATCGCAATATACACTCCCAAGCACAGCATGGGAGCGAGAGAAATATACTTGTTATGCTAAGCTAAGCTGCAAATTCTTTAGAGGCTAAAAAAAGTTTACTCTTTACAAGTTCTTTTAAAAAGTCGTTAAGATTTGTAAATTTCACTTTTCTTCGTAACTCTGAAAAGCCTATTTCATGAGACAAAATAGTTGTCACTTGTTGGATAAATGAGTCTGTACAAACTTCAACATCTTCAAAATCAAGTACAATTAAACCTTCTTGATTAAGAGTGTTTAAAATTTGATTTTTAATTTTAATACCTGTTTGATGACTCGTTAACGGCATAAAGTTTTTCATGTTTAATGTTGTCATAATTATTACCTTTTTTAGTTCCCATGTTTTACTTGGGAATTCATATCGCAATATACACTCCCAAGCACAGCATGGGAGCGAGAGATAATTTTCCGTTGTTTTATTATCGTTTGTATCTTAGCTTATCCTTGCTATGCAAATCGTTAAACCCTTTAATTATGCAGATAAGTTATTTTATGTAGCTCTGTTATAAATAGCGTATGGTGTCAAATCAGAAACTTGTACTATGTTAGGGATAGAATTTTTTTCTCAAAAACTTCTCCGCTTCCATCACTGCGACAAGCGTTAAGGCAATGAGAAACAGAGTTGCCCACATCTCTAAACTAACAGGTTCAACACTTAGCAAGGATTGCATAAAAGGTGTATACATTGCTATTATATGGATAGCCTGTGCAGAGATTACTGCTATCCATAAAAGTATATTTCTGGCATGGTTTATCTTAAAAATTGAGTTGTTTTCACTGCGTGAGTTAAAGATATGAACATTCTCAAATAACACCATCATAAGCAGTGTGATATTTCTTGCTGCATCCTCTTGATATCCAAACTCAAGCAGTGTATAAAAAAGAGCAAACGCAGAGATGCCCATGTGTAAACCGCCAACTACTACTCTGCTAATCATAATCTTGTTAAATATAGGCTCTTTTGGATTACGGGGTTTGCGTTTTAGCACCTCAGGTTCTGCCTTTTCCACTGCCAGAGCGACATCTTGTATGCCGTTTGCAACAAGGTTAAGCCAGAGTATCTGCACTGGTAAAAGCGGAATTGGGATAAAAAATATTATCGAGAGAAGAACCAGCACAATCTCTGCAAATCCTGTAGCAATAAGGAGATGGACAACTTTTCTGATATTGTCATACGCCACGCGCCCCTCTTCTACACCATTTATAATTGAGCCGAAGTGGTCATCAGTAAGTATCAAGTCACTCGACTCACGAGCTACATCAGTGCCATTTTTACCCATGGCTATACCGATGTTTGCAAATTTTAGCGCTGGTGCGTCATTTACGCCATCCCCTGTTACTGCTACAAAGTGACCAAGCTCTTGAAATGTTTTGACTATAAGTTGTTTTTGCTCTGGAGAGACCCTTGCAAAGACTCGTTTGTTGGCAATCTCCTCTTTTATAGCTCCCCGCTCCTTCCAGTGAGAAATCGCAACACCCTCCATTATCTCATCTCTGTTAATTGCGATACCAAGCTCTTTTGCAATATAAAAGGCTGTGTTTGGGTGGTCTCCTGTTACCATAACTACCTCTATCCCTGCCTCTTGTGCCATAAGCAGAGCCTCTTTAACGCCTTCTCTTAGAGGGTCTGTTATAGCGGCAAATCCAAGATAGGTATAGCCATCCTCTGCAATAGTGCCACTATCGTTGTTTTTATATGCCAACGCTATATTTCTAAACCCTTTTGAAGCCCACTCATCAACCTGCTTTAAAATTGACTCACGCTCATCCTTGCTAAGCGTACTTTTTGCTACTATTACCTCTGGAGAACCCTTGATAAAATTAACTTTTCTACCCTCTATCTCATGGCTTGTGGCGGAGTATTTGTTAAGTGGTTCATAGGGAGTTAGTGCAAGAGCTTTTGATTTTGCATACTTTATAAAAAGTGACTCATCTAAAGAGAGGGCATACCTCGCTAAAGCTATATCTACCTGATCGCCCAAGAAGAGAAACTCATCTCCCTCTTTGGAGTGTGTCGATTCGTTGCATAAAAGAGCGCTTAAGAGCACATGTTTATCCACAGTTTCACTGCTGCTATAAGTTTTAGAGCATCCGATAAAGTACTCTACACTTAGAGAGTTTTGTGTCATTGTTCCTGTTTTATCACTAGCTATAAATGTGCATGAACCAAGTCCCTCTATGGCTGAGAGCTTACGCACTATGACGTTTTTCTTGCTCATGGCACTACTAGCAACGCTAAGGGCGATTGTAATCGCAACTGGGAGCCCCTCTGGAATGGCAGAAACTGTAAGTGCGACAGTTAGGAAAAAAATATCTTTTAAGGGCATATTTTGATAAACGCCAAGCACGATGATAAGCAGTGCAACACCACTGATAATTTTGGAAATATTGAAAGAAAATCTCTCCATACGCTGTATAAGTGGTGGTTTGGCGATAGTTGACTCTGCTAAAAGAGAAGCTATTTTGCCAACTTCTGTTAGCTCGGCTATTGCCACGACAACCCCGATTGCTCGACCCCTTGTAACTAAAGAGCCTCCGTAGAGCATATTTTGTCTCTCGCCTATTGGTTCATCTCCATCCTGAGAGATATATTGCGGATTTTTACTTACCTCGATAGACTCGCCTGTAAGAAGTGATTCATTTACTTGTAAATCATTTGTTTTTATAAGACGTATATCAGCGGGAGCTTTTACGCCTGACTCAAAAAAGAGAATATCGCCAACAGTCACATCTTCACTCAGTATCTCAACTTTGTTACCATCTCTTAAAACACTTACATAAGTCTTGATTACTTGTTTAAGAGCATCCGCCCTCTGCCCAGCACTATGCTCCTGATATGTTCCCACGACGGCATTTAAAAGAAGTGCCACCATAATAAAACTGGCATCACTAAACTCTTTTATAGCCAGAGATATAACAGTAGCAATGAGTAAAACATAGATGACGGGACTCTTAAACTGCTCTATAAATATATTAAAAAGAGTTCGCTTCTCGCCCTCAGGTAAAATATTTTTACCGTAATGACGGACACGCAACGCAACCTCTTCACTGCTCAGCCCATCAATGCTACACCCGAGCTCTCCAAGTGTCTCATCTGTACTTTTTGTATGAAACATACAGCGCTGCTTAATAAAGAAAAACCCTCATACTGCTGTTACTTTTTTTTCTTAGAGCTTTTTTCTGCTTTTTCTTTCTTTTTAAAATCTTTTAGATTTTTTTTGATTTGCTGTTTGAGCTCTTTTTTGAGAATGGCTTTTAGCTCTTTTTTTACTATTTTTTGGACTTTTTTCTTATCTATCATCTTAAATCCTTTAGCTTTATATGCTATATAGTAGTTCCTATAAGCTTAATATAAACTATGGCAGCCATAGTTATGTGTTATAATTGCGCCGATGAAATTAAATATATTGCTCTCGATACTCTTTGCAATTGTTACTAGCTTTGCTGCTATCCATGAAGTGGAGCATATCAAACATAATGATGGTGCAACCTGTCTGATATGTTCGGTAAATCATAACTTAGTATCTGATGATGCAGTTGTGTCCGCGAACAATGTTGAACTTTTCCATTTTGAAGCGATTGCCCACAGAGCTCCCATCTCTTACCTTCACATTGAGACAAGCTCAAACCAAAACCGCGCTCCTCCAAAACTATCCTAAACCCCAACAAAAAAACAATTATTACAAACACAAAAATATAATCTATTAGGATAGAAAATTATGAAAAAAATATTATTGTCAAGCGTACTTTGTACAGCTTTAGTTTATGGTGCAGAAGTACTGCCAGTTGAGAAAAGAACTTTTGATCAGTCAAAGTTTATTCCAGATATTTCACTTGTTATGGATGCTTCTTATGTTGATAGAAATGTAAAAGATGCAGAAGTTGGACATCTTGAAGTTCCAGGTATAGCACATGGTTTGCTTGGATCTCACTCACATGGCGATAGCAACCACGCAACGTATAATGCAGAAAATGGCTTTAACCTAAACTACGCAGAATTAGTTCTATCAAGCTCAGTTGATCCATTTTTTACAATGGATGGTGTGTTTCACTTCTCAGAAAATGGTGTTGAGATAGAAGAGCTCTTTTTTACTTCAAATGGGCTAGGTTACGGCACAAAGGTAAAGGGTGGAAAGTTTAACTCAAACTTTGGCTACCTAAATGAGCAACATCACCACGCTTGGGATTTTGCAGATATGCCACTTGTTTATGAGGCATTTTTAGGGATGCACGGTATTAATGAAAATGGCGCACAAATCCAGTGGACAGCTCCAACTCCTTTTTACCTAATGGCTGGTTTTGAGGTTCTTCAAGGTGAGAATGAGCAGATGTTTGGAAAAGAGAGCATTGACTTAACTGTAATAAATCCAGCAGCAAATCCTCAAATCGCTGATGGCAAAGATGGCTCTGCCCTTTATGTAGGATATGTAAAGGCGTCACAAGATATAGGAAACACTACTATACTTGGAGGTCTATCTTATGCACAGGGTAACTCTATGATAGATCATAGTGATGATGAAGAACCACATGTATTTAGTGGAGATGCAAAGCTTTATGGTGCTGATTTTGTTATACTACATGCACTTGATTCTTACAAATCTATAAAATGGCAGAGTGAATATCTTGCAAGAGAGTTAGATGGTATCCAATACGCTGACAATGCAGGTACATTTGTATCTCCAACCATGCTTAAAAAACAGAGCGGTTTATACACACAGCTTGTATATACTCATGACAAAAACTGGAGAATGGGTGTAAGATATGACACGATACTTCAAAATGATGTAACAAAAGCAGGGGCAGATGTAGAACAGCCTGATGGACTTGACAAATATAGCGTAATGGCAGAGTACCACACAAGCGAATTTGCAAGATTTAGACTTCAGTACAGCCATGATAATGCAATGTTTAATGAAGATGGAGATAGAGAAAAAATCGATACTATCATTCTTCAAGCAAATATCTCTATCGGTGCTCACGCAGCTCACTCGTTTTAACTATTTGAACGATGTCGGAAGTATACCCTCAAGGGGTACCTCGATTCCGCCATCTACGTTAGCCGCTAAGGCACTAAAGCTACGAAAAACATAGTTTTTCGAGAATTACAAAGATTATAGATTGGAGTATATATGAAAAAACTACTAACAATACTAACACTTTTACCACTAACCCTCTTGGCGCACTTAGATATCGCTGTTAGTTACCCTTATATAGGCGCTCTGACAAAAACTATTGGCGGTGAGCATATAACAACTACTGTTCTAGCAAAGGGAAATTGGGACCCACATTTTATAATCCCACGTCCCTCTTTGATAGCTAAAGTTAGAAATGCAGACGCACTTATCATGAATGGAGGTCAGCTTGAAATCGGTTGGCTTCCTCCTCTGCTAAATCGCGCAGGAAATCCAAAAACTTCTCCAAGCTCACCAACCTTTTTAAATCTATCCCACCACGTAGAGTTGATAAATAAACCAACAACAGTTGATAGAAAAGATGGCGATATTCATCCAGATGGCAATCCGCACTTTCATCTTGACCCACAAAACATCCTCATTCTTGCAAATGTTATAAAAGAGTTTCTTATCTCAATTGATAAAGAGGATAAAGAGGTATATGAAAAAAACTATGCAGAGTTTTTTGCTATGTGGAGCGAGAAGATTGTTATTTGGAAGCAGAAAATGAGTGATAAAAATGGACTTAAAGTTATACAGTTTCATGACAATCTAGCATATTTTAACAAAGCATACGGAATAACAAATATAGGAACAATTGAGCCACTAGCTGGGATTCCGCCATCTTCAAAACATACTATAGAGATAATCGAACTTATAAAAAAAGAGCATCCATGTTGTATCTTGCACGATGTTTATCACTCAACAAAAACAGCAGATTTTATAAGCCAAAAGAGTGGTATAAAAGTGATTGTTATGCCTCATGATATAGAAGCACTAGAGAGTATTGATAACCTAAGCGCTCTGTTTGATTATTTAACGAGTGCGATAAAATGATAGATATTTTACTTGTTCCCATAGCTCTTGTAGTCATCCTCGTTATGCTTCACTCTTATTTTGGTATGGAGATACTCAAGCGAGGTATTATCTTTACAGACTTAGCAATTGCGCAGTTTGCGGCTCTTGGCTCATCTATCAGTCTTGGGTATTTTCATGAAGAGCATTTTTATATACTAACACTCAGCTTTGCCTTATTGAGTGCGTTTCTTATAGCTTTTGCATCGACTAGAAAACTCCATCTTGAAGCGTTTATTGGGATTTTATATGTTTTGGGAGCAAGTGGAATTATGATGGTTTTATCTCACTCTGCCGAGGGAATGGAGCATTTCAAATCCCTTCTTGCTAGTGATATACTCTTTACTCCGCCCCTTGAAGTTGCAAAAAGCGCTGTTATATACGCTTTTATAGCTCTATCACTCTACTTTATATATCCAAAACTAAGCGGATTTTTAAAAGAGCTTCTCTTTTTCTCACTCTTAGCTATTACAGTTACTTCGTCTGTCTCACTTGCTGGAGTTTTTGTAGTCTTTGTTCTTCTTATCGCTCCTCCCTTTGTTGCTCTGTCGCTAAACTTTAAAAAGCCTTTGATAGGAAGTTTTATCTTTGGATGGTTTTTTAGTATAAGCGCAATTACCCTATCATACTTCTACGATTTGCCAACGGGTTACAGTGTTGTATTTTTAGGAGCATTTTTAACCGCGTTAGCTGTTTTAGTAACATCAAAAAAGGCGTTAAACAACTGATATGAATTTTCCAGACGAATGGACACAAAAAGAGTTTTTGCAAAATAAAAAAGAACTTGAATCCATAGGGATAAAAGTTCTTTTGATAGATACTATCCTCGCACCAATAGAAAAAGCAGATACGCTAATATACAACCCTTATGAGTTGAAAAACGAACCAGAAGGAAGTGTCTTCGTCTTCTACTGTGACAGCGGAAAAGCGACACTAAATAGGCTCCAAGAGTATAAAGAGAAGTTTCCAAAACACCACTGTATATCACTGCGTGGCGGCAGAGGCTACTGGCGAATAAATATGATGTTGCTTGATGATTGAACACGAAAAACAGCTAGAGTGTTTTATACAAAACCTCCGCAGTGAAAACTTTTACGATGCACACGAAGATATGGAACTTCTTTGGTTTAAGCGAAGATTTGAGGACTCAAATGAGGTCAAACTTCTAAAAGGCTTTATCAACGCCTCTGTAAGTTTCGAGCTTTTTAAAAAAGGCAAGATAGAGGCTTCTGCAAAAGTATGGCCAACTTACCTAAAATACAAAGAATTAATCAACAACATAAACTCCCCCCACCAAGAGACATACTATCTAATCATAAAAGAGATACAAACCATCAAAGAGACTCAATATAAAATAACCTAGCTCTATTTTTTGATATAATTCCGAAAAAATTTATCAGTATATGAGATTTATTAGGAGTAGAAGATGGATATATCAAAATATAGTGATTTGGCCATTATGTATATAAGTGAATACGGCTTAAAAGTTTTAGCAGCTATTGCCATATTTTTTATTGGTAAGTTTGCTATTAAAAAAATAGTATTAGTTATTAAAAAAATTATGTTGAGCGCAAATATTGATTTAACTCTTGTTGAATTTTTATCAAAAGTTATCTACTTTGCTCTTTTTATAGTAGTTATCCTAGCTTCTCTTAATGCGATTGGCATAAATACAACATCATTTTTAGCAATCTTTGGAGCGGCTTCTTTAGCTATCGGTTTAGCACTTAAAGACTCACTCTCAAACATAGGAGCTGCTGTTCTTATAATAATTTTTAGACCTTTTAGGGTTGGAGATTTTATAGACGCTGGTGGCGCTTCTGGTAAAGTTGAAGAGATAAATCTTTTCTCTACAATTTTGGCAACCGTTGATAACAAAACAGTTATGATTCCAAACTCATCTGTTATAAATTCTACTATAACAAACTACTCAAATAAGCCCTCACGCAGGGTAACTCTATGTATCGGTGTTAGCTATAACGATGATTTGAAGTTTGTAAAAGAGACACTCCAACAAATCATACGTGAGGATGAGAGAGTTTTAATGGAGCCAGAGCCACTTGTAGCAGTTAGCGAACTAGCTCAAAGCAGTGTAAATTTTACGTTTAGAGTATGGGTAAACAATGACGACTTCTGGAATGTAAACTTTGATATGTTAGAAAAAATAAAAATAACGTTTGATGAAAAAGGGATATCTATTCCATTTCCACAGATGGATATTCACACAAAAAAGGATTAGTAAAAATGTATAAAAAAATAGTTGCCCTCTCTCTGATAACTTCTTGCCTAATAGCAGCAAACACAGAAGATGTAAAAGATGAGATAAAAGAGACCAAAGCAAAGATTGCTAAATTAAAAGCAAATTTAAAAGAGCTTCAATCAACATTGCCAAAAGAGGATTATGTCTTTAATGCTCGTGCTGAAATTGGGTACGTATCAAACTCAGGAAACACTGATACAGAGAGTTTTAACGCAGATACAAAGATAACAAACAGCTGGGATTTGCACTCTCTTGAGTTGTCAATGCTTATGCAGTATGGAACAGAAGATGGTAAAGAGAATAAAAATAGATTTTTGGGTGAACTCCTTTATGACTATAAATTGTCAAAACTACTCTCTCTTAACTACTTAGTTGGTTACAAAGATGATAAATTTTCTGGATTTGACTATCAGTTCTACACAGGACCGGGTGCTAAATACTTGGCGATAAAAACTGACTTTCATGATTTAACATTAGATGGAAATCTCTTATACGCAAAAGATAAAATTTTTGGCGAACAAGAGAGAAAATACTATGGTTACAGACTAAAAGGTGTATACAATATGCAGGTGCTTGAAAATCTAAAGTTTCATCAAACACTTAGTTATAGATCAGAATTTTCTGACTTTGGAAACTACTTTGCTTATTCAAAAACTGCTTTTACGACAAGACTATCTGAGATATTTTCAACTGGTGTTGCTTACCACATCGACTACACAAATCAACCAGCACTTATTGGAAAAACTTCAACAGATAAGATGTTTACGTTTAATCTAATCGCTGACTATTAATAGTTCTTTGGGTTCTTCCCCAAAGATGTAAAAACCAAGTTGCTATAAGTGCGATAAATGTCGCACTTAAAAATAGGTAGCTTGGATATAACTCATATATATAACCTGCAATTAGCGCCCCCAAAAATGCCCCAAAACCGTAAGTGATTCCTGAGAAAAACTGTTGTGCTAAAGATTTATGCTTATAGAGATAAAAAAGATAGCTAATTGAAGCCGAATGAAAGAGCGCAAAACTAAGTGCATGTAGAGATTGTGAAAAAAATAAAAATCCTATATTGTTTGGAAATAAGAAGAGCAAAAGCCAACGAATCGCAGTTACAAAGGTAGTTATTTGCAGGATAAGAAGCAGATTTTTGCGCAAAAGTGAGCCCTGAAAATAGAGCATAAAAATCTCTACGATAACACCAAAACTCCAGAGATAAATCGTAACGTCCAAGCTTACGCCATGATCTGTTGTATAGATAGTAAAGAAGTTATAAAAAGAGCCAAAACTGACCTGCATAAGAGTAAGACCAAGCCATAACTTCCAATCTTTTAAAAGATTTATATCATTAACGTGTTCCTCATGTTTATCTAGCACTGTTGCAGCTTTTTTTGCAATCAAATGCCCAAATAGCGCTGTTATTGTAGTTAAAACCAAAAGATACAAAAGTGCCACATCAGCACTGTCTAAAAACTTTACCAAAACAAGAGCTACCAAGATAAATCCTACCGAGCCAAAGAGTCTTATTTTTCCATATCTCTCTTTTTTTAGATACTGAAGTGATATAAGTTCTATATAGGGAAGAACTATACTAAGCCCAATACCTAAGCTTATATTTGAGAGTAAAAGTTTATAAAAGTTATCTAGTGAAAAATAAAAAGAGAGTGCGCTAAAACACATTATCAAAAGTGAGATGTTAAAACTAGCTATGTTTATCTTTAGCCCTTTTATGAAAGCAAAAGGGACAACAAAACGAACAAGCGGAGCTGCTGCAAAAATTATACCTATATCACTTGCGCTATATCCCGCCATAGAGAGGACTTTTGGCAAGAAAATAATATAAACACCAATAATTGAAAAGTAAAAAAAATAAAAGATTGCCAGTAATATTGTCATGCATAATTATACTACTTGTAAGTTAAAACCTGTGATATAATTGTGACAATTTAAAATTATATTAAATTATAATTTTAAAAAAAACAATATATGTAAAATCAATAAAAGGGAGGTTCTTTGTTATGCTTAGAGAGATGAAAGAGGATGATTTCATTGTTTCAAAAACAGATTTAAAAGGTCGAATTACGTACTGCAATAAAATTTTTATGGAAATGGCAGAGTATAGTGAGGAGGAACTACTTGGAAAAGCACATAGTATTATAAGACATAAAGATATGCCAAAGGCTGTCTTTAGATATCTTTGGGAGACTATTCCTAAAAAAGAGGAAGTTTTTGCCTATGTAATCAACAAAACAAAAAACAATAATGATTACTGGGTCTATGCAAACATTACCGCAACTCTTGATGAGAGAGGAAATATTGTAGATTACTACTCAGTTCGACGCAGACCAAATCCAAAAGCACTTGAAGTTATCATACCACTTTATAAAGAGATGCTTGAGGTAGAAAAAAGCAGTGGTGTTGATGCTTCATTTAAAGTTTTAACAGATATTTTAGCAGAGAAAGGAATGGCATACGATGAGCTTATTATCAATCTTCAAAATCAGTAAAAACAGATATAAAAAAAGACATGATGAGATTCATAATGAAGTTGTCAGTATACTCAAAGAGGCAGCCGCTGGAAGACTTAGCGCAAGGATAACACGCATTCCAGATGATGGTTCAAAAGAGTCAGCATTTGCATGGAGCATAAATGATGCATTAGATCAGTTTGAAGCGTTTATGAGAGATGTTCAGACATCAATTGAGAGTGCAGCAAATGGTAAAACTCATAGAAGTACAGACCCTCATGGTCTTCATGGTATATTTCGTACAACTTCAGAAAAACTCCAACTTGCAATCTCTTCTATATCTTTAGGGCATGAGACAAAAATCAAGAGTAAACTCTCGGATGATTTTAGTACACTTGGCGGAGGGGTTAGTGGCGGACTAGAAATCATACAAAAAGATATAGTTCTATCGCAAAATGGCTCTGATGAGATTTCACAAGTGTCTCAAAAAACAGCTCTTCTTTCTGAATCAAGCTTAGATAATGTAAAAGATATTAGTAAGAAACTAGCTACTCTTTTAGATTCTATCTCATCTTCACACGATATTATTTTAAATCTTGGGCAGAGAGCTCGTGATATTTCAAATGTTGTTGGTCTTATAAAAGATATTGCAGATCAGACAAATCTACTCGCACTTAATGCTGCAATTGAAGCTGCTCGTGCTGGTGAACATGGGCGTGGCTTTGCCGTAGTTGCAGATGAGGTTCGCAAACTTGCAGAGCGTACTCAAAAAGCAACGCAAGAGATAGAGATAAACATATCTACTCTTCAACAAGAGTCAAACGAGATGATAAGCAGTTCTGAAAATATCTCAGAGATTGCAGCAGAGTCAAACAGTGTAATAGCTGAGTTTGAAAAAACTTTTGAAGAGTTAAATGCCTATGCAAACAAATCTTCAGAAATATCTACGGCTATAAACAATCAACTCTTTACAACACTTGTAAAAGTGGATCATATTATCTTCAAATCGACTGCCTACTCATCTGTAATAAACTCACACGCAGATAAACATTTTGTGGACCATAAAAATTGTCGTATGGGTAAATGGTACTTGGGAGTTGGTGCTGAGAAATTTGGAAATACAAAAACCTATAAAGAGATAGACCCACTTCACGCAAGTGTCCATGACTCTGTTTTGAGAAATCATGAGTATGTTAAAAAAGGAACCGTATTAAAAGGTGAAAATCCAAAAGTTATATTTAAAAACTTTAGTGAAATGGAAGAATCTTCTAGACAACTCTTCAAAAAGCTAGATGAGATGGTTCAAGAGTATATGAAAAGTGGCAAAAAATAGTCATTTCTTTTGAGTATTTACTTGATGTTAACTAATAATTAATATCATTATGCATCTCGATTATGTTCAACCCCTTTCATAAAAGAGAAATATAACCTATAAATTATTTTAATTATCCAGCCATTCCCCCTTTTTGGCTTGGATAATTATGCTAAACTTACCCCATGAAAAAAATCATCCTAACAACTTTAAATTCAAGATTTACTCACACTTCAATCGCTCTTAGATACCTTTTTGCAAATTTAGCAGAACTCCAAAGTGATGCACTAATCCAAGAGTTCACTATCAATGACGCAATGCAGAGTATAGCCCAAAAACTACTCTCACATAAGCCTAAAATCATAGGCATAGGCGTATATATATGGAACGTTAAAGAGGTTTATGAACTAATCCATATCATCAAAAAGGTCTCTCCTTCTACAAAAATTATCTTAGGCGGACCAGAAGTCTCACATGAGCCATTTCGCGTAAATCTGGACCTTGCTGATTTTATCATTCAAGGCGAGGGCGATATAGCTTTTTACGAGCTGTGTAAAAATATTCTCTCATCAAATGAGCCAAAAGAAAAAATCATAAAAATGAGTATGCCATCACTAAAAAATATAGCTCTTCCATATAGATATTACAGTGATGATGATATAAAAAATCGCTATATTTACGTTGAAGCCTCACGTGGTTGCCCTTTTGAGTGCGAATTTTGTCTCTCTTCTATGGATGAAAAAGTAAGAGCGTTTGATATAGACAAACTGCTTGAAGAGTTTGAGCTTTTATGGCAAAGAGGAGCTAGAAATTTTAAATTTATTGACCGAACTTTCAACCTAAATATAAAAACTGCAACTACGCTATTGGATTTCTTTTTAAACAAAGAGCAAAATGAGCCATATTTTGCGCACTTTGAAGTTGTGCCTGACCATTTTCCACAATCACTAAAGAGCAAAATTGCATCTTTCAAAGATGGTGCCCTGCAGCTTGAGATAGGGATACAGACATTAAATCCTCAGATTGCAAAAAATATCTCAAGAGTTCTGAATTTAGAGAAGATTAAAGAGAATATTCTTTTTTTAGAAAATGAGACTCACGCACATATTCATCTTGATTTGATTGTTGGTTTACCAGGAGAATCTCTTGGGAGTTTCGGGAGAAATTTAGATGAGTTGGTCTCACTTAGTAGCTGCGAGATACAAATAGGTATTTTAAAAAAGCTATCAGGAACCTACATAAATCGCCACGATATAGAGCATAAAATGATATATAGTGACATCCCTCCATATGACGTTTTGCAAACATCACAACTTACGTTTGAGCAAATTGGTATCATGAAAAGATTTTCAAGATTTTGGGATTTAACTTACAATAGCGGTAACTTCAAACAAAGCGTAAAGTTAATCTGGCAAGATGAGAGTGTATTTGAAAATTTTTATGCTTTTGGTCTTTGGATGTATGAGCAAACTGATTCAACTTGGCAAATCTCGCTTCAGAGATTAGGTGAATTGCTCTTTAGATACTTATGTGAAGTTAAGCAATTAGCTCCAGAAGTTGTCGCAAATATTATGATAGATGACATGATGAGGCTCGAGGGAAGAGTTCTCCCGCAATATCTAAAACAATATGCTTCAAATCTCTCAAACAGTGCCAAAAAAGGAACATCTGGCTTTAACAAAAGACAGCAATAAAATTCAAACTTTTTTGATATAATCGCATATGCTTAGATTAAAAGTTCTTATACTATTATCACTATTTTTTGCAAGTTTTATCTCATCTTCCGAGCCTTTTACGGATAAGGAGCTTCTTGATGCAATCGAGAAAAAACATAAAATATTTGCAAAAAAAAGACTCTTTTTTCTTCAAGAGACACTTGACGCATTAAAAGATAAAAGTGATTTAGAAAAATTAGAAGAGGTAAATAACTTTTTCAATGAAGTACAATACGCTTCAGATATGCAAGTGTATGGTAAGAGTGATTACTGGGCTACGCCATGGGAGTTTTTAGGTAATGACAGAGGCGACTGTGAAGATTATGTTATAAGTAAATACTTTGCTCTAAAATATCTAAAAGTTGACTACAAAAAACTCTTCTTTACCTATGTTCGTTCTACAAAATTTAAAGAACCTCATATGGTTTTGACCTACTTTGAAACTCCAAAGAGCGAACCGCTTATTTTGGACAATAACAATCGTAAAATATTTCCAGCTTCAAAACGTACAGATTTAACACCAATCTATAATTTTAATGGTGATATGCTAGAAGAAGCAGGAAAAAATAGTGAAAAATCTCACAAAAAATGGGATGAGCTAAAGCTCAACATGCAAAGGAAGAAAATATGACACTCTTTAAACAAATAGCCATAATACTATCGTTCTTTTTACTTATCATATTAGCAACAGTGCTAACACTTAACTTTAAAAGTGCAAATAGAGGCGTTCAGGAGAGATTATATGATGATGCAAAAAATACAGCAACTTCACTAAGTCTCTCTCTTGGTAGTGCAAATGGCGATATTACTATGATGTCAACTATGATAAATGCCAATTTTGATAGCGGCAATTATCGCCATATTTCACTCCTTGATGTTGATAGTAAAGTGGTATATGATAGAAAGATAGAGAGCGATTTGAGCGCTATTCCAAAGTGGTTTATCTCTTTGGTAAACCTTCAAGCACCAATTGCACATGCAAATGTATCTGCAGGATGGAGTCAAGTTGGGATTTTAAATGTACAGAGTGATGCAACGTACGCGCATAAGCAGTTATATGCTATTTTGATAAATCTTCTTCTATCTTTTGCTTTTATCGCAATAGTTGGCCTTGGTATATTGTATATGCTCCTTCTTATAGTATTGAAGCCTTTAAGAGAGGTTCAAAAACAAGCCGCCGCTATTACAAGACATGAATTTATTATTCAAAATAATATCCCTTATACAAAAGAATTTAGAGATGTTGTTCTTGGAATGAATGCAATGGTTAGAAAAGTAAAAGCTATGTTTGATAAAGGAAATGAAGAGTTAAAAGCACAAAAAGAGCTAGAGTATATAGATAAAGATACACAGTTAAAAAATAGAAAGTACTTAACAGATAAACTCCCTTCATACCTCAAAATAGACTCATCTTATGAGGGTGGCGTAAATATGATTATTGCTCTTAGCGGTATTATTGAAGCCAATGAAAAGATAGGACGAATGAGAGTGAACAAATTGTTTGTAACTATTTCAAATATTTTTAATACACAGACAAAAGATATAAAAGATGCAATTGTTGCAAGATTAAACGGAACAGAATTTTCACTTCTTTTACCAAGTTATTCAAACGAAAATGCCATAGAGTTAGCGAAAAATATAAAAGAGCTATGTCATAGTGCAATTAAAGAAGCAGAACTTGATACAGAAGAGACTTTTGTCTCAATAGGTGCCTATGAGTATAAAAACAGAGACACTATATCTGAACTCTTTGCGCGTTCTGATAATGCTCTTGCACAAGCAAAATTCAACCATAAAAATATACATATCCAAAAGAGTGATTGTGCAGTAGAAGTTATGGGAAAAGAGGCTTGGAAGCTACTTATAAATAAGGCAATAGAGAAAGATAGATTTAACTTTGTATCATGGAATGTAATTGATACAAAAATTAAAAAACTTTTCCACCATGTTCTTAGTATTCATCTAACATTAGATAAAAACACATCTTACTCTTATGCTCAGTTTATGGCTCCAGCTATTCAAAATGGACTAAGTGTAAATATCTATAAAAAAATACTTACAATGCTTTTTAAACACTCAGCTACGCTTCTTAGTGCGTCAACTTACTCACTAAGACTCCCGCATGAATATCTAGAAGCACATGATACATACCATGAGCTAAGTGAGCTTCTGCGCATAAATGCTGCAACCCTTGGCTTTAAAATCATTATAGAGCTTCCAGATAAACTGATACGTCAAGACTCAAAACTAATCAGAGAATACATAGCTCTTTTTAGAAAATTTGGTATCGAAATAGGTGTGTTTGAGTTTATAGGCGAGAGCGATGATTATCAATATCTGCAAGATTTAAGACCTGTATATATAAAGGGAGAAAGCAGTTACTTCTTAACGCAAAGTGATCAATCTCTATCTGCTCTAAGGCTGATAACAGACACTGTTGGCATAGCGCTTATCGCGGTTGGAGTTATAGATATGGAGAGTTTAGAGAAGCTAGAGAGCAGAGGTATTCATGTTGTTCAAGGAAAGGTAACAGAGAACCTTGAGTTTTAGATGCCTCTTGAGTTCAGCCCTTTTGTTATAGCATCATTTATCTCTTGTCTGTAGTCTGGATTTAAACGTGCCAACTCTCTATCAAAATCTATTATTAAGTTCTTGTTTGCATGAGGGTGCCTACACAAGGTAAAGAGCACATCTTCATAAATATCAAAATCTTTATGAGCCCTTAAGCCCATTTTTTTATGAAACACTCCGTGATGTTTTAAAATCATATCAAGAGCGTATGAGAGTCTTGCAGCATCAGATTTCTTATTTTTTACGATAGAGACCAAAACATTTAAATTTGTCTCTTCATTTGCTATTGTATTTGCATCTATGTTTGCTTTATGAGTATTATTTGGTTTTTTTCTCTCTTTGTTTGGTTCTAGGAAAAGAAGAAAAACTAAAAGAGATAAAAGTGCGACAAGTCCCATAATAGACTTTATAATTAACTCGGTTTCCATTTACTACTGCTTTTTTTTGTATTATATCTTATGTAAATATTATATCGGCTTTGATTAACTCAAATGAATGTTTAAAGTGAGAGAATGTGGTTATTTAAAAAAGTAAGGGGTGGGAGAGTAAGTTCAAGCAGCTAATAGCCGCTTGAATATAAAATTACAGACCTGTAACGTTTTCTGCTTGTGGACCTTTTTCGCCTTGACCAACTTCGTAAGTCACTTTTTGACCTTCGTTTAGTGATACACGACCATGACCGCTGCTGTTAATTTGACGAAAGTGTACAAATACATCTTTTCCGCCATCTTCTTGTTCGATAAAACCGAAACCTTTTTCACTGTTGAACCATTTAACTGTTCCGTTTACTAATGTTGCCATTGTAACTCCTTGTTTTGTTTGAGTACACCAAATTGCTAAGGTGGTAAAAAATCTAATATAAAGCTTTATTTTAGGTCGAATGTACCAACAACAAGAAGTCATCAATATAAAGTATACTAAAGATGTAACTTGAATCATCTTTTCTTAAGAGAAATTATAGCTAGATAAAATGCAAAGCACAAGGAGAGTTTTAAATTATACATAAGTTGTCAAAGATAGTTTATAGATTATGTGTTTAAGTTTAAATTCATAATGACACTAGAAAGGAAACCAAATGAATTCTTAAAGCTTGAAAGTAAGTAATATAGGGGATTAAAGTGGTGGACCCTCAGAGATTCGAACTCTGGGAGGTATAACCCTCGCCGGTTTTCAAGGCTCGCTCTAGGAAATCGCCTATGGCATAGAAAGCCGAGCACGACGGTGTTTTTGGCAGTATTGCCAAGTCTAAAACCGGTCTTTTTTTATGACTTTTTATGTGGTAGGTGGGCGTAAAAGTAGTCGTGAAGCCTGAGACATTTTTGCTAAAAATTAGTTACAATAATGAGACTAGGAGTTTATATGCATACAATACAACTAAATATCGATGATTCCATTTTTGACAAATTTATGGGTCTGCTTGAGATATTGCCAAAAGACAAGGTAGAAGTTACAAGTGGGAGAGAATATCCATCTATCTCTTTTGAAGAAGCAAAACAAAAAGTTCAAAAGGCTGTAAATAGCATTTCAGAAAATAAGGGCATTCCTTTAAGCCAAGCTATAGACAAAGTGCTACAGTCTTAAATGCATTAAGCGAAATGCCTCATCGCTGTAGGAAAAGTTACTATATTGAGGATGAAGATACAAGAGACTTGATATATAAAAAATACACCATCGTTTTCAAAATAATTGAACAAAAGGTGTATATATTGACACTCTTTAGACAGAGAACTTTTTAAAATCAAGAAGTTAATGGGTCTTTTTTATGACTTTTTATGTGGTAGGTGGGCGTAAAAGTAGTTGTGAAGCCTGAGACATTATTAAGGGCTTTATTTATCAATCCATTTAAAAATGTCTAATATAGAAATTCTATTTTCATCAAGTTCTACTAGATAAATTATTGTATAACCTTTAAAAATCATATCTCTAACATTCTCATTTTCATTATGAATTGATGGTCGAAATTTATGTGGAAAGTTTGCTAAGTTATTGATTTTGTTATCTACTTCACTTTTGAAGTTTAAAGCTCTGTTTTTACTATCTTTTGAGATGTAAGAGAGTATGTTTTTGAGTGAATCTAAGTATTCTCTTTTGCGTAAAATGGTCATTTACAGAGTCTTCATAAATTCATCTATCTCTTTATCATACTCTTTTTGGCTAAGTAGTACAGCTTCACCGCTTTTTATATCTTGGAGTGATTTTGCAACTCTTTTTTTTGCTTCTTCTTTGGTAATCGCAGGGTAGCCATCATCTAAAGAAAGCTTCACAAATTTTATGAAATCATTGACCAAACTTTGTGTGTCACTACCATATCTTGAAGCTATAAAGCTTTCTACTTCCGGATTATTAATTTGGATGGTTTGCATGTCAAAACCCCTCTCTTCACTTTCTGTATTGTAACATTATTCTTTTTATAAACGATTAACATAAGAGTTCTCCGCTCTCTCTAAAATTGCTTCTGCGTGATAATCAATTACAACCTATTTTTTTACCAAAAAACCTCAATTATTCAACTTTTCGTCAAAAATCATGAAAAAAAGACAGGAAATGAGACAGGCTATTTTAGGCGAAGTGCTTGAAACATAGACAAGGATGGTGTTTGTGAGGATGTCCTCGCCGGATTAGTTAATTGGCGAGATGGTTTGAGTGAGTGGTTGTTATATCGTTCCAAAATTCCTTAGGATTTGTGGGAATTTAGCGTTTGGACTTTTTGAACACTTTGTGGAACACGATAAACTTGTAAAAGCTGATATTGTTCCAAATATAAGAGTTTATTGAGTACATAAAATTGTCTAGTTTATAGGGAACATTCCAAAATTTAGTTTGAAAGAATAGCTGCCTTATAATCAAATCTTTTTGTTTCATTTTTCAAAAAGCTAGAATCAATTCTTTTCGTTTCACTTTTCAAAAAGCTATAAACATTTTTTTCTTTTATAGAATAAAAGAACATTCTATCGTAAACCTTACCAATCAAATATAAGTTTGGTATAGAGTCATTAGCTATAAACACATTCAAACCTTGACTTTCAGTTTTTTTTATAAACTCTGCATAAACTTTAGCACTCCTTTTAACCTGATACATTGTGTAGCTATTTAAAAAAAAAGACATAATTAGCACTAAAAATAGACCCGTGTAACTTGACAGAGTTTTTTCAAGTCTAGATTTGTTTTCTGGGCTTTCACGACTGCTAATCTCGATGGCTAATATAATTAAACCTAAACAACATGAGGCAAAAATAAGTGGCTCTATTGCTTCACTATAAAAAATTGTCGCTACTATATAAATTGCAATAATAAACATTAGAATTAAAGATAAAAAGTAGTAGATACCATATTCATATTTAACTAAAAGTGGAAATCCAGTTTTTTTTATTATCGACATCTTCTTAGATTCATTTTTGAAATTCATAATATATGTGTACCTAAAGAATACATAAACTAGAATCGATATTGTGATAGCTAGTACAAGATTTAGAATCATATTAAAAACATATTCATTGCGAATCCAAGAAAAAAAGAAATCGCTAGGTTCAGCATATATTAAATAATCAATATTAAATTCAAGAAAAAATGTTTTTTCATATACATACCCTATGTATGAAGTATAAGTCAAAACAAGTGCGAGGATAATAACTGGGCTACCTTTTAACCAATCATATAAATGTGTGGTAATCGTTTGTTTTTCTGAAATATTCATAGATGTCCTTTTTAAGAATTATACCATTAATGCTATAAAGTAGAATATTCTACAATTAAAAATCATGCCAAAGATATCACTTTAATATTTATCAACTTAATACACTTTATAAGCCTCCCAAAAAACTGTAGGTTTTGGAACAAAAAAAAAGAGATGAGTTCATACTCAATATATAAAAAGTCTAAGTCAAATCTACGACCAAAATCATCATAACCCGACAAACTAGACCGGCGAGTTGCCCACAATCTCAAACGCCGTTTTCATCGAATGATTACAATTTTATAGAGACTAAACTGCGACTAAAATTGTTTGAAAAGTAAAAAAATATTGAAAAAGTAAATAGATAGAATAAGGTTATTGATATAAGAATTAGTTATGAAAATGTCTGAAAGTATCGTGTTTAGAGGGATTGTGTAAAAATGTGGTGGACCCTCAGAGATTCGAACTCTGGGAGGTATAACCCTCGCCGGTTTTCAAGGCTCGCTCTAGGAAATCGCCTATGGCATAGAAAGCCGAGCATGACGGTGTTTTTGGCAGTATTGCCAAGTCTAAAACCGGTCTTTTTTTATGACTTTTTATGTGGTAGGTGGGCGTAAAAGTAGCCGCGAAGCCCGAGACATTTGATATATGAAAAATGTGCATATATTGACACTCTTTAGACAGAGAACTTTTTAAAATTTTAAGGGTAAAAAAATAGTTTTATGAAAGTTTGCACCCGTCCCACCCGTTGAAAAGCTAAGTTTCAAAGAGTGTTTTCAAGTAGGCTGTATAGCGGTTAAAGAGTTCTTTCTTTTAATAGTTTTTTAACTTTTAAAACGGCTAGAGTTATGATGCCTAATCCTAGAGCAGTAAATCCCAATACTACAATATGGTAAAGTAATTCTTCGTACATTAAGCACCTCCTATTTTTAATATTTCAAATTCTAGCAAATGGGATTGCACGGTTGTGTCGTTTTTTCAAGATACAGTGAGTAATTCTTTTAATTCATAAGTTTTTATTACCTTGTTGTTGACAAACAAACTAACCCCAAAATCAGCCTCAAATATACAGACAATCTGAAAGTATCCATCAAACTCTTCAATCATCTCTATATAATCGCTAAGCGGTTGTGGTGTATAAGATAAGGTGGTGTGTTGAAGTAAGATAGGATGGCGCAACTCTTCAATGGATTCTATAACTATGAAATATCCGTAGGTTGGATAGAGATAATCATCTGGCAATCTAGCAAACTCTGCCTCTAAGCCATCTCGTAAGATTTTATCATCCACAAGCTCCATATCTTCAATAGAGTATATTGGTATCATGATGAGTGCTTTTTGAGTTCATTAGTTTGTTTGACAATTGCAACTGCTACGGCTACTAAGGCACATTTTATGACGAAGCATACAGCGTACTTATCCATTGTCGCTAACTTTCATAAGTCTAAAAAGCTGCCCTGATGTATCTTGAGAGTTGTTGTATAGGATTCTGCGTACATACTGCTTTAGGTCTGTATTTTCAGATATCAATCTCCCTAATCGTCTTTTATCAGCGGCTTGATACTCATTTTTAAGGTGCAGGGTATAGCTATGAGCTTGAAACTCTACAGATAATAGTCTATCTCCAAAGAAGTCCGTGATAACCTTCTCAACCTTGGTTTTATGCTTTGTGAGGTCAATTGCTTTTCTCTGTTCAAGCGTAGAGAGAATGTAAGTGTAGGTGAAGCCTGTATCACCATCTTTTTGCGTTTTAGCTTCTATGGGAACGATGGCTTGTTTGGCAGAAACTTTTTTACTGAGTGATACTGTGAGCTTTTGCCAATCATCCTCAAAAGTTCCATCCTGTGAGGTTACAACTGTAATGTCATAATCCTTTTTATACTTATTGATAATTTTGCTCTCTTTTGATTTTTCATACCACTCTAAAGCTTCACTATCATTTGTATTCTTGAAATCAAACTCTACCGTTGTTGTCTCTTCACCGATATTTACCTCTATGCTATCTGGTACATAGGACTTAGGATAAGCTCCACCTCTTTTTTGATAGTCGTCATTTGCTAATTTAAGCAACTCTTTCATTTTGTGAAATCCTTTATATTGTAGTAGTTGCACAAAGAAGCGCTATAGATATCGCAACAAGTTAGATGAAAACTTGGTGTATAAATGCCTCTTTATGTTGAACTCGAATTTATAATATATGGTTGAATTGTTTAAATAATATATTAAAAAATTGAAGCGTGGTAAAAGAGATAATCTATATATATTTAGATACTATCCTCTATCACTCTTTGAAATTTTTTTACAATAGGGAGTTACGTATTGAGCAGGGAACATGACACGATAGCAACAAGGTTGGCTATTATATTGACCAAGTTAAACGCAGGCAATAGGTTTAGCGTGGAAGAGTTAGTAGAAGAGTTTGGTGTAACTAGCCGAACGATTCAAAGAGATTTAAACGAAAGATTGTCTTATCTTCCAATTAAAAAAGATGGCAGTTCTTACTATCTTGAAGAGTATTATTTGGGTAAGCTTAACTTTGATGACATAAAACAGTTTGCAGTTTTAAGCGGCATTAAAGAGCTATATCCGACATTACAAGAGAGTTTCTTAAAAGATATACTCGACACTAAAGCCGATCATGCATACCTTATAAAAGGTCATAATTATGAGGATTTAAGCAGCAGAACAGAGGATTTTAAACTCTTAGAAACGGCTATATTGGGAAGCTTACAGATAAAATTTATCTATAGCAACAAGCCAAGAGTTATAAATCCGTACAAGCTTCTAAACTCAAAAGGTATCTGGTACCTAGTAGGGGTTGAAGAGAGCACATTAAAAACATTTAGCTTCACAAAAATTGAGCAGCTAAGTATAACAAATGAGAAGTTTGAACCAGAAGAGAATATAGCAGCGACTATAAAAGAGGATGACAATATTTGGTTTGCTCAGAATCAGACTGAAGTAGTTATAAAAGTAGATGCAGAAGTTTCAGACTATTTTATAAGAAGAAAAATTTTACCAAATCAGACAATCGTTAAAGAGCTGGAAGAGGGCGGTTTGCTAGTCTCCGCAAAAGTAGCATTTGATGAGGAGATTTTAAGGCTTGTGAGATACTGGATACCGCATGTGAAAATCATCTCTCCTGAATATTTGCAAGAGAATCTAGAAGAGAGCTTGAAAAAGTATCTAAATTTATAAAAACGACACAACCGCGCAGGAGCTATTGTTAAAATTATATTTGTTAAAGCGGCGAATAGGCAAGGAGACCATAAGTGCATAAAAGAAAGAATTTAAAGAAGTATGCTAAAAAAACAAGAGTATTTCATCCCATTGAAACACTGCTGCATAGTTGGCTGCTTGAAAATACGCATAGGTTCACGCATAAACCAAAAAGGATTGATAAAAGGAGCTTTTCATTTGAAGGTATCATTGAAAATATTACTTTAGTCTTTGACTACAATTTGCCCGAAGCCATGCTCTGCTACAGTGATGAAAACGGCGAACTTTTTGATATGCAAACCATTGCATATATCGGACATGAATGCTACGACTCTCAAAATGGCTACTATGATGCCGACAGGGTAGATGGCATTTATGACTACTTTCCGACTCAAAAAGAGCTATATATTCATAATGTATTTGAATATATCATCAAGTATTGCAATGAATCCTTTATAGAGGAAAACACTCTTTACATGTACCGCTATAAAGGGATAGATGCAGGAGTGATAGGCAACAAAAAAGAGGAAATAAAGATTCAAAAACTAAAAGAGAAATACACTCTAACAACCGATGAGGCTTCTTTTGAGTGTAAGATTTATAAGTATCCTATATTTAAAAATAGAGGTTTAGAAGTTGAAGAAATCATACTTCGATGAAAGGGGTTGTTATGATTGATACCGTGCTTTACATTTTAAATAGAGTTTTGTTTAGTGTAGCGGTATTTACGACCTTCATAGTTTTTATAGTTGCTACAGGATGTGTTGGAAGCACTGTGTTGATAGATGTGCTCACTAAAAGATAATCATGTTGAGATGTGATTCAGGGTTTGAAAAATTCACAAAGTTCGACACCTAAAATTTGTGATATTTTAAGCAGGTGTTCAAGGTTGAAATGTTTGCCTTTGTAATATATCTCGGCACCTGATATAACAGAGACTGATTTGTAACCGATTTGTAAAGAGAGGTCTAGCTGGGATAAGCCTTTCTCTTTTCTAAGTCTAGCTACATTCTTACCAATGATACGGTAAAAATCATCTGTTGAGATATTTTGCATCAGCTTTACACCCTACTATAAGAGATTTTTATAGAAGTGTATCTATTGCAAAGTTGTTTCTCAATCTTGTATCATACAGTGTATAATAAGAGATAAATAAAAGGAGTTAAAAAATGAGTGAAAATGTGAATAGCATACAAACTAAAATCAATGACGGTATTTTAAGCGCTGTTAAGAGCATAAAAGAAGATAGAGAAAAGTACTATATTGATAATCCAGTACCTTTACTAGGAGATGTTAGAAATATAGTAAGCTCTTATGGTAATATTAATGGTTCTGTGTCTGGTAGTGCTGGTCTTGTTTTAGGACCTGCAGGAATGCTAATTGCCGTACCAGAAATTTTACTAGTAACACATAATCAAATTAAAATGATTTATGATATTGCTAAAGCACACGGTAAAGAAAAAATTATAAGTCAAGAACTTATAGTAGGTGTTTTATTTGGATCAATAGGGAATGGTGCTATCGCATTGGTAACGGTCCACGGTGGTAAAGTGATGGCAAAGAGAGTTGGCGCAAGAGCATTACAAAAAACGGTAGCTATTTTAGGTGGTAAAATACTTCAAAAAACAGCCGCATCAATGGCTGCAAAATGGGTACCTTTTGCAGGAGCAGCTGCTATGGCAGCTTGGTCAAAATATTCAACACACAAAATAGGGGAAAAAGCCATAGAAATTTTCTCTAAAGATATTAGTTTCATTGATGAAGAGATACTAGATATTGAAATTCAAGAGGTTTTCCCTACAATACCTGAGCCAATTTTAACAGCTAAAATAGAGACTCTAATAAACTTGATGAAGATTGATGGTGTTAAGCATGATTTAGAATTAAAACATCTAAAATCGATTATAAATGAATCTGATTTAAGTGATTTGACAAAGGCAAATCTATTAACAAATTTAATATCAGAAGGGCTTGTTGCTGTTAATTATGATATTTTTAAAGAGAACAATGAAGATGCTTTAAGCTTGATAATTGATTTGATAGCATTATCCCGCAAAGATGGTGTAGTTCATATTGCAGAAGGGCAATTTATAAGACAAGTAGCAGAAAAACTTGATTTTTCTCATGATGATTTAAATAGCTTAATGTAAAAAAAAGAGCTCGTGAGTGCTAGAAGTTTCGTGTCAGTCCGATAGAATTTAAATTCTAAAGGATGGACATATAGATGGGTATTTAATTTTCATAAAGCTTCTTAAGCCTCAAATACCCATCCAGCAAAGCTATGATATTTGCTCTGCCTGCTGGGTTTTGAGAGGGTGCTTAGTATGTAAAATTATCTGCATCTACAAGCTACTTTTTTAGAAGCTACCCTCTCTCTTTGCTCCTAAGTCTAATTTACTTAAAAGTTAAATAGTTGTTTTGATAAACATCAGCAAGTAATTTGTAAGTATCATAGCTCATGTCTTTCATAGTTCCGTTGTCTTGAACTACTACTCCGGAATATGCAAAATCAACAGTATTGTCAACATTTACGACCCATTGAACTAAAACTTTTTTAAATAATTTTGTTTTGATTTTAGGGATTTTGTCTTCTAACGCTTTTATTCGTTTTTCCTCCACCTCTCTAAAAGTAGAAGTTTTTAGATATTTTTTGTCAGAGGCTATTCTCTCCTCAAGTTCCAAAATCGCTTGTTTTTGTAAACTCTTGCCATATGAATCCATTTGACATGTATACTCTACTATCTTTTTTCCATTGTCTGAAACAAGATTTTCCCATTTGGTAGAATCACATTGTTTCCACTTATCAAAAGCCTGCCCAATAGTAATTGACTTATCGTAGTTTACGATACTATTTTTAACAGTACTGATGTTATCTGCGGCATAAGCGCTTATGATAAATATACTGCTGCTTAGAATAATTTTCTTTAACATTGTGTAATCCTTATATTTGTTTATGCTGATATTGTACAGATGAACGTTGCACGGTTGTGTCGTTTTTTACTTTAGATAGCAGTGTAGGGGTAAATTGTGTATCTCTCTCGACTTCTAAGCCTAAATGACCTCTCACGCTTTCAATTTCGCTTAGACTGAAATAGCCAAGTTCATTCTCCAAACCAACTACATATCCAAAGCAAGTATCATTATCACTCTTAGAAATTTCAGTTATGTACCAACTCCAAGATGAGTCAGGGGTAAAAAGTTTCAGATGACAGATTGGGTCTTTGGAATTTTCGGTAGAGTATAGGTCTGGTATTGCAGACAACAATGGTTGTGGTATTAATTTGCTCATGAGAGCCTCCTTGATATTTGGTATCAAGGTTATAATATATTGCTAAAAAAATTAAAAATTATAAAAAAATGCCCGTACCCGCCCGCAGTTTTTTACGGGTGGGTACGGGCAAGTAAAAATATTATTTTTATTTTTTTGGATTAGGTATATTTTCTCTTTTAGCATCCATTAAACGAAAAGGTGTAATTATTATTTTTTCGTCAGAAGAGAATGAAAACATTACAAATTTTTGATCCATAATTTTAGCTGCATGGCTTATTATTATATCTTCATCATGTATTTTTCTAAATTCTTCTTTAGCAATGAGAGTTGAATATATTCCTATAATTCTATCTTTTATCTTTATTTTTTTGTCATTATTATATTTTTTTGCCCAGATAGCTGAGCGTTTTGCTCCAAGAGCATACAGTGAAAGATATTCAATATCTATATATTTAAATCCAAGCGATGCTAGAGTGTAAATAAGTTTTTTTAGATACAGCAAATCTTCTTTTGGTAGTAAATAGGCAAAATGAGTTTTTTCTCTATCTAGTAAAATTTTCATAAGCAGTTCATGATACCTCTCTGGATCTAATCTTAACTCATCAAGTAACTCACTAAAACTCATCGAGTAACTCTTAAAATTTTCGTTCCATTCTGGCGCTTTTTTACGTCTAGTACATTTAAATGGTACTTTTTTTTCATTTATTAGCATAAATATTCCTTTCGTTTTTTTTTGCTGACCTTTCTCATGAGCGCCAATGCGCTTATGAGAAATTTTAGTCACTTTTCTTTTTTATGAAACCCCTATATTTAGGCATTTTAAAGCGTTACTGCATGGTTTTTGAAAGGGCGTATAATTCATCACTTTAAAGTAGAAATGTACAAAAACATGTTTTTAGACAAACAATCGGCTCTTTTGAAAACTCTTTGTTTTCATTCAAAATACTACATGCCTAATGGCGTGTGAACCTAAAGGAAAAATAATGAATAGCTACATCGATGCCAGTGTAAAAGTGTTTGAATCAAACTCCAATATAGAAGTATATATTAATTTGATAACTGCAAACTATAGCGAGGTAATATCTTCAAGCAAATGGCTAGAGATAATGGAAAAAATGAAAAAATTAAACAAGGGGCAGTTTATTTTCTCAAAATCTTTCAAAGACAAGTCTGCGAAAGTGCTTCAGTGGACGAAGAATGAAGATAACGAGATTGTTATGGAAATATATTATTCAACAGATGCAACAGATGAAAAAAAATGGGCTTTCCAACATGATTTTATTATCACCATTGCAGACCTAGAAGCATTCGCACCAAAACATAGTTACAGTATGGGGATTATGAAAATGCTAAAGCAAGAGATAGCGGATAAAGCATTATCAGACACAACCTTCCTATCGAGGGAGTAGCAATGATTGTTTCACTCTCTGTAAACACAAAAAACGAAGCCCACGCCAATAAGCTGACGTGGGCCGAGGGTGAGTGGTACGAACTTTATAGGGTAACAATGGCACACGAATACAGTGCCGCAAATTTCAAAGGAGGTAAGCGGAATAATAGCTCCGCAAAGGGCGTATCTATTGTGATTCTGGATTTTGATGAAGGATTGTCACTTAAACAAGGCATAGAGCTTTTTAGCTCTTGTAAGTCCTTGCTAGTAACGACAAAATCGCACCGAGTCGATAAGCACGGTATCGTAACAGACCGGTTCAGAGTTATATTACCTTTAGACCGTAGCATTACTGACATGACATATTATAGTAAGTTAATGAAAATTATTACAAGGCATTTTGACTCAGACATCGCTTGTACTGATGCTGCTAGGTATTATTCTCCCAACCTTGAACAGTTGGTGCATTACAGCAGCAGTGAAGCGTATTTTGATATCGAAAAATTTGATTCAATGATTGAAGACAATATTACACCTATAAATTGTTCCAAAGTAACACATAAGAAAATAGTTAGAAGCATAGCTTCGAATAGAGTTGATTTGTCTGATTTTCTTGATGAAACGATTCACTATTACAAAAATGGCATTAAGAACAGCGACACACTTAAAGATTTTATAAAGATAACCAAAGTCAGCGATAAAGCGACATCGTGTCATTGTTTTTTAAACAAGCTGCATGAGGATAATAATCCCTCATGCTTTCTCTACCGAAATCACAATAACATTTACGCAAAGTGCGTTGCTTGTGGTTTTGATGGAATATTGGAATCAGGAGATATATTTTGCTTACAATTAATAAAGTAATTAATCAGTTTGTTGCTCAATTGGCAACTAAAGAAATAAACAAAGATAAAGATAAGCAAGATGAGGAGCAAAGTCCCCTTTACTATGCCATAGTTATTATAAACAATCCAGCATTTAAGCTTGTAGCTCATGGTGGACGTATCTATATCTATTATAAAGGCACTTATATAAGCATAGATTCAAAAGATAAAACGATGGATTTTGTCAAAAAATGCATATTAAAAATCGATGGGAAGCAATATGTAAGGGTGAAGCTAGTTTCAAAAGTTTTAGATGAACTGTTTATGCAGTATAGAGAGCTAACTCCCTATGTAGATGAGAATGCAACCTATATCAATATGCATTCCAATGTGTTAGTTATCTACAAAGACGGTAGTATAAAAACAGTTGAGCATGATGAAAAGTACAATTTTACCTACAAACTGCCTTATGACTATGATGCAGAGGCAACTAGTCCAGTCTTTGATAAATTTTTACAAACTTCTTTGGGCGATGTTGAACTCATTGATGTAATAGGGGAGTATTTGGGTTATGTGCTAAGCAACAACACTAAAAACTATGAAAGAGCTCTTTTTCTGTATGGTGACGGCTCAAATGGTAAAAGCACTTTAATAAATATCGTAAAAGCACTTTTTGGGGTAGAAAATATCTCGTTTGTAGAACTCTCTGAGATGGGAGACATGCTTAAATGTGCCTTGATGGACGGTAAACTCTTGAATATAAGCAGCGATGCAAAAAAGAACGGCTTAGATACTTCAGCGTTTAAAAAGATTGTAAGCGGTGAAGTGATTCTTGGAAAGTATCTCTTTAAAGATATCTATACGATAAACAAACTGCCAAAACTGCTAGTAGCGATGAATAAGCTGCCATTCAATAATGGAGATAATTCGCACGGTTTTTATCGCAGATTGCTGCTAGTGCCATTCAATGTGACTATAAAAGAAGAAGATAAGGACTATGAAATCCACTCTAAAATGCTTTTAGAGTTGCCTGCTATCTTAAATTTCGCAATTGATGGCATGAAGAGACTTATCAAGCAAGGAAGTTTTACAGAAGCTAAAGCTATTAAAGAGTTGATGACGAGCTATAAGGAATCTTCTAATTATGTCACAACTTTTTTAGAAGAAGAGCAATATGAAGCAGTTGACCCATCCGCAAAAACTGGTACAAAACTGCTTGATATCTTTAGAGACTTTAAATCATGGTGCTTAGAACGTGGTTATAACTCCTACTCGGAAGCTTATCTGAGTAGTGAACTAAACCATTTAGGATATATAGCCTATAAAAATTCAAGTAAACATTATCGAATTATCAAGAATAAACTCAAGAATCAGACAGGTTTTACAGAGATTGAAACCGATTATTGATTTTATGTAACCCGTACACCCACACCCACCCATAATTTTCACGGGCGGGTGCGGGTGCAATTTTTATGAAAATAATTTAAAAAATGTTTTTGACAAATTTTGTCTAAATCAATACAAATAAAAAGGTTTAAAAAATGAAAAATATATTAATAATTAACGAAGCTATCATAAAGTTTTGTCCAGAGGCAAAGACCATTGAACAACTCTACTCCAACGATGAGGGTTACATACAGTTGCTATGCAAAGAACTAAATTGCGATAGAAATGAACTCTTGCTGAGCAAAAATGATGTAATAAATTTAATGCAATCTCCTTTAGTGTCACAAGAGATAAAAAGCAAATTTAGCCACAATAACGATATATTAGAAATAGGTGAGCATCTCTAAAAGAGGTGCCCAAAAGGAGAAGAAAATGAGACTAATAAATAAGGCAAAAGTGCCAAATATTTACCAAGCCAGTCAAGCAAATAGCGTTCATGAGGAGAACTCTGCTTATGTAGAAGGTGTCATAAAATCAGTGAGACTTTTCGAGGAGAATGGCTTCATAAAGCTAGATTATAGAGTGTACTCTTCTGCCAGATTACCAAAAGGCAAGGTTGATAATAGGTTTAGAGGCACTACGGGGGTAGCTTATAGCGCTGCATCTCTAAAGTCAATTTCAAAGAGTAAGTTTGAGCTTGCGTACGCTAATTATCAATCGCAGTTTCAATCTTTAGAGAATAAAGAGGTAATTTTATTTGAAGATATAGCGCACTTAGCACTTGAAGAGGCGGAGATAAATCGCAGAAAAAAAGATAGTACGAGGGATTATAAAGGTATATTGGCAAAATTTGTGCTGCCTTACTTTGGGAAGATGCCCATCAATGATGTCAAAGTCAAAGATATTAAGGCATGGATGCTAGAGATGGGTAAACTTACCATCTCTCAAAATCGTTTCAATAAATACTACTATGTCGTTAAGAGAGTCATGGACTATGCAAGTGAGAATGAGTATTCATCTTCAAATATCATGCAACATCTAAAACGATCTTCGCCTCAATTTAGTAAAAGTGGTGTCAAAGATGATGGATACTACACCAAGGAGGAAGTAGAGAAGATATTAAGCGACAATTGCACATCTTGTTCCAAGCAAGAACGCTCTAAACACGGCTTTATCAATGCGTTTGCTCATGTTGCATTCTTAACAGGTGCAAGAACTGGCGAGATTATGGCTCTGAAATGGTCTGATATCGACTTTGAAAATGGCACTATTACGATAGAGCGTTCAATTACAAGAAGCGTAATAAGCACTACTAAAACAGGTACTACGCGAAGTGTGCCAATGGTAAAAAAATTGCATGCAAAGCTTTTAGAGTACAAAGAGTCGTCATATTGCGAGTGGGTGTTTCCAAATTTAGAGAGTAGGATGCCGTACACATACTCAAGAACTATCGTTGACCATAAATTTAAACCGATGCTTCAAAGATTGGGTATAGCTTATAAGGGACTCTACCAAACTAGACACACCTTTGCAAGCTTGTCCGTTCAAAATGGTATCTCGATGCACATAGTCAAAGAATGTATGGGTCATAAAGATATAAGCACAACTCAGCGTTTCTATTTACGCTTTGGAAATCTAGACCAAGTTGATGTAAGAAAACAGCTTGAAGGTTTAACTGCGTAATTATCAACCTCTTAGAGTTAGTGGATGATTCTCATCATCTGCTCTCTCTATAATTACTTCTGCGTGATAATCAATTACAACTAATTTTTTACAAATAAAACCACAATTATTCAATTTTACGTCAAAAATCATCAAAAAAAGACATGAAATGAGACAGACTATTTTAGGCGAAGTGCTTGAAATATAGACGGGTAGGGTGTTTGAGAGGATGTCCTCGCCGGATTAGATATTTGGCGAGATGGTTTTTATGCCATAATATAGATGCCAACTCTATAGGGATACAAAATATAAATAATGCGGGTTTTTATTTACTAGTAAAATTGGGTAGTATAAATAATTTTTGTAAATTCCAAAATCTTTTTTTTTGCTTTTGCGCTTCTTAGTTTCAAAAGAGGCGTTGAACCGCGCAGTTAAAATTATGCGTTAAATTGAAGGATTGCTTGAAAATTAAATCAAAGATTATGATACGATATGAGATTTAAATATATAAAAGGAATTTCTTGAGATACATTTTTAAAGAGTATTTAGGTTTAGATATTTCAGAACCTTATCACGCACTTTTAATTTTGCTTGGTTCTCTGTACGCTTTTAACATTTATTTTTACAAAAATGCATCACATGTATTTTCGTTTTCAGTTTTTTTAGTTATTGTTTATGCTTTTTTACATATTCACAAGTATAAGATTGAATTGGTCGGTAGTAGAGTGTATAGAGAATTTGGGGCATTTGTGTTAAATGTAACAATACTAGCTTCACTTTTTTCGATGTTTTCAATAGTATTAAGTGGCATAGTTATACCATTTTTAAAACCTTATGTTGCCTTAATTGTAGGCAGCAAACTAGCTGGATTAATTATTGTTGGTGTAGTTGTTGTTTCAGTTTTAAAATTTTTTGATTTTATCAAAGAAACTTATTATGATCCATTTATATTACCACTTGTTTCTGAATCAGAATATTATTTTGAAGGTGAGCTAGACGAGCTAATTGAAAAAGATATCAATAGTAATCCAAATAAATACACAATTGATTTCCTAATAAATAAAAAAATATATTCAATAAATGCATGGCTTAGAAGGCTTTTTTTATTAACTTTAGTATTTGCTTTCTTTGGAACACGGTTTGATGCTATAAACATAGTTCATTATGTATGGATTCTTACTTTTGTATTTTTGATATATTTTATATTTGGAGTGATTTACGTAGAAAAATTGAGAAATAATACGGAGCCTTACGATAAAGAAGCTCGTTCCTTAGACATTGTATTTATTGAATTGTTACCAAAAGTTGGTGTATTGATGCTTCTTGCAATGTTGATTGTAACAATTGGTTTAAATCTTCTACCTGATTCATTTTTGCTTGTAAATGACAAAGGAAAAATTATCAGTATGAGTGATGATGCTAAATTGTATACAATCACTTCTTTTGTTTTAATTTCTTCACCTATTATCTATAGGTTATTTTTGATAATAGTAAAATGGATTATTCTTGCTATTGCAGTTCCAGTAATTTATACTTATTCATGGGTTAAATATGTATTGCTTCCACTCATTGGTATGTTGGTGATTTTTGCATTAGCTATATTAATGGCTCTTGCGTTTATTGGTGCAGCTATTAATATTTTTGCATTAGTAATTCAAATAGGTGGGGCTTTGTTTATAACGTTATTGATATTTACTTTTATAACATCATTCTTTAAAAAATAAACATTTATTTTACCACTATCTCTAAGTTCTGAATCTGTGTAAAATAAAAATAATGGTTATTATAGTCGATGAAATCGCAGCGTATATAATTGTGGAAACTAATTAAAGATTAGTGTAAATGATGAAAATAATTTTTACTTTGGTTTTTTTAATGATCTAAAATTGTGAGAATTTTGCCACGTCAAATCTGCGACCAAAATAATCATAATCCGACAAACTAGACCGGCGAGTTGCCCACAAACTCAAACAGCGTTCCCATCGAATGATTACATTTTTATAGAGACAAAACTGCGACCAAAATTGTTCTAAAAGTAAAAAAATATTGAAAAAGTGAATAGATAGAATAAAGTTATTGATATAAGAATTAATAATGAAAAATGTCTGAAAGTGTCGTGTTTAAGGGGGTTGTGTAAAAATGTGGTGGACCCTCAGAGATTCGAACTCTGGGAGGTATAACCCTCGCCGGTTTTCAAGACCGGTGCTATCGACCAACTCAGCCAAAGATCCACGTTTGTAAAAAGAAGTTATCATAAAATTTTGGAGGTGCCACCCAGATTTGAACTGGGGATAGCAGCTTTGCAGGCTGCGGCCTTACCACTTGGCGATGGCACCAGTTTCAACAAAAATTTATAACAATGGTGCCCGAAGCCGGACTTGAACCGGCACACCCTTACGAGCGAGGGATTTTAAATCCCTTGTGTCTACCGATTTCACCACCCGGGCATGGGTTTTTTCAAGATATCGGATATCTTTATTTATATTTTATATTTATGGAGCGGGAAACGAGGTTCGAACTCGCGACCCCAACCTTGGCAAGGTTGTGCTCTACCACTGAGCTATTCCCGCAAAAAAACACACTTAATTTTTAAGTGAGCGGAATTATAGCCACTTTATTTTTGTTTGTAAAGTGTTTTTATAAAAAAAAATAGAAATAATGTTATAATCGCATCAATAATGAAAAACAACAATTATAAAACAAAGGATTTTAATGAGAAGTGATACTATAAAAAAAGGGTTTGATAAAGCTCCGCACCGCTCACTACTCCGTGCTACAGGGCTAAAAGATGAAGATTTTGATAAACCGTTTATCGGAATAGCGAACAGCTATATAGACATTATCCCAGGACATTTCTTTTTACACGAATATGGCGAAATAGTTAAAGCGGCAATTCGTGAGGCTGGTGGAGTTCCATTTGTATTTAACACTATTGGTGTTGATGATGGTATCGCTATGGGGCATGATGGTATGCTTTATTCTCTTCCTTCACGTGAAATTATTGCTGACTCTATCGAGACTGTTATGAACGCACACAAACTTGATGCACTGATTTGTATTCCAAATTGTGACAAGATTGTCCCAGGTATGATTATGGGCGCACTTCGCGTAAACGTTCCTACTGTTTTTGTCTCAGGCGGTCCAATGGCAGCAGGGCACAAAAAAGATGGTACACCTATAGATTTGGCAACTGCATTTGAGGCGGTAGGCGAACACGCTGAGGGTAAAATAACAGATGAAGAGCTTTACGATATAGAGTGCAACGCATGTCCATCTGGTGGAAGTTGCTCTGGTATGTTTACAGCAAACTCTATGAACACATTATGTGAAGCTATGGGCATAGCACTTCCTGGAAACGGTACTGTATTGGCTATGACTCCAAAGCGTATTGAGATGGTTAAGGAGGCAGCTAAGAGAATCGTTGAGATGGCAAAAGCTGATGATAGCAAATATAATTTAAAAAATGTACTAAATGAAAAAGCTATTCATAACGCATTTGTTGTGGACATGGCAATGGGCGGAAGTTCAAATACTGTTCTTCACATGTTAGCGATAGCAAGAGAAGCCGGTGTTGAGTATAAGATTGAAAAAATCAATGAGATAGCTGACAATGTTGCTCATATCGCTAAAATATCCCCATCATTAACAACCGTTCATATGGATGATATAGATAAGGCTGGTGGTGTTAATGCGGTTATGAAAGAGATAAGCAGAAGAGGCGGACTTCTTTACCTTGACAACCCTACTGTAACTGGTGAAACATTAGGTGAAAGAATAGCGGATGCTAAGATTTTAAATGAAGAGATTATCCATAGAAATGAAAATGCTTACTCTCAAGTTGGCGGACTCTCTATCCTTTTTGGAAACTTGGCAACTGAGGGTGCAGTTGTAAAAACTGCTGGAATTGAGCTAAATATGAGACAGTTTAAAGGTACTGCAATCTGTTTTAACTCTCAGCCAGAAGCTATTACGGGTATTATGCAACATAAAGTAAAGCCTGGTAATGTTGTAGTTATCCGTTACGAAGGCCCAAAAGGCGGACCAGGTATGCAAGAGATGCTTGCACCTACTGCGCTTATTCAAGGAATGGGACTGGGCGATAGCGTAGCTCTTATAACTGATGGACGCTTTTCTGGCGCTACAAAAGGTGCTAGTATCGGGCATGTTTCCCCTGAAGCTGCTGAGGGCGGTTTGATTGCATTTATTGAAGATGGCGATGAGATAGAGCTAGATACAGATAAGCATCTGTTGCGCTTAAATGTTAGCGATGATGTGATAGCAAAAAGAAAAGCAAACTACAAACCTTACAAAAATGAGGTTAAATCTAAATGGCTAAAGCGTTATCAGCTTTTAGTCTCAAACGCTTCAAACGGCGCAGTTTTAAAAACTGAACTTTAAAAAAAGATAGGAATAATATATTTTGAACGCAATAGCAATAAAACATAATGGTGAAATTATCGATATGCAAACTGCAAAAGAGTGTGGATTTGAGGGTGAGCAGATTCTTCTTGATAATTCTGAAGAGTCGTTGAGTGTTTTAAGACACTCAACAGCACATCTTATGGCTCAAGCTATCAAATCACTCTATCCAGATGCAAAATTTTTCGTAGGTCCAAATGTAAAAGAGGGCTTTTACTATGACTTTAAAACTTCTAGCGAAATAGGCGAAAGCGATTTAAAAAATATCGAAAAAGAGATGCTATCTCTTGCTAAGAAGAAGTACGAAATAGAAAAATATGAGATTTCTATGGATGAGGCAAAAGAGAAGTTTAAAGATGATCATCTAAAACTTTTTGTTATGCAAAGAATCCCTGGCGATAGAGTTTCTATATATAAGCAAGGTGAGTTTGAAGATTTGTGTCGTGGTCCACACTTACCAAATATAGGGCTTATAAGATATTTTAAACTTACTAAAATAGCAGGTGCGTATCTTGGAGGAGACTCTAAAAATGAGATGTTGACTCGTATATATGGTATAGCATTTGCAGATAAAGAGGCTTTAAAGTCATACCTTGACATGATGGCTGAGGCTGAGAAGAGAGACCACCGTAAACTTGGTGCTGAGATGAAGATGTTTACTTTCCGTGAAGAGGTAGGAGCTGGATTTCCTATCTGGCTTCCAGCTGGTGGAAGACTTCGTGCAAGACTTGAATCGCTTCTTTTTAAAGCGCACCGTAAACGCGGGTATGAGCCGGTACGTGGACCAGAGATGCTTAGAAGTGACTTATGGAAAACATCAGGACATTACCAAAACTATGGCGAAAATATGTACTTTACAAACATAGATGAGATAGAGTTTGGTGTAAAACCTATGAACTGTGTTGGACATATTAAAATATATGAAGAAGACCTCCACTCATATAGAGACTTACCTTTAAAATACTTTGAATATGGTGTAGTTCATCGTCACGAGATGACTGGTGCACTTCATGGACTTTTCCGTGTTAGAGAATTTACTCAAGATGATGCGCATATATTTTGTCGAGCGGATCAAATTGAAGAACAAATCATAGAGGTTGTTGATTTTGTAGATAAAATCATGTCAACATTTGAATTTAATTATAAAATGATGCTCTCAACTAAACCAGAAAAAGCAGTTGGAGATGATGCAGTGTGGGAAGTTTCTACACAGGCATTAAAAAATGCAATGGATAAAAATAGCCTTGTTTATGAGATAGATGAGGGTGGTGGAGCTTTTTATGGTCCTAAAATAGACATAAAAATAACTGATGCAATCGGGCGAGAGTGGCAGTGTGGTACGATTCAACTGGACTTTAACCTCCCTTCAAGATTTGAGCTAGAATATAACGGCGAGAATAATGACAAAATTCAGCCAGTTATGATTCACAGAGCAATTTTAGGTTCGTTTGAGCGTTTTATTGGTATATTGACAGAGCATTACGCTGGAGAGTTTCCAATGTTTATCGCTCCGACTCAAGTTGCAATCGTTCCAATTGCCGCTACGCACAACGATTATGCGAAAGAGTTATCTGATAAATTGATGGATTTAGGTGCTGATAGTGAGATTTATTCTAAGAATGATTCTCTAAATAAAAGGGTCAGAACAGCGGAAAAAACAAGAGTACCTATGCTTGTAGTCATAGGTGATGAAGAGGTCGCTTCTCGGAGTGTTGCAATTCGTGACAGAAGAACAAGAGAGCAATACAATCTAAGTGAGAGTGAATTTCTCTCTCTTATACAAACTAAAATAAATGAGGTAAATTTTTGAGTAAAAAAAACGACCGTGTCATAATGAATGACGATATCCGTGTATCGCAGTTACGTTGTAATGTAGATGGAGCAGAATCTCTTGGTATTATTTCAACTGATGAAGCTATGGAGAGAGCAAATGCCTTAGGCTTAGATTTAGTTCTTATTGCTCCAGATGCAAACCCTCCTGTTGCTAAGATTATGGATTACGGTAAGTATAGATACCAAGAAGAGAAAAAACTCAAAGAGCAAAAGAAAAATCAAGTAAAAATTGATGTTAAAGAGATTAAACTCTCTGTAAAAATTGCTGAAAATGATATTAACTATAAAGTTAAACATGCTAGAGAGTTTTTATCAGAGGGCAAACATGTAAAGTTTCGTGTATTTTTAAAAGGACGTGAAATGGCTAACCCAGAATCAGCAAAAGAGGTTCTTTTGCGCGTTTGGGCTATGATAGAAGATGTTGCAGTAATGGATAAAGAGCCTAAATTTGAAGGCCGTTACTACAATATGTACGTGCTTCCTCAAAAGTAGAAAATTTTCTTTAGAAAAGTAAAATACTTTCTTTAATAGAAACAAAAATAGAGCCTCTTATTCAAGAGGCTACAATCTTCAAAAACAAATCATCAAAAAATTAAGTACTATTGCGCTTATAATTTAAAGTATAAGAGACATCATCTATGAAAAAAATATCAATACTTACTATAAGCATTTTTACAATTGTTCTTTTTTGGTTTTTAGTCGGAAATGTTTTTACTTTAAAACAGAGTAATGAAAAATTCTCAAAACTACAATGTATATCTTACGCCCCTTTTTCAAAAGATGAATCTCCTCTCACATTTTCAGATGGCTTGATAGTTTCGGAAGAGTTAGTAAGAAGTGATTTGGCGCTACTCTCAAAACAGACATCATGCATAAGAACATACTCAACTCTAGGTCTTGAGATAGTTCCAAAAATAGCCCGAGAGAATGGGCTTAGTATGTACATGGGTGCATGGGTTAGCAGTGATAAAATCATTACTCAAAAAGAGATAAACAAGCTCATAGAGTTAGTAAAAGCAAATGAAGATGTAGTAAAAGCGGTAATTGTAGGAAATGAGGTTCTTCTTCGTGGTGATACTAGCGAGAATCAATTAGTAGAGTATATAAAACAGGTTAAAGCTGCACTTCCAAACACAAAAGTAACTTACGCGGATGTATGGGAATTTTGGGTAAAACATCCAAAAATCAAAGAAGTTACAGATTTCGTAACCATTCATATATTGCCTTATTGGGAAGACAATCCAATGAATATAGAAAAGTCTATAGGTCATTTAGCCGATGTTAGAGGCGAAGTCGAGGCTCTTTTAGGGGATAAAAATATCCTTATTGGAGAAACAGGCTGGCCATCGGAGGGCAGAATGAGAGAAGACGCTCTTCCAAGCAAGATAAATCAAGCCATATTTATAAGAGAGTTTGTTAAGTTAGCAGATAAAAACAGTTGGGATTACAATATCATTGAGGCATTTGATCAGCCTTGGAAAAGAGTGAGTGAAGGCGCAGTTGGCGGCTTTTGGGGACTTTTCGATAAAGATAGGGCTGATAAAGGAGTTCTTAGTGCTGAGGTTTCAAACTTTTCAAATTATAAACTCTTGATGTTTGGCTCAATCACTCTAGTATCGCTATTTTCATTACTTCTAAGAAATCAAGATATAAGCAGAAGAAATTTAGCACTTTTTTACCTCTTTAACACGCTTTTTGCCATTCTCTTTACTCTCGCACTTGAACAATATAGAGTTACAGTAAGGGACGTCTGGGAGTTTATCTGGGCAGCTTTTGTAGTCGGTGTTCATATTTTTATCTACTATCTAACACTTGCATATATATCTCAAGATAGAGCCGCGTATGTAGTTAAGGTTAAAGATATATTAACTCAAAAAACAAGAGGCGTAGATGCCTCTTTGATGCTTCTTTTTTACATCTCATCTCTGTTGCTTACTATTTTAAACCTCTCGCTTGCATTTGATGGAAGATATAGAAATTTTGAAGTTTATATTTTTGCAATTTCTATTATCTCATTTCTGTTTTTGTATAGAAAAGCATACACAAAACTTCTCTTTGGAAAATTTGAAAAAACAGTTTTTGCAATAATTTTATTAAGTTCAATCGCTATTTTTATAAATGAGACTTATCTAAATATATTTTCAAACGTATGGGTTTTAATCTCGCTTGGATATGCTTATATGCTATATACAGGAACTAAAAGAATCTCATATAAAGAACTAATGAAAGTTACAGTTTATATCATCCTCTCTCTTGCTCTATTTTGGGCACTGAAATACGGATTTTTAAGAAATAGTACTCTTATTTTAGAGTGTGGCAACAAATCATCATCTATTCTCTGCGCTATTAGAGACTCTTTAGGACTTTATATCTATCTTGGGTATTTTGGTGTTGGAGCTTTAATGGTAACGCTTATTGGATATTTTACAAACGATAAATTGGTTCTATCTTTTGCTTTAATAATCTCAATCGGAGCTATTGTTTTAGGCAATACACCGCTCGGCGCGATAGCATTTTTAGCGACACTGTATATGCTTATAGAAGTTGATTCTTGATAAACTCCAAGTAGTGCCCCTCTTCATCTTCTAGCTCTGCGTGTGTTCCTCTTTGAACAATTGTACCAGCATCCAAAACATAGATAGTATCTGCATTTTTTACAGTGCTTAGTCTATGTGCAATTGTGATGACTGTTTTATCTTTAAGGAGTGGAACTATCGATGCATGCAGTTTTGCTTCTGTGTGAACATCGAGTGCTGAGGTTGACTCATCAAAAACAACAACGCTAGGGTTCGCTATAATCATTCTAGCTATGCTTAAGCGTTGGCGCTGTCCGCCTGAGAGACGTATTCCATGATGACCTACAATCGTATCTAATCCCTTTGACATACCATCTACCATCTCTTTTAACTCAGCAATTTCTAACGCTTTGTGTATCTGCTCATCAGTTATATCTTCATCGCCCATAGAGATATTAAATCTTAGGTTAGAGTTAAAAAGTATGGGCATTTGAAGAACTAAAAATATCTTCTCTCTTATTGAACTTTTATCCAGATATTCGCTATTCTCGCCGTTATATCTTAGCAAACCGCCACTTTTTTCATAAAACCCTGATATTATCTGCGCTAAAGTCGTTTTTCCACTTCCACTAGCCCCAATAAGCGCAATTTTTGAACCAGCTTTTATCTCTAAAGATATATCTTTTAGTATATTTTTTTCTTCAGTATATGAAAAAGAGAGGTTACTTATCGATATATCAACTTGATTGGAGTCTATTTTTTTCGTCCCACTAATCTCTTTTTGTAACGATAAAATTTTATTTAAACGCTTAATCGCTCCAGAAGCAGAAGCATAGCTATACTGCATTGAGATAATATCTTGCACAGGAGTCATAATAAACCAGATATATCCAAACATCGCAAACATCATACCGATACTCAAATCACTATACGCAACCAGCAGAAGCCCAGAAGCACGTAAAATTTCAAATATAATTAAAAAGAGAGTGTAAGAAAATCTCTCATAAGCAACACTTTTATATCCATACTCATTTGAAGCGCTCTGAATCTCTTTTGCATCTTTGATTGCGTTTGAGAAGAAGTATGACTCTTTGTTGCTAGCCTTTATCTGTCCAAAGAGCTCTAACGTCTCTGCTGTGTTGTTTTGAAAGGTCTCAATTTTTTGGTTCTCTTCTTTCTTTAGCTCACCAACTTTTTTTGACATTTTTTTACTAAGAAGCATGATAAGGGGCTGAATAATTAAAATCAAGAAGCCTAAAATCGGGTCAATTGCAATCATTACTACGCCAACCGCAACAAGCGTTAAAACGGAGGCAACAAAGCGGCTTACGCTACTCATGATAAAGGTATCGAGTGTGTTTACATCCGTTACTAGGTTTGCAGTAATCGCACCGCTACCGATTGTTTCATACTCATTCATGGAAGTAACTCTTAAGTGATTAAGTAGTTCAGCTCTTATCATAAAGGTTACATGCTTTGAAATTTTAGTAAATATTTTTGTAGTAATTACACCAAGTATATAGTAGATAAATCGTAAAAAGATAACTCCAAAAGTAACAATAGTGATATAGTAAAATGGAGTTGTTGCACCAAATATAGAGTCTATGTTATTTACAAAAAAAGCGGGTTTATTTAGAAGAATCTCATCGACCATAACAGGAAGCATAAGAGGTATGGGAATGCTTATTAGTATGCCAAGAAGAGTGAGAAGTTGCCCATAAATAAGAGCAGGTCTCTTCTTTAGTATAAGAGCAAAAAGCCTCTTTAAGGTAATTTGCTCTATTTTCATAGAAGGCTCTATTTAGAGATTTGAGATATTAGATCATCTTTTTGTATAGCACCTGTTGCATACTTAATGATGATAAGTTTTTCAGTGTCGTTTATATACCACTCAGCGATATGAGCACTCTCTAGGTTTTGTAGTTTTAGAGTGTCCACATCGTCTTGAGGTAGATAAAGATGAGAGTATTTTGTCGGATTTTGAAGTCTTAGTGTCCATAAAAACCATAAAACAGCAACCACACCAACAGATATACCGATAGTCTCTCTATCGCTTATGCCAAGAAGAAGACCAGCAGATGTCCCGCCTATAAATGTAGCAAAATAGGCGATAGAATTTGAAATACCAAGCGCTGCGCCTTTTTGATGAACTTTAGCAAACTTTGTTATCATTGATTGAACTAGAGGCTCCATCATGTTAAAGGCGATAAAAAATAGAACTACACCCACAACAAAAACAGTGCTTGACATTGTAAGTCCCATAATTAGAAACGAAGCTATAAAAAGGGCTATCGAGAGAAGAAATATCTCTTTTGGTTTATTGTGTTTTTCGCCAAAAACAGCAGCTGGTCCCATAGCAGCAAGACCAAAAAACATAGCAGGAAGGTACGCCATGTATAAATCAGATTTCTGCCAAGAAAAGTCACTACTTGTTAAGATGATAGGAATAAGAACAAATGCGATAGTCATAAGACCTTTTTGCATTGCATTTATGATAATCATATTTAAAAGATTTGGGTCTTTTAAAATGTCTGAAGTTTTTGTAGTTGCGTGATAAGTGTGCTTAATCTTTGGAGGAGTTGGTACCTTTGTAAAGAGTAAGATTATCGCAAGAACAGCAAAAACAGCTGTTAATATAAAGAGAAACTCAACACCATATTTTGCACCAAGAACTGGTCCAAGACCCATAGCAAGAGCAAAACTAAGAGCGATAGAAGCACCCATGATAGCCATAGCTTTTCCACGAATCTCTTCGGCAACTAAATCAGAAATCATAGCAGTAATTACTGAACCGATTGCTCCAGCACCTTGTAAGAAACGACCAATCATAAGCGTGTAGATATCAGTAGAATAAGCACACATGATAGAGCCAACTAAAAAGATTAAAAGACCTACTAAAAGAGTTGGTTTTCGTCCTATTTTATCGCTCATAGCTCCAAAAGGAACTTGAAAAATTGCTTGAGTAAGGGCATAACCGCCAACAACGATACCGACAAGAAGAGGAGTAGAGCCCTCAAGCTCTAAAGCAAAGATAGATATAACTGGTAGAACTAAAAATAGACCTAAAAATCTCAGCGAAAGAATTGCAGAGAGTGGGAAGACTTTTTTAAACATTGTGTACCTTAATATAGTATATAATTCGCAATTATAATAAAAAGATTGTTTATGCAAACTTTGCCAAGCAAAGAAGCGTATCTTTAAAGTAAATACTAAGGAATGATGATGAAACTTATATTGGCAACTTCAAACAAAGGTAAAGTAAAAGAGATTAAAGCACTTTGTAAAGATTTTGAAGTAATAGCATACAGTGAGTTGATAGAAGAGTTTGAAATCATAGAAGATGCCGATAGCTTTAAGGGAAATGCACTTATAAAGGCAAGAGCCGTATTTAAGGCACTTAGTCAAAAAAATGAGTATAAAGATGTAGTTGTTTTAGCAGATGACAGCGGTATAAGCGTTGATGTATTAGGCGGAGCTCCTGGAATATATAGTGCAAGATACGCGTCAAAGGGTGCATCTGACAAAGATAACCTAAATAAACTTATAGATGATGTAAAAAAAAGCGGAGTAAAGAGTTCACCAGCTCACTACACTGCTGCAATTGCAATCGTTACACCAAAGTATGAGTATAGTGTTCATGGTTGGATGTATGGGGATGTGATAGCAGAAGCTAGAGGTAATGGCGGCTTTGGATATGACCCGATGTTTATCCCTCTTGGATATGACAAAACACTTGCAGAGTTGGATGATGAGATTAAAAAAAGTCTATCTCACCGTGCTAAAGCTCTAAGCCTTGCGAAGATAATTCTTCAGACTTTATAGAAACTTTACGCTTAAATTATAAATAGTAGTTTCTATATTCTCTAAAAATATAGTGAGTTTTGATTTGTAAATAGCTATTGTCTTCATATTGTCTCCTTATGAAGAACATAAGCAAACACTATACCAAAAATATTTAGTTGAAAAATAGAAGTAAAGCTGCCCCAAAAATAATACGATAAACACCAAAAAAGACAAATGTAAACTTCTCTAAAAACTTCAAAAATAGCTTTATACTTAGATAAGCAACTATAAATGATGTAACAAAACCAACGCCCAAAACTATTAGATTTGCTTCACTAAAATCTTTATAGTGCTTAAGTAAATCATAGGCACTAACCGCTCCCATAACAGGAAAAGCAAGTAAAAAACTAAACTCAGCGCTTGCCTTTCTGCTCAATCCTACAAGAAGTGCGCCTATGATTGTTGAACCTGCTCTGCTAGTTCCTGGGATTAGTGCAAAAACTTGAGCGAAGCCGATGATTATGGACTGTTTGAGCGTAATGGCTTCTACTTCATGAATGGTTTTTTTATTCTCATATATAAAAAATTTCTCTACAATTAAAAATATAACCCCACCGATGATAAACATGACAGCAACTATTTGAATACTAAAGAGCTCTTTTATTTGAGAAGAAAATATAAAACCAATGATTGCTAAAGGTAAAAATGCAACAAAAACCTTCATCCATAAATCTATTTTTTTGATACTAAACTTATCTTTGTAGTTAAAAATTACCGCGAGTATTGCAGAGAACTGGATGATGACTTCATACGCTTTATTTATGCTATTTTGTTCGAGTCCTAAAAACTCACTAGCAACTATAAGATGTCCAGTTGATGAGATGGGTAAAAATTCTGTAAAGCCTTCAATTGCACCTAAAATTATCGAATCTAGTATAGTCATTAATGCCCTTGATAAACTTATAGTTTCTGTTTTTTATTGGAATTCTAGCATAAAAGTAAAGAGTCACTTTATGTTATTTAGATATAATGCGAGGTTTTAAATTAATAATAAATTAGGAACTTTCATATGTTACTTTTCACGCCTGGACCGACTCCTGTACCTCAAAATGTTCGTAATGCAATGAGTGATGAGACTATGCACCATCGTACACCTGAATTTGAAGCTATCTTTCTTAAGACAAGAGAATACCTCTTTAAACTTTTTGGCAGTGATGAGGTTGTAATGCTTTCATCAAGCGGAACTGGCGCTATGGAAGCAGCTGTTGTAAACCTTACTCATAACACGCTTTTAAATGTAAACTCAGGTAAATTCGGTGAGAGATTTGGAAAAATCGCAACTGCTCATGGTCTTGGAAATGTTGAGATAAAAAATGAGTGGGATACAGCAGTAACAGTTGAAGAAGTTATCAAAGCTATCAAAGAAAACTCAAATATTGACGCTATCGCAGTGCAAATAAGCGAGTCTGCTGGTGGACTTCGTCATCCAGTTGAAGCAATAGCTAAGGCTGTAAAAGAGATAAATCCAAACATTATGGTTATTGCTGATGGAATTACAGCTGTTGGTGTTGAGAAAATTGATATAACAAATATAGATTGTCTAATCGCTGGAAGTCAAAAAGCACTAATGCTTCCTCCAGGACTTGCTATTTTAGGGCTTAGTAACGCAGCAATTGAGAAAATCGGCAAAGGCAAGGGATACTACTTTAATCTTGCAACTGAGATAAAATCTCAAAGAAAAAACACTACTGCATGGACAGCTGCTACAACGCTTACAATAGGGCTTTTAGAGATATTAGAGACTATTGAGAGAGATGGCGGTTTAGATAAATTATATGAAGATACTGCTTCTAGAGCAGAGGCGGTAATGGCTTCTCTTAGAGCAATCGGACTGCATGTATATCCAAAAACTCCAGCGTTATCTATGACAACCATCGATGATGAAGATGCATCAAAAATTAGAAAAATTTTAAAAACTGATTTTGGTGTAAATGTTGCAGGTGGACAAGATCACCTAGATGGAAAGATTTTCCGTATAAATCAGATGGGACTAATCCCAGCTTATGAAATTTCATGGGTTGTAAACTCTGTGGAACTCGCACTTGCTAAACTTGGGCGCAGAGCGTATAACGGAGAGGCGAACAGAGTCTTTAATGAAAACTACTTTAGAGTTGGCAGATAGATGATACTTGAACATGAAATTCCTAGCGGCTCAAAACTCTACTTTGGAAGTAGCGCTAAAATAAAGCGAGAGATTGAAAAAGTTGCTAGTGATATTTTGTACTCTAGAGGATTTGAAGAGATAGTTACACCGATATTTTCATATCATCAACATAAAAGCATCGCTAATGATAAAGAGCTTATAAAAGTAAATGATGAAAAAAATAACTCAATCTCGCTAAGAGCAGACTCCACGATAGATGTTGTAAGAATCATAGAGAAGAGACTTGGAAGAAACACAGAACATAAAAAATGGTTCTATATACAACCTGTTTTTCGTTATCCAACAGATGAGCAGTTTCAAATTGGGGTTGAATTTATGGGAGAGGACAAACTCTCATCAGTGCTAAATATCGCTATAGATATTTTCAAGAGTTTAGAAGTTTATCCTCTTATCCAAATCTCAAATATGATGATACCTAGGCTCTTAGTAGAGATGTTTGATGGTTTGACTTTAGATGATTTTAGACATACAAATATAGAGAAATTTTTAGCCCAAAAGAGTGATTGGCTAGAAAAACTTGTCTATCTTCAACACCCAGAACAGGTTGATGAACTTTTAGAGATTGTTCCGCCAAAGATAAAAGTTGAGCTTGAGAAGATGAAAAATTTATGCGGAGCAATAGGTTGCCCAAATAGTGTTTTAGCGCCTATGTACTATGCAAAAATGCTCTATTATGATGAGCTGTTTTTTAGAGTTATTGATAAAAATGAGGTTTACGCTAGAGGCGGAAGATATAAAAATCTAGAGCTTAGCTCTGTAGGTTTTGCAATTTACACAGATGTACTTATAGAGACAAAAGCAAAATAGAGGGATGAAATGAAAGCAGATTTAATAGTTGGAATACAGTGGGGCGATGAAGGAAAAGGAAAGATTGTTGATAGATTGGCAAAAGAGTACGATATGGTTTGTAGAAGCCAAGGCGGACATAATGCAGGTCACACGATTTGGGTAGATGGCGTTAGGTACGCACTTCATCTTATCCCTTCAGGTATTTTAAACCCTAAAGCGATAAACGTTATTGGAAATGGTGTTGTTCTCTCTCCTGAGTCTATTATCAAAGAGATGACGCAGTTTGAAGCTCTTGAGGGAAGACTCTTTATCTCTGATAAAGCTCACTTAAATCTCTCTTACCACTCTCTTGTTGATCAAGCTCGTGAAAAATTAAAAGGCGATAAAGCTATTGGAACAACCGGCAAGGGAATTGGACCAGCATATTCTGACAAGATAAATCGTGTAGGTGTTAGAGTTGGAGAGCTTTTAGATCCTGTAAAACTTTGTGAGACTATACTTGAGTATTTTGAGCAAAACAGAGCTATTTTTGATATTTATGATATTAAATCTCCAAGCAAAAATGAGTTGTTAAAAGAACTTCAAGGATATAGTGATAAGCTCTCTCCTTTCATAACAGATACAACTCAGCTTATTTGGAGAGCGCTAGATGTTGAGAACAAAAGAGTTCTTCTTGAGGGCGCACAAGGAACAATGCTAGATATAGACCATGGAACTTATCCATATGTAACGTCAAGCTCAACTGTTAGTGCTGGAGCTTGTACGGGTCTTGGTATAAATGCTAAAGATATAGGAAAAGTAACAGGGATTGTAAAAGCATACTGTACTCGCGTTGGTAATGGACCATTTCCTAGTGAAGATTTAGGTGAAGATGGAAAGCTTATCGGAGAGAGGGGTCGTGAGTTTGGCACAACAACAGGCCGTGCTAGAAGATGCGGTTGGTTTGATGCGGTTGCATGTAGATATGCAAGTCGCTTAAACGGATGTGATGAACTAGCTCTTATGAAACTTGATGTTCTTGATGGATTTAGTGAAGTTAAAGTATGTGTAGCTTATGAATTAAATGGTGCTCAGATAGATTATCTTCCAGCAAATTTGGATGACGTTAAGCCTATTTATAAGTCATTTAAGGGTTGGGGTAAAACAGAAGGTGCAAGAAAATTTGAAGAGCTTCCAAAAGAGGCACAAGATTATATCAGAGCGATAGAAGATATTACTAAAACAAAAGTAGGCATAATTTCTACATCACCAGAGAGAGAAGATACAATCATTTTATAAGCCTTCTAAGTAGAGGGCAAAATAGGAGCAGATAGTCGTGAAAAGCAGATTTACTCCACTTGTTAAAATTAAAAAAAGCGCTATGCAACGTAGTGAACAAGCTATGCAAAAAGCAAATGTTAACCTAAATAGCGCATCAACTGCACTCGAACTCTCCTATAACTCTCTTAAAAATGTTGACTCTCCCCAAAAAGGAACTATGAGTGAAATGCTCGCTTCAAGAGCACTCCTTGAGTCTCAGCGAGGGGTCATAAAGCACAATAAAGATTGGGTAACATTTGCCAAAAGCCAAGTTACTCAAGCAAAAATACAACTCAAAGCCGATATGATTGAGTATGAAAAGTTTCAATACTTAGAGCTTCAAGAGATAAAAGCAGAGTTAAAAAAGATAAGTGCTAAAGAGGCAAAAGAGCTGGATGAGATAGCGCTAATGACATATGCAGGAAAAAAACGATGATAAAAATATTTTTAATAACACTTATAGCGATATCAACACTAAATGCACTTGAAACAAGCGATAAGCTCTTTGAGTGTACAGAGATTTTTAAAGCAAGAAAAAGTGAACTTCTTATAGAACTTGAGAGAATAGATGAACAAAAACAGGCGCTTAGCGCACTTAAAGTAGCAACGGAAGAACTTTTGGTAAAAAGAGAGGCAAAAGTATCACAGGATGAAGAAAATGTTACAAAAAATCTTCAAGAGATAAGTGCTAAAGAAGAGTCCATTAAGCAGATGCTTCAAAAAAATGAAGAGGTATTAGAAGAGATAAAAAATGTTAAGATGCAAAAAATGTCAGAAACTTTTGCAAAGATGAAAGCAGCAAGTGCAGCAAATGTTTTATCTGAGATGGACGCATTAGAAGCAGCCGCAATCTTATCATCTCTAAAACCAAAAACTATAGGAACTATTTTGAGTAAAATGGATGCACAAAAGGCTTCAGAGCTTACATTACTTCTGGCAAAGTGATTTTTTTTAAGAAATATAAGTTAGAATAATGCCTCGTTGATAAAAAGGTAGAGAATTCAATATGCTAAATAATATTAGTTTTTATAATTTTATGCATAGACAAATTTTAGTCTTAATTGCCCTATTTGCTTCTACTGCAACATCTTATATATTTTTTGGAATTATCTACTCTTCTTATGTTATTGAACCATTATGGTATCTTTTTGTACTAGCACTTTCATATTGGGGATATAGATTATATAAAGAGTATTCAGAGACTATATTAACTATTCAAGAAAAAGAGGTTTGGCTTAACAAGTTACGCTATTTTATATTTTTTTACTTCTCTTCATGGACAATTATGTTTGTTGTTTATGTGATGCGTGATAATATTGAACTTCATTATTTAGCTATCTTTACTCAACTTGGTGTTGCTGTAGTTGCTACTACTATTCTTGTTTCTGAGAAAAAACTGGCAATTTTTATATTAGCATCATCAATGCTTCCCATTACAATTTATCTTTTGTTAATTGGAAAATTTTACTCATACATCATAGCAATCCTTACAATTGTTCTTGCATGGGTGCTTCTTTATGGCTCAAGAAATACATATGGGTATCTTCAAAGAAATCAATTTCAAGCATACCATGATTACTTAACAAAACTTGGAAACAGACGCTATTTTGTGGAACTTCTTGAAGATGGGATAAAGAAGCAAAAAAGCGATAACAAGTTTATGTTTCTACTTTTAATAGATTTGGATCATTTTAAAACAATTAACGACACATTGGGACACGATATAGGAGATAAACTGCTTAGCGAAGTTGCTCAAAGAATGAGTAACCTATCTAAAGTAAACAAAGGAACTGCATCAAGACTTGGGGGAGATGAGTTTTGCATCTTGAGTTCTACATACGAAGATAAACAAAAGTGCCTAGAGAGTGCACAAGAGTTCGCACAAGAGCTTCTGGACATAATAAAGCAGACATACATAATTGATGAACATAACCTCTATATCAGTGCTAGTATCGGAGTGAGTATTATTGATAATCCAAAAGTAACTGCTAATACTCTCATAAAAGAGGCAGACATTGCTATGTATGAAGCAAAGTCAAAAGGAAGAGACGGAGTAATACTCTTTAACAGTGAACTTTCAGTTAGAGTAGAGAGAAAGCTAGAAGTGGAGAGACTTTTGCGTTTTGCTATAAAAAAGGGAGAGATTACACTGAATTATCAGCCACAAGTAAATAGAGATGGTGAGATTATTGGGTGTGAAGTGCTTGTTAGATGGCATAATGAACAGTTAGGAAATGTTGGTCCAGATGAGTTTATACCAATTTCTGAGCAGACAGGATTTATTATTGAACTTGGATACTATATATTGGAAGAGAGCTTTAAAACACTGAGTGAATGGGACAAAAAAGGGATATATTTAAATCAGTTCTCTATAAATATAAGCATGAGACAGATGTTTAGCAAAACATTTATTGAAGATTCCATTGCTCTTTGTGTCAAATATCTTAACCCTACACTAAGCGCAAAACTGATTTTTGAGATGACTGAGACAAGTGCCGCTGAAGATGTTCAAAAACTAATAGAGATAATGAACAAGGCTAAGTTATGCGGTATTCGTTTCTCAATGGATGATTTTGGTACAGGCTATTCGTCCCTAAGCTATTTGCGTCAGATACCAATAGATGAGCTAAAGATAGATAAGTCGTTTATAAGTGAATTAGACAACCCTAAAAAAGATGCGAACATGGTAACAACTATTCTAAATATTGCCAAAAACTTGGGACTAAGTGTTGTTGCTGAAGGTGTAGAGACTCAAGAGCAAAAAGAGTTTTTAGTAAAAGAAAAGTGCGACATATTGCAAGGGTACAATTTTTCAAAACCACTCAGTAAAGATAAGTTTGAAGAGTTTTATTTAAAGGATAAAATAAGTTCCCTCTAATGCTAAACTAACCTTACTTATTGTAAAATTACAAAATTTATTTTAACACATATAAGGTCTCTGGATGAAAATATCACTTAAAACTATTCCACATATAGCTAGCAAGATTGCAATCGATTTAAATAAGAGTGATGTTGTCACAATGACAAAAGGTCTTGAGCCAATAGCAAAAGAGGCAGAAAAAATATTGCTACATGACGCTAAGCAAGAGATGGCACTTGAAGAGAAGACACACCAGATATGTGAAGCAAATGAAGAGGAGATAGAGTTTAATCTTGTAGATGAGAGACAACTATTTTTCATGATAAAGAAAAAATTAGCTCCTGAATTTGGTGTTATTTTAAATTATGAAGAGCGTTATTCTGATGTTTCTCATAAAATACTTGATGAACTGTATGAAGAGGATTTAATTCACTTCGATGTAACAGAAAATCGTATAAAAAATATTATCTACAATGCAATTACTTCATTTATTACTGAGGCTTCTGAGCTCGATAATATTATTATGGAGAAGATTAAAACATACAAAAAAAGATATATTCCAGGAACTGATGAGTTTGATATCTTGTATGAGAAAATTTATAAAGAAGAGCTAACTAGAAGAGGTATGGAGTAAAATGGCTATGGAACTATTAAAAAAAAGAGCTTGGATTTATCTTGAAAATGGAACTTTTTTAGAGGCTAACAGCTTCGGAGCAGAAGATACTGTTGTTGGCGAAATTGTTTTTAATGTTTCAATGAGCGGTTATCAAGAGATTATGTCTGATCCATCATATGCTGGTCAGTTTGTTACATTTACTATGCCAGAGATTGGAAATGTTGGTGTTAACAGTGAAGATATGGAGAGTACATCAGCACACGCCAAAGGGATGATAGTTAGAAAATATCAAGAGAGATACTCTAACTTTAGAGCCGAGGGTTCACTTGCTGATTTTCTAAAAAAGCAAAATGTTATGGGCATTTGTGACATTGACACAAGATACTTAACTAAGATGTTAAGAGAAGAGGGTGCTATGATGATGATAGCTTCAACAGAGATTAGCAACAAAGATGAGTTAAAGAAAATTTTACAAAACAGTCCTAGAATAGAGCATGTAAACTATATAGAGCAAGTAAGTACTAAAGTTGCATACAAACATACCCAATCAACATACAGCAATAGAGAGTTTAAGTTTGAGAAAGCTCCAAAGTCAGAAGCAAATATAGTAGTTCTTGATTTTGGTGTAAAAACAAATATCTTAAATGAGCTAGTAAGTGCAAAAATTGGCGTTGAAGTAATCCCAAATAACTTTAGTGGAGATGAGCTTATAAAAAGATACAACAACAGAGAGATTGATGGAGTATTTTTGTCAAATGGTCCTGGAGACCCGCTTGTACTAAAAGATGAGCAAAGAGAGATAAAAAAATTAATAGAGGCAAAAGTTCCTATGTTTGGAATCTGTCTTGGGCACCAACTCTTATCAATTGCGCATGGGTATGATACTTTTAAGCTAAAATTTGGACATCATGGTGGAAACCAACCTGTAAAAAATATGAAAACAGGATTAGTTGAAATTACCGCTCAAAACCATAACTATAATGTTCCAGACAACATTATAGAAGTTGCAGAGGTAACACATGTAAATCTATTTGACAACACAATTGAGGGTCTAAAGTATAACGACTCTCCGATATTTTCTGTTCAGCACCATCCAGAATCTAGTCCTGGACCAAAAGAGAGCAGATATATCTTCAACGAGTTCTTATCTTTAATTAAAAGATAAGAACGCTCCACCATACCATCCACATTTTTTCTTCAAAACAGTTCAAGACATAACATTTTATTATTAATACAACGTTAAGAGCACGATAAAATGCAAAAAATGTCAAAATTTTGGCAATAATTAAGAATTCTTAAACATTTATACTGTTACTATGTCGTAGTTGATTAGTTTAATAAATTTAGCTTGAGTTAATTAAACTTAATTACTTTGAATCTTTAAGGAGGCTATATATGGAAAATCGTCCATTAGAGTACGACTACACAATTGCTAAGATGTTTATGCTTACAACCATTGTTTTGGGAATTGTTGGTATGCTCATCGGTGTTATATTAGCATTTCAACTTGCATTTCCAGGATTAAACTTAATACTTGGTGATAATTTAGCTGAATATACTAACTTCAGTCGTCTTCGTCCACTGCATACAGATGCAGTAATCTTTGGCTTTACTCTAAGTGGTGTTTTTGCTACTTGGTATTATGTAGGTCAGCGTGTTTTAAAAGTATCTATGGCAGAGTCAAAGTTACTTATGACTATAGGAAAGCTTCATTTTTGGCTCTACTTAGCAGTTGTTGCTGCAGCAGTTTTTTCACTTTTTGCAGGTGTTACAACTTCAAAAGAGTATGCTGAATTTGAGTGGCCAATAGATATTGGTGTAGTTGTTGTTTGGGTTTTATTTGGTATGAGTATGTTTGGTCTTATCGGTATTCGCCGTGAAAAATCACTATATATCTCTGTCTGGTACTACATAGCAACTTTCTTAGGTATAGCGATGCTTTATCTATTTAACAATATGGAAATTCCTACAATGTTTGCTACTTCACCAGCAGGTGAGACAGGCATTGGCGCATGGTATCACTCTGTATCGATGTATGCAGGGACAAATGACGCTTTAGTTCAGTGGTGGTATGGTCATAATGCAGTTGCATTTGGTTTTACAGTGCCTATCGTTGCTATGATTTACTACTTTTTACCAAAAGAGTCAGGTCAGGCAATCTACTCATATAAGCTTTCACTACTCTCTTTTTGGGGATTAATGTTTGTTTATTTATGGGCTGGTGGACACCACTTGCTATACTCAACTGTTCCAGATTGGATGCAGACTATGGGGTCGATTTTCTCTATAATCCTGATTCTTCCATCATGGGGTTCAGCTATAAATATGCTTCTTACAATGAAGGGTGAGTGGCAACAAGTTGCAGCTTCTCCATTGATTAAGTTTATGATTTTAGCTTCAACTTTCTATATGTTCTCAACGTTAGAGGGACCAATTCAAGCTATTAAATCTGTTAACGCTATTGCTCACTTTACTGACTGGATTGTTGGTCACGTTCATGATGGTGTTCTTGGTTGGGTTGGCTTTATGATTATGGCAGCTCTGTACCATATGGCTCCTCGTGTATTTAAACGTGAGATATACTCTAAAGCGATTATGACGGCACAATTTTGGATTCAAACTTTAGGTGTTGTACTCTACTTTACTTCTATGTGGATTGCAGGTATTACACAAGGTATGATGTGGCGTGCTCATGATGAGTTTGGTAATTTAGCTTACTCATTTATTGATACTGTTACTGTACTTCACCCTTACTATGCTATCCGTGGTGTTGGTGGACTTTTATATCTAGTTGGTTTCTTGATGTTTGCTTATAACATCTACAAAACTATGTCTTCTCGCCCTGTTGAAGAGCGCGAGTTACAAAGTGCATCGCCTATGGGCGCTTAATTGAAAGGATAAAATATGTTTCATTGGTTAGAAAAACATCCGTTCTTTTTTGCGGTAGGTGTGTTTATAGCAATTGCTTTTGCAGGTTTGATTGAGATTCTTCCAAACTTTGCTCAAGCTTCTCGTCCAGTAATCGGTACGGCTCCATACTCTACTTTAGAGTTGGCTGGTCGTCACGTTTATATTAAAAACAGTTGTAATGCTTGTCACTCTCAGCTTGTTCGTCCGTTTAAGTCAGAGACTGACCGTTATGGACACTACTCATTAAGTGGTGAGTATGCGTATGATAGACCATTCTTATGGGGTTCAAAAAGAACAGGTCCAGATTTGATGCGTGTTGGTAATTATAGAACTACTGACTGGCACGAAAATCATATGAAAGATCCTCATAGCGTTGTTCCAGGCTCAATTATGCCAGCATACAAGTGGTTATTTACAAATAAAGCTGATATAGACACTGTGTATGCAGAACAACTAACTGTTGCTCAACATTTCTCGGTTCCTTATAACCAAGATGTTCCTATGAGAGATGGATCTGTTAAAAATGTAAAAATGGCTCAAAGTCTTTCTGAAGCTCATGAAATTGCTCTTGAAGAAGCAAAAGCAGTAGCAGTGGATATGAAAGATCAAGATGTAAAAGATGCTGTTAGTCGTGGTGAGATTCCTGAGATAGTTGCATTAATCGCATATATGAATAGCCTTAAGTAGGGGTTTGAAGTGAATATTGCAGAAATTCAAGCTTATGGATACTTTATACTTACATTTCTTCTTGTGTTAGTGTTGTATGGTTACATATATCACCTCTACACAAAAAAAAGAGATGCTGATGGGGTCGACTACGAGAGTTATAGCAATATGGCACTAAAAGATGATATAGACGATGCTCCAGTGTCGGCTCTATCTGAAGAGAAAGAGAAATAGGAGGGATATATGAATAAGCTTTATCTTTGGGGAATTATTGTTGTTGCTATCATGTTTGGTGCTACGGCGTACACGCTGGTGCTTACTGGTGGTGGAAACAAAAGTTTAACCGATATTCTTAGTGGCGATATTGTAAATGCATTAGCTATTACAGGTGCGGCTGCTCTAGTTGTAATTACAGTTTTTGTTGTAATTAAATATGTTCGTCAGATGCAAGTTGATAGTGCAACTGGTGATCTTGCCGATGAAAATTGGGATGGAATTGGTGAATATAAAAATAGTCTGCCAACTGGTTGGGCTGTTATGTTTTTACTTACAATGGTTTGGGGTATGTGGTATTGGACAATTGGTTACCCTGTAAATGCATATTCTCAAATTGGTGAGTATAATGAAGATACAGCAGTTCATAATGCTAAATTTGAAGCTAAGTATAAAGATATTACTGGCGATAGATTAGTAGAGATGGGCGAGTCTGTATTCTTAGCAGAGTGTAAAGTTTGTCACGGTATCAATGCTGATGGTATTGATGGAAAAGCAGCAAACTTAAATCATAGAATTGATGCGGCTTCTGTTAAGCATGTTATAGAAAATGGTTCAAACAATAAGCTTCTTGGTTTTGAAATGCCAATGCCTGACCGCAATGGACTTATGAATGCAAATTCTGGTTATGCTCCAATTACAGATGCTGAGATAGAATTAGTATCACGCTTTGTAGCAAATGGTATGACTGGTGAAGGTGCAGAAGTATTTGCTGGAACTTGTGTAATGTGTCATGGTGCTGATGGTATGGGTGTTGATAGTATGGGTCCAAATATCAGTAAATTTGATACTGTTTTAGTTACAAACGTTCTTACTCACGGTAAAAAAGGTATGATAGGTGTTATGCCTAAGTTTGATAGATTAAACGATAAGCAAAAAGAAGCTGTTGGTGCATATATCACTAACATAAGCAAATAAGGAGTCGGTTATGAATGAAAATAGAAGCGTATTCTCTATTGATGGGATAACGGGCATGTTAATTGCAACAGTTCTGTTACTTGTAATTTTGGCGGGTCTTACTATGTGGGCTATCAATGTTCAACATACAAGTGCTGCAAACTATTATGATATTAAAGATGAAGCATCTATCAAGATGATTGGCTCAAATGCTGCTGATCATGTTGTTGATGTAAAGTAAAGGGTAGGAAATGGAAAAAATTATTTCATGGGGCTTAGTTTTAATGGCTCTTTATACACTCTATGCAGTTTTAACACCTAACCATTTATATATTGGTTAGGAAAAAAAATTGAACTACTCAAGAGGGCTCATTGCCCTCATACTCACACTTTTTTTTAACTCCTCGTTAGTTGCACAATATTTATATAAAGATGAACTGATATTTAATCCAGCGTTTGATGCTGAGATAGAAAAGCTGGGAAGTGAGCTTTACCAAAAGACTGGTATCTCTCTTAGACTAGTAATGCTTAAAAAATTGCCAGATTCTAAAAATATAGTAGAGTATGAAAAAGAGCTTTTAGAAGAGTTCAATTCGCCAACTATTTTGCTTACATTTTCAGAGATAGATACAAAAGTAGACATCTTAGCAAATGAGACATCTTTATATAACTATTTTGATAAAAAACAGATACTAAGCCCAGTTGCTTCGCCAGTTCAAGCATTTATAATTGCACTTTTTTACAGCAATAGCTTTGCCTCATTTAAAGAGACACTAAGCAGTTATGGGGGGACTATCATACCTCTTTTAGCTCAAAAAGCAAAAGATGGGGAAGTACTAGGCAAATACTCAGGCTCAATGTTTAACGGTTACGCAGACATAGCAGAACAGGTCGCAGCAAGTAAGGGTGTGGTACTTGAAAATGGAGTTGGCAATGCAAACCAACAGAGTATATTTTTTGTAAAAGTATTGTTTTACGGTTTTATACTCTATGGTATATTTCTCTACATAAAAAGAAAACTATATTTAAGAAAGCAGAAAAATGAATCTAAATAACGGCAGAATTTGGCCATATTCAATCGCTGCGTCAATTATTTTTATATTTGGTGCATGTGTTGCAACGATAGTAGTTACAAGTACGCTTCCAGTTCAAAATAGCGATACTTATATGATGGGTTATCATGAGGCTGATGCAAAAGCCAATGAACTGCTGAGCGCTAAAATAGATTTTGATAAGAAGTACAACATCAAATATGTAACTGATACTTTTACAAAAGATAAGAGCGTTATAGCTTATAGAGTTAGTGATAAAGAATCAAACCCTATCAATGATGCAACAATAAAAGTAATGTTAACAAGACCATCAACTCATAAAAATGATCAAGAGCTAAATAGTTATCAAGTAGAAAATGGGCTATATACATTTGAAGCGATGACACTTCCAGAAGATGGAAGATGGGATATTATGGCTAAAGTTAGCGTTGGAGAGTTAAGCAGATACTACAACATAAAAACAGATACAAGAGGAATGAATATAGTAGAGTATTAGGCTATAATTAAGCCATGAATAACAAAACAATAGTACTTCCTTCAGCTCGTGCCTTGCGACATGAACAACTAAAATTGGAGGGTGAAAACCTCTTTTTACCGCACTTTATCACTATGAGTGATTTTATATCAAGACTATGTATAGTTAAGGATTTTAAGACGCTTGATGAAGATAGCAGAGTGCTTCTGCTCTTAGAAGCAAGTGACTTTAGTGATTTTAAAAACCTCCAAATAGAACGAAACTTCTTTACATTTACTAAAAATTCATCATATATATTTAAATTTTTTCAAGAGCTTAGCGCAGAGTTATACGATATAAAAGAGCTAGAGCGCTCAGATGTCTATGCGGAGTTTGAAGAGCATATAGCTATTCTTCAAGAACTTTATAAAAGATATGAGAAGCTATGCTATGAGCGTAAGTATCTTGATAAAATATTTCTTCCAAAATTATATAGTTTCAATGCAGAGTATGCAAAGAGCCATAAAAGTATAGAGTTACAAGTAGATGGTCATCTAACAAATTTTGAGTTTGAACTTCTGCATAAGTGTTGCGAATTTTGCAGTGTTGAGCTCATATTTAGTACAAGCAGATTTAACTCAAAGATGAGAGCAAAGTTCGCTGAGCTGGGTATTGAGCTAGAAGTCGGGTATAGATATAAAATCTCTTTAAATGAAAAAGAGATAGTAGAAAAAGAGAAAATTTTCCAAAACAAAAACGTAATTTGTCAATCTTTTAGTGAACCAATTCTTCAAGCGGCATTTGTTAAAAAAAAGATATATGATTTTATAAACAAAGGCTACAAAGCTGCAAATATAGCCGTTATCTTGCCAGATGAGAAGTTTGCCCAAATACTTGGCGTGTTTGATGAGAAGTTAAACTTTAACCTCGCAATGGGAGAATCTTTTGGCAAGACACAGATATATAAAAAACTAAATGCAACGTGCAAGTACATAGAACAAGACTCAAAAGAGAACTATGCAAGACTCAAAAGAGAGGGTGATGAGTTTTATATAAAACTGCGCTCTATATATAGCGACAAGAGCAAAGAGGTTGATGTTTTAGAGTTTTTAAAAGAGTACAAAGAGAGTTTTAAGAGCAAAAAAGAGATAAAAGTCTTTGATGAGGAGCTTTATAGTTTCAAAAATATTTTGCCTTTTATGAGAGAGATGAGTGTAAAATCAGTCATAAACTTATTTATGCAGAGATTATCAAAAAGAACGCTAGATGATGTAAGAGGGGGAAAGATAACCCTTATGGGAGTGCTAGAGACTCGCTCTGTAAATTTTGACGCACTTATCATTGTAGATTTTGATGACTCAAACGTTCCAAAAAAAAGCGATAAAGATATGTTCTTAAACACTCAAGTAAGAGAGATGGCAAATCTTCCAACTATGAGTGATAGAGAAAACCTGCAAAAACACTACTACGAGATGGTAATAAACGGAGCAAAAGAGGTGGCTATCGGATTTGTAAACTCCAAAGAGAGCAGTGCTTCAAGATTTTTAAAACAGTTAAATATTAAAGAGAAAAATATACATGACGAGCAAGAGTACGCTTCGTTGCTATTTGAGAGAACAAAAGCGTACAAACAAGAAGAGGAAGAAATTTCATCAGAGTATAGCTTTAAAGGTAAAACACTCTCAGCTACAAAACTAAAAACATTCCTTACATGTAAGAGAAAATACTACTACCGCTATATCATGCAACTAAAAAATCATGAGATTCCAAAAGATATGCCAAAAGAGCATGAGATAGGCTTGGCTGTACATGAGGCACTAAAGCAACTCTATATAAAAAGAGATTTTTATGAAAGCCTTGATGAGTTAAAGAGAGATTTGCATAAAGAGATGAAATCTGTATGTGGCAAAAGTGAGCTAGAGCGTTATCTTATGGAGATGCAAGAGAGAAGAATGAGCCTCTTTGTTGAGTGTGAGATTGAGAGATTTGCTGATGGATATAGAGTTTTGGAATGTGAAAAAAGCCTTAGCGTAGAGTTTGGCGGCATGGTTTTAAATGGTCAGATAGATAGGATAGATAAAAAAGATAATGAACTATATGTACTTGACTATAAAACAGGCTCTTATCCGACACACACTCTAAAAAACTTCACAGAAGCCACAGACTTCCAGCTAGAGTTTTATTACCTTCTTGCCTCAACGTTAGGTCAAGTAAAAGAGTGCGGATACTATGATTTAAAAGAGTCAAAGATAGTAGCAGAGCCACTACTAAATGAAAAGCTATCTATCTTGGAGTCACATGTAAAAGATTTGCTAAACATAGAACATGTAAACTTTACTAAGTGCGAAGATATAAAAAACTGCCAGTTTTGTGAATATAAAATTATTTGTCAAAGGGAATAGATGAGCGAACAAGAAAAAAACAAAAACAACCCATTGCATGGTGTTACACTGCAGCATATTTTGGAGACTTTAGTTGAGCGTTACGGGTTTAAAGAGCTGGGTGCAAAAGTGGATATTAGATGTTTTTTGATAAATCCAACAATTAGCTCATGTTTGAAGTTTTTGAGAAAAACACCGTGGGCTAGGGCAAAAGTTGAAGAGCTTTACATAAAAAGTATGGGTAAGCAGAGCTAAGATGCTTATAAATAACCTAGCTTACGAGGCGAGTGCTGGAAGTGGAAAAACTTTTATGCTTGTTGTTCGCTATCTTAGTTTGCTGTTTTTAGGAGCAAAATCTTCAAGAGTACTAGCGCTTACGTTTACAAACAAAGCCGCAAGTGAGATGCAAGAGCGGATAATCGCAACACTTGAAGAGCTAGAGCATAGAGGAGAGCTAGAGGAGATTATAAGGGTTACAGAGCTTTCTCGTGAGTATCTTTTAGAGAATCGTCAAAGGGTTTTGGATGAGTTTTTAAACTCACATACAAAGATAATGACGATAGATAGTTTTTTTACAAAAATACTTAGAAAATTCTCTCTTTATGCTTCACTGATGCCAGATTTCTCAACATTCTCTTCCCAGCATGAGCTAAAACTTCTCTCACGTTTTTTAAAAGAGGTAAGTGTAGCAAATCAAAAAGAGATACTTATATCCCTTTCAATCTCTTCTAACAAACGACTTAGTGATATCTTTGAGCTCTTGGATGAGTTTTATATCAAGTTTGCAGAACTTAAACATATAGAGTTTAAAAAGCAGAGCGTAGAGCCTTTTGAAGAAGAAGCTCTCTCTTACATGTCAGAGCTTAAAAAGATTGTTATATCTTCGCCTAAGGCTTCAAGTACGGCGATAAAATCTGTTGAAGTAAAAGACTTTGAAGAGCTTAGCACAAAGGCTTGGCTAGAGAGAGAAAGCTTAGATTATAGAACTTTTGCAAAGTGTTACACGCCTCTTATGGATGAGCTGCTCTTTAAGATAAAAGATGCCATAAAAAACCAAAATAGAGCGCGTGAGCAGAACTTTTTTTATTCACTAAAAGGGCTTGTCGATACTTATATAAAGAGTAAAAAAGCGCTGTATATGGATGATAGTGAGCTTAGTTTTAGTGATGTTACCTATCTTGTATATGAGATTTTAAAACTTCTAGGCGATGATAGTGAGTTTTTATACTTTAGGCTTGATGCGCAGATAGAGCATATTCTCTTGGATGAGTTTCAAGATACAAGCATATTGCAGTATGAGATATTAAAACCGCTTATTGATGAGATAACATCGGGAGAGGGGATTTTTGAAAATGGAAGCTTCTTTTTTGTAGGAGATGTTAAACAGTCTATATATAGATTTCGTGGCGGTGTGAGCGCGCTTTTCCAAAGCGTTGCAGAAGAGAACTCTACACATGTAGAAAAACTACTTACAAACTATCGCTCACAAAGGGAGATAGTCTCGTTTGTAAATAGTGTTTTTATAGATAAGATAAAAAACTACACTCCACAACTCTTTAGAGAAGAGGCAAACGAGGGCTATGTTGAGGTTGTACAAAATGATGAGGTTTTAGAAGAGGTTGTTGCACAAGTCAAGGCTCTTTTAGCGCTTGGAGCAGATATAGATGAGATAGCGATTCTTTGTGCTACAAATAGAGATGGCAGTTCTGTTAAAGAAGTTCTAGAAGCAGAAAATATCGAAGTTGTAACAGAGACAACTACAAAACTTATAAATCAAAATAGTGTCAAAGCCCTTTTAGAGTATCTAAAGTATCACTACTTTGGTGAAGCTATCTATGCTCATAATTTCTTTGCTCTTATTTCGCAAAAATTCCGCCCCATTGCTAGAATTGACTTTAATAGAGTAGCTCTTTTGGATGTAGTTAAAGGAGCGATAAAAGAGTTTAACTTATTTAGCGACAGCTTTAATTTGCTTAGATTTTTAGATGCTATATCAAGATACAGTGATGTAGAAGCACTACTTTTTGAGTATGAGAGGATGGATGTAAGTGCTGCTGCTTCGGAGCTTAGAGGTGTACGAGTACTAACTGTACACAAATCAAAAGGGTTAGAGTATGAACATGTAATAGTGATGGATAGGCTTACAAAAACTCCGCCATCACGTGACGCTATCATTTATGAGTATGATGGACTTACATTAGAGAATGTTTATCTGCGGATAAAAGGCAGAGACAGTGTTGATGAGGCTTACGCCACAGCTCTTTTAAAAGAGAGGGCTCTACAAGTAGAAGATAGCTTAAATGCCCATTATGTAGCCTTTACAAGAGCAAGAGAGAGTCTTGTTGTTGTTTTAAAATCAAAAGATTCCATATTTGATATTTTAGATTTAAGAGTAGAAAAAAATGGAATTTTAAAGTGTGTGTATAAAGATAAAAAGAATAAAACAGAGTTTAAAGCCTTGGAGTATCAAGAGTTGTTTTATGGAACACAAAGTGATATTTTGGAGCTTGAAAAAGAACAAGAAGAGGATTTTGTATCTATAAACTTTGGTATAGCGATGCACTATATGCTTGAGATGTTAGGAGAGTTTAAAGCTAAAAATATAGCTCACGCAAAAGATAGCATGATAAACAAATATGGCGCACTGCTACAAGAGAGTGAGATAGAAGATATACAAAAAAGAGTAGAGATGTTGCTTGAGTGTGATGAGTTTATCTCTGTAGTTGATGGCGTATGTCATAGAGAAAAAGCACTTCGCTATAAAAACTCTCTAAGATATATAGACCTATTAGTCGAGAGTGAAGAAGGGTATAATATAGTTGATTATAAGAGCTCAAATCTGTATATGAATGAGCACGTTAAACAGGTACGCTCTTATGTAAAAGCAGTTGAGGAGATTACAAAAAAGAGTGCACAAGGCTATATAGTTTATCTACTGGAGCAGGAGATTAAGGTATTCAAGGTATAAAGTTAACTAAAACCTTGAACCTAAATTTTATAAAACAAGTAGTAAAATCCCACAAATTTGTAGAAGGAGAATAAGTGATAAAAAGTTTTTTTGCTGTTGCTATCATTCTTCTTTACACAACCGTTTTTGCTGATATACAGCGTGATGACGATTATGAGTTTCCATCTATAAGTGAAACTATGATTATTCAAGAGCCATTGACAAGTAGAGTATTGTCAAAAGCACAAGAGTTTTTAGGTACCCAATACAAGTTTGGAAACAAGGGCGATAAAAAGACTGATTGCTCAGGTTTTACACAGCAAGTGTTTGGAGAATTTGGTATCACTCTTCCAAGATCTGCCTCGGAGCAATCAAGATATGGCAAAAAAATAGATATTAAAGATTTAAAAGTAGGTGATTTACTCTTCTATCGTACATATAAAAAAGCGCCATCACATGTAGCTATATATGCAGGAGATGGGAAAATAATTCATGCTTCATATAAAGGTAAAAAAGTTCAATACGATAAGATAGATAAGCAATATTATAAACAGCGTTTTTTATACGCCAAACGTATTGTTCCAAAATATGAAGATTTTCAACAACGGCGATAAACCCTCTCTCTAAACCTTAAAAAAACCATAAATTAAGTTATTTGTAAGCAAAAGAAGATATACTTTCGCCAATTAAACAGGCATCTAAAGATGTTGATGTTAAGAAAATTACTTGAAAGGTTCAAGAATGAAATTTACGAAAATTGCAACTCCTGAACAAATCGATCAAAAATGGGTTTTGATTGATGCTGAAGGTAAAACTTTTGGTCGTATTATTACTGAAGTAGCAACTATACTTCGCGGTAAAAATAAGCCATGTTTTACTCCAAATATCGACTGTGGAGACTATGTTGTAGTAGTTAATGCTTCAAAAGCAAAATTCAACGGTCTTGGTAAAATTGCTAACAAAGAGTATTTTTCATACTCTGGCTACTTCGGTAGTGTTAAAAGTACTAAAATGACTGAACTTTTAGAGAAAAATCCAGAGAAGCTTTACAAATTAGCTACTCGCGGTATGCTTCCTAAAACTAAGCTTGGTGCTAAAATGATTAAAAAATTAAAAATTTATGCAAGTGCTGAACATCCTCACTCTGCACAATTAGCAAAGTAAGGATAACTATATGAAAAAAATATATGCAACAGGTCGTCGTAAGGCGTCAATCGCAAAAGTATGGTTAACTCCAGGTGCTGGAACTATGACAATCAATGGTCTTTCATTAGACGCATGGTTAGGCGGATTAGAGGCTAAAAAACTTCGTGTTAAGCAACCTCTTGCTCTAACAAAACAAGATACATCAGTAAACATTGTAGCTACAGTTTTAGGCGGTGGTTTCGGTGGTCAGGCAGACGCACTTCGTCACGGTATTTCTCGTGCTTTGGTAAGATTTAATCCAGAGTTAAAAGCTATACTAAAACCTGAAGGTATGATGACTCGTGATTCACGTGTTGTTGAACGTAAGAAGCCAGGCAAGCGCAAAGCTCGTCGTTCTCGTCAGTTCTCTAAGCGTTAATCGCTTCAAGAACAATTTTTCAGTGCATTGCGCACTGGAAATATCCTTTCCTAACTTTTTATTAACATTCTCCTCTATTTTACTTTGGTATAATCACTCAAAAAAGAGTAATTTTGCGCTATTTACTACCTCTGATTTTATCGCTTCATCTTTTTGCATCAACACTTCACTTAGCCACATCTACCAATCCATCGAGATTAAATCCTATCTTAGCAACAGATTCTAGTTCATCAGAGATTAGCGGTTTTATATTTAACGGACTTGTAAAGTACGATAAAGATTTATCAACAATAGTGGGGGATTTGGCGGAGAGTTTTTACTTTGAAAATGAAAAAACTCTTTTATTTAAACTTCGCTCTAATGTAAAGTGGCATGACGGAGAAAAGTTTAGTGCAAATGATGTACTCTTTACATATAACACGCTTATTTCACCAAAGATAAGTTCTCCATACAGCTCTAACTTTAGATTTGTAGAGAGTGTTGAAGTTGTTGATGAATTAACTCTAAGAGTAAGATACAAAGAGGCCTATTTTAAGGCATTAGAGACATGGATGATGGGTATTTTGCCACAACATCTATTGCAAAATGAGCAAAATTTAATGAGCTCAAGTTTTAACACAAACCCAATAGGAACAGGCGCATACAAGTTGCATCAGTTAGAGTACTCTAAAAATATAGTTTTAAGCGCATTTGATGAGTATTTTGAGGGACGCCCAAAGATAGATGAAATCTCGTTCCATATCATAGCCGATCCAATGACTCGTTTTTTGATGCTCAAATCAGGTTCTCTTGACATCGGAAGCATCGAACCTATGCAGTATGAGAGGCAGTTAGATAAGAGCTTTTTTGATAAGTTTGATATTTATGAAAATATATCTCAATCATATACCTATCTGGGATTTAATTTAAGAATTGAGAAATTTAAAAATCCAAAAGTAAGAGAGGCGCTCTCTTTGGCAATTAACAGAGAAGAGTTGGTAAAGATACTTTTTTTTGACCATGCCAAAGTTTGTACTGGTCCTTTTCTTCCAGCAACAAATGCTTTTAATGAAGACGTAAAAGCACCTAAGCAAAATATTCAAAAAGCAAAAGAGCTTCTTCGTGAGGCAGGATACAATGAGTCAAATCCATTTACATTTGAGATTGCTACCTCGAATTCAAGTGATACAAGACCTTATGCCGCGCAAATACTTCAGCATCAGCTAAAAGAGGCTGGAGTAGTTGTAACTCTTAGAGTGATGGAGTGGCAAGCATTTTTAAACATGGTTGTATTTCCAAATAAATTTGATAGTGTACTCCTTGGATGGGGACTATCTCCTACCCCTGACCCATATATGTTTTGGCATAGTGATAGCGATAAGCAAGGTGGATTTAATCTTGTTGGATACCACAATGCTGAGATGAACAAAATGATAGAAGATTCTCAAAGTATGATAGATTCTAAGGAGTTGTCTTTAGTCTGGAAAAAGATGTTTAAGACAATAACTGATGAGAATCCATATCTATTTTTATTCATTCCAAACTCAATAACAACAGTAAGTAAAAAGATAAAAAACGTAAAATCAAGCCCAAGTGGAATTTGGCATAATTATATAGAGTGGGAGAAGTAATGTGATAATTTTATTTGATTTGGATGGTACTTTAATTGACTCAACGGAAGCTATTTTAGAGTCATTTCATCACTCGTTTGATAGGCATGGGTATGAGAGTAAAAAAGATGAAGAGATAAAAGCTCTCATAGGTTATCCGCTTGATATTATGTATGAAAATTTAGGGGTAGATTCAAAAGAAATTTGGGATTTGGTTGCAACTTATAAAGAGCATTACAGAGATATTTCAACACAAAAAACAGAGCTTTTAAAGAATGCACAAGAGGCCGTTTTATTGGCTAAAGAGTTCGCTACGCTTGGTATTGTGACGACAAAAACTGCACAATACTCCAAGCTATTGATGGAGCATTTTGATTTGATGCAGTACTTTGAAGTTTTAATAGGTAGAGAGGATGTTCAAAACCCAAAACCTAACGCTGAACCTATCCTAAAAGCTTTGGAGAAAATGGATACAAAAGATAGAGAAATATGGATGATTGGAGATACAAAATTAGACCTTATTGCTGCAAAAAACGCCAATGTAAATTCCATAGCGGTATTGAGTGGATATGATAATTTAGAGACATTAAAAAAGTTTACAAATGTTATATTAAATGATGCGCTAGAAGCAGCGCTTTATCTGCAAAATAGGAAAAAATAACACACTTTTCTTAGTTATCACAAAAGAGTAAAACCTCAAGCTTTTTTTAAGAGCAACTTGTCTAAAATAAGGGGTAAAGTAGAATTTAGGTTCTATATAAAAAAGAAGGAGAGTTAATGCTAGAGATTAGATGGCATAGTCGTGCTGGACAAGGCGCTGTTACTGGTGCAAAGGGTTTAGCGGATGTTATTTCTACAACTGGTAAGCATGTACAAGCGTTTGCATTTTATGGATCTGCAAAACGTGGAGCAGCGATGACGGCTTACAACCGTGTAGATGATAAAGTAATTATGAATCATGAAAAATATATGAGACCTGATTATGTTTTTGTTATCGATCCTGCCTTAGTTTTTACAAGTGATGTAACGATAAATCATAAAGACAATACAAAATATATTATTACAACTCACTTAACTACAGAAGAACTACTTAAAGCTCAGCCTAAACTAGAAGGCAAAGAAGTTTATACAGTTGACTGTATAACTATTGCCAATGAAACTATTGGTCGTCCAATTCCAAATACACCAATGCTTGGTGCATTTATGAAAATTTCTGGGATGTATGATATAGAGTTTTTTAAAGAGAGTATGCAGAGAATTCTTGGGAAGTTACCACAAAAAATTATTGACGCAAATATGTTTGCTATTCAGCGCGCATATGACGAAGTAAAGTAAGGAATTGGTTATGGCAAAAAAAGGATGGGATGAGTTTGAAATCGGAGCAATGCTTCGCACTTTCGACGGGAAAATAGACGATATTGCAGGAACACAACAAGAAGATCGCGCATATTCACAAAGTAGTTCTTATACTGCAAGTGTTGCCGATTGGAGATTAATTAAACCAATTTTTAACAAAGACTACTGTATAGATTGTCAATTTTGCTGGATTTATTGTCCAGATGTTTCAATTATTGCAAGAGATAAAAAATTAATCGGTGTTGATATGGATCACTGTAAGGGGTGTGGAATATGTGTTGAGGTTTGTCCTACAAACCCAAAATCACTCTTAATGTTCCCAGAACAAGCAGACGAAGAGACGGAAATAGCTTCGTGGCCTAAAAAAGATGAGAAGGAAGAGTAATGGCATTTGACAAAATGGAATTAAGAGATATTGAAGTATGGGATGGAAATTTTGCCGCTGCTCAAGCAATGAGACAGTGTCAGATTGACGTTGTTGCAGCTTACCCTATTACTCCATCAACCCCGATAGTTGAAGGTTATGCACAGTTTTTAGCAGATGGTTATGTTGAGGGCGAATTTGTAATGGTTGAGTCTGAACATGCTGCGATGAGTGGTTGTATTGGCGCTGCTGCGGCTGGTGGTCGTGTTGCAACTGCTACATCATCTCAAGGTTTTGCACTAATGGTTGAGACACTTTACCAAGCTTCTGGTATGCGTCTTCCAATCGTTTTAAACGTTGTAAACCGCGCACTTGCTGCTCCACTAAATGTAAATGGCGATCACTCAGATATGTATTTAGGACGTGATAGTGGTTGGATACAACTTGATGCATACTGCCCTCAAGATGCTTATGATTTAAATTTCATAGCGTTTAAAGTAAGTGAAGACCATGAAGTAAGACTTCCGTGTATGGTTCATCAAGATGGCTTTATGACTTCTCATACAGCACAAGGTGTTCATACTTTAGATGATGATACAGCTTATGGTTTTGTAGGCGATTACAAACCTATGAATGATATGCTTGATTTTGAACATCCTGTAACACATGGTGTACAAACTGAAGAAGATTGGCATTTTGAGCATAAAGCTCGTCAACATAATGATTTGATGACAAAAGTTATGCCAAAAATTCAAGCAGCATTTGATGGTTTTGAAAAGCTAAGCGGACGTAAATATAATATCGTTGAAAAGTACGATATGGATGATGCTGATGTATGTGTGGTTTGTATGGGTACATCAGTTGAAACTGCTCGTGAAGTAGCAACTGAGATGAGAAAAGAGGGAATCAAAGCTGGTGTTGTAGGCATTCGTGTTATCCGTCCTTTCCCATTCTTCCAAATCGCAGAAGCTTTAAAAGATGTTAAAGCGATTGCAACACTTGACCGCTCATCTCCAAATGGTGCGCCTGGAATGTTATTTAACGAAGTAGCTGGTTCACTTTATAATACACCAAATAGAGCACTTCTCTCTGGTTATGTTTATGGACTTGGTGGACGTGACTTAACTAAAGCACATTTAGTGTCTCTATTTAAAGAGCTACAAGTAAATGTTGATGCTGGTAAAGTAACTACTCAACTACAACAGTTTATCGGTGTTCGTGGACCGAAGCTGGCATATTTATAAGGAGAAAACTATGAGCGAAATGAAAAATATAAAAAACTTAAAAGAGTTTTCAACATCAGCTGACCGTTTTGAAGGAGCTAACCTTTTATGTCCAGGTTGTGCACACTCTATTATTGTTCGTGAAGTGTTAAACGCTACAAATGATGATTTAATTCTATCGGCATCAACTGGATGTCTAGAGGTTTGTACGGCTGTTTACCCATATACTTCGTGGGATGCTTCTTGGATACATATCGGATTTGAAAACGGCTCAACTGCAGTTGCAGGTGCTGAGAGTATGTACAAAGCACTAAAGAAAAAAGGTCGCCTAAAACAGCCAGATCGTAATCCTAAATTTGTCTCTTTTGCAGGTGATGGTGCATCTTATGATATCGGTTTTCAGTGGATTTCTGGATGTATGGAACGTGGGCACAATATAATGCACGTTGTTCTTGATAATGAAGTTTACGCTAACACAGGTGGACAAAGATCATCTTCAACTCCAATTGGCTCATCAGCTACTACGTCTCCAGCAGGCCGTGTAAGTTATGGAGAGAAAAAAAATAAAAAAGATATGATATCTATCATGGCTGCACATGGTATACCATACGCTGCTCAAGTTGCTCCAAATAAATGGAAAGATATGGTTAAAAAGATTCAACATGGTTTCTCAGTAGATGGACCTGTATTTATCAATGCTATTTCACCATGTACTACGGAGTGGAAATTTGATCCTAAAGATACAATGCATATCACTGACTTATCTACTGACTCTTTAGTATTTCCTCTTTATGAGATTATTGATGGTAGAGAGTTAAACATCACTTACAGACCTAAAAATGTTATTCCTGTTGAGGAGTATCTAGCTGCTCAAGGGCGTTTTAAACACCTTTTTAAAGATGAATATAAGTATCTAATAAAAGAGTGGCAAGAGCGTGTAGATTCTAATTGGGCGTATTTACAACGTCGCGAAGAGTCACGCGTATAAGTTTTTGACGCTTTTTGCGTCAAAAAACTTCTATTTTATTTTATTTATGAAGATTTCTTCGCCTTCTTATCACTACGTTTTTCTTTTAATGATTTCTCAGGCTTTTTCTTAACCGCTTTTTGAACATCTTTACCTTTTGCCATTGCATCTCCTTTTTTTACCAATTGTATATGATATATACTTAATAGAAGACTTTTTAATATACAAAATTTTATTATGTTAAATAGTAGAATTAATTTTTGTTTTAATTCTTAAACTATACCCAAGGCATCCGCTTTTTTATGTATAATTAAAAACACAAAAAAGAAAGATTCAAAATGCACAAAAAAGATATAAAGAGCTATAAAAATGCATTTCTTATAGCAATAATATATTTTATAGCAGGAGCTCTATGGATAGTATTATCTGATGTAGCTGTTGCACTTATTGTAGAAAAAGCAGAAGACATTACTGCCATACAGACATATAAAGGGTGGTTCTTTATTTTTATTACAACTATAGGTCTTTTTTTATTAAGCTATTATTTTTTTCATACCATGTATATAAATTATGCTAAAAATATTGAAGAGAGCAAAGCGTTTTTAAAAACAAAAGAGGAACTCAGTGAGAGCAAGGAGACTATAAAGTTCTCACAGACAGAGCTGTCTCGTCATGGAAAGCTTCTTGATACGATAATAAATGGGCTTCCTGAGGCTATTTTTGCAAAAAATATCGATGGAAATTATATACTATTTAACAATGGTGCCTCAGATATGCTAAATATATTTCCAGATGAAATTTTAGGAAGAGGAGACGAGATTCTCTTTGCACAAAAAGAAGCCGCAAATATTCAAGAAGAGGAACAAAAGCTTCTTTATCATAAAAAAATCATAACAAGAGAAGAGATACATATTGTAAACAAGCAAGAGAGAGCTTTTTTAACAACAAGAGGAGTTCTTTTAGATAATGATGATGAAGTATTTGGGATATTTGGGATAGCAAGAGACATTACTGAGCAAAAAGAGTATGAGAAGTTTTTGCTTGACTCTAAAGAGAAATTTTATAAGCTTTCACATATAAACCACGTAACTGCATTGCCAAACAGGCTTAGTTTGAGTGAATTCCTTAGTGAAAAATGTACAAAAAACCTTCCTTTTTCACTTATACTTTTTGATTTGGATGAGTTTAAAATAGTCAATGACTCTTATGGTCACCGTTTTGGAGATAAGCTTCTCTTAGAGATAGCAAATACCCTAAAAGAGCTCTTTGGCTCAAGCGTATTTATAGCTTGTATCGGTGGAGATGAATTTGCAATAGTAATAGACTCAAACAATATAGATGTAATAACCATCTTGATGCGAAAGCTTCATGCTACGCTGAATAATCCTTTTAAAATAGAGATGACAGATGTATATATAACAGCTAGTTCTGGGGTCTGCAGCTATCCAGATGATGTAAAAAATGTTGATGAGTTGTATCAAGCGGCAGATACAGCTATGTACAACGCAAAAAAATTGGGTAAAAATAGATTTAGTTTTTATGATGCAAAGTTTAAAAAAGAGGCTATTACATATACCAAAATGGTTACAAACCTTAAACATGCTATCGGAAAAGATGAACTTGAATTATACTATCAAGCTCAAAATAGCGCTACTAGCGGTAAAATTATTGGAACTGAAGCACTATTGCGATGGAAGCATGATGGCAAAATGATACCTCCAAGCATTTTTATACCTCTTGCTGAAAAGAGCGGTTTGATTATAGAGGTAGGAAACTTTGTCTTAAAGAGTGGCTTTGAGATGGCACAAAAATGGCATCATCAAGGAGTCTTTGATGGTAGAGTATCGATAAATGTATCAATAAGACAACTAACACATCTTGATTTTTTAAAAACTTTAAAAGAGCTCTTGTTTGAGAGTGGATGCAAGGCTTCGTGGGTGGAACTTGAGATAACAGAGAGTTACATCTTGGAAAATCCAAAATTGGCGATAGCACTTTTAGAAGAGCTAAAAGAGCTTGGTTTTAACATCTCTATGGATGATTTTGGTACAGGTTACTCATCTCTTTCGTATTTAAAAAATCTTCCTATTGACAAACTAAAGATAGATAGATCTTTTGTAACAAATATACAAAATGAGCCAAAAAATCAGATAATTGTAAAAACAATCATATTTTTAGCAAAAGAGTTAGGCATACATATTTTGGCAGAGGGTGTTGAGACGCAAGAAGAACAAGAGTTTTTACTTCAAAACGGTATTGATTCTATCCAAGGCTTTTATTATCATAAGCCTGTGTGTGCAAAAGAGATGGAGAACCTTATGCTGGGGTAATTTCTATATATATGATAAAATCACATTATGAAACTATCACACCTAAAGCAGATTCTTAATCTTCTGCAAAAATTTACAAAAATTTCATCAATTTACAGAGTTAGTGACACTATCATAAAGGTTGCCTTTGATAGAGATGATGAGCTTTACTTTGAGATGGCGCGTTCTAACTCTAAGATATTTAAATGCGCCTCTTACGCTCGTTCAAAGGTCTATAATGCACCTTTTGATGTACTCTTGGCAAAACGATTTAATCGTGCAAATATTATAAATGTAGAACTTTTTGGTGGCGATAAAATAGTTCGTTTTAAAACTTCAGTTGCTTCTGCTTATAAAGAAGAGATTACATACTTGCAGTTTGAATTTACTGGAAAATATACAAATGTAATCATCTTAGACGAGAATGAAGTAGTGCTAGAAGCACTGCGCCATGTTGACCTTTTTTCATCATTTAGAGAGGTTAGGGTTGGACAAAAATTACTAGCTGTTCCTTCTGCACCATTTGAAGCAAAGGAGTATATCCTTGAAGATGTTGAGCAGTTTTTATATGATGAGTATGAGCAAGAAGAGAGGGAAAAACTAGCCTCTTTAAAAAAACAGAAAATCTCTATCTTAAACAAAAAACTAAAAAAATTAGAAAAACTATATAGTACGCTAGATGATGAAGATGAGCTAGAAGCAGAGGCGCAAAAATGTAACCATTTTGGAAATCTTCTTCTCTCTAATATGCACTCAATTCGTCCATACCAAAGAGTAGTTGAGCTTGATGATTATGATGGAAAAAAGCAAAAAATAGAGCTTCATAAAGAGTTCTCAACTCCTGCGCTAATGGCAAACTCTCTTTTTACTAGAAGCAAAAAAGCAAAACAAAGAGCTTCTCATATGCATATAGAGAGAGCGTCATTGGACTCAAAAATAGAGCATATAAAGCTCTTTGTTCATACTGTAACAGAGGCAAAAGATATGGCAAAAATACAGCTTTTATTTCCAAAAATAGTACAAAATAAAAAGATAAAAACTAATGATTCTGTTGAGACATTTTGGATAGAGGGGTATAAAGTGGCCCTTGGAAAAAACGAGAAAGGAAACATAGAACTTCTTCAAAGTGCTCGTGCAAAAGATATTTGGATTCATATGAAGGAGCGTCCATCAGCGCACGTAATCATTACAACAGATAAGCAAAATGTTCCTGCATCCGTTATAGAGGGCGCGGCAAGATTGTGCGTAGATTTTACGATGTTTGAGAAAGACCGCTATTTGGTCGATTATACTCCTAGAAGAGAAGTAACAATCCAAAGCGGTGCCAATGTACTTTATAATAAGTATAAAACCATAGAAGTTGACACAAGATAAAGAGTTAAAACAGATACTTCTGAGACGAATGTGTCAAGCTTTAGTGCCACAGTGGTTTATCCTCTTTGGCCCTGAGCTAACGAAGTAAAATTAAGGGAGATAAGATGGCAGTAGGTTTAGTCGCAAATACGATTTATGTAAATCAGCAAACAGCTACGGTATCTTCTATCCATAATGCACATAATAACCGTATAGAGTTTCAAAATATTGCAGCACAAGCAGCGGCTCAAGAAAAAGAGACTGAGGTTATAGAAGTACGCCCCGCCGAGGAGAACCATGCCGTTGATGCAGAGCGTGAGCATCAAAAAAATGAAGCAGACCAAGAGAGTGCCAGAAATAAAAAAGAGAAAAAAGAACCGCAAGAGGAAGAAGAGCAATTGGAGCCACTGCACATACTCGATATTAAAGTGTGATAGGTTATAATCATTTCATTTTTACAAGGGATTTTATATGAGTATATTTTCAACTTCTAATGAGAGAGTTAAAACTGGATTAGTTCTTGTAGCTGCAGTGCTTCTTATAGGTGTTATAGATAATTTTTTCCTTATGTGGGCGGCTTTAGGCGTCGTGTATATTATTGCTTTTAAAGAGGCTCTTGCTCTTTATAATTTGAAAAACAATTATTTGCTCTACTATGCTTTAGGACTTTGGCTAATTGCAGCGATTTATCCATATAGTGATGACCTTTTTGTTCTTGCTGGTGTTGCTTATGCGGGTGCAGTCGCTTTTAACAAAAATCTTTCTTGGAAAAACTTCTTTCCATTTATGTATCCTACTGCTGGGATGCTATTTATCCTCTCGATGTATCAAGAGTATGGGTCTTTAGCGCTTCTTTGGCTCTTGGTTGTTGTCGCTCTTACTGATGTTGGCGCATACGTTGTTGGTAAAAGTATAGGAAAAACGCCATTTAGTGAAGCTTCTCCAAAAAAGACTCTCGAAGGTGTTGCTGGCGGTGTAGTTACTGCAACAATTGGCGGTATGTTTGTCGGTCTTGGCATAGTTGATTTGGGTGTCTCGTTTATCATCTCTTTTATGGTCTCAGTTAGTTCAATTTTTGGCGATTTATATGAGAGTTCACTAAAAAGAGCTGCTGGAGTAAAAGATAGCGGAAATATTTTGCCAGGGCACGGCGGAGTTTTAGACAGAATAGACGGCTATCTATTTGGTTCAGTTGTTATGCTTATTTTACTAAGAGGCTTGGTTTAACTTTTGATACTTCTAGGCTCGACTGGCTCCATAGGCGTAAACACACTTGAAGTTGCTAAAAAATTCTCTATTAATGTTGAGGTTTTGGTAGCTGGAAATAATATTGAGCTCTTAAACTCTCAGATAAAAGAGCATCAGCCTCGAGTTGTAGTTGTAGCAAATAAAGTTGATGTAGCTCGAGTAAATCACGATAATGTTTTTTACGGGCAAGAGGCTATTTTAAGAGCAATAGAGGATTCTAGTAGCGAGTTAGTTGTAAACGCGCTTGTAGGCTTTTTAGGACTTCGCCCGACACTAGAAGCTCTTGAATGCAATAAGCGAGTAGCTCTTGCAAACAAAGAGTCACTTGTTGCTTGTGGAGCATTTATAGACACATCAAAGATTCAGCCTATAGATAGCGAACATTTCGGACTTTGGTATCTTATGCAGAATCGCCCTGTAGAGAAGATGATAATTACGGCAAGTGGCGGTGCATTTCGCGATTGGGACATATCAAAACTTCAAAACGCTACTTTAGCAGACACCCAAAAACATCCAAACTGGTCGATGGGACAAAAGATAACCATTGACAGTGCTACAATGGTCAACAAGATGTTTGAGCTTTTAGAGGCTAGATGGCTCTTTGGCGAGGGCAATTATGACGCTATCATCGAGACAAAATCACTCATTCATGCTCTCATAGATTTCAAAGACGGCTCAACAACCGCTCACTTTGCAAATGCTAGTATGCAACTACCCATTGCCTTTGCAATTAATGGAGCGGTAGAGGAAAACATACTTCCGCATATAGATTTGTTAAAAGTAGGCTCTTTGGAGTTTCGCGAGATAACGAGCCAAAGATATCCTGTCTGGCAGATAAAAGAGGAGCTCCTAAAAAATCCAACACGAGGCACAGTTATAAATGCCGCAAATGAAGCAGCGATAGAGAAGTTTATATCCCGTGAGATTGGCTTTATGGATATATCAAAATCTATCATAAAAGCGTATGAGAAGTTCACTAACGAACCAAAAAGTGTTGATGATGTGTTTGCGCTTGATAAAGAGGTTAGAGAGTTTGTAAAAATTGATAAATAGGGTATATACAAGATGAATAAAAATAAAATAGTATTTGTAGCAGGTGCTACTGGAGTTATAGGAAGACGACTTTGTAAGATGTTAGTTAATGATAACTATATAGTTTATGGAACTTCAAGAGATAAAGAAAAAGTCAAGATACTTGAAGTAATCGGAGTAAAGCCAGTTATCATTGATGTCTTTAATAAAGAGGAGTTAGAAAAGGTTTTGATGAACATTAAACCATCTATCGTTTTTCATCAACTAACCGACCTACCAGCTGGACTAGACCCAGAGAAAATGGATGATGCACTAGTAAGAAATGCAAAACTTAGAGAAGAGGGTACAAAAAACTTAGTTGATGCTTCAGTAAAAGCAGGTGCTCGGATGATGATTGCTCAAAGTATCGCATTTGTGTATGAACCAGCTCCATTGCCTCATACTGAGGAATCGACACTACTAAATTTTGATGACCCAATTTATGGCTTAACTTCTCGTGCTATAGCAAGTCTTGAGAAGCAAGTAACAAACGCTCCATTTATTGGTGTTGTTTTAAGAAATGGACTACTTTATGGAGAAGGTACAGGATTTGATGCTCCAGTTGATTTTGTTCCTCCGCTTCATGTTGATGCTGCTGCACATGCTGCATTTTTAGCAATCAACTCTAAAGAGAGTGTTATTTATAATGTATCTGATGATGATAAAAGGTTGTCAACCAAAAAGATAAAATCTGCACTTGGCTGGAGTCAAGATTATAGAATAGAGTAGTTATAAAAGATTTGAATTAGCGTGTTTTTTACAACTAATTTACTTAAATTCAAGGAATTTAGAAAAATGAAATTTAATGACTTAGATATCAAAAACTGGAAAGAGTCTGACATAAACACAGATTCTCTTTGGGTGATAAACGAGAGGGATAAAAGCGGAAAACATAAAAATGTCTATCACGGCAATTTTATTCCCCAGATTCCAAATCAACTTATCAGACGATACACAAAAGAAAATGATGTTATTCTAGAGCCTTTTATGGGAAGTGGAACTACGCTTTTTGAATGTGAAAAACTGCATCGAAAACACATAGGATTTGATATAAACTCATTGATACTTGCATATGTCAAAGTATAGATAATATCAATAATTTGTGAAAAATAAATTTAACTCTTATGAAGGAAAATATTGTGCATAAAGATTTGACATATTCAGAAGCTATTGAAAAAGTTTTGATAGATAATGGTGGTTATGCACCATTAAAATATATTTATGAAAATATTGAAAAATATAGAAACAAAACAGGGCTTACTCCAGATAATACAATTCAAGAAAGAGTTCAAAGAGACAATAGATTTACCAGAATTGCAAAAGGTATCTATGCTTTAACTGATTTTGTTAATGGATTAGAAAATAGTGGTGATAAATATATTGAACTTACAGACACTGAAGTAGTAATAAAAAAAATAAAAAGAGAAGAAACTGAAAAAATTGTAAATCAAAAAATTAGAATAGGACAAAATGATTTTAGGCAGGCTTTATTAAAAAGTTTGAAAAAATGCCCTATCACAAATTTAGATGAAAAAAGATTGTTAATTGCTAGTCATATTAAACCTTGGGTATATTGTGATAATAACGAAAGACTTGATATCAACAATGGATTTTTATTGTCTCCTTTATTTGATAAACTATTTGATAAAAGCGTAGGACTTATTACATTTACCCCAGAAAAAGAAATTTTAATATCAAATAAATTGACAAAAGATAATATTCAAAGGTTGGGTGTAATACATAGACAAATAATTGAAGATTTGCCTATTAACGGTAGGGAAGATTTTTTGGAATATCATAGAAGATATATTTTTCAAGGCTAATAATAAAATGAAAACATATAAATACCAATTAGAAGTGGAAGTTGTAATTGATGAAAGACATATCAATGAAAAATACTCAAATTATAAATGGAACTATAACTCAATAAAAGATTTTGCTGATTCTTTAGTGCCTGAAGAAACCTATGAAGCAGATACTGATATGTCTAAAGATGGATTAGAAAAATGGGGCTACAGTATTACAAAAAAACGAACTAGGATAAAATAATGTGTTTTAATCCGTTTACTAAAAGTTTTGAAGATCTCATAAAAAACGCAAACTTCAAATACATTTTCTTAAGCTATAACAATGAGGGCATCATAAGTGAAGATGATATAAAAAATATCATGTCAAAATATGGAACGTATGATTTAAAAACAAAAGATTACCAAAGGTTTAAAGCTGATAAGATAGAAAATAGAAACCATAAGGCAGATTTAACTGATGAGTATCTGCATATATTACAAAAGGATGGATTTTGATACTAAGCATTGAAAGCTCTTGTGATGATAGTGCAATAGCTATAACAGAGATTGCCACTAAAAGGCTTCTTTTTCATAAAAAAATCTCCCAAGAGCTAGAACATAGCGTTTATGGCGGTGTTGTTCCTGAACTTGCAGCAAGACTGCATGCAGAAGCACTTCCTCGCATACTAGAAGAGTGTAAGCCGTATTTTAAGGAGTTAAAAGCGGTCGCTGTTACAACAACTCCAGGACTTAGCGTAACCCTAGTTGAGGGTGTAACTATGGCAAAGGCAGTATCTATCGCTCTAAACATTCCTATAATCGGTGTTAACCATTTGGTTGGGCATATATACTCCTTGTTTGTAGAAAAAGAGGCACACTTTCCTCTAACTGTTTTGCTAGTCTCTGGCGGACATACTCAGGTTATGGAAGTAGAGAGCCTAAGAGAGATAAAAACAGTTGCAAAGAGTATGGATGACAGTTTTGGCGAGAGCTTTGACAAGGTAGCTAAGATGATGAAGCTTGGCTATCCTGGGGGTCCAGTTATAGAAAAACTCGCACACGATGGCGATAGAAAAAGATATAACTTTACAGTTCCTCTTCATCAATCTCCGCTTATAGCTTTTTCATACTCAGGATTAAAAAACTCTGTTCGCCTTGCTGTTGAAGCAGGAAGTGAAGAAGATTTTAAAGATATAGCGGCTTCATTTGAGCATATAGCAACCGCTCATATTATCCAGAAATTAAAAAAGTATTTTAAAACAACACCGCCAAAAACATTCGCTATTGTCGGCGGAGCAAGTGCAAATCTGTACCTTCGTGCCTCAATAGAGGAGCTGTTAAAACCTTATGGGGCAGGTTTATTGCTTAGTGAGTTAAAGTACTGCTCAGACAATGCTGCGATGATTGGAAGGGTAGCGGTTGAGATGTACAAAGAGGGTATGTTTAGTGATTTAAACAGTTTGGAAGTTTGTCCAAAAAGTGTCATTTAGCTTAACTAAGCCTTATTCAGAACCGCCCCTGATTCTAATTAAGAGCGATATTATCCGATTTCAAATATACTTCTTCTATCAATAAAAAAGATAAACAACAAAAATAAAAGGATTCAAAAAATGGCAACAACAAAATTTAAAGGTACAGATGTACAATTATTAGGAAATGAAGTAAAAGTTGGTGATAAAGCACCTCAGGTTACAGTTGTAAACTCAGATGGTTTAGGCGATGTAGTAGTAGGTGGTGCTCAAGGGCATAAGCAACTAATCATAGTTGTTCCTTCACTAGATACTGGTGTATGTGCTACTGAAACTCGTAACTTTAACGCAAAAGCTTCTTCTTTAAATGGTGTTAAACCAGTTATCGTTTCATTAGACTTACCATTTGCAGCTGGACGTTTTTGTTCAACTGAAGGTATCACAAACTTAACTGTTACATCTGACTTCAGAAACAAAGAGTTTGCTAACGCTTATGGTGTTTTACTTGGCGGTTCAGTTCTTGCTGGTGTTACATGTAGAGCAATCTTTGCTGTAAATGAAGAAGGTATCGTAACTTACAAAGAAATCGTTCCTGAAATCACTGAAGAGCCAAACTACGACGCTGCATTGGCTGCTGTTAAATAATTTTTACACGAATACAGAGTCGCTTATTCTCCTAAGTGACTTTTTTAAAAGGTATTTTACACTTACCTTTTATTTTATATCTCCCCCTCCTCTTTTAAGGGCTTTATGCCCTTTATAAATCAGGTTTTATTGCTTTAATCCATCCATTTTCTAGGGTCATAACCATCACTTGGTCTTACAACTCTCTCGTTAGATATTTTTTTAACCATAGAGATAGCTTCAAGCCCATCAATAGGGCTTAAATGCAAAGAATTTTCAACTTCAACAAATCCAAAATTTTTAAAATAAGAGAGTGCTTTTTCATTGTTTAGCACACTTACACTTATCTGCTCAAAGAGTGCTCCAGCTTCTAATAAAAGTTGCTCAAGCATAGCCTTGCCTATACCTTTGCCTCTATATTCTGGTTTTACTCCGATTGAGAGAACTGCTGTTTTCTCATCTATAAAGCCAAAAGCATTATCACTCTCTTTTAGTAATCTTATCCAAGCAGCACCTGCTATATTGTGCCCACTTAGAGCATACAGCCCTAAATCTTTTGAGCTTAGTCCATAAAATTTGCTAAAGATTTCAAACTCTGAGAAATCTTCAACGCTCTGGCTTATCTCATCTAATCTATAAGCGTATTTAAGCATATCAGTTGCTATCTTCTGCTCGGATGATCTTAAAAAATATAGTGTAGTATTCATGTCTGTTTACGCCAGAGAGAGTCCGACTTTTCCTTTTTCTTCATCTATTGAGATTACTTCTATCTGCGGGAGATACTGGTTTAGCGATAGAACTTCCAGCGGATGCGATACTTTTGTTGGAGCCATTTTTGAGATATGAATCATCCCATCATTTTTAAGCCCGATGTCCACAAACGCTCCAAAATCAGTAATATTTCTAACAACGCCTGATACGAAACTTCCTACATGTAGCATCTTTATATCTGTTATGCCATCTTTAAAAGGTATGGGTGGAAGCTCTTCTCTTGGGTCATATCCAGGTTTACAAAGCTCTTTTATGATGTCTCTTAGAGTCTCTTCTCCAACACGAAGCTCTTTTGCTTTTGCTTGGATGTCAATATTTGTCAAATCAAGCGCAGTAAGTTTTTTTGCAACCTCATAACTCTCGGGGTGTATGCCACTGTTGTCAAATATATTTTTAGAGTTTTTTATGCGGATAAAACCAACAGCTTGTTCATAAGCTCTCTTGCCCAATCCTTTGACTTTTAAGAGCTGCTCTTTTGTTTTAAAGGAACCGTTCTCTTCTCGAAAAGAGATGATATTTTGCGCAACTTTTGCGCCAACTCCAGCGACATAAGATAAGAGCGAGAGAGATGCTGAGTTTATATCAACACCTACACGATTAACCAAATCTTGCGTTACATCTGTTAGTTTTTTCTCTAAAAGCTTCTGGTCTACATCGTGTTGATACTGCCCGATACCTAGCGATTTTGGGTCAATTTTGACAAGTGCGGCCATTGGGTCTTGAAGTCTGTGAGCTATGGAGATAGCGCCTCTAATAGTTACATCAAGGTTTGGATACTCCTGTGTGGCTACTTTTGAAGCTGAGTAAACAGAAGCACCCGCTTCAGAGACAACTGTGTAGTTTAAGTTTGCACCCTCGTCTTTGTTTAGACGTGCAAAAAACTCTTGTGTCTCACGTGAGCCTGTGCCGTTTCCGATAGCTACACCTGTAATGTTGTACTTATCTTTAAAGGCTAAAACCCTCTTTTTTGAGTTTTCATAATCATTTTGAGGCTCTGTTGGATAGATAACGCATGACTCTAAGTAGTTCCCGTTCTCATCAACAACCGCTAGTTTGCACCCAGTTCTAAAAGCTGGATCCACTCCTAAAATGACTCTTTTTGTAACTGGAGGAGTCATGAGGAGTTGATTTAGATTTTTGCCAAAAACAGATATGGCAGAGATGTCGGCTCTCTCTTTTAGCTCAGAGTTTACTTCTCTCTCAAGTGAAGGCAGAAGAAGACGTTTTAGCCCATCTTTGTAGGCTTCAAAAAGAAATTCTTTTGAGGAGGAAGCATTACGAGGGATTTTGTACTCTTTGATATTTGCTTCTATCTTTTCTACATCTATGGTTATCTTTACGCTTAGCTCTTTTTCACTTACCCCTCGCATAACTGCAAGATAGCGGTGAGATGGTATGTAGGCTACTCTCTCGCTCTTGCCATCAAAGTTTTTAAAGAGTCCATTTTCGTCAAATGTTTTTGTTCTTTTTATCTCTAAAACACCACTGCGAAGCATCATATTTCTTATCGCTTCACGTTCACGAGGCATATCTGCATAACGCTCTGCTAGTATATCTTTTGCGCCATCTATGGCGTCATCAACTGATGAGAGTTCACCTTTTACAAACTCTTTTGCTTTTGTTTTAAACTCATCAGCACTAAGTTTTGCAGACTCTAAAATATTTGCAAGAGGTGTTAAACCATTTTGTACAGCAGTTGCAGCGCGAGAGTTTTTCTTCTCTTTATATGGACGATAAATATCCTCTAAAACCCTCATAGTATCGGCATCTTCTATACTTTTGCTAAGCTCTTGCGTGAGAGTTGCTCTCTCTGAAATGAGTCTTTTTATCTCCTCTTTTCTCTCCAAGAGTTTTTTAGCCGCTATGTAGATAGTCTCAAACTCTCTTAGCACTTCATCATCAGCGCCGCCAGTCATCTCTTTGCGGTATCTTGCTATAAAAGGGATGGTAGCACCCTCATCAAGAAGTTTTAAAATATTTTCTATATGCTCTTTTTTTAACGCTGTTTTTTTGGTTAGTAGGTTGATTAGATTATTAATATCTCTTTCCCTCGCACTCTATAAAATCTTTAGGGCTTAAATCTTCAACTAAACTCTTGAAATTTTTAAGAGTTATGAGTTTTAAACTCTCGCCTTTTAGGGCTTTTAGCTCATTTGAAAAGCCACTCTTTGAGACGATAACCGAGATACTTGGAGTTAATTCTGCAATGTCGCACTGCTCATATAACTTTGTAAGAGCTGTTTTTTTGGTTTTTTGATTTGAGTAGCGACTAGTTCCTGCTATGATTTTTCCAGACTTTGTTTTTGCCAAAATCTCTATCTCACTCTCTCTATCCCAATAACTGCCTATCTCAAGAATCGGGTCATCTTTAAAACTATTTTTTATAACTTCGATAGAGAGCTTTTTAAAAGTTTGTTCATATAGTTCAATTTTACGATTGGCAAAACTCTCTTTTGCCTCTTTAAAATCTCCCTCTTTTATGCTCTTAAAATATGGCGAGACAAAGGCAAACCAAAAGCGCATAAAAGGGGTGTTGAAGTTTAATCTCTCGTCAATCTTCTCATCAGAATTTATCGGAGCTTCAAGAGAAAATTCAGCTCTAAGAAGATTTTTTGCACAAAGCTCTCTTATCGCCTCTTCGCCATCCGCTCTTGAGACTCTAGCTCTCTTAAGTGCAGAGTGAACTCTTCCATCCCCAATAGCAACGGCACTGAGTATCGCATGGCTACTCTTATCGCTTTTTGTTATTTTAGTTATATCTGAGTGGATGTAGGTGTAGTTTTTTAAAACCTTGCTCTCTATAAGCTCTTCAAGGCTCTTTGACATATCTACGCTCCAGCTCATACCGCCAAAAACTGCAAAATACTCTATCGCACTCTCTAAATCTGCTGGAGAGTTTTGAAAGTAAAAAGAGCGAAATTGTTCTAGAAGTGAGGGACGTTTTGCCATAATTGAGCCTTTGGAGTGTTTTTAAAATTATACTTGATTAACATACAAAAGAGCCTGAGAAATGATATACTTTAAGCATGATTAATCTATCTCTTGATAAGCATCTTGGCATCATGACACCAGCTACTAACAAGGCGTTAGCTACTGTTTTAAGGGAAGCATCTCCTAAAGAGTTGGAGATGCTTAGTAAAGATAAAGATTTAAAGTCAGTTATAACCTCACTGCTTAAAGAGAGCACTCAAAACGCAGACTCAAACAAAACTCTTTTAACACTTGTAAAAAACAATCCGACACTTAAAGATTTGGGCAATGTATCTTCCACAATTAAAGATTTGCTGAGTTCAATAAAGAGCGATAAAGAGCCTCTAAAAATTCAGAGCACACTTGAAAAATTTACTCTAAATACGAAAGAGATTGGCTCTGAAGTTTTGAAGCAAAAACTCCAAGATTCAGGTATTTTTTTAGAGTCAAAACTAAAAAATGTACAAAACCCGCAAGTTGAGCTAAAAAATACTCTGCTCTCGCTCGAAAAAAGTATAGAGAAAAGTTCTTTCCCAGTTGCTAAACTTGTTGTACAAAATATAAGAGAGCTCCTAGCAACTCCAACTCTAAAAGATGCCACAAATATGGCTCTCTTGGAAGCTCCAAAAGATGAGAAGGCTATTTTAAAAGGCATTGTAAAAGAGGTTGGCGAGATAGTCTCAAAACTAAATGATGCGCAAAAAAGTTTAGAAGTTATAAAGAGTAAAACGCAGATGCCAGAATTTACTCAATCAAAAGAGGGGACAAAACAAAATGAGATACAAAAAGCTCCAGATATTATAAATAGCAAAGTTCAGACATCGGAGCCTCTTTTATCAAAAGAGACTCTCTCGCTAACCTCAAAACTCACACTCTTTACAGATGCACAGAAGTTGCTTCCACATGAAGATGTAAAAGATATACTCTCAAAAGATTTAAAAGCAATTTTACTCAAAACTACAGATGAAGCGCTAAGGGCATCACATCCAAATCAAAGCGAGATAACAAAACAAGTAGACAAGCTCCTTCTTCAGATAGACTACTTTCAACTGCTCTCACATCTCTCTTCATCATCACTCCTTTATGTTCCCTTCTCTTGGGATGCTCTTGAAGAGGGAAGTATAGATATAAAAAAGGATAAAAATTCTGCATTTTACTGCGATATAGATTTGAAGCTCAAAGAGTATGGCGAGTTAAAATTAAAACTCGCACTCTATGAGGAAAATCAGATAAATGTTCACATCTACTCAGATAACAAAGATTTTAAAGAGATTGTAAAAGAAAATATCTCCTCTCTTAGAAGTGCGCTTATAGAGGCACAAATCATACCTAAAGAGATACGAATATTTGATGCAACTAAAAAAAATCCATCTCCTTATGGACAAGAACAAAGAGAGATAAATATGGGATTTGAGATAAAAGCATGAAAAAAGCAGCAGCGCTTAGATATGATGTAGAAAAAGAGGGGGCACCTCGCGTAGTTGCAAAAGGGCAGGGTAAGAGTGCTGAGAATATCATCAAGATAGCCGAGCTTCATAACCTTCCAATAAGAAAAGATGAAGACCTCATAGAACTTCTCTCAAAAGTAGAGCTGGACAAAGAGGTTCCCACTGCCCTATACAAGGCAGTTGCGGAGGTTTTTAGCTTTATATATAAGGTAACTAAAAAAGAGTAGATTCTTACTGATACTCTGATATTTTAGTTATATCTATCCCTTTTTCCTTTAGTTTTTTTCCTATTTCAACTATGGTTTTGTTGTATTTTTCCGTCTCCATAAAGCCTTCATAAGCATCCATAGTGCCCTCATAAACTTTTGCTGCTATATTTTCAACTGCTCCAATTGCTTTTTGCAACTCCTCATCCAAATACTCAACTGTATCGCCTAAAATTTCTTCTTCTTTCATGGTTGCATCCTTTTTTTAATATTAATCTTCACTTGCATCGGTGAGGGATTTTGGTAAAACTTTAGAGCTTTGAGCACCAAGGGATTCTAGTTTTTGAAACTGACTTGTTATGCTTCCTGAGCCCGTATGAAGTTTTGAGAAAGTCTCATCATATGTCTTTTGAACAGTTGTTATCTGTTTTCCAAGCTTCTCAATACTCTCTACAAAACCTGAAAACTTATCAAATAGCATACCAGCTCGCCTTGCTATCTCTTGGGCATTTTTTTGCTGTTTTTCGTATCTCCAGCTATTCTCAACGGCTCGTAGTGAAACCATAAGAGTTGTTGGTCCAACTAGGATAACACTCTTTTTAAATGCGTGGTCAAAGAGAGTGCTATCATGCTCCATAGCCATAAGCAAAGCGCTCTCGATAGGTACAAACATAAAGACAAAATCAAGTGTTTTTATCCCTTTTAAGTTCGCATAATCCTTCTCGCTAAGCTCTTTGATATGCTTTTTGATAGAGATTATATGTTCATTTATAAACCTCTCTTTATGCTCATCATCTTCAGCAGAAGAATAGTGCTCATACGCAACAAGCGATGTTTTAGCATCTATGATAATATCTCTGCCATCAGGAAGATGCACAATTACATCTGGGCGGTAACGGCTTTGGTTGTGCTCATGTTCAAGTGTTACTTCACGCTCATACTCAACACCAGCTCGAAGGCCAGAGTGCTCAAGAACGCTCTCTAAAACCATCTCTCCCCAAACACCTTGCTTTTTACTCTCGCCTTTTAGGGCTTTTGTGAGGTTTTGTGCATCTTTGCTCATCTGATGATTTATCTCTTTGATGCTTCTAATCTCTGCTTGAAGCATTGAGCGGTCTTTCGCCTCTTTTATGTAAACATCATCAATCTGCTTTTTAAATTCGCTAAACTGCTCTCTCATGGGAGCTATCATCTTTGAGAGATTTTCTTGATTTTGGAGTGAGAATTTTTGTGAGTTATTTTCTAAAATTGTTTGGGCAAGTTCTTTAAACTCAAGTCTCATCTGCTCTTTGTTTTGCTCAAGCAGTATAAATTTCTCTTCATTTTTATCATTTATACCGCTGATTCGCTCTTTTAAAACAGCATTTTCATTTAAAAGAGCGGCTGCTTTTTCTCTTTCAATACTTAGTTGATTTTTTAGATTTTTTATGACGACAAGCCAGATGCCTCCAGCTCCAAAAAGCAAACCAACTCCAACATAAAGGGCTTCAAACATTTTCAATACTCTCCAAATTATTGGCTTATTGTAGCAAAAAGATACTATAATCTACTTTTTGTAAAGCGGGGCATATGATGGAAAATATCTATTTGGGACGCCAACCTATTCTTGATGAAAATGGCAATCTTGACTCATATGAAGTTCTCTATTCAGAGAATAAAAAAGCAGACTCTTACGCACAAAATGACTATAGATCAGCTACCATAATCAGCACAATCTTAAACAAACTAGGAACAAACGAGATTCTAGGCGGACGAAGAGCATTTGTAAAAATCGGTGAGAAATTTCTTCTAAGCGATATAATTTTTACTATTCCAAATCAATTTTTTATATTCTCTTTGCTTGAGGATGTAAGCATAAATGAGAGAGTTATAGAGAGGCTAGAACAGTTAAGCGCTAAGGGTTTTGTCTTGGCTTTAGATGAGTTTAGTGTCGATGCTTCTGCCTTTGATAAGTATAAAAATGTATGGAGTGAAATCTCATATCTTAAGATAAATATGCATTCGCCTTTTATCCAAAAAGAAGAGACAAAAGAGATACTAAAAGCTATCAAAGCAAAAAATATAGTAATCGTTGGTACAAAGATCGAGGACGAAGAGAAGTATTTTTTAGCGCAGAGTTTGGGGTGTGATTTTTTTCAAGGCTATTTCTTCTCTAAGCCAAAAATCTTTAAAAGCGAGAAGTATGACTCTACACAAGCAGATGTTTTAAAGTTATATAAACTGCTTATGGAAGATACAAATATCGATGAGATAACTGCCGAGTTTGAGAGAAATCACGCACTAAGTATTCAGCTCATTAGATATATAAACTCTGGAATTTTTAATATATCGCATAAAATATCAACTATCCATCATGTTTTGATTTTGATTGGCAGAACCACTTTGGCTCAGTGGCTGATGTTTATGATATATGCAAAAGCGGTCTCAAAAAATACTCAAGTATCGCCATTGGTGCTTATGGTAGAGCATCGTACAAAGTTAATGAAAATGATTTTAAAGCAAATTGAGCCAGATGCAAGAAGCAACATGCTTGGACAAGCCTATTTTGTAGCTGTATTGTCGTTGATGGATAGTGTGTGTGAGAAGAGTTTAGAAGATATTTTAGATAGTTTAAATGTAGATGATGTAGTCAAAGATGCTCTGTTATACGAGAGTGGTATGCTTGGAGAAATAATCGCACTCGTAAAAGATATAGAGCTTTTCAATATAGAAAAAGTTTGTATGTTTGAGAAAAAATATAAACTTAAAGAGGCAGTTTTTAATGACTTGATACTTCAGAGTATGAGAGAGATAAAGATTTTTGAAGATGAATATTAAAATATTGGAGATATATTGAACAACAACAAAGAGTTCTCAAACTTACCATTAACTAAAGAGATGCTTCATAACCTTAGTGAAATTGGTTATAAAGAGATGAGCGATATTCAAGAACAGGCTCTGCCTTTTATACTTGATGGCAAAGATGTTATAGCACAGGCAAAAACTGGAAGTGGTAAAACAGCCGCATTTGGAATAGGATTACTTCATAAGCTTCAAGTAAAAAAGTTCAGAGTCCAAGCTCTTATCTTATGTCCAACTCGTGAGCTCTCAGACCAAGTGGCGCGTGAGCTAAGAGTCCTTGCTAAATTTTCACACAATATAAAGATACTAACACTATGCGGAGGCGTGGCATTTGGCCCACAACTCGGCTCACTCAGACATGGTGCGCATATCATAGTTGGTACTCCAGGGAGAATTTTAAAGCATCTGAAAAAAGATAGTTTATCTCTTGAAGATGTTGATACGCTAGTGTTAGATGAAGCCGATAGAATGCTTGATATGGGCTTTAGTGAGGAGATAAATGAGGTTTTAGAGTTTGTTCCTCTAAATAGACAAACGCTTCTTTTCTCAGCGACCTATACGGATGAGATTTTAGACATAAGCAAGTCTATACAAAATGGTGCCATACATGTAAAGACAACTTCAACTGAAATCGCCAACAAGATAGAGGAACGATTTTATGAGGTAAATAACGCAGATAAAATCAAAACCGTTATAGATATTTTGAGCAATTTCAGACCTCAAAATGTGATTATCTTTGCTAACACAAAAGTAGAAGTGGATGAGATAGCAAAAAGACTTCAAGAGAGTAAAATCGATGCGTTGGCAATTCATGGTGATTTAGAGCAGTATGATAGAAACGATGTGTTAGTTCAGTTTGCTAACAAAAGTTGCCCAGTGTTAGTAGCAACTGATGTTGCTGCACGCGGTCTTGACATAAAAGAGCTCTCTATGGTTATAAACTATGACCTGCCTCACTCTCTTGAAACATATACTCACCGCATAGGCAGGACGGCAAGAGCTGGAGCTGAAGGATTGGCATTTACGCTTTATAGTGCTTATGAGGAAGAAAAAGTTGATGAGTATAAAAATGACAATCGTATCTTTGAATCAAGTAAAACACTAAAAACTGTTAGTGGTTTTGTTATGAAGCCTCAAAACATCACTCTTGTAATTGAGGGTGGCAAAAAAGATAAAGTTCGTGCAGGAGATATTTTAGGCGCACTTACAGGTGAAGCGGGACTTAGTGGCAGTTCAATCGGCAAGATAGATATTTACGACAGACAGAGCTATGTAGCCATAGAAGCCTCTAAGATAGATGAAGCACACGATAAGCTAAAGAGTGGAAAAATAAAAGGTAAAAAGTTCTCAGTTTGGATTCTCTAAAATATATACATAACTATCCCCAAAACATAAAAAATCAAGTGCTAGAACTCCTCAGTGAGGATAAACTAGCACTTCATCTTAAGAGAAAATACTCCTTATCACACACCATAAAAACAGACAAAGCACTTTTTTCTTATGTAAATGAGTTAAAACAGACTCATATGAAAAATGCTCCAGCCCTTAGTAAAGCGCTCTATGATGGCAAAATAAGCGTCATTCATAACGCATTGGGTACGCATCATATCATCTCAAGAGTACAAGGCGCAAAACTTAAGAGCAAAAATGAGATTCGCATAGCGTCAATGTTTAAGAGTGTGCCTGAGGAGTTTTTAGAGATGATAGTTGTCCATGAGTTGGCGCACTTTAAACAAAAAGAGCATAACAAAGCATTTTACAGTTTGTGTCTCCATATGCAACCATCTTATCATCAAGTTGAGTTTGATGTAAGGCTCTATATGACACAGATGGAAATGTTTGGTATAATAGAAGAGTGGAACTAAGCATGAAGGAGTACTTTTGAGAGAAGATGTAAGTTTAGCCATTTTGCAGAGTATTTTAAATATTCAAAAAGGTTTAGTTGTTATTTTTGATAATGAAAAAATTATCTTAGCAAACAGCGCATTTAAAAAGTTTTTCGCAGTCTCTTCACTAGAGCAATATAGAGAAGAGTTTGGTCCATTTGTTCGCAATTTTGTTCCGCATCCATCTTATTTTCATGCTGATAAAATTCAAAACAAATCATCTTGGTATGATGCTATTTTAGAGCTTCAAGAGATAGACAGAGTTGTAAGTATGGTAACACCAAGTTACGAGCCACACGCTTTTTCGGTCGAAATTATTAAAGTCGAGGAGTATGTTGTTGCTATATTTGATGATATAACACAAACTTTGATTAAGCGTATTATGATAGAAAATAATGCAAATATAGATATAAAAAGTGGTGCTTATGCAAAAGCGTATTTTTTACAAATTGCCCAGAGTTACCAAGATGCCTCGCTCTTTAACAAAAAAATTATAAGTGCAATTTTGATTAAAACAGATAGCAACAATGATAGTTCACTTAAGAGTTTTGTGGCAAACTTAAAAGGTATGACACGACAAGATGATATGCTCATCAGATGGGATGATGATTCATTTTTACTTCTATATCTAGTAGACACAGCTCAAAATGCAAAAGTAATGATAAATAAACTAAATCAAGTCTGTACAAGAGAGGGAATGGGAGAGATTGCTTACACGCTTACGCAGTTTGTTCAAAACGATGGTGAGGGGATTACTGCTTTTATAAAAAGAGTTGAGGATTAATCCCCAATCTCCGCTATTTTTTTATCAAAATCTTTTGTCATTTCATCAAACTCATTTTGTAAAATCTCTAAGAGTTCAAACATCTTCTCAACCTCTTTTTGTTCCATACTTACTAGTTTTGAATACTCTATAATCTTAAAGCTATCTCCGCTAGTAGAGGCCTCTAGGAGCTTTTTTTGGTGAGAGGCCAGTGTTGTTTCAGATTTTATTATGCTCTCTTCTAGTTTTTGTATCTTTTTATGTATAGGCGTTGTTAGTTTGCTTTTTGTTTTTATCAAGTCAGCTTTTGTCTTTTTGTTATCTTTAAAGCTGTTTTTTGCTTTTGGTTTAGAAGAGCTATCATCTTCTTCTTCTTCCCAACCCATTTTTTCTAAGAAGAGGTCATATCCGCCATCAAAGAGTTCTGCCCCGTTTCTTGTAAAGACGATTAGCCTATCACATGTACGACGAAGCAACTCTTCTGAGTGAGTGACAATGATAAGAGAGCCTTCAAACTCCCCAATCGCAACAGTTAAAGCCTCGATAGAGTCCATATCCAAGTGGTTTGTAGGCTCATCCAAAAAGAGTAGGTTTACATCACGAGCCAAAATTTGTCCAAGCATTACACGGCTTTTTTCTCCACCAGAGAGTAGAGATACTTTTTTCTCCGCACTATCACCGCTAAACATCATAGCACCACAGATACCTCTGATAGTTTGCGCGGAGAGCTTTGTGTTTGCTGAGTGAATCTCATCCATAACATTGCTATTTGGATGAAGTCTTGCTATATTTGTTTGCCCAAAGTGCGCAAATGAAGTACTTGTGTGCATAACAGCCTCGCCACTTAATGGTTTTAGCTCACCTGCGATAGTATTTAAAAGAGTTGATTTACCCTTTCCATTTTTACCAATGATGCCGAGTCTTTGACCTTTTTCAAGAACAAAAGAGATATTTTTAAAGAGAATATTGTCCTCTGTATAACCAAAACTCAGCTCTTTAACATCAAGCAGAACTTTTGCTGGAGTATCTTTGTAGTTAAAAGCAAAACTAAGAGTTGAGTCGTAGCCCAAATCTTCAAGCAGATCCATCTTCTCAAGCTGTTTTACTTTTGATTGTGCAAGAGCAGCAGTTGATGCACGTGCTTTGTTTCTTGCTATAAAATCCTCTAACTCTTTTACTTTTTTATCTTGTGATATTTTCTGTTTCTCATGAAGCTCATCACTTGATTTTAACTGCTCATAATATTTATGAGTATCTCCTGCGATGATTCTTAAGTTTCTGCGAACAATTCCCATAGTGTGAGTTGTAACAGCGTCCATAAAATCTCTATCGTGAGTGATTAAGATAACTTCACCCTGAAATGCTTTTAAAAAGCTCTTTAGCCATCTAAGAGAGAGGATGTCAAGGTAGTTTGTAGGCTCATCAAGCAGTAGTAGATTTGGCTCGGTTACAAGAAGTTTTGCAAGATTTATACGGATTTGATAACCGCCTGAAAATGAGAGCGGGTCTTTTTCCAAATCATCTTGAGTAAAACCTAAACCAAAAAGAATCCTCTCAACTCTATAAACATCGTACTTCATATCCTCTTCAAGGGCAAGGGCAGCCTCTTCTCTGAGTGTAGACTCGGTAAAAACTAGATACTGCTTAAGCGTTCCTATCTTGTACCCTTTTGGAATGATTACATCTCCGCTATCGGGACTTTCTTCGCCCAAAATCATCTTAAAAAGTGTTGATTTTCCGCTTCCGTTTCTACCAACTAAGCCCATTTTGTTTCCAGGATTTAGCTTAAAACTAAGACCGTTAAATAGGTCTTGTTTTCCAAAGTTTTTTGTTATATTTATTAGCTGTATCATTTTCTTCTTTTGTGTTTTATTTTTTTATCTCTTCTAATAGCCATGGCCACTCACCATAACCGCCATCAGAGTTGATGTGTCCAGCGTTTTGTAACACTTTCATATCTATACGAAGAGTCTCTTGGAGCTCTTTTGCTTCATCTTGTGAGATGTATGGGTCATTGCTTGAACTAATTAGTAGAGATTTTTTCGCATAGAGATTTTTTGGTATCTCGCATGGAAAAAAGCTCTGTAACTCTTTGATGTCACACTTAAAACTTGGCGGAGCTACTAAAAAAAGCTTCTCTATCCTTGGCAGTTCTGCTTTGTTGCAAAGATGAAACCAGAGAATATTTGCGATAGAGTGACAAAGAACTACATCAGGACGAAATCTATCCATCTCAAGCTCTAACTCTTTTAACCAAACATCTTTTTTTGGAGAGTCTATATCGCTAAACTTTAAAAAACTAACACATCCATAATCTTTTGCTATCTCACTTGCAATCCAACTCTGCCAGTGTGGAGCGTCACTTCCACCCCAGCCATGAAGTATTAGAACCCTTCTCATTTTATCAGAGCTAAGGCACTCTTTACTCTAGCTATCGTCTCATCAACCCCAATAACCGCCATAACGCTATCAAGCCCTGGACCGCTCATCTTTCCAAGCAGAGCAACTCTTAGAGGTTGCCCGATTTTGCCAAAGCCTATGCCCATCTCATCAACAACTTCTTGCATAACATGATGATACTCGCTTGGAAGATGAAGCTCTTTTGATGAAGAGAGTTTTGCAGTGAAGTTATTTAAAACTTCAACAGCCTCGCCTTTAAATGCTTTCTCAAGCGCTTTTTCATCGTAAGAGATTGGAGGATTAATCATCTCACTTACAAGAAGTGCCATTTCTTTTAGAGTTTTTGCACGCTCTTTTATAGCATCGAGTAAAATCTCTTTTTTATCATGTGAAGTGATTGCAATATCATACTCTTCAAGCAGATTTGCCAACTCATGATTTGGAGTGTTTTTTAAGTAGTGAGAGTTTAGCCAGTCAAGTTTTTCAGTGTTATAAATTGATGCAGAACGATTTATATTTTTTGGATCGAAAAGTTCCATCATCTCACTCATAGAAAATATCTCTTGATCCCCATTACTCCAGCCTAAACGAACTAAAAAATTCAGTAGTGCAGCAGGAGTGTAACCCATCTCTTTGTATGCCATAACATCAGTAGCGCCATCTCTTTTTGAGAGTTTTTTGCCCTCTGAATTATGAATCATCGGAACATGGTAAAACATTGGGATTTCAAACCCAAGTGCTTCATAAATTACTATCTGTTTAGGTGTGTTTGAGAGGTGGTCATCACCACGAATAACCTCAGTTACGCCCATAAGATGGTCATCTATTGCTACAACAAAATTATAAGTAGGAGAGCCATCAGCTCTAGCGATTACAAAATCATCCAAGATGTCTTCAGCCCTAAAGAGAACATCTCCCTTTACGCCATCTTTTACAACTATCTCGCCACTAAGCGGAGCTTTTATGCGGATAACGCTATCAACTCCCTCTGGAGGTGTCCCATCAAAATCACGATATCTGCCATCGTACTTTGTTCGCTCTTTGTTCGCCATTTGAGTCTCTCTAAGAGTATCTAACTCTTCTCTTGACATATAACATCTATACGCTTTGCCCTCATCAAGGAGCTGTTTTACATAGATTGCATAAATATCATCTCTTTGTGACTGATATGTGATTTCGCCATCATGCTCTAAACCCAGCCAATGAAAAGCTTTTACGATAGCTTCTGCGGCTTCTTGTGAGTTTCTCGCCTTATCTGTATCTTCAATACGAAGAAGAAATTTACCACCGTTTTTTCTAGCCCAAAGATATGAAAAAAGCGCCGTTCTTAAACCGCCGATATGTAAATAGCCCGTAGGACTTGGAGCAAAACGAGTGACAACCATAAAAAGCCTTTGTAAAATAGTTGCCGAATTTTAGGGTATCATTTGTTAAAAGCGGGTAAAATACTTATCTTAAATTTTAGAGGATTTTGAATGTATAAAATAATATTAGTGCTTCTCATGGGCACACTGCTTAGCGCAGAGATGATAAACGGGGTTAGCGTTGTTGTAAAAGGCGAAGCTATTACAATTCGTGATGTTAAAGATGAGATGCAACTCTCAAAAGTAAATGCAACAAATGCAACGGATATTTTGATAAGAAAAAAGCTAGAAGCAGCTGAGATACAAGAGAGAAAAATAACAGTAGATGTTAGTGAAGTTTATGATGACATTAAAAAAGTCTCAGCATTAAACAAGATGAGCGTTGATGAGTTTTATGATGCAGTTCGTGAGTCAAACGGTATTAGTTCTGCGGAGTTTAAAGAGAAGACAAGAGAGAAACTTCTTTCTCAAAAACTCTACTCTGCGATTGCTTACTCTTCAATGAGTATGCCAGATGAAGATGAGTTAAAAGAGTATTATCAGCTTCACAAAGACGACTTCTCACGCCCAAAAGCTTTTAGCGTTATCATTTACTCATCAGCAAACGAAGATGCTCTTAGAAAAAAGATAACAACTCCTATGTTTATCTCAGATGAGGTAAAAGTAGAAGAGAGAGAAATTCCATACGACACAATATCTCCAGAACTTGCAAAACTGCTTGAAAAAACAGAAGATAAAAGCTTTACTCCTGTGATTATGGATCAAAAAGGCTCACATATGAGTTTTTATATGGTAGAGGCTAAAAAGCCTCAAGCGAGTAGTTATGAGGATGTAAAAAATCAGATAAGTAACGCCGTTATGGGGCAAAAAAGAGAGCAAGTTTTAAGTGAGTATTTTGCAAGATTAAGAGGAAATGCAGATATTCAAATTGTTAGAGAAGTAAAGTAGATGTTAAATGATGAAAATTTTATAAATATAGCCCAAGAGATAGCAAAAGCTTCAAAATGCGTCTCTAAACAAGTAGGTGCCGTTATCGTAAAAGATGGAAGAATTTTAAGTACTGGCTACAACGGAACACCTGCTGGATATATAAACTGCTGTGATTATTGGGAAGGAAACTATACTCATGAACATCATGAGTGGTCAAAAACATACGAAATTCACGCAGAGATGAATGCGATAATCTGGGCAGCAAGAAAAGGGATAAGCATAGAGAATGCTACTATCTATGTAACTCTTGAGCCATGCAGTGAATGTAGTAAAAATATCATAGCGAGTGGAATTAAGAGGATTGTATATCTAAAGCCATATGAACATACACACTCAGAGATAATCTCAAAATTTATAAAAGATAACAACGTAGTTATACAAAAGCTTGGAGAGTAGAATAATGGTCGAAGATAAAGAGTTACAAGCAGAGATAGGCAAACATCTTATGCAGCCTGAAAATTATGGCAAACTAGAAGATGCTTCATGTGTTGGAGTAGGGATAGACCACTCAACAAAAAGCTATGTGATAATGTATATAAAAAGAGATGATACAACTATCTTAGATGTTATGTTTGGAACAAACGGCACACAAGATACGACTACTCTTGGCTCAATTTTTACAGATATGATTAAGGGTGAAACGCTACAAAACGCTAAAGAGATAGCTGATGAGCTAAACAGAGAGCTTCAGGTTAGTTACGCAGCTATTCCTGCACCAAAGGTAGATTTGAGCAAACCTGAGGGTGAACAAGTTGAGCATATCTCAACAGAGCATCAAGATAGCGCAAATATGGTTATTACAGCCTTTAATGCGGCGATGCGTCATTATGAGAGAAGAGAGGGTGGCATAGAAGAGGAGCAGTATGAGATGAGCATAGTAAAAACTTGTCCATACTCAACTACTGAGTGTCACTTTGTGAAAAAAGAAAAAGAGGCTTAACTCTTTAAAAAAGGTTCGATTATCTCTGTCGGACGACCGATAATCGCTCTGTTACCTTTAAAAATAACAGGTCTCTCTATAAGCTTTGGATGTTGCACCATAGCATCTATAAGCTTATCATAGTCATCCTCATCTTTTAGATTTAGCTCTTTATAGATATCCTCTTTTGTTCTCATTAGCTCTTTTGGGTTCATCCCGAGCATAGTAAGTGCGGTTATGATTTCATCTTTGCTTGGAGCTAAATCTAGGTATTTTATAACCTCTGCTTCACAACCGTTTTTTTCTAAAACAGCCATAGCCTCACGAGATTTTGAACATTTTGGATTATGCCAAATAGTTATTTCTTGCATTTTTACCTCTTTTTTGTTTGTATTTTACACTATAATCAAAAATAAAAAAAAATAGGCAGGAAGAGTTTATGGTAGATGTAGTACTTTATATACATATATTAGGAGCAACCGCTTGGATAGGCGGGTCGTTGTTGCTGTTTGCGCTTGGCATATTGCTAAAGGGCAAAGAGGCTCAAGCACAAACTTATGAGTATTTAGGACCGTTATATGGCTATTTTGAGACCTTTTGGCTGATAGTTATTATAAGTACAGGTACATTTTTATTTTTTAATTTTAATCTTTTTTCAGTTCTAACGCTTGATATAGATGAGTCAAAATTGGGCTACATGATGAGTCATAAGCTCTTTTATGTAGGAATCATTACATTCTTAACAATTATCCATATGCGAATCGCGCTAAAGACACATAAAAACGAGCGAACAATAGTTCAAAAAATAGTATCACGCGGGAGTTCGATGATGATTTTCTTTTTAAATCTAGTTGTTCTGTGGTACGCAATGCAGTTAAGACATATCCTTTCATAAGAATGAGAATAGCTTTAAAAAATAAAAATGCCTCAGAGATTTTGGGCTGTTTTGAGACGATGGATGTAGAAGATGGCACTATTGTTGAGGTAGAGTTTTTAGATTCTGATGTAGAGAGCTTTGGTTATAGAGGTTTTGTAGATTTGGCGCAACTCTTTTTCATGAAACTTCTGCCACCGATAAAAGAGGATGATTTAACAACTATTCTAAGATTTAAAAAACTCCAAAGAGAGAACTCTTTTCACGAGAGCAGTAGCGGTAGTGAAAAATATGGTGTTGAGAGCGAGTTTTTCAAGATTGACAAAACTAAAGAGTTTACCTTTTTATACCACTACCAAAAAGCTCTGAAGTTTATAGATATAGCATCTAAAAAGAGGGTTTTAAACCTTGGCGTAAATCGTGGGGATGAGTTTAGAGTTATAAAAGATATGCTCACATCTGATGAGTTTCAAAATATTGAGTTTGTTGGAATTGACTACTCAACTTCTGCCATAGAGTACGCAAAAAGAGACTTTTTAGAAGATAAAAATGTAAAATTTATTTGTCATGATATAAATAAGCTCAGCGAACTGGATTTAGGAGATTTTGACCTTATAGTCTCTATCGGAACTATGCAGAGCTCAAACATAGAGTTTAACGCTACATTTATGAATATATATCAAAATTATCTCCAAAAGGATGGCGCAATGATTTTGGGCTTTCCAAATTGCAGATGGATTGATGGCGAGATGATTTATGGCGCTAAAGCTCCAAACTACTCTTTTAGTGAGATGAGTTTGGTTTTAAAAGATATCCATTTTTGTAAAAAATACCTCCAACAAAAGAGATATAGGGTAATTATTACAGGTAAAGATTATCTCTGTTTAACAGCTAGGAAAATTATTTAGATATAATTTTTTCCACAAATTTGATGGAGGTTTTATATGGTTCACAACGACATGATTTTAGGTAATGAACTTTTTCAAAAGAGTTTTTTTAAAGCTTACGAAAAAGAGTTTTTACAGTTGTCTCAAAAAGGACAAGCACCAAGAGCTCTCTATATAGGCTGTTCTGACTCAAGAGTTCTACCAAACCTTATAACGCAAAGCGCTCCAGGGGATCTTTTTGTGATAAGAAATGTCGGAAATTTTGTAGCTCCATATAAACCAGATGAGGATTTTCACTCAACAGCTTCAGCGATAGAGTACGCAGTTACTGTTTTAGAGGTAAAGAGCATCATAGTTTGTGGACACACAAAGTGCGGAGCGATAGAGGCTATCCATAAGAAAAGTTGTGATAATAACCCTGAATTAGTTCATACTAAAACATGGCTTACTCTTGGAGAGAGTGCAAAAGCTCAGGCAATCTTAGCATTAGGACTAAAAGCAGAGAAAGAGACGCTATACCGCTTGACAGAGAAACTCTCAGTTGTATCGCAGTTGGAGAATCTTCTTACATACCCCTCTGTTAAAAAGAGAGTAGATAGCGGAGCTATCGCAATTCATGGCTGGATATATGATATAGAGAGCGGAGAGATAGAGTACTACGACCCAGAAATCTCACAATTTGTACACCTAAGTTCTCTAAAAATTGAAGAAGAGGAGTTATAGCAGATACTTCTTCAACCAGACGCTTAGTACATAAAGCCCCCAGATATGTTGTTTAAAGCCGCCATTAGCGGCTTTTTTGATATGTTCATCTAAAATATCTTTTTTAAAAATCCCAGTTTTATCATTTACCTCTTTAATAAGCGAGATTTTTTTACTCTCGATTAGATACTCCATAAATGGGTTGGAGAACCCCTTTTTTCTACGAGTAAGGATTTTTTCATCTACCATGGGTTTTAGCGCTGACTTTAAAAGAGATTTGGTTACACCATCCTCATAGCGGAGTTTTGGGTCTATACTAAAGATGAGAGAGGCTAGTTTATGGTCTAAAAATGGGGTGCGTGACTCAATGCTGTGCGCCATACTTACACGGTCTAGTTTGCTAAGATAGTGCTCCGCCTGAAAAAGGTGCAAATCTATATAACTGTACCAGATACTCTCATCAGAGTGTGCTGAAGAGGTAAAGAGGTCTCTATAATTTTGTATATATTTCAGTGATTCGTTGTCTCTCACATTTCTCTTCATAGATACATTTTTTTGCAAATCTGTAAAATTTTCTCCAGTTGTGCGAAATAAAAGTGAGCCATCAAATACTCTTTTGTATCGTTCCCACTCTCTGTTCATAGAGAAATTTGAGTGAAAATAGCCACTTAGCCAGTTTCTGTTTTTTAGATTACTAAGTTGCTCAATATCTAAAAATTCAAAATATTGTCTATATCCCAAAAATAGCTCATCGCTTCCTTCACCGCTTAAAACAACTCTGTAACCATCTTTTTTTATCTGCCCAAAGAGCAGATACAGAGGAATGGCAGCAGGGTCATTTAGTGGCTCGTCAAGGGCATCTAAGACTATATCGCATGACTCATCAAACTCTCTTTGAGAAATCTCAAGGGCTCTGTTTTTTACTCCAAGAAGAGATGCACTCTCTGTGGCATTTTGCCTCTCATCATATTTTGCAAACCCTTTGTAGCCTAGCGTGTATGTTGTTAGATTTACTCCGCTCTTCTTTGCATAAGCATTAATCGCGGCACTGTCAATTCCGCCAGATAGCAGTGAAGCCATTGGAGCATCAGCATCCAATCTTAGATTTATCGCCTCTTCTAGTGCATTTTGGACTAAAAATACTGCTTCATCTCTGTTGGTTATAAGGGAAGGCTCTGCGTCTAGGAGATTAAAATATCGTTTAACTTCAACCTTAGAGTCTTTAAAGATAAGATACTCCCCAGCGGCTAATTTTTTGATATTTTTAAAAAAGGTAAATGGCGGAGTCGGTGCTAAAAATGAGAGATAACTAAGAAGTGCGTCTTCATCCATCTCTATTTTATGCAAAAAAGGCACGACAGCTTTTATCTCAGAAGCAAAGATAAAAGCGTCCTCGTTTAGATAAAAAAGAGGCTTTTTGCCAAGTCTATCACGAAAAAGATAGAGTGTTTCATCATCTAAGAGAGCTATTGCAAACATCCCTCTTAAGTGCGATACAAAATCAACACCCCATTTTATATAAGAAGCAGTGATAACCTCTGCCTCGCTTTGTGTTTTAAAATCAAACTCGCAAGAGAGCTCGTCTCTTAACTCTTTGAAGTTGTATATCTCTCCATTAAATGAGAGCAGTATCTTCTCATAAACAAATGGTTGATTTGAGCTTGAGTTTGTATCTGTTATGCTAAGTCTGTGATGCGCAAAAAAGAGATTTTGTCTTTGAATAATCCCGCAAAAATCTCCTCCTCTGTGAGAGAGCAAAGAGAGAGCATGTTTTGCTTTATTTTCATCATGCTCTCCTAATATCCCAAATATAGCACACACTAAAGGCTCTTTTTAAACATTACGCTTACATCATCTTGCATATAATCATCTCTAAATATAACCTCTGCCACACCCAAATCAACAGCGATTTTCTCTATCTTTGCTCTTGTGAGATAGTTGTAAGTTTGGCTCTTTTTATCTCCATAAAGCACATTGAACAAAAATCCCACGTTGCATGAGTTAAAACAGTTTCGTATAAAGAGATGCGTTTCAAACTCATCTAAAACATTCATAGCACCACTGCATATATAAAAGTCAGCAGAGGGAAGCTTGTCTTTGCAGATGTCAGCTACAACTATCTCACAGCCCGTTCTCTCACTTGCAATAGAGTACATATCAACAAGAGCGTCTATACCGATATACTCTTTTGGTGTTTTTTTCTTTTTCAACATATAGTGATATAAGTCGCCAAAACCACATCCAGCATCAGCTACGCTAAAGTCACTCATAACTTCTGGAAGCATCTCTAGGATAATTTTAAAGCGGAGATTTTGTGACTCTTTTGAGTGCCAGTTTACACCTTTGGCTGTTATACCATACATCTCTATCGCACTTGAGTAGAATGTTTTGTTGTCAATTTTAGCCATTATTATATTTCACAGCGCAGGATTTCCAAAAAAGAGATTTATTTTGCAAATTATAGTACAAATTATATATAGAATGCTTTTTTGTTGTGATATTATGCAGATACTAAAAGATAAGGATTTGCAATGGGTCATATATATAATCTTGCAATTATTGGAGCTGGACCATCAGGAATAGCAACGGCTGTTGAGAGCTATATGCTTGGAGTTAGAGATATAATCATCTTAGAAAAAGATCAAAATCACAACTCAACAATACGAAAATATTATAAAGATAACAAAAGAGTTGATAAAGATTGGAAGGGTCAAAAAGTAGAGCTTGAGGGCAAAATCTATTTTGTCGATGGAACGAAAGAGAGCACTTTAGATTTTTTTGATGAGATTTTAAATAACCACTCAGTAGAGCTAAGAACGCATACGGAGGTTCAGGGTATCAAAAAAAAGGATGGGTATTTTGAAATCTCTATCGCAGGTGATATTATAAATGCAAGATATGCAGTGGTAACTATTGGAAGAATGGGTAAGCCAAACAAGCCAGACTATAAGATACCTCAAGAGATTAAAAGCAGAGTTGGCTTTACACTTGATGGCTGTAGCGGCAATGAGAAGATTTTAGTAGTCGGCGGAGGAGATAGCGCGATAGAGTACGCTATTGATTTAAGCGCTAAAAATGAGGTTGCAATCTGTTACAGAAGAGAGACTTTTAGACGTGCAAATCCAACAAACCAAAGAGATATAGCAAATGCGATTATGCACAAAGAAGTAGAGCCAATCTTAGGTGTTGATATACTCTCTTTAGAAGATGATAATGGAAAAGTAAAAGTTCTCTTTGGCGAGAGAGAAGCGCTTGTATATGATAGAGTTATCTATGCTATTGGTGGAACAACGCCTAGCGCATTTTTGGCAAGTTCAGGGATAAAAGAGGAGGATGGCAAACCTAGCCATGATGAAAATTATGAGACAAATATAGAAGGCTTATTTGTAGCTGGGGATATAACGCAAGAGTCAGGCGGAAGTATAGCGCTTGGTTTAAATCATGGTTATGCCATAGCTAAACATATCCAAGCAGAGAAGCTTTAAAGCCCTATTGTAGGGCATCTAAGAGATTTTTAAAATCTATTTTATTTGAGAAGCCAACACTCTGATAAAATGGTTTTTCAGTAGATGCTTCTATAAAAAATGTTGTTGGAACAATTGGAACATTTAAAAAAGGAGGAAAATTTTTCTCCGCTTTGTTTATGATGAGAGGGATATATTTTGTCTTGATAGCGCTGTCTATATCAGCGTCCATAAGAGTTCTTTTTTCAAATTTTGAGCACCATGGGCAGTAGTTGGTAACCATCAAAACCATAAGATTTTTCTTCTCTTTTTTTGCCCTCTTTAGGGCAGTTTCATAGCTTGTTTCATAGCTCATAGCTGTTGCAAACTCTTTATAACCATCCGCAAAAACAAAAACGCCAAGCAGAAGTGTTAAGAGTAGAGTTTTCATAAGTTATCCTCTTTGTATTGTGCTTCAAACATATCTAAAAGCTCCTCTGCATTGTCGATAAGCTCTTCTTCTAGTTCTTGAGGAACAAAGATACGAGAGTTCATATAGGAGATCACAAAAACAGTCTCTTTTGTATCAAGACGTATAGCATTTTCTCCAAGCATCAACTCTATTTTAAGTGCTAAAGTATCGCCTACACCAATGAAGCCTATAAGAAATGCAAGTGAACGAGATGAGAAGTTTTTTGTCTCAATCCCAAGTTTTTGAGATTTTTTGATAAGCATATCTAAGATTTGCTCTTGATATTTTATATCTATTTTATCTGTATTTAACTCAACTACTGGATAATAACTCTTTATGCCAGTGAGCATAAAAGGCGTTTGAGCGCTTAGAGATGAGACAAAAAAGAGAAGAAAAAGTGTAATAAATATAGTTTTTAAGTTACTCAACTATAACCTCCTTATCCATTTTGTAGTTGTTTATCAGCTTTATTATAACCATAATAGCGATTGCTTGAAAGAGTGAAGCCAAGATAAGCGCATAGTAGTAGAGTTCAGTTATGCTGTTGCCATTGTAAGCGAGTGTTGCCATCGCTATAAGAAGTGTTAATGGCATGGAGTGTGACAAGCCCATCAAAAGGGAGTCTGTAAGTTTTAGCTCTTTTATAAAGACAAGCGAAGCGATAAGGCGCATCATAGTCATAGCAAGAGTAATCAAAAGAGCCTTTGTAATCAGTCCATCCATAAACAAGGCTTCAAGGTTAAAAGAGCTTCCTATATGAATGAAAAATATAGGGATTAAGAAACCAAAACCAAAAGAGGCAAGTTTCTCTGGAAGCTCTTTTTTATGCTCAAAAAATGTTGGTATAAAAATCCCAGCCAAAAATGCACCAAAAGCGAGTTCAAGCTTTAGGTAGAGCATAGCCCCGACTAAAATAAAAAATATCCCCATAGATAGTCTTATATCTTGCTCTTTGTTGTCGTCATGAGGCATAAGTGATGTTGCAACTGTTGGAAACCACCAAAAAAGAAGCTCAATTGCACGAAATAGCAAAAACATAAAGAGCAAGAATAGTGCAAGGGCTAGAATGGTCTGCGCAAGAGCAAAGCCCACACCAGTCTCAAGCGTTGCCGATGTTAGAGTTAAGAAACCGATACTAACTATCTCTCCTATCGCTCCCGCTGTCATAGAGAGAGTAAGCCATGGAGTTTTTCCATACTCTTTTGAGAGTGTTGCGATTAATCCAACAGAGATTAGAGGCATAAGCACCATAAAGATTTTTCCAAGCTCAAAGTAAAGTGAGATAGCAATAGAAAAAAAGTATAAAATAGCAAGATATATGATGATTTTTCGCATTAGCTCTTTTGGAGTTTTTAGGGTGCTTTTTAGGTTTATCTCTGTTCCTGCGATAAACATTAGATATAAAAATCCAAGCTCCGCAACTATTTTAAAGAGATGCTCTTCGTGTATAAGACCAATATATGCAAAAACAGAGCCAAATATAATCTCGATAGGTGTAGTTGGAAGCTTTATAAGTTTCGCAAAAAAAGGAGAAAATATAATAATAAGAGAGATAGTTACGATTAATATTATATTTTCATACATCTACTATTTTACCGAGGAAGCTATATCAAGATTTAGAGATTTTAGCATCTCCAAATCCCTCTGCATAGCCTTTCCGCTTGTTGTGAGATAGTTTCCAATAACGATAGAGTTAGCACCATGTGAAAATATCTCACTCTCTCTATCTCCAAACATAAGCTCTCTTCCACCCGCTACCATGACTCTTTGTGCATCTGGAATCATCTCTCTTGTTAGTTTTATAAGGGATAGTGCTTCATCAACACTTAGCGGATTTGGGCTAAGTTCAAGAGCTTCATTGTGATGATAAAAGTTTATCGGTACAGAAGTTGGCTTTAAACTCTCTAGCGATTTTAACATCGAGACTCTATCTTCATAACTCTCTCCAAGCCCGAAAATACCGCCACTGATGAGAACTAAACCAGCACTGTTTACATTTTGGCATGTCTCATATCTCTCATCCCAAGGGTGGGTTGTACAGATTTTAGGATAAAAATCTCTTGATGTTTCAAGATTGTGGTTATATGCCTTGATGCCAGAAGCCTTAAGCGTTAGAAGTTGCTCTATCGTTGCTGTTCCATTGCATGCTATAAGTCTTAGCTCTGGAAGCTCTTTTGTTAAAACTTCTGCAATTGAGCAGACAAAACTTAGCGTTTTATCGTTTAAGCCTTTATCAGAAGTTACAAGGCAGAAACCAAGAGCACCGTTAGAATAGGCATTATGCGCCTCTTTAAGGATTAGTGACATCTCTTTTTGCTTATAGCGCTCAATGTCTGCTTTATAACGTACGCTTTGAGAACAAAATTTACAATCTTCATTGCACGTACCACTGTTTATGTTACAGATAGAGCATAAAAATATTTTTTGATTCACTTTTTTTCTCTTATATACTTAAAATTTTTCTTCTCTATTGTATCGCTTTTATTTTCTCTTGTGTATCTAGCAATCTTATAGCTTTTTTCTTCTACTTCAAGCATTATCCACTCTGATGTAGGCTTGTTTCTAGCACAAACTTCTCCAGAGTTAACAAAGAGAGTGTTGTTTACAAACTCCAAAGAGAACTCATGTGTATGACCAAAAACTACAACGTCTGCATCAGGTGCCATGTAAAATGGAAGGTGCATAAGTTTAAACTTTGTATCTGCTAACTTAAAATAGTATGGCTCTTGAACTAGGTTAAACTGAGTGTGAAACTCCGCTAGATGAGCATCGTTGTTTCCATAAACCGCTACATATTCAACACCGCTCTCATGCAAAAGATTAAGAATTTCAACATCTACAATATCCCCAGCATGAATTATAAACTCTGCGCCATCCTCGATTAGAGTATTTATGGCACGTCGTGCTTTTTTTACTTTTGTATGAGTATCTGAGATGATGCCTATCTTCATTTTTTTACTCTGTTACTATCTCTTGTGCTGGAGTTTTTGCTTTACACTTTAAACACTCATAAATCTCTTTGCCTCTAAATACTCTAAAGGCTAGTGCGCCATCACACTCAGCCTCTTTACACTTATATTTTGATGGTTCAAACTTTGAGATAAATTTACATTTTGGGTAGTTTTCACATCCCCAAAATGGTCCTCGTCTTGAGTTTTTAAGGCTTATTTTACCGCCACAATCAGGACATGGCGTTTCACTTATCTTCTCTTGCACATTTATACTTTTTGTATTTTTACAATCAGGATAACCGCTACATGCTAAGAATTGGCCATTTCTTCCATTTTTAACGACCATCTCTTTTCCACACTTGTCACATATCTCATCACTTGAAGATGATGGTTGTGCACCCTCTTCGCCTTCTTTTTTTTCGCCCTCAACCTGTTCTGTATATTTACACTTCGGAAAACCGCTACATGCGATAAATTCGCCAAATCGCCCAGAGCGTAAAAGTAGCTCTTCGCCACATTTCGGACAAGCTCTTCCAAGAGGTTTTGCTGTTTTTAGAGATACTATGTTTGTTTTTCCCTCTTCAACTTGAATAGAAAAATCGCCATAAAAATCACTAAGAAGTTTTTGCCAATCATTCTCTCCCTCTGCTATCTCATCTAGTTTCTCTTCCATGTTTGCTGTAAATGAGACATCAACGATGTTTGAGAAGTTTTTCTCTAAAATCTCTGTAACTGTAAAAGCCATCTCAGTTGGGATTATCTGCTTTTTTTCTATGGTTACGTAAGTTCTATTACTAAGAGTTGCTATGGTTGGAGCATAAGTAGAAGGACGACCGATTCCCTCGCTCTCAAGTTTTTTGATAAGTGCTGCTTCAGAGTAACGAGCTGGTGGCTCTGTAAAGTGTTGAGTCGGCTCTATCTTTTGGATTTTAGCCTCTTGCCCTTCGCTTAGAGCTGGAAGAAGTTTATCCTTATCTTCGGCTCCTGTAAGTGCGTAAAAACCATCAAATGTAAGTTTTCTGCCAATTGCCTTGTATTCGTTATTTGCTCCGCTAAAGATTATGCTTTGTTGCTCAAAAATAGCGTCATTCATCTGACATGACATAAAACGCTCATAAATAAGGCGATAGAGTTTTATCTCATCTGGTTTTAAAAATGAAGATGCTACTTCAGGAGTAAAAGCTAACATTGTAGGGCGGATAGCTTCGTGAGCCTCTTGTGCACCTTTTGCTTTTTTATTGTAAACTTTAGGCTCATCAGGGAGATATTTTTTGCCAAATCTGCTCTCAATTACGCCACGAACAGCAGTTAGCGCTTCATGAGCTAAGTTTAGGGAGTCTGTTCTCATATAGGTTATAACACCGCTTGTTCCGCTTGGAGTTTTAACACCCTCATAAAGAGTCTGTGCAACCATCATTGTTTTTTTAGGAGTAAATCCTAGTTTGCTTGAAGCCACTTGTTGAAGTGTTGAAGTCATAAATGGCGGTGGAGTAGCACTTCTTCTCTCTTTGGTTTCTATCTTTGAGATAATAAAACTATCTTCTTTTACACTTTGTACAATTAAAGATGCTTGTGCTTTATCTGTTATTGATAGTTTTGATAGCTTATCCCCTTTGTGAGATACAAGAGAAGCCTCTATATCTTTTGCAAAAAGAGTGTCAATTGTCCAGTACTCCTCTGCTTTAAATGCTCTAATCTCACGCTCACGGTCTACTACAAGCTTAAGTGTAGATGACTGAACACGTCCAGCAGATAGTCCTTTTTGGATTTTTGAGCTAAGAAGCGGAGAGAGTTTATAACCCACAACACGGTCAAGAATACGGCGTGCTTGTTGAGCGTTTACCATATTCATATCTATCTTTCTAGCATTTAAAAGTGCGTTGTTTATAGCGGTTTTTGTTATCTCATGAAAGACTATACGAGGAAGTGTCTGGGGGTCCTTTTTTATAGCATGTGCTATATGCCATCCTATCGCCTCTCCCTCACGGTCCTCATCGGTTGCGATATAGATGGTATCGCACTTCTTTGCTAGAGTAGTTATCTCTTTTACGGTAGCAGCGTTCTCTTTTGCAACGCTGTAAGCAGGGATTAGATGAGAGTTCTCATCTATGCTTATTCCAAAACGTGATTTTGGTAGATCTCGTATATGCCCCTTTGAAGCAACAACCTCATAATCCTTGCCAAGGAAGTTTTTTATGGTCTTAGCTTTTGCGGGTGATTCAACGATAATTAGGTTCAAATGGCATTCCTATATATATAGTATAGTTCTTTTTAAGTCTGGAAGTGTAGCAAAAAAAAAATTAATAGAAGAAGATAAAGATTTTAAAAAAAATATTTCTAAAAATATTAAAGTTATTTTTTTGAGTGTCGATTTAGTTAACATCAAGGCAAGGAAGCCGAGATAAAATTAACTTAGAGCGTAAGGCTCTACCCGAAAAGGATTTATTATGGGATTTAGAATTAATACAAACGTTGCGGCTTTAGACGCACATAGAAATGCTAATATGAACAATGTTGGACTTGATAAAAGTCTTAAGTCTTTAAGTTCAGGTCTTCGTATCAACACAGCAGCAGATGATGCTTCTGGTCTTGCTATTGCAAATCAGCTTCGTTCTCAGTCAACAGGTCTTGGACAAGCGGTTAGAAATGCTAATGATGGTATCGGTGTTACGCAAACTGCAGACGGTGCACTTGAAGAGTATGAGGGGATTATCAACACTGTAAGAACCAAAGCTATTCAAGCAGCATCTGATGGTCAAACAACTGAAACGCGTGCAGCAATCCAAAAAGATATCGATCGTCTTTTGGAAGAGGCGCAAAACATTGCATCTACTACGTCTTTCAATGGTCAAACACTTTTAAATGGTGCGTATGAAAATAAAGATTTTCATATTGGTGCATATAGTGGTGAAACAGTTAAGGTTAGTATTGATGATACACAGATACATAAAGTAGGTGAGTTTGCTATGACAACTGGTACTACTGCTATTGCGTCAGGTGCTCTAACTACTACGTTAACAGCGACTTTAGCAGGTAAAACAGCGGCAACATTTACGTTGGGTACAACAGTTTCCAGTGCTGATTCAACTAGTTTGGATAATGCTCAAGCACTTGCGGATGGTTTTAATGCTTATTCTCAAGAGAAAGATTCAGGTATCCGTGCTAGCGTTGTTGAGACGTCAACAGCTGGAACATATACTATTAGATTGGATGCAGCGGAAGCAATTGATGTTACTTCTGATGCAAGCACGGGTGTGGCTGATGCAACTAAAGATTTTGTTAATGCGCTAAGTACTATTGACGTTGAGTCACGTGATGGAGCGGAAAAGGCTATTATTACAGCCGATTATGCATTGAAAAATTTAGATACGATACGTTCGGATCTTGGTTCGGTTCAAAATCAGCTTGAGTCAACTATCCGTAACATTTCTGTTACACAGGTCAATGTTGCAGCGGCTGAGTCAGGAATCCGTGATGTTGACTTCGCAGCAGAGTCAGCAACTTTTGCAAAACACAACATTCTTGCTCAGTCAGGCGCTTACGCTATGAGTCAAGCAAATGCTGTACAGCAAAACGTTCTTAGACTACTTCAGTAGTTTAAGTAAAGCAGCTTAGGCTGCAAGAACGTTTTTTATGCCCGCACACCGCGGGCATTTTTCTTTTTTAAACTTTTTTTATGAAGTAATAGTGAGTTAAACAATGTAGCGCTATAATGCGCTGTTTTTTAACTAGCGATTTGGACTAAAATGACTATTTTTCAAAAAAATCTCCAAGCACTCTCAGAAAATCAATCTGAATTATCACAAAAAGTTTCTTCCATCCAAACCAATGTTATATATGAAGTTTTTACCGATAACAATCCCATTAACACTAATTTTTTAGACAACAAAACACAAACTCCCATCTACACTAAAAGTCCCGCAGAGGAGACGATAGAGCAGTTTCAAACATACGACAGCTTCTCCTACTATCCATACCTCTACTTCTTTGGTCTTGGCAATGGCATGCTTTACAAAGCTTTGTTAGAAAACCAGAGATTAAAGAAGCTTACTATTTTTGAACCTGAACTTGAGATGATTTATGTCGTTTTAAATCTTGTAGATTTTTCACAAGAACTTCGTGATGGAAGGTTGCTCCTTCTCTACTCCAAAGATGTGACGCTGGATGTAATGACTCATGTTATGGAAGAAGCCAAGCTTTTTATGAAAACGTATGATCTGCATCAGCTACTTCCTTACTATGATTATGCACATGAAGAGATGGTGCGAATCAACAAACTTAACCTTCGTGCGATGCAGTATGTTTTGTATTCACTAGGCAATGACCCTAAAGATGCGCTAGAAGGGGTGGAAAATTTTATAGCAAATCTGCCAGATATGGTGCAAAACCCAAAACTTAGCGATGCGCTTCGTGCTATTAAAAAGAGTAAAACAGCCATCATCGTATCTACTGGACCCTCTTTGGCAAAACAGCTTCCACTTCTTAAAGAGATTGCGCCGTATGTCACCATCATCTGTATCGATGCGAGTTTCCCCATCCTTTATCGCCACAGCATTAAGCCCGATGTCGTAGTTTCGCTGGAGCGAGTTGTCACGACATCTGCGTTTTACAAAAATGTTCCAACTGATTTTTATGAAGGAGTTCTCTTCTTCATCTCATCTTTGGCACATAAAGGATTGCTCCATAGCCTTGAGAGAGGGATTGTGCAGCTAAGCATGCGACCATTTGGCTATATGTCCTACTTTGGACTTGATGAATGGGGGTATATCGGCATCGGGTCAAGTGCCGCAAACATGGCGTTTGAAATCGCTTTTCATGCAAAATTTGAAAATGTAGTGTTCATCGGGCAGGATTTGGCTTACGGTGCGGATGGAAAATCACACTCTGCAAATCACATTTTTGGGGAAAATGAGATTCATGCCTCACGAGAATACATCCAAATCGAAGGCTACGGCGGAGGACACACTGTCGCAACGACATCAGCATGGAAAAATTTTCTTGATTTTTTTGAGAGAAACATCCCGCTTGTAAATGCCCAAATATGGGTAATCAATGCCACAGAAGGGGGTGCACGTATCCATGGGACGATTGAGCAGCCTTTTGCAGAAGTGGCGAAAGAGATTTTAGCGACCAAACATCCAAAGCTCTCTCCTGCTTTGAGTGCTCCCGACACAAAAGAGGTTGGAAAAAATATCCAAAAGATTGAGCAAAAAATTGCCGAGTATCTGTCGTATGGGCAAAAAGTACAAAAACAGATAGAAGCGGTCTTTTTAAATGTCGCTGAGTATTTAAAAAATTACGAAGAGATAGATTTACAAAACACAGCTCTCTCCCCGCTTGAAGTTTTGGTTGCGCAGATTGACACCATAAAAGCTCTGCTTGATGATAGTACATTTACACAACTTTTTCATGAGAGCTATAAGTCGGTGACGATACAGCAAGAGATAGAAAATGCGCCCATACGAGTAATGCCTGAAGATACAGAGCAAGAGAAAAAAGAGAAATATTTTTTATGGGTAAAAGCGCATAGACAGTGGCTCTTTTTTCTCGCAGGAGCTGTAAATGCAACGCTAGGAAGCATAGAGAGAGGAAAAAGCAGTTGGAGCAAAAAGAAGTGTTTTGTCTCCAAAGTGACACTAAAAAACAACTACCTCTGGGGATACATTTACGATATTTACTCCCCATCAGAGAACTTAACGGTCGAGATTTGCATGGATGATGCGCCGATTGTAGAAATGATAGCAAATCGTCCTCAAGCAGCTCTTCAGATACTAAGTGAAGAAAATCGCCATCATGGTTTTTTAGTGGAGATGCCCGTAGAGTTTTTTGATGCAAAACCCCATACGCTGATACTACGAGAAGCTACTACAAAAGAGATGCTCAAATACGGATATGCAAAGTTTCAACTGAGTGAAGCCGATAAGATTCAAGGCAGTGCTGTGTCACGTAACCATGTACTCTATAGCGGCTGGTGCAAAAAAGTAGGCTCAAGTGAAAAACAGCTGGTCAATGTCAACATCGATGAGCAACACGTCGATACGGTAATCGCAAATCGAGCTATACCTGCGTTTAAACACCTACACGGAGACGAAAAACACGGATTTGAGTTCATCATCCCAGAGGCTTACTTTGATGCAAAAGAGCACACTATCAAGTTCACTCCAGTCGCAAACCCTTTAGCTATGAAAGAGAATGAAGATACATTTGTTCTGGGTGAAGCAGATTTGGGAAAACAACGAGAAGCGATGTTCCTACGCTCACTAGAAGAGGTAGACCCAGAGAAGATCAAAGATGTGTACTGCCCAAATGCGATAGGGTTTTTGATGATTGATAAGTATTTTGATAGTTGTTATATTGGGTATTTGCAGAAATTAATGCAATATTTTTCAGATAAAATTTTTAAAGGGGTATGCTTTACTGATAAACAAAAGAAAATCTGTTTAGACCAGTTTAGTGACTATGCAAATTTTCAAATTATTAGTCCACAAGATATTTATGAATTAGCCAATAATATTGAAATTTTAAGTATAGATTTTAGAATAATGCATGAAAAAAATTCGAGATATCAAAGTTTAATTAAGTCTTTTATTGCATCATCTGATTCGATTTTTGTTTCTTTGTACAATGGTACACCTGTGGATAAGCCAGTTCTTAAAAACTCTTATCTTTACGAAGATAATATTGTTGTGAATAGTGTGAATGAACACATTTTAGAGACACTTGGCATAGACAATCAAATACGTGAATTGGCTAATAATAATTTTTGGCTAAGTATCTTAATTTGGGCTAGTCAAAAGAAAATTGTTGATTATCAAATTAATAGGCAGTTGGATAAATTCACTTTTTATTTTTATGATTTAATTGAGTTGAGTTTAAAATATTCTTGTTTCAAAATGATATTGATTGTGGTAAATACAATGAAGTTAGATATGAAAAACGACATCTTAGATATCATACTGATGAAGTTAAAAATAATGGATTAGAATATTAAAAAATAAAAATAATTAAGATTGATCATTTATTTAAAGTGTTTAATTTAAAAAAGAGGAGAAATGTTTTATTGGTAAGTTTTATTGGAACTTCAGAAATTGTAAAGTATAGAATATTTAAATTTTTTCTTTTTTTTGGAATCAATATTTTTAAATCAAAATATGATTTAATACCCCAAGCTACAAGATTTATGAGAAATATACCATTGCTTGAGAATATATTTGAATTACTAAAACTAGAAAATAAAGAAATAAGATGTTTTTTTCATGCCGCTAGTACAGGAGAAGAAGTATATAGTTTTTTAATTTTTAATGACTTGTATTATAAATTAAAGGTGAATGTCATAGCTGGCGAATATGAAAAAACAGCATATGAAAAAATCAAGGAAGCAATGTATACTAGAGATATTATAGAAAAAAACAATAAAGTATATTTAAATAGTGAATTTTTACAATATTTCATTAAAAAAGAAGAAAATTATCATATTTGTGATGAAGTAAAAAGAAAATTAGCAAAAGTTCTATTATGTGATTACATAAAAATGGATGATAAATTCATTCATGAGTATACTTCCGATATAGTATTTTGTAATAATACATTACTTTACCATGAGCATAATATACAAAAAAAGGTGCTTGAAAAGCTATGTGTTCAGTCAAAAAAGTATTTGGTGATTACTGGTGCGGAAAATAAAGTCTTAGAAAATGTATTAGTTAGGTATGGTTTTTATCCATATAAAAAAGATTGGGAATTGATTTATGATAATTGGAAGTTGAGAAGAAGAGTTTCTGGGCGAATATATCCAACACCTACTACACCATACTTGACAGATGATGATAAAAACAAAGATCATTATTTTAAGTATTCAATTTTTATAAAGAAAGAGCTATGAAAAATGTAATTATTCTAAATGATACTCGAAGAGAAAAAACACATATTGGTTGTAGGCATGTTATGGAGAATCTACTACTTTTGTGCGAAAAATATTACTTGAAAATTGATAGCACTTATCAGCAGTTAGATTTAAAAGAGTTTGATGAGATACAGATTAAAGCAGTTAAACTAGATGCTATTATTGTGAATGGTGAAGGAACCTTTCATGATGATCAGGCAACAGCTGTAAATATCGTAAAAGCTGTAATGATTGCAAAACAAGCAAATAGCAATTTAAAGGTATATTTAATAAATACCGTATGGCAAAATAATATGATTTTGGATCATTTTACAGGATTGTTTGATTTGATTTTTGTTCGAGATGATTATTCTAAAAAATTTTTACTATTAAACAATGTTTCTTCAACCGTTGTTCCTGATTTGATTTTTTATGGAAATCCTAATATGTTTACAGACAATCGGTTTGATGTTGTAGTCATTGATAGTGTAATAAATAGAAATGCAAAAAAATTAGCAAGATTTGCTGTAACTTATTTTCTACCTTTTTACAGAATGGGAACCAGTAGACTTGATCAACAACTTAGGGATGAATTAATACAAACAATAGGTGGAGAAAGGGTATTGTATGGAGACAGTGTTATTTATAATTCACGCATGGTAGTAACAGGAAGATTTCATGTAGTTTGTTTGGCATTGATGTATAAAGTATATTTTCAATATTTGCCTTCAAATACACATAAAATAGAAGCATTAATTGATGAAATTGGATTAAATCGTGATATTTTCGAATTAAATTTTGAAAAAATAGAGAATTTAAATCCAAGACGAACTTATCAGTATACAGAGACGGAGTTAATTTTAATTAATAAATTTCTTCAAACTGCAAAATATAGAATTGAGAATATGTTTGAGCAAATAATTAATCATCTTGAAGCCGATACATGAAAATTGTTTTTTTTATAACCTCTAAAAAACATTTAGACTATATAAGATTAGTGAAGACATCAGAACTTTTTCTTCAAACTGAAATATTAATCATTTCGGACTGTATCGTAGATAGTGCTGTAAAAGAATGTGGGGCAGTAGTGGATTTTGAGCCAGATAAAATTGTGTTGTTTATGGCTTATCCAAAAAACGAAGTTTTGAAACTTCAAGAATATGCATTGGAAAAAAATATACCATGTATTGGTGTACAAGAGGTACATCAAATGAGTTTGACTCACTCTAGAGTAAACCACTATTTTTCTCCACTAGATAAACTCATTGTTAATTCTAATCATGAAAAAAACTTATTATCTTCAGTTAGTATATATTGCACAGATGTAAAAGTAGCAGGATTTGGTTTTGTAGAGCCAAATATTGCAGATTCAAGTATTTTGTCGAGCAGTAAAAAAGCACTATTGTTTTTGTCTCCATTAATGGTTGATGATATGGTATCTGACGAGACTTTTGAACGCAGAAAAACAAATATCGAAAAAACTTGCAGTATGTTAGGAAAAGAATGGACGTTATTTATTAAGTTTCATCCCATAGATGTACACAAATATATTGATCCACTTCTAATTAACAATGGTGTCAAAATATTAACTCTGAATAAAGAAGAGGATGTTAAAGACTTTTTAGATATCTACGACATTTATTTTAATTATGGCAATTCACAAACTACATTTGATGTATTATCACACAATAAGTCTCTTTGTATATTAGATGAAAACAATAGCTTTTTTCCTAAACATATGATTTACAAAAAAAATATGTCTGTAGAAGATTTTTTATTGGCATATAATACTAAGGATTGCCAGTTTGTATTAAAAGAGTTTTTATTTGAAAATCTTCAAAAGGGCAAAGACAAGAAAAGAGCTCTAAATTATGTTGCAGATGAAATAAGGAGTGGTATTACAATACAAAGGGATGAAGAAAGATTTGCATTACATTTGGCATTACTTTATTTAATCAATAATAATATAGACAAAACAATGTGTCTTATAAATAAATTCTGTACGAAGCAAATTTTGAAAAAAATAATTATTCATTTTATATATAGTAGGAATTACTTAACATATAAGTTTCTTGCTTTTTATTTTAGAAAAGATTTTTTGTTGGTCTATTATTTTGGCATGTTGGTTGCAGCTTCAAGTGTCATAAAACCTCAAGGAGGTTATGTTCCATATTTTTTCAAAAGAAAATCTATTATTCTTAAGCCAGTGTTTTTTGTATCGGCATTTAAACAGGCGACTATATATAAAAAATATAGGTTATTAAAAAGAGATTTCTACAGGTTTTTAGCGTCCTATAAAAAGTTTAAAACTTTATTGCCGAAAGATCTTCGTACAAGATTTTTAGTATTGCCTACTACATATCGGTGTGATTTGAGCTGTTGTATGTGTACGTGTCCTCAACAGGCTAAAGAGATTGGAGAGATGGACCTCGATCAAATAGCAGTTGTGATCAAAAATTTTGGATCAGAGATTGAGCATGTGAACTTGACAGGTGGTGAGCTTTTCCTTCGTGAAGATATTGAAAAGATTGTTGAGTTACTATTAAGTAGTGGTACTAAAACTATAGGTGTATCATCTAATTTTTTTGCCAAGTATATTTCTGCATTTAGATTTCTTACTCTTGTAGAAAAATATCCAGCGATACGATGGTCGATTCAGACATCCCTTGATGGAGATGAGGAAGTTCATAATCAAGTGAGAAACAATAAAAAAGCTTTTCAAAATACTTATGAGACCCTTAGACTTTTAAAGTCATATCAATCCAGATTAAAATTTGGCTTATCTGTCAATACAACAGTTAGTCCTATCAATATATCTTCTGTCAGAGAAGTTGAGTCTAAATTAGCAGATATCAAGATTCCAATGGGATATACATATGCGATAGATTCAGATGTATATATTAACTCGGATAACAGTAAAGTTTCACATCGTTTACATGAGAATGAATACATTAGCGCATTGAAAAAACTTTCAAAAGAGCTATTTTTGACCAGAAAAGATCTTTTTTCATTAGATGTGTATTTAATGCTACATAGATATGCAAGATTTTCTCCATGTTCGTTCTACTATGGAGGATATTTTTTGGAACCAAGTGGTGAAGTGTATAAATGTTCTGTAAGTAAACGATCTTATTTATGCAATGGGCTTACTCAATGTTTACCTGAAAAATCTGATATAGAAAAAGTTGTTAGAGATTTACAAAAAAAAGAATGTGATTTTTGTATGAATAATTGTGGTAACGCATTGTATTCCTCAGAGTATAGAGATTTTTATAATTCAAGTTTTATTCGAAGTCGAACAAAAATATATGTAGATACAAAAGAAAATGATTTTATAACTACAAATTCCTTGCGGCAACAAGGCTTAGATGTGCATAAATATAATAGAGAAAGTCTAGAAGAAAATGAATTGGTACTCTATACAAAGTTTTCTGAATTTTTTGAGAAGAATGATGATTTGTTGCATTATATATTGATACCTGTTGGAGGTTTAAGCTATGCAATATAGTTTAATGAAATATGTCAATAAAACGATTTAAAGATTTGTTAGGTGTGAATCTATGGTAAAAATTACTGTACTTATGCCAGTTTATAATGCTGAAAAATATCTTAAAGAAGCAATCGAAAGTGTATTAAATCAAAGTTTTACAGACTTTGAATTTATTATTATCAATGATTGTTCAAGTGATGATAGTAAAAGTATAATTTGTTCATTTCATGATAGTCGTATTAAATACTTTGAAAATACTGATAATCTTGGAGTAGCTAATTCTCTAAATCAAGGGCTTTCTTTGGCACAAGGAGATTATATTGTACGCATGGATTCAGACGATATAGCTTTGCCTGACAGATTCGAAAAGTTAATTTTTTATATGAATAATCATCCAGATGTCTCAATATGTGGTAGCTGGATTGAGTATATAGGTCTTAAAAAAGAAAAGCATTTGTGGTTCACTTACGAGGAGCACAATGATATTAAGACGGCTTTATTATTTGGAAATGCGATAGCTCATCCTGCGGTCATACTTAAAAGAGATATATTTCTTAAAAACCAGGAGTTTTACAATCCTTTGTTTTCTAAAAGTGAAGATTATGAACTATGGACTCGTTTAATTTTCAAGCTTAAATTTGCTAATTTACAAGAATCCTTATTGAAATATAGATTACATGATGAACAATCAAGTAAAAAAATTCAATATATTGGTGATGATCAGGTTGAAAGAATCAAACAGCAGTATCAGAAAGGTATTTTAAAAAAGATTGGATTAGATATAAGTTATATGGATATCCTAGAGGATCTACGCAAAAAAGATATTAAGAACTATTGTAAAACAAAAATACTGATTGAAACTATGAGTAAGAATGCTTTTAATAAAAATATTTTGTTAAGTGGTATGAATTTTAATCGAAATTCTTTTTATTATATGAGAGATAATATCGACGTGGGGGTAAATCAGATTGCTGAACTTCTGATTAATATTTTTTGCGGTTCTGAAGTAGTGCTAATTGGATATGGAACGCTGGGAAAAAAAATTCATAATGTGCTTTTAGATAAGATTAATTTTTGTGCGATTGCAGATAAAAATATATCCGAAGATGGAGACATATGCAATCTTATTAGTAAATTAGATAAGTGCTATAAATATACATTCTTAATGAGTATTCTATCTATTGATGAACATATAAAGATTGAAAAGTATATCAAAATCAACTTTGAACATTCTACAATTATTGGTTTTTATATCTCATAAGATGGATATTGGTAGCTTTGTTTTGGCTCAAAAGTTGGAAAAGATGAACTGGAAGGGATTTTTAATGAAAGTTTTTATTGTTAATTTAGCTCAAGATGAATTGCGTAGAAAACACATGAAAACGCTAATAGAATCATTAGGACTGTCATATGAGTTTATCAATGCGATTTATGGAAAATCCCTCTCAAATATTACTGATTATGTGGAAAAAGGTAAGGAGAAATCGATTAGCTTGATTGGACGAGAGCTTGTGCCTGGTGAAATCGGATGCATTTTAAGTCATCATCTTATATATAATAAAATGATAGAGAATCATATTGAAATGGCATTGATTCTTGAAGATGATATTGAGATATTGTCCGATATTAATCATATAATTGCTCAAATTAAAATATTTAAAGATGATTGGGATGTTGTTTTACTGGGTTATCATGGGGTTTCTTCTAGAGCGCATGTTGACCTTTCGGGAATACATGTTAAGGATTTTAATCAGCAATATCAAATCAAGCAATTAGCTGAAACGGCACACGGCACATATGGGTATGTTATCTCTTTGGAAGGTGCAAAAAAAATTCTAAAACAAAGTGTAGATTTTATTTTACCAATTGATCATTACACAGGCGATGTCATCACCAACAATGTTTATGGTGTATATCCGCAAGTGGTGAGAATCAAAAATGAATTAAGTGATCAAAGTTTGTTAACTGTAGAACGTGAAGAATTGAGACAAAAGTATAGATTTAAAAAAGTTTACAAGTATTATGAATTACTGAAACCAGAAATAGACAAAAGAGCTACAAGCCAAATTATTTTATATGGATTTAACGACTTGGCAAAATTAATATATCTCAAGTATCATAATGATATTCATGCTATTTTGGATCAACAAAAATATGGTCAATGGTATGAGAATATGAAAGTTATGACAATAGACGAGATAAAAATAAATAATTTTGTATTTATTATTTGTGCAATTAATAGTAATGCTATTGAAGAAATTACAAATATTATTATGAAATATTACAAGGAAGCAACGATAATTAGTTGGCTTGAACCTAAAAGGATTGCCTATGCATGAGATGCCATTGGTATCTATCATCGTTACAACTAGAAATAGATCTGAATTATTAAAAAAGTGTTTAACATCGCTAATATGCCAGACATATAAAAATATAGAAATTATTATTGTTGATGATGCATCGTCTGATTCAACGCAGGATGTGATTGAATCATTTCAAAAAGTAGATAATAGAATTTTAACTTTAGCTACTAAATGCCCTATGGGGGCAAATGTTTGTCGAAATAAAGCGATTAAAGTAGCAAATGGTGATTTTATTGCAGGGATTGATGATGATGACGAATTTTTGCATTTCAGAATAGAAGCGCTTATAAAAGAATATGACGATAATTTTGCATTTATTACGTCCAACAATTTAATCGTAAGTGATGTAGACACAAACTGGGTGAGTAATATCCCAAGGTGGGTGTCGGTAGATCAGATGATGCGTAATAATATTATCATGAATCAAGGGCTCATTAAAAAGCAAAGAATTATTGAGGTGGGTTGGTATGATGAAGCGTTGACTGCTTGTCAAGATTATGATATGTGGATGAGGCTGATGTTGAAATATGGTCACGTTAAAGTGCTTAAACAAGTGACGCAAATTATTAATCAATATCAAAACATAGTGAGGATATCAACTAATTCAAAAACGAAAAAAAATGGTTATTTAAAATTTTATCAAAAATATAAGAAATTAATGAATAAGACTGAGCGATTAGTCCATTTGAATAGGATTTATAATATCCGCAAAAATATAAAGAGTTCTCATCAGTTATTAATTAAACTAGGAATATTTAATATTCGAAGACTCGGTTTGGATTCGATTAGCGTGTATGGTTCTGGGGGAATTTTTGAAGAAATGTATCGTAGTTTAATAGCTGAGAATATTCAAATCAACTGTGTCGTCGAAACATTACCATCCAAAACGCACGCCAGCTTTGGGTATCCCATAGAAAAAATTGGGGATGTTCTGAGCAAGGGAGAAAAAAATTTTATTATCGCTTCTTTAGTCTTTTATGATGAAATTAAGGAGACAATACTTGTACAAAGTCAAATGCAGGGGTTGATTGGGATAAATGTTATATAAGATCGTATCAATAAGTTGTCTAATGATCCAAATATCGTGTAAAATCAATCATTATAAAAAGGATGAAGATGCAACCAAACTATAAAAATAACTCAGAACTTGAGTATTGGAAAAAAAGGTTTAGAGCAGAAGGTAATACTTTTCAAAACAGTTGGTATAAGAAGCACATGTTAGATATGGTAAATTCTGGTGAATCTTTTTTTTGTGATAAAGTTATTGCAGATTTTGGATGTGGACCCCGTGGAAGTTTGGATTGGCTGAAAAATTCAAAATTGAATATTGGCATAGATGTTAATGTTGGATTGTATGCAGATAACTTTAAAAGTGGATTTTTAAATAAAAATATGATATTTATACAATCCACTGAAAATACGGTTCCGTTACCCGATAACTATATAGATGTATTGTTAACAATGAATGCATTGGATCATGTTGACAATTTATCTGAGATGTGTTTAGAACTTTTACGTATACTCAAGCCAGATGGTATTTTTGCAGCTTATTTCAATTTAGAAGAGCCTGCCACTTCCTGTGAACCTCAATGTTTGAGTGAAACATTACTTCATGAAGTACTTTTTTCTAAATTAAATATCATTCACTATAAAACCGCTATTGTTCCTGAACCTCCACATACAAGATACGATGCACTTCACAATGAAGGATTTCAAGAATATGTAGCAGGAGAAGAAGGAGTTTTATGGGTGCTAGCCACTAAAAAATAAATTGATAGCTGGTTAAAAGGTTTTGAGAAGTTGTTCATAGGTTATAAAATCAATATTTATTTTTCTCTGATGACATATAGTTTTTAAAATATCTTCTATTTCGCTTGCATGAGTGATACTTGTGACTAGAATCATATCATTATCTTTTAAGGGTGTATGATGAACTGATCTGGAAACATGTATATCCTTATTGTATTGAATTCGCTTTGTTTTTTTGTCGATAATTCCTAAGATATTTATATGTAACTCATCGAAAATTGGTAGTAGGATATTTAAAATATCACTTGCACCATAGATATAGATACTTTTAGCCTGAAGGTTTTGTCTAAAATACTCAATAGCCCCTTCCATGAGCCCTAATGGACTTTGTGTATATCTTTGTAATGTTTGAATATGTTCTTTTGAAAGATTAAAATATTTGAAAAAATCATAATATTCGAAATTTTTAAAATGTATCAGTGTAAGATAAACAAGGTGAAGCTTTTTGGATGTGGAAAGCTTTTGAAAAAGGCTGGATGAAACTGCGTGCTCCCAGATACTTTCTAATACGTCTCTTGTATGTTGGGTAGTATCATCGTTTGAGCCTATTTTATTTAATAGGTATTTGAGATAGTTATAAACACGTTGATGAAGAGAGTTCTTGCAGAGAATATCAAGTTTATGATGAGTTAAAAAAGCTTTTGTTGAGTCAAAAATAAAAAATAAGTCTTCAATGTGTTTGAATGAGATCGTATTGGTAATCGAGCCTTCGTTTAGATGGTAATAATTGTAGAGGGGCTCGTTGCAAATACACACTGATTTTGCATAAAAAATTGCCTTGTATTGAAACTCAGCATCTTCAAAAAACAGGTGGTTTGTAAAAAAAAGGTGATTGTCGCTAAATAGCTTCTTTGAATAAATGCAGATACAGGGGGATGAAGAAACTTCATTTGCCAGCACTTTATGAAAAATGGCATCTTTGGATAATGTGTCATTGATTGCGGGGCTGAATTTTTGTATGTTTCCAGTTGCGTCAAGATGTTTATAGCCCCCCATAACGATATCACTGTATTCTTGTCGAATAGTCTGGTAGAGTGTTTCAATCATAGTTGGTTCGATTGTGTCGTCGCTGTCGACAAACATAATATATATACCAGTGGCTTCTAAAATACCTCTATTTCTTGCTCTGCTTAAACCTTGGTTGTTTTGAGAGATAATTTTGATTCTATGATCAATCAAGGAATAATATTGAAGAATTTCCAAACTATTATCTGTTGATCCATCATTAATGCAGAGGATGTCAAAGTTTTGAAATGTTTGAGAAAGAATTGAGTCTAAACATCGTTTCAGATACTTTGCGGTGTTATAAACAGGAATGATAAGGGTTACTGCCGGCATTCGCAAAGACTATCTTTCAAAGCTTGATTTGTTGGGGAGTAATTTGTCTAAGGCATCGTTAATGACACGTTTGCTTTTTTCAAAATCTGTTTCACTCATATCCTCTTTGGTGTATCTCCCTTTTGAAGTGGCATCATTGATGCAGTACATTTGATAATTTTTATTCTCTATATCTTTGGCAACATTGAGTGCATCGATCTTTGTCTTGATTTCGGCATGTTTTCTTTTGGTTAGAAATTCTTTATATTTTCCTGGTGTAAATTGGCCAGTGATCAGTTGCCAGTAGCGAAAAAGATATTGATTGACGTCTTGATTATCTCTGAATTTGGAAGTTGAGGTTTGTAAAAGCCTCTCTTGCTCTTTTGCCCAAACCTCTCGGAGAGTACTTTTTAGATAAGGTTGAGGATGGTGGTTACTAATGAATCCCGTATGCCCTTTCCATCGCAGTAAAAAAAAGGTTTGCAATGATTTGAAGCCATAATTTGGATGGAACCATTTAGAAAAGTTATCCAAGATCACATTCTTTTTAGAAAATTTTGGATTTACATGGCGGTTAAAGTTTTTATTGATGATATCAATGTCATTCAAAATAATATGTGAAATCAAACCATCATGCAATGTATCAAGAACTGCGATATCGACAGGCAGATTATTTTTGAAAAATGATTCCGGTTGGAGTGGTTGAAGAATAAAAAAATCATCATTAAAGTAGACAAAATGTTCGCCCAACTCTTCGATTCGATGTAGATTTATCTCTATGGGATGAGAACTAAACGTGGGTAAATACTCAGTAGGTATATAATCGGTATGTTTCACGATCACGAGCTTAGGATTATCTGTATTTAGCCATGAAGGAAGATGCCCATAGGTGATAAAAAAGATTTTATTCACCCATGGGGTAAACTTTTCGAAAGCTCGAAAAATGTAGTGGAGATTGTCCCAATCTTTATATCTGCTTTGAGTATTCAAGTTAGTATTTATCGGTGAATATTTTTGGAATTCTTCAAGCCATAAAGGATCACTACCATCAACCCATGGGATGACAAAATCAATTTTATAATGCATTGTTTTGCTCCCAAATGTAGGCACTGCGACAAATGAATGTTAAGTCATTATATTTGGATTTCCAATGCATTTTATATATAATTTTTTGATTATCGGCAACTAAAATGGCTGGATCACCTTCTCTTTGTGGTGCGCTACTTACAGTAAAGTTCGTTTTTGACACTTGTTTTACAGTGTTTATCACTTCCTTGACGCTATACCCTTTTCCATATCCTAGATTAAATATATCACTTTCGTTGCTATCGAGATACGTGATAGCTTTGATATGTGCATCGGCTAAGTCTTCTACATGGATATAGTCTCTTACTCCACTACCATCTTTTGTGTCAAAATTATCTCCAAATATATACATCTCTTTTCTTTTTTCAATTGCACATTCACTGGCAATTTTAATTAAATGGGTTGCATTTGGTGTTTGTTGCCCTATTCTGGGTGAGAGTATACCATTGCTAAAGTGCATATCTGCCCCAGCAACATTAAAATAGCGAAAAATTACGTACTTCATTGTTGCTGAAGCTTTTGTGGCATCTTGAAGAATTTGTTCACTCATTAGCTTGCTCATTCCATATGGGTTTATAGGTTTTGTTGCAAATGTTTCATTGATCTTTGCATGCACACTCTCGATTTTTGGCTCCCCATATACTGCCGCAGTACTTGAAAATATGAATTTTTGGACCCCTGTGTTAAGTGCACAATTAATTAGGTTTGTTGTGTTTACAGTATTGTTCATATAATATTTCATTGGATTTTGCACCGACTCAGAAACAATTATATTTGCTGCAAAATGCATAATAACATTAAATTTGTTTTTCTCTAAAAATTGGTTTATTTTTAAAAACTCTTTTAGGTCTAGTTCAATAAAATCAAAATTTCGCATTTTTTGTAAAGTTTGTATAGTTCTTTTATGTCCAGTAGAGAGATTGTCGAGTACTGTAACTTCATAATTAGTTGTTTCTAAAATCTGCTTGACAACATGTGAACCAATGTATCCAGCTCCACCAGTGATAAGAATTTTCATCAGTCGATTCCTAAAATTTGTAAAATTTTCTCGATTATATCATTCATGCTAAAATAAATTCTTCAAGATTACGCATTTAAAATCTCCTTTTGAATTCTCTGCGCATTTTGTGCATCCCTATATGCAAAGAGTTTTTGGCTAAGCATCTCTCTTAGTGCTTTAAATCCATCATTTTCTTGCGTTATAATCATCCTAAGTGCATCATGCAACTCTTCTTGATTTCGAACGTGCAGCCCTGGAGTAAACCCTTCATAATCATATAAAAAACCTTGCATATTTACTTCATACTCTTCTTTGTCGTAATCAAAAAAAATGATGGGGCGATTGAGCAACAAAAAGTCAAAATAGACTGATGAGTAGTCTGTGATGAGTATATCAGTATATTTTAAAAGCGGATAAATATCTCCTTGTGCGGAGTGAAAAAGAATGTTTGAGTAGTTCTCTTGGGTGTAAAGCTCTTGAACAAAGTGATGAAGCTTGAGGATGAGTGTTGTGTTGTTGTTTTGTAAGTGTGTGTTGAGTTTTTCAAAATTCAAAGGGATTTTTGCTGTCTTGCTTGATTCTCTGTGTGTTGGCATATAAAGAGCTATTTTGTGGTTTGTAGCAAAGTTTTTCTTTGCAAATTCATAAATCTCTTTATCACAAAAAAGCAGGTCATAGCTATCGTGACTCTCTTTTAAAAAGAGATCGTTTCGTGGGTAGCCAAAATCTTTGTACTCCTTCGCATGTATCACCTTGCCAAGTGTTGTTTCATTCACAAAATCGCTTGTCGAGATAAGGTAGTCATAAGAGACTGTGGTGAGCTTGTTGAGGCGTTTGAGTGGTATGCCGTGCCACATTTGTACGCTTTTTTGTTTGGGACTTAGAAGGTTTATCTCTTTGGTGAGATTGGCTTGATCTTGAACTATTATCTTGGCATGTGCCATAAGAAAGTATGCATGCCAACTCTCTAGGCAAACAACTGGCATCTCAAGGGCTTGGAGCTCCTGAAGCTGTAGCATGTTGTCTGTGAGCATAACGACATCTAAACCCTCTTTAAAGCAGTGTATAAAAAGTGCTTTGTTATTTGAAGTAATCGAGCCTTTGGAAATAAAGACAATTTTTGTACGTTTGAAATGAAACCAATCAAGAAATTTTGTAAAAGCTTCCAGAAATCTTTGTTTTTGTTTTTTGCTACGCTCATTGGCAAGAGACTTAAGTATCTCTTTTTCTTGAAGAAACTTGTACGCGCCGTTGATTGTCTCTACTTTTATGAGTTTTTGCGCAGGGAACTTTTTGCTAAAATCTTCATAGATAGCGTTACCGTGGTTTTGTGAAAGTATAACAATAAGATCATATTCTTGCATGACATTTTCAGGTTTTACAATATTTTCACCCTCTTGAAAGTTATCGATAAAGCCTAGAAAAATAAAATTATGTTGCTCTTGCAGCTCTTTTGCAAACATCGTTGTTTTCGGGGTATAGGGAGCAATATAGATTTTTTTGTCATTAAACTCCAAAACCTGCTCCATGTTCTTGTAAAAATTTGTTGAGCGCGATTTTAAGCTCAGTTGTTGAGATATCTTCTGTACGAGGTAGATAAAGCACTTCGCAGTGCATTTTTAAAAAATCAAATTTTCCTTCCCAGTCATTTCCCATGGCGAAAATATTAATATCGTATTTCTGGATATCTTCAATCTTTTGCTCCCAAGCCTCTTCAGCGATTACTTTGTCAACGCATTTAATATTGCGCACAATTTCCACTCTTTGTTCATAAGGGATAAGCGTTTTTTTGCCTTTGAGTGCATTAAACTCATCAGTAGAAACAGCAACAATAAGCTCATCGCCTAGTTCTGCAAGACGGCTTAAAAGGTTAAGATGCCCGATGTGAAACATATCAAAAGTGCCGTAAGTGATGACTCTTTTTTTTCCCATTTTCTGCTCTTTCATTTAGTATAAAAACCCAAACATCCAAAGAGGAATCTTGTTGCCGCTTCCTATCTCTAGTCCATCTATGGCGAGATAAGAGTTCTCAATATCTTTGATTTGCTCAAATGTTTTTGAACTTCCACCTACTTCAAAAGTATATGTATCATCGACGATAAAGTCACCTTTTGCAGGATAGTGCAGTGTATGCTCAAAACCTACTTGATTGGCAAAAAATTGCTCTCGCAGGCTTCCTATTTCCCTGCTATCACAATACGAGAAGCTCAAGTTTGTGTTGTGCAAATACAGTTTTTCGGGTTTTGTTAAAATCCCGTCTCCTTTTGCTTTTGACTTGACTGTTTTTATGATAGAACCAGCTTCAAGATAGTGCAAATAACTATAGAGCGTGTTACGATTTATCTCTATTTTCGTTGCGAGTTTTGAGATGTTGAGCTCATAAGGCTTGGCACTACAGAGCATGGATACAAGTTTTTTGAGTTTAAAAATATTTTTCGGTTCAATGTTGAAAACATAAGGTAAATCAGTTTCTATTACTAGGTTGATAATCTCAGAGAGCTTGTGTGAATAGGTTTTTAGATTCTCTTTATAAAAGGGATAGTATCCATATTCGAGATATTTTTGCCAAAATTCATAAGGTTTTAGCTCTTGTGTTATTTTAAATGCTATCTCTATGTGGTTTTTTAAAAGCTCTTGAAGTGAAAAAGACGGAAATGTTTTACCCATTTCTAGTTCGCAAAATTCTCTAAAACTCATTCCATTAACCGTGTATAAAACCGCTCTTCTGCTTAAATCGGCTTTGCTATGAGAGAGTCTTAGAGCAGAGGAACCTGAAAAAATCACTTGTAAATCAAAACTGTCATAGATAGATTTGAGCTCTTTTTCAAAACTTTCATACTTATGAATTTCATCAATCACTAAAAGTTTGCCCCCTTGCTTGGCAAACTCTTTCGCGATGGCGTAGAGTGAACGCTCTGCAACTTCGACATGGTCGGCACTGAAATAGAGTTTTTTTTCAAAATCTAAAGGGTGTTCTTTGAGGTATTGAAGCAAAAAAGTGGTCTTTCCACATCCACGAGGTCCGATAATGCCAATAAGTTTATCATCCATGTTGAGCGTGTTGTGCATAGAACGCTTATAGGTAGCAGTTGTAAGTTTGAGAATAGAGAGAAAATTGTTTCTTAGACTATCGATCATACTGCCACCTTGTTTAGTTAATTAAGCAATTATAGTTTAATTTTGCTTAATTGGTTATTGTTTTTCTAAATCACTAAGCCGTATTGGTGTTGCAAACTCTAAATCACAGCCAGCTTTTTTTCCTAAAATTTCAAAGAGATATTTTGGGTGCAAACCATTGTTTGGACGTACACTTTTAACATTTTCCTCCGTAAAAATCCCCCCCCTTTTGATGGGTTTGCTTACATAGAGGCTACGACAAAAACGGCGGTTATGTTTACGTTTTTCATTGAGCGTGTAATCGACTTTGCCTAAAAGTTTTTCAGTATCACGAACTGCTTGAACCATTGCTTGAAACTCTGTTTCATCAAGAGAAAAAGCTTGGTCGGCACTTGGGATAGATTTGTCAAGGATAAAGTGTTTCTCTATGACTCTCGCACCTAGGCTAACTGCAACAACGGGTGCGACTATCCCTAGTGTATGATCTGAAAATCCAGTGATTACACCAAAAGTTTCCGCTAGATTTGGAATCATTCTTAGGTTGGCATCTTCAAGCGGGGCAGGGTATGCAGAGGTACATTGGAGTAAGATAATCTCATGGTTTCCCTCTGCTTTGCAGATGTTGACCACATCTTGAATCTCATCTGCAGTCGCAACTCCAGTTGAGATAATCATAGGCTTGCCCTTGCTTGCCGTATGGCGGACAAGTTCATAGTCCGTAATCTCAAATGAGGCGATTTTATATGCAGGGGGATTGAACTGCTCCAAAAAATCGACTGCACTTTTGTCAAAAGGGCTTGAAAAACATAACATTCCTTCTTCACGAGCGACACGAAAAAGCTCTTCATGCCACTCCCACGGCGTGTAAGCTTTTTCGTACAAAGAGTAGAGATTTTGGTCATCCCAAAGCTGTGTCCCTTTGATGATAAACTCTTTGTTGTTGGAATCAAGTGTAATCGTATCGGCACGGTAGGTTTGAAGTTTTATAGCGTCAGCACCAGCACGTGCGGCAGCTCTGATGGTTTCTTTTGCAGTTTCTAAGCTTCCGTTATGGTTGGCGGAGAGTTCGGCGATGATGAAAGTACGGGTACTGCTGAAATCAAAAGTTCCTATTTTCACATCTTGACCTTTAGTAATTGTTTGAGTTCTCTAAGTGAGTCTATCTCTTGGTGTGCCTGAAATGCAGCATCTTTTTGTACGCTCTTAAACATCCCTTGGCGTATGCGAATCGTTTGAAAGCCAAGTTTTTTAATCCCCACAAAATCTTTGTTGTTATTATCGCCAATATAGACAATCTCTTTATACTCTACAGCCTCAAAATGTGCGATTTTTTCAAAACAATAAGTAGAGGGTTTGGCATTGATTATACCATATCTGTGGGTGACGAGGCTTTTTTTGACATAGTTTTGTAGTCCTAAAGCTTTGATTTTATTGGCTTGGACGATTTTGTTGCCATCTGTTACAAGATAAAGTGGAATCTTGAGCGCTCCATAATACGCAACTATCTCAAGGGCGTCATCGTTGAGGCTTATCTTTGGTGTGTGGGTTCGGTAGATGTTGAGTGCTTTTTTGATGTTGCATTTCGTGCCAAGTCCAAAATGCGTGAGTGTTGCATCAAACACTTTGCCTCTCCCCTCATTTTCTAAAACAGCCATCATTGTTTCAAACATAGTATCTGAATCGTTTGGCAAAAAGTATTCTGCGACAGCACGAAAACCACTTTTGACAAAAGCTATCTCATCATAAAGTGTGTCGTCCAAATCAAAGACAATAACTTTAACTCTCAAAGTAATAATCCTCTTGTGCGCGCACTTGTCTGATGGTTTTTGGTGTGATATTTACCTCAAAACTTTGTTTATTTGCTTCTAACAAAAACCATAAAAAACTTCTTAGCCCTGCATAGTCACTCAGCGTAGAAGCTCCACCAAAACGCGTGTTGCACTCGATAAGGTAAGAACCACTTTCGTTTTGTAAAACTTGAAGTACGCTGTGCCCTTGAATCTTATGGCATGTGACAAATTCTGCTGCTTTTTGTGCCAACTCCTCATTATGCACGATGGTTGTGACTTTTGACTCCCCATCTATAACAACATCGCGTGAACGCACAACAGCACCTCTGCATACCATGGTTGCATCGACGTAGCAGTCGATACTATATTCACGCCCTTGGATGAATGGTTGAAAAATTGGCTGTTGAAGTTTTTTGGCATGTGCGAGTGCTTCGGTCTTGGTGACGTTGCATGCCATGTTTTTTGCGCCAGCACCAAATCTCTCTTTGACTACAAAAGAGTCCGTTTGCAATGCATCTATACAAAGTGCAGCAGGAATTGCCCAAAGATTCTTTGTGCCCTCATAAAAACGAAGTTTGTCATAGCAGAATCGCACTGCCTCTTCATCCGCGACAAAAACGTCGATGCCCTCTTTTTTAAAAGCTCTTTTATGGAGCGCAAAAAAAAGCAGTTCTTCGTCGCGTGTGGGAATGATATAGCGCACACCATGCTTTTTTGCGTACGCCAAGAGAGCCTCTGGTGTCAACTCCTCTAAGCGTGGCATCTGCCAAAAATCATCGACAAAAAAATGCCCCAAAACATCAAGATTGGAATCAGCACCGAGGATTTTTAAAGAGGGGTCAAAACTCTCCTTTGCTCTTGTAACTGTCTTGATAAGAGGAGTTTTTGCTCCGATACTTGTGATAAGAATCGCTTTTTTCATGACACATGGCCCTTTAAAAGTATTTTGAGTTTTTTGCGTGAGAATTTTTTAAGTACGTCATACCCCTTTTTCTGCAAAAACTGCCTCATATATTTTTGGTTTTGAGCACTTTGAATGGCTATAAATGGAGTTTGAAGTGCATAAAATTCATTCGCCAAAACGCTTGGCGTGATGATGGCAAGGCGTGCTTGTTTTGCAAGTTTGGCAAGCTCGTTTGTTTGGATATGCAGGGATACAGAGGGCTTCTCTCGTACATACTCTTGGAGCTGTTCTAGGTTTTTGTTGGCATGCGTGGTGATAATATTTACATGCCATGAAAAGTTTTTTGGCAGGAGTTTGAGAATTTTTAACGTCATGTTTTTCGTATCGGCTCCCCCCATCGCTATGAGAAGAGAGTCTGTTTTGCTAACTTCTGCAGTCTCTAAAAACTCCCCTCGCAAAAGAGTATATTTTTCCCCGCAGCGAATTTCGCAATGTTTGGGCAGAAGCCCTTTGTAGTGTTTTTTTTTGGCATAAATATTGTGGTTTAGAAGAGTGTCGCAGAAATGTTTTTTGTAAGTGTCCTCAACAACCATTAAAGTAAGGGACGGATGCTCTTTTTTAAGACTTTTTTCAAAGTTGTAGCCAAGTTCATAGTGGTCGATTACAAGTAAATCGATGGCATGATGGCGCACAATCTGACTTAACTCTGCTACGGCATTGGTAGCCAAAGAGTGGATTTGAAAACCAGCCCTTAAGATGAGTGCATCAAGATTGCCCTCAAGCGGGCGTGTTGCAAAGGAGATGGAGTGCGCGGCAAACTCTTTGGCAAGAACGATATCGCGCATCACATGTCCTGTGCCGATGGTGTTAGAAGCGTCTGATCGAATTAAGACATTCATCTTTGTTTCATCGCTTCATAAAGATATTCCGCACGCACCCAATCTTCCATATCGTCGATATCTTGAACTAGATAGCGAGGCAGAATAATTGGGATAGAGTCTTTACCGAAGATGATGTCCTCAGAGTTTTTACTCAAATCGTTCCAATAAAACTGTCCTGCATCTTGGTACGCCCTCTCCAAATCTTGACTGCGTTTAGCAAAGTTTTCTCTCCAAAACATCTCGCATCGACCCTCTTGTGTTATCTTAAAGGTGCGTTGAATCGGAAAAGGCATGGAGGTTGCGCCAAAGGCGTATTTTGCATCGCTTTGTTTGAGTTTTTCAAAACCCTCTTTAAGATATTTCTCATCCAAAAACGGTGCAGTTGCGTAGATAGTGCAAAGGTAGCGAAACTCTTTGCCCCTTGCTTGGAGCCACTCTTTGGCATGTGCGACCACTGCACCTGTACCCGTGAAATCATCACTCAGCTCTTTTGGGCGCAAAAACGGCACGCTCGCGCCGTAACTTTTGGCAATATTTGCAATCTCTTCATCGTCGGTGCTCACTATCACTTCATCAAAAAGCCCACATTTTAAAGACGCTTCGATAGAGTAGGCGATAAGCGCTTTGCCATGAAAAAGTTTGATATTTTTACGCGGTATGCGTTTGCTACCGCCTCTTGCGGGGATAACAGCTATGGCATCTTTTTTCAAAAACTACATCCTCTGTAAGTAAATCCTTCTAGCACTTCCAAAAGGGTATCCGCCACAAAAGCAGCATCATCAAGTGTCATCTTTTGGTGGCAGGGAATCGAGATTTCACTTTTGTAAAAATCATCCGCCACTTGAAGCCTCACATCGCCAAATCGCTCTTTGTAAAAACTGTTTTGATAAATTGGCTTGTAGTGTACTTGAACGCCCAATCCTTTTGCTTGAAGCTCTTTAAAAATATCCTCTTTGACGCAGTGAAACTCTGGATTTAAGATTATAGGGTAGAGATGTCTTGAGCTAATCATGTTTGGCAAAATAGCTTGTGTGAGAAAAAACTTCTTGTTTTTAAAACGCTTGTCATAATAAGAGGCAATTGCGTCTCTTCTTTTGATAAAGCTATCTAGTTTTTTAAGTTGGCTAAGCCCAAGAGCGGCGGCAAACTCAGTGAGTCTAAAGTTGTATCCTAAACTTACCATATCAGAGTTCCATAACTCTTTTTTAACCACACCGTGTGCGCGAAAAAGTCTCAGTTTTTGCGCCCACTCTTCACTGTTGGTTAAAACCGCTCCGCCCTCACCTGTAGTTATGGATTTGATGGCATGAAAACTCAGTATCGTCATATCGGCGAATGAACCCGCTTTTTTACCATCCACGCTTGAGCCTAGTGCATGAGAAGCATCATCTATAAAGAGTAGATTGTGTTTTTTTGCTATCTCTTTTATCTTTAAAAATTCAAGGGGCTTTCCCGCAAAATCAACTCCTACAATCGCTTTTGTGCTGGGAGTTATCAACTTTTCAATAAGCTTTTCGTCCATATTTCCATCAAGCTTGACATCGCACCACACGGGCTTTGCACCAAGAGAGACAAACATATTTGCTGTTGCAACAAAGCTGATGGGCGTGGTAATAATTTCATCATTTTGAGTAATCCCGCAAACCGAAAAAGCTGCCAAAAGAGCCGAGGTTGCAGAATTTAAAACCACTGCATATTTCGCCCCTGTATAACTGCATAACGCCTCTTCAAACTCTGCCACTTTGGCACCTTGTGTTAAAAAAGGGCTCTTTAAAACCTCTACGACGGCGTCTATATCATCTTGTTCTATAAGCTGCGTTGAGTAGGGTAGCATTACACATTATCCGCCAATTTAATCTTCTCAAGAAGTGCTGCGCATGAAAGCCACTCTGTATTGTTTCCAGAGTTGTACTCAAATCCTTGAGAAACACTTGTGCCCCTTTCGCCTAAAGCATTGGTAGAAAAATCAGCTTTTTTTGTAAATTGGATAGTTGGTTTGATGACATAGTGATTCTTGAATTCTAGCGTGAGATGACTATCATCTGAGGGGCACATAATCTCATGGAGCTTCTCTCCAGGGCGGATGCCGATGATTTTTTGAGGAAGGTCTGGAGCAAGTGCGAGAGCGAGTTCGGTTATTTTCATAGAGGGGATTTTTGGTACAAATATCTCTCCGCCATACATCCTCTCAAAGTTTTTAAAGACAAAATTAACGCCATCTTCAAGAGTGATGAGAAAGCGCGTCATCCTCTCATCGGTTATAGGAAGCTCTTTGGCACCCCCATCTATAAGTTTTTGAAAAAACGGCACGACAGAGCCACGAGAACCTATGACGTTGCCATACCTTACAACAGAAAACAGAGTATCTCTATCTCCAGTTAGGTTGTTTGCAGCCACAAAAAGTTTATCGCTTGCCAATTTTGTCGCACCATAAAGATTTACAGGATTTGCCGCTTTGTCGGTGGAGAGAGCAATAACTTTATTAACCCCGTTTTCAATAGCAGCATCGATGACGTTTTGTGCACCCATGATATTTGTTTTGATGCACTCCATGGGATTGTATTCAGCAATGGGAACATGCTTAAGTGCTGCTGCATGAACAACAAAATCAACGCCATGCATCGCTTTTAAAAGTCTTTTTTCATCCCTTACATCACCTATAAAATAACGCATACACTTATCGTTAAAAATCTGCGCCATTTCATACTGTTTTAGTTCGTCACGGGAGTAGATGATAATCTTGTTAGGTTGATATTTTTTTAGAAGAAGCTGTGTGTATTTTTTACCAAAACTCCCAGTTCCACCAGTGATAAGTATATTTTTACCATTAAACATATGCAAACCACCCTCTGTTTTTATCTAATTATACAGCAAAAAAAGTGTCATATAAATTTTTATTTTTTCTAAAGAAATAATAGTTTTAGTCGATTTAGAACTTAGTAAAAAATTGACAAACAATTCAAATTATTTTAAAAAGGATTTGCTATGGCGATAAGTTCATTAGGCGCAGGAGCTGGGGTACTTACACAAGATCTTTTAGATAAGCTAAAAAAAGCAGATGAGTCGCAATACATTGACCCAATTGATGCCAGAAAAACAACAGAAACAAAAAAGAAAGAGGCTTTTAGTGTCATCAATGCTTATATGGATAATGTGACATCTAGTTTGGAAAGTTTAAGAGAGTATGGTGTTTTTGAGTCAAGAATAGCGAGTAGCAGCAATGAAGATGCCGCAACAGTGAGTGCGGCAGAGAGCAGTGATATACAAGATTTTTCTCTCGAAGTTTTAAATTTAGCGACAAAAGAGATAGAGCAAAGTGGTGCATTTACTACAAAAACAGCAACCGTTGCCACAGGTTCTGGAGAGCTTAAACTGACAGTTGGAAGCAATAATTTTACAATAGGTTATGACGCAACAACTACGCTTGAGGAACTTAAAAACTTAATCAACACAGAGGCTGGGGAGAGTGTCAGTGCGACTATTGTTCAGATTGCAGATAATGATTTTAGACTTTTCTTAAGCGCAAAAGAGAGTGGTGAGGGGCAGGAAATCTCCATTACCGATGTAGTCGGCGAGGGCGAAGCTCTCCGCAGCGCGCTTACATCTGGTATGACAAATGTCCAAAATGCAGTTGACGCCACTTTTAAGTATAACTCGCAAACAATTACTCGTACTAGCAATGTTGTAGATGACTTGCTCTCTGGCGTTACCATAACTCTTAAAGAAGCAGGAACAACCAATGTTTCTGTAAAACAAGATATAGAAAATATAGCTTCAAAGATAGAAAACTTTATAACCAAATATAACTCTGCGCTTTATCAGCTCACACAAGATACAAAATCAAGTGAAAATGCTGATGAAAGAGGCGTTTTTTCTGGTGAAAGCGTTATGAAAACCATGAAAGTGGATATGCTCAACATGATAGGAACTGTTGGTGGTGTTGGCAGGGTTCAGGATTATGGCATAGAGGTCAATGACGATGGAAGTCTAAAGCTTGATACTGTAAAGTTAAATGAAAAATTAGAAGAAAATCCAGATAACGTCCAAGCGTTTTTTGCAGGTGGAGCATTTACAAGAAGCGATGGTTCTCAAGTAGAGCTTGATGGCGCTTTTGTAGAGATGCAAGAAGAGATGCAAAAATATACAAAGTACAATGCAACGCTTGATCAGTACAAAAATCTAATTGATCAGCAGCTCGAGAGTTTGACTGAGCAAAGAACCAAAGCGATGGAGAGACTTACGTCTAAGTATGAGATTATGGCAAAGCAGTTTGCAGCGTATGATGCGGTTATCACACAGCTCAACAGTGTCTCATCTATGTTTACAAATCTCGTAAATTCTGAATCGGCATAATAACAGTAAAAAAGCTAAAGTAAATCCTAAAATAGCCGATTTGCTCTGCATGAAACAAGAAGAAAAAGATGATACTAAAGGGTCTAAAATGTATGGAAATACAGCTTACAATATCTACTCACAAAACAATGTAGGGATAGGATCTCCTGAAAAGTTAGTAGAGATGATGTATGAGGGAGTGCTTCGTTTTAACGCACAAGCAAAAAAAGCGATAAGAGACGGCAATATTGAAAAAAAAGTTTACTGGGTTAACCGCTCTATTGCAGTGATAACAGAGCTTATCGCTGTTTTAGATTTTAAACATGGGAAAGTTGCATACTACCTTGAGGGGCTTTATAACTATCAGATTCAGCTTCTTAATTTGGCAAATATCAAAAAAGATGAGTCAAAGATTGATGAAGTGAACAATGTTTTCAAGGGACTTCTTGAAGCGTGGAGAGAGACCACAAATGTGGCTAGATAAACTCAAAATCGCCACTATAGAAAAAGATGTTGCCTCACTTGAAAAACTGCTGAGAGATGTTCCTGAGTTAAAAGAGAAAAGAGAGAGAGAAGAGGCGCTTTATCTTCTTAAAGAGGCAACGTTTCAGATGCAAAAACTAAAAGATGAAACACTTATTTCTATGCAGCAAATAAAAAAAAATCTTGACTTTTTGCGTGCAACAGATTCGCGTTCCTTCAAAAATTTAGATATCCGCCTCTAAAGCTGGCAAATCTTTATTTTGCTATTTTGCTTTTTTTAGGTATAATTCGCCGCTTCTCTTTAGACCTGTGCAATGGTGCTTTGAGGTACTGTGTCAGGGTAGGAATACAGCAGCACACCTTAGTGTATTATGTGCCGCAGGTATCTGGAGAGAAGTACTTCAAGTAAACTCCTCAATAAAATAAAATTTCGCCTCAAATTTGCATTTTAATTATCTTTTCTATGTTTAGATATTCCGCATGCCTGATTTGGTTTTGGCGGGTTGTTTTTTAGGTAGGTTAAATCCTCTAGCGTCTGTGTTAAGACCCTTTTTTGTTGCAAAAGCGGGAGCATGCGGTTGTCTTTTTCGTTCATTGGAAGGCTCATGTCAAGCAGTATTGCCTCCACCTCTTTGTCTAAATCATGAAGTGCGTTATTGATGTGTTTTATGGAATTCATAGCAAAATTATAGCTGATTTGAAAAAAATTTGGGTATAATTGCGCTTCAATTTACAAAGGAGTTTCGATGCCAAAGATGAAATCTGTTAAAGGCGCTGTGAAGCGTTTTAAAGTTAAGAAAAACGGTACAGTTAAACGTGGTACAGCGTTTCGTAGCCATATTTTAACTAAGCAAGATCCAGATACACGTTCAAGACAACATCAACCAAAAGTTATTGCTAAAGTTGATGAAAAAAATGTTAAGGCTATGATTAACTAATTTTAGTTAATTGTTAAATCTCCAACTTTATTAGTTGGGCAAGACCACGTACAGTGTGGCACCTTGAACACAAAAAGTGTCATAGGTAAAGAAAAAAGGAAATAATATGCCAAGAGTAAAAACTGGTGTTGTTCGTAGAAGAAGACACAAAAAAATATTAAAATTAGCAAAAGGTTTTTATAGCGGACGCCGTAAACATTACCGTAAAGCTAAAGAGCAATTAGAACGCTCAATGTACTACTCATTCCGTGACAGAAAGCAAAAGAAACGTGATTTCCGTAAACTATGGATTATCCGTATTAATGCAGCTTGTCGTTTAAATGGAATGAACTACTCAACGTTCATCAATGGTTTAAGCAAAGCTGGTATCGAGCTTGACCGTAAAATCCTTGCTGATATGGCAATGAATGATGCAGCAGCATTTAGTGCAGTTGTAGCTTCATCAAAAGCAGCTCTATAAGTAAATAAATATCGAGTGTAACTATGTTGCACTCGGTTATACACAAATCCACTCACAACCTAACTCTTACTTCTTACCACTTTAAAGTTTATGTAAAAATAGTACGCTTGTTCCTTTGGTGTTGTAGTATATTCCAAGTGATGATTGTCTTGAGATATAGACACCTCTGCCATTGAAGTTTTTTCTATCTCTAAAAATATCACTAAGTATTTGGGTATTAAAGCCAGTTCCCTCATCTCTTATGGTTGTAGTAATGTATTTATTTAGATTGTACTCAATAATATTTATACATACAGATATTTTTTTTTTGCAGTTTTTCTCTAGCTCTTCTAGAGTTGTAAAATAGTTGTCTTCACTTATTAACTTGTGTTTGGTTTGTGAGTCAAGTCCAAGACTTCCGTGCTCATAAGCATTCATAAATAGCTCAGTAAAAACTACACCAGCATTATAAATAAGCTTGTAGTCACTACTAAAAGAGCTCCAAAAATCACTATACCACTCATTTGCTGCCTCTATGGCTTCTAGTGAACTATCAAAGCTTTTTTGAATGTTAGAGGTGTATTTCATCAGATTGAGTCTATTTATAAAGATGAAAGTCATATCATCTTCTTGTGTATCTATTTTCCAAAGAATTTTTTCTCTTAACTCATCTTTGGTAAAAGATGATAGAAAGTCATTTTCTAAATAATTTGCATAAACCTTGTCCTTCTCTCTAACACTATTTTCAATAACACCATCGCTAAAAAAAAGAAATTTTGTTACATCTGATATATCCATCGATGAGACAGTTGAGCTTTTTGTATATTTGCTTAGTGGAGGATTGTTTGATTTTATTTTAATTATTTCACTGTTTGTTGTTTGCATAAGAGAAGAGGGCATTGCAAATTTTGAGTAGTGCATTTTTGAGTTATTGTAGTCTATCAAAATAAAGTCTGCTGCCACAGCTTCTTCTTCAAGTAAAACAGGCTTTATATAATCAATAGCACTGTCTATGATAGTTTTTAAATCAAAATCCCCAACGCTCTTGTCAACAATATGATTTATATATGAAGTTAAAAGCATAGAGCTTAAAGAGGCAGAGAGACCTTTACCCATTCCATCTATGATGAAATAAAACTGAGTATCTTTATCGATTTCTCTAGCACTATAAGCATCCCCGCTTAATACATCAAGCGGCTTGTAAAAAAAGTCTATAAGAGCAATGGATTTATTTTCATGCATCTGATAGTAAAAGTCATTTCTGATAATATTTAACTCTTTAGAAAACGCCAACTCTTCTTGAATGGAGTTATACTTCTCCTTTGATTCAAGATCATGGAGTTTTTTCTCTCTTTGCTCCCTTAGATAGCTATCCGCAATGAGTAGTTTTGATACTTTTTCAATAGCTTGTATAACTTCTTCAATAACGATTGGTTTTTTTAAAAAATTATTTACATTTAGCTTAAGAGCCTCTACTATAATATCAATCTCTTGTACCGCAGATACTAGTATGATAGGAATCTCTTTATTTGTTTCTCTGATAAGCCTTATCATCTCAATACCATTTAAATTTGGCATCTCATAGTCTGTGATAATAATGTCAATTTTTTCTGTTTTTAATTTTTCTAGCCCATCTTTAGCGTTATTTGCAAAGATGATATTTTGTGTGATATTTTTAAATATTGAGCTATATATAAGTTGAGTTGTTTGATTGTCTTCAACACAAAGAAGTGTTAAAGAGTGAAGGTAATCTAATACAGAAGTATCAATATTGCTAGGCATTATATTTTGAATTTATTTAATTCATTTTGTAGTTTATTGGCGTCAATTGAGAGTTTTGTTGCTGCTTCATCTACAAGCCCTCTATGCGCTGTATTTTTCTTAGAGAGCTCTATGATCTCATCCATATCGCGGATAAGTTCTTTAGTTTTTGTTGCTATGTAAGTGCTTTGATGCATTACATTGCTTGATTTATCGCTTGTTTTTGAGAGATTCTCTTTAGTTTGCTCTGAAGAAGATATTAGCTCTTGTGCAGAGTTTGCAATGTTGCCCATATTTTGTGATGTTCTTTGTGTCTCTTCTGATATTTCTATAACATTTTGTGTTATAAGATTTACATTTGCACTAATCTCGCTTAGGCTTTTTTGTGTTCTCTCTGCAAGTTTTCTAACTTCATCTGCAACAACAGCAAAGCCTCTTCCATGCTCTCCAGCACGCGCTGCTTCAATTGCTGCATTTAATGCTAGAAGATTTGTTTGGTCTGCGATATCTGAGATAATTGCTAAAACATCTTTAATATTTTTAGCTTGTTCAGTTAAAGAAGAGACCTTTTGAACCAAATCTTGTTGATGTTGGCTTCCATCTTCAATTGCTCTTACGACTGAATCAAGCTCGTTCACAAAAGAGTCAAGAACATTATATGTATGATTAAGATCCTCAGTAACTGTAATCGAGGACTCCTCAATAGTATCTAGTCTTTCGCCTACTTCAGTTACAAGGACATTGATGTTTGAAATTTTTTTATCTGCATCTTCACCATTTTTTGTAAGTTGATTAACAATATCATTTAATATTTCGCTCTCTTTTGATGTTCTGATGGAGACATCTTTTGCTTGATAAACACTCTCTTTAAATGCTACTACCATGACATGCAGAGCTCTTGAAATTTGAGAAATTTCATCTTTGCCCTCAACTATAATATCACATGTCAAATCTAGGTTGTTAGAGACACAGCCAATTTTTTCTAGAGAGCTTCTAACGCTCTTATTTACGCCTTTACTTATGATAAAAATTATAATAAATATAGCGATAGCAAAAGCTAAGTATCCACCAATAGAAACAGTGGCATTTTTGATAGAAGTAGCTTTTAGCTCTTCTAATAATTGAGTATTGTGTTTTGCAAGTTCATCATCTATATCTTTTAATATATCTATTTTTTTAGTAATTGTTGAAAACCACACAACGCTATCTACATCAAAGCCGCCATCAATTGCTTTTGATTTTGCGATATCTCTTAGTTTGGCTACTTCGGCAATTACTGGTGAATCTATTTTTTGTTTATATAAATCTTTTGAGTTCTGATTTGACATTGATAAAAATGCATCAAGATATGCGTCTTGTTCCGCAACAAGCGTTATCCACTTGGCAAAAGTACCATCAGAGAATTTATCAGCAGCAAATACAGCACTCAGTATTGCTCGTTCGATTCCTGCTCTCTCTTTTGATTTTAAAAAGCTGGTATAGGCACTTAGAGCTTTTACAAGCTCTGGAGAGTTGGCTATTTTTGCGCTTAATGAGACAATAGTTAATATTTTTGAGTTCATTGCAGTATAGTATGAAACAGCCTCTTTAGTCGTTATTGATAGTTCTGTTACTTTTGAGCGAACCTGTTCTATTTTTGCCATATCGCCATTAAATGCTGATATCTCATCTTTAAGCTCTTTGGGAAAAGAATTTAAATCAAGAGTGTCTATATATGCTTTTAGATTTTCGTACTCTTTTGTTGTTGCAACTCTTTGATTGGGCAATATGTTGCCAAATTTCTTTCCAAGAGAACCTATAAATCCAGCACTAGCACCTCTCTCTTTTTGTGTTTCATGAATAACTAGACTTAATTTTTGAGAGAGAGTATTTAGGTTTTGTGATCTTGATATATTTTCTTTGTCATCAATAGCTTTAAATGTTGCGATTGTAATTATGATAAGCGCAAAAGATACAACAATTGCCGTTATTAGATTTAATTTATATTTTATCGTCATTTTAAACTCTTTTTGGCTTTAAACATAGATGCTAGATTTAAATCATCTAAAAGATGTAAGAGCTGCTCATTACCAACATTCATATGAAGATCGATGTTGTCTTTTAGAACAAGTTTATTAAGATAGCCTATTACTGAAGATGTTATCGATAAAGAATCAACTACATTAAGATGAATTGATTTATGAGTAATAATGACGCTATCAACACCCTGTTTAATTACTTGAAAATCATTGATACTTTTTATGTTACCTGTTATCGTAACTATGTTGGAAGATATTTGTAGCTCCATCTTTTTTAAGTCCTTGTTTTAATAAAATTTGAATTTAGCATTAGAGTGTAGTCTATACTTTAAACTATTAAAAACAACTAAAAAACTCTTATACTAGAGAGCCAATCAATCATCTTTTTCTCATAGCCAATAGGCTTTAGAGCTACAAACTTTAATGGCTTTGATAGATAGTTTTGTTTGACATATCCTCCAAAATCGTGAGGGTATAAATAATTGCTATTTTTCTGGGTTATATTTTTTGGTATATCTAACATAACTCCATCATTTACGGCTTTTAATGCTTCATTTATTGCCAGATAGGCAGAGTTTGATTTTGGAGATGCACAGAGATAAATTACGGCTTGAGATAAAATTATCCTAGCTTCAGGATAGCCAATCTTTGAGACACTACTCATAGCGCTGGTTGCTAGAGTCAGAGCTTGAGGGTTTGCGTTTCCTATATCTTCACTAGCGAGTATTACAAGGCGTCTAGCGATAAACTCTGCACTCTCTCCACCATCAATTAGACGGGCAAGATAGTAGATGGCTGCGTCCGTATCAGAACCTCTGATGGACTTAATCATAGCACTGCTCAAGTCGTAATGAACACCCGCTTCACTGCTTCCCGTGCTTAGTGCATTTGGACGAAGTGATTTTAAAATACTAAGAGTAATGTGCGTCTCTATATTTGAGGCAAACTCTAAGAGTTTTAACATTGAGCGAGCATCACCACCACTGCTTGCTATGAGATACTTAGATGCTTCATCATCACAAGTAATCCCAGAACTCTCTATCGCTCTTTGAAGAAGCCCATTTAGTGCCTCATTTGAGATGTAATTAAGCTCAAAAAGCATTGAGCGGGAACGAATAGCAGAGGTAAGTGAAAAAAATGGATTTTCAGTGGAAGCACCGATAATGAGTACAGAGTTATTTTCCATAACAGGCAGAAGGACTTCTTGCTGGTTTTTGGCTAGACGATGTACTTCATCTATAAAAATAAGTGGTTTTTGCAGAGTGTTTTTGTACTGCTCAAATATCGCTCTGAGCTGTTCAATTTTTATGCTTGTTGCGTTAAATTCATAAAATGGCAACTCCATCGTTTTTGCGATAATTCTAGCGATAGAAGTCTTTCCAGTTCCTGATGGTCCAAAAAAGAAGCTATGCCCAAGAACGCCTTTTTGGCATAAAACTCTAAGTGGGGCTTTATCTTTGCTAAGATGATCTTGACCGATAAGTTCATCAAAATTTGAGGGTCTTAAAAGATGGGTAAAATCCGCCAACTTTTAACCTCTTTTTTTTGTTACTTTCTTATCTTTAAAAACCTTTTTTTTGTCGTCTTTCTTTTTATCGTCTTTGTAGTTTGGTTTTTTTATATCTTTATCACTCTTTTTATCGTCTTTATATCTTGGTTTTTTTGAATCTTTGTCACTTTTTTTGTAATCTGTTTTTTTATTATCAGTTTTATCATATTTTTTTACAGAAGGTTTCTTCTCACTTTTTTCTTCTGCTTTTTTCTCTTCTTTTAAGAATTTTGAGAGTGCTGAATACTCGCTGCGTGAGAGAAATCTAACTTTTCCAGTTGGAAGATTATTGAGCTCAATTTCAGCAAAACTGATTCTCTTTAGATCAACTATATCTGTTCCAAAGTGTGCAAAAAAGCGTCTAAGCTCACGATTTTTGCCTTCACTAAGAGCTACTTTTAAGATAGAGTAGTTTGGTTCATTTTTTTGGATTTTATATCCTATAAAAGGTTTAAACTCCATAGAGGTAACTTTAGAGTGGCTATGTCCACCAGCAGTTGCGTCATCTAAAATCATTCCATTTAACATGGCAGCTTCCATCTCTGATGTAACTTCACCTTTAATTTTTATCTTATAGATTCTCTCCAAATCGGACTCCATAAGAGCAGAAGCAACTTTTGAAGCATCCGTTAAAAGAAGTAAGCCCTCAGAAGCGTAGTCAAGTCTTCCAACTGGGACATAGTGTTTATACTCTTTTGGCAAAGTATCGTAAATAGTTTTTCTCTCTTTAGGGTCACTCTTGGTAACTAACTCACCTTTTGGTTTGTTATATACGATAACGGTATATTTATCTCGTACTGTTACTTGTTTACCGCTTACGTAAACAACATCAACACCCTCATAAACATCTGTTGCTGGGTTGTTTTGTATTTCGCCGTTTATTCTTACATAGCCATCTAGTATGACTTTGTCTGCCTCTCTTCTTGAGTAGCTTGAGTGGTGTGCGATATATTTGTTCAGTCTCATGATATGCCTTTTTCTATGAGAGTATGGATATGAAGCACACCAAGGACTCTCTTTTGTCTATCTGTTACAACTAAAAGCTGTATCTTCATCTCTTCAATTATAACAAGTGCTTCACTTGCTAAAATATTCTCATCTTCTATAGTTTTTGGGTTTTTTGTAGCGTATTTTAAAACGCTCTCATTGAGTGAAAAATCCTCACTCATCAAAGCTCTGCGAATATCGCCATCGCTCATAAGTGCTAGAAGTCTATTCTCATCATCTACAACCAAAACAGTTCCAAGTCGTCCTTCGCTAATCTTTACAATCGCATCTTTTACTTTTGTATCTTCTCTAACGATAGGCAAATCTTTTACTCTCATGAGGTCTTTTACTTTTACAAATAGCTGTTTTCCTAAAGCTCCGCCTGGATGGAAAGAGGCGAAATCGCTTTTTTTAAAGTTTTTTGCCTTCATAAGACATACTGCAAGTGCGTCTCCAAGGGCAAGAGTCAGGGTAGTTGAGCTAGTTGGTGCTATTCCAAGAGGACAAGCTTCTTTGTGGATAATTACATCAATCACAAGGTCGCTGTACTTTCCAAGTGTTGAGTTTTTATCTCTTGTCATGCCGATAAGTGGAGTTTGAAATCTCTTAATATGAGGGAGGATTGAGCTTAACTCTTCGCTCTCTCCGCTGTAACTTATAGCAATGACCACATCATTATGGCTTATCATTCCAAGGTCGCCATGAAGCGCTTCTGTTGGATGTAAAAAAAAGCTAGGAGTTCCAGTAGAAGCAAATGTTGCTGCCATTTTTGCACCAATTAGTCCTGATTTTCCAACACCAGTTATGATTAACTTGCCTTTACATGCAAGAATTATCTCAACTGCTCTATCAAAAACATCATCAATTTTATCAGCACTCTCTAGGAGTGTTTGCGCTTCTATTTTAAGGGTTTCTTGTGCTATTTCTTTGTAATTCATGGTGCAATTATACCCATTTTTTGGGTATAAATTGCGAGGAGAGTGACTATTTTATATCTGGTTTTGGAGTTGTAGAAGTTGATACTGGAAGTTGAGGTAAAACAACTGGCTCTTTTCTTCCATCAAGAGCTTTTAGGAACTCTTCAATTGAAGCAGCTTCTGTGTCACTGATGTCAGCACCAAGTTGGATACGTCCCATCTCTTTTATAGCCTCTTTTAACTCCCAAATTTGACCATTATGAAAATATGGTGCAGTTTGAGTGATGTTTCTTAATGTAGGTACTTTTACCATACCGTTTGCATCGCCTTTAAAGTCGCCTACATCTTGAAACTTGTAAGTTCCTGTGATGTTAAACGCATTCATCTCTCCACCAACAGCGATACCGTTATGACAAGTTGCACACCCTTTGTCTATGAAAGTTCTAAGACCATCTTTTTGAGCTTTTGTAAGAGCATCTTTTTTACCATTTAAAAAATCATCATAAGCCGATGGAGTAACTAGAGTTCTCTCAAATGTTGCGATAGTATCAGCTACTTTTTCAAAAGTTATCTTTACATCTTTGCCATACGCAGCTTTAAAATCAGTTACGTATTGAGGCATAGAAGTTACAGTTGCAACTACATGTTCTGGCGTTGCAGACATCTCTGGAGCAGCTTGAATAGGGCCTTGTGCTTGAGCTTCTAGGTGTGGATCACGTCCATCCCAAAATTGTGAGTTAAAAAACACAGAGTTATAAACAGTCGGTGAGTTTAAATGGTGAGGATTTGGAGTCCACATATGCCCAATAGCCGCAGGAATACCATCATCTCCGCCTTCACTAAGGTTGTGACAGCTGTTACAGCTTATAAAACCGCTTTTTGAAAGTCTAGGGTCAAAGTATAGTTTTTTACCAAGCTCAACTTTTTTAGCACTAATTGGGTTTTTTGGGTTGTCGGTTAGCTTTAGTAGCTCTTTTTTATCATTAGGAATTGGCTTCAATCCAGCTTTTTTAGCATCTGTTAGTAAATCAGCTGCACTAAGAGATGAAGTTGCTATTGCAACTGATAGTAATATTTTAGTATACATGTGTCATTCCTTGTTGTAATATTGTCATAAATCTTACATTTAATATGCTTAATGGCATATAATTTACTCAGCTTTTGTATATAAAAGCCAACTTATTTTTAATCTTTTACTCTCATGCCTAATGCTTTTGCAACACCAGCTCCATAGGCAGGGTCTGCTTTTGTACAGTTGTCTATATGTCTTTGCTTAATCATCTCAGGAGCATCGCCCATCGCTCTTGCTGTATTTTCAAAAAGAACTTGTTGCTGTTCTTTACTCATAAGTTGAAATAACATTCTAGGTTGTGTGAAGTTATCATCATCCATCTCCCATCGGGAAGCTCCGCCATCTATATCTAACATCGGCTCAGCATACCCTTTTTGCTCTTGCCACGCCTCGTAAGAGTTTGGCTCATATCCTATCGTAGCACCTGCGTTTCCATCAACTCTCATAAGACCATCTCTGTGGTAACTGTTAACTTGACATTTTGGCGCATTTACAGGGATAAGGTTGTGATTTACCCCAAGTCTATATCTTTGTGCATCTCCATACGAGAAAAGCCTTCCTTGAAGCATCTTATCAGGTGAAAAACCTATCCCTGAAACGACACTTGCAGGATTAAAGGCAGCTTGTTCTACATCTGCAAAGTAGTTCTCAGGGTTACGATTTAGCTCAAACTCTCCAACTTCAATGAGTGGATAATCTTTTTTGAGCCATACTCGTGTCAAATCAAAAGGGTTAAATTTATAGTGTTTCGCATCCTCTTCACTCATGATTTGGACAAACATTTTCCATTTTGGAAAATCACCCCTTTCTATACTCTCAAACAAATCTTGCTGATGGCTTTCTCTGTTTTGACCAACTAACATTTGCGCTTGGGCATCTGTTAGGTTTTTGATTCCTTGTTGTGAGACAAAATGAAACTTCACCCAGTTTCTCTCATTTTTATCATTGATAAAACTAAAAGTGTGGCTACCAAAACCATGCATATGACGGTATGAAGCTGGAATACCTCTATCACTCATCGTAATAGTTACCTGATGCAGAGCCTCTGGAAGGTTAGTCCAAAAATCCCAGTTATTTTTTGCACTTCGCATATTTGTTTTTGGGTCACGCTTGACGGCATGATTTAAATCTGGAAACTTCAGAGGGTCTCTTAGAAAAAAGACGGGAGTATTATTACCAGCTAAGTCCCAATTTCCCTCCTCTGTATAAAACTTCAAGGCAAAACCACGAATGTCTCTCTCAGCGTCCGCCGCACCGCGCTCACCAGCAACAGTAGAAAATCTAGCAAACATCTCCGTTTTTTTACCGATTTGTGAGAAAATCTTTGCTTTAGTATATTTTGTGATGTCATGTGTCACTCTAAATGTTCCAAATGCACCAGAACCTTTTGCGTGCATACGTCTCTCAGGAATAACCTCTCTATCAAAATGCGCCATTTTTTCTAAGTACCATACATCTTGAAGCAGCATAGGGCCTCTTGCTCCAGCGGTAAGAGAGTTGTTATTGTCAGCAACTGGTGCGCCAAATGCAGTTGTTAGTCTCTTTTTCATTTTTTCTCCCTTTTTTCTTGAGTTGTTAACATTGAACAGTATTGCGAAATACAAAGAATATTTTTTAAAGGAAAAAAATTATCCTTTGTAAAATTATAATACTAAGATACTTAAAGGATAATTATTGTTATTTACTATATAAGATATATTTGTGTAATTAAATAAATAGAGAGATATAATTTTAACATGATGAATTATGAAAATAAATTGAGAGAACATAATCTTAAAGCAACCAACCAAAGAGTTGCTATATTGTCGATTATAGAGCAAAAAGGGCATATCAGTATAGAAGACTTGTATGAAAAAATTAAGCCTGATTTTCCTTCTATATCACTTGCAACTCTATATAAAAATATGCATGCAATGTTGAAAAATAAGCTTTTAACAGAAGTAAAATTAGAAAATTCAAAGACTCATTTTGAAATATTTAGTGATAATCATGCACATCTGTATTGTGAGATATGTAGAACACTTATTGATTTTGATATAGAGTTTGAAAAACTTAACAGTGAGATTTTAAAGAGCCGCGGATTTTTACTAAATAAAACAAACTTAACATTCAGTGGCATTTGCATCTCCTGTCAAAACATTTAAGCATCTTAGATAAATTTTTGAGAGTAAATGTCTTATAGATATATGTTATTTCAGAATAAGATATAATAGTTGTTAAATTTTTTAAAGGGAAAAATATGAGACAAAGACTTGGAAAATATGTCAGCAGTATTAATACACTAAATGTTGAGGAGAGAGCACTTTATACTAATACATTGATTTTAGCAGAAGAGGGCTCAGGTAAAACAAACCTAGCATGTAGAATAAGAAACTTTGTAATAGATAGCAATGTTGCAACTCTCTACCTTGACTTCTCTAACTCAGATGAGCATAACATAGAGATAAGATATAAAGATGAAAATTTTAATTATATAAGATTTGATGAGAGTGATAAATTTCAAGCAGAGTTTGACGCTTTGGTTAGCGCAAAGAAGCATATTTATATGGCAGTTGACCCTAGTTACTTCTCAAACAAGAGAGATATTACGAGTAAATTAACCCTTACTCTTCAGCATAAAGGGCTTTTAGCTAACTATTACTACTTTTTTCACGATATCGAAAATCTAAATGGATTTTATACAAGATTTGAAGACTTCTTGCTCTACATGCTAAACTTTTTAAATCTTAAAAAATATGGGCTTACGTTTTTAGCACAGCCTCACTCTTCATTTGAAAATCCTCAACTGAAACTTCTTTTTACATTTTTGTATCTTGGAAAGTGCTCAAATTTAGAGTATTTTAATACTGCAAATTTGAAAAAATTACCAAAAAACAGATTCTTTTATCAATACAGAACAGACTATCATACGCTTCTCTTTAATGATATAAAAAGCAATATAGTTCAAATCGATGAGTATCTTTTCGAAGAATAATTATGCAGAAACTTTTTGAAGAAGTAGCGTCTCTCGATGATAGATGCTACAAAGAGTTTTATTTAAGCGAAGATATTTTGATGGAACATGCCGCTTCTGGTATGGCTGAGTATATTCGCAACAACTTTAAAAAAAATGCAAAAGTTACGATTGTTTGTGGAAGTGGAAATAACGGAGCCGATGGTTTGGCTCTTGGAAGGCTTTTGCATGGTGACTTTGACGTAACTCTCTTTTATGCAAAACCCGCAAAATCAAAAATGGCTCTCTTACAAAAACAGCGTGCAACTACCATAGGGATTAAAGAGTCTACTCAGCTATTAGCTTGTGATGTTCTGGTTGATGCGATAGTTGGTACTGGATTTAGCGGAGAGTTTGAAGTAGAGATGGCTCAGCTTATAGAGCAGATGAACTCTATGGACGCATTTAAGATTGCATGTGATGTTCCCTCTCTTTATCTCTTTGAAGCCAATATAACGCTTACTATGGGTGCTCTGAAGAAGAGAATGTTTTTAGATGAGGCAAAAGAGTTTGTTGGCGAGATAAAAGTACTAAATCTTGGAGTTAGCAGAGATATTTATGAGAGTAAAACAAACTGGAATCTTCTTGATTTGGAGGATTTAAAACTTCCCTATAGAGATAAAAAAAGTTCTCATAAGGGTAGCTATGGGAATTTAGCCGTAGCTTCAGGTCAAAAAAGCGGTGCTAGTATCATGAGCGCACTCTCTGCTTTGCGTTTTGGAAGCGGTTTGGTAACGCTTGTTGGATTTGAAAATATTGTACCTCCACACTCAATTATGTATTCTCATGAAGTTCCAAAAAATACAACCGCTCTTGCTCTTGGAATGGGGCTTGGAGCAGAATTTAGCAAGGTAGAGTTAGATAAATTTTTAGACAACACTCACAGCATGGTTGTAGATGCAGATATATTTTACATGCCAATAATCGCTGAGCTGCTCCAAAGAGAAAATCTTGTACTTACCCCTCATCCAAAAGAGTTCGTATCTCTTTTAAAGATTTTAAATATCGCAGATATTAGCGTCAAAGAGCTCCAATGTGAGCGTTTTAAATACGCTGAGATATTTTGTAAAACCTACCCAAGCGCAACACTTCTTTTAAAAGGCGCAAATGTCATAATAGGCAAAGATGACACTTTTTATATAAATCCCCATGGAACTCAAGTTCTTGCAAAAGGCGGAAGCGGGGACGTTTTGAGCGGTTTGATAGGTGCTCTTTTGGCGCAAGGGTATAGTTCTCTTGATGCAGCGATTCATGGCTCTTTAGCACATGTAAAACTAGCACTTCTTTACAGTGGTGCTGATTTTTCACTTACTCCAGATGATTTGATAGCTGCAATTGGTAAACTATAAGATGGCATATGTTATAAGATTTCAAAAAAATATTTAGGAAATAAAATGCAAAATATATTGAAAATAGGAAAGTATGAATTAGGCTCTCGCCTTATTGTTGGAAGTGGAAAATATCAGGATTTTCAAACAACAAAAGAGGCAACTTTAGCAAGTGGAAGTGAGCTTATCACTGTTGCAGTTCGCCGCTTAAACATAACAGACCCAGATAAAGAGAATCTGCGTGATACATTTAAAGGTACAAATGTAAAGTTTCTGCCAAATTCTGCAGGATGCACAACTGCCGAAGAAGCGATAACAACTTTCCGCCTGACTCGTGAGGCAACTGGCATAGATTTGATAAAACTTGAAGTAATCGGCGATACACAAAAGACTCTCTATCCAGATGTTTTAGAGACTATAAAAGCGTGTCAAATCCTCTCAAAAGAGGGCTTTACCATCATGGCATATACTTCAGATGACCCGATTATGGCAAAGAGACTTGAAGATGCTGGTGCTCATGCCATCATGCCTCTTGCTGCTCCAATTGGTAGCGGTTTAGGGATTCAAAATCCTTACAACATAGTTTTTATTCGTGAGGCGGTAAATTTGCCAGTTATAGTAGATGCTGGAATAGGGTGTGCAAGTGATGCAGCTTACGCTATGGAGCTTGGAGCCGATGGAGTTTTAACAAACACAGCAATAGCTTGTGCTCAAAATCCTATGATGATGGCTGAAGCTATGAAACATGCGGTTATAGCAGGACGCATGAGTTACCTATCTGGAAGAATTGCAAAACGCCCATACGCAACTGCATCTTCACCGATTAACGGAATGATACAGTTTTAAAACCCCGCGCAAAATCTATTTCTACCGCTATCTTTTGCGCGGTAGAGTTCGTTGTCTGCCTCTTTTAAAAGTTCATCTTTTGATATATCGCTATCTTCATCTTTTATAGAGACTCCTGCGCTTATAGTTACATATTTACTAACAAGAGAGTGCTCATGTGCAATTTTTAGATTTGAAACTGCATCTATTAGTGATTGAGCGACTTTTTGAACGCCATTTTTGTCTATGTTTTTTAGCAATACAACAAACTCCTCTCCACCATATCTAGCAACAACATCTGTCGGACGCTTAATTGTTTTTTTTAGAGCTAGGGCTACCTTTGTAAGACACTCATCGCCCATCCAGTGCCCGTAGTTGTCATTGTATAGTTTAAAATAGTCAATATCTATCATAATAACAGCAAGGCTCTTTGCATCTCTTAGCGTCTCTTTGTACTTTTTTTCTAAAATCTCATTGAAAAATCTTCTGTTTGAGATGCCAGTTAGGCTATCGCACATTGATAGCTCTTCAAGTTTTTTACTTTTTATCTTTAGCGTAAGATGATTTTTTATTCTAACTCAACTTTCGCACATAGATTTTGATGTTTAATTTATCTACGAAAGCCCATAAATAGGCGCTTTTTAGTATAATTATGTTACCACTAACATCATTATAAAGGTCTATTTTATGGAACTTGCAAATTATATAGAAACTGCTATGAAAAGCATATTAAAGAATCCAATCCTTGAAGTGCTAATAGAGATAAAAATCACAAAAATACTCAAGCAGAGCAACTTCATTAAACGAAATGTCGGCTATCCACCATTTCAAATAATCTTACACTTCGTGTATATGCTTATCATGAATAAAAGACAGTCTACATTCATAAAAAAGAGCGATAGTGCATTTGGCAAAGACGCTTATTACCGATTTATCAAAGAGAGTCGTTACAACTGGCGAAAGTTTTTAATACTAAGCACTACTGCGCTTTTGCAAAGAATAAAACCTCTACATAAAAACGGTGAACATCGCTTGCTCATTATTGATGACACAGTCGAAGCTAAAAGTGGTAAACATATTGAAGGAAGCTGTAAATATATTTGGAGCAATAAAGAGCACAGAAGCATAAATGCGCTCAATATCGTATCTCTAAATTATGCAGATTCACATTCAACATTTCAACTTGATTTTTCCATCAAGATGAATGATAGTCGTCGAAAAGATATATCTGAATTCACTTCAACTGTTCATCATCGTAGTAATTCTCATAAGCGTAAAGTTGAATCTCTCAAAGGTAAAAACATTTTAGCTATTGAGATGCTTGAGAGAGCGTTAGAGCAAGGGGTAGATGCAGACTACCTACTTATAGACAGTTGGTACGCTAAACCAGACTTCATACATCAAGCTAATGAGCTTGGCATGCCAGTAATAGCAAGACTTCCAAATAATAAACTCATTTGGAACTTTAAGGGCAAACATAAAACTATGAATGCAATCTATGATAGTATGAAAAACTCTCGTCATAAACAGAGTGGCAAACATGGAAAAATATCTTATAAATATTTCGATGCAATTGTAGAACATGCTGTTCTAGGCAAAGTCAAGCTCGTATTTTTGCACACAGGTAAAGACTTGTTGGTTTTTATCTCAACTGATATTATCATTATAGGCAAAGAGATTCTAGCAACTTATAAAAAGAGATGGAATATTGAGCAAGGTTACAAAGATTTGCGAAACCTGTTTGGGTTTGGCAAAGAAGAGAATCGTATCTATGAATCACTAATTGCAAAAATAACTCTCTCAATGTTTGCCTACAACATTGTAAGCTATATCAATCGCATAAAACATGAGCCACAAACTCTAGGAGAATTATTTAGAGACTTAGAGTGTGAGCTTGAAACTCTTGCAATATCAATGCAACTCTTCATTCAAATACTGACAAAAATCTCTGAAATTGAAAATGTTGTCAAGGATAATAAAGATTTACTGACTATTCTCGCTGTACTCAACGCTTATACTCAAAAAGAGTTGGGTTTTATGTGCGAAAGCTGAGATTCTAATCTTTATAATAGCGGAGTGAAAAGGCTTTTTAATATAGTCAATTGCTCCAAGATTTAGTCCATACTCCTCATCTTGGGCGCTATTTTTAGCAGTTACAAAAATGATAGGAATGTCTATCGTGTCTGATGATGATTTTAGCTCTTTACAAACAGCATAACCGTTTATTTGAGGCATTTCAATATCCAACAAGATTAGATCTGGTTTCTCTTTCGCTCTTGCTAAATCTAAGGCTCTTTGCCCACTGTTTGCTACTTTGATTTTATAACTATCTTTTAGCAAATCAGAAAGAATTGCTATATTTGTAGCCATATCATCAACTATCAATATAGTTGGTATGTAGTTATCATCTATCATAATTGCCACTCTTTCATAATGTTATAGGCTTTGTCATAGTCAAAATTGTCCATGGCATTCATCCATAGATCAAGTTCATATCTATTTACCTTTGGCTTAAGGAGATTAAATAGAAGTTGTTGATTTTGCAATTGTACCATTGTTCCATTTTTAATATCTTCAAAATGAGTCAAGTAGAGGTTTTTAAAGTCATTTTCTATCAGTTTTTTGTTTAGAGTCGGCTCTTCTTGCAGAGGAGGGTTCTCTTTTAAGTAGAGTTTGATTTTATCTTCAACTCTTTTTATAGCATCTTTTAAAAGCTCTATATTTTGGGCTTTAATAGGTATAGATTTTTTTAGTAAAGCATCTATATGTGTTGTGATAGAAGCCAACTCTTTTGCTCCTATATTTGAACTTACTCCTTTTAGTGCATGTGTCAATGATTTTGCTGAATCATCATTTTTATATAAAAATTCTGGCAAAGAGACAAAATCATCTTCAAGTTCTTCTAAAAACTTTGATAATATCTTATATAGAAGATTGCTGTTTGCGTTTAGTGCGCTCATCGCATACTCCAAATCCAAAACAGCAGTGTCTTGAAGTGCAATGTTGTGAGAGTTCTGCTCTATTACAAAATCAACATCTAGCCACTTTACGATATTTGATAACATCTCATCCCCATCGATTGGTTTTGAGAGATGATCATTCATCCCAGCGTTTAGAGCTTTTGTTCTATCTTCGATCATGGCTGCGGCAGTTAATGCGATTATCGGTATCTCTTTGTTATGTTCACGTATGATTTTAGTAGCTTCATAGCCGCTCATTATAGGCATTTGAAGATCCATAAGAATGATGTCATAGTAGTTTGGATTTGCTACAAATATATCTACCGCTTCTTTGCCGTTATTTGCTATATCAGCACTTATTTTTACTCTCTTTAACATCTCGATGGTAATCTCTTGGTTTATCTCATTATCTTCAACTAAAAGAAGCTTTACATGGCTTAAATCAGGATAGTTTGACACTTTTTGTATCTTTTGTAAATCTTTTGCATCTTCTATATACAGAGCATTATTAAGCCAAGAGTTTACACCAACAGTTAACTCAAAGCTAAAAGTAGAACCAACCCCTTCTTTGCTGCTAACTTTAAGTTCACCGCCCATAGCAGATGCAAGTCTGTATGAAATTGATAGTCCAAGCCCAGTTCCACCATATCTGCGTGTTATGGTGCTGTCTGCTTGAGAGAATGGTTTAAATAATTTTTCAATCTGCTCTTGGCTTAGACCGATACCTGTATCAATTACATTAAAGAGAATAGTTGCACTTTTTTCATCTTTTTTTGTAACTTCCATATTGACTCTTATAACACCTTCTTTGGTAAACTTTATAGCATTTCCTAAGAGGTTGATTAGAATCTGATTTATTCTGAGTTCATCAGAGACTACAAGGTTAGGTACATTTTTTCCTACAATACAATAAAACTCTATGCCTTTATCAGTAGCGCTCTTTCTGAAGATAGCTCTTAGTTTATAAAGTATATCTTTTAAAGCGAACTCTTTACTTTCAATCTCAAGCTTATTTGCCTCTATTTTAGAAAAATCTAAAATATCATTTATTATATTGAGCAACAGTTTTGATGAATTTTGTATTTTATATATATAGTCTGCTTGTTTAGTATCCAAATTTGTATCAAGAACAATCTCGCTTAGCCCTAAAATAGCATTCATCGGAGTACGTATCTCATGGCTCATATTTGCTAAAAAGGCACTTTTTGACTCATTTGCTCTCTCTGCTTCTTCTTTTGCTTCTTTTAGAGCTTGTTTATCTAAAACCTCTCCAGTAACTTCCCTTTGAACTCCGAAATGCCCTGTTATAAAGCCTCTCTCATCATATAAGCAGATATAGTCTCCGTTTATTATCATATCACTGCCATCAAATTTTTGTTCATGTGTATCTATGTGGAGCTGCCCTTTGTCAAACAACTCTATCCATATATCTCTTCCGTGTGCTATGTTGTGTTCAAAAAAATCTTTAGGTCTAAAGCCTATAAAATCACTCTCCACCGCTCCATACTGCGAGAGCATCGCTTTATTTATCTTCGTAACCCTTTGATGCTCAAATATATAATCAAGAGCTTTCTCTTTATCAATAGTATCATTCCACTCAATTGGCTCATCCATCATCATAAAGAAAAATCCGTACATTGATTGGCGGAAAAATAGTTCAAGTAGTTTTTCACGTTTTAAAAGCTCTTGCTCACTCTTTTTAATCTGCGTTAAGTCTCTTCCCACCCCAAGTATACCAATGATTTCGCCATTGCTATCTTTTACAGATACTTTTGTTGTTTGAATAAACTCGGTATGCCCGTCTTTAGCAAATGCTATCTCCTCAAAATTTGTTAGTGGAACATCAGAATTCATTGCATTTTCATCATGCACTCTAAATGATTCAGCTAAATCTTTAGGAACAAAATCATAATCAGATTTGCCCCTAATCTCATCTCTTGATGCTCCAAAGAAATCCTCAAATCGTTTGTTGCATGTAATATAGATGCCATTTTTATCTTTCATCCATACTAAATCTGGAATAGATTGCAGTAGAGACTCTAACTGATTGTTTAGCTTCTCTAGCGCTTCTCTTTTTTCTATCAAATCAGACATGTCTCTAAAAATAACTATAGCTCCATCGTCTTGTGTAGGAGTAACAGTTAAGTTTATAGGTATAAATGAGCCATCTTTTCTTATAAAACTTTCATCTAAGCTTCTTGTTTGTTTGTCTTTTGATGTAACATAGATTGGGCACTCAATAAGAGCATAGTTCTCTTTTGTAGGTTTGTGGTGGTGAAAAAGTATATGTTGGTCTTTGCCTAAAACTTCATCTTCACTATATCCAAGCATCTCAAGTGCTTTTTTGTTTATCCAAGTACATTTTCCATCTTTATCTATGCCATAAACTCCATCGCCTATATTTGAAAGCAATGACGTGATAAATCTTTTTCTCTTTTGTTCTCTAAAATGATAAAGCAAACCTATAACCATAAGTATAAATACAACTATTATATCTATCTTGTATTGGCCAAGAATATCCGTGTATGTAATCTTAGGAGCTTTATCAAAGGGAGGAAGTCTAAGCGCTCTTGATAAAGATTCAACTTCAAGGTAATCAGCAGGAAGACAGTAACCATAAATACCTGCATCTTGAAGCTTTTGTGTCGGTTTGATTGATAAAAGCGCTGCAACAAACTCTTTTGCACTCTCTTTGTTTAGGCTAGGCATAGCAAAAACTGGCCACTCAGGGTAGAGTTTTGTAGAGATTTTATATGGATGAGATGGAGAATTTTGCAGATTTATAACTCTTATGTCATCCTCTTTAATCTCCCCTCTCTCTATCATCTCCTCTAAAATGCCATCTCTGATAAATCCTACTTCAGCTTCCCCAGCTAAGACAGTATATAAAACTTTTTGATGAGAACTTTTTGTCTCTATAATCCTTTTGCTATCTTTTAAAATATTGATTCCATTTAGATATAGCTCGTATGCTTGAGTGCTAAAACCACCTAGATGTTTTTGGCTAGGCGTTGCGATAATTTTGTTTTTTAAATCTTTAAGCTCCTTAATATGGCTCTCTTTTTTTACTATGATGGCACCTGCAAGTTTGCTTGTTGCTACACCTTTGTTAAAGCCTCTTAGAGTTGCTATTGCACCGCTTAGTTCAAGCTCTTGTCTTAATCTTAAAAAGTGTGTTGGATTTGTAGTAATGATGTCAAGCTGAGAATTTTTAATCTTCTCGTTTAGCTCTTCTTGAGTTAAAATTTCTAAGACTACACGGTTATCAAGTTTTTCATTGAGTATATCAACAAGAGGTTGATACTGCTCCCTTGTCTGCTCAACCCCCTTGTATGCAAAAACGCCAAATCTAATGCTCTCTTGAGCATAACTAGATAGAACTAAAATGAGAAGAAGGAGTATTTTATGCATAATTTCAACTTAATAACAATATTGGTTTATGTTACATATAAAAAGTTTAAAAAAGAGTTAAAGCTCTATTTTTTGAGATAAATGTGTCATAAGAAGAAGTTGTCCCATGTTTTGAAAAAAGCTCTCTATCCCACTGCTTCCTAAAAGAGACGCTTTTTGAAGAGCGCCTAAAAAAGATATTTGTGAGTCAATTGATGCCATCATAAAAGTCTCTATAATGTACTCAAAAGAGAGAGTATGTATCTCTTCATTTACATTAAAATCTATCTCTGAGTCAATATTTATCTTATTTGCACTCAAAAGTTCTCTGCAATCTAACTCTATTTTATTCATCTAAGTGCCTCCGCATCAAGTTCACCGCTTTTTAGTTTGACTAAGTACTCTTCAAGCGCTATTTTTACATCTTTACCTAAAATAAAAAGTCCAAGTATATTTGGCAGAGCCATGGTAAGAAAGAGCATAAAGCTAAAATCAACAAGAAGAGCCGTATTTACAGCTGTTCCCATAATTATAAGAAGCAAAAAACTCAGTTTGTAAATTACAGAGTATTTTGAACCAAACAGGTAAACCCATGCACGTTCACCATAGTAAGACCATGCGATAATAGTTGAAAAAGCAAACAGAGTAATACTAACTGATAAGATTATTGGAAACCAGCTTATGACAGTTCCGTATGCCGCGCTTGTAAGTGCTGCACCCTCTTTAGCCTCGATAAGAGCCATATATGCGCCATTATGCTCATAAACACCAGTTATGACAATGACTAGAGCCGTCATAGTACAGATTACTATCGTGTCGATAAAAGGCTCATAAAGCGCAACTAACCCTTGTCTCACTGGATATTTTGTTTTAACTGGAGCATGTGCAACAGGAGAAGAGCCAATCCCTGCTTCACTTGAAAATACTGCTCTTTGAAAACCTTGCACAATAGCACCAGCAACACCTCCATATATAGCACTTGTTGAGAATGCTTCACGGAAAATAATAGCAATAGCGTCATCTATTTTTTCAAAGTGATAAGCCAAAATCCATAAAGAGGCGCCAATGTAGATAATTGCCATGATTGGCACTAGGAACTCAGTGATTTTAGCTATTCTAGTAACTCCGCCTATTATTACAAATCCAACAAATATAGCGATAATAATTCCAAAAATAATTGGAAACTTATCAAAGAAGGCTATCTCTTGCGATACTGCTCCAAGCGCCTGAGAAACCTGAAACACATTTCCTCCTCCTATCGCTCCGCCAATCATAAAAACGGCAAAAATTAGTGATAAAATCTTGCCAAATTTAGCATAACCTTTTTGCGCTAATCCCCTTGAGAGGTACTCCATGGCACCACCCATAACAGTTCCGTCTTTTAAAAAAACTCTATGTTGCAAAGAGAGCGTTACTTCTGTAAACTTAAGACTCATGCCTAAAAAACCAGCAACTATCATCCAAAATGTTGCCCCTGGACCACCAAGAGCAACAGCTAGTGCAACACCAGCGATATTTCCAAGACCAACAGTTGCACTAAGAGCCGTTGTTAAGGCTCCAAAAGATGAAATCTCTCCAACGTCATCAGCTGTGCGATACTTACCTCTTATAATGTCAAAAGAGTGTTTGAACATTCTCAAATTTATAAATTTTGTCAATAATGTAAGATAAATTCCGCCTGAAATTAGCCAAACAACTAAAAATGGGAGCTTGACCCCATCTACCATTCCAAATAAAATGTCAAAAAATAGAACTGCCTCTAAAAAAGAGTTAGCACTGCTAAAAAATTCACCCATAATTCACCTTTTAAACCAAATCGCTATTATTGTAACAAACTAATCTTAATCTCTTTTTGTACATGTTAGAGAAAAGTTTGCAAATATCTAAAAATACTATTGACATTTTAATAGTTATTGACTATAATTTCGCCTCATTAATCAGCTGCAAGGCTGTTTCAATGTGTAGGTCGGGGTGTAGCTCAGTATGGTTAGAGTACCTGGTTTGGGACCAGGGGGCCGAAGGTTCGAACCCTTTCACCCCGACCACTTTTTTATTTTTTCAAGCATGGTGGGATTAGCTCAGTTGGTTAGAGCACTGGTTTGTGGTGCCGGGGGTCACGGGTTCGAGCCCCGCATCCCACCCCATAAAGATAAAATAAAAATATAATAATAAATTTTGTGGCGTTCGTGGCTCAATTGGATAGAGTTTCGGACTTCGAATCCGATGGTTATAGGTTCGAATCCTATCGGACGCACCATTTAATGAGCGCGTTCTTAGCTCAGCTGGATAGAGCAATGCCCTTCTAAGGCATCGGCCTCAGGTTCGAATCCTGAAGAGCGCACCACTGTCTGAAGAGACATAAAATACTTAAAATGTGCGGATGTGGTGAAATGGCAGACACGCTAGACTTAGGATCTAGTGCCGCAAGGTGTGGAGGTTCAAGTCCTCTCATCCGCACCATCGAGAAAAAGCCCTAAACTAGGGACTTACAGTAGACATAATCATTTAAAAAACAAATCAATACAAAACCTCAAAACTTGCAAAAGTTGTCAAAATATGGACAGTTTGCATACAGAAACTTGCAAAGAACTTGCAAAAATCTAGTAGCAACTTGCAAAATGTTTTAGCTTCAAAAAGACAAACCCCTTCAGTCTTGAAAAAAGGGTTTATTATACTTTGAAATGTCCCCTATTTAATGGACAATATCATATCTGATATTTCTTCCTTGAGTACCTTCAATCTGATGTAAACAACCCAATTTCACTAGCTCTTGTATATCTCTTTTTGCTGTTGCCAAAGATGTTTTGGTCATTGCAACATATTTTTTTGTAGTAAGCCCGCCTTGAAATTCTCCTTCGTTATACTCTAATAACTTGCTTAGCACTTTTAATTGGCGCTGATTTAAAGTAATTTGACGCACCTTATCCCAAAACTTTGTTTTTTGTATAACTCTGTTGATTGCATCAAGTGTCTCTTGAAGTGAGTCGTTAAATCTATCTAAATACCATGATACCCAAGCTGTACAATCTAAATCTGGATTGTCTATCAAGTTTTGAGACATCTCTAATTTGTCATAATAATTTTTACGATCCTTTGCTATTGCACTAGAGATAGAAAAATATTTATACTCTATCCCAAAATCTTTTGAGATTATGTAATCACTTATGATTCTTGCCATTCTGCCATTGCCGTCATCATAAGGGTGAGTAGTTACAAACCATAAATGCGCTATTGCACTTTTAATATAAATATTGTCATCGCTTGTATTAATATACTTCAACAAAGCATCCACATCATTATCTATTCTCTTAGCAGGCACTCCTACGAAATGTACTTTTTCTTTTCCAATTACGCCTGAGACAATTTGCATGTCATCATAATCACGAAACACTCCCAGTTTGATTTTAGTAAAGAGGCTTGGAGTCTGGGAAAGAAGTGAGATGTGCCATTTATGCAAACGCTCTAATTCCAGTGGCGTTGTGTTGAGTATGGTATCTATTAAAATATCCGCGAGAGAGTCAGTGTGATGGGTAGACTTGTCATATACTTTGTCAAATGTTGCATCTAGTTTTTTTCTTATTGAAGATCTTACACTCTCTCTTTGAAGATGTTCCCCCTCTATTGCAGAAGTGGAAACAATCTCGCTTGTAAAAAGATCTATCTTAATGTTGGTTTGAGTATCTTTATCAAGAAGCGTGATTAATGCTTTTACTTGACCTATACTCTGAGATATTTGTGTGATTTTAGGAAGAAGCTCACGAAGGTTATAATTAAATTTTGGATAATTGGGATGTTGCCAAATCCATAGTTGTTTCTTTTTCATTTTTACCTCATGAGCTGATTAGTTTTCTAATCGTATCATCATATGAGCTACTTGTCAATTATAAATAGCTCATATTTTAGATAGTTCCAAATCTTACTGTTTTAGTAATTGTCTAATTTATAGGGGACATTCCATTCGTTGCTTTGCAGATAATTCCAGAGATTATTCCCCCAAAAATAAGCACTTATACAACTTCAAAAATACATTTTTTCAATTAGTGATACTTTTTAACCTCATTTGTGATACTTTTTCAAGGTCAAGATAGTGAAGTATATATTTCATTAAGAATTGGCGAGACTTGAATTTGCACAGGATGATATATGGATCAGTTTTTACAAGCAGCGATAGAAGAGGCTAAAAAAGGTCTCCAAGAGGGCGGGATTCCTATAGGTTCGGTGCTTGTCATAGATGGCAAGATTGTAGGTCGTGGGCATAACAGACGACTTCAAGATGGTAGTGCGATTCTTCACGCGGAGATGGATTGTCTTGAAAATGCTGGGAGGATGCCCGCATCAAAGTATAAAAGGGCGACGCTCTACTCAACACTCTCGCCTTGCAGTATGTGTAGTGGGGCGGCGCTTTTATACAAGATACCTAAAATCATAATAGGCGAAAATCGTACTTTTAAGGGTCCAGAAGAATATGTCCGCTCGTTAGGGGTTCAAGTAGAAGTTTTAGACAATCAAGAGTGTTTTGAAATGATGCAAAAATTTATAGATAAAAATCCATCTCTTTGGAATGAAGATATCGGAGAATAGCTTGAGACTATAAAAGTTCCGCTCTTATCTTTATAACTACCTTCTTTATATACTCTTTTTTAATACCAACAGCTAGACATGGCATATGAGCGTCATGTGAAAAAAACATCGCAAAAGAGCCAACAGAGATACTTAATAGTGAATGTGCTTTTGCATCTGTCTCATAAAACTCTATATCTTTTTGAGCATCATAAGGTTCTCTTACAACAAGGGAGTCTACCGAGTGGCACTCAAATCCTTCAGTTCCTCGTAATGTTGCTTGAATATCTACATACTTTTTATGAGATTCAAGCATGGCGCCACTTCTTAAAACAGTCTCATAACTCATAACGATTGCATAAATATCATCGCCTTGAATCTCATATTTTCCATCTTCTGTCTCTGATGATAGAGAGTTTAAAAATGAAAAAGCTCTCTGCCACGCTTCACCAAATGGGTATTTTTGCCAATTTACTAACTTATCTACTACCATTTTTTACCTCTTTGTAAAATTTCTCAAGTCCATTTTTTGCTTTTTTATCAAAGTTATAAGATATATATTTTAGATAATTTAGTATATTTTCTTGGGATATGCCTGTTCGCATCGAGGCTTCACGAAGTATATATCTTGGTATTTTTATCTTTGTTTTTAGGAAGTTTTTTTCTATCTTTTTATAGAGTGCTTTGTCGTTGTGGTAGCATAAAAGTGCAAATACAAAAGGGAGCTTATATTTTTCATGCCACAATTTAGCCAAATCTACGTGAGGCTTATTTTGGAGATAGTATCTTAGAGCTTTGTCCCCTATGAGAACCTCTCCTTTAACATGGAGTATCTTTGCAAGAAGGTTTGAAGTTTCGGACTCACTATCTTGTGTGTTTGTTTCACTTGGAGCGACTAAAACGCTAAGTACCTCTTTTTTTGCGATAATCCCAAGATTTACATATTTTTGATTTTTTGCTCTGATGCTAGAAATAAATGCGGCATCAACTTTGCGGGAGAGGAATTTTTTATTTGTCTTTGCTGGAACATCTTTATAGTAATCCATGCTCATGCTCTGTTGAGAGCTTCTAGTAAATCTCTTCATAAAGAGATGAAATGGCAGAAGATTTAGATACTCAATTTTTCCAAAAACCACAAATTCCTCCATCATATAATTGGCAAAATTATACATCGCTTAACTTATAAAAAAGATGAGTTTGCTATAATCACAGCCATAAAAATATAGTTTGGGGAGCAATCTTTTGGTACGAGTAGAATTTTTAGGCCCAATACAAAAAGAGCCGTTGGAACTTGATATAACAAACTTAAATGAGTTGGCAGAGATACTTAAAAAAGATGAAACTATGCAAGGGTGGCTTGAAAACTCTGCTGTTGCTGTCAATGATACTCTTGTGTCAAGTAGAGATTTTGCACTAAAAGATGGCGATAGAGTTGCACTTCTACCGCCTGTTTGTGGGGGCTGAGGTATGCTTTATCTTTATGATGGAGCGCTTGATGTGCCACGTATTTTAAAAGAGTGGTATGAGCAAGAAGCTTCTAGCAATTATGGCGCTTATATCCCATTTGTTGGAACTGTACGAAGCGAAGATGGGATTGATGGGCTTAGTTTTGATATATATGAACCGATACTAAACTCTTGGTTTGATGCTTGGCAAAAAAAGGCAAAAGAGAGAGGCGCTATTATAAAAATGGCACACTCACGTGGAGATGTGATGCTTCATGAGTCATCGTATATCGCAGCTGTTTTCTCTCCAAAAAGACGAGTTGCACTAGAGTTTATAGATGAGTTTGTAGAGGATTTTAAAGCTTCTGCGCCTATTTGGAAATACGATTTAAAGGGTGGCAAAAGAATCTATGCGCTTGAGCGCTCAACTGCAATAAAAGGGAGCGGTCTTTTAAAATGAGTCTATTATCTTATGAAACAAGCCAAAATATGCTGGATTTGCTACATGTAAATTCTCAAAGAAGCGAAAATGTAGCCCTAAGCTCATCTCTTGGAAGGGTTTTGGCAGAGGATATCGTAGCAGAGTACAGTGACCCGCAATTTCCAACCGCCTCAATGGACGGGTACGCAGTAATGCACTCCGATTTGGATGGCAAAGTCATATCGATAGTTGGGGACAATCCAGCAGGAAGCGATGAGAAAAGAACTCTTAAAAGCGGAGAGTGCATTAAAACTTTTACCGGCTCGATGATGCCTCACGGAGCCGACACCTTAATCCAGATAGAGAATGTTACGGTTGAAGATGGAAAAATAATTATTAATGAGAGTGTTTCAAAAGGTTCATCTGTCCGTCCCGTGGGAGAGGGTTATAGAGCCGGAGATGTGCTTGTCAAAAAAGGTACAAAAATCGGTTTTGTTGAAATCGGCGTTATGGCGGCGCTAAACTGCGTGATGGTGAAAGTTGCAATAAAACCGCGCGTCGCCGTTATATCAACAGGAAGCGAGATTTTGGACCTCGGTGTAAACAGTGACAATCCTGCTCAGATAAGAAGCTCAAATAACTACACTCTTGCGGCACTTTTTGAGCAAGCAGGAGCGGAAGTTGTACAGCTTGGAACTGTCGGAGATGATAAGAATTTAATAATGCAAACTTTCGAAAACGCTCTTTCATGCGTTGATATCTTAGTAAGTACCGGAGGCGTCAGTGTCGGTGATTACGATTTTGTCAAAGATATAGTTCCTCGTATCGGCGCAGAGGTAATCTACAAAGGCGTAGCAATAAAACCGGGTAAACATATTTTGGTAGCGCAAAGAGCGGACAGATTTGTTTTAGCACTTCCTGGGTTTGCATATTCATCGACTGTAACGGCAATTCTTTATGTGCTGCCTCTGATTGCCAAGATGCTCGGACGTGAGAGCGCATATAAAACAGTGGCGGCAAAGCTCGGCGAAGATTTTACAAAAAGAAGCAGATTGACGGAATTTACAGCATGTAACGTAGTTGTTGAAGACGGCGAATATTTTGTAAACTTCAAGGGCAAAAAAGTCGGAAGTTCGGCGATACTTACCAACATGTTAGACTCAAGCGCACTGATGATTACCGGTGAAGATGACGGAAACCTCTCAGAGGGCACTTTTGTAAACGTTATTCTTCTGGATAATTTTTAAAAGAGAGTTTTCATACTATTTTTTTAATGTAAGATAGAGATAGTCGAAGATTTCATGGCTTTTTTCTATGATGGCATTATCATCTTTTTCGTTGTTGCGAATCGCACTTAAAATCATTTTGATTCCATCTGCTTCAGGGGTGATGTATTTATCGTCATTGAGGTCAAGATTGTGGATAATTTTTCCAATTTTTTCCAAAGCAACATCTTCATGAAGTAAAAACGATTGCAATAGTACCTCGTAGGTACATAAATCGCCTACATGCGTAAATGTTGCTCCGCTCATATCATAAGTAATTATATTTTGTTTTGAAATATCAATAGTATCATCAAAGATAAATGTGGCGTTGGTGTCAATGTGTCTTTTGATAAGCCATGCAGACGCCATTCTGTCAACAAATGATTTTTTTCTTGTTTGCCACACTTTATGTTTATACTCTTGTGCATTATATGTCCCAATTGTAGGTTTTGGTGAAGAAGTAGCATGGAGTTTTGCTTGAAGCGTCTTGATGCTTTCTTTTACCATTTTCCCTTTATATGATTCAAAAAAATCTACAACATGAATGGACTCAAAATCACGTGCTATCTTCTTAATTGCTTGTTCTAAATTTTGTTCTTGTTTTGAAGTAGCCTCGTTTAGCGGTAGTTCTAAGTTTAGTTTTTTTATTTTTTGTTCAATAATTTTATAAGAAGTTTCTGCTTGTAATTTGAACAACGCAATAATCTCTTCATCGTTTAGTGTTTCAAATTTCTCAATGATACTAAAGTGCATCTCTCCGCCAAGAGTTTTCATCTCTTGGTGTAGCCACATAAAAAGCTCTAGCCTATCTTCGCTAAAGGGAAGAATATGAACACCGTCTTTAAGCGCAAGCGTTCCCTCTTTTTGGAGTTTTCTGTAAACTCTCAGACGATTTCGCTCAGGTTTTGAAGGCATAGAGTAAAACATCAAAATCCATGCCGCAGAATTATGCCTTAAAATTATTTTGTCGCCCACTGGCTCATACCCCATTTTTTGAGCGCTTCCTCAGACCATTCAAGACTTTTATCTTGATGACAGCTATTGCAAGCATTTGGTACTTTATATTTTTTTGTTTCATCGGGTGTGATAAATCCAAACCTGTGTGTACGAACAGTTGCAGGGGAACTTGGCAGATGCTTACCGATTTTTGGCATGTGACACTCGATACAACTTGAACCTTTAGAGTCTGCTTTGTGGTGTGTATGCGCTTCAATCGTGCTTTGGTGCGGACCTATTGCCGAACCAAAAGAGTGGCATTTCATACAAGAAGCATCTCCCAGCGGCTTTGCAACCGTGTTGTCTAGCTTGTGAGGGTCATGACAATTGATACATGTGATACCATGTTTGTACATCATCGACTGGACATAGTCATTGCCTTGGGTTCTGTTTTTTTTGCCTATGCCGTTTCCGTAAAACTCTTTCGTTTCTACTCCATCAAAAGGTGCTTTTGTTTTATAATCAACAAGAGGCATTCCCGGTTCATACCCTTTTGGATAATCACGCACATCGCCAAAAATATCTTGCAATGTTTGCGTATCCAACCGTTTGTCTCGATTGCGCATATGGCACTGCATACAGATTTCACTTGAGCGTTTTGGGTCGGCATTGCTTGCTTTATAAACCAAGTCTTGCTCAGGATTTTGGCTGTGTTTGCTCGCTGGACCATGACAAGCTTCACATGAAACGGATGGCTCGGTTCGTTGTTCTTGACTCATAAAGCCCGTAAAATGGCACCCGTCACAAGTTTTGGATGTTCCCACTTTGCTGTTGTTGTTCTCAAATCCGTCGTGATACCAATCTTTGGTTACGCTATAAGGTTGCCATTTTTTAAGTTGCGTATTCCACTGGTAGCTTCCCACTACAAAATCTTTTGTTCCGTTAAAATCAACTTCCATCATGTAGCGTTGTTTAAATTTACTGCCGATTGTGTAGGTAATATTCTCTTTTTTGAAGTCGGCATCCTCCGGAAGTATTGCAAAATCTCCAACTATTGAAGCGGGATTTGCTTTAACATCTTGAATCATTTTTGTATGGTAAGAATCTTTCCAATCCTTGAACTGTTCTTCATGACATTTCTGACACTTTTGCGAACCGACATAATGTGCATCTTTTTGCGAAACAGGTTGTAAATCGACATTTGTACCCACTTGCTCTTTTGTGAGCTGTTCCATGTAAGGCATGATTTTGCCATATTTTTTGTAGAGCATAAAACCTGCGATACTTGCGATAACTGCAAGTAAAACAGACGATATTAAAACTATTTTTTTATTTTTGTTCATTTTTTTTCCTAAAAAAGCCATTGTTTGTAATAACTATTACATTTTAAAGTAATTGTTACAAAAAAATAATTATAAAAAGCTTAATACTAATTTCTTCAACAAATGCTTTTAGTGTTATTTGTAAAAGCTAAAAAAGATAATATATTGGATTTAGTAGAGGTTGTTTCTGGTTAAATAATTGGTTTTGTTTGTGTTTAAAAATAGAGATATGCTTTTGTTCCTATGGATTAGAGTTTCTTATTTTAACTTCACCGTTGATATGAAAGACTTGATTAAATAGCAAGTCGAGCATATTTAAAAGTCAAAAAGCGTTTTTTCAAGTGTTTTGAGTTTGTAGCTTTTTCTGTGAATCTCCGAATAGCCGTGCTTCTTTATCATCTCTACATGCAGAGCCGTTCCGTACCCTTTGTGTTTTTCCAGCTGATACTGCGGATATTTTTTAGCCAGCTCCAAAATATCCCTGTCATGTGTAACTTTTGCTAGTATTGAAGCGGCACTAACCTCTGGAACTTTGCCGTCAGCTTTTACCATTGTTTTAAGCCCGCTAACGCCAAATGCTGAGTTTCCGTCAAACAGGTACTCATTACATGTTAGATTTTTCATAATCTCCACAAGAGCTCGTTTTATGCAGATTGAAATCCCTAGATTGTCAATATCTTTTGCTGAAAATTTTACTATATGATAGGCAGAGTCCTTGACTATCAACTCATATAGAGCCTCTCTTTTTTTCTCGGTAAGTTTTTTAGAGTCGTCAAGACCCTCTACATAGCTGTTTAAAATACATCCTGCAACAACTAAATCTCCCGCAAGCGGACCGCGCCCCGCCTCATCAATACCGCATAATTTACCATACATATAACACAGCCTTTTATTTATATTTTCATCAAACCCCTGCAACTTAAGGGTCAAAATCTATGATTTTGGGGTACCCAAAGTGAAGCCGTTTGGGGAAAGTATAAATAAACTTGCAAATTAATCCCCAATAGCCCAAATATCAAACGGAATCATCTCTACGCGTGACAGCGGATGACTCATCCTACCTTCAGTACTCATAGTAATAGCCGTAACTCTTTTTATCTGATATGTAAATAAAAAAGCCTCTATAGCTTCCATTTTTTTAAAAAGTATTCTCTCATCAGCAAAAGGCATCCCCAAGATGACTTCATCAGACGATGGAATATAAAAATCAATGTTTTCATCATAAAAAGCCTCTTTGCCAGACTTTAAAAGCTCTAAATATATCATATTTTCAAAGAGTTTACTAAATTGCTTATCTATAGTTAGAGCAGACTTTAAAGATATATCGCAAAGATATATCTTTCTTATAGCTTTTGGGTGGTCTACTTTTTGAAGTTGATGAATGTATCCTTTTGAGCAGAGCATATCAAATGATAAATATAGTTTGTCTTTAGATATTTTTTGGCTCTGCTTTAAACGTTCATATATAGAATAAGGTGATATTTTTTGCGCCATCATCTTTGTACAAAAAATCAATATTTCAAGCTCAATTAGGTTTAACGTATGTTTTAAAATCTTTTGAATATAGAGCGCTCTATCATCTGAGCTTACTTTATGCATGGAAGGAAACCCTCCAAGTTTAAAAAAATGGTTTAGGGCTGTGGAATCATACTTATATTCATATGCTAAAAACTCTTCATAATCAAGCGGATAAAGTTTTAGAGTTGTCAAAAAATCAAACTCATAATTAATCTCACAGCAGATAAGAAGCTGAGGAACATTAACAATATTTACATCTGGTGTATAGTTGTCAAGAACCAGAGTGTTTATTTTGTTGTTTGTACAAAAAATAGCAAGAGTTTTATTAAGTTGTTCATAGTCTATACGTAAATCCTTGCAATCTATATACAGGTAACTACTTTTTTTAAGTCCCAAAAGATAGTTTTTTACAACTTTTGTCTTTCCGCTTTGAGTAATTCCATTTATTTGATAGCTATCTTCATCTAAAAAAAGCTTTCTTGTATGAAATTTTTCTAAATTTATATCGGTTTTATATAACTCTTCTAATAATATTTCCATGTTGTTATTTTACAGTTTCCTTATTAAAAGGAAATAAATTTAGATATATTTCAAATTTTAGCCCATATATTCTTGGATTATAGAGATAGTTTGGATACAATTCCGCTCCCTTAATATAGTTAGGCTAGACCTGACGAGTTCTTTAGAAGGAAAAACATGGAAAAAATTCGTTTAAAATTGAAAGCTTATGATCATCGTGTACTTGATAGATCTGTTGCATCAATCGTAGAGGCTGTTAAGCGTACAGGCGCGGTAATTCGTGGTCCGATACCTTTACCAACAAAGATTCGTAAATATACAGTTATCAAATCTCCACACGTAAACAAAAGTTCACGTGAGCAATTTGAAATTCGTATGCACGCTAGAGTAATTGACATTGTTTCTGCAACGCCTGAAACAGTAGATTCTCTAATGAAACTTGATCTTGCACCTGAAGTGGATGTTGAAGTCCGCTCTATGGATAAGTAAGGAGCTGGTATGGAATACATCGTTGAAAAAATCGGTATGAGCCGTACTATCACAGTACCTTCAAAGCCTGTTACTCTATTAAGAGTATTAGATGCTAAGGTATGTGAAGTTAATGAAAACAGTGCAATCGTTGCTTACAAAAGCGGTAAGAAAATGAATAAGGCAATTGAAGGTCAGCAAAAGAAATACAACATTTCTTCTGAGTTTAACCGTTTTACTACTATTGAAGTAGCAAATACTGAAGCTGGTGATTTAGATTTGACGCCTTTAGCAGAAGCTAAAGTAATCAAAGCTACTTTTACTACTAAAGGTCGTGGTTTTACTGGAGCAATGAAACGTTGGAACTTCTCTGGTGGTCCTGCTGAACATGGTCATAGATTTGGCCGTAGAACAGGTTCTATCGGTAATGCAGAATGGCCAGGTCGTGTTATGAAGGGCAAGAAAATGCCTGGACAATACGGAAACACACAAAATAGTGTTAAGAATGAAATCATCTCTTTTGATGCTGAAAACAAAATCATTGCGGTTGTTGGTTCAGTTTCTGGAGCTAATGGTTCTTTAGGTCGTGTAAAGGTAGCTAGATAATGAGCGCAATAGTTCTAAATGAAAAAATGGAAAAAGCTTCTGAGTTAGCACTACCAGAGAGTTTTGCTGGTATTAACCCTCATAACTTATATCTATATGTTAAGTCTGCACAAGCAGCAATGAGAGCTAACACTGCTACAGCGTTAACGCGTGCAGAAGTTAGAGGTGGTGGTAAAAAGCCATGGGCTCAAAAAGGCGGCGGTCGTGGTCGTGCTGGTTCAAAGCGTGCTCCAACATTTGTTGGCGGTGGTAAAGCTTTCGGTCCTAAAAACAACCGTAATTATGACCTTAAAGTTAATAAGAAGCAAAAAAAACTTGCTCTTAACTTCGCTTTAGCAGAACATGCAAACAAGGGTAGTTTATTTATTGTAGATAGTATTGAAATAGCATCTGGTAAAACAAGAGATGCTGCTGCTTTATTTAAATCGTTAAACCAAAGAGATACTCTTTTTGTAAAAACTGTTTTGGATGAAAAAACTTATTTGGCATTTGAAAACATTGCTTCAACTTATTTGATTGAAGAGAATGAGTTAAATGCTTATTTAGCTGCAAACTATCGTTCACTTGTGATCGAAAAGGCAGTGTGGGAAAATCTCGTAGGGGAGGCTAAGTAAATGGCAGATATTACAGATATCAAATCAATATTATATACAGAGAAGACATTAGGTATGCAAGAAGATGGAATCATCGTTGTGCAAACTTCTCCTCGTATGAGCAAAACTGGTCTCAAAGAGGTGTTTCGTGAGTATTTTGGAATAATTCCAACAAGAATTAACTCACTAAACCAAAGCGGAAAAATTAAAAAATTCCGTGGTGTTGCTGGTAAACAAAATGACTTTAAAAAGTTTTATGTAAAATTACCAGAGGGTGCACAAATAGAAAGCTTGGCGGTGTAATATGGCAATAAAATCTTATAAACCAACAACTCCGTCTCGTCGTTTTTATACAAACGTTGAAAATAGTGACATTACTTCTAAAGCAAGTGTTCGTTCTCTTCTTGTAAAACTTCCTGCAAGTGCTGGAAGAAACAACAATGGACGCATTACATCTCGTCATAAAGAAGCTGGTGCTAAAAAACTTTACCGTATTATCGATTTTAAAAGAGATAAGCATGGTGTTCCTGGTACAGTAAGTACAGTTGAGTACGATCCGTACCGTAACTGTCGTATTGCACTTATTACATATGCAGACGGTGACAAAAGATATATCTTATTACCAAAAGGTTTAAATGTTGGAGATGCGATTATCGCTGATGTAACAGGTGTAGATATTAAGCCAGGTAATGCAATGAAACTTATGAATATACCAGTTGGTACATCTGTTCATAACATAGAGTTAAAAGTAGGCAAAGGCGGACAAATGGTTCGTTCAGCTGGAACTTCTGCTCAAATTATGGGTCGTGATGGTAAGTATGTTTCATTACGTATGCCTTCATCTGAGATGCGTTTAGTTCTTGGTGAGTGTATGGCTACTGTTGGCGCTGTAGGTAATGAAGAGTATATCAATATCGTTCTTGGTAAAGCTGGTCGTACTCGTCATATGGGTATTCGTCCTCAAACTCGTGGTTCTGCGATGAACCCAATCGATCACCCGCATGGTGGTGGTGAAGGTAAAACGAATTCAGGTCGTCATCCGGTTACTCCGTGGGGTAAACCAACGAAGGGTTCTAAAACTCGTCGTAAAAAAGCAAGTGATAAACTTATTATTACTCGCCGTAAATCTAATCCGAAAAGGTAGTTAAATGGCAAGAAGTGTAAAAAAAGGTCCATTTGTTGATGATCATTTAATGAAGAAAGTACTTTCAGCTAAGGCAGAAGGTAATAAGAAACCTATCAAGACATGGTCTCGCAGAAGTATGGTTCTGCCTGATATGGTTGGTATAACTTTTAACGTTCATAACGGTCGTCAATTTGTTCCAGTATATGTAACAGAAAACCATATTGGTTATAAATTAGGTGAATTCGCACCAACTCGTACTTTTAAGGGCCACAAGGGCTCTGTACAGAAGAAAGGTTAATCATGGCTAGAGCATTATTAAAATTTATCCGTGTTTCACCAATTAAATCTCGTCTTATCGCAAGAGAGATTCAAGGTATGAATGCTGAACTTGCATTAGCATCTTTAGAATTCACACCAAACAAAGCAGCAAAAATTATTGCTAAAGTAGTTGCGTCAGCAGTTGCTAACAGCGGTAACGAAGCAGCTGATTGTATAGTAACATCATGCCGTGTTGATAATGGTCCAGTACTTAAGAGATTCCGCCCACGTGCTCGTGGTATGGCTTCAGGTATTAGAAAACCAACAGCGCATATTTTAGTAGAAGTAGAGGGTAAATAGTATGGGACAAAAAGTTAATCCTATTGGTTTACGTCTTGGTATCAACCGTAATTGGGAAAGCAGATGGTTTCCTAACTTTAAGACTGCAGCAGCATACTTAGGTGAAGATCACAAGATTCGTACATATTTGAAAAAAGAACTTTACTATGCTGGTGTTTCTAACATAGTTATTGAGAGAACAGCAAAAAGATTACGTGTAACTATTATTGCTGCTCGTCCTGGTATTATCATTGGTAAAAAAGGTTCAGATATTGAGAAGCTTAAAGATACTCTTCAAGCACTTGTTGGTAAACCTTTATCAGTAAATATCAAAGAAGAGAAAAAAGCTCAAATTTCTTCTCAACTTGTTGCAGAAAATGTAGCTACTCAACTTGAGCGCCGTGTTGCATTTAGACGTGCTATGAAAAAAGTTATGCAAAATGCACAAAGAGGCGGAGCTAAAGGTATTAAAGTATCTGTAAGCGGTCGTCTTGGTGGAGCTGAAATGGCTCGTACAGAGTGGTATTTAGAGGGACGTGTTCCACTTCATACACTTCGTGCAAAAATAGATTATGGTTTTGCTGAAGCACACACTACATACGGTTGTATAGGTGTAAAAGTTTGGATATTCAAAGGTGAAGTTCTCACAAAAGGTATTCCTGCTGAAGTAAAAGAAGAAAAACAAGAGACACGTCGTCCGAAGCGTGCTCCTAAACGCGAAAATAGCGGAAAGGCTGAATAATCATGTTGATGCCTAAGAGAACTAAATATCGTAAGATGATGAAAGGTCGTAACCGTGGTTACGCTCGTTCAGGCTATACATTGGCATTTGGTGATATTGCCCTAAAAGCAGTTGAAGCAGGTCGTATCAACTCTCGTCAGATTGAGTCAGCTCGTATCTCGGCTACTCGTCATATTAAAAGAAATGGTAAAATCTGGATTAGAGTATTCCCAGCAAAACCATTAACTGCTAAACCTCTTGAAACTCGTATGGGTAAAGGTAAAGGTTCAGTTGACCAATGGGTAATGAATATTAAGCCAGGTCGTATAATTTTTGAGATGGCTGGTGTTCCAGAAGAGCTTGCTCGTGAAGCATTAACTCTTGCGTTACACAAATTACCATTCAAAACAAAAATAATAACTGCGGAGATGAGCAATGAAATATTCTGATTTAGCAGATAAAAACGTAGCAGAGCTTCAAGCAATGCTAAAAGAGAAAAAAACACAGCTTTTTACTCTTAAAATAAAAAGACAGATGATGCAACTACAAAATACTAGCGAACTTCGTATCGCTAAAAAAGATGTTGCTAGAATCAACACTGCACTTAGTGCAGCGAAATAAAGGCTGGCAATGACACATAAACGTGAAATTCAAGGTAATGTAGTAAAGATTTCAGGCGATAAAACAGCAAGTATTGTTGTTGAGCGTCGTGTTATGCACCCTCGTTACCATAAAGTTGTAAAACGCTTCAAAAAGTACCTAGTACATGATGAGCGTAATGAGTTAAAAGTAGGTGATGAGATTGTTGCAATCGAATGTCGTCCACTTTCTAAGACTAAATCATATAGACTCAAGTCAGTAGTAGTAGGAGTTAAATAATGATTCAAGCTTTTACTCGTCTAAATGTAGCTGATAACACAGGTGCTAAAGAGGTTATGTGTATTAAGGTACTTGGCGGTTCTAAACGTCGTTATGCAAAAGTAGGTGATGTTATTATCGCTTCTGTAAAAAAAGCGACACCAACTGCTAAAGTTAAAAAAGGTAAAGTTGTAAAAGCTGTTGTTGTTAGAACTGCTAAAGAGATTCACCGTGAAAACGGCTCTTTAATTCGTTTTGATGATAATGCAGCTGTTATACTTGATGACAAAAGAGAGCCAATTGGCACTCGTATTTTTGGACCAATAGCACGTGAAGTACGTTACAGTGGTTTTATGAAAATCGTATCTCTTGCGCCGGAGGTTGTGTGATGGCAAAATTTAAATTCAAAAAAGGCGATACTGTAGAAATTATCGCTGGTGATGATCGCGGAACTAAAGCTACTGTACTTGCGGTATTACCAAAGAAAAACAAGGTAATAGTTGAAGGTTGTAAAATAGTAAAAAAAGCTATTAAGCCAACTGAAGAGAACACTAAAGGTGGACATTTAAATAAAGAGATGCCAATAGATGTTTCAAATGTTCGTAAAGTGGAGGCATAATTATGGCTCGTATGAAAGATAAATACTTAAGCTTAAAACCTGAGTTACAAGCAGAATTAGGAATTAAAAATCCAATGCAAATTCCTGCATTAGATAAAATTGTTATCTCTGTTGGTGCAGGTTTTGCAATGAAGGATAATAAACTTATCCAAAACATTGAAGATACTATTACTACTATCGCTGGTCAAAAAGCAAGTACTGTAATAGCAAAAAAATCTGTTGCAGGTTTTAAAGTTCGTGAAGGTATGCCAGTTGGTATACGTGTTACGTTACGTGGTGAAAAGATGTATAACTTCTTTGATCGTCTTGTGTCTATGGCTCTTCCTCGTGTAAAAGACTTCCGTGGTGTTCCACGTAATGGCTTTGACGGTCGTGGAAACTATAACTTCGGACTTCAAGAGCAGTTGATTTTCCCAGAGGTTAGCTATGATTCAATTATGCAAATTCATGGTATGAATATTACAGTTGTAACATCAGCTGAGTCAGATAAGGCAGGATTCGTTCTTTTAGAGAAAATGGGTATGCCTTTTAGTAAAGGGAGCAACTAATGGCTAAAAAGTCAATGATTGTTAAAGCTGCTAGAGAGCCTAAGTTTAAAGTTCGTGCTTATACTAGATGTCAGATTTGTGGTCGTCCACACTCTGTAATCAGTGACTTCGGAATCTGTCGTGTATGTTTTAGAAAAATGGCAAATGAGGGATTAATCCCAGGCGTTAGAAAGTCAAGCTGGTAATTATTACCAACTTGAAACTTCTAGTGATTAGCAAAGGAAAATAAATGATTAATGATTTAGTATCGGACGCGTTAACTCGTATTCGTAATGCTGGTATGAGAAGATTAGATGTTACTACACTTGTTCACTCTAAGAGTGTTGAGGCGTTAGCTAATATTTTAGTTGAAAAAGGTTATATTGAAAGCTGCAACGTTGTTGAAGACGGCGTTAAAAAAACTATCAATGTTGTATTAAAATATAGTGACAATGGTAAAAGTGTTATTAACGAAATGAAAAGAGTATCTAAGCCTGGTAGACGTGTTTACAAAGGTAAAGATGAGATAAAACGTTTCAAAAATGGATACGGAACTATTATTGTTAGTACATCACATGGCGTTCTACCAAATGACAAGGCTTATGCACTTGGTGTTGGTGGTGAAGTTATGTGTACAGTATGGTAGGAGAGTAACATGTCAAGAATTGGTAAATTACCTGTAGAGTTTGCAGCAGACGTAAAAGTAAGCGCAAACGGAAATGTTATAACTTTTGCTAAAGGCAAAAATAGTGTTGATTTAGATACAAAAGGCAATGTTGCTTTCAATATAGATGGAAATGTTTTAACTTTTGCAACTCTTTCAGATTCTCGTGCACATAAAGCTTTCTGGGGCACATATCGTGCATTAGCTGCAAACGTTGTTGCTGGTTTAACAACTGGTTACACTAAACAGTTAGAGATTAATGGTGTTGGTTACCGTGCTTCTGTAAATGGAAATATACTTAACCTTCAACTTGGTTTCTCTCATGATATTAACTATGAATTACCAGAAGGTATTGAAGCAGCTGTTGAGAAAAATGTTATTACTTTAAAAGGTCATGACAAGCAAGTTATTGGTCAAGTTGCTGCTGAAGTAAGAGGATTCCGCCCACCAGAGCCTTACAAAGGTAAAGGTGTTAAATATTCAGATGAGACTATCGTGCGTAAAGCCGGTAAGACTTCAAAAAAATAGGAAAGGGGTATAGATGAAAGCAAAAGTATTAAAAAGCAAAATCGCTAATCGTTTAAAACGTAAGCGTCGTATTCGTGCAAAAATATCTGGTTGTGCTTCACTTCCTCGTGTTTCTGTATTTCGTTCAAATCGTTATTTAAGTGTCCAAGCTATTAATGATGTAACTGCAACAACTTTAACATCATTAAGTTCAAAAGCTACAGGTCACAAAGCAAATAAAGATGGTGCTGCTGCTTTAGGTGCTGCATTCGCTGCAAAACTTAAAGAAGTTGGAATCTCTCAAATTGTATTTGATCGTAATGGTTACCAATATCACGGTGTTATAGCTGCATTTGGTGACGCACTTCGTGCAAACGAAATTAAGTTCTAGGGGTTAAAATGGAAATCAATAGAGAAGATTTTGAAGAATCAATTGTAAATATAGGCCGTGTTACAAAAGTTGTAAAAGGTGGACGTCGTTTCCGTTTTACAGCACTTGTAGTTGTTGGTGATAAAAAAGGTACTATCGGTTTTGGTGCTGGAAAAGCGAAAGAAGTTCCAGATGCTATTAAAAAAGCTGTTGATAATGCGTTTAAAAACTTAAGCAAAGTTAGTATCAAAGGTACTACAATTGCACATGATATTGAGCATAAATATAATGCAAGTCGTGTTCTTTTAAAACCTGCTTCAGAAGGTACAGGGGTAATCGCTGGTGGCGCTACTCGTCACGTTCTTGAACTTGCTGGTATTAAAGACATTCTTACAAAAAGTATAGGTTCAAACAATCCAGGTACACTAGTGCGCGCTACAGTTGAAGCACTAGGTCGCTTAAAAGGATAGATTATGGGTATTGAAAATTTAACACCTGCTGAGGGTTCTACGGCTAATCGTAAAAGAGTTGGTCGTGGATGTGGTTCTGGAATGGGTAAGACTTCTACACGTGGTGGAAAAGGTCAAACTGCTCGTTCAGGTAGTTCAAGAAAAAGAAACTTTGAAGGTGGACAAACTCCACTTGCAAGAAGATTACCAAAAATTGGATTTACATCTCGTGTTGTAAAACCTTATGTAATCAATGTAGAAAAAATTAAAGCGGTTGCAGAATTAGCTGAAATAACTATGGAAAGTATCCGTGGCGTTCATAAAATTGGTGCTGGCGTTACTAAAGTTAAGTTAGTTGGTGCATCTGCTAAAGATTTAGCATCAAAAATTAAAGACGACAACGTTACTGCAACAGGTAAATAGTCGTGAATAAAAATCTAGTTAATAAGATATTTATTACTATCGGGTTTTTATTTATTTATCGCCTACTGGCATACGTGCCAGTTCCAGGCGTTGACGCTGCTGTTATAGCTTCATTCTTCGATTCACATCAATCAGACGCACTAGGTTTATTTAATATGTTTAGTGGTAATGCTGTTGAGAGAATGTCAATTATTGCTCTTGGTATTATGCCTTACATCACTGCTTCAATTATAATGGAACTTCTAGCTGCAACATTCCCAACTCTTGGCCAGATGAAAAAAGAGCGTGATGGAATGGTAAAATATATGCAAATTATTCGTTATGCGACTATTGTTATAACAATAATTCAAGCAATAGGTATAAGTGTTGGACTACAAAGTTTAACAGGACCTAATGGAAATAGCGCAATATTAGCAGACCATAATACATTTATAATGCTCTCAGCTGTATCAATGTTAGCTGGAACAATGTTACTTATGTGGATTGGTGAGCAGATAACTCAAAGTGGTATCGGAAATGGTATCTCTTTAATTATTTTTGCTGGAATCGTATCAGCAATTCCTAGTGCAATTGGTCAAACAGTTACAATGGTAAATACAGGCGCAATGAGTTTCTTAACAGTATTAGCTATATTAGCTCTTATTTTTGGAACTGTTGCAGTAATTATTTATGTTGAACTAGGAGAGCGTCGTATCCCAGTTACGTACGCTAAAAAAGTTATATTACAAAATCAAAATAAAAGAGTTATGAATTACATTCCTATTAAGGTAAATCTTGCTGGTGTTATTCCAGTTATTTTTGCTAGTGCGATATTAATGTTTCCTATGACTGTGATGTCAAGCAGCACTAATCCAACGATTATGGCTATAGCTGATTATCTTAATCCAAATAGTTACTTCTTTAACTTTTTGACATTTGTTTTTGTTGTTTTCTTTGCATTTTTCTATGCATCAATTACATTTAACTCAAAAGATATTTCTGAGAATTTAAAGAAACAAGGGGGCTTTATACCAGGTATTCGTACTGGAAATGCAACTGCTGAATTTTTAAATATGACAGCAAGTAACTTAACGTTTACTGGCGCTCTATATCTTGGTTTAGTAGCAACTCTTCCGTTTATGATTATCAAAGGAATGGGAGTCCCATTCTTCTTTGGAGGAACTGCGGTTTTGATTGTTGTTCAAGTAGCACTTGATACTATGAGAAAAATCGAAGCTCAAATTTACATGAGTAAATATGAGACACTAAGTGCCGTTGGTCTATAAATAATGGCCATTGCGCTTAGACAACCTGCCGATATTGAAAAACTTCGTGCCGCTAACAAAATTGTTGGTGGTGCATTAGAACTGCTAAGACAAAATACAAAAATTGGCATATCTTTAAAAGAGCTAGACGCTATGGCAGAGGATTTTATCCGCTCTCATGGTGCAAAGCCTTCTTTTAAAGGACTTTATGGCTTCCCTAGCGCTGTGTGTACATCACTCAATAATGTAATCATTCACGGTATCCCAACAGAATATAAACTCCAAGAGGGTGATATTATAGGTTATGATATTGGGACTGAACTCAATGGATGGTTTGGTGATGCAGCAATTACAGTACCTGTTGGAACTGCAAGCGATAAAGATCTTGAGCTTATAGCATGCGCTAAAGAGTCACTTTATGAAGCGATTGATGCGATAAAAGTTGGGCTAAGATTTAAAGAGTTATCTGTTATCTTAGAAAACTCTATTCGCTCAAGAGGTTTTGTACCTCTACATAGCTTTTGTGGTCATGGTATTGGTAGAAAACCGCATGAAGAGCCTGAAATACCAAACTATTTAGATGGTAAAGATGCTAAGGGCGGTCCAAAAATAAAAAACGGAATGGTTTTTTGTTTAGAACCGATGATATGCCAAAAAGAGTCAAAGCCACTTATTTTAGAAAATAAGTGGGATGTTGTTAGTGCCGATGGATTACGCGGCTCACACTATGAGCATACTGTTGCAATTGTCAATGGTAAAGCTGAAATTTTATCTCTGGCTTGAGAAAAAAAGGATTAAAATGGCTAAATCAGATGTTATCGAAGTTGATGGCAAGATTATAGAGGCTTTGCCAAATGCAACATTCCGTGTTGAGTTAGAAAATGGGCATATTATTTTATGTCATATCGCAGGAAAAATGCGTATGCACTATATAAAGATATTACCAGGCGATAAAGTAAAACTAGAGCTAACACCATACTCTTTAGATAAAGGGCGTATCACTTACAGATACAAATAAAAAAAGAGGCATTTTTGCCTCTTTTACAATAACTACTCAGTGGTTGTTTTATATATCTTCATATTTTTTAAATCAAACATTTTATATAGTATAAACCAATTGGCATAAGCAGCTAGGGAAGTATCGCGGTAAATTGCAACTTTTGTCTCTTTAGATAAAATGAGCTCATTTTCAAAAAGCTTTTTTAGCTCTAACTCACTTTTTAGTGTCAAATCATCAAAGAAAATCTCTTTAACACTCTTTGCTGAAACTATCTCTAGGCCCTGATTTAAGTGCTCGTCATCAACTAAGAGAGTAGAGTTATTAGTCGCTTTAAAGTTCCCCTTCGTTAGAGGTTTTAACGCTTTAGATGTCACTGCGTCGTTATATTTAAAAATCCACGCCATATATCCACCATCAAGTATAGATACATTTTCAAATCCATGCTGTAAAAAGATATATGCCAAATATGTAGCATTCAAATAATCATCACTGTTTGTTCTTGAGTATATAACTATATGAGAAGTTTCGTTTATGCCTAGTTTTTGCATCTCATTTTCTACTTTCTGGCTAAAGTTAGTAGAGAGTCTTGCGTATTTGCTTTTTATAAATTTAGAGATATCGACATGAATCGCACCTGCTATGTGGCTTTGATTGTATGATGCGTAGTCACTCGCATCCAAGAGAATTAAATTTTCATCTTGAATTGTTTTATAGAGTGTATCTGGCTTGATAAAAGCATCATAAGCAATAGCATTTAAAGTAAAAAACAGGATTAGTATAAATTTCATAATTAATTAAAATGTCTGAGTATTTCTAAATTCTGATATCTCAGTTTCAACCATTTCATTTATCATAATTTTGAAAAGATCAGAAATCATATTTGGAGAGACATCAGCTTTAATTGCAGAATGACGTACCTTTTGTAAGATATAATCAACTCTGTCATCAGCTTTTACTTCTTCAATACTGTTTTTGAATGATGCTGCTTGACGAACAAGATGGCTTCTTTGAGAGATTAACTCAACTATTAGATCATCAATTTTATCTATCTCATTTCTAACTTCTTGCAGTGAGCTGCATTTTTTAATTTCTGACATTTTATTCTCCATTTGTGGTAAAGTATATTATCTAAAAAGAGACAATAAGTTCATTACTGAGCTATATTAAATGCTCTTGAATAAGCCTCTTGAAGCGATAATTCTCTATCTTTATAGTCTATAATATCGCCAAACTCTATCTCTATGAATCGCTCTACTTTTGAATTTTTTATGGCAGATAGTAAAGTGTTTTCCGCTCTAGAACGTATATATACGGGAAGAATATGAAGCCTATTTTTAATTGCAATTATTTGAGAACCCTCTTTAAAATCACTTATTGCTAAGTCAGATTTATTTCTTGTCCCTTCTGGAAAAATATAAATAGAGTCTCCATCTTTTGTGCGCTCTTTTATATCTTTAAAAAAAGTACTCATTTGAGATGCTTCTCTATCTAGCAAAATAGTTCCAGCATTCCTTGTAAATTTCCCAAAGAAAAGTGAGTTATAAAGCTCTTTTTTTGCTATCCAGTGTCCAAATATTGAACTATCTTGAGTTGCAATTTCAACTATAAGAGGATCGATTATAGTTCTATGGTTTGAGACTAAAAGGTATTGCCCATTTTTTGGTAGTTTAGCTTTGTTGATAATCTTTATTTTTATATTTAGCTTATTAAGAAGTCTGTTTGCATACTCAACTCTTAGCTTTTTTCTCTCTTGGGAGTTTTTAGCTGTTGTTAGTTTAAATCCATAGTAATTAGTTATAAAAGTTGCATAGATTGCCATTTTTATCTGATTTAGTGTCAAAAAATTTCCTTAGTTTGGCTTTATAATTTTTTTTATCTCTTTTGGTAGATGTGCAAAAGGGAGTGTTTTCATCCCTTCTTTTATACCGTTTTCAAAAACCATAACATCAACCGTCATTTTAGTAGGATAAAATCTTATGACATCATAAGATGTGTTTTCAAGCTTGAATGATATTTTTCTCTCAAGAAGTTCGATACTTTTTTTATCTTTTGCCATCTTAGCTCTTTAGGTATATGCCGTTTTCTCTAACTTCTATGGAGTTGCTTTCAACAAGTGCGGTTAGTGAGCGTTTAAACTCTTTTTTGCTTAATCCAAAAATATCTTTTATAAGTTCTGCATCACTTTTATAGTTGTAAGGCATACTTCCGCCATTTTCGTTTAAAAGCAGAAGAACCTTCTCTACTGAGGCATCTTTTCTCTTTGCACTGCTTTGCTGAAGTGATAAGTCTATACAGCCATCTTTTCTAATATTTTTAACAAAAGCTCTTTTTTTATCGCCTAACTCTATCTTCTCAAAAATCTCGTTGTGATATATCAGACCTTCATATTTTTCTACTACGATACACTTAAATCCAAGTGGAGTTTTTGCAATAATTAGCACATCTACCTCTTTGTGTTGCACCAAACCTTTTACTCTGCGCTCAAAAAAATCTCCAAGCTTCTCAGTACCTACAAGTCTGTGAGTTCTCTCATCATAAACGACTTTTAAAAATCTTTTGTCTCCAACTTTAAATGGCTCTTTTTGAAACATTTTAGGAACAAATAGATCTTTTGGCAGACCCCAGTTTACAAATGCTCCAAATGGTGCAACATCAACTACTTCAAAGAGGGCAAATCCATCTAGCATAGCTTTTGGTTTAAGTGTTGTAGCAACAAGTCTATCCTCAGAATCTGTATATAAAAAAACATCTAAAAGCTCATCTTCTTGCATGATTTCAGTTACATATGCTTGTGGCAGAAGAACATCTTTACCATCAAGAGATTCTAAAAAGATTCCGTGCGGAGTAAATCTATCAATTCTAAGAGTGTTGATTATGCCTAATTCTAAGTGTTCGTTTTGTTTCATTGTGTTTCCTTGTTATTCCGTCTATCTCAAGGTGCTTGAGAAATAAGGTCGCTATTATATCTTTTTTAGAGCAGTGAGAGTAGGACAACTAACAAAACTATGGGTGTTACGATGAGACCAAATTTTGTATATGAGTAGTAATCTATTTTTATCCTTTTTTTCTCTAACGTATGAAGCCATAAAAGTGTAGCGAGTGAGCCAAAAGGTGTCATTTTTGGACCAAGGTTACAGCCTATTATATTTGCATATATCATCGCCTCATTTGCAATATCTTTTAGTGCAATATCCATAATCATAATAGTAGGCATGTTGTTCATCACAGCTGAGAGAATAGCTGCTAAAAAACCAGTTCCAACAACCGCAACAAGCTGACTTTGCGTATTTAAGTAGAGTAAAATCTCGCTCAAGTAATTAGTCAAGCCTGCATTTTTGAGCCCATAAACAACTATATAAAGACCAAGCGAAAACCATACAACCTGCCAAGGTGCATTTTTGATTATCTGCTTTGGTTCAATTGTCTTAGTAAAAGTTGCAATAAAGAGAAATACAATCGCACCGCCAAGAGCAAATAAAGAGATAGGAAGATGATAAACATCCCCGATAAAGTAGCTACAAAGCAGAAGCGATATAAAAAACCAAGAGAAGTTAAAGAGCCCTTTGTGTTTTATAGCGTCTCTTGGATTTTTCAATAAGCTAGTATCTACATGGATGGGAATATCTTTGCGCAGAACTATCCAAAGAACAAGCATACTAATAACGGTACTTATAAAAAAAGGAAATATCATATTTGCAAAAAAAGTACCAAATCCTATGTTGAAGTAGTTAGCTGTAACTATGTTTGTTAAGTTTGAAAACACAAAAGGCAGAGATGCGCTATCGCTTATAAATCCGCCAGCTAGTAAAAATGCCAGAATTGTTTTTGTGTTTAATCTTAAAATATTCATTTTTGCAAGCAAGATAGGAGTTAAAATCAGTGCTGCTCCATCATTTGCAAAGAGTGCTGAGACAAGAGCACCTAAAATGATAGAGTAGAAGAACATTTTTCTTCCACTGCCCTTAGAGAGTTTTGCCATCTTCAGAGCGCAATATTCAAAAAATCCTATCTCATCTAAAATCATAGATAGTATGATAATGCCTATAAAAGCGAGTGTTGCGTCCCAGATAATATCAAAAACAGCTGCAACATCATTAAAATTTACAACACCAAAAACAAGTGCGACAATCGCACCAGACATAGCGATTGTTCCTATTTGAAACCCTCTAGGCTGCCATATAATTAAAATAAGAGTTATTATAAATATGAAAAATGGAAGCATCATCACAGCTCACTTTTTATAATTGAGATGAGTTTAGTTCTTCTCTCATCAAATGTTTTTTTATTCAAGATTGCATCCTTTTTTCTGTAACGATATATTTAGTGAGTTGATTTTTTATAATTATAACAGTTTATAAACTATATATCAAGATATGTTGATATATAGTATTTGTATAGAAATTTTTGAGTGTTAAGCATCTTATAATTTCTGCTAAATATTTCTAGTTAATAGAAGGGGCTCTTTTTGGATTTTTAAAGTAACTGTTGTTCCTATCTCTTTTTTACTTAGTATCGTGATTGTGTAGCTGTGAATATCTAAAATCATCTTTACAATAGAGAGTCCTAAACCAAAACCTGAATCTTTTCGTGAACGGGCTTTGTCTGCTCTATAAAATCTATCAAATATAAAAGGCAAATCTTCATCGTTTATGCCATGTCCATTATCTTTAATAATAAGCAAATACTCTTTTTCGTTCTCATCCATAGAAATCTCTATAACTGTATCGTTATTGCTATGAGTTATTGCGTTTTTGAGAATATTATTTATAGCAATTTTTAAAAGCGTCTCATTTGCGTATATAGTTGATGGAATTATTTTTTTTATAACTATGTTTATATTTTTAATTTTTGCGAGTTTTTCTATCCATTTAACGCTATCTATCACTACTTCATCTAAATATACCTCCAAGAAGTTACTCTTGATTTCGGTTGTATTTTTTTGAGAGAGAAAAAGAAGTTGATTTATTATCTTTTCAATACTAATGCTCTCTTCTAAAATATCTCTCAAGATGCTCTTGTACTCATTCATTGACCTATCTTGTTTTAGAGCAACTTCTATCTCTCCACGAATAACTGTTAGTGGAGTTTTCAGCTCATGTGATGCGTCATGACTAAAGGAAGTTATCTTAGCAAAAGAGTCCTCTAAGTTATTTAATAGGTGGTTGAATGTAGTCACAAGCTCTTTTATTTCACTTGGAATATTATCTATACTAACACGATTTGAGAGACTTTTTGCGGAGATAGATTTTACAGACTCTATAACTTCTTTCACAGGAGAGAGAGTTCTGTTTATAAGCATATTTGCAATGAAAAGAAAAATTATTAAAATGATTGGAGTTGCAATAATTAAAGTGTATGAAAGTTGTTTTACATAGGGGGAATCAATATCGTTTTGAATAGCTAATTGTATGAAAACTTTATTATTATCTCTTTCAAACATTAGCATAGAACTTACACGATAAATATCTTTGTTGAAGTAGTAGATGCCATTAAGATGCCCCATTTCATTAAGAGGTATATCAAAAATAGAACTCATCTCTTGCGAAGAGATACTCTCGTATTCTACAGTTTTATTTTCTTTGTTGTAGTAGATGATTTTTAAAAAAAGAGGCTCAATTAAAAATTCATCCAATAGTTGATTTGTAAACTCTTTTGCGTCTGGATAAACATTGTCTTTCAATTCTGGTAGTTTAAACTCAAACTTTTTAGCATTTGGATAAACATTGTCTTTAAATTCAGGGATAACATCTAAGGAGATCATCTTAAGCTGAGTATCAGTTGTGTTTAAAACAGCTTTTTTTGCAGTTACATATATGAAAGCACCATAAATAAAAAGGATTATAAAATTTATAATAAAGAAATAAAATAAAAGTTTTAATCTTAGGCTCTTAGACATTTTTATCACTCAACATATAGCCTAACCCTCGTACTGTATGGATAAGTTTTAGCTCATAATCTTTATCTATTTTATTGCGTAAGCGGTAGATGTAGACATTTACGATATTGCTCATGCTAAGCTCTGCCATATCACTTAGATTCTCTTTTATGATTGTCTCGGTTAATAGTTTTTTAGAGTTTCTTGCTAAGTACTCTAGTAGAGCATACTCTTTTGCAGTTAAGTTGATTTTTTTATCTCCACGCTTTACTTCACGGCGAGAAGTGTCTATTGTTAAATTAGATATAGTAATTATACTTGAGAGAGTAGAAGTAGTTCGTAGTTTTGCACGTATACGAGCTAAAAGTTCCTCAAATGAGAATGGTTTTGTCAAGTAGTCGTTCGCACCGCTATCAAGCCCATCAACTTTGTCTTTAGTGCTATCTCTAGCAGTTAGCATAATAATCGGAGTTGCGATATTTTTACTTCTTATATTTTTGCAGACATCTACTCCGCCAAGCCCATGAATCATCAAATCAAGCAAAACTATATCATACGTGTTAGTCTCTACAAGATAGATAGCTTCATAACCGTTAGCCGTAACATCAACACTATACGACTCTTCTTGCAAACCTTTTTTTATAAAAGAAGCAATTTTTTCATCATCCTCTACAACCAATACTCGCATGAGTTATAGCGCCTCGAAAATTATAAAAGTCCAAGTTATTACAAAAACAGAGATAGATAAAAAAACAACACTGCTTCCTATATCTTTTGCTCGTCCAGCAAGTGGGTGATGCTCAAGTGTAACCAAGTCCACAACTCTCTCGATAGCGCTGTTTATCGCCTCTGCTATTAGCATCCCAAAGAGCGTTATAAACATTAGTAGTTTGTTAGTAAGAGATACATCTATAAAGATAATTAGAGGCAGTAAAGCTATCGCTACAAAGAGCTCTATTTTAAAAGAGGTCTCAGTAGAAACTAAATCTTTTAGCCCTTTTATCGCGTAAGATGTGTTTTTAATAAAATTATATTTCGGTTGGTTTCTCACTTACTTTTTTCCTTAGGTTTATAGAGTTTTTTCTCATAGAGATAATTTAGTGTTATAACAAACGCTAACGCATCTTTTTCCAACTCTTCATCACTCTGAGTAGGGGTTAGGTGGTTATCTTTATCCATATAGTTAGATGGATTTTTATATGTAAATGTAGATGCTGCCTTACCTGAACCGATTACTGCAACTTTGTCATCTACTCTTAGTGCATAAGATGTATGAAACTGCATAAGCGAAATATTTTGTTTCTTATCGCTAAAAATCGAGTGCCCCATGATAGGATAGGTAAAATCCAAACCTAACAAGTCAAGAGCAGTCGCAAGAACATCTGGCTGAGTTGCAATTTTATCATAACTCTGAGGCTCTACATCTGCTCCAAGAATCAGAGCAGGTATATGAAACATATCAACGGGAACTAAGTCATTACCGTAAACTCTAACATTATGATCAGCCACAATAACAAAAATCGTATCTTGATAATATGGCTCTTTTTTTGCCATCTCAATTAGTCTTCCAATGGCAAAGTCAGCGTATTTAACGGCATTTTTAACACTATTTGCAGCTACTCCATCAAGTAGTTCTATCTTTTCATAAGGGTACTCAAATGGAGAGTGGTTTGATTGAGAAAACATAACAGTTGCAAATTTTTGCTTTTTGTCATACATCTTTTTAAACTCCTCATTTGCTCTTACAACCAAGTCTCCATCGCAAACGCCCCAAGGAGCTGTAAAAGTTGGGTTTACAAAGCAGGGCTGATCAATAATCTCATCAAAACCATTACCGATATACCAACTTCTCATATTGTCAAATCTGCTCTCTCCACCATACATAAAAGTTGTATGATAATCAAATGGCTTAAGCAGTGAAGCTATTGTAAAAAAGTCGCTTTGAGCTTTGCTTCTCTTTACAACACCTTCGCCTGGAATTGCAAGATTTCCAGCGCTCATACCAGCTAATCCGCGGACACTTCTTGTGCCATTTGAGTATAAATCTTTAAATAAAATACCCTCTTTGCTGAGGTTATTAAAGTTTGGTGTTATACCCTTTTCACCGCCAACTGCTTCTACAAACTGATAGCCAAAACTCTCTTGTATAAAAATTACAAGGTTTTTTGGTTTAGTAGTTTTAAAATGGCTCTCTTGTAATCTTGAAAAAGGAAACTCCTCATCTAAACTTTGAATATTTAACCTCTTTTCAACCCTTTGTATCGCCTCTTTTATATCCATCTTGCCATACTGCGCCATCATTTTTTTGCTACCGTGAGTTGAGTTGCTATAGATGGCGTACAAAATAGAGTAGATAGAGTTTTTTGTTATCTCATTTACCATTCTGTTTGTTGTATACATCGCATCAGAAGGATTTGCTGGTCTATGTCCAAATGATGAACGAGCACCGATAAAAAGTAGTAAAAAAAGAGGTAAAAATAGAGCTATACGTTTTAGATAGCTTGTCTCAAATACTTTTAGTGTGCTGTTTTTTGCATACTTTATATAAAGATAGATAAATGCACCAATCATACTAAAAGCTATAAAAAGCTCTAGTTTATAGTCTGCAAAAATCATTGCAAAAACTTCTCTTGGATAGACAAGGTACTCAACAAAAAGGTAGTTTGGACGTACATCATACTGTGCTATAAAAGGAAGAGTTGCATTTTCTATATAGATTAAAATTGAAAAAACCACTAAAAAATAGTATTTTAAAAATTTTTCAATAAAGTTTTTTATTATCTTTGGAGATAGTGAGAGCAGAATCAGAGGAATAAGTAAAAGAGTAGATGCAACAATAGTATCCATTCTAAGTCCGTGGATAAATGTAAGCCAATAAGCGACACCGCTATCTTTGAAGTTGTCAAAGTAGAGCACAAACAGTGTTGCTCTACCAATAAAAAATAGAGTAACCATATAGAGATAATATTTTAGAAGATACTTAAACATGCAGACCTTTGTTTTTTGTTTTTAGAAAAATATCACTATTGTATTAAATCAATATGAATAGAAGATGACAATCTGTTCATATTGATTTATGACAAAAAATTCATCTCTCATTCACTTTGATTTCATCACTATAGCCTAATCTTTTGCAATTTATTTCAAGGATATTTTATGCAAGAGAGTATGCGAAGCAGGTTTCATTTTATAGGAATAGTTTTTTGGTTTTTTTTAATAATTTCTGCGATAACAAGAACAGTACTTTTGGTTAAATCAATAGATCTAGTAGATTTGTCCATTAGTGAGCTATTAAAAATTTATGTTATTGGTACTTTTTATGATTTTATCAGTGCTGGATATTTAGTCATTCCTTTTGTAATTTATATATTTTTGGTACCTCAAAAGCTCTTTAACCACAAGCTTCATCGTTATGTTACTTATATCTTTACTTATGCACTTCTCTTTGGCGCAGTTTTCTTATCGTTTAGTGAGTGGTTTTTCTGGGATGAATTTAGTGTTAGATTTAATTTTATCGCAGTTGATTATCTGATTTATACAAAAGAGGTAATTGGAAATATAAAAGAGTCTTACCCAATGGGAGCGCTATTTAGTCTAATAGCAACGATTGCAGGAGCGCTTTTTTATCTTTTATATAAAACAAAAAGAGTTGATACTCTACTAAGAGACGACAGTACAATTAAGCAGAGAATTAAGCCAACGCTAATTTATCTTCTTATTCCAATAATCTCTTTTGCGCAAATTACAGATAGTTTTTCAAAATTTTCTGCAAATCAATATAGCAATGAACTAAGTAAATCAGGGCTTTATTCGCTATTTGGTGCATTTAGAAACAATACACTTGATTATGATACCTTTTATCTGAGCCAAGATGAGCAGAGCGCTGTATCAAATCTAAAGAAGAGTTTAGCTTCAAATAACACTACATTTTTAAACGATGGAGGAGTTGCAAGAAATATTATCAACAATGGTCAAGAGAAGGACTACAATGTAGTCATGATAGTTGTAGAGAGCTTAAGTGGGAGTTTTCTTGAATCTTTAGGAGGAGATAAAGGGTTAACGCCAAATCTTGATTCACTTACAAAAGAGAGTATGTTTTTTGATAATTTCTATGCGACAGGAACACGAACGATACGAGGAATGGAGTCTATTACACTCTCTGTTCCTCCGATGCCAGGGCGCTCTATTGTAAAGAAACCTGATAATCATAATATGTACTCAAGTGGTTTTATATTTCGAAATAAGGGGTATGAGACAAAGTTTATATATGGCGGATATGGCTACTTTGACAATATGAACGAGTTTTTTTCAAACAATGGTTTTGATATTGTAGATAGATCAAATTTTAGCAAAGAAGAGGATACATTTCATACTGTTTGGGGAGTTTGTGATGAAGATTTGTTAAACAAAACATTAAAAGAGGCTGACTCTTCATACCATGCACATAAACCATTTATGAGTTTTGTTATGACTACATCAAATCATAGACCATATGATTATCCAAATGGGCGTGTTGATATAGCATCACACACAGGAAGAGATGGTGCGGTAAAATATACGGATTATGCAATTGGTGACTTTTTGAAAAAAGCCAAAGATAAGCCTTGGTTTAAAAATACAATTTTTGTAGTAGTGGCTGATCATTGTGCTACAAGCGCAGGAAAAGTTGAGCTTCCTTTAGATAAATATCATATTCCTATGATTGTATATGCACCAGAGATTATTAAACCACAAATTGTAAATAAACTCTCAAGCCAGATAGATATAATGCCAACGCTATTTAATATGCTAAACTGGTCATATAAAAGTAAATTTTACGGAAGAGATATCTTGGAAGACTCATTTGAACCAAGAGCATTAGTTGGAACATACCAAAAGCTTGGATTATATAAAGATGATGTTTTAACTATTTTATCTGTTGGTAAAAAATTAAATAGTTATAAAGTTTTAGAACAAGATATATTCTCTACAAAATATAAAGAGATATCAGCAGATACAAAAACTCAAGATGAGATATTAAAATATTATCAAAGTGCTAGTTATATGCAAAAGAAAAAATTAGACAGATATGAAGATTAACAAAGAAATCGTAATTATACTAGCTACTATAATAGCTATATTTTTACTCTTCGAGCTTACAAATATCGATATGTTTGTACAGAGGTTTTTTTATGATGATAGCTCTCATAAATGGTTGTTAAGCCATGAAAAAGGGAGCTGGTTAGACATAGTTTTTTATACAGGAATAAAAAAAAGCATTATTATATTTGCTGTTATAATTTTGTTCTTGTATCTTTACTCATTTAAAAAATCAGCAAAAAACCTAAGAGAGTACAGAAGCGGACTTTTAATTGTATGGTTAAGTGTGCTAATAGTTCCATCTATAATAGGGATACTAAAAGCTACTACAAACGTACCATGCCCATGTGACAGTATTTACTTCGGTGGCAACTACCCTTATATCAGAGTTTTTGATTCAATGCCACAAGAGATTATAAAAAAATTTAAGTGTTATCCAGCAGGTCATGCAAGTGGTGGTTTTGCCCTTATGTCACTATATTTTCTATTTAAATCAAAGAGAAACAAAATTATATCAATAACTATTGCCCTAGTAATTGGTTGGAGCATGGGCATATATAAGATGTTAATTGGGCATCATTATCTTAGTCACACAATCATAACAATGCTCTTGGCAGGGCTATTGATAATTATTCTAGAAAAGATTGTAAATAAATATTGCAAATTGTAATATTTTTTTAAAATATAATATTTTTCCTCTATCATTATATAAAAAATGGAAAACAGTTATGATTTTAGGAAAATGTCCATGTTGCGATGATGGTAGCATTGAGATAAGAGATAAAGAAGTTAGTGGTAAAAAAGTAAAGCTTTATGCATGTTCAAATGCTCACTGGAGTACGGAAGATGGCGAGGTGTTTGAGCCAACTACTGAATCCACATGCAGTTTTAGAATCTGGCAAAATAGCCTTGCTAAATATGGAAAGTGGTTTACATATAGAGAGATAAGAGAGCTTTTAGAGAATGAGAGTATTGAAGTAGAGCTTTTGAGTAAAAAATATGGTAAAAAAATATACTATAAAAAAACGATAGTAATTAATAAGGAATATGGTGTCAGCATTTTGTGGGATTAAGTTGTTAAGAAAAAGTGCAAATGTAAAATTAAAGTTACAAATACAGACAACTTAATAAATCTTTTACATTTATTTATGTATAATCCACATCCGCTTTGCTGTTTTAACAAAAAAGTAGAATGTTTTTGTTTATATAATTATATGCAGACAAAAGTATTGGTTAACTTATACTTAACCTACAAACAGCAATTCGTGTGGTTGATTAAGAGGTTTTATTAACTAATAGGAACTGAATTTAATTCAGATTTTATTGAGAATTTATTGTAAGGACTTTCGATGAAAGTAAGAGCTTCAGTTAAGAAGATGTGTGATGACTGTAAAGTTATCAAAAGAAAAGGCATTGTAAGAGTAATCTGCAAAGTTAAAAAACATAAACAGAGACAAGGATAACCATGGCTCGTATATCAGGTGTTGATTTACCAAAGAAAAAAAGAATAGAGTATGGTCTAACATACGTCTATGGGATTGGTCTTCATGCTTCACGCAAGATTTTAGATGCGACAGGTATAGACTATAATAAAAGAGTTTACGAACTAAGCGAAGATGATGTTGCTGCGATTACAAAAGAGATTCGTGCAAGTCATGTAGTAGAAGGTGATCTTCGTAAACAAGTTGCAATGGACATTAAAGCACTTATGGATTTAGGTTCATATAGAGGTCTTCGTCACCGTCGTGGTCTTCCATGCCGTGGTCAAAAAACTAAGACAAATGCGCGTACTCGTAAGGGTAAACGTAAAACTGTCGGCGCAGCGTAAGGGATAACAGATGGCAAAAAGAAAAGCTGTTAGAAAAAAAGTAGTAAAGAAAAATATTGCACGTGGTATCTGCCACATTTCTGCATCATTTAACAATACTCTTGTAACAATTACAGATGATATGGGTAACATGATTGCTTGGAGTTCTGCTGGTAGCCTTGGTTTTAAAGGTAGCAAAAAATCTACACCATTTGCAGCTCAAGCAGCTGTAGAAGATGCAGTAGCAAAAGCACAAGTGCATGGTATAAAAGAACTTGGTATTAAAGTTCAAGGTCCTGGTTCAGGAAGAGAAACTGCTACTAAAGCAGTTGGCGGAATTGAAGGTATTCGTGTAACATTTATGAAAGATGTTACTCCATTACCACACAACGGTTGTCGTGCGCCTAAGCGCCGTAGAGTTTAAGGAGATTACTGATGGCAAGATATAGAGGTCCAGTAGAAAAAATCGAGAGAAGATTTGGAGTTAGCCTTAACCTAAAAGGAGAGCGTCGTTTAGCAGGTAAATCTGCATTAGAAAAGCGTCCATATGCTCCAGGTCAACACGGTCAACGTCGTAAAAAAGTATCTGAATACGGTTTACAGTTAAATGAAAAGCAAAAAGCAAAATTCATGTATGGTGTTTCTGAGAAGCAATTCCGTGCACTATTCGTTGAAGCTAAAAGAAGAGAAGGCAACACAGGTACAAACCTTGTTACTTTAATTGAGCAAAGACTAGATAACGTTGTTTATCGTATGGGATTTGCTACAACTCGTCGTTTCGCACGTCAATTAGTTACTCATGGTCACCTTTTAGTAGATGGCGCAAAATTAGACATCCCTTCTTACCGTGTAAGACCAGGACAAAAAATTGAAATTCGTGAGAGTAGCAAAAACAATTCTCAAATTGTTCGCGCATTAGAGCTTACAAGCCAAACTGGTTTAGCTCCATGGGTTGATATTGATGCTGATAAAAAATTCGGCATCTTTACTCGTTTACCAGAGCGTGAAGAAGTTGTTATACCGGTAGAAGAACGTTTAATCGTTGAGCTTTACTCGAAATAATAGTTAAAATATAAAAGGCGTAAGAGACATGAAAAAGATTAAAACTACTCCACTTGCTCCTCAAGAGTTTGAGGTAGAGCAGATTAGTGAGAATGAAGCTAATATAATGGCATATCCTTTTGAAACTGGATTTGCTATATCTTTAGCTCATCCACTTCGCCGTTTTTTGTTAAGTAGCTCAGTTGGTTACGCACCAATAGCTATTAAAATTGAAGGTGCTAAGCATGAGTTTGACTCTGTGCGTGGCATGCTTGAAGATATTTCAGATTTTATTTTAAATCTTAAAGAAATTCGTTTTAAATTGCTTGGTGGTATTACTGAAACAGAGATCAACTACAGTTTTGCTGGTCCTTGTGATATAAAAGGTAGCGATCTTACAAATAGTGAAGTGGAAGTAGTAACTCCAAGTGCTCATCTTGCTACATTAAATGAAGACTCTACATTAAACTTCAGTATTAAAATTGCGCAAGGTATCGGCTACGTTGCTAGTGAAAATACATATGATGAACTACTAGAGGGATATATAGCGTTAGATGCTTATTTTACTCCTGTTCGTAGCGCAACTTATAAAATCGAAAATGTATTAGTCGAAGATAACCCTAACTTTGAGAGAGTTATTATAAACATTAGAACTGATGGACAAATAAGCCCATTAGATGCATTTAGAAATTCATTAGAAGTTATGTATGCTCAACTAGCAGTATTTAATAGTGAAATTAGTGTAAAAGCTCCAGCTACTATAGAACGAGCTGAAGAGAGCCCAGATCTTAAAAAATTAACAGGGCATATTGATAGCTTAGGTTTAAGTGCAAGAAGTTTTAACTGTCTTGATCGTTCAAATATTAAACTAATAGGCGAAATAGCATTAATGAGTACAAATGATCTTAAAAATGTTAAAAACCTAGGCAAAAAATCATATGATGAGATTGTAGAAAAACTTCAAGAGTTTGGTTATGAAGTTGGTGGCGATCTTGCAGATGATGTAGTAAGTGCATTAAAAAAGAAAATAGAAGCTTTATAAGCTAAATAGAGGAATTATAGATGAGACATCGTCATGGATACCGTAAGCTAGGTCGTACAAGTTCACACCGTGCAGCTTTACTTAAGAACCTTAGTATTTCGTTAATTGAACATGGTAAAATTGAAACTACTGTAGAAAAAGCAAAAGAGTTACGCTCTTATGTTGAAAAACTTATCACAGTTGCTGGTAAAGGTGATTCAAATGCTCATAAAGCAGTATTCGCGGCGCTTCAAAGTAAAGAAGCAACAAAAACTCTAGTAAATGAGTTAGCTCCTAAGTACGTTGATCGTCCAGGTGGTTATACTAGAATTACTAGAACACGTATTCGTCGTGGTGACGCTACTACCATGGCATTTATTGAATTAGTATAACTTACTAGTTTAATACGCAAAAGGGACAAAAGTCTCTTTTGTTACGCTAACGCTTAGTTACTCAGCGCGAAGCTTACGCATACTAAAATGAGCTATGTTTTTACTTAGCAAAACTTCCCAATCCTAAAATACTTAAAATATAAAGTGAGACATTATGAGTAATTTTGCATTTGGAACTTATAGAGTAAGTGATTTAAATCAACAGCATGTAGAAGCCTTAAAAGAGGCAATAGAATCTGGTATAAAGTTAATTGATACTTCATCAAACTATATGGATGGCGGGGCTGAGAGAGCAATTGCAATTGCCATGCAATTAGTTGATAGTGATGCAAAAAGAGAAGTTGAGATAGTAAGTAAGTTTGGATATATTCAAGGCAAGGCTCTTGTTGAGTATAAAACAGACTTTGCGCAAAAGAGTTATTCTAAGGATGTTGTAAAATATTCTGAAGATTGTTATCACTGCATCTCAAAAGAGTTTATGCATGAAGCGTTGAACGCTTCACTGAAAAATTTAGAACTAGATTGTCTCGGCTGCTATTTACTCCATAATCCTGAATACTATATTTTAGATGCTATAAATAAAAATATCTCAAAAGATGATAGATTAGATGAGATGTATAAAAGAATTGAAAACGCTTTTATTGGGTTAGAACAAGAAGTCACAAAAGGTAGAATTTTATCTTACGGTATCAGCTCAAATAGTTTCTCATTACTAGACTCAGATGATGAGTTTTTGCCTTATGAAGATCTTCTAACTTTAGCTCTAAATGCAGCAACAATTGCTGGAAATGAGAAACATAGTTTTACTACAATAGAGCTTCCTATAAATATGCTTGAAGTTGATGGATTGGCATGTGCTGCTTGGGCAAAGAAAAATGGACTAAGAGTTTTAGCAAACCGACCTTTAAATGCAAGAGACTCAAAAAAAATGTATCGTTTAGCTGATTACAATGAGAGCAGGGATTATTATCACTACTTCAATGAACTTATAGAGTTTTGTGATAAAGATGAGCTACGAGAACTTTACAATCTTTTAGAAGAGTTAGAAGCAACTAAGCACAAATATGAGTGGATTGGCAGTTATGATATTTTTTTATTTACTCAGATAGTTCCGCATATAAAAAAGAGTCTAGAAATATTTAAGCCAGAAGAACTTGAAAATATAGTAAATTCTATCAATTTATATCTTATAGAGTATCGCAAAATGGTTGAGTATGAGTGTTCATTGCGTACAAGAAAAGAATTAAAAGGGCTTTTTAAAGAATCACATCTTTTAATGCAAGAGTGTGCTATTAATTTTTTAATGAAATGTGAAAATGTCGATTATATATTAGTTGGTATGAGAAAGCCTATTTATGTACATGAAATCCTTTCTTTAAGAGGATAGCTGATAATTTTTATCGCATGTTAAGGGATTTTGTCATATCTTATGAAGACAATAAATATATAAATTTTAAAGGATGGGCATGATTCCATTTACAGACGAAGAGTTAATGAATCCAGTGAAAAATGTGATAGACAAAGTGCGTCCATCGTTGGCTCTTGATGGCGGAGATATAAGTTTTATAACAGTTAAAAATTCAAAAGTATATATACAGTTAAAGGGCGCATGTATTGGGTGTGCTAGCAGTGGAACTACACTTAAATATGGTGTAGAGAGACAACTAAAGATGGATATACATCCAGAGATAACAGTAATAAATGTGCCAGTTGGTATGGAAAACGATATAGATAATTTATAATAAAAGTGTAGAAAAATGGCAATTAGTAAATTTAAAATATTATCACAAGCAAAAGAGAGTTTTACAAAGTCTGATTATAAAAATGCATTAGAAAAATTTGCTTCAGTTCTGCAAAATTTTCCTAACTCACAAGAGGCTTACAACGGTGTTATATTGGCAGAGATGGCATTAAGTGGCGAAGGTGGTGCCGAGGCTCTTTTTGACTATTATGAAGTGCTAAAAGAGGATGATAAAGAACAGGCTGACATAATAATGAGCGAAATATTAAAAAATATGGATGGTTCGCTAGAAAAATTGAGAGAAGTGTTTTCAGAGCCCCTGCGAGATAGAGTTGAGTTTGAAGATGGAATATTGTATAAAGATTTTAAAACATTAGTTGATGAAAATGGAAATTTTAAAGAAATATTTGAAAATATAATGTTTTCAACACGTGTGATTATTACCCAAAAAGAGGATTTTGTAGATTTTTTGGATAAGTTAATAGAACATGATTTTGCAGAGATGGCACTTACGTATCTTGAAAATGCTCTTAGCGTTTACCCAAGCGATGCTTTACTTAGAAAGCTTTTTAAAAAATTAGTTAAAGGTAAAATAGTTGAAAATTGAGATACCAGAAGAGTCTTTTAAATATATAACAGAAAATTCACAAGAGTGTGATGTAGAAACAGCTTTCGTTTTGACTCCACAAAATGAAAAGTATCTTCAAAATGCAAAAGATAATGATGCGCACTCTATTATAAATATCAAAGATGTTGCAAAGTTATTTGGTATTGAGAAGATAAAAATTGTAGGTATTACAGGAACAAATGGTAAAACTACAACTGCTAGCGCTATATACTCATTTTTACTTGATTTGGGATACAAAGTTGCTATGCAGGGAACTCGTGGCTTTTTTATGAACGACAGAGTGATAGAGCAAAAAACATTAACAACTCCATCACTTTTAAATACTTATAAACATATTTATCAAGCAGTAAGTGAAGGTTGTGATTTTTTCATAATGGAAGTAAGTTCTCATGCTATCGTGCAAAAGAGAGTAGAAGGTCTTAACTTTGAGCTTAAAATTCTTACAAATATCACGCAGGATCACCTTGATTTTCATAAAACATTAGGCGAATATATCGCAGTAAAAAATAGCTTCTTTCAAGATGATGGTAGAAAACTTATCAATAAAGATGAGCCAAAATCATCGTTTAATTTTAAAAATACTTTTACATACGGAATAGAAAATTCAGCAACTTATAGGCTTATTGCATACTCGCTAAATAATGCATCGAGTGGAATTATTCAACATTTTGGAGAGGTAGTTCCTTTCACATCATCATTGCATGGCTTTTTCAATCTATACAATCTTATGGCAGCAATTGGGGCAACACATCTTCTAAGCGGTAAAAAACTAGAAGAAGTTGTAGCAGTAGTGGATAATTTTGCTGGTGTTAGTGGAAGAATGGAGCAAGTTAGCGAAAATCCAAATGTTATAGTTGATTTTGCACATACTCCAGATGGAATACAACAAGTTTTAAATGCGCTAAAAGAGAAAGAACTTTTGGTTGTTTTTGGAGCAGGTGGAGATAGAGACAGAACTAAAAGACCTTTGATGGGCAGAGTTGCAGCAAGTTTGGCAAAAAAACTCTATATTACAAGTGATAACCCGAGAAATGAGGACCCTCAAGATATTGTAGATGATATTTTAGATGGAATTGAAGATAAAAGCATTGTTCAAGTTGAGCTAAATAGAAAAAAAGCGATAGAGAACGCTTTGAGTGAACAAAAAGAGGATGAAGTTGTTGTAATCCTTGGTAAAGGCGATGAAACTTATCAGATTATATATGACCAAAAATTCCCTTTTGATGATAGAGAAGTGGTAAGAGAGATACTCAAAAAAAGATAATATAAATCTTAAGCCCAAAGAGTTATTTACAGGTGCTGTTTTTTATCTTATCCTTTTTTGATATAATTGCGAAAATTTTTTATAAGGGTGGTTTTTATGGGAATTCCTCAACCAGCATTTTATATATTTAAGTGTGAACAATCGGCTCCTCCAGGTATGCCAAAACCTTCATGTGTTACACCAGAAACTCAGGATTTGTTCCAACATTTAGCACAAAAATTGATGAAAGAGGGTGTAATGGGAACAGTCCAGCCTATCCGTACATCTTGTTTAAGCCGTTGCAGCTCAGGTCCAGTTATGCTTGTAGAACCTGGACATTTTATGTATGCAGCACTTACAAAAGAAAAAATTGATAGAATAGTTGAAGAGCATCTAATCGGCGGAAAAGTTGTTGAAGAGTATTTAATAAGTGCTGATATGTGGGATCAACCTATATCTCCTTGTGAGATGAAAAAACAGATGGGAATGTAAAATGACTATAGAGATGTTGTACAGCAAAATTCATCGTGCTACGGTTACTGATGCTAACTTGAACTATGTTGGCTCCATAACTGTAGATGAGGAGCTTTTGGAAGCTTCTAAGTTGAGAGTTGGACAAAAAGTTGAGATTTTAAACATAAATAATGGTGAGAGATTTTCAACATATATTATTTTGGGAGAGCGTGGCAAGAGGGACATATGCCTAAATGGCGCAGCTGCTAGAAAAGTTCATAAAGGCGACAAGATTATAATAGTTGCTTACGCTACATATGATGAAAAAGAGTTACAAAACTATAAGCCTAGAGTTGTTTTAGTAAACGATGACAACGATATAGAAGAAATTTTAGAGAGTATTTAGAACCATGTTTAGAAATTTAGGCTATATGAGCAAAAGAGTTGAAGGCATCAAAGAAAATGCAAAAAAACTTCAAAGTGAGCTAGAGTCTAAAGTTTTTAGTGTAAAAAAGCGCGGTGTAAACCCTTTTGGGGAAAAATAGAGTGCTAAGGCTACTCTTAGCGCTCACTCTACTTTATTTAAATCTACAAGCATGTAGAGGCGGTGCTGAATCTTGCAGACAAAAAGTCTCTGATTCACGTGCGATAACAGAACAAAGAGTACAAGTACCCATACAAAACAATCAATTATTAATATTTTCTAAAACGCCACCAGAAGAAAAAATAATAAAACATGACCCATTTTTATCTCTATATATCATCCAAGATACAAAAAAATTTAAATACCCTTTTAAAATAAATAATAAGCTATCTTTAGGAATTATTGGTATTGATAGCAATAAAGCATTAGAAGGAAAAATAGTAAAAAAACAGTTAGGACTGGAGAGTTTTGCAAAATTTAGCAAGCCACTCTCTTCACCAAGTATTCTTCTTAATAGCTGTTGTAATTTAGAGGGGATTGTAACAGAGCGTGGAATTATAGAAAAAGAGTATGTAGAGAGATTTATAAATATAAAAAATGTCTCTTATGGTGATTTTGGCATTAGGGTGTATGATGAAAGTTCAGCAGTAGTTGTAAAAGAGAGTAATCCATTTATAAAATCCAACCAACTAAAAGTAGGAGATATTATCTTAGAACTTGACGCCAAGAGAGTTAAAGATAGTGCCTCTTTTATGAAAAATATACTTTTTTCCTCAATCGGTTCTACCCATAATGTGAAGATAAAAAGGGACAACAAAATAGTTACTCTAAGATCAATTACACAAAAGAGGGTCGGTGGTGGTTATCTTGATGATGTTTATCTGGAATTTTTTGGACTCTCATTTGATAAAAAGCTTTTTTTGATAAAAATAGAAAAAAAAGCACAACATTTTGGGCTTAAGATAGGCGATAGACTTCTTCAGGTAAATACAAAAGATATTAAAGGTGCAGATGATATTTTTGATAAAACAGATAAAGTAAAAAACTCTTTAAATCTTCTCTTTGAAAGAGAACATTTTCAGTTTTTTGTGAAAGTAAATTAGATACAATTTCGGATGCAAAACTTTGAAAATTTCCTACTAAATCATCTACCAACATCAAAAAGTATACACCCGACATACGAAGAGGCAGTTCAAAAAATGCTCATTGCTGGAGGAAAGAGATTTCGTCCAGCTCTTCTTCTGGGAGTTGTAAATGCTTATAATCCGCTTCTAATAGGCGGAGCATATCATGCAGCATACGCTATTGAGCTTCTACATACATATTCACTCATACATGATGATTTACCTGCTATGGACAACTCTCCACTTCGCAGAGGCGAACCTACTCTACATGTACTATATGATGAAGTCACTGCAATTTTAGCAGGTGATGCACTCAATACATACGCTTTTGAAGTTCTAAGCAATGCTCCTTTTTCAGACTATACAAGAGTAGAGTTGATTAGAGAGTTGGCAGTAAATGGCGGCCTTAATGGGATGGTGCTTGGTCAAGCTATTGATTGTTATTTTGAAAATAGACCACTTTACATAGAAGATATAAAAATCTTACATACAAATAAGACAGCAAAGCTAATTGCAGCTTCGCTTAAGATGGGCGCAATTATTGTGGGGGAAGAAAAATTAGCTGATACGCTTTATGATTTTGGTATAAAACTAGGACTGCTTTTTCAGATTCAAGATGATATTTTGGATGTTACACAAACCTCACAAGAGGCTGGTAAACTTACAAATAACGATGAACAAAAAAATAGTTTTGTAACAATTCTAGGACTAGATAAAGCATTAAGTGAGGCAAACACTCTTGCAAAAACTCTCTTAGAAGAACTTGAGAGTTTTGATGAAAAGCTAAAAAGTGAGTTATCAAAACTTCTGACACACTATATAAATAGACATATAAACTAAAAAAAGGTAAAGATAAAATGAGTAATAAAATGCGCCAAAAGATGGCAGACAGCATAAGATTTTTAGCAGCAGACATGGTACAAAGCGCAAATTCTGGTCACCCAGGCGCACCTATGGGACTCTCAGACATAGCAGTTGTTTTAAGTGAACATTTAAACCACAATCCAAAAAACCCATCTTGGTTAAATCGTGATAGAGTTGTATTCTCAGGCGGTCATGCTACAGGGCTTATCTACTCTCTTTATTATCTTTGGGGATATGGATTAGAGATAGAAGATTTAAAAAACTTCCGTCAACTTGATTCAAAAACGCCAGGACATCCAGAGTTTGGGCATACTGCTGGTGTTGAGATAACAACAGGCCCACTAGGGCAAGGTATAGCAAATGCTGTTGGTTTTTCAATGGCTTCAAAATTTGTAGGTGCGCAAGTAAACTCTGAAACTGCAAAAGTAATAGACCATAAAGTTTACTGTTTATGTGGTGATGGAGATTTAGAAGAAGGTATAAGTTATGAGGCTTGTTCAATCGCAGGGCATAACAAACTAGATAATCTTATACTTATTTATGACTCTAATCGTATCACTATAGAGGGCTCAACTGATTTAAGTATCAGCGAAAACATCCGTATGCGTTTTGAGTCGCAAGGTTGGGATGTTTTAGAGTGTGATGGTCACAATTTTGATGAGATTGACAACGTAATTACAGCTGCAAAAGCAAACTCAAAACCTACTATTATTATAGCAAACACAACTATTGCAAAGGGTGCTGGAAAATTAGAAGGTTCTCATCATTCACATGGAGCACCACTTGGAGCAGAGATAATTGCAGCAGCAAAGAGTGCAGCTGGATTTGATGCGACAAAAACATTTCATGTAGATGAAGATGTTTTTGCACGTTTTAGATGTGCTACTGAAAAAGGAGATTTGGCAGAGCGAGAGTGGATTCATAGCTTAAAAACTCTTCCTTTAATGGAGCAAAATGAGGCGCTAGATGCACTTCAAAATCCTGATTTTTCAAAAATTCAGTGGCCAAGCTTTGATAAGGCAGATGCAACAAGAAACACAAACGGAAAAATTTTAAATGCTATTGCTAAAGCTCTTCCTAACTTTTTAGGTGGTTCAGCTGACCTTAGCCCATCTAACAAGACTGAACTTGTAGATATGGGAGTTTATCCAAAGGGGAGAAATATCTACTTTGGTATTCGTGAACACGCCATGGCTTCAATTACAAATGCTATTGCACTTTATGGCCCTCTTATGCCATTTTCAGCTACATTTTTTGTTTTTTCAGACTACCTAAAACCAGCGGCACGTATAGCGGCATTAACAGGAATACAACAATTTTTTATCTGGACTCATGATAGTATAGGAGTAGGTGAAGATGGACCTACTCACCAACCAATAGAGCATTTAAGTCAGTTCCGCTCACTTCCAAACTTTTATGTTTGGCGTCCAGCGGATGGTGCAGAGAATGTTGTTGCTTGGCAAGTAGCTTTAGAGATGAAAAAATCTCCATCAGCTTTTGTCTGCTCACGCCAAAATCTTTCAGTTTTACCGCATGCCTTAAAAGGTTCCGCTTCAAAGGGTGGGTATCTTTTAGCAAGTGATGAGGGTGCTACAATCACACTAATGGCTAGTGGAAGTGAAGTAGAGTTAGCTCTTAAAACAAAAGAGGCACTAAATGCAAAAGGGACAAAAGTAGATGTTGTCTCAGTCCCATGTTATGACCTTTTCATAGAGCAGGGAAAAGAGTATATAAATTCAATTATTAAACAAGATAGTAAAAAAGTAGCGATTGAAGCTGCAAGAGGTTTAGAGTGGTACCGTTTAGCAGATGAAGTTATCGGTATGGAAACTTTTGGTGCTTCTGCTCCAGCAGATAAACTTTTTGAAAAATTTGGCTTCTCAGTAGAGAGCATTCTTACTAAAATCATATAATTTCAGCTGTTGGCATTTTTGCCAACAGTTAAGAATAACAAACAGACCTCATTTTAAACCTAATCTAAAAAAATATTATGAAGTGTTACTAAAACAGATAATACAAAAAATCTTGCTATATTTTATAAAAAATTAATATTTGTTTTATTTTAATGATATATAATAAAATATCTTACGTTAAAAGGAGTTATAAATGAAGTTGTTTTCTGTTTTACTAATTGGAGCTACATTGTGTTTTGGTGCGGTTGATATTAACAAGGCTGATAAAGCTCAGCTTATGGAGATAAAAGGTGTTGGAGAGGCAAAAGCAAATGCTATTTTAGAGTATAGAAAAGAGCATAAATGTTTTAAAGCGGTTGAAGAGATAAAAAATGTTAAAGGATTTGGTGATAAATTTTTAGAAAAAAACAAATCAAATCTAGAAGCTAGTAGCTGTAAAAAGTAGCTCTTTAATCTACATGTATGCTTACATGTAGATTTTTAAAAAATAGAAAATATCAAACCAACTCTTTTAGAATGCACCCAATCCCATAAGGCTTTTTTGAGTAAAATTTCTTTCCGTGCGCTACTATAAGAGCATGAAACTCCTGATAAGTTTTAAGAAGTTCATTCTCATCTTTTATGCACTCTTTTAAAGATGTTTCCATAAGATTTTTTATATCTTTGTATTTAGCGTTAGCGTCTATAAAACTGAGTTCAATTAGCAATCGTTTTGTGTAGGCATCTACTTTAAATTCTCTCTTGTTATATCCGTATAAAAGTATGGAATCTGCACTCTCTTCACCAATCCCAATAACACCTAAAAGAGCGTCCCTCGTTGGTACTCTGCCATTAAGAGCTTTATAGAATTTTATAAACTCTAAAATGTATCTTGTTTTTTGATTAAAATATCCAGATGGTCTAATAGCATCTTTTAGCTCGTCTACGTTCATACCTTCTATGTCATCCACATGTAGGGCGCCTTTAATATATAAATTATTTAGAGATTTTATAACTGAGATAAAAGTTGTATTTTGAGTCAATATTGAGCCTAAGCAGACTTCAAATATCTCATTTTGATTTCGTGGGAAAGTGTAGTCTAGCTTGTGATAACCATGCCCTAAAATTGGCCACCAGCCTTGAGGGCCATATATTTCATAGAGAGTTTTATAGATATCATAAATTTTGTTCACAGATAACCTAGCACTCTTATCCCAACAAAGATTGCCCCTAAAAATATAAGAGACGAGATAAAGACAAGTGCTGTTACAACTTTTGGCTTACAATCATAAAGTGAGGCAAAATTCACATTTGCGATGGCAAGAGGCACTAATAGTTCTATAAATATTATTCCTTTTATCATAGAATCAAGTTCGATAAAATAAAGAACTAAAAATGTAAGAACAGGTAGAAGAATAAACTTTATACCCATAACCCAGATAGTTAGTTTTTTGCTTATTTCACTTATTTTTGTTCCATATAGATATATTCCAAATAAAAAGAGCTGCATAACTATAGAAGCATAAGCCCCCATCATAAGCATTTTCATTATCTCTTCGCTTGGTTTGTAGTCGTTCAGACTTAAAAATATGGCTGCACCAGCTGCCCAGAGAATAGGGAGTTTTACTATGTTTTTCAGCGAGGTCTTAACGTCAAAACTACCTCTTGAATAGTAGTAAACGCCGATTGTATAGACCACAAAGACGTTCATAAGGTTTATAACGGTTGTATAGGGTATGGACTCTTCGCCAAATATTGCGATATTTAAAGGAATGCCGAGATTTCCTGTGTTTCCTATTATTGCCGCGACCGCCGCGATGGAGTGCTCTTTTTGGTCGCGAAAAAGTTTTCTTGCAACAAGAGCTGAGACAATAAGAACGGCAAGAACGATAAAAAGATAGATAGAGGGTGTAAAAAATAGAGTAGAGTCGATAGGGCGAATTAGAAGCCCCCAAAATGTGAGAAAAACCTGCAGGAAATATACATTTATTAGCGTTATGGTTTTATCATCAATCTTCTCTTTAAAGCTCATCTTCGCCACAAAGCCGATGACGATAAATATATAGATAGCCAAAATTGAAAATATTATTGAACTCATGGAGCGATTATAGCAAATAGTGTATAATTTCGCACCAAAAAAAGGCGCTAAGAGATGCAGACAATAGAAGAGATAAAAAAAATCATAGAAGAAAATCAAGCCGTTATGCTCTACTTTTCGGCTCCTACATGTAACGTTTGCCATGCGCTAAAACCAAAGCTCTTAGATGCGATTGAGAGCAACTTCAAAGAGTTTAAAGTTGTAAGCATAGATACGTCGTTTGAGCAGGAGGTTGCCGCTCATTTTAGCGTTTTTGCCATCCCTACCGTTTTGGTTTTTTTGGGAGGCAGAGAGTTTTTAAGAAAATCTCGCCACATGAGTGTTGATGAGGTTATAAGAGAGATAAAAAGACCTTACGAAGTTATGACTTCATAACCCTTAGCGCATAAAAGCGATTAAAGAGGCGGTAACTGCTACATTTAAAGATTCTACATCTCTATTCATTGGAATGTTTATCGAGTCGTTACAAAGTGCTTCAATCTCACGTGAGACTCCATCACTCTCATTTCCAAGAACAAATATAGACTTATTATCTTGCTTTAAATCATAGATGCTCTTTTTGGCATGAGAAGAGAGAAGATATATCTTTGTATCTTTTAACTCTTTTAACACTTCATCTAAAGTATTACAGTAGTAGATTGGAAGCTTAAATAGTGTTCCTGCACTAGCCTTTATTACAAGTGGAGAGATTTTAGCACTATTTTTTTTAGGAAGAATCACGCCATCAACATATCCAGCAGCACAAGAACGTATAATCATTCCTAGGTTTTGAGGATTTTGGATACCATCAAGTGCTAAAAGTTTAAATTTTTTAAGATTTTTTATCTCATTCGCATTTTTATAAGAATTAGCGATTATATCAATTGCAACACCTTGATCTTGTTTTGCATTTTTACTTATTCGACTAAGTGCATTTTTATCATGATAAGTTACATGTATATCTCTTTTTTTTGCCAAAGAGAGAATCGTCTCTATTGCTCCATCACTCTTGTTAGAGCTCGAAAGATGTAGCTTATGTATCTCAATTGTGCTGTCTTGTAAAACTTCTATAACAACGTTTCTGCCATAAAGAGTAATAATTTTCTCAAAATATGCTTTTTTCTCTTTATACTCTTGTGAATCTTGCAAAATGGAGCCTTTTATTTAATTGAGTGGAATTTTACACTATTTATGACTTTGTTATCTGATTTCATAAACTATTTCTGTATTGTTTTTTTTCTTTAGAATCTCTTTGACCTCAAGAGTATCAATTTCCATCTTCATAAAATCTTCAATTGACTCTATTTTATTTTGAGCCACTGTTCGTAAAACCAAACCCCTATAAGCTTTTGCCCAGTGACTTACAACTTTTCCGTCTTTTAAAAATTTTAAAGTAGTATAAGGTCTTTTTATCTCATAAAATTTATCATAATATCCAGCTCTTAAATCCAAAATATCTGAGCTTGAGAGGTAAAGATCTAGCTGATATGAAAATCTATCTTTATAGAACTTATCAGGTGCAAAATTACTTATATTATTGCCTTGCTTTACTTTGTAGTTTGCAATAGTATCACCTCCAAGAAGTGGCCCATAGAGGTTTGAGAATATAATAGTATTTGCAAATATATACTCTTTTGCACTATTATTTAGTGTAGAAAAGCTTAGATATTGATAAGCAACACCATCGTAACGCTCTATTGCAGACATAAGCGGTGGCTTTAAAATATCTTTTAAATATGGTAGGCAATCTATAAATTTTTTAAATCCAAAAAGCTCTTTGATTTTCTCTTCATCATTACTAATTACAATTCTATTGTACTCACTAAGTATATTTTCTCTGGCACTATTTGAACCAAAAAGCTCTCTTTGCTCTTCTACACCACCAATTTTTTTATTCTCAGATGGGGAAAATAGTATTTTTAACATCAATAAAACCCTTAAAATATATAAAATAAAAACAGATAATAGCCTTTTTTACATAAAGAGATAAATCTTTTAAATTTTAAGTAAAAAACTATTGACATTGAAAATATATTGCACTATAATTCTGGCTCAAATTCGATGCCGACATAGCTCAGTTGGCTAGAGCAGCTGATTTGTAATCAGCAGGCCCGGGGTTCGAATCCTCGTGTCGGCACCATTGAATTCGAGAATATTAGAAACAGTGTTAGACCAGATAAAACATATTTATGTATGGTGAGATAGTCAAGTGGCCAACGACGGCGGACTGTAAATCCGCTCCCTCCGGGTTCAGAGGTTCGACTCCTCTTCTCACCACCACTCAATGGCACATGCGGGCGTAGCTCAGTTGGCTAGAGCGTCAGCCTTCCAAGCTGAGGGTCGAGGGTTCGAGTCCCTTCACCCGCTCCATTGAGATTCTGGAAGCTGAAGTACAATTTCAAATTACTTCATAAACATATAGTTATTATAATAATAAACTCATATGGCTATCTACACAAAAAACAATCTAATATTTTAAAAATTATGCAATTATTGCTTACTGTTTATTTTACTTTTTAACTTTGCTCTCGTGGCTCAGGGGTAGAGCACTTCCTTGGTAAGGAAGAGGTCGGCGGTTCAAATCCGCTCGTGAGCTCCACTAGATAAAAGTATAGGCAAAATTTAAGCAATAATTGAATAATTTTTGGGTACAATTCCATTTCTATTCACAAATTAAGTCGGAGGACACTATGGCAAAAGAAAAGTTTGCGCGTAATAAACCGCATGTAAACATAGGTACAATTGGTCACGTAGATCATGGTAAAACAACATTGACAGCTGCAATTACTGCAGTACTAGCAGTAACTAACGGTGCAAAAATGATGGATTATGATGCTATCGATAATGCTCCTGAAGAGCGTGAGCGTGGTATTACAATTGCTACATCACACGTAGAGTACGAAACTAACAATCGTCACTATGCACACGTTGATTGTCCAGGTCACGCGGATTATGTTAAAAACATGATTACAGGTGCTGCACAAATGGATGGTGCTATCTTAGTTGTTTCTGCAGCTGATGGCCCAATGCCTCAAACTCGTGAGCACATTCTTCTTTCTAAGCAAGTTGGTGTTCCATATATCGTTGTTTTTATGAACAAAGAAGATATGGTTGACGATGAAGAGCTATTAGAGCTAGTTGAAATGGAAATTCGTGAACTTCTTGATATGTATGATTTCCCAGGTGATGATACTCCAATCATAGCTGGTTCAGCAAAAGAAGCATTAGACGAAGCAAAAACTGGTACACTTGGAGCATGGTCTGCAAAAATACAAAAGCTTATGGCTGCTGTAGATGAGTATATTCCTGAGCCAACTCGTGAAGTTGATAAAGACTTCTTAATGCCAGTTGAAGATGTTTTCTCGATCTCTGGACGTGGAACTGTTGTAACTGGTCGTATCGAGCGTGGAACAGTTAAAATCGGTGATGCAATCGAAATCGTTGGTATCCGTGATACACAAAAAACTACTGTAACTGGTATAGAGATGTTCCGCAAAGAAATGGATCAAGGTTTAGCTGGTGACAACTGTGGTGTTCTAGTTCGTGGTATCGGTAAAGACGATGTTGAGCGTGGTCAAGTACTTTGTAAGCCAGGCGCTATTACTCCTCATACTAAGTTTACAGCTGAGATCTATGTACTAAGCAAAGAAGAGGGTGGTCGTCATACTCCATTCTTTACTAACTACCGTCCACAGTTTTATGTTCGTACTACAGACGTTACAGGTGCAATTTCTCTACCAGAAGGTACTGAGATGGTTATGCCAGGTGACAACGTAAGTATTACTGTTGAACTAATTCACCCAATCGCTATGGAAAAAGGTACTAAGTTCGCTATCCGTGAGGGTGGACGTACTGTTGGTGCTGGTGTTGTAGCTGAGATTCTTGCATAATTCGCTTAGGCGAGTATGCAAAATCCTTTAAAAGGTTAATAACATGAGAGAAGCAATACATTTAGGATGTGAGAAGTGTACTCGTCGTAACTATCACACAACTAAAAACAAAAAAACTCATACTGAAAAATTTTCAGTAAAGAAATATTGTAAGTTTTGTCGTGAGCATACTGTTCACAAAGAGATGAAACTCTAATATAGTTGCAACTTAAGCTTAAGTCTTTTTGACTTGGCTTTTTTTGTTTAAAATAGGCGTGTAGCTCCAACGGTTAGAGCACCGGATTCCAAATCCGGGTGTTGGGAGTTCGAATCTCTCTACGCCTGCCATACATTAATTATTTGTAATGCTTTAGAGCTTTATTTGTAATTAATGACTATTTAGGAAAGTTAAATGAATTTGGGTACACATATTAAAAATGCTAGACTAGAGTTAAGTAAAGTAATTTTTCCTACTAAAGGTCAAGTTAAACAGGCTTATATATCTGTTATAATTGTTGTAACAGTAATAGCTGCTTTTTTAGCATTAGTTGATTTGCTTATGTCGTCAATAATGTCAGCAATTTTAGGTTAGGGAGTGGCAATGGAGAAAAAAAGTAATCATCAATGGTACTCTATACAAACATATGGAAATGAAAGAACAGTTCGTTTAGCAATTTTAAACCTCATTGAAGAGATGAGATTACAAGATTTTATAACAGACGTAATAGTTCCAACTGAAGATGTTATAGAAGTGAAAGATGGCAAGAAAAAAATCTCAGAGCGTTCATTATATTCAGGTTATGTTTTTGCAAGAATAGATTTAAATACCGAGATACAACATATAATTCAATCTATTCCAAAAGTTTCTGGATTTATTGGTGAAGCAAATATTCCTACACCGCTTAGTGAACACGATATCAATGTAATACTTGATCGTGTTCAAAATCGTGCTGCACCAAAGCCGAAGGTATTTTTTGATAGTGGAGAAACTGTTCGTATAACAGATGGTCCATTTGCAAACTTTACAGCAACTGTAGATGAGTATGATTTAGAGCATGGAACTCTAAAGTTAAATGTTTCAATTTTTGGAAGAGCAACGCCAGTTGATATATCTTATACTCAAGTTGAGAAAATAATTTAGAAAAAAATGAACTACGCTAATATTAGATTTTTTATAAAAGTTTAATATTAGCGTAGTTTAAAGCGACTAGTCGCGCGAGCATTCTGCTAAAGAAAACTTAGCGTTAGCGTAGCAAACTGGACTTCGTTCAGATTGCGTAAGTAAAATAATAAAAAGGAAAAAAAGATGGCAAAAAAAATAATGGGCTACATTAAGCTTCAAATTGAAGCTGGCAAAGCAACTCCGGCTCCTCCAGTTGGACCAGCACTTGGTCAACGTGGTGTTAATATTATGGAGTTTACAAAAGCATTTAACGAAAAAACAAAAGATAAAATGGGATTTAAAGTTCCTGTAGTTATCACTGTTTATACTGATAAAAGCTTTACATTTGTTGTAAAACAACCACCAGCTTCAGCTCTGCTTATGCATGCTGCAGGTCTTAAGGGAGGCTCAAGTAATCCACTTAAAAACAAAGTGGCAAAACTTACTCGTGCTCAGTTAATGGAAATTGTAAATAGAAAAATCGAAGATTTAAATACTGATGATAAAGAAGCTGCAGCTAAAACAATTGCTGGTTCAGCTCGTTCAATTGGTATTGAAATAATAGACTAATATTAAACATACTATCATCGACCACAGTGATATAAAATTTTGTGGCAGAATTTCATAGGAGAATTTGACAATGAGCAAAAGATATAAACAATTAACAGAAAAAATAGATATTACAAAAGCGTATGGTGTTGATGAAGCAACAGCTTTAGTAAAAAATTTAGTAAGTGCAAAATTTGACGAAACAGTTGAAATCGCATTTAACCTAAATGTTGATCCAAGACATGCGGATCAAATGATTCGTGGTGCTATCGTCCTTCCTCATGGTACAGGTAAAACTGTTCGTGTTGCAGTTTTTGCTAAAGGTGTTAAAGCTGATGAAGCAAAAGCAGCTGGTGCTGATATTGTTGGTACAGACGATTTAGTTCAACAAATAAAAGATGGTATATTTAATTTTGATGTAGTTGTTGCTGCACCTGATTGTATGGGTCTTGTTGGTCAAATTGGTCGTATTCTAGGGCCAAAAGGTATGATGCCTAACCCTAAAACTGGTACTGTAACTCCAGATGTTGCAACAGCAGTTAAAAACGTAAAGGGTGGACAAGTAAATTTCCGTGTTGATAAAAAAGGAAATATACATGCAGGTATCGGTAAGGCAAGTTTTGATGCTTTAAAAATATCTGAAAACCTTATCACATTTGTTAAGGCAATAAATAGACATAAGCCTTCAACTGCAAAGGGTCGCTATATTAAAAACTGTGCGCTTAGCTTAACAATGAGTCCTGCTATCAAGCTTGATGTTATGCAATTGGCGGATCTGAAATAATTAGTAATTTTTAGTGCTTTATTCGTAAAGCACTCTCAAGTTACTACTTTGGTAACTGCATTTTATGGACTGAAGATATAGGTGTGAAAACTTAATTTGTTGATAATTATCAACATTCCTGTTGAAGTGTTGTCTGGAAAGGAGATATTCTATGACAAAAACACAAAAAGCTGAAATTATTGAAGTACTTTCAAACCAATTTAAAGATGCTCAAAGTGTAATCTTTTGTGATTACAAAGGGTTGAGTGTTTCTAAGCTTGAATCATTAAGAAAAATGGCTCGTGCTAAAGATACAAAAGTTCAAGTTGTTAAAAATACTTTAGCAACTATTGCGCTTAGTAAAGCTGAACTTACTGGTGTTGAATTAAAAGATACTAACATTTTAGTATGGGGCGCAGATTCTGTTGCAACTTCTAAAGTTTGTGCTGATTTTGCTAAAGATAACGATAAATTTGTAATTAAGTCTGCTTACGTTGACCGTGAACCAGCTGATGCTGCTAAGGTTGAAGCGTTTGCTAAACTTCCTGGTCGTGAGGAGCTTCTTGCTATGCTTGCTGCTACTTGGATGGCGCCAGTTGCATGTTTTACTATCGGACTTGACGCATTAAGACAAAAAAAAGAGGAAGTTTAATAACTTTCAAAAAATAGATGATTAAATCATCAAAATAAAAATTAAGGAGCTATATTATGGCTATAACTAAAGAAGATGTATTAGAATTTATCTCAGGACTTTCTGTATTAGAACTTTCTGTATTAGTAAAAGAATTTGAAGAAAAATTCGGTGTTTCTGCACAGCCTGTTGCTGTTGCTGGTGGTGCTGTTGCAGCTGTTGCTGCTGAAGAGCAAACAGAGTTTAACGTTATCATCACTGATGCTGGCGATAAAAAAATCAACGTTATTAAAGTTGTTCGTGCATTAACTGGTCTTGGACTAAAAGAAGCTAAAGATGCAACTGAAAACGTACCTTCTACAATCAAAGAAGGCGTAGATAAAGAGACTGCTATGAATGCTAAGAAAGAGCTTGAAGAAGCTGGTGCAAAAGTAGAAGTTAAATAATTTTACTACTTGTTCGCAATGCAGGGAAAACTATTTTCCCTGTTAATTGCGAGTTTTTGGGCGCTTTTACGAAGAGATAAGTATCTCCTCGTAAAAGTGCCCTTATGTCGTTTATAAGCACTAAAAAAGAAGCTCTAACTATTGAGCTAAAAATCATCTAGGGACGCCTAGATACGATAACCTTAATCTTTAATGATTAAGTCTTAATAACAACTCATCGAGGTAGCCAATGTTAAATACTTTATATTCCGGAAATCGTCTTCGTGTAGACTTCTCTAAAACCCCTCAGCAAATTGAAGTACCAAATTTATTACAACTACAACAAAGCTCATATAACAAGTTTTTAATGCTTGAGGAAAAAGATAGATCACAAAGTGGTGTTGAAACAGTTTTTCAATCAGTTTTCCCTATTCATGATACTCAAAACAGATTAACTGTTGAGTATATTGATAGTGAAGTTGGAAAGCCTAAATATACGGTTAGAGAGTGTATGGAGCGTGGTCTTACATACGCAGTTAGCTTAAGAATGAAAACACGTCTTGTTCTTTGGGATAGAGATGAAAATACAAAAGAGAAATTAGGTGTAAAAGATATCAAAGAGCAGAGTATATTTGTTCGTGATATTCCACTTATGACAGAGAGAACTTCATTTATCATCAATGGTGTTGAGAGAGTTGTTGTAAATCAGCTTCACCGTTCACCAGGTGTTATCTTTAAAGAAGAAGAATCAACTACTTCAGGCAATAAACTAATATATACTGGACAGATTATTCCAGATCGTGGTTCATGGCTCTATTTTGAGTATGATCCAAAAGATATTCTTTATATGAGAATAAATAAGCGTCGTAAAGTACCAGTTACAATCATGTTCCGTGCTCTTGGGTACTCTAAACAAGATATCTTAAAACTTTTCTATCCGATACAAAAAATAAGTTTAGTAGATAACAAATTCTTGATGCCATTTAATCCAAACGATTACTCTACTAGATTAACATATGATTTAGTTGATAAAAATGGAAAAATACTTTTAGCTTCAGGGAAAAGACTATCTGCTAAAAAAGCACAAAGTTTTATTGAAGAGGGCCTAAAAGAGGTTGAGTATCCTCTTGAAGTTCTTTTAGATCGTTATTTGGCAAATCCTATAGTTGATCCTGAAACTGGCGAGATTCTTTTTGATGCAATGACACGAATTGATGAAACAAAACTTAAAAAATTAAGCGAAATTGGTATTAAAAACTTTAGTATAGCAAATGATTTGGCCGATGGTGTGGATAGTTCAATCATCAATGCATTTAATGCTGATGCCGATTCACTAAAACTGCTAAAACAGACTGAAGGTATTGAAGATGAGAATGATCTCTCAGCTATTCGTATCTATAAAGTAATGAGACCAGGCGAACCAGTAACGAAAGAAGCTGCAAAGATTTTTGTAAATCAGCTTTTCTTTGATCCAGAGAGATATGATTTAACAAAAGTTGGTCGTATGAAAATGAATCATAAATTAGGGTTAAATATTCCTGAATATATAACAGTTTTAACTCATGAAGATATTATTGAATCTGTAAAATATGTTATTAAAGTTAAAAATGGCCAAGGACATATTGATGATAGAGATCACCTTGGAAACCGTCGTATCCGTTCAATCGGAGAACTTTTAGGTAATGAGCTTCATAATGGTCTTATTAAGATGCAAAAAGCTATTCGTGATAAACTCTCAACTATGAGTGGACCTATGAATGAGCTTATGCCTCATGACCTAATAAACTCTAAAATGATTACTTCAACAATTATGGAGTTCTTCTCAGGTGGACAACTTTCACAGTTTATGGATCAAACAAATCCACTATCTGAAGTAACACATAAACGTCGTCTATCAGCTCTTGGAGAAGGCGGTCTTGTAAAAGAGCGTGCTGGCTTTGAAGTGCGTGACGTTCACCCTACTCATTATGGTAGAATTTGTCCGATTGAGACTCCTGAGGGGCAAAATATTGGTCTTATAAATACTCTCGCTACTTACTCAAAAGTAAATGAGCATGGATTTATTGAGGCTCCATACAAAGTTATGAGAGATGGAAAGATAACTGATGAGATTGTTTATCTAACTGCAACTCAAGAAGAGGGCAAAAAGATTGCAGCTGCATCTAATAAGCTAGATAAAGATGGTCAGTTTATAGATAAAATGGTTGTAACTAGAGTTGATGGTGAAATATTACACCGCCCTGTTGGCGAATGTAGCTATGCAGACCTATCTTCTCATATGGTTGTAGGTGTTGCTGCTTCACTGATTCCATTCTTAGAACATGATGATGCAAACCGCGCACTAATGGGTTCGAACATGCAACGTCAAGCAGTGCCTCTTATTAAACACGAAGCACCGATGGTTGGAACTGGTGTAGAAAAACTTGTTGCTCGCGACTCTTGGGAGTGTGTAAAAGCAAGACGTTCAGGTATTGTAGAAAAAGTTGACGGAAAACATATTTACGTTATGGGAGATGATGATGGAGAAATCTATATAGATTACTATCCATTACAAAAAAATCTTCGTACTAACCAAAATACTGCATTTGGACAAAAACCAATTGTTAACGTTGGACAAAGAGTTGAAATTGGTCAAATAATCGCTGATGGTCCAAATATGGATCAAGGAGAATTAGCACTCGGTGTCAATGCCATGGTAGCGTTTATGCCTTGGAATGGATATAACTTTGAGGATGCTATCGTAATCTCTGAGAGACTTATCCGTAAAGATGCTTTTACATCTGTTCATATTTATGAAAAAGAAGTTGAAGCAAGAGAGTTAAAGCATGGTGTAGAAGAGATTACTCGTGATATTCCAAACGTAAGAGATGATGAGTTAGCTCACTTGGATGAGAGTGGTATTATTAAAATCGGTACAAACGTTACTGGCGGTATGATACTAGTTGGTAAGGTTTCTCCAAAAGGTGAAGTTAAACCAACTCCTGAAGAGAGACTCCTTCGCGCAATATTTGGTGAAAAAGCTGGACATGTTATAAACAAATCTCTCTACTGTCCTCCTAGCATGGAAGGTGTTGTAGTTGATGTTAAAATCTTTACAAAAAAAGGTTATGACAAAGATGCTCGTACACTGGAGCTTGAAAAAGAGGAGCGTGATTATTTAGAGCGTGAGCACTATGATAGACTTCTTATGATTGACAAAGAGGAGATGTTAAGAGTTACAAAACTTCTTACAAAAGAGCCTCTTATAAATGATATAAAAATTGGAAATACAAGCTATAAAACTGGCGATATAATTAACGGTGCTGATTTAATAGAAGTGAATCGTTTTGCTATGAATGCTATTATAAAATCATTTAGCGAAGAGATTCAATCAGAGTACAACAAAACTAAAAATTATTTCCAAAAAGAGAAGAGACTTTTCCGTGATGAGCACGAAGAGAAGTTAAATATCTTAGAAAAAGATGATATTTTACCAAACGGTGTTGTAAAACATGTAAAAATATATATTGCTACAAAACGTCAACTAAAAGTTGGTGATAAAATGGCAGGACGTCATGGAAATAAAGGTATCGTATCTACAATAGTTCCTGAAGTTGATATGCCTTACATGGAAGATGGAAGAAGTGTGGATGTTTGTCTAAACCCACTTGGTGTTCCATCTCGTATGAATATCGGGCAAATCTTAGAGATGCACCTTGGTATGGCTGGTCGTGAACTAGGACACCAAATTACAAAAGAGTTTGAATCAAAGCAAAAAGATTTTATAAAAAATTTACGCGCTAAAATGATTGAAATAGCTGATGTTGCACAAATGATGAACGCAGCTAAAACTCTTGGAGATATGAGTGATGAGCTATTGTTGCATCATGCTCGTGACTGGTCAAGAGGAGTTAAATTTGCATCACCGATATTTGAGGGTGTAAATGCAGTAGAGTTTGAAAAGCTTTTTGCTCTTGCGAAAATGGATTCAGATGGAAAAACTACACTCTATAATGGTTTGACAGGTGAAAAAATTAAAGAGCGTGTAAACGTTGGTTACATGTATATACTTAAACTACATCACTTAGTTGATGAGAAAATCCATGCTCGTTCAACTGGACCATACTCTTTAGTAACTCAACAACCTGTTGGCGGTAAAGCGCTATTTGGTGGTCAAAGATTTGGAGAGATGGAAGTTTGGGCACTAGAAGCTTATGGGGCTTCAGCAGTTTTAAAAGAGATGTTAACTATCAAATCAGATGATGTTGATGGTCGTGTTCGTGCATATAAAGCGATTACAAAAGGTGAATTGGTTCCAGAATCTGGTATTCCTGAAACACTATTCGTATTAACAAAAGAGTTGCAATCACTTGCTCTTGACGTAGAAATATTTGACGAGGTAGAAGATAATGAGTAAATTAGTACCTATTGAAGTAACAGAAGATAGAAGACCAACTGATATAAAACAGATACAGTTTCGTTTGGCTTCTCCTGAAAAAGTGATGTCTTGGAGTCACGGAGAAGTAAAAAAACCTGAAACTATTAACTATCGCACACTCAAACCTGAGCGTGATGGACTTTTTTGTGCAAAAATATTTGGACCAGTTAGAGACTATGAGTGTCTTTGTGGTAAATACAAAAAAATGCGTTATAAAGGTGTTGTGTGTGAGAAGTGTGGTGTTGAAGTAACAAGCACAAAAGTTCGCCGTATCCGCATGGGGCATATAGAACTTGTAACTCCAGTAGCACATATTTGGTATGTGAGTTCATTACCTTCTCGTATAGGTACTCTTTTGGGCATAAAGATGAAAGATCTTGAGCGCGTACTGTATTATGAAGCGTATATAGTTGAGAGCGGTGGTGAAGCATATTATGATGCAGAAGCAAAAACGCCAGTACTAAAATATGACGTATTGAATGAAGAGCAGTACCGTACTCTTGTATCTAGATTTGGTGAACTTGGTTTTAAAGCTCGTATGGGTGGAGAAGTTGTTCGCGATCTTCTTGATTCTATCGACTTGGTTGATTTATTTACTCAATTAAAAGAAGATATTGAACTTACAAAAAGTGAAGCAAAAACAAAAACTATAGCTAAGAGACTAAAAGTAATCGAGTCATTTTTAAATTCAGGAAATAACCCTGCATGGATGATGCTTACAGTTTTACCTGTTCTTCCACCTGATTTGAGACCACTTGTAAGTCTTGATGGCGGTAAATTTGCTGTTTCAGATGTAAATGACTTATACCGTCGTGTTATTAACCGTAACCAACGTCTTAAGCGTCTTGTTGAGCTTGAAGCTCCAGAGATTATTGTTAGAAATGAGAAGCGTATGCTTCAAGAATCAGTTGACGCACTATTTGATAATGGTCGTCGTGCAAATGCAGTTAAAGGTGCAAACAAGCGCCCACTAAAATCTTTAAGTGAAATCATTAAAGGTAAACAGGGACGTTTTAGACAAAATCTACTTGGAAAACGTGTTGACTTCTCTGGTCGTACTGTAATCGTTGTTGGACCATCTCTATCTATGGATGAGTGTGGATTGCCTAAAAAAATGGCACTAGAGCTATTTAAGCCACATTTGATTGCTAAACTTGAAGACAAGGGATATGCGACAACTGTTAAAGCTGCGAAAAAGATGATTGAAGATAAAACTAATGAAGTTTGGGAATGTTTAGCAGAGATAGTTGATGGCTATCCAGTATTACTAAACCGCGCACCAACACTTCATAAGCTTTCAATTCAAGCATTTCACCCTAAGTTGATAGATGGAAAAGCTATACAACTTCACCCTTTAGTTTGTGCTGCATTTAATGCCGACTTTGACGGTGACCAGATGGCTGTTCATATACCTCTAAGTTCTGCTGCAATAGCAGAAGCAAAAGTGTTGATGTTGGCTTCTATGAACATTCTTCTTCCTGCATCAGGAAAGGCTATTGCTACACCTTCACAAGATATGGTTCTTGGAATTTATTATATTACTTTAGAGAAAAATGGAGTAAAAGGGTCTAATAAACTTTTTGCAAACGTTGATGAAGTAAGAATAGCGATAGAACACGATTCACTTGATATTCATGCAAAAGTAAGAACTCGTGATGAGGGTAGAATTATTCATACAACAGCTGGAAGAATGCTGTTAAAAGCAATTCTTCCTGATTTTGTTCCATCAGAACTCTGGAATAGAGTTATGAAGAAAAAAGCTATAAATGAAGTAGTTGACTACGTTCAAAAACATGGTGGAATAGGCATTACAGCTGGATTCTTAGATAGACTTAAGAATTTAGGATTTAAACATGCTACAGAAGCTGGTGTTTCTATATCTATCGATGATATAAAAATACCTGCTACAAAAGAAGCAAAGATTACAGAATCAAAAAGTAGAGTTTTTGAGATTCAAAAACAGTTTGAAGCTGGATTGTTAACAGAACAAGAGAGATATAATAAAATTATTGATGTTTGGACTGATACAAACAATACTCTAGCAACTCAGATGATGGAGCTAGTTCAAACAGATAAATCAGGCTTTAACTCTATCCATATGATGGCAGACTCTGGTGCGCGTGGTTCAGCTGCACAAATTCGTCAGCTTGCTGGTATGCGTGGACTTATGGCTAAACCAAGTGGTGAGATTATTGAAACACCAATTATCTCTAACTTTAAAGAGGGACTAAATGTTGTTGAATACTTTATTTCAACACACGGTGCTAGAAAAGGTCTTGCCGATACTGCACTTAAAACTGCAAATGCGGGTTATCTTACTCGTAAACTTGTTGACGTTGCTCAAAATGTCAAAATAGCTGAACACGATTGTCATACACATGAAGGTATAGAAATTAGTGATATTAGTGATCAAAATACTCTAATCGAATCTCTAGAAGATAGATTAAATGGTAGAGTTTTAGCTGATGATATAATTGATCCTATAAGCAATGAGATACTTTTTGCAGAGGGAACACTTCTTGATGAAGTTAGTGCTAAAGTTATAGCAGAAGCTGGAATTAAGACTGCATATATCAGAACACCGACAACTTGTAAGAGTGAAAATGGTATCTGTGCACTATGCTATGGTGTTAACCTAGCAACTGGTCAGATAGTTCGCACAGGAGAAGCGGTTGGTATTATCGCTGCTCAGTCTATTGGTGAACCTGGAACTCAGCTTACTCTTAGAACATTCCACGTTGGTGGAACTGCAAGTTCAACTGCTCAAGAGAGACAAGTTATAGCTGAGAAAGAGGGCTTTATTCGTTACTATAACTTAAAAACTTATCTTTCAAAAGAGGGTAAAAATATAGTAGCAAATCGAAGAAATGCAGCTGTTCTTTTAGTTGAACCTAAGATCAAAGCTCCATTTAGTGGACGTGTTGAAATTCAAACAGTACATGATGAAGTAATTATTAGCGTATCATCAGCTAAAGATACTGTTCGCTATGTGTTACGTAAAAATGAGATTGCTAAACCAAACGAATTAGCAGGTGTTGGCGGACAAATCGAAGGAAAATACTACTTCCCATATGAGAGTGGTTCAGAAGTTAAAGAGAATGAATCTATTGTTGAGACAATAAAAGATGGCTGGAACGTTCCAAGTCGTATCCCATATGCTTCTGAAGTTTTAGTTGCAAATGGTGCACCTGTTACTCAGAAAATTCTTGCTAAAGAGGATGGTGTTGTTAAATACTTCCTTCTTAGAGGTGACTATTTAGAGAGATTTGAAGGACTTAAATCTGGCTATGAAGTAGTTGAAAAAGGTCTTTTTGCAACTGTTGTAGACTCAAATAATCGTGAAGCAGTACGTCACTATATAGCTCGTGGTTCTATTATTGTAACAGAAGATGATGCTACAGTTGATCCAAAAACAGTTATTGCTAAACCAAAAAGTGATGAATCAACCGTGATAGCAGAGTGGGATCCATATTCTAATCCTATTATTTCTGAGACTAGTGGTACAGTAAAATTTGAAGATATTATTATTGGAACAACGGCAACTGAGCAGTACGATGAGTTAACTGGTAAAACACGTTTAATGATTAGTGATCATGTTCCTGCTGAATATAAACCAACAATCGTACTTGCTAGTGAAGACGGAGAGCTATTAAGATACCAAGTTCAATCAAAAACTTCTATATATGTAGAAGATGGAGCAAAAGTTAAAGTTGCTGATGTTATTGCGAAGATGCCAAAAGCGCTTCAAAAATCAAGCGATATTACTGGAGGTCTTCCTAGAGTAAGTGAACTTTTTGAGGGTCGTCGTCCAAAAGCAACAGCACTAATTTCTGAGATAGATGGTGTAGTATCATTTGGAAAATCTCTAAGAGGCAAAATCAGAATAATGGTTGCTTCAGACAATGGGATTATAAAAGAGTATTTTGTTGATAAATCACATAGTCCAGTTGTAAATAGTGGTGATTTTGTTCACGCTGGAGAGAGATTAACATCTGGTATTATCTCTTCACATGAGTTACTACGTATTATGGGTGTTAAAACACTTTATAACTACCTAGTAAGTGAAGTACAACAAGTATACCGTTCTCAAGGTGTTAACATTTCGGATAAGCATATTGAGGTTATCTTTACTCAGATGCTAAGACAAGTAAAAATTCTAAAATCTGGTGATACTAAGTTTATTGAAGGTGATTTAATCTCTAAAGTTAAGTTTGCGCTAGAGAATGAAAAAATTATCAAATTAGGTGGCCGTCCAGCTATTGCCGAGCCATTCTTAGTTGGTATCACAAGAGCTGCTGTGTCAGCTGATAGTATTATCTCTGCTGCATCATTCCAAGATACTACAAAAGTATTGACAGAAGCTGCTGTAAGTGCTAAAGTTGATGATTTAAATGATCTAAAAGAAAACGTAATTATTGGTCGTACTATTCCAGTTGGAACTGGTATTTATAAAGATCAAGAAGTTATGTTTAATTACAATTAAATAAAAATTTACTTAGAGACCTCATGAAGGTCTCTAAGCCCGTATGCACTTCTTCTATAATTCCACAAATAAAAAACTATATATTAATTTATTCTTAAAATAAGCTAACTTTAATCACAATTTATATAATATTACGCGTCTATAACTCCCTAAAATTTAGCGAGTTAAATTCTACTGGAAAAATTAAGTAAAGGAATTGTATGCCTACAATTAATCAATTGATTAGAAAAGAGCGCCAAAGAGTGGTTAAAAAATCAAAATCACCTGCTCTAGTATCATGTCCACAACGTCGTGGAGTTTGTACACGTGTTTACACAACTACACCAAAAAAACCTAACTCGGCTTTGAGAAAAGTTGCAAAAGTTCGTTTAACTTCTGGTTTTGAAGTTATTTCATATATCATGGGAGAGGGTCACAACCTTCAAGAGCACTCAATAGTTCTAGTTCGTGGTGGTCGTATTAAAGACTTACCAGGTGTTAAGTATCATATCGTTCGTGGTGCATTAGATACTGCTGGTGTTGCTAACCGTACTGTTTCTCGTTCTAAATATGGAACTAAGAAACCTAAAGTTAAAAAATAGTCCCAAGCTTTTAAGCTAAAAAAGAAAATAGCACAGGATATGCCTTGAGTGGTATATTTTGAGTAAATTTAAAAAAAAATTGAAGTAAGGAAAATTACAAATGAGAAGAAGAAAAGCTCCCGTTCGTGAAATTATGCCAGATCCAGTTTATGGAAGCAAAGTTTTAACGAAATTTATAAATAAAATTATGTATGATGGTAAAAAATCAACAGCTGAGAAAATCATATATAGCGCAATGGATATCATTAGTTCTCGTGGAGAAAAAACTGGTATAGATACTTTTAATGAAGCAATCGAAAACATTAAGCCTATTATAGAAGTTAAGAGTCGCCGTGTTGGTGGTGCAACTTATCAAGTTCCAGTAGAAGTGCGCCCAGTGCGTCAACTATCTCTAGCAATTAGATGGTTAGTTGATGCTTCTCGTAAAAGAAACGAGAGAACAATGGCTGAGAGATTAGCAAATGAATTAATGGACGCGTCATCTGATAAGGGTAACGCATTTAAGAAAAAAGAGGATACTTACCGTATGGCTGAAGCAAATAAAGCATTTGCTCACTATCGCTGGTAATAGGAAAATATTATGGCAAGATCACATAAACTAGAAGACGTAAGAAATATCGGTATTGCCGCTCATATCGATGCAGGTAAAACAACAACAACAGAGAGAATCCTTTTCTATACTGGTCGTGAACATAAAATCGGTGAAGTTCATGATGGCGCTGCTACTATGGACTGGATGGAGCAAGAGCAAGAGCGTGGTATTACTATTACTTCTGCTGCAACTACATGTGAATGGGCTGGAAAGCAAATTAACATTATAGATACTCCAGGCCACGTTGACTTCACTATCGAAGTTGAACGTTCAATGCGTGTTCTTGATGGTGCAGTTTCTGTATTTTGTGCAGTTGGTGGTGTTCAGCCACAGTCTGAGACAGTTTGGAGACAAAGAAATCGTTATGGCGTACCATCAATCGTATTTGTTAACAAAATGGACAGAACAGGCGCAAATTTCTATGCAGTTGAAGAGCAAATTCGTACACGTCTTAAAGGTAATCCAGTTCCTATCCAATTACCAATTGGTGAAGAAGAGCGTTTCGCTGGTATAGTCGATCTTGTAAAGATGAAAGCTATTGTTTGGGATATAGATGCTGCTATGGGTTCAAATTACCATGTAGAAGAAATTCCTGCTGATATGCTAGAAAAAGCTGCACAGTATCGTGAAAAAATGATTGAATCTATCTCTGAAGTAGATGGTAACGAACACCTTGCCGAGAAATATTTAGAGGGTGAAGAGTTAACTGAAGATGAGATTATTGCAGGTATTAAAGCTGCTACAATTGGTATGCATATCGTTCCAATGACAGCTGGTACAGCATTTAAAAACAAAGGTGTTCAAACTCTTCTTGACGCAGTTGTTGCTTACCTTCCTGCTCCAACTGAATGTGCTGCAATCAGAGGAACAATGATGGATGATGAGGAGCAAGAAGTTATTGTTCCATCAACTGATGATGGAAAATTTGCATCATTAGCATTTAAAATCATGACAGACCCATTTGTTGGAACATTGACATTTATTCGTGTTTATCGTGGATCACTAGAAGCTGGATCGTTCGTTCATAACTCTACTAAAGATAAAAAAGAGAGAATTGGGCGTATAGTAAAGATGCATGCTATCAAGCGTGAAGAGGTAAAAGAAGTTTATGCTGGAGAGATTGCAGCAGTTGTTGGATTAAAATACACAACTACTGGAGATACTTTATGTTCAGAAGATGATAAAGTAATTTTAGAGAGAATGACATTCCCTGAGCCTGTTATCTCTGTTGCAGTTGAGCCAAAAACTAAAGCTGACCAAGAAAAAATGGGTCTTGCATTAGGTAAACTTGCTGCTGAGGATCCATCTTTTAGAGTTCATACTGACGAAGAAACAGGACAAACAATTATTTCTGGAATGGGTGAACTACACCTTGAAATTCTTGTTGACCGTATGAAACGTGAGTTTAAAGTAGAAGCTGAAGTTGGTGCGCCACAAGTTTCTTACCGTGAGACTATTAGAGAAACAGTTAACCAAGAGTACAAATATGCTAAGCAATCTGGTGGTCGTGGAGCATTTGGACATGTGTATCTTACTATTAAGCCAGGTGATGCAGGAACAGGTTTTGTATTCCACAATGAAATCAAAGGTGGGGTAATTCCAAAAGAGTATATCCCTGCGGTTGAAAAAGGTTGTGCTGAAACTATGAGTAACGGTGTTCTTGCTGGTTATCCTATGGAAGATATTGATATCACTCTTTATGATGGTTCATACCATGAAGTTGACTCTAATGAGATGGCATTTAAACTTGCTGCTTCAATGGGATTCAAAGAGGGTTGTAGAAAAGCAAAACCTGCTATCTTAGAGCCTCTTATGAAAGTAGAAGTTGAAGTTCCTGAAGATTATATGGGTGATGTTATCGGTGACCTTAACCGTCGTCGTGGACAAGTTACAAATATGAGTGATAGAAGCGGAAACAAAATTGTTGACGCATTTGTTCCTTTGGCTGAGATGTTTGGTTATTCAACTGACCTTCGTTCTGCAACTCAAGGGCGTGCTACATACTCTATGGAATTCGATCACTATGAAGAAGTTCCAAGAAATGTATCTGAAGAGATCATTAAAAAGAGAAATGGTTAATATAACTAAATAATACTTCTTTATGAAGTATTATTTCTCTTTAGAACGCAAAAAAACTCTCCTACTTTTTATTTTTATTTTTTAAAAAAATTATAAATTTTATAATTAATCTCACAAAACCAATCAAAATATAAATGCCAGATGTCCAGAGCAGAGGATGTATAAAGTTCCCTTTTTCTGTCATAAGATTTATTCTAACAAGTGGTGAGCTAAGTAAATCTGAGTGCTGTAAAACAGAGAGCACCAACAATATAGCCAAGAAATAGATGAGTTCAGTTGTTATTTTTTTTATCATAGTGAAATTATAATAAAAAAAATAAAAATATTATTGTTTTATGAAATAATTTATCTATAACCAATATGCATCTTCATTGAGCTCTGGCCTATCCTGAAGAGTTAAATATGGTGTGTAGTGTGCTTTATATGCAAGTGAAGGACACTCTTTTACATAATATCCAAGATATATCCACCTCTTGTTACTATTTCTTGCAAAGAGTATCTGATTGTAAAGAGATACTCTTCCAAGTGAGTATTTAGAGTACTCGGGGTCGTAGTAGAAGTATATAGATGAAATGCCATCATGAAGAACATCAATAAGATCAACTCCAATTAACGTACCTTCATAATAATACAATACTTCATATCCAAAATCGTGGTGCCCATCTACAAATGAGCTATAGTAACTTTGAGCAGAAGATGGCGTATATTCCCATCCTTTTTTATCTTTCATAAAAAGATGGTATTTATCAAAAAGTTCAAGATGGGCTCTGCTCATAGTTGGCTTTTGTATATAGCTTTTAATGGTTGATGCTTTTTTTAAAACCTTTTTTTGAGAAGAAGAGAAGTTAAAATTATTGACATCAATTTTTATACTTTTACACTCATCACATCCGCTGCATACTGGTCTAAAGTACATTTTTCCAAATCTTCTATATCCTCTTTCTATTAGTTCTTGGCAAAAAGAGATAGAACAATCATCAATTACTTTGTAGTGAGTTGTCTGATTTTTGCCGTCTAAATAAGAACAATTATCATTTGTTTTAAATTCTTTAAGTATATTCATACAAGAAGTTTGACATAATTTAGTTTATAAAAAGGCAAAAAAATGAGAGAGATTTTTATTAAATATAAAGTAGTTATTTTTAGAGTTGTAGGTATTTTTATGCTTCTAATTGGTTTTGTACTCTTCTTTTGGATTGCGCCAAAAGAGGGTATTAGTGAAAATGAGATAGCTTTAGCCAATGTTGCTAGAATGGAGGCGAGTGTAAAAGGTGGCTCAGGAGCTAGTTCAAAACAGAGTCAAAAACCTGATGGAACAAAGTTTATGGAAGAGCTTCAAAATTCTCAACAACAACAAATAGAGCATTTACTTATAGCGAGTATGGTATTTGGAGCACTTTTCTTGGGGTATAGTTTTATTGCTAAGCCTAAGAGCGATTCTGAGCTATAAGCACATCCTCAATCATCTTATCAATATCTCCATCTAGTATAGCACTCACATTTGAGTAAGCTATATTGCTTCTTGTATCTTTAATCTGTTGATATGGTTGCATTACATAAGAGCGTATTTGGTGCCCCCAACCGATTTCGCTTTTTGCAATACCTGCAATTTCTGCTTTTTGATTTTCAAGTTCCAACTCATAGAGTCTTGATTTTAGCATTTTCATAGCAGTAGCTCTATTTTTATGCTGACTTCTGTCGTTTTGACACTGTACAACTACATTAGTTGCTATATGTGTTATACGAATGGCAGACTCTGTTTTGTTAACATGTTGCCCACCAGCACCGCTTGAACGATATGTATCTACTCGGATATCTTTATCTTCAATTACTATATTTATGTCATCATCAACTTCAGGCGAGACCATTACAGAACTAAAAGATGTATGTCTTTTCGCGTTAGAGTCAAATGGAGAGATACGCACCAGACGGTGGATACCATTTTCTGCTTTTAGATAGCCATAAGCATTTTCTCCTGAGATAAGCAAAGAAACATCTTTTATACCTGCTTCATCACCAGCTTGATAGTCAAGAAGTTCAACGCTCCATTCACGTCTCTCGGCAAATCTTTTGTACATTCTAAGAAGCATAGAAGCCCAGTCTTGGCTCTCTGTTCCGCCAGCTCCAGGGTGAATTGAGAGGATAGCATTATTTCCATCAGTCTCTTCACTTAGAAGTACTTCAATCTCCATTGTACGGATAAGCTCTTCGATAAGCTCTGCACCGCTAAAACACTCTGCGATTAAATCATCGTCATTTTCATCTTTTGCCATCTCATAAAGCTCTCTAGCATCATCAATAGCATTTTTTGCGAGGTTGTATTTTTTTAGTTTTCGCTCACATTGAGTTTTCTCTTTTTGAATCAAAGCCGCATTTGCTGCATCATTCCAAAAATCTTGAGAGTTTTCAAGCTCGTTAATTTCACTGAGTATTTTATTTAGTTTTTCAGGCTCTACAACACCTGTGATATTGCTCATTTTTTTTGAGAGATTTTTTAAAAGTTCTGTATATTCGTAGTTATCCATAAAATTTGTCCAATAGTGTATAATTGCGCGATTATATTAAATTGAGGCTTAAAATGAAGATTATCTCTACACCCATAGAGCTAAAAGAGTATCTTAAAAATGAGAACAGCTCTATCGGTTTTATACCAACAATGGGCGCTTTGCATGAAGGTCATATCTCACTTATCAAAAAAGCAAAAGAACAAAATGAGCTTGTTATTGTTTCTATCTTTTTAAATCCTACACAATTTTTAAGGGGTGAAGATTTAGACAAATATCCTAAAAAAGATGAAGCCGACAAACAGATATGTAAGCTTTGCGGAGTTGATATACTTTTTTTTCCAAAAACAGATGATATTTACAGCTCGGATGAAGTATCACTTCTTGCTCCAAAGGTTAGAGGATATGTTTTAGAGGGGGAGAGTAGACCAAGCCATTTTAACGGCGTCTTAACGGTTGTTATGAAACTTCTAAATATCGTAAGTCCAACAAGAGCTTACTTTGGAAAAAAAGATGCGCAACAGCTAAACCTAATCTCTTTGATGGTTAAGCAATTTTTTATGAGTGTAGAGATTGTTGCGGTTGATACGGTTAGAGAAAAAGATGGGTTGGCTCTTAGCAGTAGAAACGCGTATCTAACGCCATTACAAAGAGTTGAAGCGCTAAAAATATCTACATCTTTACGGAGTGCTACTGCTATGGTTATGCGAGGTATTCTTGATTCAGAACTTATAGTGGCAAATATGAGAGAGATTTTATCTCCGCTAGATATCTCGTATGTTGCTATTTTAAATAGGGAGTTTACTCAAATAAGTAAAGTAGAATTAGGTAATAGCGTTATCTTAGTGGAGGCTAGCGTCGGGAACACTAGGCTGCTCGATAATATTTGGCTTTAAGTAGCTCTCTTCAACCAATAAATCAATAATTTTTTTATAGACAGGTACGGCAGTTTGTGCCGCAAACTGGCTCTTTTTTGGTTTTATAACAATAACACCGATTGTGTATTTGCTTTTTTCATCATTTGCAAATCCAATAAAGGCTGTGTTATATTCATTAACATATCTTCCCTCTTCAACTATATGAGCAGTTCCAGTTTTACCGCCAATTTCAAGCCCATCTGTTTTAGCTTTTGTTCCAGTTCCTTCATTGACAGTTTTGATTAGAATATCTTTCATTCTTTGTGCGGTTGATGTTTTTATAACTTGAATCTGCTCTTCATTTGGTATAAGAATTTCTCTTTTGTAGTTGTCTATAAAGGAGTGGACTATTTTAGGCGTTACAATTCTTCCGTTGTTGTTAAAAGCGCTATATGCACGAATGAGTTGCATAAGGTTTACGCGTATACCGTACCCATAAGAGCAGGTTGCTTTGTAGATTTCGTTATTTAACTGCATTGCACTTGGAACTGAGCCAATTCTCTCATATACTAAATCTGGAGTTGAAGCTTTAGAGAAGCCAAAATCTATAAGACCTTGATTGAAATCCCCACCAGAGAGCTTTTGTGCTAGTTGAGCGATACCAACATTGGATGAGTGAACAATGATGTTTTCTGCACTTATCCAATCAAATTTATGCTCATCTGTTATAGTTTTATTTCCAATAGTATAACGTCCATGATGACCGTTTATCATATCATATGGGTTAACAAGTCCTTTATCTAACAGAAGTGAAAAAGTAACAGTTTTTATAACACTCCCTGGCTCAAAACTATACTCAATCATAGAGCTATTTAGTGATGGATAGTCACTCGTTTTTATCTCTTTTGGAAGAAATCTGTTTGAACTTGCCATAGTGAGAATTTCTCCAGTTGATGAGTTCATAACAGCTATCATAATCTCTTTTGCACGAAGATCTTCTTGCATCATATCTAACATTTTTTCAACTCTTATCTGAAGAGAGACAGGGATATTTAACTTTACATCAAGTCCATTAATCTCTTGTTTTGTAAAGCTGTTTTTGTTTAATATGATGTAGCTGTTGACATCTCTTAGTCCTTGGCTTAGCTCGTCTTGTTTTGCTTGTAGCTCATTTTCAAATTTTTTCTCTAAACCTTTAACACCCTTAACATAGGTATACCCATCCTCTTCTACTTTATGAGGATATCCTATGATAGGGGTTAGAAGCTTATCATAGGCGTACTCTCTACTCTCTCCGCTCTCTATTATGCTAAGCCCGTGAAGTGACGTTTTTCCAGTTATTGGATTTTTTCTCTCTATAAAAACTTTTAATCGTCTTAGTTCGTATGATAGCTGTTTAAGATACTGTGCTTGTTTTTGAGGAATGTTATAGCTAAGAACAACAACACCTTTTTGGCGTAGTCTTTTCTCTATCTCTTTTGGTTCCATCTCGGAGTATATACTAAAGAGTTTTACAAATAAATCTGCTTTTTTTGAATCAATATAGTGTGTATTTACGATAGCTTTATAGAGTTTTACAGTTGTTGCGATATGAAAACCATCAGCACTTATGATAGCGCCACGAGTTGCTTTTGATGTATTTTTTGTATAAAGAGATGGAAGGTCACGAGGTTTTAGTGTATTTATAAGCATTACAACTAAAAAAAGTAAAAAACCTGCAACAAGCAGAGCATAGAGTATAAATATTTTTTTGCTTTTATTTTGGCTGTTCATACTTTTTATTATCTTACTTTTTTAAAAAGTATTATAGCTGAGTCCTACCTAATTCTTTGTATGCACTTAGTGCTTTATTTCTAATTTCAAGCATTAGTTTCATGCTTGTTTCAGCTTTTCCAATAGCAAGAGCTGCTTGATGAAGGTCTTTAACCTGTCCAGTAGCCATGTCACCAAGGGCTGCTTCGCTGTTTTGTTGAAGTTCATTTACTTCATTGATAGCAGATTTTAAATGTTTGGCAAAATCTTCGCCACCACCACTTTCAATCTTGCTTTTTTGTTTTAACAGTTCGGCAGATGATACGCCTGAAATTCCATCAATTGGACTCATAATTTTCCTCTATTATTTATTGTAACAACGAAATAGCGCTGTTTGCTATGTTTTTTGAACTCTCAAATGCAGCTACATTTGCCTGATAACTTCTAGTAGCTTCTACTAAATCGGCCATTTCTATAACTGGATTAATATTTGGGTAGGCAACATATCCATTTGCATCAGCATCAGGGTGTGCTGGGTCGTACTTTTTTTGAGGCTCTTTGTCATCACGTGAGATTTTATCAACAACTACACTCATTATAGCAGGATTGACTCTCTTACCAAATTCACCCTCATTTAATGGGTCTTGATATTTTGCACTCTCAGTCATGCCACTTAGAGCTTTGTTGAACTCTTGATTAAAATCTATCGCTTTAAAGACAACCTCTTTTCTTCTGTATGGTCCGCCTTCATCAGTTCTGGTTGTTTGTGCGTTTGCTATATTTTGAGATATGGTATTTACACGAACACGTTGAGCAGATAGTCCATAACCGCTAATATCAAAACTATTTAAAAAATTTGACATCCCTTAATCCTTAACTTATTTTTGAAGAGGCTTCTATAACGCCCTTAAATATACCAGAATCTTTTTTCATAGCGCTGACTAAAGCGTTGAACATGATAGAATTTTTACTCATCTCAGTAGTCTCAACGTCTAAATCAACACTGTTTCCATCATTTCTAGCCATATGTCCATCTCTGAAGAAAGTTTTAGCTTTTGTGTTGTCTGGCTCATCCCTTAGAGCTATATGTGCAGAGTCTGTTTGAGCTAAAGATAGTTTAGCAGAGGATAAATCTAAAATCTTGGCTTTTTGCTCTGCTAAAGTGTTTTCAAAACGAATATCTCTTGGTCTATAGTAAGGAGTATCAGCATTTGCGATATTTGAAGATATCATATCTTGACGAATAGCTCTATAATCAAGCGCTTTTGCAGCAAGTGCATGAGTAGCAGAAACTTCAATGCTCATAAAAACTCCTTCTTTTTGGTGTTATAAGCAAATAGAGTTCCAAAATGGGTTTTTCTTTATTTCTTATTTTCATTTGCATTAGTGTATAATAACTCATGGCAAAAATAGATGAAATAAAAGCACATATAGATTGGCTCAAAGAGTTGTTTAAGATTTTTGTAACTATTTTAGTTGCAGATATTGCAGGTGTATCAAAACTCTATTTAGATGGAGATATCAACATACTTTTCTATTCTGGTGTAGTTCTTATTATAGTTTTATCAGCTATAGCGTCTATAACATCTAAAAAAATAGAAAAACATATCAAAGAATTGGGAGATTTATAAGATGGAACAACTACTTATCATTATTGCATTAATAGCTGTTATTTCTACTTTTTCATATACTGTTTTGATAGCAAAATAGAAAAAGAGATAGAGAAGCTTAAAAAAGATGAATGACATTATTTCGATATTGTTTCCAATAGGTGCAATTTTAGCTGCTGTTTTTGCGTTTGTGGCGTACAAAAACCACTGGAAGATAGCGGGTACTTATAAACTTTGACTCCTGCGCGTATGCATTCCATCTCGGGAGAGGTGGAACGAGAAAAAGTTCCAAGTTATATGCCAATAACATTAAGCAACAATTAATCTTATATGCTTCATAATGTTTGCTAAGGTTATTTGGGTAACCCAATTTTTATTTATATAAGGAGTTCTTATGAAAAGAGCTGGTTTTACAATGATAGAGTTGATTTTCGTTATCGTTATTTTAGGTATTTTAGCGGCGGTTGCACTTCCTAAGTTTGTTGGTGTTTCTGAGCAAGCAAAAGTTGGTAAGTTGCAGGCTTATGTTGGGACATTAAATAGAACTGTTTTGCCGTCATATTGGAGTAATTCCATGATGGGTGGGAATAAAGGATCATTAACAGCAAATGGTCTTGATCTAACTAGTAAGATTAATGCTGATTTAACTCCGCCAGATGGAATGACAGCAGACTTTTCTAGTTTAGCAGCAGCATCTTATGATTTTAATGCCACTACAGTAAGTGGAACAGGTGTTGTTGCTTCAAAAAGTTATAATGGTGTTGCTTATAGTGTTGTTTGTAAAGATGGAAATACTTCAGTTTCGCCTATGTGTGATTTATTTAATCCAGAAACTAGTAAGTATATGCTTCATAGCAACTTATAAAAGATTCTTCCCTCGTTCCCAAGCTCCTGCTTGGGAATGCATATATAAAGTAGTCATTTTCAAGCTGTTTTAGAACAGTTTTAAAATTACTATTCTTAAGGTTTTTTATGAAATTCTCTCGTGCTTTTACCATAATAGAACTTGTATTTGTTATTGTAGTTCTTGGTATTTTAGCGAGTATTGCTCTTCCAAAATTTGCAAGTACAAGAGAGATGGCAGACTTGGCGAAAGGTCGTGCGGATGTGGCAACGATTCGTGCTGCTATCGTAAATGAGAGATCGGAACAAGTTATAAAAGGTGTAAACACATATATACCAAAATTATCTCCGTTGACTACTTCTACAACACTTTTTACAGGTAATGGAGCAGGTAGAACTCTGCTCTTATATGGTTTAAGAGCAGGAACATCTTCTGGTGACTGGGCTATAACAAATGACACTACATACACATTTAGAGTTGGTAACACAGATACAACTTTTACATATGATTCAAATAATGGAGAGTTTACCTGTACAGGAACTGGTAACTGTAACGCTTTAGTTGATTAGAAATTAAGTTTTAACAGGTATCTTTTTAAAATTGTATTACTATAATATATCGCTTATAAACTCCCCGCTAGAGCCTCTGACTTACCAGAGTAAAAACCATCTTGCTATTGGCACAAAAGTAACTGTTCCTATGCGCAGCAAAGAAGTTGAGGGTGTCGTTGTGGGGGTGTGCGATAAGCCTTCTTTTGATTGTATTGAGATTTTAGAGAGTAGTGGATTTTGCTACTCACCAAAGCAACTTGAAATAGTAACTTTTATGGCTTCTTACTACTTTTGTTCGCTTGGCGAATCACTTGGGGTGATGGTGCCGTATGAGTGTGGTATGCATTCCCACGCGGAGCATGGGAACGAGAGTGAAGAAGAGAATCTTTTGGTTGATGCGATTATAGATAAAGAGATAGAGCTCTCTTTAAAACAGCAAGAAGCCTTAGCGTTTTTAAAAAAACATAAAGTCTCACTTCTTTTTGGCGATACAGGAAGTGGAAAAACAGAGATTTATATGCGTTACTTTCAAGAGATGCTTCAAATAGGCAAACGTTGTATATTTTTAATGCCAGAGATTTCACTTACTCCACAAATGGGCAAACGTCTAAAGGTTCACTTTGGCGATAGTATTGTTATGTGGCACTCTAAGCTAACTCCTTTGCAAAATAGAAAAGCACTTGAGTCAATCTATAATGGAGAAGCTAAAATTATCGCTGGTCCTCGTTCAGCCCTTTTTTTACCAATAGAAGATTTGGGTCTGATAGTTGTTGATGAAGAGCATGATGATAGTTACAAGTCATCCTCTCGCCCTAGATATAACGCCAGAGATATAGCTATATATATGGGCAAACTTTATGATGTCAATGTAGTTTTGGGTAGTGCTACACCTAGTGTTGGAAGCTATGCAAAGTTTCCTTTTTTTCGTCTTCGGGGTGGTTATTTTAACTCTTCTAAGGAGTTTGTATATGAGAGAGGTGCCGAGAGTTTATCCCCTCTTGTGATGGATAATTTAAAAAAAAGTTTAGATAAAAAAGAACAGGCGATTCTTTTTTTGCCAACTAGAGCAAATTTCAAGTATCTGATTTGTCAAGATTGCGGACATACTCATAAGTGTGCGTTTTGCAGTGTAGGTATGAGTATACACCAAAAAACACGCTCTTTAAGATGTCACTACTGCAATTTTGCTCAAGCAATTCCTCAGGTTTGCTCAGAGTGTAACAGTACCAATCTTGTAAGTACTAGACTTGGAACGGCAGAGGCTGTAAGTGAGTTGCAAGAGAAGTTTGGCGAGTTTAAAATAGGGCAGTTTGATAGAGACGTTATTACAACTTCAAAAAAACTCTCAACAATGTTAAAGAGCTTCAATGATAGAGAGGTAGATATCTTAGTTGGTACGCAGATGCTAAGTAAAGGGCACGACTATCATGGGGTAACTTTAGCAGTTGTTTTAGGACTTGACAACATACTCAACCAGAGTGATTATAGAGCGAGAGAAAAAGCCCTCTCAACGCTTATTCAAGTAGCTGGGAGAAGCGGTAGAAAAGAGAGTGCAGTTGTTTTAGTTCAGACATTTAACAAAGAGTTCTTTAGCTCTTATGTTGATAGATATGAAGATTTTTTAGAAGATGAAAAAGGTTTCAGAGAAGAGCTATACCCGCCATATAAAAAGTTATGCCGTATCCTCTTTTCTCATAAAAACGGTATAAAAGCACAAAATGCCATGAATGAGATGCAAGAGAGATTGCGTAGTTTTACAAATGTTGAGATTGTGGGTTATAAAAAGTGTGCTATTGAGAGAGTAGCAGATAAATACAGATTTGAGATACTTCTGCGTGCTGATAAAAGTACCGACATCATCAAAGCAGTTTTAGCGTGTAGAAACTCTTTAGCGGAGATAGATATGGATCCTATCGAGTTTGGTTGATATTATCAAAAAACCAATAAAAGGCTAACATAACACCAGTTGTTTTTTGGTAGCTCTCATTAAACATAAACTCTTTTGCTTCTTTTGTAGGGATATAGACAACCTCTATGTTTTCCTCTTCTAAACCACCGCCTTCATCAATCTTCATAGAGTCATCACACTCTGCATAGTAGAGCGTTTGATGTGTCCCAGAGATGCCAACACTTGTGTAAAAAGAGCTTATTTTTTGCAAACTCTCAACAGTGATATCAAAACCGCACTCCTCTAAAACCTCCTCTTTTGCTATCTGCTCAAGCGAAGTCTCTTTATCTACAATACCAGCGCATAGCTCGTACATCATGCCATCGTTTTGATTTTTATTTAAAACGGTTGCGCGCAGCTGTTTTACAAGTATAAACGCATCATGGGATTTGTGCCAAAGCAAAATAGCTACACTGTCATGCGCTACTACTGCTTCCCACCTTCTTATTACTCCCATAAAAGAGTAGTTTATGAGAATTGGTTTTATAAACCTTGGATTTTCAAGAGTTTGAATCGAGTCTATTTTGTACACTATTTTCCTCTTCAAAAAAGTAACAAACATTCTCAGGCATAGAAGTTCTTATAAATTTTGTATCATTCGTAACGTGTAGATTGATGCTCTCATCATAGTTTGACTTTAGTTTTAAAAATGCAGCTTTCTCTTTAGCTGAGATTTTTTTAGTAGCAACTTGAACAACGCGAAGAGGATCAATCGCTTGACCATCTTTGTATAGACCAAAGTGAAGATGAGGTCCAGTTGAGAGTCCTGTACTTCCTACATAGCCTATTACTTGACCTTTTTTGACGCTACTTCCGTTGTTAACGCCTTTTCTAAAAGAGTTTTGGTGTGCGTATAGAGTAAGATAACCATCACTGTGCTGTACTTTTGTGAGATTTCCATAACCACGTGTTGTGCCTAAAAATACAACTCTTCCATCTCCAGCAGCAAGGATAGGAGTACCGCGTGAGGCAGCATAATCAACTCCCAAATGGGCGCGGTATTTTTTTAAAATCGGATGAAATCTTCTTTTTGTGAAAGTAGAAGATATTCGAGCACTCTTTACTGGATTTGCAAGGAAAAAGCCTTGAAGTTCACTTCCCTCTTGATTGTAGTAACGCTCATCACTATTTAGATAGATATAGTTTTTTTTGCCACTCATCTCTATCATCGATGCTTTAAGAGTAGGCATTGAGAAGGGTTTTCCAAGGCGATACTTTTGCTCATATATCATTGCAAGGGTATCGCCTTTTTTTAAATCTCTCTTAAAATTAAGTGAGTTTTGAAACCCAGACACAAATATCTTTGCAAGTTTTTTCGAGCCTGTTTCTCTTAAAATATCCAAGTAAGGAGAGTTCTCAATTTTTATGATAAAAGCTTCTGTTTTTGTTTCACTTATAATCGGAATTGTTTCAAAAAAGTATTCGTCGTTATGTTTGTAGATATGGATTTGAAGTTCATCATTTAATGGAATAAATGCTTGAGCTATTGATTTGTCTTGGTTGTATGTTGCCTTACAGTGAACACCTGTTAGTATCTCTTCACTAAGCTGTCTCTCGTCTTCATCTAAGTTATAGTATAGAGTTTTTAGGGGAAGATTGTTTTTTTCTAAAAAAGAGAGGTATGTTTCGCCATTATCCCAACGAAACGTTTCAACACGGGCGCCAAATAGAGAACTTGCTAGTAATAAAAAAATAAAAAATTTTGCCATATATAAAACCAAATCATAAATTTTGAAAATAATGCCAAAACTTTAACAAATTTTGCCTTAGTGTGAGGTTTGTTTGATATAATCGCATCATATTATTTACAAAGTGGAAAAAAATGAAGCATATATTTTTAGTATTTATAACAGTGTTACAGCTCTTTGGAGGTGTTGTTAAATCGCCTATTATAGGGCTTGATGAAGAGTCGGGCGAAGTTAGTATCAAAGTTGAGAAGATTGATGTTGGTGTGAGTGGTTTTGTTGTTCATGAGATAGCAAAAGGTAAAAGAATAATTTTAGCAAATGCTTTTGTGAAGAGTTTTGATTCAGCTTCTAAGATAGCAAAAATTAGCGTAAGTGAGTTTAATACTCTAAGCAGTAGCGCCCTTCCAAATGGAAAATGGAGTGTTAAAGTTGGAGATGAGGTTGTTCTCGCATTTGGATATACAAGAGGAGTTTTGATTGCTCCAAATGAAGAGATATATCACAGAATAACTAAAAATTCTGCTCTTCAATGGGTACATCCAGACCTCTTTGCAACAATGTTATCATACAACGGTCATCCAACACCTATCAGAAGTGATTTTTTACAGATGAGTAACGACAGCTCTGTTGGGTTGGTATTTATATTTTTACAAAACAAGGTATATACTCTAGATGTAAAGAGTTTTAAAATTTTGGCAATTACAGATGCGGTGCTTGAACAAAAAGAGGTACAGCTTCCTTTTTATACAAGAGTAGAAGAGATAGACGCAGCATGGTGGGGTGAGGGAAGCAGTAGACTCGAGGAGTATGAGCCACACTACTATGAACTTATGATAGAAGCAAACAGAGATAATAAAGAACTTTATGAGATAGTAAAAGCTAGTGGTGAGAAGTTCAAAGAGTTACTTGAAGAATTTGATATAAAAGGTTAGAAGATGATTGATAATAAACATTTAACTCACTTTAGCGAGATAGTTGGAAGTGAAAATATTTACAGCGATAAAGCGCACCTTATAGCTTACTCATATGATGCAACAAGAGATCATTTTGAGCCAGATGCTGTTATCTTTCCAAGAGATGAAGATGACATAAGTAAAATACTAAAATATTGTAATGAGCATAAAATCATAATAGTTCCTCGTGGAGCAGGCAGTGGTTTTACGGGTGGCGCACTTCCTAGCAGTGGCGGGATTGTTCTTGCCATGGAAAAACATATGAATAAGATTTTAGAGATTGATATGAAAAACATGGTAGCAGTCGTTCAGCCTGGCCTAATAAATATGGACTTGCAACGCGCTGTTGAAGCGGTTGGGCTATTTTATCCGCCAGACCCAGCTAGCCAAGAGTACTCAAGCATAGGTGGAAATGTTAGTGAAAATGCTGGTGGAATGAGAGCTGCAAAGTATGGAATTACAAAAGATTACGTAATGGCTACTCGTGCTGTTTTACCAAATGGTGACATTATAAAAGCTGGAAAGAGAACTATAAAAGATGTTGCAGGTTATAACATCAGCGGAATCTTGATAGCTTCAGAGGGAACTTTAGCAGTTCTTAGCGAGATTACTCTAAGACTTATTCCAAAACCAAAAATGACTAAAACTGCTATGGGAGTTTTTAAGAGTGTAAATGACGCAATGAATGCAGTTTATAAAACAATGGCAAGTGGAATAACGCCAGTTGCCATGGAGTTTTTAGATAACTTAACAATTAGAGCGGTTGAGCAAACTTACAAAAAAGGGCTTCCTATAGATGCTGGGGCACTTTTAGTCACTGATGTTGATGGAAATCTTGAAGATGATTTGGATTTTCAACTCTCTGAGATTCAAAGAGTATTTACAGAAAACGGCTGTTATGAGTTTAAGATAGCAAAAGATAAAAAAGAGGCGGCTGACCTTTGGTTTGCAAGACGTAACGCTTCCCCATCCCTGAGTGTTTATGGAAGTAAGAAACTAAATGAAGATGTAACAGTACCACGTTCGGCTCTTCCTGAACTTTTAGAGAGATTTTATGCGATAGCAGATAAATACAACGTAAAAATCCCATGTTTTGGGCATACTGGAGATGGTAATGTTCACACAAACGTTATGGTTGATGGCAAAGACCCAGAACAAGTAAAAATAGCTTATCAAGCCATAGAAGAGGTTTTCCAAGCGACAATAGATTTGGGTGGAACACTTAGCGGAGAGCATGGAATAGGGCTTGCAAAGGCTCCATATATGTCAATGGCATTTACGCCAGAAGAGATGGCTCTATTTAAATCTATCAAGATGGCGTTTGATCCGAACAATATTTTAAATCCTGCAAAAATGGGTCTAAGCTAACAGCTATGCAAGATATAAAAGGTAAAGCTCTTAAGCTCTATGGATATGTAAAGTTTTTTTTAACTTCATTTATAGATAAGGACCTTACCTTTTATGCGGCAAGTTTAAGTTTTTATACTATTTTTACCCTTATACCGCTACTTCTTATAGTTCTTACTCTATTTACATCTATGCCAAACTTTGCTGATAATTATGACAAACTTCAAGAGTTTATCTTCTCTAACATTATGCCTGTAAACTCAGAGGCAGTTATGGGACATATCAATGGATTTTTGCAAAATTCAATTGAGATGAGCATGATTAGTTTTATCGCAGTTATTATCTCTTCGCTTCTCTTTTTTCAAAATTTTGAGTACATCGCAAATAAGATTTTTCGTGTTAAAAAAAGAGGGATTTGGGAGAGCGTAACAACTTTTTGGACGCTTTTAACACTCACTCCTATCGGGCTAGGAGCCTCTTTTTATATCACAGGATACGTGGCAAATCTTATGGCAAACAGCCAATATATACCTAGTATAAATATCCTTCCATATATACCTTATGTTATCATTTGGGCGCTCTTTTTTCTTATATTTCAAATCTCTGCAAATACAAAAATTAATGCAAAAGCTTCACTTATAAGCTCGCTCATAACCTCTATCGTTTTTAGTATCGCAAAAAATGGTTTTATCTATTATGTTTTTTACAACAAATCATATGCAACTATGTATGGCTCATTTTCTATCGTAATGCTTCTGTTTTTGTGGATTTATGCCTCTTGGATTATCTTTATTTATGGGCTTAAGTTATGTTACTTGATAAATAGAGTATATGAAAATCGCACAAGCAAAGAGCAATAAACCCCACATAATCTTTTTGTAAAAAATTGCCATAAATGAGAGCAAAAGATAGAGTACAAATGGATATATATCAAGCTCAACTCTGTTGCCATCTTGTCCTAAATCCAAAAGCCACAACAAAGAGCCATCAAAAATAGCTCCATAACCTACAATATGCGCAAGAATAGAGAGTGGATAAAAGAGCGTAAAAAGTGTTGTCCATATGATTGAGAGTGGATGAAAAACAGAGAAGTTATTGAAGATGGCTAGTGAGTATGGCAACATCAAAAGATATACCCAAATTGGAAGAAGTAAAAACTGCCATAACTTACTCAGTGTTTTAAAATAGAGAAAAAACAAGAAGATATAAAAGACCCCAGCAGAAGATAGCCAGAAACCTAGAGAGAAAAAAAGACGTGGAAAAAATGCCAAAAGAAGCATGATTGTTATAAAAAGAGTCTGCATCGAGATAATCTTTATACCTCTGTCATATAGCAAAAAGCTCACAAGAAGCATTCCAAAGGCACGAATTAGGGAAGGGGGAGTATCTAAAAAAAGTGTATAACCAAGAAGTATAGTAGCAACTATAAAAAAAGTATCACGACTGCCATTTGTGTATGGAAAAAATCTATCTTGAAAAAATGAGTAGATTGGACGGATGAGAAAGTAGAGGAGTGCGCTTAAAACCCCAAGATGAAAACCGCTAATCGCAAGGAGATGAGAGATGCCAAGATTTGAAAATATAGTTTGAGACTCACTCTCTAGTGGAGTTGCACTGTAGAGCGCATGATAAATATTTGCGATTGATTTATCTTCATGCGCATTTGAGATATAGTTGTTTAGCTCTTGTTTTGTAGTGTGATTTTCATAAATCTCCAGAATTTTGCTATTTGCATAGAAGCTTGAGAGGTAGCTCAAAAAAGTTAACTCTTTTGGCCAGATAATGATTTTTATCTTTTTCTCTCTTATGTCTTCAAGCGACTTTTTTGCAGTGGTATAAAAAGTAACGCCCTCATCATTTCTGAGTTTTAGGACTTGATAAGTTCGGTTATTTTTACTTTTTACATACTGTTTTAAGACAGTTGCTTCTAGGGGTACAGAGTCAAAGCGGTTAAATTCGTAGTAGTTTTTGTACTCAAGCAAAAGAGAGATAGCGAGGATAAAAAAAGCTAATGCCAGAGAGATAAAGATGTCTTGCTTTTTATTAAAGAGCGAGACTCTCTCTATCATCTACTTAGAGTGGAGGCATTGAGATGGTATCGTTTGAGATGCCTATATTTGCAGAGCGAGTATCTACATTTTCATAAATTGTCTCAATTGATTTGATATGATTATTTGAATCAACAAATTTTGTAAGCTTTTTCTGAAAGATTAGCTTAACATGTCCAGTTGGTCCATTTCTCTGCTTACCGATAATAATCTCAGCTTCTTCTTCTTCACGCTCAACATAAGTAGAGACAAATTCCTGCCCTTTTGCTTTAGCCTCTTTCTCGCGCTCTTTTTCTTCTTTGTAGAGATAAACATCGTCACGGTAAACAAAAAGAATGATGTCTGCATCCTGCTCAATCGATCCAGATTCACGAATATCGCTTAACATCGGTCTTTTGTCGTTTCTTGACTCTAGTCCACGATTTAGCTGTGATAGTGCGACTATTGGCATGTTTAGCTCTCTTGCTAGCATCTTAAGTCCACGAGAGATTTCTGAGACTTGCAAGTGTCTATCTTGATTTCCAATACCGCTCATGATTTGAAGGTAGTCGATTACCGCTATCTCAATCTCTGGATGTTGGTTTTTAAGCTTTCTAAGTTTTGAGCGGAGTTGATTTATGTTTATGCTTCCATGATCATCAACATAGAGCTTTGCACTGTTCATTCTATCAATCGCGCCATTTAGTGAGCCCCATTGATCATCACTCATATCTCCAACGCGAAGTTTTTGAAGAGGTATAGATGTTTGGATAGATAAAAGACGAAGCATAAGTTGCTCTGCTGGCATCTCAAGAGAGAAAAACGCTACACCTTTGCCCTGTACGATAAGACTATTGACTGTGTTTAGTATAAAAGAAGTATTATGTGTAACTGTCATGTCTTCAAGTAAAAACAGATGATTGCCATCTATTGTAAATCCGTAATAATCATCCACTCTGTCATACTCAACTTTTATGCCCGTATGTTTAACTTCTCTTTGAGCTTTTAATGTTCTGGCTTGTTTTCTTTTGATTTTTGTAGGAATTTTATCTAAGTCACCAACGATTCTTACTCTATAGACATCACACTCAAAGTTTATTTTTTTTATTTTTGCCTTTTTTGTTTTAAAAGAGACCCTAAAACCTAAAGAATCAGCCAAAAATTTTATCTGTTTTGCAAGATTTTCATCTTTTTGAACTATCTCAAAAACATTAAACTTTTCATCATAGTATCCATCACTGTCAATAAGACCTGCTAAAAGTCCAAGTCTATTTTTCTCGCTATTTTGTATGTATAGATGTGGAATGTGTTTATGATTTAAAACACCCAGCTCTCGTAATCTTTTTTGCAGAGAGTTATCTTTAAATTTTGAGATACCTTGTTGTCCTGATGTAATTCCATAAACTGGACATTTGTCTTTTGCGCTCTGTTTTGTTACCTGTAGGTTTAATTTTGTTGCGTAACTCTCAAGATACTTTACAACTTCTTTATCCATAGTTGTAATATTTACACTTGAACTGTGTCCATCACCAAGCCAAAGACCTAAAAAGTATGGGTCGATACCTAATTTTTGTTCTTTAAATTCAATAGCAACTTTGTACCCTTTATAGTTTGTGTGGAACTTATTTGATTTTTGGTTATACTCATTTACGGAGATATTAAGTACATCCCCACTTTTGTGCTTACCTTCATTTCTGCTTCTTTTTAGTGAAAGTATATGACTTTCATTTACCCTGTAATCTATCCCTTTGTTTTGACGAACCCAGTACATTTTTTCTCTGCCACGAGCTAAAGATAGCACATTCCTAGGAGTAGAATCATCTCCCATGAGCTGTTCACCTACCTCTATATCTTCCACATTTTTTAGAGTTCCATCAAACATAACCACTTTAGTTCCAAGTCCTAGGCATTTACCCATCGCAGGACGAGCGGCAACGATAACTAAGTCACCTTTCCCAAATCCTGTTGTCATCTTGTTTAGTTCATAAAAACCAGTGTCAACTCCGACTAAAATCTTATTTCCACGCTCTTTCATCTCTTTGATATATGTCATCGTGTCAAATGTCATTTTTGGAGAGTCTTTGAAATCGCTTGTTTGGTTGTTTTGAGTTATCTCGTAGAGTTTTTTTTCTACTATATCTATAACTTCTTGACTTGGAAGCTCCTCTTCAACCGTCACTCTTTTTATCTCTGTTGTAAGTGTTAAAAGGTGGCGTTTTAGGGATTTGTCCCTTATCTCTTCTACATAAGCTTTTGTGTTTGAGATAGGGTTTGCAGAGAGGATTTCAAGCATTACATTTTCATCAAATTTTTTGATTTTGATAAGCTCTTTTTTTATAAACTCCTCATCAATTGGCTGGTCTTTTTGCAAAAGAAGAGTCATGACTCCAAAGATGTCTTGATGTGCGGGAAGATAAAAATCATCTTTTTTAAGTTGTGAGCCTAGCTCATCAAATTGACTTGGCTCAAAAACAATAGAGCTTAAAATACTGCGCTCAAAGGCAAGATTATAAAGATTTTCCTGCATTAAAACTCTTTTGCCATTTTTTCTACTTCATCAACAAATCTATCTACTAGTTCATGCTCATCAAGGTTTGCCACTACTTCACCCTTGACCATAATAAGTCCTTTACCTTTGCCATATGCTATTGCAACATCGGCGTGTGCGGCTTCTCCAATGGCATTTACAACACACCCCATGACCGATACGTTGAGAGGTGCTTTGATATGTGTAGTTCGTCTCTCTATCTCGCCAACTGCTGTTACAAGGTCTGCTTCAATGCGCCCACAAGTAGGGCATGAGATGATGTTTAGACCATCTTTTAGAGCACCACTGTCTTTTAAAATGGCACGTGCTACATTTATCTCTTCTTCAAGCTCTCCTGTGATGCTAACTCTCATAGTATCACCGATTCCATCCAGAAGAAGTGAGCCTAAGCCAATGGAGCTTTTTACTGTTGCATGAAAAAGTGTTCCAGCTTCTGTAACACCTAAATGAAAAGGATAGCTGTTTTTTGGGCGTAACATTCTATAAGCATCAACTGTTCTTTGAACGTCACTCGCTTTTAGTGAGATTTTAATATCATCAAACCCCAAATCTTCCAAAAACTTTATGTTGTACTCTGCGGAGGCTACCATACCCTCTGAAGTCTGTCCATACTTGTTTAAAAACTCTTTTTCCAAGCTTCCAGCATTTACACCGATGCGTATTGGGATTTTACGAGCTTGACACGCTTTTACAACCTCTTTTACACGCTCACGTGAACCAATGTTTCCTGGATTTATTCGTATGCAGTCAACAACTTCTGCGGCAACTAGTGCTAGACGATGGTTAAAGTGAATATCAGCTACAAGGGGGAGTGAAATTTGCTCTTTTATGCTTTTTAATGCAAGTGCATCCTCCATCTCTGGAACTGCCACGCGTACTATATCGCACCCTGCAAAGTGAAGCCTTTTTATCTGCTCTACTGTTGTTGTGATATCTGAAGTTTTTGAAAAAGTCATAGATTGTGTTGATATAGGTGCATCACCACCCACAGCCACATTACCGACAAATATTTTTTTAGTTGGGATTCTTTTTATCATAAGAGGATTTTATCTGTTTTGGAATAAAAAAACGCTTTTATGGGGGCAAGGGGTAAAAACCCCTTGGCGTTACCTAAGTAACGGTGCAAAGACGCACATAAGAATTAACGTGAATAACATCTTATCCATAAAGTCCCCCCTGTTCGTAAATTCTCGGAGGACAAAAAAAAAGGTCAGAGGCTCATGACTTCCCCCGACCTTAAATTGTCGCTCCATAGAATTTACAGAACAGATTGTTATTCACAAAAAGAATTATAATGATTTAAAATCAATAAGTCAACGCGACTGAAACAGACTAAAACTTAAATGTAAGATTTGTATAAAAGTATCTTCCTGGTTCATTTAGGAGCATAGTATTACCTGCTGAGTTTAGAAGTATCAAATCAACATACGAGTTGCTTTGGATGTAAGTTTTGTCAAATAGGTTGTTAACACCTATCGTTATATCTGTATTTTTATCAATAGCATGTTTTACTTTTGCGTTATAGATGTTCCATCCTGCTAACTCTTGCTCTCCATTATCACTATCAATAGTATCCCATCTATCAGACGCTTGCATCTCAATAGTAGCTTTTGAGTTGTTCATATACTCATAGTTAAGAGCAAGATTTCCTCTAAGAGGTGCAATGTCAGCTAAGTCTCTATCTGTTTGAGTAGGAGTCGAAGCTTTTTTGCCTCTTTTGTATGAAGCAGTTGCGTCCATTGTTACTTGATCTGTTATAAAGTAAGAACCGCTTAATTCAACACCATAAACTTTAGCATCTATATTTTCAAACGCATATGTTGGTGCTGTTGGTGCTGTGTGTCTTAAATATATATAATCTTCTAGCATAGAGTAAAATGTTTTTGCTTTAAACATAAAACTATCATAAGATGCTTCATATCCAAGGTCAATCTCTCTATTTTTAGTTTGTTTTAGGTTTTCATTTCCTGTGAGATTATCGATAACAGGATATAGCTCTCTTGCATCAGGAACACGAGCTGATGAGCCTACCCCTAAAAATATACTGTTATGATTGTCAAGAGAGTATGTTGCCATTAGATTTAGACTAAGCGCTGTGTAGTCGTTCTCTTTCTTTGTTACATCATCTGGCTTTATATCAGTTGTATCAAATCTAGCACCGCTCTCAATCTTTAAATCACCAAAACTCTTCTCTACCTTTGCAAAGAGAGCTTTGTTGTCAGTTTGAGTATGGGTAAGGCTTGTGGCAACGCCAGTAATATTACCTGTAGTAAAATCAGTACTGTAAGATTCACCCTCCCAAGTTCTTCTGCTTCCATCAAGGCCCACTAATAGCTTGTACTCATCTAAATCAAAACTGTTTTTGAGTTTTACACCCTGCATAGAAGTTTTTAAATGATTTGTTTTATAAGTTCCTGCAGTAGGAATTGTTCTAAACTTTGTATCCATCGGATGGTCTACATCAGAGTAGTAGTACTGGATATTTATATTTTTATACTCATTTGTTACGTTGTCTATGTTGTACTCAATGCTGTAGATGTTAGAGTCATCATACGCAGCGTCCATTTTTGAGTTTGCATATATTACACCATCACTTCTGTTTCCTGTATAGCTTAGGCGAAGTTCTTGATCCTCAAGTGTTTTTACAAAAACCTTACTCATAACACTCTTTTTTGTGTAAGCTTCAATATTTTTATATTGTGATTGAAATTTTGTTCCAGCAACAGCGGTTCCATTTACTACAGCATTGTCAATTTGCTCTGCTAGAGTATTTCCGTCTCCATCTTCATACTGATCGCTTGTTTCATAAGAGGCACTGATAAGGGCACGTACTGTGTCTGTTCCACCGCTTCCTGTTGCACCTATCTTTTTATACCCCCAGCTTCCAAGTCCAAAGTTTATCTCTGCTTTTGGCTCTTTTGATGGTTTTTTGGTTGTGATTTTTAGTCCACCACTTAGTGTTCCAAAGTTTTCAACATCATAAGGTCCTTCAATTACCTCTACTGTGTCTATCTGATTTGTTACGATATGTGAAGTAGGCGGGTCCATTCTGTTTACACATGCTCCGCAAACTTTAGTCCCATCAACACTTACAGAGATGTTATCTCTTTTTTGTCCACGTATATAGATGTCGTTTGCAATACCGCTTCTGCGACTCATGTCAATGCTTGGCACACTCGTACTTAGTGCTTGAGCCAAATCTGCCGATAATTGTGCATTTTGGCTTACTTCTGTAATCACAGTTGATTCAACATTTACACTTGGTAATGCAACTTCATTTGCGCCTAGAATAGTTACCGCTACAAGCGATAAAGGGATGATTTTTTTACTTAACATATAATTTACCTTAATATTTTAAATTAGTAAATTGTATAAGATATTTGTTACATAAGTGTTAAATTAATCTAAAAAAATATGCTAATATTTCGCCATGAGTACAATAGATAAGATAAAAAAAGTTGTTTTAATAGTTTTAGGTTTAAGCCTCTCGGCTTATTTGATTTATAGCGGTTTTGAGATTTTAAACCAAGAAGATGCAAATTCTTCAAAGGTTGAGATTGCTAAATAATTTCAACCCAAAGTTCTAAGCTTCTATCTGGTATAAAATATTTGTCACCCTCTTTGTCTATGAACTCTTTTTTAAACAAGGCATCAATGGCTGACTGAAGGGTCTGTTTTTTGATATTGTATTCGTTTAAAATAGGTGCCGCGAAAAAACCTCGCTTGTATTTACCCACTATTTTTAAAGCTATTTTTTGATTATTGCTAAGTGTGTCAAATATAATTTTATAGCTTGAATCTTTTGAGCCAAGTATCTCACTTATGGCTTCATCGATAAGCTCTTTGGATGCTTTTTTATCCCTATTTATGTAGAGTAAGTGCAAAATATTTTGCACCATCTTTGTCTCACCGTCACTTCTTTCATAGATATATGCAACCATGTCAGCGTCTAAATCTAAAAATATTTTTGCATATTTATAGATGGCATCCACTTTTAAAGGTTGCAGTTCATAGTGTGTTGCAAGCTCATATAACGGTGCTTTGTACTCAAAAAGAGAGGTTAGCATATGTCTTTTTGACCCTAAAAATATATAGGAAATATTTTCTCTGTTTTGTATATATTTTCTAAGTATTGCATCTAGTTTTACATCCGTAATGTTTGCGATTTGCTGAAATTCATCTATGGCTAAAACTATCTGTTTGCTTTTGCTAAGCGTGGCAATGGAGTCAAAAAAATCATCCATCATCTCTTCAAAACTAAGTGTTGTAACGATTGGTTTGATAGAATATTCCAGCGTAACAGGGTCTATGGAGGGTTCAATGCGTACTCTTTTAAAGAGTGAAGTGAGATTTTTAATTGTTGTTTTTATATCTGATTTATGTGAGTTTGAAAATGCTCTAAGGAGCGAATGCGCAAAATGTTCTTTTGAAGTTATGTCAAATATATCTACATAGATGCATAAATAATCCTCTTTGTGCTGCTCGAAAAAATAGTTTATAAGTGAGCTTTTCCCCATTCTTCTTTTTGAATGAATAAGAAGATTATTGGAGTATTTTACAGTGTTTGAGAGCTTTTCAAGCTCTTCTTCTCTTCCAAAAAACTCTTCTAAAGTGCTGAGCCTATCATAGGGGAATGGCGAATGCATAAAAGCTTCCTTAGTATTTGTATTTAGATACTAAAAGTATATTACAAACCGTTCATTAAAGTCAAGACTGAAAGTATCTAAAATTAAATACTAAAAAGAGAAATTCAATCAATTTCTGATGTCGGTTCTACAATATGGATAACTGTGTAAAAGATACCGTTTTTATTGTTGCTGATTTTGGTGCGAGAGTAAAAAACCATTTTTTTACTCCTTCTTTGTTGAAGGAGTAAATATTTAAAGGAAATGCCATCTTAGGAGAGTCTGACTCCGTCGGCAAAGTTCATAGTGACACAGTGAAGTGAGCCATGTTGTTTTATAAGTGAGAAGCAGTTAATGCCTATAATATCTTTGTCAGGAAATGTTTCTCTAAAAATCTCTAACGCCTCTTCATCTTGTTTAACTCCGTAAGTAGGGACTAAAACAGCACCGTTTACAAACAAAAAGTTTGCGTATGTAGCTGGAAGTCTCTCGCCCTCAAAGTAACAAGCATCCGTCATTGGAAGTGCTATAAGCCTGTATTCGTACTCTTTGGAGAATGCCTTTAGCTCATTTTCCATAAGTTTTAACTCATCAAAATGCTCATCGCTCTCATCCGTGCATCTGACATACATTATGCTTTTTTCATCGATAAATCTAGCCAAAGTATCGACATGTGAGTCTGTATCATCACCAGCAAGGTAGCCGTGATTTAAGTACAAAATTTTGCTCATGCCAAACTCTTCTTGAAGTTTTTTTGTAATCTGCTCTTTTTTAAGAGAGGCATTTCTGTTTTTGTTAAGCACACACTCAGAGGTTGTAAGTATTGTATCTATACCGTTGCTCTCAATGGCACCGCCCTCCAAGATAAGGTCTATTTTTTTGAGCTCTTTGTCGTAACATCTTTTTATCGCACTGCTCATTGCATCATCTTTTGAAGCTTCAAATTTTCCGCCCCAGCCTGTAAAAGTAAAATCAAGAAGTTCTACGCTAGAGCCATTTTTTACGCACAAAGCAGAGCAATCTCTTGCCCATGTATCGTTTGTCTCATACGCTACAAAATATAAGTTCTTATTTGGCTCAAATCTTCTCTTTACGTCATCTATGTCAGCACAAACAACAAGACACTTCTGATACTTGATAATCTCTTTGATAATATTTTCAAAAGTTGCCTCTGCTTCACTTAGATACTCTACCCAATCGCTATTTTTATGTGGAAAAATTATTTGTGTAAAACTCTGCTCTTCAAACTCTGCTATAAACCTTTTCATTTGGTATAATTCCTCCATGGCTACTATAATTTTAAATAAAAACAATTTTTTTAATAATCTCGATATTATCGCTAAATATTGCAAAAGCGTAGATAAAATCGCACTTGTTTTAAAAGACAATGCTTATGGACACGGGTTAGTTGAGATGTCAACTATGGCAAGAGAGTATGGCATCAAAAGGGCAGTTGTTAGAACGCAAAGAGAAGCAAAACTTATAGAAGATTTCTTTGAGTACATCTTAGTTCTTGGTGAGATACCAACATCAGCATCACAAACTATCAGATACACTATAAATGATTTAAACAGCATAGATGATTTTGCTAAAGATACAAAAGTGGAGTTAAAAGTAGATAGCGGAATGCACAGAAACGGTATATCTATGGATGAACTTGAAGAGGCGTTTATAAAAATAAAAGCAAGAGGGTTGCTCTTAGAGGGGCTCTTTACTCATCATAGAAGTGCAGATGAGCTGACAAGTGAGTGGTTCTGGCAAAAAAACAACTTTGAAGATGCAAAAAAAATAGCAAAAGAGTTAGCTATAAAGTATGGTTTTGCTCCGCTTAGATTTCACTCCTCAAACTCAGCAGCACTTTTTAGAAATGCTTCATTTGATGAAGATATGGCAAGAGTAGGAATTGCAGCTTATGGATGTATGAAGCTTCCAGAAGCCCTTGATATAGAGGGTTTTAAACCAGTTTTATCGCTTTGGGCTAAAAAACTCTCATCAAGAAAATTAAAGTCACACCAAAGAGTAGGGTATGGCGGAGATGGAGAAGTTGAGAGAGATGAAGTTGTGAGCAATTATGATTTTGGCTATGGAGAGGGCTTTTTAAGAGTCTGTGCAAATGGCTATAAAACGCCAGAGGGTGTAGAACTCATTGGTAGAATCTCTATGGATAACAGCTCTTTTTTAAGCTCAAAAGATGAGTTACTAATATTTGATGATGCAAGTGTTGTCGCAACTTATGCTTCAACTATAAGCTATGAAGTTTTAACCTCGCTTAAGCCAGAGATAAAAAGAGAAATCTCTTAAGCGTTAAAATCCTCACAAAGGGTAGCGCTTGGTTTGCCAATGTAGTACCCTTGAATAAAATCTACACCCATCTTCTCTAAAGTCTCAAGCGAATCTCTATCTTCTACAAACTCAGCGATAGTTTTTAAACCAAGATTTGAAGCAAAGCTTACTATGGTTTTTATGATTACTCTTGAGCTCTCATCGGTTGTTATATATTTTACTAAAGAGGCATCAATTTTAAGACAGTCAACATTTAGCTCAAAAACTTGTGAAAAGTTTGAATAACCACTTCCAAAATCATCAATAGCTATTTTTGACCCATATTTTTTAACCTCTTTTATAAAGCTTTTCATCTCTTGATAGTTCTCTATTTTATGGCTCTCTAAAATTTCAAAAACAACTCTTTGAGGTGCTGAAAATTCTTTAAGTTTTGAGAGTATAAATTTAAGTACCTCTTGGTTTTGAATATCTAGTATCGATAGATTTATTGAAAATTCATACTCTTTGTCTTTAAAAAATTCAAATGATTTGAGTATCATGGCTTTTGTTATCTCAGGATAGAGCTTTGATTTTATAGCGATATCTAAAAAAGCAAAAGGAGCGATAACCTTGCCATCATCAGTAATTATCCTAGCGAGTGCTTCATACTTCTCGATTTTTTTACTTCTTGTATTGTAGATAGGTTGATAATATGGAGTTATCTGGTTTTTCGCAATCGCCTCTTTTAGTACCAAAAAAGCATCCATATTTTTTGTTATCTGCTCTTTGGCATCTAGTGAATCTTTATATATCACAACATTTTTTGAAGCATTTTTTGCAGTTTGCAGAGCAGTATTTGCTTTGATAAGAAGAGGTTCTTTGTTAGATGCAATTCCACAACTAAATGATATAAATATAGAGTGGTCAGCTACGCTAAATTTTGTCTCATTTATTTTTTCAAGAAGAGTTTTTATCAACTTATAAAAAGCATCTTCATCAAGTTTATTTGTTATAAAAATAGCAAATTCATCATTTGGAAGCTTGTATATAGAGCCCAAGTTGTTACAAAACTTTAATACTCGCATCGATACTTGTTTTAAAATTTCATCACCTATACCATAACCATAGAGATCATTTATATCTTTAAAAGCATCTATATTTATAAGTGCTAAATGTTTTGAACTATGCTCTTTTGTAGCTTCAATATCTTCTATGAGCTTTAGTCTATTTGGAAGTTTTGTAAGTCTGTCTTGAAAAAAAGAGTTTTTAAGTTCATTTGTTTTTGCCTCAACTTTCTGCTCAAGCATCCAATTTATTTTTTTTGAGTATTTTATGAGATAAACAACACCAATAAATATAAGTAAAAAAAGTGTTAAATCATATAGAGCAGATTTAAAAAAGCCCTTAAAAAAATAATCACTTAACTCTTTTTTTGGGATTTTTATACTTATAATGCCACGCACATCGCCTATTTTATACTCATAAGCATTTTCATAGCTTTGCTGTATGTAAAGAGGTGCGTCCTCTTTTTTACCATGACATTTTAAGCAAATAGAGGTAACTTTTAAAACACTTGCATATTGGTAAAAATCTGGATTTTTAGACTCAAAGTAGTGCTCTTCATGTTTGTTTTTTTTAAAAAAATCTATCGCTTCTAGTTCATCTTTATCAGCAGAGTTATTGCTGTTTCTTGCTCTATCAGATACAGTCGAGAGAGAAATTTTAAGAGGGTTGTTTTGTGAAAACTCTTTAGATATATGATAAGAGCTGTAAGCAGGAAGTGCAGGAAGTGTTTTTTGGCTGATTGTTATGGTGTCGTTTAAAAAAAGATTTTGATAGTAGTTTCTATTTTCAACCGCATAACTGTTTAAAACTTCAGCCTCTTTTTTTGCAAAATCAGCTTCTTTAGCTTTTGTTTCATTGTATATATATGTTATTTTTGCAGTTCCAATAATAAGAAAAAGAAAAAGTGCTATTTTTAAAAATTTACTATTTAAACTGTACATTACCTTCCTTAAGAAAAAAAATTAGTTCACAATTGTAACAAAAAAAACATATTATTTAGATAATTGTAACCAAATTGTCGCTAGGAGTTAATTTTTATAATAGCATTTGGAAATATCACACCATCTATGCTAAGAAGCCCCAGTTCTTCAATTTCACGTTCATCTGTAACAAATACTAATATTTTAGCATCAAAGAGATATTTTTCTGCTATATTTTGTGCTGTTTTTGCTAACTCTTTTTCAACGACAATGTAGAGTGCGCCAAAAGATGAGGCATAGAGAAGTTCTGTGATATTTTTCACATGGAGTGCCATTGGAATTTCACTAGATGAAGCAAAAGTTATAATATCTAAGTTTTGTTCGCTAAATTCTAAAAAGATAGTTGATGATGGTGGAGTGTTGTCGATAGCCTCAATGCTTTGAATGTGGTAAAAATTTTGGCTCTGTATAAATCTATGACCAAAAAATATCATTTTGCACTCTCTTGGCACTCTTTTGAGCAGTAGTATTTGCCACCGCTGATTAATGAATCTTCAAGTGAGCAATATATCTTACATGTTGCGCACTCAACCATATCACTACTTTTTTGCTCATCTTTTTTGTCTGCTGTTTTTTCAACTTGAGGTTTTTTCTTTATAAATTTAAAATATATAAAAGCGATAACGCCTATAACAAGCAGTAGTTTAAGTATCATAAAGTCTCTCCAATGAGAAGATAGTGTCTATTTTCTCTTTTTATTATCTTATATTTTATATCTTCGCTAACTTCATCATAAACTCTCTCTCCTTTAAAAAAAAGAAGTTTTGAGTTCTCGTTTCGGAAGTTTTTACTCAGTTCAAGGAGCATATTTGTATCTATAACTGCTCTTGAAGTCACTATATCAAAAATTTCACTAGGCATATCTTGAACTCTCTTTTGAACAACCTTAACATTACTAAGCCCAAGGTCAGCTTTTATGAACTGTAAAAAACTAGCTCTCTTTGCCAAAGGCTCAACAAGTGTAACTTCAGTCTCTGGCAGACCCATAGCTAAAATGAGTCCTGGAAAACCAGCACCCGTTCCAATATCTAAGAGATTTTTACACTTTGGTAAAAAAGTGATTGGGTATATTGCATCATATATAAATTCATCTATGGTATTTTCGTTTTTTGCACCAGTCAAGTTATGGATTTTATTCCATTTAAAAAGGTGTTCTTTGTATTTTTGTATATGATGAAAGAGCGTATCTGGCAAGTCGGCATCAAGCTCCAAGAGAGCAGTCTTTAGATTCAAAATATTCCTTCTTTAGAGTTGTTTTGCATAATTTAGAGCAGGTGTCCCATGCTCTCTTTTTTTACATTTAAGTAACCCTCGTTGTGAGGATTTGATTTCATGATAATTGGAACACGCTCTACTATATCTATACCGCTTAGTGAGAGAACTTTTTTTGGGTTGTTTGTGAGAAGCTTTATTTTTTTGATGCCAAAATGCTCAAGTATAAAAGGAACTATCTCATAAGTTCTCTCATCAGCCTCAAAGCCTAACTGATGGTTTGCTTCTATTGTATTTAGCCCCTTGTCTTGAAGAGCATAAGCGTTTATCTTGTTTAAGAGCCCAATATTGCGCCCTTCTTGTCTTAGATATATAACCATACCATTTGTTTTTGATGCTAGTAAAAGAGCGTGTTCTAGCTGATCTCTACAATCACACTTTAAGCTCCCCATCGCATCCCCAGTCAAGCACTCAGAGTGAACTCTAACTATTGGAGTTTCATCTAATGGCTCTTTGTAGATGACAAGATGTTCTTTACAACCTACTTTAAAGACTTTGACCTTAAAATCGCCAAATCTTGATGGTAAGTTTGCTATTTCGGAGATTTCTATTTCCAATAAATTGTCCTAAAATTAATTTTAAAAAGGTAAAATTTTCAAAAATTATAGCTAAAAAAAGGTTCAATAATGTTTCAAAGATTTCGCAGAACACGCCTCAACACTCATCTTCGCTCACTTGTTCGTGAAACAAGCGTAAGTGTAAATGACTTTATTTATCCGCTTTTTGTACGCTCTGGAGAAAAGATTAAAACAGAAGTCTCATCTATGCCAGGTGTTTTTCAGATGAGTATAGATGAGGTTTTAAAAGAGTGCGAGGAGCTTAAAAAATTAGGGCTTTACTCTATCATCCTCTTTGGGATACCAGATGTAAAAGACTCTATTGGTTCAGATTCATTGTGCGAACATGGTATCATCGCAAAAGCCATCCGTGCCATAAAAGAGGCGCACCCAGAGATGTTTGTAGTAACAGACTTATGCTTTTGCGAATATACAGACCATGGTCACTGCGGAATTATTGATGAAAAAAACCAAACAGTAAATAATGACGCAACACTTAAAATTTCAGCACAACAAGCGATAGTTCATGCAAAAGCTGGAGCGGATATGATAGCACCATCAGGCATGATGGATGGAATAATAACAACACTAAGAGAAGCGCTAGATGGCGCAGGGTATGAAAATCTACCTATTATGAGCTACTCTACAAAATTTGCTTCAGGATACTATGGACCATTTCGTGAAGTAGCAGAGTCAACGCCTAGTTTTGGTGACCGTGCTTCATATCAGATGGACCCAGCAAACAGAAGAGAGGCTATTGCTGAGAGTATCTCTGATGAGGCTCAAGGTGCAGATATTTTGATGGTAAAACCAGCTCTCGCATACTTGGATATAGTAAGAGAGATAAAAGATGCAACATCGCTTCCTATGGCTGTTTATAACGTAAGTGGCGAGTATGCAATGATAAAATTTGCAGGGATGCAGGGGTTAATTGATTATGATAGAGTTGTGATGGAGACTATGGTTAGTTTTAAGAGAGCGGGTGCGGATATCATAATCTCTTATCACGCTAAAGAAGTTGCAAAGATGTTACAAAAGTAACCTTTTAACCTATCTCTAGAGAGTAGATGCAGTTTTTAGAAGCATACTTAAAGAGAATTGTTATAAACTTAATGCTTATTTTATATTTTTGGGGAAATTATTGAGACACTTTTTAACGCTGAGAGACTTTAGCAAAGATGAGATTTTAGAGATTATAAGCATAGGTTTAGAGATAAAAAAGAGCCTAAAGAGCGGTATCTATAAACATGAACTAAAAAATCAGACACTAGCTATGATATTTGAAAAAAGCTCAACAAGAACTCGTGTTAGTTTTGAGACGGGAATGTTTCAGTTGGGTGGACATGCGCTCTTTTTATCAAGCAGAGATATTCATCTTGGCAGAGGTGAGCCTGTAAAAGATACTGCTAGAGTTATTTCAGGCATGTGCGATATGGTTATGATAAGAACTTTTGAGCACTCACGCATTGAAGAGTTTGCATCTTACTCAAAAGTTCCAGTTATAAATGGTTTAACAGACTCTTACCATCCTGTTCAACTCTTAGCTGATTATATGACTTTGGTTGAGTATGGTATGGAGAAAAATATTATCGCTGCTTACGTAGGTGATGGAAACAATATGACTCACTCATGGATGATGTTGGCTGCAAAACTAGGTTTTGAGCTAAGAGTTGCTACTCCAAAAGGGTATGAAGTTAATGAAAAAATTCTTCAAGAAGCTCTTCTAATCGCAAAAGAGAGCGGAGCAGTTATAAAAGTCACAAATGACCCATCAGAGGCTATAAAAGGTGCAACAGTTGTGACAACTGATACTTGGACCTCAATGGGGCAAGAGGAAGAAAAAGAGGCTCGTATTAGAATATTTAACGGTTTCATGGTTGATGAAAATATGATGTCATTAGCAGCAAATGATGCAAAGTTTCTTCACTGTCTTCCCGCTTATAGAGGTTTAGAGGTTAGTGAAGAGGTGTTTGAAAAACACTCTGAGATAATTTTTAATGAAGCGCAAAATAGACTTCACGCCCAAAAAGGGCTGATGGTTTGGCTGGATAAGCAGAGAAATATATAAGCTATACCTATTTCCTGCAATATCAAAGACAATTTTCTCATCTCCAATAATACTATCTCGCTCCCAGACTCTGCTTGGGAGTGTATATCTCAGTTTGTATGCGTTCCCAAGTAAAACTTGGGAACGAGGGGAAAACTTAGTATCTTATTCCTGTCGCGCTTCTGATTTTCTCTATGATAGGGAGCGCTGCTTCTTTAGCCCGTTTTGCTCCAAAGTCCAAAATCTCTCTTACTTCATCTTGATGAGCTTCAAAATACTCTCTTTTTTGTCTAAAATCTTTAAAGTACTCCCACATAACCTCTGCAAGATACATCTTAAAGTGGCCATGACCTTCTCCGCCTCTTTTGTATCTATCTTGAAGCGCAATGAGGTTGTCTCCTTCTAAAAAAAGCTTCGCCATATTGTAGACATTACAGCTCTCAAACTCTTTTGGTTCTTCAACTGCTACATTCTCAGTCACTATTTTTTTTATAGTTTTTTGTTGAGCTTTCTCTTCTCCAAAAATATTTACGATGTTTCCATAGCTCTTTGACATTTTTTGACCGTCAGTTCCAGGAACAGTTTGAACCTCTTCTTGAACCCTAAACTCTGGAATAGTTAAAATATCTCCATATTGATTATTAAATTTTATAGCTATATCTCTTGCAATCTCAACATGTTGAATTTGATCTTTTCCAACAGGGACAACTTCCGAGCCAAATATCAAAATATCTGCCGCCATCAAAACAGGGTATGAAAAGAGCGAGTGATTTGCTGCGATTCCCTTTGCCGTTTTATCTTTATAGCTATGCGCTCTTTCTAATAATCCCATTGGAGTAAATGATGATAAAATCCAGTATAACTCAAGCACCTCTTTTACATCTGATTGAACCCAAAAAATAGATTTTTGCGGGTCAATTCCCAGTGCCAAAAAATCTGTTGCGCACTGCATAGTGAGCCTTGCTAAATCTTTGCCACCACTTGTCATGGCATGATAGTTTGCTATAAAAGCAAAAGTTTGGCTACTCTCTTGCGCATCCACCATCTGTTTAATAGAGCCAAAATAGTTTCCTATATGTAAATCTCCTGATGGCTGAATACCTGTTAAAACTCTCATCCTAAAACTCCAAAATAGTATAAATTTTTATGTTGTTATTATACTTGTTTTAACTTTATTTCGCTATGATTTAAGGGTGTGGCGTCGCTAGAAAACAGAAAAAAATTAAAGGATTTATTATGAATGTACAAGTTCATGCAAAAGATATAACACTTAGTGCAAATGCAAAAGGGCATATTGAAACTGCAATAGCAGCTTTTAAAAAATACTCACTTGATATTACAACTGTAAATGTAAATTTAAAAAAAGAGAAAAAAGGTGTTTTGGTAGAGTTTGACATTCATATAGCACACTCAGAGCCAGTTGTAATCAATCAAACAGATGAAGATTTAGATACTGCAATCGATTTAGCGATAGATAGAGCTTCAAAAGCACTTCGCCGTCTCCATGATAAAGTAGTATCTCATAAAGCGACCTCTTTAAAAGAGATGGAAGTAGTAGAGGAGTAGTATGTACAATTGGGTAGTATGGTTTCATATCCTCTCTTTTATATCGTGGTATGCAGTTTTGTTTTACCTGCCACGACTCTTTGTTTATCATGCAGAAAATGCAGATAACGAGGGTTTTGTTAAAGTTGTAAAAGTTATGGAGATGAAAATTTACAAATATATCGGTGTCCCTGCTATGTGGGCGACACTGCTAAGCGGGACTTATCTAGCTATTGAGCTAGGTTTTAGTGCTAACGCTTGGCTACATGCAAAGATACTTTTTGTGGTTATTTTGGTAGCATATTTTTTCTCTTTAGGATATTTTAGAGAGAAATTTTTAAATGATGAGTGCATAAAGAGTGGAAAATTTTTTAGAGCATATAATGAAGTGCCGACTATCTTACTTCTTATTATAGTCGCTATGGTTATAATAAAACCATTTTAAAAAATAAAAAAGGGAGCTCTCTCCCTCTTTTACTTCTCCCCACGTTTTTTAGCTTTAAATAGAACTGGTGTTCCGCTAAAGCTAAAAGCTTCTCTTAATTTATTTGTCAAATATCTTCTATAAGTAAAGTGAAGACCTCGTGGTTTATTCATAACTATCGCTATCTTTGGCGGTCTTGTTTCATACTGCGTTGCATAGTAGATTCTGATAATCTGTCCACGCATACTTGGTAACTGGTGACGACGGAGAGCTTTTTCTAAAACAACATTTAACTCTGATGTTTTTATATGCTGAGAGTAGTTGTCGTTTATCTCTAAAATCATATCAAAGAGCTTATCAACACGTCTATGTGATTTTGCAGAGAGTGTTATGATAGGGGCATAAGCTAAGAATTTAAATCTATCACGTACTTCTTGGATAATTTTGTCATAATCTTCTCTAAGCGCTATATCCCATTTGTTTAAAACAATGATACATGCAAGACGGTTGCTATCAACCAAACCTGCAATTTTCTCATCTAAATCTAAAAAAGGCTCACTTGCGTCTAATACAACAAGTGCCATGTTGGAGTTCTCTAGCATCTCTTTTGTGCGCATAAGAGCAAACTTCTCAATGCCCACGATTCTTCCTCTGCGTCTAAGACCTGCCGTATCAACAAAGGTTAATTGTTTGTCTTTATACTCCATGCTCTCATCAATAGGGTCGATTGTAGTTCCTGCAACACTGCTTACAACAGAGCGCTCTTCACCAAGAAGAGCATTTAAGAGAGAGCTTTTTCCAACATTTGTACGTCCGATGATAGAGATTTTTATATGGTTTACATCAGTTTCATCAAACTCTTTGATTCTATCGTTTTGAGCAAAGATAGAGTCATCTTCAAACTCTTCATCTTCGTCATCTTCAGGGTAGAAAAAGTTATCATCTTCCTCCTCTTCGTTATACTCAGCATCGTCAAAATCAAACTCTTCATCGTCCTCTTCGATTATGTTTACATCATCTTCTTCATCTTCATCTTTTATGATGTCTTCTTCTGGAAGTCTGTCGTATATCCACTCTAAGAGCGCATTTACGCTTCTGTTGTGTGAAACAGATATGCCAAAAATAGCGTCTGTTCCAAACTCATAAAAATCCCAAAGATTATCTTTTAGTTTATCGTTGTCTATCTTATTTACAACGAGTGCTACCTCTTTGCCAAGCGTTTGAAGTTCATAAAAGAGTTTTTTATCCGCATCTTCTGGGATACTTTTTCCATCAACCATATAGAGGATAATGTCTGCTTTTTTTGCAGCTTCTAAAGATTTCTCTTTTATCTTGTCGAAAAGCTCACACCCTTGGTCAAGACCGCCAGTATCTAGCAAAAGTGCTTCTTTATTTATGATAACAACATGTCGTCTCTTTACATCTCTTGTCGTTCCAGCAACATCAGAGGTAATAGCATCTCTTTTTTTAATTAGCCTGTTAAAGAGTGAGCTTTTTCCAACATTTGGACGACCGATAATGGCGATTTTTTTCATATTTGTTACCTTAAGTTTATTGGATGGAATTATAGCTAAATAAAGAAGTAGAAAAAAATTTTAGTTTTTACTTAATTCTATCTTCTCTTTTGGCATTGGAGATGCATAAGAACTAAAGAAAAAAGAGGTTAAACATTTGCTCTTTTGTCTGTTTTTGGAACATCTCTTCAAAAAGCTATTTATATGTTTGTCTGAGAGCATATGATGGTCTGAGTATTTTCTATTTAGTTGGTCTATTTTGTTTTTGCCTTGAATATTATGGATAAAATGTACGGTTTCATCCTCATCAACGGCAGTAACTATACCCATATGTGTGATGTTTAATGAGCCAACTCTTCGTTTTGTTTTTTGAAGAGTGTCTGAGAAGAAGACAATATCACCCACTTTTGGAAGAGGCTCACTTACTAGCTTATCTTCATCTTGCATCATGTTGAAAATTGCTCTTGAGCGTCTTGAGTTATCATAATATTTATATAGCATTTCTGCTTTATAGAAAGATTCATTGGTATCACTATTAACAAGACCGACAAATCCTGAACAATCATGACCATTGTCTGTATCGAGATATTTTAGAGCACTCTCTACTATAGCCTTGCGAATAGGCAGTTCTTTATCTTCTGGAGGCTTTATCTCTTCTATAATTGGTGCAATGACTATTTGAACCTCTGGCTTAACTACTACGACCTCTTTTTGCGAACATCCTGTTAAAAAAAGCAGGAGAAGAGTAAGTCCTAGAAGGATACTCCTCATTCTGCAGAGAACTCTTTTTCAAGATCTTCTAGTGCATTTTTAGCTTTAAATTGTTGCCAAAGAGCGTTGTCATTTTTAAAACTTGTTTTGATATTGTCTCTAATTTGCTCATTTGTTGAATCTTTTGATACTGTTACAAGCATATAAAGAGCGCCTGATGGTGCACTCCACATATCTATCGCTTTTGAGCCGCTCAAGTTTACTTTTGCAACTTGCTTAGTTACGCTCTCAGTAGTTTTGTCTACTGTTTCACTAGTTGCAATTCCAGTTGTACCAGTGTATAGACTGACTTTGTCTTTTACAAGTGTTTGTATCTGTTGAGCTAAATCAGAACGACCGTTTGCCATAGCAACTCTTCTCATATGATCCATTCCAGCAGCGCTTTTCTCAGCGATACCAACTCCTGCATAGTGAGCAGATACTTCAGGGATACAAGTCCATTTAGGAGCGTCTACATTCTCTTGTTTACAAGAAAAATCTACACTTCTTGGCTCTGGCTCAACATCTTTTGAACAACCAGTTACAACAGCACTGATAATTATTGCAAGTGAAATAGATGAAATAGTTTTGATCATTTGATGATCTCCTTTGTTTTTCTTAAAGCGATTGTAGCAGTTTTCATCTTAAATAAATTTTACTAATTTAAGCCACTATATGCTGTTTAAAAATGCCTTGTTTATAGGCTTTTATAAAGTTTTTATGTACAATGCATTTTATGAAATATTATAGTTATGATACATTTAAAAATGACACAAAGAAGTTGTTGCTTCTGCTTAGAGAAGATAATTTTGAAGCAATAGTTACAGTAGCAAGAGGTGGTTTTACTCTATCCCACGCTATCTCCGAAGGCTTAAATATAAGAGATGTCCAAAGCATTAGAACCGAACTATACGATAAGAGTTTAAAAAGAGACAACATTACTATCTTTGCAAAGTGCCAATTTAATGGCATAAAAAGAGTTTTAGTAGTGGATGATATATCTGATAGCGGCGAAACTCTCAAGAGTGTTATGAGTTATCTTGCAGAGGAATTTAAAGATATAGAGTTTAAATCCGCAACACTTTTTTATAAAAAAACATCTGTTTATGAGCCTGATTTTTGGATAAATGAAGCAGATGACTGGATAGATTTTTTTTGGGAGAGAGATTTTTTAGAAGATAAAACTATCTCTTAGGATGAGTTTTCTCTTCCTCTGTAAAATCTGTAACATATATATAAGCGCAAATCGTCTTTAGAGCATCTTCATCAAACCCAAGTTCTGGCATTAAACCATGCTTTTTTATAGCATCATGCATAAGTGAGCCCTCGTGAGATGGTTTTTTAACCCAATTTGACATGTAAGATACAAACTCCTCTTTAGTGGAAAAAGCATCTCTGTACCTCTGTCTAAACTCAGTTGCAGAAGGTGCAGAGATAGTTTTTGTCTCGTGATGGCATGTTACACAGTTTCCATGAAAAAGCAGTGAGCCCATATCTGCCCCATAGAGCAATGGAGCTAGAGATAGAGTTAAAAAAAATAGTCGCATCTTCTACTTTCTCTTCTCTTTTATCATCTCGTATGCTTGATTTATCTCTTGAGTTTTTGCCGTTGCTTCTTGCATGTAAGCTTCACTTTTGCCTTGAGATTTTATGATATCTGGATGAAATTCACGGATGAGTTTTCTATAAGCTTTTTTGATTGTATCCATATCATCACTCTCGTTTACGCCTAAAAGTTTATATGCGTCAGATATATTTGCTTTTGGAGTGATGTTTTTCATCATTTGCTCAAATTTATCAAACATTGCATGATAAACATTTGGGTCAAACTCAAGTGCTTCTGCAATTTTTGCTAAAATCTCCTCTTCGCTCTTGCTTAGCTCACCATCAACAAACGCCAACTGAATCAAAAAGCCCATAAACTGTTGCTGTTTTGCTCTGTCTCTTTTTATCGCATGGCTTAGAGTTTGAGCGATACTATGAAGATTTTCTCTTTTGTCTTTCTCTTCGTTAAATATCTCTTTTAAAATATCTTTAGTTTTTTGAGGCTCTGGAAATATTGCAGAGATGTCATCAAACATGATGCCCACAAGCTCTGCTTCAAGGGCATCAACTTTTCCATCAGCTTTTGCAACTTTGGCAACAAGGGCTATAAAAAGCCCAAGATCGCTGTTTTTAAGAGACTCTTTTGTGATAGAAAAATTCTTAAACGCCTCTTTTGAGTAGTCGCTATATTTTGCATAACCTTTAAAAATCCAGTAGAAAAATCCGCCTAGAATTATAAAAATAATTATATTTCCCATAAGTACCCTTTATTATTTTTTTAAAATTATAGAAAACTCAAGTTAATAGATAGCCTATCAAATAGTTTTGAATTGATAAAGATGGGTATACTCTCATTTATGAAACATATAAAAAATTTAAACAGTGGCGTAAAATATATGCTTATGGCTTCACTGCTTTTTGCAGTTATGGGTGCATTTGCAAAACTGGCTTCAGCGCATATGAGCTCACTTGAAGTTGTTTTTTTTAGAAATATTTTTGGTGTGGTTTTTATAGGGTACGCTCTTTATAGAAGCCCAATGAAGAGCAAAGGTGGTAAGCCATTTCTGCTGTTTTTTAGAGGATTGATGGGCTTTTTAGCTCTTCTTGCATATTTTTACAATATCGCAAATATACCGCTTGGAGATGCTGTAACCTACTCAAAAACTGCACCTATCTTTACAGCGATTTTTGCATGGATATTTTTAAATGAAAAACTATCACTAAGTGCTTGGATTGCCGTATTTATCGGCTTTTTAGGGATTATTTTGATTGCGCAACCGAGTGGATTTGGGTTTAGTAAATATGATGTATTGGGAATCTTTAGCGGTATAGGTGCTGCTCTTGCATACACTTCAATCAGGGAGCTTAAAAACTATTATGATACAAGAATGATAGTTTTATCATTTACTTTAGTTGGAACAGTTGGTCCGATTTTACTCTTTATGCTCTCACACTATTTTTATATAGCTGAACTTGATTTTATGATGGGAGAGTTTGTTCTTCCTAGTGGAGTTGTTTGGGTTTATATTGTGGGACTTGGTACTTTGGGAACGCTATCTCAATACTTTATGACAAAAGCGTATGGAGAGACAAAAGCGGGAATTGTTGGGGCGGTTAGTTATACAAATATAGTTTTTGCTATTTTTATTGGAGTAGTGCTTGGAGACGCATATCCAAGTGTTGTAAGCGCATGTGGAATTGCTCTTATAGTCAGTGCTGGAATTATGGTTGCAAAATCAAAATAATTCTACATTAAACCCAATATGATATAATCACTTTCTATTTTTTAAAAGGCAAATATATGAAATTACTCGCTGGACCTTGCGTTATTGAGAGTGAAGAAAACATTTTTAAAATTGCAAAATCATTAGAGATTTATCAAAATGATAAAACAATCGATTTTTATTTTAAATCAAGTTTTGATAAAGCAAACCGTACGTCACTTGATAGTTTTCGTGGTTTGGGAATAGATGAGGGACTTAGAATTTTAGAGAAAGTTAAAAATGATTTTGGTTACAAAGTAGTCACTGATGTCCATGAGTCATGTCAAGTTGCTCAGGTTGCCGAAGTTGTAGATATGCTTCAGATACCTGCATTTTTATGCCGTCAAACAGACCTTCTTGTGGCATGTGCTAAAACTACAAAAGAGGTAAATATCAAAAAAGGGCAGTTTATAAACCCGCCTGATATGCGCTACTCTGTGGCAAAAGTGCTAAAAACTAGAGGCTGTGATGAGGTGAGTTACGAGGCTTCTAAAAAACATGGAGTCTATCTTTGTGAGAGAGGAAGCTCTTTTGGTTATGGAAATATCGTTGTAGATATGCGCTCTCTTGTTATCATGAGAGAGTTTGCACCGACTATCTTTGATGCGACCCACTCCGTTCAAGCTCCAGGTGCGCTTGGCGGAAAAACAGGCGGAGACAGAACTATGGTGCCATATCTCTCAAGTGCAGCCGCAGCGGTAGGAGTTGATGGTTTCTTTTTTGAGACACACTTTGACCCAAACATAGCGCTAAGTGATGGACCAAATATGATAAAACTTGATGAGCTAGAAGCACTGATAAATAAAATTAAAAAGATACGGGAGATATAAAATGCTTACTTTAACTATTGAAGATAAACAGATTGAGCGTATATTTCTTGATGAGTTTCATAGCAACAAAGAGAAATTTTTTGAGTTTATAAAACTTAGTTTTGATAGTAAGAGAAAAGATGAGAGTTTTGAGGAAGATTGGTCCTCTTTGGAAGATGAGATACAAAAAGGGATTGATTCGGGAGTGTGCAAACAATCTCATGAAGAGATTTGGAACGAACTTTTTAAAAAATATGTTTAAATTGGATTATTCTCAGAGATCTAAAAATGATTTAATTGCTATTTTTGAAGCCATTAAAAAAGATAAACCAAATGCGGCAAGGGAATATGCTCAAAAATTAAAAGAGTATATAGAGTTACTTGTAGCAAACCCAAATATGGGAAATAAGTGTAAAAACAAAAATGTAAAAATTGAATGTAGGGTTTTGGTTTTTAAATCTCATTTGGTTTTTTATAAGATAAAAGCTAAAGGGCTTTTAATAATTAGAATTATAAATTCTAAAGAAAATTACAATTCAAAACTATAAAAAAAGGAAAATAGATGAAGTTAATTGAAGGACAACTAAAAGTTGTAAATGGGAAAAAAGTTGCGATAGTTAGTACAAGATGGAACCACTTTATTGTTGATAGACTTGTTGAGGGTGCGAAGGATGCATTTGCTCGTCATGGCGGAGATGAGGCTGACTTGACACATATCTTAGTTCCAGGGGCGTTTGAGCTTCCTATGATTATTGACAAGCTTTTAGCAAGTGGAAAATATGATGCTATTTGTGCTCTTGGCGCTGTTATTCGTGGGGCAACACCACATTTTGATTATGTCTCTGCTGAGGCAACAAAAGGGATAGCGATGATGAGTCTAAAGCACCAAAAACCTGTCTCATTTGGTCTTTTAACAACTGACAATATTGAGCAGTCAATAGAGAGAGCTGGTACAAAAGCTGGTAACAAAGGTTTTGAAGCTATGACGGTTGTTATCGAGATGCTAGATTTGTATGAGAATATATAATTATGGCAACTAGACATCAAGCCAGAATGGCGGTTGTAAGCCTACTTTACGCATTTGACTTGGGTAATGGAAACATTGCAGAGCATACAGATGAGATTTTAGAAGAGAAGAAGATTAGAAACAAGCAAAAAGATTTTGCACTAACTCTTTATGAGGGTGTTATGGCAAACATAACTCCTGTCGATGTGGCAATTGTGAAACACCTTAAAGATTGGGATTTTGAGAGACTTGGAGCTATCGAGAGAGCAACTCTTAGACTTGCAACTTATGAGATACTTTTTGGCGAACTTGATTCTGCAGTCGTTATAAACGAAGCGGTTGAGATAACAAAAGCGTTTGGTACAGAGCAGTCACCTAAGTTTATAAATGGCGTATTAGACGCAATCTCTAAAGATAAGTAAACCACCTCATTGTTTGTACTTTTACTTCTTACTTTGAAGTAAGAGTAATTTTAAAGATATTTCTATTTTGCACGTATTCGTACTCTAGGTTCATGTTGTGCATCTGAAGTATAGCATTTACTATATACAGACCAAGTCCCATTCCATGATTTTTAAATTTTGTATCATTGTGAAAAGGTTTAAAGTAGTCGCGTAACGGCCTTTGAAGCTCTGCTCCTATTGATATAAAATGGAGCTGATTTGCTTCTTCTTTGATAATTATTTTAGAATCGCTTGAGTATTTTAAACCATTCTCAATTAGGTTTTTTAGTGCCAATGCAAATAGGTCCAAATCTATATCTATCACTCTTGTAGAAATCTCTTTGTGGATTATATTGTCACTATTTTCAAGCATTAGCATATCGATAGCTTTTTGCAGGGCACTCTCTATGGTGCAACTATACATATTTAGCTTGTAGTTGTTAGAAACTATCTGCTCAACCTTTGCAAAGTCGTCTATAAGCAAGTTGAGCTTTTCAAAGATAGTGATGATTCTATTTTTTTGTTTTTCATCATCTATAAGTTCACTCACAATTCTCCCTTTTGCAATAGGAGTTTTTAGCTCATGCATAACTGTTCGTAAAAAAAGTTGTCTTGATTTTAGTTGACGCTGTGTGTCATTTATGTTTTTTAAAATAAGATAGTAGATAAATGCAAAAAGCATAGCGACAAACAAGACAATAAATATATCAAGATAACTACGCTCAAATTTATTTGATTTATCTAACAAAAGCACTCTAAAGTGAGGTGCTAAAATATGCAAATAATAGTTCTCTTTTACAATAAATATCTCAAAACCATCTCTTTTAATAATCAGCTTATTTGGCAAAAACAAAATATCTTCTGGACTCTCAACCTCAATAAAATCAAGAGTATCCAAATATTTTATTACATTTTCTCTAGACATTCTCTCTTGTTTAATATGTTGCATAAATCTCTCATAGTTATGCATCACATTTTCATTTGCCCTCATCTCTTGCATTTGATGAAAAGGCAGAGATGCTAAAACAAGGAGTACAAATAAAAAAACGAACACGCTTGTGATTTTTGTTTTGAGTGAGAAAGTCATCTTCATTGTGAGAGTTTATATCCTAAACCACGGATTGAGTGTAGATATTTTGGATTTTTAGAGTCATCGCCAAGCTTACTGCGAAGTCTGCCGATAATCACATCTAAACTTTTGGAATAACTATCACTGAGGCTCTCGCAACTCTCAACGATTTGCTCTCGCGATACTACTGTGTTTGTGTTTTTAAGCAGACATAGCATAACCTCATACTCTGCATGAGTAAGCTCTAAATCATTCTCTTTGAAGACTATTTTTAAGCTCGATTTATCATATGTAAAATCACTTTTGACTATAGGATAGTTGCTCTTTTTTATCCGTCTTAAGAGGCTCTGGATAACAGCATACATCTCTTTTGGATCATAAGGTTTTGGCAGGTAATAATCAGCGCCCATCTGTAAGCCCATTATTTTATCGGTAGAGTCGCTTCTAGCACTTGAGATAATGATAGGAATGTCATATTTTCTTGCCACTTCACTACATACTTCAAGACCATCCATCCCAGGAAGTGTCAAATCCAAAATTAGCAAGTCGTACTTATCCACACCAGAACTAAGACCCAAAAAAGGGTCTTGAAAGTTTGTTATTTTAATATTGTATTTTTCTAAGTATTCGCCTAAAAAAAGTGAAAACTGAGGATCATCTTCAATCATTAAAATATTAATCATAACACCCTTCCTTTGCCATTTTTACTATGCGTAAAATGACATTGTATTGTAATTATCTGATTCCTTTAAAATTTGGCTCAAAGAATTGACAATAAATTTCTGCGTATCTTCCTTAGAGAGAGTGTTCTCCTCGGAATTATATTTATTTAAAAGGTCCATCACTTCTGTTTTTGCATCATCTTTAAGGCTTACAATTTTACTTGTATAGTCTAAAACAGTATCAAATGATGATGAAGTAGTGCTAGTTGTTGAATCATCTTCTTCATCAGAACTTAGCAGACTCTCTAGCAAATCAGACACACTCGACATCTCCTCTTTTTTTGGAGGTGGAGGTCCCATCGGTCTTCCGCCACCCTCTTTGCCTACACCAGCTAAATCCCCTATCTCTTTAGCGTCAAATCCTGAAGCAGCCATAGTGCTCTCCATCGCTTTAGAAGGCTCAATACCAGCTTCTTGCAAGGCTTTTACAATCTCTTGCGCATCACTTGCAGAGAGAGACTCTGAATCATACCCAGAGAGCAAATCTGATATAAATGCCTGTTGCTCAGTTGATAGACTGCTTGATTTAGTAGTACTACTCGTCTGCGCCTGATAAACTTGACTCGAACTTATTGAACTGATACTCATGGTTAACTCCTTTTTTGTTTTAAATAATCATATAGGCAGATTTTAAATAGGAGTTTAATTCAAAGTAAATGAAAGTAAATAGATTCTTATAACTTTGGAGCTATGCGCTATTTTTATATCTTTGTTGTAAAAAAAAAGGTAAAATCCAACCACTAAAAATGAAATGGCAATAAATGAAAAGATTGACAAAAGAAGAAGCCTTAGAGCTTATAAAAAACGCAGACCTTAAAGAGCTTGGGCGTATGGCAACAGAACGTAAAAAAGAGCTTCATCCCGATAACATAACAACTTTTGTGGTTGATAGAAACATCAACTATACAAACATCTGTTGGGTTGACTGTAAGTTTTGCGCATTTTACAGACATGAAAAAGATGCGGATGCTTATGTTTTAACATTTGATGAGATTGATGCAAAGATAGATGAACTGCTTGAAATTGGCGGTACACAGATACTTTTTCAAGGCGGTGTTCATCCAAAACTAAAGATAGAGTGGTATGAGGATTTGGTTGGGCATATCCATACCAAATACCCGACTATTACGATTCATGGCTTCTCCTCCATAGAGATAGATTTTATCGCTAAAGTTTCACGAATAAGCGTGGAAGAGGTTTTAGAGAGACTTCATGCAAAAGGTCTTGCTTCTATTCCTGGTGCTGGTGCTGAGATACTTAGCGATAAGGTCCGTGACATAATTGCTCCTAAAAAAATAGATAGCGAAGTTTGGGTTGATGTTCATAGAAAAGCTCATAAACTCGGCATTATGTCAACAGCTACCATGATGTACGGTACTGTTGAGAGCGATGAGGACATCATAGAGCATTTTGATATGATAAGAAAACTTCAAGATGAGAGCGGAGGCTTTCGTGCTTTTATTATGTGGAGTTTTCAGGGGCAAAATACTGAACTTTTACGCCTCATTCCAGATATGGAGAAACCATCATCAAACCGCTACCTAAGACTTCTCGCCGTTGCAAGGCTCTACCTTGATAATGTGCCAAATATCCAAAGCTCATGGGTAACGCAAGGTCCATATATCGGGCAGATGGCACTTATGTTTGGGGCAAATGATTTAGGTTCAACGATGATGGAAGAGAATGTTGTAAGTAGCGCTGGAGCAGCTTATACGATGGCAAAGAGCGAGATGGTGCATCTCATAAAAGATATAGGCGAAATACCAGCAGTACGAAATACTGCTTATGAAATTTTAGAGAAATTTGCATAGATGAAAAAAATAATTTTAACACTACTGATTTTAGGAAATATAATAATGGCAGCAACAATAGATAAGATAGAAGCAAAAGATATAAATGTACCTATGATTTTTGAACAAGACAAAAGATTGCCTCTTATAACAATGCAACTTGTTTTTACAAACAGCGGGAGTATAGCAGACACAAAAAAAGCAGGTCTTGCAAAATTTAGCGCAAAAGTTATGAACGAGGGTAGCAAAGCGCTAGGTTCAAGCGCCTTTGCAGAGGCACTTGAGAGTAGAGCCATTCACATCTCTGCAACAACGGGCAAAGAGACTTTTGTTATTGAGTTAGGATGTCTTAAAGAGGAGTTTGATGAGGGTCTTAAATATTTACAACTCCTTTTAAATGAGCCAAATTTTACTCCTGAGGTTATAAAAAAGATTAAAACAGCAACGCTTGGCTCTTTAGCAAACAAAGAGAGTGACTTTGACTATATCGCTGCAAATGAGTTAAAAGCTATTCTTTTTAAAGATAGTATTCTTGCACAGCCATCTTCTGGAACGGTTGCTAGTGTTAAGAGTATTGAACTTGATGATGTTAAAAATTTTATAAAAGAGAATCTTGTCTCTTCAAAACTAATTGTAGTTGTTGGTGGCGATACAGATATAGAAGAGATGAAGAGCAAGGCTGTAAAAATTATAGATACATTGGCAGTTGGAAGCAAGAGTGAAGTTATAAAATATGAAGTTACAAAAGAGCCTAAAGAGAGAGTGATAAAAAAAGATACACAACAAGCGTATCTTTATTTTGGCTCTCCTTATAATATCTCAGTAGATTCAGATGATTATTATAAAGCTAGAGTTTCTGCTTTTATTTTGGGTGCTGGTGGTTTTGGTTCAAGACTTATGGAAGAGATTAGGGTTAAGCGTGGTCTTGCTTACTCTGCATATGCGAGAGTAGATGTGAGTAAATCAAGCTCTAGCATGAATGGGCATCTACAAACAAAGTTAGAATCTCTTGAAGAGGCAAAAAAAAGCGTTAAGGCAATAGTTGAAGATTTTGTAAAAAATGGTGTGAAAAAAAGTGAACTTGAGCAGACAAAAAAGTTTTTACTTGGAAGTGAACCGCTTAGAGTGGAAACTATGAGCCAAAGACTAAATCGCACATTTATGGAGTACTACAACGGACATAAACTTGGGCATTCAGATAGAGAGTTAGAGCGCATCAAAAATCTTGAGCTTGAGGATTTAAACAGCTTTATAAAAGAGCACAAAGAGATTTTAGATATAAGTTTTGCGATAGTTACTAAGTAAAACTCTAGTTCAAGTAAAATAAATATTGCAAAACGCAATATTTTAAGAGGTAGTTCATAAAAAAAGATAGTATTTGGTACTAAGGATTTGAAATGAACATTACAAAAGAGCAAGAAGAGAAGTTTAAAAAGCTAGGCATAACTAGTTATAGTGAGCTCTCTTTGATAATCCCATCCCATTATGAAGATTTGCGACTTAGCTATAAACTTCAACCACACTCTATGCAACTAATTGACGCTACTGTTGAGGCAGTATATAGGGCTCCTAACTCACTTCAGATTACTTTTTTTGCACATAACTTCTCACATACAGTTACGGGTGTTATTTTTCGTCCAAAACCATATATGATGCATCAATTTAAAGTTGGCGAGAGAGACTACTACTATGGAATGATTGAGTGTAGAGGTGGATTGTGTAGTATAAATATGCCAAAAAAAGTAACAACAATTGGCGCAATAACTCCAAAATACAAATCGGCTCTAAGAAGCGATGTGATGCTCAGGCTCATGCAAAACAGCTTAACAAAAGAAAACTTACTTCTAGATGGACTTAGCAAAGATATAGCAGATGAAATTTTAAAACTGCACTCTCCAGATAACGTAATACCAAATTTAAAAGAGTTAGATGAAAAAACATTAGAAGCACTAAAATATATAGAACTTTTTGTCTATATGAGAGAATTGGCAAATAAAAGACGCTACTATCGCTCTCAATCAATCATGCCAAGTGAGTATGAAACATGGATGCAAACTTTACCATTTAAGCTAACAGAGGAGCAAATAAAAGCGATAGAGGATATAAGAGGAGATTTCTATAAGGAGTTTGCATCAAGAAGAGTAGTAGTAGGAGATGTTGGAAGTGGAAAAACTATGGTAATTTTAGCCTCTGCATTGATGAACTATCCAAGGCGCTCAGTTTTGATGGCACCAACAACGATTCTCGCAAATCAAATTTATGAAGAGGCAAAGAAGTATCTTCCTATGATGCGAATAGCTTTGGTTACAGGTAAAAATAAGAATATTGAGTTAGATGAGAATGATTTTATCATAGGCACCCATGCTCTTTTATATAGAGAGTTGCCAGAGGCTACTCTTATTATGGTTGATGAACAGCATAGGTTTGGAACGCAACAGAGAAATTTACTTGAAAAATTAGTAAGCAGTGAAGATAAAGGGAGTAGACAGGGAGATACAAAACCTCACTTTTTACAATTCTCAGCAACCCCGATACCACGAACACAAGCAATGATACAGAGCGCTCATATAGATGTTTCACTTATAACTTCAACACCTTTTAAAAAAGAGATAAAGAGCAGAGTCATACATAAAAGTGATTTTAAAGAGCTACTAGAACATATAAAAGAGGAGATAGCTCTTGGCAATCAAGTTCTTCTTGTATATCCACTTGTTGAGCAGAGTGAAGTTTTAGAGTATCAAAGTATTGATGAGGCGAGAGGTTTTTGGGAGAGTAGATTTGAGAATGTTTATGTAACTCACGGCAGAGATAAAGATAAAGAAGAGGTTTTGGTTGAGTTTGATAAAAAGGGAGATATTCTCATCGCTACTACCGTTGTAGAAGTTGGTATCTCTTTGAGTCGCCTTAGTACAGTTGTAATAGTTGGGGCGGAGAGATTGGGACTCTCAACTCTTCATCAGCTCCGAGGAAGAGTCAGCAGAACAGGTCTTAAGGGGTACTGTTTTTTATACACAAACCAAAACTCATCAGAGCGTTTGGATAAGTTTGTTGAGACAACAAGCGGATTTGATATCGCCAATCTTGATTTAAGATTTAGAAAAAGCGGAGATTTGCTAAGAGGACATAATCAAAGCGGAAATCAGTTCAGGTGGGTTGACTTGGCAGAAGACGCTGAGATAGTAAAAAGAGTAAGAGATGATTTGCTAAGTGGTTGATTTGTTTAAAAAGGTACGCAAAAAGAGAAAACTCCTTTTGCATAACTGCTAATAAAGCCCGAATTTACCGTCGTTTCTTTTGTATAGAACTCTTGTTTTGCCGTCATTATCTATAAAAATTTCAAAGAGTTTTTTGTTCTCTTTTATATCATTTAGTACATCTTCAACTTCACGAGGTTTGTATAAAGCCAACTCAACAGGAATAATTTCATCCTCCATAGCTTCACTCGCTTCATGTAGGTCTATGCCAACGTTTGCTTGAATTTTTGCTTCATTTATACCATCTTTGTGGTGTCCGCTCTCTCTATCATGTATGCGACGCATAGCTTTTTGTGCTCTTGCAATCGCCATATCAATTGCGGCATATAAATCTTGATCATTTTGCTCAATAACAATTGAGTTTTTATGAGCTAGATTTATCACAAACTCAACTACTGAGTGGTCTTTGCCTTTTTTTGTTTGAGTAGACGCTATTACGTTAACAGAGATTATATCCATGTTGTATTTGCTAAGTGTTTGTATCGAGGCATTCATATGTGCTTTGATAGCATCGGTTAGTTCAATATGGCGCCCAGTTAGTGATATATTCATAGTTTTATCCTTTAGTCTCTAAGTATAAATTATTATAGCATTAAAAGGTTTACAATATTTACAATTTAGAGCTTTTGGATTGTTCTTCTGTAGTAAGTTATAGGCTCAGTAGTTATGTTTTGATCAGTGTTGACGCTAACAGTTATATCCATTAAAACAGAGCCATTTTGTTCTGGCGTTGCTATGTTAAAGTAGTTCGTACAACCTCCAACCGCGCCAGTATATATATAGCGCATAGAGACATTTACGTCATAAATTCCATCCAAAGTTGTAGCTAAATTATTTGTACAACCATTTTGTGCAATCTTGAGCATTGCCAACTCAGCCGCACTTTTTGCATGAAGAGCCACTTGTTCATAGATATATACATCAACAGTTCTTTTGCTTGTTTGTGCCGTTAGAGAGAGTGAGAGAGTCATTATGGTCGCTATTATGATGATTACTATTATCGCCATAATCATAGCAAAGCCAGAGCGTCTTTGGAGACTCTTTTTGCTTTTCAAAGAGTTAAACTCTAAAATACTGTTTTTTCTTTGCATAAAGAGTAATCCTCCATTAAATCAGATTTTACACACACTTCTATTTTTAAAATAGAACCAGCCGCCATAAATCTAAATGTACTTACATTATCCATTAGTGTTATGGCAGTTCCGTTTGCCAAATATGTCTCACCTCTCCATGGTTGATAGTTATAATACAATGTAAGAGTACCTGTGTATGTTGTCAAATTATAGTCACGTATGCCAACTGCGTAAGCACTCCACGCAAGTTGATAGTATTCGTAAATATCAACCCCAGTAAAGTTGTTATCCGCACCTGTTGCTCCATTTATAGGGATAAATCGATTTTCTTCTCCAACAACGGCGCTTCTTCTTATGGGGTGCATAGCTCCATCTTGTGTGGCAAGTGCACCATTCCATCCATAGCCAGTTTGGGCATCGCTATCTGAACCTATAAAGTATAGAGCCGCATCATTGATACCGCTTGTACCATTTGAGAGTGCTCCTATGAGAGTGTTTATATCTGTTGTATTTGTTCCTGGCGAGACTAGAGCCGTCGTGCCAGATAAATCCATATCAACAATCCCGCTCCACAGAGGCAATACAGGCGCTGCTGCACTCTGGCCTCTAAAGCCTTCTATATCATAGCCTACCCATTCCAAGATAGGGGCAGTCAAAACAGTATTTCCAGCCACTGCCTGAAAGTTGCCATTTGTTTGTCTAGCGATTACAGAGTCTTTTATGCGGTACTGTAGTCTTGATGCGATAGTCTCTACCGCCATTGCGCTGTTTGCTTGAAGCGAGTTGTTTACTTTTGTAAAGATAAAACTTTTATACGCTTTTGATAACAACTCAACACCATAGTTGGCAAGAAGCCCCATGATAACAATAACAAAGATAAGTTCTAGGAGAGTAAAAGCGGCTCTAGGCATCAAAATCTCCTCTTGTAGTATTCAACTTCGCCGATGTTTGCGCTGCGAATACGTAGTCTTGTTAAGTGGTCTGGATTAGTAGTATCGAACACACTAACAATCAATTCTTTTACATTGTTGCTTAGTACACCATTTATGTCGTTGCTTTTAGTTATATTCATATCACTTGTATAGAGATCTTTATATCCAGTGGCATTTGCAGCAGCATTATCAAACATACCGCCCTTGTTATGAAAACTGGCATTTAATCCTAAGGTATTATCATGTGCCGTATAGTTTGTTCCAACAGCATTACTATCAAGGCATCTTCTGTTCACATGACCTGGTCTTTGCCTAGTAGTAGGATCACAATCACCATCTACATCAACCACTCTAGAGTAACCGCTTATAGCAAAATCCTCAGTAGATCTTCCATCCCAGTAGTACGAAGTAGCACCCATAAGTTCAGCAGAACCTGCAAAAATAGCTTCCTGTGCTATACTTTTTTCAACACCATCAGCATTTATTTGCATCATTATAGGTAGAGATACAATAGCTATAGACATAATGATAATCGCAAAAACAAGCTCTATTAAAGTAAAAGCTGCTCTGCTAAGAGTTTTTTTAGTTCTTACCAAATTACTCTCCTGTTTGTACTAGTTCCTAGGTTATTTGTTGTAGTAGTGTTGGTCTCATGAGCACCGCTCCATCCGCTAACACTGTCAAATTCTACTTGAAACTCGTTTCTAGTAGCAGTCGGATCACTTTCGTTGTAAATCAGCCAAGGAGAAGCGCCATTTTGCATAGTTGTTTTATATGGGTAAGCTTTACTTCCATCATAGCCAATTTGAGTAGTAGATGGATTTGCATCAGGATTGTCTGTTGCATCAACAATATCAGCAACCGCATTTGCTCCGCCTTTTTGAAGAACAATAGTAACATTGCCATCCGTTGCAGAGACGTGATTATCATTTATATACCATCTTGCATCACTTATTTTTCTCGATGCAGCTCCATTTGGAAGTAGTGCTGGGTTACACGTAGCCCCAAAGCAGAATGATTCAAAGTATATGTTTGCAGGTCCTCCAGCTCCTAGATTTACTCCAGTTCTTTGATATCTTTGCTTTGAAGCATTTGTTCGCCCATAAACAAAAGTGGCGTTCATATCGTTTGTTCTGTTAAAATCACTTCCTGTAACACCATCCGCATCAGCTATTTGTGTAATGTTAAAATCATTTCTAGCAATGTTGAATGGATTGTCTGGGTTTGTTTGATTTCTATCAAAATTGATTCTAAATGTTGTAACGCCGACTCCATTTGTAAAGTTTCCCTCTCCTGTTAGGAAAGTAGCTTGACTTCCAGTTTGATTAAGTAGTTGTGACGTAGAGTTTAAGTCATCAAAAAACTTAATTCTTGTTTGAGAATCACTCCAAGAAAGAATTTGATTGTTTGTTAAAGAGATGTTTGTGGTTGTATCACGAGAGAAACATCCTGCTGTATAGTTTGTAGCGGCACCACCACCATCAAGAGATGCAGTTGCGCTTAGCGTAAGAGGTGCAGACATTATTTGCTCATCTGCAATATATGTAAATCCTCCAATATTGTTTGCGTTAGCTAGTGTTAATGTGGAAGTGAATTTTTCTGGAATAAATGTAAAAGTTTTAGTTGATTCAACATTACATCCCACTTTACCATCACCATCAGGTGTATTCTCTTTGCTGCCAACCAGACAATCGCCTTTGGTTTGATCTGAAGATTCAGTGCTCCATTGGCTATCTGTAAGCTTAAACTCTATATTCCCGATATTAGGATATGTAACAAGTGCTGTAACTTGCCCATCAACAAACGGAATTCCTACATTTGTGTATTCGATAGGTGTTGGCAATGCACATCCAACAGGAACTATAAGCTGTGTTGTAGCACTTTTATCTACGGTGTTATGAATTGTTTGCGTATAATTAAGTGCAGGAGTTGTTGGTGCTCCATCATGGGCCGCTGTAAATGTAAAACTATGTATGCGATTGCCGATAAGTGGCGGATCGTTTGCGACTATTTCAAATGTTGCTGGGCGAATAGCAAAAGAGTCCCTCGAGCATACCGTTGTTGCACTAGTAACCATTTTAAATAGTGCATTTTTAGAGGCTGCAGTTGGAGTTACTGTTGTTTCTTTATATTTTTCAGTTGAAAAATGTAGTTCACTAGTAGTTGATAGCAGAGTATTCGCATCTGAACAATCTCCACTGCTTGGTACTTCTACTATTGATAGATTTAAATCTCCGCTCCATGATGTCGGAGTAATGTTGTCATTAGCAAATGAGATTACGTGAACATCAAAAGGCTTATTAACTATTTGAGTATAAAGAGCATTTTTTACATCAGCTGGGTCAACTGGGTCTGGACCACTTACTAAATCAATACCAGAATTAGAGCGAACAGTATTGTATTTTCCAATTACTGGAATGTAAACGCCAAAACTGTTGTTAAAATCTTGACATTTTCGTATAGGAATCCCAGTAAAATCTATATCTAGTTGGCTATTACGATAGCTTACTAGGTAGATGTTTTCACTAGCGTTTTGATCACCTACCTCTGCTTTGTATTTAAACTTAGTCTCAGCACCCTTGTCAATGGTTCCACCTGAAGCTTGTGTAGCACCAGTTCCAAGTAAAAATTTTGCAGTTGCTGCACCTGTGGAGTATTCTGCGGTGTCATCCCCAATTGTATCTGTTTTAGCGCTGTATGCTGTCCCAGGAATTGGGGCTATTTGCATTGAGCCGTCTATGTATGTGATTTCATTAGGCTTATTAAATCTTTTTTCTATAAAAACACCTTTTGCAGGTTCATTATCTTTGTTTGTTATGGTTACTTCATACTCTACTTCATCGCCTGTTTCAGGTATGTTTGAACCTTCTATCTTTTTACCATTAAACGAAAGATCTTCAATATAACAGACATCTGGAGTATAAAGCTGTGTGGAAAATGCAAAAATCCCAGGGTTGTACACATCATCACCAGTGCTTAAGTTAATTGTGGTAGATGTTTGGCTGTTTAATATAATTCCTAAGGCACCAACATCATAAGTTTTTATATCAATTCCGATTACATTACCATAGTTTGGAGCACGAGTATCACTGCCAGTTTGTGTAATAGATGAGCCCATAGGATTGTAATTACCACTCGTTTTAGATGCCGTTCCGTCATCTTTTAGATAGTATTTTGTGTTGCTTTTGTCTGTTAAGGAGATTTTATCTTTTTTGTAGTTTATATCTCCTTCACTCGCAAAAATCATAAAAGAGGAGTTGACGGCTCCTTTACTTGGAGTTAAGAAGCCAGAGAGCGTTTTTTCAACAGATTTGCTACTGCTAACAGCACCAAAGCCATCATAAATGGTAATGTTTTTCAAAGTGTCGCTAGGGTCTTCATAGACTATAACCATGGACCAGCCTCCAAAATGACCAGGTGTATAATTGTCACCATAAGCTTCACCTTCAGGGCTGACTATATTATTAATATTTGCAACTTGATAAGTACCTGCTCCTGCACTTCTTAAAATTGAAGTGACTTCTTTGACTCCTTGGTAATACATGGCACTGGTACTCGTAGTGTTTTTTATCCAGTTGAAGCGATTATTGTATGTCTCTGCTGAGACTTCTCTATATGAGGTGTCCCCAGGTGCTTTTAACTTTATTGTTTGAACATCTTCCATGTCAGTACTCGAAGCAGTCCCTTTTATCCCAGCTTGCCAATAGAGAGCTGCCCATAAAATATTTTCTTTATTCACGCCGCTTGGCAGAGCAAAAGTATAAGAGGTAGAGTTTACGATAGAGGAGTCAGAACTATCGCTTCCTAATTTATAAAATAAAGTGTCTAATTCGTTATTGTTTTTATCGTTATCTGGTTCTGAACAACTGCTCCCATTTTTTTTACATAAAATAGAGTTACCAATGATTTTCATATTTCCATTGATGTTATCTTTAAAGATTATTTCAAAATCACGAGGATTATCTTTGGTGTAGTCAGCACAAAGGCTTAACTTCTCTGTATACTCGGTGTTTCCTATCTTGTATGAAGCATAGTATGCTTCCGCTGAAAAACCCATAGAAATGGTATTTTTGTAATAGATACTATGAGTTGTTCCTTTCGCATAATCATCCGTTCGATACACGATACCTTTGCCAAACATATTAAAGTCTATAAGGCTATTGAAGTTTATGTAGCTATTTAAGGTTGATTCAACTTCTGCCGCATCAGCATCTTTTTTTGTAGTTTTCTCTTGTCCATCAATACCTATTTTGTTGGCCAAGTCGAATTCAAAGCCACTGAAGGCATGAAGTATGGTAGTATCTTTTATGTTTGAATTACTAATATTTTTAATGGTTGTTGTAGTTGTACATCCAATGTCAAAAAGACCAAAACACATAAAACCACTAGTTACTGGCTTTTCATAACACATATTAGCCGCACCAATTAAATAGTTAGTGCTTAAAAACAGTGCAAAGAACAATTTTAATAAAATTTTATGTAAAGATTTCATGATTCTTTCTCCATTATACTATAGCAAATTAAGCTATGTTAGCAAAGATATGATATGCGAATGCTTAAATAGAATGAAAATAATAATTTTTTTTATATTAAAAAGATTACTACAAGAGAAAGAAGTCGCCAATGTTTCACTCTTCATGATATAGTTGGCGTACGATAAATATAAAAAATTTTATAATCTACTTTTTTAAATAAGCAGAAATTTTCTCAGCGCTTATCGTCCCTCCAGTAGATGGAGCTGTTACAATAAAAAATCTTTGTTTACTGTTATTTTTATTGATAGTTCTAAAATCACATACTGCATTACTTACTGAAAGAATAGAGCTTGATCCCGACCGCATCGTCTTTAAACTCCAAACATTCCCACTCATTTTCCCCAAAAATATCAACTCTCTGATATTCTCATCGCTTGACTTTTGAGACTGTCGGCATTTTTAGGGAAAATGGATTAGGTTCATAATATGTTCACTAAGTAAATTGCTAAATTTTTCAGCTCTTATCCATGAATCTTGGGCAATAAAATCAACAATTGCTTCTAGTTCAGTAAAAAACCGATCTGTTTTATACACTTGCATATCTTGCTCTTATGCGTTGCATCATCGCATCCATTCCGTCTTGAAATGGTGTCAAGGGCATTACACCATCATCAATCTCTTTGATTCGCTTTTGAAGCTCCTGAACCATGGGGTCACTATTTACGACTAGTTTATCCTCTTTTTTTTGAACTTCAAATTTTTTAATGACATCGCTCTTTAACAAGCTTATCATCGTCATAAACTGCTCAAAGTTGCTATCTTCTATTTCTAATGTAACTGTTTTCATCTTTGGCTCCTTCTACTTGCTCATAAAATCAAGAAAATTTATACACTTAATCTTTACATTATACAAATAGATGTACTTAAAAATTACTGAATGAGTTTTTTTTGCCAAGTTTGTGGAGAAGTAGTTTGGGTTTAGACTGCACGGAGCAATCTAAAAGATATACGTAGAAGTCTATTTTTTCAAATAAGCAGAAATTTTCTCTGCAACACCATATTTTGTAGATTCAGACAATATTATTTGCGCAGCTTTTTTATTGTCTGTGTTAAATACCATTGGACCGATAAAGTTCACAAAAGAGTCTTCTACTGGAGTTTGAATGATAATAATATTTAAAATAAGTATATTTGACTTTTCATCTACTTCAAGCAGTGCTTGAGTTGCGTCTGGTATCTCAAAATCGTACTCTCTTAAAACAAAAGGATTAATAAGAGTAAAAGATATGTGCTCATCAGTAGAAGATTGCATACGCATAAAAGCGTCATCTATTTTTTCCAGAGTAACTTCTTTTATATTTTCAAAGCCTAAAATAGGTACACAGATATCAAATTTCATAAAAACCCTTATATTTAATTTTGTTGATTGTAACACTTTAAGCATAAAATGTACCTAGTTTAATGAGCGTTGTATATCTTTTGGATAAAATAACACCCTATTTAAAATGAGGATAATATTCAATGATATTAAAAAACTACACACTTATCGCTTTTGCCTCGCTTTTACTACTCTTGAGCGGTTGTTCAAAAAATATAGAAGAGTACAACAAACCTGCAATGTATTGGTATTCCAAGATAATTGAGCAAGTTTCTAGCGGAGATTTGGAGAGTGCTGATAACTATTACAGTTCACTTCAAGGAGAGCATATCGGTTCGCCGCTTCTGCCAGAAGCAACAATGATACTTGCAATCGCACATATGCAGCAAGAAGAGTATCTGCTTAGTGAGCACTTTTTAGATGAGTATACTAAAAGGTATGCAACACCAAACGAGAAAGAAGATGCTGAGTTTTTAAAAATAAAAGCAAAATACAAAGCACTTCCAAATCCAAGACGTGATCAAGTATTGATAGATGAAGCGATAGCACAGGGCGAACTTTTTAAACTTACATATCCAGAGTCTATGTATTTAGAAGTTGTTGACACCATGCTTACACGCCTTTATCTTGCGCAATTTGTTTTAAATGAAGAGATCTCAGACCTATATGAGAGACTAGATAAACCAAAAGCTGCTACTTATTATAGAGGAGTAAATCCTCAGTCGTGGATAGTTTTAGATGATATAGATAGAGCAAATGCACCTTGGTACCGCTCTTGGTTTGAAGGGGATGGAACTTCAAGCTGGTACGCTTTTATGATACCAGATACAAAAAGTGTTGTTTCAAGAAACTCTATATCTGAAGAAGATGTAGCAGAAACAGTTGAGCCAGAGGCAGAAAAAGTAGAAACAAATGTAGAACCAAAAGTTGAATCGATAGAAAAAGATAGTTCTAGTTGGTACGATATGTTTAATCCATTCTCTAGCAATGAAGTAGAACCAAAAATTGAAGTTAAAGAAGAAGATGGTTCTAGTTGGTATGATTTTCTTAATCCATTTTCATACAATAGCGATTTAAAAAAGGAAACAATAAGCCATGAAGCTTAGTGATTATAGTAATTTCCCTGCAGACATACCCGTTATAGCAGAAGATGAAATTTTCTTATACCCATTTATGATAGCACCACTTTTTTTAAGTGATGAGAGCAATATAAAAGCAGCTACAAAAGCCATAGAAGAGGGCTCTTTAGTGATAGTATGCCCAACAAAGCCTTCGCATGAGGGAGAGAGAAATTTTGAATCTCTTTATGATGCTGGTGTTGTTGGCTCTATCATGCGTAAAGTAGCTCTGCCAGATGGAAGAGTTAAAGTGCTTTTTCAAGGTCTTGCTCGTGCAAAAACTTTTGGTAAAATAGATGAAAATCCTCTAACAGCGCATGTTGACGTCATAAAATCTGAGAGTGTAAATGCTCTAAAGATTGATGCGATACTTGAGATTTTACGTGAAAAAGTTAGAAAACTTGCAGCTGTAAGTAACTACTTTCCTCCAGATTTATTAAGAACAATAGAAGAAAATCATGATTATAACCGCATAATTGATTTGATTTGCAGCACTGTAAAGTTAAAAAAAGAGCAAGCATATACGCTTTTTGTAGAGACAAATACAGAAAAAAGATTTTTAGACTTGATAGAGCATATAATTGATGAGATAGAAGCAAACAAACTTCAAAAAGAGATTCGCTCAAAAGTTCATACACATATAGAAAAAGTCAATAAAGAGTACTTTTTAAAAGAGCAGTTAAAGCAGATTCAAAAAGAGCTTGGAAGTGATACTTCAAGAGATGAAGAGCTAGAAGAGTATAGAAAAAAACTTGAAGCAAAAAAAGATAAGATGAGTGCTGAAGCGTATAAAGAGGTACATAAGCAGATAGAGAGATTTTCTCGTATGCATCCAGACTCATCAGATGCTTCTATGACACAGACATATCTCGACTGGGCGCTTGAGGTTCCTTTTGGAGAAGAGAGCAAGAAAAAGCTAAAGATTAGTGAAGTTGAAGCTCAACTTGACAAAGATCACTTCTCGCTTGAGAAACCAAAAGCGAGAATTGCAGAGTTTTTTGCAGTTAAAGAGCTTATGGAGCTAAGAGGGATAAAGAGTGGAGCAGGAGCGATTATCTGCTTTAGCGGACCTCCTGGTGTTGGTAAAACATCACTTGCAAACTCTATTGCAGAGGCGCTAAAGAGACCATTGGTTAGGATAGCTCTTGGTGGGCTAGAAGATGTAAATGAACTTCGTGGACACAGAAGAACGTATGTTGGAGCAATGCCTGGGAGAATTGTTCAAGGACTTATCGATGCCAAAAAGATGAATCCTGTTGTTGTTTTAGATGAGATAGATAAAGTTGCAAAAACTGGAAGAGGAGACCCTACCGCGGCTCTTTTAGAAGTACTTGATCCTGAACAAAACAGTGAATTTAGAGATTATTATCTCAACTTTAACATTGATTTATCTAAAGTTATTTTTATAGCAACAGCAAATGATATAGGAAATATTCCCGCACCACTTCGTGATAGAATGGAATTTATAGCAATCAGCTCGTATACTCCTCAAGAAAAGTTAGAGATAGCTTCACGTTATCTTTTACCACAAGAGCTAAAAAAACATGGACTTAAAAAGTCAGAGGTAACTATATCAAAGGCAGCTATCAAAGAGTTGATTCATAGCTACACGAGAGAAGCTGGTGTTAGAAATCTTCGTCGTCGTATTGCCAATATGACGAGAAAAGTTGCCCGTGAGATATTAGAACATCCAGAGATAACAAAAGTATCTTTGAGTGTAAAAAATCTTAAAGATTATTTTGATAAGACTGTATTTGAGATTGAAAAAACATCAAAAATACCAGTTCTAGGTGTTGTAAACGGTCTTGCATGGACCGCTGTTGGCGGAGATGTTCTAAAGATAGAGAGCATCCGTATAAAGGGTAAAGGTACCATGCAACTAACTGGAAGCCTTGGCGAGGTTATGAAAGAGTCAGCTATCATTGCTTACAGCGTAGTAAAGACTTTGATAGATACTAAAAAACTCAAAATTGATGATATAAACATACCGCTTACCCCTAAAGAGATAGAAGATAAGATAAAAATTGATTCAAGTGAAGTTTACAAGCGGTATGACTTACACATACACGTTCCAGATGGTGCAACTCCAAAAGATGGCCCAAGTGCTGGAATTGCTCTAGTTAGCGCCATTTCGTCTATATTAAGTGGCAGAAAAGTTCGCTCAGAAGTTGCTATGACGGGAGAGGTATCGCTTAGTGGTGATGTGCTTCCTATCGGTGGATTAAGAGAAAAACTTATTGCAGCGCATAAGGCAGAGATGAGTAAGGTTCTAATTCCTATAAAAAATTATGAGAGAGATTTAGAAGATATTCCGAGTGAAGTTAGAGAGTCTTTAGAGATAGTTGGAGTTAGTAGAATTGAAGAGGTTCTTAGTCACATTCTAGTTTAAACTAGAAGTGACTCCATTCTCTCAGCAAGTTCATTGCTTCTAATAGGCTTCATTAAAAAACTATTTGCTCCTAGCTCTAATGCCTCTGTTTTTTTAGTCTCATCAGTTGTAAGTACTATTATTGGGATTTGTTCTATATTTTCATCTGACCTAACTACTCTTAGAACTTCTAGCCCATTCATAATTGGCATAATAATATCTAAAAGCACTAGACTGATGTCGTTTCTTGATTTAATAAAAGCAACAGCATCTGCCCCATTTTTAGCCTCTAAAACCTCTTTAATATCTGGATTTTTCATTAACATCGATTTTAGAAGCTTGAGGTTTATCAAATCATCATCAACGGCTAATATTACTAGTTCTTTTGACATCTATTTTCCTTTTTAAACGTATTTTTTAAACAGAGATTTTAGCAGGTCTCTATTTACAACATTATTGATTATTTCATCAACATATTCTATATGCTCTTGATTATTCTTTACAATAGAATCATCAACTAGTACAACGTGAGATTCAAGTTTATTTGAATCACCTAGTTTTCTAATACTTGCAGCTATTTGTGAAACATCCAAATCACTATATTCTTTATCAAATAGAACAACTTTATAAGAGTAGTTACTAATTAGCTCTTTAAAATCAATCAAAGATGAAGCAACTTCATACGTTAAATCACCCATAGACTCAATAACTTTTGTATAAAGTTTTGTCTCAAAAGTGCTTTTCTTAGCAATAAGAATATCTGCTCTGTATTCTGTACTAAGCGTATGATGCTGTGCAGACTCATCAATCTTTTCTATTAGAGTTTCTTGTAATACAGTGACTTTAGGGCTCTGTATCGGCTCTTTTGTTAACTGATCAGCTTCAACTATAAAATCAGCTAAGAACATATTTAAAACAGAGATTATTTCTGTTCTTACAAGAGGTTTTGTTGTATATTCGTCTAATCCCGCAGATAAGAATTTCTCTCTATCGCCTTTTAGCGCATTTGCTGTAAGCGCAATGATAGGAATATGTGCTTGAGAATAATCCTCTTCCCATTCTAAAATCTCAGTAGTAGCTTCCACACCATCAAGGAATGGCATCTGAATATCCATAAATATTAGGTCAAATTTCCCATCTTTTCTTTTCTGAAAAGCATCAAGACCGTTATTTGCAATCGTTACATTAAGACCTAAATCCTCTAGTGTTCTTTGAATGAGTTTCTGATTTATTATATTGTCTTCTGCAACTAGTACATCGGCTACAAATTTTGATTTATTTAAATCAAATTTTTTGCGAGATGGTTTTTTGATAACCTGTATTGAACTGTTTGAGAGAATATAGTTCTCAAGCATCTGTTTGATTTTTGATGCGTGAATTGGTTCATATAGAATTTTAAAAATATCTAATCCTAGAGAATCTACTCTTTTCATTAGATTTGATTTGGTTAGAACAACTAGCTCTTGCGGCAATTTTGATAATTCTCGCAGTGTATCTTCATCAACATAATCATAGTCTACAAAAAGAAGATTGTAATTATTCTCTTTTGATAGAAGCTCTACTTTGCTTATCTCTTTAAATGTTGTATATCCAACACCATAATAGTCAAGGTACTCTCTTAGATATTTATCTTGCTTTTTAATTTTTATAGAGTCACTCAAGATAAGTGCTTTTAAAGTGTTAAAATTATCTTGAGAAGTTTCGTTTAAGGTCTCTACCTCTTCAAAATCAAGCGTAAAGAAGAATGTTGTGCCTTCTCCTACTTTGCTCTCTAAATCAAGTTGTCCACCCATAAGTTCAACAAAGTTACTTGAGATTGTAAGACCAAGCCCTGTTCCTCCATACTTACGAGTAATAGAAGTGTCTGCTTGAGAGAAAGCTTCAAAAATTTTAGATTTTTGTTCACTTGTTACACCGATACCGCTATCTTGAATCTCAAATTTAACTCTTGTTTTTCCAATCTCATTAGATTTTACTTTTCTGATATTTACATTGATAGAACCAGCATTATTTGTAAATTTTACAGCATTTGAAAGAAGGTTAATAATAACCTCTTTTAATTTAGTAGGGTCACCTTTTAGTGGGAACTCAAGACTAGGGTCTATGAAACATCCAAGGTTGATATGTTTTTCACTTGCACGAACTGCATAAACTTCAACAGCACTTTCAAACTCTACGATAGGATTAAATGCTATATGTTCGATTTCAAGTTTATTGCTCTCGATTTTAGAGAGGTCAAGAATATTATTGATAATTTCAAGAAGATTTTCAGAACTTTTTTCAATAATATCAACAAATTCACTCTGCTCCTCTTGAAGTCCTGAGTCTTTAAGAAGCTCAGTAAATCCAACGATACCATTTAGCGGAGTTCTAATCTCATGTGACATATTTGCCAAGAACATAGATTTTGCTTCACTTGCCTCTTGTGCTGAGATTTTATCTCTTTTTGTCTGCTCAATAATATCTTCTAAGAGCTCATAAGCAAGGTCGGTACCTTGCGCTGTATGAAGATTTATTTTTCTATCTTTAGAATCATAATCTCCAGCAACTTTTTCAAGTACGTTTTCAAGATTTTTGATATTTTTTGCAATTTCATTTGATAAGATATATCCTAAAACAGCAAGTATAATAGCTATAAACCAAACTGTAAAAGTGATAACAAGAATTTGGAGAGATTCCTCTTGTACCTTTTGAGCTCTAGTGTTCATAGCATTTAATAGCAACTCTTCTGCTTGAGAAATAGTATTTATCTTCTCAGAGAGCATTGTAAACCATACACCAGAGGTAATATCATACTCTCCACTATCAGCAACAGAGATAATAGCTGTTCTTTCGCTGTTAATCTCTTCAAAAAGTTCTAAACTGTCATCATTTTTAAGGAGAGCATCTAAGCTGCTAATAAGACCTTTGTTTTGGATACCTTCATAATTTATTGCATCAGCTTTACCAATAAGAGAAATCCACTCATTTAAGTCATCGCTTGTAAGTTCTGTTGAGCGTGATATAATATATGCCATATATCCCCTCTCGATACCAGAAGCTTCTTTAGCATTAACCATTGATATATAGAGTGAATATAGTTCGTTTATCTCTTTATCTATTTGATTTTCTGTAATTTGTTGAAGTTGCTTGATGAAGTTTACTTGAGCTTTTCCATATACATCCATAAACATCTCTTCAAACTCTATGCTATGAGCATCAACAAGAGGTCTGACTGATTTTATTTTTGCTATTGCTGCGATTACGTTATCAACATTACTACACGCAAGACATGTTGATTTGTCACTATCGCTTGTATGCGTATGAAGTCTTTTGTTACTTTGCGCATATTGGAGGTAACCATCAACTTTTTCATCAACAACTTTTCGTTGTTCAATAAGAGATTTAAGAATATTTTCTGTTTTATTTCCAAGGTACATGGCACTCATACCACGTTCACGGGCAATATTACTAATTACCTCGTTGAGATGCTTATTTTGATCCAGCCTCTCTTTAAGTTGCTCTGCAGCATTAAATCCAAGAAATGAGTTATACACATAGTAACTTGTCATTGCAAAGAGGACAACGATTGGGAGAAGACTTATGAGTCTTAATCTATTTTTTAATCCAAATTGCATTATTTACCCTCTGTTTTTGAGATAAGATTAAGTACTAAGGTTATATTTTTTACGCTTTTGCTGATTTCATTAATATTTGTTGCACCAATAATCTCATTTAAGTATAAATCAAAATCATGAATTCTCATATTTTCACTCATACCTTTTAGTTTTCTTGCGCCATTTTTACACTCAGCTAAATTGCTTTTTTCTAAAGATTCGTTTATAGCTACAGAAATTTCTTTGGCTTCTGTGAGATAGTCACTAAAGAGCTCATTGAAGCTATCTATATCTAGTCCTATATCGTGGGCTATTTTATTTTTATCATAATGTAAAATTACTTTTAATGGCTCTTCTTCGACTTCAGAATCATCATCAACGTCCAAAGAGATGTTTTGTTCTACAAAAGTATCATCTGCTAGTTCAGGAATTTCTATGAAATCTGGAACATCTGAGTCTAAAATCTCAATATGATTTTTTGTTTGTGGCTCATCTTTAAAAGATATAACAAAATCATCTTCAGGCTCTTCTTGTTTGATGGGAAGAGCTATTGGTTCAACTTTTTGAGTACCATTTTTAGATAATTTATTTATTATGTTATAAAATCTATCAATATTTTTTTGTATCTCATACTCATCATGAGATGAGTTTACAACTGTTAATGAATCGAGTGCATCTTCTATTCTAAGGTTTGCCGCAACACCTTTTAGTTTGTGAGATTGGATTTTTAGATTATCCATATTGCCTTGTGCTAAAGAGTTGTACAAATCACTTTTAAAACTGTTTGCTTGTGCTATAAAATCTTGGATGAATTCTTCTACCAAATCTATTGGTAAGCCAAGCTCCTCTGACGCTATATGTGGATCGTAAGAGTAGTTTGAAAATTTAGAATCACTATCTTCAGTATCGTCATGCATTACTTGAGCTAATGGAGTTGTAACTTTTTCTTTTACGATGATTTCTGGTTTAACGTCTATATCAGATTTTGAAACTAAATCTTCTATCTCAATTTTTAGCTCATTTGGTTTTTTTACAGGAGCATAGCTTGTCTCATCCATACTCTCTTCGTAAGGATCTTTGATAATATTTGGATTTAAGTTCGTATAACTTGTTTCTTCTTTTGGTTTACTTGAACTATTAATGATGTTTTGTTGGCTTGTTTCGGCAATAGATGAGCTAATAATGCGCTCTTCTTGTGAATGAGATAAAGATTTTAAATTTACCAACTCAACTACAAAAGCTTTTTGTGTAGGGCTCTCAAGAAGATACATGGTATTAATTTGTATAGTTGTTGAGTAGTTCTTACCTTTTATTTTAATAATTGCTTTTGAATCAGTTGCGCCATCATTACAAGTAACATAATCAATCCAGTGAACATGTTTGAAATTATGAATAAAACCAGGAGACTTGACAAAGAGATCAGCAAAATCAGTTGCTTCCTCTAGCAAGTCTGCGATACTTGATAGTGAGAGAATTTTTAAATCAGCTTCATCTATTCCTAGGAACTCTTTTTTATGGTTGTAAATTAACATAGAAACCCTTTGCTATTAATTGTTTGTGTTTTGATTTTCATTCTCTTGAATATTTTTTCTTGGTGAAGGTTTGCTAACTGAGATATAACCAGTTATATGTTCTTGCTTGTCAAAAATAGGAGCAATTTCAATGTCAACCCAGTAGTAACTACCATCTTTACGCATATTTTTTATCATACCGTTATATACTTGACCGCTTTTTAGAGTATCCCACATTTTCTCATATGTAGATGCGTGAACATCAGGATGTTTTGTTATATTTATATTGCTTTTTATTAGCTCTTCAATACTATATCCAGATACCTCACAAAATTTTCTATTTACAAAAGTTATATTCCCATTTAGGTCTGTTTGGCTTATCGCCACCTTGCCTTCAAATATATACTCTTCATCTCTTGGTATAACTTTGCTCATAAAAACCTCTGTGTAATATAGTTAAAAATTATAGACTCGGCTAAATATATCATTAATAGTTTAAAAAAAAACTTATATATAAATATTTTTTATGATATTTGCATCTTTTAAGTTTAAAATAGAGCTTATTTCTTCTACGGTGGCTTCTTTGATAGCATCAAATGTTGTAAAGTGGTTTAAGAGTTTTATAATTTTTGCTTGAGAAATACCTTTTAGTGTGAGCAGTTTGCTCTCTTGATCAATTTTTAGTTTTGTTTTTTTATGAAAATTTATAGCGCATCTGTGAGCTTCATCTCTTAACTTTTGAACAAAATGGAGTCTTTTATCGCTATCAAGTAGCTTGAAACTACTATCCTTTGAGTACATAATGTCTTTTGCTTTACCTTTTGCACGATGTGCTTTAGCATCAACTTTCTCTTTTGCAATAGCAATCACATCTAAGGCTATACCGCTTGATTCTAAGATAGACAAGGCTAGATTTAGTAGTGTGCTTCCTCCATCTAAAATCCATAAATCAGGAGGAGGGTTTTTTAGAAAACTTTCAACTCGTCTAAGGAGCATTTCTCTCATTTGGGCGTACTCATCTCTTGCTTCTAGGCGGTATATACGATAGCTTTTTTTATCAAACTTATCATTCTCGTAAACAGCCATTGCTCCAACACAAGCAACCCCAGATATATGAGAGTTATCAAAAACCTCTACTCGAGAAGGAACTCTTTGTAGAGAAAAAAGCTCTTTTATCTCATTTAAAATTCCACTCTGCTTTTCTTGAGTCTCTTTTTTAAGAAGTTCTGTGGCGTTTAGTAGTGCCAAATCTACAAGCTGTTTTCTCTTACCTGTTTTTGGAACTTTTATATCTGCTTTTTTCTCAAAAACAGTGCTTAAAAACTCCTCTATACTTTCTTTGCCCTCAAACTCAGAAGCTACTAAAATAGGCGCAACAATAGGTGGTTTACCATGAGCATAAAATCCCATAATAGCTCTTTGATAAAGCTCATCTTCATCATATCCCTCATGAAGCTGTATATAGTCATGAGATGAGGATATTATCTTTCCTTCTCTCATAAAAATCCTAACAATAACGGCTCTGCTTTGAGAGTTTTTGATGACAAAAATATCATAGTTCTCACTACTTGCAAAATCTATCTCGCTTTTAATCTCTGAACGGCTTATCCTCTCGCATCTATCACGAAGCGCAGTTGCCTCTTCAAATCTTAAGTTCTCAGCGTAAAAAAACATCTTATCTTGTAGTTTTTTAATCAATGTTTTTTTGTTTAAAATCAGCTCTTTTGCTAATTCCAGCTCTTTGTTATAATCTTCTTCACTTACAGGCAGTTCACATGGGCCTAAACATCTATTTATTTGGTAGTAAAGACATAGTTTTTTTGAGCTTAAAGAGCCTTTTTTTTGTACAAGTGCACAGAGCTCATAAATAGAGTCTAAAATATCACGCGCTCCCACTGAAAAAGGACCATAGTACTTAATATCTGATGATTTGATTATTTTTCTTGTTATCTCAAATCTAGGATATTTTTGTGAGTTGTCTATGTAAATATATGGATATGTTTTATCATCACGTAGCAAAATATTGTACTTTGGCATAAACTGTTTTATAAGAGAATTTTCTAAAATAAGTGCGTCATGTTCAGAGTTTACAACTATATATTCAAGTGTATGAGCTTGAGATATCATCTTTGCAATTCTGATAGAGAGGTTTGAATTTGGCTTAAATTCTGGAGAAAAGTTAAAGTAGCTCTTTACCCTTTTTGCTAAACTTTTTGCTTTTCCAATGTAGAGAAGATGTCCATCTTTGTCAAAATATTGATAGACCCCAGCAGAATCTGGAAGGCCCTTTATTCTATCTTTAAGACTCACGACTTCTTATCTCTTTGATGATTTTTTGAATCTCTTTAGCCAGTGAGTTGAGTTTTTCATCTTTTATGTCTATGTCAAAATTGCCATTTGAACGCTCTTTGTATGTTTGAGGTACGTCTTTTAATTCTTCTTTTAAACCCTTTGGAGTATGAGTGACGAAAGCTTTAATGTCATCAAAAAGGTTATCATCGCACTCCTTGCACTCAGTGGGCATATAAAACTTTAAAGCACTTTTAATGCTTTGTATATTATTATCAAACTCTTGTTTCCCAACTGGGTGATTAAATACAAAAAACAGTGTTCTGTTTTTGATGTAAGCGAAGTTAATCATTTTTTGTATAGGCGGAGTAAGCATAGATTGGACTATTTTTATACATTTATAATAAATTAGTTTAGAGAATTGAGGTCTGCTTTGAATAGAATTTATAATTTGACTAGCGTTTTTCATCTGGTAATTATAGCAATGTTTTTATTAAGTTTGAATGGATGTGGCTACAAGGCTGATCCATACTATTTAGAGAGTGCACCAAATGGTGATGATAATGTTAAATTCATTATAAAGCAGCCACGTAGCGACAATAATGAAAGTGATGCTATAAAAAAATGAAGTATGATGTAGTAATTGTTGGTGCTGGAGTAGCTGGGCTTTATGCTGCAATGCACATTCCAAAGAGTAAAAAAGTTCTCCTTATCAATAAAAGAGAAACTTTTAAATGCAATAGTTTTTATGCTCAAGGCGGTATTGCTTTAGCAATAGATGCTGAGGATATTCCTCTGCATATACAAGACACACTTGATGCTGGAGCTGGTCTTTGCAATGAAGAGGCTGTAAAGGTTTTAAGTGAGAGTTCACGTGTAATTATTGATGATTTGATAGCGCGTGGATTTGAATTTGATAAAGATAAAGATGGAAATCTTCTCTATACAAAAGAAGCCGCGCACTCTAAAGAGCGTATTTTGCATGCTGGAGGAGATGCTACAGGGCGACATATGCACTACTTCTTACTACAGCAAAATCCACATCCAATGCTTACTGATGCAAGAGTAGTAGATTTGCTTATAAAAGATGGTGAGTGTTATGGAGTTACCGTACTTGATCACAGAGAGAGCAGAAATATATACGCAGACAATGTAATCATTGCTAGTGGCGGTGTTGGTTCGCTTTATGAGTTTCATACCAACGCACCTTGTATTAGTGCTGATATGCAGGGGCTTTGCGTTATCAAAGGGATTGAACTCTCAGATATGGAGATGATGCAATTTCATCCAACTGTCTTTGTTAAGAGTGACTCCGCTCAAAAACTGCTTTTAACAGAAGCCCTAAGAGGTGAGGGTGCTACTGTTGAAGATGAAAAAGGGAGAAGATTTCTTTTTGATTATGATGAGAGAGGAGAACTTGCTTCTAGGGATATTGTTAGTAAGGCAATATATGATTACAATAAAAAAACAAAGATGCAGACATACCTCTCATTTAAAAACTTTGACCATGTCTATTTTACAAAACGATTTCCAAACCTATACAAAAGTCTTCAGCTCTTAGGGTATGACGTTCCTAAGCAGAGAGTGCCTATATCACCAGCCTTTCATTACGCGATAGGTGGTATTAAAACAGATGTTAATGGTGCAGTACCAAGCGTAAAATCACTTTATGCAATTGGTGAAGTCGCTTCAACAAAGGTTCATGGCGCAAATAGACTTGCTTCAAATTCTCTTTTAGAGGGACTTGTTTTTGGCAAAAGAGCGGTAGAGCATCTGCTAAAGATAAAAAGCACTAAAGAAGAGTTGCTTTTTGATGTGAGCGATGAAATTATGAGTTTAAAAGAAGATAAAGATAAAAAAAATCTTCTACGCCGTATTATGTGGGAGAACGTTTCTATTGTAAGAACAAAAAATGGTCTCAATAGCGCTTTGCATCAAATCAATGCTCTTTTAAATGAAAAAATTGGTAGACTTCTAAAATTTCGGCTACTAACAGCAAGAGAGATTGTTCTTGGGGCATTAGCTAGAGATGAGTCAATTGGGGTACATTTTATACAAAAGGATGATAATGATTAAGCTCTTGATTATTATGTTGGGTGTTAGTTTTGCATTTGCAAGTTCAGGGGAAGCTAGTAGTGAGCTTCCAGATTTGACGTTCACGTGGGTTGGTTTTGCCTCTCTTATTATATTTGTAATTGGTTACTATTTTGTTGCCGCAGAAGAGAAGTATCATATTGACAAAGCAAAACCAGCGCTCTTTACTGGTACGTTTTTGTTTATATTGGTAGCTGGTTACTATGCTGTAAATGGAATGGATATGAACCTTGTTCATACACAAGTTGAACATATTATCTTGGAGATTGCAGAAATTTTCTTCTTCTTGTTCGTTGCTATGACATATATAGAGTCTATGATTCATATGGGTGTTTTTGATAGTTTAAAATATAAGCTTGTATCAAAGGGCTATAGCTATAAAAAACTATTTTGGGCTACAGGATTTTTAGCGTTTTTTCTATCTCCAGTTGCAGACAACTTAACAACAGCTCTTATTCTCTCAACAGTTCTTATAACGATAGAGAGAAATAAAGCATCATTCTTGGTTCCAGGGGCTATAAATATAGTTGTTGCAGCAAACGCAGGTGGTGCTTGGAGTCCATTTGGAGATATTACAACCCTTATGGCATGGGCAGCAGGAAAGGCAAACTTTATTGACTTCTTGTTTCTTTTCCCAGCTTCAATCATAGGTTATATTGTAACAGCTTATCTGCTTAGTAGATTTGTACCAGATGAAGTTCCATTCTTTGATGTATCAACTGAGAAAAAACCTGAAATGATGAAGGGTGCTGAGGTTGTTATGGGTCTTGGTGTATTCACTATCTTGTGTGCAGTTTTATCGCATCAAATACTTCATCTTCCAGCTATGTGGGGTATGCTTTTTGGTCTATCTCTTCTTAAGCTATATGCTTACAGACTTAAAAAAATTCACAACTCTCACTTCAATATTTTTCACTCTATTGCAAAGATTGAAAATAATACGCTTCTTTTCTTCTTTGGAATTTTAGCGGCAGTTGGTGCTCTTTACTTTGTTGGATGGCTAGCTCTTGCTGCAGTTGTTTATGACCCCTCAGTTCTTGGTCCAACTTGGTCAAATATCGGAGTTGGTTTCCTCTCAGCCATTGTAGATAACGTTCCTGTTATGTCTGCAATTTTAAAAGCGAACCCAGATATGGGAATGGACCAGTGGCTTTTAGTCACTCTGACTGCTGGAATTGGCGGCTCACTAATCTCTTTTGGTTCTGCTGCTGGCGTAGGTGTTATGGGTAAACTACCTGGAATATATACATTTGGCTCACATATGAAGTACTCATGGACTATTCTTGTAGGATATATAGTTTCTGTATCTATCTGGTATGTTCAGTTTGAGATAATGGGCATATATTAAACATTAAACAAACTTATTGTATCCTTTTGACATCAAAAGGGTACATACCCTCTTAACGCCTACTAGGCACTTCAAAACACTTTCTTAAAGGTAATCAAATGACAAATGTTAGCATTATAGTATTGGACTTTGGCTCTCAATATACACAACTTATAGCTCGTCGCTTAAGAGAAGATAAGATTTATTGTGAAATTCTTCCATATCATACAAAAGTAGCAGATATTCAAGCAAAAAATCCTCAAGGAGTAATTTTAAGCGGAGGTCCATCTTCTGTTTACAATAAAGATGCTTATGAGGTTGACCAAGGTGTTTACACTATGGGGATTCCAGTTCTTGGAATCTGCTATGGTATGCAAAGAATAGCTGCTGACTTTGGTGGAAGTGTTATCCGCTCATCTCATCATGAGTATGGAAAAGCTGAACTAAATATTTTGAAACTAGATACAAATCCTTCACCACTTTTTAAAGATTGTGATGATGAGAGAATTGTATGGATGAGTCACAGTGACAAAGTTGATGTTCTCCCAGTTGGTTTTGAGCCAATCGCTGTTTCTGCCAACTCTCCATATGCGGCTATCGCAAATGAAGAAAAACGTATATATGCAATGCAGTATCACCCCGAGGTTCAACACTCTGAAGAGGGATATTTGATGCTTCGTAACTTTGCAAGAAATATCTGTGGCGTTACTGAGAAGTGGAAGATGGAACACTTTTTAAAAGAGCAGATTAAAAGTATCCGCGCAAGAGTTGGCAGCGGAAAAGTTTTATGTGGACTAAGTGGCGGAGTTGATAGTTCAGTTGTAGCAGCTATGCTTTATGAAGCGATAGGAAATCAGCTAGTACCTGTTTTTGTAGATAACGGACTTCTTAGAAAAGGTGAGAGAGAGCAAGTTGAAGAGATTTTTAAAATAAACCTTAAAGTGCCTCTTGTTGTGGTTGATGCAAGAGAGAGCTTTTTAAGCAAGCTTGCAGGTGTTAGTGACCCTGAGAAAAAAAGAAAGATAATCGGGCACACATTTATAGAGGAGTTTGAAAAAGAGGCTAAGAAGCATGATGGCATCAAGTTTTTAGCTCAAGGAACTCTATATCCAGACGTTATCGAATCTATTAGCGTAAATGGGCCATCTGAGGTTATAAAATCTCATCATAATGTTGGTGGATTGCCAGATTGGATGGATTTTGAACTGATAGAACCATTAAGAGAACTTTTTAAAGATGAGGTTCGTAAAATCGGGCTAGAACTAGGACTCCCTGAAGCTATGATAAATCGTCACCCATTCCCTGGACCAGGACTTGCAATTCGTATCATGGGCGATGTTAATGAAGCTGATTTAACACTGCTTCGTGAAGCCGACGTTATTTTGTTAGATGAGCTAAAAGCTAGTGGATACTATGCAAAAACTTGGCAGGCTTTTGTGGTTTTACTAAATGTAAAATCTGTTGGAGTTATGGGCGATAATCGTACTTATGATAACACTGTATGTGTTAGAGTTGTTGAAGCAGTTGATGGTATGACTGCAACATTTGCTCATCTTCCACATGACCTTCTTGAGAGAATTAGCAGAAGAATTATAAATGAGGTAGATGGAATTAATCGCGTTGTTTATGACATAAGCTCAAAACCGCCTGCTACAATAGAGTGGGAATAGAGAATAGGATATGTCAAAAAGCATCTATCTTTTTGCTACTTCAAAAAATAAGCATGCAAAAAGTATAAAATCTTTAGATGTTAGGTATTTAAAGCCTGATGTAGATTTTTCTAAATATGATTATCTTATTATTACATCAAAACAGACTGTAAAAGCGCTAGAACAGTATGATAAAGAAGAGTTTATCAATACTCCTGCTCTTTGTGTCTCTATTAAAACAGCAGATTCATACAGAGAATTTGGAGGCAATATATTAGAGACGGGTGATGGTTATGGTGATAATCTTATAGAAAAAATAAGAGAGTTACCGCTGGATATTAAATGGCTCTATCTTAGAGCCGAACTCATAGCTTCTAATTTTGTTCAAATAGCTAAAGAAGAGGGGTATAGTATTGATGAGAAGATATTATATGTAAGTGAGTGTTCTAAAGAGATATTGGACGTAAGAGTAGATGATGACTCAACTCTTATCTTTACTTCACCATCCTCAATTGAGTGTTTTTTAAAAAATAACACAATCCATCCAGATGCAAAAGTTATAGTAATTGGAACAACAACAGCTGCTTGTTTGCCAAAAGGCATAGATTATATAATAAGTCAAAATACATCTATAGAGAGCTGCATTGAACTTGCATTGGATGCGAAATAGCGATTTATAAAATAAAATCAAGAATTATTTTGTATAATAGTACTAATAGTCTGGGTGGTTCGACATATCGCTTAATGAGGGTTCTACATTTTCAACTAGCGAATTAGTAGAGCTCTTGTGTGTCGGTGCTATCGTTTGAGATATGTTAACTCTGTCGAGATAATGCCGCCGATAAAGAGCACTCTCTTCGCCCAAATACGGCTTTTAGAACCAAGCCAACTGCGAGACGGCTACTCGGGCTATTTAAAAAATATATCTACTGAAGATATTTAGATATTTTAAGTAGATATTTTTTAATTTATTTTTGGAGCGTTAATGAAGATTTTAATATTAGGCAGCGGTGGTAGAGAGTACTCTATAGCTCGTGCAATTTTAAATGAAGATGAGGCTCATGAACTCTTTTTTATGCCTGGAAATGGAGCTACTTCATCTCTAGGAAAAAATATAGACATTAAAGATTATAACAAGTTGGCGCTCTTTGCTAAAGAGAATCGTATAGAACTAACAATTGTGGGGCCTGAAGCGCCTTTAGTTGATGGTGTAGTAGATATATTTAAATCAAATGACCTTGTAATATTTGGACCGAGTAAAATGGCTGCACAGCTTGAGGGTTCAAAAGTGTATATGAAAAACTTTTTGGCAAAATACAACATTCCAACCGCACGTTATATAGAGACAGCATCAATAGAAGAAGCTTTTAAATTTACAGATAAATTACAAACACCAATAGTTGTAAAAGCAGATGGCTTATGTGGTGGAAAAGGCGTAATTATCGCACTAACACATGATGAAGCAAAAGTTGCGATATCTGAGATGTTAAGCGGAAAGAGCTTTGGAGACGCAGGAAAAAAAGTTATAGTAGAAGAGTTTTTAGACGGGTATGAACTCTCTATGTTTGCCGTTTGTGATGGAGAGGATTATATACTCCTTCCAGCTGCGCAAGACCATAAAAGAGTTATGGATGGAGACAAAGGACCAAATACTGGAGGAATGGGTGCTTACGCTCCTACTCCTTTGGTTGATGAAGAACTTTATCAAAAAGTAAGAGATAGAATTATCCGCCCGACGCTAGATGGAATGAAGAAAGAGAATGCACCTTTTGAGGGAGTTCTTTTCATAGGCGTTATGGTAGTAAATGGTGAACCAATTACTTTAGAGTTTAATGTTCGTTTTGGAGACCCTGAATGTGAGATTCTTATGCCTCTTATGACTTCAAGTGTAAGTGATATGTTCTATAAAGCTGCTACAAATAGACTCGGTGAGATAAAAGTTGAGTTTTCAAAGCAATTTGCAGTAGGTGTAGTTATGGCAAGTGCTAACTATCCATATTCAAATTCAACTCCTGCTGAGATAATATTAGATGATGTTTATCATGAAGAGATAGAAAAATATACACATATCTCTTACGCAGGTGTTAGCATGATTGATGGAAAACTTTATGCTGATGGCGGACGTGTTTTAGTTTGTGTAGGCTTGGGTGATACTATAAAAGAGGCAAGAGACAGAGCATATATGAGATGCGGACAAGTTCACTATGCTGGTAAAAAATTACGTACCGATATTGCTTATCAAGCCCTATTTAAAGAAACAAAGTGAACGAAGAGATTCAAGATAGACTTCACAAAGAAGATATGCACTTAGCATCAATTAAAAAAAGGTCAATGGCTTTTTTTGTAGATGAGATGCTGCTCTCTTTTTTGCTCATTATTGGTCTTGGAAACTCTTTTTTTGAGGCTAAAACAGTTGAAGAGATGATACTCTTAACAAATACATTTTTTTTAGAGTATATGGCTGTTAAAGTTGTATATCAAGCTTTTTTTATCATGCAGTATGGGGCTACACTTGGTAAACTACTTTTAAAAATCAGAGTTGTGGAGATTAAAACATTGCAAAAGCCAAATGTGATTGTAGCACTTAACCGCTCAGTTGTCAGAGTTATAAGTGAGATGCTGTTTTATCTCGGATTTTTGTGGGGTGTATTAGATCCATCAAGACAAGCTTGGCATGATAAAAGCGCCAATACGTTGGTTATAGATGCTTAAGTTTTTTATAATTGCATTACTTGTAGTTGCTGGTTTAGTGGCTGAGGAGATTAAGAAAAATTCTAAAGTAGAAGTATATGCAACTACAATGGATACAAAAGATAATATAGTTACGGCAAGCGGTGATGTCGTTGTAATATATCAAGATTATCACCTCAGTGCAAAGAGGGCTCGTTATGATAGAGATAGCGGTGATTTAGAACTTTTTGAAAATATTAGAGCTTCTCAGGGAGAGAATATTAAAATTCTTGGAGAGTATGCTAAGCTTAATATCGCAAATAAAGAGAGAACATTTACACCATTTTTTATGCTAGAGAAGAGTTCTGATGTTTGGCTCAGTGGAGACAAAGGGCACTCAAAAGCAAAAGATATGGATGTAACTTCTGGAGTGATGAGTGGATGTGACCCTAATAATCCTCTTTGGAAAATGGAATTTACCTCTTCAGAGTACAACACAGATACAATGTGGCTAAATTTATATAACGCAAGACTCTATCTCTATGATATTCCTGTTTTTTATACACCATATTTTGGTTACTCTCTTGATACCACAAGAAGAACTGGTGTTTTGCCTCCAATGGTTGGGTTCTCTGAAAAAGAGGGGTTTTACTATGAACAAGCACTCTTTATTGCGGAACAAAATTGGTGGGATTTGGAGCTAAAACCGCAAATTAGAACAAATAGAGGCTCTGGGCTATACTCTACATTTAGATTTGTTGATAGCAAAACTTCAAAAGGCTCTCTTACTACTGGTTACTTTAAAGAGAAAGAGGACTATTTCCTAGAGAATGAACTAGCAAATAAAAAGCATTACGGCTTTAATTTTCTATATGACAATGATGATTTTATAAACCAGTGGTTTGGGTCTAATCTTAGTGGACAATCTGGTATGTATATGGATATAGTCAACATGAATGATGTTGACTATATAAATCTATCAACAAATGATACAACTCAAAATGCAACGACAACACAGCTTCTCTCAAGAATAAATCTCTTTTATAACACAGATAACGACTATATTGGCGCTTATTTCAAGCACTATAAAGATTTGACGATAGATAGCAATGAAAAAACTCTTCAAAGTCTTCCATCCATTCATTATCACACATATTTAGACACTTTTTTTGATAACCATCTATCATACAGTACTGATATAAAAAGTGACAATTACTACAGACAAGCTGGAGTAAGTGCTGTTCAAACTGACCTAAATGTGCCAGTAACTCTTCACACTTCACTCTTTGATGAGTATCTAAATGTTTCATACACAGCAAATCTATATGCTCAACAGACATCTTTTAAAAACAAAAATGAGATTACAGTACCAACTAATGAGTACGATAATGGTCTTTTTGCTAGAAATTATCATCTAATCTCCGCTTCAACACAACTAACACGTGCCTATGATGATTTAACACATGTTATAGAGTTTGGAACGCAGTATCAAAAAGATGGATTTGATACTCAAAGCGGATATTATGATGAGCAAATGAGTCTATATAATACCGAGGAGAGAAGTGACTATTGTTCTATATCTGCCAATGAGAGTGATCCAGAATATGCAGCAAGATGCGAATTTTATAATATTGCAGATATAGAAGAGAGATTGCAACTCTATTTTGCTCACTATCTCTATGATGCTTTAGGAAATCAGATAATCTATCATCGAGTTGCACAAAACATATCTTATGAGGATGTAAATGGCGGCGCAGGTGATTTAGAAAACGAGCTTGATTATCAGATAACAAAAGATTTTAATTTCTATAACAATATGTTTTATAATTATGATGAAAATGGTTTTTCTAAAAATTTCAATAAAATTTCTTACACAGGAAAAAGCTTTAATTTAGGGCTTTCTCACATGTATAAAAATAGTTATACGGCAACAAATATAGTTACTAGCTACATGACAACAAGTGTTAAATATATCTATGACAAACACTACTCATACAGCTTTAAACATGATTATGACTTAGAGCGAAGTGAAAAAAGAGGTTTTGAGGTTGGATTTTTATATCAAAAAAGATGTTGGGATTTTGGACTCAGATATGTTGAGAACAACAGACCGATACTTAGCTTAAGCGGTATCTCTGACTCCATATATGATAGGTATATATATGTAACAATAAGATTAAAACCAATTATGGCACCTGGAAGTGAAGGGACAGGATTCTCTTATAGACTTCCTGACAAATCAGAGAATAATTAAACAATGGGCAGATACAAAAATATACTAAAAAACAGAGAAGACGCAGCAAAAAAACTATATGATGTAATACCGATGCAGAGGCTAAAGGATGAAAACTGGAAGCTAATAGCAGTTTCTCGTGGCGGCTTGGAACTAGCCTATCATATACGAGGTAAATATAAAAACAGCATTGATATTCTCTTCTCAGAAGCGATAATGGCTCCTAATAATCACGAGTGTGAAATCGCTAGAGTTTGTGAAGGCGAAGAGATAGTAATAAATGAAAATTTAGTTTCTGCATTTGGAATAAAATATGACTATATTTATGGCGAAGCACATAGAAAACATGAAGAGAAAATTTTAAGCTATATATATCAGTATAGAAAAGGTCGTCCTTTTACGTCTATGCACAACAAGATAGTTATGCTAGTTGACGAAGGAAGTGAGACAGGGTTGAAGTTTTTAACTGCCCTAAAAGCTATATTGGCAATGAAGCCAAAAGCAATTTATATAGTAGCTCCAGTAATTCCAAGTGATGTTTTAGAGTTTTTAGAACCATTTGCAGACGATACATTTTATCTGCATAAGATAGATGACTATGTAGAAACTGCTCTTTATTATGAAGAGTTAGAAAAGATAGACGAAGAGAGAATAGAAAAAATTTTAGGAGAAAAAAATGAAATATGATATAACAATAGAATTAAATGCTAGAAATGAAGAGTACTCATTTGCAGAAGTGGCAAAACAAGCTAATGGAGCAGCATGGTTAAAGAGTGGAAACACCGTTATACTTGCAACAATAGTAATTGATGAGACAGAGATTGTAAAAGATGATTTTTTACCACTAACAGTTCAGTATATTGAAAAAGCATATGCTGCTGGAAAAATTCCAGGCGGATTTTTTAAACGAGAGACAAAACCAAGTGATTTTGAAACGCTTACATCACGAATAGTAGACCGTTCTTTACGTCCACTCTTCCCAAAAGGATTTGGACATCCAACACAAATAACTATTATGGTATTTAGTGTTGATAAAGAGTCAGATCTTCAAGTTTTAGCTCTAAATGCTGCCTCAGCAGCTCTGTATGTGAGTGATATAGATATTAACAGATCAGTATCAGCTGTAAGAGTTGCTAAAATAGATGGAGAGTTAATTTTAAATCCTACATTAAGCCAACTTGATAAATCAACACTAGACCTTTATCTATCGGGAACAAAAGAGGAACTTTTGATGATAGAGATGAGAAGCAAAGGCGGAGTAAAGGTTGATACTAACCTTATGATAGATCCATTAATGGACCCAACTTTAAGCTCTGCCATTATTGCAACACATGTATCAAATGCAGTAGCTGAGGATGAGTTGATAACAATTTTAGCAAAGGCTGAGGAGCTTCTATTTGAGACAAATGCTAAATATGAACAGATGTTTACAACGTTTAAAAAAGAGACTATGCCACTTGAGTGTAAAGCACACGAGATAAATGAGGAGATGGTTGCGTATGTACGAACAAACCATTTTGAAGATATAAAATCTGCTATGAATCAGATGGCAAAATCTGAACGTTCAACTGCTCTTAGACAACTCAGAAAAAAAATAGTTATCACGAAAGAAGAGTGGAATGAAGTAGAGCTTAAAGATGCTATTGAAAAAGTGAAAAAAGAGCAAGTAAGAGGGCAGATTTTAAATGATAGAGTTAGAGCAGATGGTAGAGCGCTTAATGAAATCAGACCAATATCTATAAGCACAAATGTTCTTCCAAGTGCTCACGCATCTTGTCTTTTTACTCGTGGACAGACTCAAGCTCTTGTTGTTTTAACGATGGGTGGGCCAAAAGATGCTCAAATGTTTGAAAACCTGACTGATGAGGGAACTCAAAATGAGAATTTTATGGTTCACTATAACTTCCCAGGATTTAGCGTCGGTGAAGCATCTCCTATCATTGGAACAAAAAGAAGAGAGTTAGGACATGGAAATTTAGCAAAAAGAGCACTCGAGCCTATTGTAAATCTTCAAGGGCAGACTGTACGTTTAGTTTCTGAGATACTTGAGTCAAATGGCTCTTCTTCTATGGCAACCGTTTGTGGTGGCTACATGGCACTTCGGGCTGCTGATATAGAGACAAGCGATACGATAGCTGGAATTGCTATGGGAATGGTAAGCGAGGGAGATAAGTACGCAATCCTCTCAGATATTATGGGTTTAGAAGATCATGATGGAGATTTAGACTTTAAAGTTACTGGCTCAAAAGATGGTATCACTGCTATGCAGATGGATATAAAACTTGGCGGAATTAGTCTAAATATTTTAAAAGAGGCTCTTTATCAAGCTAAAGAGGGCAGAGCACACATCATAGATATTATGCAAGAGGCAGAAAAAAACATTTCGTTCAATGATGGTGTACTTCCAAGCACAGACTTTTTTCATATAAATCCTAGTTTCATAGGTGATATTATCGGTCAAGCAGGAAAAACAATTCGTGAGATTATAGAGAAGTTTGAAGTTGCGATAGATATAGATAAAAAAGATGGAAAAGTTAAAGTAACGGGCAAGAGCAAAAGTGGAGTTCAAGCTGCTAGAGAGCATATCGAAGGAATAGTTAACGCTCCAAAAGTACCAAAAATAGAATATAAAGTTGGTGATAAGTACAAAGGCAGTGTTAAGAAAATAGTAGATTTTGGAGCTTTTATAGAGTTGCCTGATGGAACTGACGGACTTATTCATATCTCTAAAATTTCAGATCAAAGAGTAGAAAAAGTTAGTGATGTTTTAAAAGAGGGACAAGAGATAAATGTTGAAATCTTAGAGTTTAAAGGCAATAAAATCTCGTTAGGAATAGCATAAAAGTTTATTTACTAATAAAATTTATAAAATTAAACTAAGTTTTAAAACTAATTCTGTATAATCCGCAATCGAATTTAAGTAGGGAAATCCTTGCATTTATGTTTGGGTTGCTGTATTCATGCGGATACAGTTACGTAAGCCGAAAAGATTTGTAATAAATTTAATGGAGAAACTTATGAAAAAAGTTCTATTTTTAATGTTAGCTCTTGCTACTGCAGCTCTTGCAAATGATGGTGATGTTGCTAACCAAACACTTAAAGCGTACTCAATGATCGCTGCTGGTCTTGGTCTTGGTCTTGCTGCTCTTGGTGGAGCAATCGGTATGGGTCATACTGCTGCTGCAACTATCGCTGGTACTGCAAGAAACCCAGGTTTAGGTGCTAAACTAATGACTACTATGTTCATCGCTCTTGCAATGATCGAAGCTCAAGTTATTTATGCACTAGTAATTGCTCTTATCGCACTTTACGCAAACCCTTATTTAGGTTAATAAACCTAAAAAAACCTCAGTCTAACTCTTTTGAGTTAGACTTTTTTATGCGACCGTGGTGGAACGGTAGACACACTACCTTGAGGTGGTAGCGCCCTACGGGTGTGGGAGTTCAAATCTCCCCGGTCGCACCATAATTTAATGCCCTCCCATAATTTTTTCTATCTCTTGTGGATTATCATGTATAGCAAATCTGTCTATTATTGTAGCACTTGCTTCACTTTGCCCCATAACTTTAACAGAGATTCCCTCTTTTCTAAACTTTATAACAGATTTATCAAGCGCATGGACTGCTGATATATCCCAGAAATGAGCTCTTCTTAAATCAATTATTACACTGCTAACTTTCTCTTTAAAATCGAAAAAATCTACAAATCTATCAGCACTGTTAAAAAATACTTGCCCGACTATTTTGTATGTTTTAGCATCTTCGTCTTGAGAGGTCTCGCAGTACATAAAGTGGCTAATTTTATTTGCAAAAAATAGAGATGCCAAGAGTACGCCAGTTAAAACACCAAATGCTAAGTTGTGTGTCCCAACAGTGACTCCAACTGTTGAGAGCATAACTATGTTTGTAGATAATGGTAAGGTTCTAAGTCTCTTAAACGAGCCCCAGTCAAATGTTCCAATAGAGACCATTATCATAACTGCAACAAGTGCTGCCATTGGGATGAGTTTGAGTATATCGCTTAAAAAGACTACCAAGATAAGCAGAAAAAATCCAGCTATAAATGTTGATAATCTCTTTCTTCCGCCAGAGCTTATATTTATAACGGATTGCCCAATCATTGCGCATCCTGCCATTCCACCTATACAGCCACTCGCTATATTTGCAATTCCTTGACCTCTTGCTTCTGCTCTTTTATCGCTTTTTGTGTCTGTCATATCATCAATTATAGTTGCTGTCATAAATGACTCAAGAAGGCCAACAATGCTTAGTGCAAAAGCATAAGGAGCAATGATTTGGAGTGTCTCAAATGTTAAGGGAACATTCGGCCATAAAAAGATGGGAAGAGTATCTGGAAGGTCTCCCATGTCGCCAACTGTTCTTACGTCTACACCAGCAAAAATTACAAAAATAGTTAAAACAACGATAGTAACCAAAGGAGATGGTAAAAGCTTTCCAATTTTAGGGACGTAAGGAAATAGATAAATGATGCCAAGCCCAGCGGCAGTTAGTGCATATACATGCCAAGTTACATTTGTAAGTTCAGGAAGTTGCGCCATGAAGATAAGAATAGCCAAAGCATTTACAAAGCCCACAACAACAGCTCTTGCGACAAAACTCATTAGCTTAGCAATACCAAGATAAGCAAGTATTATCTGAAATACCCCTGTTAGAAGTGTAGCAGCTAAGAGATACTCAAGACCATGCTCTTTTACTAAAGTAACCATAACTAGAGCCATTGCTCCAGTTGCGGCACTTATCATTCCAGTTCTTCCACCGACAAATGAGATAACAACGGCTATACAAAAAGAGGCATAAAGCCCAACTTTTGGATCAACTCCAGCGATAATAGAAAATGCAATAGCTTCAGGAACAAGGGCAAGAGCAACAACAAGACCAGATAAGATATCTGCTCTTACATTTCCTAGCCACTCATCTTTTTTAAAAAAGTACAAAATCTAACTTTTATATAAGCGTAATAGTGTCTTGCGCTTTTGGAACAAGACATAAAAAGCTGTAAGGTTCATCACCAATGGTTTTATAACTATGTGAAACACCAGCTGGAATAAGTAAAATATCTCCTGCTTTTGCTTCTATCGTTTTATCCCCTAGTTGAACGTTGGCACGACCAGAGATAACATACTGCTCATGCTCAACACTGTTTGTATGAAGTGGCATAAATCCACCAGCTTGAATGATAAAGTTGCGCATTGCAAAGTTTGGCGACTCATCAGGCGAGAGAAGCATCTTCATAGATACGCCCTCTCCAGCGCTTAGAGACATTGCCTCAATAGAGTTAATTTCTTTATGTAGATACATAATAACACCTTCTTATAATATTTTTGGTAGCATATCATAAAAGTGTTTGGAGACTATTTATGAAGATTGCAAAAAACATAACAGAACTTATTGGAAACACGCCATTAGTGAGACTAAATAAAGCTTCTAAGATAAGTGGTGCAAATATTATCGCAAAGTGCGAGTTTATGAATCCAACTAGTTCAGTAAAAGATAGAATCGGTTTTAATATGATAAGAAGAGCTATAGAAGATGGAACCATTAAGCAAGATACAACCATCATAGAGCCTACAAGTGGCAATACTGGCATTGCCTTAGCTGCAAATTGTGCAGCGCTTGATTTAAAGCTAATACTTACTATGCCAGAATCTATGAGTATAGAGAGAAGAAAACTCTTAAAAGCTTTTGGTGCGGAGTTAGTCTTAACACAAGCATCACTTGGCATGAGTGGTGCTATTGCTAAAGCAGAGGAGCTCTCTTGTGTGATACCAAACTCTGTTGTTTTGCAGCAGTTCAAAAACATGGCAAATCCAGAGATTCACATGCTAACAACAGCAAGAGAGATACTGCGTGACACAGATAAAAATATAGATGCGTTCGTAGCAGCAGTTGGAACAGGTGGAACGCTTAGCGGAACAGCAAAAGTCTTAAAAGAGGAGATTCCAAATATCGCCATTTTTGCGGTAGAGCCACTAAGTTCAGCTGTTTTATCTGGAGAGAGCGCAGGTGCTCATGCTATTCAAGGTATCGGAGCGGGGTTTATACCTGATACGCTAGATGTGAGTGTTTATGGTGAGGTTATAAAAGTCAGCAACGAAGATGCTATAAAAACTGCAAAGATGTTAGCAAAAGATGAAGGCTTACTTGTTGGTATATCTGCGGGTGCAAATGTATATGCAACTATGCAGATTGCTTCAAGAGAGGAGTTTAGAGGTAAAACACTTTTAACAATCCTTTGTGATACAGGCGAGAGATATTTGAGTACAGAACTATTTGATGAATAAAACTTTCTTTGAGACTATAAAAGCAGTTGATGGAGAGATTTTTCATCTCTCGTTTCATCAAGAGAGATATGAGAGTGTCTTAAAGTACTTTAATGTAAAAGAGATACAAAATTTATCACTATTTTTAAATCCACCTAAAAATGGGCTATATAGATGTCGCCTAACATATGATTTGTCTAAAAATCCACATAACATAGCTGTAACATACCATGAGTATCAAAAAAGAAAAATAGACTCACTAAAGCTAGTATATGATGATGAGATTATCTATAATTTTAAATCTACTGCACGAGATAGGCTTGATGCCTTGTATAATCAAAGAGAGAGTAGTGATGATGTTTTGATAGTAAAAAATTCTCTTATAACAGATACAACGATAGCAAATATAGCTTTTTTTGATTCAAAAAATTGGCTCACACCAGCTCAACCACTTCTTGAAGGAACTACAAGAGCAAGACTTCTTAAAGAGAAAAAAATATATATAGCAGATATAGAGGTTAAAGATTTAAAAAAATATTCACACGCAGCACTAATGAACGCAATGATAGATTTTGATATAATTACAAAAAATAACAAGGAGTTTTTTTGTTAGACAACATAATAGAAGATAGAGATTTTGCTACTTTGATGCAAAAAAATATTGAAGGTTTGATAATCTATCTTTTTGAAAAAGATGAACATTTTGGAATTCTTTGTAAGATAGAAAATATCACATTTGAACCACCTCTTCCAAAAGAGATAGCTTCAGAGTTTAGAGCCATGACGCTCTTTTTTTTGGCTGGTTATACGTTTGATACAGCAAATATAGTAGGTGAAAATTTAGTTTTTGAAGCAGGATTTGGAACTGATAATTTTGGAAGTATAGTAACCGTTCCTCTTAATACAATTGTTCAGATAATTGTAGATGAGACACCGCTTCTTATAAATTTATCAAATCATAAGAGAGAGGTAAAGAGAGCTAATGCGCCACAAGAGGGCGGAGTTGAAAACTCAATGGCATCATTTTTATCAAATCCAGAAAACTCTAAATTTTTAAAAAAGTAGAGTTTAAACTTTATTTAGAGAGAGAAGATAGTTTACGACGTTGTCAACAAAAGCGTCATGTTTTCTATCTTTTAAATAGGCTATATAGAAACTTCTCTCTATCTTATAATTCTTTAATCTTGCGTCAAATAGTCTTCCTTCTGCTAATTCAGCTGCGATAACATGTTTTGACATAACTGAAACAACAGGTCTCTCAGAGTTAGGATCAGCGTGAAGAATAGACTCTTTTATAGCAGTTGGACTTCCTAAAATACCAAGAACATGGAAGTTGTTACACTGAACACCCATCTCATCAAATGCTTCACTTGTCAGTTTGCGTGTATGAGAGTGCTCATCTCTACAAATCCAGTCAAATCCAAGCAGGTCCTCGGCTGTTAGATGTTTTTTAAGAGGTTGATTTGAAAATACAACAAGCTCATCTAAAACCCACTCTCTATAAACAATTCCATCTCTAAAAACAGGAGACTCAATGAGTGCAACATCTATCTTTTTGTCTTCAAGTTGGTCAATGATTTCACATGAAAGCCCTACGTTCATATAAACATTATTGTTTATTCTGTTTTTGATTTCGCTTAGGTAGTTTGGAAGGATATAGTTTCCAATAGCATTTGAAGAACCCATAACAAATGTAAAATCTTTATTTATAATTTTTAAGACCTCTTTTTCGCTGTTTGCTATCGCTTTTTCAAGTCTTGTAGCAATTCTAAAAAGCTCTTCACCCTCTTTTGTAAGTAAAATACCGTTCTTTTTTCTATCTACAATTTTTGTATCAAGATACTCTTCTATAAATTTTATCTGCTGAGTTACGGCAGGTTGAGAGATTCCTAGCTTTGCAGATGCCTTAGAAAAGCTTTTCTCTTTTATGACCATTAAAAAAGTTTGTAACTTGGCAAAATCTTTTAACATAATAATTCCTATAAGTTTAGATAATAAACGAAAGTATAACCCAAAATTATAATTAAAGCAATAGTTTCGTAATAATTTAACTCTTTTTAGCTATAATAAATTTAATAAATTAAGAGCAGTGGTTGTGGCATGGAAAAAATATTTGAAAAATTAAACACTTCGCAAACTGGCGCCGTAAAACAGACAGAAGGTCCTGTCTTGATTTTAGCAGGAGCAGGTAGCGGAAAAACTACTACCATTGTGTCTCGATTGGCCTATCTGATTGATGGGCTAGGCATACCAGCTTCAAGTACGCTTACACTTACATTTACAAACAAAGCAGCAAAAGAGATGCGTGAACGTGCTTCAAGTATGATGAGCAATCTTGCCTATCCTCCACTTTTATGCACTTTTCATAAGTTTGGATTACTCTTTTTAAAGTTTAATATTCATCTCTTAAATAGACAAAATAATTTTGTAGTTATAGATACCGATGATAAAAAGCGCATTATTAAAAAGATAAACAGCGAACTAGCAACTCCTTTAATTGCAAGTGAAATATCAAGATATAAAAACTCACTTCTGACTCCAGATGATGCCTATAAACAAGCAGAATTTTTTAACTATCAACAGATTGCAAAAATTTACGAAGAGTATGAGAACTATCTTTTAGAAAACAACTTAGTTGATTTTGATGATTTGATTGCTTTGACATTTAGACTATTAGAAGAAAATCCAGAACTTGCACGTGCTACTTCAGATAAATATCGCTACATCATGGTAGATGAGTATCAAGATACAAATGAACTTCAGTTAAAACTTTTACAAAAACTCTGTTCTTCTCATAATAATATCTGTGTTGTTGGAGATGATGATCAGAGCATTTATGGATGGCGTGGCGCACATATTAGAAATATTATGGAGTTTGATCAGGATTTTAAAGGTACGGCAGTTTTTAAACTTGAAGAGAACTATCGCTCTAGGGAGCCGATTCTCAAAGTCGCAAATGCGCTGATTGAGCATAACCGCTCACGCTTGGGTAAGAAACTTATCCCAACTCGTGGCAGTGGAGAAGATATTACTATCTTAAACTCTAGCGATGAAAATGAAGAGGCAAGAAAGATAGCTTCAAAAGTAACAAAACTATTAGATTCTGGGGTTAAAGCTGAAGATATAGCAGTTTTATATCGTGTAAATGTTTTAAGTAGATCTATTGAAGATGGATTAAATCGTGCGGGGATAGCATATAAGCTAGTCGGTGGACTTAGATTTTATGATAGAGCTGAGATAAAAGACCTTATCAGTTATCTTCGTGTTATAACAAACTTTCATGATGATTTCTCATTTAAACGTATTGTAAATAAGCCAAAAAGAGGGATGGGCAAAGCTAGTGTAGATAAGATAGAGTTAGCCGCACATGCAAATGAGACATCAATCTTTGAGTATATTAAAAAAACTTCTTTAGCAGATTTGGAACTGCTTGTTAAGAGTAAAAATGCAAAGACTCTGAAGAAGTTTATAAAAGATATACAAAGCGTTGCAAAAGCTGCAACTGAAGGCACATACAATTTTATAGATATTTTAGAAGAGACTTTTCATCTCAAAGATATATATAAAGGACTGCCAGACGAGGTTGAGAGAGTTTTAAATATGGATGAGTTTTATGGTCTTTTTAGAGACTTTGTAAAAAACTCTCCTTTGGCATCTCTTGATGAGTTTTTAAATGAGCTAACACTTCAGAGTGAACAAGACCAAGTTGAGGGTGATAGTATCTATATGATGAGTATTCACGCTTCAAAAGGTTTGGAATTTGACCATATATTTATTATTGGACTTGAAGAGGGGTTTTTGCCTCTTGTCGGTGATGGAAGTGATCTTGAAGAGGAGAGACGCTTAGGCTATGTCTCTTTTACAAGAGCAAAAGACACTTTGACGCTCTCGCATGTAGATAGCAGATTTTACAAAGGCAGAAGAAGCGACTTACAAAAAAGTAGATTTTTTAATGAAGCTGGGCTTTGTGAAGGCTCTTTAATAGTAGAGAAAAATACAGCTTTTAAAAAAGGTGATTTAGTTCGCCATAAAATATTTGGTACGGGGCGAGTAAATGGTGTTAGCAAGTCTGGGCGAGAGTTTAAGTTAAATATCAATTTTGCAGGTACTTCAAGAGATATTTTAGCTTCATTTGTTGAGAGACTATGAATAGACTCTTTGTCGCATATAAACCAGAGGGGATTGGCTCAAACCTTTTTCTCTCCCGCATAAAAAGAGAGTATAAAACAAAAAAAGCTGGATTTTCTGGAACACTTGACCCTTTTGCCAAGGGAGTTCTGATTATCGGGATGGGGAGCTACACAAAACTCTTTAGATTTCTTGCTAAAACACCAAAAGTATATCGTGCAACACTTTGGCTAGGGGCTAAAAGTGATAGTTTAGATACAGAGATGATAGAAAAGGTAGAGATACTTGGAGAGCTTGATAAAACAGAGGTTTTAAAAGTTGTAAAATCACTAGAGGGTTCTTTAGAGTATGAGCCACCAATCTTTAGCGCAAAGCAGATAAATGGGCAAAGAGCTTATGATTTGGCTCGTGCTGGGGTAGAATTTTCGTTAAATAAGATAAACTCAACTATATATGAGACTAAGCTAGTAAGTTACTGTCATCCATTTGTAACTTTTGAAGCAACGGTTTCAGAGGGGACATATATTCGCTCTTTGGGGCTGATAATTGCAAATCGCTTAGGTGTAAACAACGGAAGCTTGAGTGCGCTAGAGAGACTTAGTGAGGGGCGATTTAGGTATGATAACCAAAAGCCACTAGATATAAAAAAATCATTAAACATGATGCAAAACTTCTATCATGGAGATAGCGATAATCTAAAATATGGAAGAGTTCTTGCTTTAAATGATTTAGAGATTAAAGATGATGGGCTCTACTGGCTTGATAGTGGAAGTTTTATATCTATCATAAATGTAAAAGATGCAGAAGTAAATTATGAATTAGGCAGGATTGAATGTTAGTATTATCAAGAAAAGTAGATGAAGCAATTGTAATAGGGGATAATATTACTATAAAAGTTATATCCATTGATAAGGGAGTAGTAAAGTTGGGTATTGACGCACCAAAAAACCTCTCTATAGTTAGAAACGAGCTTTTAGAAGATGTAAAAGATTCAAACATAGCAGCTTCAAAAGAGATAAATCTCTTAGACATAACTTCTCTAAGCGCAATCATAAAAAAGTAAAAGAGAGTAAAATATGAAGCTTTACAAAGCTTATGCAAAAGTAAATATTTTTTTAAAGATACAGGGCACAAGAGGAAACTATCACGAGATAATATCAAGATTTATGAGAGTGGCATCACTTTATGATGAGCTATCATTTGTTCCAAAACAATCTAGCGAGGAGTTTGAAATTATTGGCTCATTCTCTTGCAAAACAGAACAAAATACAATCTACAAAGCATATAAAGCACTATTAGAGTTTTTGGATGAAGCAAACAAAGTACATGTAAAAAACTTAATGCAAAAATATGCAGTTGAGGTAAGTAAAAATATTCCTGCCTTCGCTGGACTTGGTGGAGGAAGCAGTGATGCTGCTACATTTTTAAAGATGTGTAACGAAGTTTTACACTTGGGACTTAGTCAAAACGAGTTAGCACTTATCGGGTTGCGTGTAGGCGCAGATGTACCATTTTTTATTTATGGGTATGATAGTGCAAATGTTAGTGGTATCGGAGAGGTTGTTGAAGAGTTTAAAGAAGAGCTTTTAGATATCGAGGTCTTTACTCCAGCGCTTGAAATAAGTACTCCCAAGGTTTATGATTTATATAGAGAAAACTTCTACAACCCAATAGACGGATTTGAAGTTGAGAGACTTAAAAAAATATCATCAAAAGAAGCACTAAATTCCATGGGTGCAGGAGAAGCAAACGACCTCTTTGCTCCAGCATTGGAGCTTTATAAAGGGTTAAAAAACCACTATAAACATGGAGACTATTTTAGCGGAAGCGGAAGTAGTTTTTTTAGAGTAAAAGAGAAGGAAAATATATAATGGGCGAGAATATAGCGAAAAATAAAAAAGCCTATTTTGACTATTTTTTAGAGGAAAAATTTGAGGCTGGTTTGGTCTTAAAAGGCAGTGAGATAAAAGCTATAAGAGCAGGGCGAGTAAACTTGAAGGATAGTTTTATCCGTTTTGTTCAAGGGGAAGCATTTTTATTTAACGCTCATATTGGGAGATTAGAGACGACTCATCACTTCTATGCACATGAAGAGCGTGGAAGTCGCAAACTCCTTTTGCACAAAAAACAGATAGCAAAGATGATAAAAGCAGTTGAGAAGGACGGATACACTGTTGTACCTCTTCAGCTCTATTTTAATGATAGAAATATTGTAAAAATTCAGATTGCCATTGCCAAGGGTAAACAGCTGCATGATAAGAGAAATGATTTAAAAGAAAAAGATATGAAGCGTGATGTTGAACGCGCTATAAAGGATCTTTGATGCGTTATATTTTAATTTCGCTCTTATTTGTTTTGTCTGTTTTTGGATTTGATGTTGAGTTTACAAGTGGTGTTGTCCAAAATGGGAAAGTAACTCTGCTAGAGCTAAAAAAAGAGAAAAGTATAAGTTATGAAGATGCACTCTTTAATGGTAAAAAATACAAAATTTTAGCACATCCAAAAAAGAGTGAAAAGTTTTATCTTCTGATTCCAATTGATTATGAAGAAAAAATAGCTAAAAAAAATATAGAGATTTTTTATAAAGAAAATAACAAACAAAAGAGCAAAATAGTTACATTAGACATAAAAGATGCGCTATATCACAAAGAGAGACTTCAGGTTGATGGCTCAAAAATAACACTAAATGAAAAAGATAAAGCAAGAAGTTCAAAAGAGTACGCAGAAGCCATGAAGATATATAACACTTCAACACCAAAAACTCTTATCTCATCAAAGTTTATCGTTCCGCTTGAGAGTAAAATAACAAGCGATTTTGGAGGGGCAAGAGTTTATAACAACACGCTCAAGAGTTATCATGGTGGAACTGATTTTAGAGCAGCTGTTGGTACACCGATAGTTGCTGCAAATGATGGAGAAGTTGTTTTAGCTAAAGATAGATTTTACTCTGGTATGTCTGTGCTGATAGATCATGGACATGGAATATACACATGTTATTTCCACATGAGCAAGTTTGATGTAAAAGAGGGCAAAAAGGTTAAGAAGGGCGATGTTTTAGGGCTTTCTGGAGATAGCGGAAGAGTGAGCGGACCGCATCTTCACTTCGGTATAAGAGTTAGCGGCAAGCAGGTCGATCCGCTGCATTTTATAGCACTTATAAATAAAAATTTACTACTATAAAGGAATTAAAATGACACTATTTCAACTACTTATGTTAGGCGCTTCTGCTTTTTTTGCATTTAAAGTTTATGAGCACATTCAAGGTCTAAAAGATTTACAACCACCTAGTAATGAGCCGCATGTTCCATCCTCTTTTGATCCTGAGTATTTAGTTCAAAGAGCAGATGAAGAGTTTGAAGAGGGAAATCTACAAAAAGCTTATGAACTCTTCAATGAGGCAAACTCAAAAGTTACACAGCCAAGCGAAGTACTTTTTAAAATGGGCTATATTTTGCAGCAGCTTAAAAGAGATGAAGATGCTCTTGAGTACTATAAAAAGGCTCTTGAGGAAGATAAGGAAAATGAATTTATTCATAACTCAATGGCATCTATTTATAGAGCAAAAGGCGAGTTTACCTCTGCTAAAATGCACCTAAACGCGTCTTTGGCGATAGATGCTAAAAATCCACTAACGTATTACAATTATGGAAATCTTTTAGTAGATATGAAACATATCAATGAGGCAAAAGAGATGTATAAAAGTGCTCTTGAGATAAGATCAGATTTCAATGAAGCCAAAGAAGAGTTAGAAAAGTTAGAAAAAGAATGAAACTATCTCAGATATACGCTTTTTTAGACAGCTTATCACCTTTTGAGCTTCAAGAAAAATGGGATAACTCAGGTCTTTTAGTTGGAGATTTCAATCAAGATGTAAAAAAAATAGTTCTTAGTATTGATGTTGATGAGGCGCTTATTGACTCAATAGATGAGGGAACTCTTCTTATAACTCATCATCCTATTATTTTTGGCGGACTAAAACAGCTTGAATTTAGTAAATATCCAGCAAATTTACTCCAAAAAATGATACAAAAAAATATATCAAATATATCAATGCACACAAATTTTGATCAAACACATCTAAACGACTATGTTGCATCTGAGATATTAGGCTATGAGATAGCCCAAAAAGATGGTTTTGTGGCATATATAGATATTGATGAAGATTTTGATATTTTTGCATCAAAAGTAGCATCTGCTTTTTCGCTTCCACATGCTAAATGTGTAAAAAGTTCACAACGTATAAAAAGAGTTGCTCTTACAACAGGCTCTGGATGCTCTTTGATAAAATCAATAAAAGCAGACTGTTTTTTAACAGGAGACATAAAATATCATGATGCAATGGAAGCAAAGAGCATAAATTTGTCTATGATAGATATAGGACATTTTGAGAGCGAGAGGTTTTTTGCAGATATTTTATTTAAACATTTGAAAAATTTAGGTTTAGAAGCTATAATTTCATCATCAAAAAACCCTTTTACTTATATTTAAGAAAATCGGCACAAATATTTAATCCAAAAGGAGATTAATGAACTTACATCTTAGACAGCTAATTGACCTATCACATATCGATAAAGCTATCGATGCTTTTGAACCACAAATTGAGGAAGCTAACTATAAATTTGAAGCAGCACTTGCAAAGAAAAAAAGTATCGATTCTGATATCGAGAGCTTAAGCAACGAGATTAGAGACGAAGATATAAAGAAAAAAAAGAATGAAATCCATCTCGGAGAACTTTCTCAAAAACTAGCAGATAACTCTAAAAAGAGCAATGAAGTAAAAACTGAACGCGAGATGAAATCTCTTCAACTTGAAGAAGAGATAGCTAAAGAGCAAGTTACTTTTGCAAATGAAGAGATAGAGAGACTTGAGAGAATTATTGATCTAAAAACTGAACAAATTCAATCAGCAAAAAAAGTTTTAGAAGAGTTAGATGCAAATTTAGCATCTATTAAAGCTGAAGTAGATTCTAAATTAGAGGTAATTAATAAATCTCGTCAAGACGTTTTTGTAAAAAAAGAGAAATTAATTTCTGAGATGAATCAAAAAGGACTTGCTTTTTATCAAAAAATTCGTAGATGGGCTAAAAACTCAACTGTTGTACCAGTAGAAGAGCAAGCTTGTATGGGTTGTCATATGCATATAAGTGATAAAGTTTATGCAGATGTTATAAAAGCTGAAGAGATTACAACATGCCCACATTGTGGACGTATTCTCTATGTGGAAACTGATAAAGAATAGGCTTGACGCCATTTACACTTCTCTACTTTATCTTAAGCGTGGTGCTCTATATCGCAGCACTTCCGCTTTTGGTTTATCTCTCTTTTAAGCAAAAATATAAAGAATCAATCCCTGCTCGTTTTTTTCTTTTTAATAACCCAAGATTTAAGAGTGATAACGGAGTCTGGTTTCATGTCTGTTCACTAGGCGAAGCTAGAGCTTTAAAGCCGATTTTGGAACTTTTAAAAGGTTGTGATATAAAGATAACAACCATAACTCATACAGGTCAAGCAGAAGCAAGACGATATGATGCAGAGGTTAGATATCTGCCTTATGAGATGCTTATACCGTTTTGGGGTAAAAAGCAGAAGTTTTTGATAGTTTTAGAGGCAGAATTTTGGTATATGCTCTTTAGTGTAGCAAGAGCTAGAGGTTCAAGAGTAGTACTTTTAAATGCTCGTATTTCGGAAAAGAGTGTAAAAAAATATCTTCAGTTTGCATGGTTTTATAAAAAAATACTCTCACATGTAGAGATTGTTTATGCACAAAGCGAAGCTGATAAAAATAGATTTTTAGCATTAGGTGCTAGAAATATAGAAGTTATCGGAAATATAAAATTAGCAGGAAAGATTGCAAAAACAAAAGAGTACAAAAAACCTGATGTAGAGCTGATAGCTGTAGGCAGCACACATGAGGGCGAAGAAGAGAGCATTTTAAAATCTTTTGTAGAGTATAAAAAGCAAAGCGATGCAAAGTTAGCGGTTGTTCCAAGGCATCCAGAGAGATTTGAAGCGGTATTTTTGCTTATGAAAAAGTATGCAGACAAAAACAATTTATCTATTAGCAGATTTTCGCAGGATAAAGAGTTTACGACCGATATGATTTTAGTTGATGCGATGGGCGAGTTGAATAATATTTATGCAATTAGCGATATAGCTATCTTAGGCGGTGCTTTTAGAGAGGATGTCGGTGGGCATAACCCCCTTGAACCTGCACATTTCGGATGTAAAATAATTACGGGAAAACACTTTTTTCATCAAAAAGAGCTTTTTAAGTATGTTCATCATGTTCAATATGTCGAGGGCGATGAGATACATAAAGCACTTATGACATGTAGAGATTTACCGCCGAGTATGGTTGAAGAGAAAATCAACTTAGAACCTGTAATAGACAGGATAATGAAAAATTAAGGAAATAAAAAAATGGCACTAGAAAAAGCTTATAAACTTTTAGCAGCACAAGAGGGCATCTCAAATTCGGAAGCAAAATCAATGATAGATCGCGGTTTGGTGTATGCAAGCAATAAGAAGGTAATGATTGCTCGTGGAGACATTGATGTAAAAACTCTCTTTAAGGTTGAAAAAGTAGAGAAAATAAAACCAATATTTGAAAATGATGATTTAGTAGTAGTTGATAAACCTGCGCATGTAAATTCAGATGAGATAGAAAGACAGTTTAAACCAGCAGTACTTTTACATAGACTTGATAAAGAGACAAGTGGAGTTTTAATGCTTGTTAAAAATGAAGAGTTTAGAGAAAAAGCAATTCAAGAGTTTAAAAAAGATAGAGTTTACAAGGAATATATTGCTTGGATAGAGGGAATCTTAAGTGAACCAGTAGATATCGATAGGCCAATCCTTACAACTAAAAAAAATAATCGTGCATCTTCAAATGTTTCTTCAAAAGGAAAACCTGCAAGAACAGAAGTTTTTCCAGATTTAGTAAGTGCAAACAAAACTAAAGTAAAATGTATAATTCATCATGGAAGAACACATCAGATAAGAGTTCATCTAAGATATATAGAACATCCAATTGTAGGTGATGAGCAGTATGGCGGAAGACGTGCAAAGCGTGTAATGCTTCATGCACACAAAGTAAGGCTTCTTGGAATGGAGTTTACAGCACCTGAGCCAAAGACATTTATAAGTTTTGAATAGTGCAGAAGTTTTGTGGTTTGTTTATATATTAAAATGTAGTGATGATACTCTATATACAGGGATTACTATAGATTTAAACAGAAGAGTAGATGAACACAACAACTCGCCAAAAGGTGCAAAATATACACGTATAAGAAGACCACTTGAGCTGCTATATTTTGAAGAAGTTAAAGATAAAAGCAGCGCTTCTAAAAGAGAGATTGAGATAAAGAAACTCTCAAGAGCTCAAAAATTAGAGTTAGTAAAATAGTGCGACTCTTTATAGATGGCGATGCTTTTCCAAATCTGCTAAAACCAATCATTTTTCGTTCAATAGAGAGACTGAATTTAGAGACTTTTGTTGTCTCAAACAAGACAATAACCATTGGAAAATCAAAATTAATTTCATATATTATTGTTGAACAAGGCGCAGATGAGGCAGATAATCATATAGTTGAACTCGTAAAAGATGGTGATTTAGTTATAACAGCAGATATTCCGCTTGCTGATAGAGTAGTAAGTAAATCGGCTCATGCAATTGACCATAGAGGAGAGCTTTATAGTGTAGATAATATAAAACAGTATTTAGCCATGAGAAATTTAATGGAAAAGATAAGAGAGAGCGGAGAGATAACAAAAGGTCCAAAGCCTTTTAATCAAAAGGATGCCCAACAGTTTGCAAATCAGCTAAATAAGTTCTTAACAAAAAATCTAAGAAGCTTATAATAAAAGCAAACTTAAAGTAACTTTCAGATAAAATTCGCAACTTTTTACATCCAGATAATAATTGAAGAGGAGAGGGCAAAATGTTTGATACATTAACAGATTCGTTTACAAATGCTATTAAAAAAATTCGTTTTAATGATGATGATAAAGCCTTAACCAAGGCTCTCGATGAGCTTAAAAAATCTCTATTAAAAGCTGATGTAAACCATAAAGTTGTTAAAGATTTAATAACTAGAGTTCAAATAGATACTAAAAAAAATGGTATCGGGAAAGATCAATTTTTATCTGCACTAAGAGTTGCTCTTTATGAACTATTAGAGATAGGTGGAAATAGAGGCTTCGTTTTTGCTTCAAAACCTCCAACCGTTATATTAATGACTGGACTTCAGGGTTCAGGAAAAACAACAACAACTGCAAAATTAGCTAACTACTTAAAAAATAAACAAAAAAAAGTGATGGTTGTAGCAGCTGACTTACAGCGTTTAGCAGCAGTAGAGCAACTCCGTCAACTTACAACACAAGTTGGAGTTGAGCTATATGAAGACGAAAGTACTAAAAACCCAGCAGAAGTCGTAATTGCTGCTCTAAAAAAAGCCAATAGCGGTATATACGATGTAGTTCTAATAGATACAGCAGGACGTTTAGCTATAGATAATGAGCTTATGGATGAATTAGAAGCCGTCAAATATGCAGCAAATCCTAGTGAAATCTTTTATGTCGCAGACTCTATGACAGGTCAAGATGCGATAAAAACAGCAACTGCTTTTAAAGAAAAAATCGGAATAGATGGCGTAATTCTTAGCAAGTATGATGGCGATTCAAAGGGCGGTGTAGCACTTGGACTCTCATCTCAAGTTCAAGTACCTCTACGTTTTATTGGTAGCGGTGAGAAGATACAAGATTTAGAACTATTCTTACCAGATCGTGTTGTAAATCGCTTGATGGGTTTTGGAGACATTGAAGGTCTAGCTGAGAAAACTGCTTCTATTATTGATGAAAAACAGGCAAAAAAATTTACTTCAAAGATTAAAAAAGGTGAATTTAACTTCAATGACTTTTTAGAGCAAATGGAGAGCATGAAGAAGATGGGAAGCATGAAGTCATTAATGGGTATGATTCCAGGAATGGGAAATATGTCTAAAGCCCTTAAGGATTTTGATCTTGAAAATTCTAGCGAGCTAAAAAACATAAAAGCCATGGTATCTTCTATGACAATGAAAGAGAGAGAAAATCCAGATTTGCTAAACAACTCCAGAAAGGGAAGAATTGCAAAAGGTTGCGGACTAGAGATAGTTGAGATAAATCGCATGATAAAACAGTTTAAAAATGCAGGAAAAATGGCAAAAAGATTCTCTGGCAAAAATGGGATGAAAGATCTTCAGTCTATGATGGGTCAAATGGGCGGAGCAGGGGCTTTAAGAAAGTAGTTTCTGCTATGTTGAATATAAATTTATAGATTTTTAGAAGTTTATAAATTTGCATTCAAAATGCAAAATTTAACATATACAGTAAGTTGAAATATGACTTACGCAGAGAAGGACAAAAAATGGCAACAGTAATTCGCCTAACAAGAATGGGAAGAAAAAAACAACCTTTTTACCGTATCGCGGTAACAGACTCACGTAAACGTAGAGATGGTGGTTGGATTGAATTAATTGGACATTACAATCCAATGGTAGCAGAAAAAACAATTGTTGTTGATGCTGAAAGATTAGATTACTGGTTAAGCGTTGGCGCTAAAATGAGTGATCGTGTTAAAAAGATAACAGGTCGTTAATTATGATAGCTGATTTTGTCGCACAGTTTGCAAAGCTTATAGCGTCTTATCCAGATGATGTAAGGGTTGAAGTAAAAGAGGGCGATGAAACTGCTGAGATTCTTCTCTATGCTAATCAAGCTGATATTGGTAAGCTAATTGGTAAAGAGGGTAAGATGATTGGAGCAATCAAGACCGTTATCTCTGGCTGTAAAGCTAAAGATGGTATGAGTTACCGTATAAATGTCGAAGCTATCAAATAAACTACTTCATATCGCAACAATCGGCAAAACTGTCGGTTTAGGCGGCGATATGAAACTTCATCTCAAGAGTGATTTTCCAGAACAATTTAAAAAAGGCGCATCTTTTTTTATAAATGAAAACGATAGTATCGCCATAAGTGATATAAATCATGAGCGAGGCCTTATTAGATTTTCTGGATACAACTCTCCTGAAGATGCCAAAAAACTTACAAATAAAAATCTATACACAACTATAGAGAGAACAAGAAAAGAGTGTCACTTAGATAAAGGTGAGTATTTCTGGTTTGATATCGAGGGTTGTAGTGTGGTAGAAGATGGAAAAGTTTTAGGTACAGTAGATGAGCTTGATAGAATGGGTATTACAAATTATCTCTGCATTATAACTGATGAAGCTCTTGTTAAGAGTGGTTTTGCAAAAAGTTTTTTACTACCATTTAGGGAACCTTTTACAATAAATACAGATATAAAAGAGAAAATAATAACTGTTATTGGTGCTATGGATATACTAGAGGCTTCATAATGAAATTTACTTTTGTAACGCTTTTTAAAAATATAGTAGAGGGATATTTTAACGACTCTATTTTAAAAAGAGCAATTCAAAAAGAGATTTTAAACGTAGAATACATAAATCCTAGAGACTTTAGCAGTTCAAGACATAATAAAGTAGACGATAGTGCAGTCGGTGGTGGTGCAGGAATGGTTATGAATCCACAGCCACTTTTTGACACGCTAGATGAGTTAAGAAATATGAGTAGAAATGTTCATATAATATTTTTAACTCCAGTCGCAAAGCCTTTTAGGCAAAATGATGCTAAGAGATTGGCAAAAAAATCCCATATAGCTTTTGTGAGTGGAAGATATGAGGGAATTGATGAGAGAGTTCTTGAGAAGTATGCTGATGAAATTTTTAGCATAGGTGATTATATTTTGACTGGTGGAGAACTTCCATCTTTAGTCATATGTGATGCTATCTCAAGAAACGTAGATGGAGTGCTTGGAAACAGCGACTCTTTAGAAATAGAGAGTTTTGAAACAGAACTTTTAGAAGCACCATCTTTTTCTAAGCCAGAAGTTTATAAAAACATAAGTGTTACATCAGAATACTTAAAGGGAAATCATAGTAATATTCGCTCACTAAAATTAGCTCTATCTGTATGCAAGACTAAATTCTTCAGACCAGAGCAGCTTTTAAAGCATAGAACAAGGAAATCTTATGAGAAATAAGTACATAGAAAACTTTGAAAAAGCACAAGTAGCTGAGAAAAATATTCCAGACTTTCGTGCTGGTGATACTGTACGTTTAGCTGTAACAATTAAAGAAGGTGACAAAACTCGTGTACAAAATTACGAGGGTGTTTGTATTGCAAAAAGAGGTCAAGGTACTGGTCAAACGATTACAGTTCGTAAAATTGGTGCTAATAGCATAGGTATTGAGAGAATATTCCCAATATATAGTGACTCTATAGATGAGATAACAGTTGTTCGTCGCGGTCGTGTTCGTCGTGCAAAACTATTTTATCTTCGTGATCTTGCTGGTAAAGCAGCACGTATTAAAGAACTTAGAAGAAAATAATCTTCTAAGTTTTAACCCACATTTTCAAAAAAATAAATTCTCTCATTAAAATTCTCAGAAACATCTTCTAAAAATAATTATCATAAAACCCTTGCGTAAACTTCTATATAAACCTATTTTAGTTTATATACAATGCTTAATACTACCTCTAAAAAATTCAAATTGACTCAATTCGCCAATTCAAATAGTAAGTGCAACACTTGATTAAACTGCTACATAAGATTTCGTAATTGTATCGAAAAATACTTCTGCAGGTGTTTTGTACCCAAGTATCTTTCTAGGTCTACGATTTAGTTTATTCTGAACTTCAACAATCTGTTCGTCTGTGATGTCATTAAAGGGCATATTCTTTGGAAAATATTCTCTGATTAATCCATTAGTATGCTCATTGAGTCCTCTCTGCCAGGATTGATATGGATTTGCAAAGTAGAACTCTGTATCTAGTTTCTTTGCTACTTCTTCATGATATGAAAATTCTTTGCCATTGTCACTAGTTATAGTTAGTGTATGAGCCTGTATAGGCTTTAATAAATGTATGATAGCGTCTGTTACAACTCTGGCTTGTTTAGCTTCTACTTTTCTCATCAATGTGAACTTTGAGTTTCTATCAACAAGTGTAACTATCGCTTGATGATGATTCTTTCCAATAATAGTATCTACTTCCCAATCACCAACCCTTGATTTGTCTTCGACAATGGCTGGTCTAAAGTCTATTGATATACGGTTCTTAATTTGCCCACAACTACGGTACAAAGCACTTCTCTTGGTATACTTTTTGTTTTTATGCCTAAGATACTTATATAGATTACCACCACTTCGTTTGTTGTGATAAATGTATTGATAGATTGTTTCATGGCTTACAGGTCTGAGTTGGGTTAAACTCATCCTCCCACTTATCTGTTCTGGAGAGAACCCGTCTTTGATACACATTTTTATGAAGCTTGTATGCTTCTTCGTAAGTCTTCTATTCTTTGTTTTATACTGATACCTTAGTCTTGCACTTATTGTTGCATTAACAGCATGATATTCACTATTGTTTAGTGAGTTTCTTTTTAACTCTCTACTGATGGTTGAGTGATGCACTTCAATATTTAAAGCTATTGCTCTTTGACTTAAACCCTCTTTTTTCAAAGCTTCGATTTGATATCGTTGCATCATGGTTAGTTGTTTGTATTTCATAAGTTTCCCTATCTTGGCGGATTGGAATCTTATTTTATCGCAGCTAACCTCTCTCTTCAATCCTTAATTTCTTTTACTCTCTAGTGTTGCACTTTAAACTTGAATTGGCATATACAATGCTTAATACCGCCTCTAAAAAATTCAAATTGACTCAATATGAAACTTTCTCCAAATCCCCTCCAAACTTAAGCCCCCTCTAAGCAATCCTTACCTATAATTCCCATCCACAAACACAGAGACCTAAACTTTAGGTATCTAGGCTTCAAGTAGAGGCTTATAACGGTAGTTTGAGATCATTGAAAACTAAGCAAGTAAATAGACTTTAATAACTAAAACTAGTTATTATTTAAGTCGAGTAAGTTTACTTATAAAAACTAAATAACAACAACCGTCTATTCTATTTATACCCAACTGGGTATCTATAGTAATAGATACTTTACAAAGTCCACATATATTTATATAAGTGGCAACAAAGCCAATGAATTTTAATTCTTGGGCAAAGATTAAACAAACCAATTATGGAGAGTTTGATCCTGGCTCAGAGTGAACGCTGGCGGCGTGCTTAACACATGCAAGTCGAACGGTAACAGGAACTAGCTTGCTAGTTTGCTGACGAGTGGCGCACGGGTGAGTAATATATAGTTAATGTACCCCAAAGACTGGGATAGCCACTGGAAACGGTGATTAATACTAGATACACCTCTTTAACATAAGTTAGAGAGGGAAATGTCTTTTCGCTTTGGGATCAGACTATATCCTATCAGTTAGTTGGTGAGGTAATGGCTCACCAAGGCAATGACGGGTAGCGGGTTTGAGAGGATGATCCGCCACACTGGTACTGAGACACGGACCAGACTCCTACGGGAGGCAGCAGTGAGGAATATTGCACAATGGAGGAAACTCTGATGCAGCAACGCCGCGTGGAGGATGACGCATTTCGGTGTGTAAACTCCTTTTATATGTCAAGAAAATGACGGTAGCATATGAATAAGCACCGGCTAACTCCGTGCCAGCAGCCGCGGTAATACGGAGGGTGCAAGCGTTACTCGGAATCACTGGGCGTAAAGGACGCGTAGGCGGGTTGTCAAGTCAGGTGTGAAATCCTACAGCTTAACTGTAGAACTGCACTTGAAACTGGCAACCTAGAGTATGGGAGGGGGAGATGGAATTAGTGGTGTAGGGGTAAAATCCGTAGATATCACTAGGAATACCTAAAGCGAAGGCGATCTCCTGGAACATTACTGACGCTAAGGCGTGAAAGCGTGGGGAGCAAACAGGATTAGATACCCTGGTAGTCCACGCCCTAAACGATGAACACTAGTCGTCGCCCTGCTTGTCAGGGCGGTGATGCACTTAACAGATTAAGTGTTCCGCCTGGGGAGTACGGTCGCAAGATTAAAACTCAAAGGAATAGACGGGGACCCGCACAAGTGGTGGAGCATGTGGTTTAATTCGAAGATACGCGAAAAACCTTACCTGGCCTTGACATTGATAGAATCCAGCAGAGATGCAGGAGTGCCCTTCGGGGAGCTTGAAAACAGGTGCTGCACGGCTGTCGTCAGCTCGTGTCGTGAGATGTTGGGTTAAGTCCCGCAACGAGCGCAACCCTCGTCCTTAGTTGCCAGCAGGTTAAGCTGGGCACTCTAGGGAGACTGCCTTCGCAAGAAGGAGGAAGGTGAGGACGACGTCAAGTCATCATGGCCCTTACGGCCAGGGCTACACACGTGCTACAATGGGGCGTACAGAGTGTTGCAATACCGCGAGGTGGAGCCAATCACTTAAAGCGTCTCTCAGTTCGGATTGTTCTCTGCAACTCGAGAGCATGAAGCTGGAATCACTAGTAATCGTAGATCAGCATTGCTACGGTGAATACGTTCCCGGGTCTTGTACTCACCGCCCGTCACACCATGGGAGTTGATTTCACCCGAAATTGGGAAGCTAACCTTCGGGGGGCTACCACTTACGGTGGAATTAGCGACTGGGGTGAAGTCGTAACAAGGTAACCGTAGGAGAACCTGCGGTTGGATCACCTCCTTTCTAGAGTAGAGTCAATCATTCATTTGAATTGACATACAAGAAAATCTCACAAGAGAAACAGTTATTTTAGTCTTTTACTTGCTTAGTTTTCAGTGATCATTGTTCATTTGAAATTGAAAATGGGGAATTAGCTCAGCTGGGAGAGCGCCTGCCTTGCACGCAGGAGGTCAGCGGTTCGATCCCGCTATTCTCCACCATTTCTTAAAATAAAAACTAAATCCAAGTACTCAATAGAGTATTTAGATTTGGTTTTACACCAAAAAGTTCATTAAATTATTATTGTTAAAGTCAACATATAGTTATAAGAAGATAACTAGAGATTAAAAAGAGCAATCTTTACATTTCTGCAATCAATTATAAATATATCAACTAAATAACTACAATTAAACAGGATACTGCCCTACATTAAGTAAGGTAGTGAACGCAAATTAGAAAAAAAGATATTAAGGGCCATAGGTGGATGCCTTGGCTAGTAGAGGCGATGAAAGACGTACTAGGCTGCGATAAGCCTCGGGGAGCTGCCAAGAAGCTTTGATCCGGGGATTTCTGAATGGGGCAACCCAGCATGGTGCGAATCATGTTACCCTACGGGGAGCGAACTCAGGGAAGTGAAACATCTCAGTACCTGAAGGAAAAGAAATCAAACGAGATTCCCATAGTAGCGGCGAGCGAAACGGGATTAGGGCACTTAGTGATAATATATTTGTTAGCCGAACACTTTGGAAAGAGTGAGCATAGAGGGTGATACTCCTGTAGGCGAAAACATTTATATGGTACTAGACTAAGGAACGAGTAGGTCGGGACACGTGTTATCTTGACTGAATATGGGGGGACCACCCTCCAACCCTAAATACTACTACTAGACCGATAGCGAACAAGTACCGTGAGGGAAAGGTGAAAAGAACTGCGGTGAGCAGAGTGAAATAGAACCTGAAACCTATGGCTTACAATCATTCGGAGCACTATTATTTATAAGTGTGACGGACTGCCTTTTGCATAATGAGCCTGCGAGTTGTGGTATCTGGCAAGGTTAAGCGAACGCGAAGCCGTAGCGAAAGCGAGTCTTAATAGGGCGAATTAGTCAGATGCTGCAGACCCGAAACTGAGTGATCTATCCATGAGCAGGTTGAAGCTGGTGTAAGAGCCAGTGGAGGACCGAACCCATTGACGTTGAAAAGTCTCGGGATGACTTGTGGATAGGGGTGAAAGGCCAATCAAACTCAGTGATAGCTGGTTCTCTCCGAAATATATTTAGGTATAGCCTCGAGCAGTAGCATGAAGGGGTAGAGCACTGACAGGGCTAGGGCTGCTTACCGCGGTACCAAACCCTATCAAACTCCGAATACTTCATGTGTAACCTCGGGAGTCAGGCGGTGGGTGATAAAATCCGTCGTCAAGAGGGGAACAACCCAGACTAGCAGCTAAGGTCCCAAAGTCTTGTCTAAGTGGAAAAGGATGTGGAGTTGCTGTGACAACCAGGAGGTTGGCTTAGAAGCAGCCATCTTTTAAAGAAAGCGTAACAGCTCACTGGTCTAGCGATTCTGCGCCGAAAATATAACGGGGCTAAGACAAGCACCGAAGCTCTAGATGTGAATTTATTCACGTGGTAGGAGAGCGTTCCAGTCAGCGTAGAAGCCATACCGGCAAGGAGTGGTGGAGCGGCTGGAAGTGAGCATGCAGGCATGAGTAGCGATAAAAGGGATGAGAATTCCCTTCGCCGTAAACCCAAGGTTTCCTACGCGATGCTCGTCATCGTAGGGTTAGTCGGGACCTAAGTCGAGTCCGAGAGGGGTAGACGATGGCAAATCGGTTAATATTCCGATACCGACTGTTGTTCGCTTGAGTGATGGGGGGACGCATAGAGTTAATTGAGCTCACTGATGGAATAGTGGGTCGAAGGACGTAGGTTGTAAGGTAGGCAAATCCGCCTTACATTAGACCGAGATCTTACAGGCAGAGCAATCTCTTCGGAGAGCGCTTTGAATCAATGATACTGTCGTGCCGAGAAAAGCCTCTAAACGAGAACAACAGTTGCCCGTACCGTAAACCGACACAGGTGGGTGAGATGAGTATTCTAAGGCGCGTGGATGAACCCTGGTTAAGGAACTCTGCAAACTAGCACCGTATCTTCGGTATAAGGTGTGCCCTATTTGTTAATGGACTTGCTCCATAAAGCATTGACGGGTCGCAGCAAAGTGTCCCTCCCGACTGTTTACCAAAAACACAGCACTCTGCTAACTCGTAAGAGGATGTATAGGGTGTGACGCCTGCCCGGTGCTTGAATGTTAAATGGATTTGTTAGCTCTGCGAAGCATTGAAATGAAGCACAAGTAAACGGCGGCCGTAACTATAACGGTCCTAAGGTAGCGAAATTCCTTGTCGGTTAAATACCGACCTGCATGAATGGCGTAACGAGATGGGAGCTGTCTCAACCAGGGATCCAGTGAAATTGTAGTGGAGGTGAAAATTCCTCCTACCCGCGGAAAGACGGAAAGACCCCGTGCACCTTTACTATAGCTTGACATTGCTATTGGGATATTCATGTGCAGGATAGGTGGGAGCCATTGATGATATGACGCTAGTTGTATCGGAGGCATCCTTGAGATACCACCCCTGAATATTCTGATAGCTAACTCCGTACGATTATCTCGTGCGAGGACAATGTCTGGTGGGTAGTTTGACTGGGGCGGTCGCCTCCTAAAAAGTAACGGAGGCTTACAAAGTTCGGCTCAGAGGGGTTGGAAATCCCTCGTAGAGTATAATGGCACAAGCCGGACTGACTGTAAGAGATACAACTCAAACAGAGTCGAAAGACGGTCATAGTGATCCGGTGGTTCTGTGTGGAAGGGCCATCGCTCAAAGGATAAAAGGTACGCCGGGGATAACAGGCTGATCTCCCCCAAGAGCTCACATCGACGGGGAGGTTTGGCACCTCGATGTCGGCTCATCGCATCCTGGGGCTGAAGCAGGTCCCAAGGGTATGGCTGTTCGCCATTTAAAGCGGTACGCGAGCTGGGTTCAGAACGTCGTGAGACAGTTCGGTCCCTATCTTCCGTGGGCGTAGGAACGTTGAGGAGAGCTGACCCTAGTACGAGAGGACCGGGTTGGACATGCCACTGGTGCACCAGTTGTTCTGCCAAGAGCATCGCTGGGTAGCTACGCATGGATGAGATAACCGCTGAAAGCATCTAAGCGGGAAGCCAACTCCAAGATGAACGTTCCCTGAAGTACGCTTGAAGACTACAAGCTTGATAGGCTGGATGTGTACGCAGAGTAATCTGTTTAGCTGACCAGTACTAATAGTACGTTTGTCTTTTTTTAAAGTTCTTTAAATAGAACACAATTCGTTCACTACCTTACTTAGTGTATAGGTACCTGATGTAGTTATTTAGTTGTGTTGACTTTAACAATGATACTTTATGCATTAATTGCATAAAACTCACTCTAACTCAAGAACAATCACTTTTAAGTACACAAAACAGTGTATTTAAATGTGATTGTCTAGGTGGCTATAGAGAGAGGGAAACGCCTGGTCCCATTCCGAACCCAGAAGCTAAGCCTCTCATCGCTGATAATACTGATCCTTGCAGGATTGGAAACGTAGGTCGCTGCCTAGTTGATCATTTCTAACTTCAACTTCTTAATTTCAATCAAATTCACTTTTTAATTCTACTCTAACTCTTTTATAAACTTTAATCATTTACTGCTTTAATCATTTAATACATTTCGCTAAATCACTTTGTTAATTCTAACTCTATTAAATTACTTACATGTAGTAATTCCCATTTGTGATTAATTATATTCATATTTACTTTGTGAAGTCTCTCTAAAAAATAATCTCTGCTTACCTCTTTGGCACCTAAACTTTTTAGATGCTCAGTTGGTACTTGGGCATCTATAAAATCATATCCCCATGTTTTTAGATGATTTATTAAAACTGCATAAGCACTTTTTGAAGCATCATTTACGAGGGCAAACATTGATTCTCCGCAAAAGAGACCACCAACTGCAACTCCATATAGTCCACCAACAAGTTCTCCATCAAGATAGCTCTCAACGCTATGAGCTATGCCCATATCATGAAGCACACTATAAGCTTCTATGATTTCATCTTGTATCCACGTTCCATCTTGTTTAACTCTTTTTATATTTTGGCAATTTTTCATAACGTTTATAAAATTAGTATCAAATCTATATTCAAATTTTTTCATACTTTTTCTAAGAGAGCGACTTAGTTTAAAATCATCAAGTTCCATAATAAGTCTAGGATTTGGTGACCACCAAATTATGGGGTCATTTTTGCTATACCACGGGAATATGCCATTTTGGTAGGCACGAATAAGCCTTGATGGGTTTAAATCACCTCCCCATGCAACGATTCCATCTTCGTTAGCGTCATTTGGATGAGGGAAAGTTAACTCATATTTTAGAAGTTTTGGAATCAATCTAACTCTTTAAACTTTAAGATAATTTTTTTGTTAAATGAGACATTTACGGTTCCACCATTTTTAAGTTTTCCAAAAAGAATTTCATCGCTTAGCTGCTCTGTAATATTGTTTTGGATATATCTTTTTATCGGTCTAGCACCCATCTCAGGTGAGTAAGACTCACTAGCGATGAAATCAATAGCTTTTGGTGATAATGTTATAGCTATTTTCTTTTTTTTGAGTTCTGCATTTAACTCGGCTATAAATTTCTTCACAATGTTTTTTACTATCTCTATATTTAATTGATTAAACTCTACTATCGCACTTAATCTATTTCTAAATTCTGGCGTGAAAAAGAGTTTTAACTCCTCATTTTTTGCCAAAGAAGAGTCTTTGTTAAATCCCATAACGCTTCTAGCTGTTGCGCCAATATTTGATGTCATTATTAATATAACATTTTGAAAGTTTGCTTTGTATCCATTATTGTCAGTTAGAGTGGCATTATCCATGATTTGAAGCAGTATATTTACTAAGTCTGGATGCGCTTTTTCTATCTCATCTAGTAGTAAGACACTGTATGGATGCTTCTTTATAGCCTCTGTTAAAAGTCCACCCTGTTCATACCCAACATATCCTGGAGGTGCTCCTATAAGGCGGCTCAGAGCGTGTTTTTCCATATATTCACTCATATCAAATCTCTCAAAATTTACGCCAAGAATTTCACTTAGACTTAGTGCTAATTCTGTTTTACCAACTCCTGTTGGACCTGAGAAAAGAAATGATGCTATTGGTTTGCCCTCAGGCGTTAATCCTGCTTTTGAGATTTTAATAGCTTTTGTTACCTCCTCAACAGCCTTATCTTGTCCTATGACTCTTTGTTTTAAACTCTCTTGTAGATTTATAAGAGAAAGTGTCTCATCTTTGGAAACTTTTTGGTTTGAGATGCCAACTATCTTAGAGAGAGTGTTTTGGATATCAGTTGATGAGACTACTCTTCGTTTTACTTTTTTCAGATGAAATGATGCTGCACACTCATCTATAAGGTCTATCGCTTTGTCTGGTAGAAATTTATCTGTTATGTATCTTTTTGATAATTCAACTGCTGATTTTAGGGCATTGTCTGTATATGTAACATTGTGATGAGCTTCATATTTACTCTTTAACCCTTTTAAAATTTTGTAGCTTGTCTCAAGTGAGGGTTCATTTATATCGATTTTAGAGAATCTTCTACTAAGTGCTTTGTCTTTTTCAAAACCATTTCGATACTCTGCAAATGTTGTTGCACCCATGCATTTTAACTCTCCAGAAGCAAGAGCAGGTTTTAACTGATTTGCTGCATCCATAGAGCCGCTCGTTGAACCAGCCCCTATGAGTGTGTGAATTTCATCTATAAATAAAATTGCATTAGGAATGCCTTTTAACTCATCCATAATTCCTTTTAAACGTTTTTCAAAATCGCCTCTATATTTTGTCCCAGCTAACATAGCCCCTAAGTCTAGTGCAAAAAGTTGAGAGTTTTGTATGATAAGAGGTACTTTTTTTGCAACAATATTAAGGGCTAAACCCTCTGCAATGGCAGTTTTACCAACACCAGCTTCTCCAACTAAAATTGGATTGTTTTTCTTTCTGCGACAAAGAATCTGAGTTACTCTTTGTATCTCATCATCTCTCCCAATGACAGGGTCTATTTTGCCATCTTTTGCTTTTTTAAGAAGATTAATCGCATATTTTTGCAAGTATGATTCACTTTCTATAATCGTCTCTTTCTCATCAAGAGTTGAGATAGCTTCTAAAATATCAAGTCTTGATATTTTGCACTCAGTTAAAAGAATATAGGCAAAAGAGTTTACTTCATCATAAATGGCAACTAATAAATCTGCTATATCAGCACTTTGTTGATTTGAACTTTGTATATGTTTTATCATATTGTCAATTAGTCTTGATAGTGCAACACTCTCAAAAGGCTCTTCGCTTATACTTGCTGGAAGAGTTTGGCTATTTGTGTCTATGTATTTTTTTATAACCTCTCTCATCTCTTCAACATCACCGCCACATGTAAAGATGATCTTTGCTCCCTCGGAAGAATTTAAGAGCTGATAAAAGAGATGTTCTATCGTTATATATTCATGGCGCAATCCTTTTGCATAACGAATTGCTTTTTGAAAAACTTCATTAAGTGAGTAGCTAATCATTACTCCTCCTCCATTGTTGCTCTTAGTGGAAAGCCATTATCTCTGGCTTTTTTGTGTACCTGCATAACCTTTGTCTCTGCAATTTCATAAGTATATATTCCGCAGATTCCTTTTGTTTTCTCATGTATCTCAAGCATTATTTGATGAGCCTGTTCATAATTTTTATGAAATATAGTTATTAAAATATCTATAACAAACTCCATAGATGTATAGTCATCATTTAAAAGAAGCACTTTGTACTTTTTTGGGTACTTTATCTTTATCTTCTCTTTAGTTTCTAAATCGATATTTGTTGCCATATTTTTCCTATAATAGTTTATATTTTAGAATTTATAAATTATAACGAAATTGGGATAACTATGACAAAGCGAATTTTTGTTACCGCTACAAATACAGATATTGGTAAGACATATACAACTAAGTTACTGCTAAGAGAGTTTGCATCACGTGGTATGAAAGTTGGAGTTCTAAAGCCTATAGAGAGCGGTGTTGTCAATGGGTATGCAGGTGACGCTGAGGAGCTTTTAGAACTTGTAAAAGAGTTAAATCCAAAGTTATGGCACCTAGAAGTTGATGATATTGCTCCTATCACTTATGAGATGGCAGCTGCTCCATTTGTTGCGTCAAATAATACACCTCTGGATATAAAAATAGTTCAAAAAAAGATACAAGAGCTAGAAGCTTTTTGTGATATTGTAATCATTGAGGGTGCTGGCGGGCTTTATGTTCCAATTGATGAAGAGTATATGATGATAGATTTGATTGAAAAACTTGATGCCGTAGCGCTATTGGTTACGCACTGCTCACTTGGTTGTATAAATGACACACTACTTAGTAAAGGGGCGTTGGAGGCAAAAGAGATACCACATGTAGTTGCTTTTAACTGTAAAGATGAGGATAATAATTTTGGCAAAATTTCAGAGCCCTATTTTTTGAAATCAGATTTTAAGGTGCTTAAAGTCGGTAGAGATATTGAAAAAATATGTGATGTCTTGTATAATTTATAAATTATTTTAAAAAAAGAGCAGTATGAAACATTTAATCCGTACAGATGATTTTACAACCCAAGAGATAGAATCTATTTTAGCAGATGCAGAACTTTTTAGTGATGGTAGATTTGATAGAATTCTAAGAGATAAAATTATAATAACGCTTTTTTTTGAAAACTCAACAAGAACAAGAAGCTCTTTTGAGATAGCAGCAAAAAGACTTGGAGCTGAGATAGTCCATCTTGATGTTGCAAACAGCTCCACTAAGAAGGGAGAAACACTTGTAGATACAGCTATGAATCTTGATGCGATGGGTCCTCATGCCATTATTGTCAGACATCAAAACTCAGGTGTTCCAAAAATTCTCTCAAACCATACAAAAGCCTCAATCATAAATGCAGGAGATGGCGCTCATGCACACCCAACACAAGCCCTCCTAGACCTTTTTACACTAAAAAAACATTTTAAAAACCTTGAGGGAAAAAAGATAGCAATTGTGGGTGATATTAAAAACTCAAGAGTTGCAAACTCAAACATAGAGCTTCTTAGCAGATTTAAAATGGAGGTTATTTTAGTTGCCCCGCCTCAGTTTTTGCCTCAGAGTGATTTGAGAACAACACACTATTTAGAAGATATTATTGATGAAGTAGATGCTATCATGAGCCTTAGAACACAAACAGAGAGACACTCTTCCCAAACTTATGCTTCACTAAAAGATTATGCGAGTGATTTTTGTATAACAAGTGAAGTTGTTGGCGATAGAGATATAATCATTCTTCATCCAGGTCCTGTTCATAGAAATATAGATATTTGTGACGCGCTCTTAGCGGATAAAAGATGTAAGGTTTTAGAGCAGGTAGCAAATGGTGTTGCAATAAGAATGGCAGTACTAAAAAAATTAATTTATGACGTTTGAGGATATAAACTCTCTTGGGGCTAAAAGAGAACCTTTTCTATTTATAGTTGATTTTAAAGCTCAAAATATAGCTCTTTTGCCTCTAGATAAACTTAAACAAAACGATGTAGAGTTTGAGATAAATGAAGAGTATAAACTAAAAGTTCACGAAGATTTTTTACAAAAAGATGGTGTATCTTTTGAGACATACAAAGAGAAGTTTGATTTTGTAATAGAGAAGATAAAAGATGGAGAGACATATCTTTTAAACCTCACCCAGCCTACATATATAAAAACACCATTAACACTACAAGAGATATATAGTTCAGCAAATGCTCCCTATAAATTAAGATACAAAGATGAGTTTGTCTGCTTTTCTCCTGAAAAATTTATCTCTATACAAGACTCTAAAATCTCAACATTTCCTATGAAAGGCACAATTGACGCTTCAATCTTAAATGCAAAAGAGATAATTTTAGAAGATAAAAAAGAGATGGCGGAGCATGTTATGGTTGTTGATTTGCTTAGAAACGACCTCTCTATGGTTGCCAAAAATGTAAAAGTTGAAAAGTTTAGATATATAACAAAGATAGAAGCTGGAGAGAAAAAACTTCTACATGTAAGCTCACATATAAGCGGTAATGTTGGGGATGATTGGCATAGCAAAATAGGGGATATTTTAAAATCACTTCTTCCAGCGGGAAGCATAAGCGGAGCACCAAAGAAGAGCACTCTTGAGATAATCCAGCTAGTTGAAGGGTATGAGAGAGGTTATTTTAGCGGTGTTTTTGGAGTATATGATGGAGAGGCGCTTAATAGCGCTGTTATGATTCGTTTTGTGCAAAAAACCAAAGATGGCTATATCTATAAAAGTGGTGGCGGAATTACGCTTGATAGTAATGCAAAGAGCGAGTACGCTGAATTGCTAGACAAAGTTTATTTGCCATAAAAAAGGAGCTGTAAATGTTTAAAATCGATGGATTTTTTACAAGCGGATGGGTGTTTGATGAGTATGAGCATGAATTAAAAAACAGATACCAGATGATAAACATCGGTATTTTGCTCTCAACAGCAGGATTGGTTTATGGAATCATAGGAAACTATCTACGTGGTCTTCATATATTAATACCTTTAGAGTTAGTAATCTTATGTATGAATTTTATAATGTTTTTTGCCCTTAGAAAATACCGTAATTTTTTTGAATTTTTTGCTATTATAATTACTATTCAATATACATTTTTATTTTTGTTTCTTATTTATGTGAGTGATCCTCATGATTTAAAACATCTTTGGATATTTACATATCCTATCATACTTCTATATTTTCAAAAGACATTGAAGGCCCTATATTGGCTATTGTTTATTCTTCTTATGCTTATAATCGCGCCATTTCAGGCATTTATAGAAATACAGTATTCAATATTTCAAATCTCGTATCTCTCTTTTGTTTTAATAATAATTAGCATCATTATCTATTTTTATAAGAAGAAGATAGATGAAGCAAAGGTTACGATACTTGAGCAACAAAATATGCTTAAAAACTTTAATTCAGAACTTGAGAGACAAGTAAAAGATAAAACAACACAGCTAATAAAGCTAAATGAATCACTGGAAATTAAAGTTGAGCAAAAGCTAGAAGAACTTAGAAAAAAAGACCAGATACTAGAGATGCAGTCAAAACAAGCTGTTATGGGCGAGATGATAAGTATGATAGCACATCAGTGGAGGCAACCACTCTCTACAATAACGCTTCAAATTGCAAATTTACAGCTAAAACATATGCTTGAGAAAGAGAGAAGATGTAGGGATGTTGATGAAGCATTAACCAATATCAGCAATACGATAATTTATCTCTCTGATACTGTTGATGATTTTCAAACATATTTTCGTCCAAATAAAGAGATGGTCAGTATTGAGATTCATGAGCTATTTCAAAGGGCACTTAATTTTGCGCAATCAAGACTGCAAGACAGTAAAATAAAAATATCAATAAAAAGAGATAAAGATATAGTTCTTAAAATTTATATCAATGAACTTATTCAGGTTATTCTTAATATTTTAAATAACGCAATAGATGCTCACAATGAAGTAAAGCCAAGTAATCCTACAATTGTTATGGATGTGACTGATGATGATGATGATGAGTATGTTTTTATCTCTATAACGGATAATGCTGGAGGTATAAGTGATGAGCATCTACTACATCTTTTTACGCCATACTACAGCACTAAGGGCAAAAACGGAACAGGGCTAGGGCTTTATATGAGTAAAATGATTATTGAAAAGCAGTTTGGAGGGGAGATAGAAGTTAGAACATCAACTCTTGGCTCGACGTTTATTATCAAAATCAAAAAAAACAGTAACTGATAAAAAAATTGAGAAATTTTGAGATATAATTTACCGAAATAAGAAAGGTTTGCATATGTATTTAAAAGATTTAAAGTTCTCGCTGTGGGCGGATTTTATAGAAAGAGACTATTTAGATAATGAGTTTAAAGAGTTAATAGATAAAAAAATAATCAATGGAGCTACTTCAAATCCTGCAATATTTAAAAATGCGATACTTAGTTCAAATGCTTATAAAGAGCAACTTCTTACTCTTAAGTCGCTTAGCCCAAAAGAAAAATATGAAGCAGTTGCTATCTATGATATACAAAAAGCAGCAGATATATTAAAACCTCTTTATGATGTAGGCGATGATGGTTATGTAAGTATAGAAGTAGACCCTTTTCTTTGTGATGACGCTGATGCAACGATAAAAGAGGGAGAGAGACTCTATAAAAGCATAGGCAGAGCAAACGTGATGATAAAAATTCCAGCGACTAAGGCTGGATATATTGCGATGCAAACTCTTACATCAAAAGGCATACCAGTAAATGCAACGCTTATCTTTAAGAAAGAACAAGCTATTTTATGTGCAAAAGCTTTTAGAGATGGAACAAAAGAGTTTGGAGCAACCGTTGATACAGTAATAAGCGTGTTTGTAAGCAGAATCGACAGAGCTTTAGATGATATGCTTGAAAAAGCTAAAATCAAAAAAGCTCTAAGTGGCATATATAACAGTGCAAGTATATATGAAGCTGTTGAGAGCATGAGAGTTGATAGATGCCGAGTTCTTTTTGCAAGTACAGGAGTAAAAGATGATTCACTGCCTCCTCACTACTACATTGAGGGACTTTTAGCGTATAACAGCGTAAATACAGCGCCAGTAGATACTATAAAAGCGTATGATGCAAATGGATCTAAAACAGCTTCGCTTCCAATTTCACAAGAGAAAATAAGAGAACATTTCGAAGCGATAAAATTTTTAGGTATCGATTTTGATATGATTTTAGACAAGCAGATAGAAGATGGATTACAATCTTTTAAAGATGCATTTAAAGATATATTGGAGTCATTATGATTAAACATAACAATGAAATAGATATAAGTCTTTTAACGTTTGAACAGATAAAAAAAATTAGAGGGTATCTTAAAAAACTTATTGAAAATGGTGGAAGCGACTTACATGTAAAGTCAAACGGGGCAATAAGAGCTAGAATAAATGGGGCGATAATCCCTTTTTCTGGAAGCATCTTCTCTTATGAAGATGGAATGACTTTGGCAAAAGAGATACTTAGAGGAAGATTCTCAGAGTTGATAGAGCATAAAGAGGTGGATTTAGTTTATCAATTTGATGAACGCAACCGCTTTCGTGTAAACATTTTTTTTCAAACTGACGGACCATCTTTTGTTTTTCGTGTAATTCCTATGAAAATTCCAACAATTGATGAGATGAAATATCCTGAGATGATAAGAACATTTACAAAAGAGTCACGCGGATTGATACTAGTAACTGGAACAACAGGAAGTGGAAAATCAACAACTCTAGCAGCAATGATTCATGAGATAAATATGTGTGATAAAAAACACATCATAACGATAGAAGATCCAATTGAATTTGTTCATAAAGATAGAGGATGTATCATAAATCAACGCTCAGTTGGGCAAGATACACTCTCATTTGATAGAGCGCTTAGAGCTGCTCTTCGTGAAGACCCAGATATTATATTAGTTGGAGAGATGAGAGATAGAGAGACGATAGAGTTGGCACTGCATGCGGCAGATACAGGGCATTTGGTTTTTTCAACACTGCATACGGTTGATGCAAAAGAGACTATAAATCGTATAATTGCTATTTTTCCAAATGAAGAGCAAAATCGTGTTAGGCTCTCTCTTGCTGGAGTATTAAAGGGTGTTATATCTCAAAGACTGATTCCAACAAAAGATGATAAACGTGTAGCGGCTATGGAGATACTTGTAAAGACTCCTATGGTTGAGAAGTTAATTTTAGAAAATAGAGATTATGAAATTCGCGAAACAATCGAAAAAGGTAGAGAACACTACAAATCACAAAGTTTTGACCAACATATCTTGGATATATACAATAACGGAATTATCACAAAACAAAAAGCAAAAGATTACGCTACAAGCGCATCCGATTTAGAGCTAAAAATGAGTGGCTTAAACAGTGGCAAGGCTTCAGAGAGTATACACAAAGCTGAAAGTGTTGATAAGAACGGTTTTGACGAAGATGATATCTTTAATTTAAAATAGACCTGTTTAACTGCAATTAAAGCTTAAAGAGATATAATTGCGGACATTTTTTATTAAGGATTTAATATGTTAGAAGGCATAATTAGAGAGAGTATTGGCAAAATAGGCACGAAAGCGCTTCGCCGCGATGGATATCTAATTGCAAACATTTATGGAAAAGGGTTAGAAAACCTACATGCTGCATTCAAAGAGAATGAGTATATCCGTACTGTTCGTAATAAAGAGACTCTGGCATTTCCTATCAAAGTAGCATCAAAAGAGATGAATGTTGTTGTTCAATCTTATGAGGCACACCCAGTTACGGGTAAGCTATTACACGTAGATTTAATGGTAGCACAACCAAATGTTGTGACACACTATAATGTACCTGTTGTTACAGTTGGTGATGCAATTGGTCTTAAAAATAAAGGTCTTGTGCATATTTCAAAACCTCGTTTAAGAGTAAAAGCTACTATTGAAAATACTCCAAACGCTATCATTGTAGATGTTGCTAAAATGGATGTAGGTGACGCAAAAATGGTACGTGACATTGCAAAAATAGCTAATGTGACGTTCACAGATTCTGATCGTGTATCTGTACTAAGCGTAATCAAAGCGAAATAATTATGTTAATAGTCGGTCTGGGTAACCCTGGCCCGAACTATGAGCATACCCGCCATAATATAGGCTTTATGGTTATAAATGAGCTAGTCAAACGAAAAAATGCTCAAAAACTATCTTCATCATTTGACTCTATCCTTTTTAAGTTTTCAAATCATTTTTTATTAAAACCACTTACTTTTATGAACTTGTCAGGCTTAGCGATTGGCGCTGTAAAGAAGTTTTATAAAATTGATGAAGTTGTTGTAATACATGATGATTTAGACCTTCCATTTGGCGCACTTCGCTTTAAAAAAGGCGGTGGACATGGTGGACACAATGGACTTAAATCAACAGATGAACATATTTCAAAAGAGTATATAAGAGTACGAATGGGTATAGGCAAACCAGAGCATAAAGGTGAAGTAGCTTCTTATGTTTTAAGTAATTTTACTAAAGATGAGCAAGAACATTTAGCGGAGTTTATTGCTTCTGCTTCTGATGCACTCGAGTGTCTCTTAAGTAACTCTCTTGAAGATGTTAGCACTAAATATACAATTAAAAAAATTCCGCTAAAATAGCACTAAACTTCTCTATTGGACCTAAATGCTGGCTTTTAAATATATCTCTTTTCATTACATTAGATACTTTATTGTTATATTATTGGCTTTAGTACTTTTTTTAGTCGGTTTTGACTATATGGGAAGCTCTGAAAAACTTGATATTTCTGCCAATTTACTTCTTATTTATATTGTTTATAAAACATTTTATGCCATCGATATGCTTCTTCCTCTTTCGCTTATATTTGCAATGATAAGCACAAAGATTTTTTTAATCCGATCAAATGCACTAGTCTCGTTCTACTCTCTTGGATATTCTAGAATAGATATATTAAAACCTTTTGTAGTTGTTTCTACTGTTGTAATTACTCTTTTTATCTCTCTTCATTCAATTTCAAATTTTGCAAGAGCGGATGAGTTTGCAAAAAATATCCGTAAAAATGCACAATACTTAAGCCCAACAAGAGACCTTTTTTTTACATATAAAGATAAATTTGTATATTTTTCAAGATTATTGCCTCTTCAAGAGAGCGCAGAGAATATACGTGTATTTAGCTTTGTAGATAACTCTTTAAAAGAGGTTTTAGTAGCCAAAAAAGCTAGTTATAGAAATGATGCATGGCTTATCAACAAGGCTGATATTATTACAAAGCCAGACAACATTAGCTTTGACTCTTTGGGGATAAAAGTAAGAGAGAAGCAAAACTTAGAGATTCTTCAAGGGTTTCGCCCAAAAATGCTTGATCAAGTTTATGAGGGCAAAGTTAATTTTTCAATCAAAGATGCAATTGACGCTTATTTGCTCTTACGTGATCAAAATATCAATACAAATACAGTAAAGAGTGCTCTTTATAAGATATTTGTATATCCATTTTTTGTTCCCTCTTTAGTTGTTATCATATTCTTTTTTGTTCCAATTAGTGTTAGATTTTTAAATGTTTCTCTATTTAGTTTTGTGGCAATTATCTCTTCTTTGATGATTTGGGCATTTTTATTTTCATTAGTAGAGTTATCAAACCATAAAACGATACCAAGTGAACTTGGAATAATTTTGCCAAATTTCTTGCTTTTATTGTTTGCAATAAGACAGTGGATAAAATATCGTACATCCAGAGTTAGCAACTAAAGTCGCATAATTTTTTACTCCTCATACTTTTTCATAACAAAAATATAAGTACTTTTTAGATAGAATCCACTTAAAAATATTTGGGATTTTTATGATAAATTTTAAAGAACTAGCAGCTACTTATAAAACACCGTTATATATATATGATTTAGACTACATGAGCGCACAATATGAGGAGTTGAAAGCCGCTTTTAAAGGCAGAAAATCTATTATGGCATTTGCTATAAAATCAAACTCAAATCTTAGTGTTATTAAACATTTTGCTACTTTAGGAAGTGGAGCTGATTGTGTCTCTATTGGTGAGGTACATCGTGCAGTTTTAGCGGGAGTACCTAACTACAAAATCATTTTCTCTGGAGTTGGAAAGAGTGATGATGAGATTACTCAAGCTATTAAGTTAGATATTTTATATATTAACGTAGAGAGCGAAGCAGAGCTTGGTCGTGTAGAGCTCATAGCAAAAGAACTTGGTGCAAAATGTAGAATAAGCATCAGAGTAAATCCAAACATAGACCCACAAACTCACCCTTACATATCAACAGGGCTTCACGACAACAAGTTTGGAGTAGAGATAGATGCTGCTAAGAGAATGTACATAAAGGCAAACAACTCTGAGTATTTAGACCCTGTAGGTATCCACTTTCATATAGGTTCACAACTTACAGAACTAAAGCCTATATATGAGTCAGCAGAGATTGTGGCTGATTTGGTAAGAACACTTCAAAATATAAAAATAGAGCTAAAGTTTTTTGATATAGGTGGAGGTCTTGGAGTAAAATACAAAGATGAGACAACGATAACCCCATATGATTATGCACAAGCTATTTTATCAACTCTAAAAGGTTTAGATTTAACAGTTATTTGTGAACCAGGAAGATTTTTAACTGCAAATGGCGGTTATTTTTTAACTAAAGTTCTTTATGAAAAAAGAAATGGCGATAAAAGATTTGTTGTGGTTGATGGCGGGATGAATGATTTGCTCAGACCAAGCTTATATAAGGCATATCATAGAATAGAAGCATTAACAGATAGCTCAAGTGAACTTAGCGAAGCAGATGTTGTCGGGCCAGTTTGTGAAAGTGGAGATTTCTTTGCAAAGGGATATATGCTTCCAGCTTTAGAGCATAACGACCTTTTGGTTATTCATAGTGCTGGAGCATATGGCTTTGGTATGGGCAGTAACTACAATACAAGAGGTAGAAGCGCTGAGGTTGCTATAAGCGGTAATGAGGTAAAACTTATCCGTAAGCGTGAAGAGTTTGAGGACCTTATAGCTTTAGAGAAAGAGTATTTGGAGAACTAAGATGTATTTTATTGATGTGCAAGGCACACTAATTAGCGATAGCGATAAATCCCCAATACGGGGAAGCAGAGAATTTATTGATGCGCTAAATGAAAAAAAAATACCCTATATGATTATCACAAACAGCACAAAAAAAGCTTCTATTGATTTTTTTGATTTTTTGAAATCTAAAGGTTTTAATATAGAGTTTTCTTCATATCTTGACCCACTTATGCTTTTAGAATCACATGTAGAAAAAAGCTCTGTTGCTCCTTATGGCGCAGATGAGTTCTTGGTTGTACTAAAAAAAATGGGATATATATTTAATTATAAAAATCCAAAAACAGTACTAATATCAATAAAAGAGAATTACACATCTGAAGAGTTTGCTCAAATCATCGATTTTTTATTGGCAGGTGCTTCTTTGGTGGGTATGCATGAGACATCTATATATGCAAAAAACTCTAAAAGATACCCTGGGGTTGGCGCAATTTTAAAACTGCTAGAGTTTGCAACGTCATGCTCATATGAAGTTGTAGGAAAACCGAGTCGAGCATTTTATAATGAGGCTTTGATAATGCTTCGTAAGCAAAAAAATGATGCAAAATTTAGTGATGTGACAATTATTAGTGATGATGTTAAGGGAGATTTAGGAGGCGCGAAAGAGCTTGGTATGAAGACTCTCTTCGTAACAAGTGGAAAATATAAAAGTGCAGATGAGATAGTCCCTTTTTTAAAACCTGAATTAAAACCTGATTACGTCTATGCTGATATGCAAGAGATTTTGGAGAAAATATGAAAACTTTAGAAGATTGTAGAGATAGAATTGATACGATTGATGACAAAATATTAGAGCTTTTAAATGAGAGAATGGTTGTTGTTAAACGTGTTGGAGAGATAAAAAAAGGCACCGACGCTGCTATATACAGACCAGAGAGAGAAAAAGCTATAATCGAGCGTTTAGCACAACATAGCACAAAAGAGAATGGACTTTTAAATCAAGATGCGATAGAGGCTATATTTTTAGAGATATTTGCAGTTTCTAGAAACTTAGAACTACCAGAACGCATAGCATACCTAGGGCCAGAAGGTAGTTTTACGCATCAAGCAGCAGAGAGCCGTTTTGGGGCAATGAGTGACTATATGTCTATGAGATCTATCTCAAATGTTTTTAAAGAGCTAGAGACTAAAAGAGCAAAATTTGGAGTAGTTCCAATTGAGAACTCAAGAGATGGAGTTGTCGGTGAGACACTTGACCTTTTGGCAAAGAGCTCCGTAAAAATAGTAGCAGAGCTGTATATGCCGATTCACATGTCGTTTGTAACAAAAGCAAAAAAAATATCAGATATTAATAAAATCTACTCAAGAGACAAGGGGTTTGGGCAGTGTAGAGAATTTTTGCAAGAACATAACCTCTCCAATGTTGAACTTATCCCCGTTGAATCTACCGCAAAAGCAGCAATACTAGCTTCAAAAGATGAGAGCGCGGCTGCTATATGTAGTCATATAGCAGCAAAGCTATATAGTGTTCCAACAATGTTTGACCATGTTGAAGATAGCATAGGCTCTCAAACAAGATTTGTGATACTAAGTGACTTTAAAAATGCAAAGAGTCAAGATGATAAAACTTCTATATTGGTAAGATTAAAAGACTCTGTAAAGGCTGGCTCACTTGTGCATTTCTTGCAAGATTTTGAGCACGAGAGTATAAATCTCTCTAAAATAGAGTCTCGCCCATCAAAAGAGAAGGGCGGGTTTGAGTACTGGTTTTTTATAGATTTTTATGGCCATGTTGATGATGAGAAGTTCCAAAAAGTGTTACAAAAACATAAAGAAGAGGTTACATGGCTTGGAAGCTATGTAAAAGGAGAAGAGATTGAAATTTAATAAACATTTAGAAGATATAAAAACGTATGAAGCAGGAAAGCCCATAGAGCTTGTTGTAAGAGAACATGGGATTGAGCCAAAAGATATAGTAAAACTAGCATCTAATGAGAATCCGCTTGGATGTTCGCCTAAAGTAATTGATGCAGTTGGCAAAATCTTAACAAAGATGTCGTTATATCCAGATGACTCTATGATAAACCTAAAAAATGCACTTGCTAAGAGATATGATGTTAATAGTGAAAATATAATCATTGGCTCAGGAAGCGATCAAGTAATAGAGTTCTTAATCCACGCAAAAGCACATAGTGGTTCAAAGATTTTGATGAATAGTATCACGTTTGCTATGTATGAAATTTACGCTAAGCATGTAGGTGCAAATGTTATAAGAACATCTTCACAAGAGCATGATTTAGATGAGTTTTATAAACTATACAAGCAAGAAAAGCCAGAGATTATATTTATTTGTACGCCAAACAACCCAACGGGCGATGCTCTTGATGCGCAAAAAATATATGATTTCTTAGAAAAAATAGACAAGGATACTTTAGTTGTGGTAGATGCAGCCTACATGGAGTATGCAATTATAAAAGATGCAAAAAAAGAGATAAAAGTTAAAGAACTTATAGAAAAACACTCAAATGTTATCTATCTTGGAACATTTTCAAAAGCGTATGGACTTGGCGGAATGAGAGTTGGTTATGGTATAGCAGATACTAAAATAATCAAAGAGCTTTATAAACTAAGACCACCATTTAACATAACTACATTATCACTAGAAGCAGCAACAGTAGCCCTTAGCGATAATGATTTTGTACAAAAAAGTATAGCTCTTAATTTAGAGCAGATGAAACGCTATGAGCAGTTTGCAAAAGAGCAAAAAATAGATATAATAAACAGTTATACAAATTTTGTTACATTGTCGCTTGGTGCTGAGAGAAATTCTACAAAAATAGCAAATCAGCTCCTACAAAAGGGTATGATAGTAAGAGATTTAAGCAGTTATAACATGAATGCTATCAGAGTTACAATTGGTACTGATGAGCAAAATAGTCGTTTTTTTAAATTAGTAATACAATTTTTATAATGTTAAAATGGGAAGTCAATGGATTTTAAGGTACTTTTTTCACAACTAGTTACTCTCTACGATAAGCTTACAAAACAGCAGAAGTTTATCATAGGTGTGGCTATTGTTGGTATTGTTGCATTTGTGATTTTTCTCGTAGTGTATACAGAAAAAAAAGATGCTCTAAGTAAATATGAGACTCTTTTTGATTCCCTAAGTTCGGAAGATGCTGCAAAAGTTGTAGAGCAACTAGAAAAAGACAATATCCCTTATGAAATACTAGATAAAAATGTTATAAAAGTACCAAAAAATGTAGTATATAAAGAGCGTATTGCAATTGCTTCACTTGGAATTCCAAAAAATAACGGTGTTGGATTTGAACTTTTTGATAAACAAGAATTTGGAGCAACAAGTTTTGACCAAAATGTAAAATATCTTCGTGCTATTGAGGGTGAACTCTCAAGAACAATCAACTCTCTTGCTCCAATAGAAAATGCGAGTGTAAGTTTAGCCCTCCCAAAAGAGACGCTTTTTGTTGAGAAAAAAGGTGAACCAACCGCTTCCGTTATGGTTACATTGGTTGAGGGAAGAAAGCTGTCTTCTAAGCAGATTAGGGGCATTAAAAATCTTGTTTCCGCAGCAGTGCCACATCTGACATCTGCAAATGTAATGCTTATAGATAATGATGGCGAAACATTAGGCGATGATGATGAGATGGCTCAAATGGGTGAGCTCTCTACGGTTCAGCAGAATTTTAAGACAAAAGAAGAAAAGAAAAAACAGAGAAAAATTATAGAAGTAGTTTCTCCTTTTGTTGGTGGAGAGCAAAAAGTTGTTGCACAAGTAACAATTGAATTTGATTTTTCTATAAAAAATTCAACTTCAGAGAGTTATGACCCAGAAAACGTTGTAAGAAGTGAACAAGTTAGTGAAGAAAAAAGAGATGGCTCTACCCCTGCTGAAGTCGGTGGAGTTCCTGGTACTGTTAGTAATATAGGCCCAGTTGAGGGTCTAGCTAGTAACAAAACAAGTGAAAAATATGAAAAAAATACAGGAACTACAAACTATGAAGTTGGTAAAACTGTCTCAACAACAAAGAGTGAATTTGCACGTATAAAGAGAGTGACAGCGGCTGTTGTTGTTGATGGAAAATATAATTATAAAAATGATGCAGATGGAAAAGCAACAGAAGAGTTGGTATATGAAGCACTCTCAGAGAGTGACTTAGAGGCTCTTAGCGCACTTGTTAGCCGTTCAATTGGAATCAGCGAAGAGCGAGGAGACCAAATTAGCGTTCAAAACTTACAGTTTAAAAGAGCGCAGCTTGATCCTTCAAAAGAGAGAGTTAGTCAAGTTGTTTTATTTTCACAAACATATTTGGCACCATTTTCTGAACTGTTTAAGTATATGTTTGTGCTTATTCTGCTTCTTGTTCTTTATAAAAAAGTTATCTCTCCATTTGCACAAAGAATGCTTGAAATATCTAAAGAAGAAGATGAAATTGGCAGACCTGTTTTAGACATCAAAGATGATGAAGATGAAGATTTGGTAGAAAAAGTTCAATCAATGCGTAAAAAAGTTGAAGAACAGCTAGGTGTTGGAAATTCGTTTAATGAGGATGAACTAAAATATGATGTTCTTCTTGAGAAGATAAAAAATATGGCTGATGAGTCTCCTGAAGCAGTTGCGCTAGTTTTACAAGCACTTCTTACCGAAGAGACTGAGTCACCAACAAGATAAAGCAGAAGGAGAATCTATATGACTTTAAGTCCTACGCAACAAGCAAAATTTGATGAGATGAGCATGGGGCAAAAGATTGCAATATTGCTTATGCAGATGGGCGAAGATGTAACGGCCGCTATATTTTCCAATATGAGTGTTGATGCTATTACAGAAGTTTCAAAACATATTGCAACAAACAAGAGTGTAGAGAAGAGTGTTGCAACTGCGATTTTGGAAGAGTTTTATGCGATATTTCAGTCTGGGCAGTTTATTACTTCTGGTGGTTTAGAGTATGCGCGCGAGCTTTTATACAGAACATTAGGACCAGAAGAGGCTAAAAAAGTTCTTGAGAAACTATCAAAAAGTATGCAAGAAACTCAAAACTTCTCTTATCTATCTAAAATTAAACCACAGCAGTTATCAGACTTTATCATCAATGAGCACCCTCAAACAATTGCGCTTATTTTGGCTCATATGGACGCAACCGAAGCTGCTGATACGCTTCAGTATTTTCCTGATGACCTTAGAAGTGAAGTCTCGATGAGAATGGCAAAGCTAGGAGATATTTCTCCTTCAGTTATCAAAAGAGTATCTGCTGTTCTTGAGTCTAAGCTTGAATCTCTTGCTTCATATAAAGTTGAAGTCGGTGGTCCTCGTGCTGTTGCGGATATATTTAACAGACTTGGTGCAAAAGCTTCAAAAGAGACACTTGCTAAGATTGAAGAGCGTGATGAAGAGATGTCAAATCTAATCAAAGAGATGATGTTTACATTTGAAGATATTGCAAAACTAGATAAAAATGCAATTGCTGAGATATTAAAATCTATTGATAAACCAGACTTGATGTTAGGTTTAAAAAGTGCTCCTGAAGATCTAAAACAGAAATTCTTTAGCGCAATGAGTGAGAGAGCAAAAGAGGCATTTGAAGAAGAGATGCAGTTTATGGGCGCTGTAAAAATGAAAGATGTTGAGGGTGCTCAAAGAAGAATTGTTGAGATAGTAAATGGCCTTGCAGAAACGGGAACAATTCAGTTAGGAACTTCATCTGAAGAGATGGTGGAATAGAGTGGCAAGTATAATTAGTAACGATAAAATTAATCGACATAAAGTTGATAAATATAACTTTAAATTTCTCTCAATAGAAGATGAGATAAGTGAAGATGTTGCTGAGAATTCTTTTTTTGCAAATAACTCTTTGATTGAGAGCCAAGAGCCCATTAAAGAGCGTGAAGTTGATTCAAGCGCTATAAGTCAAAGCTCTAAAGACTCATTAATAGAGTCTCTTTTAAACAAAACAGACGAAATGTCCTCAAACTTTATAAAACTTCAGATGAAACTCGAGAGCATGGTAGCAGAGCACAAAGAGGAGCTTCAAAAGGTTAAAGATGATTCATTTGAGCTAGGCGTAGAGAGTGGCCGTGAGAAAGCTTTAAAAGAAGATAAAAACAATATCTCTAGTGTAATTTCTCAATATAACGCTTCTATACAAAAATTAGAAAAAAATGCAACAGAATTTGAGAGCGCATTAGAGAAGATAAAAGATGAGTTGATAGGTGCTGCTATTGATATTTCAAAAGAAGTTATCAAAATAGAGTTGGGCGAAAACTCAAATAAAGTGGCAATACTCTTAGCAAAAGAGTTGATAAAAGAGTTACAAGGCTCGTCAAAGATAACATTAAAGGTAAATCCAAAAGACCATGGAGAAATATCGCAGGTGCTTGGTACACTAGCACATGTAGAAATTATCTCAGATAGCGCGGTTAACTTAGGCGGTGTAATAGCTATAAGTGAAGCTGGAAACATAGATGCGCAGATTAGTAAAAGATTTGAACGTGTAAAAAGAGCAGCATTAAGTGAGTAAGCAGTATAGATGAATATAAAGCCAAGTAGAATAAAAGAGTTAGAGATTGTTTGTAAAAATATAAGAGAAGAGATACTTAGAGTTGTTAGTAAAAATGGTGGACATTTAAGTTCAACACTAGGCGCAACAGAGATTATTGTTGCGATGCATGAGGTTTTTGACTCAAAGAAAGACCCTTTTATATTTGATGTATCGCACCAATCTTATGCACATAAGCTCTTAACTGGAAGATGGAATGAGTTTGATACATTAAGACAGTTTAATGGTTTATGCGGTTACACAAAGCCAAGCGAGAGCGAGCACGACTATTTTGTTGCAGGACATAGTTCTACTTCTATATCTTTAGGTGTTGGCGCTGCAAAGGCGATAGCTCTAAAGGGTGAGCAAGATAGCAGAATCCCTGTTGTTATGATTGGCGATGGTTCTATGACCGCTGGAATGGTCTATGAAGCACTTAATGAGCTTGGCGAGAGAAAATACCCAATGGTAATCATTTTAAATGACAACGAGATGAGTATATCTAAGCCAATAGGTGCAATTAGTAGAATTTTAAGCTCAGCTATGGCATCTCCTTTTTATCAAAATTTTAAAAAACATACAGAAAGTTTTGTAGATAATTTTGGAGAGGGTGCTAGATATATAGCAAAAAGAATGGAAGAGTCGCTAAAACTCATAACTCCAGGAATTATGTTTGAAGAGATGGGCATAGACTATATCGGCCCAGTTGATGGACATAATTTAGTCTCATTGATAGAGATACTTCAAAAAGCAAAAGAGCTAAAAAAACCAGTTATCGTTCATGCACAAACACTAAAGGGTAAAGGTTATCAGATAGCTGAAGGGCATGAAGAGAAATGGCATGGTGTTGGACCTTTTGATTTGGATAGCGGAGCTGCATCTAAAAAAAGTTCTGCAAAAAGTGCTACTCAAATTTATGCAGAGGCTCTTCTTCATCTTGCAAAACATAACGATAAGATAGTAGGCGCAACTGCTGCAATGCCGAGTGGAACAGGTTTAAGTGATCTTATAGAGTTATATCCAAATAGATTTTGGGATGTTGCAATTGCAGAACAGCATGCAGTTACATCTATGTCAGCGTTAGCAAAAGAGGGATTTAAACCGTTTTGTACAATTTACTCGACGTTTTTACAGCGTGGATATGATCAAGTGATTCATGATACATGTTTGATGAACTTGCCTGTTGTTTTTGCGCTTGATCGTGCTGGAATAGTTGGAGAAGATGGAGAGACGCATCAGGGTGTTTTTGATATAAGTTTTTTAAGAGCGATACCAAATATGACTCTTTTTGCTCCAAGAGATGAGAAGAGTTTTCATCAGGCCATGGCGTTTGCTGCACAGTATCCTTCTCCATGTTCACTGCGCTATCCAAGAGGCTCATTTACAGAGACCTCTTTGCCAGAGTCTAAATATTTTGAGCTTGCAAAATCGCAACTTCTTCGCTCAAGCAATAGTGATACTCTTTTTATCGGTTATGGTAATGGTGTTGGACGTGCTTATGAGACATCGAAATTTTTAGAAGATGAGGTTAGTATTTTAGACCTTAGATTTGTCAAGCCACTTGATGAAGATATGCTTCGTGAAATGGCAAAAACACATAACAAATGGTTTGTATTTAGTGACAGTGCAAAGATGGGCGGAGTAGGCTCTGCAATCTTAGAATTTTTTGCACGGGAAAAAATCTTACATGTTGAGTTAGAGAGTTTTGAGTATGAAGATGAGTTTATAACTCACGGTAAAACAAAAGATGTTGAAGAGTCACTTAGACTTTTACCTGTACAACTTGCCCTTAGAGTTAAAGAGTTTATTCTACGCTAGAATGATGCATAAATTATATAGCAAGGAAGATGTAAAATGAAAATAAGTGTAGCAGGTATTTTTTTAACACTCTCAATAAGCTCTTCAATGTTTGCGGCAGATTTTGATATAGGTCTCTCTGGAACAGAAAAAGGAGTTGATTCATTCTCTTTTTCTATAGGAGATTATTACAGAGTTCCTCAAAGAGAAATTGTAATCGCCACAGAAGAGTTGTCTGCGAGTGATATTAGTGTTGCTTACTTCTTGGCAGAAAAAGTAAGAAGAAGCCCAAAATATATAGCAAAACTTCGTATGGCTGGCAGTAGTTGGTGGGATATAAGTATCAATCTTGGACTTAATCCAGAAGTTATATATGTTGTAGAGACAGATAGAAGATATGGTCCTCCATATGGCAGAGCTTACGGGCATAAAAAAAGTAGAAAAAAATTATATTTAGATGATGATGCTATAGCTGAGCTTGTAAATGTACGTTTTTTATCCTCATACCACAGAGTTAGCATAGATGAGGTAATAGAACGAAGACGTGCAGGGGAAGATTTTAGAAACATTGATAGAGGTTATCATGAGACAAAATCAAAAAACAAGCACAAAGCTGAGTATCGTGAAGATAAGAAAAAGAATAAAAGTGAAAAAAGAGAAGATGGCAGAGGTAAAAATAGGGATTAACAGTTTTTATAATGCTACTTTTGTAGCATTATAATTGCCCCAAATCTTCCAGTTTTTTGCTCGGCTCTATATGAAAAATAGTCTTTAGTGTTACAGCATGTACATTCATTTGAAAATTCTATATTTTCCTCTTTGATGCCACACACTAGAAGTTGAGATTTTAGGATTTTATTTACATTAAGATAATATTTTTCATCTTTTATATCAATAGCGTACTCTAAGTCTAATGCTTTTGCTTCATCGTAAATTTCCACTCCAACTTCATAACAACAAACTCCAATACTAGCACCAATAGCCACATATAAATCTTTTGCTTCACTTTGAAAATTGTCTATAAAGCTATCAACTGTCTTTTTTATTATGTTTTTAAATGCTCCAGCTCTTCCAGCATGAACGGCTGCTATTGCTTTTTTCTCACAATCATAAAAGAGTATCGGCGAGCAGTCCGCTACCATAACCATAAGTGGAGTGTTTGACTTGTTTGTTATAAGAGCGTCACATGTTGGAGGTGAGTTAAAATCTTCATCAGTTACCAGATGTACTAAACTAGAGTGAACCTGTTTCATATGAATAAGAGATTTTTTTTCATATCCTAACTCTTTGGCTAGTTTAAGGTGGTTGCTTTGCACATTTGCTTCATTGTCATCTACGTGAAATGCAAGATTACCGCTAGACTTTGTGGTAAAAGCGTGAGTCAGATTTAGCGATTGTGCTAATTTTTTACTATAATAAAATTTCATAGAAAAATTATATCCTAAAGGTACTATTTTGAGTAGATTAAGTCTATATCCAGTCACGTTAGAGGGCGCAAATGAGCAGAAGAAGCGCCAAGAGATACGAGAGTATTTTCACAATACATTTTCACTTTTTGAGAAGATTTTTGAGCTACTAAAAGATGATGATGTTTTTTACAACAAATCGGAGATTACAAGACATCCGATGATATTTTATTTTGGACATACCGCTACTTTTTTTATAAATAAACTTATAAATATGAAGATAATAAAAGAGAGAGTAAATCCAGAGTTTGAGTCAATATTTGCAGTTGGTGTTGATGAGATGGATTGGGATGATATGAATAGTGGCAACTATAAGTGGCCAATAGTTAGCGAGGTTAGGGAGTATAGAAACATTGTAAGAGAGATAGTTGATGGGCTTATAACTACACTTCCTATGCCTTTGCCAATAGATGATAAATCTCCTATGTGGATAATCCTTATGGCAATTGAGCATGAGCGGATACATATAGAGACTTCACTTGTTCTTCATCGTCAAATGCCAATAGAGCTTGTAAAAGAGGTAAAAGAGTTTAATATCTGCACACATACTTCACTAGCTCCACAAAATAGCATGATTGATATAAATGGCAAAAATATTAAACTTGGCAAAGATAAAGGACATAATCTTTACGGTTGGGACAATGAATATGGAAAATACGAAGAGAGAGTAGAGGATTTTAAAGTTTCAAAGTTTCTTGTGAGTAACGGTGAATTTATGGAGTTTGTACAAGATGGTGGCTACACAAATAAGGAGTTTTGGGATGAAGAGGGATGGAAATTTTTAGAGATAAGCGGTGCAAAATATCCTACTTTTTGGGTTAGAGAGAGTGATGTTTATAAGTATAGAACTCTGAGCAAAATCATAGATATGCCCCTTGATTGGCCAGTTGATGTAAATGCTCTCGAAGCAGAAGCGTTTTGTCGATATAAGAGCAAAAAAGATGGAGTGACTTACTCGCTGCCTAGCGAGGCGGAGTATAGAGTGATTTATGAGTATGTAAAGCTTGAAGATATTCCAGATTTTCATGAGAGTAGGGCAAATTTGAATTTTTATCACTACTCTAGTTCATGTCCTGTAAATGAGTTTAGTTTTAACGGGATTTATGATGTCGTTGGAAATGTTTGGCAGTGGAGCAGAACCCCAATATTTGGCTTTGATGGTTTTGAGGTACATCCTGCGTATGATGACTTTTCAACTCCTACATTTGATAATAAACATGCGCTCATACTTGGCTCATCATGGGCTAGTAGCGGAAATCTTATAATGAAGCACTCTCGTTACGCTTTTCGCAGACACTTCTTTCAAAATGCTGGATTTAGATATGTAATCTCTAGCTCAGATATAGAAAAACAGAGCGATATTTATGAAAGTGATGAACTGGTTTCGCAGTACTGTGAGTTTCAGTACGGAGATAGCTTTTTTGGAGTAAAAAACTTTGCACTAGAGTGTGTAAAGATAGCAACTAAATTTGTTAAAAACAGGACAAAAGCGCTTGATTTGGGTTGTGCGACTGGACGAGCTACATTTGAGTTGGCGCATAGTTTTGATGAGGTTGATGGGATTGATTTTTCTGCAAGATTTATCGGTGTTGGAGTAAAGCTTAAAAATGATGGCTATGTAGCGTATAGAACCAAAACAGAGGGCGATTTAAGCGAGGAGAGAAGAGCCTCCATTGAAGAGTTAGGATATGAGAAGATAAAAGATAAAGTCTCTTTTTGGCAAGGCGATGCATGTAATCTAAAGCAAAATTTCAACTCATATAATTTGATTTTAGCAAAAAATATAATAGACAGACTATATAACCCAAGACTTTTTTTAGATAGCGTTCATGAGCGGCTAGAGCGTGATGGTATTTTAGTTCTAACTTCTCCCTACACATGGCAAGAGAGCTCAACAAAAAAAGAGTTTTGGCTTGGTGGGTACAAAGATGAGAATAACAAAGAAGTTAAAACCATAGATACACTAAAAGAGATTCTAGGTAAACATTTTGAGCTTATACATGTAGAAAATGTTGAGTTTGTTATAAAAGAGACACAGAGAAAATATCAACATAGCGTTGCTGAGGTTAGTGTGTGGAGGAAAATATGACTTATGACTTCTCAACCTCCGCATCAAGAGAAGATACAAACGCTGAGAAATACGCACTAAGAGAGAAGCTTTTTGGTACAAAAAATGTAGAACCTCTTTGGGTGGCGGATATGGATATAGATACACCTAAATTTGTGCTTGAAGCCGTAAAAAAGCGCCTTGAGCATCCTATCGTTGGATATGAAGAGGTGCCTCATAGCGCTTTTTTGGCTCAGATAAAGTGGATGAAGGATGTGCATGGGGTAGAATTTGAGCTAGAAGATATGTTCTACTCGCACTCTGTGGTTGCGAGTATGAACGCTGCAATAGAAGCATTTAGCAACAAAGGCGATAAAGTCATAGTTCAAACACCCGTCTATCCACCATTTTTTCATAGTGTGAGAGAGCACGATAGAGAGCTTTTAAAAAATCCTCTTAAACAAGAAGATGATGGAAGTTACATATTTGATGTAGAAGATTTACTCTCAAAAATAGATGAAAAAACTAAACTTCTGCTTCTTTGTTCTCCGCATAATCCAGTAGGGCGTGTTTGGAGGAGGGAAGAGCTAGAACGTATTTTAGAGGTTTGCCTAAAATATAACATAGTAGTTTTTAGCGATGAAATCCACTCTGATTTGGTTTATGCACCAAATACTCATACAGCATTTGCATCTCTAAGCCAAGCTGCTAGAGATATTACTATCACTGCAATTGGGGTTGGAAAAACTTTTAATATGGCTGGATTTTCGATGAGTAGTGTTGCTATACCAAATATTGAATTAAGAGAGAAGTTTTTAAAAGTATATAATCGTATTCATTTTGCTGCTGGAAATGCTCTCTCACATGTAGCTTTTGAATCGGCATATGTAGAGGGCAGAGAGTGGCTTGAAGAGCTAAAGACACATCTTTTTAAAAATTACAGTATGCTAAAAGAGTTATGTGCAAACTATCCTTATCTAATAAAAGTAACCCCAATTGAGGGAACTTACCTCGCGTGGCTTGATTGTAGGGGGCTGACTCTTAGGGATAAGGAGTTAAGAGAGTTTTTTATAAAAGAGGCAGGTCTTGGACTTAGTGCAGGGATAAGTTTTGGTAGAGAGGGAAGCGGTTTTATGAGGTTGAATTTTGCAATCTCATCTGCTAAAATGTCTCAAGTAGTAAATAAACTTCAAATAGCACTTGAAAAACATAGGAGTAGAGATTGATGGGGATAAATTGGGATGAGTTTAAATTTTTTAAGCAGTATAGTGATAAAAAAAATGACAACTTTGAAATCTTGCTAGATTTTCTAAAAAGCCACTATAAAATGACCTCTCCAAAAGAGATGTATGAAATAATGGTAAATGATGATACAGCACAATTGATGTTAAAAAAGAGAGAGATGCATACGTTAGAGGATTTAGAACGACATCTTTATAAAGATTTTAATGCAGAATAATCTCTTAAAAATAGACTCTTTTTTACAAAAACATCATGTATTATCACTATGTACAACAGACGGACTAGATGTAAGTGCTTGTAACCTTTTCTATGCTTTTGATTCAGCATACAACTCTTTTGTAGTAGCAAGCAGTGAAGAGACAACACATATAAAAAATATTTTCAAAAATAAAAAAGTTGCAGGAACTGTTGTTTTAGAGACAAAGGTAGTTGGTAAAATAGAGGGAGTTCAGTTTAGAGGAGAGTTTTTACAACTACAAGACGAAGGGCTTAAAAAGCTCTATTTTAGGCACTTTCCTTATGCCTTTGCCATGAGTCCAAAACTTTGGCAGATAAAAATCAACTATTTTAAATTAACTGACAATAAGCTTGGTTTTGGAAAAAAGATTATTTGGATGACGAACTCTGCTGAGTAGATTTTTCTCTAAACATAGTACAATCACTCCCACTGCTTTGAAATACTACTAATGATGGTATTTGAGGTGATTTAAAACCATAGGCTCTACACCCATGAGGTCTCTGCGCCTCCCATGTAACAAAATAGTATTCACATCTTCTACAATTAATTCTCTTCATTTGGCTCTCTTTTAAGTGTGCTATTTTAGCATATTTGGTACAATGCTTAGATAAAAAATATCTCTAAAATGCTTAAGCGTTTGTTTGCATTGCAGGAAATAATTAAAGGAAATTAAGTGGATAAAATACTACTTATGCTACAGCTTCAATCTAGTCTAAATGAGGCAACCAACGGAGAAGAGTGGACAAAGGGAGTTACAAAAAACAATAAGATTATCAATTGGAAGCGTTGTGTATACATGGAATGCGCTGAGATGATTGACAGCTTTTCTTGGAAACACTGGAAAAATATAGATAAAGAAGCTGACTGGGCTAATTTGCAGATAGAGGTAGTTGATGTCTGGCACTTTATCATGAGTTTGGCAATACAGAACTATGCAAATGCTTATAAAGGTGGTGTTGATGAACTGGCACTTGATATATCAGCACTCTCAAACTTTAACAAGATAGATACTAAAAATGAACTTTTTTCCACTCAGGACATAATCATAGAGACGATTGAGTCTATAATGTTTGATGTTTTAAATAGAGATAATCTTGAATTAGAAAAATTGATAAGCGAGTTTTTTGATTTGGTTGTTATGAGCGGACTTGATTTAGATACTCTTTACAAACTTTATGTTGGTAAAAATATTTTAAATCAATTTAGACAAGACAATGGATACAAAGATGGCTCATATATAAAAGTTTGGGCAGGTGAAGAGGATAATGTTGTTATGAAAAGAGTTTTAGATAAGGGCAGTGACATATCTCCTAGTGAATTATACAAAGAGCTTACAAAGCTTTATATATCGCTAAATAAGAGCTAAATTGGGTAGTGTATTGGAGGTTGAGAATCTCTCTTTTGGATACCAGAGAGATTTTTTACTTTTTGAAAATCTCTCATTTAGTTTAAAAAAGGGGGAGATTAAAGCAATAGTTGGAGCAAGTGGAGCTGGAAAAAGCACACTTTTTGAGCTTATATTAAAAAATCTTCGTCCACAAAGTGGAACCATAAAAAGTTCTTTTTGCTCAGAAGTTTTCCAAGATCCATATAGCTCTTTTCATCCAAGCTATACACTTTTAAATCAGATAAGTGAAGTTGCAAAAACAGATGAGCTTGAGATACATATCAAAAAGTTAAATCTTGATTATGAGCTTCTTTTAAAACTACCACATGAACTCTCAGGTGGACAGCTCCAACGTGCTTCTATCCTTCGTGCGATGCTTATGAAACCAGATTTGCTTCTTTTAGATGAGCCGACATCAGCGCTTGATAATGTTATTCAGTTAGAAGTTATGAGAATGTTTTTAGATAACCTAGAAAATATGGGGATGCTTCTTATAACGCATGATTTGGATTTGGCTAAATGGTGCGCAGATGAGATTATTATGCTCTAAGATAGAGCTTTGCGATATAAAACCCGCCACCTGCCATAAAGATAGAACCAAAAGCATTTAGAGATATATTTGCAAGTGCCATGGCAACTTGACCACTGTTTAGAAGTAAAAAACTCTCAATGGCAAATGTTGAATAAGTTGTTAGAGCACCTAAAATACCAGTGCTTAAAAATGATTTCATATGAAGTGAGAAAATTGTGCTGTACATAAAATAGGCTATAAGTAGTCCCATAATAAAACTGCCCGCAAGATTTACACCAAGAGTTCCAAAAGGAATATCATGAGGCATTTTATGTGATATAACACCGTTTAGATAGGCTCTAAGAACCGCTCCTATAAAGCCTCCGCTACCTATTGCTAGAATTGTTTGCCAACTCATCATCATAAACCTTTTGCATCTTTATTCGTAAATCACTCAACCATTCACTGTCATTTTTATCAGCAACAAATGAGTCTAAATATATAACTTTTATAGAACCAGATTTATAAAAAAACTCTTTTATATTGTAATGTTTTGCAGTCTCTATAAATACAACAGGCTGAACAACAAGAGAGTTTGAATCCGCTAAAAGCTTTGCACCTGATTTAAAAGGCAACATAATACCTTTTGCGGAGCGCGTACCTTCTGGAAACATTGCAATAGCTCTGTTCGTGCTTAATACTTTTTTCGCATCTTTTAAAAGTTTTATAAGAGATGTCTTACTCTCTCTATGAACTGCTATATCTTTTGGAAGTCTAAGCGCCAAACCAAAAAATGGAATGTCAAAAAGCTCTTTTTTTGCAACCCACGCAATGTCTCTTTTTGAGATAGTTTCCATAACTACAATATCTAAATCGCTTTGATGATTTATCAAAAAAAGTTGAGCATTTGGATCCTCTTTTCCAGTGATAGAAGTTCTAAGAAAGATACTTAGCCTAATTAGCCAAGCAGCTAATTTTCGGCTATACGGTTTTGGTAAAATATAAAAGGTTATTATCATTATGGAAAGAGAAGATAGAATTATTATTGTTGCAAAAAGCCAACTAACGTGAGCAAATATCTTCATTTTTTACCCAACCTATTTTTTCGTTACTTAATTGTACTTTTACCCAGCCTTCTACTTCTGCTTCTTTTTGTAGGTTGTACTGAGTTGTTGCCTTTTCAAAAATCGTTCCATTGCTCATTGGAAGAAGATATATTTCTGCTCCCTCTATTATACAAACTTCTTTAGAAGGAAGAGCGATAGATAGGATATAAGCAAGAGGAGCAAAAATAAAAATTAGATATATGTATCTTTTTCTCCATAAAACTACTAAAAAAGCCAAGAAAGCAACTATGGCAGCAACTCCCATTTTAATTATCTCGTTTGATTGATCAGTTGGTTTTAAATCACTCTGCGTGGTAACACTGTCATCACTGACAATAAGTGGAATATTGACAAAAATAAATCTATTTTTTAAAATATTAAAGTATGAAAAAGATAGATTGCTCATGCTTTTACCAACAATAGCATAGTATGTAATTTTATAGTCATTATTTGAGTGCGTTACAGATTCTATACCTTGCTTGAAGACACCATTTAATTTAAGTGCAGAAAGGTCTGAATTTGTAGCAGCAGCTACAAAAACTACTATATTATGCGTTGTGTCATAAGTAGTTGTTTTGTATTCTAAAATATCAAAAGAGTTTGCAATAATATTTGAAAAATCATTTTTAGGATTTAGGGCGATTACGTTTAGCTTCTCTCCCTCTAAAAAAGTTGTTTGATACGCTTTTTCATTAGCATCAATTAGCGATGCTTCAAAGTCAGGAAGTCTTGAGTTTTGAGATGTTGCTATAAAGTGAAATGTATCATAGAAGTATTTTGAATCTTTATCTCTTAAAGGAACAGGATTTAGTATTTTCAACCCCTCTTCATTTGACAATTTATAAGAAATATCTACAAAATCTTTAACTACGCACAGAGCTTTTATCGTTACTGAAAATATCTCTCCATTTAATACTCTTTGAGGGATTTTCTCGTAGTTTAAATATATGACTTTGGAAAGAGTATCTATGTTCTCTTCATAAGGAACATCGACACCGCTAAGTTCTTGTTTTTCTTGCGTAGAGCTAGCATCATCTGGATTAGCAAATAGAGCAGCACAAAAAAAGAGCAATGCCAATAAAAATTTCATCACGCGTTCAAAAATCCTTGAAGCATTTTTATACCATCGTCACTACCTAAAATAGCCTCCATAGCACGTTCAGGATGAGGCATGAGACCAAAAACATTTCTCTCTTTATTGCATACTCCAGCAATTGAGTCGATACTGCCATTTGGGTTTTTCTCATTCCCTTCTTCATCACAATATTTTAAAAGAACTTGGTTGTTTTCATAGAGCTCTTTTAAGCCATTCTCATCAATGTAGTAGTTTCCATCATGATGGGCAATAGGAATATTTACAATATCACCATTGTTGAGTTTTTCTAAAAATATATTCTCATTGTTGATAACTTTTAGATGATGGTGTTTTGAGATAAAGTGCAAAGTCTCGTTTCTCTTTAATGCACCTGGAAGAAGACCAGACTCTGTTAGAACTTGAAAACCATTACAGATTCCTAAAACTTTTCCACCATCCTTGGCATATTTTTTAACAGCAAGCATAACAGGACTAAATTTTGCAATAGCACCGCTTCTTAAGTAGTCGCCATAACTAAAACCACCAGCAACAACCAATAAGTCGGTATCAGATGGAACAGTCTCAGATTTGTGCCAAAGTATTTCAGTATCGGCACCTAGAGATTTAAATGCATGTTGTGCATCATACTCACAATTTGTACCTGGAAACTGTAGTATTGTTACTTTCATTTCACTATCTCGATTGTGTAGTCTTCAATAACAGTATTTGCTAAAAGGTCTTCACACATTCTAGTAGCATCTTCCATTGCTTTTTTCTCATCACTCTCATTTAGATTAAGAATAATCTGTTTTCCAACTCTAACATCGCTAACATTGTCAAAGTGTATAGACTTTAATGCGTGATGAACAGCCTTTCCTTGAGAATCAAGTACACCAGCTTTTAAAAAAACATTTACAACTACTTTCATTACTATTCCTTGAATTTATTTTAATTAACTATTTAGCCAAAATACGGCTTAAAACTTGCTCGTAAGCCACTTTAAGACCGCCTAAACCTTGACGAAATCTATCTTTATCCATCTTCTCGCCACTATCCATATCCCAAAAACGACAATTATCAGGGCTAATCTCATCTATCAGAATAATATTTCCACTGCTGTCTTTACCAAACTCAAGTTTAAAATCAACTAGATTTAGCCCCTTTTGAGCAAAATAAGGCTTTAGTATATCATTTATCTGTCTAGCCATTCTACGAAGTTTATCAAGCTCATCTTGATACTCAACAAGCCCTAAAATAAGTGCATGTTGATCATTTAGTTTTGGGTCTCCAAGCGCATCATCTTTATAATCAAACTCAACTAAGGTAAAAGGAAGAACTGTTCCGTCTTTTATCCCAAGGTTGCGAGTTAGACTTCCAGTTGCAATATTTCTAACGATTACTTCAATAAGGATAACTTTTGTTTTTTTGTGAAGCAGATGATTGTCATCTAGCATCTTTACAAAGTGAGTTTGTATACCATGATTTTCTAGGAGTTTAAAAAGTTCCGTAGATATTTTGTTATTTAGTGCACCTTTTCCAGCTTCACTAGATTTTTTCTCTCCGTTGAATGCAGTCAAATCATCTTTAAACTCTGAAATAAGCAAATTTGCATCATCAGTACTAAATAACTTCTTTGCTTTACCCTCATAAATCAGTTCTCTTTTTTCCATACTATTCTCCTTTTGTGATTATTAATGCTTTTAAGATGTCTATTGCAGTTTTGAGTTGAAGGTCTTTGTTCATCATCTCGTTACTTATAACTAACTTTGAGTCTGGCTCTGGCAGTTGTGTCTCTTGTTCGCCATCAACTTTTTCAAGCTCTTCTTCTAGGTGCTTCTTTAAATCAGCCTCTTTTAGTGCAAACTCATTTTTAGTTGTTTTTACTTCTCCTGGAAAAACTTCAACATCTGGTTTTACTCCAACTGCCTGAATGGTTCTTCCACTTGGAAGGTAGTATCTTGCGATTGTAAGTTTGATTGCTTCTTCATCGGTTATAGGAAGTACAACTTGAACGCTTCCTTTTCCAAAACTGTTTTGACCAACTATAATTCCGCGTTTATGATCTTGAAGCGCTCCACTTACAATCTCGCTAGCACTAGCACTTCCGCCATTTACAAGAACAACAAGAGGCACTTTTGTAAGAGTATTGCTTGATTTTGCACTGTAGCTCTCATCGTCTGCTTTGTTTCTGCCTTTTTGTGAAACTATATCTCCACTGTCAACAAAAATATCTACAAGTCCAACAGCTTGATCAAGTAGTCCGCCAGGGTTATTTCTCAAATCAAGAACAATTCCCTTTGTTGTAGCTTTTTTCTCTTTTATCGCTTTTGCAACATCGCTTACAACTTTTTTATCAAAACTTGTAACTCTTATATACTGGATGTCAGTTCCAACTGATTTTGCATAAACAGACTCAATTGTGATTATTCCTCTTGTTATAGAGATTGCAAGAGGTTTTGTCTCGCTCTCTCTAACAATTGTAAGTTCGATTTTTGTTCCAACTTTGCCACGCATAATTGATACAGCTTCATCAATAGTCATGCTAAGAGTTGATTTTTCATTAATTTTTAAAATAATATCACCAGCTTTTATGCCAGCTTTGTCCGCAGGAGTTCCCTCGATAGGAGCGATTACTGTAAGTGCCCCATCTTTTACGCCGACAGTGATTCCAAGTCCGCCAAACTCGCCGTTTGTTTGAACTTTTAAGTTTTTATAATCTTTTTGTGTTAGATAGTTTGAGTGCGCATCTAGGTTGCTCATCATACCTTCAAGAGCCTTGTCCATTAGCTCCTCAATTGTTACGTTATCAACATTGTATTGTTCAACTATACTTATGACTTTTGTAAACTTAGCCAGAGCTTCGAGTCTTGAAGCCTCTTTACTCTTCTCTTTTTTATCTGTACTTGAAGCAAAAAGATTTGTAGAAAATAAAAGGGCAAGAGCAACTGTTACTGAGGCAAAACCAAGAGTAATTAGTTTTTTGTTTTTCATTATTTATCCTGTGAAATTTAAAAGAGATATTATAGTAAAAAGCTGTTTAAATAACAATTAGAATTGAGTATTGATACGTGGTAATTTCTATTTAAATTATTTTTAATATAATACGAAAATATTAATTATTAGGGGTATATAAATGAGTTCTATAAAAGAATTTTTAGCTGAAGATCATGGTCGTTGTGATGAGCTTTTTGCAAATATGGAAGATGCTGTTGCAAACTCAATTGAGAGCGCAAAAGATGCTTATGAAGAGTTTGCTAAAAATACAGAGAAGCACTTTCAGATGGAAGAGCGTGTAATGTTTTTAGAGTTTGAGAATAAAACTGGTATGACACAAGGGCCAACGGCGATTATGAGACATGAGCATACACAAATGAGAGGCTTGCTTGAAGAGATGCGCAAAGCGATTGAGGCTAAAGATAAAGATAAATTTTTTGGAAACAGTGAAACTTTGATGATTTTAATGCAACAGCACAACATGAAAGAGGAGCAGATGCTATATCCAATGGCACAGCAACACTTAAGTGCTGATGCAGAGCGCATTATAGATATGATGAACTCAATGGTTATTGAGTAGAGAAGAGAAGATATGGATTTTGATGGATTGTCAGTAGACCAAGCACCGCCTATATCTGCGCCACTTAGGTTTTTTCTAACTGCGCCGTTATTCGCTATTTTAGCAGGGATATTGATTCTATTTAGCGATGCAGTAACTCTCTCTAGCAGGTACTCTGTTGAAACGATTGTCATTACACATGCCATAACCATAGGCTTTTTAGGCTTTGTGATGCTTGGTGCGCTTGTTCAAATGTTGCCAGTATTAGCAGGTGTTAGAATAGCAAAAGTGGGTATTGTCTCTAAAATCTCATACGTATTTTTGCTTTTTGGAACTCTTTTTATGATTTTTGGCTTATGGTTTGATATTTCAAAAATCACACTCTTGGCATCATTTTTTCTCCTATGCGGGTTTCTTATACTAATCATCTCAATGCTTCTTGCTTTTAGAGGAGTTGTTCATGTGACTGCTAGTATAAGAGCTATGATAACTGGCCTCTTTTTTGCTCTTATCATAACGCTTATGGGTGCACATCTGTTGGCATCTTATGGAGTTGGAAAATTTTCTGCACTGCACCATGTTTTTGCAAATGTTCATAGCGTATGGGCTATTTTTGGCTTTGCTGGGATTTTAATTATTGGAGTTGCCTTCCATATTTTACCTATGTTTTATGTAGCTCCACGGTTTAAGAGATTTTGTAAAAAAAGTGTTGTTATGCTTATAACAACTGGACTTATTCTTTGGCTATTTTTAAATCTTTTCTTTGACTTTTATTCAACTATCGCCAAAATATGGATAGCGCTCTTTTTTTGGGCATTTGCAACAACTGTGTATCTGAAGTTAAATGCTAGAAGACGAAAAGTCAGTGATGTGACTGTTTGGTACTGGAGAAGTGCTGCTATATTTATGACACTTGGAACCTTTGCGTGGAGCATAAACGATTTTTTAGATGAAAAATATATTGTAATAGTCTCTATCTTAATAGGAGGCGGATTTATATTTTCTATAATGTCTGGGATGCTATATAAAATAGTTCCATTTTTAGTATGGTTCCATCTTAACGCTAAAGGATATATGAGTATACCTACAATGAATGATATGATTGATAAGAGGCTCTCAAAGAGTCAATTTATACTCTTTATACTCTCTTTAATTGGTTTTATTTTATCATTTTTTATACCCTCACTTCTGAGTGTTTTTGCCATTACCTTTATTTTAAGTATGGCTGTTTTAGAGTACAATATCGTATCTGCAGTGCTGATATATTATAAAACACTAAAGAGAAAACCAGACTTTGATATGAGTATGTTTACAATGAAAGCAGAGAATTAAAAGTGAAAAATATAATACTTATAGGTTTTATGGGTGTAGGCAAGGGAAGTATTGCAAGGGAAGTTATAAAACTCTCTGATTATATATCAATAGATACTGATGATTTGATAGAGAGTATGGAAAACAGAGTTGTTAAAAAGATTTTTGAGCAGAGCGGAGAGGCATATTTTCGTAATTTAGAAAAGAAGCTATCTGTATGGCTTGAGAAAAATGTAACAAATACTCTAATCTCAACAGGTGGCGGATTTTTTAAACAAGAGAACCTAAAAGACATAGGTTTAGTTGTTTTTTTAAATTCCCCCTTTGATAAGATAATAAAAAGAATAAAAAATCATCCAAATGCGGTCAAGAAACTTAAAAAAAGACCTCTCTTAAATGATATAAAAAAGGCAAAAGAGCTATATAATGAGCGTTTGCCACAATACGCGGCAGTTGCAGACATAACCATCGATGTGACAGATAAAAGTGCGCTTGATTGCGCAAAAGAACTTCTACAAAAGGTAAAACAGTATGCATAAATTTTTTATTTTTCTTCTGATGGGATTTTTAGTAAATCTTATGGGCTCTGAAATAAAGTGGGCAAAAGATTATAATGAGGGCATAAAAAGCGCACAAGCAGCTTCAAAGCCAGTACTTTTTGTATCATCAAGACACACATGCAAATATTGTGTCGTTTTAGATGAAACAACATTTAAAGATAAGAGAGTTATAGAAGAGCTTAACAAGAACTTTGTCTCAATAATATCTTATAGTGATGAGAATGATTATATGCCTAAAGAGTTATGGCAACCAGGAACACCTGCTATTTGGTTTTTGTACTCAGACTCTGAGCCTATATTTCAGCCACTTATGGGTGCAGTTGATCCAGAAAACTTTTTAAAAGCGTTGGCAATAGTTAGAGAAGAGTTTGCAAAAGGGAAAAAATAAAGCATGATTTTTACAACCTCAAAAAGCAATAGTTTTAAAGCAGAGTTCCAAGAGCTTCTAGGGCGTGGAAAAATGGATATAGCACATGTAAGTGCTACTGTTGGCTCAATTATTGATGATATTAAAAAAAATAAAAACCAAGCATTAAAAGAGCATATTGCTAAGTTTGATAAGTGGACGCCAAAGAGTGATGATGATCTTAAAATATCAACAGACTCAATGAGTAAGGCTTATGATAATCTTGATAAAAATCTAAAGGCTGCTCTGCATCTTTCATACGATAGAATAAAAATTTACCACGAAAAACAAAAACCAAGATCTTGGTTTGATGATGAGCCAAATGGAACAATCCTTGGACAAAGAGTAACCCCAGTTGATAGCGCTGGTTTATATATTCCTGGTGGAAAAGCTGCTTACCCATCTTCTTTGCTTATGAACGTTATCCCCGCTCAAGTAGCTGGTGTAGAAAATATAGTTATCTGTACACCAACGCCAAACAACGAGCCAAATGAGCTTCTTCTTGCTGCTTGTCATCTATGTGGAGTAAGTGAAGTTTATAAAGTTGGTGGGGCTAGTGCGATAGCAGCAATGGCATATGGAACAGAGACTATACCAAAAGTTGATGTTATAACAGGTCCCGGAAATATCTTTGTTGCAACAGCAAAAAAGATGGTTTTTGGTGATGTAAATATAGACATGATAGCAGGACCTAGCGAGATAGGAATTTTAGCAGATGACAGTGCAAATCCTTCGCATATGGCAATTGATATGCTCTCTCAGGCAGAACATGACGAGATGGCAAGTTCTATACTTATAACTCCTTCGCAAAAGTTGGCAGATGCGGTAAAAATAGAACTTGAAAATTGGCTTAAAAAACTCCCTAGAGAAGAGATAGCAAGAGAATCTATAGAAAAGAGAGGGGCAATTATAGTAACATCAGATATGCAAGAAGCTATTGATCTTATGAATGAGATAGCGCCAGAACATCTAGAAGTTGCGACATCTTCCCCTTTTGAATTACTGCCACTTATAAAACATGCAGGAGCAATATTTTTAGGACATAACACACCAGAAGCGATAGGTGATTATATGGCAGGACCAAACCATACACTTCCAACTGGAGGTACAGCTAAGTTTTATTCTCCTCTTGGAGTTGAAAATTTTATGAAAAAAACTTCCATAATCTCATTTAGTGCAAAAGCTATAAAAGAGATTGGAGAAGAGTGCGCATTGATAGCAAATATTGAGGGTTTAAGCGCACATGAACAATCAGTTAGAGTTAGGCTTGGAAAATAAAATTTTCAAAAATTCACAAAAGAGAAAATTATTATAAAATTATCACATTTTTATAACTAATTTAAGCTTTTTATAGATAGTATTCTTACAATAAGAGTTCTTGTGTGTGTAAGAAATAGGGACTTTTTTTTAAAAGATGGGCTATAACAAAATCTTAAAATCTGCCTGCAAATAGGCTATAAGGAGAATATATGCAATTAGGCTTCCTAGTTGATTTACATCTGTGTATGGGATGTAAAGGGTGTGAAATCGCATGTAAAGTGGAAAATGAAGTTCCACTAAGTACATGGAGACTTCGTGTTAAATATGTAGATGTTGGGACTTTTCCAGAGACGAAAAGAACATTTACACCATTAAGATGTAACCATTGTGAGAATGCACCATGTGAGAGAATCTGCCCAGTAAGTGCGCTTCATTATCTTGAAAATGGCATTGTAAATATTGATAAAGAGCGCTGTATTGGTTGTGCAGGTTGTGTAATGGCATGTCCTTATGGAGCTATATATATAGATCCTCAAACACAAACTGCAGATAAGTGTACATATTGTGCTCACCGTGTTGCTTCAAGTATGATGCCTGCATGTGTTGTTGCTTGTCCTGTTCAAGCAAATATTTTTGGAGACTTAGAAGATCCTACTTCAAATATTTCAAAATATATTCAAGTTCACCAAGGTGGAGTTCAAGTTCGTAAACCTGAAAAAGGTACCAACCCTCACCATTACTATGTAGGTGGCGGAAATGTTACACTTAATCCTCTTGCTTCTCATAGAGTTGATGGACATTCACTATTTAATAATATTACAACACTTCCAGTAGGAGGACACCACTAATGGCGGCGCATGAAATCTTAGCAGCAACTAATGCTGTAGTTACATTAGACGTAGCATTACCAGGTATTGTTTGGCCTTGGCTAGTAACAGTAAATATGTGGGCAAAAAGTATAGGTACTGGTGTTATTTTTATGCTATTTATGCTTCTTAGAATGCATCCAGAGTCAGCTAAAAATTTAAGACTTACAACTGCATTGGTTGCTTTTGTATTTATTAATATTTTCTTACTCTTTACGTTGGCTGACTTGCATCAACCATTTAGAATGTGGCATATTTTTGTATACCCACACTGGAGTTCTGCTATAGCGGTTGGTTCATTTATGGCTTCAATGTTCCTTGGTCTTTTAACTCTTCTTTCATTCTTGGCTTTCAAGAAAAATGATGTTTTATTTGACAAAGTTCTTCTTTGGACAACAGTTCTTGCTATTCCAGTTACGCTTTATACAGCATCTTTAATGGCTCAATCTACAGCACGTGAATTATGGCAAATGCCAGCTGAATCTGCTCAGATGATTTTAGCTGCACTTCTTGCAGGTTCTGCAGCCATGATTCTTCTTGGCGGTAATAAGCTCTCAAGTGAAGCTAGAAACACTCTAGGAGTAGTTTTGGGACTTAGTGCTTTAATGGCATTCATAATCTATATGTCAGAGTATATTTTTGGACCAATGAAAGCAGAAGAAATAGCCGCTACAATCGCTTACATTAAAGGTGATGGACCGTACGCTGTTATGTTCTGGATAGGTCAATGGATGACTTTTATCTTACCGATGCTCTTTATTGTGTTAAGTAGAGTTAGTAAGTCTGATGCTATTTTAAAATTAGCAGCAATTTTGGCATTAGTTGGTTTAGCAATTGTTAAACATGTATGGCTAATGATTCCACAATTATTACCAATGAGTTAGGGAGAATATTGAATGTATTTAGAAAGTAGAAGAACATTTTTAAAAGGCGCTGCATTTACTGTAGCGGGTGCAACAATAGCAAAGGGTGTATTTACAACTGATGTTCTTGCTGAATCGGTCAGTAACAGTAAGTTTACAAATACTCCAGACACAATATCATTTTATCCTCCAATGAGTGAATGGAATGATTTTAAAGAGTTAGATGGCGACGACTGGAAAAGAGGCGGTATTGACCGTCATGGTGTAAGAAGTGAGTCAAACCCTGAAGGTATAGAAGTTAATGATTACATGATAATACCTACTGCATGTTCAAACTGTGAGGCTTCTTGTGGTTTGACTGCATGGATTGACAAAAAAACATTTACTGTTAAAAAGTATATGGGTAATCCTTTACATCCAGCTTCACGTGGCCGTAACTGTGCAAAAGGTTATGCTGCCCAGTCACAAATGTATGATCCAGATCGTATAGCATTCCCATTGAAACGTGCTCCAGGTTCTGCACGTGGTGAAGGTAAATGGATTCGTACTACTTGGGACGAAGCTATGACTACTATCGGTAAAAAAATGAGCGATACTATCAAAATAGGCGATGAAGTATCTAAAAAATCTGTAATGTACCATGTTGGTCGTCCAAATGAGAATGGATTTGTTCCAGCTATTTGGCATACACTAGGTTTAGATTCTTACAACTCACATACAAATATATGTTCAGCGAATGGTCGTACACCAACTATTCAATGGGCTAATGATGATAGAACATCGCCAGATTGGGCAAATGCTAAGTTAATTTTTCTAAACTCTTCACATGCTGCTGATGCAGGACACTATTTTCAACAATCTGCATCTTTTATAGCAGATGCAAGACAAAAGGGAGCTAAGCTTGTAGTTATGGATCCTCGTATGTCAAACTCTGCTGGTATGGCAGACCTTTGGATTGCTGCATGGCCAGGAACAGAGCCAGCTGTTTATCTATACCTTACACAGAGAATTCTAAATGAAAATAAAGTCGATAAAGAATTTGTAAAGAAATGGATTAACTGGGAAGTATTTTTAGATAATAAAAAATATTTAGACTTTATGGTTAGCAAAGGATATATCTCTAAGCTTCCAAAAGGCGATCAATTTGAAGACTTTATTGAGGTGTTAAAAGAGTTATACTCTCCATATACGCTTGATTTTGCAGTTAAAGAGACACACGTTCCTGGATATAAACTTGAAGCGCTTTATGATATGTTTATATGGGCTGGTACAGCAATATCTTCATATTTCTGGAGAGCTGCTGCTGCTGGAAATCGTGGTGGATGGATGAGCGGTCGTACAGGTTATTTACCACTTGCTCTTCGTGGTGCTATTGGGCCAGAAGGTGGTACATTCTTCCATCACTGGCACGTAATTTCTGTTGCAGGTAAAGGCGGAAGCTCAACTATAGGACAAGGAAAACGTGGAGTAGATATTCCTAAGATAGATGTATATAATGAGTTGACATGGCCGCCAGAATGGCCAATATCTTCATATGAGTTATCATTCTTATTGCCACATCTTTTAACAGATACAAAATGGCAAAAAAAATGGATAGACAGAGGCTTTAGTGTACCTCAAAAACTATCAGTATATATTCCTCGTATGTATAATCCAGTATGGATTAATCCAGATGGTTTCAGATGGATAGAAGTTCTTAAAGATGAATCTAAAATGGAACTTACAATGAATCTTTCTCCTGTATGGTCTGAGACTAACTGGTATATGGATTACATCCTACCAGTTGGACTAGCAGGTGAGAGACATGACCAACATTCAGAGGCAACAATGCCGGCTCGTTGGACATCTTTCCGTCAGCCAGTTATGAGAGTAGCTTTAGAGAAAATGGGATGGAAGCCTAAAAATCCAAACCGTGCTACACTTGAAGCACATATCAAAGCTGGTCTTGGAGAAGTTTGGGAAGAGAATGAGTTCTGGTTTGATTTATGTGTGAATTATATAGATCCAACTGGTGAGCTTGGCATTAAAAAGATGTGGGAATCAAAGAAAAATCCTGGTAAGCCTGTAACTATATCTGAGTGGTATGATGCAGCATTTGGAGATAACCTACCAAATCTTAAATCAACTGCAATGTCAGATGATAGATATAAAAATGCAGAATACCCTGTGTATGAGTACATGAGAGACCATGGTGCATGGATGGAAGAGAATAATATCTACTCTCCACAAGAGAGAGTGATAAAAGATGACGGTGAAAATTATATTTCACATGGTCATAAGTATGACAAAAAACATGTTCATATAGACAAGAGAACAGGCGTTATGACAGTTGAACATGATGGTAAAAAAACATCAATGGGAATTGAAACTGACGGTGTAAAAATGGAAGGTTTCGCTACAATGGATAAGAAGCTTGACTTCTTCTGTGAGTGGTTGGCAGATGATTGGAAATGGCCAGAATATGCTATTCCATTCTATCCAAGAAATGATCAAGAGAAAAAAGATATGCTTCATATCGTATCGCATGTAAATCACTCTTATATGACTGAGAAAAACTCGTATGCACTAAATACAGTTTTCCGTCTGCCGTATAATATCCATACACGTTCTGCTAACTCAAAGCACCTTATGGAAATTTCTCAAAATCACGATCCAATATGGATTTCAACAGGAGATGCTGCACGTCAAGGATTTAAGCGTGGAGATGCTATCCGTGTTAGAATTGTAGATAGTGTAACTGGATTAGAATCTGGATATTTTGTTGCAATGGCGGTACCGACAGAGGGTGTTCTTCCTGGTACATTAGCGTGTTCACACCATGGTGGTCGATGGAAGTTAATTAACTCAGTAACTATTCCAAATGGTGTAACAGATGGAAAAGTTGATTCTCAGCCAGTATTAAGAAATATGAATGATCCTAAATTTATGGCACACTCTCCTGAAAATGTAGGTAGAGATGGCGCTCAAATTAAAATTGAAGATTACAGCGGAAAGGGTGGTATAAATAGTTTTGGTGTACCAACTGCTGAACTTCAAATGGATGGAAAAGAGGGCAAATTAAAGTATATTGAGGGCATTAAGCCATTTAAAGCTGAAAGATTTGCTGAGTACAATAAAGATAGTGGAAATATCTGGTGGGATGGGCTTAGTGGTTCATGGCAAAATGCTGTTGCTGCTCCACATCCAGACCCTATTTCAGGTATGCATTGTTGGCACCAAAAAGTTATTTTAGAGCCATCACAAGCAGGCGATAAGATAGGCGATATCTATGTTAATTATGATAACAACTTCAAGATATACGAAGGCTGGAGAGATCAACTAACACGTGGGTTAGATGAAAATTCTACACTTCGTCGTCCAGAGCATATTAAGCGTCCTTGGGTACCTTTATCTCATAAAGCATACGTTGTTAAAATAAATAAATAACATCTAGTAGTTATAAAATAGGAGTTCCTATTTTATAACATATTGGTTTATTTAGCTAACCACATCCTAATCCATAATCCAAAAGTACTTGTATATCCTACATCACTATAAAATATCGCTCTATCTTTATCATAAATAATTGTTGTTGGAAAAATTGATATATTAAACATTTTTGCCAAAGAGCCTTCCTCATCACTTACAACTTTAAATGTCAAATTACGATTATCTAGATATTTTTTAATATCTTTATTATCCCCAGAATTAGTAGCAATAGTGATTACATTAAAGTATTTAGAAATAGTTTCTATATTAGCAGCTTCTGCCTTGCAAGTAGGGCACCATGTAGCCCAAAAATGCACTAAAATAGGCTTGTTGTTCTCTGGTACATAAGTAGTCCCGTCTATTAAATGAAAGCTGCTTACACTCATTGGCTCTTGATTTAAGTTATTGCTTCTATATAAACTCAAAGCATTAGCAAAAATAGTGATAAATATTAAAAAAATAAAAATTTCTTTCATGTAATGCGCTATCTTTTTTTTCATAGTAAACCAACTTTTTATTTATTTTAACACTAAAGTAACCATTAATTGATAATATTTTAAAAATAGAGGAGTTTAAAATGAGTAAAATAATTTTTTCAATAGTATTTGGAGTGTTATTAATTGGATGTAGTTCTCAAAAAGAGGTGGTGTCTAAATCTAGTATGTTTCAAAGTGTTTCAAGCGATGAAGTAGTTCATCTTAGTAAAGAAAAAGATAAGAATTCTTGCCCACGTTGTGGGATGGATTTAACAAAATACTATAAAACAAGTCATGCAGCATATCTTGACGACAAAGTGTATCAATATTGTTCAATTCACTGTTTACAGGATCACTTACATGAGGGTATATCATTAAAAAATCCTCAGGTTGTAGATATAAAAAGTTTAAAATTTATTGGTGTTGACAAGGCTTATTATGTTGTAGGTAGCAGCGTTAAGGGAACAATGAGCAGAGTTAGTAAATATGCTTTCTCAAATAAGGAAGATGCAGAAAATTTTCAAAAAAAATATGGTGGAGAGATTATGGATTTTTATAAAGCTTTAGAAGTAGCAGCAAAAGATTTTAAAGAGCGAAGATAAAAAACTCTTCTCTCTTGTATGCTTTAAATCATAATACCTTTAATTGTAAAAAATAACATACCAGCTAAAATAGCAGCAACAGGAACTGTAATTAGCCAAGCCGCAACAATTTTTTTGATTGCGTCTCTGCGAACATATTGAACTTTCTTAGCTTTTTTAATATTTTTCTTTGTTGATTTTATAATCTTTTTTTCATTCTCGATAAGTTTATAAAGATCTACTATTCTTGTATAGTCAGACTGCGCTTTATCATCTTTGTCTTGTAATACTTTGAGCTCATGCTTGTATGCATTTTTATTCAGTTCTTCATCTTTAATTATTAGTGTATCTTCTTCTATTGTATGATTATTTTCATCTTTTATATGTAACCACTCTCTTAAAAATCCGACACCAAATATCCCACCTATTGCAATGTGTGTTGAGCTAACAGGAAGCCCTAATTGGGAAGCTAAAATAACAGTCAGTGAAGCAGACATTGCTATTGAAAATGCTCTTATTTGATCTAGGTCCGTTATCTCACTACCAACTGTTTTAATCAGCTTAGGACCATAAAGCGCAAGGCCAATTGCTATACCAAACGCACCAACACCCATAACCCAAAGAGGAATTGAAGCGCTAGAAGATACACCACCGTTTACTACAGCATCATTAATAGCAGCTAATGGACCAATTGCATTTGCTACATCATTAGCGCCATGAGCAAAACTAAGTAGAGCTGCAGCAAAAATAAGTGGTATTGTAAATAAGGTATTTACAGACGCTTTTGTATTTTCTAAAGCTGTTACACCAGAATATAGCCTTTTTTTAACAAAAATATATACAAATATTGCAATAATAAAACCGATAACTAGTGCAGTTGAAAAAGCTGGTTTCTTTGTAACCTCTAAAGAAATAAAAGGAAGAATATTTAAGAGCTCAATTATTTTAGGCCATATATGCTTTACTCCTTTGAGTATTATATATGTAACAAATGCTAATGACATGATTGATACAAATAGTGGAACATATTTTTTAGCAGCTTCAACTTTGTCATCTTTAAAAACAATTGATTTTTTTATTGCAAAAAGAAAAGCAGCTGCAATAATTCCACCAAGAACTGGTGAAACGATCCATGAAGCAACGATGCTGAGCATGGTTGTCCAATTTACTACATCAAAGCCTGCTGCAGCAATTCCAGCGCCCATTACGCCACCAACAATTGAGTGTGTTGTTGAGACGGGGGCTCTCATCATTGTTGCAAAGTTAAGCCAAAGGGCTGCTGCTAGAAGAGCTGCCATCATAGCCCAAATAAATTGATCAGGATTTCCATTAAAAGCAGATATATCTATAATTCCATTTTTAATTGTTTTAACAACTTCTCCACCAGCAATTAACGCACCAGAAGCTTCAAAAACTGCAGCAATAATAATTGCTGCAGTAAGTGTTAACGCTTTAGAGCCAACTGCTGGTCCTACATTGTTGGCAACATCATTGGCTCCTATATTCATAGCCATATAGGCACCAATTAGCGCTGCAACTGCAAGAAACATACTGTTTGAAATTCCACCGTTGCTTAAAAACGTAAATGTCAAAACACCAATCATAAAAAATATAGCAAACCCAAGTCTTGTAAAATCAGTTGCACTTCTTTTTAACGCTTTTTTTTGAAGCCTATCGATAGTCTTAAATTCCATTTAACGCCTTTAGTTGTATTGGCATGATTGTATTCAAATAATAATTATAGATTGATTATAGGTTTTATATTCTCAATCTTTTTTTATGTAAGCTTTTATAATTTTTTGAGTTTCTATTGGTCTGTCAGCACCCATTTGACCAAGTGTTGCTACGTTTTCAAGCTTTTTTACAACAAGAAGGCTCTGTTGTGTCACTTGCCCAAATATAGTATGTCTGCCATTTAGAAAAGGAGTTGGTACTGTGGTTATAAAAAATTGGCTACCATTAGTATGAGGACCAGCATTTGCCATCGCAAGAATTCCACTTTTATCAAAGAGTTTACCTTTATACTCATCTTTAAAAGGTTTTCCCCATATACTTTCTCCGCCTCTTCCAGTTCCAGTTGGGTCTCCACCTTGAATCATAAAGTTTTTTATAATTCTATGAAAGGTAATTCCATCATAATAGCCATTTTTTACATGGGTTATGAAATTCTCAACAGCTAGAGGAGCAACATCTTGAAATAATTCAATTTCGATAATACCTTGGGTAGTCTCTAGTATAATATGAGTATTTTTCTCATTAGCAAATATATTTATTGAAAGTATCATCAATAAAGCTATAACTATTTTTCTCATTTTCTCTCCGATAAGTAAGTTTATTTGCAGTATTGTATCTGTATTTTATAAAAAATTAAAATTAGGAAAAAATAAATGAAGAGCTATCTATGCAAGATTTGTCGCAAAGAAAATTGCGACAAATAGAGGAATTATTTACCTGCTGCTACGCGGTCTTTTAGACCTTTACCAGCTTTAAATTTTGGAACCATTTTATCTTTAGTAGTATAAGTTTTGCTAGTTCCAGGAACTTTACCACTTTTACCTTTTTGTAATGAAGCACTAAAGCTTCCAAATCCTACAAGAGAAACATCTTCTTTTTTTACTAGAGCAGATGCAACTGCTTCTGTAAAAGCTTTGATAGCTGCTTCAGCTTCAACTTTAGTTTTGTAATTACCACTTGCTTGCACTAGTTCAACGAATTGAGCTTTATTCATAAATCGACCCTTGAATTTATAAAGATTTTCCGAAACTACAAAACTTTAAAATAGAATTTAATAGTTAAGTAATTCAGCTACAGACACTTTATAGTTTATTTGCTTAAAGATTTCTTCTTTTTATTAAAAAAAGAGAAAAAATAGAAAGATTTCTTCTTTTTTAGTCCGATTTTAGCTTGTTTGAGTAGTTTTGCTGCAACACTACTTATATTAGTATCTATTATTAAAGAGGTAAGTCCTCTTATTTTATTATATTTATTTTTATTTGTATGTATGGATAAAAATACATCTTCTAAACCATCTCTTTCTTGTTGCGTAAGTGCATTCATAAATTAATCCTTGAGCTTATTTATTTTTCTTACAGTTCTAATGATTTCTTCATCTTCAAGTCTTCCAAGCATCTGCATTACGGTAATTGCTGCTTGAGGCTTTGCGCGTGCAAGTTTCCAATCTTGATAAGTTCTCATTGGTATTCCCAGTGAATAAGCCATATCTTTTAGGGAAATCTTTTTCCCATTATTTTTTGCCTCTATGGAGTTATGAAGAATATTGAAGAGATCATTAATTTGCATAAGATATTATACGTAATAAATACTTAAACATACATTTTAAATATTTATTTATATGTTAAAACATATATTAGATACTTAAAGTATTATGTAAATGTATATAATAATATCATATTATACGGTATTACGTATTTTAAATACAAAAAAAGTTAATAAAAATAAGAAAATTTTAGGTAGATGATATTTTGAGGTTAATTTATGTTTGTGATGTGGTTAGCTTTTTGCTATTTTTTTATTTGTTGGATGCAGGGTTAAGTACTCTTGTGATTCAATGATATAAAATGGTTCATAAGCAGTAGCTTCTGTTTTAAATATAAATTCTTCACCGTTATTTAGCGTAAATACAATTGTATTTAAACCTCTAAAAGGGTTTTGAATTGTAATTCTAGCACTCATCGTACTATTTATGATTTTTTCTTGCGCTGAATTTAGCTCATCTAACTTTTCTTTTAAAATTGGTATTTGCGATAAAGTATGTTTTTTAGCCCCTTCAAGCTTATATTTAATATCTTCTATTTCCTGTGTTAAGTAGTTGTATTTGCTCTTTAGAGTAGCTACATCTTTATAATTAATTTTAAATAGGTTGTCTTCGCCACTAACAAGTTTTATTGTTATGGAGTTTGACGCATAAATTTTAAGGTTATTTTTTACTTGACCAATAGTTACATTTTCTGCATAAATTGTGCCACTAAGTGAGTTTTCTATATCCACATTTGTAGCATGAACTTCACCGCCCTCTAAGAGTTTTATATTTGCATTATGACATCTTAGGTGGCCTTTATGTCTATTTATATGAGCAAATTTAGCTTCCTGATAAGAGTCTTGATGTGTTGCACCGTCTATTGTGAGATTTACTGCTCTTAGAGTTGATTTTGCTCCTACATGTCCATTGATATGTATTGTTTCAGATGTAAGCTCAACACCCTCTCCAAGGCTATCTAACGAAGTGTCGTGTTGAGAGATAATTACTTCAATATTGTTGCTCTCTTCTTTTGCTATCTTGCTTTGAACGCGGGAGAGAGATTGTATTTTTATTTTATTATCAATATAAAAATTATTTTCATCTAAATGGACATACCCTTTTACTTTGCTTTTATAAATTTTTCGATCACTATTTTCTAAAATTTCAATACTAATCGCATCTATACTACATTTTAAATCGTCGTTGTTTTTTAAATAAGTGTTATCGATTATTTCACCGAGTGCATTGAAGCCATTTTTTCCAAAAATAGGCTTTATATATTCAACCAAAATTTCTGCTTTATCAACTTCTATCACTTGATGATTTGACTCTTTTTCTAAAAAGTGAAATAGAAGTTTGCTCTCTCTTGTAATCTCTGGCTCAATACCAATAAAAAGAGGTATCTTTATTTTTTTAATAAATTTTCCAGCATATAGATATTTGACAAACTGCTTTAGCTTCTCTTTCATCTCTTTGTCAAAAATATTAATCAAAACATTATTTAGAGCTTTTATGTTGTTAAACTCTTTTAGAAGAAGAAGGTAAATCTCTTTAGGCTGATATGTTTTATAAGGAATTTGAGACTCTGGATGTAAAATGATATTGACCATAGATTTTGTAGGCGAAAACTCTATACTGTAATCAAGTTTTATAATATGCTTTTGCATTTGTTTTAGGGTTATTAAGAATAGTTGCTTTATTTCTACATGCTTATTGACCATTTTTTGATTATTGTCGTAATACTTAAATATATCCTCTTCATATGGTAAAAACTCTTTTTGAGAGATTGTTTTCATATAAGTTTCAATGCCATTGATATTAAAAGTAAACTCAAGTGGAGAACAGTCGTTTTCAATAGCAAATTTATTTATGGTAGCGCTAATATTTTTAGTTTTAAATCTTTTAGTAAGCAAGCAAATCACTATAATCGTATTTTGAAAAGTCTAGATAAAGTTTTCCATCTCTATGGATGACTCTTGAGTCATTATCGTATGCATCTAAGAAGTGTTTTTTTATTATTTTTCTTTGAGATGATTTTATATTTAATGATTTAAGATACTCTTTGAGTTCAACAAGCTTTAAATCATGAATCAGCTCAGCTTCGCCATGGTGTTTAAAGTCTTCAAGGTCGTTTGCACTATCTAAAGAATCTTTTTCCCTTTCAAAGCGCATCTTTTTATTTACAAGAGTTAATATATTTTTTAGTTGTTCATCTTTTGAGCTATAAATTTGCTCTATCTTATCTCTCTCGTCACGTAACATCTTCTCTTTATCATCTATAAGTTTATCTATTTTATTTTCTAGTTTGGTGATTTTGTTTTTTAGAAACGTATTTTCTTTTTGAAAGAGTGTAAGAACAGTTGCAATAGTTATCTTAGGTTTTGATATTTGAGTTGTGCTATTTTTTTCTTCTAAGTTTTTTTCACTTTTTTCAATGATAGCAGGAGTATTTGTTACAATAATATATGTTTTTGAATCTTCAATGATGTAATTTAATTTTTTCGCTCTAATCTTGGAGTTAAGCATCTCTTTTGACATCTTAAAGTGTTTGCAATATTCATCTATCGTTAATCTCATGTAAAATCCAGAATATTTTTTTTGTTATTCTAGCATAATTATGATTTTTCAAAAGTTATTTTAAATGAAGCCTATAATATAATTCGGGATAAAATTTATAAAAAGAGTTTAATAATGGGTATTTTGGATATTGTAAAAGCTGGTGTGTTGTTTGGTGATGATGTTAGAAAAGTTTATCAACATGCCAAAGAGAATGGATTTGCTATACCAGCAATAAATGTTGTTGGAACAGACTCTATAAATGCAATACTTGAAGCTGCCGCAAAGGTTAAATCGCCAGTTATTATACAATTTAGTAACGGCGGAGCATCGTTTTATGCAGGAAAAGGCTTAAGTAATGAGAATGAAAAAGCAGCAATTGCTGGAGCTGTCAGTGGTGCTATACATGTACATATGATGGCCGTTAGTTATGGTGTAGCAGTTATTCTTCATACAGACCATGCTGCTAAAAAACTTCTTCCATGGATAGATGCTCTTCTTGATGAGAGCGAGAAGTACTACAAAACTAACGCAAGACCTCTCTACTCATCACATATGCTTGACTTATCTGAAGAGAGCTTGGAAGAAAATATTGCTATATCTAAAAAATATCTACAAAGAATGAGTAAAATTGGCATAAGTATAGAGATAGAGTTAGGTGTAACGGGCGGAGAAGAGGATGGCGTTGATAATTCAAGCGTTGATAATTCACTGTTGTATACTCAACCAGAAGATGTTGCTTATGCTTACAAAGAGTTAAGTGAAGTATCTCCAAATTTTACAATCGCTGCATCTTTTGGAAACGTACATGGTGTTTACAAACCTGGCAATGTTGTTCTTACTCCAAAAATTTTAGATAACTCTCAAAAATATATACAAGAGAAATTATCTACAACAGATAAACCAGTCAACTTTGTGTTTCATGGTGGATCTGGTTCATCATTACAAGAGATTCGTGAAGCAATTGGCTATGGTGTGGTAAAGATGAATATCGACACAGACACTCAGTGGGCGACATGGATTGGTGTAAAAGATTACTATGAGAAAAATAGAGACTATCTTCAAGGTCAAATCGGAAATCCTGAGGGTGAAGATAAGCCAAACAAGAACTATTACGATCCAAGAAAATGGCTTAGAGATGGGCAAAAAACACTTATCAAAAGGGTAGAAGAGGCATTTAATGACTTAAATGCAATAGATAGAAATTAACTTTTTTCTATCTTTGAGTCTCTTGTCGATAGTTTGACAAGAGATGATTTAATTTATTTTGATTAAATCTCCAAAATCTTTCTTTATTAAATTCTGCATCATTTATCATTAATTTAAAAAGCTCTCTGTTTTCAACATGGTTACCATTCTCTTTCATAACTTTTATCATAAGAGCTCTAAGAGTCTCTTGTGACTCTTTTGTTGTGTCATCATCTTCAAGTTGCCTGTTTGGTAAAAAAGCATATATTTTCCAGATACTTACAATAAGAAGTAAAATAAAAAATATCACCATTACGGTTGAAGTCTGCATTGTTAATCTTTTAGTTTAAGTTTTGTAAATTATATGGATTCTATCATAAGATTTTGGTTAAAATTCTGCCAATAGGAAAACAAGATGAATGATAAAGTATTTACAAAAGCGATAAAAAAACAGTTTGAATTTGATGAAGAGGTAGCAGCAGTTTTTGATGATATGCTACAAAGAAGCGTACCTTTTTATAAAGAGTCATTAAAAATAAGTGAGTTTTTTGCACTTAAAGCTTTAATTGATGGTGGAAGAGCGTATGATTTGGGCTGCTCTACAGCAACACTTCTGATAAATATAAGCAGAAAATTACAGACAAAAGCAACGCTTATAGGGCTCGATAACTCAGAAGCTATGCTGGAGAGAGCCAGAAAGAAGTGTGAAGCTTTTAAAGCGGATATAGAGCTTGAGAATGCCGATATACTTGAATATGATTATAAAGAAGCAAATCTTTTTATAAGTAATTACACACTTCAGTTTGTGCGTCCCCTTATAAGAGAAGAACTTGTAAAAAAGATAGCTTCTTCACTAAAAAAAGATGGTATGTTTATATTTAGTGAAAAAGTGATTAGCCATCACTCAAAGCTTCATAAAGATTTAATTGAGTGCTACTATGACTTTAAAAAAGAGCAGGGCTATTCAGAGTATGAGATAGTTCAAAAAAGAGAAGCGTTAGAGAATGTTTTGATTCCATATAGCGAAGAGGAAAATATAAAGATGGCAAAAAATTGCGGTTTTTCCCACTGTGAAGTAGTTTTTAGATGGGCAAACTTCGCTACTTTTATAGCTATAAAATAGAGCTTTATTATATAAATAAAAATAGTAAAAACTAGATTTTTTACTATTTAAAATTTGGAATCCCAAATTTTACCAAACATTTCCTTTGGGTTTTTCTTCCTCTGCTCCTACTACATAATCATAAGCTTCTTCTGCTTTTTGGCGTATCTCTTTGTGTGAGACAATATCATCCTCTCCACACTCTTTATGGTAATACCCCTGAAGGTCATAATACTCTTTGCATTCACTATAGTATTGCAACGATATTCCATGTTTGTTTACACAAGCTGAGAATAAAAATAGAGTGGATATAAGAAGTAAATATTTTATCATAAAATTCTTCAAGCAAATACTAATCCAGTTTTACTCAAACTTTAAAACTCTCTTTTGTTTTACAGTAAGATGTTAAAAAGCACTCATCACATTTAGGATTTTTTGCTTTGCAGATGTAGCGTCCAAAGAGTACCATTCCTTGATGAAGTGTGCGGAGGTTGTTTTTAAATTTTTTAACAAGTGTTGCTTCAGTTTTTGATGCAGTTGCATCACTGCTAAGACCTAATCTGTGAGAGACTCTAAAGACATGAGTATCAACAGCCATCAAATTTGCCCCAGTGTACTCTATCATAACAACGTTAGCTGTCTTTTGTCCAACACCGCCAAGAGTAATTAGCTCTTTTTCATTCATTGGAATGTTGCCACCATAGACATCTTCTACGCGTTTTGCCATATCAATTATATTTTTTGCTTTATTGTTAAAAAATGAACAACTATTAATTAGATTTTTTACATCGTCTATATCTGCATTTGCTAATGATTTTGTATCAGGATACGCTTTAAACAGATGGGGAGTTATAAGGTTTACTCTTTTATCTGTACATTGTGCCGATAGTGAAACGGCTACAACTAATTCGTAAGCGTTTTTATAATCAAGCTCTGTTACAGCGTCACTATAATTATCGATAAAGAGTTGATGAATCTCTTTAATTTCTTCTTTTGTAGCTTTTTTCATAAAAGAATTATATATAAAATAGACTTGTTTAATAATCATTAGTATTAACAAACTAAAATTTTTCCAATTTATCAAGGAAGTGCAATGAAATCAGTAACAAAATTAGTATCGTCTTTAGCTCTTTTATCAACAATGTCGTTTGCAGCGCAAACACTAGTAAGCGTAAATGGCACAGTAATCACGCAACAAGATGTCGATAGAGAGCTTATGGCAGCAACACAAGGGAGATTCAACCAAGTTCCAGCAGAGAAGCAGGCTGAATTTAGAAAACAGGTATTAGAGCAGTTAGTAGCTAAAGAGTTAGTTTATGATGATGCAAAAAAAACAGGTGTATTAACATCTCCAGAATATAAAGAGAAGTACGAAGAGGTAACAAAAAGAATCCAAAAAGAGATAGCTATTCAAGTTTGGCAAAAAAGAGAGATTGATAAAATCGCTATTTCAAATGATGAGTTGAAAAAATATTATGATGCAAACAAAGAAGAGTTTGTTGAGAATGAAAGTGTTAATGCACGTCATATTCTTGTTGAAAAAGAAGCAGACGCAAAAGCTGTTATTGCTGAATTGAAGCCACTAAAGGATGATGCTCTAAAAAACAAATTTATTGAACTTGCAAAATCAAAATCAACATGTGCTAGTGCTTCTGAGGGTGGTGATTTAGGTTATTTTACAGCAGGGCAAATGGTACCTGAGTTTAATGATAAAGCGTTTTCTATGAAAGCTAAAGAGATGACAATGGAACCAGTAAAAACACAATTTGGTTATCATGTAATCTATATAGAAGATAAAAAAGCAAAAGCAACAAAGAATTTTGCTGAAGTAAAACCTTTTATAGAACAAAGATTAAAAATGGAAAAAGCTAAAACTATAATGCTTGCAAAAATGAAAGAGTTAGAGAAAAAAGCTACTATAAAATAGTCCATGAACTCTCCTATCTCTAAAATAATTGTAGATGGGAGAGATTTTTATGTTAAAAGGGACGATTTAATAGATCCTTATTTAGCAGGAAATAAATACCGCAAACTATATACACTTCTTAAAACACCATCAAATGAATTAAAAACTATCATCTCTTATGGCGGAACGCAATCAAATGCGATGCTTGCAATTTCTGCAATGTGCCAAAAAAAGGGATGGGAGTTTATCTACTATACTAAAACTCTAAGTATCGCTATGCAACAAGAGAAATCTGGCAATTTTTATCACGCCACAAGGCTTGGAATGAAACATATCGAGATTGAAAATGAGTATTACAGAGATTTTATAGCTTCACTGCGCTTAAACTTAGACAAAGAGACTTTTATAATAGACCAAGGCGGTGCAGTAGAAGAAGCAAGACTTGGGTTAAAAGTTTTAGCGGATGAGATAAGAGAGAGTTCTTTAGATGTAAAGTCTTTAGCAACTCCTTCAGGCACAGGTACAACTGCCCTTTTTTTGGCTCTTTGTTTGCCTGAGTATAAAGTCTATACTACACCTTGTGTTGGAGACACTGAGTACCTTAAGTGTCAAATGAGAGCGTTATGTGAACTTCCATCAAACCTTATTATATTAGAGCCAAATAGAAAATATCACTTCGCTAAACCATACAAAGAGTTTTTAGAAATATGGCAAAAACTGTTAGCTGCTAAAGTAGAGTTTGATTTAATTTATGCGCCATCTATGTGGATGACGCTTTTAGAACATACTAAAGAAGATGTGTTATATGTTCACAGTGGAGGCGTAAGTGGAAATGAGAGTATGTTGGAGCGATATAAGCAAAAAGGCTTTATATAAAGATAACGGTTTCACTAATATCTGCTCTTTGTGGTCTATAACTGTTTATTTTTGCTTCTTTGTCCTCATAGCCGATAACAACGCTATAAAGAAGTGCTAGATTGTCTGGTGCGTCTAATACTTTAGCTACAACTCTTCCAAACTCGGTAGTTGAGCCTTGAGGACAACTCTCTAATCCAAAATCTCTTGCACAAAGCATGATACTTTGCATATATGCACCACAATCTATAAGTGCTCCAACTGCACCATCAATCATCGCTTTATCTGTAAAGACAAAAAACACACACTGAGCATTAAACCATCGAAAGTTGTCATGCCACATTTTTGTTCTTGTTTCAACGTCTTTTCTATCTACTCCCATGTGTGCATACAGACCTATGCCAGTTTCAAATCTTCTCTTTTTATATATAGGTTTCCACTCTAGAGGATAGTATTGGATAAATTGGTCATGTTCTGCGCCGCTGTTCATCTTTTGGATGATAGCGTCACCTATATTTTTTAAAACTTCTTTGTCGCTGATTGCATACGTAATCCATGGTTGCATATTTGCTCCACTTGGCGTCATGGCAGCTGCTTTTAAAATTTCTTCTTGTATCTCCCTTGTTACAGGCTTTTGTAAAAAGGCTCTTTTTGAAGAGCGCTCTATTATAGCATTAGTGATAGTAGGCATTTGTTCCCCTATAAAACTTTTTTTGAAATTATATTACAAATTAAATTAAAAGAAAGTTTTACAGATAAAGACTAAAAAGACTTGACAAGAAGTCACTCAACTAGATATAATTATTTTCATAAATTTAAAGTTTGGAGATAAGTATGAATAATATATTTGAGAAATTAACAAACAACATGACAGAGTCTATTGAATCGGCTGTATCGTTGGCTCTATACAATAAAAACCAAGAGGTTGAACCTATCCACTTCTTATGGTCGCAACTAACTAACTCAAACTCTGTACTAAACCAGATGTTCAATAAAATGAGCATAGATAAAGTGGCGATAGAGCTTGATGTAAAGAGTTTTAGCGAGAAGTTGCCAAAGTCATCGAGTGTAACAAAAGAGAGTATTAAATTATCAAGAAACTTTGTTCAGTCATTAGAAAATGGTGTCGGAGTTATGACGAAAAATGGAGACTCTTTTTTAGCTGTTGATACGTATCTATTGGCAAATATGAAAAATGAGCCCTTCTTTAGCATACTTAAAAAATATATAGATATATCAGAACTAATCAAAAATATTGAATCCTCAAGAGGCACTTCAAAGATTGATTCGCAAAGCTCAGATGAGACGATGGAGTCGCTTAAAAAGTATGGTATAGATTTAACAAAAGAGGCAAAAGATGGCAAACTTGCTCCTGTTATAGGGCGAGATGAAGAGATTACTAGGATGATGCAGATACTCATCCGTAAAACAAAAAACAACCCAATGCTTCTTGGTGAACCAGGGGTTGGTAAAACAGCCCTAGTTGAAGGACTCGCACAAAGAATTAGCGATAATAACGTCCCAACTTCACTTCAAAACAAAAAGTTAATTGCTCTTGATATGAGTGCCCTAATCGCTGGTGCAAAGTACAGAGGAGAGTTTGAAGACAGATTAAAGGCCGTCATTGATGAGGTAAAGAAGAGTGGAAATATCATCTTATTTATAGATGAGATTCATACAATTGTTGGAGCGGGTGCCAGTGAGGGAAGTATGGACGCTGCAAACATCTTAAAACCTGCTCTTGCTCGTGGAGAGCTCCACACAATAGGTGCAACAACTTTAAAAGAGTATAGAAAGTATTTTGAAAAAGATATGGCTCTTCAGAGACGTTTTTTACCTATAAACCTTGATGAACCAAGTGTTAATCAAACTCTTCAAATACTTCGCGGTATAAAAGAGAGACTTGAGACGCATCATAATGTAACGATTACAGATAGTGCCCTAGTCGCTGCTGCAAAACTATCAGATAGATATATAGCAGATAGATTTTTACCAGATAAGGCAATCGACCTTATAGATGAGGCTGCGGCTGAGCTTAAGATGCAGATAGAGACAGAGCCAAACGTCCTAAAGAGTGCAAAGATTAAAATATCAGAGCTTAGTGTAGAGCAAGAAGCACTAAAGATGGAAGAGTCGCCATCAAATACTAAGCGCCTCGTTGATATACAAAAAGAGTTAGCTGATGAGCAAGAGAGAGTTAGAACGCTTGAAGCTCAGTTTAGCAATGAAAAAGAGGTCTTTGGAAAAATATCTAGTATTAAAAATGAGATTGAAGCAAAAAGAAGAGAAGCTCATGTGGCTAAGAGCACATCTGAATTTAATCGTGCTGCTGAAATAGAGTATGGAGAAATCCCAGCATTAATAGCTAGAGAAAAAGAGATTGCACAAAATTGGGAAAATCTCCAAAAAGAGGGAACTCTTCTAAAAAACAGTGTAGATGAAGAGGCTATTGCTTCTATAATTTCAAGATGGACTGGAATTCCAGTTAAAAAAATGCTTCAAGCTGATAAAGATAAAATACTTAATGTTGAAGAAGAATTAAATAGAGAGGTAGTTGGACAGAGTAAAGCTACACATGCAGTTGCGCGTGCTATTAAAAGAAACAAAGCTGGGCTCTCAAGCGGTAATTCGCCAATTGGTAGCTTCTTATTTTTAGGTCCAACTGGTGTTGGTAAAACGCAAACTGCTAAGACATTGGCTAAGTTTTTGTTTGATTCGCAAGATGCAATGATAAGAATAGATATGAGTGAATATATGGAAAAACACTCAGTATCTCGCCTTGTTGGGGCTGCTCCAGGGTATGTTGGCTATGAAGAGGGCGGACAGTTGACTGAAGCCGTTAGAAGAAAACCATATAGTGTAATCTTATTTGATGAGGTAGAAAAAGCTCATCCTGATGTATTTAATATATTGCTTCAAGTCTTGGATGATGGAAGATTGACAGATAATAAAGGGGTGACAGTTGATTTTACAAACACAATAATCATCCTTACTTCAAATATAGCAAGTGATAAAATCATCAATAACCCAAACTCTGAGGCACTTCAAGAGATGGTAATGAGTGAACTAAAGAGTGCATTTAAACCAGAATTTTTAAATCGCTTGGATGATATTGTAATATTTAACGCACTTGGGCGTGAACAGATTGTCGGAATTGTAGATATATTCTTTAGTGAAATTGCTAAAAAAGTTGCTTCAAGAGATATAACACTCACACTAAGCAAAGAGGCAAAAGCTTATATTGCAGAGGCTGGATTTGATCCAGTTTATGGAGCAAGACCTCTAAAACGTGCGTTATACGAGATTGTTGAAGATAGATTGGCAGAGTTGATACTTGAGGGTAAAGTAGTCGAAGGCTCTCATGTTGAATTTGATTTTATAGATGATGAAATAAGCGTAAAAATATCCTAAGGGTAAGTCGAAGAAGTTACAAAAGTGCCTCTTGTTGCCTAGAGGCACAAATCTTAACCGCACTTTAAGTAACTTTCATATATGATTTCGGACTTAATTTTAAAGAAGGATATGTCATGAAAAGAACATACCAGCCTCACGGTAAACCGAGAAAATCAACTCACGGTTTTAGAGCAAGAATGGCAACGAAAAACGGTCGTAATGTAATTAACCGTCGTCGTGCAAAAGGTCGTAAAAAATTGTCAGTTTAGGAAATTTCTATACACTAAAACTCCATAAAGAGTTTCAGTATGTTTATAGAAAAGGGAAAGATTCGCACTCAAATAGTGTTGTGCTATTTTTTCTACCCGCGAACAACGTTAAAAAAGTGGGATTTACGGCTACTAAAAAAATTGGTAATGCTGTAAAGAGAAACAGAGCAAAAAGAAGACTTAGAGCTCTGTTTGTTACTTACTCATCGCTTCTTAAGCATGGCACATATATTTTTGTAGCCAAGCAAACAATCTCAGAAACATCACATCAAAAACTACAAAATGACTTTGAAAAAGTTTTAAGTCGTTTAGGCACACTTGAAAAAAAAACAGATGATCAAAACATTACTGCTTAAGCTTTTATGGCTTTATCAGAAGTTTTTTACACTTATTGGATATGGTAGTTGCAGATATTACCCATCTTGTAGCGAATATGCAAGAATTCACTTTGAAAATAACTCCATTTCAAGTGCTTTTTACCACACTTTTACTAGAATACTGCGTTGTAATCAATTATTTGAGGGCGGTATAGAGTATCCACTTCTTGATAAACTCTCATTAAAACCCAAAAAAATAGGGGTTGATTCTATAAAATATTGGTTGGTTCCAAATAAAAAAAACCGTTTTTATATCATAAAAAATTTTTTATACAAAGGGCGAACGTGTTCGACAAAATGACACCAAATCAGAGACTTATAATAGCGGTATTGTTATCGTTTGTATTTTTCATAGCATATACAGCAATTTATCCAGCGGAACAGCCAGCAGAAGTGGCACAAAAAGAGAGTAGCAAAGAGCAAAAAGTAGAGCTAAAAAAAGCTCCAAAAGTAGAAGATATTGTTGGACATGAAATATCTGCACAAGAGGCAGTTGCCGCAAATGATTTAAGCATACTAACAACAGTAAAAAATAGTGATTTTATACTAAAAATAGACACTCTAGGACGTATCTCTTCAAAAGTACTTTTACAAGAGATGTATAACACAAATGAAGATGCACATGCACAGCTTATTCCTCAAAGCGGAACAAAACCTCTCTTTATTAGATTTTTAGATCCATCTATAAATGAAGAAGCTGCGAAAACTCCTTATAGTGCAGATGTTTCAGAGATTAACCTTCAAGATAACGCTAGTAAAGTTGTTTTAACTCAAAAATTATCTAACCTAACAATCACAAAAGTGGTAACTTTTTATGCTGATGGGCATTATGATGTTGATATTTCACTCTCTGATGATAAAAGATACTTCATTTACCTAGGACAAAGACCAAGAGTTAATGAAAAAGAGCAGATGATGGCTGCTGTTGGTGCTCTTATTTATAATGATGAAGAGCTTCTTACGATTATCGAAGATGGTGATTCTAAAGAGAGAAAAAGTTTTAGCCATATCGAACTAGCTGCAGCGTTTGATCAATACTCAGCATCAATTATGTATGGTTTTGGCAAAGATACAAATATTATTATAGACAGAGACAGAGATAACAATCCGATAGTCTATTTTGAAGCACTACAAAATATGAAATTTAGTGGTTATATCGGTCAAAAAAGATATAAAACACTAGATGCAATAAATCCAATTTTGACAAATGCTGTTGAGTATGGCTGGTTTACTTTTGCTTCAAAGCCTCTGTTTCAGCTTCTTATGTGGTTGCATGGTTTGATTGGAAATTGGGGTTGGTCGATTGTTGCACTTACAATTCTTATAAGAGTAATTCTTTATCCTTTGACATACAAAGGTATGGTTTCTATGCAAAAGATGAAAGATATTGCGCCTCAAGTTAAAGCACTTCAGGCAAAATACAAGGGTGATCCACAACGAATGAATGCTGCTGTTATGGATATGTATAAAAAACATGGAGCAAACCCTCTTGGCGGATGTCTTCCTATGTTGCTTCAAATACCAGTATTTTTTGCAATTTATCGTGTACTTTTAAATGCTGTTGAGCTTCAAGGTGCACCTTGGATGTTATGGGTAAATGACCTCTCAAGAATGGACTCAACTTTTGTTCTTCCAATTCTTATGGGTGCTTCGATGTACTATCAGCAAAAACTTACACCTAGTAATTTTACTGATCCACTTCAAGAGAAGATATTTAAGTTCTTACCTATAATATTTACATTCTTCTTTATAACATTCCCTTCAGGTCTAGTTCTTTACTGGTTCATAAACAATATGTTCTCAATCGGGCAACAATTTATCGTTAATCAGCAGTTTAAAAATGCAAAAGATGCTCAAATAGCTGCACACAAACATGTGGAGAACAAAGATGATTAAGATTGAGTCGGCAACTTTAGAGCAAGCATGTAAAGATGCCGCTTCGGCGCTAGGGTGCTCTGCTAGTGAGTTGGCAATAGAGATCGTCCAATCTCCAAGCAATGGCTTTATGGGACTTTTTAAAAAAAGTGCCATTATAGTAGCGGCAAAAAAGACAAAAGAGAAAAGTTATCAAGAGGATAAAGATGTTCAAAAAACTCCAACAGAGACAAAGCCAACTCCAGTAGTTCAAAAAGAGAGATACACTGAAGAGAAAGTTGAATTAAAACCAGAAGTAAGAAAAGAGCTCAAGCAAGAGCGAAAAAAAGAGTTTAAGCCAGAACCTAAACCAGAACCAAAGCCTAAAAAAGAGCTTCCAAAACACAATCACAACATTGTAAATGACACCATTATGCCACAATCTTTTGTGAGTATGCAAGATGATGATGACTATGATATGGAAGATATTAATTATACTGCAGATTATGATGATGAAAATGAAGATCTTCCTGAAAAAGTAAAAATAAAAATAAGTGCATATCAAGTTTCTAAAAGTGTTGAAAAAGATATAAATGAACTCTTTAAATCAATATGCTTTAATATTGAGAAAATTGAAGTAACACCGTATGATGAAAATACTCTTCTTGTTGAGTTCAAAGGTGAAGATGCTGCCCTGCTTATCGGTAAAGAGGGTTATAGATATAAAGCATTGTCATATATGATTTTTAACTGGATAAACACAAAATACCAGCTTCAACTTCGCCTAGAAATAGCAGAGTTTTTAAAAAATCAAGAAGAGTCAGTTACAAGATATTTAGTTACTGTTTGTGAAAATATTGACAGAGACGGTCGTGCGCAAACAAAAATTCTTGATGGTGTTTTAATTCAAATTGCACTAAAAGAGCTTAGAGAGAAATATCCAAATAAATATGTAGCAGTTCGTTCTACAAGAGATGGACTAAAGTTTATAATCATAAACGATTACCACAACTAATGAATTTCTTTGGAAACTCGTTTTCAAAGAGAGGAGATTGATTAATGAGTCAAGATACAATAAGTGCCATTGCAACAGCCAATGGCATAGGTTCAATAGCGATAATTCGTATAAGCGGAGATAGCGCTTTAGAGATTGCTTCAAAACTTACCCACAAAGAAAATTTCACTCCTAGATATGCTTCACTCTCAAATATATATAATTTTAATGGCGAATTAATTGATGAAGCTATAGTTATCTATTTTAGGGCTCCTTTTTCTTTTACTGCTGAAGATGTTGTAGAGATTCAGTGTCATGGCGGTTTTATCGTTGCGCAAAGCATCCTAAAGGCTACACTCGCTTATGGTGCAAGGTTGGCAACTGCTGGAGAGTTTTCAAAACGTGCTTTTTTTAACGGTCGCATTGATCTAAGTAAAGCCGAGGCGATAGCACAACTAATCGAAGCAAAAAGCGAAGATGCAGCAAAAATATTAGCACAGCAGATGAAGGGTTCACTTCAAGGCTATATAGAAAAAATCAGAGATGATCTTATCCATATACTCGCTTATTCTGAGGTGAGCATAGATTATGCAGAAGAGGATTTGCCAGAGGATTTGGTTATGCAAATAGAAGCAAATCTCAAAGAACTCAAAGCTTCACTTCTAAAAACCCTCAAAGCAAGTAAGGCTAGAGAAGGCCTAATGCAGGGCTTTAAAGTGGCAATTATAGGAAAACCAAATGTTGGAAAAAGCTCACTGTTAAACGCTCTTCTTAATTACAACAGAGCTATTGTAAGCGACATAGCAGGCACTACAAGAGACACGATAGAAGAGCAGGTTAAAATCGGCACACATCTTATACGCATAGTTGATACTGCTGGAATAAGAGAAGCTAGTGATGAGATAGAAAAGATAGGGATACAACGCTCACTTGAGGCGATAAATGAGAGCGATATAGTTGTAGCACTCTTTGATGCTTCAAGAGCAGCGGATGATGAAGATGAACAGATTATATCTCTTATAAAATCTAAAGCTGTTGGCAAGAGCGTTTTTTATGTAAAAAATAAGATAGATTTAGAGCAAAAATTTTATAGAGCAGAGTTAAATTTTGATATGGAGATAAACTCTAAAGATAGTGTTGAAGAGCTGATTTTAGCACTTGAAAATATAATGAACATAGCAAACTCTTCAGATGAGATGATGCTAATCTCACAAAGACAAATCGGTGCAGTTCAAAACGCTCTTAACTATATAGATGAGGCATTTGAGCCACTTCACGATCAAGAGCTTGAGATATTTTCATTTAATCTAAATGAAGCTATAAAAGAGATGGCATCTATCACTAGGCCATTTGAAAACGATGAGATGCTAGATAAGATGTTTGGCTCTTTTTGTCTAGGAAAATAGTGAAATACATTGCAATAGATTTAGGACTCAAGCGCATAGGACTTGCATACTCTGCGCATAAAGATTTGGTAACCCCACTCAAAGCGGTAGAGAGAAAAAACAGAGACCAAGCAGCAAGAGATGTTAAAAAAGTACTTATTGAGTGGGAAGTTGATGCTGTTGTAGTTGGTATTCCTCTTGGCGGTAGCAGTGAAGATGAGATGAGACGCAGAGTCGCTCATTTTATGAATCTAGTTGCATTTGAGGGTGATGTTTTCTACCAAGATGAGAGTAACTCATCAATAGAAGCAGAGTCAATGATGAGAGGCGAGATAAAATATATCAGAGATGGTCGTATAGACTCTATCTCTGCTATGATAATTTTGCAGAGATACCTAAGACAAAAACGCTAACAAATCATCTAGCGATAGAGGTCTGCTATATAGATAGCCCTGTGTCATATCGCAATTTAGCCCATCTAATATAAGCTTTTGCTCCTCATTTTCAACGCCCTCAGCTACTGTAGTTAGTTTAAAAGATTTGGCGAGTGCGATAATTGCGTTAACGATACTTTTTGAATCTTCATCAATCTCTAGCTCTTTGACAAATTCTCTATCTATCTTTAATGTGTCAATTGGAAGTTTTTTTAGATACGACATAGAGGAGTAGCCAGTACCAAAATCATCTATTGATATTTTTACACCTAATTTTTTTATCTTCTTAAGTATATCTACGACACTCTCGATATTTTGCATGATAGAGGTCTCTGTTACCTCAAACTCTACTAAAGATGGCTCAACTCCACTCTCTAGTAAAAGTGATTTTGCTTCATTATAAAAAGAAGCTTCATCTAGCTGTTTTCCAGAAACATTTATGGAGATGCTAATAGGAGTTGCAAGTTTTGAGTTGATGATTTTTAAGTCACTTAGAGCTTGTTTTATAACCCATCTTCCTATTTCGTTTATATAGTTTGACTCTTCTGCTATGGGTATAAATTTATCTGGTGGGATAAAGCCTAAATCTTTATCTATCCATCTGATTAAAGCCTCTACTCCGATAGTTCTTCTCTCTACAAATGAGTACTTTGGTTGATAGTTTAAGAAAAAGCTCTTGTTTGCTATGGCATGTCTTAATTTTGTATCTAATTCTAGGCGATACAAGGCATCTTTATTCATCATATCATTGAAGTATCTAAAACTGTTTTTACCACTATTTTTTGCTTCATACATAGCCGTATCTGCATTTTTTAGCAAATCGCTATGATTGTCCCCATTTTGAGGATAGAGGCTTATCCCGATACTCCACCCAACATTTACTTCCCTGTTTTGTATAGTTATTGGCTCTTTTACGCTGGATAAAATAGTGTCTGCTAATTGAGAGATACTAAGGAGATTTTCATACGGAGTTAAGATGACAAACTCATCTCCTCCAAGTCTTGATAGTATGCCATCTTCTGAGATGATATTTTGTAGTTTGGCTGCTATCTCAATAAGTAAAAGGTCTCCAGCATGGTGTCCTAGTGAGTCGTTTATCCATTTGAAATTATCTAAATCCAAAAATAAAATAGCAAAAGTTTCACTGTTATAGTGAGCAGATTTTATATAGGTTTCTACCTCTTGTTTAAATAGTTTTGCGTTTGGGAGTTTTGTCAAAAAGTCATAAAATGCCAGTTGATGAATTTTTTCTTGAGAGTTTTTTTCTTCAGTTATATCACGAGACATCCCAATATAGTTTAGGACCTCTTGGTTTTTATCTCTTACGCAGATAACAGTCTGCTCAACAGCATAAAGTGAACCATCTTTTTTTCTGTCCCAAAGCTCATCGTTCCATAAATCATAGTTAGCTAAACTACTCCACATTTTTTTGTAAAATTCTTCATTTCCCCAACCAGAGCTTAGAAATTTTGGGTCTTTACCTAGAACTTCTTCTTTAGAGTATCCTGTAAGTTTCTCAAACGAGCTATTTACAGAGACAATATGGTTGTTTTTATCTGTTATGACAATGCCATCTGAGGCGTATTTAAAAACATTTGACGCAATCTCTAGCTCTTTTTCGCGCTCTATCCTCTCTGTTATATCGTGAACAGTTCCAATAGATTTTATAACATTGCCATCGACATCGAGCTTGTGAATACATCTCTCTTCGACATATTTTAGTTTTTTGTCTTTTGTTGTTATGCGATGTACAATGCAGTATGATTTTTTATCTTCAAGTGACTTCATATAAGCATCATGCACAGTGGCACGGTCTTCTTCATGTACAAAGCTAAAAAACTTTTCATAAGATGGTTCAATCTCATTAGGAATTAAACCAAATATTCTATAAGTCTCATCTGACCAAAAAAGTTCATTTGTGCTTATAACTAACTTCCAATGCCCTGTTTTTGCTATCTCTTGAGCTTCGTTTAGATTTCTTATGAGACTTTTTATAGTTGCCATGTCCATATCAGCACCACTATATTCCATTAACACGTCATTGTTGTTGTAAAGTGGAAAGTTACTGTTATTGTGATTGTTTGACAAAAAAATGCCTTAGAATAAATTTGTGGAATTTTACAAGATAACTCAGCTTTCGCACATAAAACCCAACTCTTTTTGAGTATAAGCGTTGAGTACAGCGAGAATAGTCAGTAAATCTTTATTATCCTTGACAACATTTTCAATTTCAGAGATTTTTGTCAGTATTTGAATGAAGAGTTGCATTGATATTGCAAGAGTTTCAAGCTCACACTCTAAGTCTCTAAATAATTCTCCTAGAGTTTGTGGCTCATGTTTTATGCGATTGATATAGCTTACAATGTTGTAGGCAAACATTGAGAGAGTTATTTTTGCAATTAGTGATTCATAGATACGATTCTCTTCTTTGCCAAACCCAAACAGGTTTCGCAAATCTTTGTAACCTTGCTCAATATTCCATCTCTTTTTATAAGTTGCTAGAATCTCTTTGCCTATAATGATAATATCAGTTGAGATAAAAACCAACAAGTCTTTACCTGTGTGCAAAAATACGAGCTTGACTTTGCCTAGAACAGCATGTTCTACAATTGCATCGAAATATTTATAAGATATTTTTCCATGTTTGCCACTCTGTTTATGACGAGAGTTTTTCATACTATCATAGATTGCATTCATAGTTTTATGTTTGCCCTTAAAGTTCCAAATGAGTTTATTATTTGGAAGTCTTGCTATTACTGGCATGCCAAGCTCATTAGCTTGATGTATGAAGTCTGGTTTAGCGTACCAACTGTCTATAAGTAGGTAGTCTGCATCTACCCCTTGCTCTAACGCTCTCTCAAGCATCTCAATAGCTAAAATGTTTTTACCTTTGAGAGATTCAACTTTACGCTTATGAGAATTACTACGATGATGAACAGTTGAAGTGAATTCAGATATATCTTTTCGACGACTATCATTCATCTTGATGGAAAAATCAAGTTGAAATGTTGAATGTGAATCTGCATAATTTAGAGATACGATATTGAGCGCATTTATGCTTCTGTGCTCTTTATTGCTCCAAATATATTTACAGCTTCCTTCAATATGTTTACCACTTTTAGCTTCGACTGTGTCATCAATAATGAGCAAGCGATGTTCACCGTTTTTATGTAGAGGTTTTATTCTTTGCAAAAGCGCAGTAGTGCTTAGTATTAAAAACTTTCGCCAGTTGTAACGACTCTCTTTGATAAATCGGTAATAAGCGTCTTTGCCAAATGCACTATCGCTCTTTTTTATGAATGTAGACTGTCTTTTATTCATGATAAGCATATACACGAAGTGTAAGATTATTTGAAATGGTGGATAGCCGACATTTCGTTTAATGAAGTTGCTCTGCTTGAGTATTTTTGTGATTTTTATCTCTATTAGCACTTCAAGGATTGGATTCTTTAATATGCTTTTCATAGCAGTTTCTATATAATTTGCAAGTTCCATAAAATAGACCTTTATAATGATGTTAGTGGTAACATAATTATACTAAAAAGCGCCTATTTATGGGCTTTCGTAGATAAATTAAACATCAAAATCTATGTGCGAAAGTTGAGAAGATAACTCATAATAAGGAAATTAATAAATAGTTGTAAAAATTATCAAAACTACATTAAAACTCTTTTGCTTAATGCTTCTATGTTGTTGCTGTTGCCAAGAACTACTAAAATGTCACCTGCTTCGAGAATATCGTTCTTATCAAATGAAGTACGCCACTCCCCTTGATGTTTATATGCGATAGGCTTAACTTCAAACTCATCTTGAAATCTTGGCGACAAGATGGAAGTTCCAACCCACAAAGAGCTAACAGCCATTTTAGCAATTTTCATGGTTATGGATAAATCAATAGTTTCATAATTCATATTTTCAACTATTGTTTTTACTAGTTTTTTTGCTGATTCCATCTCTGGATATATAACTTTAGCAGCACCTAGTTTTGATAATATTTGACCATGAACCTGTGTGATAGCCTTTGCCACTACTGTTTTAATGCCGAGTTCTTTGAGCGCCATCACTGTGAGAATACTCGCTTCAATATTTTCTCCTATGCTGACGATTGCAACCTCTGCATCAGCTATTCCAGCTTCATAAAGTGCTTTTGGGTCTGATGAATCAAGCGCGATTGCATCTTGAACAAACTCGCTTATATCTCTAGCTTTCTCTTCATCGTTATCTATGGCGATAACTGCTTCTCCTTGTTGTGCCAACCCTTTGGCTACGTGGTATCCAAATCTTCCTAGTCCAATAACAACGTATGTCATATAATCACCTTTGCTTCTGCGAATTTGATACGGGTTTTAACCGCTTTTCCTACGATTACCACAGTAAATGCAAAAACACCGATTCTGCCCATTAACATAAGCAGTATTATGTTGAGTTTGCCAATATCACTAAAGAGTGCACTATAACTAAGTGACCCACCATCTCCAGTTGATACGCCTACTGTCGCGAATGCTGAGCATGTTTCAAAAAGTGTTCTAACAAAGTGCAGATTTTCACTCTCATTTAAAATAACGGTTGAAACTAAGATATAAAAAGAGGCTATAAAAATAATCGCATAAGCTTTGTTTATCTGATATGGAGCTAAACTTCTGTTGAAGATGTGCGGATTGTTTTGACCACGCAAAGTAAACCATACACCAATAACAGAGAGTGCTAAAACTGTGGTTTTGATACCACCTGCTGTTCCTCCAGGACTACCGCCAGTAATCATAAAAAAAGTTCCAAAAAAGAGATCAGAATCGTTTAGTGTAGAAAAATCAATAGTGTTAAAACCAGCAGTACGGTAGTTCACAGAAGCAAACCATGCAGCAACAATTTTTTCCAAAATTGGTAAGTTTCCAAGTGAGTTTGGATTGTTCCACTCTAAAGAGAGGATGATTGCCATTCCAGCAAAAATCAAAATAGCTGATGTCCATAAAACTAGTTTAGTGTGTGTTGATAGGCGGGTTAGGGATTTTTTACGGTAGTTGTATAGCTCTAAGAGTACAAGGTAGCCAAGTCCGCCTATGATTATAAGCAGAGGGATTGTGATATTTATGATTAAATCATCTCTAAAGCCCATCATATTATCGCTAAAGAGAGAAAATCCAGCATTGTTAAAAGCTGAGATTGAGTGAAAAATACCAAACCATAATGCATCTGCAAATGACATGTTTGTAAAAAATCTAAGAGTGAGTATAGCTGCACCGCTTAGTTCTATTACAACTATTGAGGTAAATACTATTTTTAAAAAACGAAAAACTCCGCTCATACCTGGGTAGTTTAGAGACTCTCTTAAGATAAGTCTATCTCTGTATCCAAGTTTTTTTCCACGCATAATAGCCAAAAATGTGACTGCTGTCATATATCCCAATCCGCCGATTTGAATAAGAAGAAGAATGATAGTGTGACCAAAAGTAGTAAAATCAACAGGAGTGTCCTTGACAATAAGCCCCGTCACACAAATCGCAGATGTTGAAGTAAATAGAGCGTCAATGATAGTAAGCTCTCCGTTATGTGCAAAAGGAAGCATTAGTAAAAAAGCACCTATCCCAATAAGAATAACAAAGCTCATAAAGATTATCTTAACATCGTGCGTTTGCATAAATATCTCTTTTAGTTATTGCAACAAAATCTATAACCGATACCAGACTCTGTTTTTATGTATTTTGGTCTTGTACTGTTTTGTTCTATCTTTTTTCTAAGTGTGTTAACGTATGTTCTAAGGTACTGCATCTCATTTTGATACCCGACTCCCCAAACCTCTTTGAGTATCTGTTTATGAGTAAGTGTTTTGTTTGCGTTTAGTAAAAAATACTTAAGAAGTTCAAACTCAATTGGTGTGAGTTTAAGTTGTTCATTTCTAAAAAATATATCTCTTGAGGCTATATCCAGCTCTAATTCAGCACAAGTGATTTTGCTAGATATATTTTCTCCACTAATACTGCGTCTAAGATTTGCTCTGATTCTAGCTAAGAGTTCATTGACTGAAAATGGTTTTGTTATGTAGTCATCCGCTCCTGCATCAAGAGCCGCAACAATCTCTTTTTCATCATCTCTTGCGCTAAGAACGACTATTGTAACTTTTGAAATCTCTCTTACTTCTCTTATAAACTCTTTTCCATCACCATCGGGCAACCCCAAATCTACTAGAAGCAGGTCGGGAGAGTGTGTTAAAAAAAGCATCATGGCATTTTTTTTGTTATCACAAGAGATATGGTTTAGATTATGTTCTCTAAATGTAATCTCTAAGAGTTTTTTTACAGATGAATCATCTTCTATAATTTGGATAAGATAGTTTTTCATACTAAATTTGCCTTTTTTAAAATAGGTAATTTTGCCTCAATAAGTACGCCATTGTTGATGGCACTAGCTTTTATCTCTCCGCCATGAAGAGTGACTATGCTTTTACAGATTGCCAGACCTATGCCACTTCCTGAGATGTCGTTTGAGTCTTCAAGACGATAAAATTTATCAAATATATTTTTTAGTTTTTTCTCTTCAATATAACTGCTTTGGTTAAAAACCTCTATTTTGAGGCTATTTTTAGAGTCTATGATATGTAAAGAAACTTTTGTGTTATTTACAGAGTATTTAAAAGCATTGTCGAGTAAGTTTACAAGGAGCTGTTTTAGTAAAATATTGTCACCCCAAAAAAGTCTAAAATCTTCAATCTTTATATCTAAAAGGTCATCTTGAAGTTTATCTGCAAACTCTTCTAAAGCAACGCCTACAATATCTTCAAAATCACACCAATCAAATTTTAAATCTATATTTAGGCTTGAGAGTCTTGTACTGTCCAATATGTTTGTGATTAATCTTTTCATTCTTATTGAGGCATAGTTTATATCCTCAAGAAGATTTTTTCTCCCTTTCTCATCTAGGCTTGAGTTAGATAAGAGAAGATTTGTAGTGCCTATGATGGTTGAGAGCGGTGTACGTAAATCATGTGAGATGATGTTTAAGAGGTTCTCTCTCATCTCATTTTGTTTTGTCTGTGTAGAGAGATTTTTTGCTTGAATCGTGATAATCAATCCAACTATTGCAAAGATGATAAAACTCCAGATATAGAGTTCATTGTGTACGCTAAAGCTGTATAGAGGCGGAATATAGAGAAAATTTAAAAAAATAACGCTTAAGACAGTGATGATAATAGTCGCTTTTATGTTGCCATGAATCGCAACTGTAACCACAGGGATGATATGAATAAGCGCGATATTTATAATATCAAGAGGTTGATGAAACATGTGACTTATAAGCGTTATGACTAGTAAAATGCCAAACGCTTTGAGCAGATAAGTGTATATACTGTTTTTAAGAGGAGTTTTTTTCATTAAGCGTTTGGTAGTTTTAGCAGGACTGCTAAACTTAAGATGATTAGCACACCAATCATCGCTATATCTTGTATTGCCATAGTATCTTCTTCATTTTAATTTTTAGAGTTGCTTTTATATAAGCGCTTTGTCATCAAATTATAATTAAGAAGGTATTAATAAGTTGTCAATAAAGTTTTAAAAATATAAAGATTTTATAAAGATAGCATTAGACCTTGTTTATGTTTAAGAGTATTTTTTTTAAAAGTGTTGAAAATATTTTCATCTCATCTTCGCTAAATGCTTCAAAATATTTACTGCACTCTTTTGAGATGTCATTTAGAGCTTTTACAACAAGCTCTTCACCGCTTTTTGTTAAACAGACAAGCATACATCTTTTGTCTGTTTGGTCTTCTTTTCTTGAGACTAGGTCTCTTTCTTGGAGTCTTTTTAAAACTTTTGTCATTCCACCTGATGAGAATATTGTCATATCATAGAGCTGGGTAGGGGAGAGAACTTTACCGTTAGTGTAGAGTGAAGCCAATACATCCACCTCTGAGTTAAGCAGGTCAAAACGCTCTTTTAAAAAACTATCAGAGTGAGATATGATAGTTTTTTGGATAAGTGCTATTGGAAAAGTCATTAAAAAAATCTCTGGAAGCTCTTTTGCATCAACTTTGTCATAAAAGTTACTAATGAGATTACTGTTTACTCTGTTTTTCTTCATGGCAGAATTATAGCTAAAAATATATCTTTCTAGCAAGACATAATTAAGAGTTCTTGTGGTACTATTTTGCTAAATTACCAACAAGGAGAGCAGTTGAGACTTTTTTTACCGATACTTTGCTTACCTCTTTTTCTCTACTCTTATACTTTAGATGAGCTTTTAGAACTATCCCATAAAAATAGAGTTGTAGAGTCAAAAACACATACGCTAATCTCTAAAGAGCGTTTATATGAGAGCGCTAAAAGCTCATATCTGCCTAGTGTAGATATAGGCGGAAGCTATCAAAATGCATATAAAGAGACTGCTGCTACTGCACAAAATTCACTGAAATTTCAAGCTTCTCTGAAATACACTCTTTATGATGGTGGCAAAAAAGATAGCTTGTACAATCAGCTTGAATCCTCAATTGATGCTAGTAAAAGCACAATTACTGCAACTAAAAACTCTATCTCACTAGATATTGCAAGACTATATTTTGAATATTTTGCACTTGAGGCTGATAAAACTGCTACAACACAAGAGATAGAGCAGTTAAAAGAGGAGCTAAAGAGAGTTGAGTTTTTTTATGAAGCTGGGTCTGTTACAAAAGATGAGGTTGTAAAGATTGACTCAAGGCTAAAAAAAGCCCAAGTTTCACTTCAAGAGATAGAGCTAGAGAACCAAAAAATCACACACACCCTTGAGTACTATACATCTCTAAGAGTTGAAAATATTGATGGAAGCGGTACTATAAAACTGCCTAAAGAAGAAGATGAGACTATAAGAGCAGATATAAAAGCACTTGAGCATGAAGCTACTTCACTGCTGCATGAAGCAAATATCAAAAAAAGCCAAAATATGCCTGTTGTATATCTGGATGATACATGGAGTCACAGCGACTACTATTTTGACGATAAAGCCCTAGATGGCGGTTTTTTAGTAGAAAATCAAAATATAGCTATGGTAAACGTTTCATGGAATATTTTTGATTTTGGCTCAAGAACTAAAGCGTATGAGTCTAAGCTTGAAGAGTATTTGAGTAAAAAATCTACGATAGAGTATGAAAAGAGCAGAGCGGACGTTGAGTATCGTCTTGCAAAAAAAGCACTTATCCTCTCCAAGGCAAAAGTAGAAGCAACAAAAGCAGCTGCAGATGCCGCATCTTTGGCATATGAGCTTATAAAGTTTAAGTATCAAAATCAAACTATCGATAATGTGGCTTACCTAATGGCTCTTAGCGAGAAGTATGATGCGCAAAGAGATGCACAAAGAGCTTTGTATGAGCAAGAGATTAAAAAAGCAGAGCTGATTTACTACAGCGGAAAAGATATTAAGGAGTTTTTATAGATGAAAAATTTTACAGTTTTAGCAGTGGTTTTATCTCTGTTTTTAGTTGGTTGTAGTGATGAGAAAAAAAGTGCCCCAGTTGCCCCAAATACTGCGGCTATGCCACCATTACCAGTAGAAGCATATAGTGTAAAGTTTGATAGAGCACCTCTAATTAAGAGCTACTCCGCACTTCTTAAACCATTTAATGAAGTTGAAATAGTAGCGCGAGTAAGCGGAGTTCTTCTTAGTGAAAATTTTAAAGAGGGCTCGTATGTAAAAAAAGGCGACACTCTTTATGAGATTCAAAAAGATGAGTATCGTGCATCTTTAAATGAAGCAAAAGCAGCTCTTTTAAAAGCAGAGGCAAATTTTAACAAAGCCCATAAAGATTGGGAGCGTAATGATTATCTATTTAAAAACAGTGCTATTTCTGCAACTCAGCGTGATGAACTCCTTTATGGTTATGAAGATGCAAAAGCAGAGGTAACAAAAGCAAAAGCCGTAGTGCAAAATGCTCAAATCAAATTTGACTATACAACTATAAAAGCCCCAATTAGCGGCACAATCGGGATGAGTAGCAGTGATGTAGGCGCTTATATAGATGCAGGTGAGCAGAGCTCAAAGTTAGTAACTATCACAGCGCTAGAGCCTGTATATGCGGAGTTTTCTCTACCGAGTAGTGATGTGACAAAGTATCTCTCTCAAATCAAAAATGGCACAAAAGTAATACTTAGTGTCGGAACAAAAAGCTATAACGGAGATATTGATTTTATCTCGCCTAAAATAGATGCACAAACGGATACTCTAAAACTAAGGGCAAAGTTTAAAAACAGCGACAAAGAGCTAGTAGTAGGTGCTTATGCCCAGATAAAAATTGATGGGCTTGAGTATGAGAGAGTTGCACAAATCCCTCAAGTAGCTCTTGTTAAAACACAAGATGCGACAATTGTTTATGTTATAAAAGATGGTGCAATCTCGATGAGACCGATAAAAAGTGCACAAGTACAAGATGGTATCGCTTATGTTGAAGAGGGCTTGGATGATGGAGAAAATATAGTAATAAGCAATATCGCAAAACTAAGACCAAGCTCAAAAGTTACCATTGTGGAAGGTAAGTAAATGTTTTCCACTTTTTTTATAAAAAGACCTGTATTTGCATCTGTTATTTCGATACTTATCGTTTTAGCTGGTGTGATAGCAATGCGTTCTTTGCCTATTGGAGAGTATCCAAGAGTTATTCCTCCGCAGATTGTAGTTAGTGCCTCTTATCAGGGTGCTAGTGCGCAAACTATCTCAAAAACAGTAGCAGCTCCTCTTGAAGAGCAGATAAACGGAGCTAAAGATATGCTCTATATGAGCTCAATCTCAGCTGATAACGGCTCACTTAGTATAAGTATATTTTTTAAAGTAGGAACAAATCCTGATGATGCAAAGATAGATGTAAACAACCGCGTTCAAGCGGCTCTCTCAAGACTTCCAGAGCAGGTTCAAAGACAAGGCGTTAGAGTAAATGAGAAGTCGCCTGATATGCTTCAAGTTATCATCTTAAACTCGCCAAAACAGAGCAGAGATGTCAGTTTCTTGTCAAATTATGCTCTTATAAACATAGTAGATGATTTAAAGAGGGTTAAGGGTGTTGGAGATGTAACTATCTTTGGCGCAAAAGATTACTCTATGAGAGTCTGGATAGACCCATCAAAACTAAAAAAATACTCCCTTACAGTAAATGACTTAGTTACCTCTATCAGAGAGCAAAATGAGCAGTACGCTGCTGGAAAACTCGCAGCTGATCCAATCTCAAGCAAAGAGATGTTCACATATACGATAGAGACACCACAAAGATTTGATGACCCTTCACAATTTTCAGAGATTATAGTAAGAGCAAACGAAGACGGAAGCTCTCTAAAACTAAAAGATGTCGCAACGATTGAGCTTGGCTCTCAAAGCTACAACATGAAAAACAAGCTAAATAATGTTCCAGCTGTACCAATTTTGATATTTTTACAAAGTGGCGCAAATGCGATAGAGACAGCAAAAGAGGTTCGTCAAACTATCGCTTCTATAAGCGAGAACTTTGTTGATGATGTTGAGTATGTTATCCCTTATGATATTACCGACTTTGTTCAAATCTCTATCAATGAAGTTATTAAAACTTTCATAGAAGCTATCATCTTGGTTATTCTTATCATATTTCTGTTTTTACAAAATTTTAGAGCAACGCTTATACCTGTTTTAGCCGTTCCTGTATCTATAATCGGTGCATTTGCAGGTATGTATATACTTGGTTTTAGTATCAACTTGCTTACACTCTTTGGGCTTGTTCTTGCCATTGGGATAGTTGTTGATGATGCGATTATCGTTATAGAAAACGTTGAGAGACACATAAAAGAGGGACTTACCCCAAAAGATGCCTCTATAAAAGCGATGCAAGAGGTCTCAGGTGCTCTGATTGCTATCGTTTTAGTACTCTCAGCTGTTTTTCTTCCAGTTGCCTTCTTGGGTGGACTTAGTGGAGAGATGTATAGACAGTTTGCTGTTACCATAGTTATATCGTTGGCTATTTCAGGGCTTGTGGCCCTTACACTTACACCTTCACTTTGTGCTCTGATGCTAAAGCCGACACACAAAGAGCCAAAATATTTCTTCAAATGGTTCAATAGCTTTTTTGATAGCGCGACAAGAGGTTACTCAAAAGCGCTAAAGTTAACAATACGTTACACTTTTTTAAGTATGTTGCTCTTTGGCGGACTTATATATGTCACATACGATATGTTTACAACACTAAAAACAGGGCTTGTCCCAACAGAAGATAAAGGAACTGTTTTTGTATTTAGCTATAACCCTCCTTCTGCTTCACTTAGCAGAACAGATGCTCTTACTTCAGAGATATATGAGATAGCTTCAAAAGAGAAAGATAGTATAAAAAATATAGTGCAGTTTGCAGGAATGGATTTTGTTACATTTTCACAAAGAACAAATGCAGCCGCTACGATTTTGAAACTTCAGCCTTGGGATGAGAGAAAAGACCCAACTCAACATGCAAGTTATATCGCAGCAGATATGAGTAAAAAACTCTCCCGTACAAGTGATGGATTCTCTTTTGGTGTTGTTCCTCCGCCGATTATGGGTATGGGAATCGCTGGCGGGTTTGAGATGTATGTTCAAAACAGAACAGGCGCGGATTTAAAAGAGCTTCAAAAATATGTAAATGAGATTATACAAAAAGCAAACAAAAGACCAGAGTTAGCAGGAGTTAGGACTACACTAAATACCTCAGTTCCAAAATATAAGATAGAAGTAGATACACCAAAAGCAAAAGCAAAAGGTGTAAATATTGATGAGGTCTATCAGACTCTAAATGCAACTTTTGGAACTTTTTATGTAAATGATTTTAACTTGCTTGGCAGAACTTACATGGTAAATATGCAAGCAGAGGAGTCTTTTAGAAAAACGCCACAAGATTTAGAGAAGATATTTGTCAGAAGTGCGCAGGGCGAGATGATTCCTCTTAGCTCATTTGTAACGCTTAAGCAGAGCGTTGGCGCTGACTTGGTTGAGCGATTTAACCTATTTAGCGCTGCAAAAGTCGCAGGACAAGCCTCTTTAGGATATAGCTCAGGAGACGCACTAAAGGCGATAGAAGAGGTTTCAAATGAGGTTCTGCCTGAGGGATATAGTATTAGTTGGATAGGAACGGCATATCAAGAGAAGCAGATATCTAGTGCTGGAAATTTAGCGTTTATTTTTGGAATAATATTTTTATATCTGATTTTAGCCGCTCAGTATGAAAAGTGGCTTATGCCAATAGCTGTTATTTTGGCTGTTCCTTTTGGTGTGTTTGGAGCTGTTGTCGCCAACCATCTAAGAGGGCTCGATAATGATATTTACTTCCAGATAGGGATACTGGTTCTGGCTGGACTTAGTGCTAAAAACGCCATCTTGATAGTTGAGTTTGCTATACAAAAAAGAGAGCAGGGTATGGAGCTTGTTGAAGCCGTATTAGAGGCCGCAAAAATTCGTCTGCGCCCAATCATCATGACCTCTTTAGCCTTTACGCTAGGGGTTATTCCTCTAGCCATCAGCAGCGGTGCAGGAGCAGCGAGTAGACACTCCATAGGAACAGGAGTGGTAGGCGGAATGTTAGCAGCTACATTTTTAGCGATACTATTTATCCCTCTATTTTATATCTTAGTTTCAAAAATAAGAAACAAAGAGCAGAAGTAAAAAACTACTCCGCTAGGTTGAAAAATCTAGCGGCTTCCAGTTCGTCATCAGTTAAATTTTCTAGTGCAAAATCTTCATCTTCTGATAACAATCTTTTTATCTCTTTTTGACAATACTCAAACATTATATCTTTTGCACTCTCTAAGTTTGCCACAAAACCTAAACCGCTAAATTGGTAAGGCTCAACTTGCTCTATACAGATTAGTGTTCCCTCACACTCGCTCTCAAGCATATCTACAATAGCTCTGTATGAGATGTTAAACTCCGTCGCATGCCAACCGATATCTTCCATCTCTTTTGTGCCAAACTCATCAACACCATCTGCTGTTGTGTCATCATATGTTGCTCTGAGGGAGTTAAAACCTATAATCTCTTGCCAATTTGAAAAAGCTTTTATAAGAACCCTCTCATCATCTTCAACTATTTGATAGTTTTTTCCAAGAACGCTCTCAATTGAGCTGTTTGCAACAGCCACTCCGCTATAAATAAGAATGTCTGCTGTGGTAAAAGGTTCATAGCATATCTCTCCATCAACTCTTACGCCAAAATGTTTTTGAGACTCTATAGCTTCTAAAAGTTTACTTCTCTTTACTACTATAATTTCTTTAAAAAGATTGAATTTTTTCATAAATATTCCTCTATTTTTAATGGGCATTATAGGAGTTTTTGCTTTATTTTAGTATAATGCCAAAAATTTTTTAAGCGCTTAAGCTTAATAAAAACTAAGGAAAAATAATGGCATTAACTGTTTACTACGACAAAGATTGTAATATCGATCTAATTAAAAGCAAAAAAGTTGCAATGATTGGATTTGGCTCTCAAGGCCACGCACACGCAGAAAATCTAAGAGATAGCGGTGTTGAAGTTGTTGTTGGTTTAAGAAAAGATGGCTCAAGTTGGGCTAAAGCTGAAGCTAAAGGCTTTAAGGTAATGACTGTTGCAGAAGCATCTGCATACGCTGATCTAGTTATGATTTTACTTCCAGATGAAAATCAAGCTGAAATTTACAAAGATGAGATTGAGCCAAACCTAAAAAATGGCGCAACTATTGCATTTGGACACGGTTTTAACATCCACTACGGAAGAATTCACCCAAGAGCAGATGTAAACGTTACTATGATTGCTCCAAAAGCTCCAGGACACACTGTTCGTTCAGAGTTTGTAAGAGGCGGCGGTATTCCAGATTTAATCGCAGTTGGACAAAATCCAAGTGGAAATACAAGAGAGTTAGCGCTTTCATACGCATCAGCTATCGGTGGCGGTAGAACTGCTATCATCGAGACAACTTTCAAAGATGAGACAGAGACTGACCTTTTTGGAGAACAAGCTGTTCTTTGTGGTGGTGCTGTTTCTTTGGTTCAAGCTGGATTTGAAACTTTAACTGAAGCTGGTTACGCTCCAGAACTTGCGTACTTTGAGTGTCTTCATGAGCTAAAACTTATCGTTGACTTGATGTTCCAAGGTGGAATCGCAGATATGAGATATAGTATCTCTAACACTGCTGAGTATGGTGACTACGTTTCAGGTAAACGTGTTATCAACGCAGAATCAAAAGCTGCAATGAAAGAGATTTTAAAAGAGATTCAAGATGGTAGATTTGCAAAAGATTTCATCCTTGAAGGTCAAGCAGGATACCCAAGAATGAACGCTGAGAGAGCAAATGCAAAAGCTTCTTTAATCGAGCAAACAGGTGTTAAACTTCGTACAATGATGCCATGGATTGCAGCAAACAAAATAGTAGATACTTCTAAAAACTAAAATAGCGACGCATTTTCTGCGTTGCTACACTCGTCACGTGCTTTAGCACGCTTCCTCGCTATGCGCCTTGAAACTCCATCACTCTTTTAGTTTTTACATTTTTACAATAGCTGTTGAACTCTTATAAAAGTAGAGAGCAAAATAGCACTTTTATCTACATGTGAGCTTTTCATCTTTAGTTCACTCTCTAAGAGTAGCTCGTGAAGTTTATAGTATTGTCTAGGTTTGATTTTTATAGCTTGAGTTGCTTTTTCTTCAACTACTTGAGGCGGAGGTTTGTATCCTAAGATTTCTATCGGGTTTGGTGCGCCATTTACTCTTATGTAGATATTAAACATATAGAGCTGTGTAAGATAAGAGGTTAAAGCCGTTAAGAGGCGTATCTCATCCTCTCCATGCTCAAGAAGATTCATCAAATCACTCTTAAAATCTCTCTTGTTGATAACTTTTTTTATAAAATCATCTATGCTAATCTCAGCAAGTCCAAAAATAAGTAAATCGATCTCTTTTGCAGTTATCGCTCTATCATAAACCCTAAGCTTTTCTATCTCATTTGAAGCAAGAGCAATATCAGAGTTATGTATGTTTAGTAGATGATTTATAGTTTGTGTGTCTATGTTTACATTTTTCTCACGAGCAATTTGTGCAATACTAGAGAGTGCTTCAGCATGGCTTGGATGAAAAAACCTAACACACATAGTTTTAGTCTTTGTAGAAGGCTTTGCATAAGAGGCATAATCAGTTCCAAAATAGGCATAAACAAAACTATTCTCAGAGCTTTTTTCACACTGTTCTATCAATATATCCAGCTCTTTTTTTGGAATTTTTTTTTCACTTTTTATGATTAGAATATTTTGATCACCAAATAGTGAAGCTTGAGATAAGTGGGCTTTTGCAGAGTTAAAGTTATACTCATCATGATATAACTTTAAAACAGAGGCATTTTCTATATGTGTAAGAAACTCTGTATATCTATCTATTAAAAAGCTACTCTCGCCAAAAAGTATAAAGCTATTTGAGAGTGAGCGGTTTTTTATATGTTTATCTAGTTCGTTTTTGTACACACTTAAATCTCTTTTTCTAGTATCTCAACTATTGATGCATAGATTTTTGCTTTAGCTATATCTACTTTGTCTATTCTTACTTTTACATCATCAAAAAGAGCAGCGTCAAGATTATGTGTGATGTAAAATCTTGCACCAGAGATTGTGTCATGAAGCTCAGCTTTGAAGAATGGATCAGTTGAAGTAACTCTTGCATTAAACACATTGTCAATGTTTTCTGATGCCCAACGAGCAAATTTTCTAGCCATAAATTCAACCTCTATAGTTGAGGCTTCTCTCTCTTTTTCGCTAACACTCATACAGAGTGACTCTATATTTCTTAAAACATAAGAGCCTTCTGTTGTATCATGATTACTGATAGCTTTTAGAAGCCTGTGAACGATTAGGTCGGAGTATCTTCTAATTGGCGAAGTAAAGTGTGTATACTCATCAAATCCAAGCCCAAAGTGCCCAGCATTTATAGGAGCATATCTAGCTTGCATTTGTGACTGGATAATTAGTGTATCTACCTCAGAGACAAGATTCATCTCGGCGGCTTGTTTTTGTATCTCTGTTATTGTCTCTTTTATAGATTTTTTGATATTTATAAACATACCAATTCCAGCTAACTCTTGATAAAGATTTTGAAGTTTCATCTGGTTTGGAGGCTCATGGATACGAAAAACTCCTCTTGTAAATCTCTTTGCAGCCTCTTTATTTGCTAAGAGCATACAATCTTCAATCAGAGCGTGAGATGGGGTCTCCTCAGCATAAGAGGTACTTAATATATTTGAGTTTTTATCAATGAACATCTCAAGTTCATTTGAACGGAAGTTGTAACCTATCTTTAGTCTCTTAGCCTTTAGCGCATCAGTAATAACTCTCAATTTATGAATATACTCAAAAATCTCAATTTCTGATGGATTTTGAGGCTCTAAGTTGCCTTTAAAAAGTTCATCAACCTCTTCATAGTTAAATCTTCTTTGTGAATGAATAATGGCTTCATAAACTTTTGAACTGCTTACTTCTAGGGTTTCTAAGTCAAGCTTCATCTCAAAAACATAAGCTAGTCTATCTACATGTGGCTGTAGTGAGCAGAGTGTTTCACTCAGTTCACGAGGAAGCATTGGGATAGAGCGATGAGGAAGATAGATAGAGAAACTTCTGTAAATTGCTTCATTGTCAATTGCCCCAAAAGGCTCTACATAGTGGCTTACATCAGCAATTGCAACATAAAGAGTAGTAGTATCTTCATCATAGTAGATTGCATCATCAAAATCTTTTGCAGTAACTGGATCTATCGTACAAAAAGCCAGTTTTCTTAAATCTACTCTTGAAGGGTGTTTTGTGGCATCAACCTCTTTAAATGAGGATGCAATCTCTAGCACTTCAGGTTCAAAAGCATCATGTTTGTTATAGTGTGCTAAAACAATCTTCTCATCAACTAGTGGGTCTTTGATATTTCCTAAGCGTTCCATAATAGTAAAGTCTTGATTGTTTATTTTAAAGACATCGCCATCTTCGTAACTATCCAGTTCGTCTTTAGAAATCTCTACACCTACTGGAAAGTCTGTTTTTAAATCAACTAATGATTTATGAGCATCTTTTGTGAGTATGTATGCAACACTGTATGTAAGTGCGCGTCCTAAAATTTCAACTATTTTTGCACTAGGAGAGCCTCTTTTGCCAAGAAGTCTTTGGGCAATTATCAAATCACCCTCTTTGGCTTTTGTTGTTTCAATATTATCTATAAAGAGGTCACGAACATATTCGCCTATAACATTAAGATATGCAGTGCCGTTTTGGATAAGTCCAAGAGTTCCAGCGCGATATTTTGAGTTAAATTTATAAAGAGTACCTGTTTTTGTTATGTACTCTTTTGCTAAAAAATCATTAACAAATTTGAGTTCATTTGCAGATACATCTTGCTCATCGAGTCCATGAGTGAGTCTAATAAGAAGAGATTTCATAGAGATGATTAAATGTTTTCTAAAGCTTTGTCAAAACTTTCCATATCTAGGTTGTATTTGATTATAAGCTCTTTAGCTGCGGCAATACTATCATCTGTAATAGAGCCGTTAATTTTTACAGTTGTACGAACTACTTGTAAAATTTGTACTGCTTTTTTAATATTATCATTTGCATTTTCTGGATTTTGGCAGTTTCTTATAGTTTCAACAAGTCCAGCTTCAAATCTCCAATGCTCAAAAATAGAAGCACTTACTTCTGGAGTGTCAACACCAGCAATTTCTCTCTCTGCTGCTTCAACATCATCAAGAGATATTAGCGCCTCTTTGAATTTTTCTTGGCTCATATCAAGCATGATTTGTTGTGCAATGAGAACTTTTCCAATCTCAACTAAAAATGCGGCAGGTGATAAAATACCTAGAAGTTTTGCCTCTTTTCTTAGACACCATGAAGTAACAAGAGCATGCTGTTTTTTAGATAGCGCAGAGAACATATCGTTATCGATACCGTATACAGATAAATCAAGAGTAAAACTTTTTTTAACAATAGAAGCTAGAGCAAATCCTCTAACGGTACCCATGCCAAATAGACCAACTGCTTGATTTATAGTGTTTATTTCGCGGCTAAAGCCGTAAAGTGGAGAGTTTGCAGCTTTTAATATGTCTGCTGTTAAAAGAGGATCTTTTTCTAAAATCTTTACCATGTCATTAAAAGTGCTATCTGGATCTTGATAAACAGCTTCTATCTGCATTGCAGACTCAGGAAGAGGCGGGAGTTGTTTGATTTTTTTTAGGATTTCGTCAGTCATTTACTTCTCTCTTTTGTGAGTAATTATAATTTACAAAGATAATACATATATGTTCATAAAAAAGCACTGAATATTTACAAATTGTTGATACTATTGACTCTTAATTTTAAAAAAAAGGAAAATAATATGCACAAAGAAGCGATGCTAACGCAACTTGGATATGTACCAAATGATGCCTTGCTAAACCAACTAGAAAGAATAGAATCAAATACACAAGGGTATGAGAAAATACAAAAACATATTATGGATTTAAATGACCATTTGCGAGTAGACGACTCTTATGTTGCTATGTCAAATTCAAACGACTATTTTAAGATAAAGATTGACTCATCTTCACCAGAAGCGGTAGAACAAGCACATGAAAAAGTAAAGCGCTTTAGCGAAAAATATAAAGTTAAAGTTGATAAATTAGAAAATAAAAACACCTACTACATAGTAGGCTTTAACCATTAATAAGCACTAAATTGCAAGAGCCAATGAGCATAGAGGGATACGACATCCTAATAGAAGAGTTTAAGTTTTTGCTAGAGATAGAAAAGCCCAAAGTTGCGCAAGAAAAGCTCATTGCTGCGGCCTTGGGAGATAGAAGTGAAAACGCAGATTATCAAGCTGCTAAAGAGAAATTGCGTCATATCGATAAGAGGCTTTTTTTATCTAAACTCTATGATACAAAAAGCATCTATTATAGACCCATCAGTGCTATCGCATACAAAAGTTAGTTTTGGAAGCAGTGTTAGGATTTTAGATTTAGAGAGTGATGAAGAAGAGATTTACACAATCTGTGGTGTTTTAGAGTCAGAACCAGAAAATGCCCTTATAAGTGTACACTCTCCACTAGCTCGTGCTATGCTTGGAAAGAGTGTAAGTGAAGAGTTTAAAATCCAGCTTCCACTTGTAAAAAAAGAGTATGAAATCTTAGAAATTTACTATAAAAACATCTTTTCACTTAAGAAAAATATCCGTAAAAAGTCCGATTTTGCCTTCCATTAAATTTCTTTGCCAACTATTTTAAGATATAATCCCACTTTAAAAACCAAAAATTAAATTTTTAGGATTCCACGTGAGCCAACAACTACAAGACATTGAAAAAGTACTATCTTCACACAAGCTTTCAGGCGATGATTATGCGCATATTAAACAGATTTTAGGTCGTGAACCAAATCTTGTTGAAATCGGAATTTTTTCTGCAATGTGGAGTGAACACTGTAGCTATAAATCTTCAAAAGTACATTTAAATGGCTTTCCTACAAAAGCGCCATGGGTAATTCAAGGACCTGGGGAAAATGCTGGTGTTATAGATATTGGTGGCGGTTATGCTGCTGTTTTTAAGATGGAATCACACAATCACCCTAGCTTCATAGAGCCGTATCAAGGTGCTGCAACAGGTGTCGGCGGAATTATGCGCGATGTCTTTACTATGGGTGCTCGTCCTATTGCAAACTTAAATGCGCTTAGATTCGGAGATGTTTTAAAAGATAACAAAACTTCAGCGCACCAGCGTTATCTGGTTCGTGGAGTTGTGGCTGGAATCGGTGGATATGGTAACTGTATGGGAGTTCCTACAATCGGTGGAGAGACAAGTTTTGACGAGTGTTATAATGGAAATATCCTAGTAAATGCTTTTACTCTTGGACTTGCAAAAAGTGATGAGATATTTTACGGAAGAGCCGATGGAATAGGCAATCCTGTTATATATGTTGGTGCAAAAACTGGACGTGATGGTTTAGGTGGAGCTGTTATGAGTAGTGACAGCTTTACAGAGGAGTCAAAATCTCTTCGTCCAACTGTTCAAGTTGGAGACCCATTTACTGAGAAACTTCTGCTTGAGGCTTGTTTAGAGCTTTTCAAAACAGATCATGTTGTAGGTATTCAAGATATGGGTGCAGCAGGTCTTACTTCTAGCTCATTTGAGATGGCAGGACGTTCAGGCTCTGGAATGATTATGCACCTTGACCGTGTTCCTGCTCGTGAAGAGGGGATGACTCCTTATGACTTCATGCTTAGTGAATCTCAAGAGCGTATGCTTCTTTGTGCAAAAAAAGGTTCTGAAGCAGAGATTATAAAAATCTTTGAAAAATGGGACCTTGATGCTGCTGTAATTGGTGAAGTTACTGCTACTGGAAATATGGAGCTATTCTGGCATGGAGATAAAGTTGCAGAGGTTCCAGTTAATCCTGTAAGTGAGGAAGCGCCAGTTCTAAACCGTCCAATGAGCAGACCTGCTTACTTGGATAAAATTGCTTCTGTAACGATAGATGATTTTGCAAGAGTATCAAATCAAGAGGCATTTGAGAGACTTACAAAATCTATGGAAGTTGTAGATAAATCTTGGATTTATACACAATATGACTCAATGGTACAAACTAACACTATTAAAAATGGTGGAATGCTTGACGCTTCTGTTGTTCGTGTAAAAGAGAATGGAAAAGCTCTTGCAATGAGCGCTGATTGTAATGTTCGTTACTGCTATATAGACCCAAAAGGCGGCGCTGCAGCGGCTGTAATTGAGTCTGGAAGAAACGTTGCTATGAGTGGAGCTAGACCTCTTGCTATAACGGATTGTCTAAATTTTGGAAATCCTGAAAACCCTGAAGTTATGTGGCAGTTTGGACAAAGTTGTTTAGGTATAAAAGAGGCTTGTAGTGCTCTTACAACACCTGTAATTGGCGGAAATGTATCTTTATACAATGAGACAAATGGTGTATCTGTATTTCCAACTCCATCAATCGCAACCGTTGGTGTAAATGATGACCAAAACAAGGTTTTGATGTCAAGCTTTCAAGGCGAAGGAAACACTCTTTATCTAGTAGGAGAATCAAACTCTGAATTTGGTGGCTCTTTATATATGAAAGAGGTTTGTGGAGTTGTTGCTGGAGTGCTTCCTGAGATTGATTATGAAAAAGAGCTTACTCTTTGGGATTTGGTAATTGAGGCAAACAAAAAAGGCATCTTAGAGTGCGCAAAAGATGCAAGTAGTGGCGGTGTTGCTATCGCTCTTGCTAAGATGGCAGCCGTAAGTGGGCTTGGATGTAGTGCTAGAATGCTTGTGAATGATGAGAGAGACATTTTTGCAGAGAGCATGAGCCGTGCAATTATAGAAGTAAAACAAGAAAACTCTGCTTCATTTGAATCAATGGCTGGAGTACTACAGTGTCAAAAACTTGGAACAGTTGGTGGAGATATAGTAAAAATCAACAATGTTTCAATGAGTATGAAAGAGCTTCAAGACAACTACTTTAACACATTTAAAAGAGTAATTGAGAGAGATATCTAATCTACTCTCATATACTCAAGCGCAAACTCTCCTAAGATTCTCTTCTCAATACTGCTTCTGTAATTAGGGGCGATTGAGTCAATTGAGAGAATCTTCTCCAAAATATCTCTATGCTGTATAGGATTTGCAAACGCCATATTTGCGTCAAGTATTGATACTTGGTTTTCATCTCTGCCTTGTAAAACTACTTCATCCCCAGCAACTATCTCTCCCTCTTCAAGTACTCTATAGTACCATCCCGTTAGACCTGTTATATAAATCTCATTTGTAAATTTTTTGTTGTTCCATCTTTTAGCGATTTTAAAACAGGGCTTTCTTGGCTGAGACACCTGCAAAAGAGTTGAGCCGATTTTATGAATATCGCCTAGATATACACTGCTCTCATGTAACCCAGAGATGGTAAGATTTTCAGCAAGTGCACCAAAGGGAAGATTATCTACATCTAAGAACTCTGCCCACTCTTTGTAGTTCTCATAACTGTTTGCAAAAACTGCTTTTTCCAATCCGCCATGATGAACTTTATCTGCTACTTCATCGCCAACTATGCCATATCTGCTAACAAAAACTTTTGACTTAACTACCTCTTTAAATGAGGCACTCTCCCAATACTTTTGTAAAAATTCACTACTCTCTTTATCGCCATAACCATTTACTTTGCCTATTTGAATAGATACAACACTGTTTTTCATAGATACAACCTTATCAAAAAAGATTATTGTAACAAAAAAGCAGAAAAAAATTATTTCATATAGCTAAAAAATATCTCTAAAACTTTTTTATATAACTAAGAAGCTCTGGGTCTAGCATATACTTTTTACTAGTGACTTCATCAATGTTTTTGTAAACAAAGCCGTTTTTACTGTAGCAGATAACGCTTGAGTTAATGTTCTCAAGTAGCGCGTCAATAGCATGATTTATAAACTTGTAAGCCATAAGCCTGTCATATATGCTAGGGCTCCCGCCTCTTTGAGTATGGCCTAAAACAGTTACTCTTGCCTCTATGCCTACTTTTTGCTCAAGCCACTCTGCAACATCTTTTGAACTATCTTTAATACCCTCTGATACTATAACGATAAAATATTTTCTTCCGTTTTTTATCTGCTCTTTAAAGCTCTCTTCATAACTTCTCAAATCATATTTTACTTCTGGTATAAGACAGAGTTCCGCTCCGCTACATAAAGATGACACAAGAGCCAAATAACCGCAGTCTCGCCCCATTGTCTCTATCACAAATGCTCTTGAAAATGAGGAGGCGGTATCTCTGATGTTGTCAATTGACTCTTTGATTACGTTTAGAGCTGTGTCCACTCCAAGACAGTAGGTAGTGCCGTTGATGTCGTTATCTATGGTTGAGGGGATACCGCAAAACTTCACGCCATGCTCTTTATAAAATATATCCATTCCTCTAAAAGAGCCATCTCCGCCCAATACAACTAACATCTCAATATGTAGAGCGTCAAGATTTTTCTTTGCCACTTCTCTGTAGCTCTTATCCATAAACCTTTTGCTTCTTGAAGAGCCCAAAATTGTACCGCCACGATTTATAATCCCAGCAACATCGTTATGAGATGCTTTGGTTATTTTATTATCAATGAGTCCCTCAAATCCGTTATAAATAAAATAAGGAGTTAGCCCTTTTTCAAATGCATACTCAACAAACTCTTTAATTGCAGGATTCATTCCGCTTACGTCACCGCCAGAGGATAAAATAGCTATATTTTTCATCAAATCTCTCAACTTAATTTCTTATAGTTTACCATTATCTAAAGTCGAGTTAGATAAAATTAGAGAATTTATTTTTAGGAAATTTTAATGAAAAGAGCGTTGGTAAGTGTAAGCGATAAGAGTGGTGTAGTTGATTTTTGTAAATCGCTTGTAAAAAATGGTTTTGAGATTATCTCAACTGGTGGAACATATAAGATACTGGTAGAAAATGGCATCAAAGCTATTGAGATAGATGAGGTAACAAAGTTTCCTGAGTGTTTTGAAGGACGTGTTAAGACTCTAAACCCTTTTGTTCACGGCGGAATTTTACATAGACGCGACAAACAATCACACTTAGACCAAGCAAAAGAGCTGGGCGTTGAAGCTATTGATTTGGTTTGTGTAAATCTTTACCCTTTTAAAGCGACTATTGAAAAGACCGATGATTTTGAAGAGATTATAGAAAATATAGATATTGGCGGACCTGCTATGGTTCGTTCAGCTGCAAAAAACTTTGATAGCGTTATGATAGTAACTGATGTTAGCGACTATGCAAGAGTGATAGACGCACTAGAAAATGAGAAAAATACATTAGAGTTTAGAAGAAATCTAATGATAAAAGCTTACGAGCATACTGCATCGTATGATAGTATGATAGCAAACTATATGAACACTCGTTTTAACGGTGGTTTTGGAGCAAAACAGTTTATAGTAGGAAGCAAAGTAATGGATACTCGCTATGGCGAAAATCCTCATCAAAAGGGTGCTTTGTATGAGTTTGATAAACACTACTCAGATAACTTCAAAACATTAAAAGGTGAAGCGAGTTTTAACAACCTAAATGACTTAAGCGGTGCTGTAAAAATTGCTTCTGCTTTTGGAGATGAGAATGCTGTTTGTATAACAAAGCATGGAAATCCATGTGGTTTTGCTATAAAAGATACCCTATTAGAGGCTTATGAAGAAGCCCTTAAGTGTGACCCAGTTTCTGCTTTTGGCGGTGTTGTTGCAGTTAATGGCGTTGTGAACAAAGAGTTGGCTCTAAAAATGAATGAGATATTTTTAGAAGTAATTATTGCAGGTCGTATTACCCAAGAAGCACAAGAAGTTTTTGCTTCTAAGAAGCGTATCAAGCTATTTGAGATGGGAAGTGAGAAGTTACTCTTAGCTAATGACGCTAAAGACTTCAAGCATATAGACGGCGGTTTTGTCTATCAGGATGCCGATAAGGTAAATGATGATGAAGTAAAAAACGCAAAACTAATGACGACTAGAGACGCAACAAGCCAAGAGAAAAAAGATATGGAGATAGCTTATAAAGTAGCATCTCTTACTAAATCAAACTGTGTTGTTTATGTCAAAAACTCTGCGATGGTAGCCGTTGGTATGGGCATGACAAGCCGTGTTGATGCAAGTCAGTGCGCACTAAAAAAGGCTAAAGAGATGGGGCTTGATGTAACAGGAGCAGCACTTGCAAGTGAAGCGTTTTTTCCATTCCGTGACAGCATTGACGCAGCCGCTGCAGCGGGTGTTAAGAGCGTAATAGAACCAGGTGGAAGCATAAGAGATGAAGAAATCATAGAAGCGGCAAATGAGTATGGTATGAGCCTATACTTCTCAGAAGTAAGACACTTTTTACACTAAGCGTTTAAAGAGCAGGGATAAGAGTTATCTCTGTTATCTCACTACATGCACCAAGTCGCATGGGTGGACCCCAAAATCCAGTGCCTTTGTTTACGTAGATTTGCAACTCTTTGTTGTGTTGGTGTAAACCGCTAATATATGGTTGTTGAAGTTTTACTAAAAATCTAAATGGAAATAGCTGTCCTCCGTGGGTATGACCACTTAGCATCAAATCAACGCTATCATTTACCTCTTCTATATATTTTGGTTGATGCGCTAAGAGGAGCGTTGGAGAGTTTTTTAAATTTTTTAATGCTTTGTTTATATCTGGGGCATACTCGTTTGTTCTATACCCAAATAAGTCATAAACCCCAGCTAAATTAAAGCCCTTACCCTCATCGCCAATATATATATTTTCATTCTCTAAAACCCTTATGCCTAGCTTTTTTAAGCTCTCTAGGATTTTGGCTATATCATGAAAATACTCATGATTTCCAGCTACAAAAAAGGTCCCATATTTTGAATTGAGATGAGCAAGTTCAGCTACGATATCTCCTCCTCGTTCCATATCTATATCTATCAAATCTCCAGTTATAACTACTAAATCTACATTTAGAGCATTTACTCTTTGAACAATATCTTTTATAAAAGTTTTGTTTATTAGTCCGCCTATATGAATGTCACTGAGTTGAGCAATTTTATAGTTTTTTTTGAGGTTTTTTATAGCTACTTCCACTTTTTCAAGTTTAATATCTCTTGCGTTATAGATAGATTTTGCACTAAGTGTTGATGCAAAGGCAAGTGAAGATATATCAAGAGAGCGCTTGAAAAAATCTCTTCTTCTTTTTGAAAGAGTGGCTCTTTTAAGTATAACTATTGATATATCATAGATAATAGCTGTACAAAATAGTAGAAAAAGTATACCAATCGGGAGTGAGAAGAGAAAGTAGAGCCAGTTAGGAAAATCTACATAATAGCGTCCCAGCATATAACCGATAATGCCAAAAAAGTTCACAAATAAAAAAATACGAAAGTAAAATTTATTTATTGACTTTATATCAAGATGAGCTATAAATCTTCTTGATATATAGAAGTTAATAAGAGCAAATACGCCTAAAAAAGCTGTGAAAAATAGTATTGGATTCATGTTTGAAGTATAGCAAATAATACTAAACTGATAGCTCAACCTTGATTGACATCCGCTCAACTCTTGTGATATAATCTCACTTAATAATCAAATAATATATATTAGGAAACAAATATGGCAAAATCTTTATATGACACACTTGAAGTTTCAGAGAGTGCAACTGAAGCAGAGATAAAAAAAGCGTATAGAAAACTAGCAAGACAATACCATCCAGATGTAAACAAAGAGAAGGGTGCGGAAGATAAATTTAAAGAGATAAATTCAGCGTATGAGATACTAAGCGATAAAAAGAAAAAAGCACAATATGACGCTCACGGCGATAATATGTTCGGTGGACAAAATTTTCATGACTTCTCGCGTTCACACGGTGGCGGAAGTGGCGATTTGGATGAGATATTAAGAAGTATGTTTTCAGGGGGAGGCGGTTTTGGAGGGTTTGGTGGCTCTTCATTCGGCGGCGGCGGTTTTGGCGGACATCAACAACCAAATCTTGATATAGAAACAAGCGTTACGATTCCATTTGTTGTTTCAATCCTTGGCGGCTCTCACTCTGTGGCAGTAAATGGAGAGCGATTTGATATAAAGATTCCAGCGGGTGTAAATAGTGGAGAGAAGATGCGCGTTAAGGGCAAAGGACATGCTCAAAGCGGACGCGCTGGAGACCTGTTTTTAAAGATAAATGTTGCCTCAAATCCTGAGTACACAAGAGATGGCGATGATTTAATCAAAAAATTTGATGTTCCGCTTTATGCAGCACTCTTTGGAGAGAAGGTAACTATCCAGACGTTAGAAAAAGAGATAAAGTTAAAAATCCCTCAAAATACAAAAAATAACCAAAGATTTCGTGTAAAAGAGATGGGTGCAATGAACCGTAAAACAAAAGAGCGCGGAAATCTATATCTTGAGGCAAATATAGTTTTACCTAAAATTGAAGAACTTGATGAAAAGTTAGTAGAGTTAATGAGAGAAAAACTACCAAAAGGAGAGAGAGATGATTCATGATTATGATGAACCAGTATATCTGATAAGTATTGTTGCAAAAGTTTTAGAGATACATCCACAAACCCTTAGGCAGTATGAGAGAGAAAATCTTGTAACTCCATCAAGGTCTAACGGAAAGATAAGACTCTATTCGCAAAGAGATATAGATAGAATAAAACTTATTCTTAGACTTACTCGTGAACTTGGGGTAAACCTTGCTGGAGTTGATATTATCTTGAGATTAAAAGAGAATGTTGATGGGATGGAGCAGGATATTTTAACACTTAGACAAGAGGTTATGAGAGCAAAAAACTCTCAAACTGTCTCTCACGATAAAGCGCTTGTTACTAAAAAAAGTATCTATGAGATGATAATTTTTAAGAAGTAACTACTCTTTAAGTCTTGAAATATCTGCGCCAACATTTTGCAGTTTTTTCTCTAAAGAGTCGTAACCTCTATCTAGGTGATAAATACGGTGAACATTAGTTATACCATCTGCTACCAACCCAGCTAAAACCAAAGCACTTGAAGCTCTTAAATCTGTTGCCATAACATCAGTTCCGCTTAGTTTAGAGTGCCCATTTACTGTCGCTACATTTCCATTTAAAGATATGTCTGCACCCATTCTTTGAAGCTCACTAACATGCATAAATCTGTTCTCAAACAATCTCTCTTCAATGATAGAAGTCCCATCCGCTTGAGTAGCAAGTGCTAAAAATTGGGCTTGCATATCTGTAGGAAATGCTGGGTACTCTTGTGTTACAATCTTTACATGTTTGATAACTTCTGATGGATGAATAGTAATAGAGTCATCTGTTATAGTAAATTTGCTTCCCATCTCTTGAAGTTTTGATAAGACAGCGCCTAAATGTTTTGCGTTAGCACCCTTTAGCGTAAGCTCTGACCTTGTAATAGCCGCAGCACATAGATAAGTTCCAGCTTCAATACGATCTGGTATAACACTAAAAGGCTCAATATCTAGAAGTTCACCAGCTGTACCGTGGATAGTTAAAACAGCAGTTGCAATGCCATCAATCTTTACCCCACTCGCATTTAATATCTCGCATAATTGAACTACTTCAGGCTCTCTTGCCGCATTAGTAATAGTTGTGACGCCACTTGCCAAAGCTGCCGCCATAACGATATTTGCAGTTCCTGTTACTGTAATCTTGTCAAAAATTATATTACAACCCTTTAGCCCATTGGGTGCGATAGCGTGAATATAACCAGCTTCTATGTTTATCACAGCACCCATCTGCTCTAACGCTTTTAGGTGTAAGTCAACTGGACGCTGTCCGATAGCGCATCCGCCAGGAAGAGATACCTCACAATGCCCAAATCTAGCTAATATTGGACCAAGCACTAAAATAGAGGCGCGCATAGTTTTTACAATGTCATAAGTCGCTTTTGTCTGATTTAGAGTTGATGTGTCGATTGTTGTTGTATCATTTTCCCATGAAGATGAGCACTCCGCGCCCAAATTTGATAAGAGCTTTAAAAGAGTTTTTATATCTGCTACATGAGGCAAGTTTTTTATAGTTACTATATTTTTAGCAAGTATACTCATGGCAATAAGAGGAAGAGCTGCGTTTTTTGCGCCAGAAATTTTTATTTCGCCATGTAGTTTTTGGGCTTTTTGTATCTGTAAGTAATCCATGGTTATCTTTTTGTTGAGGTTTGAAATTATATCAAAAATAGTTTGCGTTTTTGGTATAATCACTTAAGTTAATATAGGAAGAAGCTATGAGTTCAGCCTTAGATAGATTAAAGAATCTAACAAATAAAATATCGAGTTATGAGCGTACAAGAAAAGATAATTTAGTTCTTCTTGAAGAGCTTTATAACAGTTTGGGAATAAATCAAAAAGTTGAAGAGTTCAGTGAACTGTTTAATTTTAAAGCCATAAATCTATCAGGTGCATCACTTTTAAATGAGACTCTGGGAGAGGTAAAAAAAGATAAATATCTTCAAATACTAGCAATTGGCTATGACAAAGAAGCTGTTGTAAAGAGTAAAAATATCTCGCTTGGTTATTTTGGAAAAGCTCAAAATGTTGATGAGGAGCTCAAAAACAGAGTGGTAGAATTTATCATTCGTTTTAGGTTTGAGAAGAGTTTTATGACTCTTGAACACTACTATACAATGCTAGAATCTTTTAAGAGTGATGAGTAGATTTTTTCTCCTTCTTTGGCTTAGATGGGCAACTCGTTTAACTCTTTGTAGCACATTTCTCGCACTATTCTTCTCATCACTGCTAACACTCTTTGTCTATTTTTCTCAAGGCGCACCAGAATTAATTTCTGAGGTAAATATAGCTCTCTTTGATATTTTAAAATTTTGGTTTATGATATTTTGGCCACTAACTATATTAATCGCACTCTTTAGAAGTTTAAAGTATCTCTTTAACAGTTGTATAAATGGCTTTGAGTTAAAACTTTTAAGTTGTGATACAAAGAGCTATATAGAACAAATCGGATATGGAGATTTGGTAAGGGTATGGAGAAAGTGGCTTATGCTTCTTATATGGCTTGTAAGTGCATTTGTGATTTTTGCTCTTGTTTATACATATGCGCTTTCATCGTATAGTGGGCTCTTTGAGTGGTTTGACATCTATACTCTTTATATTTTTATACTGATATCTGGCTATATATCTTTTGTGCTTATGAGCACAAGATGTAAAAAAATAGAGATACGCCCATGTTAATTTTTTTGGATTTAGAGACTACGGGACTAGAGAGCAGTGATAAAATCTGCTCTATCGGAATGATTTGTCTGGATAAAGAGGTGGTTTTTTCATTTTACGAGCTTATCAATGAAGATAAAAAAATATCTTCAAAAGCTTCAAGTATAAACCATATAACAAATGAGATGCTAAAAGATAAACCAAAACTCAAAGATAGCCAAGCATGGAAAATTTTACATGAGAACAATAATCAAGACTCAACCATAATCGCACACAACGTAAATTTTGACCTCAAAATGTTAATGCAGAGCGGGTTTTTGTGGCAAGGTAAAATAGTTGATACGCTTAGAGTCACAAAACATCTTATTCCAGAGTGCGAGGAGTTCTCTTTGCAGTTTTTAAGATATGAGTTAAAACTATATAAAGATGAGCAAAAAGAGGCACTAAAGTACAACGCAGATATATCTCCTCATAATGCCCTAAGTGACGCTTTACACGTAAAACTTCTGTATGAATATCTCTTAGAGATAAAGGCACATGATGAGTTAATCTCTTTGAGTTTAAAAAATGTTTTGATTGAAAAATTCAGTTTTGGAAAATATAGCGGTCGTTATTTAGAAGAGATAAGTATGTGCGACAGAGGTTATTTGGAGTGGATGCTCTTGCAGATGAGGGATATAGACGATGATTTGAGATATAGTATAAGCAGGTTTTTATAAAGTTGCTATGCTATACTTTTGTCCAAAAATAGAATTATTATAAGGATAATATTTGAGAGTAGCTGTTGAGTGTAAGTCCCCGCTTTTACAAAAATCACTTGAAGTTTTTTTATCAAAGCATCTTAGCTCTCTAAAAAATTGTGATATTGTTGTTCGAGATGTACGAGTTCTTGATGACGAGAAATCTTTTTTTATAGCTAGTTCAGGGGAGTGTAACCTTATAAAACCTTTTTCAAAATCTCAGCTAATACTCGCTCTTGAGAGACGATATAAAGAGATGAACAAAGGAAATCTTCACTATCTGAATAAAATATATCAAGAGGATGAAGATGATGATGAAGTTCAAAGTATGGGCTTTGATATCTTAGAGAAACGAATAGAGGCTCTAACAAAAGAGTATCAAGACAATATTTTAAGAGCTGTGAGAGCGTTTTATGAAAAGTAACTTTATAACAAAGAAAATTATTGCTGGAAAGTTTAAAAATAAAACTATAAAATTACCTCCTAAAACAACAACAAGAAGCTCAAAAGCGATAGTTTTAGAATCTTTCTTTAATACAATTCAATTTGAAATCATAGATTCAACTTTTGTTGAGCTATTCTCAGGAAGCGGTTCAATTGGGCTTGAGGCACTTAGTCGTGGTGCTGCTAAGATAATCTTTATGGAGAAAAACAGTGAAGCTCTTAAGGTGCTGCGAGAAAATATAGCTCAAATGGATCCATCTTCATGTGAAGTTTACAGCGGAGATACATTTTCAAATATCTCAACTGTTGTAAAAAATCTTCAGAAGAGAAATCTAAAAGCATATTTTTATATTGACCCGCCTTTTAGCACTAGAGAAGGGATGGAAGAGATATACGATAAAACAGTCTCACTTATCGCAACTTTGCCAAAAGAGTGTGTAAAACTTATCATCATAGAACATATGAGCACGCTTGTCATACCAGATGAAATAGGCTCTTTTAGTGTACAAAAAGTCAAAAAATTTGGAAACACTACTCTCTCATATCTACAAAGTGAGTAAAGTGGAATAACATTTGCTGTATATCCCCATATTTAAGGATATACGATGAAAAAAATTCTATTTTTATTTACGCTTTTACTACTTACGCATACAACGTTGTTTGGTGCTAAGATTAGTGACGTAGCTAGTATTGTCGGAGTAAGAGATAATCACCTCATAGGCTACTCTTTAGTTGTAGGTCTTCAAAAAACTGGGGATGGAACAACTTCAAAATTTACACTTCAGTCAATCGCAAACATGCTAAAAGCTATGAATATTGACATGGAATCAGCTGATATAAAATCAAAAAATGTTGCAGCTGTTGTTGTAACCGCAGAACTTGCACCATTTGCAAGACAAGGCGATAAGATAAATATCACAGTATCTTCAATCGGTGATGCAAAATCACTTGAGGGCGGAACACTCCTTATGACTCCCCTAAAAGGTGTTGATGGAAAAATCTACGCACTTGCACAAGGTGCCGTAAGTATCGGCGGAAGAAATGCAAAAGGTGCTGGAGATTCTCATCCTACTGCTGGACTTATTTATGATGGCGGGTTGGTTGAGAGAGAAATTAGTATAGACCTTTACAATCAAGAGTATGTAACACTCTCGCTCAAAGATGCAAACTTTCAAAATAGTGTATCAATTCAAAAAACTCTAAATAGCCACTACTCAACAGAGGTTGCAGTAGCTATGGACTCTAGAACGGTTAAGCTAAAAAAACCATCAAACAAAACTATGATAGAGTTTTTAGCAGAAGTTCAAGAAGTTGATATGGACTATAGTATCAAAGATAGAATAGTTATAAACGAGAGAACAGGAACAATTGTCTCTGGCGTTGGTATACATATAAAACCTATAATAATGACTCATGGCGATATAACAATCAAAATCACAGAACAAAATAGCCCAAGCAAACCAGCAGGTTCAATGGTTGTAGATGAAAATATGGTAATAGGGCTTAATGAAAATGAGCTATATACAAAAGAGGGTACTACAACCGTTGCAAATCTTGTTCGCTCTCTTCAGAAGCTTGGAGCTACGCCAAAAGATATTATCTCAATCTTAGAAGCTATGAAGAGTGCTGGTAGCATCTCTGCTGAGCTAAAGTTGATATGATGCAAGGAATAAACTCTATAGATATGCAATCGGTGTTGGTATCACAACAGCATCAGATTCCAAAAATTGATCCAAAAGCTGAAAATAAAGAGTTAAGAGAGCAGACTGACGCGTTTGAGTCTGTTATATTGAAGATGATGATGGATAATGCGATGCAAGATGAAAAAAACATCTTCTCAGATGAAAATGATCCAGGTGATAAAATATACAAATCTATGTATAGAGAAGAGTTAGCAAAAGCAAGTGCTGGTGGATTTGGGTTTTCTCAAATGCTATACGATTTTTTAAGCCAAAAGTAGTAAATACATTAAATTTTTTCTTTATTATGTCGATATAGTTGAACATAATTATCGCGAAAAGCGAAAGAAAAAGGAGGATAAAAAATGATTTCACAGTTAAATAGTGCAAACATCCGCACTGCTTATGCTAACAATTTCGGTGAGGCTAAAGAAACTTCACAAAAAGGTGCTCTAAGTGTCTCAAAGCAAGGAGATACTAGCAAAGTAGAAGAGATAAAAGAAGCTATCGCTTCTGGTGAATATAAAATAAATCTACAAACTCTCTCAGAGAAGATTGCTCAAGAGTTGTTGTAGGTTTTTTAAACATACAAAAAGGATTAGACTATGCTTTCTTATCATTTACAAAGTGCTCTGAGCGACCTCAGAGATTTAATTAAAATTACTGAATCAGATGTAGAAGATATAAAAGTCGCAAACCATAATCCACAGTTTGATAGATTAAAATTAAAAGAGGAGAAGCTTAAGAGCTTTGAGTCAAAAAAAGCTATGATTGACCATGAGATAGCTTCTCTTATAAGTACAAATCCAGCTACTGAATTAACACAACTTTTAAATGAAGAGCAACATGCGCATCTTGCAGAGCTAAAAGTAGAGCTTCAAAATCTTAGAGAAGCAAACAAGCGTTATGCGAAGCTTGTTTTAGCAGTTAGCAATCTTTATAATACTTTTTTAGAAAGACTTGTCCCAACAGAGATGCAAGGCTACAACAGAGTTGCTTCAAAAGATTCAACAATTTTAAAAGTGAGAGTGTAAGATGGGTGCTTCTATATTTAACACATTAAATATCGGATATAGTGGACTTAGTGCCGCTCAAGCAGGAGTAAATACCACAAGCCATAATATAACAAATGCAGAGAGCGAAGGATACACAAGACAAAGAGTAGTTACTGCGGCATCAACTCCTATGTATATGGCTCCTGGCAATATTGGCAATGGCACTGACATCGTAGACATTGCTAGAATATTTGATAATTTTGTATATGATAGATATACAGGCATTTCAGCGGATAAAGAGTATTCAGATTTTACAAAAACTACATTAGAGACGCTTTCAACATATTTTCCAGAGATTGATGGTGTTGGTATAAAGTCTGACTTGCAAGAGTACTATAACATGTGGCAGACATTTGCAGATAACCCAGATAATGATGCTATAAAATTATCTTTAGCTAAACAGGCTGAAGCCCTCTCTGGTAGTATAGTATCTACTCAAGATAAAATTTATGATCTTCAGTCAAATCTAAATACACAGCTCAAAGTAAATGTAGATGAAGTAAATCTACTTGCAAAAGAGTTAGCACAAATAAATATTTCAATAGAAGTTGCTGAAGCTGGAGATACATTTACTGCAAACGATTTAAGAGATAAAAGAAATTCTATAGAGCTTAGTCTTGCAAAACTTATAGGAGCTGATTCGATAAGTGGGCAAATAAACTCAAATATCTCAATTGATAGCTCGTCAAATGAAAAGAGCGGAAGTTATACTTTAAATGTAAATGGATTCAATATTGTTGATGGCGGGACTTATCATCCGATTCATGTCTCAAGTGATCAAAATTCAAATGGCTTTTATGAGCTCTCATACGAGAGACAAGATGGCGTGTTGATTCCAATGGATGAGAAGATTCCAGGGGGCAGAATAGGCGCTATCCTTGACCTTAGAGGCGATAAAATTGAAACAAACTCATCAGGTACACCATCAAACGGAACTTTGCAAAAGGTTATAGATGAGCTTAATGCTTTTGCCACAACGCTAATTGAATCTACAAACAATCTTTATGCTTCTAGTGCTACAACAAGCATGAACTCAAATGATTTAAGTATAAACCCGACTTTAGCTCTTGTAGACTCATCTCTAAATATAAATGATGGGTCGTTTGATATTGTAATTTATGATATAGATGGAAATGAGAGCGCAAGAAAAACAATTACAATAAATAATATGACAACTATGACAGGTGCCTCAGGTTCAAACTCAATAGAGGCACAGATAGCAGCACAAAGCGATGATAACGCAGACTCAAATGCAACTAATGATATAGATGATTATATACAGTTTAACTGGGCGAATTATGCAGGAGGAGGAAGTGCTTTAGAGTTGATAATGGGTTCTAATTATGCAGCAAAAGGGTACACATTCTCAATAGAAGACAATCTTAAGACAGAGCAATTTGATTCTGGTTCAAATTTTGCAGGAGCTCTTGGACTTAGTAGATTTTTTGATGGGGAGAGTGCCAAAAATATAGATTTAAATAACGATCTAAAAAATAATCCAACAAAAATAACAGCTGGAAAAACACCATCATCTGGAGATAACGCACTCGCTTTAAATATGATTCAACAACAATTTGAAGTTTACTCTTTTGAAGTTGGAAATATGAGTTATGAATCAACAATTTATGGGATGTTTGATGTAGTTGCGACAGAAGTCGGGGTGAGAACTAACGAAGCAATTTTAAATAATCAGACAATAATAGCGCAGTTTAACGCAACTGAACTAGAGTACTCTTCTATCTCAAAAGTAAGCATAGATGAGGAGTTGACAAATCTTATCAAGTATCAAACTTCATACGGTGCTGCTTCAAAAATTATAACAACAATAGATCAGATGATGCAAACGCTTCTTGGAATTAAGCAGTAACTCTAAGATGCCAAGGTTTAGTATTTTTATACTTCTGTCTGTTTTTGTATTCTCTTTTTTTGGTTCATTTTTTTATGGAGTAGATGCTTATGTACTTGATAGCAACGCTATTTTAGTTCCTCCATCTTTTGAGCATATATTAGGTACAGATAGGCTCGGTAGAGATATCTTAGCAAGATTGATGCAAGGTGGACAAACATCTCTTAGCATAGGAGTTGGAAGTGCCTTTATAGCCTCACTTATAGGGCTTTTGCTCGGTTCTATGGCTGGATATTTTAGAGGGGGCGTTGATAAAGGTTTTATCATTTTAGTTGACCTCTTTTTAACATTTCCTACTTTTTTTCTTCTTCTCGCACTTGTGAGTTATGTAAACGCATCATCATGGGTTTTAATTGTGATTATTTCCATTACTGGATGGATGACAACAGCAAGACTTATCCGCTCAGAGAGCTTCGGGATAACTTCACAGCCATACATTAAGATACTAAATATCGCAAAAGTTGGAAGATTAAAAATACTCTTTAAATATTATGCACCGCTTTTAGCTCCAATATATTTTGTCAGTTTTACTTTTGGCGTAGGAGGAGCGATACTTGCAGAGTCAGGACTAAGTTTTTTAGGACTTGGCATAGTAGCCCCTCAAATGAGTTGGGGAACAATTTTAAGTAGCGGAAAAGATGTTGTGGAGATTGCATGGTGGGTTAGTTTTTTCCCTGGTCTTATGATATTTTTGGTTACGTTTTCTCTTATAAATATCTCGAATTATCTACAACAACTAACAAATAAAAAAGAGATAAAATAGTTTTAAAAATAGCAAAATATCCTTTATTTAAAACCAATTTAATAAAGGATATAATTCTTTTAATTAAAGCAAGTGGATAAATAATATGATATTAATGATTGATAATTATGATAGTTTTACGTACAACATCGTTCAATACTGCAGAGAGTTAGGTGCTGATTTGAAGATAATACGAAACGACGAGATGAGTGTTGAAGAGATAGAAGCGCTAAAGCCAGAAAAAATCATCATCTCCCCTGGACCTGCAACACCAGATGATGCTGGGGTTACTCTGAAAGTTATAGAGCATTTTAAAGATAAAGTGCCTATTTTAGGTATATGTCTAGGGCATCAAAGTATTGCTCAAGTTTTTGGTGCAAAAGTTGTACGTGCTAAAAATATGATGCATGGTAAAACTTCCAAGATAATAAGAACACAAGAGTGTGCTATATTTAAAGATATTCCTCAGGAGTTTATAGCAACTAGGTATCACTCTTTGATTGTGGACAAAGAGTCTATCCCAAATAGTGTTGAACCTACCGCATACAGCCAAGACGATAATGAAGTAATGGCTCTAAAAATAAAAGATAAAGAGATATACGGTGTTCAATTTCACCCAGAGTCTATTATGAGCGAGTACGGGCATGAGATGATAGGAAATTTTTTAAAGTTATGAGCATAAGGCTTGCCCTATTCCTAATTTTAACGCTAGACACGTTATTATTGATTTTTCAAATAGGCGAGTTATCCATATCTTATAACGAAACGCTTCTTTTAAATGGTAATTTCTCATTTTTACAATCTCTTATAAAAACTTCATTTTATTTTTTTGGACAAAATGATTTTGCTCTTAGATTGCCTATGATTGCCCTTCATATTTTAAGTGCTATATTGGTTTATATAATCTCAAAAAAATATTTAAAACTTCAGAGAAATAGGCTTTGGCTAGTTCTTGTTTTTATTTTTCTACCAGGTGTTATGAGTGCTGGAATCATAGTAAACGATGCTGGATTTATACTATTTGCGCTTCTTCTTTTCGTATATTTTTATGAAAGATTATCTCCTCGTTATATTTATATACTTTTGATTTTTTATATGCTTATTGATGGCAATTTTGTTTACCTTTTTATCGCGCTTACTGCTTTTGCAATATATATAAAAAATAGAAACTTTTTTATTTTAAACCTATTTCTTGTCATAGGCTCATTATTGATCTATGGAATTGATATGCATGGTTCTCCAAGAGGTTATTTTCTAGAGTCTCTGGGTATTTATGCTGCGATTTTTACCCCGATAATTTTTGTATATCTTTTTTATATTTTATATAGAAGATATTTAACGAAAGATATTGACATTTTGTGGTTTATAGCTACTGTGACACTTGTTTTTTCACTTATTTTATCTTTTAGACAACGTATAGCAATAGAGTATTTTGCACCTTATATTATTTTAGCCCTTCCTCTTGTAGCACAGACGTTTGAACACTCATATAGAGTGCGATTAAACATCTTCAGAAAAAACTATAAGTTAATATTTTTAGTATCATTGACATTGCTATTTATTAACAGTTCAGTAGTTTTTTTCAATAAATATCTATATCTTCTAATAGAAGAACCAAGAAAACATTTTTCATATAATATGCATGTAGCTAAAGAGCTCTCAAAAGAGCTTAAAGAAAGAGAAATTTATTGTGTTGACACAAGCACAAAAATGGCTAAAAGATTAGAGTTCTATGGTGTAACTAAATGCAACAACAATATACTTCAAGAAAATTATCTTGGAGAATCGTTATCAGACAATGTAACAATTAGTTACAAAAATAGAGTGGTTTATTCTGCAAACGTTACAAAAATCAACACAAATTAAATCTATAAAGCAGTTATTCCTCTTAAATGGCATGAGATTAATCAACATGTGATACTATTTTGGAAATATTAAAAACAGGGAGTTGCAATGGCTCAAAAGGCGATTAGAGAATTTGACGCAAAGTCAATTTTGGCTAAGCATTGGGATAAATATTTTCCAAATTTTTCTTATGCATATGAAACAATTATGGTTCAAAATGGATCAGAACTTAAAAAAGCTGCAAAAGAGAAGACATGGTTAAAAGATAAAGCATTAGTTGCTAAACCAGATATGCTATTTGGTAAAAGAGGAAAAAATGGTTTAGTTCTTTTTAGAGATTCTAAACCAGGAGATGTATCTTTACCTAAAGCATCATCATGGATAGATGAAAAATCAGGCGAAAAACAGTCGGTATATTTTTCATTTAACGGTGACACTCCTAGTGGCGAAGCAAAAAATGATATGTTGACTCACTTTATCGTTGAGCCTTTTACTCCACACTCTCAAGAAGAAGAGTACTATATCTCTGCTACATGTGTTGGCGATGATGATGTTTTATACATGTCAGCTGAAGGTGGAATGGAAGTTGAAGAAAATTGGGACAAAGTAACAGAAGTAGCATTCCCAATTACTGCAACAGAAGAGGAGATTGAGAAAAAAATCAAATCTAGCATACCAAAAGATGTAGCTGCTAAAGATAAAGAAGCTTTTGCAGAGTTTGCAATAGGTTTTTTCAAAGCATATAGAGAGTTAAATTTTGCATACTTAGAGATTAATCCGTTTGTTCTTCAAGGTAAAAAAGTTGAGTTGCTTGATATGGTTGCAAAACTTGATGATACTGCTGGATTTATGATGAGAGAAGAGTGGGGCGATGTAGATTTCCCAACTTCTTTTGGTATGGAAGAGAAATCTCCTGAAGTTTTAGCTATTGAAGATGCTGATAGTAAATCAGGCGCTTCACTAAAGCTTACTATCTTAAAACCAGAAGCAAGAGTTTGGACTATGGTTGCGGGTGGTGGTGCTTCAGTTGTTTATGCTGATACTATTGCTGATTTGGCTGGTATTGAAGACCTTGCTAACTATGGTGAGTACTCTGGTGGACCAACAACTAGTGAGACAAAATTTTATGCTGAGACTATTTTAGATCTTATGACAAGAACTAAAGATGTTAAAGGTAGAGATAAAGTTTTAATTATTGGTGGTGCTATCGCAAACTTTACTGATGTTGCTAAAACATTTACAGGTATTATTCAAGCATTTGAGATATATGCTGATAAAATGAAAGAAGTTGGCATTAAAATTTACGTTAGACGCGGTGGGCCTAATTTTGAAAAAGGTTTAAAAGATATTAAAGCAGCAGCAGACAGATTAGGTCTTTATATAGAAGTTTATGGTCCTGAGACGCATGTGACAGATATCGTGCGTATGGCACTAACAAAGTAAGGAAAAGAGATGGCACAATTATACACTAGAGATACACAAGCAATTTTTTGGAATAACAACGCAAGTGCTATTCAAAGAATGCTAGATTATGACTATACAATTAAAAGAACTAAGCCTTCAGTAGCAGCGATAGTGGCTCCAACAAGTGGCTCAAAATTTGAGAAGTTTTTTTATGGTCCAGATGAGATTATGATTCCACTTTATAGAAATACAACAGAAGCAAAAGCTGCACAGCCTCAGGCTGATGTTCTTTTAAATTTTGCCTCTTTTAGAACAGCTTATGATGTAACTATGGAAGCACTTGAAATCGGTGGTTTTACATCTATTATGGTTACTGCTGAAGGTATTCCAGAGAGACTAGCTCGTAAAATGAATGCAACTGCAAGAGAGAAAAATGTAACTATTATTGGACCAGCAACAGTTGGTGCTATAGCTCCTGGTGCATTTAAAATTGCAAATATTGGCGGAACTATTGAAAATATTGTTCAGTCAAAACTTCACCGTGCTGGTTCATGTGGACTTGTAACTCGTTCTGGCGGATTATTTAATGAGCTTTCAAACATCATCGCAATTAATGCTGATGGTATTGCTGAGGGTGTTGCAATCGGTGGAGATAGATTTGTAGGATCTGTTTTTATAGATAATCTTCTTAGAATGGAAGCTAATCCTGAAGTAAAATATATGTTACTTTTAGGCGAAGTTGGTGGAACTGAAGAGTACAAAGTTATCGAAGCTGTAAAAAGTGGAAAAATTAAAAAGCCAATTATTGCTTGGTGTATAGGTACAATCGCTAAGTATTATGACAGCGGTGTTCAGTTTGGTCATGCTGGTGCATCTGCAAACGGAGATATGGAAACAGCTGAATTCAAAAACAAAGCAATGAAAGAAGTCGGTATTCATGTTCCAGCGTCTTTTAATGATTTACCAGAAATTATAAGTGCTGTTTATCATGAGCTTCATGCAGAAGGAATCGTAAAAGACATCCAAGAGCCTGCTATGAATGTATGTCCAAGCGTTAGAAAATCAAAACAATTTATCTGTACGATTTCAGATGACAGAGGCGATGAGGCTCACTACTGTGGCTATCCAATCAGTTCTGTTGCAACTCCTGATACAGGATTTACTATCGGTGACGTTATGAGTATTCTTTGGTTTAAAAAACGTTATCCAAGATGGGCAGTTGACTTTTTAGAAACAGTTCTGAAAACAGTTGCAGATCATGGTCCAGCAGTTTCAGGAGCTCATAATGCTAAGGTTACAGCAAGAGCAGGAAAAGATGTTATCAGTTCACTGATTTCAGGACTTCTTACAATTGGACCTCGTTTTGGCGGTGCAATTGACGATGCTGCTAAATACTTTAAGTATGCAAAAGATAACGACATGACTCCAACTGACTTCTTAAATCATATGAAAAAAGAGGGAATCCCTATTCCAGGTATCGGACATAGAATTAAATCTCTTAAAAATCCAGATTTACGCGTAGAGGGATTGAAGAAATATGCAAAAGCAAATTTCCCTTCAACTCCGCTTCTTGATTATGCTTTAACAGTTGAACAATTAACAACATCTAAGAAAGAGAATCTTATCTTAAACGTTGATGGAACAATCGGTATCCTAATGGTAGATATGTGGAGAGCACTTGGATATCAAGATGATGAGATTGATGTATTTATCAACGCAGGCGCACTAAACGCATTCTTTATCTTAGGTAGAAGTATCGGCTTTATCGGACATATTTTAGATGAAAAACGTCTTGGAATGCCAATGTATAGACACCCAATGGATGATATCTTATATGATGTTAAAAAAGCGGAAAACCTATAGTCATATAATTTTATACCCAAAGAGCCTTCTCTTTGGGCATAGCTCCCACAGCTTTAATAAAGCCTCCTTATAACTCTTTACTCTTTTTACATCTTTTTTGCTATACTTACCTACAAATATATTTATTGGATTATCTATGAAAAAAGCTTTTACTATGATGGAGTTGATTTTTGTCATTATTGTAATTGGTATATTAGCTGCAGTTGCTATTCCAAGAACGGGCTCAAATAAGCTTCAAGAAGCTGCGACGCAAGTGCTCTCTCATATAAGATATACACAGCACTTAGCGATGGTGGATGATAAGTTTGATAGTAATGATCCTACATGGTATAGAGAAAGATGGCAAATAAGATTTAGACGCAATGGTGGGACAAGCGGATACGTAATTTTCTCTGATTCTGTCAACACGCAAGGAAATGTAAATAATGGCGAAAGGGCAATCGATCCTTTGACTAAAGAAGGAATAGATGGATTCTTAGACTATAAAGAAGCAGATTTAACAAGAAGCTATAGTGTTGTCGGAGATAACACTGGAATAGTTCAGAGTTGCTTTAGTGCTGATGGCAGTTTAGTTACAGCAAATAGAGGTGTATTTTCATTTGACCATCTTGGACGACCTTACTCTGGCGTTAGTAATTCTGCATCAGTAACACAGTATTTAATTCTCGGAAATTGTGATTTAACGCTTAGAGACACTAGTGGTGCAACAGTTGTTATAAGAGTCCATCCAGAGACAGGCTATGCTTGTATATTGGATGCTGGTGGTAATTGTCTATAAGTTTGCACAAATCCCCTCCAAACTTAAGCCCCCTCTAAGCAATCCTTACCTATAATTCCCATCCACAAACACAGAGACCTAAAGTTTAGGTATCTAGGCTTCAAGTAGAGGCTTATAACGGTAGTTTGAGATCATTGAAAACTAAGCAAGTAAATAGACTTTAATAACTAAAACTAGTTATTATTTAAGTCGAGTAAGTTTACTTATAAAAACTAAATAACAACAACCGTCTATTCTATTTATACCCAACTGGGTATCTATAGTAATAGATACTTTACAAAGTCCACATATATTTATATAAGTGGCAACAAAGCCAATGAATTTTAATTCTTGGGCAAAGATTAAACAAACCAATTATGGAGAGTTTGATCCTGGCTCAGAGTGAACGCTGGCGGCGTGCTTAACACATGCAAGTCGAACGGTAACAGGAACTAGCTTGCTAGTTTGCTGACGAGTGGCGCACGGGTGAGTAATATATAGTTAATGTACCCCAAAGACTGGGATAGCCACTGGAAACGGTGATTAATACTAGATACACCTCTTTAACATAAGTTAGAGAGGGAAATGTCTTTTCGCTTTGGGATCAGACTATATCCTATCAGTTAGTTGGTGAGGTAATGGCTCACCAAGGCAATGACGGGTAGCGGGTTTGAGAGGATGATCCGCCACACTGGTACTGAGACACGGACCAGACTCCTACGGGAGGCAGCAGTGAGGAATATTGCACAATGGAGGAAACTCTGATGCAGCAACGCCGCGTGGAGGATGACGCATTTCGGTGTGTAAACTCCTTTTATATGTCAAGAAAATGACGGTAGCATATGAATAAGCACCGGCTAACTCCGTGCCAGCAGCCGCGGTAATACGGAGGGTGCAAGCGTTACTCGGAATCACTGGGCGTAAAGGACGCGTAGGCGGGTTGTCAAGTCAGGTGTGAAATCCTACAGCTTAACTGTAGAACTGCACTTGAAACTGGCAACCTAGAGTATGGGAGGGGGAGATGGAATTAGTGGTGTAGGGGTAAAATCCGTAGATATCACTAGGAATACCTAAAGCGAAGGCGATCTCCTGGAACATTACTGACGCTAAGGCGTGAAAGCGTGGGGAGCAAACAGGATTAGATACCCTGGTAGTCCACGCCCTAAACGATGAACACTAGTCGTCGCCCTGCTTGTCAGGGCGGTGATGCACTTAACAGATTAAGTGTTCCGCCTGGGGAGTACGGTCGCAAGATTAAAACTCAAAGGAATAGACGGGGACCCGCACAAGTGGTGGAGCATGTGGTTTAATTCGAAGATACGCGAAAAACCTTACCTGGCCTTGACATTGATAGAATCCAGCAGAGATGCAGGAGTGCCCTTCGGGGAGCTTGAAAACAGGTGCTGCACGGCTGTCGTCAGCTCGTGTCGTGAGATGTTGGGTTAAGTCCCGCAACGAGCGCAACCCTCGTCCTTAGTTGCCAGCAGGTTAAGCTGGGCACTCTAGGGAGACTGCCTTCGCAAGAAGGAGGAAGGTGAGGACGACGTCAAGTCATCATGGCCCTTACGGCCAGGGCTACACACGTGCTACAATGGGGCGTACAGAGTGTTGCAATACCGCGAGGTGGAGCCAATCACTTAAAGCGTCTCTCAGTTCGGATTGTTCTCTGCAACTCGAGAGCATGAAGCTGGAATCACTAGTAATCGTAGATCAGCATTGCTACGGTGAATACGTTCCCGGGTCTTGTACTCACCGCCCGTCACACCATGGGAGTTGATTTCACCCGAAATTGGGAAGCTAACCTTCGGGGGGCTACCACTTACGGTGGAATTAGCGACTGGGGTGAAGTCGTAACAAGGTAACCGTAGGAGAACCTGCGGTTGGATCACCTCCTTTCTAGAGTAGAGTCAATCATTCATTTGAATTGACATACAAGAAAATCTCACAAGAGAAACAGTTATTTTAGTCTTTTACTTGCTTAGTTTTCAGTGATCATTGTTCATTTGAAATTGAAAATGGGGAATTAGCTCAGCTGGGAGAGCGCCTGCCTTGCACGCAGGAGGTCAGCGGTTCGATCCCGCTATTCTCCACCATTTCTTAAAATAAAAACTAAATCCAAGTACTCAATAGAGTATTTAGATTTGGTTTTACACCAAAAAGTTCATTAAATTATTATTGTTAAAGTCAACATATAGTTATAAGAAGATAACTAGAGATTAAAAAGAGCAATCTTTACATTTCTGCAATCAATTATAAATATATCAACTAAATAACTACAATTAAACAGGATACTGCCCTACATTAAGTAAGGTAGTGAACGCAAATTAGAAAAAAAGATATTAAGGGCCATAGGTGGATGCCTTGGCTAGTAGAGGCGATGAAAGACGTACTAGGCTGCGATAAGCCTCGGGGAGCTGCCAAGAAGCTTTGATCCGGGGATTTCTGAATGGGGCAACCCAGCATGGTGCGAATCATGTTACCCTACGGGGAGCGAACTCAGGGAAGTGAAACATCTCAGTACCTGAAGGAAAAGAAATCAAACGAGATTCCCATAGTAGCGGCGAGCGAAACGGGATTAGGGCACTTAGTGATAATATATTTGTTAGCCGAACACTTTGGAAAGAGTGAGCATAGAGGGTGATACTCCTGTAGGCGAAAACATTTATATGGTACTAGACTAAGGAACGAGTAGGTCGGGACACGTGTTATCTTGACTGAATATGGGGGGACCACCCTCCAACCCTAAATACTACTACTAGACCGATAGCGAACAAGTACCGTGAGGGAAAGGTGAAAAGAACTGCGGTGAGCAGAGTGAAATAGAACCTGAAACCTATGGCTTACAATCATTCGGAGCACTATTATTTATAAGTGTGACGGACTGCCTTTTGCATAATGAGCCTGCGAGTTGTGGTATCTGGCAAGGTTAAGCGAACGCGAAGCCGTAGCGAAAGCGAGTCTTAATAGGGCGAATTAGTCAGATGCTGCAGACCCGAAACTGAGTGATCTATCCATGAGCAGGTTGAAGCTGGTGTAAGAGCCAGTGGAGGACCGAACCCATTGACGTTGAAAAGTCTCGGGATGACTTGTGGATAGGGGTGAAAGGCCAATCAAACTCAGTGATAGCTGGTTCTCTCCGAAATATATTTAGGTATAGCCTCGAGCAGTAGCATGAAGGGGTAGAGCACTGACAGGGCTAGGGCTGCTTACCGCGGTACCAAACCCTATCAAACTCCGAATACTTCATGTGTAACCTCGGGAGTCAGGCGGTGGGTGATAAAATCCGTCGTCAAGAGGGGAACAACCCAGACTAGCAGCTAAGGTCCCAAAGTCTTGTCTAAGTGGAAAAGGATGTGGAGTTGCTGTGACAACCAGGAGGTTGGCTTAGAAGCAGCCATCTTTTAAAGAAAGCGTAACAGCTCACTGGTCTAGCGATTCTGCGCCGAAAATATAACGGGGCTAAGACAAGCACCGAAGCTCTAGATGTGAATTTATTCACGTGGTAGGAGAGCGTTCCAGTCAGCGTAGAAGCCATACCGGCAAGGAGTGGTGGAGCGGCTGGAAGTGAGCATGCAGGCATGAGTAGCGATAAAAGGGATGAGAATTCCCTTCGCCGTAAACCCAAGGTTTCCTACGCGATGCTCGTCATCGTAGGGTTAGTCGGGACCTAAGTCGAGTCCGAGAGGGGTAGACGATGGCAAATCGGTTAATATTCCGATACCGACTGTTGTTCGCTTGAGTGATGGGGGGACGCATAGAGTTAATTGAGCTCACTGATGGAATAGTGGGTCGAAGGACGTAGGTTGTAAGGTAGGCAAATCCGCCTTACATTAGACCGAGATCTTACAGGCAGAGCAATCTCTTCGGAGAGCGCTTTGAATCAATGATACTGTCGTGCCGAGAAAAGCCTCTAAACGAGAACAACAGTTGCCCGTACCGTAAACCGACACAGGTGGGTGAGATGAGTATTCTAAGGCGCGTGGATGAACCCTGGTTAAGGAACTCTGCAAACTAGCACCGTATCTTCGGTATAAGGTGTGCCCTATTTGTTAATGGACTTGCTCCATAAAGCATTGACGGGTCGCAGCAAAGTGTCCCTCCCGACTGTTTACCAAAAACACAGCACTCTGCTAACTCGTAAGAGGATGTATAGGGTGTGACGCCTGCCCGGTGCTTGAATGTTAAATGGATTTGTTAGCTCTGCGAAGCATTGAAATGAAGCACAAGTAAACGGCGGCCGTAACTATAACGGTCCTAAGGTAGCGAAATTCCTTGTCGGTTAAATACCGACCTGCATGAATGGCGTAACGAGATGGGAGCTGTCTCAACCAGGGATCCAGTGAAATTGTAGTGGAGGTGAAAATTCCTCCTACCCGCGGAAAGACGGAAAGACCCCGTGCACCTTTACTATAGCTTGACATTGCTATTGGGATATTCATGTGCAGGATAGGTGGGAGCCATTGATGATATGACGCTAGTTGTATCGGAGGCATCCTTGAGATACCACCCCTGAATATTCTGATAGCTAACTCCGTACGATTATCTCGTGCGAGGACAATGTCTGGTGGGTAGTTTGACTGGGGCGGTCGCCTCCTAAAAAGTAACGGAGGCTTACAAAGTTCGGCTCAGAGGGGTTGGAAATCCCTCGTAGAGTATAATGGCACAAGCCGGACTGACTGTAAGAGATACAACTCAAACAGAGTCGAAAGACGGTCATAGTGATCCGGTGGTTCTGTGTGGAAGGGCCATCGCTCAAAGGATAAAAGGTACGCCGGGGATAACAGGCTGATCTCCCCCAAGAGCTCACATCGACGGGGAGGTTTGGCACCTCGATGTCGGCTCATCGCATCCTGGGGCTGAAGCAGGTCCCAAGGGTATGGCTGTTCGCCATTTAAAGCGGTACGCGAGCTGGGTTCAGAACGTCGTGAGACAGTTCGGTCCCTATCTTCCGTGGGCGTAGGAACGTTGAGGAGAGCTGACCCTAGTACGAGAGGACCGGGTTGGACATGCCACTGGTGCACCAGTTGTTCTGCCAAGAGCATCGCTGGGTAGCTACGCATGGATGAGATAACCGCTGAAAGCATCTAAGCGGGAAGCCAACTCCAAGATGAACGTTCCCTGAAGTACGCTTGAAGACTACAAGCTTGATAGGCTGGATGTGTACGCAGAGTAATCTGTTTAGCTGACCAGTACTAATAGTACGTTTGTCTTTTTTTAAAGTTCTTTAAATAGAACACAATTCGTTCACTACCTTACTTAGTGTATAGGTACCTGATGTAGTTATTTAGTTGTGTTGACTTTAACAATGATACTTTATGCATTAATTGCATAAAACTCACTCTAACTCAAGAACAATTACTTTTAAGTACACAAAACAGTGTATTTAAATGTGATTGTCTAGGTGGCTATAGAGAGAGGGAAACGCCTGGTCCCATTCCGAACCCAGAAGCTAAGCCTCTCATCGCTGATAATACTGATCCTTGCAGGATTGGAAACGTAGGTCGCTGCCTAGTTGATCATTTCTAACTTTAACTTCTTAACTTCAATCTTTTTATTAATTAACTTCAATTTCTAGCTTTACGCTAACTTTAACAACAAATGTAATTTCTACCTGAGCTCACTTACTTATTTTTAATAATCTTTTATTGTTTTTATAATTGTAATTATAAAAAAATATGTTTTCAAGATGGATATTCTTGAGACTTTAACAATTGATAATATGGTATTATTTTGCATACTATTTTAGGATGTTATGTGAAAAAATATATTAAAGATCAGATAAAAAAATCATTTGAAACTAAACAAGCTATTTATGAAAATATTGATTTAATTGATAAAATAGAAGAGGTTTCTAAGCTTTGTGTTGCCTTGTATAGAGTTGATAAAAAAACTATTCTTGCTGGAAATGGCGGAAGCGCTGCTGATGCTCAGCATATTGCTGCAGAGTTAGTTGGTAGATATGGCTTTGATAGACCTTCAATTCCATCATTGGCATTAACAACTGATACCTCATGCTTAACTGCAATTGGAAATGATTATGGGTATGACAACGTATTTTCTCGTCAATTAGAAGGGATGGGACAAGAAGGTGATTTATTCATTGGTATATCAACTTCTGGCAACTCGAAGAACATTATTAATGCATTTTTAAGTGCAAAGAAAAAAGGGATAACAACTGTTGCATTAGTTGGGCGAGATGGCGGAGAGATGGCTAAAATGGCAGATATTGCTTTAGTTGTTCCATCTGATTCAACTCCTAGAATTCAGGAGTCGCATATACTTATTGGTCACATAATTTGTGATATTATAGAAAAAGAGATTTTTGGAGAAGGTGTTAATTAATATTTTATGAATAGAGCACTTTTTTTAGATAGAGATGGCGTTATAAATGTTGAAGTTAACTATCTTTATAAAATTGAAGATTTTATATTTATTGATGGCATATTTGAGCTTTGTAAAAAATATCAAAATGAAGGATATTTTATATTTGTAGTTACAAATCAATCTGGAATTGCTAGAAGTTTTTATACTCAAGAAGATTTTGATGTTTTAACTTTATGGATGATAGAGGAGTTCTTAAAAAGAGGTGTAACGATTAACAAAGTCTATCTTTGTCCTCATCACCCAGAAATTTCAGGAGAGTGTAACTGTAGAAAACCTAAAGCTGGAATGATATTTGAAGCAAAGCAAGAGTTTGATATTGATTTAGAAAATTCTATTTTGGTTGGAGATAAGGAACGTGATATTGAAGCGGCTATTCTTGCTGGAATAAAAGAGAGTTATCTTTTTGATGAAAAAGGTGTTTGCAAAAAATCTAAAGCAACCAAAATTATTTCTAGATTAGAGGAGATATATAAGTGTTAATATTAAACAGCGGCGGAACATTTAATAAAAAATATAATCCTCTTAATGGGGAACTTGAGGTTCCTTACAATAATAGTGCAATTGAAGAAATTTTAAAAAGCGTTGAATCTAAATATGATTTAGCAGGTGTTGTTTACAAAGATAGTTTAGATATGAATATGGATGATAGAAAAAGAATAGCACATATTATAATGGAGTCAAGTGATGACATATTTATAATTGTTCATGGGACTGATACTATGCATACAAGCGCAGAGTTCTTGGCAGAGATATTTGATGATAGGAAAATAGTATTTGTTGGTGCTATGAAGCCATTTGAGATTGATAATATAGAAGCTAGTTTAAATTTAGGTATGGCTATTGGATTTGCAAAAGCGACTAAAGATAATGGTGTATATATATGCATGAGTGGACATATAGAACCTTGGCAAAAAATTTATAAAAACAAAAAATTTGGAAAATTTGAAGTTGTCCTCTAAAGTTCCTTGCTCTCACTGTCATATAAAATTTGATACATCTGTTATGATTAAAGATAAAGAACATTTTTTTTGTTGTAATGGCTGTCAAGCTGTTTTTCATCTGCTTCAAGACCAAGGGCTTGGGAATTTTTATGAAAAAAGTAAAGATATAGAGCTTTGTGCACAAAATCAAAACCTTGAAGACTCTTCTAATTTTGATAGCAAATCTTTTTACGATAAATTTGTAAAGATAAACAGTGATGGCTTTTGTGAAGTCTCTTTAGTTATAGAAGGAATTCACTGCTCAGCTTGTGTTTGGTTAAATGAAAAAGTATTGCATAAAATGGATGGTGTAATAGAAGCAAATATAAATTTTACAAACAATAAGGCAACGATAGTATGGGTAGATGATATTGTAAAGCTATCAACTATAATTGATACTATTCGCTCAATCGGTTACAACGCATTTGCTTATGACTCCTTGGCTCAAGAACTACATGTTAATAAAGAAAGAAAATCATACTATTTAAAAATGGCAGTTGCTATTTTTGCTTCTATGAATACTATGTGGATTGCAGTTGCACAATATGCTGGCTATTTTAGTGGAATAACACAAGATGTAAAAACAATACTAAATATTGCAGAGGGGATACTTGCAACTCCTGTACTTTTTTATAGTGGTTGGGTTTTTTTTAGAGGTGCTTATTATGGTTTTAAAAATAGAGTAGTAAATATGGATATGCTAGTAGCAACTGGAGCTACTTTAACTTATGTATACTCTTTGTTTATCACAATAAATCAAAAAGGTGAAGCTTATTTTGACTCTGTAAGTATGATTATTACATTTGTATTGATTGGTAAATTTTTAGAAGTGTTGAGTAAAAAAAATGCAGCTGATACGCTTGATAAAATTGCAAACAGTATTCCTAGTGAAGTTAAAATTTTAAAAGAAGACAGGATAGTTACTGCAAAGCTTGATGATGTTGTTGTTGGCGATATAGTAGTTGTTTCTAGTGGAGAGAGGGTTTTACTAGATGGCGAGATTGTTAAAGGAAGAGGATCTTTTGATGAATCAAATCTTACGGGCGAGAGTGAGCCTATATATAAAAGCATAGGTATGAGTGTTATTAGCGGTACTATGAGTATCGATGCTGATATACATTTTAGAGCTAGTAAAGATTTTAAGCACTCTACTTTATCTAATATCGTAAAACTTTTAGAATCTGCTATAAATAAAAAACCAAAAATTCAACAGATGGCTAATAGATTGTCTGAGCATTTTTCATCAGTTATTTTAGGGCTATCAGTGCTTACTTTTTTTGGATGGTGGTTTTGGACTAATAATTTTGAAACATCTCTGATGGTTGCTATATCTGTGATAATTATTGCATGTCCTTGTGCATTGGCATTAGCCACTCCAGTTGCAACTCTTGTAGGATTGGGACTTGGTGCTTCAAGAGGAATCCTATTTAAAGAGGCAGCAGGCCTAGAGGTAATGGCAAAAACTGATACTCTTGTTTTGGATAAAACAGGGACTATTACAGCAGGAAAGCCAGAGGTTGTAAAAGAGCATATAATAGAAGAATTTGATAAGAAACTACTCTACTCTCTTGTCTCATCTTCAAAACATCCTGTTGCTAAAGGCGTAGCAAATTATATAAAAGATTGTTGTGAAAATCTTTACGACACTATATTTGATGAGTTTGCTCAACTTCCAGCGCTAGGAATAAAAGCTAAGAGTGGTAAGAGAGAACTTTTAGGCGGAAACAAAAAATTAATGGATGAGAACAAAATAGAGATAGATGTTTTAACACAAGGAACACTGTTTTATTTTGCTATCGATAAGAGAGTAGTGGCTATTTACGAGCTAGAAGACAGAGTTAAAGATGGCGTTAAAGAGTTTGTACAAAGTATGGAGAAGATGAAGATAGATGTTGTCATGTTAACAGGTGATAATGAAAGTATTGCAAAGAGAGTGGCTTCAAGCGTAGGTATAAAAAATATTTTTCATGAGCAAACGCCACAAAGCAAGGCAGATTATATCAATAGTCTTACCTCTGCAAAAAAAAGTGTAGTAATGGTTGGAGATGGCATAAATGATATACTAGCACTTGCTTCTGCTGATATCGGCATAGTTATGGGAAGCGGAAGCGATATAGCTGTTGAAATAGGAGATATTGTCCTTTTAAATAGCTCTATAAAATCATTAGAGGATGCTTTGAAAATAAGTCGTACAACTTTTGGGCTCATAAAGCAAAATCTTGGTATCTCGCTGGTTTACAACGCATTAACAATCCCTCTTGCGATGGCAGGATATGTTATCCCTCTTATCGCTGCTATCTCTATGTCGGCTAGTTCACTCTTAGTTGTAGGCAACTCTATGAGAATTCGATATAAATGGAATAGGGAGTAGATTATGGATAGTTGGGTAATAGCCATGATGCTTGGAGCTTCTCTATTTTTAGGGGCAATTGCACTTTTTGCGTTTTTGTGGGCTGTAAAAAATGGTCAATTTGATGATGAAGAGAAGTTTTTAAATGCTGCTAAATTTGATGGTGAAGATGAACTAAATGATGCTTTAATGAGGGAGCAAAAAAAAGAAGAGTTAAAAAAAAGTTATAAACCAGAGTAGAAGATTGAATCACCTCAAGAGGTGATTCTGGTAAATTATTTACCGATAGTTTGTGAAAATGCATCCAAGTCAGCATCAGAATATTTAGCTACTTGACCTTTCATAAGACCTTTCATTGGTCCGCCGTAACTACCATCTTTGTAACCTTTAAGTGCAGCAGCGATATCTGCATGAGTCATCTCAGCAACATTTTTAGATTTTCCTAAAGCAGGTTTAGCCCAATCTGCACCGTGGCAGCCTTGACATGCACCAGCGTTAACGCCAGCCATTAGAGCAGTTGTTGCAGTTAAAGCAACGATTGATAATACAATTTTTTTCATTTTAATCCCTTTGATTTTTAATTTCGGGCAAATTATAGTAACTTTACTCTTAAATACATGTTAATAGATTATCTGTTATTATTTTGTTAAACTTTAAAGGCTATGGGGCGTAAATGAGATATATTGACGATGATTTAAAAGAGAAAACAATCCTTATTACTGGGGGTGCTGGGTTTATTGGTTCAAACTTGGCATTTTACTTTCAGGACAATCATCCAGATGCAAAAGTTGTCATTTTAGATAGTTTTAGAAGCAAAGAGACACTGTCAAACGGAAATCTTAAAAGCTTTGGACATTTTAAAAATTTGATAGGTTTTTTGGGCGAGATAATAAGCGGTGATATAAACGACAAAGAGCTTCTTAAAGATTTAGAAAAAAATTATAAATTTGATTATATTTTTCATGAAGCCGCTATCTCTGATACAACTGCGTTAGAGCAAGATTTGATGATAAGAACAAATGTTAATGCTTACCATGATCTGCTTCTTCTTGCTCAAAAGCATGGTGCAAACATGATATATGCCTCATCAGCTGCAACCTATGGAAACGCGCCATCACCTCAAAGGGTAGGGCGAGAAGCGCCACAAAATGTTTACGGCTTTTCTAAACTTTGCATGGATAATTTAAGTAGTAAATATGTTAAAAATAGCAATATCTCAATAGTCGGGCTTAGATATTTTAACGTTTATGGTGCAAGAGAATTTTTTAAAAATTCTACTGCGTCTATGGTTTTGCAGTTTGGACATCAGATACTCTCTGGAAAAAATCCGCGTCTTTTTGAAGATAGTGACAAAATACTTCGTGATTTTGTCTATATAGAGGATGTTATCGCTGCCAATATAAAAGCTATGAATCCAAAAGAGAGTGGCGTATTTAATGTAGGGACGGGCAAGGCAAGGAGTTTTCAAGATATTGTAGATATTTTACAACGCGAACTTGGCACAAATTTAGAGTGTGAGTATATTGCCAATCCCTTTATTGGTAGCTATCAGTTCCATACAGAGGCAGATATCGCCTCAACTAAAGAAACTCTTGGCTACGAACCACGCTTTGAGATGGAAGATGGAATCAAAGAGTATGTTAATGAAATAAAAAGAATCTATAATCAAGAAGTGAAAAAATGAAAAAACTAAAAGATTTTGTTCCTAATATTTTAGTTATTGGTGATTTGATGATTGATCACTATTTATGGGGAAGTTGCGAGAGAATCTCACCTGAGGCTCCTGTTCAGATAGTTGATATTTCTAAAGAGACCACAGTTCTTGGGGGCGGAGGTAATGTAGTAAATAATCTTGTAGCACTTGGTGCAAAGGTTAGCGTTAGTGCGGTTATTGGTAATGATGCTAATGGCGTGGAGTTAATTGAGCTACTACAAAAAATCAATGTTGATGTTAAAAACATAGTAATTCAAGAGGGAAGAAAAACATCTAAGAAAAGCCGTATAATAGCCTCTTCACAGCAGATACTAAGATATGATAAAGAGAGCAAAGAAGAGATAACTAAATCTTCTGTAGAGCTAGTTTTAAACTCACTGTTTGATGATGTTTCTAGTTACGATGCTGTAATATTGTCTGATTATGGAAAAGGTGTTTTAACTAAAGAACTTTGCCACGGAATCATCTCTTTATGCAATGAAAATGGCATAAAGGTCCTAGTCGATCCAAAAGGAAGTGACTATAGCAAATATAGCGGGGCTTATCTGTTAACACCAAACAAAAAAGAGGCTATACAGGCTACAAAGATAGAGATAAAAGATAAAGAAAGTCTAAAAAAAGCTCTTATAAAGATGAAACAAGATGCTAATTTAGCAATTTCGCTTATCACTCTATCAGAAGACGGTATAGCTACTTATGACGAAGAGATGAGAGTTTTTCCAACAGTGGCAAAAGAGGTCTTTGACGTAACAGGAGCAGGAGATACAGTTATCGCTTCAATAGCCTTTGCAATAAGTGCAGGAAAGAGCATAGAAGAGAGTGCAAAATTTGCAAATCTTGCAGCTGGTGTAGTTGTTGGCAAAATTGGCTCTGCTACTGTTACGCTAGATGAGATAGAAGAGTATGAAGCAACGCTACATAAGAGCACTTCTGATGCTCATATTAAGAGCTTTGAAGAGATAGAAGCGATAGTTTTGCGTTATAAAAATAGCGGTAAAAAGGTTGTTTTTACAAACGGTTGTTTTGATATCTTGCACGTTGGTCACGTAAAGTATCTACAAATTGCTAAGAGCTTTGGAGATATTTTGATAGTTGGTTTAAACTCTGATGCTTCTGTTTCGAGATTAAAAGGTCCAAGCAGACCTGTAAACATTGCAGAAGATAGAGCCTATCTTTTGGCAGCACTTGAAGCAGTCGATTTTGTTGTGCCTTTTGAAGATGACACGCCTTTTGAGCTTATAAAGATGATAAAGCCAGACACGCTTGTAAAAGGCGGTGATTATGAGGGCAAAAGCGTTGTCGGAACAGAGTTTGCTCATGAACTAAAGCTTGTTGATTTTGTAGACGGCAAGAGTACTACAAAAACAATTCAAAAGATAAAAGGAAGTTTAGATGCTTAAAAAAATATCACTCAGTGCACTTTGTGCCATATCTGCATTTGCTATGCACAGCGCTGAAGTAAATGTAAATAATTCAGATTTAGAGCTCTCGGCAAAATTGGATATGGGACAATTCAACGATAGTATTGAACCAGATACAATTTTGCTAGGAGCGAAATATCTAAAGGCTGATGAGAAACACAGCGATGTAAACAGTATAGATGATTATCAAGAGCTAAACTTTTTAATGCAAAGAGGCGTTAGCACTAATTTGAAAGTAGGATTGGGTTTAAAGATAAACCATACCAAAGATTTTGCATCAGCTCCGTTTGGCGCAGAAGCTACTTATAAGTTACCAATAACTTCAAGTGTTCCATTTTATGTAGGCGGTGCAGTTTATGCTGCACCAGAAGTACTCTCTTTTGATAGAGCGGATAGCTTTTTGGAGTACAGAGTGACAATAGAAGCCGAAGCCATAAAAAATGGGTTTTTAACGGTTGGATATAGACATATAGATACAAATTACGATAACGTTGATGTCGAGTATAATGACTCAGTCTATTTTGGATTGAAGTTTCTTTTTTAGAACTAAATCTTTATAGATTTAGCTCTTTTACGGCTTGTATAACTTCAGCAGAAGTTATACCTTTCATACAGTCATGATGTTTTAAGGGGCACTCTCTTTTAACACAGGGAGAACACTCCAAATCATGTCTTACTATTTTACCTTTTTCATTCATCCATGGATATGTCTGCTTGTACTCCGTCGGGCCTATGATAGCAACTGTTGGAATCTGATAGGCAGCTGCAATATGCATAGGACCGCTGTCATTTGTGAGCATAAGAGAACAGGCACCAATGTTCGCACAAAGCTCTTTAATTGTTGTTTTTCCCGCTAAATTTGTATAGTTCTTAATGCCAAGAGATATCAATTCCTCTTCTATTTTATTTGCAATCTCTATCTCATTTGGAGCGCCTAAAATAATTATGTCATAAACATTACTATAGTTTGCAGCAACTTGAGCAAAACGCTCAGGATACCACTGTTTTGCACTTCCAAAGGCTGCTCCGCCATTTATGCCAAGTGTTGGTTTGTCAAACTTTAGGGCATCTATATAAAGTTTGCTTGGAGGAGTTATTTCATCCCAATTGTCTACGTTTATCATGGCAAGTTGTGCATACTGCTGGGCTAAATGTTTTGTATATTTAGGGATGTTTGGAGTGTGTGAGAGCAGAAACTTAGAGTGCCAAGCTTCTCTTGCTATTGTTAAAACTGTGCCAGTAAATTTTAGAAGTAGCGATGAGTGTAGCTGTTTTCTAAAAGTAATTGCTAAATCAAACTTTCCTAACTCACGAGCTAGTTTATATGTAGCAAGAACTCTAGATTGAGCTTTTTTTGTCTCATCTATGACTATTTTTTCGCAAAGCGGATGGTATTTCATCACTTCTACTGAAGCAAAGGCTCCAACAAAAGTAAATTTAACATCTCTGTAGTGTGAAGCTAAAAGCTCTATTGCTGAAGTAGCCATAACAGTATCACCTAACCAGTTTGGTAAAACTACAAGTATTCTCACGATAATGAATCCTTAATATAGATATATAGAGGTGATGAGCCGATATGAAGCGTTTCATTTTTTAGCTCTTGTCCAGCAAGAGAGCATACTTTTTCAAAAAAATCTTCTCTCTTGAGAGTTGTTGGCTTTAGTGACCAATGAATCTGAAGAAGTTGATTGTTTATTAAAAATTGAAGTATATAGTATCCACGTTTTATGTCAAGTCTTAAGAATTGTGCATCTTTTAGACTCTTTAACATGTACTTATAAACTTCAAAGGCTTCCCTTTTTCTAAGTCCATCTCTTGCATCTACGAGTCCATAGCCTGAAGCTATAAGTTGGTGCCATGAGAGAGTGTCAACTTGTTGGGAAGCTAGAGCTAAGAGATGATAACGAAGCATAAAATCCGCATATAGTTTTTCGCTCACACACTCATGCTCACTGGTAGGTGCGTAAGGTGCTGTGTTAGATATAGGCCAATTTGTCTCTGTAATATGAAGCTTATGCTTACTTTTTGGGCTAAGCCAAATCATGGTACTAAGAAGTGCTATCTTGTCTTGCAAGGTAAAACCCATCTGCATATTTTCAGGTGCGCCTCGTCTATCGACATATAAAAGTGAAGAAATGCCATCGTAGCGATATTTAAAGAAGTTAAAGAGAGTGTGAGCAGTAAAGTGGTACTCAAAGTCAATAACTCCGCTTCCAATCAGCTTAATATTTTGAAATTTTGAAATTTTTAAATCATAAGCAACCTGATAAAAACGGTTATATTCATCAACACCAAAAAAGCCCCATTTTGTTCTGTTTATAGTTGAACCTATCTCAAAAATATCTACGTATTTACCTAGCTTTGCAAAGATAGTGTGTAGATCAGTCTCAAGGAGTTTTAAATCTTCTACATGTTCCCTATCTTGAATGATTTTTAGTGTTATTTTTCTCTCTTTTAGTTTTGAGATAAAGCTCTCAAGCTCATTAAGAGTTTGCATCTCCCAGAGTTTAAAACGCAGAAGAACTCTCTTTAATGCTAACTCTTCTATAAGCTCAAGCGTGGTTTGTTCTTCTCGTTGGTAATCAATACCCATACAAAAAAACTCACTTGAATCTACCTTTTTTCTTTTAACAAAAGGTGTCATTATAATTGAGAAAGGCAAGACAAAAAGCGAGATAAAAAAGGTTTTTACAAGTGAGCCAATTTGGCCTTTTCTCATCTCTTTTTTATAAGTTTTGTCTTTTAGCGGATATGGCTGGTCGGAATAGTTATCCCAGTTAAATGGCTGTTTCATAAGGCGGATTATAACGTTTTTAAGATAAAATAAGCTATTAAAATATTAGGAACTCTTTTGAATATTCTTGTTGTTCGTACCGATAAATTGGGCGATTTTATAACCGCACTTCCTGCTGTGTATGTTTTAAAACAGCATAATATAAAAAATAGAATTATAGTTTGTGTTGCACCACTAAATAGGGCTTTAGCAGAGTCTTGTGAGTTTATAGATGAGGTTATTGTTGATGATGGCAAAAGTTTTTGGGAGCTGGTCGCAAAACTAAAAAAGGCAAAGATAGATGCCTCCATAACTCTTTTTTCAAATACACGTGTTGCCCTTGCGCAGTTTGTTGCAGGAATTTCAAAGAGAATTGCACCAGCTACAAAAATAGCTCAGATTTTTTACACTAAAAGAGTAGTTCAAAGAAGAAGTGAAGTTAAAATGGCGGAGTTTGAGTACAATCTAGAACTTACTAGAGCCCTCTTTAGTGATATAAATTTGGAGTATAAAAAACCGCTCTTGAGCTTTGAAGACAAGGAAGAAATATATAGGGTTTTTCGTGCAAACCACGATATACAAAAAGATGAAATAGTCGCTTTTCATGTAGGCTTTGGTGGCTCAAGTGATGCAAATTGGACTCTTAATGAGTATGAAATGTTCATACGCGAAGTTATAAAAAAAGATAAATATCAAGTGGTTTTAACATTTGGGCCCGATGAAAAAGAGCTCTATGAGGAGATGCAAACAAGGCTTTATGATGTAGATGTTGTTTTTTACCTCTCTCTTGAGGGACTTGTTTACTTTGCAAAACTTATAAGTAACTTCAAACTTTTTGTTTCAACATCAACTGGAACATACCACGTAGCTTCGTTAGTAGGAACTCCAACTATGACATTTTTTGCGGATAATCTCTTCTCAAGTGCTAAGAGGTGGAAGAGTGTTGGGGATATAAAAATTCAAAAACATTTTACTATATCTATTGAAAAAGAGAGAAGAGAGGCTTTACTTAAAGATATACAAGAAGAGTTGCTTCTGCTTTAATGTTCCCAGGTTATATTTTCTTTTACAACTTTGGCAGGATTTCCTACTGCTATTGAGTTTGATGGGATTGATTTTGTAAGAACCGATCCTATGCCAACAACAGAACTTGAACCTACTTCTACACCTTTTAAGATAACTACGTCATCTGCTATCCAGACTTTATCTCCAAGCGTAATATTTTTTGCATTATTTATGATTTTTCCGTCTTTTAATATAGGATGTCCATCTGAAGTCATAAGCTTTGCATTTCTGCTTAACATACATCCATCGCCAATAATTAACTTTATATTCTCTTCTTTTGCACTAAGATAGCAACCATCCCCTATTATTGAGTTTTTGCCTATGACTATCTGGCAGTTGTTGCCAACTATTTCAAAAAAAGAGCCGTTGATTTTTGCTCCACTTTTTATGGAAAGAGTATTGTTTAAACCTTTAATTACTATCTTTGTTTTAGATATTTTTATAGATTTATCTTGGATTAATATTTGATTATTAATACCATTTATTTTGATTTTATTTTTTATTTTTTGCATAAAAGTTGGGTGATTCATCATCTCTCTTTATTTAGCTCATAAAGCTTAATATATTTATAAAAATTTGTTGCCATGTGTGAAAATGCTATAACAAGCCCAGCATAGCCGTCTAAAAAGCCTCTTTTTATAAAATATGTCTTGAAAAAAGAAAACATGGCATTAAAAAAAGCTTTTGATGGAGATGATCTCTTTTTACCAACATTATCTTGTGCAAAAATAGTAGAATATCTGTCAAGCTTGATTATAAAATCAGTGATTGTAGAGTATGGATAGTGCAGAACAAAGCCACTTATTTGGACAATGTTAAAATCCTTTTGCATAACTTTTTCATGTACTTTTTCATCTGTAAATTTTGTAAATTTTCTATTGAATAATCTAGTAATTGTATCATTTCCCCAGCAATGTTTTATACAAGCATCTTTGTAATAGTTTTGTCTAAGAATCATATATATATTTTTATCATTTAGTTTAAGGTTTGAGATGTTTTTTATAAACTCATCTGATAAAACTTCATCTGCATCAAGAGAGAACACCCATTCATTTTTGGCAAAACTACATGCAAGGTTCTTTGTTGGCCCAAATCCTAAGAATGCACCTTGAACTAGATTTACATTTGTATATTTTTTTGCAATCTCTACGGTACCATCAGTCGAACCGTTATCGTATAAAACAACATCATCAAATGTAATTAAAGACTTTAAAGTTCTATCTAGAGTTGAGAAGGCATCCTTAACTATGATAACGCATGAGATATTTGAAATTTTATTCACTGTGTATGCCTTGCAATATGCTGTTCGTTTAGCAATATTTCATCTATGTTTTTTTTGTTTAAAACAATACCAAAATCAGATGGAGTAGATACTAAGTCGTCATTAAACATTTTTGCAAATAGATATTTTGCTACTTCAGTTTGATAATGGCTTCCATCTATATAATTAGAGATGTTAGTTGTGATACTATTGTATCCACTAAAATCATAAATATTTTCATATTTTGATAACTCTTTTTTCCAGTAGTTGTAAGACTTTTGATAGCCTCTATTATAAATTATATCAACTATTTTTGAATATATTGGAGATATAAAAATATATAATTCAACTTGATTATCTTTACATAATTTAACAATATAATCTAATTCCTTAAGTGCTTCATAGATTGAAGATGGTTCTTTAAAGGGCTCATAATTAAAATGTTTATCTTGTGTAGCTAATGTTTTCAACTCTTTGCTAGTCTTTTTTTCTATATACGAGTTTCCATCTTTTTTTATATTTAAATAATCATCTTCATAGGTCTCCCATCCAATCTCATAATCTAGATGTTCATATCTTTTTTTTATGTTATCCTGAAGAGTTTTAATACTTTTTCTAAGTGTTCTAATACTTAAGAGTGAATTCATATAATCATATAAATTATTATCAGTATATCTACTATTCTCTTTCTCACTAACCGCATTATTTACAGGATTAAAAGCAAAAAAATCAACTCCATATATAATGGCTTTTACTTTTTTATGCTTTACAAAATATTCAATATTATTTTTTTGAGAAATTACACCAGAACCTGGAATTGCTAAATTATATATTTTTTCATCTAAAAAATATTTTTTTAGGTATTTTGGATGAATATGTGCTGTTCTTGAGGTTCCAATTAGTAAAACAGTAGCATTTGAGCGTTTTGCAGCATAAAATTTTGACATATTATGGCTAATTGTATTATTTTTAATACTATTTATTTTCTCAAATTTTGGAGAATTAAAAACATAGTAAGGGTCAATTATAAGATTAAAAAGCATAATTGAAACAAATGTTAATAAAATTAAAGATATTGCTTTTTTATTGAATGTTTTATATTTCATCAAGGTGCCTTAAAAATTAAAATATAGAAATTCTGTTACTTTATGCATCTCTAATATTGAAATAATAGAGATAACCAAAATAATTATCTCAACTTTCGCACATAGATTTTGATGTTTAATTTATCTACGAAAGCCCATAAATAGGCGCTTTTTAGTATAATTATGTTACCACTAACATCATTATAAAGGTCTATTTTATGGAACTTGCAAATTATATAGAAACTGCTATGAAAAGCATATTAAAGAATCCAATCCTTGAAGTGCTAATAGAGATAAAAATCACAAAAATACTCAAGCAGAGCAACTTCATTAAACGAAATGTCGGCTATCCACCATTTCAAATAATCTTACACTTCGTGTATATGCTTATCATGAATAAAAGACAGTCTACATTCATAAAAAAGAGCGATAGTGCATTTGGCAAAGACGCTTATTACCGATTTATCAAAGAGAGTCGTTACAACTGGCGAAAGTTTTTAATACTAAGCACTACTGCGCTTTTGCAAAGAATAAAACCTCTACATAAAAACGGTGAACATCGCTTGCTCATTATTGATGACACAGTCGAAGCTAAAAGTGGTAAACATATTGAAGGAAGCTGTAAATATATTTGGAGCAATAAAGAGCACAGAAGCATAAATGCGCTCAATATCGTATCTCTAAATTATGCAGATTCACATTCAACATTTCAACTTGATTTTTCCATCAAGATGAATGATAGTCGTCGAAAAGATATATCTGAATTCACTTCAACTGTTCATCATCGTAGTAATTCTCATAAGCGTAAAGTTGAATCTCTCAAAGGTAAAAACATTTTAGCTATTGAGATGCTTGAGAGAGCGTTAGAGCAAGGGGTAGATGCAGACTACCTACTTATAGACAGTTGGTACGCTAAACCAGACTTCATACATCAAGCTAATGAGCTTGGCATGCCAGTAATAGCAAGACTTCCAAATAATAAACTCATTTGGAACTTTAAGGGCAAACATAAAACTATGAATGCAATCTATGATAGTATGAAAAACTCTCGTCATAAACAGAGTGGCAAACATGGAAAAATATCTTATAAATATTTCGATGCAATTGTAGAACATGCTGTTCTAGGCAAAGTCAAGCTCGTATTTTTGCACACAGGTAAAGACTTGTTGGTTTTTATCTCAACTGATATTATCATTATAGGCAAAGAGATTCTAGCAACTTATAAAAAGAGATGGAATATTGAGCAAGGTTACAAAGATTTGCGAAACCTGTTTGGGTTTGGCAAAGAAGAGAATCGTATCTATGAATCACTAATTGCAAAAATAACTCTCTCAATGTTTGCCTACAACATTGTAAGCTATATCAATCGCATAAAACATGAGCCACAAACTCTAGGAGAATTATTTAGAGACTTAGAGTGTGAGCTTGAAACTCTTGCAATATCAATGCAACTCTTCATTCAAATACTGACAAAAATCTCTGAAATTGAAAATGTTGTCAAGGATAATAAAGATTTACTGACTATTCTCGCTGTACTCAACGCTTATACTCAAAAAGAGTTGGGTTTTATGTGCGAAAGCTGAGTAATTATAATATATTTTTTAGTTGGTTTGAAATCATGTAGTAGCTGAGTGCTATTATTAAAAAATATAGCAAGAGGAAGAGCGAGTATAAATATGGCTATAAGTTTATCATCCGCTCCTATTTGTGGTAGCATATTGTCAATTTTGTGACTTATTAAAAGCAACTCTTTATAAGTAAACATGGCTTTTAAAATATTTAGAGCCTCTTGAAAATCTTTGGCTCTAAAAAATACCCAGCTTATATTTATAAAGTTAAATGTAATAAACCATGCAAAAAAAGTATTTATTTTTATATCTGTTTTTTGCCATAGTCTATGAATAACAAGAGCACTGCCATGTAGAAATCCCCAAAAAACAAATGTTAATCCAGCTCCGTGCCATAGTCCACCTAAAATAAATGTTATCATTAAATTTGTATATATTTTAAAAGAAGAGACTCTACTTCCACCAAGAGGAATATAAATATAGTCTCTTAGAAAACGTGAAAGAGTTATATGCCATCTTCTCCAAAAATCTTGAATATTTACTGCCTTATATGGAGCGTTGAAGTTGATTGGCAGTTTTATATTAAAGAGCAAAGCAGCGCCTATCGCCATATCTGCATAGCCGCTAAAGTCGAAATAGAGCTGTAATGTGTAAGAGAGAGATGTAATCCAAGCTTCGATACTTGATAAGGAAGCCGAAGCGCTAAATCCATTGTTTGCTATGATTGATAAATTATCTGCGATATATACCTTTTTAAATAAACCGATGAAGAATATAAACAGACCAAGCGCAATATTTTTGTGTCTTTTAATCAAATTGTAGGTTGAGCTAAATTGTGGCATCATCTCTTTATGATGGACAATAGGCCCAGCTATAAGTTGTGGAAAAAAGGTCACAAACAAAGCATAGTTTAAAAAATCATACTCTTTTGTTTCTCCCCTGTAACTATCCACAAGGTATGCGATTTGTTGAAATGTAAAAAAACTAATAGCTAAAGGTAGCACGAGATGTAATAGTTCAATATTTGAGCTAAAAATATTATTAACACCAGTTATAAAAAAATCATAATATTTAAAGTAGCCAAGCAAAAGTAGATTTGAGGCAATTGCTACAATTAAAATACTTTTTTTTGAAACTTTTATTTTTGAAAAATTTTCATTTAATGTGTTTCCCATAACATAGTTAAAAAGCATTGAGGCTAAAATTAGCGGTAAATATGTGATATTCCACCAGCTATAAAAAAATAGTGAGCTAAATACTAAAAATCCTTTGCTCGCAGTTATTAGTCTTTTGCTAAGTAGAAAAAAGTATATAAAAAATGTTATCGGTAAAAAAAGAAAAATAAATTCATAAGAGTTAAATAACATCTTTAGTCAACCACTTTTTGTCCACGCAATCTTTTTTTTGAATTTTTTCTATCTTTATGAGCTTGAGAATATTTGAGTGCTATTTTAACACAATCAGGTTCATTGGCTTTTGATAGCTGTGCATACTCTTTTATTATAATCTTCAAATCCTCATCTTTCGCCCAGAGTTTAGAGAAGTTTTTAAGGCGCTCATCTAAGCTTAAAGGTTTAAACTCCATTCTGTTAATATCTACTATTTTAAATATATAGTTCGCACTCTCTTTTTTTATAAGTATATTTCCTGGTGAATAATCAAGATGAAAAATGCCATCTTCATGTAGTTGAAATGTAAACTCTGCAAATTCTTTAAAAATAAGTTCTCTGTTTAAAAAATCTATATTTTTTAAAACTTCTCTTATTGTAAAATCATACTTAAAATTTTCACTGACAAAGTAGCTCTCGTTAAGTAGAGCAAATTTTCTAAACTCAATATATCCAATTGGTTTTGGCACAAATTTAGCTATTTTTACGCTGTTTTCGTAAGATTTTTTTGCTTTTGAATCTCTAAAAAAAGTATAAACTACTCTATTTATAAGATGAGGAACTTTAAAAGATTTTATAACCAGACTCTCATCTTCAAAATCTATAACTTTTATCTCATTTCTTGCTTTGTGAATTGAGTTTTTAGAACTTTTAAAATAACTTTGTATATTTTTTAAAAGCTCACTGTACTTATTTTGTATAACTTCAAACTTCATTTTTCATCCTGCTTAATCCAATAAATATACCTACAAAAAGAGCAAAAAGAGCCATAGAAAACTGCTCATGAAACATAGTCTCTACTAGGCTAGAGACACAAAAAACAGATACAAATATAATCATCAAATTATGATACTCTCTATTTTTTATCTTTAGTTTTAAAACAGTGTAAAAAATCATCAAATATAAAAATAGTCCTACGATGCCCAAATGTACGGCGCTTTGCACAAACATATTGTGATAGCTTGGTAGATGTATAATACACATTTTATCAGGATGGCTCTCTTTTACTCGTGCAACCATTTCATCTATCTCTTTTATAACACCAACTCCTAGTATAGGATTTTCAAGAAAAATTTCACTACCAACAATCCACATTCCAAGTCTTGAACCAAAAGAACCGCAAAATGAACCCTTCTCGACTATATTTTTTGTCTCAGTTACTGAAGCGTCAAATCTGTTTTTAAAAACTGGACTAACGTGATAGGCTGTATAAAAAATAGATGAAGCTAAAAGCAGCATTGCAAAAAGAGCTAGAAATTTATTTTTGATATTTAAAAATCCAACAGCAAAAATAGAGAGAACAAAGGCTAATTGCCCAGTTCTGCCTCCATTTAAAAAAAGATTTGAAGTAACAACTAAAAAATACAGAAAGTAAAAGATTTTTATCTTTATCTCTTTTTCAAAGAAAAATCTGTTCAAGAGCAGAAGAGAAGCAAAAGCTAAAAACATAGAGTATTGTAAGTGGTTCATAAAAGGAGTGGGGTCATTTGGACTTCCATGCTTCCACTTTATGAGCTCAAAAAATATACTATATGAGAGTGCTTCACTAATGAGCATACCTGCCAAAAATGCTGAGATTGCATAAACTAAGTATCTTTTATCAACGCTAGAGGCGATAACTGGAATGACTAGAAAATACCAGTATTTTCTGATATACGCAAAACCGCCAAGAGGGTCGTTAGACCATAGAAGTGAGAGCAGACTAAAGCCGATAAAAGCCAAAATATACATGGTTGTTTTGTCTGATTTTATAAACGCTAGTTTGCTCTTAAAGTTATCACTAAACAGCCATAGAACAAACAGTAGAGCAGTGAGTATTGAGATGCCGCCTCTGGAGATAGGAAGCAAAAAAGCATACAAAACAAATAGATAATTTATATAGTTATCGATAGATATATTTTGGAGTTTAGAAATTTTTACATTCATATTATCTCTTTAAAGAACTTATTAAATTGTTCTACGGTGGTATTGTGCGACATTTTGTTCTCAATAGTATAGACAGCGTTTGTAGAAAGTTCTTGAAGTTTTTGTGGTGAAGTGCTTAGTTCTATAATTTTTTGTGCGATTGCATCGGCATCTTTGATTGGGACTATGTAACCGTTAAATCCATCTTCAATAATTTCTGCATTTCCCTCTATGGCAGAGGCGATTACTGGAGTATTTCCTGCAAGTGCTTCTAAAATAACTCTAGAGAGTCCCTCTTTTCTTGTTGATGCTTGAACTAAAACAGAACACGATGCTATGATTTGCGGTGCATCGTTTCTGTACCCTGTCATATGAATTCGCTCCTCCATACCGCTGTTTTTAATCGCAGATAGATATGGCTCTTGAGAGATATTTTGACCGATTAAAATAATGTGTATATTTTTATATGAAGCTAGTTTGTGAGCCGCTTTGAGCAGATATATAAGCCCTTTATGTGGTCTTACATTTGCAACAAAGGCAACGTTGAAGTTCTCCTGATTTGTTCCAAACTCTTCTAGAGAGATTTTTGAGGTCTCATACCATGAGAGCTTATGCCCCTTGTAGATAGCTTCAACTTTTTTGGATTTGTCAAATATCTGCTCTTTTACATGTCGTGCAACAGCCTTAGATACGCAAATAACGCCATCTACTCTAGGACTTAACGCATTTAAGTATGAGCTTGGGTCATGTCTGTAAAGTCCTCCTGTTGTTCCTCTATATGTTACAAGTTTTACGTTTGTGCCGATTGAAGCGATAGTCGCATTTGAGATAGATTTTGAGTGTGTCGCATAGAGTATATCTATGTCATACTCTTTTATCACCTCTTTGATTTTTTTAATAGTTGATGGAGAAATCTTCTTTTTGTAGTGCGCATCAATAACTCTTATGCCACTTTCTTCAAATCTCTTTGCGTATGCACTATCTTTTTCAGTCATAACAGTTATGTTATACCCAAATTTGAGAAGTGAGATATATATCTCAGCCTCTGGTCTTATGCTGTTGTATGAGCCATTTGTGGCTGTAAGGATTAAAAGATTCAAGATAAGAGTTCCTTTGCTATTTTTATAATTTCATCCGAGTTGATATCGCAAATAGAGAAGTCATTTTTATCAAGTTTGTAGTGATTTACTTTGCTTGAAGATTTTATAGCTCTATTTATCGGCGTTACATATATACGGTTTAGTGGAGTTGGTCCAAAGATAGTGATTGATGGCACATTTAATCCCCACGCCATGTGGGTTGGTCCCGTATCGTTTCCTATAAGTAGCGAACATTTTGAGATAGCATATTTTAGTTCATCAAGCGAACCGCGAGGAAGTATATGTAAAAACTCGGATTGTTCTTGCATCCAAAGAGCCTTTTTGTGCTCCTCTTCGCTTCCCCAAACTATATAAGTTTTAATCTTTAGTGCCTCCGCAATACTTACAAACTTCTCTTTTGGGTAGTTTCTGCTCTCCCATGTAGAGCCTATAACAAAGATGTTAAAACATTCTGATAGATTTGCTACATGTGAAGAGGTGTATAAAAATGCCTCTTTAGCGATTATCTGCTCTTTTGATACTTTTATGCCAAGAGGCGCACAGATTACTGCTACATTTCTATCTATCGTATTTGCGTCATAAGGTATATGGGTTTTTTTATTGTAAAAAATTGAAGCTATGCCCTCACGAATAGACTCTTTATCAAAACCTGCTATGACTTTTGCGCCTATAATCTTTGAAACTATCGCTGACTTTAAAAGTCCTTGAGCGTCTATAACGAGGTCATAACTGTTTTTTGAGTATTTTTTAAGTATTTTTAGCTGAGTAAAAATCTTACCTTTTTGTTTTTTTATAGATTTTAAATCTACTTCTAAGATATTATCAATGTGAGGACTGTTTTTTAACACATCTGCAAAACTGCGCTCAACTACCCAATCTATCTGAGCATCTGGCAACTCTTTTTTTATAAACTGCAATGCAACCATAGCGTGAATAATATCCCCCATAGCTGAGAGTTTTACTATACATATTTTCATTAAAACCTAAATAGTTATTTGTATGTAGGATTTTACATAAAACATAATGAAAATAAGATAATTTAACATTAATCTTAATTTTTTAGATAAAATTCATCAAAAAAAGAGTTTTGGAACTATTATTGAAAAAAGTGTTTAAACGATATTTGCCATATATAAAAGAGTATAAAAAAGAGTATTTTTTAGTTGTGGTTGGTATGCTCTTTACAGTCGCTGCAACGACGGCAACGGCTCATATTATGAAGCCTCTTATGGATGAAATGTTTATAGAAAAAAAAGAGGAGATGCTATATCTTATCCCTCTTGGACTCATTGGAATCTACTTTTTTAAATCTATTGGAAGATATATACAGTCTGTTTACATGACATATATCGGACAACATATAGTTACAAGGTTCAGAGAGATGATGCTTGAGAAAATCATAAACTTTGATATGATGTATCTCTACCAAAACCGCAGTGGTGAGCTTATCTCACGAGTAACAAACGATATAGACAGAATCAGATACTTTGTGTCAAATATGTTGCCAGAGCTTCTTCGTGAGAGTTTGACTGTGATAGCCCTTGTTGCTTATGTTATATACCTAAACCATATGCTCTCATTTTACGCTTTGGTTCTGCTTCCCCTAGCCGTCTATCCGATTATCCAAATAGGCAAAAAACTTAAAAAATATTCTCGCCGTTCTCAAGAGAAAAATGCGGATGTTATAAGCAGACTAACAGAGGTTTTTAACAATAGTGAAATCATAAAAGCAAATGCAACGCAGAAGTTTGAGTTAGAGCGTTTTGGTGTGCAAAACTGGCAATTTTTTAAGATAAATATGAAATCTGTTTATGTTGGCGACATAGTCTCTCCTCTTATGGAGTTAGTAGGAGCAGCTGGACTTGCGGCTGTTATATATATTGGTGGCAGAGAAGTATATAGCGGCAATATGAGTGTTGGAGAGTTTAGTGCTTTTTTAACCGCAGTTGGGCTTGTTTTTCAACCAATTAGGCGAATCGGGTCAATCTATTCAAAAATTCAAGATGCCCTCTCTGCGAGTGAGAGAGTTTTTGAGCTCCTCGATAGAGAGAACAAAATAAAAGATGGCAAAAAAGTTTTAAAAGAGGATATAACGCATATAGAGTTTAGGGATGTAAGGCTAAGATATGAGGAAAAATATATCTTAGATGGAGTAAATATAGAGATAAAACAGGGTCAAAATATAGCACTTGTTGGCGATAGCGGTGGTGGTAAGAGTACATTTATAAATATGCTTCTTAGATTTTATGATCCACAAGATGGCTCTGTTCTTGTGAATGGTATAGATATAAAAGAGTTGACACAGGACTCTTTGAAGCATCATATAGCGCTTGTTACACAGAGAATTTACATATTTCAAGATACTTTAGCGGCAAATGTTGCTTATGGACAAGAGATAGACGAAAAAAGGGTAAAAGATGCCCTTGAGTTGGCTGATGCTTTGAGTTTTGTCGAGTCGCTTGAAGATGGCATAGAGACAAAAATGGAGGAGTTCGGCTCAAACCTCTCAGGAGGACAGAGACAGCGCATAGCAATAGCTAGAGCTATATATAAACATGCTTCACTTATACTCTTTGATGAAGCCACTTCCGCACTTGATAATGAGAGCGAAAAGAGAATCCAAGAAGCTCTTCATAACTATACAAAAGATAAAATAACCATCACAATCGCTCACAGACTAGGAACAATACAAAATGCAGATAAGATTTTGGTAGTTCAAAAAGGCAAGATAATAGCAACTGGAAGACATGGAGAACTTTTAGAGAGTTGTGATGTTTACCAGAAGTTGGCTGGCGGACTTAAAAAATAGAGAAGAATTTTATAAAAATTCAGATAAAAATAGAGTGATTACATTTAAAGATTTGGGAATTATAAAATAAAGTTTATCAACCTTTCAACACTTTTTAGAGATAATCGCCCTCATTATAAAATATAAACAACTTTTACAAGGATACACATGCTAGATTTTGCAAAATTTACAAAATACTCAAAGCCGGGGCCTCGTTATACTAGCTATCCAACTGCGCTGGAGTTTAGTGACTCTTTTGGATATGATGAGTATACAAAAATGCTAAAATCGCAAGATTCATCTCGACCTTTGAGTCTATATTTTCATCTCCCTTTTTGTAAAAATGCCTGTTATTTTTGTGGTTGTAATGTTGTTTTTACTTCTAAAGAGGATAAGATGCTTCGTTATTTGGAGTATCTAAAGAGAGAGTTAAAGATACTCTCTTCTTTTGTTGATTGTAATCGCTCTGTTATTCAGATGCATTTTGGTGGCGGAACACCTACATTTTTTAGTGCGCCACAACTAGAAGAGGTTATAAAAGAGATAAAATCTTTTTTTCCAAATTTTGTAAAAGATGCAGAGGTTAGCTGTGAGATAGACCCTCGTCATATTGATGAAGACCAGATGAGAGTTTTAAGTCAAAATGGGTTTAATCGTGTAAGCTTTGGTATCCAAGATTTTAATGAAAAAGTACAGATTGCAGTCCATAGAGTTCAGCCTTACGAGATAACGAAAAATGCAATGGATTTGGCAAGAAAGTACAATATGCACTCTGTTAATGTTGACCTTATTTATGGACTTCCGTATCAAACTCTAGAAACTTTTAAAGAGACACTAGCCTTGTCTCTTACGCTAAATGCCGATAGGTATGCAGTATTTAATTATGCTCATGTGCCGTGGATGAAAAAAACTATGCGAAAAATTGATGAAACAACGCTTCCTCTTCCTGATGAAAAACTCCAAATCATGCAATATACGATAGACTTTTTGACATCAAACGGTTACAGAATGATAGGAATGGATCACTTTGCAAAACCAGAAGATGAACTTTTTAAAGCCATAGAGAAGGGCGAATTGCATAGAAATTTTCAAGGCTATACAACAAAAGGTGGAGCGGATTTGATAGGTGTTGGACTCACTTCCATAGGCGAGGGTGTCTCACACTATGCACAAAATTTTAAAGAGATGAGAGAGTATGAAGCAGCCATCGAGGAGGGCAAACTGCCTTTTGAGAGAGGTGTCTCTTTAAATGAGGATGATATGATTCGCCAATACGTAATCATGGAGCTTATGAGTAACTTCAAACTTGATATAAAAAGATTTGAGAAACTCTTTAGCATCGATTTTAAAACCTACTTTGCAGATGCTATAGATGAGCTAAAACCTTTTGTTAATGATGAGCTTTTAACGATAGATGACAACTTTATAGAGTGCTCCCAAACAGGAACACTACTTATCAGAAACATTGCTATGCCTTTTGATGCTTACATGAAGCGCCACTCAGCAAATGCAAAAACCTTCTCTAAAACGGTGTAGTTATGAGCAAGTCTGCGCAAGAAATCTTTGACTTCGGTGCTACAACTGATGAGTGTATAAAATGTGGAAAGTGTATCCCCGTTTGTACTATTCACAATGTAAATGCCGATGAAGTAACCTCTCCTCGTGGTTTTTTAGACCTCCTTGGTGCCTATCAAAGAGGAAATTTAGAGCTAGATAAAAATGCAAAAGCTATTTTTGAGAGCTGTTTTTTATGTACAGCATGTGTTGAAGTCTGCCCAAAATCACTTCCAACAGATATGGTAATAGAACAAGTCAGAGCTGATATTGGTAAAAAATTTGGTATCGCTTGGTATAAAAGAGCGTTTTTCTTGCTTCTTCGCCATCGCTGGTTAAATGATATTGCTTTTAAATTAGGCTGGGTATTTCAGACTTGCGGATTTAAGATAAAAGCAGATGTTGATTCTATGAGTGGAAGATTTAACCTGCCAATGTTAAAGGCTGATAGACTTCTTCCAAGCCTTAAAAAAACATCATTTTTAAATTCACATCCTGAAAATATAAGCAATGGGGGCAAGAGAAAAGTAGCTATTTTTATAGGCTGTTTAGGCAATTATAACTACGTAAATGTTGGAAATTCGCTCCTAGAGATACTAGAGCATCTGGAAATTGACGCATTTTTGGCAAAAGATCAGAAGTGTTGTTCCGCTCCAGCCTATTTTACGGGGGATTTTTATACAGTTGATAATAATGCAAAGTTTAACATAGAGTATTTTGAGAGCTTTAGCAAAGATGTAGAAGCTATCATTATTCCAGAGGCTACGTGTAGCGCAATGCTAAAGATAGACTATGAGCATTATTTCCATGATCAGCCAGAGTGGAAGGCTAGAGCAGTTGCTATAAAAGATAAAATTTTCATGGCAACTGAGTGGCTAGAGCAAAAAACAAACCTATCAGAAGTTTTGGCGTCAAAGAAAAAAGATACAAAAATAGTTACTTATCACGACCCATGTCATGCAAAAAAAATGCAGGGTATCCATAAGGAACCTAGAGCTCTTATAAGTAAAAACTATGATATAGTTGAGATGAGTGACTCAAATACATGTTGTGGTTTTGGCGGTGTAACTATGCAGAGCGAGAAGTACCATTTTGCAAAAGCCGCTGGTATCCCAAAGGCTGATATGATTAAAAAAACTGGAGCAGATGTTGTAAGCTCAGAGTGCAGTGCTTGTCGTATGCAAATTAACGCTTCAATGGGATATGTAGATGCTCCTCAAATCTTTAAAAATCCTATCGAGCTTATTGCTGATGCTCTTAGAGAATAACGCCTAGATGTACTTAAATCAATGGAATAATATATACGAAAGATTTGACCCAATAGCCTTTCATATCTTCTCTTTGCCAGTTCATTGGTATGGAATTATGTATGTTTTGGCGCTTGTTAGCGCTTTGTATATCGGGAAATATTTTATTAGAAAAGATAATCTTGATTTTAAGGGCAAAGAGATTGATGCATATTTTATATATGTAGAAATCGGTGTTATTTTAGGTGCCAGACTAGGGTATGTTCTCTTTTATGATACTCAAACTCTCTACTATCTCTCTCATCCATGGCAAATTTTCAACCCTTTTGTAAATGGCGAGTTTGTAGGTATTCGAGGTATGAGCTATCATGGTGCAGTGCTTGGTTTTTTGATAAGCACATATATATATTCAAAAAAATATAAAACTGAGTTCGGCAAGATTATGGATTTAGTAGCCATAAGTGTACCTCTTGCTTTTGTTTTTGGACGTATTGGTAACTTTTTAAACAAAGAGCTTATCGGACGAGAAACAGATGTTTCTTGGGGGATTGTAGTTGATGGTGTTCTTAGACATCCTTCACAGTTGTACGAAGCGCTACTTGAGGGCTTTGGTGTTTTTTTAGTTGTTTTTATATATAGAAAATACAAAAGTTTTAGTGGAGAGTTGATTTTGGTTTATGGAATCAGTTACGGACTGTTTCGTGCAATCGCCGAGATTTGGCGTGCTCCAGATGTTCAAATAGGCTATGTTTGTTGTAATGCCATTACCCAAGGCCAAGTTATGAGTTTAGCTATGAGTGTAGTTGGAGTTGTTGCGTGGATTTATTATAAAAAAAGAGCTATAAAAATTTAACTTCTTGAGTTTTTACGTGTATGGTTGTCTTTTTTAACCGAGCTTCTCCAGAAATGATTTACAAGAAAATATCCAAGTAAAGAGCCAAAAATAGAGTAAAAAGCCGTTCCTACATATAGAGGAACAAAAATATTTCCAATATTTTGACTAAACCACTCTAGCGTCATCTCAACGGGCGTTGTCTCCATACCAAGCATAAAGCTCCCAGTTAGATACTCCATATAGTACATCGCAGGCATAGTAAAAGGGTTGCTAAGCCAACACATAGAAATAGCTATGGGTACATTAAATCTTGTAAATGGGATAACTGCTACAACTGCTAACATCTGCATAGGCATTGGAATAAAAGCTATAAAAAGCCCTATAAATACCCCTTTTGAGACCATCTTTCTATTTGCAGAGAGATACTCTATTGGAATTTTATATTTCTCCGTAAAAGCTTTTAGTTTTTCACTCGCGTTTAAATTTTTAAAAAATTTTCTTATCATGATTTGGGCCATTTTGAAAGATTCGTGATTATAACCATCAAAAGCTTATTTTTTTAATAATATGTTAAAATTGCGCTATTAATGTAGAAAGTAGGTACGGTATGTCATTTGAAAAATTAGGAGTTATAAAACCACTTCTTAGCGCTATAAAAGATTTAGGCTATGAAAAACCTACAATTATACAAACAAGAGCAATTCCTCTTATTTTGGCAAAAAGTGATGTTTTTGCAACAGCTCAAACAGGGACTGGTAAAACTGCCGCTTTTGGTCTAGGGATGCTTCAAAGACTTAGAAAAACATCTGCTGATAAAGAAAGAGCACTAAGAGGCTTGGTAATCGCACCAACTCGTGAACTCTCAATTCAAATATATGAAGATTTGCAAAGTTATGCAAAAAATATGGGTTTAAATATAGCGGTTTTAGTTGGTGGAAAAGATTTAGAGAGTCAACAAAAAATTCTAAAAGAGGGCGTTGATATAGTCATAGCTACTCCAGGGCGAGTGCTGGAGCATGTAGATAAGGGTTTAAGTCTTGCAAGTATAGAGATTTTCGTCCTTGATGAAGCCGATAGAATGTTAGATATGGGTTTTATGAAAGAGATTAGACGTATTCATCCGATTTTGCCAAAGAGACATCAAACACTTCTTTTCTCGGCGACATTTAGTGACAAGGTAAGAAAACTCTCGAAACTCATTCTTACAAAACCTGCTTTTATGGAGACATCTAAAAAAAATTCGACTGTTGATACAATAAATCAAGTTGCTTACCTCGTAGATACAGATAAAAAAGCACCGCTTCTGGCGTATATAATAGGTTCTAGAAACTTTAGACAAGTTTTAGTTTTTACAAGAACAAAGGCAAGTGCAGACCTTTTAGTAGTTGAGCTTAAAAAAGATGGACTAAAGTGTGGAATAATTCATGGAGACAAAACTCAAGCAAACCGCTTAAAAACTCTAAATGAGTTTAAAGAGGGAAAAACTAAAGTTCTAGTTGCAACAGATATCGCTTCAAGAGGTTTGGATATAGAGGAGTTACCGTTTGTCATAAACTATGAACTCCCATCAATTCCAGAAGATTATGTCCATAGAGTAGGGCGTACTGGACGTGCAGGGCGTGATGGAATGGCGATAAGTTTGATAGATATTTATGAAAAACATGACATTAGAGATATAGAAAGATTGATAGGGATGAAAATTCCACAAGAAGTTATCGCTGGATTTGAGCCAGACCCAACTATTCGCAGACTTGACCAAGATGAGATTAAACTAAAGAGTGAGCATAAAAAAGTTGAGGTAAAACGTGATAGAAAACCTCATAAAAAAGAGCAGAGCTCTAAAAAAGACGCTACATATAAAAAACCAGTTACGACAAAAAAAAGAAAAACAACAAAACGTGATTAAGATAAATTGCTAGAGATTTTATATCAAGATGAATATTTAGTAGCTATAAATAAGCCAAGCGGACTTTTGGTTCATCGCTCTCCCATAGATAAAAATGAGACAGAGTTTGCAGTGCAAATTTTGCGTGATCAACTAGGACGCTTTGTCTATCCAATCCACCGTTTAGACAAGCCAACTTCTGGAGTTTTGCTTTTTGCTCTTGATAAAGAGAGTGCAAAAATCATGGGGGAGACGTTTATGTCTCATGAGGCGAAAAAGAGCTACATAGCCGTTGTTCGTGGCTATATTCCTGAGAGTGGAGAGATTGATTATGCTCTTAGCATCAAGCTTGATAAGATAGCAGATAAAGATAGCTCTGCAGATAAAGAGCCTCAAGAGGCGATAACGCACTATGAGAGATTAGCAACAGTTGAGCTTGATTTTCAAGTTGGAAAGTATGATAAGACTCGCTACTCACTTGTAAAACTAAAGCCACTCACAGGCAGAAAACATCAACTCCGCCGCCATATGAAACACATTTCTCATCATATACTTGGAGATACAAAGTATGGCAGAGGCGAGCACAACATACTAATCCGCCATGAGTTTGGTTGTCATAGAATGTTACTTCATGCAAGGGAGCTTTGTATCGCTCACCCATATACCAAAGAGCAACTTTGTATAAAAGCACCAATTGACGCTACATTTAGGGCTATGTTTAGCTATTTTGGATGGAACGAGAGCCTTGTGTGGGGTTAATGCTATTTATGTATAATCATATCAAATTTTAAACAGGAGCTTTCATGGAAGCAATCTATCCATACGCACATATAATTCACTTGATGTTGGCAATCATATTTTTAGGTTATGTATTTACAGATTTAGCGATGATTGAGTCACTAAAAGGTAAATTTAGCAAAGATGTAAATGAAAAAATCAATAAAACATTAGGGGCAAAGAGCTTTAAAATATTTCCACTCTCACTTTTAGTTATAGTTTTAACTGGAGGTATGATGATGTCAAGATATATAAACTCAAGCGCTGGTTTTTTTGAGACAGATTTGCAGAAACTTCTTGTCATTAAGATAACTCTAGCTCTAATTATCGTGCTTGGAGTTTTGTACAATCTTTATACAAAATTTACAAAAAAACCAAAACACCCTTTTATGCAAAATCATTTTCATAAAGTTGTAATCGTTTTGGGATTTTTTATCGTAGTTCTTGCGAAGATGATGTTTGAGCTATAAAATTATAAATTATCTTTAAAGGGTTTAGTGTTGTCAAAATATAATTTTTATAGATTTTTTACATTTTATTTTATACTTTTTGGTATTGCCATATCTATTCTTGGCTCTTTTGTAAGTTATGCCCTACAAGTAAAAGATATACACTCTGCGATGGATCAAAAAGCCACCGAAATTTTTAAAATAAAAACCGACACTATTTTAAAACCATTTATAGAAAATATGGACAACACAGTTATTTCTCTAAGCTCAAATAAAACTATAAAAGAGTTTCTGCAAACAAGAGAGCAGCATACAAAAAATGAGTTAGAGCAGATTTTTTTAGCAGTTGCTTCTTCTCAAAGTGCAATTATGCAAGCTAGATTGATATGCAAAGATGGGCATGAGTTAATTAGAGTTGAAAAAGATAATGATAAAAATTTTATAGTTGATGAATTAAAACTTCAAGACAAAAGCAGTAGCTACTATTTTAAAACAGTATCTAAAATGAAAGATGAGACTGTATGGCACTCAAAGATAGACTTAAATGAAGAGTATGGAAAGGTAGAGATTCCATACAAACCAACTATGAGATTTGCTATGCCTGTTTTTCAAAATGGTAACTTTGATGGCATGGTAGTTATCAATGTGCTTGTTGAAAATCTTTTTTTGGCAATTGGCAAATCTTCAGCATTTGAGCATTATATACTAGACAAAGATAAGAACTATATACTTCACACAAATAGTAATTTCTCATTTAATAAGTATAAAAATATCCAAATAAATTTGAATAAAGATTTGGAAAATAGAGTTGATGAAAATGGAGTTTATACCTTTGCATTAGGTGATATTTTAAAAAATGAAGACGATGCAATTTTTGTTTTTAAAACAAAAAAAAGTTATGAAGAAGAGCTGTTTAACAAAGAGTTAAACACTATCATTATCATACTTATGGCAAATATTATTTTGAGTTTTATAGTTGCATTATATATCTCAAAAATACCTACAAATCTTCAAGCAGATCTTTTAAAGGCGCATGAAAAGCTAAATGAGTTTGCTTCTATAATAGACAAATACATCATAACTGCCACAACAAAAATAGATAGTACTATCTTAAGTGTGAGCTCTGCCTTTGTCTCCTCTAGTGGTTATACAAAAGATGAGTTAATTGGGAAAAAGATGAGTATTGTAAATCATCCACAACAGGAAAAAGAGACATTTTCTGAACTGTGGAGTAATATTTTAGCAGCAAAATCATGGTCTGGAATCATCAAAAACAGAACAAAAAAAGGTGAAATTTATTGGCTTGAGCAAAATGTAGTGCCAACACTAGATAAAGATAAAAATATAGAGACTTTTGTGTCTGTGGGTATCGATATTACCGCTAAAGTAGAGCTAGAGAGACTTGCCTCCATCGATAAACTTACGGGTGCATATAACAGACGCATGATAGATGAGTTTATGAAGCAAGAGCTTGAATCACACAAAAGAGATTCTAAAAACTTCTCATTGATTATGGCAGATATTGACCACTTTAAATCTGTAAATGATACGTACGGACATCAAGTTGGTGATGCAGTTTTAAGAGAAGTTGGACAAATAATCTCTTCTGCAATTAGAAAATCAGATATTTTTGGAAGATATGGCGGAGAAGAGTTTATAATCATCTGCCCTAAAACATCAAGCGAACAAGCTTTAATCTTAGCAGAGAAAATAAGACAAGAGATAGAGAATTTTGATTTTACAGAAGTAGGACACAAAACAATAAGCTTAGGAATATCTAGCCTAATTGACAATGATGAGGTTGAAGATATGATAAAAAGAGCAGATGACGCACTATACAAAGCAAAAAATGATGGTAGAAATAAAACGGTTATTGGGTAGAAAAACTGCTATCTTCTTTACATGTAAGTAGTCGTTTAAGGCAAATTTTTGTAAAAAATATCACTTTATTCACGTAGATAGTATCTCAATCTAACTTTATAATTTGAACAAATAAAAGAGTATAAATGAAACTAACATACATAGATAACATCCATTCTCCAGAGCTTGAGATTTATAATAAATTTAAAAAACACGCATTTCTTAGTGATAATAGCTTTTTGGCAGATAGCCCAAAGGTTGTTAATTTTCTTTTAAAAACAGACTTGCAGATAAAAAGCATCCTCGCTACAAAAGAGTATTATGAACAAAATAAAGCTCTTATAGAGAGTAAAGATATTCAAACACTCTATGTTACAGAGAAAAAAGAGATGGAGAAAATCGTTGGACACTCTTTACATCACAACTGTATGATGCACGGAATACGCCCAGATGAAACCCCGCTTATGGAGTTAGACAATCATATTCTCATGCTTGATGCCATCTCATCCACGGAGAATGTAGGTTCACTCTCAAGAAGTGCAGCAGCTCTAGGAGTAAACTCTCTTCTTGTGCCATCCAACGGCCCACATCCATATGGTAGACGCTCACTCAGAGTCTCTATGGGCTATGTAAGCCGTCTTAAATTGAATGTATATGATGACATCATGATGACGATACAAAACTTAAAAGATATGGGCTATAAAGTTTTTGCCGCAGAGATAACAGAGAGCTCAACATCGCTTATGAATGTAGAAGTACCAGAAAAATGGGTACTTCTAATGGGGCATGAAGGCGACGGAATATCTAAAGAGATTTTGGCTATCTGTGATGAAGTCGTACACATAGAGATGCAAGATGGTATAAAAAGCTTCAATGTAGGAGTAGCTGCTTCTTTGTTGATGTATCAGTTTAAGCATAAAAATCAGTGATTTAATTTAGGTGGAAATTGCACTTGTTGCTAGAATTTGCGTGTAGCAGTTTAATCAAGTGTTGCACTTACTATTTGAATTGGCGTTTTTTAGGTAATATCTAAAGGCACATTTGGACACACCGAGTAAATTTATTGTTTTGGAAGACCGTATTTATGGGGTTATAGAAGATATGGCTCCGAATACTGGATTCGAACCAGTGGCCAAGTGATTAACAGTCACCTACTCTACCGCTGAGCTAATTCGGAATCTTAAAAAAATGGTGTCAGAGGGGGGACTTGAACCCCCGACCCCCGGCTTATGAGACCAGTGCTCTAACCAGCTGAGCTACCCTGACATCTTTTAAGAGGCAGAATTATACTTACTTGAAACTTTAAATAACCTAAGATTACGAAATATATGGTGTTAAAAAAATAAATATATCAAATACCCAGATAAATGTAGTTAATATCAATAATCTTTAGTAAGTTGTATTAGATTACTTGAGTCTATAAGACTAAATATAGATTGACTTTGTTACCTTTTTTCTGTAATATTGCGCTCATAAACAATATTATTTAAGGAGTTTTATATGAATTTTCAACCATTAGGCAAAAGAGTCCTAGTAAAAAGAGTAGAAGAGGCAAATACTACGGCAAGTGGTATCATTATTCCTGATAATGCTCAAGAGAAGCCTTCTCGTGGCGAGGTTGTAGCGGTTAGTTCAGAAGTAAAAGAGTTGTTGTGTGGAGACAAAGTTCTTTTTGGAAAATTTTCAGGTAGTGAAGTTTCGCTAAATGGAGAAAAATTTTTAGTGATAGATATGGAAGATATTTTTGGAATTATTAAATAACAAATAGAGTAAAACAAAATCAAAGGAATATAAAATGGCAAAAGAGATAATTTTTTCAGATAACGCAAGAAATGCACTGGCTCGTGGTGTTGCAAAACTTACAGATGCGGTAAAGGTTACAATGGGGCCTCGTGGTCGTAATGTTTTGATACAAAAAAGTTATGGTAACCCAGTAATTACAAAAGATGGTGTATCTGTTGCTAGAGAGATAGAACTATCTGACAAACTAGAAAATATGGGTGCTACTCTTGTAAAAGATGTTGCTTCAAGAACTGCTGATGAAGCAGGAGATGGCACAACAACAGCAACTGTTTTAGCAAATGCAATTTTTTCTGAGGGTCTTAGAAACATCACAGCTGGAGCAAATCCTATCGAAGTAAAAAGAGGGATGGATAAGGCTTGTGAAGAGATTTTAAAACACTTAAAAGCATCAAGCAAAGTAATTAACGGTAAAAAAGATATAGCACAGGTTGCAACTATCTCTGCAAACTCTGACACTGCTATTGGTGATATGATTGCTGAAGCTATGGAAAAGGTTGGCCAAGATGGTGTTATAACTGTTGAAGAGGCTAAGGGAATCGTAGATGAACTTGACGTTGTTGAGGGTATGCAATTTGACCGTGGTTACTTAAGCCCATACTTTATTACAAACACAGAGAAGATGACTGCTGAGATTGAAAATCCTTGGATTTTACTAGCTGATAGCAAAATCGCATCACTGAAGGACTTGCTTCCTGTTTTAGAGCAAGTTCAAAAAACTTCTCGCCCACTTCTTATCATCGCTGAAGATGTAGAGGGAGAGGCGCTTTCAACTTTAGTTGTAAACAAGCTTCGTGGTGTTTTAAATATCTCTGCTGTTAAGGCTCCAGGATTTGGTGATAGAAGAAAAGCAATGTTGCAAGATATCGCAGTGCTTACCGCTGGAACTGTTATCTCTGAGGAGACTGGACATACGTTAAGTGCAGCGACTATTCAACATCTAGGACAAGCTTCTCGCATTGTAATAGATAAAGACAATACTGTAATAGTAAACGGTGCAGGAAAGTCAGAAGCTGTACAAGCTAGAGTGGCTGAGATAAAAGTTCAGATGAACACAACAACTAGTGAATACGACAAAGAGAAGCTTCAAGAGCGTTTAGCAAAACTAAGCGGTGGGGTTGCTGTTATCAAAGTTGGAGCTGCTAGTGAGACTGAGATGAAAGAGAAGAAAGACCGTGTTGATGATGCACTCTCTGCTACAAAAGCTGCTGTTGAAGAGGGTATCGTTATCGGTGGAGGCGCTGCTCTTGTTCGTGCTGGTGCAAAAGTAAAGCTTGAACTTAGTGGCGATCAAAAAATAGGTTGTGAAATAATCCTTCGTGCTATAAAAGCACCACTAAAGCAGATAGCAACAAATGCTGGATATGACGCTGGTGTAGTTGTAAATGCTGTAGAGAGTGCAACTAATGAAAACATAGGCTTTAACGCGGCAACTGGTGAGTATGTAGATATGTTTGAAGCTGGAATTATAGATCCATTTAAAGTTGGTCGTGTGGCACTTACAAATGCTACTTCAATTTCTAGCCTGCTTCTTACAACAGAAGCTGCTATCTATGAACTTCCTGAAGAAAAATCTTCAATGCCAGATATGAGCGGTATGGGTGGAATGCCAGGGATGATGTAAGAATCATCCACTGCTTAGGGAAATAAGCCACCTTGTTGGTGGTTTATTCTCATCTAGCTAGTTTTATAGCCTCAAGCGCTGCTTCATAGTTTGGTTCAGCAGTAACTTCTTCTACTATCTCTTTATAAACGATAACTCCGCTTCTATCAACAACAAAAACAGCTCTAGCACTTAGTCCTATCAATTTATTGTCATCCATTAAAACACCGTATGCTTTACTTACGCTCTTGTCTAAATAGTCACTTACAACAGTTAGATTTTCAATGCCAGAAGTTGTACAAAAACGTTCAGAGGCGAATGGTAAATCCATAGAGACGACAGTTGTCTCACAAATATCAAGATTATTTACATCTTCGTTAAATCTTCTCGTCTCAGCAGCACATGTATCAGTGTCAAGAGAAGGAAGCGTGACTATCAGCTGTACCTTGTCTCTAGCACCACCGATAGATACACTACTTAAATCTGTACCAATAGCAGTGACTAGTGGCGCGCTATCACCTACGCCTATCTCATCGCCAATAAGTGTAACTTTTGTTCCATGAAATTTTGTTGATTGCATAAATTTCCCTTAAATTTTTTTTAATTATATTATCATAAAAAAATTGTAATTAATCTTTTATTACTTGCTTTTTAACTATAATTTCAAAAAAATATGACTAAGTGAGTGAAATGAAAAACCAAAATCCCTTTGAAGATGGTCATATAAAAAATTATATTTTACTCTACGCTAGTGTTGTAGTAATAATGGTACTCTTTTTTATAGCAACTACTCTCTTTCATGATGTATCAAGTATTGATAAAAAGGTTTTTAAAGAAGATAAAAATAGTAGTACAAATGTTGATAAGAAAGAGGATAACTTAGAGCAAAACTCTTCAAAGAAGAGATTTAAACTCCTAGAGAGAGGCTACTGAGCTACTCTTTTGTGATGATAAATAGTTGTTCGTGGTTTAGGCGTTTTAAAATATCCATAACGCTAACAAAGTCTTGAAACTTTGACTCTTTATCACTTCTTAGAAGAACAGCTTGTTCTTTTGGTATAGATGAGAGTTTTTCTTCAAGAGTTTTTAGGTCAACTTTCTCTTTTTCAAAAAAGATACTACCTTTTTCATCTATATAGATAGTTGTCTCTTTTTTATTATCCTCTTTTTTAGCCGCTTTTGCTTCTGGAAGCTCAACGGGGATAATTCCTTGATTTACAAATGTGGCAGTTGTTAAAACCATAACCAAAAGAACAAGCATAATATCGATAAAAGGTATAACATTTATCTCATCAAAACGCTTTCTTGCTTTTTTAAATTTCGCCATATTTAGTTACTTGTTTTTTTGTCTTGTGCAACATCAAAGAGCGTCAATAATTTTTCTACTTTGCGTAGAAGCATAGTGTAAAATAAAATAGCTGGCATAGCAACGATTAGTCCCATCGCAGTTGCTTTTAGCGCAAGAGCAAGTCCGACCATAATTTTTTTTGCGTCGATAGTTCCAACTTCACCCATCGTGTAAAATGTAAGCATAATTCCTATAACTGTACCTAAAAGCCCAACATATGGGGCATTTGAACCGATAACGCTGATAATGCTTAAGTTGTCTGTTAAATCAATCTCTAACTCATCTCTATTGTTATAATCACTTAAGCGCAGTGAACTGTAAAACATCATTCTCTCTATAAAGAGCCAAAGTGTAATAACACTCATAAGTATAAGAAGTCCCATAACTCCATAGTCTAACGTTGCTTCTGCGTATGCTAAGATACTTTTTTCCACTAATTTTCCTTGAATTTTAAAATAACTGTCGTACCGATATTTGGAGTGGATTTGAAATTTAAGGCGATGTTGTTAGCATCGCAAAAACGTTTAACCATACTAAGCCCAATTCCAAAGCCTCGCATGTTCTCATTGCTTTGATAATATCTATCAAAAATTTTTAAAAGTTCTACTTCATCCATACCACGACCATAATCTTTTATATAAAGAGTCTGTTCTTGCAATCTTATATCTACTTTGTGAATATTTAGTGAATATTTTACAGCATTGTCCAAAAGATTGTCAATGACTTTGGATAAGCCGATGGTATCGTTTGTTATCGGTGTTGGCTCAAGCGACAAAGTAAACTTGGTATCTGGGTATATATGTTTTAAAAAATCAACCCTTTTTTGTAGCAGTTCATCGAGTAAAATAGCTTCATGTTTAATGTTTGAGCTTTGAAGCTTTATCATGTAGTCAAGTTCATTATAACGCTCTTGAAGCATATCACATGCACTCTCTATTCGCGATACTCTTTTTAAATCCTTTTCGCTTAAGAGAGCTTTTTTTAACATACTAATATTTGTTTTTATAGTGCTTATTGGGAGATTTAGCTCATGTAGCGTCTCAGTTGAGAGGTTTTGAAGATTTTTTACATGTTCAAGTAGTGGGTCAATTGAGAGTTTTGAGATGATGATTGCAGTAAAAACAGTAAGTAAGAACAGGATAGAAAATAATAGATATATATTTTGTGTTCCAATAATAGAGATAAAATAGTACAAAATCCCCATAAGAGAGAGCGCTGTTAATATATAGTAGATAAAAATGGTGATGCGTAGATTACGAAACAAGCCTATATCCAATGCCTCTGATATTTTCTATATTTATCTCTGGAACAAGATGTTTTATGCGGTTTACATAAACTCTCAGTGCTCCATCGCTTCCACCTTCACTGCTAGTCCATAGTGTGTCTAAAATCATCTCTTTTGGTACGGTACTATTTGCATGTCTCACAAGAAGAAGAAGTAGTTGATACTCTTTTTTTGAGAGTTCTATCTCTTTGTTATCGTATAAAAAGCGTTTGTGAGTATCATCGTTACAAAGAAGTCCTATGCACGATACATCCTCTTTTTTTACTCTCTTTAGCAGAGCTGATATGCGTAAAATTAGTTCATCTGTATCAAATGGCTTTGTTATAAAATCATCTGCACCACAAAGAAAGCCTTTTTTTAGTATCTCTTTTTCTTTGTGAGAAGTTAAAAAAATAGCTGGAGTTTCATCGCTAGAGTCTCTAAGCTCTTTAAGTAGAGTCACTCCATCAATGATAGGTACATTTACGTCAAGAAGATAGAGGTCAAATTTTTGTTTGAATGTTTTATCAAGTGCGGCTTGACCATTTGGGGCATGTATAACTTCCATGCCATTTTCTTCAAGTAAGTCGATAAGAGTCTCCGCTAAGAGCAGATCATCTTCTAAAAGAAGGATTTTACTCAACGCTTCTTATCGCCCAGTTTATTGCTCTGTTGGCATACATAGGAACTACATTGCTATAGTTTGCAGGAACAATGAATGGACGTTTTTCTAAGATTATCTCTTTGAATTCAGGGCAGAGCTTATAGATGCTTTGTGCATTGTCGCTTACAAATGCTTGGAGGTTATCAAGCTTATCATACTGTTCAAATATTTCACATAGAAGCTGAAGAGCAATTGGTGCGCTAAATACACCAGCAGCGCAACCAGAACACTCTTTTTTCTCTTTTGAGTGAGGTGCTGAATCTGAACCGAACATAACTTTTGGATGAGCCTCAAGTGCAACGCTAAGAAGTGCGTCAAGGTCTTCAGGACGCTTTGCAATTGGCTTACAGAAGTTATGAGGCATCATCATACCGCCAACAACATCATCTAGGGTAAAGAGAAGATGATGAACTGTTATGGTTGCGTAGAGATTTTTATGCTTATCTAACATATCAACCGCTGCTTTTGTTGTGATATGCTCCATAACTATCTTTAAATCTGGAAAGTTTGTAGCCAATAGCTCATAGATGCTCATAAATTCTTCTTCTCTATCCATCACAAAACCATCAGTTTCTCCATGAACACAAAGAGGAATTCCAAGAATACTCATAGCATCGAGCGTTTCACGCATATCTTCAATGTTAAATGATGAAACACCGCCCTCGGAGTTAGTAGTAATCCCAGCAGGATAGAGTTTTATAGCTGTTACATGATCAACGATACTTGCTAAAAACTTTTTATCATAGTTTTTGTAAAATAGTGTCATATATGGCTCAAAGAAGTCATTTGGAACTGCTGCCATGATTCGTTCTTTATAAGCTTTTATATCCTCTAGTGTTTCAACTGGAGGAACAAGATTTGGCATGATAAGCGCACCGCTAAAGCTGTAAGCACTAAGCGGAGCGATGTTCTCAAGCATAACTCCATCACGAAGATGAAGATGCATATCTAGAGGCATTAAAAGTGTATGAGTTTTCATTAGTATCCTTAAAGTGCGTAAAAATTGTCAAAATTATAGCAAAATATATTTTACCTCTCTCTTTTAAAGAGAGTTTTTTGCCTCTAAGATAAGCTTGTTCATAGAGTCTTCATAGAGTTTTGCTTCTGTTTGTGAGGTAGATTCAAAGCGAGTCACCAAAACAGGAGTTGTGTTTGAAGCACGTACTAAACCCCATCCGTGCTCAAAGTTTATGCGAACGCCGTCCACATCTATGATATTTTTAATTTTTGGAAAATCAGCTGGAGGACTCTTTAATAGCTCTTTTACTCTATCTATGATTTTAAATTTTTCACTCTCTGTGGTTTTTACTTTTATCTCCTCAGTTGAGAAAACTTGAGGAAGTTTTGCAAGTTCTGCATCCAAGTCAATTCCATCATGAACAAGCTCCAACATACGAAGAGTTGCGTAGATAGCATCATCATAACCAAAGTAGCGATTTTTGAAAAATACATGTCCGCTCACTTCACACGCTAAATCAGCGTTTACCTCTTGCATCTTTACTTTGAGGTTTGAGTGACCTGTTTTGTACATGATAGCAGTTGCCCCGCGACGCTCAAGTTCATCATACATAACTTGAGAGCATTTGACCTCTCCAACAACTGTCGGTTTGTCCATCTTCATAGAGTATAAAAGAGCCATCATATCGCCCTTGATGTTGTTTTTGTGGGTAAGAACTGCAATGCGGTCTGCATCTCCGTCATAAGCAAAAGCGATATCGCCATCAGATGCAAGAAGTTTTTTAATATCCTCTAAGTTATGCTCATCTGATGGGTCTGGATGGTGGTTTGGGAAAGTTCCATCAGGGTCTACATAAAGCCCTTTTGTGTGTAGCTTTAATGCTGAGAAGATTCGCTCTGTAACGATTCCAGCAACGCCGTTTCCGCAATCATAAACAATGCGAGTCGGCATATCTTTTAGATGTTGAAACTCACCAACTAAAAAGTCAACATAACGTGAGAGCGCATCTATCTTTTTAACTTCTCTTTTTGCCTCTGGCACACTTTTAATAGTTTCGCACTCACGTCCTAGTGCATAAATATCTTCCCCAAAAAATGGAGCTTTGTCGATTGTTATTTTAAAGCCATTATATTCGCTTGGATTGTGTGAACCTGTAATCATGACAGAAGCAGAAACTAAGATGCCATCAAATTCGTTGTAGTTGCAGAAGTAGTTAACTGGAGTCGGAACCATTCCCATATCGAGAACTTTTTTGCCTCCAGCGTTTAGCCCGTGAACAAGGTACTCAAAGAGGATAGGAGAGTGACTTCTTGCGTCATAACCCACAGCGACATATTCGCCCTTGATTTTTGAAGCAAGTGCGTAACCTATGCGCGTAACGCTTTGCTCATTTAACTCTTTCTCGTATATACCTCTAATGTCGTACTCTCTGTAAATGCTCACTGTTTTGCCTTTTATGGTTTTATGAGCGCAATTTTACAATAACTCCCTTTTTATTTAGCAACAAAAAGGGAATTTTTTTTAATGTCTAACAATTAGCTTATGTTCTTTAATTTTTTTAATTAGACCTGCTATAAATGATGTTTTTTTCTCTTCATCTGCTATTGATTTTGTAGCTTTTAGGTTGAAGAGTTCCATCTTTTTATCTAGGTAGCTTGTATCTATATTTCCAGCCATGAAATCTGCATCTTTTACTATCTCTCTGTGAAGTGAGAGGTTTGTGATGACGCCATCTATATAGAACTCATCTAACGCTCTTGATGCTTTTTTAACAGCACCTTCCCAGTCAAGTGCCCAAACTATGAGCTTTCCTACCATTGAGTCATAGTTTGGCGGGATTGTGTAGCCTGTATAAACGCTTGAATCAAGCCTAACACCAGGACCTCCAGGGGTCATGTAGTTTGTAATCGTGCCGATTGAGGGCATAAAGTTGTTTTGAGGATTTTCAGCATTTATTCTAAACTCTATCGCATATCCTCTGAAGTTAATCTCCTCTTGAAGATATTTTAGTTTATCGCCCTCTGCAATCTCTATCATTCTCTGAATAATGTCAATTCCCGAGATAATTTCAGTTACGGGATGCTCAACTTGAACCCTTGTGTTCATCTCTATAAAGTAGATATTGTCGTCCTTATCGAGAAGATACTCAACAGTTCCAACGCTCTCATAGCCCAGTTTTAGCATCGCTTTTGTAGAGATTCTGTAAAGCTCTTTTCTCGCTTCAGGGTTTAGTCTAGGTGATGGTGCTATCTCTATCACTTTTTGATGACGTCTCTGAATCGAGCAGTCTCTCTCGCCCAAATGCACGACATTTCCGTATTTGTCAGCAACGATTTGAATCTCGATATGGCGAGGATTTTCAACATATTTTTCAATAAAAACATCGCCTTTTCCAAAATATTTTTTAGCTTCGTTTGTAGCAGAGTCAAACATCTCATCAAAGAGTTTTGCACTCTTAACTATTCTCATACCACGTCCGCCGCCGCCAAATGCAGCTTTGATGATAATCGGAAAACCGATTTTTGCAGCGATTTTTCCGCCTTCTGCTTTATCTACTATCGGCTCATCTGTTCCTTCTAAAACTGGAACGCCAATCTCTCTCATAGCTACTTTTGAAGCCATTTTATCGCCAAAAAGTGCGATGTGAGCAGGTTTTGGACCTATGAAAATAATCCCTCTGTCTTCACATGATTGTGCAAACTCTGCGTTCTCAGATAAGAAACCATATCCTGGATGGATTGCGTCACAACCAGCTTTTAGGGCAAGTGTGATGATGCGGTCGTAGTCAAGATATGCTTGAAGAGCATCGCCAGTTATCGGATAGCACTCATCCGCTTTTTTAACCCAAATACCCTCAACATCTACCTCTGAGAAGATAGCTACACTTTTAATGTCAAGCTCTTTACATGCTCTAATGATTCTTAGAGCTATCTCGCCTCTGTTTGCAACTAATATTTTAGAAATTTTTTTCATCTTCATTGCCTTGTAAATAAATTTTGACGAAATTCTATAACTTTAAAAAAATAAATTCTTCACTATTACTGCTTATAAAACTATCTGTTATTGCTAAATATATAGTTAATTTGTGTTTTAAAAATATTTATTTTTTGCTACAATTACAACCATGAAAAAAGAGACATTACAAAAAAGAGTACAAATTGCAAATGCTATAATGTACTATATATACACCCATATAGAGACAAATATAGCGATGGATGAGCTAAGCGAGGACTTAAAAATCAGTAAGTTTCATATGCACAGAATCTTTAAAGATGTGTTTGGAAAAAATATATATGAGAGCATAAAATCTATCAGACTTCAAAAAGCCTCAAATCTTCTTTTAACAAACAAATACTCAACAATCAGCGATGTAGCAAATATCTGCGGGTATAGCTCTCAAACATCATTTTTGCGTGTATTTAAAGAGCGTTTTAGTATGACTCCAAAAGAGTGGAAAATTGGCGGATATAAGAAGTTTTCACAGCGTATAATTGAACAATCTCCAAAAGCAAAAAAATCGACTGCAAAGTTTGACCACCTAGAGCCAACAATAGTAAAAATGCCACAAATGGAGAGTTACTACATAAGACACAGCGGTTATAACGCGTTGATTAAGAGTACATGGCAAAAGCTTCAAACATGGGTTTTTAGCAACAATATAACAGAGTATAAACAGATAGCTCTTTTTCATGACAACCCAACTATAACGCCTCTTAATGAGTGTCAATATGTTGCATGTATAGTTGTTGAGAAGGGTATAAAGGTTAAGAGTGACAGATTGCCTAAGTTTAATATCGCCGAGGGAATTTACGCAAAGTTTGATTTAGTTGGGGAGCAGGGCGATATGCTAAAGTTTATCCAGTGGCTCTATCACGATTGGCTACCAAAGAGCGAGTACGAAACCACCACAAAACCACCCTATGTTATATATAAAAAAAATAACTACCTCTCAGAAGACAGCAGGTTTGATATAAGTTTTTATCTCTCGATAAAGTTTTAGGTATATGGGAAAAAATCAATAATGATAATTTTAATTCCATCGAATTCGATGGAATTAAAATGCAAGCAGGAGTAAATAGTTTTATTCTTACACCAAAAAGATGGATAGAAAAAACATCTGCCATAGGCATAATCTCCAAAGCAGTCAGATATGGCGGTACTTATGCTCACAAAGATATAGCATTTGAGTTTGCATCTTGGATAAGTGCCGAGTTTAAACTATTTCTCATCAAAGAGTTTCAAAGATTAAAAGAAGATGAGATACAAAACAAATCGCTTGAATGGGATTTGAGCAGAAGTTTGTCAAAGATAAACTACAAAATTCATACGGATGCTATAAAAGAGCATTTGTTACCACGGACAATAAACAAACCAAAAGAGAGCTTTATTTATGCAAATGAAGCAGATTTGCTAAATGTAGCTCTGTTTGGGATGACTGCAAAAGAGTGGCGAGAAAAGACTTTACTAAAACCGTAACCGATGCTAAAAGTGGTTGTTGACTGCTCATCCATCAAATACGTTTTTGATGCACCGACATAGACATAACTCTCTGCCATAAGGCTTGACGCCAACGATAGAGCTAAGAGGCTTGAGAGTAGAGATTTTTTTAACATGTAGAACCTCTTTTGTAATTTTAAAGATGCAGATTAAGTATGCATTCCCACTTGAAAAGTGGGAACGAGGAAAGAGGCTATTTTACTGGGAGATTTTTTTAAATAACAGTTTTTGCCTTATTGATTGATTCTTCAAGTTCAGTTAATTCATTCTCGCAAATATCAAATATTATTTCTGAATCGATGTCGATATAGTGGTGTGAAATTATCTCACGCAGTTTTATGATTTGGCTCCAGTAGGATGCACTTTTTACTTTTTCCAAGAGCGCTTTGTCTGCTTTATAAATATTTTTCAAAGCTTCGCCAATAGATTGCAAACGCATAGAAATAGCATCCAGCCTATCTATTCCATCATCAGAATTTATAAAATCATCGCAAGACTTAATATTTTCAAACCTGCGTCTGATTATAGAAATGCTCTCTAAAATATAGTCTAAAAGTTCTATGATTGACAACTTATCCATAAATAATACTGCTTTGTATCTCTCTGCGAAGGGAAGGTCTCATGTTTTTATGTTCAGTAATTATGTCGATTTTTTTGCCAAATGCTTTTTCAAAATAATCATAGAGTCTTGTAAGATTACGATATGATTTTTGAGAGAATTTTACAAAAAAATCTATATCGCTACTCTCTTTTTCTTGATGTTTTGCATAACTGCCAAAAATACCGATTTCTTCAACATGATAATCCCGATGAAGTTCATCTTTATGTTCATGTAAAAAATTTATTATCGAATCAAGCGTCATCTAAAATCTCTTTTTTTACCCGATTATAACCTAGATATATTTTATGTATACTTGTATAAAAAAAATTATATAGCGGTACTTGATGATTTTCCAAAAGAACTCTTAAGTAACCTTTGGTAAATGCACTATAAGCCTCAAATAACTCTCTTATGCTATTATTATAAAAAAATTAAAGAGATTATTATGAGCAAAGTAGAGACTATTTACCTAAAAGATTATAAAGCGCCAGAGTTTACTATTAAGACGTGTGATTTGGTTTTTGAGTTGTTTGAAGAGCATACGCAAGTTACAAACTTGATGCAGATAACAAAAGAGGACAAAAATACTAAAGATTTGACTCTTAATGCTGTTGATTTGGAACTTCTTGAGATATATCTTGATGATGAAAAACTCGATGAGAGTAGATATGTTATGGAAAAAGAGAGTTTAAAAATTCTGGATGTTGGAGATATCTTCAAAGTTATAATTATCAATAAAATATATCCACACTTAAACTCTGAGCTTGAAGGGCTTTATAAATCAGGAAACATTTTTTGTACGCAAAACGAGCCAGAGGGTTTTAGACGCATAACCCCATACCTTGACCGTTCTGATGTTATGGCTGTTTTTAAAGTAACGTTAGTAGCAGACAAAGAGCGTTATCCAGTTTTACTTAGCAATGGAAACAGAGAGTCAAACTTCAAGCTTGATGATGGCAGACATGGGATAACTTGGTTTGACCCACATCCAAAACCATCTTATCTTTTTGCCCTTGTTGCTGGAGATTTGGGCGTTATAGAGGATAAGTTCATAACAAAAAGCAACAAATATGTAAGACTATATATCTACACAGACAGAGGAAATGAGTCTAAGTGCAAACATGCTATGAAATCGCTCAAAGATGCGATGAAATGGGATGAGGATGTTTATGGCAGAGAGTATGATTTAAGTATTTACAGTATTGTGGCAGTTGATAGTTTTAACATGGGTGCGATGGAGAACAAAGGTTTAAACATCTTTAACTCCGCTTATGTTTTAGCCGATGAAGATAGTGCGACTGATGCCAACTTTATGGGGATACAGAGTGTTATCGCACATGAGTATTTTCACAACTGGACTGGAAATCGCATCACATGTAGAGATTGGTTTCAGCTTACACTAAAAGAGGGGCTTACGGTTTTTCGTGATCAGTGCTTCTCTGCAGATATGAACTCAAAAGAGGTTGGACGCATAGAAGATGTAAAAGCGCTTCGTGAGAGACAGTTTGTAGAGGATGCTTCTCCAACAGCGCACCCAATTCAGCCAGATTCTTACATGGCTATCAACAACTTCTACACAGCCACAGTGTATGAAAAGGGCGCTGAAGTTATCCGTATGCTTCATACTATTTTGGGGGAGAAGAAGTACCGCAAGGCTATGGACCTGTACTTCGAGACGTTTGATGGACAAGCGGTAAGAACAGATGACTTTTTATGGGCTATGAGTAAGGCTGGTGGCGTTGACTTGGAGCAGTTTAAGAGATGGTATCATCAATCAGGAACTCCGAAATTGAAAATAGATGAGAGATTTGAGAGTGGCAAATTTATAGTGACTCTAACTCAAATAGTTCCAGATGGAGTTGATGGCAGCGCACAAAAACCTTACTACTATCCTCTTAAAATTGCTCTTTTAGAGAGTAGCGGCAAAGAGATTTTAGAAAAAGTTTTAATAGTCTCAAAAGAGAGCCAAGAGTTTGTATTTGAAGCAAAATCAAAACCAACACTCTCTATAAACAGAGATTTTTCAGCTCCGATAATCATAGAACATAAAGATAGCAATTACGCCTTTTTAATGAAATATGATAAAAACAGTTTTGTAAAGTATGAGTCAGCGCAGTCATTTGCCCTAGAGACGATTGAAGCTCTAATGAGAGGCGAGGGGGTTGATGAAGAGTATGTTAAAGCGTATGGACATATATTGGAAGAAAAACTTGATATGTCATACAAAGCCCTACTTTTAGAGCTTCCAAGTGTATCTGCGATTATGCAAAGAGCTAAGGTAATTGATTTTGAGATAATTTATGAGGCAAAAGAGAAACTTCAAAAACATCTTGCTTCTTTATATAAAGAGAAGCTTTTAGAGCTTTATGAACAAAACCATAAACCAAAGTCTAAAGAGCTTGATGCAAAAAGCATAGGAGAGCGAAGCCTCAAAAACCGCGTCTTAAAACTTCTCTCATCTTTAGAAAATGATGAGATTGCAACTTTAGCAAATGAGCAGTATAACAGCTCTGTGACCATGACAGATAGAATTATTGCTCTTGATATTTTAGAAAATATCTCAGCAGAGCTCTCAGCAGTGAGCTTAGAGAACTTTTATAACAGATATAAAAAAGATACTTTAGTGATGCAAAAATATTTCTCTATCCTAGCTTCTTCACATAGAGAGGGCACACTCGATCGTGTTATGGCTCTTCAAAACGATGAGGTATATAATGAGCTTGTACCAAATTTGGTTCGTTCACTTATCGGTGTTTTTGCTAGAAACTATAAATATTTTCACTCAAAAAATGGACTTGGATACAAATTTATAGCAGATAAGATTATAGATATCGATAAGATAAATCCACAAATGGCTTCAGGCTTAGCGGGTGCGTTTAAGATATACGAGAGGCTAAATGAGAAAAACAGAGATGCCATGAAAGCAGAGCTACAAAGAGTCCTAAATGAGCAATCCCTCTCTAAAAATGTTTATGAAATTATTAGTAAAATATTGAAAGTTTAATTTTGTTGTTTATAAGCAATCATAATGCGTAAATAATTTTACAAAGTTTTTTTTTAAATTTTTAAGATACTATTGTAGTGAGTTTTTTTTAGACTTAATTAACAATAAGGATGTTTAATGGCTAGATTAGTTGTTCTTGGTGGAGGTGTCTCAGGTCATACTACTGCGACATTTGCTGCAAAATGGTTAGGTTCAGGTCACGAGGTTGTAGTGGTGACTCCAAATGCTAAATGGAATTGGATTCCGTCAAATATTTGGGTAGGTGTTGGTCAAATGACAAAAGAGAATGTTACATTTGATTTAGCTCCTGTATATGCAAAAGCTGGTATTAATTATAAACAAGCAAAAGCAGTTTCTATTAATCCAGAGGGATCTGAGTCAAGTGCTAAGCCTTTCGTTAGTATTGAGTATACAGAAGCTGGTAAAGAAGGCGTTACAGAAAATATCGAGTATGATTATCTTGTAAATGCAACTGGACCAAAACTTAACTTTGGTGCAACTCCTGGTCTTGGAGAAGGTTCGCAACTCGGTGAGCACACAGTGTCAGTTTGTACGGCAGATCATGCAGTTCACGCTTCACATGAGCTTTTTAAGTGTATCGAGAAGATGAAAAAAGGTGAGCGTCAAAAGTTCCTAATCGGTACTGGTCATGGTATGTGTACATGTCAAGGTGCTGCATTTGAGTATATCTTTAATATTGAACATGAGCTAAACAAAGCTGGTGTTCGTGATATGGCAGATTTACAATGGATATCTAATGAGGCTGCATTAGGTGACTTCGGTATGGGTTCTCTTCATATGTCAGCAATGGGTTATGTTGTAAATTCTAGAATATTTACAGAGTCTCTATTTACTGAGAGAAATGTAAAATGGATAATTGGTGCGCACGTAAACAGAGTTGAATCTAAAAAAGTTCATTACGAGCTTCTTGATGGCAGTTATGGCGAAGAATCATTTGACTTTGCGATGCTTATCCCACCATTTGCTGGTGTAGGAATTAAAGCTTACTCTAAAGATGGTTCAGACATAACTGATACAGTATTTGCTCCAAATGGCTTTATGAAAGTTGATGCAAACTATGCTGCTGGTGATTATGCAAACTGGAAAGCATCTGACTGGCCATCTACTTACCAAAACCCAAAATATGGCAATTTATTTGCTGCTGGTATCGCATTTGCACCGCCACACCCTATATCTAAGCCAAGAGTAACTCCAAATGGGACACCAATTACGCCTACTCCTCCACGTACAGGTATGCCATCAGGTATCATAGGAAAAGCAGTAGCTCACTCTATTTGTGATTTAATCACTAAAGGTGAAAACGCTCCTCTGCATCACGCTTCAATGGCACATATGGGCGCGGCTTGTGTAGCTTCAACAGGTAAGGGCTTTGCTGATGGTACTGCTGCTGCTATGACTGTATATCCAGTTGTCCCAGACTTTGATAAGTATCCAGGAACTGGACGTGATACGGATTATACGTTTGGTGAGATAGGTCTTGCTGGTCACTGGATTAAACATATCCTTCACCATCTCTTTATTTGGAAAGCTAAACTTAAGTTTGGTTGGACTCTGATTCCAGAATAAAAAATAAAACAAAGGAAAATATTATGGCAGTAAAAGAAAGCGAAAAAGTATTTGAACAAGAGGGTCAAAATTTTAACTCAATGGTTCCTGGCTCAACAGCTAAAAAACTAAGAACATGTATTATTTGGCAATTTATAAGATTTGTTGCAATAAATATCAAAATGATAATTGTAGTTAGCAAAAGCCACTAGCCAATACTTCTACTTAAGACCTCAATCTGAGGTCTTAACCACAAATAATCTTCCTAGAAATCAAGGTATAAGATGGTAAAAAATATTAGTAAATACCCAGAGCAAACAAGCTCATCATCAGCTGCACCTGTTCGCGCTGTAAATGAAGAGATATTAACAATTATACAAAACTTAAAAGATACGATAGAAGCAAATTCTATAGAGGCTTTGAGTGCTTACCAAATAGGCTCTCCATATAGCATTATTGTAATCAAACAAAAAGATGGAAGTTTTTTAGAGTTGTTAAATCCGCTTGTTGTTTCAAGGAGCGGAGAACAGATAAATGAGGAAAAAACCGCATATTTCCAAGATTTAAGTGCACGAGTTAAACGAGCAAACTCAATTAGTGTTATGTATGAAGATATAGAGCTAAATGATCAACATATAAAAGCGGATGGTGAGTTGGCTGTTTTACTTCAAAGAAAGATAGATTACACTTATGGCTCTAGTTTTATACATAAACTAGATAAAGAAGAGAGAAAACTTTTTGAATCAAAGTTAGAGTTTGGAGCTGGGGCAGCGCTTGTTGGAGCGTGCCCAGTTGTTTATAAAAGAGAGTATATAGCTAAAGCAACAGACTATGTAATCATTTCAATGGCGGTTCTTCTTGGCGCCTCGTTTTTCATCTCACAAAGTGAATCAATGTTTATCTACCAAGTTTATTTAATACTAGTTACTGTTTTGCTTGGTATATCATACTTTTTTTATGCGCAGTACGAATCTAAACAATACAGCTCTTGCACAAATTGCCAGATAGGTGATATACTAGGAACCATCGGCATATTATGGACAAGATCATTTGCGATATTATTTATATCATATTTTATTATGTAGGGAAATTTAAAAGTTTATGAAAAAGAAGATACCAAATTTAGTAAATAACTTAGATATTTTAAGAGCTTCAAAAGATATTATTTTAAAGCAATGGGTCTCTTACGACTCTCCACAGAGAATTCTTACTCTACACGACATAGATACAAAAAAGTTTGTAGATGATTACGCTAGTGGCGTTTTTGACTACTTTATGGGTGTAGTAGCGGGTGTAGTAAATATAGGGGATTGCCCTATTATGAGGGAGTTTCTTATCTACTTAAAAGGCAAAGAGATAAAAGCTGAAGAACTTTTTGATATTTGTAGCCATTTTCGCCGCTCAATGATTGATTTTACATATGATGCAAATCTTAATTCAAAAAATATTTTTGAAGAGATATCTTTTATGTTTGATCAAAATTTTCAAGGTATTTTGAGATACTACACAGATACTATTTATCAAAAAGAACAAGAGATAGATAGACATGTAAAACTTCTCAGCGAGTATCAAAAAGCCCTTGATGAGAGTGCTATTATCTCAAAAACTGATAAAAATGGAAAGATTACTTACGTAAATGATAAATATGTAAAGATAAGCGGATACAGCGCAGATGAGTTGATAGGAAGCTATCATAGCATCGTAAAACATCAAGATATGCCTGAAGATTACTTTAAAGATTTATGGTTTCAGCTAGAAAATCTTGGTATTTTTAGAGGTACAATTAAAAATAACAAAAAAAATGGAGACTATTTTTATGTTGATGTAACCATTGTTAAAATAATGGACCCTTATGACAATACGACAGAATATATCTCTATCGCAAATGATGTTACAACGCTTATAGATGCAAGACTTGAAGCGCAAAAGGCTTCACAAGCAAAAGAGTATTTTTTATCAAATATGTCGCATGAGATTAGAACTCCGCTAAATGCAATTTTAGGATTTGTAAATCTTTTGATAGATCAAGACCTCTCAAAACAACATAGAAAGTATCTAGAAATTATTTTAAATAGCGGAGAAAATTTATTAAGTATTATTAACGATATTTTAGACTTCTCAAAACTAAGAAGTGGCGAGTTTACAATTGAGCCGAGGATTTTCTCAATTCATAACGAGATAAGCCATACATTGGAACTTTTTGTAGCCTCTGCTAATTTAAAAGAGATAACAATTACATCATTTTTAGACCCTTCAATACCAAAAGAGCTCTATGCAGATTCTCTTAGAATCAAGCAGATATTATCAAATTTTTTAAGTAATGCTATTAAGTTTACAAGAGCTGGCGGACACATACATGTGGAGGCAACTTGTAATAACAGAACCCTAAAAGTAAGTGTTCGCGATAATGGAATAGGAATAGCAAAAGGAGATATTTCAAATATCTTCACTGCTTTTACACAAGCAGGCGGTGCAGAAGTTGAGCATATGGTTGGAACTGGACTTGGTCTTTCTATCTGCAACCAACTATCTGAGCACATGGGCGGAAGTGTGCATGTAATCTCTGAACTTGGGCAAGGGAGTACATTTTGGGTTCAACTTCCAGTAGAGATTCATGATAACTCTTGCCATATTTTTAACGATTTAGAAGATATAAAAAGATTTAAAAAGGTTTTTTATGTAAAAGATAAAAACCACGATTATAGAGCAGACTCATTTTTTCAATATGCCAATATTTTTGATATGGAGATAGAGGTTGTAGATAGCATCAAGAGCGAGGATGAAATAGTTATATTTTTAGAAGAAGATGTTGATGATGATTTTAAAGAAAAAATCATTAACTCAGACAAAAAGTACATCGCACTTACAAGTAGACCAAGTGATATTTATGAAATGTCCCCTCATATATCAACGATATGCTTCCCTCTTTACTGCTCAAAAATAAAAACAGCCTTTGAAGAGTTAATGCATCCAGATGAGACTCCTTTGCAAAAACAAAAAAAAGAAAAAAGTTTTAAAGGGCATATCTTAATAGCAGAAGACAATGAAGCAAATCAAGAACTCATCAAGATTTTAGTTACAAAATATGGATTAACTTATGACCTTGCAGCAAATGGATTAGAAGCGGTAAATCTTTATAAAGCAAACAGATATGATTTGATTTTGATGGATGAGCAGATGCCAATTATGGATGGTAATGAGGCTATTAGCGCAATTTTGGCATATGAGCAAGAGAACGATTTAAGACATACACCAATCTCTGCACTAACAGCAAATGTTATCAAAGGCGTAAAAGAGAGAGGATTGATGAGCGGATTTGACTCATTTTTAGGCAAGCCAATAGTTATAAAAGAGTTAGAGAGAGTTTTTTCAAACTATCTAAGATCTTCAAAAGTAGTTACTTCAAATAAAAAAACAGTAGTTCAAAACAGCAACATAAAAGGGCTAGACTCATATAAACTTACTCAAGAGTTGATGTTAAGTGATAGCGAACTATTAATGCTTGCTAATCTGTTTATAAAGAAAATGTCAAAACAGATACCAGAACTCGAAGAAGCTATATTAGTAAGAGACTATTCAAAAATAGCACTTATTGCGCACAGCATAAAAGGCTCAAGTGGTAATTTTAGACTAGAAGATGTTCAAGATGATAGTGCGGAACTTGAAAAAATGGCTAAAAAAAGAGATAGCGAGTATAGCTATGAAGAAGTATTTGAAAAGATAAAAAATAGACTTCTTGAGATAAAAATTGTATAAAATATATTTAACTCTCTATTTTTCTATATAGTAACCGATTCCTGAAGCATTTTTTATAATGTCTGTCGGGAGTTTACTTCTTAGTCTCCAAACAAGCGTTCTTATGCTGTTTTCCGTTGCTCCATTTTCTTTCCATACATAAGTAATTGCTTGATTGAAGTTAATAACGCTTCCTAATTTTGCAACAAGAAGACGAAGAATAGCATTCTCTTTTTTTGTAAGTTTTAATTTTTGAGCATTGTAGCAAATCTCATTTTTTGCTATATCAATTGAGTAAGAAGCACCAAAGAGAACAGTTCCTTTGTTTGGTTCACTTCTCTCGTAAAGAAGCTTTTCAACGCCTTTTTCATCAATTTTAGAAGCGTTAATCTCCTCAAATCTTTTGCACTCCATATCAAATTTAAAAACTGCCATTTGAATAGTAGCGTGAAGTGAAGATGGGTCAAAAGGTTTTACTATATAGCCATAAGGCTCTGTTTTTATAGCCTCTGAGATAATGTCATCATCGCTATAAGAAGTAAGATATATAAATGGAATCGTATAGTTTTGTCTGATTTTTCTACCTAAAGTAATTCCGTCACTTCCTTCCTGAAGTGATATGTCAATGATAACAACATGAGGTTTGTGCATTTCAATTTTTTGTAGTGCATCGATAGCATTATCACAAGTTGCTAAAATTTTATAACCGTGTTTTTGTAAAGATAGTTTTAGATTTAATGCAGTGATTTCATCGTCTTCAACAATGATAATTGTGTGTTTTTCCATGATTTTCTCTGATTTTCTAGTATGGTTTTATAATGAAATAATGTCGAGATTTTAGCATAATAATATAAGTTTTATTTATCTAAAAATAACAAATGTGATAATTGTGATAATATTGTTACAATATTACACGTGAATTTAGTTTTTTTATCATATCTTTATTAGTTAGCTATAATTTTGCATTTAAAATGATTAGTTGGAATAAGATGAACACACAAGAAGTAGAAAATATAGAGTTAGCATTTTTAACAATGCAAGATTATGGTGAGCTTAAAGAGATAATGGCTGTTGTTTATGAAGCTATGCCAGAATCATACTGGAAAGAGCATCAAATTAGAGCCTTAATTGAGAAGTTCTCAGAAGGTCAAGTTGTTATTAAAGTTGATGGCGAGATAGCAGCTTGTGCTTTGTCTATCATTGTGAATTATGATGAATTCTCAGATAAACATACTTATATCGAAGTGACACATAACTATACCTTTAATTCTCACACAGATAGCGGAGATATGCTTTATGGGATAGATGTATTTGTAAAACCTAAGTTTCGTGGATTAAGACTTGGGAGACGTTTGTATGACTATAGAAAAGAGTTATGCGAAAGATTGAACTTAAAAGGAATTGCGTTTGGAGGAAGAATACCAAATTACTATAAATATTCTCACGAAATGTCACCAAAAGAGTATATAGAAAAAGTAAAGAGAAAAGAGATTAATGACCCTGTATTAAATTTTCAGATTTCGAATGATTTTCATCCATCTAAGATAATAAAAGGCTATCTTGAGGGAGACGCAGCATCTGGAGAGTTTGCTGTTTTGCTTGAATGGGACAACATATATTATGAGAAGCCAAATAAAAAGGCAGCAACAAAGAAAAAGATTGTTCGCTTGGGTCTTATTCAGTGGCAGATGCGACCATATAAAAACTTAGGTGAGCTTCTTCAACAAGCAGAGTATTTTATAGATGCAGTTTCTGGGTATAGATCTGATTTTGCTCTATTTCCTGAGTTTTTTAATGCTCCGTTGATGGCTGAGAATAACCATCTCTCAGAAGCAGCCGCTATTAGAGAACTCGCAAAGCATACAAAGAGCATAGTTGAGAAATTTTCTGAGTTTTCTATCTCATACAATATTAACATTATCACAGGGAGTATGCCTGAACTTAGAGATGGAAATCTTTACAATGTTGGATACTTATGTAGACGAGATGGAACAGTTGAGAGATATGAAAAAATCCATGTTACACCAGATGAAGTAAGAGTTTGGGGAATGCAAGGCGGAACTAAAATAGAGACTTTTGATACCGACTGCGGAAAGATAGGAGTTCTAATCTGTTATGACTCAGAGTTTCCAGAGCTTAGCAGACTTCTTGCTGATGATGGAATGGATATACTTTTTGTTCCTTTTTTAACGGATACTCAAAACGGTTACTCAAGAGTAAGACACTGCTCACAAGCAAGAGCAATCGAGAACGAGTGCTATGTAGCGATAGCTGGAAGTGTTGGGAATCTGCCTAATGTCCACAATATGGATATTCAATTTGCTCAATCAGTAGTATTTACTCCATGTGATTTTGCATTTCCTACAAACGGAATTAAAGCAGAAGCCATAGCAAACAGCGAAATGACACTGATTGCTGATGTTGATATAGACTTACTCAGAGAGTTAAATCAATTTGGAAGTGTGAAAAATCTAAGAGATAGAAGAAAAGATCTATTTGATTTAAAGAAAAAGTAAGATTTTAATCGAGCGAATAAGTAGATATATTTAAATTCTATTGAAGTCGCCTTTGTTATAATGAAAGTTAATTTTAATAATAAAGGCTATATATGAATATTTTTTTCAAACTACTTGCTATCATCATGCTCTTTTTCTTTACTACTATGTTATCTGGAGCACAAGATGCTTCAGCAGAAGTAAAACAGATGCTTAATAAGCCGCTAGTTGAGAGATATATTTTAGACGAATTAAAAGATTTGCGCGTTGAAAATATGAAACTTAAAAATGAAGTGGAGAGACGCATCTCAAGAACTGAAGTAGAACAAACAGACCGTGCGGCACGCTATATGACAGATACAATCGCCAATGTCTTTTATCTAATCGCCGCTGCAACATCTATACTAATTTTTGCTGGTTGGAACTCCCTTAGAGATATCCGTAGCAAAACTGAGACAATGGTAGAAGAGCGTTTAAATACAATCACACAAAAATACAACACACAGATGCAAAGTATTCAAGATGCAATGACACTACAATCCAAAAAAATACTTGATAATCAAAATAAAATTTATAATACCCAGTATATTCACTCTCTTTGGATGCGTTCAAATCTTGAGACAAATACCCAATCAAGAATAGATATTTATGATGAAATAATAAAAGTAAACGCTAATGATGCCGAAGTTTACGCATACAAAGCAGATGCAGTTCTTGATATGGATGAGTATGAATGGGCGCTAAACCTTAGTAATAAAGCGATAGAAATTGACCCAGAGTATGGATACGCATACTGGCAACGCTCTTGTGCAAATGCTGTTCTTGGAAATAAGAGTGAAGCAATCAAAGACTTAGAGACAGCGATAGAAAAATCTCCTAATTTAAAAAATGAGATTGATGGCGAAGAGCTGTTTGAAAATTTAAAAGAGAGCGAAGATTTTCAGAAGTTTTTAGTTTGATATAATAAATATATACCCCGCTTCACATTCGACACAATATCTCCTTTGTCTTTAAATATTATCTTTGATATATAAATTTTTTTAATATTAAAACAATTTTTAGTAAATTTTTTTAAAAATGTGAAAAAACGGAGCACATGGTTAAATAAATTATGAAAATTTATTTAATTAATTTTATAAAAAAGGAAATTATATACTATAATGTTTTTCCAATATAATTTTTTATCATAAAAGGTGTTCAGCATAATATTTGTTTTTTTTATATTAGTGGCTTTGAGTATCTCTTATATAGATACGGTAAATGGCATTATACCAGATAAAATCATGGCTCCTGCCATTACTATTTTGTTGCTTATGAAATTTTATTTTGATGCATTAACTATTTATGATTTTATAGCAGTTGCAATAGTATTAATAATATTTGTAGCTCCTATTTTTTTAAATATGAATTTTGGCGGAGGAGATTTGAGATTTGGGGCTTTTTGTGCTCTATTTTTAGGTCTACCGTCTATTGGTTGGTTTGTATTGTTCTCAGGTGTTTTTCACCTTTTGTTGCTTTTTGCTCTTAGAAAAGAGAGCTTTGGTTTTGCTCCTGCTATGAGTGTGGCAGCGGTTGCTAGTTATATAGTGGGAAATATATGAGAAGAGGTTCTGTTGCAATCGTTCCATTGATTTTGGCAATATTTGCACTTTTTTGGTTCATACTCTTTATGGGCGGAGAGAATGATAATTTGCATAAAATAAATAATCTTCAAAACCTTCAGCATCTTCAGGAGAGGCTTTTGTTAGCAGCCATGAAGAGAAGATATGAACTTGAAAAAGCAAATCCAGATTGGACTGATACAGAAATTGATGATGCTGTGAATCTCTACATTCATAACATTATGATTATAAATAAAATAGATGAATAAAGGCTAAAAAATGAATAAATTAAAACTCATTGCTTTGGGTACTCTCTTGATAACACAGCTCCAAGGAGCTACTACTAACACTATGACAACATTTGCAGAGCAATCTGAAGCTTCTTCTGATAAATATGGAAATAGTGTGTATGAAAGAGATGTGACTATAAAAACAGATAATTTTAAAGTAGATAATTTTTGGAGTAAGTTTTCCAATGCTAACAATGGAGCATCTGAATATACAAATATCTCAAAAACAGGAACAATGCGTATAGTTGCAGAATCTACATCCGCTTGTGTCTTGGATGCTACATTGCCAAAAGAGGGGTGCTCGGGACAAAAACCTTTTCTTTTGAATGATGAGGTGTTGGCTAATCCGATTGTCGGTACTACAGATGAATTTGAAGTTGCTTTTGGTTTGGCAGCAGATTTTAAAAACACAGAAAAGCAAAGTTTTTATCCATTAGATATTCTTAGAACTCCAAAATATTATCAAGATCCTGCACCTTCTGATTCAAGTAGCAGTACAAATCGTGGTTTTTTTGGATTTTTTACCTCTATATTTGATTTTATGTTTGATAAAGTAGTTGGAATGGATTTTTTTGGAATTCAGGCAATCGCTGATGTTGAGTATACAAATAGGAGTGCTGCTGCACAAGATAGAAGAGAGAGATATTTAGCCAATATCATTGCAGGAATTGAAAAAGAGCAAAGGATAGTTAAAGAGTTTGATGGAGAACCTGCTACACAGATTGAAGCGGGAACAAAGTTAAATGAACCTGCATCGCTATTGCATTATGCAGAGGCGAAGAAGACGACAAGCGCTGAACAATGTAAATTTATGTTTCTTAATCTTTCCAATGAAGGATTTATGTGTAGAGTGATGAGTGGTTTTGGAATGGATGCATGGATGCCATTTTTTAATCAAAGCAAAAGTACTAAAATAGAGGTCAATACAATTATGGCAGACACCGAAAACGCACTCTTAGCAATGACAGGAACAATTGATAATGTGCCATATATGCAAGATGTTGGTGGCACAGATAATCAAAAATTGACCTTTTTGCAAAATATATTGAAGCCAATGACAACAATGGTAGATTTTATGAAAAACATGCTTTTTGGTTCAAGCAAAAAGAGTACGGTCGCAACGCCTGTGGAGAGAATATATGAGTTTGATAAGCCAATGACAATAAGTATGGCTATTACAAATGATGGAACACAAGTGGATGATTTTGCAAGTTTTGAATTGCTAAAAATCCGCTCTGTTTATGGAGATATGATTAACTCATGCAAAGTAAAAAAATCATTTGCTATGTTTAGTCCTGGCTGGACAAAAACTTTTGTTGAAGATGGAACACAATCTGTTAAAAGCCCAATTTCTAATGAGATGTGGAATGATAATCAGTGGATATCTTGGTGCCAAAGTGCAGCTGGAAACAAAGGGGTATTTGATGCTCTGTTTAACTGGTCAACAGGAGGCGTGTTTAATCCCATGAACTGGATGAAGACCTTTTTTAATATATTCTCATCGTTTTTTTCATCATCATACAGCATCGAAGATTTTACAAGTTCTTTAAAAAGAGGACTAATCCTTGATATAAAAAAAGTTGAGCTTGATCCTTTGTCTGATTTAAATCAACAAACTATAGAAATTATTAAAATACAATAAGGAGCAGGGATGATTATATCTTATGTATCAACCGTAGATAAAGAGTGTTACCTTCAACTCAAAAATGATTTTACAGATGTAAAGAATTTTGACTCCATTGAAGCATTTATAAGCTTTTATGCAACAAGTAAAAATCGTGATGTTATTCTTTTGTACAGAGTAAACTCTGTTCAAGAGATTCAAAATCTCTCAAAGATACATTTTGGCAATAATATCTATATGATAGTAATAGGCCAAAACAATATAGAATATTCGCTACTTGCTGGAAAAATAGGGGTAGATTCGTATGTTAATTATGAAGATTCAAATATTGAGAAGATGAGGGAACTTATTGCGCTCTCTAAGGTTGTTATTAAAAAACGTAAAGGAAAGAGTAACGTTTCAGTTTTTACAGGTATTAGTGGAGGAGTTGGAACCACGACAATTGTTATGAATCTGGCAAAAAATATTGCTCAAAATCATCCTGAGAAAAACATACTTTTTTTAGATTTTGCCTATACAAAAGCTATATCAAACCTCTTTTTTGAACATGTTAAACCGCAGAAAACTATTATAGATATAGCTATGGTACAAAGTTATGAGCTAGAGGAACTATTTGAAAATGGCTTAGAAAAATACAGCAACAATCTCTATTTTATTCCAGGAATTCAAAAACATACAGATAGGGAGTTTTTTGATAAAGTAGAAAATATACAAAGATTTTTAAATCTAATTGACAATGCAAAAAATTACTTTGACATTGTTTTGATTGATGTTGGGATGTTTGAAGATGTGGAGCTTGAAATTGACATACAAGAACTCGCAGACAATATTTTTGTTGTAGCAGAGTTTAGTATACCTTCCATGTCTATTCTTAAAACATATATAGATATTATTGACAAAAGTGGCTGGTATAACAAAACGCATATCATTGCTAATCGCTCTGACTCTTATGGAAATCTTACAGAAGATGAAGCAGAGAAAATACTCTCAAAAGGCTTAAAAAACAACTTTAAAATAGATTTTTCACTGCCAAATGATGCAAAGAATTTAAGAGAGTGCTGGAATGAAGCTACTTTGGTTAATGATGTTTATCCTGATTCTAAATTTGTAAAAAAGCTTCATGAAATGGGAGAGAAATTTTTTCTTGAATCAGAAGCTCATGTTCCAATTCGCACTGATAATGCTAAAAGCTTTATGCAAAGGCTTAAGAAATGGCTCTAAAAGATACAATAAAGCGCCATCAAAAAATTGAAGATACTCAAGAGTACAAAAGCGAAAGTAAAATAGAAACAAATGAGCATTTGTGCAGTGAATTGTGTTTTCCAATGCTTTATAGAAATGATGAATATTTTAATTTAGCATACAAAATTTATGATGATTTTTTAGAGAAATTAAATATTCAAACTAAATTGACAGAAAAAATGGTTAGAGAAGTTGTTATTAAACATATCTCAATGTATGCTATGCCAAAACTACAGCTCAAAAATGAAATAGCTGATTTTATTATAGATAATCTTTTATATTATGGTGCAATCTCGACAGTAACTCGCATAGCGGGAGCTGATTTAAATGATATTTTAGTCAATACAAAAGACTATGTAGATGTTATTTATGCGGGGCAAACTATCACAACCCCTTTTCGTTTTAGAAGTGAAGAAGAGTTACGTCACATCATCAATAGAATGTTGTCCGAATCAAATAGAAAAATAGACGAGGCACATCCAATTGCTTCTGCCAAGCTTAATGACGGTTCTCGTATAGAGGTTCAAATTCCGCCTATTGCGGCAAATCTTGATAGAGATTCAAAACCTGGTTCATATATTACTATTAGAAAATTTCGTGAAATTCCTCTGCTTTTTGAAACGCTTATAGATGCGCAGATGATAGATATGAAAATGGCCTATTTTCTGCTAATGTCTATACGAGGAAAGCTAAATATTGTTGTATCTGGCGGAACTTCTAGCGGAAAAACAACCTTTTTAAATTCTATAACGCGTTTTATAGATGAGGGTGACCAACTCTTAACAATAGAGGATACAAAGGAGATGAAGCCACAGTTACCTTGTCACTCTATTCGTGCCTTTGAAGCGCGACCTGAAAATGAAGAGGGTGCTGGAGCTATTACAATTGATATGCTTTTAAAAACTGCCCTGCGTTCAAGTCCTAGGCGTATTGTTGTTGGCGAGTGCAGAGGTATAGAGATTGTAACTATGTTAAATGCTATGAATACAGGGCATCCTGGCTCTATGACAACAATTCACGCAGATGATACAAAAGAAGCAATAGTAAGAATAGAAAATATGTTTTTAGAGGCAAGACCAACCGCAAATATGTCTTTTGTCAGAACACAGATAATTTCTGCTGTTGATTTAGTTGTACAGCTTGTTCGTTTTCCTGATGGGCGTCGTCGTCTTGTAAAAATTTCTGAGCCAGAAAGAAGAGTTGAAGATGGCGGAATTGTCTCTATGCTTGACCTTTTTGAATTTCAACGCTTAAGCACAAATGATAGCCCTATGGATTCTACAGGTAAGTTTAGAGCGATATCTTCATCAACAAGAGCCGTAGCAAAGATGTTGCAAAATGGAATTGTTTTAGATAAAAGAATTTTTGACAATGATTTTGTTGTTACAAAAGATATGTTGCTAGAAGAGTTGAAAGCTTTTCATCCAGATCGCATGTGCGGATGGAAGGAAAATTATCTATCTGAGATTATTCAAAACTCATATATAGATGGAAAAAATATTATTGAAAGATGGCCAAATTTACAAAAATGAATCAGTTAACTATTGAATTTACTCTATTGGCTATTGTAAGCATAAGCGGAACATTTTTGCTATTTGGTCTCTTTTTGGAGTATACAAAAGAGAAGCATATAAGTCGTATTAAAAATATGATTTCTCAAAGTAGCAGTGAAGAAGTTGACCTGCTTAGAGTGAAAAAAAGAGTGCAAACAATCTCTTTGATTGCAAAAATAGAAGCAATTATGCTCTTAGCTGGACTAAATCTTTCTGCTTATTATTTTATTGTTACGTTTGTTTTATTTACTACCTTTATTGGCTTCTTATTTGCCCTTTTTGTGCAACATTGGACAGGATACCTAATCGGTGTTCCTTTTGGTATATTGATTTTTTATATGATTTTTAACTCAAGAATTGTTAGTAGAAAAAAAGAGTTTAACAGAGCTTTTGCCATAGCTATTTCTGTGTTGGTTAAGATGATGAAAACAGGAGTAGGGTTTGAACAGGCCATGAGCAGATCTATTGCTGTTTCAAACTCTCATATGTTTAAGGTGATATTTGAGAGTTTTTTTAAAGAAAAAAATACAATTGGAGAAGAGGAAGCGTTTAAAAATCTTACAAAATATGTGGATTCAAAGGAACTGCGTATCTTTGCATTGGCAGTAAAAATAGGCCGTGCTAGTGGAGGAAGATTTTCAAATACTTTAGAAAAAGTAGAACAAACACTGATTTTTAGAAGACGTATGCAAGAAAAAGTTGATGTTGTTACAAGAGAAGGGTCTTTTGGTTCTTATGTTGTAGCGGGTATTGCTGTCTTCTTATATTTTGCTCTTGATGGAAATTTTGATGGGAAATTAAACCATTATTATATGAATTCAGAGTATGGAAGATTTCAGTTAGTGGGCATATTTTTATGGATTTTTCTTGGATTGATAGCCAACAAAATGCTTACAAGGATTAAGCAATGATGCAAACTGTAGCAATCACAACTATGATAAGTTCTTTCTTTGCGTTCCTCTTTTTCTCTGCGTGGTATCTCTATATTGGGCACCTACAAGCATCGTGGATGAGACGTGTTTTTTATGGGAATGACTCAGGTCTTATCTCTCAAAGCCAGAGTAAAAGGGTAAATGATTTTAAACTCAAACTTTTACAGGCAGGTTTAACCAAAAAGCAGTTTAATGAAGTTGTGTTTGCTAGTGTTATTGGTGGTATTACACTCTTTAGTCTTATATTTATTTTAAAATTGACATTTATGAGCGAGATTGCAATAGCTTTTTTTTCTATCTTAATAGCTCTATTTACGCCTTATTTATATCTTTTAGAGCAGATAAAAGCAAGAGTAAAGCGTATTGAGAATGATTTGTCTGTTTTTATTGATCTTTTGATTATTATCTTAGAAGGCGGTGGTGGTTTAAATAATGCGATTGATGAAGTTACAATACAGGCAAAGAACGTCATTGGGGACGATTTGCTTGAGGAGAGTAAACGTTTTAAGTATGAGCTTATCTCTTATGGGAGTGAAACTGCTTTTAACAACTTAGTAAAAAGAACTGGCTCTGAGTCAGTAGGCACGATTGTGGGATATATGAAACTCTCAGAAGAGACTGGAATAGGGGTTAAAACAATCTTTGAAAACCTTTCTCAAGAGATTAGAATGGCACAAACACTAGAGATAGAAAAAAGTGCAGCAACGATTAATATTTCATTGACATTTACAATGTTTATATTTATTTTACCTGCAATTATTGCAATGATAGCCTTTGCTATTGCATCAGGCGAACTTATAAAAATAGTTTAAAAAAGGATAGGGTATGCGAGATAAAAAAACCAAAATTTTAGTAGGAATTCTGCTCTCTTTGATAGTGTTTACGTCATCAATAGCATTTTTGATGTATACAAAGCAGAGCAGAATCAGTAAAAACCAAGAAGAGAATGTTGCTGTATATGTAAGCGTTAAAGATATTAAAAAAGGAGAGATGTTGAATGCTGAAAATATGCTCTTAGCAAATCTTCCTAAGAGTTATATAGGTGCTCAAGCACTCACACAAGAGGAGATAATGGGCCGATATGCAGCGACAGATATACTTAAAAATGAGCCTTTTCGTATAGAGAAGCTCACTTTACAAAAACCTCAGGATGATAAGCTTACCTCTTCTGCATTAGATACTAACTCTTCAGGACAAAAAGAGACAGAAGTACAAATGCTAGGGAGCGACACACTATCAATGGCTATGGACCTGTTTCAAAATATTGATAACTCTTTGAAAAAAGGTGATTATATAGATATTGTTTCGGTTATGCCAACAAGAGGGGCGGATAATGAGTATGAATTTTCTACCAAATATATCGCTCTTCATGTTCAGATTGGTTCTATTACTTTTCCTTTTACAGAGGTTCAGGATGAAAAAAGTAAGCTTAAGCCAGTAAGTGTTCCAGGAAGCCTTGTTCTGCAAATGGAGCCAAAAGAGATTAAAAACTTTTTGAAGCTTTACTATACAGTTCAAAATATTAATAATAACCGTGTCTATAATGAACAAAATAAAGGGCATTTATGGATGATAAAATGTGCAGATAATAGTAATAAAGAGATTCAAAATTATAAAAAAGAGCTCACATTAGATGCGCAAAGAAATACTAAAGCAGTGCATACACCTCAAGTAAAACACCTTGTTAATAACCATGTGAGCATTGTCTATGAACAATAGAAGAGATTGGAGAGGTGGCTTTGGTCTTGCTCAAATAATGGCAGTTTTGTTGGTTGTTTTACCAACGATTGCTTTTATTGTAACTCTGCTTATCGACTACTGGGCTGTTATGAGAATAGATAACAACCTAAAGTTAATGACATCTCTTGCTACGGCTAAGATGAATAATATTACGGATTTATCAAGCAGTCCAAGCGACTCAAGTTTGCAAACACTCCTCTCTTCATACTGTCCAAAAGATACGGCAGTTACTCTGAGCGGTAGCAGAGTGGGTGATGGAACAGCAAAGGATATTATAATTGTTAATGCAAGTTATACATACAACGGGGTCTATTTAAAAGACAAAACCATGAATGCGACTATGGTGACATACTCTTATCATGAACAAAACGCAACTATAAACTTAGTGTGCAATTAAGGAGAAAAAATGAAAAAAATTATTTTACTGCTGAGTATATGTTTATCGCTTTTAGCAGATGATATTGTAGTGTTTGAAAATGAGTATAAAGTTTTAGAACTTGAGAAAAAAGTCAAAAAAATCATAGTTGGGAATCAAGAACTTCTTAATATATCTCTTTTAAATGAATCAACTTCTTCGCAAACAATACTGAAACTTTTCGGTAAAAAAAGTGGCAATACCTCAATGTTGGTTCTTTATAGAGATGGAAGCATTGATGATTTTCATATTTATGTAAATCAAAATCTTGGGTATTTGCAAAAGATGATTAATGCTATTGAGCCAAATCTCAGACTTAGTAAGGTTGGAAACTCTTCAACAGTAATCTCAGGAACATTTAATGATCCTCATCAAAAAATGAAGATTATGAATCTTTTGGTGAGTGGTGGCATAGATGAAACGACACTTATGGATTTAACACAAACAACTAAAGTAAATAAGATGATTCGTACAAAACTTTATCTTGTAGAGGTAAACAACAACAAAGCTAAAGAGCTCGGAGGTGTGACAGGTATTGGTATTTTTAACAAATATGCAAATCTCTCAATAAATCCAGATGCCATTACTGGTGCTACATTTAGTGGATTTTTACTCGATCATACGGCAGAGTATACAGCTAAGACAGGAAACTCTGTGGTAGGAACATTGAAGTTTCTAGAAGAAAAAGGTGTCGCAACTATACTTGATGACACAGTGTTAATTACTACAGAAGAGAATAATGCAAGTTTTCATGTGGGTGGCGAGGTGTATGTACCTATTGGCTTGACACAAAACTCAACAGGACTTCCAACGATTCAACTTGAAGAAAAAGAGTATGGACTTAGACTTACACTAAAAACAGCGTTTATGGAAAAAGAAGATTTTATGCATATGGATATTCAGATAAAAGATAGTGAATTTGACACTAACCATGAACATGATGTGCAACTAGGAGAAAATACTTTCGTTCCATCTTTTGTAAGTAAGAATATAGACACGGACATAGTGGCAAAATCAAAACAGGTGATTGTTCTGGGTGGAAGATTGCACACAGAAGAGTTGAAATATGAAGATAAAATTCCTCTCTTAGGAGATATTCCTCTTTTTGGAGAGCTATTTAAAACTAAGAGAACTATGAAAAAGAATAATGATCTTCTATTTTTTCTTGTTCCAGAAATTGTTGATGCAAATGAAGATATTAACGATACAAACTTTTACAGTGATTTTAAAAATGAAACTTTAAAATTTCATGAGAATATGATAGATACAAATAGTATAAAAGCTCAAAAGAGTGTAGGAGTACAAACTAAAACAGTTGAGATAAATGAACCCTTGGTAATTATAGAGGCCGAAGAAGATAGCTCTCAGGTGGTTGTAGACAAGCCTCAAGTACAGGTTCGAGATGAAGTTAAAGTAGAAGTTAATGAAGAAAAAAAATACGAGGTTATAAGTGACAAGATTTTTCTAAGAGATAAGCCTATGAATGGAGCTAAATCTTCTATCTGGGCAAAAGGGCATAGCTTTACAGTAAGCACGCAAGAAGAACACGATGGAATTACGTGGCTAAGGGTAAAAGATGACTGTTTGAATGAGTGTGTAGCATCAAGTAAAGAACTATGGATATCTAAAAAATACACAAAAGAGTTATAATAAATACAAATAGTTAAATCTCGTATATTTACTTGCATTTTATAAGAAAAGTTGATATACTTATAACATAAAAATAACAAAAAGGTTGAAAAACATGTTCAAAAGTTTCAAAAATCGTCTTAAGTCTCAAAAAGGTATGAGTGGTGTTTTAGTTGCTCTTTTGTTGGTTATAGTTGGTGTTGGTTTGGTTGCGGGAGTGCAAACATTTATGACAAAATCTTCTAATGATATTCAAGATTCTGCTGCTACTGCAATTACGAGTGCTACAACGGCAGCTACAACACCAACACCATAATTAAACGCTATTTTTACAATGGATTTAACTTCCATTGTAAAATTTTATTTTCCTAAATTTTTTATAATAGCTCTATTCTTAGTTTTAACATACACTCTTCATACTAAAATAACTTAAACTGCTCTTGAATATCTTTTGATAGTTTGTAAAAGCACTCTTTTAATGTTAGACATGTTAGCTATTCAGACTAAGCAATGACTTTAGCATATACACCAAAGTGTATCAAAACTGAACATTCAGTATAATAATGTAGATTTATAATCGTTGGAGGCAATATGAAACAAGTTGCATTTTTGTTAATTGTATTTGCTATAAGCTTAAATGCATCAAATAGTAAATATAGATGTGATGGTAGAGAACACTGCTCTCAAATGAAATCATGTGATGAAGCTAAATTCTTTTTAAAAAACTGTCCAAATACTAAAATGGATGGTGATAATGACGGCATCCCATGTGAAAATCAATTCTGTACGTCTAAAAAGAAAAAAGATACTAAACTATATAGAAACGATACAGATTTATAAATATATTAGGTCATACAGACTCATCTATGACTTTGCAGATGTATGCTAAATATCGAAAAAGAGAAGATATTAAAAGAGCTTCTTTTTTAGGTAATATCTAAAGGCACATTTGGGCACACCGAGTAAATTTATTGTTTTGGAAGACCGTATTTATGGGGTTATAGAAGATATGGCTCCGAATACTGGAGCTAACTTTTAAGGCTAGATAATACCACAAATTACCGCATTTACGGAGTTTTCAAAATATAAATTTATTACATAACTTAGCTTTGATATTAATATCTGGCACCGAGACAGCACCGAAAAGCTAAGCTAGTTTTTTAGAAATCTCAATATCTTGTTTTAATAATGAGTTGATAATAGTGTTTAACGAAAAATCTTTTGTACTTTTTATTTTGTCCATAAAAAATCTTTTTACATCATCATCTAAATATATTGGAATATCTAATTCATTTAACGGTCTATAGAATTTACCTTGTTCTGCATTTGTAAAATCATACTCTTTTTTCATAACGGACACCTTTCATCATAAATTTTTTGCTCTTTTTTTGTAGCATTCCTAGCAGATATAATTCTAACTATTTCAATGCCATCTTTATCTCTAAATGTATGAATTACCACAAGCACTATATCATTTAAAGACTTCCCCAACAATATCCATCTCTCTTCATCTTCTGAGTGTTCATTATCAAAAAGAGTTAGTGAATATTTATCGCTAAAAACATAAGCAGCTTCTTCAAACGTCACTTTATGTTTTTTTATATTAGATTTTTCTTTTTTGGGATCCCATTCAAACTTCATAATGTTATTGTATCGTAAAATAGTATTAACTTGCGTCTACAATAAATCAGACAAAATGAAGAGAAAGTTATTTTATTTAATTATATAATGGCCTGAAAAATCAAGACAACTTTTCAGCTTAATTAATTTCCACCTCTAGTTGCTACTTTATACTACACTTTTTAAATATTCAAGATAGAGATTCATTGGTTTTTTATAACCTATGCTTGAATGAAATCTCTTAAAATTATATTTGTACATGTAAGCGTTTACACCTTCTTTCGCAACCATAATGATAGAAAATAACGAAGACATATTATGGGTGTCAAATATGTTAGGTCATACAGACTCATCTATGACTTTGCAGATGTATGCTAAATATCGAAAAAGAGAAGATATTAAAAGAGCTTCTTTTTTAGGTAATATCTAAAGGCACATTTGGGCACACCGAGTAAATTTATTGTTTTGGAAGACCGTATTTATGGGGTTATAGAAGATATGGCTCCGAATACTGGAAAATCTTAAAATAAACTAAAAAGCCCAAAATAGCCACTTTTGAAACTCTAATCTATCAAAATAAGACATTAAAAGACATTACTTTAGCTACCGAGTAGCTAGTCTAGAATATATAATTTAAGAGCATTGCTATAAGCTAAAAAAACAAAGTGTGTATTTTTGGTTTCTAAAACCTCGTGATTTATGGAGTAAACTAGCTGTCTATTTCACACTTGACAAAATATATAAAAATACATATCATTTCAGCAAGTACAAAGTGTACTACCAAAAAATTATTGGAGTTTCAAAGAGAAAATAATTATAAATTAGGTTATAAAAAGCGTAAAATAGTAATAGGCAACACAAAGTCATAAAAAAGCCAAAGTGCATCAGAGAAGACAAAAGATAAGCCATAAAATATCTAAAAGCTACAAACTACCATCATAAAAAATCAAATCAAATAAAAAATAAACATCTCAATTCTTTACTGTTGAAAAAATATTCTTATATCCTAAAAATGGTACATCTGCAATTTTAAGCCACATTTATCAGGATGATAAATGGGGTATCAACGAGCTAGAGAATCAGAGTTTTTCAATAATCTTTTTGCGAGGCGATAGCTTAGAACACTAAAACCGCGTCCATGTGCCTTTGGCACTGCAAAGCGGTTTGTTGTTTCTTAGTCTATCTTTTTGTCAAGTCGGCGGGGTTCTTAGTAACACCCCCTTCTTAACCTCACAAGGATTTAAAATGAATAATATTTATAACGCTCCAAACATAATATCTGGGATAGATACGCTTTACTATTTTTATGAATCTAATGATTTGTATGATGATTTATTCTTAGATATATTAGACCAGTTAGAAGACGTAAAAGGCAGATTTGAAAAGAGAGATATAACATACTCTAACAAAGACATAAAAATTCAAATCAATAAACAAGCTTTTACTTTTAACGGCAAGGCACAAGGATTTTTCTGGTTTACTCACATAGATGAGTATTTTACTATCGGTTTTAAAGACCACCTCACAAACAGAGGCTTAAACGATATACAACTTCAACTAAATGCAAACGGCATTTATACGATAGGTTTAAAAACGCTTCTTCGATATGTTGATGATTTGCTTGTAGGTTTTATAACGGGCTATAAACCTTTGACAAGAGTTGATTTGAATATCTTTGTACAATCTGACTTATCTTGGATCTCTAAAGAGATGTTTGTAGCTAGAAAAAGAAGCTATACATCAATTTTCAAAGAAGTAGCTTCCAAACATAAACTTGAAACTCTCTATATAGGTAAAAAACCTTTTTTACTCCGTTTATACAATAAAATCGAGGAGCTTAAGAACTCTAAGAAAAAAGAGATGATGTATGAGTATTTTTTAAATAACGGTTTTGGCTCACTAGAAAATGTATTCAATATAGAGTTTGAAATGCACAGAGACTATTTTAAAAGTTTTAAAATTGATACGGTTGATGATTTACTCCAAAGAGGCGAGCTTTTATTTCAAGATTCTCTAAATGCTATTAGATTAGTTGATTTATCAACTATTACGGATAACACAATTGATTCTAAAAATAAAAACAGAGCTTCAACTCATCCGTTATGGGAACATCTAAACGCCTCTTACAAGCTAAAAGATTTTTTAGCACTTGAAGCACCGCTTGAAAGAATTAAACGCAAAAGCTACAGATACACAATCGAAGAAGCTATGGAAGAGCAGTATGCACTGGCAAGAAAAGCATATATTCATAATATCGTAGTAGATGAGCAGTTTTATAGTGAAGTGCTAGAGAAATTTAATAAAATAAAAAAATCTGCATATTCAGGTATGACACCTGCAATAGAAAACGGCTGTATTGATTTTAATAATCCGTCAATAGAGATAAACATAAAAAGTCTTAGCAATTTAGATTTAGAAAAATATCTTTATATACTAGAAGAAGATATGAAAAAACCTGATTTAGATTTGAATATATTGATAAAAAGACATCAGTTGGTACATCTTGAATTAAAATCTCGCGGTATTGATAAACCGCTTGAATGCGTTTTTTAGGTGGCAATAGATGGACATAAAATATGAATACTTGGAATTGCTCCCAATGATAAAAGATATGCTCATACAATCTAGCTCACCCTATTTATCTCGTCAAGAGCTATCAAACTATCTAAAAGTAAGTGAAAGCTTCATCAAACAAAAGCTCTATAATGGGGAGTTTGAAGAGAGTAAACATTACTTTAAGATAGGAGAGTCTAAAATGCTCTTTGATAGATTAGAGATAGATAAGTGGATTAGGGCGAAAGGAAGTGCTGATGGCAAGCCTTTATGCCAAAAACAACAAACTCTATCTAAGTATATATCACAAAGGACAGAGGGTTATTAAACCTACTGGACTGGATGATAATGCTAAAAATCGAAAGTTAGTGGAGAACGACCTTCTCCCTAATGTGTTATTTCAAATTCAAACAAACCAAATTGATATATCTCCTAAAAAAGATATAAGAACGGTTGCTTTTTATGCAGAGCTATTTTTAAAAACTAAGAATGCTCTTGTCAAGGAGTCCACATATATAAGGTATTACTCGATTATTCATAATCAGATTTTACCTCTCTTTGGAGATAGGGATATAAGCTCTATCAAACTATCAGAGATAAAAAAGTGGTATAACTACTGGATAAATAATAGGAGCAGTGCGACTGCAATATATATTGCAAATATATTTAGTGCTATCTTTAAAGAAGCATTTTATGATGAAGCGGTAGATAAAAATCCATTTGCTTATATAAGACGACCAAAAAAAGAGCAGGGCAGCGCAAAGCCATTTAGTGTTGATACAATAAAAATGCTTATTGAAAATGCACAAGATGAGTGGTTTAAAAACTTTCTAGCTCTATCTTTCTTCACTGGGCTTAGAACTGGCGAGGCTGTTGCTCTTAAATGGGAAGATATAGACTTTAACTCTCAGGAGTTGGAAGTAAAACGCTCAAGAAGATATGGAAAAGATGTTACTCCTAAAACTCAAAAGAGCAATAGAGTAGTTCCAATATTTGATGAGCTTCTTCCATATTTAAAAAGTCAATATGAGCTTACCTACTCTAAGAGTGAATATGTTTTTATATCAATGTATGGAACTCCGTTTAACGACGGAAACCGTATAAGAGATTATCACTGGAGCAGACTACTCGAAAAAGTAGGGCTCTCATACCAAAGATTATATGATACGCGCTCAAGCTTTGCCACTATGATGTTATCAAGCGGAAAGTTCAGTATAAATCATATAGCCCAAATGATGGGGCATACAAATATTGAAATGTTGATACATAAGTACAACAAGTTCATTCCATCAGAGGTAAGAAAGATTGATAAATCAATTGGATTGTTTTAGAAGTAGTGGTGGTATTATAAAAAGTAATACTTGAAAAATATTTTAGCTACCATATAGCTACCATAGATTTTTAAAGCTCTGAAATATCGTGTTTTAGGGGTTTTAAAAAGGGTGGCTCCGAATACTGGATTCGAAAAATAATTTTGTACAATACCGTGAATAAGGGCTTCTAACTCTTTGGCTTCGGATTTTAGTATCATAATTTCTCCTTCGTGTATCATACTTGTAGTAGTCTAACATAATTTTATATAGAATGTATAACGGTAGCCATATTTAATAAATTTTTTGATATTATATTGTTAATTAGTATTATGAGGTAGTGTTTAATGGTTGTTTTTCAATACTTGCTAATAGCCTTGTTTGGGTTATTTTTTATTGGCTGTTCTACAAAATATCAACCTGTTGGGTTTACTGGTGGTTTTAGTGAAACTCAACTGAGTCATAATGCTTTTAATGTTTCATTCAAGGGTAATGGATATACTTCAAGAGAAAAAGCGTCAGAATTAGCTTTATTACGTTCAGCAGAACTAACATTAAATAATGGCTATAAATACTTTATTATATTAAATTCAGAAAAATATATTGACTATAGTTCTCATACTTCCCCAAAAACATATAATACTACATTCCAAGCAAATACATATGCAAATCAGACATATGGTATTGCTAATACAACAAGCAGTGGAGGCAATACTATTTATTTTCAAAGACCAAGCACTGACAATACTATACAATGTTTTAAAGATAAGCCTAATCTAAATACAGTTATATATGAGGCTGAATTTATTTCAAAATCAATCAAAACAAAATATGATATAAAAGATTAATTATGGCTCATAACTGGCAAGAAGATGACGATATCAAAGTTTTATATATTGTTTTATATGGATATGAAAATATACCGTACAAAAAAAATGACATAGCAGAACAAATTGGAGTTACAGTTGGTAGTTTAGGATATAGATTAGGTAACTTTAAAGCTATTCAAGGAATAGGTAAAGTTACACACGTCGCTAAATTGTCTAAATATGTGTACAATAAATATAACTCATTAAATGAGCCTAAATTACGAGAATTAGCTTTTAATGTAGTATAAGCTTATTTCTGTTCGATTATGATTGAGCGATTTTGACACGATTTCAATCGCTCTATCATATCCAAGTTTATTCAATTTTTCATTGAATAAATTTTTAGCATATTGATAACGGAAATCATGAGCTCGTAAAGTTGTATCCAGCTGTTTTAAATCTCTATTAAAAGACTGTTTCGAAGGTATCTTCTTCATCTTCAGAATAAGTTCTCTATCTTTATGGCTGATAATCTTATCATGATAAATTTTTCCACCTTTACCAACAACACCAGTAATCTTATGGTCCCCATTTCTTAAAGCTTTGATATATTTATGAGGTTCTTTTACTATATCCATAGCCTCACTTATTCTATATCCATGAGTAAGCATTAATCTTCCAATAACAAAACTCTCATATCTTACCTGCTTTAATTTTTCCAAAATATTTTCTGACTGTAAACCTCGAGAGTATTTAGTTTGATTTTTAGGTAATAAATTTTTTATATTCTTGAATTTATCTTTAAAATAATTTTCTGATACTCCTATTGTGATATTAAGTCCTCTGAATGCCCTTAATAAGCTATTAAATCCGCTTAAATAGTTTTCTACGGTAGAAAGTGCTAATCCGTTCAATCGTTGATCCAAAAAGCCGTTAAGATTTATTTCATTTAAGAGTAGATTCAATTTTCCGTCTTGTCCATTTGATTCTAAATAGTCCGCAAAATCTTGAAAATACATATCTCTTTTAGTTAATAGGGCTTCTGAATGGGTTAGGCTATCGTCATTTTTTTTAGTTCCAAGTGCAAATAATTTAAAGTTCATATCTCTTTTTTGTTTTTCAAATGTTCCACCCTTGAGATTACTCATTATCACACCCCTTTAAATATCTATAAATTGTTGAAGCAGATATACTTACATTATGTTTTATTTTCAGCTCTTTAGAAATTCTATTAGCCCCTAAACCATTATAATTCATGAGCTTTATATCGTGTAGATACTTTCTTACTATGGGGTTTTTCACTTGAAGCTCTTTAGCCTCTCTTTGTATCTGTTTATCCTGAATATCTTTAATGATAAAAATAGATTGGATAATCTGATTGACTGTAATTATGTCGTCCTCCCATATACATTTGATTAAATGCCCTTTCACACGCTTTGCATATTCCTCTACCTCTTCAATAGAGAAGTTAAGTACCTTAGACGCTCGTAATTTATAATTGATTGATAATCTCATTTCACACCTCATATTATGGATTAATCTTGTTCTCTAAAAGAGATATATACTTGTCTATTCGGTTGTTGTTCAGATATGTGCTTTTAAATGTAAAAGTACGAAAACCTATTTAAGAGGGGCGAAGCCCCCGACAGTGATATAGACGTTACAGTTCAATAGTTGTGTTAAGAAAGGTGCATTAGCACCACTTGTGAAATTATTGCGGATACAAGTCCATTAACTGCTGGATACCAAACCAATTCGGTAAAACCGATTCCTATTTTCTTCTTCATTATTCTTCCTTTGTAAAAATGTAATACTCTGTAATAGCAATGAGTTTAAAAAATATATGTAATCTTGAAAAGAATTGTAAAATTATTTTTCATGACATACTCATGAATGTGTTATGAAGCGGTGCAAACTCCAATTCTTAGGAGTTGATAAGCTAATTATTCTCCGCCGTCACTATCTCAAAATTGACGAGCAATTTATGAAATAGAGACGGCTAAAAAAGTTCTTAGAATATAGATAAGAGTAATATATTTTTAATATTCCTTTTTCATTCCTATATTCACGGTATTTTCTCTATATTTTATTGGTATAAAAAATTAGTCTGCAATGGGGCAAAAATTTGCCCTAGGGCAAATTTTTGAATTTACTTAAAAAAATAAGATTAATTGAAAAATTTAGTATAAAATTTTTACATATTAAAATAAAGGAGTTACATGAATGAATTTAAAAACAAAATCAAAACAAAAGATTATAGGTACAGAGGAATATACTGATTCAAGCACTGGAGAAGTTAAAAAGTTTAAAGTTATTAATGAAGAAGAGCAAACAGATTTTAATTTTCAAAAAATATGGGTAAAAGATTTAATCGAATTATTAAAAGCTCTCGGAGGTGGTAAAGTTGAAGTATTCTGTCATATATTAGAGAAAAAAAATGCTGATAATATTTTCATAGGGAGTGTTAGTGATATATCAAAAAAAATAAAGGTAAGTGAAAACACTGTTAAATCAGCTTTAAGGCTTATGAAAGAGCTCGATTATGTAAGAATGGTTATGCATGGAGTCTACCAAATCAATCCAAGCCTCATAGTAAAAGGTAAGTCAAAAAAGAGACAAATGCTTTTAACTGATTATAATAATATCAAAGTGGCTTAGTGTAAGTTAAAACTTTACACTAAAGCTTGATAATATTTTGAGATAAAAAAGGAGCAAAGCGAATATAAATTATTGATAAGATACAGAATTGACTATACCTTTTTTTAAACTTAGTGCAAATTTTTTACCATATACATCACGTGTCAATCTTACCTTATCTTCTTTTGCATGTCCGACTATCTCTTGTGTGATTGATAGTATTTTTTCTTCTCTGTCATTTGTTTCTAAAATTTTCTCAATGAACGTGCCCCTAAAAGTATGAAAATTATAGCCGTCACCTTGGGTTATCACATTGTATAAATTAAGCCTACAGCGCTTGCTAAAATATTTTATATCGATATTTTTTAAAGAAGAAAAATCAAATGCTAAAACGTCATCTAAAATATTTTCGTGAATTGGAACTTCGCGAATACCTGCTAAACTCTTTGCATCTTCAATATCAAAATAATATATATTGTTTTTATCTTGCTTTATATTGTCGCGTGTTAAATTGTAGATATCAGCTTGTCGCATACCACTATACAAAGCAATTAAAAAGATTGTGCGTACATTAAAACGTGGTTCATTATAATTGTGATTTAGTATGCTGTGCACTTGCTCGTTTGTATAGTTAAATACCGTACGCTTACGAGCTCTTGCGTCTGCTGTTTCGTCTAAACTCTCTACTGCTTTTGCTCTATTAATAGCTATATATTCTCTTTTAAGGGCATGTTCTAAAAACTGCTTAAGATAGTTAATGTGTTTATTAACTGTCAGATTAGTAATTTTTCTTTTTGTTACATGTTTTATATGATGCTGAAATGCTTCAAAGTCCTCTACTTTTAGACTATTGATATCTTTATCTTTGAAGAAATCAATCAACATATTAAAAGTAGCATTATATGCTGTTATGCTATCAGCACCTACTTTGCCTACCTGCGTTTTATGTGCTATATATCTATCTCTCAATGTACTAAAAGTTAAAGCTCCGTGCAGTGCCATATTTTCAGCATTGCTTATATGATTTTTAACTTCTTTAAATCGTTGTACTTTTGCTTCGATTTGCATTTGCATAGCGTGTTCAAGTGCTGTTTTAAGCTCTTCTTCTGTGTCGTACTCAAACATAAGCTTAAAGTCTGCTGTCTCTAATTTAAACATCTCTTCTCCATTCAATAAGTCTAAAACTTTTTTGCGTTTTAGTGCTTCTTTGATATTTTTAGTTTTTAAGGATATTCTAATGAGTTTTTGCTTAATTCTGCGACGATAGTAATAAGTAGTATCAACTTTGTAAAGTCGTAAGTGTGAAGTATCTTTTTTTTTCAAAAAAGTATCATAGTTTTTGCAGTTCGGTTGTAAAAAATCGCTGGAAGTGCCTATTTTGTGGGGTTTGAAGCTTGTGGCTCCGAATACTGGATTCGAACCAGTGGCCAAGTGATTAACAGTCACCTACTCTACCGCTGAGCTAATTCGGAATGTTTGATAGGTCGGAATTATACTTTATGAGCTTTAAAAAGTCAAGGTTTTGACGCTATTTTAGGCGTTTTCTTTTTTCATTATCGTGAAGTATATAAAACTCTAAAGAGCCTATTTTTTTAGTAACAACTGTTTTTTTAGAAATCAACTCCTCTAGTCGTTTTTTACTATCCTCATCAAATAATAAATTTATATCTTCTATGGTTAATGGTCGTTTATCAAGTGTGTTTAAAATATCTTCATTGCTGTAAAATGTGTTGTTTGGTTCTGCATGGACTCGTGAGGCTAAATGCACAGGAAGTGAGCTATCAAATTGAAGTGAAGCTTCATAGAGCTCTTTGTAGCTCAGCCCTTCAACTGGATAGGCTGGAGGTCTGTCTATCGTGCCTAAATCAATTCTGGTTGCTTTTACTTTTAATAAAACTTCATTAAGTTTAGATATCTCTTCTTTTGTATCATTTAATCCACGAACAAATAGTATCTCTATAAAGAGTTTTCCTTTGTATATGTGTGAAAACTCTTCTACTTTTTGAACTATTTTGTTTATATCTATATCTTTGTGAGGTCTATCTATTCTTTTAAAGATGCTCGAGCTTATAGCGTCAAGTGAGAGTTTTACTTGGTCTAGTTTTAGCAGTAAAGAGAAAGTTTTATCATCAACTAGTGTTGCACTGTTTGTTAGTATGAGTGTTTGAGTGGAGTTTTTTATTTTGTTTATCTCATCGATAAGTTCATCAAGATATGGATAAAGAGTTGGTTCTCCGTTTGCGGTTAGGGTTATAACATCTATCTTATCATTTAGATGAGTTTTTAGCTCATTAATAATAGTCGATACTTCTATAACTTCTATCTGCTTATCCGTTGTTGCACTAGGAGCTAGTTCGCAGTAAAGACAGTCAAAATTACACTGTTTTAGGGCAGGGGAGAGATCTATACCCAAAGAAGAACCAAATCTTCTTGAGTTTATAGGACCAAAAATTGTTTTCAATTATTTTTTACTAACTCTATGACACTCTTTGATAAAGTGTTTTGCATTCTCTACTGGAACATCAGGTAGAATTCCGTGTCCAAGGTTGAAGATATGTCTTTTACCGCCCATTATCTCTTGAAGAGCTTCTACGCACTCAGTAGTAGCCTCTTTTGAGTATAGTCTGCATGGTTCCATATTTCCTTGAAGAACATAGCGACTTCCAAGTTTCTCTTTTGCTAAGCCCATTGGTGTTGACCAATCAACTCCAAAGACTTCAAAGTTTCCATACACTTTATCTAAAAATGCAGGTATTCCTTTTGGGAACATTATGATAGGAATATGAGGATATTTTTCTTTTAAGTAGTCTGCAATTTCAACCATATACTTCCATGAAAATTCATCATATTTTGAAGGCTCAATAGCAGCTGCCCATGAGTCAAAAATCTGAACAACATCTATTCCTGCTTCTATCTGTTTTTCCATATAAAATTTTACTACTTCAGTTACTTTTGCAAGTATCTTATGAAGAAGTTTTGGATTTGAGTACATCATTTTCTTGCATATGTTGTATGTTTTTGTTCCTTCACCTTCTATCATATATGTAGCAAGTGTCCATGGAGCCCCAGTAAAGCCTATTAAGGCCTTATCGTCTGCTAATTGCTCTTTTATAAGTTTGATAGTGTCATAAACATAAGTAAGTTTTGAAGCGGCTTCTTCTCCGCCAATAAGCTTATCTAAGTCTGCTTCATCTTTTATAGGATTATCAAATTTTGGACCTTCTCCTGTAACAAACTTCAAATCCATTCCCATCTCATTTGGAACTACCAAAATATCACTAAAGAGTATCGCCGCATCAACTCCTACAATGTCTACTGGCTGAAGTGTTACTTCACAAGCTTTTTTAGGGTCATGACAAAGGTTTAGAAAATTACCAGCTTGTGCACGAACTTTCATATACTCTGGAAGATAACGACCAGCTTGACGCATCATCCAAACTGGTGTGTATGGAGTCTCTTTGCCAAAACACGCATCTACAAATATTTTACTCATATTAATCCTTGATATTTTTTTAGTGGCTTTTTCCGACTTTACTTAAAAAGTAAAGACCTACGGAAACTGCTGTTATAGATAGTGCCAAATATAGTAGATCTAAAGCACCACTATATGCCGTGTGCCCTACTTTTTGAAAAAATCCAACAACTAAAACCATTACGATAACTTTAGATATTTTATCTTTAAGTTGATCTAGTGAATGAACTGCTAATAGTTGATTTTCACACCCATCCTCATCTTTTGCTGGATCTATATCTGAAATAAAAAGTTCATACAGACCAAAAGAGAAGATAATCATTACAACGCCTATAAGATAAAGATCTACTGCGCCTATGATTCCGCCAACAACCTCTTCGTGAAAATGTTCTGGATGTTCATGCGTAATATAAGTATTTAGAACATGCTTTGCTGTTTCATAAATATCAAAACTTGCAACTATAAAAAGTAAAACTGCTCCAATTAGTCCAAAAAAGACAGCAAGAAGGATTATAAATCTTGAGTTCCATAAACCTTTTTCAAAAAGTTTTTCTAACATTATCTATTTTCCTTCTTCTATCTCTACCCATTTTTGGGCAATACGAACAGCATTTGTAGCAGCACCAACTCTTAAATTGTCAGCTACTATAAACATATGAAGTATAGTTTTATCAAAGTTGTCTACTCTAATACGTCCAACAAAAGTCTCATTTTTTTCTAGCGCGATAGAAGGCATCGGATAGATTGATTTTTCTGGAGTGTCAAGAATTACAATATTTGGTGCTTTTTCTAAAATTTTTCTTGCACTATTTGCATCAACTTCACAAGCAAATTTTACACTCACAGCTTCTGCATGTCCGCGAAGAGTAGGAACACGTACACAAGTAGCGCTTAGAGGTATCTCTCTATGCATGATTTTAGTTGTCTCATTTACCATCTTCATCTCTTCTTTTGTATAGCCATTATCTAAAAATTTATCTATTTGAGGGATAACATTTAGAGCGATTCTATGAGCAAAAGCTTTAACTTCTGCTTCGTCAAGTTTAAATGCAAAAAATGATTGCATTTGAGCCACTAGCTCTTCCATCGCAGTTTTTCCAGCTCCAGAAGTTGCTTGATAAGTGCTAACATCTACTCTTAGTATGCTATATGCTTCATCAAGAGGTTTTAGTGCTTGAACCATTTGAATTGTTGAGCAGTTTGGGTTTGCGATAATTCCAGATTTTTTCCATTTTGCAATATCTTCTGGATTTACTTCAGGTACAACAAGAGGAATATTTTCATCCATTCTAAAATGAGAAGTATTGTCAATTACAACAGCTCCTGCTTTTACTGCCGCTGGTGCAAACTGAGCACTTACGCTTCCTCCTGCAGAAAAGAGTGCTATCTCAACATCTTCTTCTTCAAAAACAGTATCCGTTAGCTCTTGGATAGCCACATCTTTTCCTGCGTATGAAACTGTTTTCCCAATACTTCTTGAGCTAGCAAGTGGAATAAGCTTGTTTATTGGAAAATTTACCTCTTCTAAAATTGCTAATATTTCTTCTCCAACGGCTCCATTTGCGCCTACAACTGCTACATTATACTTTTTTGACATATACAATCCTTATAAATTTATACATTTTTATTTACTAAAACCTCTTGAGCTTAAAAAGAGTCCATCTGGAATGATTTCATCAGTATCACTGAGTATTACAGCTCTCTCAACAACGGAGATTAACTCTCTTATATTTCCTGGCCAACTATAAGCTAGGAGCTGTTTTTTTGACTCTTGCGAAAAACTTTTTAATTCAAAACCATATTTTACACAATTTTGTTCCAAAACCTTTTGAGCTATATCTAAAATTTCATCTTTTCTCTCCGCAAGAGGTGCAATTACTATTGGAATGGTATTTAAGCGATAGTATAAATCCTCTCTAAAAGTGCCATCACTGATTTTTTGTTCTAAATCTGCATTTGTAGCAGCAATAACTCTGATATCAATTTTTATACTCTTTGAAGAACCAAGTCTTCTAATCTCTTTTTCTTGTAGAGCACGAAGAAGTTTTGCTTGAACACCATATGGCATCTCTGCAATCTCATCTAAAAAAAGAGTTCCGCCGTTTGCAAGTTCAAACTGTCCAACTTTTGCTTCACTTGCATCAGTAAAAGCACCTTTTTCAAATCCAAAAAGCTCACTCTCAATGAGGTTATCTGGAATTGCCGCCATGTTTATTGCAATAAAAGGTTTTTTAGCTCTTAGGGAGTGTTTATGTATAAAAGAGGCAAAAACTTCTTTACCAACGCCACTTTGACCTAAAAGTAAAACACTAGCGTCTGTTTTAGCTGCTTTTGAGGCAATATTTATAGATAATTCAAGTGCTTTAGAAGTTCCAAAAAAACCACTAGAAGCTGTATTGCTTTGCTCTATACTTACTACTTTTTTTACTTTTTGTATCTTGTCTTCTCTTTTTATAGCGGATATTAGAGTATCAACATCAAAAGGCTTGAGTAAAAAGTCTTTGACTCCAAGATGAATTGATTCAATAGCTCTTTGAAGAGTTGCATTTCCAGTCATTATAATGACTTCAAATTTTCCATCCAAAGCTTTTACAAACTCTATTCCATCCATCCCTGGCATATTTATATCCGTAATGACGAGATTGAAACTCTCATCAATACTCTTTAGTGCATCTTTTGCATTTTTAAATGTTTTTATTTCAAACTCTTTATAGTCGCTCATCGCGATTTCAAGAGATTTTCTCATATTTATATCATCTTCAACGATTGCAATTTTCACTAATTTTTGCCTTATTTTAAAGGGTAGATTCTAGCTAAACTATCATTAAAATCGACTTTGAAGCAAGTTGTTCTAAGTGTGAGAGTAGTAGTTGAGCTGTTTTGCAAATTTGCAGTCATCTCTTTATGTTCAACATGAAGACCAAGCTTATGAATATAGTCTATAAACAGAGTTGAGTTTTGAGAGATTATTTTTTTTAAATTTTTTTGTCCATAATTATCTAGAACAAGCTCTGAATATGGCTTACCACTGCATTTTTTCATACTTTTTGAAATTAGAAGGGTTTCATTGTATAAGATGGCATCTTTGACAATGTATTTGTAGGAGATAAGATACTCACTCGCACTAAGCGAAAGTGAGCAAAGAACTATTATTGAGCAAAGTCTGAGTGTGAAATTACTATCTCCATCTCTACTTCGCATAATCCCTCTTTAAAAGTTGTTTCAACTATATCTGCATTTCTTACTATCGCTTGAACGTATGTACGGATTGTAGATTTTTGAACCATCATATTTTTGATAGTATCTTGTCCATCAACACGAACACCTTTTACTTTTTCAGCTATTGCTCTATATGCATCAGCGATTGCAGCTCTTTTTGCAAGTGCATAAGCTTGAGCAGGAGAAGATGTATTCATAGGTGCAACACCTTGACCAATAACAGAGACGTGCATAGATTTATTTTGTCTTAAAATCTCTTCTTGAGCTGCCATAGTAGCTAACTCTTCTTCTCTTTGAGCTTTTACTTGAGCGAGTTTGTCCATAGTTTTTTGACTCTCTTCTCTTGCTTCATTAGCTTGTATTGTTGCGATTTGAGCTTCTTCTTTTGCTTTTAGAGCTTCTGCACGAACTGCTGCTAATTCGGCATTTGTCTGCTCTACAACAGTAGTGTCAACTATAAGAACTTTATCAGCTCCAAAAAGCGATGAAACAGTTAAAAGCATTGTAAGTAGTATAGAATATCTCATTGTTTGTCCCTTGTCATGGTTTTATAAATTTTTCTTAAGCAACTACTATTCCAACTCAGTTGGTTCAAATAGAGAGTCATCTTCTTCGTCATCATCTAAAGGCTGTTTCGGACAACGAGAAACACTCGCAACATCATCACCTTTAACGATATAAACACCGCTTGTATTTCTGCTTGATTTAGAGATAGTTTGCATATCAACTCTTATCATTTTTCCAGCTTTAGTAAGTGCCATCATATCCATCTCTTCATCTACCATAAGGCATCCGACAACATTTTTTCCAGTTTTAGCAGTCATCTTCATAGCTATAACACCGCTTCCACCACGATTTGTTAAACGATACTCTCCAGCATCTGTGCGTTTACCGATACCTTTTTCACTTACAACTAAAATTTCTTGTTCATCATTAGCAATTATATTTGCATCAACGACTTCATCTTCTGCATGTTTAAACTTGATACCTCTAACACCTCTGGTATTTCTACCTTGGTCTCTTGTTTTTTCCATATCAAATTTAATACATTGAGACATTTTAGTCATTATAAATAGATACTTTATGCTCTCATCTGCGATTTTTGCAGTGATGATAGAGTCATCATCATCGAGTAAAATAGCTTTTACGCCGTTGCTTCTTATATTTGAGAATTCGCTTAGGTTTGTTCTCTTTACAACACCTTTTTTAGTGAAGAATACTAAAGATTTTTTCTCACTAAAGTCAGTTGTTGGGTTGATTGACTGAATTTGTTCGTCTGCTACAAGATTTAGAAGATTTACAACCGCTTTACCTTTTGCTGTTCTGCTTCCTTCTGGAATCTTATAAACTTTAAGCCAGTGAAGTTGTCCACGGTCAGTTACAAAAAGAAGTGTATCGTGAGTATTACATGTAAAGAATCTCTCTATAAAGTCATCTTCATAGGTAGTAACAGCGATTTTACCTTTTCCGCCTCTTTTTTGCTTCTCGTATTGTGCTAGAGGAACTCTTTTTATGTAGCCTCTATGTGTAATTGTTACAACCATCGGCTCATTAGGGATAAGGTCTTCAACGTCGATATCATCATAATCATCTTCTATATCTGTTCTTCTAACATCTGTGTAAGTAGATAAAATTTCATCAAACTCTTGATCTATTATGCCGTGTAGAACTTCTTCGCTTTTTAAGATTGACTCTAAATACTCAATAAGTTTAATAAGCTCAAGAAGTTCATTTTCAATTTTTTCACGCTCAAGACCTGTTAATCTTCCAAGGCGCATATCTACAATGCTTTGCGCTTGTAGCATACTAAAGTCAAATTCTGATATTAGGTTATCTCTAGCATCTTCTATATTTTTACTAGACTTAATAACTCTGATAATCTCATCAATAATATCAAGAGCTTTTTTTAGACCTTCTAATATGTGCGCTCTTGCTTTTGCTTTTTCAAGATCAAAAATAGTACGACGGATAATAATAGTTTTACGGTGATTTATGAAGTGTTTTAGTATATCAATAATTCCAAAAATTCTTGGTTCTTGATTTAATATAGATAGCATGATGATTCCAAAAGTAACCTGCATGCTTGTCTGTTTGAAGAGATTATTTAAAACTATCTCACTCATAGCATCTTTTTTAAGCTCTATAACAACGCGGATACCATCACGGTCTGATTCGTCGCGGATTTCTGAAACGCCTTCAATCATCTTGTCTTTTACAAGGTTTGCAATATTTTCAATTAGACGAGCTTTGTTTACTTGATAAGGAAGTTCATCTATTACGATAACGTCTTTATTGCCTTTTTTCTCAATATGAGTTTTAGCACGAACTTTTATACGACCACGGCCAGTTGCGTAAGCGTCCATTATCCCTTTTTTGCCAAAAATAGTTCCGCCAGTTGGGAAGTCTGGTGCTTTTATATGCTCCATTAGTTCATAAAGCTCAATATTAGGATTTGCAAGTAGTGCTTTTAATCCCATCATAATCTCTTGAGGATTGTGAGGGGGAATGTTTGTCGCCATACCAACAGCAATTCCAGATGAACCGTTTATGAGGAGGTTAGGAACACGAGTTGGCATAACATCGGGCTCTTTTGTAGTGCCGTCGTAGTTATCTATCATGTTTACTGTGTTTTTTTCTAAATCTTTTAGCAGCTCTCCAGCATACTTTGTCATTCTTGCTTCAGTGTAACGCATAGCAGCAGCGCTGTCTCCATCTACTGAACCGAAGTTTCCTTGACCATCTACCAACTGCATTCTCATAGAAAAATGTTGAGCCATACGAACAAGTGCATCATAAACAGCAGTGTCACCATGCGGGTGGTACTGACCAATAACGTCACCGACGATACGCGCCGACTTTTTATATTTTGATCCATGAGAAAGGCTCAGTTTATCCATCGCATAAAGGATTCTTCTGTGAACAGGTTTGAGTCCATCACGAACGTCTGGAAGTGCACGACCCACGATTACGCTCATTGAGTAATCTAGATAACTGCTTTTAAGCGTCTCTTCAATATTTATGGTTTGTATACTATCGTTGTTTAGCAAGTTGCTCATATAAAACACCTAATCTTATTAAATTCAAAAATTAATTCCATGAATAGTATCTCAATGTGGCTTAAGAGTTACGTAAAATATAGGAAAAAAATAGACAACTCATAAGTTCTACAAATATCTATTGCAATAAAGAGTGGTTGATTAAAAAATAATCATAAAGTTGATTAATGTCACAAATTAAGCATGTATAATTTGAGCAGAAATATTATATAAAGGATAGAAGATGAAAAAATATCTCTTAGGTGTGTTGTTACCCTCTTTTGCGTTTGCAGAGGATGCGTTAAATAGTGGCGACACTGCTTGGATGTTGGTAGCAACTGCTTTTGTAATGCTAATGACACCAGCTGGATTAGCGCTATTTTATGGCGGTTTGACACGTTCAAAAAATGTATTAAACACGATGGGTATGAGCTTGGGTGCTTATGCTGTTGGAACACTTGTTTGGGTTGTAGTAGGTTACTCAATTGCATTTGGCGATGGCGATATTATAGGAACTGGCAAGGTAATGCTTACAAATATCGCTTCTGATACTCTAAAAGGTAGTATTCCAGAACTTTTATTTGTTGCATTTCAGGGAACTTTTGCAGCGATTGCAGTTGCAATTGCTAGTGGTTCTATGATTGAGCGTGTAAAGTTTTCTACATATATAGTTTTTGCTGCTCTTTGGGTAGCCCTAGTTTATGCACCTGTTACTCACTGGGCATGGGGTGGAGGAGAGACTCTTAACTTTGGCGAGATGGATTTTGCGGGGGGAACAGTTGTTCACTTAAATGCAGGTATCGCTGGTTTTGTGGTTGCTATGATTCTTGGACGTAGAAGAGACTATGGAAAAGTTGCTATTAAGCCATTTTCTCCAGTACTTGTAGTTCTTGGCGCATCATTATTATGGTTTGGTTGGTTTGGTTTTAATGCAGGTTCACAACTCGCTTCTGATGGCGTTGCAGCTTCTGCATTTTTAGTTACAAATGTTGCTGCATCTCTTGGTGTGATAGGTTGGATTATTGCAGAGTGGTTTGTTTATAAAAAAGCAACTTTAATCGGAGGAGCTTCTGGTGCGGTTGCAGGATTGGTTGCTATTACTCCAGCTTCTGGAAGTGCAGGAGTTGATGGTGCGATTATTATAGGTCTAGTAGGTGGAGCTATCGGCTTTTGGGGTGTTGCAAAACTTAAAAATATGTTTAAAGTTGATGATGCTCTTGATGCATTTTGGATTCATGGTTTGGTTGGTATCTGGGGTTCAATTGCAACGGCTATATTTATAGCACCTTATGCAATGAGTGAAGGTTATAACATGGCTTCTCAGCTTTTAAGTCAGGCAAAGGCAATTGGATTGACAACTATTTACAGTGCTGTTGTAACAGCAGTTGTCTATTTTATAGCATCTGCGCTTACGGGTGGTGGAAGAGTTGATGATGAGAGCGAGAGCAGAGGTTTGGATGAAACAGTCCATGGAGAAAAGGCAATAAATCTTTAGATTCTCTCTAATTGATTATTTGCCAAAAAGAGTAAATGTGGTTACAATTTTAAACTAAATTTGGAGATATTATTATGAAAAGAGTAGAAGCGGTTATTAAACCATTTAAATTAGAAGATGTAAAAGATGCCTTAGCGGAGATAGGAATTACAGGTATGACTGTAAGCGAAGTTAAGGGTTATGGACGTCAAAAAGGGCACAGTGAACTTTATCGCGGTGCGGAGTATGTTGTTGACTTTCTTCCAAAAATAAAAATGGAAATGGTTGTTGATGATGAAAATGTTGAACAGGTTGTAAAAACGATAGTTGAAGCCGCAAGAACTGGCAAAATAGGCGATGGCAAGATATTTATAAGTGATATAGAAAAGATTATTCGTATTCGTACTGGTGAGACAGATAGCGAAGCAATATAACAGTTGATTAAAAATTAATCAATTTAAAAAAATCCTCCATTATTTTATAAGCTATAATTTCCTTCAATAATTTTGAAGGATTTTATATGCTAGAAGCCGACTTTAAATACATCATAGACACTTTCTTTACTATCTTTGCAATGACTCTTATTATCTTCATGGTTCCTGGTTTTGCTATGCTTGAAGCTGGTTTGGTTAGAACAAAAAACGTCTCGGCAGTTTTAACAACAAATATAATGATTTATGCAATCGCTTCTTTAGCATTTTTGCTCTTTGGGTATAAACTTGCTTTTGGGAGCTTAGATAGCGCAACAAACAGCATATACGCTGTTGTTATGTTCCAAATGGCTTTTGTTGGCAAGACTGTAAACATCATGAGTGGTGGTGTGAGCGAGAGAGTAAGAATCATTCCTCTTTCCATATTTACAGTTATTATGGGAGCTTTGATATATCCAGCAGTTGTAAATATCAGTTGGGGTGCTGATATGTTGAGGGGTGGTTTTTTAGATATAGATATGTATGACTTGGCTGGTTCTACTGTTATACACTCAACTGGCGGCTGGGCTCTCTTAGCAGCACTTTTTATAATCGGTTCAAGAAGAGGGCGCTATCAAGATGGCAGAATAAAAGTAATCCCTGCTTCAAATATTCCTCTTGTTGTTCTTGGAGCGTTTTTGCTCTGGATAGGTTGGTTTGGTTTTAATGGTGGAAGTGTAGGCTCTATTTCAACTGTTGAGAATGCAGATCTTGTCGCAAAAACTATCATGAACACAAACACCGCTGGACTCTCTGGTGCGATAATAGCAGCAGTTATTATGTATATGAGATATAAGCTTTTTGATATTACTATGATTTTAAATGGTGCACTTGGAGGGCTTGTTGCAGTTACTGCAGCGGCTAATTTGTATGATATGTACACGCCAATTCTTATAGGTTTGATTGGTGGAGCGTTGGTCGTGTTTGCTGTACCGCTTTTTGATAAGTTGAAGCTAGATGACCCAGTTGGAGCACTCTCTGTTCACTTGGTTAATGGTATATGGGGAACACTAGCCGCTGGAATATTTGTAGAAAAAATCTCTTTTATAGCACAATTAAAAGGTGTTGTTTTGATTGGAATTTTTACATTTAGCGTCTCATATATTGTTTTGTTTATGATTAATAAATTCTCTAAATTTAGAGCAGATGATGAGGCTCAGCTTATGGGTATGGATATTAATGAGTGTGGTGTAGAGGCATATCCAGAGTTTAAGAGAGCTATATAACCTTTAATAAAATAGTAACAATAGTTTTGTTACTATTTCAGCATGATTAGACACAGCAACTCCCTTCTTATCTCCCTTTTTATTCATTTTCTCCTAGTAATTTTAATTTTTTTTATATCAAAGAGCTATGTTGAAGTCAAAGAAGAAAAAGAAAAAATCATAGTTTTAAATGTTTCTACAATTGAGTTTGAAGAAAAAGTAAAAACTCTAGAAGTACCAAAAGAGCAATACTGCGCACCAAAAAAAGTACAAGAGATAAAAGAGAAACCAAAAAAAGTACAAGAGATTAAAAAAGAGAAAGTTGTAGTTGATAAAAAAGTAAAAGAAGAGATAAAACAAGAGATTAAAGAAGAGAAAACAGTGGAGAGTCCCACAGAGATAAAAAGTGATAACATAGCGCAAAACAGGTCTTTAGCTCAAATAAAAAAAGAGAACACAACTCCAAGCGAGATTACAAAACAGCCAACTCTGCAAGAGGAGTATAGTGAAGTAAATAAGCACAAAATATTGGAACTTTTACGAGACAATCTCTACTACCCAATGAGTGCGAGAAAAAGAAACATAACAGGGATGGTTAAAGTAAGTTTTACATTAGATACAGACGCAAAAGTATCTAATACCAATGTATCAGAGTCTCAGAGTGATATACTAAGCAGAGCCGCAATTAAGACGATAGAAGATCTTTCTGGTAAATTTCCAAAACCAAAAAAAGAGATAACTTTATCTATACCTATCAACTATAACCTAAAATAGATATAACAAAAGATGATATAAATCAAAACACGCATCTAATCTAAATGATATAATCGTAAAATAACGATAATAATATTTAACGTTTTGGGAGATTATCATTAAGCACAAACTAAATAACTCTGTTTCATTAAGAAAAATAAATTTTTTAATAACTTTTCTTATAACAATCATACTTTTTTCAATTGTTTTTGTCGGATACAGTGCGACAAAAGAGTATTTTAAAACTCAAGATATCGAGCGCATTAAAGTAAATATCTTAGACCTTGGACATCTTATAGTTCCAATCATAGAAAAAGATGGCATGGACGCGTTAGAGCCTATACTCAAAAGAAGCGTAGAGCTACATCAAGAGTATGAAGCTCTTTATATAACTGTTGATGAGAAGATAGTTGTTTCAACAACACAAAACGCTACTGTAAAAAATTCTCTTTATGTAAATGATACAGATGTAGCAAAGGTTAAAGAAGATGTTTCATTTTATGCTAACTTAAATTATCTTGATAAAGCAAAAGATATAAATTTTAAACTGATTGTAGATTTAAATGACAAATACCTGCTGCAAAGTGAAAAAAATGTTCAATTTCTTGTAGTTAAATTTATGCTCTATTTTATTTTTGTAGTAGTTTTTTTCCTTATAGTTTTGTATTTTTTAAATATATATCCTCTTATGAAATTAAGCAGCAATATTAGAAACAAGAAGCAATATAAAATTGATTTTTTTATCAAAGAGCACTCATTTTTATATAACTATTTTATTGAAAAATATAATGAAGTTATATATCTGAACAAGACTTTAGAAGAGAAAGTAGCAGATAGAACAGCTCTGCTTTTAAAAACAAACAACCTCCTCAAAGAGGCACAGCATCTCTCACGTATAGGCAGTTGGGAGCGTGGAGTAGATGATGATTTGCTTATCTGGTCTGATGAGATGTTTGAGATTTTTGAGTTGGAGTTAAAGAGCATCGCTCCAACTTATAAAGTTTTTATGAATTATGTTCATTATGATGACAGAGAAGAGCTTAATAATACAATACAAAATGCTATAAAAAATAAGAGTGACTACTCTTTGACCTATCGAGTGCTGATAAGAGGTAATTTACAAAAAGTTATCTATGAAAAGGGTAAGCTTGAGTATGACGATATAGGAAATGTTAAGAGGTTGATAGGAACGGCTCAAGACATCACTCAAAGATATAAAACAAGTAAAGAGTTAGAGTTTCAAGCAAAACTTTTGAACTCAGTAACTGACTCGATATTTGTACATGATTTAGATGGAAATTTTATATATGTTAACGAGGCTGCATATACAACTAGAGGCTATACAAAAGAAGAGATGTTGCAGATGAGAGTTGAAGACCTTGATTATCATGATGAAAAAAGTGGCTCAGAGGTTTATGAAGAAAATATGATAAATGTCAAAGCGCAACTAAGTAAACAACAAAAAGCGGTTGTTGAGGTGAGTCATAAAGTAAAAGATGGTAAAACAATTCCAATCGAGATAACGTGTAAGCTAATCCAAGATAAAGGTAAAGGCTACATTATAAGCATCGCTAGAGATATTAGTGAACTTAAAATCATGAATGAAAATCTTCAGAAGATGGCAATTACTGATAATTTAACAGGAATTTATAACAGACATAAATTTGAAGAGATTATAAAGATAGAGATGGAGCGTTCATATAGATTTGATAGCCCACTTTCGCTAATAATGGTTGATATAGACCATTTTAAAAGAGTAAATGACACTTATGGGCATGATGAGGGCGATAATGTTATAAAAAACATTGTTGATATAATTAGTGAAAATATTAGGCATCTGGATATATTTGTTAGATGTGGCGGAGAAGAGTTTATAGTTTTATGCCCACAAACAGAGTCCAATGGTGCAGCGGTACTTGCGGAGAAATTAAGAGGCACGGTAGAGAGTAAAAAGATAGATGTTATTGGAAATATTACATGTAGTTTTGGTGTGACTTCGTATATCAAAGATGAGGGTAAAAGCGCTTTTATTAAACGTTTAGACGGAGCTTTGTATAGAGCAAAAGATGAGGGCAGAAATAGAGTTATTGCTATCTAGATAAGGTGAGGTACTTAAATAATGCAAACAGTTGATATCCAAGTTATAAAAAACATAGCACAAGAAGCTGGTGATGCTATCATGGAGATTTACACAAAAGATTTTCACATAGAGTTCAAAGATGATGCATCTCCACTTACTGAAGCAGATATAAAAGCAAACGAAATTATTTGTAACTCTCTTCTTGAGCTCTATCCAAACATTCCAATTCTCTCCGAAGAGAGTAAAATCGCAGAGTATGAGGTGAGAAAGTCTTGGGAGTACTACTGGTGTATAGACCCAATTGATGGAACTAAAGAGTTCATCAAAAAGAATGGTGAGTTTACTGTAAATATCGCTCTAATCCATAAAAGCATACCTGTTCTTGGTGTTGTTTATGCTCCTGTTCTAAAGTCTATGTATTGGGCAATGCAAGGCGGAGGTGCATTTTTAAATGGGCAAAAACTGCCTATTTATATGAACAAAAATAAGAAGCAAAAGCTCTTTGTTGTAGCTTCAAAATCTCATCTATCACCAGAAACACAAATATTTATAGAGGCGCTTGATACAAAAGAGATAGAGCTGTTGTCAATAGGAAGTTCACTAAAACTTTGCATGGTAGCAGATGGCAGTGCAGATATTTATCCACGACTTGCTCCAACAATGGAGTGGGATACAGCTGCGGCTGACGCTATAGTTAGAGAGAGTGGAAGAATGAGCTATATTTTTGATACAGATACACCACTGCTCTACAACAAAGAAAATCTTCTTAATCCTTGGTTTGTTGTTAAATAAACTTATATAAATTGTGTGAATTTTAGAATAGGCAATACAAGCAGTAATTTGACTATAGTTTGAAAGTGCTGAAAATATGGAGTTTTAAATGTAAATGAGTGGTGACCCCGAGGAGAATTGAACTCCTGTAACATGGATGAAAACCATGGATCCTGACCGCTAGACGACGGGGCCACTCTTTAGCATTTTTTAGAAATGGTGTCCTGTGATGGATTCGAACCATCGGCCACCTCATTAAAAGTGAGATGCTCTACCAGCTGAGCTAACAAGACATAAACAAACATAGTGTTTGTGGATGGGAATTATAGACAAATAGGTTTTTTAAGTCAAGAAAAAAGAGTGTGAATTTTGAAATTTTTTATTTTACGTTTAAAAGAGGCATCTACATCAAAAAACAACAGGTTTATTTATGTTAAACATAAAAAATAATTGTGTTACAAAAAGAAGCGTAAGGAATATTTCTTGATAAAATCAAATAATATAGAGTCTATTTTATGTTTTTTTAGTATTCTTTTTTTGTTATTTAACAATAAAGGATATCTATGAAAAATAGATCAAGAGTAGCAGCTCTTATTTTAACAGGAAGCTTTTTGGCAATGGGTCTTAGTTTTAGCGGTTGTAGTGCCATGAATACGGCTATTAAGAAGAGAGATTTAGAGGTACAGACAAAAATGTCTGAAACTATATTTTTAGAGCCAGTGGCACCTGAAGAGAGAATTGTCTATTTTGACATCAGAAATACTTCAGATAAAGAAGTTAATGTGAAAGAAGGCGTAGAAGCAGCTTTTATAAACAGAGGGTATAAAATAACTCAAAACCCAAAAGAGGCTACTTATATGCTTCAAGGGAATATTTTAAAAGTTGGAAAGTCTGACTTAAGAGAGTCGTCATCATTTCTTGGTTCTGGTTTTGGTTCAGGGATAGCAGGAGCTGCAGCAGGAGCTGCAACAGGGTATGCCTTAACAGGTAGTAATAAAACTGCTGTAGGACTTGGTTTAGCTGGGGCTGCAGTTGGTTTTATTGGCGATGCGTTAGTTGAAGATACGATGTTTGTTATGGTAACAGACTTACAAATAAGAGAGAGACCATTAGAGGGTGAAGTTGTAACTCAAACTCAAAATGCAAATCTTGCTCAGGGAAGTTCAACTACTACAAAGCAAGATATCCAAGGCGGAAAAGTTGAGTGGAAAACTTACCGTACTCGTATCGTTAGTACTGCAAATAAAATGAATTTAAAATTTGAAGAGGCTCAGCCAGTTCTTGAATCTGCACTTGCTAAGTCTATGTCAGGCATATTTTAGTCTATATTTGATGGCTTAATTGCCATCAAATATATAACGTCAATAATTAAAACTATTTAGCTAAAATAACTCCTTTAAAAAATTGCTTGGAGTGGAAGTGAACTACTATAGTTTTGAATACCCTTATCTTATACTTCTTCTTCTCCCAATCATATACTGCTTATACAGATGCAAAGAGCGTCTAAAACCTATATACTTTGTGCATCTTCACTTTTTATCTGCAAAGAAGAGTTTTTATAAACTTGAGTGGATTGTAAAAATATCAATTTTCTCCCTTTTATTTATAGCTCTAGCCTCGCCAATTATCATCGATAGGGTAGACCCACTAAATAGAAATGGAAAAGATATAGTTTTAGCGATTGATGCGAGTGGTTCTATGAACAGCAGTGGATTTGATTTTGAAGATGAAGAGAGGGGTTTAGAGAAGTTAAGCAGGTTTGAGATAGCTAAGTTAGTGGCATCTGAGTTTATAAAAAAAAGAGTAAGTGACAATGTTGGTGTAGTTTTATATGGAGATTTTGCTTTTATCGCTTCGCCAATTACTTATGAGAAAAACATTATAGTTGAGATGCTAAGTTATCTAACGCAAGGTATGGCTGGGCAAAATACCGCCATTGGCGAAGCAATAGCTATGAGTGTAAGAGCATTTAAACACTCAAAAGCAAAGAGTAAGATAGTGGTTTTGCTAACCGATGGAGAGCATAACAGCGGAGATATTTCTCCAAAAGATGCTACTGTTTTGGCAAAAGAGGCAAATATAAAGATTTATACAATCGGTATGGGTAACAGAGGAGAAGCTGACGAAGCACTCTTAAGGGAGATAGCAGGTAACAGTGGCGGAGAGTTTTTTTATGCGACAAACGCAAAAGAGCTAAGAGAGATTTATGCGCATATTGATGAGCTAGAATCTTCAACTATAAAAAGCAGAGATTATCTTTTAAAAGAGTATAACTACTATCCGTTCTTGCTGATTGCACTTCTGCTTTTACTATACTTGCTAAAGAGAGAGATGAGCAAATGACGCTTCTTTATCCAAGCTATTTGTGGCTTCTTCTCATCTTGGTTCTGTTTTTTATAAAAAGAGATTTTAGAGAGTATAGAGTTTCTTTTTATGGCTATTTGCTTACTTTTATCTTTATAGTTTTAGCTCTTTGCAGACCAGCAATAGAGCAAGAGCCTATCAAAAGTGAGCAACTTTTAAGTGATGTGATAATCGCACAAGACCTCTCTTTTTCTATGCAAGTCCAAGATATAGAGCCTTCAAGATTGGCGTATTCAAAAAAGATGTTAAAAAAACTGCTTTATGCAAAACAGAAGAGCAGATTTGCAGTTTTAGGTTTTACTACAAATGCCATCATATTGTCCCCACTAACAGAGGATAGAGAGCTTTTAGAACACCTCTTTAACTCACTAGATGAGAAGTTTATAATAACTAAGGGAAGTGACGTAATGTCCGCTCTTAAGCTATCAAGAGATATATCATCTTCAAAGAGAGCCAGAGTAGTTATCTTTAGTGATGGAGCTGATGAGCTTGATTATAGCGCAGAGGCTTCATATGCGAAAACAAATAACTTAATTGTAAATATTTTTATGACCGCTTCAGAGATAGGCGGAGTGCTAAGGCTAGAGAGTGGAGAACTCTTAAAAGATGAGGGCGGAGATATAGTCATAAGTAGGCAAAATAGCGCTATAAAAGCGATAGCTGATGCAACAGGCGGAGTCTATACAAAAGATTTTGATGAACTTCTTAGTGCTTTAAATGATATGGATAAAGAGGAGCATAAAAGCGAAGTAGAGATTATGAGAAATATTGAGCTTTTTTACTACTTTGTTGCTTTGGCGATTATCACATTTTTACTCAGCGTCACTACTTTAAAGAGGTTCTTCATAATCTTTTTGCTTCTTTTTGGAGTTCATCTAAATGGGGATGAAAATTTTGACAGAGCAGTAGAGTTTTATAGAGCAGGAGAGTATGAGAAGGCAGTTGAAAAGTTTGAGATGTTAAAGTCTGATGATAGCGAGGTTAAGTCTATCATATACTACAACATAGGCAACGCGCTTGTAAGGTTAAAAGAGTTCACTAGGGCTAGAGAGGCTTACTTAAAGTCGCTAACGCTAAGCTACTCTAGGGAGGCAGATGAAAATTTGGAGCATATAATTGGTGCTAGTGAAAAAAAAGAGATGAGCAGTGGCAAACAACAAAGCAACGACAAATCATCATTGGCTAAAAAAGAGAGTAGCAAGAAAAAGCAAAAAGAGGGCGGTGGCTCAAATATGAAAGTAAGTGCAGCTTCAAGTGGAAACTCCGATGACAAGGGCAAAAAAACAGAGGCCCAAAACAGTATAAATTTAGATGGTGGTAAAGCAAAACTAAGCTCTAAACAGTATGAGCTTATAAACAAGAGGAGTGTTGATGAAAAAAAACCTTGGTAGAGTATTTTTAATAGTGAGTATTTTTTTACAAGCCTCTCTCTTTGCTTCAACTTATGAGTGGAGCAGTTTTGTAAGTAAAAAAAGTGCTTATGTAAATGAGGCGATACATCTAAAATATATATGTACTTTTAGTGATTTAGCAGAGTTATATAGCATAGATTTCAATCCAAGCGGAGATTATAAGAACTACCGAATAGAGATTTTAAGAGAGAGTTCAAGCATAGTTGATGGAAAAAAGATAAACAGTTATGAGTTTGTTTTTTTTGCTAAAGATGCCCAAGAGATTGAGATTCCTCTTTACGCTGTGATGAAAAAGACGACAAAAGAGTCTATCGAAGAGATGGTGATAGGAAGAGATAATGTTAAAAAAGAGGATGTGAGTAAAACAAGAGTTGAGCTTGAGAGGCTCAAACTCTCTATTAAAGAGACAAATACGACTTTTGTTGGAGATTTTACTATCAAAGTAGATAAACGAGAGCCCAAGGTTAGGGCATTTGAGCCATATCATCTAAGCATTACCATAAGAGGTGAAGGAAGCTTTGAAGCCATAGAACCTTTGGTTTTTGAGATAGAGGGTGTAAGAGTTTTTGCAGGAGAGGTAGCTTTAAAAACAGAGCTGAGTAAAGATGGAGTCAAGGGAGAGTGGAGTCAAAAGTTTGCTTTTGTGAGTGATAAAGATTTTACAATTCCAAAGCTAGAGATAACCTACTTTAGCCTAAAAGATGAAAAGTTACAACAACTGACTATTGATGCTGTTGACGTAAAAGTTGAGAGTGGTTTTGTAAAAGAGGAGCTCTTAGACAAGGTTGATGATAAGAAGTGGCATTTTGAGCTATCTTATCTCTACTATCTTCTCACTTTTATAGCTGGTTATATAGCTGCAAAAGTAAAAATAAAAAGAGAGCCAAAGCCTAAAAACAGGGATGAGCTCTTTTATAACAATATAGAGAGTGCAACCTCTCTAGATGAGTTAATGATTCTCTTAGTGCTAAGGGATGCAAAAAAATATGACTCACTAATCAAAGATATAGAGGCTAAAAGAGTTGTATCACTTAAAAAAACAAAAGCAATGTGCAGAGAGTTTAAGTGATTTTGATTAAAATAGTGACATTAAAGATAAAAAATGGCGGAAATTTAATATGGTAGAGTTTTTTAGATATTTGAGTTTTATATTTTTTGTTACTGTTTTTATGGGTGGATGCTCTCAAAGAGTAGCTATAAAAGCACTTGAACCTGCAGAGATTGACCGTGCAACGCTTACTAAAAAAATCAGTGTTACAAACTTTGAAAATGACTCAGTTGGGCTATCAGGCAAGATAGAGTCAAAACTTATCTCTAAAAAAATAGATGACAAAAGTTATTTTACGATTGTATCAAGAAGAGATTTTGAGAAGATTATTAGTGAGCAAAAGGTGCAAAATAGCGGTTTGGTAGATGTGTCAACAGCTGTTGAGGTAGGAAATCTTATCGGCGCAGAAGCTATAATTTCTGGACGCGTTGGACGAGTAGCACATAGTGACACCTCTTTTTATGAGCGCCGTGTTAGATGTTTGGATAAGAAATGCAAAAGTGTCTCAGAGTATAGTGTCAGATGCACAAAGAGAGTTATAGGTTTGTCTGCTGATTTGCGAATGATTGATATTGCAAAGGGAGATATTATCTACGCAGAGACCATAGGCAAGTCTGGCGAGTGGAGTCACTGTGTTGATGATTCACGCTCTTTGCCATCGGTTGAGATTGTTTCACAGAACTTGGCAAATAGTATCGCTGATGATTTTACAACAAAGCTAACTCCTCACTATCGCTACTTTGAAGTCACTCTTCTTGATAGCTTAGATGGTGACTATACATCTAAAGACGAGAAGCTCCTAGAGGTTTCGATAGAGTATATAATGCAAAGCAGATATGATAAAGCTCAGAAGTTTTTGATAGAGCTCATAGACTCAACAAACAAAAAAAGTTATGTAGCTTTTTATAATTTAGGAGTAGTAAAAGAGGCACAGGGAGAGTACGCAGATGCTCGTGAGTACTATAAAATGGCGGATGATTTGATGGTTGAGCCAATAGAGGAGATAAGCAGAGCAAACATTAGAATTGATGAGCTAATCAAAAAACATAACATTGCAACAAGACAGCTGGAGCAGTGATGAGAAATATAACGCTTACTATTTTAGCACTCCTCTTTCTCTTAGGATGTAGCACAAAAGATGAACTGAATCTGTCTTTTAAAAAAACTCTTCCGCAGTGGTATGTAAATCCTATGCAAAGCTCACAAACAACCCTCTACAGTGTAGGAGAGGGCGAGAGTAAAGAGGTAGCGCTCAAAAATGCTCTAAATATGATGGCATCAACTCTAAGCGTCTCTATCGAGTCAAGTTACAACTCTAAAAAAGTAGTTCAAGAGGGCAGAGTAAACAGCAATCAGCTTGATGTAGAAAATAGAGTCTCAAGCAGTGTGCATAAGATTCGTATCAGCAGTTATGAGCTCTTAGAGTATGAAGAGGTAGGTTTTAGAAATCATATACTCTTGATTAAAGCAGAGAAGAGCAAACTCTTTAAAAGCTTAGAGAGTGAGTTAGAAGAGGAGTTTTCTGTAATAGACGCAGAGTTAAAATCACTATTGGCATTTAACGCACTAGAGCAGATAAGCAGATATAAAAAGATAAAAGCAAAATTAGAAGATTTACCAGAGAGATTGGTTGTTATGAGTGTTTTAAATAGTAGTTTTGATGCTAACGTATATACAAATAAAGCGCAAAAAATTAACACCGCTTATGATGAGCTACTCTCATCAATAACCTTTGAGATACAAACAGATAACGATTCAAAAAACTTAGAGGCTCCGCTTAGGGTTGCGCTAAATGCCAAAAAACTCTCAACTGCACACAAGAACAAAGATAGACACTTTAAAATTTTTATAAAATCAGATATTCAAAGAGCAACATCTTTGGGCTTTACTCTTGCTCGTTCTGCCATAGAGATAAGCGTAGAGGATTATAGAGGCGCAATAGTTGCGGGAAGCAAACTAAATCTAATAGGACAATCAACGCAAGGTTATGAGATAGCAAAACAGAGCCTCTCTATGAAGTTTAGCGATATGATAAAAAAAGAGGGTATCGAGAAGATTATTGGGCTTGATTTGTGATTTATTTGTCACTTATCGTTAACTGCGTTTAGTTATAATTTTTCCCTACAACCACTAAAGCTACATGTGTCGTTTTGATACTTGAGAGGTAAATAAAAGAGGATTTAAAGCTTATGATTTCAAAAATAGAGTTGATTAAAAAAGAGGTTTCAAAGGTAGTAGTTGGGCAGGAGAAGATGATAGATTCTCTTCTTATTGCTCTTTTATGTGAAGGTCATATTCTCATAGAGGGTGTCCCTGGACTTGCAAAGACAACAACTGTAAATGCCCTCTCTAAGAGTTTGGGCGTCAATTTTAAACGTGCGCAATTTACTCCAGACCTTCTTCCTTCAGACATACTCGGTGCTGAGATATATGATCCAAAGAGCAATAGCTTCAAGATTAAAAAAGGTCCGATTTTTACAAATCTTCTCCTAGCAGATGAGATTAACCGCTCTCCAGCAAAAGTACAATCTGCTCTTTTAGAAGTTATGCAAGAGAGACAAGTAACTATCGGTGATACAACTTTTAAACTAGACTCTCCATTTTTTGTTATGGCTACACAAAACCCGCTTGAGCAAGAGGGCGTTTACCAGCTCCCAGAAGCGCAATTAGATAGATTTATGTTAAAACTAATAGTGAGTTATAACACTAAAGAAGAAGAATTAGAGATAGCAAGAAGAGTCTCTAGCGGAAAATTTGAAGAGATTAAGAGCGTTGTATCACATGAAGATTTAGAGATGCTAAAAGAAGTGGTAAAAAATATACATATTGACGCTGAAGTTGAAGAGTATATGATAGAGCTTGTAAATGCAACAAGAAATCCAAAAGAGTATGGGCTTGAAGAGATAGCTTCTTATATACAGTTTGGAGCTTCTCCTCGTGTAAGTATAGATATGTTCAAAGCTGTAAAAGCGATGGCATTCTTGCGAGGCAAAGATTTTGTAACTCCTGTTGATGTGGCTTATATAGCAAAAGAGTTGATGCGTCACCGTATAGTTTTGAGTTATGAAGCAGAAGCAGAGGGCATTACAACTGATGAGATTATCCAAAAAGTACTTCAAACTGTTGCAATTCCTTAGATAAAACTATGAGCAAATTACAAAAAATCTTAGTTCGTGCCAAGCGTCAAGTCTTTAGTGAAATGGTCGGAAACAATCCCTCTATTTTTCAAGGCGAGGGTTACGATTTTATAGAGCTTAGAGAGTATATGGCTGGAGATGATATTCGATTCATTGATTGGAATATCACAGCAAAGATGCAGACGCCATATATTAAGATATTTAGACAAGAGAGAGAACTTCATGTTGTCGTAGTTAATGTCTTAAACGGAAGCGTACATTTTGGCTCTAAAAAATTCAAACAAGAGAGTATTGCAGAGATTTCAGCCATCTTAGGCTTTTCAACTATAAAAAATGGAGATATTCTAAGCTCATACATCTTTACAGACAAAATGCACTCCTATACAAAACCGAGTAAAAAACTACACCAAATCCACAAAAGCACAGATGATATTTTAAATTTTGATGCGATAAATCAAAAAGTAGATTTTAAAGTTATCGCCGACACCCTTTATAAAAGATTGAAAAAAAGGTCTCTTATCATCATAGTAGGGGATTATTTTGAGATACCAGACTTTAGACTCTTAGCTAAAAAGCATGAAGTTTTATCTGTAATAGTTAGAGATACTTTAGAAGAGAACCCCCCTTCTATGGGCTTTGCATCACTGCTAGACCCACAAAGCGCGGTAACTCTTGAGGGTGATTTTAACGAGAGAAGTGTTAAGGCTTATGCAAAAAAAGTGAGTGAACATGACCACAAACTCTTTGAGACACTTAGAAGTGATGGCATCAGATTTAGAAAAATATATACTCACTCAATACCAAGTGTAGAGTTACGCAGACTCTTTGAGGGAAGATAATGGAAGCAAATCAAAGTTTTGATATACCACTGCATGATATAAAAAACATCGTTGATGTAGACGAGTACTCGCTTTACTACCTTCTAGGAGGCTCTTTTTTAGCACTGCTTCTACTTAGTGCTTTGGCATACCTTTTATATGTATGGCTTAACAAAAAAGCAAAGTTTAACCTGCGAAAAGAGAACTACAAAGCCCTAAATAGCCTTGATTTGAGAGATGCCAAAAAGTCTGCATACGCTATAACTTTTTATGGAGCAACGTTTAAAGATGACAGCCCAAGACACCATGAGATGTATCTAAACCTAACTGAGAGACTTGAAGTTTATAAGTACAAAAAAGAGGTTGGTGCGTTTGATGATGAGACCATTGGTTATATAGAACTTTACAAGGGTATGATTGATGTTTGATGGAATCTATTTTGAATTTCCCCAAATATTTTTTACTATCTTTATCTTTATAGCATGTGCCTTTTTGTGCAAATTAAGACTTACTTCTATCTATTTTCCTCATGTTGCACAGTTTTTAAAAGGTAGTGTGTCATCTTCAAAAATACTCTTTTTTTTAAAATGGCTTGGAATTTTGATGATGATAGTAGCTCTTATGTCGCCTATAAAAGATGAGCCATATGAGTTAGAGCCAAAAGATGGGTATGAGATAGCTCTGATTTTGGATGCTTCTGAGTCTATGAAAGCGCAAGGTTTTGATAGACAAAATCAAAGCTTGAGCAGATTTGATGTTGTAAAAGAGATAGTTGCTGATTTTATCTCACAAAGAAAAAATGACAACATGGGTTTGGTCGTTTTTGGAGCATACTCTTTCATAGCCTCTCCGCTGACTTATGATATAAATATCTTAAACAAAATCCTCTCACAGTTAGAAATCGGGATGGCTGGAAAATATACAGCACTAAACACATCTCTAGCTCAAGGAGCAAATCTTTTAAAGCAGAGCAAGTCAAAAACAAAGATAGCGATTTTGCTTACAGATGGTTACAGCACACCACAAGTTGATAGCGTCCCTATTGATGTCGCCCTTGATATGATAAAAAAAGAGGGGATAAAAGTTTATCCTATTGGAATTGGAATGCCTCATGAGTATAACACAGAGGCACTTTTGCAAATCGCAAATGAGAGCGGTGGCGTTGCATTTGGAGCTTCAAGTAGTGCAGAGCTTCAAGAAGTCTATAAAAAAATTGATTCCCTTGAGAAGTCAAAGATAAAAAGAGAGAGTTACACTAACACAAACTACTACTATCAGTTTCCACTATTTGTGGCACTTATCGCTCTTATGCTCTATGTCTATCTAAGAAATAGAAGAGGGTATGCATGAGCTTTTTACATCCAGAATTTTTGTACTACATGTTGCCTCCGCTCTTTATACTATTTGCCCTTTTACTTACTCAAAAAGAGACACATGAGCAGTTTTTTAGCCAAGAGATAATGGATAAACTTAGGGTAAATGCAAATACTTTAACACTCAAGGCTAGAAATGCGCTCTTTTTTCTTGTAGGATTTTTTATGATTATAGCTCTTGCCCAGCCAGTTATAAAAGAGGGTAGCGTGGAGATAAAAGCAAAGAGTGTTGATGTGATGATAGCTCTTGATATCTCAGACTCTATGTTGGCGGAGGATATATATCCAAATCGCCTAGAATCAGCAAAAAGAAAAGCCTTATCTCTGTTGAAAGAGGCTAAAGATGAGCGCATGGGAATAGTAGCCTTTGCAAAAAACTCCTACCTTGTCTCTCCTCTTAGTTTTGATAAAGTCTCTGTCTCTTTTTTACTGCAGCAGCTTGATACAACCTCTATAACAGAGCAGGGAAGTGACTTTTTATCTGTCATTGAAACAGTGCAAAAGATTCAAAAAGATGAGCCAAAAAAAGTACTTCTTATCCTAAGTGATGGTGGAGATAAAAGCGATTTCACTGATGAGATTGCTTTGGCAAAAAAGAGCGGTATCACAGTTTTTGTCTTAGGAATAGCTACAAAAGAGGGCGCTCCGATAAAAAGAGAAGATGGAACTTTTATAAAATACAATGATGAGATAATTATCTCAAAACTAAATGAAAACATAGCCTCTCTTGCTATAAAAACAGGCGGAGTTTATATAGAGTCAACGACCTCGCAAGAAGATATAAAGAGAATGATTCAAGAAATAGAGCGAGTGGGAGAGAAAAAAGAGTTAAAAAGCCAAGAGGTGCAAAAGAGCAAACCGCTCTTTTACTATCCACTCTCTCTTGCACTTCTTCTGCTTCTTATCGCTATGAGCTCTATTGGTAAAAGAGGTAGCTCTCATTTAGGTGTTTTACTTATTTTGGCTCTTTTTTTATCTCAAGAAGCCAGAGCAGGTGTTTTGGATTTTATGGATTTAAAAAAGGCAAAAGAGGCTTATGAGAGCAGTAATTTTGAAGAGTCTGCAAAGCTTTATAATGAACATGCAAAAGAGAGTAAAAATCCTCAGAGCTACTATAACAGCGCTAATGCTTACTATAAACAAAAAAAGTATAAAGAGGCGATTGAAGCCTACAAAAAGGCTACTTTTGATGATAAATACGATAGGGCAAAAAATCTCTCAAATCTAGGAAATGCCTATGCAAAAGATGGTGATTTGCAAAAGGCGATAGAGGCATATAAAGAGTCTCTAAAGATAGAAGATGACAAAGATACAAGAGAAAATTTAAGTGAAGTTGAGAAGTTTTTAAGAGAACAAGAGCAGAAAAAAGAGCAAAACAGCGAAAAAAACAGAGATAAGCAAGACGATAAAGAGGATAAACAAAAACAAAATAAAGAACAAGATAGTAAAGATAAAGAGCAGAACAAAGAAGAAAAAAAAGATGACAAAGAGTCAACTCAAAAAGAGAAAGACTCAGATAAAGAGCAAAAAGAGTCTGAAAAAGAAGAAAAAGAGCAAAAGGAAAAAGAGGCAAAAAAGAGTGAAAATATGGATGAAAAAAAAGATGATTCAAAAGAAAATGCTCAACAAGTAGGCGATAAAAAAGAGGAAATTATGAGTGATGAAGAGGAGAAAAAATGGATAAACCAACTCAAGCAAAATTCAAGCAGCTATCTCTACAAACTAAATGATAATGATGAGAAAAAAATCTCTAATGATGAAAAACCTTGGTAGAAATTATTTTAAGGAATAAAATTTGAAAACTATTACAAAAGTCGCGCTACTATTTTTTATAATTGTGTACCCATTATTTGCCTCACTCACTGCTCGAGTAGATACAAGCAGTGTTGAACTTGGAGATGTTGTTACTTTCTCTTTGGATATTTCAGGGCAGAAGATAAAAAAGCCAGAGATTACAAGACTTTGTGAGAGTGATGTTATATCTACCTCTTCTCAAACAAATATGCAGATAATAAACGGAGCGATGAGCAAGAGCTATACATTAAGCTATAAATTTTCACCACAAAAGAGTTGTAAAATTGAGCCCTTTGGACTAGAGATAGATGGTAAAGTAGAACACTCAGAAATGATAGAGATAGAGGTAAAAGCTCCAAGCCAGAGCAGAGATGCAAATTTTATGCTTACCCTTAGCAGTAATAAAGAGGAGCTTTATGTTGGAGAGACGTTTGAATTAACATTAACGTTTAAACAAAAAAATGGTGCAAGTGCGCTTGATAGTAAGTTTACACAGCCTGAGTTTAAAGGCTTTTGGGTAAGAAGTGAGTCACAACCGCAAAAAGTACAAGATGTTGATTATACAACTACGACTATGGTCTATACTCTGCTTCCTCAAAGAGTAGGTGAGTTAAAAATATCAAGAGCGCAGATGCAAATCGCTTCAAGAGATAACAGAGTTGATAGTTGGGGTAGTTTTATGCCAACTATCAAATGGAAAAATTATTTCTCAAATGAGCTCTCTTTTAGTGTAAAACCGCTTCCCTTGGGCGTTACTTTAGTTGGAGATTTTAAGATAAAACTCTTGTTAGAAAAAGATGAAGTAAACGCAAACGAGCCCTTAAATGTGGCTATTGAAGTGAGCGGAGATGGAAATTTAGAAGATATAAAAAGTTTTAAACCATATATAGATAGAGTTGGAGTTTTTGAAGAAAAGCCTCTTATTGAGGGCTCTAAGCTATCACAAAAAATTACTTTTGTAGCCCAGAATGATTTTGTAATCCCACCATTTGAGATTAAGTATTTTGATATAAAAACAAAAGAGATAAAAAGTATCTCTACAAAAGAGAGAGAGGTAAAAGTAAAAAACGCAAAGCCAAAAGAGGAGCTAGTTATCAAAACAGATAACGAGCAAATAAGTAAAAACAGTGCAATTGCTATAAGTGATGGATATGATAAAAGTTATCTTTTTATTGCTTTTGTAGTAGGAGTGTTTTTAGGCACTATTTTGATGATTTTAAAGCCATTGATAAACTTTAAACGAACAAAAAAAAGTTCCATTAAAGAACCAAGAACTCTTTTGGCAAAGCTACTGCCTCATAAAGATGATGAAGAGGTGAGGGGGGTGATAGAGAAGTTAGAGCAAAATATCTACACTGACAAAAATTTAGAGATAGATAAAAAAGCCCTAAAAGAGCTTCTTAAGAGGCTAAAGATAGACTAGTCTAAAATATCATGGAGTCTGTTTCCAGACTCTATATTTTTATGAACTTCATCCCACTCATCATTTTTTATATGCTCTTTTAAGATACTTAACTCATTCTCAAAAAGCTCAATAGCTTCAAGCAGATTTGTTTTGTTTTGTCTAAAAATATCTTCCCACATATTTGCAGAGCTCTTAGCCAAACGGCTCATTGAGCGAAATCCACCAGCTGCGAGTGCTAAAATATTGCGCTTGTTCTCTTGATTCATTACAGTATTTGCAAGAGAGTAAGAGATGGCATGAGGCATATGAGAGATAAATGCTGCATGACGGTCATGCTGATGCGCAGGCATAAAGTGCATCTTCATACTAAGGGCTTTAAATATCTTTTTTGCAACACTCGCCTGAAGTTCGCCACTGTTTTCAATGTCGCACAAAACAACAACTTGAGAGTTATATAAGTTGTCTATCGCCGCTTTTGGGCCAAAGTGCTCTGTTCCAGTCATCGGGTGCGCCGCTACAAAGTTTTTTCTTATCTCACTAGAAATTGAGTCAATAATTTTTGCTTTTGTACTTCCCAAATCTATAATGGTTGTATTTTCTTTAACATCCAAGAGGTTTTTAAGAGCCGCAATTACGCCATCAACAGGTATTGCTAAAAAGATAACATCATAATTTTTAACTTCATCAAACTCTACAATCTTATCAACAAGACCAAGCTCTAACGCCTCTTTCTGGTGATTAATGTTGTGATCACTTCCTACAATATTTTCTATAAAATCTATATTTTTGAGGCTCTTAGCGAGTGATCCACCCATAAGCCCTAACCCTACTATTGCTATATTCATACTATTTCTTCTTTTTTATTTGCCAAATTATACAAGATTTACTTAACATTAACCTCATAAAAGGTAGAATCTTCTCTTATTTTACAATCTGGAAAATCAATGAGAATATTTTTAGCAGCACTACTAACCCTTCTTGCGATAAACTCTTTCGCACAAACAATCAAATCAATTAAATATGACGGTATGGTTCAAATATCTGAGTCAGTAGCACTTAGAATGTTAAAGTTTGAAGTTGGCGATGACGTTAGTGAAAAAATGATTGATGAATCAATTAAAGCGTATCATAAACAGGGATATTTTGAGGATATTTGGGTTGATGTTGACAAAGATGGAGCAATGACTTTTCATTTTAAAGAGAAACCTCTTATCTCAAAGATAGAGCTTAAAGGGTGGAAAGAGAATGACTCTGAAATCATAGATAGTGTAATCCAGATTAAAACTGGTGCACTTTATGATGAGAAGAAGATAGAAGCTGCAAAGAAAAGAATTATTGAAGCAATCAATCAAGAAGCAAAGATTGACAGTGTTGTAGAGATTTCTAAAGAGCTTTTGGATAACGGAAGCTATAAAGTAACTTTTTTAGTAAACGAAGGTGAAGAGATTATCATAGAAGAGTTATTGTATAGCGGTGCACAAGGGCTAGATAGTGATGAATTTGATAGCATGATTGCCAATAAAGAGCGAGAGTTTATGGGCTGGTTTTGGGGTAGAAATGATGGAAAGATGAAAGTTGCTGACTTAGCTTACGACCCGCTAAGAATACGAGATTTTTATATGCAGCATGGGTACTTGGATGCCGAGATAAAAGAGCCATTTGTGAGAGTAAACTTTGACAACTACAATGCAGATATGAGTTATCAGATCAAAGAGGGCGAAGTTTACTCTATTAGCGCAATTACAATTGAGCAAGACAAAGAAGTTGTAGATAATGCTGAGATAGAAGAGCTACTTAGTCTAAAAGTAGGAGAGGTATTTAACATAGAGACTTTCCGTAACGACTCTCAAAAAATTAAAACACTTATCGCTGATCTTAGTTATGCCTTCGTTCAGGTTGTTCCAGACCTTAAAAAAAATAAAGACAAAAGAGAAGTAGAAGTTATCTTTAAAGTTTCTCCTGGAGATAAGGTTAAAATCAGAAATGTAGTTATCTCTGGAAACAATAGAACACTAGATAGAATTATACGAAGAGAGTTATATCTAGGGCCTGGAGATATGTACTCTTTAACGGACCTCTCTGATTCTAGAAATGCACTTGGACGTTTAGGCTTTTTTGATGGAAATACTATTGAAGAAAAAAGAGTTGATAACAAAACAATGGATTTGGTTGTCAAAGTAAAAGAAGCTCCAACTGGAAACATTCAGCTAGGTGGTGGTTATGGAAGCTATGGCGGACTTTTAGTTAGTGTTGCTGTTGATGATAGAAATGTTTGGGGTTCAGGAATTGATGTTGGTGTAAAGGCTGAGCGCTCTTCACTCTCATCAAACTACTCTTTTTCTATCTCAAATCCAAGATTGAACGATAGTGATTTTAGTGGTAACTTCTCTCTTTATACATCTAATTTTGAGTATGAAGACTATACAGTTATGTCTGATGGATTGAGTGCTGGACTTGGATATAGATTTACAAGATACATTAGCGGTAGCTTAGGGTATAGCTACTCTAAAAATAAGTATGAGATTGATGAAGATGCAAACTTGACTTATGTTGATGATTATTTATTTCAAGATTACACAAAGAGTTCTGTAATTGTTAGTGGAAAGTATGATGATACTGATGATTTTTATCTTCCTAGAAAAGGTGTGATGCTATCTCAAAGTATTGAAAATGCAGGAGTTGGCGGTGAAGCTAAATTTGTAAAAACAAGAACAACGTTTGGTGCATATAAAGGGCTTGAAGAGTATGTTGGTTTTGACCTGATTTCAAGATATAAAGCAAAGATAAGCTATGTAAAAGATACAGGTTTCTTACCAATTGCAGAAAAATTTTATATGGGTGGTATCGGAAGTGTTAGAGGATATGAGTCCTACTCTTTATCTCCAACAACACAAGCAGATGATACTGCCTCTGATGGCATTAGAAGATATGGTGGAGAGTATAGTGCTACAAACAGTTTTGAGTTAAGTTTTCCTCTTGTTCCAAAAGCAAAGATGCGTGTAGTTACTTATCTTGACTGGGGTTATATCGGAACAAGTGAGAAGAGCAATGGTACATATCTTGTTGAAAACCTATCAAGAGGCGGATTTGGTGTAGGCCTTGAGTGGTTCTCTCCAGTTGGACCGATTCAGTTAATGTTCTCAAAACCTCTAGCAGAAGAAGAGGGTGATAAGACTTCAGTATTTGAATTTACTATGGGACAGAGATTTTAGTAGATAATATTATCTATTTTATGGGCTTTGCCCATAAAGTGGCAGAGACATTTGTCTCTACATTAATGTCACACTACGCTTAATAATTTATAAAAATTTTACTTCTAAAGGATTGTTCTTTAGCGGTTCTAACTTCTCTACACTCTCTTTTGCTAAATACAAACTATTTTTTGATTCAACTTCTATTACATCATCTTTTAGCGTTAATTTAAAATCAATATTTCTTGGCATATGACTAAGCAGGGCAACACTCAAAGAGAGAATATAGCTAAGTGCATTAAGCTGTTCAGTATCTGGTAAAAGAGCGCTAAATTTCTCTACATGAGAAGAAGATGGGAGTTTTCTTTTTGAAAATCTTGCAAGTGTTGCAATTAGAGTAATTTGCTCATGAGTAAAGCCAAACTCTAGCGCATCTTGTATAAGTTCGTAACTATGCTTATTGCTAGAGTAGAAATGAATACTGCTTCCACTCATACAGAGTTTGGAAGCAATAGATAACTCATAACGGTATTTTTTTTCTATATTTAATTTTTTGGCACTCAAATTAAACAACTCTTTAGCAACTCTGCTTATCTGGTTTGCATATGAGAGATTTTCAACGTGAGCATCAAGAATGTAACGTATAGAAGTGTTGTAGTTGAGTGGAAATCTATCTTTTGAAGTTCTTAGCAAGTCTGCTAAAAAAACACCTTCTCTTACGCCAACACCGCTAGTCAATAGCTCTTTAATCTTAAATTTTTTAAAAACTCTAAGAAGAATAAGTGCCCCAGATTTTATGACATCAAATCTAGAGTTTTTTATACCTATTTTTTTTAAATTATCATCATCACTAGATAATATTTTTTCTAAAAAATTTTCAAATTCATCATAAGATGGTCTGTACGCATGAAGTTTATCTATCGGATAATCACTCTTAGCAAGCAAGGCAGAAGATATTGCTCTAAATGTTCCGCCAATTCCAATCATTGTTGATGCATCTATCCCATCTAGAACTGCTAGTTCTTTATCTATATACTCTTTTGCACCATCTATATCATTTAAGTCAAAAAAAAGCTCTTTTAGACGCACTGTTCCAAGATTTATAGAAAAGCTTTTTAAAATATCTTTTTTGTTTATAAGAGCAAATTCTGTTGAACCTCCGCCTATATCAATACTGATAGCACTGTTTTGTTCTGGTAAAAGATTTGCACAAGCGATAGCTCCAAGATAAGCTTCTCTTTGCCCGTCAATAACCTTGATATTTAATCCAAGACCATTTTTTACTCTGTTTAAAAACTCTTTTTGATTAGGGGCATCTCTAAGTGCCGAAGTTGCAACACATAGTGTTTTTCTAGCTTTAAAGGATGTGATGATTGAGAGAAAATTTTCTAGCGTATCATAAGCTCTTTGCATTGGAGCTTCTTGAAGATTTCCACTGTTTTGATATGCGTTTTGGGATATTCTTACTCTGCTTTTTGCTTCATGTAAGATATGAAAAGCAAAGCGAGAGGTTTTTTCATAGATAACCATTCTAAGTGAATTAGAACCTATATCTATGACTGCTACACGTTTTGCCATAAAGAAGCTTAAAGCTCCTCTTCTTGTATTTGTTTATATTTAAATTGAAGCTCAGCAATTGATTCTACATTATCTTTATCTGGGATAATACAATCAACAGGGCAAACTGATATACATGCTGGTTCATCATAGACACCAACGCACTCAGTACAACGATCTGGATCAATAAAGTAAATCGGGTCGCCCTCTTCAATAGCTATTGTAGGGCACTCTTCACGACATGCATCGCATGCAATACACTCATCATTTATTATTAAAGCCATTAAAATACCTCATAGTTGTAATCTAATTTAAATATATTATTTAGTATATATTTTCATGTGCCCGATTTATAGCTAAATATAGCTTTATTGTTTTTTAAATATAGTTATTTGTTTAATTTGTTGGCAAGATGCATGATAGTTTAGAGTTGAGATTTAAAGAGGAAATAGTTCCAGTTATGCCATCTGTTCTATTTTTTATGCTTATTTTAGCACCTAACGCATCAGCAGCACTCTTGGCTAGAAAAAGTCCTAGACCAACTCCTGATTTATTTCCTTCTCTCTTAAAAGGTGCAAACAAATCAGAACTCTCATCAATTCCACACCCCTCATCTATAACTTCAATCAAAAGTCCGTAGCTATTTAAAGAACTCTTCAGTATAACTCTTTTATCTTTAGGAGTGAACTTGAGAGCATTTTGGAGAAAATTTTGCACTATCTGATTTAAAAGTCCAACTTGTAAAATCGCCATAAAGCCGTTAGGCTCAAAACTCATCTCAAGAGTTTTATCTTCATTTGCAGCAAGAAGATTAAAATCATCAGCTTTTTGTCTTAGTAGTGTAATTACATCAACCTCTTGAGGCTTGTCTAGCTGCATTCCCTCTTGACGGCCTATGTTTAAGATGTTTGAGACGATTATATTCATCTCATCAACTGTTTTATTTGTAATTTTTAGAGCTTCTATATACTCTTCTGGAGTGCGTTTTTTGATAAGAGTTACTTGATTTTTTAGTTTAATGACTGCAAGAGGTGTTTTTAACTCATGCGCTGTTCCGATGAAGAGCTCTTTTTGGTATTTTACAAAGTTTTGGATTCTTAAGATAAGATGATTTATAGTCGCACCAAGTGGCTCAAACTCCTCAGGCAACTCTTCAACGATAATTGGGCGCATAAGATGTTCATTCATATTTGAGAGCTTGTTGCTAAGGGTTTTTACAGGAGAAACTAGCATTTTTGATAAACCTATCGCATAGATAATTACAAGTAAAAATCCAGCAATGTTAATTACTAAAAGATAGTTAAGTATTTTATTTAAAAGCGTGCGTGTAGCAGTAATGTCTTTTGTGATTTTAAGATAACTAAGCTCATCAAAATTAAAAGGATGAATTAGAGTCAGATATGATTTGTTATTTTTTGTAGTTTCATAAAAGTCGAGATTTAGATGTTGGGTATTCAAGTACATAATCTCAATAGTTAGCCCTAAATACTCATCTGGTGTAGGAACAGATGCTCCATAAATAGATTCGTTACTAGTAGCATTTTTTGCATAAACAGAGAGCTCATGATATTTTTCATCTATGATTGATTTTTCAATATAAAAATATAAAATTGATGAGAAAAGAAGAATTAAAGAAGAAGAAGCAATGATAAGTTGTATTAAAAAACTTTGTCTTATACTTCTTTGTGAAAACATACTTTTACCTAATATTAAATATTCTGTAATTGTATCGAATAAAAAAGTGATTTAGTAGCTAAAGGAGTAAGTTCTCCTTTGCTATTTATGTTAGTTTATCTCTTTTGGAAAACAGAAACGGTATCCACGACGGCGAACAGTTTCGATAGTAGTTATGTTAAGAGGTTTATCCATTTTTTGTCTGATTTGATTTATTGCAACTTCAATTACGTTTGGAGTAACAAGTTCAGGCTCTTCCCAGATAGCGTCTAGCAGTTGTTCTTTTGAAACTATTTGATCACGGTGACGTGCTAAGTGAGTTAAAACTTCAAAAGGTTTTCCTTTAAGTTCAATCTCAACTTCTTTGTATGTAATTTTTTCCTCTTCAGGATTGATGATAAGATCTTCGATTTCAATTATATTGCTACCACCAAAACGAAGACGTGCATCAAGACGTGCAACTAAAACATCAAAGTCAAAAGGCTTTCTAATATAGTCATCAGCACCACTTTTTAGGGCTAAAATTTCGCTCTCATTATCGTCTCTTGCTGATAAAACAACAACAACAGTCTTTGGAGTTTTTGTTTTAATGTCTCCTATGATATCTATACTGTTTCCATCTGGAAGCATCCAATCCATAAGTACTAAATCATAGTTACGAATATCAAGATAGTATTCACCATCTTTTAGAGTCTCTACTACATCGCTTTGGTAGCCAAATTCTTTTAGCCCCTCTGCGAGCATTTTATTTAAAGTAACTTCATCTTCTATTATAAGAATGCGCATAAATTATGTCCTATGAGTGAATATTTTGGCGGAATCATATCATAATTTTAGGTTATTTTAAAGAAAATTTCAATTTTTTTTAATAAATCTTTAATTTACAATTAAGATTCAAAAACTGTAAAATCACTTACACTTACCATACAATCGGGCAAAATAGATGATTTTGTTATCTTTAAGTTTATGCTTTTTATCCCTTTGAATTCTTTATTTAACTTTAAACTTATCTCTTTTAAAGCATCTTCTATGAGTAAAAATTGACTATTTATCATTAAACCTTTGATAAAAGTAACAACTTGAGCATAATCGATAAAGTTTTCTTCATGCTTATAATCTATATGAATATTGATAATTACTTCTTGTGGGGTGGCTCTCTCAAAATCTAAAATTCCAATAATAGATTGAAATTTTAGATTTTCAATATGGATAATCATACAACCCTTTTTTCTTCACCCTTAAATAGGCGAATTATATTTGGTATATGTTTATATAAAAGTATAAAACCGATAATGAGAACAGGAGCATGAGCCATATCTGGGTGGATTATAAAACTAGCTACTACTAATGCGCCAAGAGCTGTGAGTGAAGATAATGAAGATATGCGGATAAATTTAGCACCTAGAGCCCAGACAACGAGTGCGATAATTGTCTCAAACGGAAGCATAAACATCATAACTCCCATCCCAGTAGCAACACCTTTTCCGCCTTCAAATCCTAAATATGGAGAGTAGCAATGACCAATGACTGCTAGAACAGATATGCCCCAAAGTGTAGCTTCGCTAACCCCGTAAAAATAGGCAACTGCTAAAACTAAAACCCCCTTGATAGCATCAAGAAAGAGTGTTGCTGCGCCTAATTTTTTTGCTAAAGATGGGTTGCTCTCTTTTACAACTCTTAAAACATTAGTAGCACCGATGCTTCCAGAACCACTCGATTTTACATCTACACCAGCATATTTTTTTGCCAATATAAGACCAAAAGGAATAGCGCCTATGAGGTACGCTGCTATGAAAAATTGAGCATTTGTATTAAATAAAAAATCCATTAAAAACCTTGATTGAAAATTTAAGCAATTGTACATAAGATATGATTATAGAGATATAAAATATCTGCGATACTGTTTTTTGCTATAATTGCGCGATACTTAAAATAAGGAATTATTTTGGAACTAACAACAGAGATGTTAAAAGAGAAAATTAACGAATATAAAAAGAAGTTAAGTGTAACGGTTGTTGCACATTTTTATCAAAGAGATGAAGTTTTTGAGATGGGCGATATTACAGGAGATTCTCTTGAACTTGCGCAAAAAACGATGGCTGATAATTCAGAATTTGTAGTCTTTTGTGGTGTTGGATTTATGGGGCAGAGTGTAAAAGTTTTATCTCCAAACAAAAGAGTAGTTATGCCAAAGGCAGCGTGCTGCGCGATGGCTACTATGATTGATGGGATGCAGTTTGATGCTTCCGTAAAAGCTCTTAATGAAGCTGGAATTAAAAATGAAGATATTTTACCAATCACTTATATAAACTCAAATGCTGATGTAAAAGCTAAAGTTGGTGAGATGGGAGGAATGGTTTGCACTAGTTCAAATGCAAAGAAAATAATTACAACAGCTCTGCAAGAGGGTAAAAAAATACTCTTCGTTCCAGATAGATGTTTGGGGCAAAATATAGCAAATCAAATGGGGCTAAAATCTTGCGTTATAGGTGATGGAAGCAGTGTCGCAGATGCTGATATTATTTGCTTTAACGGTTTTTGTTCAGTTCATCAGCTATTTTCAGTTGATGATATTAACTTTTATCGTAAAAAATACCCTGGAATTTTAATAGCTGTTCATCCAGAGTGTGATCCATCAATCTGCAATGCCGCAGATTTTGTGGGTTCAACTTCTCAACTTATAAAGTATATAAAAGATTTAGATGAAGATCAAAAAGTAGCTGTTGGAACAGAGTTTAACCTTGTAAATCGTCTGCGCAAAAAAAATACATATGTTCTCTCATCCACAAAACCAGAGTGCCCAACCATGAATGAGACAACTCTAAGAGACGTTTATGATGTTTTAAAATCTATTGATGATGGTGAACCATTAAATGAAATTCATATCGATGCAAATACTCAAAAGTGGGCAAAAATAGCACTAGATAGAATGATGGCTCTATGATAGAAGATTTTGTAAAAGAGACATTAGCACAAGATGTAGGACGAGGAGATTTGTATGCACTTGTTGAGCCAAGTGTAGCGGCATCTGCAAAAATCATTGCCAAAAGTGATGGAGTTGTTGCTGGAGTAATCTATTGTGACGCTTTAGCAAAACTAGAGAATTTTAGTGTAGTTTGGAACAAGAAAGATTCAGATAGCTTTGTAAAGGGTGATATTTTGGCAACGCTAAATGGAACATCACATATCCTTCTTCGTGCTGAGAGAACATTTTTAAATATGCTTCTTCATGCAAGTTCAATTGCTACACTTACTAAAAAATATGCAGAAATTATAGAGCCATACGGTGTAAAACTCTTAGATACTAGAAAAACAAGACCTCTGCTTAGGGTTTTTGAAAAATATGCGACAAGATGTGGCGGAGCAGTTAATCACAGAATGGGATTAGATGACTCTTTGATGATAAAAGATACACACTTAAAGACTATAAAAAATTTGAAGAGTTATATACAAAAGGCTAGACAAAAGATTCCATTTACTGCAAAAATTGAAGTAGAAGCGGAAACTCTTGAGATTGCAATTGAGGCATTTGAAGCGGGTGCTGATATCGTGATGTGTGACAATATGACGCCTCTGCAAGTTCAAGAGGTTGTAAAATATAGAGATGCAAATTTTGCACATATACTCATTGAAGCGAGTGGAAACATCTCACTCCAAAGTATAGAGAGCTATGCAAAAACTGGTGTTGATGCCATAAGCAGCGGTTCTCTTATCCATCAAGCAAACTGGATAGATTTATCAATGAAAATGGATTAAGTTAAGTGTTTTATGCCAAAGTAAAATCTTTGTCAAGATTTTAAAAGTTCTTCTAAGGAGTATTTATGGCAGATGATGCAGAAAAAACAGAAGAACCCACCTCCAAAAAGATAGAGGACGCCCGAAAAGAGGGAAATGTTCCAAAGTCTCAAGATGCTTCAGGTGTTATGACGCTATTTGTTGCCATTTTAGCTTTTTTGATGCTTTTTCCATACATGAGTTCCCATCTTCTTTTGCTATTTAAATACTATTTTTCTCTTATTGGTATGACTATAGATAGGGAATTTATGGTGGATATTGCAATAGTCACTATGAAAGAATTTTTTCTAATTGTTATGCCTCTCTCAATTGCTGTTGCTGTTGCTGGTATTGTTGCTGCTATTGCTCAGTTTGGTTTTTTATTTACTTCAAAAGCAATAATGCCTGACTTTAAAAAAATAGACCCGATTAAAGGGATGAAAAATCTCTTCTCAATGAAAAAATTGATAGATGGCATTAAGATAACTTTTAAATCATTTACAACCCTTGGCGTTGGGTTTGTTTTTTTCTTTTTATTTATCATGGAACTTCCAACAGTTGCTCTTTTTGGATTTAATGACCAGATGATTTGGCTTAGAGACAAGATGATAATCATCGCTTTTGTTATGCTTTTAATTATTTTTATTTTTGCAGTTATTGATATTATAATTGTTAGAAAACAGTATTTTGATGGGCTAAAAATGAGTAAGCAAGAGATAAAAGATGAGATGAAAAACATGGATGGAGATCCTATGATTAAGGCGAAAATACGTCAAATCCAGATGCAAGCTTCAAGAAAAAGAATGATGGCTTCCGTTCCAACCGCAGATGTTGTTATAACAAATCCGACACACTACGCAGTTGCAATAAAGTATGATGAACAAAAATCTCACGCTCCAATTGTTGTGGCAAAAGGGATGGATAATATAGCGCAACAGATAAAAAAAATAGCAAGAGAAAATGGTGTTCATATAGTGCAAAATCCTCCATTGGCAAGAAGCCTTTATGCGCAGGTAGATTTAGACAAATCAATACCAAATGAACTCTTTGGAGCAGTAGCCGAGGTTCTGGCATATGTTTACAAAATGAATAAGAAGTAGTATATAATCCCAAAAAATATAGCTAAAGTAGTCATAAATTGAATGAAATATTAAAAAAAATAGATAGTGCTACTCACATAGTCATTCTCTCTCATAACTGTTTTGATGCTCAATCTATTGGTAATGCTAGTGCTTTTTATACTTTTTTGCTTCAAAAACATAAAAAAGTTTCTTGGGTTTGTAAAACATCAAATACAAATCATAGAATCTCATTTATTCCATGGGTCCAAGATATAAAAAATACATTTCCAAAAAGTGCGGATTTGGCTATAAGTTTTGACTCTACGAATAAAGAGCATTTAGAGATAGAGTGTGAGCTAATAAGTTTTATATCAAAATCAGAAGTTTTGTACCAATTTTTTAAAGATCATAAGATAAAAATAAATCAAAAGATTGCTACTGCATTATATTCTGGGCTTCTTTATGAAACTGATGGATTTTTGTCTGATAAGCTCTGTGGTACGACATTTGCTATGGCTAAAGAGTTAATAGAGTGTGGTGCAGATTTTAAATTGTGTAATAAAAATATAATGAAAAGTATCATGCTAGGTGCTTTGAGATTAAAAGCCACTATGTTTAAAAATATGTCACTGTGCTACGATGCAAAAGTTGCTACTTTTTGTGTAAGTGATGAGGATATGAGAGCAAGTGGTGCAACAGCATTTGATGCACAAGCAGCACTACATGAGTCACTTTTTTTGCCTCATACAGAGATAGCTCTTTTGTTAATGCAAAAAAGTAATTTTAAAATAAAGTGTTTTGTTTGTTGTGCTTCTGAAGTTAATTGTGAAAAAATAGTATCAAATTTTGATGCCACAACAGATAAGAGTTGCTCAAGTTTTACGCTTAATGATTTGGTATCACTAGATGAAGCTAAAGAGTTTATGCTTAATTTAATTAAAAAGGAAATGTAGTTGAGAAGAAGAGAAAATGGTTCTTTATATGGTGTGTTGTTTGTTTTAGTGTTAATAGTTGGCGGTGCTTTTTATGTGTACAACTCTCTAATGTTTGAGAGAGAAGTCCCTGCAATATCTTTAGAGAGTGATGGTTATTGGAATTTAAAAGATCCATTAAAATTATCCATACAAGATAGAAGTGGTCTTAAATCATATAGAGTAGTATTAAAGAGCACTTCAGGAGATACTGTATTGTATCATGAACAGTTTATGGAAGCAAAGAATATTGTTGATATAAAAATAGAATCACCTAAGAGTGCCTATACGATGAAAGATAAAGATATAAAAATTATTATTGAAGCACTAGATGCAAGTAAATGGAATTTTTTTCAAGGAAACGCTACTCAAAAAGAGTATAGTATAAAAATTGACAAAAAAAGACCGCTTATAAATATAATTGCAAACTCATATAAAATTAGCAAAGGCGGTTCAGCGCTTGTTGTATTTAAAATTGAAGATGAAAATTTAAAAGATTTTTATATAGAGACAAATTTTGATAAAAAATTTAAAGCACAGCCGTTTTACAAAGAGGGGTACTATATAGCCCTTATTGCATGGCCTATAACAGAGGCAAACTTTAAAGCTACGGTTGTTGCACAGGATTATGCAAAAAACAGTACTCAGGTGTATATCCCACTGTATTTAAGAGAAAAAATTTATAAAGTTTCAAATATTAAGCTCTCTGATAGCTTCTTACAAGGCAAAATTGCTGAATTAGCAGAAGAGTTTGAAGAGACACAGGGAGCAACTGACTCAATAGAACAGTTTAAATTGATAAACGAGACAGTAAGATTAAAAAATGAGAAGTTAATCCATGAAATTACATCAAAAGTTCCTCAGAAGATGATTCAAGACTTCCATATAAACAGTATGTACCCGCTTAAAAATGGTGCAGTAGTCGCTCATTATGGAGATCATAGAATTTACTCATATAATGATAAAGAGATAAGCGAATCATACCATATGGGGTTAGACCTTGCTAGTAATGCACAAGCCGAGATAATTCCTCAAAATGGCGGAGAAGTTGTTTTTGCTGAGTATAATGGTCTTTATGGAAATATGCCTATATTGAGCCATGGATTAGGGCTTTACACGCTCTATGGGCACTGTTCAAGTATTGCTGTTAACAGTGGAGACGTTATAGCAGATAGCTCTCATCTGGCAAATACAGGCAAGAGTGGTTACGCAATGGGAGATCACCTTCACTTTGGTGTTTTAGTCCAAGGTATAGAAGTTCATCCAGCTGAATGGATGGATAATGACTGGATGAGATTAAATATCAGTGATGTTATTAAGAGTGCAAAAGATATAATTGACAAAAAAATATAAACTATACAAAATTTAATTGCAGGAGCAAAAATGTATCAAACAACTATTAAGAAAAGTGTTGAGTTAGTTGGAATAGGGTTGCATAAAGGCTCCGCTGTTAAATTAAGACTTGAACCTTTAGCATCCAACAGCGGATTGATTTTTTACAGAAGTGACGTTGATGTAGCAATTCCACTTATCCCCGCAAATGTTGTTGATACTAAAATGGCGACTGTTATAGGTAAAGATGGTTATGTTATCTCTACTATTGAGCATATGTTATCTGCAATATATGCTTATGGAATTGATAACCTTAAGATAATTGTCGATGCAGACGAAGTACCTGTTATGGATGGAAGCAGTGCTAGTTTTTGTATGCTTTTAGATGAAGCAGGGATAGTTGAACTTGATGTGCCAAAAAAGATTATGCGCATTAAAAAAGAGATAATTGTACAAGAGGGCGAAAAGTATGTAAAACTCTCTCCATCAACTGATTTAAAATATGGTTTTACTATCAAATTTCCACATCCAGTTATCCAACAGCAAGAGTATATTTTAAACTTTACAAAGCAGAGTTATAAAGATGAGATTGCACGTGCTAGAACTTTTGGTTTTTTACATGAAGTACAGTATTTACGTTCAAAAGGTTTGGCTCTTGGAGGCTCACTAGAGAATGCAATCGTACTCGATGAGAAAAAGGTTTTAAATCCTGAGGGATTAAGATTTGAAAATGAGTTTGTAAGACATAAGATATTAGATGCAATCGGAGACATGGCGCTAATAGGGATGAATTTTGTAGGTAACTATGAAGCTATGGCTGGAAGTCATGATTTAAACCATAAGTTAACTCTAGAGCTATTAAAAGATGCCCAAAATTATGAAGTTGTTGAACTTGTTGGTGAAAAGACAAAAGAGTTAGAAAAAGCATATGCTTAAAAGTGTTGATTTAGTTTTTGTGACTCTCTCATCTCCAATTTTAATTGGTATATATGAGGACACAAAACTAATTGAGACTATCGCAACTAGTGAGAAAAGCTCTGAAATTCTACCTCTTCTTTTTGATGAAATATCAAAGAAATATAGTATAAAATCTCTTTTTTATGCAAATGGACCAGGTAGCTTTATGGCTATAAAGGTTGCTTATATATTTTTAAAATCTATGAGCATACTTAAAAATATACCACTATATGCAACAGACGCCTTTTATTTTAATGAAAATCAGCCAATAAAAGCGATTGGAAAGCTATATTTTGTTAAAATTTCATCAGAAATAAAAACTCAAAAAATAGAAACAGTACCAGAGGTTAGATTTACGCTTCTGGATGTACTAGATTATAGAGAGTTTAGCACAATAACTACGCCTCTTTATGGAATTGGAGCGCTAGGATAGGAACAAAGTGACAGTAAGTGTACCAGCAACTAGTGCAAATCTTGGACCAGGATTTGACTCTTTAGGTTTAGCAGTTGATCTGCGTAATGTAGTTGAATTTCACCCGTCGAAATTCTTTAGCGTAAGCATTAAAGGTGAGGGTGAAAATAACCCTAAATTAAAGGGCAACAACCTCTTTATCAGTATTTTTAATGAACATTACAACAGACTAACGAAAAAAAAGCAAAATTTTAAATTTAATTTTTATAACCAGATACCTATGTCAAGAGGACTTGGTAGCTCTTCTGCCGTAATTGTTAGCGCAATTGCAAGTGCACACGAAGCAGCAGGAATAAAAGTTTCAAAAAGAAGAATACTAAATCATGCACTTGTATATGAGTCGCATCCAGATAACATTACACCAGCTGTTATGGGTGGATTTAATGCAGCAACTGTTGAGAAAAATAAGGTTTTTTCTCAAAAAAAACATCTCCCAGATTATATAAAAGCAGTTGTTGTAATACCAAACAAACAGATGAGCACTGCAAAAGCAAGAACCCTTTTGCCTAAATCATATTCAAAAGAGAGCGCTGTTTATAACCTTTCACACACAGCTCTGAGTGTTGCTGCATTTTTTAATGAAGATTGGGAAATTTTAAAACTTGCTTCTCAAGATAGATTTCATCAAAAAGCAAGAATGAAGACTTTGCCAGAACTTTTTAATGTTCAAAAAATTGCATATGAGAGCGGAGCTTTAATGAGTACTCTCTCTGGAAGCGGTTCAACATTTTTCTCTATGGTATATGATGAAGATTCTGAAAGTATAGCTAGTAAACTTGCTATAAAATTTCCAGAATTTGCTGTAAAAATTCTTAATTTTGACAACGAGGGACTTATTATTGATAAATAAGTTACACTCATTTTCTAAGTAAATCAAGGAACTTTTAGATATAATGGCGAAAAAATTTAACCAGCCTCTTAGGATGTGTATATCTTGTAGAATAAGAGATATGCAGATAAATCTACTCAGACTTCAGTGCTTAGAATCACAACTTAGTCTTTTTAGAGGAGAGGGTAGAAGTTTTTACATATGTGAAATTTGTCTCAAAGATGAGAAAAAAGCATTAAAAGCCATTATGCGACAATGTAAAAGCTCAGATAGAGATAAATTTTCGAACATACTAAAGGAGATCATCACTGATGACAGAAAAAGTTAGAGTACACGAAATTGCTAAAGAGTTAGGAATTACTTCTAAAGATGTAGTAAAAAAAGCCTCAGATATGGGCATTGAGATAAAGTCGGCAAATAGTTCAGTTTCAATGGAAGAAGCAGAAGGTTTAATGAACTATATAATGAGCGGTGAATTAGCACAAGTATCAGCAGCAGATACAAAAATAGAAGCTAAAGCATCAAATAATACTCCTAAAGAAGAAAAAACTCCTATAAAAGAAATTAAAAATACTCAAGCAACTCTCCCTGTAAAAAATAGTGAAAAATCTCCAAAAGATGTAGTAGAAAAAACTAAAGAATCTGAGCTAATTAGTAATGAGACAAAAGTATTGCCAAAGAGTGATGAAGCACAAGAAGAGGAGAAAGAGTTAGAAGTAACTGATCCTAAAAAAATGGTAATTAAAAAGTCTGGCTTAAAAATTGTTAAAAAGAAGCAGCCAAAACCTGAAGAAAAAGATGAAGATGAGTTTGTTCACGTAGTAAAACAGACACAATCATCAATCTCTTCATATGGGAAAATAAGTGCTGAAGTTTTAGAAGAGCTTGCAAATAAGAAAAAAGCAAAGCAGACAGTTTCAGGTGGAGCTAAAAAACAAGAGCAGGGTGTCAAGATTGATATATTTGGAGCTTCTTTATCTGAAGTTTCTATGGATATGGACGATCAAGTGGTACTACTTGACTTAAATGCAACACAAAGACAAGCGCTAGTTCCAGAAGAGCCAAGAAAAGCAAAAGTTGCAAAACCAGTTGGTAGAAATGCAAACAAAAAGTCTTCTTCAAAAGGCAGAAATGTTTCTCGTGATAAAAGAAAAAAATACATCAAAGACAAGCCTGAAGATTTAATCATAACGCATGTAGAAATTCCTGAAGATATTCGCGTTTATGAGTTCGCAGAAAAAGTTAATCGTCCAATTAGTGATGTTATAAAAGTACTATTTAGTCTTGGCTTAATGATGACAAAAAATGACTTCTTGGGTCATGATGAAATTGAGATATTATCTGAAGAGTTTGGTGTTGAAGTAACGATAGTTGACCCTAAAGATGCGTTTAACTATGAAGAAGATTTAAACGAAGAAGTAGATGAGGATGCCACTGAGAGACCACCTGTTATAACTATAATGGGACACGTTGACCATGGTAAAACGTCACTTTTAGATGCTATTAGAAAAGCGAAAGTAACAGAGGGTGAAGCTGGTGGAATTACTCAACATATCGGTGCTTATACTATTGAACAACATGGTAAAGCTATTACTTTCCTAGATACTCCAGGTCACGCAGCGTTTTCACAAATGCGTCAAAGAGGAACAGACGTAACAGATATTATCATTATTGTTGTTGCCGCTGATGATGGTGTTAAACCTCAGACTGATGAAGTTATAAAGTTGGCAAAAGAGTCTAAAGTGCCAGTTATAGTAGCGCTAAACAAAATGGATAAACCAACTGCAAACCCAGATATGGTAAAAGCTCAAATGGCTGAGCGTGGATTAAATCCTATTGATTGGGGCGGAGATATTGAGTTTATACCAATATCTGCAAAATCTGGAATGGGTATTGATGAACTACTTGAAAACATCCTCCTAACAGCAGAAGTTTTAGAGCTTAAAGCAAATGAAAATGCTATGGCAAAAGCAGCTGTAGTTGAATCTTCATTAGAAAAAGGACGTGGTCCAGTTGCTACTGTAATTGTTCAAAATGGAACTCTAAGTGTTGGTGATTATGTAGTTTGTGGTAGCTCTTTTGGACGTGTAAAAGCACTTTTAAATGAGAATAAACAGCAGATTAAAAGCATTAAACCAAGTCATACAGCGGTTGTTGTTGGACTAAATGAAGTTCCATCTTCAGGTGAGATTATGATGGCCATGAATAGTGATAAAGAAGCAAGAGAATATGCTCAAAAACGTCATGAGTATGATAGACATAAAGAGTTGTCACATAGTACAAAATCTACTTTAGAAGATATGACTAGTATGATTGCTGAGGGAAGATTAAAGTCTCTTAAAGTTGTTCTTAAAACAGATGTTCACGGTTCACTAGAAGCGATTAGAAGCTCATTGAGTGAGTTGAGAAATGATGAAGTTAAAATCAATGTTATATCTTCTGGTGTTGGTGGAATTACAGAAAACGATGTTGAGCTTGTTTCAAATAGTGAAAACTGTGTACTTCTTGGATTTAATGTTCGCCCAACAGGAAGCGTAAAAGCTTTAGCAAAACAGAAAAATGTTGACATTAAAACATACTCTATAATATATCAACTACTTGATGATATGACAGGTATGTTAACTGGTATGATGGCTCCTAAGTTCACAGAGATAAATACGGGTCAAGCAGAAGTAAGAAATACATTTAAGGCACCAAGAGGTATGGTTGCTGGATGTGTTGTTGTTGATGGTAAGCTTATCCGTGGCGGATTGGTACGTGTTATTCGTGATGGAGTAGTTGTTCATGAGGGAGAACTTACATCACTTAAACGTTTCAAAGATGACGTTGATGAAATCGGAAATGGTTATGAGTGTGGAGTTATGATAAAAGGTTACGATGATGTAATCGTAGGCGATGTGATTGAGACATTTAAAAAAGTTGAACAAAAAGTATCTCTATGACAGAAGCTCAGATTAAACTAAAAAGAACCGAGTCTCTGCTTTTAGAGCTTATACCTGCGGCTCTTGGCAGTTTGAATGATGCAAGACTTCATAAGCTAGATATAATTGATGTTAAATGTTCACGCGGGAGAAGTGATGCTAAGGTTTTTATTCACCCATCATCATATACAGAGCAAGAGAAAAACGAATTTATTAAGCTTTTAAAAAATGCCAGACCGATTGTTGAAACTTATTGCATGAAAAATCAAGGCTGGTTTCGCTCTCCGAATCTTACATTTGAGTTTGATGAACAGTTTGAGAAGGCTCAAAGTCTTGAAGAGTTATTTAAAAAAATTGCTAAAGAGTAGGCGGATTTATTTATGAGTTTAGAAAAAGATATAGAGTCGTTTGTTAAATCACTTGAGTTAGAACTATATGAGATTTCTGTTGCTAAAGATGGTGATGAATCAATATATAGAGTAAACGTATTGTCAACACAAATTGTTGATGGCAAGAAAAAAGGTGTTAGCTTAGATGAGTGTGTTCATTTAAGTCGTCTTATCTCTCCTCTTTTGGATGTAACTCCACCAATGTCTGGCGAGTATAGACTTGAAGTTGGAACTCCAGGAATAGAGAGAAAAGTAAGCACACTCAAGCAGTTTGTTTTATCGGTTGGCGAGAGAGTGGCTTTTACTTTAAAATCAAAAGAGAAGCATAAAGGGTTGCTTGTAAGAGTAGAAGAATCAAATATTTGTTTCGATGTTGATGGCGAAGAACTTTGTGTTGAGTTTAACCAAATCTCAAAAGCTAAAACATATTTTGAATGGTAATTGACGAAAATTTTTACATGCGCCTTGCCCTTGATGAGGCTTGGAAATATCAAGGACTAACATATCCAAATCCAGCTGTTGGATGCGTTGTTCTCTCAGAGAGAGGCGAAATTTTAGCAGTTGAAGCCCATAAAAAGGCAGGTTTGCCTCACGCTGAAGTTGAAGCTTTAAAATCTGCTTATCACACTTTAAGTGGCAATGATAAGATTTTAGAACTTAGCGAATCTTCTCAAATCCACAACTATCTTTTACAAAATCATAACAACTGCTTTAGTGGAGCAACTATATATACAACACTAGAACCATGTTCTCACATCGGTAAAACCCCATCATGTGCAACACTTATTTCAAAACTAAACATTAAAAAGCTTATCGTTGGCTCACTTGACTCTAACGATGTTGCCTCTGGTGGCAATAAAATAGTTCAAGATTCAGGCGTGGAGATAAAACATGGTGTTATGCAAAAAGAGTGTGACGCATTGCTTCTACCTTTTAAGCTTTGGCAAAAAGATAGATTTGTATTTTTTAAATGGGCACAAAGACTAAATGGTACTACTGATGAAGGAGTAATTAGCTCTCTTAAATCAAGAACAAAGGTTCATGCAATGAGAGATGTTTGTGACCTCTTAGTTATTGGTGGGAATAGTGTAAGAGTAGATAGACCAACGCTTGATGCAAGACTAGTAGATGGTAAAGCACCAGATATTTTGATATTATCAAAAAATTTGCAATTTGATAAAACTATACCGCTTTTTAGTGTTGAAAATAGAGAGGTAATAATCTCAGATAATTTTGATAAATTGAAAAATTATAAAAATATTATGATTGAGGGAGGTGATGTGATGTTTGAACTTTCAAAAGAGATAGTTGATTATAATCTTACTTTCATATCCTCTCAATTTGGGGGCAAAAATAGTTTTATAGGTAGCGAAAAATTTGAAATTTTAAATCTACTCCAAGATGCGCAAGATATAATCATGTGGATAAAAAGGGAAAAATAAATTATGCAAGAACAAGAAAAACAAAATAAAATAGTTTCGATGTTTGATGATATTGCACCAACTTACGATACTGCAAATCGTGTTATGAGTATGGGTGTTGATAAGAGTTGGAGAAGAAAAGCGTGTGATTTATCATATGTTTTTTATGCAAAAGAGAGTATCGATAAGATTGTAGATGTTGCTTGTGGAACAGGCGACATGATGGATTTTTGGAAAAAAAGAGCAGATACTAATGGTATAGCTGTTGGTGAGATAGTAGGCGTTGACCCATCAAAAGGGATGGTAAATGTAGCAAGAGAGAAATACCCTAAATTTAATTACCATATATCAAAAGCTACTGAGATACCATTGGGAGATAGTAGTGCCGACATACTTAGTATAACTTATGGCATAAGAAATGTAGTTGAGAGAGAAGCCGCTTTAGTTGAGTTTAACAGAGTTTTAAAAATTGGCGGTTTAGTTGTTATTTTAGAGTTTATGAAAAATGAAAATCCATCATTTCTTGGACGTATTAGAGATTTTTATATGAATAAAATCTTGCCAAAAATAGGTGGTTTTATCTCAAATAACCTAGAAGCGTATGAGTATCTTCCAAATTCAATAGAGAGTTTCTCAACAGTTGAAAATATGAAAAAAGAGTTAGAGGCAGTTGGATTTGAGATAATTTATCTAAAAAGCTTCTCCATGGATATTTCAACACTTTTGATTGCTAGAAAAAAATAGGCGCTTCGTGTGTATACACTTAGTGTTTCTTCCTTAAATGAGCAGATAAAATCTCTCTTAGAGAGTACATTTGAGAGAGTTTTAGTTGAGGGGGAACTCTCTCGTATAACCTTTCACAACAGCGGACATATCTACTTTACACTCAAAGATGAAAACTCAACTCTCAAAGCCGTTATCTTTAAAGCAAACGCTGCAAAGCTAAAATTTCAGCTCCAAGAGGGCTTAAAGGTTGTGCTTGATGGTGCAGTTACTCTTTATAAGCCACGAGGCGAGTATCAGATAAACTGTTTTAGTATCTCTCCTTCTGGGCATGGTGCTTTGGCTTTGGCGTATGAGCAACTCAAAAATAGACTTGCATCTAAGGGGTATTTTGATAGTTCAAGAAAAAAGCCTCTTCCAAAATTTCCAAAACGGATAGCTCTTATAACCTCTGCAACAGGGGCGGCACTTCAAGACATGCTTCGCGTTGCAAACAGCAGATACAGAGTTTTAGAGATAGATATATATGATGTTTTAGTTCAGGGCGACAATGCTGCACCATCCATTGTTAGGGCTCTTAAAGTAGCAGATACAAAAGGTTATGATATTGTTATTTTGGGGCGAGGTGGTGGAAGTGTAGAGGATTTGTGGGCATTTAATGAAGAGATAGTTGCAGATGCTATCTTTAGTGCAAGAACTCCGATAATCTCAGCGGTAGGACATGAGATAGATTGGGTTATAAGCGATTTTGTAGCTGATTTAAGAGCGCCAACCCCAAGTGCTGCAATGCAGATGTCTCTTCCTGATGAGAGAGAGTTGTATCAGCATATAGACTCTCTAGCGCAAAGATATGAGCAAATAATTTTACAAAAACTAAATAACGCGAAGCAAGAACTTGAACATATAAACAGACTATATCAAGAGCACTCCATAGAAAAAAAGATAAGTTATAAACTAGAAGAGATTACTCAACTTAAGCTCTCTTTTACAAATAGTATCTATTTTAAGATGCAAAGTTTTAGCAAAGAAGTGGAATCTGTAAAAATCAGATTTCCAAGTGCTATGCAGAGTAGAATCAATATTGCTCAAAATCAAGTATTGACTCTACAAAAAATGTTAGAATCCAACCATCCAAGGTTAAAAACAAAAAGAGGTTTTGCACAAATCTCTAAAGATTCTAAGGTTATTGATATAGAGTCATTAATGGTTGATGAAGTTTTTGATTTAATGAGTGATAGAGTAGCGATAAGTGCAAAAGTAATAAATAAAAAATATATATAGAGGTTTTATATGAAATATCCAGAATTTTTTGATAGTGTTGAGAGCATAAAAGTGGTAGATCCGCTCTCAAATGTATTAGGTGCATTTGAAGGCGGTTTGTATGAGATAAGTTTCTTAGAAGTTGTAAAAGCAGCTGGGCATAGCTGTCCAACAGTTGCAGGTGCTTACATAACAGCTTTAGTAGGATTGAAGGCACTTTATCCAAACTCAAGAGCAGTACGTGGAGAGATAAAAGTTGAGTTTAGCGACTCTTTAGAAGATGGCGTTGCTGGAGTTATTAGTAATGTTATCTCTCAAATCACAGGTGCTACTGATAAGAGTGGATTTAAGGGTTTAGGTGGAAAATTTGCACGTCACTCTCTTATGAAATTTGACGCAAATATAAGTTCTTCTGTAAAATTTACTAGAGTTGACAATGGTAAAAGTGTAGAGGTATATTATGATCCATCATCAATTGGTGGAAGCCCAAAAATGCAACAATTGATGCAAAAAATGATGGGCGGAATGGCTAGTAGTGATGAAGTAAAAGAGTTTGGCGCTCTTTGGCAAGATAGAGTAAAGAGAATTTTAGAAAACATACCAACGGTTACAAAAGTTATAATCTAAAGAGCTGTAATTTTCTAGTAATCAATTTACTATATACTTCTTTGCAAAAAAAGGAGTATAGATGGCATATTTTGACAATGTAAAAGTTGGTGATAAAGTTTTTGGTCTAGTGTTTGGTGCTGGAGAGATAGCTCAAATATTTGAGAACAGCCACTATAAGATGATGGTAGATTTTAAAAATGGCTATGAAGTTCCATATACTGAAGATGGAATTCCTGGCTGGGGAAACTTTAATAAGCAAACGCTTTATTATAAAAATGATATAGACTTAACAGACGTTGATTTCTCTCCTATCTCAAAAGTACTATCCATAAAAAAAATAATAAAGCTAAAAGATAAGAAAAAGCTTCAAGTAAGGCTTCCTTCTGGCGTTTGGAAAAAAGTAAAAAAAGCAGAAGAGTCTTACGTAGAAGATCTTCTAGAGAGAGAAAAATATCATATGTTTAGAAAGAAACCTGAAAAAAAAGATTGATTTTTTGATAAAAAATAGTCGCATTATCTCTACTCCAATTGGCGAAATGTTAGCAGTTACCAATGGAAGAGCTTTAATATATCTTGACTTTATTGATGATATTCTTGAGATAGAAAATTCTGATCATTTTATCTTGCTCAAGTTAGAGAAAGAGTTAAGAGACTATTTTTCTAAAAAACTACAAACCTTTACCATACCGCTCTATCTTACTGGTACAGAGTTTCAAAAAGGTGTTTGGAATACGCTCTTAAAAATCCCATATGGCTCAACTATCTCTTATGCTAAAGAAGCAAAACTTTCTGGAAACCCTAAAGCCTCAAGGGCCGTTGCAAATGCAAATGGCAAAAATCCTATCTCCATTTTAATACCTTGCCATCGTGTTATATCATCAGATGGTTCAATTGGTGGATATAGTGGTGGCGGAGTGTGGAGAAAAGAGTTTCTACTCTCACTTGAGAGAGCAGAAAAGTAGTTTTATCTTAGTGTTAGAGCTGGAAAGTATGTGTGCAAAGAGATGGCTGTTTGAGCGGAAATCTTTTTCATAAATTTATCAAATTTATCCTCTTCATTCCACTGTGGTGATGTTACTCCGCTTAGCTCTATCAATCTTTTTTTTGCATCAAATGAGACACCTAAAGTATCTACAAGCCCAACATCTTTGGCTTGGCTAGCAGTAAATATATGTGCATTTGCATAAAAATCTCTTTTATTTATATCAAGACCTCTAGCCTCTGCAACGTCTTTGGTAAAAAGCTCATAAGTTCCTTGAATAACTTTGTTTAACTCATTTTTTTCATACTCTGTCCACTCTCTATCACTTGCACCTACTTTTTTGTATTTTCCTGCTTGTACACTTTGCGATTTTATGCCTATTTTGCTCATAAGTTCACTAACATCAGCGCCTTGCATTATAACTCCAATGCTTCCAACCATAGAACCAGGATTTGCGATTATTTCATCTGCCCAAATACTAGCGTAGTAACTTCCACTTGCAATTGTTCCACTTGCATAAACAACAACAGGTTTGCTCTCTCTTGCACGTTTTATCGCGTATGCTATCTCGATGGATGGTGCGACTGCTCCACCAGGTGAGTCTACATTTAATAAAATTCCTTTTACAAACTGATTTGAAGTAGCATCATCTATCTGTTTTAGAACTTCTGAGACTTCCATAATAGGGCCTACTAAGTTTATCTGCTCAAGATTATTTGGTTTTAAATCCTCTTTGCTTTGAGGAGCAAATATTAGAAAAAGTATAAGCACAAAAATCATAGCTTTGAAATGCTCTTGAATAAATTTCATGGTTGAGAGTATTGGAGAGAAGATAGTTTTTATAAATTGCATTAAGCACCTTTTTTAGAAATAAATTTTCCGTTGATATAAATTTGGGAGATATTATATCTATGAAGTATTAAATGAATAGCCAACTCATCAGTTGGTTCTTTATCTAAATCTAAAACAAGCATATCTGCATTTTTCCCTTCACTTATCTCTCCGCTGTTGAGTCCTAGTGCTTGTGCTGCATTTATTGTCACACCTCTTAAAAGAGCTTTTGCAAACTCTAAAAGAGGCTCATTTGCATGCATTAGAAGGGAAGCTTTCATCTCTTCAAAGAGGTCAAGTTTGTAGTTTGAACTAAGCCCATCAGTCGCTACAATCCAGCGAATATTTTTATCATTTAATGCTTTGATATCGAGAGTTTTATTGCCTAGTAATCTGTTAGAAATAGGGCAGTGAATAACTGTATGTTTATTATCTGCTATCTTTTGGAGTTCTTTATCATTTGTTTCAACAGCGTGTGTTAAAAGTGTGCTAAAGCCATCAAAATGCTCTAAAAATTCACTAGAACTACAAGTAGAACTATTTTGTTTTAGTAGTTTCTCAAAAAACTCTTTAAAATCGCCCTCGCTCTTATCAAGCCACTCTCTCTCGGCAGAGCTCTCCATAAAATGAGCTGTTAGTTTAAGCTTCTCATCTTTTACTATCTGAAGTGCTTTTTTGATTAAAATAGGATGAACAGAGTAGGGCGAGTGAATGGCAACTGCTGGGTAAAATCCTTCTCTTTTTACACTCTTTGATGCGTCAAGTCTTGCCATAAAATCGCCAAAAAGTGCATCTGCCATCGTTGCTTGAGAACCGATTAGTTCATTAAAAAAAACAACATTTTGAGGTGCATCTGCACAGGCATCTAAGTCCATTGCATGTGAGCTAATTGCCCCAAAAGTTGTGATTCCAGACTCTAGCATAGAAGATATTGCTTCACTCATGCACTCTTTAGCGCAACTCTCTATTAAGTTCTCCCTTTGTTCAAGTACACTATAAAGCCAAGAGATAAAATCTCCATACGAGAGTTCCGTTTTATTTGCACTAAATTCTAAGTGTACATGCGCATTTATAAGACCAGGCATTAGGAGAGAATTTTTTTGTAATATTATAACTTCAGCGTCTGGAAATAGGCTCTTTAGCTCTTCTAGTGGCGCGATTTTATGTATAGTTTTATCAAATGCTACACTTTGCTCACAAAGCAGACTTTGCGGCGTTAATATATAGTTAGGAGTAATTATTTGCATCTTTTATCTTTTTTTAGAATTTAAAATAGATTATGCTTAATTTAGATAAAATGGCTCCTTAAAAATTTTAATTATTAAACAAAAAGGCAAGAGATGAAGATAGTAGTAATTCAAGGACCAAATTTAAATATGTTAGGCGTTAGAGAACAGCAAGTTTATGGTTCTATGAAATTAGAGCAGATTCACTCTCAAATGAGAGATTTTGCAGCACAAAGTGGACTAGAGATAGAGTTTTTTCAAAGCAATTTAGAGGGTGAGATTGTAGATAAGATTCAAGAGTGTTATGGAGATGCTCAAGGTATAATCATTAATGCAGCAGCATATACACACACATCAATAGCTATACGTGATGCAATCTCAGCTGTAAACCTTCCAACTATCGAAGTGCATATCAGCAATATCCACAGACGTGAAGAGTTTAGAAAACAAAATATGATTGCACCAGTTTGTACATCATCGATTGTAGGTTTTGGACCATTTGGTTATCATCTTTCTATGGTTGGTATGATTCAGATAATGAATGAGATAAAAGCAGTTCAAGAGATGCAAAAACAACAAGCTCCTCAAGCAGAGTAGATTAATGTATTTAGAGCGTAAATTAAGCGATAGCTTGACTATCTATAAAAATTTACGCTTTTGTAAAAAAGTGCAAAAAGGTTCTCATAGATATAGAGCAACTATCGGTATTGGTGGTAATTTAGGCGATGTTAGAAGAAGATTTGCCCATCTTGAAGCATATCTTATTAGAGACAGAAGAGTTGAGTTCCTAGAGAGATCGTTGATTTTAAAAAATCCTCCTTTTGGTTTTACAAATCAGGATGATTTTTTTAACTCAATTATTATATTAAAAACGAGTATGCAACCTATGCTATTTTTAGATTATTTAATGAGAGTAGAGAAAAAATTTGGACGTAAAAGAAGTTTTGCTAACGCTCCAAGAACACTCGATTTAGATATTATATTTTTCGATGACAGAGTTGTTAAAAAAGAAAAACTCCATATTCCACATCCAGAGTATTCTAAAAGAGAGAGCGTACTAATTCCACTTAAAGGTTTAAAGAGATGAAAATATTAACTTTTGTTGGAAAAACACCCTCAGATGCGCTAAAAAAAGCAAAAATGAGTCCTAACTATTCTCAAATGCTTCACATAGATACTAAAGAGATACAGAAAAAATCACTAGGGCGAGATGCACTCTATGAGATAGTAATGGGCATTGAAGGCGATACTGAGCAGACATATCAAAAAAATAGTTCTGTAACAAAAGATAGCAGACCACTTACTCAAAAGAGTGCAGATGTTCTTTATGATATATCTTATGCTGCAAAACAGATATCTAAAATAGCAGAGGTAAAAGACCCACTTTATGCTTATCAAGAGCAGAACACTCAGCCTATGCTTGAGCCAAAAGAGCTAAAAGAGATAAAATCTGAAATTGCAAAACTTGGCGATAAAGTTAAAATTATCCAAAATATGTTTTGGGAAGAAAAAGCTCCTGATTTAGATAGTCATATCCCATCAGAATTTGCAGAGATATATAGACTCGCTTCTCAAAGTGGTATGAACAAAGAACACCTAGATGCCATTATGAGAATGACGTTAGAGCATATGCCATTTAAAATGAGAGAAAACTCATCTACAATCAAGAGATATTTCCAAACGATACTTAGAAAAATGGTGCCAGTGAGAATAGAGTCTCTACCATCTATTGGAAATAAAAAAGTGATAATGCTAGTTGGTCCAACAGGAGTAGGTAAAACAACATCAGTGGCAAAACTAGCTGCAAGATACTCATTTTTAATGCAAAAAAAGTATAAAGTAGGGCTGATAGTTCTTGATACCTACCGTATAGGTGCGGTTGAACAACTTATGCAATACGCAAGAATGATGAAGTTAGCAATTGAGACCGTAGTAGATCCATCAGACTTTGCAAGCGCACTTGATTCTCTTAAATATTGTGATTATATTTTGATTGATACAATGGGTTCAAGTCCATACGATAGAAATAAGATAGAGAAAATTTATGAGTGTTTGGATGGAAATGATTCAAAATATAATATCGATGTTGTTTTAGTCATGCCGAGTTCTATAAAATATGAAGATTTAAAAGCTACTTATGAAAATTTCTCTAGTTTAAACGTAGATACATTAATGTTTACAAAGCTTGATGAAACAAGAGGCTTTGGAAATATATTTTCTCTTGCGTACGAGATTAAAAAGCCAATAAGCTACTTCTCAGTTGGTCAAGAAGTCCCAGAAGATTTGGTTTGTGCTACTAGTGATTTTTTAATAGAGTGCTTATTAAACGGCTTTAACAGGAGCAAAGCATGATAGGGAATCAAGCTCAAAAACTCCAAGAGCTAGTCTCATCTAGTTCGGCTAAAAAATCTAAAAAAACTCGTTTTATCGCTGTAACAAGCGGTAAAGGCGGTGTTGGAAAAAGTACAATAAGTTCAAATCTGGCATACGTTCTCTCTCAAAGCGGACTAAATGTAGGAATCTTTGACGCTGATATTGGTCTTGCAAACTTGGATGTAATGTTTAATGTAAAAATAAAGAAAAATATTCTTCATGTTCTCAAAGGTGAAGCAACAGTTAGTGATATTTTGATACCAATAACTAGAAATCTGATTCTAATCCCAGGTGAGAGCGGTGATGAGATTCTAAAATATTCAGATAAAGCTCTTTTTGAGAGATTTATGAGTGAAGCTGAAGTGCTTGATAAATTAGACATTATGATTATCGATACAGGTGCAGGTATTGGTGAGCATATACAGATGTTTTTAGATGCTGCTGATGATGTAATAGTTGTGACTGTTCCAGACCCAGCGGCTATTACCGATGCCTATGCAACTATAAAAACAATAGCAGTTTTGCGCAATGATATTGGTTTAATTATGAATCAGGTTAAAAATCAGAATGAGGCAACTGCTGTATATGAGAAGATAAAAAAAGTAGCACTTGCAAATATTGGTGATAAATTAAATTTAAAACTAATAGGAAAAATAGACAGTGATGTAAAAGTTTCCTCATCTATCAAGCAAAGAGCACTTTTTACTGTTTTACATGAAGGCTCAAGTGTTCATAAAGATATTGTCTCTATTGCAAATAATATAGTAAAAAATTTGGAACGAAATGTGCTAGTTTCTCCAAGTGAGAGTGGTTTATCTGGGCTTTTTAAGCGTTTGGTAAAGCATTTTTAAATCAAGTTGAGGCTGTTTGATGTTAGGTGAGAATTTTGTATATTTTTTTACTGTCCAAGGTTTTTTTATTGGAATAGTTTTTGGGATATTAAAATCATTTAACGCTGAGGGGTTGCTTGTTTATACATTTTTAATAACTGGCTTTTTTTATCTTTTTTCACACGTCATCGTTGCTTTTTACTACAAAACAACAATCGCTAAAAATTACTATTTTCCAAAAGAGAGTCATGAGAAGAAACTAGATTTATTTGTAATTGAGATAAACAAGAGAGAAAAACTTATTGATTCTGCTATAAAAATCACAGATGCAGCTATTAAAGCTAATGCCGCAGATGTCGGGATAAGTGCATGATAAGCGCATATACTCAAGATTTAAAACATAAAGAAGATGAGTTAGCTATCCAATATCTACCTGCTGTAAAAGCAATGGCTTTTAGACTAAAAGAGAGACTCCCTAGTTCTGTTGATTATATGGATCTCTCAGCAATTGGCACAGAAGAGTTGATAAAACTTGCAAGAAGATACGATGAGACTCTTAATGACTCTTTTTGGGGTTACGCAAAGAAGCGTGTTTATGGAGCAATGCTCGATTATCTTAGAAGCTTAGATATTGTTAGCCGTTCAAGCAGAAAGCTTATTAAATCAATAGACTATGCTGTCGAAGAGTATAGAGTCTTACATGATGAAGAGCCAAGTGATGAAGAGTTGGCAGCCATCATAGGTGAAGACGTTGAAAAAATTCATGAAGCAAGAGTTGCTTCGTCTATATATACTGTTATGCCGCTTCATGATCAACTCCATGTTGGAGATGAAGGTTTATCACTTGCAAATATAGAAAAAGAAGAGTTAGTTGATGTTATAAAAACAGTTCTTGGTTCATATAACGAGCGTGAGCAGATGATTATTCAGCTATACTATTTTGAAGAGCTTTCATTAAAAGAGATTAGCGAGGTTTTAAGTATAACAGAATCAAGAATTTCTCAAATTCATAAATCAGTAATCCATAAAATTAAAGAGAGTGTAGGAGCTTAAGATGGCAGACATACTTTCACAAGAAGAGATAGACGCGTTATTAGACGTTGTAGATGATGATGAATCTGACTTATTTGATGATGGAGGAAATGACGTTCCTTCATCAAACAGACAAGTAACTCTTTACGATTTTAAACGCCCAAATAGGGTTTCAAAAGAGCAGCTCCGAGCATTTAGAGGCATTCATGATAAGATGGCTAGATCTCTTGCTTCACAAATATCTTCAATCATGCGATCAATTGTTGAGATACAACTTCATTCGGTAGATCAGATGACATATGGCGAGTTCTTGATGTCGCTTCCAAATCCTACAAGTTTTAATGTTTTTTCAATGAAACCATTGGAGGGAAGCGGTGTTATCGAGATAAACCCATCTATTGCTTTTCCGATGCTTGATAGATTGCTTGGCGGAAAAGGGGAACCCTTTGATGCAAGTCGTGAGTTTTCGGATATTGAGTTAAGTCTTTTTGAAACAATTTTAAGAGTTATGATGGCTACTCTCAAAGAGGCTTGGGGACCAGTTATGGATATTTTTCCAAATATTGAGTCAAAAGAGTCAAGTCCTAATGTTGTACAAATTGTTGCTCAAAATGAGATTGTTGTTATGGTTGTTATGGAGATAATTATCGGGCAGAGCTCAGGTATGATGAATATCTGCTACCCTGTTATCGCGTTAGAGCCAGTTTTGCCAAAGCTTGCAAGTAGAGATTTGATGCTTAATGAAACTAGCACAAAAAAGAGCCGTAATACTGAATTGCATGTATTGCTTGGTGGCGCAAAAGTTGGTATTGAAGCAATGCTTGGTGATGCTGAACTTACTTTAAGAGATGTTTTGGATCTTCAGGCTGGGGATATTGTAAGGTTGACGAGTCCAGCTAATGATATCGTGACTGTATGTGTCGATGGCAAAGATAGATTTCGTGGCAAAATTGGTTTAAGACGATTCAGAAAGTCTATACAAATTACAGAGATAATAGACACAGAAAGAGATGCAGTTAAGAGAGCATTAGAAAACTTTGAATCAATTAGACGACAAAAAATATCTGGTGTTAAAGATATTATGCTTGATGAAGAAAATAGATATAACGATGATGAGGAGTAGATTATGAGTAATTTTATGAAATTATTTGAGAGTGAAACAATAGGTACAGTTGAAGCTCTTATAGGTCAGGCTCCTTCTATGGAACTAAAAGAGGAGCAAGAGTTAAGCATTATCTCTAGTATTGTGCCTCCTATTGTACTAGGCAATATTTCTATTAGTGGAGATATTCATGGTTCAGCAATGCTTGCATTTACTCCAAATTTAGTTACTGCTTTGTCAGATATGATGATGGGTGAAGAAGAGAGCAAAAGAGAAGATGTCAGTGAAGATGATTTAGATGCTGCTAAAGAGATTTCATCAAATATTTTTGGAGCAATAAGCAATAGCCTTGGAGCACAAAAAGAGTTGCCAAAGCTATCTTTTAGTATAGATAATATCGAATACGTTGGTGAAAATAAAGATATTTCACTCGAAAACTACTATAAAATGTTTGTTTATCACTTTAATATAGGAGATACAGATTCTCTTTTAATGTTTATTATGGATGAAAACCTTCATAACGCACTGTTTAAAACAGATAAAGCTCCAGCAGAAGATAAAAAAAATGAACAAAATAAAAGTAGTTCTGCCGCATCTTTAAGTAACGATGAGATGAATAATATTGCACTCATAATGGATGTAAAGCTTCCAGTAAAAGTTAGAATTGGAAAGAAAAAAATGTTGCTTAAAGATGTTTTAAATATGGACATTGGCTCTGTTATAGAGCTTAATCAATTAGCAAACGATCCACTTGACATATTAGTAGATGATAATGTAATTGCAGAGGGTGAAGTTGTGATAGTTGATGGAAACTTTGGCGTTCAAATTACCACAATTGGTACAAAGCGAGAGAGATTAAATCAGCTTAAATCATAACAAGGGCTATATTAGTGAAAAAACATAATAATGATTTAGCAAAAAAATATGTCAAAGATATTAAATCAGCAGATGTTTGGAGTGTTTTTAGAATACTTAGCGATTTTGTAAAAGGTTTTGATGGTCTTGGGGATCTTGGACCGACTGTTACAATGTTTGGAAGCGCTAAGGCAAAAAGTAGTAGTAAATATTATAAATCAGCTCAAAAACTATCTTCAATACTTGCCAAAAGAGGATTTAATATAATGACAGGTGGCGGACCTGGCGTGATGGAAGCTGCTAATAGAGGTGCATTTGAACATAAAAATGTAGAATCTATTGGTCTAAATATTGATCTTCCTTTTGAACAAATCCCAAATAGTTACACTACTACAGAACTAAGTTTTGAGTACTTTTTTTCGAGAAAAGTTATGCTTGTAAAATACTCAATAGCCTACGTTATATTTCCAGGAGGATATGGAACGCTAGATGAATTTTTTGAGGCCTTAACGCTTGTACAAACAAAAAAAATAACTGGCGTAAAAATATTTCTTGTTGGAACCTCTTTTTATAAGCCTCTTATGAAGTTTTTAGAAAATAAGTTATATAAAAATGGAATGATAACACTTGAAGATTTGCATATTATAACTTTGAGTGATGATTTAGAGCAAATTGTAATAGATATAGAAAATTCTCTTTTAAATCAAATAGAAATTTTAAATATTTCTGGATTATCAGATACAAAGTATTGTAACTCCCTTGTCGATTTTTTTAAAGACAAAGATGCAACTATAAAAGAGTATACAAATGTCTAAAAAAGTATTAGTTGGAATGAGCGGAGGAATCGATTCTACAGTTTCTGCCATGTTATTAAAAGAGGATGGATATGAAGTAGAAGGTTTATATATGAAACTTCACTCTAGCCCTGGATATCATGAAATACATGAAGCAAGAGCAAGAAAAGCTGCTGATTTTGTAGGGATAAAGTTGTATGTAATAGATTTGCAAGAGATATTTGATGAGAAAGTTTTTAAGCCTTTTATTGATACTTATGCAAAGGGTAAAACGCCAAATCCATGTGCGCTCTGCAATAGAAGCCTGAAATTTGGGGAGATGGTAAAGTTTGCAGATAAGATAGGTGCAGATTTTATAGCAACAGGACACTATATTAAAACTGATGGAAAATATTTTTATGAAGCTGATGATGATACAAAAGATCAGAGTTATTTTTTATTTTATGTAAACAAAGAGATATTACCAAGACTTCTATTTCCTTTAGGCGATAGAAAAAAAAGTGAGATTAAAGAGCTTGCTGGTTCAATTAGTGGATTAGAAACATTTGCATTACAAAAAGAATCAAGTGAGATATGTTTTGTCGAAACTACATATACTGATCTGCTTCAAGATTATGTTGAAGTGGACAAAGTAGGAGAAGTACTTGATCAAAACGGCAAAGTAGTAGGAGAACATAAAGGTTATATGCACTACACGATAGGTAAAAGAAGAGGCTTTAGTGTTAATGGAGCGCATGATCCACATTATGTAGTAAGTATAGATCCAGATAAAAATCAGATAATAGTAGGTAAAAAAGAGGATTTAGCTTGTAATAGTGTTATTTTAAGTAACTTAAATCTCTATACCGACGATAAAAGCTTTAATACAACTGTAAAATTAAGATATAGAACAAAATCAGTACCTTGTCATGTAGATATTGTAGGTGACAAAGCTTATGTAACACTGCAAGAGAGTGTTTTTGGTGTTGCAGCAGGACAAGCTGCTGTTTTTTATGATGGAAATAAGCTTCTCGGTGGTGGCTGGATAGAGGATAATTGAGTATAAATATAAAAAATAATCTATAAAGTAGAAAATATTAAAAATATGACCACTGTTTTAAGCCCCCTCTAAGCAATCCTTACCTATAATTCCCATCCACAAACACAGAGACCTAAACTTTAGGTATCTAGGCTTCAAGTAGAGGCTTATAACGGTAGTTTGAGATCATTGAAAACTAAGCAAGTAAATAGACTTTAATAACTAAAACTAGTTATTATTTAAGTCGAGTAAGTTTACTTATAAAAACTAAATAACAACAACCGTCTATTCTATTTATACCCAACTGGGTATCTATAGTAATAGATACTTTACAAAGTCCACATATATTTATATAAGTGGCAACAAAGCCAATGAATTTTAATTCTTGGGCAAAGATTAAACAAACCAATTATGGAGAGTTTGATCCTGGCTCAGAGTGAACGCTGGCGGCGTGCTTAACACATGCAAGTCGAACGGTAACAGGAACTAGCTTGCTAGTTTGCTGACGAGTGGCGCACGGGTGAGTAATATATAGTTAATGTACCCCAAAGACTGGGATAGCCACTGGAAACGGTGATTAATACTAGATACACCTCTTTAACATAAGTTAGAGAGGGAAATGTCTTTTCGCTTTGGGATCAGACTATATCCTATCAGTTAGTTGGTGAGGTAATGGCTCACCAAGGCAATGACGGGTAGCGGGTTTGAGAGGATGATCCGCCACACTGGTACTGAGACACGGACCAGACTCCTACGGGAGGCAGCAGTGAGGAATATTGCACAATGGAGGAAACTCTGATGCAGCAACGCCGCGTGGAGGATGACGCATTTCGGTGTGTAAACTCCTTTTATATGTCAAGAAAATGACGGTAGCATATGAATAAGCACCGGCTAACTCCGTGCCAGCAGCCGCGGTAATACGGAGGGTGCAAGCGTTACTCGGAATCACTGGGCGTAAAGGACGCGTAGGCGGGTTGTCAAGTCAGGTGTGAAATCCTACAGCTTAACTGTAGAACTGCACTTGAAACTGGCAACCTAGAGTATGGGAGGGGGAGATGGAATTAGTGGTGTAGGGGTAAAATCCGTAGATATCACTAGGAATACCTAAAGCGAAGGCGATCTCCTGGAACATTACTGACGCTAAGGCGTGAAAGCGTGGGGAGCAAACAGGATTAGATACCCTGGTAGTCCACGCCCTAAACGATGAACACTAGTCGTCGCCCTGCTTGTCAGGGCGGTGATGCACTTAACAGATTAAGTGTTCCGCCTGGGGAGTACGGTCGCAAGATTAAAACTCAAAGGAATAGACGGGGACCCGCACAAGTGGTGGAGCATGTGGTTTAATTCGAAGATACGCGAAAAACCTTACCTGGCCTTGACATTGATAGAATCCAGCAGAGATGCAGGAGTGCCCTTCGGGGAGCTTGAAAACAGGTGCTGCACGGCTGTCGTCAGCTCGTGTCGTGAGATGTTGGGTTAAGTCCCGCAACGAGCGCAACCCTCGTCCTTAGTTGCCAGCAGGTTAAGCTGGGCACTCTAGGGAGACTGCCTTCGCAAGAAGGAGGAAGGTGAGGACGACGTCAAGTCATCATGGCCCTTACGGCCAGGGCTACACACGTGCTACAATGGGGCGTACAGAGTGTTGCAATACCGCGAGGTGGAGCCAATCACTTAAAGCGTCTCTCAGTTCGGATTGTTCTCTGCAACTCGAGAGCATGAAGCTGGAATCACTAGTAATCGTAGATCAGCATTGCTACGGTGAATACGTTCCCGGGTCTTGTACTCACCGCCCGTCACACCATGGGAGTTGATTTCACCCGAAATTGGGAAGCTAACCTTCGGGGGGCTACCACTTACGGTGGAATTAGCGACTGGGGTGAAGTCGTAACAAGGTAACCGTAGGAGAACCTGCGGTTGGATCACCTCCTTTCTAGAGTAGAGTCAATCATTCATTTGAATTGACATACAAGAAAATCTCACAAGAGAAACAGTTATTTTAGTCTTTTACTTGCTTAGTTTTCAGTGATCATTGTTCATTTGAAATTGAAAATGGGTCTATAGCTCAGTTGGTTAGAGTGCACCCCTGATAAGGGTGAGGTCAGAGGTTCAAATCCTCTTAGACCCACCATTTTTGAGTTATAAGTGGCACAACTAATCATAAAACTAAATCCAAGTACTCAATAGAGTATTTAGATTTGGTTTTACACCAAAAAGTTCATTAAATTATTATTGTTAAAGTCAACATATAGTTATAAGAAGATAACTAGAGATTAAAAAGAGCAATCTTTACATTTCTGCAATCAATTATAAATATATCAACTAAATAACTACAATTAAACAGGATACTGCCCTACATTAAGTAAGGTAGTGAACGCAAATTAGAAAAAAAGATATTAAGGGCCATAGGTGGATGCCTTGGCTAGTAGAGGCGATGAAAGACGTACTAGGCTGCGATAAGCCTCGGGGAGCTGCCAAGAAGCTTTGATCCGGGGATTTCTGAATGGGGCAACCCAGCATGGTGCGAATCATGTTACCCTACGGGGAGCGAACTCAGGGAAGTGAAACATCTCAGTACCTGAAGGAAAAGAAATCAAACGAGATTCCCATAGTAGCGGCGAGCGAAACGGGATTAGGGCACTTAGTGATAATATATTTGTTAGCCGAACACTTTGGAAAGAGTGAGCATAGAGGGTGATACTCCTGTAGGCGAAAACATTTATATGGTACTAGACTAAGGAACGAGTAGGTCGGGACACGTGTTATCTTGACTGAATATGGGGGGACCACCCTCCAACCCTAAATACTACTACTAGACCGATAGCGAACAAGTACCGTGAGGGAAAGGTGAAAAGAACTGCGGTGAGCAGAGTGAAATAGAACCTGAAACCTATGGCTTACAATCATTCGGAGCACTATTATTTATAAGTGTGACGGACTGCCTTTTGCATAATGAGCCTGCGAGTTGTGGTATCTGGCAAGGTTAAGCGAACGCGAAGCCGTAGCGAAAGCGAGTCTTAATAGGGCGAATTAGTCAGATGCTGCAGACCCGAAACTGAGTGATCTATCCATGAGCAGGTTGAAGCTGGTGTAAGAGCCAGTGGAGGACCGAACCCATTGACGTTGAAAAGTCTCGGGATGACTTGTGGATAGGGGTGAAAGGCCAATCAAACTCAGTGATAGCTGGTTCTCTCCGAAATATATTTAGGTATAGCCTCGAGCAGTAGCATGAAGGGGTAGAGCACTGACAGGGCTAGGGCTGCTTACCGCGGTACCAAACCCTATCAAACTCCGAATACTTCATGTGTAACCTCGGGAGTCAGGCGGTGGGTGATAAAATCCGTCGTCAAGAGGGGAACAACCCAGACTAGCAGCTAAGGTCCCAAAGTCTTGTCTAAGTGGAAAAGGATGTGGAGTTGCTGTGACAACCAGGAGGTTGGCTTAGAAGCAGCCATCTTTTAAAGAAAGCGTAACAGCTCACTGGTCTAGCGATTCTGCGCCGAAAATATAACGGGGCTAAGACAAGCACCGAAGCTCTAGATGTGAATTTATTCACGTGGTAGGAGAGCGTTCCAGTCAGCGTAGAAGCCATACCGGCAAGGAGTGGTGGAGCGGCTGGAAGTGAGCATGCAGGCATGAGTAGCGATAAAAGGGATGAGAATTCCCTTCGCCGTAAACCCAAGGTTTCCTACGCGATGCTCGTCATCGTAGGGTTAGTCGGGACCTAAGTCGAGTCCGAGAGGGGTAGACGATGGCAAATCGGTTAATATTCCGATACCGACTGTTGTTCGCTTGAGTGATGGGGGGACGCATAGAGTTAATTGAGCTCACTGATGGAATAGTGGGTCGAAGGACGTAGGTTGTAAGGTAGGCAAATCCGCCTTACATTAGACCGAGATCTTACAGGCAGAGCAATCTCTTCGGAGAGCGCTTTGAATCAATGATACTGTCGTGCCGAGAAAAGCCTCTAAACGAGAACAACAGTTGCCCGTACCGTAAACCGACACAGGTGGGTGAGATGAGTATTCTAAGGCGCGTGGATGAACCCTGGTTAAGGAACTCTGCAAACTAGCACCGTATCTTCGGTATAAGGTGTGCCCTATTTGTTAATGGACTTGCTCCATAAAGCATTGACGGGTCGCAGCAAAGTGTCCCTCCCGACTGTTTACCAAAAACACAGCACTCTGCTAACTCGTAAGAGGATGTATAGGGTGTGACGCCTGCCCGGTGCTTGAATGTTAAATGGATTTGTTAGCTCTGCGAAGCATTGAAATGAAGCACAAGTAAACGGCGGCCGTAACTATAACGGTCCTAAGGTAGCGAAATTCCTTGTCGGTTAAATACCGACCTGCATGAATGGCGTAACGAGATGGGAGCTGTCTCAACCAGGGATCCAGTGAAATTGTAGTGGAGGTGAAAATTCCTCCTACCCGCGGAAAGACGGAAAGACCCCGTGCACCTTTACTATAGCTTGACATTGCTATTGGGATATTCATGTGCAGGATAGGTGGGAGCCATTGATGATATGACGCTAGTTGTATCGGAGGCATCCTTGAGATACCACCCCTGAATATTCTGATAGCTAACTCCGTACGATTATCTCGTGCGAGGACAATGTCTGGTGGGTAGTTTGACTGGGGCGGTCGCCTCCTAAAAAGTAACGGAGGCTTACAAAGTTCGGCTCAGAGGGGTTGGAAATCCCTCGTAGAGTATAATGGCACAAGCCGGACTGACTGTAAGAGATACAACTCAAACAGAGTCGAAAGACGGTCATAGTGATCCGGTGGTTCTGTGTGGAAGGGCCATCGCTCAAAGGATAAAAGGTACGCCGGGGATAACAGGCTGATCTCCCCCAAGAGCTCACATCGACGGGGAGGTTTGGCACCTCGATGTCGGCTCATCGCATCCTGGGGCTGAAGCAGGTCCCAAGGGTATGGCTGTTCGCCATTTAAAGCGGTACGCGAGCTGGGTTCAGAACGTCGTGAGACAGTTCGGTCCCTATCTTCCGTGGGCGTAGGAACGTTGAGGAGAGCTGACCCTAGTACGAGAGGACCGGGTTGGACATGCCACTGGTGCACCAGTTGTTCTGCCAAGAGCATCGCTGGGTAGCTACGCATGGATGAGATAACCGCTGAAAGCATCTAAGCGGGAAGCCAACTCCAAGATGAACGTTCCCTGAAGTACGCTTGAAGACTACAAGCTTGATAGGCTGGATGTGTACGCAGAGTAATCTGTTTAGCTGACCAGTACTAATAGTACGTTTGTCTTTTTTTAAAGTTCTTTAAATAGAACACAATTCGTTCACTACCTTACTTAGTGTATAGGTACCTGATGTAGTTATTTAGTTGTGTTGACTTTAACAATGATACTTTATGCATTAATTGCATAAAACTCACTCTAACTCAAGAACAATTACTTTTAAGTACACAAAACAGTGTATTTAAATGTGATTGTCTAGGTGGCTATAGAGAGAGGGAAACGCCTGGTCCCATTCCGAACCCAGAAGCTAAGCCTCTCATCGCTGATAATACTGATCCTTGCAGGATTGGAAACGTAGGTCGCTGCCTAGTTGATCATTTCTAACTTCAACTTCTTAATTTCAATCAAATTCACTTTTTAATTCTAGTCTAACTCTTTTATAAACTTTAATCATTTACTGCTTTAATTATTTAATCCATTTCGCTAAATCACTTTGTTAATTCTAACTCTATTAAATTACTTACATGTAGTAATTCCCATTTAAGAGCGATACTGACTCTAATCAACGAAGATGAAAGTGATGTTTAGTATAAATCTACAGAGTTAACGCAGGTAAGCAGCACTTTAGTATATAAATTTTAATCAACTCTAAATTTAGCAACTACAGGCAAATGATCTGAATAGCCTTTTCCTTTATGTTTTTTGACCTTTGCTTTGGAGATTTCCCATCTATATATGCTGTTTTTTTTGAAGAGGTATTCTTTGTTAAAGTTAGTAATGCTATTTTTAACATATGAGACATCTTTAGTATTTAAAAGTGATTGTGATATTAAAATATTATCTAGCACTTCTTTTTTTCCTTTGTAAATATAAGAGTATCTTTTTTCTTCATCTGTATCGTACCAGATGTTATAAAAACTTTCTTTTATATAACTTACATTGGAGGCAGTGTTTCTTTGATTTATAGTGCCTAAAATGTGGTTTATACCTGTTATGCCATCTGTATCGTTATGTTCTCTTTTTCTTTTAAATTTTAGGTACTCTTCATAGTCAGAGTTAAAATCTCCAAGTAAAATTATATTTTTATCAAATCCAATCTCTTTTACTCTCTTCATTAAGCTCTTTGCGCAGAGTACTCTTTTACTCTCTGGACCAGATTTTGATTTCCAATGATTTGTAAAAATGTATAATTCTTTGCCATCAATATTGAATTTTGTCTCTAAAATATTTCTATATTCATACGTTTGAGTAACGCTTATCTCTTTGGAGTATACAAAAGGAATCTTACTAAGCATAGCAACTTTGATTGTTGTGTTTTTCTTATCAGCAATACTATAATAACCATAATATAGGCCGCTTTGTTTTAGCGCAAATCTCAAATCTAAGAGTGCTTGGAGGGATTCTACCTCTTCTAAAGCTATGATATCCGCATCTATATCTTTTATAACTTGAGCGATATTTTTTAGTTTTATCTTATAGTTTTTTTGATTCCACTCTGAGGCAGAGTTTGGTATATACTCACGATATTCATAACCATTTTTTTCTAAATCAAAGAGATTCTCTACATTATATGTTGCTATTTTCAAGATAGTCTCTCCAAAAAGGGATGTGTAAATTAGAAATATTAAAAACAGAATTTTCATCAAATAATGCCATTTAGTCTTAATAGATTATCTGGATTTGCTTCTGCGCCCATAAACTCTTTATATAAAATCTCCATACTCTTAGCGCCTCCACCCTTTAGGACAATATCAAGATATTTTTGAGCACTTAAAGAGTCGAAAATTCCCTCATCAACTACACTGAAAAAAGCGTCTGCACTTAGAACTTCAGCCCATTTATAGCTATAGTATCCAGCTGCATATCCACCAGCAAAAATATGCGAAAATCCATTTTGAAACTTATTGTACGATGGTGGTTTGATAAGTGCAGTCTGCTCTCTTATAGAGTCTAGGAGCTCTTGAATTTCACTCTCTTTATAGAGGTTTGTGTGGAGCTTAAAATCAAAAATTGAGAATTCCAATTGTCTTAACATACCAAGCGCTGATTGGAAGTTTTTACTTTTTACTAACTTCTCTATCATCTCCGCTGGGATAGTCTCTTTGGTTTTATAGTGCATTGCAAAGAGTTTTAATACTTTAGGCTCATAAGCAAAGTTTTCTAAAAATTGTGATGGAAATTCAACGGCATCCCACTCTACGCCATTTACGCCACTTACTCCGCTCTCATTTACTTCACTTAACATGTGATGTAGTGCGTGACCCATCTCATGAAATAGCGTTACTACATCATCATGTCTTAAAAGAGATGGAGTTTTACCTTTTGATGGCGGAAAATTACATACTATAACGGCAGAGGCTAACTGCTCTTTGCCTTTTTCATCTATATGATGTGAGCTAAAATTATTCATCCATGCTCCGCCTTGTTTGCCTTTTCTAGCTTCTAAGTCAAGATATAATCTTGATTTTAAAGTATCATTGACATATAAATCGTAAGAGAGGGCTTTTTTATCCCATAGCTCCTCACTATTTTTTTTAAAACTTATGTTGAAAAGCCTATTTAAAAACTCAAACGTACCCTCTAAAACACTGTTTTGCTCAAAATATGGGCGATACTCCTCTTCGTCTATATCATACTTCTCTTTTTTTAGAAGTTCGCTGTAGTAAGCTGTATCATAGCTTTTAAGAGGTTTTTTTGCCATATTTTCAAGCTCTTTTAGCTCATTTTGGGCTTGAGGCTTGGAGTTTGTAATTAGTTTTTCTAAAAATTCAATTACGCTACTCTCATCCTTTGCCATTTTGCTAGCAAGTGAGTATGAAGCGTAATTTTCAAACCCAAGCAGTCTGCTCATCTCGTTTTTTAGTGATAATAGTTCATCAATAATCAGCGCATTTTGAGGTGCTCTTGTGACGTAAGCGCGATACAACTCCTCTCTTATCTTCTCATTTGTTCCATATGTCATGTAGGCTATATATGAGGGCATTTGAAGGGTAAATTTGTATTTTGTTACGCCATCTTCTTTGAACATTGCATTTGCCAAATCGCTCTGAGGAATTCCCTCTACATCTTTTAGGTCGGTAACAATATATTTGTACTCATTTGTTGCATTTAAGAGGTTTTGAGAGAAATCATTTGATAGGGTGCTCTTTTTGAGATTTATCTCTTGTAGTCTTTTTTTTGTTTTTTCATCGAGATGAGCACCGCTTAACTCAAAGCCCAAAATATTTAGCTCTAAGACTCTCTTTTGTTCTTGATTTAGGCTTTTTTGTTCATTTTTAAAAATCTCTTTGTAGGCGTTGTATAGCTCTATATTTTGAGAAAGTTTTGTTGAGTGCTCTGTGATTATTGGCAGTGATGCAGCGTATATCTTTTGTGTTTTAGCACTGTTTTTTACAGAGTTAAGGTGGGAGAGCTGTGTGAAAAATTCTCCTAAATGTTCATCCATCATCTCAAGAGGTTTTACAAAATTTGCAAAGGTCTTCCCTTTTATCTTTAGGAGCTTTTTTACTCTTTTTTCATCTTTTTCTATTTTTTCATTTAAATCTTTTATGAAACTGCCTAAATCCACTTTTAACTCTAAAAATTTACTCATATATCAATCCTCTTCATCTCTTTTTAATTTTATCGCGCCAAATTTATCAATTAGTATATCATCATACATATCAGAATATTTAAACAGCCTCTCAAATGCTACACGACCCTCTTCTAATGTTAGAGATGAGTCGATTATAAGGTAGGACAAATAGATGATGTTTTGATTTATGCAGAAGTGCAGATATGAAAATTTTTTATTTTCATCAAGTAGATAGTCGTAAATGCGTTCAATATTTTCTTGCGGTATAACGCAAAGTTTTGACTCTCCTATGATGATACCATTTTCATAGTACGTTATCTCTACTCTTGCGGTGCCAAAGTCCACTCGCCATGAAGCTTGTGAGCGTCTAGCTAATGTAACATTTACATCAAGGGAGTTTAAAATCTCTTCTAATAGTTTTGTGCTTCCAGTTGGTTTATACCCTTTTCTTCTAAGTTTTGCGACCTCTAGTTTTATGCCACATCTTGGGCAGTAGTCATCTTTTATCTCTTCTTCGTTTATGAGGTTTTTGCATGAGTGACATTTTAGTATATTTTTTATATTGAAATTTTTGTAGCTCTTTAGCGCTTCATCTACATAAAAATATGGAAGTGCAAAGCCTAAGTTGTTAGAGTCTTGAATGATAAAGGTGTTTACTCCGATGACTTCTCCATCTATATTTATAAGCGGTCCGCCACTGTTTCCTGGGTTTATAGCTGCGTCAATTTGTACGTACTCTAGTTCTCCATAAATTCTTGATGCTTTAGATACTATCCCCTCTGTTGCGCTATAATTAAGCCCATACGGATGTCCTATGGCGATAACACTATCTCCATTTTGAATCTCTTTTGTAGATAAAGTAAGCGGATTTTCTGGTTTATCAAATCCAAAACTAATAAAGGCCAGATCAAAATAAGCATCATCATAAACAACCTCTGCAATAGAGCGTTTAACCTTTTTTGAGCTAATTACAACCTCTTTTAGTCCAGCTACAACATGAGAGTTTGTAACAATCAAATCATCAATAATAAATCCAGTTCCACTTCCATAAGGTGTCATGATTTGTATGATGTTTTCTATATACTGCTCAAGTATTAGTTGTGTGTTCATGGTTATATCTCCTCATAATTGAGATTTTTTAGTTGTAGATAAAAGCTGTTGTTTAGCTCGTTTAGTGATGAGAAGTTCAGCTTGTCTCCAAATGGTTCAAGCATTTTAAAACGGCTTTGATATGGTGCTATAATAGTTTCGATTTTTGAGATGATAGCTCTTTTTGCAAAGAGTTGAGTCTCTTCGTTATATAGAGGTGTGTATCCCAGTGCCTTAAAATAGCTTGGATTTTGAATCTCTACTAAAGTATGAAGAAGATCTTTTGTAACACTTTGCAGACCATAGTTGTAGAGAATATACATCGCTATATATTTGTACATTGTTGGGATGATTTGGTTATATCTGTTGTTTTTATACCATCTTATCTTAGAGAGAGATTCTGTTATAAAGGTTTCAATCTCCTCGTTTGCTGCTTTGTCTGTTGGGTTGAAAGTATATTTAGCCTCATAAAAATTTTCTCTAAACTCATTTAAACTCATCTCTTTTAGCTCACCGATATACTCTCTTAGCTCATCATTTTTTGCTTCAACTGTTAGATTTTCATCACTAAAGTACTCTTGAATTTTTTTAGTAGATTTTTTGAAAATAGTGTACTTTGGAACTAGCATGTAGTCAATTTTAAAAATAAGATACAAAAATATAAATGACTCCATCGCTGCATTGTCATTTGAAGGAAGAGAGAGTATCTTTGTGTTTATCTCATCGATCCACTTATGCATAAACTCATATTTTAAAGAGAGTTCATCCTCATTTATGGGTTTTATATGAGAGATGTCTTCTATGGATATATCTAAAAATTCGCTCTTTATGTGCTCTTTGTCAAAGTCAGCGTTTAGTGCAATTTCTCTCAGTGGAAAAAATACTTTTTGAGGGCTCATTGTGGTATTGTCAAGAGATAGTTTTAGTTTTATATACTCATCATCACTAAAATAATAAACATAGGTAAATTGGTAGTTACGCTCTAAAATAAGGCGTTTTAGAGCTACGTGTGCAGATGATTTTTTACAAAGGATTGCTTCTGCATTAAGGCTCTCTTTTGTAGCTTTGCCTCTTATTACCGCACTTCCTTGGTATATCTCAAAACAAAGAGAGTCATCTTCTTTTTTTATGATTACGTTCTCATTTGAGATGCCATTTGTGTAGTTTATAAGAGAGTTTAAAAAATACTCATAGGCCAAGAGTATCTCTTTTGATTCAAAAGCTTCGTAAGATTTGTTAAACAGTTTCTCTTCATCTTTTGAGACATTTGCGTTTATGCCTCTTCCAAATGTATGTTTTAACTCATCTTTTGTCTCAAAAAAATTTAACCAGCTCATGGACTCTCTTTTTAAAAATTTAGATTTGTATTATAGTAAAAGCTTCTTTACAAATGGTTAGCATGTTTATGCGAAAGAGGGTGATATTTGTGCTTTTAAGATAAAAAAATTGTAATATTATAAAGATGTTCTTTTATATTGTGATAATTTTATCAAATAATTCGAGGAAGTAGTAATATATGCAAAAGTTATATAAAGATAAAAAAGCAAATAGTTTTAATTTTTTCTTGCTTATTACCGCTGTTCCTATCATCGGGATAATAATTATTTTCTCTCTTATTTTCAGAAATATACAAAACGATATAGAGTTTACTATGCATGAACAGTATGGCTTGACAATCATAGAAGAGATACAAAAAAGTGTTTTGAGTATTCAAAAAATTAGAGGTTTAACCTCCATAGAAAACCCAAACAGTGCTTCTTTAAACAGGCTTGAGTTAATGAAAAAAGATATTGTACTCAGTATGGATTCTTTGGAGAAGAAATTATCAAATATAAATAGCAATGCTGTCTTAAAAAAGGAGTTTTTGAGTTTTATAGGATTTGTAAAAGAGACTAAGTTAGAAACGCTTAGTTTTGATGAACTAACACAGATAGTTAAACAATTTATAGCATACTCAAGTCGCATCTCTTATCACTGCAGTCTTATTTTAGAGTCAGATTTGGATATATATGTTTTAATAAATAATGTTATCTTTCTTTTTGTTGAGCTAGTAGAGAACAACTCTCAAATCAGAGGAATAGCTGTAAATACAACTAAAAACAGTTTAACAGATGTTCAAAGAAAGAGAATGGCTGTGCAGTTGGATAGGATAGATAATAGAGTACAAAAGCTAGATTTTAATCTCTTTTTACTTGAAGACCCAGAACATGACAGGGATTTGAAAAAAAGTTATGAAGATATGAAGAGTGCTCAAAAAGTTATAGTAGATTTTGTAAAAGATGAGCTACTAAAAAGAAGTGGGGCAGAAGTCGACCCAAATTGGATTTATAAACGAATAACAGATAATATAGAGTCGATTATATCTTTGTATGATTTGAATCTACACATATTAAGACAAAGGCTTGAAACAAGGCTTGAAAATAGTAGAGAAAATCTAGTATATAGTGTAATTTTTGGTTTTTTATCTGTTATGTTCATCATTGTAATAAACAGAATTTTTTATCTAAAAAATAGAGATTATATCGATAAGATAGAGGAACTAACTATCACTGATGGGATGACATCACTCTATAATCGCAGATATTTTGATGATATGTTTGATAACTATTTAAAAATCAATCAAAGAATGAATCAAGTGCCGATATTTATCATCTTAGATATAGATTACTTTAAAGAGTACAATGATACATACGGGCATCAAGCGGGTGATGTGGCTATAAAAACAGTTGCAAAGATTGTACAAACTTCTTTAAAAAGAGCATCTGATATGGCTTTTAGGCTTGGTGGAGAAGAGTTTGGAATTTTATGTTCGGGAGTAAGCAAGTCAGAAGCACTTCACTTAGCTCAAAGTATAAGAGAAAATATAGAAAATGAGAAAATTGAACACAAAAACAGTAAAACAAATGACTACTTGACAATATCAATGGGAATTATAGTAATAGAACAAGACAAAATAAATAGTACAAGAGAGATATATAGATGCGCAGATAGAGCCCTATATAAGGCAAAGGAAGATGGACGAAATCAAGTAGTTCTATATGATGCAAAGTTATTTTGTGATAAGCAAATCTAAGTTTTTTACGATATAAATCTCTAAAGTAAAATTTTAAATATAACGAGGTTTATCGTGTCTTATCTGGTTCCTACCGAATTTGTTACAAAAATGATTGATGCTGGTGAGTCAAAAGTTTATATGTCCACCAAAGATACGATAATCAGAGCCTTTATGGCAGGAGCTATTTTAGCTCTCTCCGCTGCTTTTGCTATAACAGTAACCATGCAGAGTGGCTCAGCTCTTGTAGGCGCTATGCTATTTCCTGTTGGGTTTATAATGCTCTATCTTATGGGGTTTGACCTCTTAACAGGAGTTTTTGTGCTAGTTCCTCTTGCACTGCTTGATAAGAGAAAAGGTGTGACAATAAAGCAGGTTCTTCGTAACTGGGGATTAGTGTTTTTAGGTAATTTTGCAGGGGCGATTCTAGTAGCTTTTATGATTTCCTTTATCTTAACTTATGGCTATTCGATAGATGCTGGAGTGGTTGGCGAGAAGATAGGAAGCATAGGAGAGTCAAGAACGCTTGGCTATAAAGAGCATGGAATCTCTGGCTGGTTTACGATTTTCATCCGCGGGATGCTTTGTAACTGGATGGTTTCAATGGGAGTTGTTGGCGCTATGATTTCTACAAATGTAAGCGGAAAAGCAATAGCTATGTGGATGCCAATCATGCTCTTTTTCTTTATGGGTTTTGAGCACTCGGTTGTAAATATGTTTTTGTTCCCATTCTCTATGATAATGGGTGGAGATTTCACGGTAGCTGATTATATTATCTGGAATGAGATTCCAACAGTTCTTGGAAATCTCATCGGAGGTTTGGCTTTTACAGGGCTCACGCTATATGCGACTCATATAAAAACTGGCGCAAAAAGAGAGTTGGATTAGTTTAGGAATCCTCACTTGTATATATCATCATATAAAAAGTAGCTCTTTTGTAGAGCATCGTTTATCATCTCTTGAGTTTTTGTGTATGTAGTGGTAAATATCTTATGTTGTCTGTCGTGATTGTTCTTTATCTTGATATACGCAAGATAAGTTATACCAAGCAGAGATGCAAAAAATAGATAGACACCCTTGTCGTGAGTGGTGTATAGTTCGCTAAAAAGAGCTATGATGTTGTGCGCCATAAATATAGTAATAACTCCTACGCTTCCTATCCAAATGGGGTAAGCGCTACCTTTAGAGTCTCTCTCAAAATTTTCAAGATTTTTTAAAGTTTGAACGCTGTTGTTTATCTGCTCTTTTGCTTTGGCTACCTCTGGCATGTCATCTTTTGATATTTGAAGAAATTTTACATGTATGCTTGATTGCTCACTTTGAGCATTTATCTCTTTGTACTCATCTAAGAGCCAAGGAGAGCTCTTTAGCATCTCTTTAACTATCTGTGGAGTTATGTTTTGGTTTGATAACTTCTCTTTGATTTCAAAGAGAAGTGTGTTGTATAGAGCGTCATCTAAAATTTGAAGTGATACTTTTTCTATGTTTACCATAAGGTAGCCTTTACGCTTCGGGTACCAAAGCTTTTGTAGTTAGTTTTGATTTTGTAAATACGCCTATAAGCCCTTTTACGCCAACGCTCATTAGGATGTTTAATAAAAATACAACCCATGCAGACAGAAGCAAAAGCCCACAAATACCTGCTAATATCATATATGTCTGGTATTCGCCATCAAAATAGAGCGTTCTTCTAAGAGCGCCATCCATCGCAGCCATACCCATAAATGCACCCATACCGATTCCGCCTACTAAATGCGCCCAAAAGTGGTAGTTAGCCATTTTTTGACTATAAAGTTTTACGCCGTTTGTAAGGGTTGGCCAGAGTATATAAACAGCACTGTAAAGAGTCATCGTAAGCCCTACGAGAAGGGCTACGTGAAAGTGCGGACCCGCTACCCACTGCGTGTTATGCAGGATTCTGTTTAATCCCATATCTGCTTGAATGATTCCAGCGGGAACAGCTAACATAAAGCCTAAAATCCCGCCCAGTAAAAACTTTAGTTCATTTGTCATCTTAAGTGGTTTAGCACTCCAAAGCGTAACAAGTGTGATAAAGATGGCTATACCTTGAGTTACAAGCTCGAACGCCGTAACCATTTCGCCGCTGATGAGTTTCATCATGTTGTTTTGTCCCTGATCTGCTAAGAGATGGTGAGACCAAACAGCCCAAGAGACAATCAGTTCAAGCAAAAGTGCAGCTCTTGCTATGTTTTGCATAAAGAGTTTTTTGCCTGTGATAAGCATCGCCAAAAGATACCAAGAACCTGCTATATAAATAAGCACCAAACCATCAGCGATGAGGTCAAGTCCCCACCAGAAAAAGTTTTTATAAAGTAGCGCATTTACGGATGTATAATCCATGGTAGCACCCGATAAATCTCCTACGATATATACTAAAATCAGAACTCCACATGTAAGAATCACAAGCGCATCTAAAAAGTGTCTATCGTTCCGCGAAAAATAGCTACAACAGGCAGTGAAACCGCTGGTTCTTTTGAGTATGGCTCACGACCGCTTAGTTTATAGATGATATTTAACATCCCATCAATCCCAAGTCCAGAGATAATAAGCGGTTTCATCGGTCGTTTTTCATGCCCCTCTTCAGTGTAAAAAACAGTTGCAAAGATATTGTAGATAAAACCTAAAGTTCCTATCATAATAAGCGCAATACCAAGTATAAAAACAAGACCGCCAACTGCATTAAACTGAGAAAAATCAACAGGAAGAGGCCAGTAAAGCGTATAAAGCGGAGCGTAGTGAAAGATAAACCCTCCAAGCCAAGACATAAGAACACCAACTGCAATGAGCATCCATGTAGCGTTTGCCAGTTTGATGCTATATAACGGTTTTTTCATCAGATAGGGTACAAGAAACGTAAACGCGCCAAATACGACCAAGTAAGTTGAGCCAAATATCCCAACAATCGGATGAACAGTCATAACAGAGAAGTAGTGAGAATCATCAAGCATAGGCAGAGGGGAGATAGCATGTGCTCTCATCATCATACCCTCAAGCGCAGATAAACCATAGTAGAGAATCCCTACTATTACCGCTCTTAGAGTAACTTTTTGTGTGGGCGTTAAACCATCAGTTTTTAAGCCTCCCTCGTTACCATTTATCAAAGTGTTTAAAAAACTCATTAGTTGCCCCCTTTTTGTGAATGTTTATCATCTTCGTCGCATCCTGAGACTTCAAAAACATCTTTTACGTACATGTGCGCACCTTTTGGACCTGAGTACTCAGTTGATCTTAAATGATAGAGTCCGTTTTTATGAAACTTCCACATTAAGTCGTTTCTGCTACTAGGAAGTACCTGCATCTGAGTAACCATAGAGTTGTTTTGTCTAAAGATTCCAAAACCGTATGTCAAATCTTTTGAGACTACATCAAATAAAATGTACTCGTTACACTGTAGCTCTATTTTAGGGCTTGGCAGAATAAACTCATGTTTTTCTATTGCTATATTTACCACTTGTGCGGGTTGTATTGAATCCCTTTTAAAATCAATCTCAACCCATGGAATTTTGTTAAATGTTACAATGTGAATTGCAACACCGACTGTAATTAGAACACCTACATAAGTGTAAAATGTAGGTGCTTTTACCAATCGCGGTTTCCCTTTTGGATTTGCTACACCAAGAGCAAACCACCCCATAAGCGAGATTACTGCTACTGTGTATAGTGTATATACAAGTTTTAACATCTGCAATACATCAACAGAATCTGTCATCTTTTCTCCTTTTGTTATTAAGTTTTTCTTAATTAAAAAATTAACAGCAAAACTTTAGCAAGAAATATTATTTTTAGCACCAATAATTTGTATAAAATTTAATCATATTATTGAATGTAAAAATTGCAGATAAGAATATTTTTATTTAAAAAATAGATAAATTCTTTTAAAACTGAGTTGTTTTACTTTGAATTTATCCAGATAAGCAGGGCTATATTTATGATTGTCATGGTTATGAAAGCGAGTTTGTAGAAGAAAACTTCATGCTGTTTGATAAGAGAGATATTTTTTGAAAAATATGGTGCTACTTTTTGAGGATTTTTTAACTCATATGCCATCTCAGAGTAGTGCGCGTATCTCTGTTCTTTATCAAGTGCGATGGAGCGTAAGATGATGCTATCAAGCCAGTGCGGTATGTTCTGATTGTAAAAACTTGGTTTTTTCGCCTCTTTAAAAGAGGGCGTTTGAAAGGGCTCTATCTCTCCATAAGGATACTTTTTAGTAAGAGCGTAGTAGAGAGTAACGCCGATAGAGAAAATTTCGCTAGATTCACTTATCGCCTCACTTAAAAATCTCTCAGGAGATAAAAAACTTGGTGTTCCAGCTTTAGAGTTTGTAGAAAAAATCTCAGTTGTCAAACCAAAGTCGATTATCTTAAACTCAACATTTTGCCCATTTGTTAGGAGCATTATGTTGTGAGGTTTTATGTCGCCGTGGACTAGATCGTATTTTAAAAGATAAGCAGACATGTTGAGTAATAAGCCACAAAGTTTTAGCGCATCATCTACTTTGAGAGGTTGTATAAGTAGCATCTCGTGAAGATTTTGCCCCTCGATTTTTTGCATAACATAGTATCTGTGAGTTCTGTTTTTTGGGATAACTGCTTTTGGAAAAAACGGAGCTTTTAATCTCTTTGCATTCCAAGCCTCTTTGATAAAAAGGTCTAGTATCTTCTCGTCTTCGAGTGCAACTTCTGGTGCAAATTTTAGTATATATCTTTTTGTTTTTTTGTAAGCTTCCCAAGTGTTTTCGTTTAGTGAGCGCTCAAGTGTGTATCCGTCTATGATATCTTTAGCTTGAAGATTTTGTGCGATACTCACTTTTTGCATCTTTAGAGTGCTAAATTCACTCTTTTTTACTATCTCTATGACGAGAGCTGTTGTGTCATCTGCTAAGTTGTCACTTGTTAAATAACTCGCCTCTTTTACCAAAGAGTGGGCTCCAAGATGCAAGTTTTTCTGCATGTACTCATACGAGAGAGTATTGTATAGCCCATCACTGCAAAGAAGTATCTTATCATTTTGTTCTAAGATATTTTCAAAGTAAAATGGCTCAACACTATCTTGTGCACCTATGGCTTGAGTTAGAATGTGGCTTTTTTCTTGTTCAATGTGATCGTATGACAACTGCTTTAAAATACCGTCTCTGTGTAGATAGACTCTACTGTCGCCAACATTTGCTCCATATAGTCTATCGCCTTCTATTACAACAAGTCCTAGAGTTGTGAGAAGTTCGCTTCTCTCGTAGTTCTCAAGGCTCTCTTGATATAAAATTACATTTATGGAAGTTATGAAAGTTTGTATGGATTTTTCTATACTCCAAGCTTTTGGGCGTATTTTAAAGTTGTTGGATAAGTAACTCGCTACTCTTTGTGCTGCTCTGCCACCAGCTTCAGCACTCCCAACGCCATCACATATGATGGCGATAGTTGTTTGCGCGTTTGAGTTTATGGCATAAAAATCATCACTCGTTAAATCTCTTCCCTTAGCAAGACCAAATGCAGAGTGTTTAATCTCTTGCATTAGATTCTACCACCTGCATTTACGCCCCATGTTGTTCTCCATCTTGTTTTTACTAAACTGATACCAATAAGTGCTACAAGAACTATAAGTGCAAATATCATGAACCCCTCATTGTAGCCACCAAAGACCTCTTTACTCCATCCAAAAGCATTAATGATAAAAGTTCCTCCAAGTCCACCAGCAGCGCCAACTAGCCCTGTCATGATGCCTATATCTTTACCAAATCTCTGCGGTACAAGCTGAAAAACAGCACCGTTTGCCATTCCAAGACTAGCCATGATAAGAAACAGAACCAAAATCGCAAATCCAAAAGGAAGAACCATAAAAGCGTTTAGAAGTGCAAAAGCAAGAACAGAGCCAAAAAAGAAGTATAGTGATTTTACACCGCCAAATCTATCTGCAATTGCCCCGCCAACTGGGCGTAAAATAGCTCCTGCAAAGATACAAAGAGCCCCAAAATAACCAGCTGTTACTTTAACATTTTGCTCGTTTAAAATATCTAGTCCAAATGCGCTCATATCGGCTTGATAAGTGTTCATCAGATAAACTTTCATATATCCAGCAAAGCCAACAAATCCGCCAAAACTTACCGCATAAAACAGGTTAAACCACCATGTGTCTCTATCTTTTAATAATTTGCCATAGTCACGCAATTTCTTTGGACGCGGTGTATAAACCTCACTCGGAGCATCTTTTGCCATAAAGATATATGTTATAAAGATGATAGTAGACAAAACAGCGCCTACTAAAAACACACTCTCCCAGCCCCAGATTTGAGCAATCTTAGGTGCAAACAGGAAGTCGATTACAACTCCGATATTTCCAGCTCCAGCTATTCCCAAAACAACTCCTTGAAGTTTTGGTGGATACCACTGCCCAGCTTGTGGAAGAGCTACCGCAAAAGATGCTCCAGCAAAACCAAGACCAAGAGCAACAACTAAAAGCTCCTCATAAGTTATGCTGCTACCTTTAAAGTAAGCATAGAACAGAACCAAGATAACCAAAAATTGAGAAGACAGAGCGGTTTTTTTAGCACCAAATTTATCAACTCCAAAACCTAAAACTATACGAAGAATAGCTCCAGCTAGTACTGGGATAGAGAGCAGTGTAGCCTTTTGCGTCTCACTGATTAAAAATCCGCCAACTGCCAAAGATTCTGCTATCTCAGTGGATAATGGCCCAAGCATTGTCCAAACCATAAAACTAAAATCAAAATATAAAAATGCTGCTAAAAGTGTGGGCCAATGCCCTTGTCCTCTTAATGCACTAAACCCTGCCATGATAAACCTCCTATGTTTGATAAGAAAATTATAGTGACAAAATAGAGCCAATGTTTCAAATAGTTGATTAAAAAATAATCATATTTGGTTGCACAAATATTAATCACTAATCCTTATATAATCAAAATGATTTATCCTATAATTTTTTAACGAAAGTGTAAGAGGAGTGATTATGATTAAGTCTGTATGCGGTTATTGCGGTGTAGGTTGCGGTGTTGAGTATGAGAGTGATAAACTTGGCGGAAACTCATCGTATCCGATAAACAAAGGTGCTCTTTGTTTAAAAGGAATCTCGCAACTCCATAGTATGGGGCTTAACTCTAGATTTACATCCCCACTTATTCGCAAAAGTATTGATGATGATTTTAGGGACTCTTCATATGAGGAGTGTATATCTACTATTGCTTCAAAGATTAAAAGTACTCCAAAAGAGAGGGTGGCGTTTTATCTATCTGGGCAGTTGCTAAGTGAGGATTACTATATAGCAAATAAACTCTCCAAGGGGTTTATCGGCACAAACAGCGTAGATACTAACAGCCGTACATGTATGTCTAGTGCTGTTGTTGGTTATAAAAAGAGTATCGGTGCTGATTTTGTTCCACTTAGGATGGATGATATTTTTAGTGCAAATCTGCTTATTTTAGCTGGAGCAAATACCGCTGAGTCTCATGTTATCTTTCATAACAAAATTAAAAAAGCCAAAAAAGATGGGTTGCGTGTTGTGGTTGTTGACCCTAGATTTACAGAGAGTGCAAAGAGTGCGGATATTTATCTGCCCATAAAAGTTGGCGGAGATATAGATTTTTTTAACCTCATATCAAAGAGGCTGATAGAAGAAGAGCTCTATGACAAAGAGTTTGTAAAAAATAAACTTAATGGCTTTGAAGCTCTAAGGGATGGGCTTTTGTCTTTGAAAAGTGAAGATATGCTTAATGGCTGCGGTTTAACAAATGAGCAGTTTGAAGAGTTTTTCTCTCTCTACAAAGAGAGCCAAAACATCATAACAGCATGGACGATGGGGATAAACCAGTCTGCTCAAGGGGTAGATAAAAACCTCTCGCTTATAAACACACACCTTCTTAGCGGTAAGATTTTCAAAGAGGGAAACGGACCTCTTAGCCTTACAGGTCAGCCCAATGCAATGGGCGGAAGAGAAGTCGGAGGACTCTCAACCATGCTTGGAGTTCATCTTGGTTTTGATGATGAGAGTATTAAAAAAGTATCAAAATTTTGGCATACAAAAAAGATACACAACAAAGCAGGAGTCTGCGCAACGCAGATGTTGGAGGGGGATTTTGATGTTCTTATCATCTGCCACACAGACCCAATCTATCATCTCCCAAACAGAAATAAAAATGAGGCTCTTATAAAAAAGATTCCGTTGGTTGTTGAGATAAATGCGTACGATAACTCTCAAACTTCACAGTTTGCGCATATAAGGCTTCCATCAACTCCTTGGGGCGAGAAAGAGGGAACACAGACAAATCTCGATAGAACAATTACAAAACAGCAAAAACTTGGAAAAACTTTTAAAGATATCAGAGCAGATTGGGAGATTTTTATGCTCTTAGCGCAAGAGTTAGGATATAAAAAAGAGTTTGACTATAAAAATCCAAAAGAGATATTTGAAGAGTACCAACAGATGACGAAGTTAAACTCATATATGGATATTAGTGAGGCTTCATACGATGAACTATCAAATAAGCCCTTTATATGGGGAGAGAAGATTAAAGATTTTTTAACACCGTCTAAAAAAGGAAACCTATTTTTTGTTAAAAATCTAAACCTAAGTGAACAGACAAGTGAGGAGTACCCGTTTTTGCTTCTGACTGGAAGAACAAGAGATCAGTGGCATAGTGGTACAAAGTCCGCAAATGTGGCATCTTTAGTGAAATACAAAGCACTTAATTTTTGTGAGATAAACCAACAAGACGCAATGAGATTTGATATAAGAGATGGCGATGAGTTAAGGGTTTCATCTATAAGAGGTACTCTTACAACTAAAGCAGTTGTTACTTCTGACATCAAAGAGGGAGTCGTGTTTATCCCTATAAGCAACAGCGATATTAACTACCTAACAAACGACCTGCTAGACCCTGAATCACTGCAACCAGACTACAACCATAGTGCGGTAAAAATTGAAGTGGTGTATAAAAAATAATCACTTAATTGTATATTAGGCTTTATGGAACTGCTAAAATTGTGACTATATTCGATAGAGATCGGAGTTACAATGCAAGAGTTACAAAAAGCTTATGACGCAAGAGCAAAAAAAGTAAATAAGATAGAAGAGATAAAAGCGCTTAGAACTCCAAAAGAGGCATTTGAGATGCTGGAGCACTATGCGCAAAATGGTTATGACTCAATTTTAGATGAGGATAAGAGCTACTTTTTAAAATGTTTTGGAATCTATGATAAAGATTCACAAACACCAAAACAGTTTATGATACGAGTCCGTATAACTGGTGGCTATCTAAATGCTACTCAAGCAAAAGTTTTAGGCGAAATCGCAAAAGATTTTGGAGAGGACTATATAGATATAACTACAAGAGCGCAGATAGAGTTTCGCTTTATAGATATAGAAAATATACCGCTGATTTTTGAAAAGATGAGAGCAGTTGGAATAAGTTCTTATCAGACTGGTGTAGATAATTTTAGAAACATAGTAACGGACCCGCTTGATAGTGTAGGTTTTGATAATGTTCTGCCATCATTTTCACTCCTAAAAGAGCTTGAGAGCACTTTTTTACATGATTATGAGTGGATAAGTGCTCTTCCAAGAAAGTTTAACACTTCAATTACAGGCTCAATCTCAAACAGATGTAACGCCTTTAGCCATGACTGCTGTTTTGTGTTGGCTCAAAAAGATGGTATCTATGGTTACAACATCTACCTTGGCGGAAAAGTTGGCAAAGTTGCAAAAAGTGCAGATATTTTTGTGCTTCCAAACCAAGTAAAGAGCGCATACAATTCGCTAACAGATATTTTCGCAAGATTTGGATTTCGTGACAACAGAAACAAAAACAGACTCTCTTTTTTAATTGATGCCGTTGGTATGCAAGAGATAAGCAGTGCCATCAGAGAAAACGCAGGTATAGATTTTGCGACTGCTGGTGAGACGATGACAAAGCTTGATTTTAATGACCCAGACCACGGAAAGGTACAGTTGCGTGATGGAACTTTTGGAGTTCATATGGTTGTTCCCGCTGGAATATTTAGCGGAAGCGACTTGATAGAAGTTGCACACTCAAGCGAGAAATTTGGAAATGGCGAAATCCGTTTTGACATAGAGCAGAGTGTTTATATATTTGGCGTTAGAGATTATGACTCACTTCTACAAGAGAAGATATTTCAAAAATATAGAAGTGTAGATTCGCCATACAAAAACCATCTAATCGCTTGTGCAGGTTCACAGCACTGCTCATTTGGAGTTATAGAAAACAAGAGCGATGCGCTAAATATGGCGGAGTATCTTGAGCAAACAGTACCGCTAAGTGATGCAAGAGTGAGAATGTACTGGTCTGGATGCGTAAAAGGATGCGGTTTACACGGGCTTGGAGATATAGGATTTGAGGGGTGTAAAGTAAAAATAGATAACGAGATGGAGGGCGGTGTACACATATCCTTAGGCGGAAAAATAACAAGCGAAGGGCTTGAGGGATACAGCGTTATAAAATCTGCTCCACTTAAATATGCAAAGTTTTATGTAGAGACTCTTATGCTTGAGTATAAAAGATTAAAAAATAGAGATGAGAGTTTTGAGCTATTTAACGAGCGAGTTCTAAAGCTCTACACACCCTCTGCAATAGGCTTTTTAATGAAACTAGGCGCTTATTTGAGAGCGCATGATATAGATATAGAGATGGGTTTTAGTGAAAAAGTAAACAGCGGAAAAAATGAGGAGTTTGAGCTCTTTGAGATAGGCAGAAAGCTATACTATAAGCTCTCACAACAAGAGGCATATTCGGCGTATGAGAGATTTACAAACACTCTTAAAAATGAGAAGTTACAAAATATTCGCTCTTTGGTACCAAATGTAGATGAAAATCTTGCTCTGCTTTGTGAGAGAATCTTAGACACAAAAGAGCAAAACAGAGCGGTGGTTTTCTCAGAAGTCTCAGAGCTTATAGCGCTTTAATTAAATAAAAGATTTTTTTAAAAACTATAAGTAAACTGAGCAACTAAACCAAAAGCATTTTCATCACTTATATCGCTTCTTGTTCTCATAGCCTCTTTGATGTAGCCCCCGCTCATAAAGTAACCTACACCAAGAAGAAGGTCTATATTTTGGGAGTATTTGTACGTTGTAAAAATATCTATCTCATCTCCATAGTGATCATTTTGCATTGAGGAGATTGTGTAGCTTAACCACTTGTTTGTTGGCTCATCTGCATAAAATTTATGGTATTCAAGTTTTATATTTGTCTTTTTATCTGGTTCATAGATGGCAAATAGCTCATAATCTTTTATGTTTACCCACTGCATGATGTTTAATCTACCGTAGTACTTGTCACTTGCCCCAAAAACAGAGTCAAAAGTTTCATTGTCTTTAGTATTTGGGTCGTCTCCACTTGCGTATGTATAGCCTAAGCCGATTTTTGTACTGATAGGTTTAAAGTTATATCCGCCATCAGCATGAATACCAAGACCATCTATAGAAACACTCTCATAATTTAACTTTGTTTGTTCTCCAAAAGATTTTATAAATGTTGCATCAAAAAACCAGCTGTATAAATCCTTGTCATAGACTCTAGCTCCAGCATAGTAGCTCTCAAGCGAATCATAAACTTCTCTTCTTTTATCATTTGTCTTATATGCTAAAATCGGCTCAAATGCTGCATTTTGCTTATATACATAGTGTCCATACATACCCGCACCATAGTATCCGTGGCGATGATTTAAGCTAAACTCATCTGGATCATGAAGCATCATTGCTCCATAGAAAAAATCTAAAAAATTATCTCCGTCTTTGAGCGATACTTTAATAGCATCCCAAATCCATTTTCCAGAGTTTTTCCACTCTCCTGGACCATAAACTCTTAAATCTCCATAAGTGATTTTTTGTCTTCCTGCTGTTACTTCAACATTTTTGTCTCTGTATTGTAAAAATGTTTCATGCAACTCAAAAAAATCACTTTGCGTGCTATGAACTTGCCCAAACTCTTTGTTATACCAATCATCACTTGAAAAGCCCCAGTCAAAAACTCTTGCATCTTGCATAGATATTTTTGCATTCCAGTTGTCGTTGAAGTTGTATAACAGCCCGAGTTGTATTCTTGACATAAGATAGCTATCATGAGCCTCGCCAAGAGCTGGTTTTGTTCCATAATATTTTTCATTCATGTTGTCAAAACTCTCATAACGAAGTCTTACTTGTCCTTCATAGTCAAACTCCCCATATAAAGAAGAGGCTAGTAGCAGAAGAGGAAGAGTTTTTTTGATACTTTTTCTCATAATAATTCTCCAAATTTTTTATTTTTGATAGCGAAGTATACTCAAATATATAACGGGTGTCAAATGTAGTAAAATAGTTTCTAAAACAAAGCAATATCAAAGACAAACTTAAGTACAATTCGCGCAATTTTAACAAAGGAATTGCATGGCTAACAAACGGGTATTGGTTAAGTTTTCAGGCGAAGCTTTGGCGGGTGAAGCTGGTTATGGAATTGACACTAAAATTTTAAACTTCATCTCTCAAGAGATTAAGTCTTTGGTAGAAGCTAATATTGAAGTCGGCATAGTTATAGGCGGTGGAAACATCATCCGCGGTGTAACAGCGGCACAAGATGGAATTATTAAAAGAACTTCTGGTGATTACATGGGAATGTTAGCAACTGTAATCAACGGAATAGCGATGCAAGAGGCTTGTGAACATGCGGGACTTCAGGTTCGTATGCAAACAGCTATAAAAATGGAGCAAATCGCAGAGCCATATATAAATCGTCGCGCAGTGCGTCATTTAGAAAAAGGACGTGTTGTTATATTTGCAGCAGGAACTGGAAATCCATTTTTTACAACAGATACAGCAGCAACGCTTAGAGCAGTTGAAATTGGTGCTGAAGTAATCATCAAAGCTACAAAAGTTGATGGTGTTTACGATAAAGACCCAAATAAATTTAGTGATGCTATAAAGCTTCAAGAGCTCTCATACGAACAAGCTTTAAGTGACAATATAAAAGTTATGGACGATACATCAATAGCCCTTGCAAAAGACAACTCACTTCCTATTTTGGTGTGTGATATGTTTAAAAAAGGCAATCTGTTGGATATTTTGAAAAATGGAAATATGCAAAATTGTTCAATAGTAAAGTAGGTTTTTAAAAGGACTTTGTTCCTTTTGCGGACTTATCTGACACGTAAGTGTCAAGCTTTAGTAGCCCGTGCTGCTTTAGCGAAGCAAAAGGGACTTTGTTCCTTTTGCGGACTTATCTGACACGTAAGTGTCAAGCTTTAGTAGCCATAGCGGCTTTAGCGAAGCAAAAGGGACTTTGTTCCTTTTGCGGACTTATCTGACACGTAAGTGTCAAGCTTTAGTAGCCATAGCGGCTTTAGCGAAGCAAAAGGGACTTTGTTCCTTTTGCGGACTTATCAAATAAAAAAGGATTAGAAATGAAAGTAGAAGTATTAACAGCAAAGATATTAGACAATAACCCAAACATGGATCGCTACCAGTTAGCAATTGCAGTAGCAAAAAGAACAGATGAGCTTTTAAATGGCGCTGTAAGCAAGTTGAATGTTTCTAAAAAAGTTAAGACAGCTGATTTGGCTCTTATGGAAATCGCTGAGGGCTTTATTGTTATAAAAGGCTTTGTTGATATAAAAAAATAGTGAGTTGATTTTGAGCCAAGTTAATATAGAACAGATCAAAAAAATAGATACTATTGACTCGGCTACAGAGTATCTATTTGCTCAAATCCAACCAAGTGAAACTCTTCAAAAAGCTTTAGAGTACTCTAAAGCTGCTCATGTAAACCAGTTTAGAAAAAGTGGTGAGCCATATATTATCCATCCAATTTTAGTAGCAAGTATTGTTTCATCTATAACTAAAGATGAGGCAATGGCAATAGCTGCACTCCTTCACGATGTTGTAGAAGATACCCAAGTCGGTATAGATGAGATAAAAGAGGTTTTTGGCTCAGAAGTAGCTCATCTTGTTGAAGGCCTCACAAAGATAGATGCAATTAGAGATGCAGAACTTATCCCCTCAAATTCTAATGAAAAACTAGTAGTATCAGCACTCTCTTTTCGCAAGATGCTCCTTGCTAGTATCAAGGATGTAAAAGTATTGGTTGTTAAGCTGTGTGACAGACTTCACAATATGCTCACCCTTGAATCTTTATCGCCACAAAAACAGCAGAGAATTGCAGAAGAGACTCTTGTTGTTTATGCACCAATTGCTCATCGTTTAGGTATCTCTTTTTTAAAAAATCTGCTAGAAGATTTAAGTTTTTCAACTCTTTTTAAAGAGGAAAAAGCGCAGATTGATAATTACCTTGATCTTCACTACCACGCTATCGAGATGAAGCTTACAGAGTTTAGAGAAGCTATCGAGAAGATTTTGGTACAAAATGGTTTTTGTGAAGATGATTTTGAAGTACTATCTCGTGTAAAACACAAATACTCTATATATCTTAAAATGCAGAGAAAGGGTGTTGGAATAGAGGAGATTTTAGATCTCTTAGCGCTAAGAATTTTAACAGATGATCCAGTTAAGTGTTATAACATTTTGGGTCTTATACATCTTCATTTTCAACCTCTCTCTTCAAGGTTTAAAGATTATATAGCTGTTCCAAAAGATAACGGTTATAGAACAATTCATACAACTGTTTTTTATAAAACTGCTATTTTTGAAGTACAAATAAGAACGTACGATATGCATGAAACAGCAGAACTCGGTGTTGCTGCACACTGGAAATATAAGAGTGGCGGCAATGATAGTATTAAGCTAGACTGGCTTCATAATCTAGGCTATCAAAATGAGTCAGTAGAAGAGTTCTATGACTTGATTAAAAATGACTTATACAGTGAAGATATATCAGTTTTCTCTCCAAAGGGAGAGGTTTTTACTCTTCCTCGTGGGGCGGTAGTTCTTGATTTCGCTTATGCTGTTCACTCTCATGTAGGAAATCATGCAAAATCTGCACTTGTAAATAAAGCAAAGACATCACTTATAAATGAACTTCATAATGGTGATATAGTTAAGATAAATGTTGATGAAAATATTATCACAAGATGTAGTTGGCTTGATGCCGTAAAGACATCAAAAGCTAAAACAAATATGAAATACAACTGTAATGCAAGAGTAAGAGAAGTTGACTCAAAATCAGGCATAAACATAGTGGCGACTGCCATGAACTTAAGCAGTTTAATAGTTGAAGAGTGGTTTGAAAAAAACAACTGCGATAAAAAAGCAACAATTGCTACTGACATAGAGCATCTTAGGGATGTAGTTCATAGATATTTAGCTGAAGTTGACAAAAACAGCCGTATAAAAGGCTTTATTTCAAGACGCAGATTTAAACTCAAACTATACAGTTTTAGGGGATTAGAGTTATATAGCACATCAAATATAAGTGATGTTGTTTTTGATTACTGCTGTCACCCAAAAAATGGTGATGAGGTTATGGCATTTTTAGAAAAAGGCAAAGCACACGTTCATCATAAAATGTGTTCAAGCGCAACTAAAAAACTAGATGAAAAAGAGGCGATGGTTTTTGTAAGATGGGAAAAATTAAACATCTACAACTATAATATGATTGTTTCTCTTCACAGCGGAGTAGGAACATTAGCGGAGTTTTTAAACTTTCTAGCTAAACTAAAAATAGATATAAATCAGATTGAGCTTGGAAAAAACAAGAGCGAATCTACACGCTATTGTGAAATAGGTTTTGAGTCAAAAGAAGCCGATATTAATGCACTGCGTGCTAAAATCGAGCAAAAAATAAAACTAATACATTTTATTCGTACAGATGATGCGTATAGATAATTATGATTTTTAAAGTTAAGAAGAACTAAATTAAATAGGGATATACAGTATGTTAAAAGAGGCTCTAAGCGAGATACAAAGAGGAAGTGCTGAAATCATAGATGAGCAGAGAATTGAAAAGTTATTAAAAGCTTATTTTGAAAAAGGCGAGACATATACAGTTAAAGCTGGCTTTGACCCAACGGCACCAGATTTACACCTAGGACACACAGTTCTTCTTCAAAAATTAGCAATTTTTCAAAAATATGGTGCAAAAGTACAGTTTTTAATAGGTGATTTTACTGCTCAAATCGGCGATCCATCAGGTAAAAGTGCGACTAGAAAGACATTAAGTGCAGTGGATATTTTAGAGAATGCAAAAAGCTATAAAGAGCAAGTTTTTAAAATACTAGATGCTTCTAAAACTGATGTTGTATTTAACTCTGAGTGGATAAATCCTCTTGGAGCTTCTGGAATGTTAACACTTACTACAACTTTTAACGTTGCTAGAATGCTTGAGCGCGATGATTTTGATAAAAGATATAAGAGCGGTACATCTATCTCAATAAGTGAATTTATCTATCCGCTTCTTCAAGGGTATGATAGCGTTCATTTAAAGAGTGATATAGAGATAGGCGGAACTGATCAGAAGTTTAACCTTCTAATGGGAAGACATTTACAACGTGCTTATGAGACAGGAAAAGAGCAGGCTGTTTTAATGATGCCTATCCTAGAAGGTCTTGATGGTGTTCAGAAAATGAGTAAGTCTTTGGGCAACTATATTGGTGTTGCAGATGAGCCAAATGAGATGTTCGGAAAAGTTCTTAGCATCTCTGATGAGTTGATGTGGAGATATTATGAGCTTCTAAGTTCAAAAACATTGGCAGAGATAGAGCTTATAAAAAGCGGTGTTGAAAATGGCACGCTTCATCCAAAAAAAGTTAAAGAGGAGTTGGCAATTGAGATAACTGCAAGGTTTCACTCCTCCTCTGCTGCACAAGCTGCAAAAGATGAGTTTGATAGAGTTCACTCAAATAACCAAATTCCAACAGAAATAGATGAGTTTTCTTTAGATGGAGCTACTTCTATTACAAAAGCGCTTGTAGATTGCCTCTTAACACCATCTACATCACAAGCAAGAAGAGATATTAAGCAAGGTGCTGTTAGAATAAACCAAGAAAAGATTGATGATGAAACTCTATTGTTAGAAAGTGGAGAGTACATACTTCAAGTTGGAAAAAGAAAATTTGCAAAGTTAAAGGTGAACTAATGGGATATAAATCATTAAAAATCGGTAAACATATTATAGAAAAACCAATAGTTCAAGGTGGAATGGGTGTTGGTGTAAGCTGGGACAGACTTGCAGGAAATGTATCAAAAGAGGGCGGACTTGGTGTAATAAGTGCCGTTGGAACAGGCTATTATGAAGATAAAAAACATGCTTCAAAGCTTGTAGCAGGAAGACCGCTTGACGCACTTGGTTTCTACTCTAAAGAGGGTTTTGATGCAATTATAAAAAATGCTAGAAAGATTTGCGGAGATAAACCACTCGCTGCAAATATTTTATATGCGATTAATGATTATGAGCGTGTTGTAAGAGATGCTTGTGAGAGCGGAATTGATATAATCATAACAGGAGCTGGACTTCCTACAAATATGCCAGAGTTTACTGAAGGGTATCCTGATGTTGCCCTTGTTCCAATCGTCTCATCTGCTAAGGCTCTAAAGATTATCTGTAAAAGATGGCAGAAGAGATACAACAGACTCCCAGATGCAGTAGTGTTAGAGGGTCCAAAGAGTGGAGGACATCAAGGTTTCACTTATGAGCAGTGCAAGATGGAAGAAAACCAGTTGGAAAATCTGGTTAGACCAGTTGTGGAAGAGGCTGCTCTTTGGGGAGATATTCCAGTTATTGCCGCTGGCGGTATTTGGGATAAAAATGATATAGATGAGATGATCTCTCTTGGCGCATCAGGTGTTCAAATGGGAACTCGCTTTATCGCAACTCATGAGTGTGATGCTCATGACAACTTTAAAAAAGTACTTTTAGAATCAAAAAAAGAGGATATTCAGCTATTTTCATCTCCAGTAGGATACCCTGCTCAAGGAATCAGAACAAATTTAACACTGCTTGTAGAGAAGAGAGAAGGTCCAGCGATAAAATGTATCTCAAATTGTGTTGCTCCTTGTAATCGTGGAGAAGAGGCAAAAGAAGTAGGTTACTGTATTGCAGATAGGCTGAGTGATGCTTACAATGGAAACCTTGAAACTGGGCTTTTCTTCTCAGGGACAAATGGATACAGAGTTGATAAAATCATCTCAGTTAAAGAGTTGATTAATAAGTTAGTAGATGGTGAATAGTTTAAAAATATGATTAGACTTTTTTTACTACTACTGTCTCTTTTTATAGTCTCGGGACTGTATGCCAATAGTGAAATACTAGAACGTGCAGAAAAACATATGCAAAGTGGTTCACAAAGTGATATGTTTCGCGCATATAATGATTACAAAAGTCTATATCTTCATTCGGTTGTAGAAAATGACAGTGATTTAAAAACTAAATGTTTAAATGGCATTGTAGTTAGTGGAAATCAGCTTCATATAGATGTAACAAAATATGAAGCAGAACTAAAAATCCTCTCTAAGAACAACTATAATAAATCAGAAACAAAAGCCACTAAGACAACAAAACGTCTCCAAGATATACATGTAGAAACACTTGCAAAATTAAAATCAACTTCATGGCGCGATGAAACACTTCTTCTTGAGTTTGATAACAGTATAAGCAGTGAACAGATTAACTATTTTACTCTGCATGATAGTAGAAAAGGTAAGTATAGGTATGTTTTTGATATAAAAACTTCCATGCTTACAAGTTCACAAAATATAAACAAAAATAACATCAGTAAAATTAAAATAGCGCAATACAACCCTAATACATTACGCTTGGTAATAGAAAATAACTCACCAATTCAAGTTTCAAAAAATATAGAGAATAACACACTTGAGATTGCTTTTGGTGTAGAAGGTGCTACTGAATTTGCAGAGAAAAAAGTAGAAGAAAAAACAACTTCTCAAAAAGTAACTCAATCAAAATCAAATAAAAATAAAACAGTGGTAATTGATCCTGGCCATGGCGGAACAGACCCTGGAGCTATTGGATATAAAGGTTACAGAGAAAAAAATGTAGTTTTTAGTATCTCAAAAGAGTTAGAAAAGATTTTGAAATCACGTGGTTATACAGTTTTAATGACAAGAAAAGATGACACATTTATCAAGTTAAGCAAAAGAACAGAGTATGCAAATGATAAGAAAGCAGATATATTTGTGAGTGTTCACGCAAATGCAGTTCCAGCTGCAAATGCTGTGAATGTACAGGGAATAGAGTGCTATTTCTTATCCCCTTCTCGTTCAGAGAGAGCAAAAAAAGCTGCTGCTCAAGAGAACTCTGCAGATATGAGCGATATGAATATGTATGGCAAAGATAGCTACTTAAACCTCTTAAACCATCACAATATCTTAGCTTCAAATAAACTAGCAATTGATTTGCAAAGAGGAATGCTTGGGTCTCTCAATCAAAAGTATAGAGATGTGAAAGATGGTGGAGTAAGAGAGGGTCCTTTTTGGGTGTTAGTTGGAGCTCAAATGCCTTCTGTTTTAGTTGAAGTTGGTTTTATATCACACCCAAAAGAAGCAGAGCGCTTAGCAAATAATACCTATACAAGTATGTTAGCAAGAGGTTTGGCGGATGGTATTGAGCGCTATTTTACTAATAATTAAAGTAGTAAAAAAAGAGATTTAGTTCTCTTTTTTATACTCCAAATCTCCAGCAACTGACTCTTTTTCATTTATTATTTTTTCTATCTGTTTTTTTACTAAGTCGTATCTATATTGCTCTTTAAAGCCTATAATGCGTCCACCAGCAGCATTTGGATGTCCGCCGCCACCACACCACTCTTTTGAAATCTGAGAGACACTTACACTATTGTTTGCCCTAAAGCTCATTGTACCTCTAAAGCTTACATCAACGATAAAATCGTACTCTGGGTAGGCAAGTAGAAATCCGTTTCCTATGATTGAAGTGTTTCCAACTCCATAACTAAGGAAGCCTCTATAGCCTTTGTAGTAGATAGTTTTTTCATCTTTTGCATCTCCTAAGAGTTTTACAATAAAAGTAGTTGCTAGGTTATCTAATGTGTCATTTTTATCTATTTTAAAAAACTCTTTCTTTAGCATATGGATTTTCTCGTCTAAAACAATAGGAGCATTCACATCATCAATATATTTTACTGCTTCATGTAAAAGAGAGAGTTTGTAGTTATTGTCTTGTTCGGCAAACATAATCTTATTTAGCTCTCTCATCTCACTAAGAAGGCGCATACAAACTTTGCCATACTCAAAGTTTGCCACCTCTTGCATCTTCCATAAATCAACAGCATTAACGATATTTACAAACTTTTCCATCCACAGCGGAGCATCAAGATTGAAGTTCTCTTTTGCATAATCATAAGTGATTTTTGTAGCTGATCTATTAGTATCTAGGAAATACCAGCTATATTTTTGAGCGCTCTCTTCTCCAGTTCCATGATGGTCTAGCAGTAGAAGTTTTATCTCTTTTTTAGAGCTGTTTAGTTTTTCAACTTCACTGTTTATCCATCTTGATTCGTCTGGCGTTAAATTTAGATCAGTTACTAAAATAGTTGCATCTTTGTCGCTGCTTATTACATTTTGTAAAATAAGCTCTAGTGTCTGTTTTACCTCTGCACCATAATTTGCGTTATAGTTAAATAGTTTATATGGTGTGTATTTCATAACTAACTGGCAACTATAACCGTCTAGGTCTGTATGTGAGAGGTGGTGGATTATTTTATCGTTCATTTTTTTCCTTAAATTTACTTATTTATAGAGATGGAGCCCATAACTTCAAATGTAGCACTAGAGTCTATCTCTGCATGAGAGAGTGTAACAACCTCAAGAGAAAATCTCTCAAAGATTTCTGCTACACCTCTTCTTAGTTGCGGATCAACGATAAGAACAACTGGAGAGATTCCTTTTTGCAACAGTTCCGCTGCTTTAGCGCTTGTTGCTTGGATGAGTGCGTTTATCTCAGTTACATTTAAAAGAAGATTTCGCATCCCATCACGCTCCTGAGATTTTTCTAAAAGAAGTTGCTCAGAAGCTGTGTCAAATGTTAAGAGTCTGATAACCCCATCATCAGAAGCGTACATTTGAGTAATGATACGAGAGAGTTTAGCTCTAACTTGTTCTGTGATTATCTCAACATTTTTTGTGTACTCAGCAATGTCGGCAATTGTTTCTAGGATAGTAAGCATATCTTTGAGCGGTATTTTTTCATGTAGAAGAGCTTTAAGAACTCTTTGAACAAGCCCAATTGAAGCCACTTTTTGAACATCATCGATAATAACTGGAAAGTCATTTTTGATTTTAGTTATAAGAGATTGTACCTCTTGGCGAGTTAAGAGGTCTTCAGCATTTTTCTTAACAAGTTCACTCATATGTGTTGATATAACAGTGGCAGGATCAACAACTGTGTAGCCATTTATAATAGCATCTTCTTTTTGGTTTGGAGTAATCCACATAGCATCAAGTCCAAAAGCAGGCTCTTTTGTCGGCTCTCCTTTTATATCTCCAGTGGCCATTCCGCTATCCATCGCTAAAAATTTATCTGGAACTATTTTCCCCTCACCGATAGATATTCCCTTTAGAAGAATTTGATACTGTTGAGGCTGAAGATGAAGGTTGTCTCTTATACGAACTTGAGGCATTAAAAAACCAAAATCAGAAGCAATTTTTCTTCTCATAGAGCGAATTCTCTCAAGTAAATCCCCGCCTTGCGCACTATCTGCTAGACGGATAAGTTGATATCCAAGAGTAAGTTCAAGCATCTCTACTTTTAATATGTCTTCTAGTGCAATCTCTTCTTCTTTAGCAATCTCTTCATTCGTTTTTTTAGGTTTTAGAGCACTTTTCTCTTTTGCTTGTATCTCTTTCTCTTTTGCGGATGAAATAGTAGCTACATTTAGGATAGTAAGTTCACCTCTTTCATACTTGTAGAGTGACCATCCAAGAAGTGCAAATAGTATACCAACTAGCCCCATGGAAGCGGTTGGAAGACCTGGAACAAGAGCAAAAAGAATCATAATTGCACCAACAATCATCATTATTTTTGCATTGCCCATTATCTGATTGATAGCACCCTCTGCAAAGTTGTCACCATCTCCAGAAGAGCGCGTGATCATAATACCAGTCGCAGTTGAGATGATAAGTGCAGGAATTTGTCCAACTAAACCATCACCAATAGTTAAAAGTGTAAATACAGAAGCGCTATCACTAACGCTCATGTCATGTTGAAAAACACCTATTAAAAAGCCACCTATGATATTTATCAGAGTGATGATGATACCAGCAACAGCGTCACCCTTTACAAACTTACTAGAACCATCCATCGCTCCATAAAAGTTTGCATCTTGAAGGATTTCTGCTCTTCTTCTTTTTGCCTCTGCATCATCAATAAGACCAGCGTTAAGATCCGCATCAACTGCCATCTGTTTACCAGGCATCGAGTCAAGTGTAAAACGAGCTGCAACTTCTGCAACTCTAGTTGAACCCTTTGTTATAACCATAAAGTTTATAAGCACAAGGATAGAAAAAATAACGATACCAATTACATAGTTTCCACCTACAACAAAATTTCCAAAACTTGTGATGATGGAGCTTACTTCATCGGGACCTTGATGCCCATGGCTGAGAATCATTCTAGTAGTTGAGATATTTAGCGCTAGTCTAAAGAGTGTCAAGATAAGAATAAGCGTTGGAAAAGTTGTTAAATCTGTCGGTTTTGGTACATACAATGAGATAAGTAAAATAAGCACGGCAAGAGCCATAGAGATAGTAAGAAACAGATCCAGTACCGCAGAAGGAAGCGGAACTATGATAATGGCTAAGATAGCCATTACAAAGACAACTACACTTAAATCTTTTTGCCCTATAAGGAAGTTTAGTGTTGTGCCAATTTGCTCTCTAGTAGTTAATTTTTTTGCCAATCTACTACTCTAAAATATCTGCTAAAGTTAAGTCTGCTAAAAAAGAGTCTATTTTCCCTTGTAGTTTATTTAGAAATGGCCAAAGTGAGCATAACTGAGCTTTTCCTGATGGACAAGAGTACATAGAAGGTGAGCAGTCAAAAACAGCTGGAGCCTTTCCCTCAACTGAAGACATTACATTTAGCATCGTTATATCTTTAGGCTCAAGCAGAAGCGCAAAGCCGCCATTTACGCCTTTAAATGACTTTAAAATTCCATGCTTTGCCATGGCTTGAAGAATTTTTGCTAGAAAACTTTTAGGAATTGAGAGTTGAGTTGATAGTGTTTCGCTATCCATTGGGGCAGAGGCTTTAGATAGGACTATTAGTGAGAGTATCGCATATTCACTAGCACGAGTTATTAACATATTTATTACTTTATTTTATTTTTGTAAATTATATCAAAAGAAGTTGAAATAAAAGACGAAATCAGATATTATTTCACTTCAACTTTATACACTGATTTGTGTGACTGTTAGATTAAAATACCTTTTGGAGGCTATCATGGCTTTAGATTCGGCTAAAAAACAAGAAATTGTTACAAAATTCGGACGTGGTGAGAATGACACTGGTTCAAGTGAAGTTCAAATCGCTCTTTTAACAAAAAGAATCAGTGATTTAACTGAACACTTAAAAGTGTTCAAAAAAGACCATGCATCAAGACTTGGTCTTTTAAAATTAGTAGGACAACGTCGTCGTCTTATGAAATACTATAAAAGAAAAGATAAAGATGCTTATCTTAAACTTGTAGCAGAATTAGGTATTAGAGATAATATCTAGTTTTACTAGAGTGAAGCTAGATGCTTCACTCAAAGTGTTATAGAAATATCTCTACCGCTCTTTTCAAATCTTCTTCTGTATCTATCCCAAAACCTGTACTTGCTACTTTAACCATACTTATCTTTTTTTGATGATAAATTGCACGAAGTTGTTCTAGTTTTTCTATATCTTCTATTGGCGCATCGCTAAGGTTGCAAAATTCACTTAAACTCTTTTTACTAAAACCATAAATCCCTATATGCCCAAAATATGTAGCTTCTCCGCTTCTGTTAAAAGGTATCGCTGAACGAGAGAAGTAGATAGCGTTGCTCTTATCATCAAGAACTACTTTTACCATGTTTGGGTCTTGTGCTGATTCACTGTTTATAGAGTTATAGCAACTAGCCATAATAAAATCTTCGCCATCATTTTTTAGATTTTTTAGTCTCTCTATAAGCATTTCTACAACTTGTGGCTCGATAAAAGGCTCATCAGCTTGAACATTTATAACAATCTCATCATCTGCTAGATTTAAAATATTTGCGCACTCATTAATGCGGTCTGTCCCACTTTTGTGAGTAGTTGAAGTCATCATGACTTCTATGCCATAAGCTTTACACGTAGAGATGATAAGCTCATCATCAGCTGCCACTACAACTCTATCTAAATGTGCAACTCTTTTTGCGGTTCTAACAACCATCGGCAGACCACCAATATCTGCTAATACTTTTTGAGGAAACCTTGTTGAGGCGAGTCTTGCTGGAATAATTATCATTTAAAGCCTTTAAGATATAATTACAAAATTATATCCAAAAATGAATTTTTAGGACTTTTTTTATATGCTTCTTTACCAACCCTTAAGTGGATATTGCTATAACAGTGACTCAATATTTTTATATGATTTTATTAGCTCTTTTAAACCAAAGGGAAGAGTTTTGGATGTTGGAGCAGGTTGTGGTGTTGTTGGGTTATTAGTAGCAAAAGAGAATGAAAAAGTTGAATTAGAAGCGGTTGAAAAGCAAGAGCTTTTTGTAGAGTATGCAACAATCAACGCTAGAGTGAACAAAATACCTTACAAAATTCATAAAAGTGACTTTTTAGAGCTTGATGAAGGGCAAAAGTATGACTACATAATCTCAAATCCGCCTTTTTACCATGATGGAGTGACAAAAAGTGAAAATGAGATGTTATTTAATGCAAGATATAATAGCAACTTACCATTAGAGAAATTTTTTAAAAAAGTCTCAAGAGTATTAAAGCCAAATTCGCACTTTATATTTTGTTATGATGCATCGCAGTTTGGACTGATTTGTGAAGAGTTGAGCAGAGTTAAAATGAGAGCAGTGGATGTGCAGTTTATTTATCCAAAGATAGATAGAGTAGCTTCACTTGTTATGATACACGCAAGAAACGGCTCGAAGTCACTTATGAAGATTTGGCCCCCATTTATCAGTTTTGATGGTGATGAGTTTTCAAAAAAAGCACAAGATATATATAAAAAAGCTAGCACACAGAGTATAAAATGTCAGATATGATAAAAAAAGATGGATACGATTACACGTTTAATCCCGCAGCATGTCAAACATGTCAGGCAAAATGTTGCACAGGAGAGAGCGGATATATATATGTAAATGCTTCAGAGATAGAGGCAATAGCTCTATTTTACGATATTAGTGTTGAAGAGTTTAGTAAAAAATATCTCTTTAAAGTTGGGTACAAATACTCGATAAAAGAGAGAAAAACAGAAGATAGTTATGAGTGTGCTTTTTATGACAGAGCAACAAATGGATGTTTGATTTATGATGTTCGCCCAACTCAGTGCAGAACATTTCCATTTTGGGACTATTTTAAAACAAGAGTTGATGAGTTAAAACTTGAGTGCCCAGGAGTAGTAGATGCTATATAGTATAAAACTGTTTTTGATTACAATACTATTTTTTAGCGGATGTAGTGCTATAAGTGAACCATCTGTTAAAAAAGGACATGAGAAGAGCTTTGAGTATGAAGATGTTTACATAATGACAGGGTTGTATTTAGAAGAGCTTCAAGACTACAATAGCTCTTCAAAGATGTTTGAGACTCTCTTCCTTGAAACAAATAAAAAAGAGTATCTCTATCGTTCACTAAAAAATGACTTAGTTGCACAAAAATTCGAGAGAGTAGTTCAAAGAGTTGATTTAGAGAAAAATATTGAAGATGATTATGAACTATTAAAGATTAAAGTAGTTGCTCTTATAAAGCTAGACAGGGCTCTTGAAGCAAAAAAGTTGGCTATAAGACTTGGTGAAATTTCAAAAAATATTGACGATTATCTCTTAGCTGCTGATGTTTATACCAAGCTTCAAGAGTATGAAAATGCAGTGGCATATTTAGAAAATATATATGTTACAAATCCACATGAGAAGATAATAGACAGAATTACTACTATCATGTATGTTGATTTAGATAGAAAAAAAGATGCGATAACCCAGCTAGAAGCACACTCAAGAATATATAGTTGTTCAGAGTTTATATGCAATAAGCTTATAGGATTTTATAGCAATGAAAATGATCTAGACGCTCTTTTGTCAACTTATTTAAGAGTTTATAAGCTAAATGAAAATGTGGAAATAGCAAAAAAGATAATACAGATTTATGGCTATAAAAGAGACTATAAAAGTATGAGAGAATTTTTGCAGGAGAACAAAATAGATAAAGAGCTTTTACTGCAACTATATATCCAAGAAAAAGATTATAAAAAAGCAACATCTATAGCAAAAGAGCTTTATGAAGAGACAAAAAATGTTATGTTTTTGGCTCAAAGTGCAATTTTTGAGTATGAGAGCAGTGAAGATAAAAATAACAAGAAAATGCTTGATAGTGTAGTATCAAAACTAAAAGAGGTTGTAAAAACAGATAAAGATGCCATGTCTCTTAACTATCTAGGCTATTTGCTAATTGACCACGATATAGATATAAAACAGGGAATGAAGTATATCGAAGAGGTACTAAAGATAGACCCTAATTCCGCATATTATCTTGACTCTTTAGCGTGGGGATACTATAAACTAAAAAATTGTAAAGAGGCACTAAAAATTATGAAAAGAGTACAAAAACTTGAGGGCGGAGATAACGAAGAGGTTTTAAAACATATAGAGATGATAGAAAAATGCAACAAAAACACAAAAGGGATGAAATGATTTTAGATGAGATAATCAAAAAAACAAGAGAAGATGTTATAAAAAGAGAGAGTGAGTTTTCTCTTGATTGGTTAGGTCGTTCACTTGCATTTAACGCTAGAGCGCCAAGAGATGTATTTCCTTATTTAACAGCAACAGAGCAAGACCCATACAGAGTTATAGCTGAAGTTAAAAAGGCTTCACCTTCTAGAGGTGTCATAAGAGAAAATTTTGATCCAATAGCAATCGCTCAGAGTTATGAAAGAGGAGGGGCTAGTGCTATATCTATACTTACTGAGCCTCATTTTTTTCAAGGAAACTTAGACTATTTGGGTCAGATAAGAAGATACGTTGGCATACCTCTTTTGAGAAAGGACTTTATAGTTACAAAGTATCAGATACTTGAAGCTATGGTTCATGGTGCTGATTTTATACTATTAATAGCTGCAGCACTTAGTAAAACAGAGCTAAAAGAGCTCTTAGGATATACAAGACACTTAGGTATGGAAGCGTTGGTTGAGGTTCATGACAAGAGTGATTTGATAAAGGCTATCTATGCAGGAAGCGATATTATCGGGATAAATCACAGAAACTTGCAAACTTTTGAGATGGATATGAACCTCTCTTATGAGTTAATTCCAATGATACCAAATGGTAAAGTCATAGTAGCAGAGAGCGGAATATATGAGCATGGACAACTAGAAGATTTAAGCAAAGCGGGAGTTGATGCTTTCTTGGTAGGTGAATCACTTATGAGAGAAGATGATGAAGAGGCTGCATTAAAAAAATTAAAATTTGGTAGCAACTAGAGTAAAAAAACTCTAGTTAATTTATGAGAGCAGTGCTTTAGCGCACTCGCTTACTCGTTTCCCGTCTGCTTTGCTTGATAGCTCTTTGGTCGCTGTTCCCATCACTTTTCCCAAATCTTTTATAGTTGAAGCGCCTGTTTTTGCTATGATATCTTTTATAGCTAATGAAAGTTCCTCATCACTTAGTTGAGCTGGTAGATACTCTTTGTAGTATGCTATTTCATCGAGTTCAATCTGCATTAAATCTTCTCGATTTGCATTTTTATACTGAGTAGCTGCATCATCTCTTCTTTTTACTTGAGAGAGAATTATTTTTATAACATCATCATCGCTAAGCTCTTTTCTCTCATCAACTTCTATCTGTTTAAATGCACTGCTTAGAAGTCTTAGAGCATCTCTTTTTTTAGCATCCTTAGCTTTCATAGCCTCTTTTATATCGTTATTTATGGTATCTCTTAGATTCATTTTTTACCTTTTATGTGTGGAACTATTTTTGCTATGATTATAACTAAATAAAGAGATTAAATATAAAGAGATATGTAATGATAAAAAAAATTTTACTGGTTTTGATGCCCATTTATGCTATACTTTTTTTGTCTGGGTGCACCGCAAAACTAAGTGATCCTGATATTGATTTTGAGCCTCCTGCTTATGTTGAAGAGATGCCTGCAAAAGAGGATAACAAAGACTTTACTTCTGTTGGAAGTGTTTTTGGGCAAGGGGAGAATCCTCTTTTTTCAGACCATAAGGCTATGCATGTCAACGATATTGTTACCGTTGTTATCTCTGAGAATGCACAGAGCTCAAACACTGGTTCAAGACAGTTAAGCGAGAGTGACTCTTTAAATCTTGGCGGAGGAGCTTTTACTTCTACTGGGAGCAACTCTGCTGTTAATTCAGCAGTCAGTAAGCTAAATGGCATAGCAAATCTAGGGTTTGGAAGCACTTCTGATAGTGCATACACTGGAAAAGGGAGTGCTACAAAAGATGCCTCTTTTACTACAACTGTTTCTGCTAGGATAGTAAAAGTTTTACAAAATGGAAACTATTTTATCGCTGGAAAGAGAGAGATTTTAGTAGATAATCAAAAGCAGATTATTCAAATCGGTGGAGTTATCCGCCCTTATGATATCGATCAGGGGAATAGAATAAACTCTTCACAAATGAGTGAAGCAAAAATTCTTTATAAAACACAAGGGGATGTTGAAGGTGCTACACAAAGAGGTTGGGGTACAAAAATTATTCAGTCTGTTTGGCCATTTTAGTATTTTTTTACTATTTACATCCCTAACACTTAGTGCGGCGGAGAGTTTTAAAGATTTTAAAAAAGTTCAAACAGAGTCGTTTCAAACATATAAAGATGAGAGAGATAAAGCTTTTAATGCGTACTTAAAGCAGGAGTGGAAGGCTTATATAGAGCAAAAACCTGCTTCTCTTTATGAAGAGCCAAAACCACAAGAGATTATTCCACTAAAGCCACAAGCAACAACTCCTGTTGGTCCGAAAATTTATATTAAACCAAAAGATGAAATAAAAAAAATAGATAATAATGCTTCCATATATGTAGAGATTGAGGTAGCTCCAAAAAAAGCAAAAAATACTACTTTTGATTTTTTTGGAACACAACTAGGCTTTGATGTATCGCAAGATTTAAAAAAAGCTACATATTATCCACAAAATCAAATAGGAATATCAAACTTTTTCTCAAAAGCAGCATCAAGTGAGTATGAGGCTCTTTTATCTGATATAGATAAAACAGCAAAAGAGATGAATCTAAATGATTGGGCGATATATCTGCTTGTTAGTAAAATATCGCAGAAAGCATTTAGTGATGAAGATAGCTCAAATCTTTTGAGCTGGTTTTTGTTAAACAAGCTTGGATACTCTGTAAAAGTTGGGCTATCAAACAAACATATTCTTTTGATGCATTATTCAAAAAAAGTAATATATGCTACTCCAAACTATAAATTTAATGATAAAAAATTCTATGCAGTAAAAAATTATGCAAAAGGCGGCACAACTGTTTTCTCTTATGAGCAAGATTATCCAAATGCTACAAAAGAGCTTGATTTATCACTTCATACTCTTCCAAATTTTGAAAAAAAAGTTGAAAAAAAACTACTAAATTTTTCTTTACTTGGAAAAAAATATGATGTGCCAATCTCTTATGATAAAAATCTTATAGAGTTTATGGCAACTTATCCTCAGGCTGACTATGAGGTATTTTTTAATGCACCTCTTGAAAAAAGTACATACAATGAGCTACATGACGCATTTAAAGAGTATATTCAAGGAAAAAAAGCGAGTGAGGCTATGAACTTTGTCCTTCACTTTGTTCAGAGTGCTTTTAAGTATGAGGTAGACCATGAGCAGTTTTCAAGAGAGAAAGTTATGTTTGCTCAGGAAACTCTCTACTATGATAAGTCAGACTGTGAAGATAGAGCTATACTATTTTCATATTTGATAAAAGAGTTCTTTGGTATCAGTGTAGTTGGAGTAAAATATAAAGATCATATGGCAACAGCACTCTATATCCCACTTGAAGGAGACAGCGTGTCTGTAAAATCTAAACGCTTTGTTGTAGCAGACCCAACATATATAAATGCCACAATTGGGATGAGTATGCCAAAATATAGAGAGATAAAGCCTGAAAATTATATTATTATTAAAGAAAATTAGCGTATGAATAAAGAAAATGATTCACTGACAAATGTTGCAAATAGATTTGCTTTAATAGAGTATTTACAAAGCGTAAAAAATGCAAATCTCTTTTTAATAGATATAGACAATTTTAACAATATTAACAACGCTTATGGTTTTGCAATAGGAGACTTGGCTCTAATAGAGATAACACGTCTTCTAAATATGGCAAAACCATATAAGGCGAAAATATTTAGAGTAAACTCAGATGAATTTGCTGTTGTTTGTGTTGATATAATGAGTTCTCAAAAACTCTCAGATATTGCAAGTTCTATCATCTCTTTTTTCGATCAGAGCGAGATAGATATTTCAGATGATATAATCGTAAAGGTATCAGTAAGTATAGGCATATCTATCGGCCGTGGTGCAGAGATACTAAATGATGCAAGAACAGCTATCAAAGAGCTACGAGAGCATAAACGAGGCTCTTTTAAAATATATGACCCAACTTCTATTTTTATTAAAAAGCAGCAAGAAAATATCTACTGGGTGCATAAGATAAAAGAGGCTTTTGAAGACGAGAGGCTGATTACTTATTATCAGCCAATTGTAAATAACGAAACAAATAAAATAGAAAAATATGAGTGTTTGATTAGGATAGTTGAAAATGGAGTATTGACTCCACCGATAAGATTTATGGAAGCCTCAAAACTAACAGGTACTCTCTCTTTAGTTACAAAAACAGTGATTGAACAGAGTTTTAAAAAGTTTAGTGATACTAGTTTTGGATTTTCTATAAATATAACAAGCACAGATTTATATCTTAATTTTTTAGAAGAGTATCTTCTAAGAAGTGCAAAAAAGCATAATATTTGTCCATCAAGAGTCTCTTTAGAGATTTTAGAAGATATTGACACCCTTGATACTAAAGAGATTTTAACACAGCTAAACTCCCTTAGATACCACGGTTTTAAGATTTCAATCGATGATTTTGGAAGCAGAAGTTCAAACTTCTCAAGACTATTAGAATTTTCTCCAGATTATCTAAAAATAGATGGCTCTTTTATAAAAAACATACTAAGCGATAAAAAAAGTTTAACTATAGTAGAAGCAATTGTTCTTTTGTGCAAAAAAAGCAATATCAAAGTTGTAGCAGAGTTTGTTCATAGCAAAGATGTCCAAGCTAAAGTAAAAGAGCTTGGAATAGAGTATTCACAAGGATATTACTTTGGAGAGCCTAAGGAAGAGTTACTATAAGCTCCTTAGCCTGTTTTAGGGCTTTTGTGAAGGAGTCTTGGATGTTATCTTCCCCTATTAGAGAGGTTATTCCATCTTTACTAAGGTCTTTGAGTACTGATTTTTGAACTCCTGAGAGTAGTATCTTTACGTCTGATTTTTGTAGTGTTTTTATCATCTCTTGAAAATTATGAAGTGCTGTTGAGTCCACAAAAGGGACATGTCTCATACGTATAATGATGATTTTACTACTTAGTCCTATATTTTGAATAACTCCTGAGTACTGCTTTGCAGAAGCAAAAAATAGCGGGCCGCTAATCTCATAGATAGAGATTCCATCAGGAACTCCAGAGTAATCCTCTAGCACATCGCTATCAACGTTGCATGGAGTTTTTATCCCAATATCTGCCATTCTTTTCATAAATAGAAGTGAAGATAGAACAACACCTATCTGGATAGCAACAGTCAAATCAACAAAAACAGTTAGTAAAAAAGTGCTAAGAAGTACGATAATGTCAAAACCAGAGCCTCTAAGTATAGAGACAAAAGAGCGCCATTCGCTCATGTTGTATGAAACTACTATAAGGATTCCAGCGAGTGCGGACATAGGGATTAGCTTTGCGTAACTTGCAAAGATTAGCATAATTAAGAGTAGTGTTATTGAGTGAACGATTCCAGCTATTGGGGTTCGTCCGCCATTTTTTACATTTGTAGCTGTCCTTGCTATTGCACCAGTCGCAGCGATGCCTCCAAAAAATGGAGTAACTATATTTGCAACTCCTTGAGCGATTAGCTCTGTATTTGAGCGGTGATTTGAGCCTATCATACCATCAGCTACAACAGCTGAGAGAAGTGACTCTACTCCTCCTAGAAGTGCAATGGTTAGGGCAGGAGCTATGTAGATATATAAGTTGCTTAGCTCAAGAGTTGGAATTTGAAGTGCAAATGAGTTTGGAATCTCTCCAAAGAATGTCTCAATTGTAGTGACTGGTATAGAGGCAATCTGAACAAATAGAGTAATGCCAATAATAGCTATAAAAGAGCCAGGAATTTTTGTTGTCACTTTTTTTGAGTATATCGTTATGAGAATCGTAGCAACAGTAATAGAGAGAGCGTACAAGTTTGTATCGTTTATGTTTGAGAAGTAAGTTAGCCATTTGTTGAAAAATTCTGATGGTAGTTTTTCTATGTTTAGGCCGAGTGCATCTTTGATTTGCGTTGAAAATATTACAACAGCTATACCGCTTGTAAAGCCCACAATTAGGGGGTGAGGAAAATATTTTAAGAGATTTCCAAGGCGCAAAAAGCCAAATATGACTAAAAAAACTCCAGCCATTATAGTTGAAATCATAAGCCCATCTATACCGTACTCCTCAACAATAGCGTAGAGTATAACTATAAAAGCTCCAGTTGGACCCCCAATTTGAACTCTGCTTCCACCAAGGATAGAGATGATAAAACCAGCGACTATGGCGGTAATAAGCCCTTTTTCTGGAGATACTCCAGAAGCAACTGCAAATGCAATTGAGAGAGGAAGAGCAACAATGCCTACAACAATACCAGCAAAAATATCACTGCTTAACTGCTCTTTATTTATTCCATTTTTTAGTAAACTAAAAAACTTAGGTTCAAAAACATTGTTCATTTATTCTTAGCTTTGTAGAGATGTCAACTGCTCTTTAACTTTGCTCTGCTTATCTGATGCATCCGCCAAAAGCTCTCTGTTTTTTACTAAAACATCATCAGGAGCGTTAGCAACGAAACGCTCATTGTTTAACATTGAAGAGAGTTTGTCTATCTCTTTTTGTAGCTTTTCATCTTGCTTTGTAAGCTTTGAGATAATCGGAGTTAAATCAATACTTTGAGTCGGTATAAAAGTCTCACACATTTGGCTAATATCACTAACTGAGTCTGGGATTTTTTCATTTGTAAATTCAACTACATCAACCTTAGCAAGTCTAGCTATAAAAGGTCTCATCATCTCTTTTTCTTCTTCGCTTATGTTGTCTATCTTTACATAAGCTTTTTCTATCTTTTGGTTTGCCAAATCAACTAAAACTTTAGCACGTCTGATAGAGATAATAGCATCCATGATTATCTCAAATCTTGCTTCATCTTTTTTACGAACTTTTGTTTTGTAAGGGTATTTTTTAATCATTATTGACTCAGAAGTCTCAAGAGTAGTTCCGCTAAGTTCGTGGTAGAGATACTCTGTGATAAATGGCATAAACGGATGAAGAAGTTTCATAGCCTCTTTAAAGATAGCTCCAAGCTCTACAATAGCGCCTTTATCTGCCTTGCTAAGCTCGATTCCCCAGTCACAAAACTCATTCCATAAGAAGCGATAAAGTACAGTTGCAGCGTCGTTAAATCTATACTCATCCATGCATGAGCGAACTTCAGCAGTGGCTACGTTTAGGCGGGATAACATGTAACGACCAAGTGCAGACTCAACACAAAACCCTTTTAAATCAGGGAATGTATCTACGTTCATCTGCAGGAATTTTGCGGCATTGTAGAGCTTGTTTGTAAAGTTGCGGTTAAGTTCAAGCTTTTCATTACTCATGCGGATATCACGCCCTTGCGCTGCACTTATTGCAAGAGTAAAACGGAGTATATCAGCGCTGTATTTTTCAACCATGTCAAGTGGGTCGATTACGTTACCTTTTGATTTAGACATCTTTTGTCCATGTTCATCACGAACAAGCGCATGAAGGTAGATATGGTTAAATGGAAGTTCACCTACAAAACTCTCGCCCATCATCATCATTCTAGCTACCCAGAAAAAGAGGATGTCAAAACCTGTAATGAGAAGTGAGTTTGGATAGAACTCTTTCATATCCTGTGAACTAAAGAGTTTGTCCATATCAACATCACCATTTCCCCAGCCAAGAGTTGAAAACGGCCAAAGAGCAGAGCTAAACCAAGTATCAAGAACATCAGGGTCTTGAGAGATGTTTTTTGAAGCACATTTTGGACATGTATGCTCTTCATCTTTTAGTGAAGCCCACTCATGTTCACAATCCCCACAGTAAAATACAGGTATTTGATGTCCCCACCAAAGCTGACGTGAAATACACCAGTCTCTTAAATCGCCCATCCATGAGTTGTATGAGTTTATCCAGTGTGGAGGGAAAAATTTAGCTTCTCCGTTGTTTGTTTTCTCGATAGATTTACGAGCAACTTCACTTCTTACAAACCACTGTTTTGAGATATAAGGCTCAACAATGTTTTTACATCTGTAACAGTGTCCTACTTGATGTTTGTGCTCTTCTATCTTAACTACAAAACCCTCTTCATCAAGCCTTTTCATGATGATGTCACGAGCTTCTAAACGCTCTAAGCCTTTGAATTCTCCAGCGTACTCATTTAAGATACCCTTTTCATCAAATACAGTAATGAACTCTAAGTCATGACGTTTACCAACTTCATAGTCGTTTTGGTCATGTGCAGGTGTAACTTTTACAACTCCAGTTCCAAAATCCATAGCTACATGTTCATCGGCGATGATAGAGACTTCTCTATCAAGAAGCGGAAGTTTGATTTTTTTACCTACGAGATGTTTATAACGCTCATCATCGGGATGAACCATAACCGCTGTATCTCCAAAATATGTCTCAGGTCTTGTCGTTGCAACTTCAACAAACCCGCTTCCATCAGCAAAAGGGTACTTGATATGGTAGAATTTTCCATCATGGTCTTCATGTTCAACTTCAATGTCACTAAGTGCGCCATCATGTGTACACCAGTTTACCATGTAGTTTCCACGAACAATTAAGCCTTGATTGTATAGATGAACAAAAGCCTCTTTTACGCTCTTTTGAAGCCCCTCATCCATAGTAAAACGCTCACGCTTCCATGCAGGGCTAACTCCCATTTTACGTAGTTGGCTTGTCATAATACCAGCAGATTCTGCTTTCCATTCCCAAGCTCTCTTTAAAAACGCTTCTCTGCCAATCTCCTCTTTTGTAGTGCCCTCAGCAAGTAGTTGCTTCTCAACTACATTTTGAGTTGCGATTCCAGCATGGTCAGTTCCTGGTTGCCAAAGAGTTTTATATCCGTCCATACGTTTATAGCGAGTGATAATATCTTGAAGTGTAAATGTAAGAGCATGACCTATATGAAGACGACCAGTTACATTTGGAGGAGGCATCATGATAGAAAAAGTTTTCCCTTCTTCTACGATAGCGCTGTTTGCGTCTACTTCAAAGTAGCCTCTCTCTTCCCAAATTTTGTAAAACTTATCTTCAGTAAGTTGTGGTTCGTAGCTGTTTGACATATTTATTACCTTGATTTTTGTAGTTTAAAAGTTCGCGATTATATCTAAAAAGAGGTGATGCTTTACTTATAAGTGAGGGCATGGAGAGCATATATATGACTCTTTTTATCTGTTATGGTTTGCTCAAATACCTGTTATTCTTTTTTTTATTAAGTCCAATAGCGTTATAATGATATGTAATCAACAAAATAACATCATATGGAGTAGAACATGCCAAATACAAAAGAGAATTTAGAAGTAGCATTTAGCGGAGAGAGCGGAGCATACCAAAAATATAGTGCGTTTGCAAAACAAGCACAAAAAGATGGGTTTACAAATATAGCAAAACTTTTTAAAACAACAGCAGAAGCGGAGAAAATCCACGCTGAGGGGCATCTAAAAGCTATGGATAAAATAGGCTCAACACTAGAAAACCTTGAAGCGGCAATCGGTGGGGAGACTTATGAGTTTGAAGATATGTACCCGCCGATGTATGAACAAGCAGTAGCTGAAGGACATAAAGCAAAAAAGATGTTTGGTTATGCGCTTGAAGCTGAAAAAGTTCATGCTGAGCTTTACAAAAAAGCATTAAGTGCTGTAAAAGAGGGTAAAGATATAGAGGAGATAGGTATTTATCTCTGTCCAGTATGTGGCTATATAGAACTTGGAATGCCTACTGAAAACTGCCCAGTATGTGGCGTTAAACCTTCAACATTCATTCAAATCTAATTAAAATGCTCTTCTTAGAGCATTTTAGCAATAAATCTAAATCAAGCTTATCTTAGTACAATCTCACTCTTAAAATCTTTACAGGAGCCGTTTTGCCACTTTCTCGTTTAAATGAAGAGCAGTATGCGGCAGCTACTTCTAAAGAGCTTCAAAATCTTATCATTGCTTCTGCTGGGACAGGTAAAACTTCTACTATTGTTGGACGAATTGCTCATCTTTTAGGCCAAGGTGTTGAGCCTTCACAAATACTACTTCTCACATTTACAAACAAAGCAGCTGCGGAGATGGTCTCTCGTGTGGCTGATTTTTTTGGTAAAGATGTGGCTTCTAAAATCGATGCTGGAACTTTTCATGCGGTTAGTTACAGATGGCTTAAAAAGCATGATAAAAAGGTTGTGCTTAAACAACAGCGTGAGTTAAAAACCCTCTTTAGAAGTGTGTTTGAAAAGCGCTCATTTGGGCATATTGGAGCTGAGATAACGCCTTATGGCGGAAACTATCTTTATGATGTTTACTCTTTTTATCAAAATACGGAGCTAAATGCTCATTTTGAAGATTGGATAAAGTCAAAATACCCTGAACATGAGCTCTTTGCTATGATTTACGCAGATATAGTAGATGAGTTTGAAGCGCTAAAAAAAGAGTATGGTTTTGTAAACTTTAATGATTTGCTTCTAAATTTTAGAGATATTTGTAAAACAAAAGAGCTAGGTTATAAAGAAGTTCTTGTTGATGAGTACCAAGATACAAACGCGCTTCAAGGCACTCTCATAGACGCTATGAATCCGCCATCACTCTTTTGTGTTGGGGATTATGATCAGAGTATTTACGCATTTAATGGGGCGGATATATCTATCATCGGTACATTTTCTACAAAGTTTCCATCTGCTAAAGTGCATACGCTTACAAAAAACTATCGCTCAACAGTGCCTATTTTATCTCTTGCTTCAAAAGTTATAGAGCATAATGAGCGAATTTATCCAAAGAAACTTGAAGTAACTCGTCTGCATGACAGCCATGCACCAAGGCTTCTTGCGTATGACGAGCTTTTTGATCAGTACCACGATATAGCCTTTAAGATAAGTAATACCCAAACACCAAGAGAAGAGATAGCAGTTATCTTTAGAAATAACTCCTCAGCCGATGGGATAGAAGTAGGGCTTCGTGAGTTAGGTATTGCATGTAAGCGAAAAGGCGGAACTAGCTTTTTTGATTCGCGTGAGGTAAAAGCAGTTTTGGACTTTTACACACTTCTTGTGAATGAGTCGGATATGATGGCGTTTATCCACCTTTTTGAGTTTGCTAGAGGTGTTGGCTCGGCTATGGCAAAAGAGCTCTATATCGCTCTAAAGATGCTTGGACATGGAAGAATTTTTTATGGACTTTATGCTCCTGATGAGTCTATGAGCAACCCTTTTGAGAAGAGAAAGCTAAACCAACAGCTAGGGCTTTTTGATGATTTTTTAGAGCTTGGAAGTGTTGGTAAGTTTGCCAAGTGTGGATTTGAAGATAAGTTTATGAAAAGCCCAATCCTAAAACACCCAAAACTAACTAAAGAAAATGCTACTTTTTTGCATGATTTTTATCTTCTTTACAGAGATTTAAAAGGTGTTAAAGAGCCTCGTACAATTGTGCAAAAAATCGCACAATCAGAGATATACAAATACATATCAGAACAGCTCTCAAGTAAAAGAGCACTTCTTAAAGATGGCACTATTGATGAAAAACAAAAGGCTGAATCACTCTCAAGAATCGCTAGAAAAATGGTTCTTTTAGAGGAGCTCTCAAAGCCATACTCTGAGCACGAGAGATTTTTAAATGCCATGATACTTGGCTCTTCAGACCTAACACAAGGCGAGGGGGTAAACCTGCTTAGTGTTCACGCCTCAAAGGGCTTGGAGTACAAAGAGGTCTATATAGTTGACCTTATGGATGGACGCTTTCCTAACCGAAAACTTATGCATCGTGGTGGCTCTTTAGATGAAGAGAGACGTCTTTTTTATGTAGCCGTAACCAGAGCAAAAGATATACTCTATCTTAGCTACGCAAAATATGACAAGATTAAAAAATTAAACTTTGTAGCGTCGCAGTTTTTATATGAGGCTTCACTTGTTGAAAAAGATGAAGCTTACCGCGCTATGGTTTTAAAAGAAGAGGATAAAGAGGAGTAGGTTTTGGAGTATAATTTCAAAACTATACAAAGGAGTATAAGATGATTAAAGTGATTTTATTTGCAGTTGTAACACTGTTTATGGTTGGATGTAGTGATGATGCCGCTAAGAGCGCAAGTAGTGAAACACAAACTAAGCAAGAAGTTAAAGAGGAAGTAAAAGCCGTAGTTGCTGAAGTTAAAGAAGAGGCAAAAGCTGCTGTTGCTGAAACAAAAGAAGAGGTAACTAGCGCTGTTGTTGAAGAGACAAAAGCTATCGTTGAAGATGTTAAAGCTGCTGCTCAAGAAGCCCTTGTAGTTGTAGAAACTCCCGCTGTTACGGTTGATGTGATTGGCATATACAAAGTTTGTGCAGGATGTCATGGCGTTGATGGCTCAAAATCTGCACTTAACAAGTCACAAATCATCAAAGGCTGGGATGCTAAGAAAATAGCGGACGCTCTTCATGGTTATAAAACTGGAACTTACGGCGGAGCTATGAAAGGCTTAATGGGTGCTCAAGTATCTAAACTAGGCGATGCAGAGATAGAAGCTCTATCTATCCACATCTCAAAGTTTTAAGGGCTTATGCCCACTTTGTAGGAATAGGATAATTCTCAACTATAAAGTCTATATCTTTGTCTCCTCTTCCGCTTAAGTTTACCAAAATAGACTCCCTTGGATTCTCTTTTGCGTACTTAATGGCAAAGGCCACTGCATGAGCGGATTCCAAAGCTGGAATGATTCCCTCATGTTGAGAGAGTTTGAAAAAAGCATCTACCGCTTCTTCATCACTGCATAACCCTATATTTGTTCTTCCAATGCTATTTAGATAAGCGTGCTCAGGTCCAACTGAAGGGTAGTCTATACCACTTCCTATTGAGTGCACTGGAGCTGGATTTCCATCTTTGTCTTGAAGCATGATAGAGTTAAAACCATGCATAATTCCCTCTTTTCCATAAGTTAAGCTTGCACTGTGCTCACCGATTTTATTACCCTTTCCTGCTGGTTCTACGGCATATAGTTTTACACTATCTTCTATAAAAGCACTAAAAATTCCCATAGCATTGCTTCCTCCGCCAACACATGCCGTTATCATGTCAGGAAGTTTGCCAGTCATCTCTAAAAATTGCTCTTTTGCTTCAAAGCCCACTACACTTTGAAAATCTCTTACCATTTTTGGGAAAGGGTGAGGACCAACAACAGAACCAATTGCAAAGAGTTGAGTGTCTGGATCTTTTATATAGGCATCAAAAGCGCTATCAACTGCTTCTTTAAGTGTTTTAAGTCCATGAGTTGCTGGAACGACTTTTGCCCCTAAAATCTTCATTCTTACAACATTTGGATACTCTTTAGCGATGTCAACTTCGCCCATATGAATCTCGCATTCAAGCCCAAAGTAAGCTGCTGCAGTTGCAAGAGCCACACCATGTTGACCTGCTCCAGTCTCAGCGATTAGCTTTGTTTTACCAAGATATTTAGCTAAAAGAGCTTCAGCCATGCAGTGGTTTAGTTTATGTGCACCAGTGTGGTTTAAATCTTCTCTCTTTAGATAAATCTGACCTCCACCGACAAAGTTTGAGAGATTTTTACAGTACGATATAGGAGTAGGTCTTCCTTGATAGTGTTTTCTTATCTTTTTTAGCTCATTTAAAAACTCAAACGATTTTGAGAGCTTGTCATAAGCTCTGTTTATTTCAGCAAAAGGTGTCTCAAGTTGAGGTGGGATAAATGCACCTCCAAATTTTCCAAAAAAGCCGTTTTCATCTGGCATTGATTCTAGATAAGGTTTTTTCATAGTTATTTCCCTTTTTTTGCAGAGATTGTAGCTATTTTGTGATAAATTTTCTAGTAAGTAGCTATTTTTTTGTTAAAATAATAAAAATTTATAAGAAAGATAAGTATGAAAAATATTTTTTTATTTATATTATTACTCCTTTTTATAGGTTGTGATGGAACTATGTATACAAATATTTATGATAAAAGCAGAGTTGGAGCCAAGATAGAGAGCGTAGAGATAGTTGCTAGTGATGCGTTTTCTAAAGAGAGTGTTAGCGAGATAATGACAAGTCAAGGTTTTTTGGTGGGGAGTTCTGATTATAGATTAAGAGTTGAACATAGAGATTATAAAAAAGCGTGTACAAATCCGCTCTCAAAAACTTCATCTGATTATAGTTTTGATGGGTTGGTTTCGATAGAGCTTTACTACAAAGATAAAAAGCTCTATAACGTTTATAAAGATTATAAGGGCGAAAAGAGCAGAGCGCTTTTTGAGCCTCTAGTAAAAGAGATGCTTAGTGATATGGAGATAAAAAAGTAATTACGCTCCTTCTCTAAGCCCTCTCTCTAAGCTCTCTTGTTGCTAAAAAGTATGTGTGCCCTAGATAGATGACAAAAAATATCGCTGTAAAAAATATCGCAAAGGGCACAAGCGATACAAGGTAGAGCAGGGCTGTTTTTGTTCTTAGGTTGTTAGCCCTAAAGTATGCTATCTCCCTAGCTTCCTCTTTTGTGCAGATGCTTGAAGCGATGTCAAATGTAAGCATTTTATGAAAAAAGTAGTACATTGGCAGATTTAGAGCGATGATGTTTAGAAACGGAATAAAGTAAAACGGTATAAGTAAAATAAAGAGTAAAATCATAATGAGAACTGACTTTAGTGCCAAAAATAGAGCGTAGGGAAGGTTTGAATGTCCTATCATAGAGACGTCGCTGTATGACCTACTTTGAAGCTCCTTTAGTACAAAAGGAGTTAAAAAACCTATAATGATGACAGCCAAAAAGATAGAGAAGTAGATAGCCAAAAAAGTGCCAACCGTATAGATAAAAAATGTAACAAGCCATGAAGTAATGGCATAGTGCATCAAAAACTTTCCAATAGATGAGCCAACAAAAGAAGCGCTAAAACCCTCAGTATGAGCTACTCCGCCCTCTATGGTCGTTTGAGAACTCTCAACGCTAAGTGTGCCTAACTGCTCAACTCCAACTCCAGCTAGTACAAAAAAAACTATGTATAAAACTACCAAGCTTACTATAAAAGGGAGTATGGAGTATTTGAGCATTTTTGGTGTTAAAAAATCTTTTATACTTTGAAGAGCTATCTCTTTTTCGCTCATCTTTTGCTCCATAGTTTTTGGTTTAGCTTTAACTCTTCAACTATCCCGACTGCAAGGTGAAGTGTCTTTACGTACTCCATAGCAACTTTGTACTCTAGGAGTGAGCGAAAGATAGATGGTTCAAAGAGGTCTTTGTTGTAGCTAATCGCCATATAGATATGGTTTGCTTTAAATGAGACATGTATTGGGTGAGCTGATTTGTTTCTAAAGGAGAGCAGTTTTTCCATGAGAGAGTGAGATAGAATGTACCTAGCTTCTATCTGGTCGCCTGAGTAGACAACAAACTCCTCTTCAAATTTTGGGTTGTCCATCTTGACTAACTCATCTCTAGCACCATTGTTTGACTGAAGCCAGTGCCCTATGAGATTTCCAAAGGTACTCTGTGCACTATCTGGTAAAACAACTGTTTGAGATGAGAAGTTTTTGTTAAACTCTGCAACTATATAAAGCCCTCTAAAGAGTGTAACCCAGTTGTCTTTGCCTTTTGAGTTTTGAGTTTTTTTCTCAGCATGCATATCTGAGAACTCTATACGTATGCCATCTATCATGCCTTTAACGTAGTCGTTTCCTCTTACTCTATCGGGCTTTGAAAACAGATTTGAGTGCTCAAAGAGATGCTCTGATACATGTAAAGATGGTGAATAATCAAGAGAGTTGTCTATCGCATGGATAAGTGGCTTTATAACGCTATGTTTAAACTCATGTGTATAGTCATGAACTAAAAATCTATAAATAATGCCACCAAGAACTATGTATCCAACAACTATAAACTCAAAGAAAGAGCCTAAAATATAGGCGACAATAAGAGCTATAAAAGTTAAAATTATCCCAGCCATAACTATTCTATGGCTAAGGTTTTTTCTATCTTTTTCTAGTTTTTCTAGTGTAGGAAAAAGAGATTTATAGTAAAAATCAGTAAGCTCACTTATCTTTTTCAACGCGTAACCTAGTTAAAAAGCTCTTTAACATTTACGTTTTGGCGCTCACCCTCTGCTATCTCAAAGACTTGCTTTCTTCTATAACTCATAAGTGAAGCCATAAAGTTTGTAGGCACCATCTCAATAGCGTTGTTGTAGTCTGTAACAGCCTGATTGTAAGAGCGTCTTGATGCTGAGATTTGCTCTTCTAGCTCATGAAGAGTATGTTGAAGGTGCATTACGTTTTCATTTGCTTTTAGCTCTGGATACGCCTCAACTGCAACCATGATAGAGCCAAGAGCTGAGGTTATCTTTGCATCTAGTGCTATCTTGTGTGCATCACTGATATCTGGCTTTGTAGCCTCTGCGCGAAGTCTTGTAACTTCAGTTAAAAGTGATTTTTCATGCTCCATATATTTACTAACAGACGCAACAAGATTTGGGATGAGGTCGTAGCGCTTTTTGAGGTTTGTATCTACACTTGCAAAGATGTTTTCAACTTGGTTTTTCTTAGCAACAAGCGAGTTGTACATTAAAATAAGTACAAGAGCTATAACTATGATGATGATAAGAGATGTTGGCATCGGGTAATCCTTTTGTTTTGTTTTGTTAAGATAGCAGTCTATCAAAAAAAAGTTGAGATTTTGGTTTTGTTAATGTACGATATTGCAGAATTTGTGATATAACAATATAAAATTTTTACATCTGGAAATAAAAATGTTTAAAAAGCTACTCTCAAATAAAAGATACTACACAAATGGCGAGTTTAAAGGGGAGGAGGAGAAGTATTATCGAAGTAGTTTTCATAAAGATTACGACAGAGTTATATTTTCAAACTCTTTTAGAAGACTCTCAAAAAAGACACAAGTCCATCCGCTCTCAAAAAATGACCATGTTCATAATAGACTCACGCACAGCTTAGAAGTGGCAAGTGTAGGGCGTAGTCTTGGGCTTAGAGCAGGGGAGTTTTTAAAAAACAGGTATCCAGAGATAGAGATAAATCCTTATGACGTTGCGTATATAATTCAAACTGCATGTTTAGCGCATGACATAGGCAATCCTCCTTTTGGACACGCTGGGGAAGAGGTTATAAAAGAGTGGTTCCAGAAAAATAGAGATGAGCCTTTTTTAAAAGAACTTTCCTCTGATGAACTTGAGGATTTCGTACATATAGATGGAAATGCACAGAGCTTTAGAGTTGTAAGCCAGATAGAAAACAACCTCTTTAGTGGAGGAATGAGACTCACTTTTGCAACGCTTGGGGCTTTGGTAAAGTATCCTCACTCATCAGCTAGGTGTGAGCATCTTGGCAAATCAAAATTTAACTTTTTTCAAAGTGAAGCGGACTTTTTTAAGCTTCTGTTTTTAGAGTTAGGGCTTGTAAAGCTTGACGGCTCTTACAAACGACATCCTCTCTCATATCTTATGGAAGCCTCTGATGATATTTGCTATGGGTTACTTGATTTGCAAGATGCAGTTGAGCTTAAAATCATAACACTAAAAGATACTAAAGAGATATTTACACTTATATGTGGTGAAGAAGAGGTGGCGGCTGTTTACGCAGATGATGAGTATTCAGATATAAAAAAAGTATCAAGACTAGTTGCTATCTCTATCCACAATCTAGCTGTTCATACGATGGAAGTGTTTGAGAATAACTTTGATGCAATCATGAGCGATGAACAGCCAAAAGATTTGATAGATTGTTTTACAAACATAGAGTATAAAAGAGCGATAAAAGCGGCTAAAAAACTAGCAAGTGCAAAGATATTTAATGAAAAAAGAAAGATAGAGTTAGAGCTTGGAGCTTACAACATCATAGAGACGCTACTTGATAATCTTATACATGCAACTTATGATTTTTATAAAAAAGAGGATGAGAGTAAACTCTCTTTTAGATACAAAAGAGCACTAGAGCTTATGGGAGAAGATAGACCAAAAAAAGAGCAAAGCTTGTACAATATGTACCAAAGAGTAGTTGACTACATAGTAGGCATGACGGACAACCACGCAAAGTATGTAGCAAACCAACTAAATGGGATGGGGATATAAGCATCTCGTGTGGTTTATAGAAAAAAATCTAAATTTTAAGGGGTAAGTTATGATAGTTTTTGCTGAGGTGTCTCAAAAAGAGCAAGAGAGTATTTTAAGTTTGATTGATGAAAAGTATCATAATCAAATCCGTTTTTTTGAGCAGAGTATAAATGCAAAAAATGCAGAACTATTTTCTGATGCAACACTGCTTTGTACGTTTATACACTCATGCGTAGATGAGAAAGTTCTGCTTCAGCTCCCGCTACTCAAAGCTATCATCACTCGCTCAACTGGAAGTGACCATATAGATATAGAGGCGTGCAGGGGGCGTAACATAGAGGTTGCAAATGTTCCAAGTTATGGACAAAACACCGTTGCTGAATATACATTTACTCTTATCTTAGCTCTTGCTCGTAGAGTAAAACCTATGATAGAGAGGCTCAGTAGAGGGGAGTTTAATCGTGATGGATTAAAAGGGTTTGACCTTTTTGGCAAAACGATAGGCGTAATTGGCACTGGTAAGATAGGTTCGCATGTAGTCTCCATTGCAAGAGGTTTTGGCATGGAAGTTTTGTGTCATGCGCACCACGAAGATGCAGATATAGTAAAACTGCCTCACGTTAAGTATGTTTCACTTGAGACACTTTTATCAAAAAGCGACATCGTGACACTTCATGTTCCAGCAAATCCATCAACATTTCATCTTATAAACAAGAGCAATATTTCTCTCTTAAAAAGCTCTGCAATGCTCATAAATACGGCTCGTGGCAATGTCGTAGAGATAGAAGCTATCGTTGAGCAGCTAACTCTAAAAAATCTCCAAGGCGGTGTTGGTCTTGATACTTTTGAGTCAGAAGATATTTGGATAGAGGAGAAGTACCTTAAAAATGACACGCTCTCAGCACTTGAGCTTCAAAAAGCAATGTTAGTATTTTCAACTCTGCGCTCATCAAACGTAATTTTATCTCCACATAACGCTTACAATACGCAAGAAGCATTAGAGCGAATAGTTGCTATTAGTGTTGAAAATATCAACTCGTTTTTAGAAGATGGAGTTTTTATTACTCCACTTTAGATATGCCCATATCTGAAATTGGGATACAATATCGAACTTAAAAATAGCTGTATAAACAGCGCTGGAGATAGATACCGTATGTTAAAACCAATGTTAAAATTAATCTTTGTGTTAATGTTAGTTGCAGAGAATTTTGTTGTGGCAAATGAGCTTCCAACTCTTTGTAGCAGAGATAAAAATGTAAATGAGTTTACGATACTTAGTTATCACGAAATAGCCCAAAAAGGCGAAACACTAAACTCAACTTATACAGTTACTCCAGAGAATTTTGAGGAGCAAGTGCGTTTTCTGATGGATAGTGGGTATCACTTTGTTAGTGTAGATGATATATTATCTTATAGAAAAAAATCAAAGCCGCTCCCTGATAAATCAGTTTTGCTTACATTTGATGATGGATACCAATCTGTCTATATCAATGCCTTTCCAATTATAAAAAAATACAAAATTCCTACCGTTATAGCAGTTGTTGGCAGTTGGCAAAAATCAAAAGATAGAGTTGATTTTGATGGACATATGATAGATAGAAGTAAATTTCTAAGTCAAGAAGAGATAAAAGAGATGATATCTAGCGGTTTAGTAGAGATTGCAAGTCATACATACGCTCTGCACAAAGGAGTTCTTGGAAATCCGCAAGGCAACAAACTTCCAGCAGTAAAAGCAAGAGAGTGGCTAGAAGATAAGCAGATGTATGAAAATGAGACAAGCTATACAAAACGCATACATGATGATATGCTGCAAAGTGCTACATTTTTAAAGAAATATACAGAACAAAGACCTCGTATAATCGTCTGGCCGTATGGTTACTACAATAAAAAGGCTAGTAAAATGGCCCAAAAGTTAGGGATGTTTATCGGACTGACTCTTGATGATGGAAGCAATACAAAAAATACACCGTTGAGTGCTTTGAGACGTATACTAGTCGAGGGAAAAATGACACTTCCTGATTTAAAGTTGGCAATGGCGATACGAGATGCAAATTTTACAGATGATGCAAGAGCTACAAAAGCAGCGCATATAGATTTGGACTATATCTATGATCCAGACCCACAACAGCAAGAGAAAAATTTAGGTGACTTGCTAGATCGTATAAATAACTTAGGCATAAATACAGTCTATCTTCAAGCATTTGCTGATCCTGATGCTAATGGTGCTGCTGATTATGTATATTTTCCAAACAGAAATATACCGATGCGCGCAGATTTCTTTAACAGAGTCTCTTGGCAGATAAGAACTCGTACTCACGTAAGTAGAATCTATGCTTGGATGCCTATGATAGCGTGGGAACTCCCAGCCAAAAATCCTGCCGCAAAAGATACAGTAGTTACTCTTCAAGTAGATCCAACACACCTAAATATGGGCTATCCAAGGTTGTCACCATTTTCTACAAGAGCACAAAAAGTTATAAAAGAGATTTATGAAGATTTGGCAAAATCAACCTTTATAGATGGCATACTTTTTCACGATGATGTAACTCTCTCTGACTATGAAGATGATAGCAAAGCAGCAAGAGCGCAGTACAAAAAATGGGGATTAGCTCAAAGTGTTAATGAGATTAGAGCAAATCAAGAGCAGTTTGCAAAGTGGACTAAACTAAAAACTGAATATTTGGATGATTTTGCGATGGAACTCGCTCAAATACTAAGAGATGAGCAACCTGGGATTAAAACTGCGCGTAACTTATATGCACAAGTAGCTCTACATGAAAATGCGCAGGAGTGGTATGCTCAGTCACTTAAAGAGTCCATAAAAAAGTATGACTACACAGCGATTATGGCTATGCCGTACATGGAACAGGCTGAGAATCATACAGAGTTTTATGACAAAATAGTAGAACATATAAAAGAGGATGAGTGTGGGCTAGAGCGTACAGTTATGGAGCTTCAGAGTGTTAACTGGAGAAAAGATAGTGAAGCAATTCCAGCAGATGAGCTTAGTCAAACTATAGAGCATCTTTATAGTTTAGGCGTTCATCATATAGCTTACTATCCTGATAACTTGTATAAAAATGTTCCTGATGTTGATGTTATAAGAGAAGATTTTGCAAAAAAAGATTTGCGAATACATAACATAACACCAAGCTTAGATACACCAAACAACTAGGAGTAGCCAATGGCAACATTTTTTATCTGGTGGCACTATATCTGGCATGCAATGCTTGGTTATGTATTTTACTATCCGCTTTTTATGTCAACTTTATGGATGATAGGGGCGATATTTTTTTATTTTAAAAATGAGAAGCGTTATGTAAATGATACGATTCCAGAACTGAGAGAAAATGAGAGCTGGGTTGGTGTCTCTATACTAATTCCTTGTTACAATGAAGGAGAAAACGCTATTGAGACGATTACTTACGCGCTAGATGTGATATATCCAGAGTTTGAAGTAATAGCTATAAATGATGGAAGCAAAGATGATACTTTGGAGATATTGGTTGCTTTGGCAAAAGAGAATCCAAGACTAAAAGTTGTAAATTTAGCCCAAAATCAAGGCAAAGCGTTAGCTCTTCAAGCTGGTTCTCTAGTTGCAAAATATGAGTATTTGGTCTGTATAGATGGAGATGCTCTCATCGACCCTTACTGTGTTTATTGGATGGCTAAGCACTTTGTACGCTATCCTCAAGTTGCAGCAGTAACAGGCAACCCAAGGATAAGAAACCGCACAAGTCTGCTCGGCAAGATACAAGTAGGCGAATTTTCATCCATCGTTGGTATGATAAAACGTGCACAGCGTAGTTTTGGGCGTCTATTTACGGTTTCTGGCGTAATTACTGGGTTTAGAAAATCAGCTGTTCACGAGGTTGGCTACTGGAGCCCTGATATGCTGACTGAAGATATAGACATAACATGGAAGTTGCAGAGAAACGGTTGGGATGTCCGTTTTGAGCCTAAATCTTTAGTATGGATTTTGATGCCAGAGACTATCAAAGGGCTATGGAAACAGCGCTTACGTTGGGCTATGGGTGGTGCGCAGGTTATGTTTAAAAACTTTAAAGTTCTATTTTTACATAAACAGACGCATCTTTGGGGGCTTATGATAGAGTTGCTTCTTAGTATGGTTTGGGCATATACTATGGTTTTGGTTATTTTGGTCTGGATTGCTGGTTTGCTTTTTCCAACAGGCTTTTTAACGCCAAGTGAATCGCCAATTTTACCCGATCAGGGAAGTGTTATCTTGATTGGCGCATGTTTAGTACAGTTTGGAGTAAGTAAGTGGCTTGATGGTCATTACGATGATGGTTTGGGAAAAAATTATTTTTGGATGATTTGGTATCCATTTGCATTTTGGTTTCTAAATCTCTTTACTGCGGTAACGGCACTTCCAAAGGTTATATTTGGTAAAAAAACTCGTGCTAGATGGGTTAGTCCAGACAGGGGAGTTCATCAACAAGTAGCTAAGAGCAAAAAGGGTAAATCATGAAAAAGCGAACACTCATCATAAACAAACGTCATGAAATGCCATTTTCAAAAAAAATAGGTTGGGACGTAGTGACAGTTTTGCTATGGGCTGGATGGATATATTTATGGAAACCTCTGATAATAGTCTTTTATAATATTATGACTTTAGATGCTGATGTAGATGAGATATCACATGTAATTTTTGATGAAATATCAGCAGTTACGGTTGAACATGCCATAATTATGCTTGTTGCAACGCCTAGTATCTTGTTTATTTTATCGTGGCTAAATCGTCACGTTGCCCCTAGTGAGCATATTATTTATAAGTTTGATGAGTACGCTAAGTATTTTCAAGTAGATAGTGCAAAACTAAGAGAGTCAATCGACTCTCAACTAATAACAATCCATCATGACGACAACGGTCATATTGCAACTATTGAAAATAAGATTTAGCTTCTGCTTATAGCCTTTGCAGCAAGGTGTCCACTTGCCCAAGCAAAGGCGAAGTTGTATCCGCCTCTTTTACCCACAATATCCAATACCTCTCCGCAGAAGTAGAGATTTTTTTTCTTTAGTGACTCAAAAGTTTTTGGATTTATCTCTATTGTGTCTACTCCGCCACCGCTAACTTCAGCGTGGCGAAAACCATGTGTGTCGGTTACTTCAAGGCGCCAGTTTAAGAGTTGGTTTGCTATTTTTTTGGCTAGTTTTACATTGATTTTATCGGCAGAGATAGAAGATAAAATATCTAAATCCTCCAAAAGAGCTTGAGCAATTTTTAAGGGAACAAGCCCCGCTAAAATATCCAAAATAGTAAATTGAGGCATATTAAGAGCAAGAGAGCTTATGTGAGATGAGAGCTTTTGTGCATTAAAAGAGGGAAGCAGATTTATCGAGATGCTTACATGAGAAGAGTCCATCAAAGCCACACTTGCACTTTGTGATATATCCAAAACCGCAAAACCAGATACGCCATAATCAGCAAAAAGGATGTCGCCTTTAGAGGTAAGCTCTTTTTTGTTGTTTATAAGGAGTGTTACCTCTCCATCAACTTTGGCTCCGCTCATCTTTTTTACGATTTTAGAGTCAAGATGAAGCTGAACAAGAGAGGGATAGGTTGGGACAATATTGTGCCCAAACTCTTTTGCAAACTCCAAGCCGTCACTGTTTCCACCAAGGTGAGAAGCCGCTTTTGAACCTGTTGCTACAACAACTGCGTCATACTCATTTAGAAGTTTTTTTATATCTGTTATTTTTGTATCGGTATGAAAATTTACACCTAGATTTTTGGCATAGTTTATTAGCAAAGAGGCAACGCTTTTTGCTTCATTGCTTAGTGGATAAACTCGTCCATCCTCTTTCGCCTCAAGAAAAAGCCCAATGCTGTGGCAAAATTTCTCAAACTCCAAAAAGCCAAACTCTTTAAGCGCAAACTCCACAAATAAAGGATTTTGTGAGAAGTAGTCGTTATATGTAAGATTTGTGTTTGTAATGTTACAACGCCCATTTCCAGAGACTAAAATCTTTTTTGCACACTTTGAGTTCTGCTCATACAAATCGACCTGCACACCTTGTCTTGCGCAAAATATGGCACAGATTAACCCACTAGCCCCACCGCCGATGATTGCTGTTTTTTTTGTTTTATTCATAAGAGGATTTTAGCACAATAAAAGAGCTATTTTGTGTGGATATCTTTAAAAAAGTCGGTAATTTCTACATCCAAAGCGGTGGCTATTTTATAGAGGTGTTCGATGTTGAAGTGCTTTTTGTTGTGGTAGATTTCAGCAACAGAGATAAGACCGACAGATTTTAAGCCAATAGATAGGGCTAAATCTAGCTGAGTTAGCCCTTTTTCTTTTCTAACTCTCATAACATTAGTACCAATTTTTCGATGAAGCTCATCTATGTTTTCTGATGTTATATCTTGCAAAAAAACTACCTATAGTTAATATTTGTGTAAGTTTATTGATAATAGAATGTTGCATCAACTAACTATGGTTAGTTAGATTACTTTTAGGATGGAATTATGAAAAAAATAGCATTGGCTGTTTTATTGGCAAGTGGGTTGATGGCTGCGGATAGTGGGAACTATATAGGTGTTGATGTTGGAAACACTAAGTTTGATATGAAAGCTTCTGCCGCTGGAGTTAGTGCAGAAGAGAGTGATGATGGCGGTTCATTTACATTAAAATTAGGGCATTATTTTGATAAAAATAGCCGTGCTTTAATTTCTTATCAAAATGTCAATGTTGATGGAGGAACTTCTTATCATGTTGGTCTAGGGTATGATTATCTTATTGGAAACAGTGACCTCAAGCCGTTTGTTGGTGGTTTTGTTGGATATGGTTCTGCAGAAGTTGATGATTTACCAGAATTAGATATCTCAGGAGCTGTTTTTGGTGCACAAATTGGTGTGAACTATGCTATCAATGAAAATTTTTCTGCCGAGGTAGGCTATCGCTATATGAAGTCAAATATGGAAGATACAGTAACAGTGAGCGGTGTTGATGTAAAAGTTGAAATTGACCCTATTTCAAACTGGTTTGTCGGTGTAAACTACAAATTTTAACTCTCTTTTCTCTCTCCTGTAAACTCCCCTTGAGGGAGTTTTATAAACTCACTATCTTCGCCCCAAAACCGCCCATGTGTTGTGGTGCGTCTTCAAACTTTTTTACTCTTGGATGTGCTTTTAAAAACTCTTTGACTGCGTACGAGAGTTTTCCCGTGCCTATGCCGTGATAGACTATGACTTCATCCCAACCGTTTATGAGTGCATCTGAGATAAATTTGTCTAAAACTTCATTGGCTTCTTCGGCTCTCATGCCATGAAGGTCGCATTTTAATCCTGCTCCTTTTTGAACTTGTAGATTTACGTCAGTTCGTGATTTTTGCTTTATGATTTGAGTATGTTTTAGTTGTGATGTTTGTACTCTTACTCTCATTCCATCAACTTCTACAATAGCCTCTTTTTTATCTTTCATAGCCACAATCACACCTTTTTTGCTATGGTATTTTACGTTATCACCGATATTAAATTCAGCAACTTGCACGATTGGTTGCTCTTTTTTTTCTTGTGGAAGTCTCTCTTTAGCCTTGTTCATAGCTCTATGAATAGCTTGTGTATCTCCAGCTCGAGCAGCTGCTTTTGCCTCATTTATGGCACTTTCATAGCTCTCTTTAAGGGAGCTTTTTTCTCTATCTAGCTCTTTAAAGAGAGCCTCTTTTATCTCTTTTAACTCCAGCTCTTTTTTGTTTATATTTTCTAGTTTTTCATCAACTACTTTATGTTTTTGTTTTAGCTCACGCTCTAGTTGTGAGCCTCTCTCTATAAGAATATTGAGCTTCTCGCTGTTATCGCCATAAACGGCTTTTGCTTCACTAACGATTTTATTTGATATGCCATATCTACTTGCAGTCTCAAACGCGTAACTTTTTCCGATGATGCCATGCATAAACTCATAAGTCGGAACTCTGTTTTTTTCATCGTAAATCGCCGCCATAAGTTCAACGTCATCACGGTCAGCCATAAGAGCGGCAAGTCGCTTATGGTGTGTTGTGACGACTATTTTCTGCTCTCTTGAAATCAACTCATCAAGTATAACTTTAAACAGTGCCGCAGCCTCATCACTATCGGTTCCAAGTTCTATCTCGTCAACTCCGACAAGCGCATCTTTGTACTCAAATATTTTTGAAAACTCCTGCATCCGCCCTGCAAAAGTGGAGATGTCGTTTTTGACATTTTGAGGGTCGTCGATAATAGAGAGTATGTTTTTAAAATTTCCAATATATGATTTATGTTCATTTAGCTTCATAGGGATAATATACTTTGCCATAAAAGCCGCACTTAAAATTGACTTCAAGAGCATAGTTTTTCCACCAGCATTTACACCAGTTATCATCAAGATATTTTTACAGAAGTCTACATTTACAGGTTTTGCGTGATGAAGAGCAGGGTGGATAAAGCTATCCAATACTATTTTTGAATCTTTTGTTGACTTTATAAGTGAGAAATTTTTGCTCTTTGCAAATAAAACTCTAGCTTGATAGTTGTCAAATTTAGTAAACTCTTTATCTACAAAATTTATAAAAGGTAAAAGGTCTGAGAGTTTTGATGAAAACTCTTTTGCATAAGTATAAAAAATCGCCTCTCTCTCTTGGGTGATGTAGCGAATCTGCTCTTTTGCCTTAAGTATGCTATCGGGAGAGACATAGAAGCCTCCACTGCTGCTTCTGCCTACTATGGCACCTTTGAGGACATGGTTAAACCCGCCACGAACTAAAAGAGCTTCTTCATCATTTATGAGATGTAGTTGGCTGTCTATAAGGTATGGCGTAATTTTTGAACTTGATGTGAGTCGCTTTAGCGAACTGTTTATATTTGCTTTTTGCTCTTTGATTCTTGAGCCAAGAGCAAAAAGAGTCTCATCAAGGTTCTCTTCAAATTTGCCATCATGTGTAAAATATTTTTCAACATCAAGGAATTTTTGCTCAATGAGAAATTTATCCATCCACTCGCCAATGATGCCTTGTAGATTTTTGTTTTTAAAGTAACGAAAATATCGGACAACTTTTACTATCTCAAATATCTGCTCAAAAGTAAGTACGCCTCGTTTTTGAAGATGAAGCTTTATATTTGTAAAGTCGGCTACTTTTGGAGGAGCTTTAAACTCTATGGCGTCAAGAGCTTTTATATAGCGATAGTGAAGCTCTTGGTCGCCATCCATAAAGAGAGAGTCATCACGAGAGAAGAAACTTTTAAAAGAGGTTATATGCTCGTTTAAATCGAGTTGATTGATGAGTATATCAATCTTTGTTGGAGCATCTATTCGCATTTAGATGCACTAATCATCTGACCATAAAATGGAGTTTTTTCTTTGCCTATAAAAGTATAAGTACCGATACTTAGTGTGTAGTTTGTGCTATTTACATCCACTCCATCACAATTTACAGTGCTGTTTTGATTAAATTTTATAACTACGCTCATCATTCTCTCTCTTTGTTTGTCTGCGTAGCTATTAAAAATAACAGCAGATAAAACGATGGATAGAGCTACAACAGTTACTACTATTTTTTGCTTATGAGATAGGTCTGTAAAGTAGTGAAGTGCTAAAAAAAATAGTCCTACAACAACTAGTCCAATTAAATAAGACATTAAGCAGTTCCTCTTATCTGATAAGTTAAATCTCCAGCGCCAAAGCCGATTATTAGGCCTTTGTCAAGAGTTTTAAGCTCTGTTTTATCTTTAATGATAGTAATAGTGTTATTTGCTCTTGAGATGTTATCTGCCATCGTTAAGTTGTATCGTTTAAACTTCTCTTTAAAATCAATCTCTCTCATCGCCTCTCCAGCTGACCATACGGGAAGTATTATAAGCTCTGCCGCACCTTCAAAACAGTTTATAAACTCTTCTAAGTTATCAATAGTGCGAGAGTATTTATGTGGTTGCCAGATAGCGGTAATTTTGTCGAAACCTTTAAGAAGGGCATACTCTTTGAGAGATTCAAAAGTCGCCTTTATCTCTGTTGGATGGTGACCATAATCATCTATAATCACTCTATCACTCTGCGCTCCAACAATATCAAAACGCTTTTTAATACCTTTAAAAGTCAATATCTTCTCTCGTATCAACTCAATATCCATAGACTCATTTGCTGCCAAAATCGCCAAAGATGCGTCAAGCGCTATATGCTTTCCAAATCCCCAAACATCAAAACTTCCCAAATCTCTTAGAGTAAATCTAGTATGTGGTTCATCATCAATGAGTACAAATTTTAGTTCTGTAATCTCTTTGCTTGGATAGAGCCAGTTTGCTTCAACTTCATCAATTAATTTACTTAAAAATGGGTCTTCTGCATTTAAAATACGACATGGTGCAGATTTTATAAAAGTTTTATATGAGTCATAAAAGAGTTCGAAGTTGTAGTCGTAGTACTCCATATGTTCTGGCTCAGCATTTACAACAATAGCGCAGTGAGGATTTGAGTTTATAAAACTTCCATCACTCTCATCTGCTTCAAAAATCATAACGTCACTACTAGCGTCATATCTTACATTTGAGCCAAAAGCCTTTGATTCAGCACCTATAATCGCTGAACCATCCATAATAGCGCTTAGTATCGCAGTAGTTGTACTTTTTCCATGAGCACCAGCGATAGAGTAAACTTTAGAGGTGTCTAAAATACGAAGTAGTGCTTCACGTCTGGCAAGAACCTCTATCCCTTTTGCTTTTGCTTCTATGATTTCTGGGTTATCAGGACGTATGATTGCAGAGTGAATAACCAAATCTTGATTGCTTATAGCAGAAGCATCGTGTGGAACTGTAACTTTTATGCCAAGAGAGCGAAGTTTCTTAGTAATAACAGTCTCAGATATATCAGAACCGCTAATTTCATGCCCTTTGTATCTCATATATTGCGCCAAGCCAGATATGCCAATTCCGCCAATACCGATAAAATGAATTTTCATAGAGTTACTCCCCATCTATTTGGGAGTTTTCTAGCAATTTTTGTACCTCATTAGCACTAAAAGAGCTTATGTAAAAAGTTCCAGCCTCCGTAGTTGCATCTAAATCAGCAATATTATCAATAAAATCATCAAGCGAGATATCTTCTGCAGAAGCAAGGTGGTGAATTTTGAGTGCATTTGAAAACTCTTTTGAGTTGCTAAGTCCGCTTAAAACTTCAAAAAGCGCACTTGCATCAGAGATTTTACCAGCACTGTAGTTCTCAATGGCATACTCATAAAGCGCTCTAAGTGTGGCAAAATCTTGAACTTCATCCATATCCATTGCTCTATGAGACTCTAAAGTATCTGTTAATCTCTCTAGCGCTAAATCTAAAATATTTGCATAAAAAGCACCAAGTGTATCTTCATCAAATGTCTCATGTGCACGTTGCTCAAGCACATAAAGTGAAGCTATATCGCCATCTCTTTGCGCTTTTAGCACCTCTTCTTTTAATATTTCAATACTGCTCATGATAAACACTCCTTTAATCTTTCTAGGGCACTTTTGATTTTTTGTGTATCTTCTACAAGCGCGATTCTTATAAAATCTCTTCCAGGATTAAAACCATTTTCATCATCTCTGCCTAAGTATTCGCCTGGCAGAACTTTTACATTGTACTCTTGATAGAGTTTTTTTGTAAATTCCAATGCATTTGGAACTCTTAACCATAAATAAAAAGTAGCCTCTGGAATCTCTGCACCCAAAATTTCGTGTGCTGCTTCAAAGTTTTTTTTGTAAATCTCTCTTGCAATCTCTACATGTTCTTCATCTCTCCAAGCCGCTGCTGCCGCGCTTTGCAGAGGAAGAGGGGAGGCACATCCTATGTATGTTCTATAATTTATATACTCTTTTAGTATAGTCTCATCTCCAGCGATAAATCCAGAACGAAGTCCTGGAGCGGATGAGCGTTTTGAGATAGAATTGATAACTAAAATATTTTTAAAACTCTCATTTCCAGCATGAATTGAGGCTTCAAGCAGTGAAGGAACGGGATTTTTTGTATATATCTCACTGTAACACTCATCATTTAAGAGCACAAAGTCATATTTTAGAGCTAGTTTAACCCACTTTGAAAGCTCTTCAAGAGTTAGTGTTGAGCTTGTTGGATTGTTTGGAGAGTTTAAAATAACTAAATCACAAGAGGAGAGTTTCTCTTCATCTATTTCAGGCTTGAAGCCATTTTCTTGCGTCAAGTTGAGATGAATACTCTTTGCTCTAGAGGCGATAGCAGCTCCCTCGTATATCTGATAAAAAGGGTTTGTAAAAGCGATAGTAGGCTCTTTTTTGTCAAAGAGAAAAAATTGAGGAAAGTTAAAGAGAACTTCTCTTGTTCCAAAAGTTGGAATTATCTCTTTGTCTGTTAGTTTAACATTAAATCTTTTTTCAACAAACTCTCTTTGAGCAGCTCTTAGTTCATCTTCGCCTATTGTCTTAGGGTATCTTCTAAGCTCTGAGGCGCTATTGCAAAGAGCTTTTTGTATGAAATGAGGTGTTTCAAACTGCGGTTCGCCTATCGTTAGGATTGAGGCTTCATACTCACAATTTGGAGTAATACCTTGAAGCAAAGTGGTTAGTTTTTCAAATGGATATGGTTCAAAATTCATCGTTTATGCCCTTTATTGTGGGCGAAATTATATCTAAAATCTACTAGCGGGAAGTAAATGATTACTCAAATTCATCTAAACAAGAGGCACTTCCCTCAGAGACTCTGCAAAATTTTGAATCTTTGTCAAAAGAGATCATATATGGACGCTGTGTCATCTCTAAAGTAGATGCAACTTCTGCAATCTCCTTTAGCGCTTTGAGCGTTTGAGGCTTGGCTACCAAGTCGCTCACATCTATAATCTCCTCATCAATCATAACCTCCACAAGGGCTTCTTTTCTATCTTTAGCTTCTAAGATATATTGCATACTCTTCTCTGAATCAAGGCGCGGAAGTCTATACATAAAGATATAGTAACTGTTTGTAAGCTGAAGCATTTTATTTTCATCAATCTTTTTCATAAGAGCTTTTGAGTATTGGCATAATGGGTCCACAAAAACATAGACTTTGCTCATCTCGCCTGATCCAAACCTTATAGCATGATGCTCAATAGCCTCTAAATCAGCCTTTGGTTTTTGCGTTATATCTACACTCTGTGCAGCAAAAATATTTATAAAAAGAAGAAAAATTAGCGATAGAAATTTCATAGACTACTCCTTGATAGAGAAAATTTTTGAGTGACCAACTCTCCGTCACTGTTGAAAAAGAGATAGTATAGCTTATCTTTTTTTACACTAAGCCCTGCTAAATATCTAAGTGCCAAATTTGCCTGAAGTGAAGCGATATGCATAACAATAGGAGCGGCTATACCATCGGGTGTTTTAGAAGTTATCTTAAAAGCGTCTCTAAAAGATGACTCTTCAAAAAAACATACTTGCCCATGAAATGCCTCTACGCTTCCATAAATCCAAGAAGTACGCTTCTCTTTTGCATAGTCATCTATCTGAGCACGAGTTTCAAGGTTGTCAGTTGCATCAATGAGCAAATCAACTGCTATCTCTTTTTTACACCACTCTTCAAACGTACACTTATGTGCAATAGCTCTTACGTAAGGGCATCTTTGCTCTAAAATTTGAGCATTTATTTCTGCTTTGTTACTCCCCTCATCGCCAATCTTAAAAGCGATTTGACGATGAATGTTATGCGTGGAAACTTCATCAAAATCTATGATGTGTATCTCTCCAATTCCACTAGCACCCAAGGCATAGCAGAGTGAGCTTCCAAGCCCTCCAGCTCCAATTATCGCTATCTTTTTATTTTGCAGTGAGAGTTGTGTTTGCTCTCCCCAAAGTTGTACTTGTCTGTGAAAATAGTCCATCATGATTGGCTTCTCTTGTTTTGTGCATCTCTAAAACCCCAAGCTTTTCTAGCTCTAATGACATCTGCGTGGCTCATATCTACTATCATAAGCTCCTCTTTGTTGCCCAAGTGCTCAAGAAGTTCTCCGTTAGGTGAAGCAAGAAGTGAATCTCCATAAAAACTCCAACTATGGTTTTTATCTACATATTCGCCAATTCTGTTTGCTCTTAAAATATAGCAGTTATGAGTAAAAGCGCGTGACAAAATCAGCGCTTTCCATCTCTCATAAGAGTCAAATGTAGATACACTAGGAAGTAAAATGCAGTCAACTCCTTTAGAAGAGATATGAGAGAACATCTCATCAAAGTGGAGCTCAAATCCGCTCATGATGGCAAATTTAAAACCATCAACTTTAAAGACAAGAGGAGATTGAATCTCTTTTATCTCATTTGCAAAAAATTTCTCTTCATTCCAGTGTGCATAATTTATAAGAATTTGCTGTTCATAATAAGCAGTAGAAGAGGGGGAAAATTTTGCAACAGTTTTAAAAACTTCACCCTTTTTCACTATAACGATAGGCGCAATAATGCTCATATTATAGCTCTTAGCTAGCTCTTTTAAAACTTTTATCTGATGAAGCGCTTGTTCTTGTATCATCGCAACTGACAACTCTTGAAGCTCTTTAAAAAATGGATTTAGTATATATTCGCCAAGGAGTAAAACTTTTACACCCTGTTTGTGTGCAATTCTTATGTAGTTATAAAGCTTTGTAGAGCTCATGCCCTGAGCGCTTAGTTGAAGAACTGCTGCTCTCACTATGTAGCCTTTATATGGTTGATTTTTATCTGCGCTTCTTCTAGTATCTTTTGAGCAGATGAGAGCTCACTCATGCCCATCTCATAAGCCTTTAGACTATCTTGAAGTGTGATTTCTGGATTCATAAGTGTCTCTAGTACTTTTTTTGCACTCTCCAGTTTTGATTCAAAGCCTTGGGCTTCTTTAGTAAAACCTACGGTTTCTTTAGTAAATTTTTCAGACTCATCAATTAATTTACTTTTTGCCATTTTTTATCCTTTTAGTTTATTATTCTTTGTCATCTCTGTATGCTTCTAAAAACTGGCACACGAGAAAATCTACTGCATTTAAAGTGTCTTCATGCAAAAATTCTGACTCTACCAAAACGCTCTGCATGTAAGTATAGGCAAATGTATCAGTTTTCTCTTTTCTGTTTGTTTTTACATCTTCACCAAGAAAAAGTGATACTTCAAGTACATACAAATCCTTAATCTCGATAGCTTTAATCTCTATGATAAAGCTCGTAGAATCAACTTCTCCAAAAGTAAAATCCTCTTTTTTTAGCTTTTTTACTATAAGACTCTTTAGCTCTTCTTTAGCCTCTTTATCTATAAACTTTGTTCGCTCAACTATCATGATTTTTAAATTTTTAACACCGTCTAAAGTAAATTTTGAAGAAGAGAAAAGCATTGTTGAAAATAAAAGAAGAAGAGCAATTTTACGTATCATTTTTTACTCTCTCTAAAGATTTTTAGTGCTTCATCCATCAAATCTGAGAATTTTTTATGGTTTATATATGAAGATAGTTGATAAATCTCTTTTTGATTCTCTGGATTTATAAAATAGATAGATGGTATCGTAGCACTCGAGAATTTTTTTGGAAAATTGCCATCATCCCAATTTTTGTCAAAAACAACGCCAACACAATTTTCTTCTACTTTTTTGGCTACATCTTCATGCAGAAGTGTTTTTCTCTCAAGTTTTTTACACCAAGGACAAAAGTCAGCTACCACAACAAGCATCACTAGCTTATGCTCTTTTTTTGCAAGTTCAATAGAAGCGTTATAATCTCTTAGATACCCTGCGTTTGATGCAAACTCATCAATATAAGCCCCATATATCAAAGAGATTGATAAAAAGAGCAGGGTAAAAAGTTTCAAGTTATACTCTCATTTTTTGCTTCTAAAATATCTTTGATATTTTTTTCAAACTTATCTACTTCAACCAAAAAGGCGTCATGTCCATAGTCACTCTCTATATCTAAATAGCTGTGATTACTGTTTTTTATCTCAAAGAGTGCATCACTTATCTCTCTCATCTCAAAATTTTTAAAGAGTTGGTCATTGCTAAAACTAATTAGATGAAGCTCACATGTTATCTTCTTTAGAGCTTCTTGTAGTGAATCAAATCCTCTTGAGATGTCATAGATATTTATCGCTTTTGTAATGTATAAGTAAGATAGCGGGTCAAACCATTTTGTAAAGTTATATCCGTTGTACTCCAAGAAAAGCTCAACTTGAAACTTTCCAAAAAGTTCATAAAGTCCATCTGTACTTTTGTACTCTCTGCCAAATTTGTTTTTCATAGACTCATACGATAAAAAACTTATATGTCCAGCCATTCGCCCAACAGCCATTCCAGATAGGCCTTTTTCTTTTATGGTTTGACTATCGTAATATCCGCCTTTAAAATCTGCATCTTTTAGTATAGACTCTTGCGCTACTTTGTTAAAAGCAATCGCCCAAGGCTGTGTTGCGTGGGTTGTCGCCATGGTAATAATCTTAGATGCAAAATTTGGATAGTGGATAGCAAAAAGAAGCGCTTGCATCCCTCCCATAGAGCCACCAATAATGGCATGAACATTATGAATACCAAGCTTGTCGAAAAGTATTCTTTGTGCTTTTACCATATCTTTTATAGTTACAACAGGAAATTTGTAGCGGTATGGATTGTGATGCGGATGCGCAGGGCTCATAGGGCCAGTTGAGCCAAAACAGCTACCTATTACGTTTGTGCATATTACGAAGTATTTATCAGTGTCAACCGCTTTGCCAGAACCAATTAAGTTGTCCCACCAACCAGCTTTTTTATCTCCCTCATAAACACCAGCACAGTGATGAGAACCAGTGAGCGCGTGACATATAACAACAACATTGCTTTTATCATCATTTAGCTCTCCATACGTCTCATAAGTGATGTCATAAGGCTCTAAAATACGCCCACTCTCTAAGTAAAGCGGGTTTGTAAAATGCTCAGTATATGTTTTTAGGTTTAGTGACAACGCTTATGCCTCTAGTGCTTGTTTCATGTCGTCAATTAAATCTTTGATGCTCTCTAATCCGCATGAAATACGGATAAGTCCAGAAGGAACACCACAAGCAATTAGTTCTTGCTCATTTAACTGCTGATGCGTTGTAGAAGCAGGGTGAGTGATGATTGATTTAGAGTCTCCGATATTTACAACAAGTGAGTAGAGTTTTGTTGCATCTACTATTTTTGTAGCCTCTTGAAGTGAAGCAACTTCAAAACTAAGAAGACCGCTACACTCTCCATTATCAAAATATTTTTGCGCATTTTTATAGTTTGCGTTACTCTTTAGCCCTGGATAGTTCACTTTTTTTACTTTTGGATGAGACTCTAAAAACTCTGCAAGAGCCAGAGCATTTTTAGAGTGTTCTCTCATACGAAGAGAGAGCGTCTCAACCCCTTGGATAAAGAGCCATGAGTTAAACGGCGATAAAACAGCGCCTAAATCTCTCGATAGTGAGAGTCTTGCTCTTAGTGTAAAAGGAGGAAGTCCTATATCAACATATACCAGACCATGATATGATGGGTCTGGATTGTTAAAGTGCTCATATCGTGGGTTTGAGCGAAGTTTTTCAACTAAATTATTTCTCTCAACTAAAATCCCTCCGATTGCTAAACCTTGACCAGTTGTATATTTACTTGCACTATGAACGACAATGTCTGCGCCATACTCAAATGGACGGCATAAAATTGGGGTTGCAACTGTATTGTCAACAACACTTAAGATGCCATATTTATCCGCTATTTTAGTGATTGCTTCTATGTCGGCTACATCAATGCTAGGGTTTGTTAAAGATTCAAAAAAGATAACTCTTGTTTTATCATCAATTAGAGATTCAAGAGCTGACATGTCATGAACATCAAAGTATCTAGCTTCTATGCCAAATCTCTTTAGAGTGTGTGTGTTTAGAGTCAAACTACCGCCATAAAGCTGTTTTGCACAAACAATGTTTTCTCCAGCTTGTGCTGCATTTGCGATAGCAAAAAATGTAGCACTCATACCACTAGATGTCGCAAGTGAAGCTGCTCCACCTTCAAGTGAAGCAAATCTTTTTTCAAAAACATCAGTAGTTGGGTTATTTAGGCGTGTGTAGATATTTCCAAGCTGTTTTAGAGAGAAGAGATCTGCTGCATGTTCAACACTAGCAAACTCATACGCAGTTGTCTGATAAATCGGAACAACCATCGTTCCTTGTGAATCTTTTGTGTATCCTTCATGCAGAGCTCTTGTTTGCAAATCCATCTTAGTTACCTTGGTTTAAATATTTAAAAGTATTTTATCTAAAATGGTTTAATCTTAGTTTTAAAAGCTCTCTATTTTAAAGCTTAAGCCCTTTTGTCCACTCTTCCATAACCTTGTTTAGCTCCTCTTTTGGAGGCTCCATAAAGTCGATTACGATTTTGTCTTCAAATTCACAAATACCGATACTTCTTGGACGAACTGCCAAAATTTTTGTAGCAGGAATCGCTTGACCAAAACAAAAAACTACATTTTGTGCATCAAGCAGACCATCCATAATAGGGCCACCCAATTTTTTTGTATGAGCAAAATGATCAAATAGAGCGATAAACTCAGCCACTGGGTGGTTTGAAATCTTCTCTTTAAAGTACTCTACTACCTCTTTTGTGCTTGAGAGACGCATCTCACTCTTTAAAAACTCTATACTACAAATCGGATACTTATCCATAAACACTGTTTTTTTCATCATTTTTCCTTTTAAAATTTTTACTCTTGAATACAAATCTCTTTTTTACCAATATGCACTATCGTTTGGTATGCAACAATTAAGATAATTATAGTCGTGGCTGCAACCATCACATAAGATAAAATCTCAAAAAACAGAGTACCTTTTATGTGATACATCAACATAGCACTTATGGCCATTGCCGCAATTGGAAATACAAAAGCCCACCATGAGATGAAGAACTTTATCTTTATAAAATTTTTGTACATAAATAGAATTAAAAGCGTAAAAAATAGAGCAAGATTAAAGAGAAAAAGAGCAAAAGTGTCAACAACTCCAAACATCTTAAAGTAGGCTATAAATCCAACAGCAGGAGGAGCTATGAGTATAAAGAGTGTTGGCATAAACTTTACAGCCATCTGATTATGAAAAATAATTCTATTGAGTATTACAGAAAATAAAATTATCCAAAAGAAAATTCCAACGCTGAAAAAATATATCAAAATATCAATATCAACAAATCCCATACCGCCAACAGGAACTAAAACATTTCCAACTATCGGGATAAACCAAGCAGGGTTTGAGTGGTCTAATTGTTGATTTTTATTTATCCAAAAAGATATTGTGTACATAGTTAAGTAGAAGTGAAAAATAGTTCCAGGATACCAAAATAGGGCGCTGATGAGAGGGAATTCTTCTCTATATATTATTGCAAGCATTAACATGGAAATCGATATTGCTGCAAAGAAGTTTATTCTTATTGGATGAGAAAACTCATTTACAACAGCCATTTTATATGTAAGAGTTTTTCTGACGTATATAAAAGATACTATAAAGAAAACTAAAGTAGTAGCATACATCAAAATTTCACCTAGTATAGCGGGGAAACCAAGCCATAGAGCAGCTTTTTGATATGTTATAGTAAGACCACTTAGTCCCATAACAATAGCATACATCATAATCGGAAAAAATTTTAGCCTATTTGCTTCGAGCGAATTTTCCATTTAAAGCCTTTCATTATCTAAAGTTATAATTTTTATAAATTTTACTATAATTTATAATAAAAGTCAATTAATCTTATAAATAACTACCGTTCCAGCCAGAAGATCATGAAGCCCTCTTTTATCCTCTCTAAATCCAATCATGAAAAATCCAATTAAAAGAGTGATGATAGAAGCAAAATAGCCGATAGAACGAGTAAAAGCTTGTCTATTGTCTATCTCTTTGAATGTTTTAGCGTCAACTATTTTAATGTTTAAAATCTTTTTTCCAGGAGTCGCTCCTTTTGATTTTTTCCAAAAAATTGCAGTTATAAGTAGAGTAGAAATCTCAAAAATTAATTCCCATTTAAGAGATTTTTGCGGTTGATTTGAGAGTGCCATTTGAGCATTTCCGCTCATTGCATAAGAGATGTTTTGTTGAAATTGTGAAAAGTCAAACCAGTTGCCATCACTTAAAAAATAGATAATGATTGCAACTGGGAGAGCGAGAAAGAGAGTATCTAAAAATGAAGCAAAAAAGCGGATCCAAAACCCAGCATATTTTACTTCATTCATATCACTGTTATATGTGGTAATTTGGAGCTTCTTGCGTTATGATAACATCGTGAACATGGCTCTCTTTAAGCCCAGCACTTGTAATCTCTACAAACTCTGCTTGTTCCCAAAATGTAGGTATATCTTTGCTTCCGCAATAACCCATAGAAGAGCGAAGACCGCCCATCATCTGATGAACGATTCCAGCGATACTTCCACGAAATGGAACGCGCCCCTCTATGCCCTCGGGTACTAGTTTGTCTGCTGCTGTTCCCTCTTGAAAATATCTATCATTTGAGCCTTTTTGCATAGCCCCGATACTTCCCATACCACGGTATGATTTATATTGACGTCCTTGAAACATTATAGTCTCACCTGGAGACTCTTCTGTACCTGCTAGAAGTGACCCAGCCATGATACAACTAGCACCTACTGCTAGAGCTTTTGCAATATCTCCAGAGTATTTGATACCACCATCCGCAATAACTGGAACACCATGTTTACGAGCCTCATTAGCACACTCAGATATAGCAGAAATTTGTGGAACACCAACACCTGCAACTATACGAGTTGTACATATTGACCCTGGTCCAATTCCAACTTTAACACCATCAGCCCCAGCTTCTATAAGAGCAAGCACAGCTTCTGCTGTTGCTATATTTCCAGCGATTATATCCACAGACAAAGTTTTTTTAATCTCTTTTACAGTGTCTAAAATACCCTTAGAATGCCCATGAGCAGAGTCAAGAACTAAAACGTCAACTCCAGCATCAACTAGAGCTTTTGCACGATCCATTTGACCAACACCAATAGCAGCTCCAACAACAAGTCTGCCAAAAGCGTCTTTATTTGAGTTTGGATATTCAATACGCTTTTTAATATCTTTAATTGTTACAAGACCTTTTAAAAAGCCGTCATTGTCAATTATAGGGAGTTTTTCTATCTTGTTTTTATGCATTATATCAGCAGCATCATCAAGTGAAATTCCTTTGTTAGCAGTAATGAGAGGCATTTTTGTCATTACTTCATCAGCTCTTTTTGTCATATCTTTTTGAAATCTCATATCACGGTTTGTAAGAATTCCTAGTAGTTTATTGTGCGCATCAATAACTGGAACACCTGAAATTTTAAATTCGTTCATTAGTGCATCAGCATCTGCTAAAGTTGCATCTGGATGAACATATATCGGGTCTATTATGATGCCACTTTCAGATTTTTTAACTTTTTTAACTTGTTTGCACTGAGTCTCTATATCCATATTTTTATGAATTATCCCAATCCCGCCAAGTCTAGCCATGGCAATAGCAGCACGATATTCTGTTACTGTATCCATCGCAGCTGAAACCATAGGGATTTTAAGTGAAATATTTTTTGTTAATTTGCTCTCAAGCGAGACCTCTTTTGGCAGTACCTCTGAGTATTTTGGTACAAGTAAAACATCTTCAAATGTCAGGGCGCGTTTACGAATTTTCATGATAGTCCTTTTGATGTATAAAAGTTATTTATGTTTCAATAAAATTCTGTGGATTATAGCTTTTTTGTTGTTAAAAAAACGTAAAACTTGGGCTTTACATAAAATAAACTATGAATAATATAGAAGTGAAATAGATGTATAATAATAAAAAAACAATATTAATTTAAGGTGCAAAAATGAAATCAAGAGTCTTGTTTGTGTCTGTAGAAATACCAATAGTTATAACTAAAGCCGACCTAGAAAAGGAGTTTCCAGAGCTTCTTCTTACAACAATTGAAAAATCTCTCGTTGGTGAAATTTCTGATGATAAGTATATATTTACTACCTCATTTGGTGTTATAACTTTTTGTAACTTTAGTCATGATGAGATAAAGTCTTTTTTATCTAGATTAAATATTAAAGAAGCAGAGAACTACCAAATATCACTTATAAATCAAGATTATCCGATGATAATAGATGAAAAATATCAAAATCCGCTTATTGATACACACACTATTAGATATGAAAAATTTAATAAATCTGTTGCATCTATTATTTCTCTAGTACTATCCAGAAGTGTCGGGCTTGAAAAAAGAGAAAAATCTTTAGAAAAAAAGATGCAAGAGAGTAAAAAGTTATATGATACGATAGAAAATATAAAAGCAAAAGATAGAAAAAATCTTATGAATTTTGCAAGCAGTATAGCAAAAGAGAGATTTGAAATCTTAAATCAACTTTTTTTGCTAGATAAACCAGATATTATTTGGGATGATTTTGAGCTTGAATCACTATATAATCAACTGGCGCTTCAGCTCGAACTGAAGTCAAGATTTGATGTTGTAGAGTATAAAATGCTATTTTTAAAAGAGTCGGTAACATTTATAACAGATAGAGTAAATCAAAAATCAAGCGAATTTTTGGAGTGGATAATTATATGGCTAATAGCAATAGAGATACTCTTTTCAACATACGAATATATAATAAAGCCAAATTTATAGCTTTCTAAGCTTTAAGCTATTTTTGATTAATTTTTCCAATTGCACAAGAGACAAAGCTTTTAGCCTTTAGTCCGCCTTTTGTAAAAGTCCCAATCTCCTCATCCTCCATAGGATAGCCAAGAGATTTCATCTTTTTACGAAAGTTTAGCTCAGATTCTTCATCTTTTATCTCTAGGGTAACAACTCTAGGTTCTTGTGATAAATCAACATCAACTTCACCAAATTCACTCTTTAGTGACTCTTTTATAGTATTTGCACATCCACCACATTTTATGTTGAGTGCTTTAAAACTCTTTTGCATGATAAAGCCTTTTAGTTTTTTCAATTCTATCATGTATAAATAAAAAAATCTCTTCTATAGTAAATATAAATATAATCTTAAAAATAAGTGCTGAATATAAAAGAATTGGAAGCTTAAAAGTTAAATCAGATAAAATTACTCTGATTTAAAAATACTAGAGGGTAACGCTCTCTTAACAAAGGATACACAATGAAAACATTGATTTTAATGATCGGATTAACACTAGGCGCTCTTCAGGCAGATAACGTTGTAACTTATGATACAAGAACAAATACTACTGAGGCTATCGGAACTAACCACCCGACACAAGACCTATACTAAAGGTCTTTGACACATCTCCGCCATCCTTGGCGGAGATTTTACTTATTTACTCTTTAAATACTTCTACTTTTTATAATTAATCTCTTTCTCAAGACTAAGCGCACCATCAAACAAAACTTGCTCATCATATGCATTTGCAATCAACTGAAGCCCAATCGGCATACCATCAGAACTCTTTGATACAGGAACAGAGATAGCAGGAAGCCCAGCAAGATTTACACTTATGGTATATAAATCACTCAGATACATCTCCATCGGAGTTGATAATTCTCCAAACTTGTTCGCAGTTGTAGGCGCAACTGGAGATAAAATCAAATCTACTTCTTCAAATATTTTAGAATATTGGTCTTTTATGAGGTGTCTTGTCTTTTGTGCTTTTACATAGTACGCTTCATAGTATCCGCTTGAGAGTACAAAGTTACCTAGTAAGATACGACGTTTTACTTCATCACCAAAACCTTGACTTCTAGTTTGGATAAAAGTGTCGTTTAAATCTTTCCCAACAACTCTGTTTCCATAACGAATACCATCATATCTAGCCAAGTTTGTTGTAGCCTCTGCAGTCGCAGTTATATAATAAGCAGATATATCAAACTTTGCATCCATAAGTTCACGTTCTACTATCTCATGACCAGCACTCTTTAATGCTTCTATAGCAAGAGCATACGCTTTTTTTACATCTTCACTTGCATTTTGGATATGTTTTGGAAGTACTGCAATGCGTAGTTTGCGTTCTGAGTTTAGTTTGTCGCTTACTTTGTCGTTTCTGTTTGCGCATGTAGAGTCTTTTTCATCATGACCACTGATAATATCATACAAGATAGCAGCGTCTTCTACATTTTGAGTCATTGGACCTATTTGGTCTAGGCTTGAAGCATAAGCCCCTAAACCATAACGGCTCACTCGTCCATAAGTTGGTTTCATTCCAACTATCCCACAAAAAGAAGCGGGTTGACGGATACTTCCACCTGTATCACTTCCTAAAGCTGCGATAGCAAGGCCAGACGCAACTGCCGCGGCACTTCCTCCAGAACTTCCACCTGGAACACAATCTTTGTTATGAGGATTTAAAGTTTTGCCATAAAAACTTGACTCTGTCGTACTTCCCATAGCAAACTCATCCATATTTGTTCGCCCAAACGCAGATAAACCAGCACTAAGCATCTTCTCTATAACCGTTGCGTTGTATGGAGCGATATAACCTTGAAGTATGTTTGAGCCCGATGTAACAGACCAATCTTTAACCTGAATATTGTCTTTTATAGCGATTGGCACACCATCACCAAGGTTATTTACATCTATATACGCATTGATATCGCTATTTGCTTCTATCTTAGCTTTTAGTTCATCTTTAAATTTTGCTAATTCTTCTTTACTTAATTTTAATGCTTCTTTTAATGTAATCACTGGTATTCCTATTGTTAATAAATTATCGGGTGCATTATAGCAAAATGTGTTTATCTTTTCTTTAGTGGTGCTTTGTTAAGAGTAGAAAGTTCCTCGTTCCCAAGTTTCACTTGGGAATGCATACAGGCAAAACAAATCAATAAACTAAGATACACACTACGCTAGGTAATTTATTGGCTACTATGTCTTGTTATGTGTGTGCTTGTAATGGAAATCTTTCAGGATGCTCAATCATTTCTAAACTTAAATCAACATCTAAATTTTCCCAATAAAGATGACCTTGTCCAAAACTTTCAACTTTTGTAATATCATTTATTGTTTTATTTTTAAACCATGGAAAGTTTTCATAAGATAGAAAATACTCTCGATTATCTGATAATATCCATAATCCATGACTTGATATATTAGTTACTTCTGTTTCCAAAATGTTCCTCCCATGCTTTTATAAATTCTTCATAGTGCTCTTCAATTATTTTCTCAATTTCGCCCAGTTCTTTTCTTGATAATTTATAGTTGGTTGCTAATTCAATTTGAGGGTCAAGCCAAAATTTTGCCTCACCGTTTTGACATTGTACATGAATATGTTGTCTTAATTCTTCTCTTGAAAAGAAAAAGAAACGATAACCATTAATTTTTAAGACCGTTGGCACATATATCTCCTCGTTATTCTATCACTTTATTTTAACATATTTTGCTAGTCTAATGCCTTTGCTGATTTCTGCATGGTAATTTATTCCAATCTCGGCTAACTCTGCAATTTCACTCATTGAGCAATTACAACTTTTTAACTCTTCGGAATATTTTACTCCAAACAATCTTATCATCGTTGTACTATCTCCTTTTGGAGCATTTTCATACATATTCTTTAATTCACTTGCTAAATCTTGTTTTGTCATTTTATTTTTTCCTCACCTAACTGCTATCTTGCGAAATAAGTCGCTGCTAGGCTACTTATTTTTCTCCAAGTACTTGTTATATCTTTTATTTAGTCTCTGTCTTTCCAGTAGTTTGGTTTTCTATGAAGTTGCATTACAGCTAAAATGATAATTTCATTATCTTTTTGAAAATAAATTACTCAACTTTCGCACATAGATTTTGATGTTTAATTTATCTACGAAAGCCCATAAATAGGCGCTTTTTAGTATAATTATGTTACCACTAACATCATTATAAAGGTCTATTTTATGGAACTTGCAAATTATATAGAAACTGCTATGAAAAGCATATTAAAGAATCCAATCCTTGAAGTGCTAATAGAGATAAAAATCACAAAAATACTCAAGCAGAGCAACTTCATTAAACGAAATGTCGGCTATCCACCATTTCAAATAATCTTACACTTCGTGTATATGCTTATCATGAATAAAAGACAGTCTACATTCATAAAAAAGAGCGATAGTGCATTTGGCAAAGACGCTTATTACCGATTTATCAAAGAGAGTCGTTACAACTGGCGAAAGTTTTTAATACTAAGCACTACTGCGCTTTTGCAAAGAATAAAACCTCTACATAAAAACGGTGAACATCGCTTGCTCATTATTGATGACACAGTCGAAGCTAAAAGTGGTAAACATATTGAAGGAAGCTGTAAATATATTTGGAGCAATAAAGAGCACAGAAGCATAAATGCGCTCAATATCGTATCTCTAAATTATGCAGATTCACATTCAACATTTCAACTTGATTTTTCCATCAAGATGAATGATAGTCGTCGAAAAGATATATCTGAATTCACTTCAACTGTTCATCATCGTAGTAATTCTCATAAGCGTAAAGTTGAATCTCTCAAAGGTAAAAACATTTTAGCTATTGAGATGCTTGAGAGAGCGTTAGAGCAAGGGGTAGATGCAGACTACCTACTTATAGACAGTTGGTACGCTAAACCAGACTTCATACATCAAGCTAATGAGCTTGGCATGCCAGTAATAGCAAGACTTCCAAATAATAAACTCATTTGGAACTTTAAGGGCAAACATAAAACTATGAATGCAATCTATGATAGTATGAAAAACTCTCGTCATAAACAGAGTGGCAAACATGGAAAAATATCTTATAAATATTTCGATGCAATTGTAGAACATGCTGTTCTAGGCAAAGTCAAGCTCGTATTTTTGCACACAGGTAAAGACTTGTTGGTTTTTATCTCAACTGATATTATCATTATAGGCAAAGAGATTCTAGCAACTTATAAAAAGAGATGGAATATTGAGCAAGGTTACAAAGATTTGCGAAACCTGTTTGGGTTTGGCAAAGAAGAGAATCGTATCTATGAATCACTAATTGCAAAAATAACTCTCTCAATGTTTGCCTACAACATTGTAAGCTATATCAATCGCATAAAACATGAGCCACAAACTCTAGGAGAATTATTTAGAGACTTAGAGTGTGAGCTTGAAACTCTTGCAATATCAATGCAACTCTTCATTCAAATACTGACAAAAATCTCTGAAATTGAAAATGTTGTCAAGGATAATAAAGATTTACTGACTATTCTCGCTGTACTCAACGCTTATACTCAAAAAGAGTTGGGTTTTATGTGCGAAAGCTGAGTAAATTATTCCAAATGGAAATCTGTTTGTTAAGCATCTTCTTATTTTTCCATCTAGTTTTTGCCAAGCAGTAGGATATTCTAAAATTCTTTGGATTGTTTTTTGAACTTCATATGCAAATTCTGCACCAAGCCCATCTTTACATTCTTGATAATAATCAACTGAAGCATTTAATTCAACTTCAGCATCTGGGTGGAAAGAGTAGGTCATCTATGAGTGGAGTCTTTGAGAGATTTTTTTAAAAACTTCGTCTCCATCAACTAATGTAATGGAATTTGATTCAATTTCTTCTTTTCTTTTGTTGGCTTCTTTTATCCATAGTTTATCTATTTCGCTGTTTAACGGTGTAATACTAGCCAATATCTTATCCACAATTTCAGTCTTTAAATCTATTGGTAAAATATCTATCTCTTCAAAAAGTTGTTCTTGTTTTAAAGCTAACATCATGAACTCCAATACTTAAAATATACACCATTTTAGCAAAATGGTGTATATTTTTTCTTTAATTATTTTTTAGGGGGAACAATTTCCTCTACCGCCACCAGATGGATTGCCTGTTGTACTAGGACAATTTGGTGGTCTGCATCCGCCTTTTCCCATGTGAGACTCCTTTTTTTGAATTTCTCGTTCCCATCGTCTCGATGGGAATGCATACTTAATTTCAAAATTTATTACATTATGCAATATTTTTCTATATCCAAAACTAAATATATCATAATACAACAAAAAGAGGTTATATCGATGAGGCAAAACATTGGCGATATTCAAGTGCTAGAGATTATGAGGGAATTAATGGACTTATAGAGGTTGAGAGATTTTGGTGAGCTATATGCGTTCCCATCGAGACGATGGGAACGAGTTAGATAATTTACATTGATAAAAATGACCAACCCGTAAAATAAAGGTATGTTCGAGTTCTATGTTCTTTATTTCTTCTTTGCTTAAAAAAACTGTTTTAGAGCGATTTTTTATCTCAAGTTTTTCTCGTTCCCAAGTTCCACTTGGGAATGCATACATGTAAAACAAATTAATAAATTAAGATACACACTCCCAAGCACAGCATTTTCTCGTTTTCTCGTTCCCAAGTTCCACCTGGGAATGCATACAAGTAAAACAAATCAATAAACTAAGATATACACTACCAAGCGCAGCATGGGAGCGAGGAAAAGCACATACACCTATAACCTTTTTATCCTCAATTATACTAAAAATATATCCACCTTCTTCAATAATTTGATATGGATTTTCTGCCAATTCTATATCAATTTGTTCGATTTCAAAATACTTTTGTATCCATTCTTTATTTAATTGTATAAAGTTTTTTAGATATTTTTTTTCATTTTCAATTATTTTCATATTTTGTTGCTACTATTTATTAATAGGTTGATGACTAAAACAAAGTAATTTCCCATTAAGCCAACGTCTACAATAAGATATTTCATCAGAGGATAACACTCTGCCACATTCAACACAATGTAGTGTGTAATTTGAAAATCCTGACAATTCATACTCCTTTTTTAATAATAAGCTAGGTACTTAAGATAGACTCATAACGATTGTCGTGAGCAATATGAGGTTTTGTTATGTGTTGAGCTCCAAAACATCTCCATTTTCAAATATGACTAGTATTTTGTCAAATATCCCAAAGTCTTCAACACTTTCAAATGTGTTTTTATAATGTTCAATATGTTCTTGATTATCAAAAGATGTAAACTTATTGTAATAGTTATCAAATAGTGCTAGCCATATTGGCTTTTTAGTATCTTTACATTTGATATTTTTATCATAAATCCTATCATTTACAATATTAAATGTTTGCCCTGATAAATGACAATCTGATATTGTATCAAGTACGGTATTTATATCTCTTGACTTTTTGGCTTTACCACCAAAAGGCATTGCAGAACCTGCAATTTTTCTTGTTCCACTTTTTGGCATTGGAAATATCGATATTTTGAAGCTAACATCATTAATATTATCTTCTATACTATTGTCAACTTTAAGTGCATCTTCTTCAATTAGGGATTTTAAATATTTTTTAAATTTTTTACTAATAGTACTAACTTTGACATAATCATGATGGAAAAATAATAATATTTTTTTATCAGCATCAATAAGGTGTCCAAATTCTTTATCTATATTATCTATAAAATTTAAGTATCCATAATCTATAGTTTTTCTGTTTTTCAAAACATTTTGATCAATATCTGTGATTTCTACACCAATTTTTTTATCATCAATTTTCAAATAAATATCTGGTGGGTCATCACCTTCTTCAAAATCTACAGTATCAAATAATTTTGAAAAATAAGATTGCAAGCTTTCAGCTACAAATTTCTCAGTACCTTTTAAATTCAATGTTATTCACACCAAACTTCACATTTTTGTTTTCTGTTTACATTATATAAAACTGCTGATGCACAAGCACCCATTGGGCTTCCATCTAGAAATATAACATACTCACCGCTATCCCATCCTAAACAATATGTTTTTGCTTCAAATTTTTCACCATTTATAATAAATAGCTCATCATTGTGAGCAACTTCAATCTCATATGAATCAGCTGCAAATAAGCTATTAAACATAATAAGAACTAGAAATATAGTTTTTTTCATAAGTTACCTTTTGTATTGTTTTAGATAGTTACTTTATCGCATAACGGTTGACTTGAGAAATAGTTGCACCCGCAGGGTAATTTATTTCTCTCCAAAGTTTTGTTAAACATCATTAGTTAAATTGAGATTTTCAAATTCACGCATTCTTGATAATTCGAATAAAACCAAACCTAAGGGAATAGCAAAAGAAAAATATGCAGCTATCATTATTTGTCCGCCACCACGAATAAAGAATGTACTTATAAATATAAGCAGTGTAATGCTTACTCCTATACTTAACAATGTCAAGCCAATTCTTCTTATGTACAAAGTTTTTTCACTACTAATAACTGCGCTTAATTTCAATTTTCCACGAGCTATATCTAAAAATCTTTTGCCAAGAATTACAACTACACCAATTGCAGTCACAATTAATACTACAGCAAGAACTGGATTTACAACATTTGGGTTTCTTCCCATTTGCGATAATAACTGTAAAGCAAAAGGTACTTTGCCTAAAAATGCAAGAATAATTGAACCTAGCCCAAGTAGGTAAATTACTCTGGTAAAAGCACTTGCCTCTATTTTTTGAATGTTTTCGTACATTGTTTCTCCTTTTTGTTTAACGTTGGACTTGAGAAATAGTTTTGCCCGCTAGGGTAAATTATTGGTCTCCTCGTTTTTGTTAGGTTCTTTTTTTACTACTAGTAATGTCAACAATATGATGGTTAAAGATATTGGCAAATAAAAAATCCACAATAATGACAAATCTACATATTTCAAATACTTTAAATAAACAATACAGCCAACCGAACCAATTAAAACAATATTAGCAACACTTATTAGATGTAAAAGTACAGGCCTAATTGTTTTTTTAATTAGTGATAAAAACAATATTATATAGTGCGGTAATGCAAAAAATATATAGTTAAAAAAGAAAACCTTGAAACCATCAGATGTGTTGTTATTACTCGTGACCTTTTCTGCAACATCAGTATTATTAGTTGATGTTGCAGAGGATATAAGCAAAAACAGTATAAAAACAAAGAGAGGAAATAGTAAATGTAAAAAAACTTTTATTTTATAACTTACTTTCAATTTAGTTAATCTCCTTGCTTTAATATGGAATATTGTAACCTAACGGTTGAAGATAGCCAATAAATTCCCGCTAGGTAATTTATTGGCTACTCTGTTTTGTTGTATGACTTCTACTTTCAATATATTTAATTACCAAAAAAGTTAAAAACACTATTTACAAAAGTGTATGTTTTATTACTATTATTCCAGTTTATACAACTATTTTTGTCAACAACAATATCATCAACTAGTTCCATATTCCAATTATGAAATTTATATCCAACAGAAATGTTTTTATTAATCACCAAAAAATTCATTAGTTTTTGGGAGCATGTATCTTTAATCATTCCATCGGTTAAAATTCTAGTTAGTTTTTCTTTATTTTGTTTGATATTTTGTAAATTTAACAATACATCATAGTTTGTTTTTTTGACCCAAGTAAGCTTATTATCTTTATGTATAAAATCCAACACAATATCATTATCTGAAGTTTTAATTGGACACATATCGTGTTGGTGCTTAGCAAATTTTTGTAAAAAATCTTGCATATCTATTGCTGATAGCTTTTCCAATTCCTCTCTCATTTGAGGTGTGAATTTATCTTCATTTATTGTTTTTATTGTTTGAGTAAGTTCTTTAGCATATGGCATTCTTGTAAATCCAATGATCATTCCGCAAACTACCATTAGAACAGTATATTTTTTATTTAGTTTCATTGTTTTCCTTCATACAACGGCTGAGTTCAGTAACGATTTATCGTTTACTGCTAGGTTTTGTTATAGGTGGTTAATCTATATCTTCAAATCTAAGACAAAGTACATCTACTATTTTTTTCTTAGTGATATAATTATCAATAGAAGTTAACTTTTTAATTAATCTATTTTTTGAAATAGTTCTAATTTGTTGGCACAATAATATTGATGGCTTTTCAAGTTCATTTTGCAACAATAGTTCATTTGGGTATATTTTTCTACCATTTTTTAAAGAAGTTATTGGAATGATTGTGACTACATCAAGTAAGTTCTCATAATTGTTTGAGATTATTAAAACTGGTCTTTTCCCAAATTGTTCTCTACCAACAGTTGGATTTAAATCAGCTAGATATACATCGTATTGATTCATTTAATATTCTCAAAATCTGAGTATTGAAATTCATCTTCAATACTTTTCATATCTTGAATATATAATTTATCTTTTGAAGCTTCTATCATAGTTTTTTTATATTGCTCTTTTTTTTGTTTTTCTATCAAAAGCTGTAAAGCATTTGATACCAATTCAGAAAATGATTGATACTTCTCCATAATATGATTTAGCTCTAAATTATGAAATAAATCATCTTTAATTGCTACTGTTTTTCTTACCATTGTTAAGCCCCTTACTATAGTAATATTTAATTCATACTTTTATCATACTATAATAATCTAAGAGTTTGTTTAAATTTAAGATTTATAAATATAGTCCTATAACGTTTAAAATGAGCCAATAAATTACCCTACGGGCAATTTATTGGCTCCTCTGATTTGTTATGTGTTTAATAGTCTGCATTTTCAATCATATCACTGTATATTTGTTCAGCATTAATAAACTCTTGAAAGTCTTCAATATCCTCAAGATATGAAGACACTTTATTAAAAAAATCATCTGAAAACGATAATGACAATCCACTTTCTGCATATTTCCACGCGAACTGAGAAGATTCAAATTCAAGCCAATTATCTATCTTATCAAATTGCTCGCATATTTCTTCATATATAATGGCCTGAAAAATCAAGACAGAAGATTTGCCTAATTTATTTCCAAAAACGATAAAATAAATATGAAATATATGGAGATGAATATGAGTCGAAAAAAAGGTCAGATATACAGTGCGGAGCAGAAGACAAAAATTGTATTAGAGCTACTAAAAGAAGATCAAACAATAAATCAGCTAGCAACAAAGTATCAGATAACAGCAAAATCTATTCAGAACTGGAAGAAGCAGTTTTTAGAGAATGCTTCATTGGCATTTGAACCGGCAAAAGCGGTTCAAGAGTTCAAGGATGAAATAAAATCTAAAGATGAAGAGATAGCAGAGCTTCAAAAACAACTTGGTAAATCGGTTGTTGAAAAGGAATGGCTATCAAAAAAGCTAGAGAGCTCGGTCTCATTAAATAAGCGTAAAACACTTGTCGAGAACGGGCTTGAACTTACTAAAACAACCCAATGTAAACTCTTAAGTATAAGCCGTGCAACGCACTACTATAAAGCAGTGCCAGTCAGTGAACAGAACTTAAAAATAATGCATACTATAGACGAAATAGCCACAGACAACTCAGAGTATGGATATCGTTATATTTATCGACAGCTCATAGAGGATGGTTACATCATAGGCAAAGACAGAGTGCTTAAATATATGCAATCTATGGGGATACAAGCGATTTATCCAACGAAAAAGCGTTTGACTAGCATCAAAAATCCAGAGCACAAGATTTATGAGTATTTACTCAAACCTTACTGGACAAGAACAGGCCGAACTAAACAAGTCTATGTTCCAACACCAAATGAAGTATGGAGCGGAGATATCACTTACATCCGAACTAACGGTGGATTTATGTACCTTGCAGCAGTTATAGATTGGCATACAAAAGCGATTTTAGCTTATAAGATTTCCAACTCTATGGATGCAACTCTGGCTACAGATGTGCTCAAAGAGGCACTAAATAAATATCCAAAGCCAAAGATATTTAATTCTGATCAAGGAAGTCAGTACACAAGTTATGAGCATACTCAAACTTTAAAACAACATGACTGTCAACGGCGGAGTTAAATTCGGCAGATTTTCGTAAAAAATATTACGAATAGTAACCTTAAGCAACGACGGTTTAATCTCCTCCTTTTACTGATTTTTCCTCTTTAAACTTATATAAGTCTGAATTGACTACTCCTTCATCTTTTTTCTCTTTTAAACGATACGAATCCCCAAGTATATTTATGACGTGTGAATGGTGTAGTAATCTATCCAGTATAGCAGTAGTCACCACTTTGTCATTCGCAAATATACCGCTCCATTGACTAAACACCAAATTTGACGTAACGATGGTTGCTCCTCTTTCGTATCGTTTGGAGATTACTTGAAAGAAATGGTGAGCGTCCTCTTTACTCATTGGGAAATAACCTATTTCGTCAATTACAAGGAGTGATGGTGCCATAATAGCTTGACGAATAAAAGAGTCGTAGCGTTTCTCTTTTTTGGCATTACTCATTTGCATAATCAAATCAGAAATGGTAATAAACCGAGCTTTAATCCGTTTTTGCACTGCCCCGTAGGCAAGAGCAATAGCTAAGTGGGTTTTACCCACACCTGATTGCCCAAGAAGGATAATATTCTCGTTTCGTTTTACAAACTCCAGTGTAGCAAGTTCTTCAACTTGTCTTCGATTAACCCCTACGGTAAAGTTAAAATCAAACTGTTCAAGTGTTTTTATAGTGGGAAACCCCGCCATTTTTGTAAGGGTAATTCGAGAGCGTTTAGCTCTATTGTCAGATTCAAATTTGAGCATCTCATACAAATATTCACTGTATTTCCAGTTCTCTTTTGCAGCACGATTACTAAGCTCATGGTGCATCTCGCCAAACGTATTTAATTGTAGCTCCCGACAAAGCGTTTCAATCTTGGTGATTAGTTCCATAGAGCTCCCCCTATAGCGTATGCAGGCACCACAAGATAGGCAACGGCGGGTATAAACTCATCATAGCGTTGTAAGTCGCGGTTGGGAATATGGATGGTAATTCTATTGGATGTTTGGCTATTTTTTGATACACTTTGAGCTGTAGCTTTTGTTGGGTGGACACCGCAATAAGGCTTAGGTAGAGGATGCAACTGCGATTGCTCCTCTGCCAACAAGTCAAATGGTTTATATAAGGTTGTTTGATGTACTCTGGAGTTAGCTGTAAAATCCAACCAATCCATAACTGCTGCATTGGCGTTCTCCAAGCTCATTTTATACCCCATCATTGAGAGTCTTACTTTAAAAATATTGTGAAAACTGTATCTGAAATAGTGGTTAAATCTTTCTACTTTTCCCTTTGTTTGCGCACGATATGGCTTGCAGACTTTAAGTTCCATCCCACAGTGTTTTTGGGCAAAGTCTCGAAACTGTTCATTGAATTTATGCTTACCAAATCCATAAGCGTTACGCTTAGTGATAACCGTCTTCATATTGTCATAGAGACCCTCATGGGGCACTCCGCCAAAGTAGCTAAATGCGTTCATATGGCACTTAATAAGCGTCTCTACTTTTTCATCACTCACATATTCAACATACGATGTTCTGGAGTATCCCATGGTAGCTACAAACGCAGATAAGCCATCTTTTGGAAACTCTACCCAATCCACTTGCATCTGCTGGGCTTTTTTTGTTTCAAATCTCACAAGAGGCTCTTCATCTTTGACCTTTTGACGAAGCTCATGTCGTGATATGATATCCTTCATCCAACGAAGGCTTCCTCTGTAGCCTATCTTTTGAATCTCATCATAGATTGCAGTGTTTGGTATTGCAACACCAAGCTTGTGTGCCTCTTCCAACATTCTGGCAATGTTTGGAAGATAGGGATCTACTGTAGTCTCTACCGCCTCTCTTTTTATAACGGGAATGTAGCCTTCTGGCAGCTTTGCGTATTTGGCAACAGTATCTCTGTTGATACCTAATTTTCGTGCAACAGCACTTTTACTAAGCCCATCTTTGAGCATTTTATGAATCATTTTTACTTCACCTTTTTTAAGCACTTATCCCCTTTCAACTTTTTGAAAAGAGACTTTAACAAAATTAATTTGTTTCTTTAAGCTTTTGGTTGTAAAAACTACTTTTTAGCAGCTTTTCATACTGCCCATTTTAACTCCGCCGTTGACAAGCAAACCTTAACAAGCGAGTAACTTCACATATATTTAGACACTCTTATGCAACACATTTGCTTCAAGCAGGAATTGATTTGAGGAGTATTCAGGAATTATTAGGACATAAAAGCGTTGAAACTACGATGATATACACTCATGTAGTTTCAGAGATGAACAAAGCTAAAGTCATCAGCCCATTAGATTTTTAGTTATTTAAATTTTTTTACGAGTACTATTCCAACACCGATAATTACAAATATCATAGCGATAGTTGCTATGATAAATGAGCTCTCAACAGGAGCTGTTAAATCAGGCATTTAGTACCTTTGAACATCTCTTACATGTAGAGGTTTCATCTTTTGCTTGGTATTTCCAACATCTTGGGCATTTTGCATCAGTAGCTTTTTGGATAACAAAAATATCGCCGTCTACCTCAAATTTGCCTAACTCTTCTATGATTTGAGTATGAGAAATGCCAGAAACTACAAACCAATCTTCAGCGGCTGTTTTATCCATCTCTACTATCTTTTTTGACTCAGTTACTATGACTAGCTCAAGAGTGTTTTTGATGATTTTCTCTTTTTTGAGTCCATCAACTATCTCATAAAACTTCTCTCTTGCAGCGTACATGTACTCCGTGTTAAATCCAGACTCTGCAACGTCAATATTTTTATGAACAAAATCAAAAATATCCTCTTTGCTCTCTCTTATAACTTCAGGCAGATACTCAACAATCTCATCAGCTGTATAAGTTAGTATCGGAGCGATAAGCGTTAGAAGTGATTTGACAATTAGAGCCATTGCGCTTTGGCTTGATGTTCTTCTTGCATCATCTTTAGCGTCACAGTAAAGAGAGTCTTTTGTGATGTCGATGTAGATACCGCTTAACTCATTTACTATAAAGTTATTTAGCAGACTCATACCATTTACAAAGTTATAGTTGCTAAATGATTTGTGAACACCATCAAACACGCTTTTTGCTTCGTTTAAGATCCACTTATCTAACTCGCCCATTTTCTCATAAGGAGTTAATGCGTGTAAATCATTGATGTTTGCAAGCATTATTCTAAAAGTATTTCTTAGTTTACGATAGTTCTCAGCGCTCTGTTTTAGGATGCTTTGAGAGATTTTTAGATCTCCTTGATAGTCACTTGAAGCTACCCAAAGACGAAGGATTTCGCTGCCATACTCTTTTAAAACAGTCTCAGGAGCTACAACATTGCCCTTAGACTTAGACATTTTCTCGCCTTTTTCATCGACTGTAAAGCCATGAGTAAGAACGCCTTTGTATGGTGCTTTGTGCTCAACAGCAGCACTTAAGAACATAGATGACTGGAACCATCCGCGGTGCTGATCGCTTCCCTCAACGTATAAATCTGCTTGAAACTCTCCAGCATCATAGTTGCGAGATTTTAGAACTGAGTACCAAGTTGAGCCACTATCAAACCAAACATCTAAGATATCTGTAACTTTTTCAAGCTCATCAGCGCTGTATCCAGCACCAGGGTAGAGGAGCTGTTCTGTTGGCATCGAGTACCAAGCATCACTTCCGTGCATCTCAAAAATCATAGCAGTGAAGTTTAAAACCTTCTCATCAAGAAGAACTTCTCCAGTCGCTTTTACTCTGAAAAATGCGATAGGAACGCCCCAGTCTCTTTGACGAGAGATACACCAGTCAGGGCGGTTTGCTACCATTGATTTTAGTCTGTTTCTTCCAGTTTCAGGAAAAAACAGTGTCTTTTCAACTTCATCAAGTGCAATATTTCTTAGTGTTTTGTCTTCGCCGTTTGGAGTTCCATCAACACTGATAAACCACTGTTTTGTAGCTCTAAAAATAAGAGGAGTGTGGCTTCTCCAGCAGTGCGGGTATGAGTGTCTGAACTTTGAAACATGAACAACGCTCTCTCCCATAAGAGTTATCAAATCTTCATTTGATTTGAAGATATGGCGACCTAAAAAATCTTCTGCATTTGGGATTAAACCATCACGAACTATCGTCTCATCATAACATCCAGTCTCATCAACAGGCATAACTACTTCTAAGTCATAAACAAGTCCTATGCGGTAGTCATCTTCACCATGCCCAGGAGCTGTATGGACGCATCCTGTACCATTTTCAACTAAAACATGTTCGCCCAAAACTATACGTGAAGTTCTGCCATTGAGTGGGTTAAGCGCTAAGAGATTTTCAAACTCTTTAGCTTTAAATGTTTTTGCAATCTCTCCACTGAGGATATTGCTCTCTTTGAGTGAAGAGAGAAGTTTTTTAGCAACTATATATCCAGCTGTTGTTAAAACATACTCCTCTTCAGGGTTTAGCGAAATACCAGTGTTTGCAGGAATAGTCCACGGAGTTGTAGTCCAGATAACTAAAGCCGCTTTTGAGCTGATTGATAGTTTTACTTTTGCTTCATCGCTTAATTCAAATGCTATAAATATTGAGTAATCCTCTTTATCTTCATACTCAACTTCAGCCTCTGCAAGTGCTGTTCTCTCGGCCCATGACCAAAAAACAGGCTTGCTGCGCTCAATAAGAAGTCCTTTTTTTGCAACATTACAAAGAGTGCGGTAGATATTTGCTTCAAATTTAAAATCCATAGTAACATAAGGATTTTTCCAGTCAGCGATAACACCAAGCTTTTTGAACTCTTCTCTTTGAATATCTACAAATTCAGCTGCATGAGCACGACAAAGTTTTCTTACCTCTGATTTTTCTAAAAGCTCTTTTTTTTGTTTTCCTCCAAGTTTTTTCTCAACTTGTTGCTCAATTGGTAGTCCATGACAATCCCAACCTGGGGTAAAACGAACAGATTTGCCGTTAAAATAGTTATGTTTAATAATAATGTCTTTTAAAATTTTATTTAGCGCATGACCGATATGTGTATGTCCATTTGCATATGGAGGACCATCATGAAGAGTGAAGCTTTGCGCATTTTTGCGGTTTGCCTTCATCTTCTCATATATTTTTTTATCGTCCCAAGAGGCATATCTCTTTGGTTCATTATTGATAAGATTGCCTCTCATCTCAAATTTTGTAGTTGGTAGAAGTAGTGTGTCTTTATAATCCATATGAATTCCAAATAATAGAAAATTTTTGGATTGTATCTTTATAGGGTTTAAAAGCTACTTTAATGTAGTCATTTGGTGCTATAATTGGCAAATCAAATCTCTTTAAAAGGGCTGCTAGAACCATGAAACTTCATCTTATTTTTATCGGTAATAAATTTATATATAACCTTCCTCTTAGAGAATATATCATAAGAAAAATTGAGCAAAAGGTTGATTTTATACACTCAATTACTTTTTTTAAAGAGAGCGATAACTCACTTTTTTTATATCTTGATAAAGAGTTAAACTCTCAAAATAGACAAATTATAGTAACTACAAAACAGTACTTTTCAACTATGGGGAAACTTTTATGCACCATAACTGGAGATAATCAGATTTTAAAAGATGAGATGCTTATACCATCAAATTCCTCTATATATGAAAATGGCAGCTATCTTTTAGAGTATAAAGAGTCTATCATAAATGTTCTTCATATGGATGAGATGCAGATGTTTCCTGAAGTGCTACTAGAGGTAGAGGATTCTAAAGCAACTATACATCTTTTTGAAGAAGATAAAGAGAGCGCTGTTGCGATGCTCTCTCCAATAGCGCAGATGTATGATATAAAAATTGATATAGTAACTCTTATAGAAGGTTGGCTTAGAGTTGATATTAGAAGTAAAAAATATGGAAATATATCAAAGTTTATAGCTTCAGCAAAACAGTTATTGCCAAATAAATTAATAGCAACATCAAACATCGTAGCTTTTATAATAGAGAGGCTTTCATCTTGTGGAAAAAAAGTTGCTTTTGCAGAGAGTTGTACGGGTGGACTCTTGACTTATTATTTTACAAAAAACAATAATGCATCTAAAATTCTTGATGGCTCTTTAATAACATACTCAAATACTATCAAAGAAAATTGGCTTGGAGTAGAGAGTAAAACACTTGAAGAGTATGGTGCAGTAAGCAGTGAAGTTGTTTTGGAGATGAGTGATGGAGCTTTAAATGTTAGTAATGCAGATTACTCTATATCTATAAGCGGAATAGCAGGAGATGGCGGGGGAAGCGAATATAAACCAGTCGGAACTGTTTACATAGGTATTAGAAGTAAAGAAACACATCAGGAAGAGCGTATAAACTTAAATGGAGATAGAAACTATATACAGCATCAAAGCGTGCTTTTTGCTATAAAAATGCTACTGCTGATGGACAAAGAGACGTTTTTTTAAATTTGCCATTTTTTGTCTTGACAATTAAAACCTATTTGCCTATAATTTCGTCCTCTAAACGATTAGAGAAAATGTCTTGTTAGCTCAGCTGGTAGAGCATCTCACTTTTAATGAGGTGGCCGATGGTTCGAATCCATCACAGGACACCATTTTTACTTTTATATGCGCGGTGGTAGTTCAGTTGGTTAGAATACCTGCCTGTCACGCAGGGGGTCGCGGGTTCGAGTCCCGTCCACCGCGCCACGTTAGTTCGATTTTAAATGGGCGTTTAGCTCAGTTGGTAGAGCGCTACCCTTACAAGGTAGATGTCACAAGTTCGAGTCTTGTAATGCCCACCATTTAAAAACCTTTTGTTTATGAAAGTGACCCTTTCGTCTAGTGGCCAAGGACACTATCACTTCATGGTAGGGACAGAGGTTCAAATCCTTTAGGGGTCGCCATTATTTTTGGTGTTATATAAAAAAATGGGCGTTTAGCTCAGTTGGTAGAGCGCTACCCTTACAAGGTAGATGTCACAAGTTCGAGTCTTGTAATGCCCACCATTTTTTGATTATGACTTCGTTAAATTTCAGTTCGCATAGTTTACTATGCTTCATTAAAATTTGCCTTGTCTAATACAAAAAAACAAGTTTTTAAAAACTCTTTTAGAAACAATTATTTAATGCGCGGTGGTAGTTCAGTTGGTTAGAATACCTGCCTGTCACGCAGGGGGTCGCGGGTTCGAGTCCCGTCCACCGCGCCACTACCTTTTTAAATTCCTAAAACAACAAATTTCAAAGCATTTTCAAAATTTACTTTGCCAGATTTATGTCAATTCTCTTTCTAAATACTTATACCCATTCTAAAATCAAATAAAGCTTTTTGTACCACGTCCGTCATACATATCTTTATATCTAAACGTTATTAGATTTTGCATAATTGCAAATAAAATCATAAAATTTATAAAACTACTTCCACCATAACTAAACATGGGCAGAGGCACACCAACAACTGGGGCATAGCCTATTGTCATGGAGATATTTACTCCCATATATATAAAAACCATAAAAGCTATTGAGATTGTAACAACCTTTATAAAATTATCACTGTTAAAGATACTTAAACTCATAAGATGCAAAATTAGCATGACATATATTAAAATAATTCCAAGTGCCCCTAGAAAGCCAGTTCTCTCAACAAGAAAAGCAAAAATAAAGTCACTCGTAGCAATTGGCAAAAATCTCATTTGAGTTTGTGTTGCATCATCTTTTGATTTTCCAGTAAATCCGCCTGAACCAATTGCAATGATAGATTGTTGAACATGATAGGAAGGTTTTTCGCTTAAAAAATCATGGATTCTAGTTTTTTGATAATCATGAAGTAAAAAATTGTAAGCGATAGGAGAAAAAATTAAAATTCCCCCAACTAAAAATGCCCAAATTTTCCAATATACTCCGATATAAAATAAAACTCCAAAACCAATAAGTAAAAGAACTAATGCAGTACCTAAATCAGGCTCTTTTGCTATTAAAATAAAAGGAAGAAGTATATAAAAACTTATTTTTGCAAACTCCTTTAATCTGTATCCATCCATTGGTGGAGGTGCTTTATTTATAAGATATGCCAACATTAAAATAAGGGCAGGTTTGACAAATTCGGATGGTTGAATCGTAGCATTAACAAAGGGTATATCTATCCATCTTTGTGCTCCAAGTCTTGAGTGGCCAAAAAACTCTACACCAAGTAAAAGAGCTATGCTTAACCAATAGATTAGAGGAATAATCCAACTCATTCTTCTAATAGGAAGTAAGAAAATAGCTAAAAATGTTAAAGAAGCAATGCCAACATAAGCTGCTTGTTTTTGTGCAAGGGCAGGAACAGCTTCGCCGATAAGCCAGTTTGATGTTATAACTAGAGGTATGATTAATATAATAGAAAAGAGGTCAAATTGTGCTAAAATGCGCTTATCAATTCTCCACAAATTTAAAACTCCATAAGATTTTAGAAATTGTATCATAAAGGTTTATAATATGAATGAAACACAAAGTTATATTTGTGAGGCTCCTGAGCGCCTCGATACATTTTTAACATCGAAAATAGGGCAGAGTCGTTCACAAATAGCTCAACTAATTAAAAAAGAGTCAGTTTTAGTTGATGGTAAAGTGGTTTCAAGAAGCGGAGTAAAACTAAAAGAGAATCAAGTAGTTTTAGTTGAGTTTCCTCCAGCAGAGTTAAAAGCAGCATTAGATGTTGATTTTGATGTAGAAATACTTTATGAAGATGATGATATTTTGGTTATCAACAAGCCAACAGACTTAACAGTTCATCCAGCTCCAAGTGTTAAAGAAGCAACTCTTGTTGATTGGTTAAAACACAAAGGAATAAGACTTTCAACTCTTAGCGGAGAAGAGAGACATGGTATTGTTCATAGACTTGACAAGGGAACAAGTGGTGCTATGGTAATTGCAAAAAACAATGCCTCACATGAATTTTTATCAAACCAACTGCAAGATAAAAGCATGGGAAGATACTATCTAGCTGTTGTAAATCCACCTCTAAAAGAAGATTTAAGCGAAGTTATTGCTCCAATAGCAAGAAGCACTCACAATAGACTTAAGATGGCAATTTTAGAGCATGGCAAATATGCAAAAAGTGCTTTTAAAGTTTTAATGCTCTCAAATGATGAAAAAAATCAGCTTCTTGCATGTAAACTTTACACTGGCAGAACTCATCAAATTCGTGTACATTTAGAGAGTTTAAATCGTCATATTATTGGTGATCATATATATGCTCAAAGCCCAAAGCAAGAGAAATCGGAACGAATTTTGCTTCATGCATACATAATATATTTTATTCACCCAAAAAGTAAAGAGAGAGTCTCTTTTGTTGCATCATTAGATAATAATATGAAAGAGTATATAGATAAAAAATTCAATACGGAGAAGATAGATGAAATTATTGACGTTAGTAACATTATGCACGGCTTCCCTGCTAATACTTAGTGGTTGTGGCGGTAATGTGCCAATACCAAAAAAAGAGGCAGTCATTGATACAACTCTTCCAATTGTAGAGCTTACAGCAAATGGGACAATTATAGACTCTGGCTCAATAGCTCTTGAGTGGAAAGCAATTGATGATCAAAGAGTAGAAGGTGTTTATATATACAAGGTTTCTCTTGATGAAAACGATAGCAATAAAAATGAATACTACGATACTGTAAATAGTCGTTTTTCAACTCATTACTTAGACACAAAAATAGAAGCAAATTCTAGATATGCCTACTATTTTAAAACATATAGTGCCAAAGCAGAGTCTCAAAAAAGTGAAACAACAATTATTACATCTCTTCCTCAGCTAGAGTCTGTTATCTGGATTCATAGTACTCAAGGAATGCCAAGAAGTGCTAAGGTAATATGGCGTCCACATGCAAATGAAAAAGTAAAAGCATATATCATTCAAAGAAGAACTCTTCAAGAGAGCAAATGGAGTGATATTACAACAGTCAATGGACGTCTTAATGCTGAGTATATTGATGAAAACTTGCAAGACAATTTCACATATAAATATCGTATTCGCGTACTTACATATGATGGCATAGTTTCTAAGCCGAGCGAAGAAGTTAGTGTTGTAACAAAAGAGTTACCAGCAGAGATTATGCAAATTGTTGCTTCTACAGATATGCCAAAGAAGATTGAGATTCACTGGAGAGGTACACAGGCAAGTGATTTTTTAATGTATAGAGTATATAGATCTGTTAGCATAAACGGAAGTTATGAGATGTTGGCTGAGACAAAAAATAGCTCATATACAGATAAAATTGGCGAAGATTCAAAAGAGTATTTTTACAGAGTTAGTGTTGTAGATAGAGATAAGTTAGAGAGCGTTAACTCTAACTTTACGGCACTTGGAAGAACTTTAGTAAAGCCTTCAGCTCCTTCACTTGCAGAGGCAATGTTTGTAAATGGACAAGTTAAACTCTCTTGGGTTAGCTCTGATTCAAGAGCAAAAAGTTATATAGTGCAAAAAAAATTCTCTAAAAGTTTTTTAGAGAGTTCTATCGAAGATTTTAAAAATATTAATGGAAATCAATTTTTAGATTCAAATGTTGAATATGAAAAAACATATTATTATAAAATTTTTGCCGTAGATGCTAATGGTATAAAATCAGAGCCTAGTATAGAGGTAAAGTTGAAAATTGAAGATAAAAGTATGGTTCCAAAAAGAGCAAATCCTTCAAGTGTTCAGCAAAATAGAGTTGAGCAAAATGTAGTTCAAGAGAGAAAAGTTCAGCCTTCAAGCCCTATTTCTCCAGCTCCAATAGAAGAAGTAATTATACCAATGCAAGATTTTAACTAAACGAGAATTAATGCCACATTTACACATTGCAGAGTTTAAAGAAGTTGAGATGCCTTCAGACAAAGATGGCGTCTCTTTTAATTTTATAGCAAAAAACGCATCATATCAAGAAGAAAAATTAATTTCTGTAAGCGTAGATGAAGATGAGTTCTTTCTATTGGTAATAGATGAAGATAATAAAAAGCTTTTAAAGAGTGACAAACTTACAAGACCACCATCTATCTTTAATGTTCACAAAGCTCTGCTTTCATACGCTAGTGCTTCTGAAATGAATGTTATCTCATCCAATGTACCACAACATCAAAAAAACATCCATCTAAGAGAAGTTAAATCACTTAAGGATATAAGCTACTTTGCAACAAATTTTCCAACAAATGAGAAAATTTGTATAGAAGTAGGTTTTGGTTCTGGTCGCCACCTCCTTCATCAGGCACAAAATAATCCAGATACTCTATATATAGGCATTGAGATACATACTCCTTCTATTGAGCAAGTATTAAAGCAAATTACAATTAAAAATATTGAAAATATATTGATTTTAAATTATGATGCAAGACTTTTCATGGAGTTAGTTCCATCAAATATAATAGAAAAAATATATGTGCACTTTCCAGTACCATGGGATAAAAAACCTCATAGAAGAGTTATATCAACACCGTTTATAGAAGAAGCTAGCCGTATTTTAAATATTAGCGGAACGTTAGAGCTTAGAACTGACAGCGAGAACTATTATGCTTACTCATATGAGACATTTATCGCATTTCCTAAAACTACGCTTCATATAAATAAAAATAGAGATATTGCAATAACTAGCAAGTATGAAGATAGATGGAAGAAGATGCAAAAAAATTTCTATGATGTGACTATGATAAATAGTGAGCTCTCACCTGAACTCTCTCTTGAGGGCAATTTTGAATTTTCACATGTGAATTTAAACGCGCAAGAAGTTATCAATCTTTATAAGAAAACTCAAAAATTTGAGAGTGGTTTTATAAATTTTGAGCGAAGTTATACTTTGGATGATGGAGCAATGTTACGCCTGTCTATGGGGAGTTTTGATAAGCCAGAGCATCTCTATGTGATAGTAAAAGACACTAAAGCTTACTACTACCCAAAGACGCCGCTTAGATCTAAGAGCAATCTAGTCGCACATAAATTTTTAAATGAGGTGCTTTGTGGATAAAGTGATAATAGCCAAAGATCTTTCATTGGCATATTCAAACAATGAAACTATTATAAATAAGGCAAATTTTTCTATAAACTCTGCTGATTTTGTCTTTATTACAGGTGCAAGCGGAAGTGGAAAATCTACACTTCTTAAGTCTCTGTTTGGTGGATTAAAGCTAAAACAAGGGTCGCTTGTGGTTGGTGGTGTTGAGCTTGGTAATATTTCGCGCTCAAGACTAAATTTTTTAAGAAGACATATAGGGATAGTTTTTCAAGACTATAAACTTGTAAAAGAGTGGAATATCGATAAAAATATAATGCTACCTCTCTTAATCAATGGATACGTAAAGAGCGTTGCTCAAAATCAAGTTGATAAGCTTTTAAAACATGTAAGGTTGAATCATCAAACAGGAAAATATCCACTAGAACTTAGCGGTGGTGAACAGCAAAGAGTTGCGATGGCAAGAGCTCTTGCGCATAATCCTATACTGATTTTAGCAGATGAACCAACAGGCAATCTTGATGAGTACTCATCTGGGCTTATTTGGAATCTTCTAGAGGGGGCTAATGAGCAGTTGAAAACGACTGTAATAGTTGTAACACACAATATACCAAAAACCCTAAATGTTAATTATAAACATTTTCATATTGAGTATGGGAGTATTCATGAAGTCTGTTAGAAATCATCTCTCTTTGGTAATTGCTCTTTTGAGTATACTTTTTTCAATGCAGGTCTTCTTCATCGTTGAACGTGCTATTGACGCTTATAAAATAAATCTTTCACAAAACTATTCAGTTATTGCTGTAAGTAAAAAAGAGGTTAGTGTCGATGAGTTTAAAAAGATAAATAGCATTATCTCAAATTCACAAGAGATATCGCCAGACTCTGTTATAAAGCGATTGAGTAGTGATATGAAAAGCACAAATATAGAGCTTTTGAAACTTACTCTTCCGAAATTTTATAAGTTATCTTTAGGCTATTATCCATCCCCGCAAGAAGTTAAAAAGCTAAGAGATAATCTTCTTGAAAATAGCTCTATAACAAAAGTAGAAGATTTTTCGCATAATCACGATACCGTTTACAAGCTTCTTTTACTTTTTAAAAATGTTGTCTCTCTTTTTTCTATCGTTGTTTTGGTTGTAACGGTACTTCTAATATTTAAAGAGCTAAGAATTTGGCAATATAAACATAATGAAAGAATGAGCATAATGGGGCTTTTTGGTGCTGCATTATGGTTGCGTTCAGCTGTTCTTTTTAGACTCTCAATTGTAGATGCATTAATTGCTAGTTTTTTATCAATCGGAGTTTTTGCTTATCTCTCATCTTATCCTTGGATAATAGAGCAATTTAGAAGTATTGGTATAGATGTTGTTATTTTTAACCCTATTGATGATTCTTTGATTATAGTAGGTGTTGCAATATCAATATCAATTATTTTGGCATCATTGATTGTTGTAGGTCATAAAGAAGAGGCATGATTAGATTATTTATACTATTTTCTTTTATCTGCTTATTTGCAGAAGCAAAAACAAATGTTGATACAAAAATAGAAAAAACAAGTTCTGAAATAGGCTCTTATGCAAAAACACAAGAAGCAATAAGTAGGAAAATGGATGAGACTGCAGAGGCTATTTTACGCCATGAAAGAGATATAAAAACTCAGCAAGAGAGTCTTAAGCGGTTAAAAGATGAACTTGTAGAAAAAGAGAGTAGTTACGATACTAATGTAAAAGAGATAAAAGAGTTAAAAACATCACAAGATGGGCTGAAGCAAAATGGTAATGCGCTTGAAGAAGAGTTAGTTTTTACAATTGCACAAAGTGTAACCCTTTCGATTGTTTTAGAAGAGGAGTTTAGCGCCTCTCAAGATTCATTGATAGAGTATGAAGTTTTAGAGAGTATGCTTCATAGCGCTAAAATAAAAATAAAAGAGCTAAATGAGAAATTTTATGAAAACTCTAAAAATATAGATATATTAAATCATCATGTAAGTTCTCTTGAAGTTGCAATTGCATCAATTGATTCAAAGAGAAGAGAGGTTAAAAAAACTCAAGATGCAAATATTGAATCGCTTAAAAAGCAAAAAATTGCTAGGGATTCATATAAAAAAGAGTTAAAAGAGATTTTAAATAAGCAAGATTCACTTAAAAAGACACTTGCACAACTAAACATTATAAAAATAGATGAGTTAAAAAAGGTACAAGAAGATAGTGAAAGAGAAGAAGCTTTTGCTGAAAACGCAACAACTCCAACCAGCAGTAGTGATTTGCCAAAAGTAAAAACAGTTGGAAGCAGTTATCAAGCTGCAAAAACTAAACTTTATGTTGGAGAAAAAACGATTCCTCCATTTGAGCCATATAAAATTACAAAAAAATATGGAAATTATACGGACCCTATTTATGGCATTAAAGTTTTTAATGAGTCTATATCGCTAAAACCAGCGCAAAATAATGAAAAAGTAAAAACTGTTTTCAATGGAAAAGTCATATACGCAGACAAAACACCTGTTTTAAATAATATAGTAATTGTTGAACATGATAATGGTATCCACACTATTTACGCAAACCTTTCACAAATAGCACCAGATATTGAAAAAGGAAAAAAGGTTAAAAAAGGCTACACGATAGGTAGAGTAAGTGATGAGCTAATTTTTGAAGTTACGCAAAAGTCATTTCATATAAATCCTATTAGTTTGTTTCAATAATTTTTGATACTTTATCTTAAGTTTATTTAATTGTTTTTTGTTGCTATTTTAATATAATAAGTGCTATTATTAATAATTAAAGTCCTATAAGGAGTTGTAAATGGATTCAAATAGAGATTTGGATAATCACAGAAACAATGCTATGTATTATAATCAGCTCTTGCGTGAGGATAGAACAAGAGAGAATTCTCATATAAAATCAACTAGATCTGAGCCTGAATCTTTTGCTAACAAAAAAGTAGATTTTAGCGATTATCTTCCTGTCATAGAAGGGTATGAAGGGATTTTTTACACATTGTACTTCATTTCAATTCCATATATAAGTGGTGCTATATTTTTATTTTTCTTTGTAGCTGGTGGAAGATTTGAGTATTTTATGCTACTTGATTTCAACTCATTTTTGATTGTTTGGATGATTGGTTATGAGATAGTTGCTTCTTTGCTGTTGATAACTATTTTTATATCATTTTTTAAACATGATAACAAGCATAGAAGGATACATTGATTTTGATTCTTTGTTAATTTTGATATAATTTCAAAAAAAATTTAGGCAGAAAAATATGAACTTTATTCAAACACGCGGATATGACGCATCAAAACCAAAAAATGTTACATTCTCAGAAGCTATTTTAAACCCAATCGCCTCTTTTGGAGGTCTTTATGTGCCTGAGAGTTTACCTTCTTTAGGAGAGGCATTTTTAATTAAGCATATAAACTCTTCATACAAAGAGCTGGCTTCTGATATGCTCAGCCGTTTTGAGATAGATATTGATAAAAGCGTTATAGATGAAGCACTAAACCTTTATGATAAATTTGACAATCCAAAAAATCCTGTTCCAGTCGTAAAAGTAAAAGAGAATCTTTATGTAAGTGAGCTATATCACGGTCCAACTCGTGCATTTAAGGATATGGCTCTACAGCCTTTTGGAATTGTGCTCTCTTCAATAGCGCAAAAAAGAGATGAGCATTATCTAATACTAGCTGCAACAAGTGGCGATACTGGTCCAGCTGCGCTAGAGACTTTTAAAAACAGAGCAAATGTCCAAGTTGCATGCCTCTATCCAGATGGCGGAACAAGTGATGTTCAAAGACTTCAAATGGTTACCGAAGATGCTAAAAATCTAAAAGTTATTGGAATAAATGGCGTTTTTGATGATGCACAAAATGCACTAAAGAGACTTCTTGCTTCAGATGATTTCAAAGCTGCCTTAAAGAAAAAAAATATCCTTCTCTCTGCTGCAAACTCTGTTAATTTTGGGCGTATAATTTTTCAAATAATCTATCATATTCACAGTTATTTAGAGCTTGTTCGTCAAGGTGCTATTATAATAGGCGAGAAGGTTTATCTAAATGTTCCAAGTGGAAACTTTGGAAACGCTCTTGGCGCTTACTATGCTTGGAAAATGGGTCTAAATGTTTCTAAAATCATAATATCTTCAAATGAGAACAATGTCCTCACAAAGCTTATTAAAACTGGAAAATATGACCTACGAGACTCTTGTGTTGTGAGTACTACTTCTCCAGCCATGGATATACTAAAGTCTTCAAATGTTGAGAGAATATTATTTGACATGTTTGGACATGAGAGAACAAAAGAGCTTATGCAAGAACTAGAGTCTAAGAATTTTTATGAGTTAAGTGCAGACGAACTTGCAAAACTTCAAGAGAGTTTTGACGCTGATTTTTGTAATGGAGAAGAGGGTAAGAGATATATCAAAGATATTTTTTATAATCATGATTATCTTATGGATCCACATACTGCTACATGTATGAAATCTTATGAGACATGTTCAGACCCTAAGATAAAAACTATTGCTTACTCAACTGCTGAGTGGACAAAATTTTCTCCAGTGATAGCAAACGCACTTACAGGAGAGATAGACGCAGAGGATATTTTAGCTTTAGAGTCTATATCTAAAGAGGCAAATTTAGAGATTCCAGCTATGGTAAAAGAATTATTTACAAAGCCAATTGCACAAAGCACAATTATAGAAAAAGAGGAGATAGAAAAAGAGATTTTAAAGTTTTTATAAACTTTACTCTCTTTAGCTATTTAGATAATTCAACTGCTTTTTTATAAGCACTCTCTATAGCATCTATACAAGACGCTCTTACATTTCCATTTTCTAGCGCACCATAACCAGCAGCTGTCGTACCTCCAGGGCTCATAACAGCATCTTTTAGTAGTGCAGGGTGGATATTTTGTATAAGTGTTCCAAAACCTTCAAACAGACCACGCATCGTTTGCATAGCATCATCTCTTCTCATTCCCTGCTTTACTGCTCCATCTGTTAATGCTTCAGCAATAAGTGTAAGATAAGCAGGACCGCTTCCAGCAAGTGCCGTAGCGATATCAAGCTCTTTCTCGCTTCCTAGCCAAAGAGTAGTTCCTATTGCTCCAAGAAGTTCTTTTGCTTCTTCTTTAAACTCTTCATCACCAGTGAGAGTTGTCATTGATTTGCCAACACCTGCAGCTAGATTTGGCATAGCGCGGACTAGAGCATGTGGATGTAGATTTTGTCTTAGTTTTTGAAGTGAAGTTCCAGCTAAAACGGAGTAAATAACTCTAGCTTTTCCACTGATTCTAGTAGCGACCTCTTCAACATTTGCAGGTTTTACACAAAAAATTACAGTTTTATCTTCAACACTAAAATTATCCATAAGAGCTTTTTCTATATCAATTCCAAGTTCTTTTTCAAATTTTTCAATTTTCTCTAAACTTCTGCCAACTACTTCAATTTTGTAGCTATTTTTCAGTCCTTGCGCAATGCTAAGCGCCATGTTTCCGTTTCCAATAAAAGTTATAGTTTTCATAAAAGTGCCTTAATTTTTTTATGGTAGTATAACATCATCACAAAAATTATCAAAGCATGATATATAAAGGCAAATAGATGGAGATATTTTTACAAGAAGCAAAATCTGCGAGCAGGGTTTTATCGCTCTTAAGCGGTGCACAAAAAAATAGAGTATTAAAAGAGATGGCAAATGCTCTAAGAGCAAATACTATGGATCTCATAGAAGCAAATGATCTTGATATGGCTGATGGGAAGAAGAATAATCTCTCTTCGTCTTTGATGGACAGACTTCTTTTAGATGAAGCGCGCATAGATGCAATGGCTGTAGCAATTGAGGAGATAGCAGCGCTAAAAGAGCCTGTGGGACGTGTTCTTGATGGTTGGGTAACTGAAGCTGGGCTTAAAATCGAAAAAGTATCTATTCCTATTGGTGTGATTGGAATTATCTATGAATCTCGTCCAAATGTTACAAGCGACACAGCTGCACTCTGCTTTAAAAGCTCAAATGTATGTGTGCTTAAGGGCGGAAAAGAGGCTCAAAACTCAAATGAAGCAATAGCAAAAGTTCTTCAAGCAACACTAGAGAGAAATTCTTTGCCAAAATCTCTAATCTCTCTAGTTCCAGACTCCTCAAGAGAGGGTGTTGCTAAACTAATTAAGATGGATAAATATGTAGATTTGATCATTCCTCGTGGTGGAGAAGGGCTTATAAAATATGTATGTGATAATGCAACCGTAAGCGTGGTAAAGCACGATAAAGGGCAGTGTCATACTTATATAGACAAAGAAGCGATACTTGAGGATGCTATAAAAATTGCTATAAATGCAAAAGTTCAAAGACCTGGGGTTTGTAATGCTATGGAGACACTTTTAGTTGATAGCGCTATTGCAAAAAATGCCCTTCCTCTTATAAAAATAGAGTTTGATAAAGCAAACACAAAACTAAAAGGTTGTTTGAAAACACAAAAAATTATAGATGTTGAAAATGCAACAGATGAAGATTATGATACTGAGTATTTAGCAAATATATTAAACATAAAAGTAGTCGATGGAGTAGAAGAGGCGATAGAGCATATTGTTAGATTTGGCTCAGGTCACTCAGAAGCTATTGTGACTCAAAATGTAACAACAGCTGAAAAGTTTTTAAATTCTATTGATGCTGCTGCGGTCTATCTTAATGCATCAACGCGCTTTACCGATGGAGGTTCTTTTGGGTTTGGAGCAGAGGTTGGAATAAGTACAAATAAGCTTCATGCAAGGGGTCCAATGGGAATAGAGGGACTAACTACATATAAGTATAAAATTTATGGAAGTGGACAAACAAGATAGAAACTAGATGGAATTAGAGATATTTTGTTGATACAAATCAACGCTTTAATTTAAAAGATAAATTACAATTATAAATATTAAAAATAGAGGAGTGTTATAAATGTCTTTAATTCCAGAAAATGCCATAAAGATTGAAGTTACTGGCGCAAATGTTGATTTCTTCAAGCTAGAAGAGGATGGTCAAAGTACTTATTTTTTTGATACATCAAAGTGTGGACCGCCAGATCCAATGGTAAATGCGGTAAGTGGTTTGAAGCTTATCAAGGGAACAAAAGATAAATTGGTTATGATTAACCACAAAACACCAGGTGGTCTATTCGCAAAACTTGGGGATGATATATCTCATACGCTAGAAGAGACTGATAATGGTTTAGTAAAAGTAACTTTTACAAGTAATGAATCTTCATCAACATACACTAATTTGCAAAATATTACTCACTAAATAGATTATATGTTTTCTATCTCACAAGATTTCGCACCTCCATTTAAGCTTATCTCTCCTTTTTTTATATTGGGGAGCTTGTTTTATCTGGTTAGTATTATTTATATTTTTTTTATCTCTGCTGAGAATCTTTTTATATTAGATACGAAAATAATAGGTTTTGTACATCTTTTTTTACTTGGATTTATTATGATGACTATCTTTGGAGCAATGGCACAACTTGTGCCTGTTGTTTTAGAGGTTGGTCACTTTGGGGTTGAACTATTTTACGCAATATGGCCACTGCTAGGTATTGGTACCATTATGATGGTATTTGGCTTTGTAGGTTATCCGATGCTACTTCCATTTGGAGGAGTTGTTGTACTTATCTCTATGATGATATTTGTCATGGAGATATTTTTAACTATTAAAAAGATTAAAAAATTTAATCTTGTTATGAAAAGTATACTAGTATCAAATACATTTCTTTTCTTTGGTGTTATTTTTGGTCTTGTAATGTCCCTTGGTTACAGCGGACTTATAACTATTGATATTAACATGTTGCTTAGGGGGCATCTGTTTTTAGTCATTATCGGTTATATCGTTATTACTGTAATGGGGCTCTCTTTAGTGCTTCTTCCTATGTTTGGACTCTCACATGGATTTTCACAAAAACCTTTAGAGAGAGCTATGTTGATGGTTAGCGTAGCTGTTCTTTTAGTTGTTGCTTCATCTTTTTATCCATTGGCAATTTTGGAGTACAGCGGCTATTTATTGGCTATATTAGGGCTGTCTATATACTTTTATTTTATAAACAGTATCTATAAAACAAGAGCTAGAAAAGAGATAGATATATATGCAAAATCTCTTATGTTTTCATATTTTTCACTTATAGCCTCTTTGATTTTAGCTATTGTATATTTTTTCATTGGAACAGAAGAGATTCTTCTATGTTCTGGCTGGATGATGTTTTTTGGTTTTTTTGCTTTTGCTGTAACAGGGCATGTGTATAAAATAATCCCATTTTTAGTATGGTTTGAGAGATTTTCTCCTCTTGTTGGAAAACAGAGAGTTCCGATGCTGGCTGATATGGTTCCAAAACAGAGCTCATCAGCACAACTTCTTTTTAGCGCAGTAGGTGTTGTTATTATAGCGATAGCTATTTTACTTCAAGATGAAAAACTTATAAAAGCTGGTGCCTCTTTCTTGCTGATAGGTGTGTTGGCTTTTGTAAGAAATGTTTTTCATATGATAAATTATAAATAAGGATTTAAAATGTATTCAAAAGAGGAGCTATTTTTAGCTATTTCAACAGTAATTGACCCAGAAGTTGGCTTTAATCTTGTGGAGATGGGGCTTATATATGATGCTTCATGTGACGTGGATGGAAACGCATATGTAAAAATGACGCTCTCAACAAAAGCGTGTCCTATGCATCAGTTAATTCAGCAATGGGTAAAAGAGGCTGTTTTAAAGATGGCAAATATAAAGGGTGTGGAGATAGATTTAGTTTGGGAGCCAGAGTGGAATATAACTATGGCAGACGAACATGTTAAGCAAGCATTAAACAGAGGTTAGTTCTGGCTTGTGTATTCATTGATTGCTTCACATACTTGGTGAAGTGATCTTTTATATTTTTTTAGATTGTTTATATATTCCAAATCTGTAGGGTTTGAAAGACTGTTTTTTAAATCAACTGCAATCTTATGTAGTTCGTCCGCTCCTATATTTGCCGCAACACCAGACATATCTAACAATATTTTATTTGCATTTAGGCTGTCTGAATTTCCTATAAGTTCTTGAATTATTTGTGAAGAATTTGAGTACTTTAGAGTAAAATCGTTCAAAATCTCAAGATAAAACTCTTTATCTCCACCACATATCTCTAGACCTACTTTTGTATCAAACTCTTTTAATTCTTCATTGTGATTATCTAAAGAATTGTTTTTTGATTCGTTTCCAGTTGTGTAAATATATAAAATATCATAAAGAGAGTCCATCTTCAGTGGCTTTTCTATATGAGCTTCCATTCCAACATTTAGCATATTTCTTATATCATCAGCTGCGGTATCTCCACTTAGAGCAATGATTGGTATATGGTTATATTTTGGATTTTTTCTAATAAGTCTTGTTGCTTGAAAACCATCTAAAATAGGCATGTGAGCATCCATAAAAATCATAGAAAAATCGGTGTTATTTTGTAGTATGTTTAATGCTTCTTGTCCATCATTTGCTACTGTTATATCAATTCCAGACGTTGATAAGAGACCAATAATAACTTTTTGATTTATTATATTGTCTTCTGCAATTAAAATTTTTACACCTAAAAATATAGAAAAATCATCTTTAGCTATTTTTTCATGTTTTATGAGTTCTCTTTTTTTTCTAGTTAATGTTGGTTTAATATCTACTTTTTCTTCTTCTTCAGGTTCTTTATGGGTTATATTTTCTTCTTTTTTTGTTTCTTCTTCTTCTTTTATAGATTTAATTTTTTCAGGTGGAGTATCTTTTTTTTCTAACTTTTGTTTATCAGAATTTTTATAAGCTTCTTTCTTCGGAGTAGTTTTAAAAATTATATAAATTAAAAATAGGCTCAAAAATGCAATTACACTAACGATTTCAATATAATTTTCATTCAAAAAACTTTGCATAAAATTAGCCTTTTTTTCTTTATGATACTGTAATAAAAATTAAACTTTACAAAGTTAATGTATAATCATAATAAGAATAATTAAAAAAATATACAGGCTGTAAATGCAAATAATTCCACATGTTCCAGTTCTTTACAGAGAAGTTTTAGAACTCTTTCAAAATATAAAAAGCGGAATAGTGATTGACTGTACTATGGGCTATGGCGGACACTCTTCTATGATTCTTGATGCAAATCCAGATATAAAACTAATAGCAATAGACCAAGATCAGAGTGCAATAGATTTTTCAACAAAACGACTTGAAGCATATAAAGATAGAGTTGTTATAAAAAAAGGGCGTTTTTCTACTGTAATTAAAGAAATTTTAAAAGAGCATGATGTAGCTGATATTAGAGGAATTTTGGCAGATATTGGGGTTTCATCTCTTCAACTCGATAAAAAAGAGAGAGGATTTTCATTTTTTAGTGAAAACCTTGATATGAGAATGGATGAAAATGCGCCACTTAGTGCAAGTGTCGTTATAAATGAGTACTCATTACTTGAGCTTGAGAGGGTGCTTTTAGAGTATGGAGAACTTAGAAATTATAAAAAAATAGCATCATTTATAGTAAATAATCGTCCGTTTTATTCGGCAAAAGAGCTCTCAGAAGCAATTAAACATCTTATGCCAAGTGGAAAAAAAATACACCCCGCAACGCTTCTTATGCAGGCAGTTCGTATAGAAGTAAATAATGAACTTGGTGAGTTAGAATCACTATTGGATACTATACAAGAGAGTGGATTTTCAGATACAAAAGTAGCAATTATCTCATTTCACTCACTTGAAGATAGAATTGTAAAAAATGTATTTAACAAGTGGAGGGCTAATTGTATATGCCCAGCAGAAGCCATTAGATGCACATGCTCAAACGATAACTCTTTGGGAAAAATTTTAACAAAAAAGCCTATAATTGCGCAGTTGGATGAACTAAAAGAGAATCCAAGAAGTAGAAGTGCAAAGATGAGAGTATTTGAGATGGATAGATAATATGAGTGAAAAAACAGAACTTTTAGAAGAGATAGATGCTGTTCTTAACCCAAAAAAAGCGTTGGATTTAAACTATTTTTTTTATGTTTTACTGACTGTTTTTTTTATAGTTGCTATGCTTTTTCCTAAAATATATATTCAACAGCAAATCTATTTTACAAGTAGAGATATCGCGAAACTAAAAGGTGAATATGACACTCTAAAAGAGGAAAACAGGCTTATTCGTGCCTCAGTAGAGTCTATTAGATTTAAAAATCAAATCCTTGATACACTTTTTTAAAGAAATATTATGATTAGACGTTTTTTAGAATTTGCAATTGATAAACCTCTCTTAAATCACATTCTTTTAACATTTATATTTGTCCTCTCTATCTTTGCATATATAAATATTCCAAAAGAGATATTTCCTCCTATGAATATGGATAAAGTAACTATATCTGGTGGTTATGTTGGAACGTCCGCAGATATTTTAGACAAGATGGTTGTAAAAACTATCGAAGATGACCTGCAAAATATAGCAGAACTAGATACTGTTAAAACAACTATCAAAAATGGTTCATTTGTAATTATCGCAGATATAAAACCAAATTCTGACAATGCAAATGTTTTAAATGATGTTAAAGATATTGTAGGAAGTGTAAAAAAAGATCTCCCAGCTGATATGGCGGAACCAATTGCCAAAATTCAACTGCATAATTTTCCACTAGCTCTCGTTGCTCTTGTTGGAGATAAACCAAAAGAGGAACTACTACAAAGAGCAGAAGAGCTTAAGAGTGAACTTAGCAAGTTTAAAGAGCTCAGTGAAGTTACCATTAGAGGTGATGCAGATGAAGAGCTTGTTGTAAATATTGATGAGCAAAAACTATTAGCCTATGGGCTTAAACCAGCTTTAGCGGTAGATGCTATTAAAAATATAAGCTCTGTTTTTCCAATTGGTACTATTAAAGACAGGGGTTCTCATCTATACATTTCTACATACAATGGAGAGAAGAGTAAAGAGGCTGTTGAGCAGACCATAATTAGTGTTGGTGGCGTAAAAGTCCGTATAGCAGATATAGCAGAAGTTGCTTTTAAACTTAGCGATGAGTCCGAGCTCTCTCACTATAATGGAGTGAGAAACATCTCTATAAATATTGCAAAGTCAGAAGATGGAAATGCGATAGAGCTTGTTAAACGGGTACGTACTCTTTTAAAAGAGCAAGAGCTATTGCATCCAGATTTAGAGTATAAGATATATGCTGACACCTCTGTGTGGATTAAAAATCGTCTAAACACTGTTTTTGCAAATATAGTTTTTGGTCTTATGTTCGTTTTTTTAGCAATGCTGCTTTTTGTAAATCGTGGTATCGCAATAGTTGTGGCAATTGGAATACCTGTTAGCTTTATGATTGGGCTTATTGCGTCTGAATTAATGGGCGATAGTCTAAATATGCTCTCTCTTCTTGGTGCACTTATAGCCCTTGGAATGTTAGTTGATGAGGCTATAGTTGTAGCTGAAAATATATACAGACATTTAGAAGAGGGTATGCCAAGAAGAGAAGCAGCGATTGTTGGTGCACAAGAGATGTTTCCTGCGGTTTTAACAGCTACTCTGACTACTGTATTTGCATTTTTACCTATGCTTTTACTTAGTGGCGAGATGGGAATGTTCATAAAAATCATACCTATTATGATAACTGTACTTTTATTATCATCTCTTTTTGAAGCATTTTACTTTTTACCTTTACATGCACATGACTTTTTAAAAGTTTCAAAAGAAGATAGTTTTGCAAAAAAGATTTGGACTAAATTGTCATCGTGGCATAATGCTGTTTTACACTTTTTCTTTAGAAGAAAAGTGCTATCTTTGACTTTAATTGTAGTAACAATTTTATCATTAACTGCTCTTATGATTAAAAATTCAAAATTTCAACTATTTCCAGATTTTGATACAACACAGGTTTATGTTTATGGCAAAGTAAATGTAAATAATGAGCTCGAAGATACAGAAACTATTGTAACTGAGTTAGAAAAAGAGCTACTTAAAAATATAAAAGGCGATGATATATCTTCCATAACATCTATAATTGGTTTTAAGCTTGATGCAAAAAATATGGTTGAGACTGGTGAGCATCTTTTTCATATCTTTATAGATTTAAGTGAACGTGCCCCAGATAACGCTTTTGATAGATATATAAGCCCATATTTATCTGTAGAGTATGATAAGGATGTTTTAAAGAGACAAAGAGACGCTGTTGACATTGCAAAAGATGTACAAAAAGTTGTAGATCCTTTTATGGATTTACAAAGTAGTGGAAAAAAAGTTTTTGAAGAGCTCGTTGTTAAAGTTCCAGGAGCTGGTGTTGTTGCATCTGATATTGAAATTAGTATTATTGCAAATGATGAAGAAAAAATTATTGAGGGTGTAAAAGAGTTAGAAAATGCGTTAACATCAATAGATGGCGTAAATAATGTTTCAAATGATGCAACGCTAGGTGAGAAAGAGTTAAAGCTACGCGTAAACGAGTATGGACAACAGCTAGGTTTTAACGAGGAGCTTATCTCAAGAGAGCTTCGCTCTTACTATCTAAAGGGCGAATATGGAAAGATGTTTAATGATAATGGACTTGTTAGAATTAAAATAGAGAGCATAGTTAATCAAAAAATTGATTCTATAAATAGCATTGAAGTTCAAATACCGTCTTCAGACAAATTTGTTTTACTTAAAGACGTAACTGATTTTGTTATGGCACAAGGATTTGTAGCTCTTCAAAAAGAGAATGGTACAAGAATAAGAACTGTTGTTGCTTCGCTAGATAAAAAAATTGCTACATCTTCTGAAGCTATGAAAAAATTAGAACCTACGTTTAAGAGGTTAAAAGAGAGTGGGTTTAGAGTTGATATAAAGGGTGAAGAAAAAGAGAACGAAAAAAACAAAAGAGAGATGCTTCAATCTGCACTTATTGCAATATTTCTAATTTTTATCACACTTGTTTGGTTATTTGACTCGATAAAAAAATCTTTAATTGTTATAAGTACAATACCGCTTGTATTGCTTGGCGTGTTTTTTGGGCATATGGTTATGGGAATTAACCTAACAATGCCAGGAATGATAGGAGTTGTTGGCCTTGCGGGGGTTGTTGTAAATGATGGCTTAATAGTTGTTAGTTTTATAAAAAATGCAACAAATACAGAAGAGTTAATGAAACAGGCTCAAACAAGATTAAGACCGATTTTCTTAACATCTCTCACAACTGTTCTAGGACTCTCAACACTTATATTTTTTGCTTCAGGGCAAGCTATGATACTTCAGCCAATGGCAATTTCTCTAGGATTTGGTATAGCATGGGCAACAGCCTTAAATCTTGTATACGTACCACTTCTGTACGCAGTTGTTTTTAAGATTAAAGATATTAAGTCATCAGAAAAATCTAAGCTAGGCTAAAGTATAATTCCGACCTACAAAGCAAAAGCTTTTATAGAAACAGTGGGTTCTTAGCTCAGTTGGTTAGAGCCCTCCGCTCATAACGGAGTGGTCGAGTGTTCGAGTCACTCAGAACCCACCACTGCAAAACTCCCTCAATAACGACTCTCCAAAGACTTTCAAAAAGAAAAATCAAACAAACAAAAAAACCTTACCCCGCTTTTTACCCCACTTTTGATAATTTCGCGTACATTTTAATTATTATATTAAAGTTCCTTTAAAGGGAATTTTAATACAATAACAACATGAATATAATCAGTAAAAGAACTATAGTAATGTTTTATGAGAAACATTCTGATGCTAAGACTGCATTAGAGGTTTGGTATTCGGACGCAAAAAAGTCTACATGGAACACACCTGATGATATTAAAAAGATATACGCAAGCGCATCTTTTTTAAAAGACAACCGTGTAGTTTTTAATATTAAAGGTAATGATTTTAGGCTGGTAGTGCATATTGATTATCCTCGTAAAATTGTTAGAATTAAGTTCATAGGAACTCATAGTCAGTATGACAGAATAAATGCAGAGGAGATATAAAATGTTATTAAAACCTATAAGAAATGAACAAGAATATGATATGGCTTTACAAGAAGTTGATAGGTTGATGGAACTAAATCCGCCACTTAAAAGTAAAGAGAGTGATGAGCTTGAAGTTTTAGTTTTATTGATTGAAAAATATGAAGAAGAAAATTGGGCTATATCTGAACCCGATCCTATCGAAGCTATAAAAATAAGAATGCAACAAATGAACCTAAAACAAAAAGATTTAGTGCCGTATATCGGAAATAGAAGCAAAGTTTCTGAACTTCTAAACAGAAAAATTTCACTATCACTCTCAATGATTACAAAACTTTCAAGCGGTTTACATCTGCCGCTTGAGGCATTAATTCAGCCCCCTAAAAGAGCTTTAGGAAAGTAAACAACTATTCCGAAGCGCTTTAAATTATTCAATTTCTGTTATAGAATAAGGAGCTATATTATTATAACAGTGATAAAAATAATAATGGTCTAGTCCTTGAACAGAAACAGGGCTTTTGGTTTCAAGATTATTTGCTATATTTTCAAGCTCTTTATCTGTATAATCTTTTTCTTCATCAATTTCAATGCTTACAATCTTGCCGTTTTTTAAAAATGGTGATAAATCCACACCTTCTAAAAAATCTATCATGTCGTTTTGTAACAAATAGGAAAAATAAAACCACATACCTGCCTCATCGTCAAGAAAATCAATCAAATCAATAAACAAATGAAAACTATCTATCTCATTTTGATTAAACTCATTTCGCTGCTTGATGGCGAATGAAATAGCAGCTGCATGAAATGGTCTTTTGGAAATCTCAAATTGATTAAGATTTGTTTTTAAGTAGTATAAATATTGAAAATAATAACGAAGAATATAATCATGCAAACTATTAATACGTCTCATTTTACCGTGAATATAACTAAAATAAGAATCACGATAATGAGATAAAAGCCCCTGTGAAAATTTTAACTTTTCAAATTTTTGAATTTTGCCAGCCGCCAAAAACTCTTGTAGGTCTTCTTTTGTGAAATATTTTTCAAGTAATTTAATAATTGGCCTGTTTTCATTGTCCCAATTATAATAGGTTGCAAGCGTTGTTGAAAATATTTTTATTGCAATCTCTTTATATTCTTTTCCTTTTTTTTTCATCTAAAAAATTCCTTTATATTACAATATTTATAATTATATACAATTTATATTAAATTACTTCCAAATATTAATAAATTTAAGAATATTTTAATATTTATAATTGTATAGTTATTAATACAAATAAATTCTAATTATTAGAACTAAAGGATTAAAAATGGAAGCAAAAAAAGAATATGAATACAGAGGTATCAAATACAAGGATCGCAAAATCTCAAATACAGAGCTTGAACAAAAAGGCGTATGGCTTGATGAAATTGAAATTATACCTGTCAACGGCGGAGTTAAATTCGGCAGATTTTCGTAAAAAATATTACGAATAGTAACCTTAAGCAACGACGGTTTAATCTCCTCCTTTTACTGATTTTTCCTCTTTAAACTTATATAAGTCTGAATTGACTACTCCTTCATCTTTTTTCTCTTTTAAACGATACGAATCCCCAAGTATATTTATGACGTGTGAATGGTGTAGTAATCTATCCAGTATAGCAGTAGTCACCACTTTGTCATTCGCAAATATACCGCTCCATTGACTAAACACCAAATTTGACGTAACGATGGTTGCTCCTCTTTCGTATCGTTTGGAGATTACTTGAAAGAAATGGTGAGCGTCCTCTTTACTCATTGGGAAATAACCTATTTCGTCAATTACAAGGAGTGATGGTGCCATAATAGCTTGACGAATAAAAGAGTCGTAGCGTTTCTCTTTTTTGGCATTACTCATTTGCATAATCAAATCAGAAATGGTAATAAACCGAGCTTTAATCCGTTTTTGCACTGCCCCGTAGGCAAGAGCAATAGCTAAGTGGGTTTTACCCACACCTGATTGCCCAAGAAGGATAATATTCTCGTTTCGTTTTACAAACTCCAGTGTAGCAAGTTCTTCAACTTGTCTTCGATTAACCCCTACGGTAAAGTTAAAATCAAACTGTTCAAGTGTTTTTATAGTGGGAAACCCCGCCATTTTTGTAAGGGTAATTCGAGAGCGTTTAGCTCTATTGTCAGATTCAAATTTGAGCATCTCATACAAATATTCACTGTATTTCCAGTTCTCTTTTGCAGCACGATTACTAAGCTCATGGTGCATCTCGCCAAACGTATTTAATTGTAGCTCCCGACAAAGCGTTTCAATCTTGGTGATTAGTTCCATAGAGCTCCCCCTATAGCGTATGCAGGCACCACAAGATAGGCAACGGCGGGTATAAACTCATCATAGCGTTGTAAGTCGCGGTTGGGAATATGGATGGTAATTCTATTGGATGTTTGGCTATTTTTTGATACACTTTGAGCTGTAGCTTTTGTTGGGTGGACACCGCAATAAGGCTTAGGTAGAGGATGCAACTGCGATTGCTCCTCTGCCAACAAGTCAAATGGTTTATATAAGGTTGTTTGATGTACTCTGGAGTTAGCTGTAAAATCCAACCAATCCATAACTGCTGCATTGGCGTTCTCCAAGCTCATTTTATACCCCATCATTGAGAGTCTTACTTTAAAAATATTGTGAAAACTGTATCTGAAATAGTGGTTAAATCTTTCTACTTTTCCCTTTGTTTGCGCACGATATGGCTTGCAGACTTTAAGTTCCATCCCACAGTGTTTTTGGGCAAAGTCTCGAAACTGTTCATTGAATTTATGCTTACCAAATCCATAAGCGTTACGCTTAGTGATAACCGTCTTCATATTGTCATAGAGACCCTCATGGGGCACTCCGCCAAAGTAGCTAAATGCGTTCATATGGCACTTAATAAGCGTCTCTACTTTTTCATCACTCACATATTCAACATACGATGTTCTGGAGTATCCCATGGTAGCTACAAACGCAGATAAGCCATCTTTTGGAAACTCTACCCAATCCACTTGCATCTGCTGGGCTTTTTTTGTTTCAAATCTCACAAGAGGCTCTTCATCTTTGACCTTTTGACGAAGCTCATGTCGTGATATGATATCCTTCATCCAACGAAGGCTTCCTCTGTAGCCTATCTTTTGAATCTCATCATAGATTGCAGTGTTTGGTATTGCAACACCAAGCTTGTGTGCCTCTTCCAACATTCTGGCAATGTTTGGAAGATAGGGATCTACTGTAGTCTCTACCGCCTCTCTTTTTATAACGGGAATGTAGCCTTCTGGCAGCTTTGCGTATTTGGCAACAGTATCTCTGTTGATACCTAATTTTCGTGCAACAGCACTTTTACTAAGCCCATCTTTGAGCATTTTATGAATCATTTTTACTTCACCTTTTTTAAGCACTTATCCCCTTTCAACTTTTTGAAAAGAGACTTTAACAAAATTAATTTGTTTCTTTAAGCTTTTGGTTGTAAAAACTACTTTTTAGCAGCTTTTCATACTGCCCATTTTAACTCCGCCGTTGACATCTTGCGGTGAGCACTGGCAAAATCATTATTGGTTTTTTCTTCAATTGAAGTGCTAATTTTTTTTTTTCAGTATAGCAGCTCTAACAATTTTTCTCGCACCTTCGCTTTTGACAGTGTTTTGAAGTTCAAACTCTTCTTCTGGCGTGATAGTTATTTGCATTTAAAAACCTTTTATATTTTTTGAGCTCACGGCTCTTGTTTTCACACTTAAAAAACCTTTTTCACAGCCAAACTAGGATAATGTATCGCACTTAAATAACCTAGATCCTTGCTAGTAACATAACACGCTCCCGTATCAACCATCGCATAAGTGTCTGTAATTACAGGTTCTTTCAAAGCAGTATGTCCAAAAATATTAAAGATATTGTTTTGGACTTCTTTCTCTTTGTTGAAATGCTCTCTATTGAATCCGTGACGCCAAAGTATGTCATAGCCATCGTAGGTGCAAAATCTATGATTTTTTCCAAGCCAATCATTGTGTATGTATGAATGAGAGACAACCAGAGGCATATGTCCTTTAAGCTCAAAATATTTAAAAATAGGCAGATTTGCCAAGAACTCTAAGTGATGATCTGGTATCAACCCATCTTTGTATGAGCTAAGAGTTGCGTCTCCGCCATTAAGCTTCCATTGATAACAATCATTAGGATTTTTGCGAGCCTGTATTAACATCAATTCGTGATTACCTAATACACAATGGTAGCCCTTTTCAATTACCAATTCCAGCACCTTAGAACTTTGTGAGCCTCTATCAATTAAATCACCGACAAAACATACTTTAGCATCTTTGGGCAGTTTGTCTAACAGTCGTACTAATTTTTCATACTCGCCGTGAACATCTCCGCAAACCCAAATCTCATCTTTCATATTAAACCTCGATACTCTTAATCAAAATATCATCTCCATACATACTCTCTGATGGATAACCAAAAGGATTACAAATGCACTTAACGCCATTATGTTCATATTCAAGTCTATCGTGAGTATGTCCAAATACCCAGTACTTCATAGTTCCATCTTGCATAAATTTATGTCCGTTAAATGTAAAAAACATATTACTTTGATGTCCCCTGTAAGATTGGGCTATATGCTCATTCATAAATGACGGATTGACATGTGTAATCATCACATCGCATTTTTTATGAACTGCTTCTATTTTTGGTAATTCTATATTGTAAAGATCATTATAGTTTTCTACTCCAAACATCATCTCAGCATCGTACATGCAGTTTTTCCACATCTCATTATTTGCTTTATGATTATCTGCTAGCGGAAAGTAAGCTTTTAAATAAGCATTACTGTATGAACTAGCACAACCACCAAACCTTACACCATCTATTTCAATCACATTGCCATCCAGGCAATATAAGCCATTTTCTGAGTTGATTAGCTCTATCATCTCTTTGGCACGGTTGAAAGAGTTTTTATCATAATCATATTGAGCTGACTTATTGTTAAGATAATAATCGTGATTACCTAGAACACAAATAATATACTTATAATATAGCTTTTTAAAAAGCTTTAAAAATTGTATATTTTGCTCATTGTCGTGCCCGATATCACCAGCAATAACAAGAACATCTCCAGCGGCTCTGGTTCTATTATTAAAAATTATTGGATCATACATTGATTTCAAAACTTCTGTAGCTTTTTTATTTCCCATTTGCATAGGAAAGTAGTTGTCAAAATGTAAATCACTTAATATATCAATAGTCACTTTATAACTCCTTGCTTCATAATACTAAATGTGAAATAATCTCATTAGAAAATAAATATATTAAAATATATGTTATTATATCATAGTAATACTCAAAATAGCTTATATATTATGAATTTATATCAGCATAATGATATTTACTAGGATAAAAATGATATAATCTCATTATGTATAAAACAATTTCTAAACTAATAGGCAATACTGAGCGGACAATTTTTGCTTGGAAGAAAGAGCAGCGTCCTATAATTTCTCTACTTGAAAAGTATTTTAAAAAAGAAGATTTAAAAGAATTTCTAGAAAATGGAAAAATAGAACGATTAGATGATCAATCTTTTATTGATAACTTTTATAATGAACAAGCTTTTCAATTTATTTCACTTATTTACAGTATGCATTATCATTCAAAATCTGATATTTTTCCGTTATTTGTGAGATTATTGTCAGATGATATTAAAAATATAGAAGATGTTGAATTATATTGGGTAGAGCTACATAAAAAAGAGCTAATATCTTCTAAAACATTAATTGAATCAATAAAAAACTCTCCTATATCTAATCAATTATTTATGTATATAAAGTTAAATATCAAAAATGATTGGGGACCATTATATAGATATCTTCTCGCAGAGGAAGATGATATTATGTGGTTAATAGACTATATTAGATTGATGGTACTGGTTAATAATAAGGACTTATTTTATGACATCTTTGCATCGCACAATGGATTAAGAAAAATTCCAAATATCCCAAATCCAAATATGGAAAGTAAAGAGGATGAAGTAATTAGCAGTAAATACTATTCAAGTATCATCAAGGCTCTTATAGATAAAATTAACAATAACACATGGGATGATGATTTGTATATTGAGTGTAAAAGCAAACCTTTTTCACACAAAAATGCTGATTTTGAGCAGTGGTGTCAACACATGGAAGTAATTTCACTATTGAGCTACGCTATAGTGTAAAATATTTTACTTTAAATCGTTATTGCAGAACCATGTGTAGCCATAATTAGTCTGCTCAAATTCGCCAACACTTTTTTAAAATCATTTCACTAAATTATATAAAAGTGGAAACATTGGAGTGAAATTTACAAGCTACCATCTCTTCCTTTTTTTCTCTTTCAAACGATATGAATATCCAAGTATATTTAAAATTATAGATAAAGCTTTAATCAGTGATGTATTCTCTTAACTCTCCCTCTATCTTCTCTTTCAAAGATGACGGTTCTATCACTTTTACATGTGGTAGCCATCTTTTTAGAAGCTCTTCTATCTCAAGTTCTTGCGTTACTTTGTATGAGACTATCAAGTTGCCGTTCTCTTTTGTCTCTAAGATATTTTGAGAAGCTAGATGGTTTTTGGCTTTAAAGAAGAAAGCTTTAGCGGCTTTTACTTCAAGCTTTATCTCTATGAGATGTTTTTTATAGTCTCGTCTATATAACGCAAATGGGGTCTGCATAAACTTTATAAAATCCTCTAAATCATAGTTTTTTTGGTATGTTTTTGGGGTATCAGTTATGTTTTTTATCTTAGAGATTCTAAACATAGAAAATTGGTACTCTTCATGATCTACCTCACAAGCAAGATAGAAGTTTTCATTTATAAAGACAATCTTGTAAGGTTTTACTTCGATTTGCTCTACTTTGTCTTTTGCTATATAGTCCAGCACGATGCATTTTTGATACTTGATGCAGCTGCCGAGTTTTTTAAATATGACCATGTCATCTTTTTTAGATTCAAAAGGTTTGTTTTTAAACTCATAATAGCTACTTATCTCTTTTATCTTTGATGCTAAGATTTTTTTGTCATTTGGCTCTATGTTGAAAGTATCAAAGAGTTGACTTCTTTGCGCAATAGCAAAAGTTTGAACCAGTAGTGTTATAGCATCGGGATTTAAAAAGTTTTCAAACAGTCCCTTTGTGAGAGCCTTATAACATCCCCTCTCTCCTTTAGCTCCACGGATAAGTTCAAACCCCTCAGGAAAGTACTCTTTTATGGTATCAAGGTCTCTGCGTATAGTTTTTTCGCTTTTGCCATACCACATAGTATCGTTTTGAAGCACATCTATACATACTTTTTCGCCGTTATTGAATCTTTTTAAAAGCTCTAAAACTCTTGCTGTTTGATTGGTCATATTTTTTTCCTTTTATGGGAGAATTATACTCTTAATTATAGACATATTTTGTCTAAATGTAGATTTTAGTAAATAGATAAACTTTATATACAGTCAAAATATGCCCATACAAACATCTACAATTTTGCCATCTTAAAAATGGAGAGGGTTATGAGACTAAATAAAGAATCCATCAAAACTCTTGAACAAAGCATAGAGTTCACAAGAGTAAGCATTCGCAGAAATGGCGATATTAGCAATCTAGACAAAGTCATAGCTGATTTGAAATTGCTTATAAATGAAAATCAAAATAAAATAGATTTTTCAGAACTAAAATCGGACATGGAATTTTTACAAGAGTATTACAAAGAGGGTTCTTGGGGTGATGTAACAAGATGGCTCTCAAACATAAACTCAACCATTCGCACCATCTACTATGACTATCTAGCGAAAACAAGAGAGCATTATGCCAATAAGCCAAGTTATTAGAATTTACTAGACATTATGTGTCTACAGTATTTTCTATAATTTGAAACAACTTTGAAAACTACTCTCTATCTTATAGATGAAATACTTAGCAAATAAAAAATGGATAATAAATGAAAATGATCTTAATTTTTTCACACACATTGACAGATGAACAAATAGATGATGCTAAAAATACACTACATATAAATGAATTTGTGTATATGCCAAAAAAATTGCAAAATGAATGGTCAAACATACCATCATCTATAGATGATATGAAAAATTATTTAAATCCTATTCAAGAGTTTATATTAAATAATAGTTCAAAAAATGATTATGTTTTAGTGCAAGGCGATTTTGGAGCGACTTATAGCACTGTAAATTTCTGTAAAAAAAATAAACGAAAAACAATATATTCTACTACAAAAAGGCAATCAAAAGAAATATATCGTGATAATACAGTAGAAAAAATTAGTTATTTTTCTCATATATCATTTAGAGAGTACTAGTCATGACTTATTCAAAAATAACAGTTATTTTTAAGAGTGCTTTAAAGCCACCTTATTTCATAGGTTCTCAACTTCGTGGAGCTTTTGGATACGCACTCAAAAAAGTGACTTGCATCAACCCATCTTTTACATGTGATGGTTGTTTTGCAACATCAAATTGCCTTTATCATGAATTTTATGAAGCAAAAAATGAAGCACACAAATACCGTTTTGATTTTGAACTTGGTAAAGAGTATTATGAATTTAATTTTTATCTTTTTAACGATGCATGTGCAAAACTTCCTTATGTAGTTTCAGCATTTCATATGATGCTCACACAAATAGGTCTAGGTAAAGATAAAACAACCTATAAAGAGTTTGATATGTATATAAATGATGAAAATGCTTTTGCCAATGGTCAGCTTAAGCTTCCGCCAAACTTTATAAAAGAGTTTAAAACACCGGAACCTATTTCACATGTTAATATCAACTTCGTAACACCTTTACGGATTAAAAAAGAGAATAGATTTATTCGTAATGAGAGTATAGAGTTACAAGATGTGGTCAACTCTATTTATCAGCGTCAACTGCAAATACTTGGTAAACCTCAAAAAAAATTCCCTTATGAGATAAGCGGTGAGGTAGTACAAAAACAACTTCAATACAAAGAGCTCACACGACAAAGCAACAGACAAAAAACTACAATGAATTTAGGGGGGATAGTGGGAGAGATGCAGATAAAAAATATAGATGAAAAAAGTTACCATGTATTAAAACTCGGAGAGATTTTAGCATGTGGAAAAAGCACAGTCTTTGGACTGGGAAAAATTGAGATAGAGGAGATGAAGTGAGTAGTTTAAATGAAGACTTAGCTATAGCAGGTTTGCTACATGATATTGGAAAATTTGGACAAAGGGCTGAGATGCCTTTAAGAAGTTCACAATTTTCAAAAAATAGATACAACTATCTACATGCCGCATATTCGGCGCAGATTATGACTGATTATTTTGAGCTTGATCCTACACTCGTAGATTATAGTGCCATGCACCACGATCTTAAAGAGACAGATGGAAGTGATGATTATTGGATAGTGGCTTCAGCAGATAGACTTGCAAGTGGGTTTGAGAGGGAAAAGTTTGATGATTATAATTCAAATGCAGATTTTGAAAGTGAAAATTTTAAAACACAGCGATTAAGAAATATATTTAACGAAACAAAAGAGTATAAAATAGATGTACTTCATGTTGAAAATATATTTTCAGAAAGTGAAAAATCAAATCAAAATGAATATATAAGTTTATGGAAAAAATTTATATATGATTTAGAAAAAATAGACAAAGGAAACAGACACACAGACTTAGCTACAATAGAATATCTGTTAAAAAAGCATACAACTTTTATACCATCATCAACAACATTTACAAAAGGTGGTTATGACGCGGTAAAAGCAAATATCCCACTCTATGATCATCTCAAAACAACCGCACTTTTTAGCGGAGCTATTGAAGCGATGGATAAATCAAACCGCGATAATGTGCTAAATTATTACAAAAAAGCACCAAGTGATATTGAGCAAAATGATTTCATGCTCATAGCTGGAGATTTTTTTGGAATTCAAAAATTTATTTTTGACAAAGTTGAAGCAAAAAAAGCAAGCAAAATTTTAAGAGCCAAATCAGCATATATTCAGATTTTGACAAAAATTGTGGCCATTAGCCTTTGTGAAAAACTTGGACTGAGCAGATTAGCCATCATAAGCGACAGTGCCGGTAAGTTTGAAATACTCGCTCCAAACAAAGAACAAAACAAAGAGATAATTGCAAAGTTTAAAAAAGAGCTAAACGCACATTTTGTAAAAGAGTTTTATGGTCAAACAGGTGTTGGGGTTTGTTACGCTGAATGTTCTTTGGCTGATTTTATAGGAACTTCAACGAGGGATTATCAAAAGTTAAGAACAAAACTCTCTTTGGAAGTGGAAAAAATGAAATTTAACAAATTTGATTTACTTCATAATAAAAGCTTTGTTTTTGAAATAGATGAAGATTTAAACAATCAAAATCTTTGCCCACTTTGCAATAAAAGAAAAAAAGCAGAAAATAAAACAGAGTGTGAAACTTGTTCAAATTTTATTAAAATAGGAACAGAATTATCAAAAGAGAATTTTCTTGTTATAACAAAAGATGAAACGGCAATTCATATTTTTGATAATTTTTATATAAAATTTATAGAAAACCCCAAAGTTTATAAAAACTCTATCGCTATTTATGACTTATCAAACACGAGCGAATTTCGCGGATATGCAAAATGGGAATTAAGCTCTTATGTAGCCAAAGATAAAGATTTGCAACCGCTTACTTTTGAGATTTTGGCAAACAATAGCGTAAAAGAAAATGAACATGGCGGCGTCAAAGCTCTTATGGCTTTAAAGGCTGATGTGGATAGTATGGGAGATTTTATAAAAAATTCAACCATTACAGATTCATTTGCAAAATTTAATTTTTTTAGCCGTATGGTGGATTATTATTTTAGTGTTTATGTTCCACATCTTATGAATAAAAAATATCAAAACACTTATACAATTTTTGCCGGAGGGGATGATCTTTTTATTCTTGGAGCTTGGGATGAAGTTATTGGACTCTCTAAAGAGATTAGAAATGATTTTAGAAAGTTTTGTGAAGAAAAACTAAGTTTATCTGCGGGAATGATTATGACAAAGTCAAATAAACCGGTCAATTTTATAGCACAAATCTCTGAATCTTGGCTGGAAAAAGCAAAAGAGCATAAGGGCTTTAATGGTCAGCTAAAAGATGCTATATCCTTATTTGGAGAAACTGTCAAATGGGATGATTATCTTGATGATAAAGGTTTAATGAAAGAACTCAATTTGTTATCAGACAATACGGCATTTTTATATAGGCTGATAGAACTGGTAGCAATGAGCAAAAAAGTAAAAGGCGGAGACATAGAAGCAACCATATGGAAATCAAAACTAAACTATAGTTTTTATAGAAATATGGATATGGACAAAGAATCAAACAGAAAATTTATGTCCAATGTAAGCACTATGATTGACAAATACCCGGAGGAGACAAAAATGTTTTTGAGTGAATTTATATATAAAAGGAGAGAATCGTGATAATTTTAGATTATAAGAAAGATAAAGAGTTGTTAAATCTAACAGCTCAGAAATGGGCAAAAGAAATTGGTGTAGGACGAGATGGTGTTCAAAATACTCAAATTAGAAAATTTTTTGATCAAGTGCTGGATTTAACAAATAAAGCGAAACATTCAAACGATTTTGATGGAGAAATTTTACCATTTGTAAAAATGTTAAATTCAAAAGTTGCATATGCAAGTGCTAGAAAATCTGCAGGTGGAAATTTGATAAACAAGCCTTTTGTTGAGATGATGAACAGTTGTATCAATCAAGTAAATACAAAAGAGGAATTAAATATATTTAAACTGTTTTTTGAAGCAGTCATAGGATTTCATAAAAGCTTAGAGGGGAGAAACTAAAATGAAAATTGTAAGCATAAAAGGTCAAATCGAGTTATTGAGTGGGCTTCATATAGGTGGTGGTGATGATACCATGAAGATAGGCGGAATTGATAATGGGGTTATAAAAGACATCAATACAGACAAACCATATATACCAGGAAGTTCCCTCAAAGGCAAAATGAGAAGCTTGCTTGAATGGAATTTAGGATTAGTCAATCTAACTAAAGCAGATGGTGGACCTTTTAACTCAAAGTTATTGGATGATGCAGTTTTTAATGATGGTTTAAAAAGAGGTCAAGCATTAACTTTATTGAAACTTTTTGGAAATGGAAAATCAGATGATAAATTTAATGAAATCATACCCATTACCCGTATAAGTGTAGGGGATTGCCCTTTAGTTGAAGTTGATGATCAAAAAGTTTCTGAAGCAAAATATGAAAATGTTATCAATAGACAAAAAGGAACAGCAGAACATCCAAGACAAATTGAAAGAGTACCGGCAGGTGTCAAATTTGATTTTGATATAAGAGTTAAGATACTTGAAGAAGACAACGAAGAAGAACTTATATCAATGGTAAAAGATGGGCTGAATTTAGTAGCAAATGATTATTTGGGTGGAAGCGGATCTCGTGGATATGGAAGAGTAAAATTTCACATAAGTGAGTAGATTATGAGACTTTATAAAACAACAATAACACCAAGTTCAAATTTTTCAACACTGCTCAAAGGCGATACACTCTTTGGGCAAATGTGTTGGGCTATTAGGTTTGTTTTTGGTGAGGAGAGATTAAAAGAATTACTAAGTGATTATGAAACAAACCCTTTTTTAATTGTTTCAGATGCCTTTGCATTGAATCATCTTCCAAAACCGATGATGCCAAGTTTCTATCTAAACGAGGATGCAAATGATAAAAAAGTAAATAGAAAGAAGATTTGGCTTACTCTTGAAGAGCTAAAAAATGGAAAATTTCATCAAGCAAAAACAGATAAAGAAGTTCAAAATATTGATACATCCATGACGATTATACATAATGCAATTAATTATAAAACATCTACAACTGGAGGAAAGGGTTTTGATCCTTATAGTGAAAAAGAGACATCATTAAGTAAAAAAGATATCTACTTTTTGCTACGCAAAGATTTTTCTTTAGAAGAGCTCAAAAAAAGTTTTGAACTGGTAAGTCAAATGGGTTATGGTAAGGATAGCACTATCGGAAAGGGTCGCTTTGATGTAAGCGAATTTGAAATTATTGATATTGAATTAAGTTCTTCATCTACTTACATGACTCTTTCCCCTTTTATACCACATGAGTTAAAGTGCAAAGCAATATTTTATGAACCTTTTACGAGATTTGGAAAAAGTGGTGCTTCAAGAGCAAATACAAACCCTTTTAAAAAGCCTATTCTTCTAGCAGATACGGCAGCAGTTATAGACTTTGAAACAAAAGTGCAAAAGCAATATTTGGGAAAAGCTATTACAAATATTTCATCTTATTCCGACACAATACATCAAGGCTACACAATTGTTTTACCAATAAAGGAGCTCTCAAATGAATAATAAAATAGTAGTAGATAGAGATAAGTTACATCACTATAAGCTTAAGATTACTACATTAAGTCCTGTGCATATTGGAACAGGTGAAGCATATGAGCCAACAAATTTTGTGATTGATGAGCATAAATTTTATCACTTTGATGAAGTGCTATTTTATAAAAGTTTAGACGATCTAGATAAACAATCTCTCAATACAAAAATGCAAGATTATATGCAAGTTATAGATTTTTATAAGTCAAAAAAATCTAAAGCTAAAAATATTGCCAACTTTGAGTGCAATGCATCTAAGCGGGTACAAACACAATACGATAAAAAAATGAATCTTGATGGCAAAAAAAATCAAAACTTGCTTGAGATTCAAACGACATTCAAAAATCCAAATACATTTAGAGCTATTATTCCTGGAAGTAGCATCAAAGGGATGCTAGATACAGCGTTGAAAATTTATTCTCCAAAAGTTTGTGAAAATGATGCAAGACAGAATCTTATTGTCTCGGATGCCATGCTCTTAAGTGGTGGCACAGAGATAGGCTTTGCAGATAGAAAACATAGAGATCCCCAAAAACAAAGCAAACAAGGTATTTATCAGATTATAGAAGTTATAGCGCCAAAGAGTGAATTTATTTGCACAATTGATACAAATATAACCTTTGAAAAAATTCAGTTTATGTTAAAAGATTATCATAGCAAAAGATACAACAGCCGTTATAAAGAAACAAAAAATAGCTTTATGGCAAAAATTGGTAAAAATGTCGGGATGGATTACATGGTCGAAAGAGATGATGCATCTAGATTAAAAAACAAAGATGGGAAACTATTGGCAACTCATTTTCTATATAGTTCCGATACCATGTATGACGAAGAATTTGGTTGGATTCAAATTGAACTTATTGAAGATGTCAATTATCAAGCGCATCTTAAAGAAATTGCTAATCAAGAAACAGCCTATTATGAAGCTGTAGATGCTAAACAAAAAGCTATTAAAGTTGAGATACAAAATAAAAAAGAGGAAGCACAGAGATTAGTAAAAGAAAAAGAGCAAAAAGAACTTGAGCAAAAACAAAAAGAGGAAGCAGAAGAAAAAGCTGAACAAGAAAGACTCTCTAAATTATCCCCTTTTGATGTTAAAATAGAATCTCTTATAGATGCTGAACCAAATAAAACTATGTCTCATTCTCTTATTATTTTAAACAGTGTGAAAAATGGTAGTTTAGACGAGTTTAAAAAAGAAGCTCTAGAAAAAGTAAAACAACTTATGATGCAAAGCCAAGAGTGGAAAGAAGAAGAGCCAAAACCAAAACCGCCTAAACCATATAAAGATTATAAAAGAACACTTGAAATTAAAACGATGATGGAAAATTTGTCATAAACGGTCTTTACAAAAAGTATGAAAATCTATATAATTATCCTTATGCAAAAGGACACAAATGAAAGATTTATTTAAAAGAATCATTACTGATTTTATAGAAAGAGAGATAAAAGAGATTTTACCAAGGGAGTATAAGGTACCCTTAGATAGTAAAAAAATTATCTCTTTGATTGGAGTTAGAAGAAGTGGAAAAAGCTCTCTCTTGTTTGATCTCATAAAAAAACTTAGAGTAAACACGCCAAGAGAAAATATTTTATATTTAAATTTTGAAGATGACAGATTGTTTGGATTAGAACTCAAAAGTTTAGATTTGATTTTAGATGGGTATTTTGAACTATATCCTGCAAAAAGAGATGAAAAGATATATCTCTTTTTAGATGAAGTGCAAGTTGTAGATGGATGGGAGCTTTATGTTAGACGGATTTATGACACTTTAAATGTTTCTATTTTTATAACAGGTTCGAGTGCAAAACTTCTTTCAACGGAAATAGCAACAAGTTTGAGGGGAAGAACTATCAGTTTTGAAATTTTTCCATTTTCTTTTAAGGAGTATTTAGAGTTTAAAAAAATAAAAGTAAATCTTCACTCTTCAAAATCGCTCAGTTTTATAAAAAACAGCTTTGAGAGCTATATTATTGATGGCGGATTTGCAGAAACAATAAATGAAGATAGTTTTATAGCAAGAAAAATTTTAAGTGATTATTTGGAGCTTATTGTTTTTAAAGATATAGCACAACGGCACAACATCTCAAATACTTCACTTTTAAAACATCTTAATAAATACTGCTTTACCAATATTGCAACGCTACTTAGCTTTACAAAACTTTACAATGAGTTTAAGTCTCAAGGTTTTAAAGTGAGCAAAGATACTATTTTTAACTATATGGCATATCTTGAAGATGCATACGCACTTTTTAGTGTTCCTATCTTTAGAAACTCTATTAAAGAAGAGCAGCGAAATCCTAAAAAAATTTATGCCATAGATAATGGTTTTAAAAAAATATATGATTATGCAATTGGGCAAGACAAAAGTAAACTTTATGAAAATATTGTTTTTTTACATCTAAGAAGACAAACAAAAAACATCTATTATTACAAAGGGAATCAAGAGGTTGATTTTTATGCAAAGCTAGATGAAGGTGAGATATTGGTCAATGTAAGCTATGAAATTAACCAGGAAAAGACAAGACAAAGAGAGGTTAATGGGCTACTAGAAGCGATGGAGTATTTCAATCTTAACGAAGCTTATTTGATAACAAAAGATGAAAGTAGTAAAATTGAAATAGATAAAAAGAAAATTTATATTAAACCACTTTTTGAGTGGTTACTGCAATAGATTTAAATAAAAACAAGAGAATAAGATGATATTTAATATAAAAAAGAAAGCAAATCAAGACAAGAAAAAAGCAGTTATTACCATTTTGGGGATGCTTGGCGGCGATGAAAAGCATAATAAAGCTGAGTATTATTTTGAAAAGAATAAAGCTGATACAAAAGATTATTACAACACTTTGCCACTACTCATTGAAAAATATGCAAGCAAATACTCTATTGTACCTATATATACTCAAGAGGCAAAAAAAACAAATGAGATTGTTTTGCAAAAAAGTGGTGTTTCTAATATAGATTTTGATGAAAAAAATCTTATTGAAGATGATAAAGATTTTGATGTAATATTTAAAATCATAGATGAAGCCATAGAAGAATATGATGAAATAATTGTAGATGTATCGCATGGTTTTAGACATTTACCTATTTTAATGACTGTTGATTTGATTATTCAAAATTTTCAAAATGAAGATAAAATAAAAAAAATACTCTTTGCTAAAGAAATAGAACAATATAAACTTTACGAAATGATAGATTTAAAGAGTTACTTAGATCTTGCAAACATATCTTTTATTTTAACCTCTTTTGAAAAAAATTATACAGTAGCTAATCATATTAAAGTGGATAAATATAAAACACTTATTGAAAAACTTAATAATTTTTCAAATGACATTATGGCTCTTAGTTTAAACAATCTTTTTCAAACAACTTCAAAAGAACTGCAAATTGAACTTGATAAAGTCAAAGATGTCTCTATTCAAAAACAAGCACAAACATTAAAAGAAAAGATAAAAATCCTTACTGCCTATGAAGGAAAAAAAAGATACCAAACATACTATGATTTAGCAAGAGATTTATTTGAAAAAAACTACATGTTACTGAGCCTTTCTTTACTAAATGAAAGTATTCGACTTTATATTAAGTCAAGCATAAAAATTCATCATAAAGAACTTATAGATGAGATTGAAAATCAATTTAATCATGATATATATAAAATTGGTGATTTTTTTAAAAACTTAAATTGGAAAAGTTGGGATAAATATCAAGATGATAGAAAAAAGATTGAGATCTCTAAAAAAGATTATGAACAAATTCAATTATCATTTCCAAAGTATATTCAAGAGCTCTTTGACGAAATAGACAAAAAAAGAAATAATCTTGCACATGCAAACTCAGATAATAAATCTTTTAAGGACATAAAAAAAGAAATTAAAGGGTTGCTGAATGGGTATTATGAAAAATGTATTAAAGAAAAATCTACCTCTGATTTACTAAATCACTTTAAAAAGGTTTAAACATGGCAGACTTAAACACATTCCAAAAATACAAAGCCATTTTAAAAGAGTTTGAACTACGACAAGATAAGACACTAACCGGCTATGATGAAATTTTAAAAGACAAGCTTGCCTTACAACCAAAACAGATAGATAGGCTTCTTTATGAGTTATCTACAGTAATTGATAGCATAGTTTTACTTGAAGGTCAAAAGAAAAAAACCTATAAACTTATAAAACCTATCGACCTTTTTATAGAAACTTTTGAAAATTCAAATGAAATCGGTTGGCTTTTTTATATGGCTCATGATGCAGATCCTGAGATTTTTAAAAGTTTAGCGCAATATACAAACCAACATAAAAATATCTATATCTTTAAAAACACACCTTTTGAAGATGTAAATACTTTTGAATCTAAAGAGATGTTTAAGCGTCTTAAAACAGCAGTTGAACTTCATGAGTATAGAAAAATAAAATTTATGTTTGATGAAAGTGAGTACGACAACCTCAAGTGTTTAAAGCTAATTTTTATGGATAATAACTGGTATATTGCTTTTGTGGACAATGATGAAAAACTCCGTTTTGGAAGAGTCTCTTTTATAGAGAGTGTCAACTATGCCACAAAAATAAGCTTTCAACCATCAACTGTTGAAAAACAGATGAAATTTTTAAATACCGTTCAAAATTCTATGACACTTTTTCATGAGCCAAAAAAAATAGCAAAAATAAAAGCTACAAAAAATATAGCACGATACTTTGAAGATGGCATGAAGATTTTTCTTTCATCTCAAAAATTTAAACAACGCCAAGAAGATGGAAGTGTTATTTTTACTTTAGAATACACACAAGAGCTTGAAATTTTACCGTTTATCCAAAAATGGCTTCCAGATTTGATAATCCTTGAACCTCAAGAACTCAAAGATGCATATGTTAAAAAACTCTCTCATGCACTAAGCAGCTACAACTAGACAGTATATGACTTGATATATCACTATTATTCCTTAAAAATTAGGGGTAATAGATGAAAATAGTTACAATCAATAAGAAAAAATACAATATTAAAAATCGTATTGAATGGGGATTTAATCCTGTAACTCGTACTGTGAAAAGTAAAAAAATCTATTCTCGTAAAAATTTCAAAGCAGATAGTTACTAGACAAAATATGACCATATAATTTTCTATACTTCTTTAATCTAATGAAGGAGTATTGAGATGAATAAATTAAATATTGTTTATATTACAAACGCTAGTTTAAAACAAATCTCAAGAAATATTATGAGAAAAATATACTATCCTGCAAAATCTGAAATTATTAGCAATATAACTGATGGACTTGATGGATTAATCTCTCACGAAGATATTGAAGATATATTTAACAATAACGAAATTCAAGAACTCTATACTCTAAAATTTTTACTCAAAGATTTTGATCTTCTTTTAAAAGATATAGGAGAAAACAAACAAAATATTTATGAAAATATAACATCTCACAATAAAAACTATGCTTTTAAAGTAAAAACTCCTGCATATCATACAAACCATAGTTGTAAATGGATGTATAGTGACTTTACAAATATAAAACTACCTTTAGAGTTTCAGTCCTTAGAAAATCAACAAGCAATACATGAGTGGATAGATGAACATAAAACATTAGCATTTGAAGAACTCAATAAAAAATTTCAATTATATTTTCACACAAATACTAATCTTGAAGAGGTAAAGTATTCAAATTCAGGAGTTAAAAATATTGAAAATATTCAGATAAAACAACATCTCAAACTACGCTTGAAAAATGGTTTTACCCAGTTACGCTTTTTCTTTAATCACGAATTTACAAATAAAATTCTCAATTACAGATATGCACCAAAAGGTAAAATTAATGCTAATAGTCTTAATGACAAAGAGTATCGCAATGCAGTTTTAGATTTTCATACCATTAAAGGTGAAGTGTATGACCTCATAATAGAACATTTTCAAGCTGAGTACAACAAAAGATTAGCTTTTGATATCTCATTTTTGGAAGCTTTAGGTTTTAGAAAATGCAAAGCCTGTAAACAAGAAAATTATATGGCTATGAGTGCTTGATATATGAATAGTTTCCTAATAGCCTACGATATTTTTGATATCAAAAGATTGCCAAAAGTGAAACGGGTTGCTTATTCGTTTTCTCTTGGCGGTCAGCGTTCAGCACTTGAAGCACCGTTAAGCCAGTCATTTATGAAAGAGCTTGTTGCGCAGTTACTGCAATTAACAAAAAATGAGGACAAACTTAACATCATAAAATTTTTAGACAAGCCTATCTTACTTGGAAAAGCCAAACATGTAGCTTATGAAAACAAAGGAGTGGTGATAATATGAGAACAGTTGTAATCGATAAAAAAGATGTTAATCTTACATTTGAAAACAGTGCTATCAAAGTAGAGCAGCAATCTATTCCCTTCAAATACATAGATTTATTAGTGCTTAATCACAGAATAACTCTCAATACAAGCGATATTTTAAAACTTACAAAAGAAGAGATATCTATACTGATAGTTTCACATGCAAATGACAATCTTTCACTCATAGCATCAGCAAATACAAAAAACGCAGAGATAAAACTTGCTCAGTACAGCTCACATGCAAGAAACATAGAGTTTGCAAAATATTTTATCTCGCAAAAAATAGACACACATGCAAAACAACTGACTGCTCATGAAATCACACTTGAGCAAACGCAAGAACAACTACAACTTCAAAATGCAACTTCAATAGATGAAATTATGGGAGTAGAAGGCTCGTTTGCTAGAAAATATTTCAAGGAGTATTTCACTCTGTTTCCTACCTCTATGCATAAAGCAAAACGCTCTAAACAGCCACCATTAGATCCCGTAAACGCTATTATGTCATTTTGGTACTCACTCTATTACAATATCATAACTATCAAACTTATAAGTTATGGTTTTGAGCCAAGTTTGGGGTATCTGCATACACCATTTCGCTCTCACAATGCTCTTGCTTCTGATATCTTAGAACTATTTCGTGCAGATATTAATGAAGCTGTCATTCATCTTTTTAAAAACAAAATAGTAGAAATAGATGATTTTAGTAAAAAAGGGGGAGTTTATCTCAAATTTGAGGGAAGAAAAAAGATATGGACCTATTTTATTGCACTTGTTGATGCACTAAAACCAAAACTAGATAATGAAATAGCACATTTAAAAAGTATGATTTATGATAAATCGAATCTTCATTCTTAAAAATCCATCTACAAAAATCAAAATATACTCTGAGTATATGGTAGTTACATCACCAACCAACAATGATGTCGTAGCCTTTCGTTATATCAGCGAACTCTATATCAACAAAACTATTTACATAACTCCATCCCATCTTATAAAGTTGGCTTCTTTATTTAAAGTCTATTTTATCGATCATCATGGCTATATACTTGCAAGTATAAGGTTGGAAAATGATTAAGCATGATTTTGTCATTTGTTACGATATTGCAGATGAAAAACGGATACGAAAGGTTGCAAAATGTTTAGAAAAAAATGCTTCTAGAATTCAAAAATCTATTTTTTTTTATCCTCAGGCAACGCAAGCTGATATTTTCGCTCTTGTAAATGAGCTGGATGAAATTATAGACCAAGATGAAGACGATATTCGCATCTACCATGTTGATATAAAAAATTCTATTGCGCTTGAGAGTGGTATAGATTTAAGCAACTTTAACTTAGTGTTTTAGGAGAGAAAATGACAATCCAAGAAAAAATACAAAAGATATTTGATCAAGAGTCAGACAATAGACCAGAATGGGCAATAGAGCTATTAGCAGAGTTAAAAGAGATAAAATCTATGCTACAAGAAAGCAAACAAGAAAAAAAAGTACATGACTCCGCTTTTTATGATTTTGTTAAGGATTTTAGAAAAAGAATGATGCCAAGTGTGCAAAATAATATTTATCCAGAAGTGGAGTATGATGGTAGAAAAATAGGAGTCAACTATAGAGGTTTGCTTTATTATAAAGGTGATTTATCGCTGCTTCCAAAAAATGAAGCTTTTAAAGTGTACAGATATTTATATGATCATAAAAAATATGCGGTATAATTAAAGACTTAATTTTTAAGAGTTTTTTGACATTATTTTGTTAAATTATTTAAAAAAAATTTAAGATTTATATTTTCTATTTTGTGAGGTTTCAAAGGTGTTTAAACTTAATAATAGCTTTAATTATTTGTTTCAGTTTTCTATAAGTTTAGTAACTCCCTATTTACCGTAGCTAGATGGAATACAAAATGACCCGATTCTAAGGGGATTGAAACCTATGCACAAACAATATAAACCAATGTCTTCAGAATACAAAATGACCCGATTCTAAGGGGATTGAAACAAGTACTCTGTACACTCCACCATCTTTCTATTAATACAAAATGACCCGATTCTAAGGGGATTGAAACTACTTCATTTTTGTCAAATGAAATACGGTCTCTTAATACAAAATGACCCGATTCTAAGGGGATTGAAACCATTAACCATATCTAGCTTCAACTGCAACTCTTAATACAAAATGACCCGATTCTAAGGGGATTGAAACTATCTTCCCACATACTAATGCGTAATTGAATACGAATACAAAATGACCCGATTCTAAGGGGATTGAAACCTTGATATAAAAATCTTTATACAGTTTCTTAAAAATACAAAATGACCCGATTCTAAGGGGATTGAAACGTTTTTTCCACCACCGATAGTTTAGCTATAATTAATACAAAATGACCCGATTCTAAGGGGATTGAAACCTAACTCATTCTCATTTAACTCAAACCATTTAAATACAAAATGACCCGATTCTAAGGGGATTGAAACCTTTCGCTCGCTCAATTTAGAACCCGTCTCATTAATACAAAATGACCCGATTCTAAGGGGATTGAAACTAATAAAGCTCTTAATTGGTATATGTTCATTAATAATACAAAATGACCCGATTCTAAGGGGATTGAAACGTAATCTCCAAACTCTCTTGGACCAACATTAATAATACAAAATGACCCGATTCTAAGGGGATTGAAACGCTAATTCTAATGCGTCAAGTTCAGCGTCACACAATACAAAATGACCCGATTCTAAGGGGATTGAAACAAACGCCTCATTTGCTTTTAACACTTTGCCTGAAGAATACAAAATGACCCGATTCTAAGGGGATTGAAACTCTGCATAAGTTCCATTAAATAAGCTATCGTTAATACAAAATGACCCGATTCTAAGGGGATTGAAACCACCGTCTTTTAAAGTTGCCACGGCATTTTCGAAGTTAATACAAAATGACCCGATTCTAAGGGGATTGAAACCTTTTGGTTTTTCAACTAATACAGTTTTGGCTTTTAATACAAAATGACCCGATTCTAAGGGGATTGAAACTAGCTTCTACAACACTAGCAGTCTTTTCCCACATAAATACAAAATGACCCGATTCTAAGGGGATTGAAACTTTCATCTTGTTTCCTCTTTGTTGTTTGATAGTTAATACAAAATGACCCGATTCTAAGGGGATTGAAACTTAAAAACCCTTTTTTTACATTTTGACTAATAAGAATACAAAATGACCCGATTCTAAGGGGATTGAAACAAATGCTTTTTGCTTCTTCTTTGTCATTTCTAAAGAATACAAAATGACCCGATTCTAAGGGGATTGAAACTGCTTATGATGTCACGACCTAACTCTACTACAGAATACAAAATGACCCGATTCTAAGGGGATTGAAACGAGTATGAACTCTTAATTGTCTTTAAGCTATCGAATACAAAATGACCCGATTCTAAGGGGATTGAAACTGTAACTCTTTTAGTGTTTTATAATTCATCTTGTAATACAAAATGACCCGATTCTAAGGGGATTGAAACTCAAGTTCTGCGTCACATACGTCAAGAGATTCATAATACAAAATGACCCGATTCTAAGGGGATTGAAACCTTCTTATTGCTTCCTAGTTCGTTTATAAACTGAATACAAAATGACCCGATTCTAAGGGGATTGAAACTTTAACTTCATCACGAAGTTCCATTAAATTCTAATACAAAATGACCCGATTCTAAGGGGATTGAAACCCATGTTGTTGCTTATTATAGAGCGACCTAACAATACAAAATGACCCGATTCTAAGGGGATTGAAACCTTTGTTTAGTTCGTTTATACTATATAAACTTAAATACAAAATGACCCGATTCTAAGGGGATTGAAACTAAGTGGTTAGCTGAATATAGCTAGTGTGCATATGACGGGGTATCCGTTTGAAAATTATGCAATTTATGATGCTTTAAGTTTATAGCATAAGTTTGTATCCAAACATACTATTTTAACTCCACCGGTAACAACAGATATTCAAGAAAATATAGAAAATAAATTAATTGTTTTTATAATGGTCATTATTTGTCTATATTTAACTATATAATTTTTTATATATAAGAAACAAATGATATATGAGATTGAAACAATCGCTGTTGGTCATATACCAGCTGAATTCCATACTACATTTTCAACAGAAGCTATATAGTCTTGGAATAAGGATTATGGGAGTATCTCGAAATATCTGTTTGTAAAACAATATTTTAGTTTTTGCAGTTGAAATAAAAAAGAACAATGAAGTTATATAAAAAAATTTATATATTTGGAGAATTTAAATGGAATTTCTGCTATTTGTAATGATTGTTAGTACAATTAGATATATATATGATTTATTTACTAAAAATACGACTGCAACTCTTGACATAAGTGAGCATACTCTTAAATCAAAAGAACCTACAACAAACAACTACTATATGGAGTTAATGAACTGGATGCAAAAAAACTTATTGGTTATAGGTAATTACGTTTGTACATGCAAAAAATAGCTTGGAAACTCAGTTCTGCTCTTAATAATCTTGACTCACTTTTTTCTAATCAAGAAACATCTTATCTTGTAGATGCCTATCTTTGCGATTGTGAAGATGCAGAGTTCCAAACACTTATATATATTTCAGATGATAATGAACCACTATACTGCTGTCCGCATTGTGGTAATAGTGATTTTTATGATGCTAACTCTTTTGCTAACAATATGATATGGTACGCTCCAATTGAGAAAATATTTTCACAAGACACTCTCATAAGCTTAGAACCTAGATTAAGCTCAACAGAAAATAGTTTTTTGGTCTATGAGATAGCTATTGATATACCAAAAGATTTACATCTTGTACAGAACAAATTTACATATTTTTCGAAAACGCTTTTTCATGTAGTAATTAATAAAGAGATATTTCCAGAATCTCATGTTACTTTTGGAAATTCTGAATTAGCGGAACTTTATGAAAAAAAGATACTTCATCATTTACAAAAGTATCTTAGCCATAATCCCATCCTTTTGCTTTGCAAAACACTCCATGAAGCTGCTTTTTTTTATGCCAATAAACATCTTAGTGAATATGAGTTTATCTACTGGGAAAACCTCGACCTTTTACCTAAAGAGAAGGTTTGGACAATTGAGGAAGCACTTAGATATGTAAGTGCAAATCGCAAAGAAAAAACATATAAAAAGGAGATCTATAAACACTACAAGTCTTCTTTGCTCAATTTAGATAGATTTAATAAACGATCATTAAAACTTGATTATTGGTATGAAGAAAAAGCACAAACAGGTAGATATTACTTTCGTTTCGCACATGTAGTGTCTCTTTATATAAATGATGTAAATATTGCTAAAAGAATGCTAAAACTAGATTTAAGTACCCATCTTTTAAATATTGAAAATAATCTTTTAGAGGAATATATGCTTTATCTATGTGGACACTATACACTCAAACAGATAGAGAAACTCTTTACTCGCTATGCACAAGACGACACCTTTTGGCTTAAAGATACTCTAGGACTTTTTGATATGTTAAGTGAAACGCTAGAGACACTTCCAAAAACACATTGTAATCCTCGTGATATTCATGATGCTTTTTTAGCTCATTTACACTATGGTGCTATTAGAGAAAAACTAGAAAAAATTACTTTTTTTTATGAACAAAAGTACCTTCAAGCATGTTGTAAAATAGAAAACTTTGATGTAAAACTACCATCAAATGGCACAGAACTTTATTTGTGGGGCAATATGTTACAAAACTGTCTTAGTAGTTACTATGATATGATTGAAAAAAGGCAAAGAACCATTTATGGCTTTTTTCAAGGGGAAGAGTTGCTTTTTGCAGTTGAGATAGCTGATAGCTCTGTTGTACAAGCAAGCTGTAAGTACAACACACCATTGACAAAGGAAGATAAAAGTTTAGTTGAGGGATGGGCTAAGCGGTATTTTGCAGGATAGAATTTTTATATTAGAACTTATGTTTTTAGAGGTGCTCTTAAGTCAAAAATATCTGTTCAATACAAAAAGCCAAAAAGCCAAAGTGGAATCTTAGTGCCATATCCGACTTCTATATCATCCAAAGCAAGATAGCTGTTTTTTATATCTTTGATTTGAGAAAAATCTTTATTTTTGCCGCCTATTTCAAAAGTGTATTTATCATCCACTAAAAAGTCGCCTTTTTTTGCACTAAAAATTCTATCATCTATTAGCCTCGTTTGTGAAGAGAGGGCATTTTTTATCTGATTTACAAAAAAAGCCTCTCTTGCACTTCCTGTGTCTAAGTTAGCTGTAATTGCATATGAAATATTTGTGTTTTGCATAAAAAGCTTTTCAGGTTTTGCCATAATGTTATAGCCTTTTTCTTTGCTTTTTATACTGTTTATCACTTTGGCTCGCTCTAGGTACTCTAAGTAGTCATACACTTTTGGACGTGAGATATTGGTAGCTTTTGCAATATCTGTGATATTTGGAATAAAAGGCACATTTGTAGCAAGAAGATAAAGCAGCTTTTTTAATTTTGCTATTTGTGAGATGTCTATGTGGTTTATATGTGGCAAATCCGTTTCAAGTATGAGATTTATTATCTGAATGATTTTTTGATGATACACCTCTTTGTCTTCTAAGATAAATGGATAAGCTCCGTATTTGAGGTACTCTTTAAAGTGCATAAGCGGCTTGATATGCTCGGATATAGTTTGTGTTATAGATATATGGTTTTCTAAAATATTCTCAAGCATAAAACTATCAAACTTATAAATATCAAGAAGCTCAAGGTATTCTCTAAAAGATAGATTTTCTAAAGTGTAAATAATGCTTCTTCTTGAGAGGTCGCTGTTTTGCTGTGATATTTGAAGTATGGAAGATCCTGAAAAAACCACTTTTAGTTCTAGCGTATCGTAGATATTTTTTATGTGTGTTGACCAATCTTCATATTTATGCACTTCATCCACAAAAAGCACCTCACCACCGTGCTGTTCAAAATATTTGGCAAATTCAAAAAGGGAGACTGACTGCATATATGGATTGTCCAAACTTACATAAAGTGCCGTATTTTTATTGGTAAAATTTTCTTTGATGTATTGCAACATCATAGTTGTTTTTCCAAGACCTCTTTGTCCTAAAATCCCTATTGATTTTAAACTCCAGTTTATTTTGCTATAAAGGTATCTTTTTTTGTCTAAGCTAATTTTATGAAGAAGTTTTGCTTGCTCTTCAAAAAGTATTTGTAAATTCATATTAATGCCTTAATCAATAAAGTGTAAATGCATATTAACATATTATTAAATATTTGTAAATAGAATGTCTTTATTCTTAATATTTTGCACTTAGAATTAGTTTCAATCATACTTTTATAAAATAGACATTATATGGACATATAAAATAATAATATACACTATAAAATAAATTTAAAGGATAAAGTGTGTCTCAAAATAGTAAACTATTTAAAGTCTTAGACGAGTATATATATTTTGATAATGCACTTGAATCCCAAGAGTATGCTAAAAAGAACCCTGGAAAAGTTGTTGTTAGAAATCCTCATGGTGATGAAGCGTTAAAGCACAAAGAAGTAGTTTCACTAAAGAAAACAAAAATATCAATATCTCCAAAAATGATTTTAGCACATTTAAATAGACATGTCATATCTCAAGATGAAGCTAAAAAAGAGGTTGCACTGGCCATATATTACCATCGCTTAAAATCAGAATATCCTACAAATAAAAACATCGGTAGCAACGCTCCTATAATGATAGTTGGTCCAACAGGTAGCGGAAAAACTTTTATAGTCCAAAAAGCAAGTGAGTTTGTAGATAGCGTGTTTTTACATGTAGATACTGCAAGCATGGTTCCAGAAGGAATCAAGGGTTATAGTGTAACTAGTTTAATAAAAGACTTGATATCTTTGGCTGACGGTGATATTGAAAGAGCGTCTAAAGCAGTAATATTTTTAGATGAAATTGATAAACTATTTTTAGGTGAAGATAGTGATTTAAACTATAGTAAAAGAGTTGCTAGTCAACTGCTAAGACTCTTAGAAGGTAGCACATTTAAAGTCTATAGCAGTACTGAAGATAAAGAGAGCATAGACTTTGATAGTAAAAATGTTCAATTTATACTTGGTGGTGCTTTTCAATCTATATTGGATGAAAAAAAAGTAAGAAAAGCAGTAATGGGGTTTAATAAAGAACAAATAGAAGCTGATGCGCAAAAGATTACTTTAGAGAATTTATATAAAACTGATGTACCAAAAGAGCTGTTGGGACGAATGAGTTCCATTGTAAACTTATACCCATTAAATGAAGATGATTATTATAAAATTTTGACACAAAGTGATAGCTCTCCTTTAAATGAATTTATAAATAAAATAACATTTCACGGGGATAAAGTGGATATAAATGATGAAACTATACATAAAGTTGCAAAAATAGCGGCACAAAGTGAGTTAGGAGTCAGAGCAATCAAACAAACACTAAAGAGTATGTTTAATGATGCCCTTTTTAGTGCTGCTGATGGAGAATACACAACTCACGCAATTACTTTTAAAGAAGTTAACTAGTTGACAAAATATGTCTATACATTCTTATAAAATAATTACACTAAAAAACAAAAGGAAGCAACACAATGAAAAAAATAATCTTATCTACTTTAACAGTAGTAACCATACTTAGTACAACAGCTTTTGCTGATGGATATACACTCGCACCTGATGGAAGTTATGTAGCAGGAGATAGTTATTCACTGGCTCCCGATGGTTCTTATGTAGGCGGAGATTCGTATACACTAGCTCCAAATGGCTCATATGTAGGAGGTAGTAATTCTAGCTTGACTCCAAATGGTAGCTATGTGGGTGGAAGTACATACAACATGGCTCCAGATGGAAGTTTTGTAAGTGGTTCTTCATCAACTTTAACTCCAAATGGTTCTTATGTTGGAGAATAGTATAAGTATCGATAGACGATTTGCTCAAATTAATTATCAATCAGTCTTAGTAATTACTATGATATGATTGAAAAAAAGCAAAGAACTATCTATAGCTTTTTTCAAGATAAAGAGTTGCTTTTTGCAGTTGAAATAGTTGATAGCTCTGTTGTACAAGCAAGCTGCAAGTACAACACACCATTTGACTCAGGAAGATAAAAGTTTGGTTGACGAATGGGCTAAGCGGTATTTTGCATAACAAAATTTAAGTTAAAACAAACTCTGCTGTTTTGCTTCTTTCTTATAAATTATATCTACAAATCTATCTTTGCAGCTTAGGGCATCTTCTAGCAAGTCAAGATTAACAAGTGAAACTAAAACAGCACAAGTTCTTGCTTGACAGTTCAGTGATTTTTTTGGATTGAACTCTATATCTGAGAATGAGCTATATTCTGCCACCTCTTCTATGATATCTCTGTAGTTGTCATGTAGAGTTTTAATATAAAGATAGTCATAAAATGCTGTTTTAGGTTCATTTTCCCAAAAAATTCCATCAAAATTAAAACCTATAATATTGCCTGATTTTTTGAGTCTCTCATCTTTTTTAGCCTGTATGCTCTCGACAAAATACAAATCATCATATTGAGTACCGCCATCAAATACTTTACTGCCTTGAAATGCACACTCTAAAGAAATTTTCTTATTAACATCAAAATCTACCATCAAATTAAACGCACTTAACTGCCATCCTAATTTATTATCTGCTTTTGTTGACACTTCAAGAACCTTTTTATAGCCTTGTTCATCTGCATTTTTATGGAGTGATTTAATGCTTTTTGCTTTTTGCGATAGTGCAAAACCATTATAAAATGTAAAATCGATATTAACCTCTCTAAAAAGCTCTTTAGAATTATTTGTTGAAATAAATATTGGTCTATTTGCCATAAGTGATTCCTTTGATTTTATTTATATTTATTGAGTCAAACACCATGATCTCAGCTTTTCTTGCTTCTTTTTTTAAGTTGAAGTCTTTTTCATACATCATAGCATTAAAATCTATGTATTTTAAAATATCTTCAATTTTAAATATATGCGAATTTGTACTATTTGCAACAGTATCACAATACAAAGTATTGTTTTCGTATAAAATAGAACTATCTAATTCTATCCATATCGGGTCAATTATATTTTTTCTCGCTTTTGCTACATGATACATCGGATGATCTTTTATAAAAGATAGATGAACATACTTATCAAGCCCTTTTCTTTGATCAAGTCTATGACTTAATTCTTCAGCACCAAAGTGCTTAACAGGTATGTTAAGATTGAAAATATTTTTTAATGATTGAAGCCCGTGTTGTTCAATCGTTTTTAAATTTGCTTTATCTGTGAAGTGATAAATTGAAGCGATACCATAGTTTTCAAAAGTTTCTCTTAGATTCATTTTCAATCCTTTTAGCTTGATTTCTAAAAGAATTATAAAAAAATAGATAGACATATTTTGTCTATTTTAAATTATATTGTCTAGTTTTATAAGTATTGTTTCAATCAGTTCAAGCCAAGGAACAAGATGTGTCTCATTTGGATTTTGTATAACCCTACCTTTGCATGCAGGTTTAATTTCGCCAGGATGAATTTCATAATTTCTACTGCAAGAAAGTTCATCTATAAGCCGTGTATTATTATTTTCGTTAATCTGTAATACTGCAATAATGTTTTTAATTTTATTATTGATTGAAGCATTGCCATCATTCTCAATCGCTCTACTATTCTCTCTCCAGTAAGCTCTTTGTTTTTTAGAAACAACATCGTATTGCTCATAAATAAAATAATCGCAAATTATTTCTATACATTTATAAAGCGTAAACATTCCATATATAAATGGCTTAGGAATGTTGCTATCGAGTGTTTCAAATATCATTGATATAGTGTTTTTGAGTTCTAATAATTTTTTATCACTCTCTGGCATATCAAAAGAGAATTTAACTTGGAAAAGTGATAATTGTAAAAGTTTATTTTGTGTCAAAAAAACTTTCTTTAAAAACTTTCTTTCAAGTCCTTTATCAACCATTTTTACTAATTTATTTATATTTTCAGCCGTATCTATGTTTATATCATCAGGGTGCTCTTTTTTTATATATCCCAGTATCTTTTTCTCATAGAGTTTTTCAAGTATGCTACTTTTACTTGTTGCCGTGAGCATTATTACTTGGATGCCGGCATTTATCTCATGGATTTTTTCAAGAATTTGGATACCTGTGTAGTTTTCTAAATCATCATTTTCATGGTCTGTTTCTATTAACCGTAAATCAAGTATAACCACATCAGCTTCTGCGATTTGGTCTTTTAAATTTTTATATTTGAGTTGTATGATTAAATTGAAGTTTGTTTTATCTTTAAAATCATATTCAAAAACATTAAATTCTAAATCATCTATGCTAAGTGCTTTTTTTAAAACATCACCCCAACCTTTATCCCACTCATCATCTATAAGTAAAACTTTTCCTTTTTTTGATGGCTTAATAATACTTGTGGTCTTACTTGTTTGGCTTTGATTTAAAGCTTTGAGATATTTAAAATAAAGTTGATTTTCTATCTCTTCTTTGTTTTTCTTAACAGTTTCACTTTCTACTTTCAAAAACAGGGACCATCTATAGATGCTCCATTTATTTGCTATATCATGGCTTCCTGATGTATCTTTTGGAGGGGATACTCTTATTTGATTTAAAAAATATATATAGTTTTCTTGTGATAGACCTTTTAACTCAAGTGATTGAAGCTTTACAATATCCTCTTTAGCATTATTGCAAAGATAAGTCCCATCAGTAAACAGAATCTCTGCTTCATTACTAAAACGCATCAAAGTAGCACTATCAAACTCACTGATTATGACTATTGGAAGAAATCTTTTTGCTTTCAATTTTTCACTAAGTCTGATATGGTAAGCCACTCGAAGACCTAAAAGATCTAAGTAATTTGATGAAAGGCTATCTTTTATAAAAATTTTATTGAATTCTTTGGAACTGAGGTCTGAGATAATTTTAGTTGAGATATATGTGTCTATATCATCTTCATTATTAAATACTATATCATACAAAAATGGAGTCTCTACAACATTGTCATTATGTATCAAAAGTGATATGTTGTCAGCTTTCGTTGTTGTGTAAGTATTACAATCTTGAAAATATTTTATTATGCTGTCTTTAAATTTTTGTATTTCATCTGAACTAATCCATCCATTTTCAGTAATAATGTCATAAAATTTATAATCGATTTGAGATAATTTATTCAAGTCCGTGTAGAGTACAAATTTATTTAAAACACTATTTTTATCTCCAAGATGGTCTAAAAATAGATTTGTTTTTTCTAAAACATTTGAAACAACATTAAACTTCCAGTTTTCTCCATAACAAAGCATCAAAATATTCTCGTCGCCTGTTCGAACTGTCTCTAAAAATAGCTTAAGATTTTGACTATAAAATGTTTTTGAGTTAAGCTCAAGAAATTTAAACTCACTGTTGTCATAGTAGTTTACAGAGATGCCGCCTGAAAAAAAGATGAGAATTTTTTTTGTAGTTTTTGCGTAATTTTTAAGTTTATTAATAATAAGAGAGTTGTCGTTTTCATATGCCGACTTATGGGAGATGATGATATCATACTTTGTAAAATTAAAGCTATCTCGAAGTATTTGTTCTTTTAACTCTTCATAGTCATCGTTTATAAAATTATCAAGTATACCAGCATAATTTTTAAAATCAATTCCCGCCCCCTCTAAAAAAAACTCTTGTCTTGTAGCTCTATCTTCTATCAGCAGTATCTTTTTCATTTCGACAAACTCTTTTCTTTTTGTTTTGTATTTTAGTAAAATCTTATCTATAAAATCTCAAGATATGTGTAAATCCTTTTGGTTTATAATCCAATATTTCGATTTCTTTGACATTGTTGCTATGCAAAAAGTTCACTCTAAAATTCATATCTTCATGACTGCTCTCAACACTCCAATCACAAATATTTACAAGAGTTGCTTTGATTTCAGCCAAATCTCCACCGTCGTTTATTACTTTTTCCAACAAGCTATTTGCTGATTTACTTGAAAAAGAGTCTAATTGTGTAATTTTTATCACTATTGATCTATCTTCTTCATTCTCTTGCGTACTTACTTCTACTCTTGGATACTCTATTCGAATTTTTATTTCGCTAAATATTTTACTAAGTGCGCTTGAAAATTTTTCTACATCGGTATAAAATTGACGATTAAATTTTGAGGCAGAGAAATCAAGATAAAATTTCTCTCCTAAATTTTCTTGTTGAGCAGCAAATAACATTTCTAGATTTTTAAAATTCTCTCGTATTTCTATCTCTTGCTTAAAAAGATTGATAATGTCTTTGAAGGTAGTAAGCCTTACTGTTTCAAAATCAACTTTATAAACAATAGCGTTTGGCAATACAAAAGTATCTGGGGTTTTGCCACTATCGCAATGTTCTTTTAGTCCATTTAGTGAAGACCATCCTATATTGATGTGAGTTTTATGGCACCAACTATAGCTCTCATTGGGGTTTTCTTCTATCAAAAAAGCATAAATTTTTTTGTAAAGATTTGGTGACAACTCTTGAAGTTCGTCTTCCAGGCTCTTAAACTGTTTTTTTACAGCACTTTTGTAGCCATCAAAATTGCCATATTCATTTTTAAGAGTTCCAAAATCCCAATCATGAGTTGTGTATTTTATTGGCTTATCAATAGTAAAGTTTTTAAGAAGCTTTATAAGTTTTTGAGGAGTGTTGTTTTTAGACTTTTGAATAAGAACTCTTATATTTTCTTCACTAGTCAAATCAAAAGCAGTCATCTCACTTTTTACATTGATGTCTGCACCAAATTTAGTTAATATCTGGCATCCATCCTCTTCATTGTTTAAAGAACATAACATTAATGCTGTTAATCCACTTTTATTTTTTGTGTTTATATTTGCACCATTATCAATCAAAAGTTTTATTCCTTCTTGTTTCTTGTTGTATAAATCTTTTTTTAAAGCAAATTGCATTAAAGCCGTCATGCCATCACTATTTTTTGTATCAAGTAATGTGCCGTTTTTTATTATCAACCGCAACTCTTCATTTTTACCATCTATCGTATTTGTACTTTCTAAACAGTTTATTATTTTCTCTATATCACTATTTGAATCGCCATAAGCAACACCCTCCAATCTCTCTATCTCTCTATATAATTCAATGTGATATTTTCTGATATAAAAAAATACCACAAACATAATAATTGCAAAAAGTATAGGAATATGGCTTCTAAATCTATAGTTTTCCCACCATTTATCTAATGCTTTTTTAAATCCCTTTTCTGGATCATTACAATCCTCATACACATTTTTTGCTGATAAGAAGATGCTTCTAAAAATAGAGTAGAAATATTCTTCAGAATCAAAGGTAACATTTTTCAAATATGTAATGTTGTTATCACTATTTAATGCAGGAATTGTTATATCAACTGAATATTGTGCAACTAGATCTTGGGATTTTGAAAAAAGTTTTAAAGGTTCATATCCTTTTTTTATTTCACCAGTTGATTTTGCAATTGCATTTTGATAATTTAAATTAATATATTTATTATAATAGGCTTTTTCATGAAATTGTTTCACTAGAACTTCTGTATATTCTCTGTATTTTTTATCACTTATTTTATTCTCTCTAAAATATTTCAAACTCTCATTTAATATCAATTCTAGTTGTTCAGCATCCCTGCCTGCACTTCTTTCAACATGAGCATAAAAAAAATAATTATTTATGGCAGTAAACATGACTACTGACAAGATAATTGCTGCAATAAAGATTGTTTTATTCCTTAAATCAAATCTCTGTATAAAATTATTTTTCATGTCATTTCCGCTCTTTTTTTTTACGTTATATAACTATATTCTAAAAGTGCTTTTAAGAAGCTATCTTGTTTTTTTGTTTCTCGATATTTCCAGCTAATAATATATCTATAATTAGGCATATTTTGTCTATCTAAAAAATCTGCACATTTACTCTTAAAGAATTATACCAAGTTGTCTCAACAAACAAACTTTTTATATATAGACATAATACGACCAACAAAGCTCTTATACTTTTATCATCAAAACAACCCAAAGGATTCAAAATGAAAGTAACAATTCACGCGGCACAAAGATTTTTAGAGAGAGTTATGTTTAAAACAAACTACACATATCAAGATGTAGGTGTGGCTTTAGAGTTTCTTGAAAAAATATTAAAAGATGTAGTTGTAACTAGCAAGGTTAAATACTTTGTTCTTCCAGGATTTAAAAACTTTAGAGTTGTTTATTGTGATAACAAAGCTCTAACAATCATACCAAAGGGGCAAATAAAATGAAAGAATTTTTATCGAGCGCTATAGATAGCATAACCGATACTGCAAAGAATGCGACAAATGCTTATGACTCACACATTAGGGTAAAAGCAATAAAAGTAGTCAATGAAAAGATAAAAACAAAAGGGCTACAGATAGAACACATAGAAGAAGATGATTACGAAGCTATGATAAGTGATTTATCTAAAGATATCAAAGAAGATTATGCTAAAAAAGCTGCTCAAGGGTTGTTGGCATTCATCGGACTTGATATGTTGTTTGGACTATAAAATGTTAGGATTTATCTTTAAAAGCGGTACATACTACTTGCTCTGGCAAAAGTTTAAAAAGCAGATCATTACGCTTCTTGTCTCTTTTGGGCTTATTTTGATGATAATTGGTGTCTACAATGACCTCTTTAGCGTGCTTAAAATATCGAACAAAGAGAATATTCTTGAGCTTTTGCTTCTAAAGTGGTTTTTGATTGTGCTAATAGTTGGTGTCAATATTTTGATGATCAAAAGACTCAGCACCAAAGAGTTTAAAGAGAAGCTAAAAAAAGAGGAAGCAAAAGAGTCAAAGCAGGTAAAACTACCACTCTCTCAGCATGAGAAGCTTGTGAAAAAAGAGAAGCTACTTAACACCACTGAGCTTATCTTGGCGAAGTATGCAAATAAAAAATCTAAAGATGAGATAAAGTGAGAAAGCTTCTTTTTTTTCTTCTCGTATTAGCACTTTTTGCTAAAGAGAGTCTCACACTGCTCCACTCGCTTTTATTACAACATGACCCGATTCTAAGGGGATTGAAACTTAGATGTAGATGTAAATAGGTATCTCTTGATCTGCTCTTTGGAGTTTAATTGTATTTAGCAAATATTTTAATACAAAAAACCAAAAAGCCATAGCGGTATCTTGTTGCCGCTTCCTATCTCTATATCATCGGATACGATATAACTCTCTGGTATGTCTTTTATCTGTTTGTAGCTTTTGGTTTTTCCGCCGACTTCTACAACGAAAGTATCTTCTACACTAAAATCGCCCTTTGAAGATAGTGTTATATCTTTTTCATCAAACATGCTCATAAAAAAGACCTCTCTTATAGTGCCGATTTCCACTTGATCACAGTAGCTATAGTGTAGATTTGTATTGGCAAGGTAGATTTTATCTGGCTTTACAAAGATAGAGTCTCCTTTGGCTTTAGCTCTTAAGAGATTTAAAATCTTTCCTCTTTTTAGATATTCCAAGTATTTATAAAGTGTTTGGTAGTCACTGATGCCTATTTTTGTGGATAACTCTTTTATGTTGACTTTAAAAGGTTTTGATTGGCACACTAAGCGAACAAGTTTTTTTAAGTTTATGATTTTGTCGTACTCTATGGGGAAGATGGATGGGATGTCAACCTCTATGACAGTGTTTATGGTCTCTTGAAGTTTGAGTAGATAACTTTGCTCACTTTCAAAATAAAACGGATAGTACCCGTATTTTAGGTACTCTTGAAAAAACTCAAAAGGTTTAAAATCATTACCCAATTCGTAAGCTATATCAATATGGTTACTAAATATCTCTTGTGTTGTAAAAATAGGTAGTTTTATGGACTTTTTAAGCTCTATAAACTCTCTAAAAGACAACCCTTTCATGTGGTAGAGCAATGCTCTTCTACTCAAATCTCCTTTTGAGTGGTCAAGCCTTATGGCACTGCTACCGCTAAATATGACTTTAAGATTAAGCATGTCATATATCTTTTTTAGCTCTATTTCAAAGTTTTTATATTTGTGAATTTCGTCTATTATGAGAAGCTCTCCACCCTCTTTGGAAAATTCAAATGCTATTTCAAAGAGTGAATCTAAATCTATGGCATCCGCACTCATGTAGAGTTTTTTTGAAAGCGGCAAATCATTTTCTTTGAGATACTGAAGTAAAAAAGTGGTTTTTCCAACCCCTCTAGCACCTATGATGCCGATGAGTTTTTGGTTGAAATCTACTACGCGGTGTATATACCTTTTGTAGTTTGTATCCAATACTCTTAGATAGTTTTGCTGATATTCTTTAAGATTTTGCAGCATTTTATTCCTTTTAATGATAGAACTGTAAAATTATAGCTAAAAATTATTGTTACAACCATAGTTTTTACTTAATCTAATACATAGATAAATCTTTAATTCAATTCATCCTCAAAATATGTCCATATAAATACATACACTTTCCTCAATAAAAATATTTATGAGGAAATAACGATGCTCGGATTTATATTTAAAAGCGGTACATACTACTTGCTATGGCAAAAGTTTAAAAAGCAGATCATTACGCTTCTTGTCTCTTTTGGGCTTATTTTGATGATAATTGGTGTCTACAATGACCTCTTTAGCGTGCTTAAAATATCCAACAAAGAGAGCATTCTTGAGCTTTTGCTTCTAAAGTGGTTTTTGATTGTGCTAATAGTTGGTGTCAATATTTTGATGCTTAAAAGTCTTAGCACCAAAGAGTTTAAAGAGAAGCTAAAAAAAGAGGAAGCAAAAGAGTTAAAGCAGGTAAAACTACCACTCTCCCAACATGAGAAGCTTGTAAAAAAAGAGAAGCTGCTTAACACCACTGACCTTATCTTGGCGAAGTATGCAAATAAAAAATCTAAAGATGAGATAAAGTGAGAAAGCTTCTTTTTTTTCTTCTCGTATCAGCACTTTTTGCTAAAGAGAGTCTCTATCTACATACGCCTAGTGATTTACCTTCTCAAGCCGTACAAACATCATTTGGCAAAGAGCTTCTTGTGCTTATAAAAAATGCAAAACATGAAATACTTTTTGCGATTTACGGGCTTAGAGGGCAAGACGAGATATTTGATGCGCTTCTTGAAGCTAAAAAAAGAGGTGTTAGTGTTAAAGGAGTTGTGGATAGCGATTCAAAGGGTGGCAACTACTACTCCGATACGCATAAACTCTACAGCTCTTTTGAGATAGTAAGCGATCACAAAAGCTACATCATGCACAATAAATTTTTCATCATCGATAGCTCTTTTCTTTGGAGTGGCTCTTCAAATATAAGTGATACTGGAACTGGTGGATATAACGCTAACAACGCTATAGTAACGGATGAGAAAAAAATCATAAACGGTTATCTTGAAGAGTTTAGCGAGATGTTTTACGAGAGAAGATTTTCTACTAAAAAAAGTAAAAGAAGCTATGAAAACATAAAAACAGATGAGTCCATCATCTCTCTCTACTTCTCTCCAAAGTCCAATACTTATGCCGCAATAGAAAAACTTATCCAAGGTGCCAAAAAATATATATACATACCAATCTTTTACCTCACACACAAAGAACTCTCAGATGAACTTCTTAGAGCAAAAAATAGAGGTGTTGAGATAAAGATTATTTTAGATGCCTCAGCAGCAAAAAATGCTTACTCCACGCACAACTCTCTTCGAGAAGTTGGTATTGAAGCAAAAGTGGAAAACTTTGGAGGAAAGATGCACTGCAAATCGATGATTATCGACGATATGTACATCATAAGTGGCTCTATGAACTTTACAAAAGCAGGTAATTCCAAAAACGACGAGAACACGCTTATTATTAAAAATGAAGAACTGGCAGTTCAATACAAGAACTATTTTTTAGATCTATGGCAAAAGATTCCAGAGAGATATCTACACTACGATCCAAATCCTGAGAGTCCACAGAGCATAAACTCATGCATAGATGGTATTGACAACGACTTTGACAGACAAACAGACGCAAAAGATACTAGATGCAACTAAGCATAAAAAATGAAGATTTATTTACGGTGTCATTGGATATCAAGATTAATGGCTTAAAATTATTCATGCAAAAATTATTGCTATACTTCTATAAGAATTAAAAAATAATATACAGGAATTTAAAATGATACAGATACCCATACAAGAACTTCTAGAGAGTTTAGAAGCAGGATATAATGAATACAAAAAGTGTAAAGATGCAGGAAATAATGAAGCTGATTTGGCACATATCAAAGGATTTTGCACAACTATTGAGCAGATTTTAAATGTTTATGGCGAAGTTACTTCAGAAGAGATAAGAAAGATCAAGGAGCCGATACTTGGAAATATTTCACTAAGCAGAAAAAGCAAAAATGAAACCAAACCACTAGATATGAATGCTATAATGGCCTGAAAAATCAAGACAGAAGATTTGCCTAATTTATTTCCAAAAACGATAAAATAAATATGAAATATATGGAGATGAATATGAGTCGAAAAAAAGGTCAGATATACAGTGCGGAGCAGAAGACAAAAATTGTATTAGAGCTACTAAAAGAAGATCAAACAATAAATCAGCTAGCAACAAAGTATCAGATAACAGCAAAATCTATTCAGAACTGGAAGAAGCAGTTTTTAGAGAATGCTTCATTGGCATTTGAACCGGCAAAAGCGGTTCAAGAGTTCAAGGATGAAATAAAATCTAAAGATGAAGAGATAGCAGAGCTTCAAAAACAACTTGGTAAATCGGTTGTTGAAAAGGAATGGCTATCAAAAAAGCTAGAGAGCTCGGTCTCATTAAATAAGCGTAAAACACTTGTCGAGAACGGGCTTGAACTTACTAAAACAACCCAATGTAAACTCTTAAGTATAAGCCGTGCAACGCACTACTATAAAGCAGTGCCAGTCAGTGAACAGAACTTAAAAATAATGCATACTATAGACGAAATAGCCACAGACAACTCAGAGTATGGATATCGTTATATTTATCGACAGCTCATAGAGGATGGTTACATCATAGGCAAAGACAGAGTGCTTAAATATATGCAATCTATGGGGATACAAGCGATTTATCCAACGAAAAAGCGTTTGACTAGCATCAAAAATCCAGAGCACAAGATTTATGAGTATTTACTCAAACCTTACTGGACAAGAACAGGCCGAACTAAACAAGTCTATGTTCCAACACCAAATGAAGTATGGAGCGGAGATATCACTTACATCCGAACTAACGGTGGATTTATGTACCTTGCAGCAGTTATAGATTGGCATACAAAAGCGATTTTAGCTTATAAGATTTCCAACTCTATGGATGCAACTCTGGCTACAGATGTGCTCAAAGAGGCACTAAATAAATATCCAAAGCCAAAGATATTTAATTCTGATCAAGGAAGTCAGTACACAAGTTATGAGCATACTCAAACTTTAAAACAACATGACATCCAAATCTCAATGAACGGCAGAGGCAGATCTATTGATAATATTGTCATAGAACGCTTTTTCAGAACACTCAAGCATAGCAATATCTATATCAGTGACTATCAATCAATCAAGGAGTTAAAAGAAGGTGTAAACGCTTACATGTACAAATATAATTTTAAGAGATTTCATTCAAGCATAGGTTATCAAAAACCAATGAATCTCTATCTTGAATATTTAAAAAGTGTAGTATAAAGTAGCAACTAGAGGTGGAAATTAATTAAGCTGAAAAGTTGTCTTGATTTTTCAGGCCATTATATGCCGACTTGGAAATGCCGACGATTCTTAGACGAAAAGGCATATAAAGCCTTGTCTTACAGTCATAAATTAGGTGTAAATGGCCTAATTTATTTTATGCGTGTTTTTATCTCTCTTTTCTTTTCACACCAACAAACCACAATATAAAAATATTTTATAGACAAAATGCGTCTATATGTATGTCTATAATCTCTTAATAATTTCAATGGAGAAAAGAGATGAAAGAGCTAACAGAAAAACTAAAAAGTATGAAAAGCGCAACACAGTCTCAGTATGATGAGATGATAGAGAAGTATGCTCATAAGGAAGTCATCAAAGAGCTTAAAGAAGCAGGTTTGACAAAAGAGGACCTTACTTCAGAGGAGTTTGAGGCTCTTTTAAATGAACAAAAAAAGAGATCAAACGCTTATGCCAAAGGTGTGTTAGGCGCATCTGGGGTATTTCTATTTTTAGAGCTTTTGGGCTAGAGATGGCAAAAATAGAACTGCTGGACAGGCTTTTTAAAGAGTACCGTATCTGGACACTAAAGCTAAAGACGGCTTCTCAAAATATTGAAGATAACATCTTGCAAAAAGATACAAGTGCAAAACTTGAGGAGAAAGTTATCAGCATTGTTATCTCTTCTGTTCTTGTTTATATCGTCATTGGCATTATCGGTCTATTTGGTGTTGGTATCGCCGGAGTATGGGGCGTAGTTGTTTTTGCAATAGGATGGCTTTTATCTAAGGGGCTAAATAAAAAGATTTTTGGAAGCATGAGAGCCGTTGATTCACTAAAAGATGATGAAAAACTACTTTTAGAGAAGTTGTGGCTGCTTCACGGAGCACATGAGGAGATACGAAATCGTCTAAATGATAAAACAATGTTAGTCTTTTTTACAGACTATCCATCCCTTAGAAGAGAGTTTCAAGAGACTATAAATAGACTCTTAACATATGACGCTTCAAATTTGGCACTTAAATATAGATACAAATATCCATATTTGGTAAAAAAGTATCAACAAGAAGTTGAAGTATTTAATGAAATATATGCACACAAAAAAGGAAAATAATAATGCTAAATAATCAGATAATGTATATAATCTTGGCTCTTATAGTGATATTTTTTTTACTAAGCTTAGATAAAAATTCAAACAAGAATTTCAAAAATGAGATAGTAAGCCTTGGAATACTTGGAACTTTTATCGGAATAGCAATAGGTCTTTTCAACTTTGATGTAACAAACATAAAAGAGAGTATGCCCCAACTCTTAGGCGGGTTAAAAACTGCCTTTATTACATCTGGAGTTGGAATTTTTTTCTCTATTATTCTCTCTATCTATAAACCGCAAAGAACCAAAAAAGATGAGATGCTCGGCGCACTCGAAGAGGTAGTAAAAGATTTTAACAACAACCTGACTGAGCAGTTTGGAGATAACTTTAAGCAGCTTAATGAAGCCGTTAAAAATATGATTGTTTGGCAGGAGAACTATAAAAGCCATATAACGAAGAGTCAAGAGAGTATTGGTCATATTGTCAAAGAGCTTAAGCAAATCTCTCTCGCAAAAGAGAGTGAACAGGCAAGTATCCAAAAACTCACAGACAATCTGGTTGCATCTAGCGATAAAGTAAAAATCTCGCTTGAAGAGACTACTGAGATTGTAAAAGAGAACATGCAACTCTTGCTCAGAGAAGCAAACAAAAGGCTTTAAAATGAACGATAGCCAAAACAGCTGGGTAAGCATAGCAGATGTCATGTCTGCTCTTATGATGATATTTATGTTTATCTCCATCTCTTTTTTATATGAACTTCTCAGCAAAAAAGAGAGCTATAAAATAGAGCTAAACAAAGCACTGCATAAAGAGTTTGATATGGATTTAACAAAGTGGCAGGCAGTCATTACGCAAGATAATATCATGCGCTTTAACTCGCCATTTCAAACAGGGAGTGCTGAAGTACCGCCGCAGTTTTACGAGATACTTCAAGATTTTTTCCCACGCTATATCAGACTGCTAAACATTGAAAAATTCAAAGATGAGATTGATGAGCTAAGAGTTGAGGGACATACATCTAACGGCTGGGGAGCAATAAGCAGCGAAAAAGAGATTTATATAAAAAATATGCATCTCTCTCAGGAGAGAGCAAGTAATGTTTTAGCGCTCTGCTATAGCTTAGAAGATAGCACTGTTACGAACAACCAAAAGTGGCTGGAGGCAAATCTCAGAGCAAATGGCATGTCATTTTCTAAGCCGCTTTATATGAACAACTCAAGTGTTAAAGACCAAGAGAGTTCCAAAAGAGTGGAGTTTAAAGTCCTCATAAAATAAGGCTTTTTATAAAAAGTTTTTTCTAGACATTATGCGTCCATAATTTTTTCTATACTTTTTCATATTTCGATATCAAGGGGAGGTTCAACATGTAGAAAAAACTCTCTCTTGTTATAAAAATAAAAAATAATAAAAGGAATATACAAATGAGAAAAATAAGTTTGCCACTATTGGCAACTGCAACACTCTTTATATTATCTGGCTGTTCATCGCACAATGTAACCATTGCGCCGCAACAACCAAAAAAATATGAAGTTTTAGGAAAAGCAGAGGGAAGTGCTAGTGGCTCTTTGGGGCTTTTAGGAACAGCGTACTATTTTGTGCCAATGGGACTAAACTCAAGAGTTGATAGAGCATATGAAAACGCACTAAAGAGCGTTCCGGGTTCAACAGGGCTTATCAATGTAACATATCAGGAAGATTGGCTATGGTGGATTATCGGTACAAGCAGAGATGTCACCATTAAAGGCGATGCGATTAGGGAGATAAAATAATGAAGTACATAAAAAAAATAATTGCGATTGCTTCGCTAGCTATCTTTGGTTTTTTTATAGTTGGATGCTCAGGCACTCCTGTTTATATTGAGACTCCAAATCCAGTAGCATATGAAGGCTCAAAAGATAAAGGTAGAGAAATAAGTGCCTCTGCGAGTGGATTCCAGCTATTGCTTTTTATACCAATAGATATAAATGAACGCCATGAACAAGCCTACCAAATGCTAAAAGCACAAGCTGGCAATGGCTATATTACAGATGTAAAGATTAAAGAGTCTTGGACCTACGCACTTGTGGGAACTGTTTACAAAACAACTATGAGCGCTATAGTTTATCCTAGAGAGTAGAGTTTATTCAAAAGGCCTAATTTTTTATTTTCATAAAAAGTTAGGCCTTAATTATAATGCTTTACGAATAATAAGTGAGGGGAAAATGTCAAATAGTAAATACACTAGAGAGTTGACATCTTCTGCTAAGGTTGTTCATAAGAGTATTGAAGAGTTTAAGAGCCAGATTTAACAGACATATAGTTTTTAAGAGTTTTCATCTATTGCTGACATAATATTATAGAATTTTAAAAAAATTATTATTAAATATAGTACAACAAGAAACATTATTGTAATATATTACTCAATGAATAAAAATTGGAAAACATATGAGTCATAAGTCTTTTACACCAGGTCAAAGAGTAATTATAAGAGATGCAGAATGGGTAATTAGAAGAGCAGACATACTCGCTGATGATGGTTATGAGTTGGCTTGCAGTGGTATTTCTAACTTTGTTAAGGGTAAAGAAACAATATTCCTAACGACCTATGAAAAAAATATTCAAATCATAGACCCACTTGAAACTAAATTTATCATAGACAAATCAAGTTCGTACCAGCAGTCTCTTCTCTACATAGAATCTCTTTTAAAAGATGTAGTTCCTACAGACCGTAAGATTCATAGAGCACATCATGCTGCTATGGATAAAGTAGATTACCAATTTGAGCCGGCACTTCAAGCACTAGGTCAGCCAAGGCAACGAATCCTTATGGCTGATGCGGTTGGACTAGGTAAAACTCTTGAAGCGGGTATCTTAACCACAGAGCTTATGAAAAGAGGTAAAGGCAAGCGCATCCTTGTTCTTGCTGTAAAAAGTATGCTAACACAGTTTCAAAAAGAGTTTTGGAACCGTTTTTCTATACCATTGACTCGTCTTGATTCTCAAGGTATTCAAAGAGTTAGAAATAAAATTCCAGCCAATATGAACCCATTTTTTTACTATGATAAATCTATTATTTCCATAGACACTCTTAAGCAAGAAGCACTCTATCGTTCATACATAGAACAGTCATATTGGGATATTATCATCATAGATGAAGCTCATAATGTTGCCGATAGAAATTCAGGCTCTCAAAAGTCAAAACTAGCAAAACTTATCTCTTCAAGATGTGATACTTTGATGATGCTCTCAGCTACTCCACATGATGGAAGTGCCAAAAGTTTCGCATCACTTTTAAACATGCTCGACCCAACAGCTATTGCCAATCCAAATGATTACACATTAGATGATTTCAAAGATAAAGGTCTGGTAATTAGGCGGTTTAAAAAAGATATTGCAGACCAAGTAAAAGATGAATTCAAAGAGAGACAAATATTTACTATCAAATCAAATGCATCTATCTATGAAGAGGATGTTTTTGACTATATTTCAAACCTGACATTTAAAACACTTGACAGCAAAAAAAGAGCAGGGAGCGAACTATTTAGAACTACACTCATAAAATCGCTTCTCTCTTCTCCATTAGCTTGTATAGAATCAATTAAAAACAGAATTAAAAGAGTAGAAAAACTTGATGAAGACTACAGTGATGATATTGATACACTTGAAATTTTACTCGAAAAATTACAGCAAGTAGATATTAATAGTTTTTCAAAATATCAAGAGTTAGTAGAACTTATCAACAAAAAAATGAAATGGAAAAAAGCTCCAGATGATAGAATAGTCATCTTTACAGAGCGTATTAAGACACTTGAATTTTTAAAAGAGCATCTTCAACATGACTTAAAGCTAAAAGATAACGAATTAGTCACTATGACAGGCTCCATGAGTGATATTGAAGTAAATAAAATAGTAGAAGATTTTGGGCAAGAAGACTCAAAAGTAAAACTTCTTATAGCCACAGATGTAGCGAGTGAAGGTATCAATCTTCATTACCTCTCTCACAGGCTTATCCACTTTGATATTCCATGGTCGCTTATGGTGTTTCAACAGCGTAACGGAAGAGTTGACAGATACGGGCAAGAAAAAGAGCCAGAAATCTATTACATGCAAACATCTTCCTCAGATGAAGATTTTAAAGGCGACAATCGAATCTTAGATATTTTGATAAAAAAAGATGACCAAGCAGCCAAAAATATTGGCGATCCAAGTGCATTTATGAATGTCTATAGCATAGAAAAAGAGGAAGAGATCGTTGCCAATGCAATTGAAACTAAAAAAGATGCAGATACATTTGAAAAAGAGCTTGATGCGAACATCGAAGACTCAGAATTTGATTTTTTTGCAGCATTAAACGAATCCCTAGAAGAAAAACCAAAAGCAGCAAAAATTGAGTTTGGAACATCTTTATCTCTTTACGAAGATGATTTAGCCTACACAGCTAACGCTTTAAAATACATCCAACAATTTCAAAAGCTAGATGCAAGATTTGAGCATGACCGCATAGAACTCCACGCATCAGAACTGGAAGATTTAAAATACAGATTTAAAATGCTGCCAAGTGAAGTTATCCCTGATAAATGGCATTTTATCTTAACAAATGATTTAAAAACCATCAACGACGAGATAAAAAATTCCAGAAAAAATGAAACAGCATGGCCAAACATTCATTATCTTTGGGAACAACATCCACTTCTTGAATGGATAAAAGATAAATTATTAAGCAATTTTAACAGACAAGAAGCACCAGTTCTAACTTTAAATACTTTAGAAGAAAATGAACAGATTTTTATCATAAGCGGTCTTATACCAAATAAAAAAGCACAACCTGTTATTGATGAATGGATAGGTGTGAAGTTTACTCACAATAAGTTTGATTCTATATTGACCTTGTCTGATGTGCTTGAAAAAACAAAGCTAAACACTAAGAAGTTTCCAAACAGTGCAACAGATTTTGAACTTGAAAGCATAAAAAATAATCTACCAACAGCTATAAATGAAGCCATATTATATATCCAAGCACAAAGAGATAGTTATGATGATGCCATGAGTACTGAACTTTTAAATCATCTTGATGGACTTGATAAATTAAAAGTTCGACACATGGGACAACTTGAGATGGATTTTGATCAAGAGTCCAAAAAATTAGAAAAACAACGAGAGATAGATAATATATTTAAAGATTATCATAACTGGATAAAAGAGACCATGGAGATAGAAAAAGAGCCGTATATCCAAGTAATAGCAGTTCTAAGAGGTATAAAATGAATCTAATCGGTATATCCAACGAAAACGAGTTTTATACAAACCACTATCTCAACGAAATTTTTGAGGGTGATATAAAAGAGCAAATAACATCATGGCAAGAAAAAGAGAATGAGAGTGATGTTTATAAAACACCGTATAAAAAGCTCAGGGGTATTGGCGCTGATTATTTTGAGCTGTTAAAAGAGCTTCAAAAAAAAGGCAATACTACCCAAGACAAGCTAGGTTTATCAAGAGAGTTTTACAAATCATTTTTGGACATCTTCGGTTACAGTTTTTCTTTCACCACAAAAGATTTAGGAGAGCTGGCCGTTCCTATAATTGCCAGTGTAGATAAATCTGATGGCAGTCCATATCTTTGGATATTAGAGAGTTTTTGCAGTGAGAGTTGCGATGTGCTGACTACTACTTTAGAAAAAGAGCAACTCAAAGAGCTTGACGACTACAATGGTGAGTTGAATTTTGATGCCATCATCACTTCGCATATATTTACTCTCTCAGAGCCTCCACGCTGGGTGATGCTCGTCTCACCTTATCAGATAGTGCTCATAGAGAGAGCCAAATGGGCGCAAAAAAGATACCTGCGATTCGACCTCGAAGAGATACTCGGCAGAAAAGACGACAGCACTCTCAAAGCTACAACGGTACTTCTTCATCAAGAATCTCTTGCTCCAAAAGATGGACTAAGTCTGCTTGATACTCTTGATGAAAACTCACACAAACATGCGTTTGGTGTCACAGAGGATTTGAAATACTCTTTGCGAAGTGCAGTAGAACTTCTAGGAAATGAAGCACTTTATTTTCAAACAAAAAATAATCCCGATTTTTTACAAACACCAGAACTCGAAGCAAACCTCACAAGAGAATCTTTGCGTTACATGTACAGACTTCTTTTTTTATTTTACATAGAATCCCGTCCAGAACTAGGCTTCATCCCCTCAAAATCTCAAAGCTTCATAAAAGGGTATTCATTAGAGAGCCTAAGAGATTTAGAACTTATGCCACTTCTAACAGATAACGATAAAAACGGCACTTATTTCCATGAGAGCATATCATTACTTTTTGACATGATTTATAATGGCAGAGTAAGCCATAGAGCAAATATGACAGGGAAAGATTTGTTTGCTATCTCACCTTTACGCTCACATCTCTTTGATCCAAACAAGACACCCATACTCAATGGTGTAAAACTTAGAAATCATATCTGGCAAGAGATTATCCAAAGTCTTAGTCTTAGTCGTGAGAAAAAAGGAAACAGAGGCAGAGGAAGAATCTCTTATGCAAATCTTGGCATCAATCAACTTGGAGCAGTTTATGAAGCACTTCTAAGTTACAAAGGTTTTATCGCAAAAGAGGAACTTTATGAAGTAAAAAAAGCAGATTCCAACCCAACAGAGCTAGAAAATGCTTACTTTGTCACAGAAGCACAACTCCATGAATACAAAGAAGCAGAGAGAGTTTTTAACACCGATGGAACAATCAAAGCCTACAAAAAAGGCTCATTCATCTACCGCCTCGCAGGAAGAGATAGAGAAAAATCAGCTTCTTACTACACACCAGAAGTTCTCACCAAATCACTTGTAAAATATGCACTCAAAGAGCTACTTGGTATTGACGAACATGGCAAAATAGCAAAAGGTGCAGATGAGATTTTAGCTCTTACGGTTTGCGAACCAGCCATGGGAAGTGCAGCCTTTTTGAATGAAGCTATCAACCAACTCTCAGAGGCATATTTACATCAAAAGCAAGTTGAATCTGGCGAAAAGATTCCACATGCCGACTATGTATCAGAACTCCAAAAAGTAAAAATGTACATCGCCGACAATAATGTCTACGGAGTGGACCTAAACCCAACAGCCGTAGAACTAGCAGAAATCTCTCTTTGGCTCAATGCTTTAGCGGGTGCATTTGTGCCATGGTTTGGGTTTCAGCTTGAAAATGGAAACTCTCTCATAGGTGCGAGGCGAGAAGTGTATGAAACACATCAATTAAAAGCAGAGAAAAAAGCACTCATTTGGTATGAAGATGCACCAAAAAGACTCTCTCCAAAATCTCTATGGCTCACTAAAAAACGAGAAGTCACTCTTGGGCAATCATCTGGCTCACTTTTTGAAGACCCTACAAAACTGCCACTGGTTACTGTAGTAGAAGAAAAAGTTGATGACAAAAGTGCAGGAAGAAAGATAGACTCACAAGTGTATCACTTCTTAGTCGGCGACAAAGCGATGGCAAGTTACACAGATAAAGTAGTAAAATCACTCAAAAAAGATGAGATAGACAAAATTGAAAAATGGCGTAAAGAGTTCATAAAACCACATGCCAAAAGTGAAGTAGATAAACTCCTCAGACTCAGCCTAGCCATAGACAAACTTTGGCAAGAACAAGCAAGACATCTCTACGACATGAAGAAAAAAACAACCGACACTCTACATGTATGGGGACAACCAAAAGCACAAAGCCGAGAGACTAACATAGAGTACAAAGACACCGTATTTTTACAAGAGAAACTCTCAGCAGATGTAAAAAGTTCAAGTCCTTATGTGAGACTCAAAACAGTGATGGACTACTGGTGTAGTTTATGGTTTTGGCCCATAGACAAAGCAGAGTTTTTACCATCAAGAGAGCAGTTTTTAAACGACATCTCACTTTTGGTAGAAAAACGAGACGACATCATCATGGACTTTGACAAAAACCTCTTTAGTGAAACCATAGACGATGAACTCAAATTTGAACAAATAACAGAACTAGGCTTTATAGATGTTCATGAGCAAATAGCCAAAAATGAAAGACTTCAAATAGTTCAACGAGTGAGCCATGCACAAAAGTTTTTGCATTGGGAGCTTGAGTTTAGTGATGTGTTTGCCAAAAATGGCGGGTTTGATTTGATTTTAGGAAATCCGCCATGGCTCAAAGTGGAGTGGAATGAAAGCGGAATTATGGGTGAAGCTAATCCACTTTTTGATATAAGAAAGTTTAGTGCGAGTAAATTAAATACTTTGAGAGTTGAAACTTTTGAACAGTATCCAAACTTAGAAAAAGAGTATATTGGTGAATATGAAAGTTCGTCAGCTACTCAAAACTATTTAGGTTCAAACTCAAACTATCCGCTTCTTGATGGTAAATCAAATCTTTATAAATGTTTTTTACCTCTTGGCTGGAATGTGGCAAATAGTAAAGGGGTGAGTGGATTTTTGCATCCTGAGGGTGTTTATGATGATCCAAAAGGGGGAGCTTTAAGAGTTGAAATATATAAAAGATTGAAGTATCACTTTCAATACATCAATGAATTAACTTTGTTTGCAGAAGTGGACCATCATTTAAAATATAGTACGAATATTTTTAATAATTCTAATAGAAATATTGATTTTAAAACTATTGCAAATCTATTTTTACCTCAGACAATTGACAATTCATTTGAAGATCATGGGAACACTGTTGTTGATGGTATTAAAGATGATGAAAACAAGTGGAGCATAAAAGGACATAAAAGTAGAATTGTAAGTATAAAAAAAATTGAACTAGAACTTTTTGCTAAACTATATGATGATGAAGGGACAAATTATTTACAGGCTAGACTTCCAGCACTTCATTCAGTTGAACTCATAAGTGTTTTAGAAAAATTTGCAGATTATCCAAAAAGGTTAAGTGGAATAAAAAAAGAATACTATTCAACCCAATTTTGGAATGAAACCACAGCACAACAAGATGAAACAATGGAACGAAATACTAAATTTGTAAATTCTTCACAAGACTTAATAATATCAGGACCACATTTTTTTGTTAACAACCCTTATTATAAAACACCAAGAAAAGTTTGTACATTAAATGGAGATTATGATGTTCTAGATTTAACTAGTATAAGCAGTGATTACTTACCTCGAACTAATTATATTCCACATAGCAATGAATATGAAAGCAGAATACCAAGTGTTGATTTTGGTAATAATATGAAAGTAACAGAATTTTATAGAATTGTTTTTAGAGCAATGGTAGGAAGTGCAAGCGAAAGAACACTTACTGGTGCAATTGTTGCAAAAAAAATTGCTCATACTAATGCGGTAAGATCTATCGTATTTAAAGATAATTTTATGTTGATAAAACTAAGCATATTAAGCTCTTCAATTATTGCAGATTTTTTTCTAAAGTCAACGGGTAGAACAAATCTTCACTATACATGGGAAACTTTTCCATTACTTGATATTAATAATGAGATGATTACTAGAAACTTATCGCTAACATGCCTGACAACTCACTATTCAGAACTTTACGAAGAACAATTCAAAGAAGACTTTAAAACAGATAATTGGACTAAAAAAGATGACCCAAGATTAAATCATAACTTTTTTAAAGATTTAACACCCACATGGAATCGGCATGTAGCTCTAAGAACAGATTATGAAAGAAGACAAGCGTTAGTTGAGATAGATGTGCTGGTAGCCATAGAACTAGGACTCACACTAGAAGAGCTAAAAACCATCTACCGCATCCAATTTCCAGTGCTTAAACAAAACGAAAACGAAACATTTTATGACATGAACGGACGAATAGTCTTCACAGTCAGCAAAGGCCTCACAGGAGTAGGCTTACCAAGAAACGCAGACAAAAAAGCCCCTCCATACAAAATAGTCATTAATGGCTTAGTAGAAGAAAAACCCCTAGGCTGGGAAGATATAAAAGAGATGAGTGAAGGAGAAATCCACCGCACCATCCAAGACGACACAGTACCAAACGGCCCAATAGAACGAACCATAATCTATGTAGCCCCATTTGCCAAATGCAACAGAGAAAAAGATTATGAAATTGCATGGGCTGAGTTTGAGAGAAGAGGGGATGGAAGATAACAATGAGTAACTTTGATGTATTGAGAAATCAGTTACCACAGCTAGCGGAATTGGGTGCATTCGCTGAATCATATGTATACTCTGATCCTGTAAGCGCGATTATCAAACTGCGTATCTTTAGTGAGCAGTTTGTCAACACAATTTATGCAAAACAACAATTTTATTATGAGAGTAGCTGGTCTTTTTATGATCGCTTGGAAAATATAGAGTTTAAAGATAATGTTGACAAATCTATACTGCAGAAACTACATGCTATTAGAATGAAGGGCAACACAGCTGCACACAAAGGCAAGGCTTCTAGTGATGATGCTTTGTGGCTTTTGAAAGAGGCATACTTGATGGCTTGTTGGTATAATGCACTCTATTCAAAGTCTGAATCACAACCATGTAAAGAGTTCGTTCAGCCGGCAGAACAAGGTGTTAAAATTGACAAACTTCAAGAGACCATCAAAGAGTTAGAAGAAGTTATTCAAAAAGAACAAGATAAAAATAGAACTGCTATACATATTTCTACACAAGAAAATAAAGAAAAAACTTTACAATTTAAAACTGTAAATGAGCAGATTGCCAGTAATATGAGCCTGAGCAATAATGAAATCAACAATAGAATTGATATTGAAGACATCTATTCCGAGTATGATTTAACTGATGAGCAGCATCAACTTGTGCAAGAGCTGAAGCTTTTTTTATCGGATAAAACTAAACATTTGTTCCTATTGAAAGGATATGCGGGTACCGGTAAAACATTTATTCTTAAAGGTTTGACAGACTACTTCGAATTGACGGGAAGAAACTATAGATTAGCCGCACCAACTGGAAAAGCTGCTAGAGTAATCGCGTCAAAGACTAGGAAAGAAGCTTATACAATTCATAAGTCTATATACTCAAATACTGACATAAAAGAATTCAAAACTGAAAATACAGATGGTACGGAAACTTACAAATTCTATTATGACATCAATGTCAATGAAGACCCAGCACAAACCGTTTATGTCTTCGACGAAGCTTCCATGATTCCAGATGTTTACTCAGAAGCTGAATTCTTTAGATTTGGTTCTGGTTTTTTATTGCGGGATCTACTGAAATATATCAACTTGGACAATAATGACCATGATAAGAAAATAATATTTGTCGGTGATAATGCTCAACTTCCTCCAGTAGGAATGAAATTTTCACCTGCATTAAGTGAGGAGTATTTATTAGAAAAACATCAGCTCAAGGCAGCTTCTTTTGAGTTAACTGAAGTAGTTCGCCAAGCGAACAACAGTGGGATTCTGGAAAATGCTATGCAATTACGCAGTAATCTCAAAAATGATGTTAGGAATCAACTAGATTTTAATATGGATTATGATGATGTTGAACATATTGAACATGTCAACCTGATGAACAAATATCTTGAATCTTGCGATAATAAAATCAATGGTGAGTCAATCATCATAGCGCACTCTAATGCATCTGTATCTGAGTACAACCGTAGAGTAAGGGAGCATTTTTTTGTAGGTCAGCCATTTTTAGCTCCTGGAGACAAAGTAATGTCTGTCTCCAACAATGTACAACATGAAATTTTGATTTCAAATGGTGATTTTGGATTGGTCAAAGAGGTAGCTCCATTAGCTGAAACTCGATTGGTACGTATAAAAAGAAAATCTGAAGTGACTGGTGAAGTAGAAAATATTGATATAACATTAGTATTTCGAGATGCTATTGTAGGGTTTAACGATACAGACAATAAAGCGCATTTTTTCCAGTGTAAAATCATTGAAAATTTGCTTTATTCTGAACAGCCTAATTTAAGCTCTGATGAGCATAAAGCTCTTTATGTTGATTTTAGGATGAGACTTCCTTATTTAAGACCCAGTACAAAAGAGTTTAAAGACGCGCTACGAAGTGATCCTTACTTTAATCCTATGCGAGTTAAGTTTGGCTATGCAATTACATGTCATAAAGCACAAGGTAGTGAGTGGAATAATGTATTTGTAAATTGTCAAACCAACATGGGCTTTCTTAATGCGACATATTATAGGTGGCTATACACTGCAATAACTCGAACTTCCAAAAAACTTTATCTTTTAGATGAACCACATATAAAACTTACAAGTGGGATGAAGGCTGTAGGGGGAATTTTTGAAGAAGCAGTAAGGGAAGCAGATGATATTACTCTTTCAGTTGAAAGTAAAGATGATGCAAGTCAAAAAGAACTATTTGGCATTCAGGCTGGTAACTCATTTTTAATGACTATATTTAATTATGTGTCTAGTGCAATTACGCCTGAACATATTAATATTTTAGATATTCAACATCATCCTTACCAAGAAGCATACTTTTTATCTGATGAAAAAGAACGGGCTAGAATAAACATCTACTATACAAGTAAGCAAGAGATATCAAATATTATTTGGCAAGAGAAAAATGATTTATCAGAAAAGCTTGTGGGGCTCTTAGCATCGTTACATCACAAAAAAATCATTATAAAACAGACACATAACCAAGATACGGTTGAGAAACATTTCGAATTTTCAGAACCGTTCCTAGAAGAATTTTATATGTTACTATGTGGTGTTTTAGAAGCTCATAATATTAAGATTGATGATATCTCGTCCCATTTATGGTTGGAAAAATATATGTTTTCTAGAGGTGATGAGATTGCAAGTTTTAATTTTCATTATAATGGAAAAAAGCAATTTACACGTTTCATGGAAGAGAAAAAAAATAGCACATCAGTGGCATTAATACGTGATTTAAATCAAATCTTTTCAAGCGAGTTAGGATAATGGTTACAAGCAAAGAAGTTTTTGAAAAACGAAAGGCCGGATTATTAATTGATGCTTTAGATATGGGTCGAGAACTTGTTTTAAACACTCCTAATGATCCATGGAACATAAAAGCATTGGCATGGACGATTATAGACTTAATAAAAGCTGCATCTACTAATAATGATGTTGAATTTGCACAGTCGTTAGCTTCCGAGCTTCGAGGTTTAAATTTGGACCGCAGTGATGACATCTTAATGAAAAGTGTCAGTTATGTATTGAATCTTTCAAATCCTGCAAGTAAGGTCATTAATGATGCTAAGTTACTTAGCAAACAAGGTAATCATGAAGAAGCCATTAAAGCATACCGCTATGCTATGAATACCTCGCCGAATGATCCATTTATCCAAGAGGGTCTTGGTTGGGAACTTTACAAGCATGGAAAACAATTTTTTAACCATGATGAAATTGTGCTTGGGCCGGCAAAACAATTGTTATTTGAATATATCAAGCTTCAGAATCCAAGACCATCATTACTACATTCACTTTTTTTAAAGCTTTCCGACAAACTAATCGGAAAAGAGGGGTTTAACCTAGTTTCATTTCTACAGCTTTGGGATTTGAATAATTTAACAGATGATGATTTTAAACCTTATAAAGCTGATAATGGCAATGTGTATCCTAGCATTGCAGAAAAGGTTATTCAGCATGCTGCGAAAGACTCATTGTCTAAAAATATTTCAGTTGATATTGAATATATTCTTCCTTTTGTTGATATGGCAATAAGTAAGTTTCCTGAGAACTTTTGGCTTACTTACTACAAAGCAAAACTACTGCATAGTCTGGGTTATAATCAGGAAGCTTATGAGTTTTCAATATCTGTAGTCAAAGCAAAACTAAACGATTATTGGGCATGGGACTTATTAGCAGAGACATTGATAGATGTTGATCGAGAAAAAGCTTTTTCTTGTTATTGCAAGGCACTTTTATGTAGAAGTGAAGATAAATTTCTTGCGAGTGTACGAATTAAACTTGCAGAGTTACTTCTTCAAAAATCTATGTTTAATGAAGCAAAATATGAAATTAATCAAGCAATAAAAAGTCGAGAGAGTGAGGGTTGGAAATTAACAGAAATACTCGTTCATTATCAGCAAAGTGAATGGTATGCCAATGCAACTGCTACGACAAATAATCTGGCACTTTACAAGCAACATATTAGTCTTGCAGAATCATTGCTATTTGATGGTCTTCCATGGCTGAATGCATCTGTTGGCAATACATTTACAACACCAAGAAGCCCTGATAAACCTAAAAGAAAAATATATATTTCTATAACTGGAAAGTCAACTCCTATCGAAATTTCAGTATCAGAAAAAAGATATCAATTTAAGAAGATGGAGCAGGGTGCTGGACTGAGAATAAAAGGTGAATACGATTCAGAAAATCGGTTTCAAATTTATCTTATTGAGCCAAGAGATATAGCACTAAAATGGGATATATTCCCCGAATATATTGGAATAATCGATTATGTCAATAATGAGAAGAAGCTTGCACATTTTATTGTAGACAGAAAGATTGATGGTGTTTTATATTTTGCTGACTATCCACTGAAGTTTGAGGTGTCTGATATCGTTGCTCTTAAACTTTCCTCACATGAAAATGATAGAGGCATACAACACAGTGTCTTATCATGCGTGCCTACAGATAAAGAAATTAGTAGCACAATCGCAAAAAACTTCAAAAGCACTGTTAGGATTGTTAATGGATTTGGTTTTACTGACAGTGATGTATTTATTGATAGACCTTTGGTGGAGCACTTCAAAATGCAAGACAATGATAGTATAGAAGGATTGACTGTACTGAATTTTAACAAGACAAAAAAAACTTGGGGATGGAAAGCAATTAGAATTGATAAATATGAACAAGATATTGAAGATGAGGCTTACAGTGAAAGTTTCTGAGGCTTCTTTTGATGAATTAATCAAGGTTTGGAACGAAACTAGACTAAGTAATTGTCAAGCAGGAATAGCAAAGTGAATATATTTAAGAAAATATTTCAATATTATGTATCATTAAAAGTAGTCAATAAGAGAGGTTTTAAATTGCAAGAAAATATATATAATGAGATAGATAAATTATTTAATGACTATGAATCTTTTGTGATTACTTTAAAAGGTGATTGGGGTACTGGCAAAACTCATTTTTGGAATAAATATAAAAGTGATAAGTTAAGTGAGAAACAATATGCCTATGTATCATTGTTTGGTAAAGATAGTATTGATGATATAAAAAAAGATATTATTATTCAGATATCAGTCAAAGATAAACATTTATCATCTATAAGAGACAAATTAAAAGATGTAAAAACAACTTTAGGTTTTAAAGAAGATGATTCAAATTTTGGACTAACTGGCTCAATGCTTAGTTCAGTAATGTCGCTGTTTGAGAAAAAAGACTTTGAAGATGTCGTTATATGTATTGATGATTTTGAAAGAAAGTCTAATAAATTAGATATTAAAGATATATTTGGTTATTTGTCTGTTTTAAAAGAACAGTTTTCTTGTCAAATAATTCTTATTCTAAATGAAGAGAAAATTTCAGAAGATATAGCTATCTATAAAGAATATAAAGAGAAAATAGTCGATTTTGAATTTCATTTTAGACCATCTGTTGATGAATCATTTGAAGTTATCAAAGATAATATGGAAATGTTTAAAAATGAATTCTTAGAATATTGTCAAAATGTTGGATTAAATAATATACGAGTGATGAAAAAGGTAGTTAGATTTTTAAATAGAGTATCTCAAGATATAAAGTTTAATGATTATTCTGCAAATACAAAAAAAGATTTTTTGAATAAAGTTCTATCCATATTGGTCCCCTATTATAAGTTCTCTACTACTGAATTTAAATCTTTACAAGAGTATACGTATAGTCGAAGATTTGATGAAGATACAAAAGTTAAATCCAATCAAGATTATGAGGATATCCTAAGTTATATGACTCAGCAGGGTATCTTATATCATGTTGATGAAATGGATTTAGTAGTATTGGAATATATAAATAATTCTATACTTGACATAGAAGTTTTAAGACAAACAGTTAAAAGTTTAGATGAAAAACAAGATGAAGCTCTTGTCGAAAATCAATTTCATAATTTACAAAATAATATGCTTTATAATCTAAATTTAGATAAAGATGAGTATATAAAAGAAGTCTATGATTTTCTTGAACAAAACTATTCAGTGATTTTCAGAAAAACATCTTTTAGTAACTTTTTATTTTATATAAACGAGTTAAAAGAATTAGATAAACAGTATAAGTCAAAATATACTAATCTTCTAGAAACATGTGTAAAATCTTTTGTACAAGAGGTTTTATCTATTAAAGACAATTCCTACATGCAAATAGAAGATATTTATGGCATGCATATTTTTAAGAGTTTTGAAAAAGAAATTCCTGCAATAAAACCATACATAGAGGAAAAACTATCTGAACGAAAAAAGATTAACTACAATTTTGATAAGCTACAAGAAGTATTAGAAAAAATTAAGTCGAATAAGGGCTATGGTGCTTTTGAAGAAGATATTATTAATAGTTTATCAGTTACTTTTTATAAGGAAGCACTTTATAAGCCAGAAATTTTAGAAAAAATAATTTATCTATTGAGACATCACAGTAGTATGGAAAATTTAAAAATAGGAATAGCTAAAATCAAAGAAGCAATAGCTTTGATAGAAGAGGATGAAAATAGCAATGCCTATCAGATAAAAAGAATTAAGTTTATTGCTGGCTATAAAGACACATTGATTGGAGATAAACTATGAACCTAAAAGATTTTAAATCAGGCACATTAAAACAAGAGTATCAATACAAAAGTTTTTTGCCTCATAGCATAAATCATACTTTTACATGGAATGATCCACAGATAAACATCATGCTTGAAAATGCAACAAGAGCACTTGGTGAGCTTAATGCTTTTACTATGATAGTGCCAAATGTAGATATATTTATACAAATGCACATCACAAAAGAGGCTAATACTTCGAGTAAGATTGAAGGCACAAAAACAGAGATGGACGAAGTGCTTATCTCAAAAGAACAAATTGATCCAGAAAAAAGAGATGACTGGCAAGAGGTCAGAAACTATGTAGATGCTATGAATTATGCAGTGAAAGAGCTTGATACTTTACCTCTTAGCAATAGACTGATAAAAAAAATACATGAAATACTTCTTAATAGTGTCAGAGGTGAAGTCAAACAGCCTGGAGAGTTTAGAAAATCACAAAACTGGATAGGTGGCGCGAGTTTGGCGAGTGCGTATTTCATTCCTCCACATCAGATGCATGTGGATGAACTTATGAGTGATTTGGAAAAGTTTTTGCACAATGAAGAGATTTTTGTGCCACACCTCATAAAAATTGCAATTGCACACTATCAGTTTGAGACTATACATCCATTCTTGGATGGCAATGGAAGAATTGGCAGACTTCTTATCACGCTTTATTTGGTAAGTAATGGTTTACTAAAAAAGCCATCACTATATTTGTCTGATTTTATTGAAAAAAATAAAACTGCTTATTATGAAGCTTTAACTACTGTTAGAACAAGTAATGACATAGAGCGATGGATAAAGTTTTTTTTAGAAGCAGTTATCTCTACTGCCAATAGTGGAATTGAAACTTTTCAAGCAATTTTGTCTCTCAAACAAGACATGGATGCACTTATTGTTGGATTCGGTAAAAAAGCACATAATGCAAGCAAGCTTATAGAGTTTTTGTATCAAAAGCCAATTATTATGGTTAATGATATTGTGGAACCTTTGGGTATTAGTAAGCAAACAGCTAATCAACTTGTAAAAGAATTTGAATCAAAAGGGATACTAAGAGAGGTGACTGGCTATGAAAGAAATAAACTATTTGTTTTTGAAAGATATTTAAATATTTATAGTCAAAGTTAATGCACAAAACTTGACTAAGAAAATCCATAGTCAAAGTTAAGGATCCAAACTTGACTAAGGTTTTTTTTAGTTCGAGTTTAAACTCCAAATTGAACTAAGAACTTGATAAAAGAGGAAAAATGAACTTACCAATGAATATAAATGAACTACTCCATGGAAAATCTGTAGAGTGGGAACGATTAGAATTTAAAGCTGGATGGAATCCTGAAGTGATACTTCACTCTATTTGTGCTTTTGCAAACGATTTTCATAATCTTGGCGGTGGGTATATTGTTGTAGGGGTTGAAGAGAAAGATGGTCAGCCTATTTTGCCTCCAAAAGGAATCAATCCTGCAAATGTAGATGCTATCCAAAAAGAGCTTTTAGCTCTTGGTCATAATGCCATCATGCCAAACTATCATCCCATTGTTTTTCCAGTAGAAGTTTTTGAAAAAACTATACTTGTCATTTGGGTGCCAGGGGGGATGACAAGACCTTACAAAGCAAAAGTTGGTTTAGGAAAAGAGCAGAAAAACTATGCTTACTATATTCGCAAAAACTCTAGTTCTGTAGTTGCAAAAGGTACTGATGAATCTGAGCTTTTAAGTTTGGCTGCAACAGTTCCATTTGATGATAGATACAACCAGCGAGCAAAAGTAGAAGATTTAGACAGAGGGCTTATAAAAGAGTTTTTAGAAGAAGTTGGAAGTAGTTTGGCTTTGCAAGTAGATGAACTCTCACTTGAAGAATTAGGGCGTGCTATGCATATAGTAGATGGTCCAAAAGAGGCGGTTTTTCCTTTAAATATTGGGCTTATGATGTTTAATCCTGAACCATGGAAGTTTTTCCCTTACACTCAAATAGATATTGTTTGGTTTGGAGCGCATGGAGCTGGAGGAGATAAGTTTAGTGAAAAAATTTTTAAAGGTCCTATACATAAAATGACCAAAGAGGTACTTGATTTTATAGAAAGAAATTTTATTACTGAAACAGTTATAAAGCATCCAGACCGAGCAGAAGCAACAAGAGTAAAAAATTACCCATTTGCAGCAATAGAAGAAGCTGTTGTCAATGCAGTGTATCATAGAGCTTATGACGAAAGAGAGCCTATTGAGATACGAATATATCAAGATGAGTTACTTATATTGAGCTATCCTGGACCTGATAGGTCTGTCAAACTTGAAACACTTCAAAAGGGTCGTGCTAATTCAAGAAGATATAGAAATAGACGCATTGGTGAATTTTTAAAAGAGCTAAAGATGACAGAAGGTCGTTCAACGGGAATCAATAAAATCATAGATGCCATGGCTAAAAATGGTTCGCCAAAACCAGAGTTTGATTTTGATGAGGAACACTCCTATTTTCAAGTGAAACTGCCTATACATAGAGAAACTTTGGTAGAAAAAGCGACTGAAGAGAACTTAATCCCTCAAGTTGGGACTAAGTTAGGACTAAGTCAAAATCAAGTAGAAATACTAGAACAATGTATTGAACCAAGGACTAGTAAAGAACTTATGGTGTTTTCAAATAGAACAAACAGGACCAAGTATAGGGATCAAGTAATTAAACCTTTACTAGAAAGTGGCTATTTGGAACTGACTATCCCTGATAAACCAACAAGCTCAAATCAAAAATATAGATTAACTTTACTCGGGAAAGAAATTGTAGAGGAAACCAAATGATACCATCGGTCCTTGCATCACAGCTCATTAAAGGCACAAAAGATTTTTTAACAACTACATTTCCAAGTAGTACACCAGCATTCTTTGATATGATGGATAATTTTGTAAATGAAGATGGCAAGCTTTTTAAAGGGCCTTATATTTCCGTGGCACTTCCTTTTAGAAAAGGTGCAGTTGATGTTAACTATTTTCCAGATATTTTGGATGAAAACTTCAAACCCTACTATCATCAAGAGTTGGCTTTTAAACGACTCGGCGGAGATAATCCTAAGCCTACACTTGTGGCAACTGGTACAGGTTCTGGTAAAACAGAGTCTTTTATGTACCCTATACTTGATTATTGTTTTAAAAACAAAGATACAAAAGGTATCAAAGCTATTATAATCTACCCCATGAATGCTCTTGCAACCGACCAAGCTAAAAGATTTGCAAAAACTATTTCACAAACAGCTGCACTAAATGGTTTAAGGGTAGGGCTATATATAGGAAGTCCTGAGCAAAATACAAGTAAGACGATGACAAAAGATTATGTTATAACAGATAAAGATATTTTAGGAGATAACCCGCCAGATATTTTACTTACAAACTATAAGATGCTGGACTTTATGCTCATGCGACCTCGTGATCAAAAAATTTGGAAGTATAACCTTGAGAGTGATATATTAAAGTTTATTGCTGTTGATGAGATACATACATTTGATGGTGCTCAAGGAACAGACTTAGCCTCACTTATGAGAAGACTCAGGGCAAAACTTGGTGTAAAAAAAGGTCATTTGGCATGCATAGGCACATCTGCGACATTAGGCGGTGATGGCACAAAAGAGATACGAGAATTCGCCTCAAATATCTTTAGTGAAGAGTTTGATGAAGATTCCGTAGTACAAGAATATAGAATAACTCCACAAGAGTTTTTTGAAGACTCACAAGAAGATATACTATTTTATCCACAGCCATCTCAACTGCAAGAGCTTGATTTTAGAAACTATAAAAGCATGAGCGATTATATTAAAGCGCAATATGAGTTGTGGTTTAATGAAATTGTAGATGATGTTGATAGTGATAATTTTAAAGTAGAACTTGGAGTAAAACTAAAACAGCTTTACTTTTTTAAACTTCTGCTTCAAACATTAGATGGAAGCATAAAATCAAGAGACTCAATTGTTGATGCTTTTATAAGAAAAATCCCTAGTAAAAGTTCAAATGATTATTTTGAGAACATGGTTAATTCATTGTTGGCTCTTACTTCATGGGCTAAAAATGAAAAAGTTGGTAAAAATTATCCACCTTTTTTATTTGTTAGAGTTCAAGTTTGGTTGAGAGAACTTGCTCGTATGGTAGCCACTCTTGATGAGCAGCCAAAGCTTACATACTCTGATGATTTAAAACCTGATGAATATAAACTTCACTATCCTGTAATCCATTGTCGTGACTGTCATGCAACTGGGTGGGGTGGCGTAAAAAAAGAGGGGAATGGTGAGATTCAAAGTGATTTAGATCTATTTTATCAAGCTTTCTTTAGTCATGATAGTAGAGTGAAATTTATCTTTCCAATTGATGAAAAAGCTCAAAATTTAACTGGGCACATCTACTATATCAGCAGAAATGGAATAGAAATATTTGACAAAGACGATGAACAAAATGGCATAAAAGTGTATGAACCAAATAATATTGATTCTAAAGGAAAAAGCCATAGCAATTGTCCATTTTGTAACTCTAAAAACTCTTTAACTATTTTAGGCTCTCGTGCTGCTAGTCTCACCAGCGTTCTTATAGGACAAAATTTTACAAGTAATTATAATGATGATAAAAAGCTCATTGCTTTTTCAGATAGCGTACAAGATGCAGCTCAAAGAGCAGGTTTTTTTGGAGCAAGAAGCTATCAGTTTACTGTGAGAAGTGCAATGCAACAAGCTCTTGATGCTTATGGTGGCGAGGTTTGTTTAAGTGATTTTAGTGATGTTATCAGTAAATATTGGCAAGAGAAATTTGAAGATGATAAACAATATGCTGCAACTCTTATAGCACCAGACATGGAGTGGCTTAGAGAGTATGACAACTTAGTTAAAACAGATGAACTCAATAATTCAGGAGAGTTGATAGATCTCATTAATAAAAGAATTGATTGGATGGTACATAGTGAATTTGGTTTTAAATCTCATATAGGTAGAACACTAGAGAGAAGTAATACATCTGCTATGTATATTGATGGTTTAGAAAAGATAGTTGATATAACTTTACCAATAGTTCAAAATGAGATAGAGAGCTTAAGAAGCATTACAAAAGATGAGTTGGAAAAATTTATTTTAGGATTTTTAATTTATTTAAAAAATAGTGGTGCAATCTTTAGTTTTCATATTGAGCCATATGTCACAAGTGGTGGTGAAACTTATCAAGTAAATCAGCTATATCCAAGAAATAGATATATGGCAAAGTTTAGTCCAAGTGCAAGAAATCCGAAGTTTTTAACAAATGGTGGATTTAAAGATTTTGAGAAAATATCAAATACTACAAAATCAACCTGGTGTGATAGATGGATAATGCACAACTTTGTAGATAAAAATCCTCTTTTGCCTGATACAGTTATGGTATATAAAATCATTCTAAGTGCTCTTATAAAACAGAAAATTATTATAGAAAAAGATGTTAAAGATAGTCTTGTTTGGGGGCTGAATCCTGAAAAACTTTTTATTAACAATGACACTAAACAACTTCGATGTTTTAAGTGTAATCATATTTTATGTGTAACATCAAAACAGCATGAAAGTGCTAAAGATATGAAATGTTTAAGAAAAGAGTGCAGTGGTTATTATGAAAACTATATGAGTGAAGATAGCTACTATAAATTACTTTACACAAATGGTGATTTGCAAAGAGTTGTAGCTAGAGAACATACTGGACTTTTAGGAAGAAGTGCAAGAGAGAAAGTTGAAAATGATTTTATAAAACGCACATCAATAGAACCATGGAAACCAAATCTGCTTAGTGCTACACCAACGCTGGAGATGGGTATTGATATTGGCGATTTAAGTTCTGTGGTTTTATGCTCGGTTCCACCAAATGGAGCTAACTATTTACAAAGAATAGGTCGAGCCGGCAGAACGGATGGTAATGCATTTAATGCAACTATTGCTAATGCAAGTAATCATGACCTCTATTTTTATGAAGAGCCAAATGCAATCATGCAAGGCAGCATTGATGCTCCAGGTGTGTATATAGATGCTTCTGCAATCCTGCAAAGACAATTTTTGGCGTATTGTATAGATAACTGGGTGAGTAAAAACAATATTACAAATCAAGAATTACCACATAGACTAAGTGCAGTTCTTGTTAATATAGATAAAAATAAAACTGATAAGTTTCCTTATACTTTATTTGACTTTATTCAAGATGGCAAGTCAAATCTGCTTCATTCTTTTTTTGCTTTGTATGAAAATAAACTACAAGAGAATTCGATAAAAAGATTAAAAGAGTTTGTAGAAGGTGAGGATGAAGCAAACAGTTTAGTTTTTTTAATACTTAATAGGCTTGAGCAAATGCTCATCGAACAAAAATCTCTCTCAAGTCAGATAAATGCTTTAAAAAAGAGATTGAAAGAACATGAAAATAAAGAAGCAAAAGATAAAGACCATGAAGATGTTGTAAGAAAAATGCACGCAGAACTAGATGGGCTTAAATCAGTTCTCATACTTTTAAAAAGAAAAAAAACATTTGAATTTTTTGCAGATGAGGGACTTTTGCCAAATTATGCTTTTCCAGAGAGTGGCGTCATATTAAAGTCAGTTATCTATAGAAAAAAAGAGACAAAAGCTGATGAGAGTGGTGGTAGATATGAAACTTATACTTATGAGTATGAAAGAGCTGGCAGCAGCGCTATTAGTGAATTAGCACCAAATAATAGTTTTTATGCAGGCGGACGAAAAGTTACAATCGATCAAATAGATATGAGTAGTGCAGAGCCTGAAACTTGGGTGTTTTGTGATAAATGCTCATACACTCAAAGAATAACAAATGAACATTTAGCAACTTGTCCAAAATGTGGGAGTGAAATGTTTGGTGATGATGGACAAAAAAAAGAGATTTTAAGGATGAGACAAGTTCTTGCTACTAGTGATGATAAAAGTAGCCGTTTAAAAGATGATAAAGATCAAAGAGATATTCTGTTTTTTAATAAGCAGCTGCTTATAAACTTTGAAAAAAAACATATTGAAGATGCATATGCAGTTGTCAGTGATGAAACATCATTTGGATTTGAGTTTATAGAAAAGGTGAATTTTAAAGAGATTAATTTTGGTGAGACTACTTTGATTGGTAATGAGATAAGTATAGCAGGAAAATCAGTTCCACGAAAAGGATTTGTAATATGCCGTACATGTGGAAAAGTTCAATTTGGCAAACCAATAGATGAAAAATTTAAAGGAAATCACTCTTTTACATGTGATGTAGAAGATCAAAAAGAGCCAAAAAACTACTTTGAATCGCTTTATCTTTATAGAGAATTTAATTCTGAAGCTATTAGGCTCATGCTTCCTATCTCATCATTAAATATTGATGAAGAAAAACTTCACTCTCTGATTGCATCATTTCAATTAGGACTTAAAGAGTACTTTAAAGGCTCTGTAGAGCATTTAAGAGTCGGAATATATGACGAGGTAGACTCTAAAGATGAAATGCCTAAGAGGTACCTTATCTTGTATGATACAGTTCCTGGAGGAACTGGTTATCTCAAGCAACTGATGCGAGATGAAAAACCTCTTTTTGAAGTTTTAGAAGTAGCCTTAATAAAACTAAAAAGTTGTCAATGCAATACTAACCATAATAAAGATGGTTGTTATAAATGTATCTACGCTTATAAAAATAATTTTGACAGACCACTTATTTCAAAAAGAAAAGCTATTGAAATTATAGAAAATATTCTTGGTTCAAGAGATAGCATTCAAAAAGTACAAAGTGTAAGTGATGTTAATTCTGATAGTTTAAGCGAAAGTGTATTGGAAGAGTTGTTTTTATCTAAATTAAAAAGTATTAGTACTGCTTGGAAGCAAGTCATAACCTCAAGAGGACATAGTGGGTATCTTTTTGAATTAATTGATAGCGATAAGGAAAAACACTCCTATGAAATAGAACAACAAGTTGAACTCACATCAGCTGATGGAGTTGAAGTTTATTCAAAATCTGATTTTATAATCTATCCTATCAAAAATAAAAATATGAAGCCTATCGTGGTGTTTACTGACGGCTTTGCATATCATGAAGATAGAGTTGCACAAGACAGTGCACAAAGAATGGCTATAGTAAAAAGTGGAAATTTCATAGTTTGGTCTTTAACATGGGAAGATATAGAAGAGTATAGTAAGAAAAAATCAAATTATAGATTTGAAAACTATCTTGGTGAAACATATATCAACAATGATTTATTTAAAAAAATGTATAGAGAGAGTAAAAACTTTTTAAATTTTAGTAGTTTAGAGTTACTTTTTGAACTTTTAAAAAGTAAAGAGCTTAGTATATGGAAAAAGCGAGCAAATACAATAGCTACTTCGATGCTTAAAAGAGCATTCGATATAAATGAGGAAAATTTTTTAATAACTCTTAGTGATGATATGAAAGAAGAAACTATACAAACAGATAAGGCATACTTTGGCGGACAATTTAATAATAGTGAAGTTTCCATCATAGCGTTAACGGTTCACGAACAACTTTTAAATAAAGATTTTGCTAATAATATTTTTATCTTATACATCAAAGATAAACTTGGAAAACTTGAATTTTCATCTTGGGCAGGGGTGCTTAGAATGTATAATTTACTACAGTTCTCAAAAAATAGTTTTTTTACTACTACAAATGGTATCAGCGAATCTTTATATGAAGGGATTGATTTTAGAGATAAAGCAAAAAAATATTCTGACACTGATTGGGGTTTTGTATATGAAGATGTCCAGGATGAAGCTAGAAATTTGGTGAAAATATTATCTCAAAACATTAATTTTCCTATTCCTAGTGTCGGGGAAGAGATTGCTGACAACAAAGGTTCTGTTATTTGCGAAGCAGAGTTATTATGGAGTGAATTTAAAATTGCCGTAATCATTGAAGATGCTATTTTAATAGATGGCTGGGATGTTTTTACAATAAACGATGAAGAAAAAATTATACAAACACTACAACAAAGGATTGATTCATGAGAGTAGCTATATCATCTGATTTTTTTACAGCACTTGCAAAACTACCTAAAGCACAACTCAATAGCACTATAAAATTAGTGGAAAAGTTTAAAAATAATCCTAAATCACCTGGATTAAATTATGAGAAACTTCACTTTTCCGATAATATGCACTCTATAAGAGTTGATGGTGCATATAGATGTATCGTTATGAGTCCTGATAGTGATGATGTCTATATTTTACTATGGGTTGACAAACATGACGAGTCATATGATTGGGCGAAAAAACATAAATGTTTAGTTAATGCTCAAACAGGAAGTTTGCAAATAATCCAATCTGAGTATGAAATTGAAAAAATACCAAAGCTAGAAGATGTAACAAAAGAATCATTTTTTAGTAAGTTCAAAGATAAAGAGCTTTTAAAATTAGGTGTTTCAGATGAACTATTAGAGCATGTCAAAAAAATTGATAGTGAAGATGAACTAGATGATTTTAGAAAATACCTGCCAGAAGATGTTTACGAGGGATTATTCTATCTTTTGGCTGGTGATAGTTTTGAAGATGTATATAACTATTTATATACCTCAAATGAAGATGTAGTCGTTGATACCAATGACTTTATTAAAGCTTTAGATAACGATAGCTCTAAGCGAAGTTTTTATGTAGTGGAAGAAAATGATACAGAACTAATGAATATGCTTAATGCTCCTCTTGAAAAATGGAGAGTATTTTTGCACCCTAGTCAAAGAAAGCTAGTTGAAAAAGATTATAACGGGCCAGTAAGAGTTTTAGGTGGTGCCGGAACAGGTAAAACAATAGTCGCAATGCATAGAGCTAAATATTTAGCAAACAAATTAAGTCTATTTGACACTCGTAAAATTTTATTTACAACATACACAAAAAATCTTGCAATTGATATTTATGAAAATTTGAAAAAGATATGTGATGAAGATACTCTGGCTAAGATTGAAATTAAAAATTTAGATCAATGGGTATATGAATTTTTATCTAAAAATGGTTATAAAAATGAGATAGTTTATGAAACTAAAACTAATAGTTTATGGGAAAATGCTTTAGTCTCTAAATCAGATGAACTTGATTTATCTGATGGCTTTTTCAAAGAGGAGTGGGAAAGAGTTATACAACCAAATTCTGTTAGTACTCTAAATGATTATATCAAAGTACCAAGAGCGGGTAGGGGAACAAGACTAAATCGTACTCAAAGAAAGCTTATATGGGAAGTTTTTGAAGAGTATAGGCTACTTTTATCTTCTAAAAATTATAAAGAACCAAGTGATGCTATGAGAGATGCGAGAGTGTTAATTGCTGATGGCAAAATGAATGAAAAATATTCATCTGTTATTGTTGATGAAGCTCAGGATTTTAGCGCACAATCATTTATGTTATTAAGAGATATTGTAGAGGAGTCTATAAATGATATCTTTTTAGTAGGTGATGCTCATCAAAGAATATATGGACACAAAGTAGTACTTGGTCAATGTGGCATTAAAATAGTTGGAAGAAGTAAAAAATTAAAATTTAACTATAGAACCACAGACGAAATAAGAAAATGGGCTGTATCACTTTTAAAAGGTGAGCAAATAGATGACATGGATAACGGAGTTGATAGCAATAGTGACTACAAATCCCTTTATCACGGGCAAAAGCCTCAAGTAAAGTCGTTTAATAGTTATGAAGAAGAAATTGAATTTATAAATGCATATATTCAAAAGTTAAAAATAGAAGATGCAAATAGCAAAATTTGTATTGTTGCTAGAACGCAAAAAATTGTAGACAGTTATAATACATACTTTACTAATCAAAATATTCCAACTATTAAAATATCAAGAAGTACAAAAGACAACATATCAAACACTGGCATAAGATTAGCGACAATGCACAGAGTAAAAGGGCTTGACTTTGACCATGTGATAATTGCCAGCATGAATGATGGCGTTGTTCCTTTAGAAATATCAGAAAAATCTGATGAAAAACAAATAGAGGATGAAAAACTTTTAAAGGAAAAGTCTTTAGTATTTGTTGCAGCTACTAGGGCTAAAAAATCATTGCTTATTACATCTTATGGAGATAAATCTAGATTGTTGTAGTTCGATACATAAATGATTCTAAAAATGCTCCTAATATTATAAAGCAAGAATGTCAAAAAATATTAACTTTGGCGTGTGTCCGGATGAGAGCGGCGGGAGGACTCAAGTTCGTTATCCATATTTTTGCGGGATTATATTAAACTCTATAAGTCTTATATTTTAATTATAAATTTAAGCTTTGATGAATGTACTAATAATCACAAACATTACTATATCCAGACATAAAGCTGTCAAAACACTTCTCTATACTTCTTCTATAACTATTTTATAGGAGCTTACAATGCCAAAACAAACATTCCAATATACTACAAACTATCAGCCAACCGACTTCATGGAAGCAGAACTAGTTGATAAAACAACTTTGTGGATATTGCGTATTATTCTAAAGGCTCGTGGATACAGAGAGTTTTTGGATGAAAAGGGCAGTTTTGACTATAACTCCAAAGAACTTTGCTTTTTTCTAGGTTTAGAAAAATATGCTGCTATGGATGCAGAAAAGTACACTAGTGTTGAAGTGCTTGATATCTTGTCTAAAAAACTTAGTGTATTGGAGAAGCGCAAGAAGTTTGGTTCTTTGGCAGTTCTTGATAGAAATATTAAGCGTATAGCTAAACTCGCAGGTCTTAATAGTGCCGAGGAGAGGGTGCTTGAATTTAGCGTGCTAATAAAACGCTATGAAATACTTGATAAAGCCATAAGATTTCTTGGCAATGAACTAAACTCTCTGCAAACAAAGCGTCTTTTGAGCACTATTTTGGATTTAAAAAAAGAAGAGATTGATGCTATGTTTGCATCTGATTCAAAGTTTTCAAAATCATCTTTATTGGTTTTAGACAAAAGAAGCAATAGCTCACTTGACAGAAAATTAGATCTGCTCAGTAATGAGTTTTGCGACAATCTTTTATCGCTTGATGAAGATGTTGAGAGCTTAATCCAAGATGTAGTAAAGCCTTGCCAAAAGAGTGATTTGGATGTTCAAAATTATCAGCATATCAAACTTGATTTGGAGTTAATGCTCTCGCACTTAGAATATGCTCTAACAACTAAACAAAAAGGAGTAAATATCCTTTTATATGGACTTCCCGGAACTGGAAAAACAGAACTTGCAAAAGTCGCTGCACAAAAACTTCAAGCAAAAATTTACGAAGTAAGTTATACAGATAGTGAAGAAGAGTCTAGTGATGGAAATCAGCGCCTAAAAGCCTACAAAAGCGCACAGGCACTCTTGAGTAATGAGAATACAGTGCTGATGTATGATGAAGCCGAAGATATTTTTGAGAGTAGTGGTGGCTCTTTTTTTGCACCGCCGCAAAGACAAAAAGACAAAGCGTGGATAAATCGCATACTAGAGTCCAATACTATTCCTACGATTTGGATTACAAACAATATTGATAGTGTAGATAACGCCATCGTCAGACGTTTTGATATGAGCATAGAGGTTCCCATCCCTCCTAAAAAAACAAGAGTTGAGATTATTAAAAAATATAGCGAAAATATTTTAGATGAAAAAACACTCCAGATGCTGGCGGCAAATGAAAATATCTCTCCTGCGGTCATCTCAAGCGCGACAAAGGTAGTGAGCAGTTTGCAAAATGCTAATCAAGTGGAGGCATTTACGCGCCTGCTTAACAACACGCTAAAAGCGCAAGGGTATAATGAAATCGCTAAAAATAACGGTGTATTGCTTCCAAGCAACTACAACCCAGCATTTATCAACACCACAACGGACCTAAATGCACTGGCATCTGGCATAAAAGAGAGCAAAAATGCGCGTCTTTGTCTCTACGGACCTGCTGGAACAGGCAAAAGTGCTTTTGGCAAATATATAGCAGAGGTCATAGAACAGCCTATTCTTTTAAAAAAAGGAAGCGACTTGATATCTAAATGGGTTGGTCAAACCGAACAAAACATAGCAAGAGCATTCCAAGAGGCAAAAGAAGAAAAAGCAGTGCTTATTTTTGATGAAGTAGATACTTTTTTAGCCGATAGAGAGAGTGCAAAAGCAAGCTGGGAGATAACGCAGGTTAATGAGATGCTTGTACAGATGGAAAACTTTGATGGGGTATTTATCGCCACTACAAACCTGATGGACAATCTCGACCGTGCTAGCCTAAGACGCTTTGACCTAAAACTTGAGTTTGGGTATCTGCAACCAAAACAGGCGTGGGAGATATTTTGTTCCTACGCAAAAGAGCTGGGATTTACCAAACCTCATATAAGCCTTCAAAACCAAATAGGTTATTTGCACTATCTCACTCCAGGTGACTTTGCGGCGGTGATGCGTCAAAACAGATTTAGACCGATAAAAGATGTGGGAAGTTTTGTAGAAAGGCTTAAAGAAGAGGTTGCTGTTAAAAATACGGTTGGGAAGAAGATGGGGTTTTTGTAGGATGGAGAGTAAAACCAGACATAAAGTTGTCGCATGTATAAAGTAGACTATCATTAAAATATAAAGGATAGTTTATGGAAAGAAGAAACTTTTTTAAATTTGTTGTTGTAATATATGGACTGTTTGGCATAAGTGCAAATGCTAAAGAAGCCAAGCAAGTTAAGCACATAAATTCATCAACAATGGATAAATTATGTATTATTGGAATTGGTGGAGGAGGCACTAATATTGTAAAAGAGATATTAAAACTAGATAAAACACATATACCCATCTATCTTAACAGTGACTATGACTTACTTAATCAAAAAAAGTCTAAACATCAGATTATGTTGGGTTGGAAAGAAAAATCAGGGTTAGGTTGTGGGGGCAACGCGGAATATGGAAAAAGTCTAGTAAATAATGACATAAAAAACAAACTTAACGAACTGACCAAATCCATGGAGACAATTTATGTCATATCGTCGCTAGGAGGTGGGGTGGGAAGTGGAGTCACTCCAGAAATAGTAGAGCATCTAAAAACCTTGAATAAAAAAGTCATAGCGTTTGTAACCATTCCTTTTAGTTTTGAAGGAAAGAAACGAATGGCTGTTGCAAATAATTCAATGATAAAAATAAAAGAATATTCAGATGCTCTCGTTATTTTTAATAACGATTCTTTACTTAGCGATGCTAAAGGCAGAGGTGTCAAAGATACTTTTAAACTAACATCGAGCATGTTTTATAGAATGATGAAGTCTTAAAAGATGAATGAAGAAGATATATTAAACGAGATTATCAACAATCCGTTTATAACAGAAGAAGGGGATGAACTATATCTAACGGACAAAGATTTTATGATTTACGCTTGCAAAAATCATGGTTGGGTATTTGAATATGCAGGCGTAGAACTAAAAGCTGATAAAGAGTTTTTGCTTGAAATTATGCAACACTCTTCTTTATGCTTTCGATGGATAAATAGAGTATTAAAAAGAGATAGACGATTTGTGCTTAAAGCAGTAAAAATAAATGGTTTGATTTTAAAATACACTCTCAAAAAATCAAAAATGGATAGAGAGATTGTACTTGAAGCAGTTAAAGAAAATGGCAATGCTTTACCGTTCGCTCATAAAAATTTTTTCTCTGATAAGGAAATCGTTCTAGAGGCGGTAAAAAATACTATTAGTTCTTCCTACTACTCAGATAAAGCATCCTGTTCAAGCGTCACAGGTTCATATGTAAAGTATTTTCAATCGTTAGGTGTAGCTTGTGAAAAGTTGAGAGCTGATAGAGATGTCGTGTTGGAAGCTGTAAAAAGTGATGCTTGCGCTTTAGAATATGCCAGTCATGCATTAAGAGATGATATAGAGATTGTGTTTGAAGCGGTCAAGAAAGATGGCAGCGCCTTGGAATATGCGAGTGATAGAATAAAGGCTAATAAAGAGATTGTATTTGAAGCAGTGCAAAACGACATGTACTCTTTAATGCACGCAAGTATAGCATTGTTGCTGGATAAAGAGTTTATTTTTAAAGTAAGTGAAACAATTGGGATTGCTGTAGAGTTTCTAAGTAGTGGGTCCATAGAAGATTTAAATGATGCAGAGACTATGCTTGAATCAGTGAAAAACAGCGCTACTGCTATATACACTACTAGCAAAGAGTTGAAAGGTGATAAGGCATTTATGCTCATGGCGGTCATAAACGACGCTTGCTCGTTAAAATACGCAAGCGAGTACATGAGAGCTGACAAGGAAATTGTATTGGCAGCTGTATCTAACAATGGTATTGTTTTGCAATACGCTAGCAAAGCATTGAAGGCGGATAAAGAAGTAGTAATAAAAGCTGTCAAAAACAATGGACTAGCTTTACAATATGCAAGTGAAACATTACGGGCTGACAAAAATATTATCGATATAGCCGTTAAAAATAATATATTTGCAAAACGATTTATTTTTGGTATGTCACCTATACTAGCAAAAAATAAAATATTTTAGCTACAATGAAAAAAAACTTTAAGGAATTCTATAAATGCAATCAAAGTTAGAAAAATTTTATGCTGAGGGCTTAAAAGAATTTAATGATGTAAATGAAAGTACTGAAAAGCCAACAAATCCTTTGATGTTATCAATCCCAGAAGATTATGATAAAAAACTTAAAATAATGCTTTTTGGACAAGAGACAAATGATTGGAGAGGTTTGTATAGTGAAAAAATAAGTGTAGAAAATAATATATCAGGATATTGTCGTTTTTGGATTGATAAGGAAAGTGATTTTTCATATAAAGGTCCATTGATGCAAACTTTTAATAAATTTCAAAAAGACATAGATATGGATAAAACTTCATGTATTTGGAATAATATTATTAAAATTGGTAAACATAGTAAAAGTGGAACACCTTCTTCGGCCTTGATTCAGAAACAAAAATTTTGGTTTGGAATTGTTAACAAAGAGGTTGCTTTATTAAAACCTAATGTAATGATTTTTTTTACAGGTCCTAACTACGACAAATATATAGAAAAGATATTTGGAAAATTTGACCAGGAAGAAGTTATAGGGCAAAAAACAAGGAAAATCTCCAAATTAATTTTCCACTATGATAAAAATATAGTTGCCTACAGAACTTATCACCCAGGATATTTAAGGCGAAGTGCTTTAGGGAAAGAATATTTGAGCTATCTTAAACAAGTGATTGCGGATATATCTATATAATTACCAGACATGAAGCAGTCCATACAAATTACCATACTACTAAATAAATTTAGGAGTTTAAAATGGATAAAAATAAATGAAAATATTCCACACTACTGATTTACATTTCAATAAACATTGGTTTGATTGGATAGCTAATCAACAAAACAGCTATGATATTTTTTGTATTACCGGTGATTTTTTGGAAAGCTCAAAAGAAGAAATTTTAGGTGAGCAAATAGAGTGGATAACAGAGTGGATGAAAAATTTTCAAAAACCTCTTTTTGTGTGCAGTGGTAATCACGACATAGAGGAGCTTGATAATGAAGATTGGCTATCAAAAATCTCCAATGTTTATAGTGACAATACTATCAAAACAATAAATGGCATTAAGTTTGGATGTGTACCTTATATAGCGCCTGATTTTATAGATTTTGATGAATGTGAAGTTATTTTGTGTCATTTACCACCGGCATTGTCAAAAACTGCTTTGCACTGCACAACAAAAGCCGATTGGGGAGACAAAGAGATTACAAAACTCCTTCAAAAAGAGATATTAAGACCAAAAGTGCTTCTGTGCGGACATATGCATCACCCGCATGCAACAACAGATAGGATAAAAAATACCATTATCTATAATCCCGGGGTTGATAAGACAAAAACAGTTCCTCTTCATCATATTATAGAAATTTGAGTAAACTTAACCAGACATAAAGCTGTCCATATAAACTATTATACTTCTAAATAAACTTAGGAGTCAAAAATGAATAAAGTTAAAATAAAAGATATAGCAGATGAGCTAGGAGTAAGCACTAAAGAAGTGTTACATAGAGCTGTTTTAATGTTTATAGATGTTAAATCTATAAGAAGCACTGTTTCACTTGAAAATGCACAAAAAATATTTGATGCAATAATATATAATCAACAACCTGGCGCAGATAATCCAGATAGTTTGTTTTATAAAAGCAAAAATCTTAATATTTACCTATCTGAAAATAGTGTTGATATGATTTTTTTAAATAACATATCAATACCATACATCGATCAAGGTATGGACAACTTTTTACTATTTAGTTACAACTTCTCCGATGATACACTTCAAGAACTATACTCTATGTCGCTGGACAAATTGAATATTGAAAAGTATTTAAAAAAGAAATTTAACGACAGTGATTTTAAAAATTTAGCAGAGAGCGTTAAAAGCTTTTCTAATGATTTTGATATAAGTTTCATAGATAATAAACCGCTTGATAATCTAAAACTATATTGTAGAAAATTTAAGCCTCAATTAATATCTATAGAAGGAATAGATTTTTCATTTATTGAAAACAACAACTTTGAAATTTTTAATACTATCAAAGAAATGACGCTATTTGGTATAAAGTTTGAATTGGGCATAGTTAATGCAAGTATAAATAAAAAAGACATATTTAGAAATAAACTTGATAGTCTTTTTGAGACCGTTTGTTCACCTCGTTAAAAATAGCTTAAATTAATCAGCTCAGAGGTATTCAACAAAAAAGAAGCGGTAATGGATTTGGCAACATCCAAAGCATCCAAAATTTTTCCGCTAAAAACCAGACATAAAGCTGTCAATGTAATATCTTATACTACCTATATCAAAACAAAGGACGCATATGCTATTTGATGAAATTGTATTTATAGTAGAGACTATTTTACATGAAGGTCTTGAGCAGACAAAGCAAACAAGAAAGGCAGGATATCTTTATCAAAACAAGTACATGTCTCGTGCAGTGTATGATTTGTACCTTGTTATTGAGTCTATCTATGGTGCTATGAAACTTTCGTTAAAACATTATTTTCCACATGATTACGAAGTGCTGTGTGAGGGAACGAAGAGTTTTTCGTCGCCAAAAGAGAAGTGGGAGTATTTTACAAATGAAGATTTTGTCTACCTTACAAAAGTGATGATAAAGTTTTTAAAAACAGCACAGAGTCATCATAATTCATTTATCTCAATTATTTATGGAGGAAATTTGGAAGGATTTTTTGGATGTAAAAACCAGTGGCAAGAGCTTTTTTCTAAAACATATTGTGCAGGTAAAATAGAGAACGATATGTTAAAAGTAAGTTATTTGCCATGGGCAAAACCGCTAGAGAGAAAGGAGTGGGATAGTAGAGCGATACACCAAGAGCCTGTCTTCATTGTTTATGATATTTCAAGCTTAGAAAAACGCAAAGAGATAGAGAAGCTTGCACAGCAAAATATACAAAAAATTCAAATCATTATGCGTGAGCTAAAAGATTTTATGCTTAAACACTGCACGCTTGAAGAGATGCTTGAAAATAGAGAGATACAGCGATAAAAGAGAGGAAGATAGAGATGATAGAAGAAGCAAAAAAAATCATTGACGCAGCAGATGCTATTCTCATCACTGCTGGTGCCGGAATGGGTGTGGATAGCGGCTTGCCTGATTTTAGAGGAAAAGAGGGCTTTTGGAGGGCATATCCTGCTGCTAGAGAGCTAGGACTTAGTTTTTCTCAGATGGCAAACCCCAGCTGGTTTAAGAGTGACCCAAAGCTAGCATGGGCATTTTACGGACATAGGTTGCATCTCTACCGCGATACGAATCCTCATATTGGATTTGCGATATTGCAAGAACTGGTTCAAGCTAAAAATCAAAACTATTTTATCAATACTTCCAATGTTGATGGACAATTTCAAAAGGCAGGCTTTGATGAAAAAAAGATTGTTGAAGTGCATGGAAGCATTCACTTTGTTCAATGCAGTGGACACTGCAAGGGGATAGAGAGTGCTGAATATATCGAAGTTGCTATAGATATGCAAAAATTTGAAGCACTGAGCATCCCTTTGTGTCCACGATGCAGCGAAGTGATGCGTCCAAATATTTTAATGTTTGGAGATTGGACTTGGCGGCAGAACCGTACAGATGCTCAAGAACAAAGGTATAAAAAATGGCTCAAAGAGAATTTTTCAAAAAAAATAGCTGTTATTGAACTAGGGGCTGGCACAAATATTTTTACAATTAGGCTAGAAGGAGAGAGGATTGTTAAGAAATTTCCTGATGCAACTTTGATTCGAATAAATCCTAATGATTATGAGATAGAAAGTACCAATGGTGTTAGTATGCCATACGGCGCAAAACATGCTTTAGAGTTGATTTTTAAAAGGTAGGAGTATGTTTTTCAATCTATTTTAAGGAGAAGCAGTCAAAATTCAAAAAAAAGGAGTACCATGAAACAACAGCCTCTTGGAAATTTTCCACTAACACGTCATATTCTTGTTAAAACATTTGAAGTTATAAATTGGTGCATAAAAAGCTACGATTTTTATAGAGAGCATATGGTTTCTTGTAGAAAGACTCAAAGAAGAGGTTGCTGTTAAAAATACGGTTGGGAAGAAGATGGGATTTTTGTAAGATAGCAGTAAAAGCAGACATATAACTATTAATTTAGCATTTTATGTCTGGTTTGTAAAAAAGTTTATTGCTCATTCATTATTTTGACTAATTCTTGAAAATCATTTGAGTCTATTGTAAAGCCCAGCAAAGTTGTAATATCTTGAATGATTCCATCAATTTCTTGAGAATTTTTCAAATAAATACCATCGTATTTCCCAAAAGATACATCAGGAAAGTCTTCTCCTTCTATGACTATCATATTGTCATGAACAGCCCATTCGGTGTCTTTAAAATCTGTTTTTCTTATTCTCAGAACATTGAGAATATCACTTTTTAAATTTAAAAAGCATTTGCAATAAAGCCTAGAAGCATAATCATCGCCTATGGCTAAAAATAAAAATTTTTCATTTTGTAATTTTTTATAAAAATATAATCCATTAAAACCAATATCTATTTTCTTTGTACTTGGTTTTCGTAAGTTTTGTATCCATTGAATATCACTCTCATCAAAATTCCAATTAAAATCATCGCCATTATAAATCTCAAATTCTTTCAGGCATTCTTCTTTTAGTTTTATTTGTAGTTTTTTATAAAATTCCATTTCAAAGATAGCTTTTGCTCTTGGTAAAGCATTTGCTATTTTTATAGCTATTTTTAAATTATCATCATGCTTTAAGTACTCTGCTATCATTTCATTTTCCTCTTTTGAATTTTTATTGGTTAATTTTTCTATTGTAGTTAAATATTGATCCACTGTTATTTTGATATTTTCAAATTTTATTAACTCTTTTGAGTTTGAGAGCCATTTGTAAATATGCGTTTGATAGCTTAACAAATCTATCTTATCGACAGAAAGCGAGTTGTTAAGTGACTGAATTTCAGGCGATTTACCATCTAATGTTAAATAAATGAGAATAATATTGGAAAACTTTTCATTCTCTTTTGCTTTGTGGTATCTATAAAGTTGCTTATGCTGGTCTGAAGCATAAATTTTATTTTCGATAACTATCGTAGTATCTTTAGATTCAAGAACAATATCAATGTAGCTTTGATTTTTTTCTACAATGTGAAACTGTTCAGTTCCAACTTTTACATGTTTACAAAACAAGTCAATATCTTTTATTTTTGCTTTAATTGGTTCTAAAAGCAAAAATTGTTTTAAAAATAAATCTTTGCAACCATGAGAGCCATTTGGATTTAAAAGTTCTGCTAAAAATTTTGAATGCCTTGTTTCAAGTATTTCAACTCCTAAAGTTTCAAAAATATTGAACTCTTCAGATGGCTTTTGATTTTTTTTCATTTTTTCTAAGCTAGCTTGTAACTCTTTTAATAATATTTCAATTTTTAGATTCATTTGGGAAATCCATCTCTTTTGCTTTGAATTATACCTAACAATTTAGACGCCTTCATATCCATTTAAATACCATCTAAAATCTTTCTGTATTCACCGTGCCTCTATTACTCTTGTGTGCTCTAAAACGAACTCTTCTATTTGCATATAATGACTTTTTTCATCGTTCATATTGAAATTTCGGAGCCTAAATTAAAAATGGTAGAATTTTTTTGCAAAATAAAAGTGCATTCAGTCGCTATCGTTATTAAACATTGTTAGCCGCCACAAGAGATATTTTCTCAAAACCAGTGGCGATGAGAGTTACACGAATAAAATCAATAGGTAATGTTGCATCTGTTGTTGTAGCGAAGATAACATCAGCCGAGTAATTTGCCTTTTCACTAATAATACACATTGCCTCTGCAATTTTTATAAAATGAAATTCTGGATGCATCGTAAAATGAACAAGAACCCCTGAAGCAACTTCAATGGGCATGTTATCATTTTTAGTAAACTCGATTACGCTCGTAATTGCTTCGCATGCGGCTTCCTCTCCCTGTGATTCACCTATCCCTGCAAAAGCGCTTCCACGGTTGGACATAATCAATTGTAAATCGGTAATATCGATGTTAATATCGTTTTCGTTATTTGAAGGTAATGTGCTGATAATTCCTTTGATAATGTGGGTAATCATGCTGTCTGCAATCTTGAAAATCTCTGAATTATTCAGTTTATAATTCATTGCGAAGAATATTTTATCATTTGGAACGATGACTATGCAATCAGCCACTTTTTGAACTCTAGCGAGAGACTCTTGCGCAATAATATGACGCTTTTTTCTTTCAAAGATAAAAGGTTTAGTAGTAATTAAAATAGTTAATGCGCCAGCATTTTTAGCAAGTTTAACAATTTCAGGAACTACGGCATGTCCTGTTTGCCCGCCTAAACCTCCTGTGATAAAAACAATGTCGGCACCAGTCAATGTGCTTATGATATTTTTATTATCACTTTCTGCATAGATAGTAATAAATTTAATATTTGTGCTTTGTGTCTTCATCATATTATCGATTATATTGCTGCCACTGCCCCCAAAGCCGACTACTACGATTCGATTTTTTAGCGCTCTTGGCAACTCGCTTTGAATAAATTGTTCCATGATGACAGTCCTTGTTTAAATATAGAAAAGTTTATCATCACCATACGACATCTTTATGTCTGGATAGTTAAATTGATTTCAGGAAAGAAGAGTGCTTGATGAGCTACTAATAATTGACAAATAGCTCATATAGTGATACGATTATGATATTAATCAGCTCATGGAGTATCAATGAAAAAAAAACAGCAATGGATTTGGCAACATCCTGAGTATCCAAAATTTAACTATAATCTTCATAAATTTCTTCCGAAGATTACGCAGATAGCTCAAAACATCGGTCAGGTTAAAGCTCTTATCGCACTCTTAGATCAAGATGCTCAAAACAGTATCAAAATAGATCTTTTTACAAGTGACATAGTCTCTACATCTGCCATAGAGGGTGAGCATCTCTCAAGAGAGAGTGTGCGCTCTTCTATAAGAAAAAAACTAGATACTAAGTTTGATAAAGCAGATGATAAATCTACCTATCATACCGATGCGCTTGCAGCTATACTTATGGATGCTATGCTGAATGCAACGCCTCTAAACCTCGAACGCTTTCATAAATGGCATATTGCACTTCTCTCTCATACGCCAAGCGCTTTTAAAAATATACGACTTGGAGAATTCCGTGATTATGATGATATGCAAATCGTCTCAGGTCCAATAGGAAAGGAAAAGGTGCACTTTGTAGGACTTCCTCACAAAAAAATAGACGAAGATATAAACTCTTTATTGGAGTATATCAACGGTAGCGATGATGATATTTATATCAAAAGCGCAATCGCCCATCTGTGGTTTGTGACCATTCACCCTTACGACGATGGCAATGGCAGGATAGCTAGGCTTATAAGTGACTATGTTATATCTCAAAGTTTTGGATTGGAGTACAAATATTTTTCTATCTCCTTGGCTATTGCAAATGACCGTAAAAATTATTATGACAAGCTGGAGACTACCCAAAACTTAACCGACAATCCTAATTTGGACTCTACATCGTGGATAGAGTGGTACTTAGATAGATTTAACGACTCGCTTCAAGAGACGCTCAGCGCAATCCATAAAATCATGAACAAAACTAAGTTTTGGGATAAGGTACGGCACATCACCCTCAACCAACGCCAGTTAAAAGTGTTGACTAAATTATTGGAATATAACGCAGGTGAGTTTCAAGGCGGTCTTACTACTAAAAAATATGTAGCCATGACAAAAACTTCACTTGCAACCGCAAAAAGAGATATACAAGAACTTCTAAAATATGGATGCTTGTATCAGATTGAGGGTACTCATGGAAGAAATGTTAAGTATGACATTGCGAATTGAAAGTAAAAAAAGATAAACCAGACATAAAGCTGTCAAAAAGAGTTGTTAAGATTTTAAAAATATCAGCATAAAAGAAGTATTTTTAAAATAGAGTAGGGCATAAAATGAAACTTTATTTAGATTATTTACGAACGCCTATAGAGGAGTTTGATTTTATAGCAAGAAGCTATGAAGAAGCTATGGCAATTGTACAAAAACACGGTTCAATGAGTTATATCTCCTTTGATCATGATTTGGGAGAAGATGCTGATGGGCGCTTGTTAAAAAGCGGTTTTAATTTTGCAAAGTGGCTTGTTGAGGCAGACATCACTGGCAGTTATCCTTTTGTGGATAATTTTAAATATAAAGTTCATTCTCAAAACCCAGTTGGTAAAGCAAATATTATTGCTTTGTTAGAGGGATACTTCAAATTTAAAAGAGTTAAGCAATAAATATAAAATTCAAAGTACCCCATATATATGCAATTGCAATGATGCATTAGAGTCATCAAGATATTTTGCTTTCAGTATTAATATATAGTTTGTTTATGCTTTTGGTGCTTCGTTATTTAATTTGCAATTTAATAGATTTTCATAATATTTTCTCATTGATGGAACAAAAAATTCCCTCCATGTATTTTCATCGATTAAATTACTTTTTGCATTATTACAAAGAGGACATGCAAGGATTAAGTTTCCAATATTATAACTATTATCTTTGCTGTCTCTTCGTTCAATTTCTAAGCTCCCGCTAGATCTTTTTGTTTTATCATTAAGTGGTAATAGTCTATCTTCTAGAAAAACTTTGTATAACTCTTCTTGGCTAATACCACAATACCCACAACAAGAATTTACTTCTTCGTTAGTAAACCAAATTAAAAAAGTTTCAAAGTCGTCATTGTCACTTTTTCTTTTTTCTGTAAATTTATTTCTAATTTTTTGAATTTTTTCTACATAATATGCACATTCAATATTTAGCCTTTGAACATCCGCATAATTTTTTGATGGATCTAGTTTTTTAAGTTCAAGTTCTATCTCATGAAATTTCATTCTTTTAAATGAATAACAACTAATAAATAATTTTTGTTCTTCAGATATCTGAAATTTGTCTAAATATTTTTGTATTTTATTGTTACCTATGTCCATCTTATCCTCTTGTTTAAAATTTTCTATTCTGCAGTGTATAACATATTGACTTTGAATAAGATTACTTTAAGAAGAGAGTTATAATATCCGTTTGTCTTACAAAAAAAGGATATTACATGACTCTCCAACTAACAGAATAAAAATTCTATAATCTTTCTATTTTAGGCATTCTCGCAAGCAGAGAAGAGATTGCAAACTCTCTAATATGGGAAATAGAGTATGGCTAGTTTTTAGCTCTCATCCCAATTTCACAATTATCTTATTTTTCCACCAAAACCAGACATAAAGCTGTCAATTTAATATCTTATACTGCTCATATCAAAACAAAGGACGCATATGCTATTTGATGAAATTGTATTTATGGTAGAGACTATTTTGCATGAAGGTCTTGAGCAAACAAAACAAAAAATTAAAGAAGGCTACCTTTATCAAAATAAGTATATGTGCCGTGCAGGATATGATTTGTATGTTGATATCGAGTCCATTTATGGTGCGATGAAACTCTCTTTAGCGCACTATTTTCCACGCGATTACGAAGTTTTTTGCGAGGGAACGAAGAATTTTTCTTCACCAAAAGAGAAGTGGATCTATTTTACAAACCAAGATTTTGAGTACCTTACAAGTGCAATGATAAAGTTTTTAAAAACAGCACAAAAACATCATAACTCATTCGGTTACAGAGGAGATCTAGAAGGGTTTTTCGGATGTAAAACATATTGGTATGAGCTTTTTTCTAAAACATATTACGCTGGTGTAATAGAGGACGATATGCTAAAAGTAAGTTATTTGTCATGGGCAAAACCACTAGAGAAAAAAGAAGTGGGATACAAGAGCCATACACCAAGAGACGAACATTTTAGTTCGTGATGTTTCAAGTCTTGAACAACGTCAAAAAATAGAGAAGTTTGCTCAATAAAATATACAAAAAATTCAAATCATTATGCGTGAGCTAAAAGATTTTATGCTTAAACACTGCACGCTTCAAGAGATGCTTGAAAACAGAGAGATACAGCGATAAAAGAGAGGGAGAGAGGTAGGAGTATTTTTTTCAATCTATTTTAAGGAGAAGCAGTCAGAATTTAAAAAAAAGGAACACTATGCAACCACAGCCTCTTGGAAATTTTCCACTAACACACTATCTTCTTGCTAAAACATTTGAAGTTATAAATGGGCACGAAAAAAGCTATGATTTTTATAAAGAGCATATAGCTTCTTGGAATATTGAAGCATTTGAGAATGATGAATATAGTTTGTTTATAACGATTCTACCAGACAAAATATTGTCACAAGATAAAGAGAGACATTTCATCAATACCAACCACTTTTATTTGATGGTTGAGCACAAAGCAGACAATATGTTGGCGTTAGACTTTATCAATCATGATTTGAAAGAGGTTGTTTGTGAGCTAGAGGGGAACCCTTTTTTGATGGATGTAAGAGATTATTATAATGACTTGGAGCTTCGACAATTGCGAAAACATAGACCAAATGAGGAGTTAAATGATGAACATAGTTAAACTAAATAGATTTATTTATAAACAAGCACTCCAGTTGCGTGATACTGTTTTTGATGAGTTAGAACCTTTAGAGTATGAAACATTAGAGGCATCAATTTATCCTCAAAACTTTTCTCTCTGGTATGAAAAAGCAGGCATAAAAAACTTAGAGTACTGGGTTGCACAAGATACATATTACAATCTTGCTGGACTTGTAGGGCTTTATACTCAAACGGGCGATAAAAAATCAAAAGTATGGCTTGGCTGGTACTGCGTAGATCCAAAATATAGAGGTGTAAATCTTGGTTCAAAACTTTTGGATTTTTCTATAAGAGAGGCGAAAGAGAAGAGTTTTAAAGAGCTGCATCTCTATACAACGAATGATGACGTTTACAAAAGAGCACGTGAACTTTATGAAAAAAGAGGGTTTGTGAAATACAAAGAGACTAAAAAAAATGGCAATGTGTATTACAAGCTTTTACTAAAATAGGAGAATAGATGGCAGTTCTAATAGAGCACATTGATGCGATAGCTAGAAAAAAGCAAAGAGATGTTTTGTTTTTAGAGTTTGGCGTACCTGAGGATAAAAAGAGTTATTCATCTTCGTATGAATATGAGCAAGACCCAATTCGTGGAGATATTTTAGCATGGCTTGATGCTCATAATATATCTTATACAATGTGTGGTGATTTTGCAAGTGAAAACGGATGGAGAGCATATAGAGGTCAGATTTATTTGGATGTGGTACCGGATGAATTAGATGTAGTGTACAAACTTTTAAATGAGTATCTTGAAGACAATGAGGGTAAAATAAGGTTTAAAGGAGTGATGTACTACATACTCTCCTTGGAAATTGCTATGCAAAATGCCCATCATGATGAACCTGGCTTTTGGGAAAAATGGGCTGAGAATTTTTAACTAGAGGATAAAAAATGGCTTATACTTTAAATATAAAATGCGGTAATCTTTTAGAAGAAGGAGATGCTACATTTATTGTAAACCCGTCAAATACAAGATTAATTCTTGGTTCAGGTGTCTCGATGGCATTCAAAAGATATTGCGGTAGTGAGCTTCAAAAAGAGATGTTTCAAAAATTAGAAAAAATTGGACATCCTCTACAACAAGGGGATGTAGTAGTAACTTCTTCAGGAAACGCTAAAAATTTTAAATACGCTTTGAATGTAGCTATTATGGATTATAACGCTGGCGTGCGCTATGAGCAAAAGATTCCAACTATTAAAACGATTGAACATGCTTTGCAAAATATAGAAAACTATCTTGCTTGGTACGAAAGTAACTATCGTGAAGCTATAAAGATAGTTTTGCCACTCATGGGATGTGGTGTTGGCGGAATGGATAAAGAGGCAGTCATAAAACTATATAAACAATTTTTTGAACGTGATGTCTCATTTGATTGTGAAGTAGTAGTTTATGGGCATACTCAAGAAGATTATGCGCTTTTGAAATCTTAGTGCAGAAAGATTTTTAAAAAAATAGAGTAGATATAAAAAACAAGACATAAAGCTGTCATCAGATAGAGTATAAATCTAAGAGTTATAAAGTTATAATCAGTTTATTTTAAACAATTTTCACACAAAGAGCAAGCATGGCATACAAACACGACTACGACAAAATTCTTACAAGGCTCTCATATATCCTCTCAAGACTAAATGACGGAGAGGCTTTGTCTGTTAAAGATTTGGCAAAAGAGTTCAACACTAGCGAGAGGACGGTACAGAGAGATTTTAATGAGCGGCTAGTCTCTTTTCCAATACTACAAGAGGGGAAAAAGTGGAAAATGCAAGATGGATTTAGGGTTGAGAAAACCAAGTCATTAGAAGATGAGATAGTTTTGGACATCATAGAAAAAATTACCGAGGGCATAGGCGGCAAGTTTGCATCAAAGTCACATAAGCTGCTCTCAAAGATAAAAAACCAAGATTTCAATCCCATCTATGCAAAACTCAACATCGAAGATATCAGCGATAAGTTTGGTGAGATACAGGTTATAGAGGGTGCCATAAAAGCAAAAAAAGAGATAGAGTGCTCTTATGATGATGAGCGACACGAGGTTTTTAGAGTAACACTCAAGCCTCTTAAAATTGTAAATTTTGAGGGATTTTGGTATTTGGTTGCACTTCAAGAGGATGTGCTTAAGAAGTACTACCTAAAAAATATCTCTAATGTAAAAGAAACGGCTAATATTTTTTCCACCGATGCAAAGCTTGAAAATCTGCTAGATAACTCCATATCTGTCTGGTTTCAAAAGGATGTAGAACCGTTTGAAGTTAAGATTTATGCCAACAAGATTGCCGCAAAGTACTTTCAAAGAAGACCGCTTCCGACACAGAGCATAGAGTCACTCCACAAAGACGGAACAATAGAGTTTGTCGTAAAGATAACGCATGAGATGGAGATACTTCCCATCATTAAATATTGGCTGCCGCACATGAGAGTCATCGAGCCTGAGTGGATACAGGAGATGATAGACGAGGATTTAAAAGGTTATTTGGAGATAAAAACAAAATGAGACTATCCAAATCACTCTACATAAGAGGTCTTCAATGCACAAAATCTCTTTGGCTTAAAAAGTACAAAAAAGATGTTTTAACTCCGCCCGATGGCTCATCTGAGGTTATATTTGAAACAGGCAACGAAGTGGGCGCTTTGGCATGTCAGCTTTTTGATGATGGCAAAGAGGTACCTTATGAGAACACAAGCTTTGAAGAAAAAATAGCGCTTACAAAAAAGTGGATAGATGAGGGTGTAAAAAATATCTATGAGGCGACATTTGCGTATGACGGCATTGTTGTAATGGTTGACATACTTCACATCAACGGCGACGGCACGCTTGAGATATATGAGGTCAAAAGCTCAACGGAAGTAAAAGATGTCTATCTTGATGATGTCTCTATCCAGTATTATGTTTTAGAGGGTTTGGGCTACACCCTAAAGAGCGCAAATGTAGTCCATATAAACAACAAGTATGTAAGAGGTGATGAGCTGGAAGTTGAGAAACTTTTTTGCATAGTTAATGTTACAGACGAAGTTTTGGAACGTCAACATAACATCCCAAGCTACTTAAAGCTTTTTAAAACACACCTAAACGATAGCGAAAATATGCCCGACATTGACATAGGTACGCACTGTACAAACCCTTACGAGTGCGATGCGATGAGCTACTGCTGGGGTCATGTGCCGAGTTACAGCATCTTTGACATCTCAAGACTAAAAACAGATACCAAATTTTCTCTATACAAACAGGGCATCGTAAACTTTACGGACATTGCAGACATATCGGGCTTTTCGCTCTCACAGCAGATACAGATAAACTCTGAACTTGAGAACAAAGAGATTATCAACCGTGAAGCGATAAAAGAGTTTGTAGATAGTCTATCTTATCCGCTTTATCATCTTGACTTTGAGACATTTCAACAAGCAGTGCCGCAGTGGAGAGGCGTGAGTCCGTTTATGCAGATACCGTTTCAATACTCTCTACATGTAGAAGAGAAAAACGGGGAGTTAAAGCATTACGAATTTTTAGCAAATGACGACAAAGACCCACGATATGAACTTGCAAAGAGACTAGTTAACGACATACCTACCGATGTAACGGTTCTGGCTTACAACATGGGGTTTGAAAAAGGGGTGATACGCAAACTAGCAGAGATGTTTGAAGAGTTTGCGCCAAAGCTTCTTGCCATTCATGACAACATACGAGACCTCATGACACCGTTTCAAAAGAAAGAGTACTATGTGCCAAGCATGAGAGGAAGCTACTCCATAAAATATGTGCTTCCCGCACTCGTACCTGAGATGGAGAGGGCGTACAAAGAGTTGTCACTCGTACACAACGGCGGCGAAGCAATGCAGACATTTGCAAAGCTCTCAAAGATGGATGATGCAACAAAAGAGCAATACAGAAGGGCTCTGCTACAATACTGCAAGCTCGATACGCTGGCGATGGTGGAAGTTTTAAAAAAATTAAAGGAGAGTGTGGGATGAGCATTTCTAATCAAATAAATAATGAAGAATTTATAAGCTTTACACTTGAGTATATTAAAAATAAAATTGTAACTCCAATTGCATACCTTGAAAAAAATAGAAAAGATTGGATAGCACAGCCTATTAAAAAAATAGATTTTTTAAAAGATAAGTTTACAGATATTGAAAGTCCATTTTTAAAGGATGTATATTTAAAGTTTTTAATGTTTGAACATTTACAGCAAAATCCAGACAATAAAGAATTAAAAGAATGGATAGTGCAAGATTGGGGTGGAATAAAAACACTGGAATGTCCCCTATAAACTAGACAGTTCTAAATACAGTAGGTTTTGGAATTATTATATAATTTTAATGACTATTGGTTACTGACACAAAACTCTGAACAGTTTCGATTTAAAATTAGCTAGCTCACTTTCGTGATTTATTCTCACTTTTTCCCAATCTCGGAAAATACATCCCATGCTTGTTTAGCCATTAATTCTTTTTGATTTGAGTATCTTTGTGTTACTGTTATATTAGAGTGCCCTAATAGCCTTTGGACTGACTCAAGAGCTACATTGTTGTTAATAAGCACATAACCCAATAAATGCCTAAAATCATGTATTCTCATATCGATACAAAGCTCATCTTGCAGATATTGCCAAAATCTTTTAGGGATTGCACTAAATTTTTCTCCAGTTCGAGATGATATAAAAACAAGACCCTTTTCTTTTTTTATAAGATTTAAGTGCTCTATCAACACATCATCAAGGACATAGGTTTGATTTTTACGAATTTTATTATTGTAATCCCGGATAAAAAATATTTTATTATCAAAATCTATATCTTCCCAGCATAGCGATCTTACTTCATTACTCCGCCGCCCTCTCAATAAAAACATAAACATAACTCTATAATGATTGTCTGGAATATCCATAATTTTACTTATTAGTTCTTTTATTTTATCGTCAGGCAGAGAAAAATATCTTATATTGTCATATTTTGGAAATTTCAAATAATCAGTTATATTTTTTTCTACCAAACCAAACTCAAGAGCTTTTTTAAAAAGAGGGGAAAATATCTCTTTAACCGTAACGATATAGCTCCCTTTTTTACCGTCTTTAAGCATCTGATTTATTATTTTTTGTAAATCGTCGCTATCAACATCTTTTAAATTTTTATTTTTAACTCCATCCGGTACATACTTATCATAAAAATAAAATGCACTTTTCCATCTATTTTTTGAGATAGTTTGTTCCCTCATCTCTTGAAACTCATTAAAAAATTTATCTAGGGTAGGGTTGTCAGCTCTCTTGGTTGACTTGCCGGCTTTATGAATTGTTATAAGCTCTATGCGGCGATTAAATGCTAAGGCTGGATTGGTTTTATATTTATCATTTGAATAGCCCACAATCTGCTCAATTTCAGTTCCGTTAACTTTTGCCCTCGCTAGATAAGTTTTGACTTTAGTTTTGGGATCTTCTTTAACATAGATTCCCGTATATTTAGTTTTGATATAATCTTGTCTCGTTCCCATTACTTACTTCTTACTATTTTTTTTGAAGTATAGCATAGTACCCCACTTTTTACCCCACTTTTTTAGTAAAAAACATACATATTTAATAAAACTTAATAAGATGAAGTTTTCAAAATCATAGTAGTTAAGTGCTTATAATAGGCTATTTTGTTATAGTTAATACAATTTTGTATAATTTAGTAAAAGTCCAATCCTTGACGCTCATAACGGAGTGGTCGAGTGTTCGAGTCACTCAGAACCCACCACTGCAAATCTCCACAAACAATGAACTTTAAAAGAAAATCAAAAAGTAAGTAACCATTTAAACTTTAATTAGGGTACGTCTTAGGGTACGTCTTAAATGATTTTGTTATACATATCAATTTCTTAAATATTACCTTCTATTTCACTTCAAAATAATTTAATCAAATCTAAACTACAAATAACATACACAATGTTCTATTATTTAAGGGTTATATGTGATTTTTATCTTTTAGAAGAATAAAATGATAAATTTTTAAATCATATAGATCAGCTTTTGAGTCGACCTATTACCAAGGATGAAAGGCATTATAGAGAGCAGAATTAATGAGCGTGGAAATGAGTCGAGACAATGAGAAAGATTAAACATAACAAAACCTCAAAACGTGTCGCTTAAGTCAAACGTTAAGTTTCTAAACCTCTAGAATTTGGAACAGTTTTTAGTAACAGAAAGATTGTTCCAAATAGAATTGAATTTTTGAACATACTCCAAAACCTACAGCTTATTGAACAGTACCATAGTACCATGCATAAACTATATCGTTCTGCAATAAGCAGACATAAAGCTGTCAAAAGAATTGTATAAACTTCTTTTATCAATAAGGAGTTATACAATGAAACATACAACTACTCAAATACAAACATTACTCTCATGGGCAGATGAGCAAGGCTTCTCTGAAGATATTTTTCCTCGTAGTATAGACAAACTACTCTCCATTACGGAGTTAAATTTGCATTCTAAAAACTTAAATTTTATTCCCCAAGAGATTAATGTATTGCAAAATCTTACAAAACTGTATCTATCGGATAATAATCTAGTTTCAATACCTAAAGAAATCGGTAAGTTAAAAAATTTGCAAACCCTGTGGATACAAAACAATAAAATCCAGGTTTTACCGAATGAAATGCTAAATTTAGCACTACTTGAAGAGTTGGTGGCATTTGACAATAGATTGCATACCTTACCAAAAAAAATAGCTGATATGCCAAGTTTAAAATCACTGTTTTTACATTGCAATTGCCTGGATTCAAAGATTTTAGAGTTTGAATTTAACTCGATAAAAAGTGAATTTGAGTTGAGTATTTATGATCAAAACGAGCCGCCTCAGTAGTTTGCAGAATAACCACGCACCAATTCAAGCATTAAGCACTTTTGTTTTCTCTATATTTTCAACATGTAATTTTAAAAATTTACAAACGAAATACTATCTTCGTATCCACATCTTATAATCTCTTTATCTTAAAAATTTACCAATACGGTAGCAAAGGATAAAAGATGAGTTTAATGACAGCAAACGGTACATATTCAAAAACAACCGAGACGTGGATTGTAGTAGCAGTAGTATTTAACATGGCGCTTGGACTCTTCTCAACAGTCGTAGAGGTAATGCTACTGGATTATTTTGTGACTACTCTATTGGAACCTGCGCAACAGGTAAAAGATATGTTGGGCATAATTTATAATTCACTGAGATAAAACGAAATATATACTTCGTTTTAATACTATAAACTGTTTTCATTGGATTAAATCCAAAACCAAAATATATAAGTAAAATAAGGAGCAAACAATGGAAATAACAATTATTGAGGCTATTTCACCAATAATCCTTATGGCTATAGGCTTAGTGCTTATAGTATTTGAGGCTTTCGTGATGAGCTTTGTGCTCATCTGGTTTGGAGTAGGATTTTTTATGGTCGGGATAATTAGTCATCATTTTACGTTCAACGATGCTATCTGGCAGCTGGCGGCAGTCTCTATGGTCTCAATGCTTTTGCTTTTTTTGCTGCGTACGAAGTTTGTAAGATACTTCATGGAAGAGGATGGCATAAATTGATTTTTTGGTACAACATTGATGAGAAACAAAAATTTAGTAAAATAATTCGCAATATGCTACAATCAGCGACTATTTTACAACTGAGAGCTTAATATGACACTTGTCTCTATTATCGGCGATTTTCACTCTTCAATACTTCCTATCTTTTATCACTTCAAAGATGAACTTGTAAACCATGTGTTAGTCTATGATGACTTCAGACATGATGTTTTACAAGCCAAAAAAATAATGCGCGGCACAAAGCACTTTATTGAAGAGAAAAAACTTCCCATCACAACATACACCAAACAGATAGACGAAGACAGCTACGAAGCTATCAAAGAATTGGCGGAGTATATTTTAACTTTTACCAAAGCAAACGAAAAAATACTCATAAATATAACCGACGGACTGGCGAGTATCGCCTATGGCCTTGCAAAAGAGCTAAAAGACAAAGATGTTGCGTTCCTTTCATACGATAGGTTTGACAACACATATACGCTTTTGGATGATACAAGTATGAGCAAACCAATTGCCGTAAGCAGTATGAATATCACAGACCATTTAACTATGAAAAACATAGTTATTGAGAGTATGCAAGATACTAACAATGCCTTGGAGTACAGAGATGAGATATCATCTCTTTTTGATGAGTATAACGGTATGCACGCACGTTATATCAAAGAGCAGAGTGTTCCTGCATTTGTAAGGACGACTCCAAAAGGATTTTTGTTTGAGCTTTATATCTACAATCTTCTTAGCGGACTCAGTTTTGATGACATTGCTCTTGGTGTCAAAGTAAAAGACTATTATGTTGATGATGACTATTTTACAAATGAGTTTGACATCCTTATTATGAAAAATAACCATCTGCATATGATAGAGTGCAAATTCAGAGATGATTTTGACCAGCGAAAAACCGCAGCCTTTATCTACAAGCTTGACTCTATTAGAAATACGCTCGATGATGATGCGCTTATGCTTTTTTTGACAGACGATGAAGTCTATGACCCTGAGCTTGATGCTATAAGAGAAGATATACACGCTCCATACAAAAGAGCAAACGCAAGAAGAATCTTTCTTAGGGGCTCGCCAATAGGACGCACGGGACGCTTCATAAGAGATGTTGACTCCATCTTCTCGCTCAACACTCCGGACATAGATTCGCTCTCGCCGCAAAGTTCAATAAAACCTACCAAGGCAGATGAGTTAAAAGAAGAGTTAAATCAGTTTTTACGCACGCATCTCTTGATAGAGATAGACTTTTTCAGCAAAAAAGAGCTGCTTCGTCTGCTCAATTATAAAATAAATTATCGTAACAATGCCAAAGTAAAAGAGTCTATGGAAAATGAGCATCTAAAGACAGTCATACGATTTCTAAACAAGATGAAAAGTGAGTCGGAGATTCATTTTATTTATAACTATTTTTTAAAATATAAGGCAGAGATGTAGCGTTTGTACACCTATTCGCATGAAATAATAAAATGTGATAATTATATTTCATTTTAAAGATTGTTTAATATTTGCACAGTTAAAATCTTTGAGAATTATTAAATAAAATTATTATGCAGGTGCATTATGGCAAAAAAAGATTATGACAGAGCGCTCTATCGCTTTGTGGGGATTCTTACAAAGCTCTCAGATGACACAAGACCTACCACTCAGGAACTCGCTGAAGAATACTTTGTCACTGCCCGCACTATTCAAAACGATCTCAAACGTCTTGGCATGATGCACTTTCCCATTACAAAAGACAAAGAGGGAAGACATATGTTTGAAAAGGGTTTCTCACTGAACAAGACAGTGCTAAGCAAAGATGAGATGATCTTTTTAAGCCTTGCGCTAGAGCAGTTCAATGATGTGGATGACATAGACAAGATCCAAGAGCGTATATATTGCAAACTTTTTCAACAGCAGGTTGTCAATCCATACTTTATAAAGTACGAACAGCTAGAAGATATCGACATAGATTCGCCGCTTATCTCGGAGCTTGAAAAACTCATAGAGCTTAGTGAAATCACTACCATTGAGTTTAGCGAGCGTACAACGACTCTGGAGCTTTATAAAATAGCTGCTTTTGAGGGTTTTTGGTATCTCTTTGCAAAAGATTTAAGTGACAACAAAACAAAAGTATTCAAGCTCTCAGCCATCCGTAAACTTATCCCGACAGGAAAATATCATAAAACTTCGCATTCCAAAATAGAGCAGATCCTTGACAAAGTTCACTCTGCATTTTTTGAAGACGGCAACTCGTTTACCGTGCGCATAAAAGTAGATGAACCGGTTGCAAAATACTTTAAGGCGCGTGATTTTTTGCAAACACAAATCATAGAGCGTGAAGCCAAAGACGGCTCACTGATTGTCAGTTTTGAGATAAGCCACGACGAAGATGTAGACAACCTCATAAAGTCATGGCTGCCACATGTAGAAGTGCTTGAGCCTCTAAGGTTTCGTCAAAAGATTTGTGATGAGCTGAAAAGTTATGTCAAGAGACTTGAAGCGAAATAGTCTGTGCGTTATGTTTTACTAAAATCAAATATTTAAAACTTTAGGAAGAGTTATGAAACAACTATTTTTACTTGGTGGAAATGATCTTGAAATGGATGCTATCAGAGATTTATTGAAAAACAACAGTATAAAGCCTGCAGATAATAATCTTGCTTGGGGTGCTAAACTAAGCGACTATAAAGAGTTTTTAAACTTTGAAGGAACTATTTATGGCATTGAGCTGGAAGAGGACATAACTCCTCCAAGCAACTATGTAGAGATTGACCATCACGGCAAAAACGACCATAAAAAATCTTCATTGGAACAGGTGGCAGAGATTTTGGGCATCGAACTAACAAGAGAGCAAAAACTCATTGCCGCAAACGACAGCCGCTACATAAGCGGTATGAAATCGCTCTGCGAAAAACAAGAAGAGATAGATAAAATAAGAGCAAAAGATAGAGCTTCTCAAGGTGTAACAAAAGAGGATGAAGAGTTAGCCTTGCAATCTTTCAATATTGCATTAAGTGATAAATCAAATGTCATCTACTCAAAAACATCTCATTTCAGCGCAGTAAGTGATTTGGCTTTTTATGAGTATAACAACTACATCATCTACAACGATTCAAAAATAGTCTTTTACGGCTACAAAAAAAGCAATATTTTAGATTTTTTAAGTACTCAAAATGTTACAGAGTCAAGATATTATTACGGCGGTGGAGATTTTGGTTTTGTAGGCATCAAAGAAGATGCCCTAACCAAAGATGAAACAAAAAAATTAATAGATGAGTTTATAAAAATGAAAAAAGATGAGTTGTACAGCTACCATACTTTTATGTTGCCATTTAAATATAAAGGTAAAGAGAGTGTAATAGAGAATTGGTGTAAATTAGATGATGCTAAAGTTGATTATAATCAACAAGCATACTTCCATAAATTTTTTATAAAAAGCATGTTTGATAATTGTGAAATATATGAAAATATAAAATATAAAACTTTCACACTCAAAACAAAAGATTTAAAAAAATATGGTAGTGATGAAATTAGACGACACTCAAAAACATATAAACTTGGTATTGAAAAATTATCGTTAAGAATTTTTGATGATTTTAAAGTAGGGATACTCTCTTTTCATCTTGAAAATAAAACTTATAAAGATAAACAAGAAATTTTAGAGATAAATGAGTATGGAAGAAGAATATACCCTGAGTATTTAGATGGCGACAATAATTGCAATTTAGTAGCAGAATATATAAAATTAGATGATATACCTGAAACTTTTAATAGCAAAAATGAGAACAATGCTCCAAGAATATCTCAAATTATCACTAAGCTTATTGGAGATATTCAACCAGCAGTTGATGATAGAATGTTTACCATTAGCTACTTGAATAATCCAAAATTTGCAAATGAAGTAAAAGAAAACTATTTATGCAATGATAAGTGGTATGAATATGTTTTTATAGATGGCGATGGCAAAACGGTTCAAAGCCAAACCATGCAAGAAGAATTAATCAAAAAAGCAACTTATGATAGATGGAAAGATTATGAAACTACGTATGGCATGAGTAGGTACTCTTTTGTGTGTTTGGCAAATAGTGATTTTCCATTACCACATATGAAAACTATGTATTTTAGTATGTTTAGTTTGCTTTTGATGGTAAGAGCCACTTTACTTAAATTTGCAGATGATGTGAGTGGAATTGCTAATGGTATAGATACAAAAGATATATCAGGTCAAGTGAATAATACTTACAGGAATTACATAAAATTTATAAACAAATACTATTTTAGAGAGATTACAGCCAAAGATCAAGGACTTGAACTCTATGAAAAAGCATTAGATATTTTAAAAATAGAAAGAGATGTAAAGGATTTAGATAATGAGATAGAAGAACTTTTTAAATATGTAGAATTACAAAGTGAGAAAAAATCAGCAGAATCATTAAATCTTATTAGTTATGTTGGAGGTGCTTTATTTCCAGCTTCTATAGTTACAGGATTTTTAGGTATGAATTATCTAGATGGAATTGGTGGGTATTTACCTGATCTGCTATTGAATAATAAAGGTATAACATCTACGATTTTAGTAGTTCTATCTGCTTCAATAATACCAATATATTTAAAATTTAAAACAAAGTAGAATCATGAACAATAGCAAGTTTAAAGTTAAGTTCACACTCAAACAACACACCCCTATCATTCACTTCCAAAGTGATCAAAGCGGGGCGACGCTAAGGGCAACGGAGTTGAAACCGAAGTTTAAAGTTAAGTTCACACTCAAACAACACACCCCTATCATTCACTTCCAAAGTGATCAAAGCGGGGCGACGCTAAGGGCAACGGAGTTGAAACCGAAGTTTGATAAGTTTTTGATTGAAAATGTTTTTCAAAAAAATAAATCTCTGTATGAAAATTATTTGATAAACATAGATAAGGTTGCTTTTGACTACAAGGTAAAAATTTTTCCAAATCCAAATCAAATAAAAACTGATGCAACATATAAAACAGTAGTACCAAGTTATGATATGTCATCTAAAGTCGGCTCTTATTTTGGAGACAGCAAGGCAGTTGGATTTGAAGACAAGTTAGTAAATGTTGAAATTCATTGCTTTAACTCTAAATTAAAAAAAATAATCGAAGATAATCTTGAATATTTTTTCTGCACTACAGGTTTTGGAACTCGAAGTAACAAAGGATTTGGTTCATTTTCATTACAAAAGACTACAGAGCAATCTTTTGAGGATACTTTAAAACGACGAAACATTGTTTATCATAAACTATCAGATAGTGAGCCGTTAAGAAAAATCCATAACGAATATCAGCTTATTAAAAGTGGCAACTCAAGAAACAAACAAAAATCGTATTTAATGGAGTATTTTTTTGATAAGCAACTTAGATGGGAAAAAAGATGGATAAAAAAACAAATTAAAGAAAAAAATCCTGATATGTTTAAAGATTTAAAAGACGATTACCATGATAAAAATGGATTTAATCCATCTCAAAATGAAAAGTATATTTTTGCAAGAGCATTGCTTGGATTAGCTGATAATCATGAATATTTGACATATTCATCGAGTAAAAAAAGTCAAGAAGCAAAACAAAAGAAAGATGAAAGAAAATTTGACGATGCTAAAAAGTTATCCAAAGAAGCAGATGGATTAAAAGTAAAAATCTCAATAAGCTCAAATGATAATATTGCGAGATACAAATCACCTTTAAACTTTAGGGTTTTTGAAAAATCAATCTTTATAATTCTTAATGAAGCTACTGATGAAATCTACGACAAAGAGTTTACTTTTGTGGCTTCATATAAAAATGGCAATAGCAAAACTCCGCTTGAAACAAGAAGGACTCCACAAAAAAAAGACTTCAGTCTTGGTGATTTTGTTGAATATTCTATGAAGAAACCAAAAAAACCATCTCATTCAACATATAACAAAAATCATCATAGGAATGAAAATACAAAAAGTGAACAAAGCTTCTCTTCTCTTGGAGATAATTTTAGAGCTTCAGAAAGGAACCTCAAATGAACAATAAATATATAGCCCTAACCATAGGACCAATATATGAGACACTTTTAAATGCTAGAAAAACGAGAGAGCTTTGGGTAGGGAGTTATCTTTTTAGCTATTTTATGAAAACGCTTATAAAAGAACTAAAAGAGAAAAAAGGTTTTAGTTTTATAATTCCCTATGAAGGAGATGAGGCATTTAAACCATATGCTCACGCAGGTCTTTTTCACGATAGATTTATAGCTAAACCAAAAGATGCTGTATAATGGCCTGAAAAATCAAGACAACTTTTCAGCTTAATTAATTTCCACCTCTAGTTGCTACTCTATACTACACTTTTTAAATATTCAAGATAGAGATTCATTGGTTTTTGATAACCTATGCTTGAATGAAATCTCTTAAAATTATATTTGTACATGTAAGCGTTTACACCTTCTTTTAACTCCTTGATTGATTGATAGTCACTGATATAGATATTGCTATGCTTGAGTGTTCTGAAAAAGCGTTCTATGACAATATTATCAATAGATCTGCCTCTGCCGTTCATTGAGATTTGGATGTCATGTTGTTTTAAAGTTTGAGTATGCTCATAACTTGTGTACTGACTTCCTTGATCAGAATTAAATATCTTTGGCTTTGGATATTTATTTAGTGCCTCTTTGAGCACATCTGTAGCCAGAGTTGCATCCATAGAGTTGGAAATCTTATAAGCTAAAATCGCTTTTGTATGCCAATCTATAACTGCTGCAAGGTACATAAATCCACCGTTAGTTCGGATGTAAGTGATATCTCCGCTCCATACTTCATTTGGTGTTGGAACATAGACTTGTTTAGTTCGGCCTGTTCTTGTCCAGTAAGGTTTGAGTAAATACTCATAAATCTTGTGCTCTGGATTTTTGATGCTAGTCAAACGCTTTTTCGTTGGATAAATCGCTTGTATCCCCATAGATTGCATATATTTAAGCACTCTGTCTTTGCCTATGATGTAACCATCCTCTATGAGCTGTCGATAAATATAACGATATCCATACTCTGAGTTGTCTGTGGCTATTTCGTCTATAGTATGCATTATTTTTAAGTTCTGTTCACTGACTGGCACTGCTTTATAGTAGTGCGTTGCACGGCTTATACTTAAGAGTTTACATTGGGTTGTTTTAGTAAGTTCAAGCCCGTTCTCGACAAGTGTTTTACGCTTATTTAATGAGACCGAGCTCTCTAGCTTTTTTGATAGCCATTCCTTTTCAACAACCGATTTACCAAGTTGTTTTTGAAGCTCTGCTATCTCTTCATCTTTAGATTTTATTTCATCCTTGAACTCTTGAACCGCTTTTGCCGGTTCAAATGCCAATGAAGCATTCTCTAAAAACTGCTTCTTCCAGTTCTGAATAGATTTTGCTGTTATCTGATACTTTGTTGCTAGCTGATTTATTGTTTGATCTTCTTTTAGTAGCTCTAATACAATTTTTGTCTTCTGCTCCGCACTGTATATCTGACCTTTTTTTCGACTCATATTCATCTCCATATATTTCATATTTATTTTATCGTTTTTGGAAATAAATTAGGCAAATCTTCTGTCTTGATTTTTCAGGCCATTATATTTAATGCCAGTCAAGATGCTTTTGATGTCAAAACAAAAACTTCTTTTCTTCTCAAAACTATCTATCCAGGACTTTTAGTCGGTACTGGTTACCCTCATCCCGTATCAGATAAAGTTCAAAAAGATGATGACACAAAAGGGGACTTTCAAAATGGATTTTATTTTGACTACACTACGGGACTGCCAATTATTCCAGGTTCAAGTATCAAAGGAGCTTTAAGAAGTTATTTTCCATCTATTGATATATCAATGTTTAAAAATAAAAAATACAAAGATGAAAAATGTGAACTTATGCAAGATATTTTAGCGAACGAAATAAAAGACAAAGTATCACTTTCCAAAGATGAAATTAAACAGTTAGAACTAGAAATTTTTGAAGGATTAGATACAAAAGGCAAACCAAAAAGTATCTATAAAAAAGACAGGTTTTTAGATGCTTATCTTGATTTCCAAGGTTCAAAACAAATTTTTGCTGAGGACTATATCACACCGCATAAAAATAGAAAAAATCTTACATTTGCGGATGGAAAAACTTTAGTTCCTGATGAGATGTGCGAACCAAATCCTATCAAGATTTTAAAAATTAGAGGAGATATAGAGTTTAAATTTCAGTTTTTATTGCAAGATGGAATAATTTTAGCGGAGCAGAAAAAACAGCTTTTTGAGTATCTTATCAAAGAGTTTGGCTTAGGTGCCAAAACAAACGTAGGTTATGGAAAATTTATAGGGTAGCCTCATGTTCACCTCCCAACTAGAACACATCTTTACCAAAGAGCATTTCACTGAAGCCTTTGGTGAGATCTCTGCAAAAGCAACAGGGCTGGATGAAGTAAACTTCAAAGAGTTTTACTCCGGTTTTTCCAAAAATATTGATGAACTCTCACACTTCATTCTCTCGGGTACTTATGCTCCAGAGCCGTTAAAAAAGATAGAGATAGACAAAGAGGGGAGTGATGAAAAACGCCCCATAGCTCTAAGCGCCATAAAGGACAAGTTAGTGCAAAGAGTGCTCTACAAAGAGCTAAATCCATACTTTGACAAAGAGTTCTCAGATAAATCTTACGCATACCGTCCTGACAAATCGACTCTAAAAGCCATCAACCGTGTCACGCAGTTTTTAAACGAGAAGTATTACCACATAGTAAAAACAGACATAGAGAACTTTTTTGAGTCCATAGACCATGACACTCTTTTGCAGATTTTAAGTTACCACATAACAGACAAACGCATCATCCGCCTTATCTCGCTCTTTGTCCAAACTGGCGGTTTTAAAAACTTTACCTATGATGAGCACGATTTGGGAGTACATCAGGGCGACATCCTCTCTCCGCTGCTCTCAAACATATATCTTGATGCGATGGACAAGTATCTTGAAAAGCACGAGGTCGCTTTTGTGCGCTATGCGGATGACTTTGTTATGCTCTTTAAAAAGGAAGCCGAAGCAAAAGAGCGTTTGGAGAAGCTCACAACTTATCTTGCTTCCATGAAACTCTCTCTTAACGACTCAAAAACATCAATAGTCCACATCACAGACGGCTTTACCTTTTTGGGTGTGAACTTTCACGGCAGAAATCGACATGTAGACAATGAGCGTCTTCAAAAAGCTATCTCACGCATACATAAACTCTCAAAAGACAAGTCTGGATTTGCCAAGTTTGTAAAAGATATCAATGCTTACCTTTACGCGCTTAAAAACTACTATCTGAAGATTCTCGAACAAAACTCCACGCAACACATTCTTTTGCAAAACGCTCTTTTAGAGAGTGTAGCATATAAAATATCGCTCTCAAAAGCTTCCAAAGCCGTTACGACAAAAAAAGAGTTTCGCATCTTTTTGGACCAGATTCACTTTGAGCTGCTTTTCGCACTCGAGCTGGTAGAAGACAAAAAAGCCCTTGCCATAGCAAAAGGGTATGAGCGTTATCTTGCAAACAAAAGCTACAAAGAGTCACATGCAAAGATAGACAAAAAGAAAAACCACTACGCAAAAAAGTTCGCAAATGACTCGACTCTCCATATCAACACGCATGGTTTGATGCTTGGCATCTCCAAAAACAAATTTGTCATAAAAGAGTACGGCAGAGTTAAAAATTCCTACCCGTTTGACAAGGTAAGCCGCATCATCTTTGAGGGCAAAGGCTTTAGCATAAGTTCCGATGTTCTTAAAAAATGTGCCGATAACTCTATAACTGTTGATTTTATAGACCATAACGCTTTCGCCTACGCTTCGCTCATAACATACAAAGCGACAATAGCTCAAAGCGTGCATAAACAAGCCATGGTGCTAAACACCGACAAACAGCTCACTCTGGCATGTGAGTTTATAAGAGGCAAATCAAAAAACCAGATAAACTACCTCAAGTATCTCAACAAATATCACGGACTTTTGGACAAACATATAGACTCCATGGAGCTAAATGCGCTAAAGATAAAAACCGCTCAAAGCGTAGCCGAGCTGATGGGCATAGAGGGGAGCATCTCCGCTTCGTACTGGGAGGCTGTAAAGCTTGTTTTGGAAGTCCCTTTTGAGAGGCGCATAACCCAAGGTGCGAAGGATATTGTAAACTCTTCGCTCAACTACGGTTATGCCATTTTATACGGCAAAGTCCAGCACTCGCTTGTACATGCGGGGCTTAGTTTGAGCATCTCTTTTTTGCACGCGCTTGATGAGAAGAAGCCGACACTCACCTTTGACATGATAGAGGAGTTTCGCACCTTTATAGTCGATAGAACCATTATAAGTATGCTAAACAAAGACGAGCCCATAAAACTGGGCAACGACGGCATGCTCACCAAATCTTCTCGCCAGCTTATCTCCAAAAACATAAAAGAGAAACTGGGAAGTTACACCATGTGGAAAAAAGAGTCGCGAAAAGTAGAAAATATCATACAGACGCAGTGTCACAACCTCTCACACGCCATAAACCAAGAGGGCGCGAAGTACAAAGCCTTTATAGGGAAGTACTGATGCGTTATGTAGTAGCTTATGACATCACAAACGACAAGCGTCGCAAAAAGCTCTCCGACCTGCTTGACACTTACGGCACGCGTGTAAACTACTCAGTCTATGAGATAGAGCTAAACCAGACAAAGCACAGAAAACTTCTGCGAGAGATAGAAGAAAAAGAGCTCATAAACAAAAAGTATGACTCCATTCGCTTCTACCACATATGTGAGAACTGCCTGCCCAAGTGCTCTGAAATCTCCAATGCACCGGACCCTTTTGCGCATAAAGATATGTTTATATAGCCTCAAAAACGATTCTCGAACTTTTTTTGTCCAAAAATCGCTCTTTTTTGCTAAAATCTACATGTAGAAGTTTTCAAATACGGCATATGCAAAATTATCTTTATGAGATTTGCGAACTTTTAGTTAGAGTTCAGTTTGAAACTACCTGTTTTAGGCATTTTATAAACTTAAAGAAAACAAAAAGTTAGAGATTCTCGATTTTTAGAAAAAACTAAAAGTGATTTGCGAACTTTTTAAAGTGACAAATGTCCTAAAATAGGCTCTCTTTGAAAATATATTGTCAAAACTACATAGTTGCATTTTGCAAAATGCTATGCATTTGCGAACTTTTTTGTCAAACTTGGCAAAAAATGGAAGTTTTTAAGAAGCAAGTAGTTACCATACTGCTCTACATAGCCTAAATCTTGGCTATTTCGCCCCGAATATTCGGGGCAGTTATTTTGAGACTCTGTATGCATCCCAGCACACACTTTGATCCGAATGATTTCGCCCCGAATATTCGGGGCAGTTATTTTGAGACAACATTAATATCTTTTGGCGATGTTTGTTTCGCTATTTCGCCCCGAATATTCGGGGCAGTTATTTTGAGACTCGTCTTATAAATCCTTGAACTGAATGATAATTAATTTCGCCCCGAATATTCGGGGCAGTTATTTTGAGACCTATTGTTAATATTTTCATTATGTCTCCTTAAGACGCGGTATTTCGCCCCGAATATTCGGGGCAGTTATTTTGAGACTCGTTTACTTTCACGACCTCATACTCCTGGTATCTTTGAGATACCTTTATTTCGCCCCGAATATTCGGGGCAGTTATTTTGAGACATCTTTGTCAGATATTTTTCCATTCATTATTTTTTCAATTTCGCCCCGAATATTCGGGGCAGTTATTTTGAGACACCACCTATATTTTTTGTATATTGCCCAACTATTAAATATTTCGCCCCGAATATTCGGGGCAGTTATTTTGAGACTAATAATCCCTTTACACATGAGTGATTATTTTTAAATGAATTTCGCCCCGAATATTCGGGGCAGTTATTTTGAGACTTCCAGAGTTTTCTTTATATATTCATTGTTTTGCTCTAAATTTCGCCCCGAATTTTCGGGGCGCTAATTTTGTAGTTTTTTTCAATTTTATTTCAAAACATCATTTCTAAAATCATCAAAAACAAAATATTTTCTAAACAATATAAAACCAAACGAAATAGCAGGTTCGTTATCTATGTGTATAAAAGGGGGAGTGTTTAAAAAGTTTTAAATAGGGCGGTATGAAATGGAGACTATTTTTTATATTTTTATCTTCCTGGTTATAGTGGGCAGTGTCATTGATGATGGTTCAGATGAAGATTGCGATGGACTTGATGCTTATTTGGACCCTTGTTGTTTTGAGTACTGGGTCTTTGGACCCGGCTCAAAGGATTATGATGATATCTATGACTAGAGTATCTCTCCGCATCCGTTGCAGATATATCTCTCTTCAAAATCTCTGCTTGAGAAGTAGTGCGGGTGCATCTTGTGGTTGCAAAAATCGCACATTGGCAACTCATCTCTGTTTTGAAACATCCTGTAGTAAGGCGCATTGCCTACTTTGCAGTAGTGGTTCCAGAAAAACTCTCTTGTCTCTTTGTCAAATTCAGTCGGGTAAACGCTGTCGCCGCCGTAGTGTATAACCGCGTCCGGGATGTTTACCTCAAGCCACTCCGCTACATTTTTATAGAGCGGAAAGTTTCCTCTCTCATACCCAATGCTGTAAAAAGCATCTTTAAATGAGACCCTTATAAATGTCTCATCTTCTTTTGGCAATATCTCTGTTATATCTTCAAACGATATTATCCCAATAACTTCTACTCTCTCAAGAGCTCTGCACTCATAGTTTGAGCCGTTCTTTTTTTTGTATATGTCAAAATTATCATATCCAAAAGCGCATGAGAGGTGATATGAGAGGTCGGCTATCTGCTCTTTTGTGATTTTACTTTTTGTTACGGCAAACATTTCAACGTCTATTCCCACTTGAAGCCTTTTTATTTAAGTTAGCAATTATGGGTTTTATTATAACTTCAATTTACGAAACTTCTAATGATAGAGAACTCATAAAACAAAACGAAATGTACGCTTCGTTTTGTTTATGTAAACTTTTTTCTGTAAAAAACTAGAAAAAAGGATCTGTTATGGAAGCAATTTTTGAGTTTGTAGTTATTGTTTTTCAATCGGTGGGATCTCTCGGCGATAAGATAAGAACGGTCGTGCGTGAAGGGGTGACTTTCATAGAAGACCCGTTTTTGGCATTTTATCTTGCAGCGCTGATCAGTTCATCTATGTTTTGGCTGATACTCAAGGTGACAATATTTAGATATCAGTCATACTGGGAGTTCTTTGGTCATTTCAACTGGCTTGTTTTTTTGTTCACTGTTTTTATCTATATTGCAGGTTCATATCAATACTCGCTCGCAAAATCAGATATGACCTTTATCAGCGTTGCCATTATTTTGTACCATGTCTATGTTACAGTAATGGGTGCAGGAATTAAAAATTTGGTTGAGGAGTTTAAGTCATGAAGAGATATATTTTAAGCGCACTCTGCCTTGCTGTAATCCCTCTGGTAGTTTCTGCCAAAGATGGCAGTTGGCATATCGCTATAAAAGAGGGTTTTGTATCGACGGATAAGGCGACTTACTTTGATGGCAAAGAGAGTATGAGTAACACGGTAGGCTCAGGTGGAAGAAGAACAGAGCTGGAGCTTGGCGGCGTTTGGAGAGTTTACAGAGCCTCTACGCCTCTTTACTCAAAAGCATTTGCTTACACATGGAAGCATGATGATGCTAAAAATGATGAACGTGGCTATGGCATAGGTCTTAGCGGCGGTTTTACAAGCGGTGACTTTACATATTCTCTGGGCGGCAAAGTTGGCGTTGGAGCGCAAAAGACACAGGGCAAGAGCTTTATGACGCAAAGCGGAACATCCAATGTCTCATACATATTTAGCGGTACTTCTCAAGCAACAGAGGCCATCTTTACAAAAGATACGGATGTTGTCGAGATAGCTCTGCTTCTGGATTTGGCTTATGCTTTGAGTAAGAACATAGGAGTTCATCTTGGAGTCGGTTACATTATGGACACATATAGTTTCTCTTACACTTTGGCAAATGGAGGAAGTGTTCAGCTCTCAGGTGTTGTGCAGGATAATTACCAGGCTACTCTCGGACTCAATTTTGAGTTTTAAAATATTTATAACGAAATGTACACTTCGTTCTATACCTATATACTTTTAGACGTAAAATAAAAAAAGGGTTTAAAACCCAAACAAAGGATTTACATGTTAAAAAAATTAGTCACATCAAGCCTCTTGGCTATTTCGTTGGCGTCAGGCCTTGCAGCGGACAATTATGTATTTGTCGGCGCATCAAAAGCAGATATGATGGAGGATCAGTCTCCGACTATATTTAGTGTCGGTTACGGTTTTAGCAAAGTGTTTCGCAACAATGTTATGGTTGGGTTTAGCACATCGTACCATCAGGGTGATTTTAAGAACTACAGTGGCTCTGACAGCTCTTGGTTTAACGGTATCGGGGTTGACTTTCACTTAGGGTACAGCCCGACAAAACCGCTTGAAATTTACGGCATAGCAGGTTATCAGGTACAAGCAATCAGCTCAAGCACATCAGCAGGCGGCTTTGGCTATGGGGCAGGGGTCTCTTACAAGGTGTTTGAACATGTCGCACTTGCCATGGAGTACAGAACATACGATATGGAAGTCTCAAGTTTGAACATCAACTATGACTACAACACAATGGACGCGCTTATCCGCTTTGTGTGGTAATAAAAATCAAAACTTTTGCCGTAAATGCAGCTAAGGCTGTATTGGCATAAATATTAAATTTACTTTATATGGGAAGATGATACAATTTAAAGCCATAAATATATCAAAAAATGATACAATAAATTCATGAAAACAGATCAAAGCACAGCTTCTTTAGAAAATGAATTAAAATGGATATGGGAGAGTAGTAACTTTCCAAATTTTACTTATGATAATGTCAATCTTGATAGTCTGACTTATAAGTTTGGTCAGCTTAAGATGGTAGAGAATTTTATGAATCGGAGCGATTCAAATGAATTGCTACTTGAGGTACTTCTTGATGAGGCAATAGCAACATCCGCTATTGAAGGGGAAATACTTCAAAGATCATCGGTTCGTTCATCTATCAATAAGCTTTTAAAACTTGGACTTGAAGATGATTATAGTTATACCGTACAATCTGATAATCTAATAGAGATACTCATAGATGCAAAATCAAATAAAGAGCCATTAACTAAAAAAAGATTATCTGCATGGCATAAAGCACTTTTTCCTACAGGAAGCTCAGGATTAAGAGATATCACAATAGGCGCATACAGAAATGATGCCCAAGATATGCAAATAGTATCTGGTCCTTGGGAAAAAGAGAAAATTCACTACATAGCACCACCATCAAGTAGTATAGATAGACTCATGGAAGATTTTTTAAAATGGCTCAACATTAAAGATGAACAAAACAGTATCTATAAAGCTATAGTAGCTCATCTTTACTTTGTACTAATACACCCATTTGACGATGGAAACGGAAGAATCGCTAGAGCCATAACTGATTACGTACTAGCTGGGTCAAATTTGGCAAATGCAAAGTTTTATTCTATCTCTACCATTATTTATAAAAATAGAAAAGAGTACTATGATGTTCTGGATTATGTTTGTAAAAATACAAATCAAGATATTACACTATGGATAGAATGGTTTGTAAAACTTCTTGAAATATCTATCGATGAAACCCTTCAAAAAGTCGAAGTAGTACAAACAAAAGCAAAGTTTTGGGATAAATACAGAGCTGAAAAATTAAACGACAGACAAAAAAAAGTGATACTCAAAATGCTCTCATATCTTCCAGAAAAATTTGAAGGTGGTATGAGGGTAAATAAATATATGAGCTTAACCAAATCCCAAAGACTCACAGCTAGTAGGGATATAGCAGATTTAGTTCAAAAAAGGATATTTGAGAGTTTTGGAAAAGGTCGGGGTGTTTATTATGAACTTAAAATATAAGGTGTTAACTGAATAAGTTTATGTATATATAAGTGAGAGTCATTCCAGATTGAACATAGACCTTAAATAGGTCTATGTATATTTTTATTACTAAATAAAATTTAATCTATTTAGTGATAAACCTTACTATTTAGAAGGACAGTTCCCTCTACCACGACCAGATGGGTTTCCAGTTGTACTTGGCCCCTTAGGTGGAGTACATCCACTTGACTTTGACATTGCATATCCTTTTAATGTATTTTTATTTGCTAGTTAGAGTACCTATCTACTCTTCATCGTTATCATCGAAAAGATAATCGTCATAATTCTGATTATTGATATCCGACAAGGAATCAAGTTTCTCTTGAGCCATATTTAACATATTGCCTCCTTTAGTTTAAGATTATAAAAATAAAATACAAAACTATAGATTCTGTTTCGTATTAAACTTTCAAATAAAACTTTAGCACCTTAAGCACTCCAATACTAGGAATTTACTTGGACACGAATTTTCATACGGCTAAATTTCCTACACGCGGGGATATCTTACATTTACTCAGTAAGCAGTTAGAGATTAAACAAAATGGGAATAAGCAGGAGCGTTTTACCAAAGAAGAAAAAATTGAAGCAGAAATGCTAAATACTCAAATCAATGACCTAGTAAATCGTATACTAGAGTTATTTTATGAAAAACCAGATACACCTGAAATCATTTATCTACAAAAGAACTTGCATTCATTTTTGAACTTTTATAATGAATTCTCCTTATCATTTGAAAGCTGCAACGCTTCAGAGAAACAACTGATTTTTTTATTATGGAAAGACTTTTTCATTCCATTTGCAGCAGTGTTGTCATCAATTATTTTTAAGGACACATTACCTTTATTAATTCACTTAGAACCATCAAAAAAACAACTACCAATGGAACTCTTATTTAACTGGATTAACAAAAAGATAAACAATAAAAAAAGTATGTTTAAATACCTACTTGAAAAACATCTTAATGACAATGAATACGATAAGGGTGAAAACACTATTAGGAAAAATATTGCTAGTTGGATAAGTGGCGAAACTACACCAGAAATAAAATCCATAGAAAGACTTGCAAAATACATTAGCGCTGACCTAGATGAAATTACTCCAACAAAGCTACAAAATATGTTTATATATGCATGTTTAGTCCAAGATACATACAAAGCACTTAGCACTCAATATACAAAACATCAGGTGTACATGCTAATCAAACACTTTTTTCTGCTCAGTAAACTATTTTTTATGCAACAACTACATAGTGATCAAGACGAGCTAAGAATACTAATCTATGAAAAAGGTTTATTCTCTCATATTAATCCAAATATTTTAAATAGAGACTTGTACTGGGATGAATATTTCATGTTCATTCAGTATGTTTTACATAGTGATATCCCACCCAATAAATTGATCAAAAAAGCAAAACGGAGCAATGATAGTGCATACTATTTGGATGAACATACAGCATTTAAATATATGCCTGTATTTTTGCCTGTTGATTTCTTGTTGCAAGAGTGTGACCAGCAAGAATACAAAGATCTTTTTAATGACTTTATGCTTTATGTAGAAAAAACTAGTGAAAGTTATACTATTTCAACTTGGGAATAGAATATTCAGTCAATGGATTCGCATCAAGCACAAGTGCACCATGTTATGGGTTCCATATATATCAAGCTCTTGCCTCAGCAAGACAAAAGCCCTCAAGACCTTAGTGAAGTTAAAAGCATGTTTAAATATCTTCAGAACAACTTGAACGTCGCAGAAGATGACTACAGTATATGTTTTTTAAAATCCAGATACTATGCATTTACTGGAAGTCCTGATAAAGCATTAGAATCCTGTGTAAAAAGCTACAAATCAGGCAAACAGCAGATGGGCACACATACCAAAGATTTGATTACAGAAGGAATTCTACTATCAGCAAAATGTAAGAGCAAAAGAAATTTCAACTATTTTTTAGAGCAAGCTAAAATCAAAAAAATATTCAAATATGGGATGCTAAAAGTTCCTGCGAATACTAAGATTTATACTTTGATCGAAGTATCAAAAGAGAACCCAAACTTTGAACGTCTCATCCAAGAGTATGACCATTATTGGAGCTGATCAAGATGCTCTGTTAGAATCCAGTAGTTCCTAAAATTGTATCACTAATTTAAAGCATCATTGAATATAATGGCCTGAAAAATCAAGACAGAAGATTTGCCTAATTTATTTCCAAAAACGATAAAATAAATATGAAATATATGGAGATGAATATGAGTCGAAAAAAAGGTCAGATATACAGTGCGGAGCAGAAGACAAAAATTGTATTAGAGCTACTAAAAGAAGATCAAACAATAAATCAGCTAGCAACAAAGTATCAGATAACAGCAAAATCTATTCAGAACTGGAAGAAGCAGTTTTTAGAGAATGCTTCATTGGCATTTGAACCGGCAAAAGCGGTTCAAGAGTTCAAGGATGAAATAAAATCTAAAGATGAAGAGATAGCAGAGCTTCAAAAACAACTTGGTAAATCGGTTGTTGAAAAGGAATGGCTATCAAAAAAGCTAGAGAGCTCGGTCTCATTAAATAAGCGTAAAACACTTGTCGAGAACGGGCTTGAACTTACTAAAACAACCCAATGTAAACTCTTAAGTATAAGCCGTGCAACGCACTACTATAAAGCAGTGCCAGTCAGTGAACAGAACTTAAAAATAATGCATACTATAGACGAAATAGCCACAGACAACTCAGAGTATGGATATCGTTATATTTATCGACAGCTCATAGAGGATGGTTACATCATAGGCAAAGACAGAGTGCTTAAATATATGCAATCTATGGGGATACAAGCGATTTATCCAACGAAAAAGCGTTTGACTAGCATCAAAAATCCAGAGCACAAGATTTATGAGTATTTACTCAAACCTTACTGGACAAGAACAGGCCGAACTAAACAAGTCTATGTTCCAACACCAAATGAAGTATGGAGCGGAGATATCACTTACATCCGAACTAACGGTGGATTTATGTACCTTGCAGCAGTTATAGATTGGCATACAAAAGCGATTTTAGCTTATAAGATTTCCAACTCTATGGATGCAACTCTGGCTACAGATGTGCTCAAAGAGGCACTAAATAAATATCCAAAGCCAAAGATATTTAATTCTGATCAAGGAAGTCAGTACACAAGTTATGAGCATACTCAAACTTTAAAACAACATGACATCCAAATCTCAATGAACGGCAGAGGCAGATCTATTGATAATATTGTCATAGAACGCTTTTTCAGAACACTCAAGCATAGCAATATCTATATCAGTGACTATCAATCAATCAAGGAGTTAAAAGAAGGTGTAAACGCTTACATGTACAAATATAATTTTAAGAGATTTCATTCAAGCATAGGTTATCAAAAACCAATGAATCTCTATCTTGAATATTTAAAAAGTGTAGTATAGAGTAGCAACTAGAGGTGGAAATTAATTAAGCTGAAAAGTTGTCTTGATTTTTCAGGCCATTATAAATTACTAAAAAATTTAAAATAGTACAAAATAATATATTTATGATTTTTGTATCATATCACTAGCTATTCTAGATCCTTGCATATAATTCATGGTTAAATATTTTGTAATAGTATTTGGGTCGTTGTGCCCTAATGCCCCACTCATATAAATGGCATCTATTCCCTGTTCTGCCATTGCTGAGACCATCACATTACGTGTATAGTGCATTGTAAACCAATCTCCCAATTCTTTCTTTAGCTTAGCAGTTTGACGTTTAGCATCTGATAGTCTTTTAGTTTGATCAAAAGGTGATGAAAACACCCAACCTTCATTATGTTTAAACTGTTGCAAAGCCTCTTTAACATTTGGTGGAAGAAAAACTTTTTGCTCTTCATCATTCTTTGTATTTGCTAAAAAATAATAGTCATATTCAAAGGAAATATGTTCCCATCGTAAATTCATAATTTCACTTTTACGTCTGCCTTGAAGAGCTAATAAAAAAAATGATCTATAGTAAGGATCATTAATATAAAGTCGTATTATCGCATGATAAATATTAGTTAATCTATCTGTGGCATTTACAACAATCTTTTTAGATTTAGGAAGTTTAATTTTTACATCTAAGCAAGGATTGTGAACTACAATTCTATTTGCACGAGCTATATTAAATGCAGGAGATAGTACTTCAATTGTTTGCTTAGCTGTTCTAGGACTATCACCAGACTTTATATTGTCACTAATTACTTTTTGAATATGCATTGGAAGTACATTTTTAGCTTTTTTATTACCTAGTACTTTTGCAACTTTTCTTTCATAGTATGATTTACGACTATTTTTATATGTTCCGTCTTTTAGTGTTTCAAAATAAAGTTTAACAATATCAGAAATTTTAGCATCTGTATCTATAGAACTAGTGGCTTCTTCTTTTGCTTTCAGCAGTTCAGCTTCAGCATATTTAATTCGATCTCTTTTTCCCCAAGTTTTTCTGGAAAGGTCTACAAGACCTTTATATGTTTTTTTTTCATGAGTAAATCGATAATAAAATTTATCATAGGAACTATTTGCATGTAGATTTGGCTTTACTTTATTGGGGTAATCTTTTGGATTAATAGCCATATTATCTTCCTTTATAAACGGGGTACTTCCTGGGGTACCTCTTATGTAGAAATAATTATACTATTAAAAGAATTAATAAGAAATAGAAACCCTGAAATAAGTGCTTAAATGGGTCAACTGGTACCTTAAGGAATAATAGTCTCAATGGCTCATAACGGAGTGGTCGAGTGTTCGAGTCACTCAGAACCCACCACTGTTAAACTCCATCCACAACGAACTTTCAAACAAAAATAAAAATAAGTTATAAATTTTATTTAAAATCTGGCACTATTCTGTATCCAACACCATAAATACTCTCAATACAATTAGCTGATAGTTTTTTTCTAAGTTTTGAGACAAGCTTTCTTATGTTTATAATATCTAAGTTCTCATTTAGTGAATTGTAACGTTTTGTTATATCTTCATTTGAATATATTTTTCCTACATTGTCTGTAAGCATTTGTAAAAATATAATTTCGTATTTTGTTAAAGTAACCATAACGTTATCAATTTGTAACATATTTGTCTCTTTATTAAATATGCAGAATCCAGCTAATTTTATAACCAAAGGATTAGAGTGGTGAATTTTTTGTTCATTTTTTAAAAGTATTTTTTTTGTTGCTTTTTGAAGTACTTTTATCAAGTCTTGATAATCAATAGGTTTTTTTATGAACTGCTCAATTCCTAGGTTAATTAATGGAAGTAGATATTTTGAATCATCAAAAGCAGATAACACTATAATAATTTGTTCTGGATTTGTAATATAAATATTCTCAACAAGTTCAACACCATTCATGCGTGGCATCTGTATGTCTGAAATAACTATATCATAGTACTTAGAATGACTGATATAAAACTCTTTATACTGCTTTAGTGCATCCTCACCATTTTTTGAGCCATCAACTTTACCAAAAAATTTTTTTAGAATCTCTTTTATATTTTCTCTTAAGTCATCATGGTCTTCAACGAAGAGAATAGATAACTGTTTTGTGCTTGTTAATAACTCTTTTGAATTCAAAGTTTATCCGCTTTCTATCTCTATTTTTGGGCTTAATTATATCTATAATTGATTCTATATTCAATAAAATAAGATATTATTGCAAAAAAAGGAATAAGATGAAACTAATAATTAATGGTGAAACAAAAGAGTTTGAAGAAAAAATAACTTTAGAGAAACTTTTAGAGAGATTGAGTCTTAAAGATAAAGTTATGGCAGCAGCTGTAAATATGGAGATTGTAAAACAAAATAGTTGGGATTCATATCAACTTTGTGATATGGATAAGATTGAATTGCTAGATTTTGTTGGTGGTGGTTGATTCGATAGCTACAACCGCTATTGCATACTCTCCATCATGTGTAATAGAGAGGCTAATGCTTTTTACATTAAAATTTTTAATTATTTTTTCTGATAGTGTAATATTTGGTGCGCCACGAGAAGATTTAGATATAACGATATCATGAAATCCACACTCTGCACCGATGCCGACACCAAGTGCTTTTGAACATGCTTCTTTTGCTGCCCAAAACCCAGCAGCTGTTTTATGATTTTTAATAAGTTGAATTTCGGTTGGAGATAAAAATTTATTAAGAGATTTTTCGCCAAACCGCTCAATAAGGCGGTTCATACGAGATGTTTTAATAAGGTCTATACCAATCATCTACTGAATAACAAATTCTGTAAAGTAGATTCCTTCTATACTTCCATCGCTAATCATAGAATTTAGTGTATCCATAATCTGCTCAGATACCTTTTGCTTCCCTTTTTTAGAAGATATCTCTTCTAGTGTTTTGGAAGTCAAAATTCTAATAATTCTATCTCTAATAACTGGAGATTTACTGTCTAGCTCCATACTCAACTCTTTACCGTTTAGTTCAAGTGATATTGTTGCTTTAAGATAGCGACGACCAGCATCACTTTTTAAATTAACTGTAAAACCATCAAGAGGGTATAGTATTCCAATTTGGCTTAGTTTTCTAGATCCCATATCATCAGATTCTTCTCTAGATCTGCTTGAGCCATTAGAACTACTTTTTTGCTGTGGTTTTTCTGCTTGTTGTTCTATATTTTGCTGAGCTGCCTGTTCTTTTGTATCATCACCAGATAAAAGAATAACAACCGCAGTAACAGCAACTAAAATTAGGACTAAAACAGCAACAATTATTATAATTAATAATTTTTTTGATTTTTTTTCTTCTGTAACTGTGTCTTCAGCAGTCTCTTTATTTGGCATAATTCTTCCTTGAGTTTAGTTTTGTTAGTATATCAAAATTTGTACTATTAAAAAATCCATAGAGAGCTTAGTCACATATCTTTATGTTTAAAGTTTTTATAATTTCTTCAAATATTTTCCCAGCATCACGATCTATATCATCATGATATTCGATTACAACAACATCTTTATTATTTGAAACATTACATGTGTATGACTCAGGTTTTATCGTATATTTAGAGGTTATTTTATCAATTGTTGAGCAAACTAGTGCGCCTTCTTCTTTTCCTTCATATGATATTGATATTTTAGAAAATTTTTCTTCACTTCTAACTTGAGCATCCATACTATGATTTCCTTTAGAGATATTAAATTTGGGAATTATACTATTAATAGTGTAAAGTAGATTTTAATGTAGCCAAAATTAGTACCATTCCAATAGTTTTGTTACTTCATCAACTATAAAAGTTTTTATATTTGTTTTCTCCAATGGTTTTTTACAAACTAAAGCTTTTGTTATATTTTGCATACTTGCCTCTTTTAGTCTAGTATCCATTCCAAAAACTTCTCTTACATCACCAACAAGAGAAACTTCTCCGATAAATACAGTCTGTTTTGATATTGCACGATTGCGAAAACTGCTAATTATGGCTGCAAGTATCGCAAGGTCTGCAGAGGTTTCAGTTATTTTTATACCGCCAGTTATATTTATAAACACATCATATCCAGAGAGCGGAATCTCTAACTTTCTCTCTAGGAGTGCTAGGAGCATGTTTAATCTGTTTGTATCAAATCCAGTTGCTTGTCGCTTTGAATTGGATGTGTGAGACTCTGAAACTAGCGCTTGAACTTCAAGTATAATAGGGCGAGAACCCTCCATAATGACTGTTAGTGCAGAACCTGCTTGTTCTGAGTTGCGATTGAAAAATCTTGATGCTATATCGGTTGCTGAGACTAAACCATCGCTTCTCATCTCAAAAACACCTATCTCGCTTGTTGGACCAAAACGATTTTTAAATCCTCTTAAAATACGAAGTTCTTGGGAAGAGTCTCCCTCAAAATATAGAACTGTGTCTACCATATGCTCTAGTACTCTAGGTCCAGCAATTGAACCCTCTTTTGTAATGTGCCCGATGATAAAAATAGCTATATTTCTATCTTTTGCTATTCTCATTAGCTCAAATGTAATTTGTCTTACTTGAGTTACAGACCCTGGAGCAGAAGAGATGTTTTCAGAGTATAGTGTTTGAATAGAGTCTATGATAATAAAACTATAATCCCTGTGTTCAATCTCTACTAAAACTTGTTCAAGCCTTATCTCGCTTAGTAGAAAAAGTGTATCTTGGTTTGAGTTTAGACGATTGGCGCGAAGTTTTATCTGTGAAGTTGACTCTTCTCCTGTAACATAAAGTACATTTTGTCCGCTTGAAGCTATATCGCCACCGACTTTTAGAAGAAGTGTCGACTTTCCAACTCCTGGACTGCCTCCAATTAGAGTAAGTGAACCAGGTACAACACCACCACCTAGTACGCCATCTAGTTCTTTACTTTTGGAGCTAAACCTAAAAATCTTCTCCTCTTTTATCTCATTTATACTAATTGCTTTTGAGGATGAGGCAGTGGTTGATTTTGTCTGTTTTACAACATCTTGCTGATGTTCGTTTAGTTCTACAAATGAGTCCCAAGCACCACAGTTTGTACACTTTCCCATCCATCTAGGAGTTGTCAATCCACAATGTTGACACTCAAAAAGAGTCTTTTTTTTGGACATAGTTTTAGCCTTTAACGAGTTATGAGGGTATTATATAAAATTGTGAGGCAAAGAGATAAAAGTATGTCATATTGTCATACTTTTATATTATAGAGAGATTTTTAAATATCTTCTTCAAAAATAGCGTCTAGAAGTCCATCGACAAATTCATACTTATCAAAAGGTGTAAGATTTTCTGGTTGCTCACCTGTTCCAACATATAAAATAGGAAGATTTAGTGCGTAAGCTATGCTAAAGACGCTTCCGCCTTTAGCTGTTCCATCAAGCTTTGTAATGATAATGCCATCAACACCTATCATCTCATTAAACGCTTTTGCTTGGGCTATAGCAGAGTTTCCTTGTGTTCCATCAATTATAAGAGTTGTTCTATGAGGTGACCCACTATGAGCTTTGTCGCAGATTCTATGAATTTTTTTTAGTTCATTTGCTAAGTTTGTTTGAGTGTGAAGTCGTCCTGCTGTATCAATTATGACATGGTCATAACCTTTTGATTTCGCTGAGTCGATAGCATCATAAGCTACTGCAGAACTATCGTGACCCTGCTTTGAAGCTACTATCGGAATATCTAATTTTTTTGCCCAAAGTGATAGTTGCTCTATCGCAGCAGCACGAAAAGTATCTCCTGCTCCAAGCATGACTTTTTTACCCTCATTTTTGTATCTAAGAGCAAGTTTTGATATAGTTGTAGTTTTTCCTGCACCATTTACTCCAACAATAAGCTCAACAAAAGGAGCGTTGAACTCAGGCTCTATATATGAAGTGTAAGCAAGAGTAGCAAGGAGTTTTGGGCGTAGAATCTCACGAGTTATTTTACTTTGATATAGTTCATTGATTATTATCTCAACAAGAGCGTATTCAACATCAGCTTCAAGTAGAATTTCTTCTATCTCATCTTTTGAAAATGATAATTTTTTCTTTGGAACTACTGATTTTATCGCCTCAGCAGTTTTACTTAGAGACTTTTTTATAAATCCAAACATATCTATTTGCCTAAAGCATTTCTTATATCGCTATCTATAAATTCCTCTTCAGTGGCGCCTACATAGTGGTTTATTAGTTTTGTGTCTTTGTACATTGCAAGTGTTGGGATAGGAAATCTCTCACCGAGTTCCAACTCTTTTACTATAGCGTTACTAAGGCGGCGGTTTTGATCTGAATTTACTAAAATATAGTTTGCATTGTATGTTTTTGAAAACTCTACTAGTTTTTCATTTTGAATATTTTCTTCAATTGTTATACCAATAATAATTAAATTATCTTTGTATTTTTCTTGAAGTGAACTAAGGTGTTGTGCAGCGCCACGACATGGTGGACACCAAGTAGCAAAAATATCAAATATCACTATTTTGTCTTCTGCTCCTACAAGTGTAAAACCTTTATCTATTTTTTTAACGATATATTCTTTGTTATTAGTATCTGTGAGAACATACTCGCTTGAAGCTATCATTGTATTTGGGTCTTTTTTAGTTTTATCTTCAGAGCAGCCTTGAAAAAGAAGAATTGAGATTGTAGATAGAATAAGAATCGATTTTTTAAACATTTGCTTACCTTGTTTTCTGTTTTTTGAGTAGAATTTAGCGAAATTATATCCATAAAGATTTTAGATGGCTCTTACAAAAGCAACTTTTAGACAAAATTGTCTAGAGATGATTAAAAACAGTTCTAAGCATAATCGTTTATACAAAAATAAAAAAATAAGTAATCAGTTAATAAAAGAACTTAAAAAATTTAAAAATAAAAAAATACTTTTTTATACATCGCTCCCATTTGAGGCGGATACTGCAAAAATAATAAAACTTATTAGAAGAAAATATAATATCTTTGTTCCATTTATGCAAGGCGAAAGTTTTAAGATGGTACCATTTAGGTTACCGCTGAAGAAGAAAAAATTTGGTATTTATGAAGCGGGAAATAGTTTAAGAGACATTAAAAATATAGACGTAGCTATAGTGCCAGTTGTTGGTGTAGATGGAAATTTACAAAGAGTCGGTTTTGGAAAAGGAATGTATGATCGTTTCTTTGAAAAGTTAAAAAAGAGACCATACACAATTTTTATACAGTCAGAATTTTGCTTTACAAAAGAGTTAATTTGTGATGATTATGACATCGCATGTGATTTGATAATTACACCAAACATTAAAGTACAAAATAAAAATATTGCTACAATCATGAGGAAATAAAATGTTAAACGAGATACTTAGTGGCAGCTCAGCAGCTGTTATTAGTGGACTTGTTGGGTTTTACATCTCTAAAAAAATAACTAATGCTAATTTTGATATATATGTTGAAAAAGCAAAAGCTCAAGCTGGTGCTATTGAAAATGAAGCACATATGCTTCTTTATAAAGCAAACATTAAATCTCAAGAGATAGAGCAAGAAGCTACAAAATTGTATGAAAGTGCAAAAGATAGAGCTAAAGCTGATCTCCATTTAAAAGAAGATGATGTTAATAAAAAAGAGCAAACTTTTAAACGTTATAAACAAAATGAAGAGAGACGACTACAAGATGAAGTCTCTACTTTAAAAGCTAGACAAGTTGATTTAAAAAGAAATGAAAAATCTTTAAGTTTACTAAAAAAAAGATATGAAGATCAGATTGATGAAGCACTAAACGCTATTGAGCATTGTGCTGGTATGACAAAAGAAGAGGCAACAAAAGTGCTTCTTGAAAAAGTAGAAGAGAAATCACGTGCTGAAATCGCGCATGTTGTAAGGCGATATGAAAATGAAGCTAAAACAGAAGCTAAAAAAAGAGCAAATTATATTTTAGCACAAGCTACAAGCCGTTTTGCAGGAGAATTTGCCGCAGAACGCCTTACAAATTCAGTGCATCTTAATGATGATGAATTAAAAGGCCGAATTATTGGAAAAGAGGGAAGAAATATCAAAACCCTTGAGACACTGCTTGGCGTTGACATAATAATAGACGATACTCCAAATGCTATTTTGGTAAGTAGTTTTAACCTTTATCGCAGAGCAATTGCTACAAAAACACTAGAACTCCTTATACAAGATGGGCGAATACAGCCAGCACGCATAGAAGAGATATATAATAAAGTTTGTGAAGAGTTTGAAACTGATACTCTACATGAAGGTGAAGAGATAATTATTAATCTTGACATCGGTGTTATGCATCCAGAGTTGATAAAGCTTATTGGCAAACTCCGTTATCGTGCTAGTTATGGACAAAATGCTCTTGCTCACACTTTAGAAGTTGCACATTTAGCTGGAATAATGGCTTCTGAAATGGGTGGAGATGCAAGACTTGCAAAAAGAGCTGGACTTCTGCATGATATAGGCAAAGCACTCACTCATGAACATGAAGGCAGCCACGTTGATTTGGGTGCACAAATTTGTAATCGCTACAATGAGCATAGCGTTGTTATAAATGCTATATATGCTCATCATGGTCAAGAAGAGATTAATTCTATTGAGTGTGGTGCAGTTTGTGCAGCTGATGCTCTCTCAGCAGCGCGACCTGGTGCTAGACGTGAAGTTTTAGAGAGTTTCTTGAAAAGAGTTACAGCCATAGAGGAGATAGCATCACAACATAATGGTGTTAAACAAGCCTACGCTATAAATGCTGGCAGAGAGGTTAGAGTTATAGTAAATGCCTCTCTTGTAAATGATGATGAGTCTATACTCTTAGCTAAAGAGATAGCTACTGAGATAGAACAGGGAGTTCAATACCCTGGCGAGATAAAAGTAAATGTTATTCGTGAGAGCAGAGCTGTAGAATTTGCTAAATAGCTCTAATAAATATCTTCTGCATCATTAATCTCTGAATCGTCATATGGGTCCATATGCATAAGTATATGGACTTTTTTATCAGAAAAAAGTTTTTTAATTTTGTCTTCTAATTTATCTGAAACAAGATGTGCATCATATAGAGATATGCTTACATTAAAGACAACATGAATTGATATAAAAATATGTGAACCAGATGCTCTTGTTCTTAAATGATGATAGTTTGTGACAGTTTTATCACTATCTACAATTTCTTTAATCTTCTCTATTTCCTCTTCACTAAGAGCTGCGTCAAGAAGCATAAGTATTCCTTCTTTTATGATTGGAAGTGCTGAGTAAATCATATAAATTCCAATTATTATCCCAAGAATCGGGTCTATAATATGCTCAGAAGTAACTGATACAAGTCCAAGAGCCAATAAAACAGCGCCATTTGAGAATATATCAGTTTTGTAGTGAAGAGCGTCAGCTTTTATAACCATATTTCCTGTTTTTTTAGCAACTTTATTTAAAAAAACAACAAGAAACGAAGTAATTATTATAGATACAAGCATAACCGTAATACTCACACCTACAAATTCCATTTCTCTTGGATGTGCAAGTTTAACAAGTGCCTCATATAGTATGAAAAGTGCAGACAATGATATAACAGTCCCCTCAATAACTGCTGCAAGAGGCTCTATTTTGCTGCGTCCATAGTTAAAATCATCATCAGGATCTTTTTCGGCATTATGAAGAGCGAAGTAGTTAAAGATAGAAACAGTTAAGTCAAGTAAAGAATCAATAGCAGATGCCAAAACAGCGATTGAACCACTTAGTATTCCTATACTCATTTTCATCACTACAAGAAGCATTGCTACTGAGGTTGATATTAAGGTGGCTTTCTTTTCTATTCTCATATTTGCTCCTATATATTTTAGGGTACAATTATAGTAAATTTAACATATTGTAGTGATTAAAATGAACATAGATGAATTGAGAAAAGAACGACAAAAGTGGATGGAGTGGAAAAATATCGCTCCGCTTCGAGAGGCACTAAAGCGCTTAAATAATGGCGCGTGGAGTGTTGAATTGGGCGATGTGGTAACCATAAGAAGTGAAGCTTTAGAAAGTATAGAAGATGTTGCAAGGCTTATGATGCCTTGGAGAAAAGGTCCATTTCAGATATTTGACACATATATAGACTCTGAATGGAGAAGCAATATAAAATATAATCTTTTGAGAAAACATTTTAATTTAAAAGATAAAAGAGTTGCCGATATAGGATGTAACAATGGATATTATCTTTTTAGAATGCAAGAAGATGCACCAAAACTGCTTGTCGGTTTTGACCCATCGCCACTATTTAAAACACAGTTTGATTTTATAAACCACTTTGTTAAGAGTGATATTGTTTATGAACTTTTGGGCGTTGAACATCTGGAGTTTTATGAAGATAAGTTTGACACTATCTTTTGTTTGGGTGTTTTGTATCACAGAAGCGATCCTGTATCAATGTTGAAATCCCTTTATAAAGGGCTAGATAAGGAAGGCGAGGTTATTCTTGATACTTTTTATATCGAGGGTGAAGAGGAGATTTGCCTCTCCCCTGCATCATCATATTCAAAGATACCAAATATCTATTTTGTACCTACGATTAGTGCTCTAAAAAATTGGTGTCTAAGAGCTGGATTTACTATTTTTGAAGTTTTAGAAACCTCTTTGACTTCAAGTAATGAGCAGAGAAAAACTTCATGGATTGAGGGTGAATCTTTGGAGAATTTTTTAGATAAAGATGATAACACCAAAACAGTAGAAGGGTATCCTGCACCAGCAAGAGTATATGTTAGATTGAAAAAGGAAATTAAATGAATATATTAAAAGATAAAGAAGAGATACAAGAAGAGGATGAAGAGCTAGAGATAAATGGGTATAAAAAAGATGATGTTTTATTAAAAACACATGAAAATACAAATCAGGATTTATGTGGAGAGATAGAAAAACTTGATATAGGATTTGTAAAACTAAAACTTGTAACTACTCATGATATGATTGCTGATTCTATGGGGTTGATACATGGCGGGTTTATTTTTAGTGCTGCTGATTTTGCAGCAATGGCTGCTGTAAATGAGAGAAATGTTGTTTTGGTTGCAAGTGAGTGCCAGTTTTTATCTCCTGTAAAGTTTGGAGATATTGTAAATTTTACTGCAAAAGTACGTCATAAAGAGGGACGAAAAAGAAATGTTCATGTTATAGGCAATGTTTTAGAGATAAAAGTTTTTGAGGGTGAATTTAAAACAGTTGTTACAGAGAGACATGTTTTAAAACTTAAACTAAATGGCGAAAATGATGATGAAGAGTAACAAATCCCTTATAGATTTGCTATCCAATAATCGCTATACAACTGCTCCTGTTTTATAGTCGTAGTTCCGCCATGTCCTGGATAGATTGTCTTATCGTAAGGAATTTTTTTAAACTCTCTTAGTGACTCTCTCATCTGCGCTGGTGAAGAGTATGGAAAGTCTGTACGCCCAATAGAACGCTCAAATATAAAATCTCCGCTAAACATAGCATCTCCTATTTCAATAGTTGAACATCCAGGTGTGTGCCCTGGAAAATGATGAAATTTAACGCTTACGCCATTAAAATCAAACTCTTGATTTGCTTCTACTTCAACATCTGCATATGATGGAGGCAGAGATGGCATCCAAGAGCTCTCAGAGAGAAGCATAGTGTCCTCTTTAGGGGTATATAGAGGAATTTTTAACTTTTTTTGCAACTCTGCATTGCTCCAAACATGATCAAAATGTCCGTGAGTATTTAAGATAGCTATGGGGTTTGTTACATTTTGCATTACCCACTCTGTTGCACCTATACCAGGGTCTATAATAAAATCCATATCGTTTATAGATACTATATAGCAGTTAGTTTGATACTCACCCATTGGTTTGACTTTTATATTCATGCTTTGCTCTTTGCGCTTTTTTGTAAAATTGTAACCTGAAAAGTATAAATATAGCCTCATATATCATATTTTACACATCTTTACCAAACTTTGATATAATCTTATTTGTTAAAGTTCCTTAAAGGTTAATGATGAAAAAGTACGAGCTCATAACAGAGCATCTACAATATTTCTTATATGATGAAGTCCACAAAACTGGGATAAAAAATGTTGTTTTAGGTCTTAGTGGTGGGATTGATTCGGCTGTTGTAGCAGTGCTTGCATCAAAAGTTTTTGGGGATAATTTGCTATGCGTAAAGATGCCATCACACTACTCGTCACAAAGCTCTCTTGATGATGCGGATGAACTCTCTTTAGCTTTTAATCTTAGTTCTATCACTAGTTCGATTGAGCCTATGTTAAGGGCTTATGAAGAGATGAATCCAGATATGGACAATTTAAGAAGAGGCAATCTCTCAGCACGGCTTAGAATGAGCACTCTCTTTGATTTCTCTGCAAAATATAGTGCTTTGGTTTTAGGAACAAGCAATAAAAGTGAGTTAATGTTGGGGTATGGAACCATTTATGGAGATTTGGCTAGTGCTTTAAATCCTATTGGTGATCTATACAAAAGTGAAGTGTATGAGTTGGCGCGCTATTTGGGCATAAATGAGACTATTATAAAAAAAGCTCCATCGGCAGATTTATGGGCTGGACAGAGCGATGAGGCTGATTTGGGCTATACGTATGCAGAGCTAGATGAGGTGCTTAAACTATATGTTGAAGATAGATTAAGCAGAGAGAAGATTTTAGAGATGGGATATGATTCAAAGATGCTCGATATGATAATAGAGAGAATTTTTCGTAATCATTTTAAAAGAAAGATGCCACTGATAGCTAAATTGACATCTAGAACTATAAATCACGATTTTAACTATCCAAGAGATATTAGACTATAAGGAGTATGCAATGAAAGTTTCGTTTTGTAAATATGAGAGTAGCAGAGAAGCCCATTCAAATGTGAGTGATGTTTTAGATGGAGAAGAGATAGACCAAGTAGAAGAGCTTGAGGATGAGTTTAAGGCATATATCGGTGCCGATTATACACTTGCTACTTCACATGGTACCTCTGCACTTCATTTAGCTATGTTGGCGCTTGATTTGAAGCGTGGAGACAAGGTTGTTTGTTCTGTAAATGCACATCCAAAAGTTCCAGAAGTTGTTCGCCATTTTGATGCTGAACCTGTTTTTATAGATATTGACCCAGAGACATTCAACATAAATCTTGATAAATTAGAAGCATATTTAGAGGACAACAGAGCCAAAAAACTAAAAGCTGTAATCGTTACGCATGTGGCTGGACAGTGTGGTGATTTGGATAGACTCTACTCAATGGGAACTATCTATGATGTGAAAATCGTAGAAGATGCAAGTGAAGCACTCGGAGCAACGTATAAGGGCAGAAGAGTAGGAGCAACAGGGGCAGATATAACATGCTTTAACTTCTCTTCTCATCTTAAAAAAGATGTCTGTAATGGTGGTATGCTTGTTTCAAACTCACAAGAGATAATAGAACGTGCAAAACTTCTTAGCTCACACGCTATGAGCAGAGATGAGGATTCATTAGAGTACATTTATGATGTTACAGATATAGGATTTGATTACTCTATGAGCCAACTTGATGCCGCTTATATAAGAGCAAAAGTTCAAGAGCAAGATGAGAATCTCAAAAGAGTCAATCAGATAGCTCAAATGTACAATAAAGCCCTTGATGGAGTATCTCATATCTCTATACCAAAAGTTATAAATGAAGAGCATCCATACTCTCTTTACATCATTAAAGTTGATAAAAACAGAGACTCTTTTGCTCTAGAGTTAAAAAAACATGGGGTTGAGGTTGGTCTGCACTATATTCCCCTTCATTTTTTATCTTACTACAAACATAAGTACTCTTTAAAAGTCAATAATTTTCCAGTAGCACTTACAACGTATCAGCAAGTAATGTCTCTGCCTATATATGCAAGTATGGATGATAAAGAGGTTAAATACGTTATAGATAAAGTAAAAGCTGTTGCTCTAACAAGAGTATAAATTTTTGCGTAAAAAAATAGTCTTTTGGGTTGAAGAGTACTTCTACAACCCGAGTTTCATTCAAAAAATCATCTCTCTTTTTCTGTTTCCCCTTAGCTGGATTTACTGTTTTTATATGTATGTCAGATATAAGAGCAAACATGCAGAAGATTTCAATATAGATATAGTAAGTGTAGGAAATTTAAGTGTTGGCGGAAGTGGCAAAACACCGCTTGTTACGGCTCTTGCATCAAGATATGAGGGAGCAGCTATTGTACTTAGAGGTTATGGACGCAACAGCAGAGGATTGTATGTTGTAAGCGATGGGGTTAAAATATTGTGTGATGTGGATATTAGCGGAGATGAAGCTATGATATACGCGCATAAAGTTTCTAAAGCAATTGTTATAGTTAGTGAGGATAGAAAAAAAGGTATTTTAAAAGCTAAAGATATGGGCGCAAAAATAGTTTTTTTAGATGATGCCTACTCAAAACACGACATAAAAAAACTAGATATTCTCATAGATGTTGAGAGTAAAAACTTAGCTTGTTTACCATCTGGACCCTTTAGAGAGAGGCTTTGGAGTGAAAAAAAAGCTATCGTAATAAAAGAGGGTACGCATTTTAAAAGAGTAGTTGAACTTAAAAATAAAAGTGATAAAATGTCGCTTTTAACTGCCATAGCAAGACCGCAGAGGCTTGATAAGTATCTGAGCGAAGTTGTTAGTAAAAACTACTTTGAGGATCATCACTCATTTGAAAAAGATGAGGTTTTAGAGATTTTAAAGCGAGATGGCTCAGAGACTCTTTTAGTTACTTACAAAGATTTTGTCAAGTTAGAGCAGTTTGATTTACCACTGTCTCTGCTTGATTTACATGTGGAAGTGGATGAGTATATTTTTAAAATTATAGATAATTACAGGGGAAAATAAGTGCAAAAAAAGATTGAAACAGTACAGACGCTTCTTGAAGCGTTACCATTTATAAAAGAGTTTAGAGGCAAAACAGTAGTTATAAAATATGGTGGTTCAGCTCAAGAGACACCTCAGTTAAAAGAGAAGTTTGCAGAGGATATTTTGCTTATGTATCTAGTTGGAATCAAGCCCGTTATAGTCCATGGCGGTGGACGACAGATAAACGAGATGCTTGATGCGCTAAAGATTGAGAGCAAGTTTATAGAGGGGCAGAGAGTTACATCTAAAGAGGTAATGAGAATCGTTGAGATGGTTTTAAGTGGAGAGATAAACAAAGAGATAGTCTCGCTACTAAACTCTCATGGCGCAAAAGCGATAGGTATCAGTGGAAAAGACGCTCATTTTATATCTGCAAAAGCAAAAGATTTCTCAAGATGGGGACTAACTGGAAATATTACAGACGTAAAAGCTGATGTTATCTCAAATCTTATAGCTGAAAAATTTATTCCAGTTATCGCTCCAATCGCTGCTGGAGGCGAGATGGGTCACCCTGGATTTAATATAAATGCAGATTTGTGCGCCTCGTATGTTGCAAAAGCGATTGGTGCACATAAAATTATCTTCCTAACAGATACAGCAGGTGTTTTAAACAACAGCAAAGAGCTATTTAGTACGCTTACAAAAGCAGAAGTTGAGGCTCTAAAAGCAGATGGAACAATTCATGGCGGAATGGTGCCAAAAGTGGATGCTTGTCTTGAAGCAATAGAAGGTGGAGTTGCTAAAGCGCATATCATTGATGGAAGGATAGAGCACTCAATGCTACTAGAACTCTTCACATCAGCTGGAGTTGGAACTCAGATAACTATCTAAAGTTTGGCTCTTGCCATCTTATAAAAGAGTTTCTCGCTTGAGAGCTCTTGCGGTATTTTTTTTGAGTCTAAAATCTCTTCACATAGCAGTTTCGCAAGCAGTGGAGCTACTACAAAACCCCTTGAGCCAAGAGCATTTATGATATATAGATTTGGAAAGTATGTAAGTAACTCTGGCGGAATTTTTGTTCCATTTTTTATAGATGGATATTTTTTTATGCTTTCATCATAATCTATAACTTTGCCAATTACTGGAAAGTAACTCTTAATTGTCGCTCTTGCACCTCTGTATATTTTACTTACTTCTATATTTTCCAATTCAATTAACTCATGTGCTTCTCTCAACAACTCTTCAACTTGCCCTTGTTCGCTGTTTACATAAAAAGCGCATTTATCACATGAGGTCAAACACTCCATCTCAGTTGCGTCATGTCTCTCTTTTGTCGCACCGATAGAGATAGTAGAATCATTTTTATTTGTCGATACAGAGATAGATTTATGTATGTTAAAAGGCACTTTTGTTGTTGTTTTGACATCTATTTTAACTCCAAAAATTGGTGCTATTTTTATATAAGGAGTCGATACTATGGGCTTTATAACGCCTTGAGCTAGAATTACGTTTTTTGCCATAAAGCCATCAAAGATATAAAACCCATTTTCGTATTTTAACTCATCTACACCATAATTATAAAAATCACACTTCTCTATGAGCTTTTTACATACATTGTACGGGTTTAAAATCGCTGCATTTTCGTAAAAATATCCATCAATATTGGCAAAATTTTGTGAAATATCTTTTAACTCTTTTGTGTTTATATAGCGGTTTTTTATGTTGTTTGTTTTGAGTTTTGTAGTGTCAAAATTGTCATTTGCAACTCTTAGCACACCATTTTTTACTATCTCACTTGGAGCCATTTTTTCATAAAAATCCAAAGAGTACTCTAGCGCGCTATTTATAAAACTGTTGTAACTGTTTTGTACTCCAGCAAGAGGCGATAAAAAGGCTCCAGCCGCGCCACTTCCGCCACTAGCAACGCCTTCTTTGTCTGCAACCGCAACACTAAATCCTCTTTTTTGAAGATAAGATGCGCTATTGCATCCAGCACTCCCTGCACCGATAATTAAAAAGTCATATATTTTCATTTGAGAATTATAGAAAAATATGACTTAATGTCAGGAGTTAAGAGATTGTTAGAATAGTGATGTTATAATCGCAAAAATATTATTAAACAGGGTATAAAATGTACGGATTATTTGAAGACGAAGATGATATATTTATGGGCTCTCCAAAGAGTAAACTTATGGATGTTGTATTTAATGCGAACAATGACGTTGTAAGATATGAGTTAGAAAAATTCATCGATAGAGCCGCTGCTATGGAGATGATGATGAGATCAAAATGTGCTGATAAATTTAGCGATAATGGCGATGAAATAGAAAAAGAGATTAAATCTTATATCTTGAATAATAGAGATGAAGTTGATAGTTTTGCTAAGAATTTATATATTGAAATGATGGGCGCAATTTTATCACAAAGTGAATAGTTGAAAAATCTACTCCTTATCTTTACTCTTTTAGCATTAAGTTACACTTTTTCATCTGCTTCTGAGTATAGACAAAAGAGAGAAATTTTGCTAAAAAAAGATGAGCAAAAGAATATTTTTGTAAAATACGCTGATAAAAAAAAGCTTCTCTCATTTAGATGGACTCTTTACACTGATGGAGCACTTGTTCTATTTAAAAGTTATGACAAAATTGTTGGACAAAATATACTTCATTTAAAAAACAAAAGCCATAGTTTTCGAGTAGAACTAATGCCAAAAGGTACTAGATTTGCAGATGGAGCTTATATGTTAGTAAAATTTAAAGAGTTCAAGGAGGCTTCAAATGAGGTTCTCTTTGAGATACTTTTATTTGATGATAAAAAATATATAGAGTTAGAAGAGTTAAAAAAATAGCTAAAGAGAGAGTGATGCAAAGAGTTGAGAGCGAAATTAATAGGATTGTCAAAGAGATTGATTATGATGAAGTAACACGTCTTTTTGAAATGCTTCAGGGCGGAAAGAGACTTAGAGCAAAACTGATTTTAAAAATAGCCCCAACTTGTGAAACTGCTCCTCTTCTTGGTGCTATTGTTGAACTCATTCACGCTGCTAGTCTTTTGCATGATGATGTGATAGATGAGGCTACACTTAGACGTGGAGTTGCTTCTGTAAACGCAACAGATGGGAGCAAAACAGCGGTAATGCTTGGCGATATACTCTACTCAAAAGCTTTTAGTGAATTGGTAGCATTTGATAAAGAGATTGCTAAAGTTATCTCATCTTCTGTTACAGCACTCAGCAAAGGCGAGATGATGGACGTTAAGATGGCTTCTGCTTTTAATAGCGATGAAGAGAAGTATCTTGAGATGCTATATCTTAAAACTGCCACTTTGATAGAAGCATGTGCCCATGGGGCAGCTCTTCTTGCAAAAAAAGACCCACACTTACATGCTCTTTATGGAAAAAATCTAGGACTCTCTTTTCAAATTATTGATGATATTTTAGATATAACTTCAGATAAAGCTACTCTTGGCAAACCAGCGATGAATGATTTTGTCGAGGGAAAATGTACTCTGCCATATATCTATCTTTATCAACTCTTAGGCGAAGAAGATAGAGAAAAACTCAGTTCTTTACACGCAAAGGCACTTAGCGAAGATGAATCACTCTGGATTAGAGATATGATGGCACAACATAAAACGGTAGAAAAGTCATTTGCTCTTGCTCAAAAGCTCTCAAATGAGGCTATGAGTGCTATAAAAGATGACGCAGGATTGATAGAAATTTTACAAACCATGATAAAAAGAAGTTACTGATGCACTATTTAAACATAAGTTTTTCACATAAAAATTCAACTCTTGATGTTAGAGAAAAGCTCTCATACAAAGATGACAACGCTACAAGAGGATGTCTTACAAAGCTTAACTCTGGCGAAGCTATAAATGAATCTATATTGATTTCTACATGTAACAGAATGGAAGTGTTTTGTAGCTGTAGTGATATTTCAGAAGCTACAAAACATATATTTGAGATGTTGGCGGCAAGGTCTGGAGTCTCTATCGATGAGTTAGAGGGCAGAGCAGATATATTTGATGACAGCAGTGCAATTCATCATATCTTTAGTGTTGCATCTTCCCTAGATTCTATGGTTGTTGGAGAGACACAAATTGCAGGTCAGTTAAGAGATGCTTTTAGATTTTCATACGATAATGGATTTTGCTCTCAAAAATTGGCTCGTGCCATGCATCACGCTTTTAAGTGTGCTGCAAAGGTAAGAAATGCAACAGATATTTCATCAAAACCAGTATCAATCGCAAGTGTTGCAGTTGCAAAATTAAAATCAGTTCTTGATAGTGTTGAAGGCAAAAAAGCCCTAGTTATCGGCGTTGGAGAGATGTCTGAGATAACAGCAAAGCATCTTTTATCAAGTGGCGCAGATGTTTATATCATAAATAGAACAAAACAAAAAGCTGAGAAATTAGCAGCACAATGCGGTGCAAAAGTTTTAGATATGCAAGATTTACAAAAGGCTGTAAATGAGTTTGAGATACTATTTACTGCTACGTCCTCACCTGAACCTATCATTACAGATGAGATAATAAAGCCTTGTGATTTTGAGCGCTACTGGTTTGATATGGCGCTTCCTCGTGATATAAACTACCATAAGGGCGATAGAATCAATCTGTATGTAATAGATGATTTAAAGAATATAGTAGACGAAAATATGGGATTACGTGAGGATAGTGCAAGAAAGGCTCATGGTATCATAGGAAGAAGCACTGTTGAGTTTTTTGAGTGGTTAAATACGTTAAATATTGAACCAATGATAAAAGAGATTTATCAAAAAGCATTTGAAGCAGCACGTATTGAGAGTGATAGAGCTATAAAAAAAGGGTTTATTCCAAAAGAGTATGAAGAACAAGCTTACAAAATGACGCAACAAGCTTTAAAGAGGTTTTTACATCAGATGAGTTCTAAGATGAGAAGTGTCTCTGAAGAGTCAAAAGCAGATATGTTAACAAGTGCAGTTCAGTTTTTGATAGAAAAAGATAGAAGTGATATGCCAGACAAATATAAGTGCGAACACGCATTAAACATTATAGAAGGAAGATAAGTGAGAAGAAGTAGAGCGTTTATTCCAACTGCAAAAGAAGCGCCATCTGATGCAACATTACCAAGCCATCAGTTTTTAGTAAGAGGCGGTTTTATAAACCAGCAAGGTGCTGGACTTTACAACTTTTTGCCACTTGGAAAGATAGTGTTAGAGAAAATTAGAGCTGTTGTAAAAGAGGAACTTGATTTTGCGGGATGCTGTGAAGTACAACTTAGTTTTGTAACTCCTATTAGTTTGTGGGAGAGAAGTGGTAGAGCTGATGCTATGGGCAAAGAGATGTTAAGAATAAATGACAGACATCAAAATGAGTTTGTACTTAGCCCTACAAATGAAGAAGCTATGGTTGAACTTGTAAAAAATAGAGTAACAAGTTATAAAGATTTACCACTAAATTTATACCAAATCAACACAAAGTTTCGTGATGAAGCAAGACCTAGATATGGGCTTTTGCGTGGTAGAGAATTTTTGATGAAAGATGGTTACTCTTTTCACTCAAGTAAAGAAGATATGGTTCGTGAGTTTGACCTCATGGAAAGTACTTATAAAAAAATCTTTACAAGACTTGGGCTTGATTTTAGAGTAGTCGCAGCTGATAGCGGCGCGATTGGTGGAGATGGAAGTAAAGAGTTCCATGTTTTAGCAGATAGCGGAGAAGATACACTTATAGTCTGCGAAGCTTGTAATTATGGTGCAAACATTGAGACTATTGATGAGTTTAAAGATAAGATAGATGAACTAAACGAAAAGAGTTATGAAGAGCTAAAAGAGCAAAAAATAGATCAAAAGTGTTCTTGCGGAGCAAATCTTTACTTTAAAAAAGGTATAGAAGTTGGACATATTTTCCAACTTGGGACTAAATACTCAGCTGCATTAGAAGCAAACTTTAGTGATGAAAATGGAAGAAGCAAACCTTTTGAGATGGCAACTTTTGGCATCGGTGTTAGTAGACTTGTAGCTGCAATTATAGAACAAAACCATGATGAGAGTGGCTGTATCTGGACTAAAGAGAGTGCCCCATATATCGTAAATATTATGGTCTCAAATGTAAAAGATGAGACTCAAATGAGTTTAGGCGAAGAGCTTTATGTAAAACTTAGAGCGGCAAAAGTAGATGTAATTTTTGATGATACAAAAGAGAGATTTGGTTTTAAGATGAAAGATGCTGAGCTTATAGGCTTTCCTTACACTATTATTATCGGTAAAGAGCTTGAGAGTGGATTAGTTCAAATATTTGATAGAAAAACAAAAGAGAGTTTTTCAATCGATGTAAGTAGTGCTTATGAGAAAATAATGGAGTTAATTAAGTAATGATTTACTTCTTAATATATCTCTTTTTAGAAGTCCTTGTCTCTGTAAATATTGCCTCAGCAATAGGAGGTTTATGGACTTTTTTTGAGATACTATTTAGTGCTTTTTTAGGTATAACGATACTTATGAATTTTCGCTCTACATTTAGAGAAAATGTTATGGCAGTTTCATATAAATGTATAGATTTACAAGAGTTTCAACGCCTTAGTCTCTTTAGTATCTTTGGAGCAATTTTACTTATTATTCCAGGGTTTTTAACAGATATTTTAGGTGTTTTATTACAGTTTAGCGTACTTACAACTATGCTTGTTAATCGTTATAATGTAAAATCAAAGTGCAAAACAAATTATAAAAATTACAATAAAGAAAAGGATATTGATGTCATTGATGTTGAAATTATTAGCGATAACACTAGTACTAAGTAGTCTCTTGCGAGCAGAACCTACAGGTAAAGATGTAGAGAGTTTTTTAAAAAAGATGTTTGCAGCAAATCAAAATATAAAATCACTTAATGTTAAAGTTACAAATGTAACTGAAGTTCAAGGACATGATGACTGGTATGCATACTATGTTGAATTGGATGCTTTACTTGTAAAAGATAAACGTCAAGTTGTTCAAAAAATGGTTTGGTTTTCAGATGGAAAAGTAATCACAAAAGAGATTTTTGATATAGAAAAAATCAGAGATATGAATGAGTTGGTCTCTTTACCTTTTGAAGAGAAAAATTATAAAAAAGAGAATTTGATATATGGAAATGCAAATGCAAAACATAAAGTGGCAATCTTCTCAGATCCACTCTGTCCATTTTGTAAAACATTTGTTCCAGAAGCGCTTGAGTACATGAAAAGTAGACCAAATGAGTTTGCAGTTTACTACTACCATTTTCCACTTGAGTCACTTCATCCAGCTGCTGTAGAGCTTGTAAAAGCTGCTGTTGCACTTGAACTTCAAGGCAAAAAAGATGTTGTACTAAATCTATATAAAATAAACATAGATCCAAAAGAGAGATCAAATGATAAGATATTAGCAGAGTTTAACAAAGTAATGGGCTCAAATATAAAAATGTTTGACCTTATCTCAAAAGAGGTTGGCGAACATCTTAAGAGTGATTTGGCAATAGCAGACTCAATGATGGTAAATGGAACTCCAACAATGTTCTTTGATGGTGTTTTAGATAGAACAAAAATGAAATATAAAGAGGTAAAATAGATGAAAAAATTAGTAATAGCAACAAGGGGATCGCAATTAGCACTTTGGCAGTCAAATCATATAAAAGCTATTTTAGAAGAGCAAAATCCAGGTCTTGAAGTTGAACTAAATGTAATAATTACGACAGGAGACCGTATCCAAGATAAGGCACTCTCTAAGATAGGCGGAAAAGGACTGTTTTTAAAAGAGCTTGAAGAGGCTATGCTTCAAGGGGAGGCTCAAATAGCAGTTCACTCACTAAAAGATGTTCCAACAGTTATGCCTGATGGACTTCTTCTAGCAGCAATTACAGAGAGAGAAGATTCAAGAGATGCACTTTTATCAGAAAATTATGCAAATATTGAAGCGCTTCCAAATGGCGCAGTTGTAGGTACATCGTCTCTTCGCCGCCGTATGCAGATACAAAAACTTCGCCCAGATTTAATTATAAAAGATTTAAGAGGCAATGTTGATACAAGAATAAGAAAGCTAAAAGAGGGTGAGTTTGACGCTATTATCTTGGCTGCAGCTGGAATAAACAGACTCTCACTGCTTGACGCTGTAAAACATGTATATCCTATTTCGCTCGAAGAGATGATTCCATCTATGGGGCAGGGCGCATTAGGAATAGAAGCCGTAAATGACGCTGAAGTTTTAAAAATAGTAGCAAGACTAGAAGATGAGTACAGCAGAATTGAGACAACGATAGAGAGATCTTTTGTTGATGAGCTAGAGGGCGGCTGTCAAGTTCCAATAGGAGTAAATGCTTCTGTTTTAGACGATGGAACTATTAGTATAAAGGCTATTCTAGGGCTTCCAGATGGAACAGAAATGCTCAGTGATTCAAAAATTACATCTAAAAAAGATTATGAAAATATCGGTAGAGAGATTGCCGCTGAGTTTATCCAAAAAGGTGCTAAAGAGCTTTTAATGCGCGCTGAAGCGATGATGGAAAATAAGTAATAATGCAAAAAACCATTGAGTTATTAAAGAGTAAGGGTGAACTAAGAGTAATTGATATTGAGCTTGATATATATCTTGAAATTCCACATTTAGCATATGCAGAAGTTAAGAAAAAAGATGGTGGAATGGCTATTCTTTTTACAAATGTGATTGATAGAAAAAGTGGTAAAAAGTTTGATGAAGAAATTTTGATGAATGTTTTTGGTTCATATAAGCGTTGTGAGCTTCTCTTTGGCAGAACTATAGAGTCTGTTGCTGATGAGATAACAAAGCTTCTTCATATGAAACCTCCAAGTGGTTTTTTAAATAAAATTTCAATGGCGAGTGAACTATTTTCCCTTAAAAATATATTTCCAAAAAAACTCTCTAAAGAGGGTGAATGTCAAAAGATAAAATATCTAGATGATGCGATAGACCTTTATAAAATCCCAGTTTTAACTACATGGGAACAAGATGGTGGTCCTTTTATAACAATGGGACAAACTTATACTCAAAGTCTTGATGGAGAGATGGTAAATCTTGGTATGTATAGACTTCAAGTATATGATAAAAATCATCTAGGAATGCACTGGCAGATTCATAAAGACTCTTCACACTTTTTTGATCAGTACCAAAAAGCTGGCAAAAAAATGCCTGTAACCATTGCTATTGGTGGTGATCCGCTCTATACTTGGTGTGCAACTGCTCCATTGCCTTATGGTGTAAATGAGTTACTTATGTATGGACTTATAAAAAAAGAGAGTGCAAAACTTGTGAAATCTTTAACAAATCCACTCTATATCCCACATGATGTTGACTACGTTATAGAGGGTTGGGTAGATACAAATGAGATGAAAATAGAGGGTCCTTTTGGCGATCATACTGGGTATTACACTTTAGAAGAACCATATCCAGTCTTAGAAGTCAGTGCAATTACTACAAATAAAAAGCCTACATATTTGGCTACAGTTGTAGGAAAGCCACCTCTTGAAGACAAGTATATGGGTTGGGCTACTGGAAAGATATTTTTTCCTCTGTTAAAAACAACAGCTCCTGATTTACTTGATTATCATATGCCAGAGAATGGTGGTTTTCATAACTTAATACTTGCAAAAATGCAACCTCATTACAAAGGACATGCAAAACAGTTTATGCACGCTTTTTGGGGTGCTGGGCAGATGAGTTTTGTTAAACATGCAATTTTTTTAGATGAAAAAGCTCCAAAATTAGATAGCTATGAAGTGATAAGTGCATATATTTTAGATAGGTTTACTCCAAAATCTCTCTTTATTTCAGAGGGCATTTTAGATGCACTTGATCACTCGTCTGATGAAGCACTAGTAGGTGGAAAGCTAGGTATTGATGCAACATCGGCTAATAAAGTAGAAGCTCCAATGCTTTTAGGCGACGAAGAGCTTTTAGTTAAAGTTAAAGAACTTATACCAGATACTATAAATTTACATCAGTTTATGAGAAGAACAAAAAATCCAATCACTGTTATATCTGTTGACAAAACAAAAAATGTAAAAAATTATTTTGAGGCACTTATACCTTTGAGTATGCATTTAAGAGTTGTAGTTTTTGTAGATGCTCATAAAAATGATATATTTAACTCTTATATGCTTGTGTGGAGAGTTACAAATAATATGGACGCACTTAGAGATATATACATCTCTGGATTAATGGTTGCAATTGATGGGACAAATAAAAATGCTTTAGATGGTTTTGAGCGAAGATGGCCTGATGATGTTGACTGTACACAGAGTGTTGTGGAGTCTCTTAAACTCAAGGGTGTGTGGGATTTAAGTGAAAAATTGTATGAAAAGTTTCAATTATCGTGATTTATTGTCTTTTGCCTTCTCTATAAGGTTCATATAATAAATTGTAATGTAATATAAGCAATTATTATAGGGGTTTAGCATATGAATAAGTTTTTAATTTCTGTTTTGTCTATATCAATTTTCACGTCAATTGCTCTTGACGCCGCTGTTTACAAAGGCCAAAGAGAGTTTGTAAAAAAGTGCGTAAAGTGTCATAAATCTGGACAAGTTTTTGTCTCAACAAAGAAAAAAAGAGAGTGGAATGTTTTCATGAAAAACAAGGGTGAGAAGTTGGCAGAAGTTCATATGCAAAGCAAAAATGAAGATGCTGAAGATTCACATGAGTATTTTGAAAGCAGAGGTTTTACTAAAAATTCAAAACACTTAAAAGACTTTTTATTTGAATACGCTGCTGATAGTGGAAATGTTCCTGCTTGTAATTAAACTAAACTACTATATTTATTAAGATAGATATTTTCTATCTTAACGCCTCTTCTCTATTTTGTAAAATCACTTAATTTAGCTAAAATACCGAACTTTTTAATATTGGAGAAATTATGGACAAAATGTGGTCAGGTCGTTTTTCTGCAAGTGCTTCAAGCCTTTTGGATCAGTTTAACGCATCTATAATGTTTGATAGAAAACTTTATCGTGAAGATATTGAAGGCTCTTTAGCACACGCTACAATGCTAACAAAACAGGGCATATTAACAGCAGATGAATTATCTCAAATAAGTAAAGGACTCTCACAAGTAAAAGATGAGATAGAATCTGGAGTATTTGAGTGGAAGATATCTGATGAAGATCTTCACATGGGGATTGAGAAGCGTCTTACTGCCATTATCGGTGATGCTGGAAAAAAACTTCATACTGCAAGAAGTAGAAATGATCAAGTAGCAGTAGATTTTCGCCGCTATGTTCTTCGTAAAAATCTAGAGATAGTTGAAGCTCTTAAACTTCTCATGAATGAGATTTTAGAGATAGCATCAAAACATACCCAGACTCTTTTACCAGGTATGACGCATCTTCAACATGCACAGCCAATAAACTTTGCTTTTCATCTAGGTGCATATCTTTCAATGTTCAAGCGTGATATAGAGAGATTTGAGAGCTCATATGTAAGAAATAATATATCTCCGCTTGGATGCGCAGCTCTTGCTGGAACTCCACACAAGATAGATAGAGATATGACAGCAGAACTTTTAGGCTTTGAGAGTGCAAGTATAAACTGTTTAGACACCGTAAGTGATAGAGATTTTGCACTGGAAATTTTATTTAATATCTCAACTATGATGATGCATATATCTCGTCTTAGTGAAGAGCTTGTTATGTGGTCTAGTTATGAGTTTAGATTTGTTGAGCTTAGCGATGAGTACTCAACAGGCTCATCAATTATGCCACAAAAGAAAAACCCAGATGTACCAGAGCTTCTTCGTGGTAAAACAGGTAGAGTTTATGGCTCTTTAATGGGTCTTTTAACTGTTATGAAAGGGCTTCCTTTGGCGTATAACAAAGATACTCAAGAAGACAAAGAGGGTGTTTTTGATGCTGTAGAAACTGCTGAAATCTCATTAGAGATTTTAAAAGAAGCTATGAAAACTATGCAGATTAAGCCACAAAATATGAAAAGTGCTTGTAAAATAGGACATTTAAGCGCTACTGATTTGGCTGATTATCTAGTTCAAAAATGTGATATTCCTTTTAGAGAAGCACATTTTATTACAGGAAAAGCAGTTGCTAAGAGCGAAGAGCTGAAAATTGATTTAAGTGATATAGAGTTTAAGTATCTTAAAGAGATTGATGAGAGAATAAGTGAAGATGTTTTAGCGTTTTTATCTATAGAAAATTCTATGAATGCTAGAACTTCAGCTGGTGGAACTTCTACTCAAAGAACTAAAGAGCAACTAGAATATTTTAAAAATTTCTTAATAGGACAATAGATGAAAGTTAGCGTATCACACTTAAATGAGATGAAATTTGAGGCAAAAACTGAGAAGGGCAGTTTTATTATTAACTGTCCAGAGATAAGTCCAATAGAGTATTTTTTATCAGGTATTATCTCGTGTAGTGCTACTGATATTGTTTTATTGCCAAAAAACCAAGGCAAAACAGTTTCAAATTTAGTAATAGATGGTGAAGCTATCAGAAATGATGATTTTCCAAAAAAATTTAATACTCTTTATCTTGATTATAGTTTTGATTCTGATGCTGATGACACTTCGGCCGCTCGTTATGTTATGGCGTCATTAGAGACTTACTGCTCAACTATTAACACGATAAGAGATAGCGTTATTATCTCTTACTCAATTACACATAACGGCGTAAAGATAAGAGAAAACGAGAAGATGATATCTGGCGGTGGAAGCAAGATAGATATGGGCACTATAGAGAGTTGCCCATCATAAATAGCTAAATCATACTTTTTGGATTTGCATCGCTTAGATGTGACCAAGCGAGTTTTGCTCCTCCAAGAAGATGGAAGTGAAGATGTTTAACCTCTTGAGCTCCATCTTCTCCTACGTTTGTTATAACTCTATAGCCACTTTTGTCAACGCCAACTTCTTTAGCAACATCTTGTATGAATGTAGTCATTTTTTTCATAGTATCAGGAGTTACTTCATTAAAACTCTCAACATGTATTTTTGGTATTGCCAATATGTGAACAGGAGCTTTTGGATTTATATCGTGAAAAGCTATAAAATCTCTGTTTTCTAAGACTATATTTGATGGAATTTCATTATTTATTATTTTGCAAAATATACACATTTTAGCCCTTTTTTTTATTTATTGTAACATACAAATTGACAAATGAAGCTATATATAAATTATATTTGACTATAATCCATTTTAAAATTTAAGAGGTTTTTCCTCCAATATGGGTGAATTGATTGAAACATTGGTATGATGCAATAAAAGAGGCACAAAGTGTCGAAAAAATTGAAGAAATCCGAATATCTCTATTTGGTAAAAAAGGGGTTTTAGCAGCAGAGTTTGCTAAGATGAAAGAGGCATCGGATGAAGAGAAATCAAAAATTGCACAAGAGTTAAATATAAATAAAAATGCTTTAATGAATGAGCTTGTGCAGAGAAAAATAGTTCTTCAAACTTTAGAACTTCAAGAACATATGAAGGCTGATGCGATAGATGTAAGTATGTTTAGCTCATCTTCAGAATCAGGAGCGCTTCATCCAGTTATGGAGACGATGGACAGAATTGTAGAGTACTTCTCCTCTATGAATTTTGCGGTTAAAACTGGCACAATGGTTGAAGATGATTTTAATAATTTTGAGGCATTAAACTTACCAAAGTATCATCCAGCTCGCGATATGCAAGATACATTCTATTTTAAAGATGAGATGCTTCTTCGTACTCACACTTCTCCTGTACAGATAAGAACTATGATGAGCAATAAACCGCCGATTCGTATGATAGCTCCAGGTGCTGTTTTTAGAAGAGATTATGATATTACGCATACTCCTATGTTCCATCAGGTTGAGGGGTTATTGGTAGACAAAGAGGGCACTGTATCTTTTGCAAATTTAAAGTTTATTTTAGAAGATTTTTTAAAATATATGTTTGGTGATGTGGAAGTTCGTTTCCGTCCTAGTTTTTTTCCTTTTACAGAACCTTCTGCTGAAGTTGATATCTCGTGCGTTTTTTGTAAAGGAAGTGGTTGTAGAGTTTGCTCTAGAACAGGCTGGCTTGAAGTTTTGGGCTGCGGTATAGTTGACCCAAATGTTTTTGAAGCTGTAAAGTATCAAAATGTTAGTGGATATGCTTTTGGCCTTGGAGTTGAACGATTTGCGATGCTTATTCATCAGATAGGAGACCTTCGTTCACTTTTCGAGGGAGACATAAAGTTGCTGGAGCAGTTTAGATGATAGTTACAAGAAGTTGGTTAAATGAGTGGATAGATATAAGTTCAATATCCACGGATAAATTACTAAAGACATTAAACTCTATTGGCTTGGAAGTAGATAGTATTGTCACATATAAAGTGCCAGAAAAAATTGTATTTGGAAGAGTCTTAGAGTGTAAAAAGCACCCAGATGCAGATAAACTAAATATCTGTAAAGTAGATATTGGATCAAGTATACGTCAGATTGTTTGTGGCGCTTCAAATGTAAAAGCTGGTCTTGATGTAGTAGTTGCAACTATTGGAGCAGTTATGCCAGATGGTACGCTTATTAAACCAGTGACACTTCGTGGTATAGAGTCTGAAGGGATGATTTGTTCTGCAAGGGAGATAGGTCTTGGCGATGTTAGTGAAGGAATTATTGAACTCGATAGTAGTATTGGAAAATATGAAATAGGTCAAGAGGTCTCACAAAACGCTATATTTAGAGATGATGTTATAGAGATTGAGCTCACTGCAAATAGAGGCGATTGTTTAAGTATTAGAGGAGTAGCAAGAGATTTAAGTGCGGCTTTTGACAAACCACTCAGAGAGAGAAAAGTTCAAGAAGATGAAGATAAAAGAGTCGGAATAGGGCGTATTTTATCACTCTCTCATGAAAATAATTTAGATGTAAATATCAGATATAAAGCTGTTGACTTTAAAAATCTCACACTCCCTTTTATAGTAAAACTTAGATTGTCTCAAGTAGATGACAAAAAAGAGTCTGACGTTGAGTCATTGATGCTTTATGCAACGCATAGCAGCGGAGTTATACTAAGAGCGTATGATTATGCTCTTTTTTGTGTAAAAGATGAACCAATTGCAAAAATATCTCTAAGCAAAGACAAAAATGGTTTTGCTTCTATTATGTCAAAAGATAAAAAAGTTTCAGTAGTTGGAGTTATGCAAGAGGAGTCCTTTAAAGTTGCTCATAGCAATGGCGTAGTCCTGATTGAGGCAACTTATATTCCACCAGATATTATTTCTAAAAAAATGCAAGAGAATAAAATTCCTACAGGGCTTAGTTACTACAGAGCATCAAGAGGAAGTGAACCAGACTTAAATCAAGGTTTAGATTATTGTATCAGTGTTATTGAGACCAACTCAGAATCATCTGTTTATGGTGGTACTATTGAAATTGATGAATCACATGAGGATAAAATTATTAGTCTTAGTAAAAAAGAGATTGATGAGATAATCGGTGCAAATATTGATAAAGTTAAGATTACAAAAATACTTAAAAATCTAGGTTTTGATACAACAAAATCTTCTGCTGATAGTTTTGTTATTTTAGTACCAAGATTTAGACATGATATAGTAAATAAGCAAGATATTGTAGAAGAGATTGTTCGCCTTGTTGGAATCGATAATATCCCCTCAAAACCATTTACATTTACTGAAGCAAATAGCTTTAATGATGACTATTTTAATTATAAAAAAAGAGTGACATATAGACATAAAGCTGCATTTAGCGGTTTTTTTGAATCTGTTCATTTTGTTTTTGATGAAAAAAAGATTTTACAAGAGTACGGATTTGAGACTATTGTTGAAAATAAAGAGTTACTAAATCCTATTGTAAATACGTTAGATACGCTTAGAACTACACTTCTTTGTGGGCTACTTAGAGCAGCATCAAATAATAGTAAAAATGGATATGCTTCTGTTAAACTTTTTGAAGTTGGTTCTGTTTTTGACTCTCAAAGAGAAGAGTCTTTAAAGATGGCATTTATATTTTGTGGAGATAAAGAGGCTGAGAGTTTGTCAAATTCTGGAAAACCTTCAAAAGTTGATTTTGCACTTTTTGCACAAAAAATTTCTAATGTTATTGGAGAGTTTGAGCTTCGCGAATATAAAACTAAACATACCCTCTCTCATCCATACCAATGCGCTGAAATATTTGTTGCCAATGAAAGTGTAGGGGAGATTTTCCGTCTTCATCCAAATGTACAAGAGAGTTATGATTTGGATATTACTTACATGTGTGAGTTAGATTTTAACAAGCTCCCATGTGAGTTAAAAACAGCAAAGCAATCTTCTAAATATCAAGCTTCTTTTAGAGATTTAAGCATTGTTATGCCTAAAGATATGGCGTATGAAAAAGTAAAAAATATAATTAATGCATCTGCAACAAAAGAGCTTATTCGCTTTTATATTGTTGATAAATATAGCGATGAATCGCTTGGTGAAAATATGAGTCTCTCTATCCGTTTTGTGCTTCAATCATTTGATAAAACATTAGAAGAAGAAGAGATTACAAATACAATGAGCACCATTTTAGAAGCATTAAAAACTGATCTTGGAATTACAATTAGATGAATAGCGTAAAAGTTAATAAGGCGGAGTCGTTTTCTTTTAAAACCAGCCAGATAGCACCAGATAAATCTATATCACACAGATGCGCTATGTTTGCTATGTTAGCAGATGGAACAAGCGAGATAACAAACTTTTTAAGAGCTGAAGATACGATGAACTCTTTGCAAATTGTAAAAAATTTAGGCGCGATGATTGAAGATGATGGAAACATAATCAAGATAAGTTCTGATGGTATAAAAGAGAGTAGTGAAGTTTTAGACTGTGGAAATTCTGGAACAGGTATGAGACTGTTTTGTGGTCTTTTAAGCTCTGCTGATGGTCATTTTGTATTAAGTGGCGATGAGTATCTTCGCCGTCGCCCAATGAAGAGAGTTACTGCTCCACTTCGTGATATTGGAGCAAAACTTGATGGCAGAAATAACGGAGATTTAGCACCACTGAGCATTAGAGGTGCATCACTCACTGCATTTAATTACGAAAGTAAAATAGCATCTGCACAAGTTAAAAGCGCGATGATATTAGCTGCTCTTAGAGCTGATGGAGAGTGTAGTTACTCGGAGCCAGAACTAAGCCGTGACCATACAGAGAGAATGTTAAAAGGCATGGGCGCAGAGATTGAAGTGAATGGTTTAGTGACTAAGATAAAACCTATGAAGAAACTTCTCTCGCCATTGAAAATTAGAGTTCCTTCCGATCCTTCAAGTGCATTTTTCTTTGCAGTTGCTGCTGCTATTACTCCTGATTCTGATGTTGTACTCGAGGGTGTAACTCTAAATCCAACCCGCATAGAGGCATTTAAAGCGTTAGAAAGAATGGGTGCAGATATAAGATATGAGACAACAGAAAATAAGTACGAACCAATAGGAAATATATATGTCAAGTATGCACCCTTAAAAGCAATAATAGTTGAAGATAATATCTCATGGCTTATAGATGAACTACCTGCTTTATCGATAGCTTTTGCATGTGCTGAGGGTGTAAGTATTGTAAAAAATGCAGAGGAGCTCAGAGTTAAAGAGAGTGACAGAATATCAACTGTTGTAAATGGTCTTATAGCTTGTGGGATAGAAGTAGATGAAGTCCATGATGGATATAGCGTCAAAGGTGGAACTCTTAAAGAAGCTAAAATAGATAGTCATGGAGACCATAGAATTGCTATGAGTTTTATAATAGCAGGGCTTAAATGTTCAATGGAAGTTGAAGATATAGATTGTATAAATACATCATTTCCAAACTTTTTTGAACTTTTACAAAAAATAACCAAAGTAGAATTCACTTCTTTGTAAAAGGAGACATAAAATAATGAAAATAGAATTAGCGGAGAGTTACGGTTTTTGTTTTGGCGTAAAAAGAGCTATAAAGATTGCTGAAGAGAATAAAAACTCTTCAACATATGGCCCTTTGATTCACAATTCAAAAGAGATACAAAGACTTGAAAAAGACTTTAAAGTTGGTTTGACTGATGACCATAAGAGCTTTGCTTCTGGCGATAAAGCAGTTATTAGAACTCACGGAATACCAAAAGAAGAGTTAGCAGAGCTAAGGGCAAACAATGTTGATGTAGTCGATGCTACTTGTCCTTACGTTACAAAGCCTCAGCAAATTTGCCAAGAGATGAGTGAGCAAGGATATGAGATTATTATTTTTGGTGATGATGCACATCCTGAGATAAAAGGTGTAAAAAGCTATGCAACTTACGGCGCGATTGTCGTTACTTCTCCAAGCGAACTAGAAGATTTAAAACTAAAAGATAGAATTGCTCTTGTAGCTCAAACAACTAGAAAAGTTGAAGACTATATGGAAGTAGCAAACTATCTAATTCCAAGATATAAAGAGGTTAGGGTTTTTAACACTATATGTAACGCAACTTTTGAGAATCAAGAAGCTGTTAGAAAGATTTCAAAAAAAGCAGATGTTATGATAATAATTGGTGGAAAAAACTCATCAAATACAAAGCAGCTATTTAGTATTTCACAAGATAATTGCAAAGATAGTTATCATATAGAGGATGAAAATGATTTAGATTTTTCATGGTTTAATGGTAAAGAGTTTTGTGGAATCAGTGCTGGAGCTTCTACTCCTGATTGGATTATTCAAAACGTGGTAAACTCTATTCAAAATAGCATTTAGTTGCTGTTTTGAAATATTTTTTTAGATAATTTATCCATAATATTTCCCCCAATTTTCAAGCCTTTTTTAAATAATTAATAAAAGTATTATTAATAATTAGATATACTCACGAAATTTTTATGTAACAGAGGATAGGTAATGGCGTTCGATAACGAATCATTTGAAGAAGAAGAAAATTTTGCAGAGATGTTTGCTGCAAGTGAAAAGCAGCAAGAGACAAGTCGCATAGTAGAAGGCGAAGTTGTTGAAATTCAAGCGGATGAAAATAGAGCATTAGTAGGTGTTGGAGATAAGCTAGAGGGTATTCTTAGTTTAGACGAAATCAGTGAAAATGGTGTATTGAAGTTTAATGTTGGCGATAAAATCAAAGTAATGGTTACTGGATACTATAATGAGCGTCCAAAAATATCATATAAAAAAGTTTTAGAACAACAAAAAACTATCGATTTTATCGATAAACATAAAGAAAACTTTGAAGATATTGTTATTGATGGTTTAATTACTAAGAAAAATCGTGGTGGATATGTTGTTGAAGCTGATGATGTAACATTCTTTATGCCTCGCTCACTTGCGGCTTTTAAAGACACTGATGAAGTTGTTGGTCGTAAAATTAAAGCTCAAGTTGTAAAAATAGATGAAGAGCAAAACTCAATTGTTGTATCTCGCCGTAAGCTATTTAATGATGAGCGTAAAAAGAAAAAAGAGATTATTGATAAGTTGATGGAAGATGACACAACTATCGAGGGAACTATCAAAAAGATTACTAGCTATGGTATGTTTGTAGATGTTGGTGGTGTTGATGGTTTAGTTCATTATAATGAAATAAGCTACAAAGGTCCTGTTAATCCTTCAAAACTTTATAAAGAGGGCGATGCTGTAATGGTAAAAGCTATCTCTTATGATAAAGATAAAAGACATCTTTCTTTATCAATCAAAGCAGTTCAATCTGATCCATGGGCTGAAGTTGAGAGTGAACTAGATGAAGGCGATACAATTACTGTAACTGTTTCAAATATCGAAGCTTACGGTGTTTTCGTTGATTTAGGAAATGATATTGAAGGTTTCTTACATATCTCAGAAATATCATGGGACAAAAACGTTAAAAATCCTAATGATTATTTAACAGTTGGTCAAGAAATTGATGTTGAAGTAATTGAAATAAATCCTAAGACACATAAGTTACGTGTTTCATTAAAAAGACTTCTTGCTAAGCCTTTCGATGAATTTATGAAAAAACATAACGAAGGTGATGTAATTACTGGAACTGTTACTTCTCTTACAGATTTTGGTGCGTTCGTTCGTATCGATGGTATTGAAGGACTTCTTCATAATCAAGATATCTCTTGGGATAAAAACGTAAAATGTAAAGACGTTTTAAAAACAGGTGATGAAGTTGAAGTGAAAATTGCTAAAATCAATCCTGAAGATCAAAAAATTTCACTAAATAGAAAAGCTTTACTAGAGAGCCCAATTGATTCATTTGCTAAAAGCCATAAAATGAATAGTATTGTAGTTGGTACTATCCGTGATATTAAAGATTTTGGTGTTTTCGTTTCACTAGAAGATGGCGTTGATGCACTAATTCGTGATGAGGATTTATCTCCATTGGAAAAAAGTGATTTAGTTGTTGGACAACAAATAGAAGCTGCAATTGCAGTAATTGATACACGTCGTGACCGTATTCGCTTATCTGTTAAAAAATTAGATTACATAAAAAACCAAGCAATGCTAGATGAAATTAACGATGATGAGTCGCACTCTTTGGGTGATTTGATTAAAGATAAATTCAAGTAAAGATAGTGCGAAAAATTTTAAGATGGCTTACTCCTCTCATAGCAGTTGGGGTGGCTATTTTTATTGTTTTTTTTCTTATTTCAATCAACTCAAGTGAAGCCCATATTGAATTGGCTCCTTTAGAGCACAAGAAGGAAATTGTTGTAGATAAACCACAGCAAATGTGGCTGAATCATTTTTATAAGGCAGAAAAATCAGGATATTTTTATCCAGTAAATGAAGTTTTAATAAAAGTTGATTTAAATGAGAAAATAGCACCAAAACCAATATACAAACTCTCCGCGCCAGAATTAGATCCGTATCAACTCTTCTGTTTAAAAGAGGAGCTAAAACATCATAAATTGGAGTATTATCTCAAAAAAGATAAGAATGGTGCGGAGTTGCTCATTTACTCAAAAGATAGAGATAAGTTAAATTCTCTAGTTGAAGTGTTAAAAAATTATCAAATTTCAGCCTATGTTGGGCTATACAAAGAGGATACATAATGCAAAAACATACAATAGTAGTTTGTGATCATATACATGAAGCAGGATTGGAGATGCTGCGAAATGATAAAAATATAAATTTTATCATGGCGGCAGATGAAGACAAAGAGAAGCTTTTAACAATTATTGAACAAGCAGACGTTGCAATAACAAGAAGTTCAACTGATGTTGATGATAAGTTTATAGCTCATGCAAAAAACATGAAAGCAATTGTTCGTGCGGGTGTTGGCGTTGATAACGTTGATATAGCTGGATGTTCTAAAGAAGGAATTATAGTTATGAACGTTCCAACAGCAAACACAATTGCTGCAGTTGAACTTACTATGGCGCACATGCTCTCTTGTATGAGAATGTTCCCATATTCTCATAATCACTTAAAACTTGATAGAGTTTGGAAAAGAGAGAAGTGGTACGGGTATGAGCTAAAAGGAAAGAAACTAGGTGTTATTGGTTTTGGAAACATTGGCTCACGTGTTGCAAAAAGAGCTCAGGCTTTTGAGATGGATATAGTTGCTTATGACCCATATATCAACCCTTCAAAAGTAACTGATTTAGATATGGTTTATACTAAAAATTTTGAAGATATTTTATCTTGTGACATTATCACTATTCACACTCCTAAAAATAAAGAGACTGTAGATATGATAAATAGTGCAGAGATAGCTAAAATGAAAGATGGTGTGGTTTTAATTAACTGCGCTAGAGGTGGTCTTTATAATGAAGAAGCACTATACACTGGTCTGACAAATGGTAAAATCCGTTTTGCTGGTATTGATGTATTTATGAAAGAACCTGCAACAAATCACCCTCTGCTTGATCTTGATAATGTGACTGTTTCTCCTCACTTAGGTGCAAATACTTATGAGTCACAATATAACATCGGTGTACAAGCTGCTGAGAATGCTATTGCAGCTGCAAAAGGAATTTCTTATGCTCATGCAATGAATCTTCCAATTGATGAGAGTAAAATACCACCATTTGTAAAACCATTCTTAGAGATGGGGCAAAAAATTGGCTTCTTAGAATCTCAGTTAAATCAATCTCAAATTGTAGCAATTAAAGTAAGTGGGCATGGCGATATAGCAAAGTATGTTGACTCTCTTGCAACTTTTGTTGCAGTTGGGGCTATGAGCCAAATTAGTGATGATACTATCAACTATGTAAACGCTGATTTTGTGGCAAAAGAGAAGGGTATAAAGATAGAGTTTGAAGCACTTCTTGAGTCAACTGTTTATAAAAATCTCATTACTATTAAGTTAACTACTGCTGAGGGTGGAACGACTACTATTAGTGCTACTATCTTTGATGATAATATATTTAGAATTGTCTCAATAGATGGTTTTGATATAGAAGTTGCTCTTAAGGGCGATATGATTATTCTTAAAAATCAAGATGTTCCTGGAGTTATTGGAAATATTGGTTCAACTTTAGCAAAACACAATGTAAATATAGCAGATTTCTCACTTGCTAGAAATGATAAGAAACAAGCCTTAGCTGTTATCTTGGTTGATAATGTTATAAGCGATGCTACACTAGATGAGTTATTAAAAATAGATGCTTGTTCAAGCGTTCAATACGCAAGGTTATAGGTTATACTTAAACAACTATATGAGTAAATCCCATATAGTTGGCAGGGACAAAGATTTCCCTAAACCCACCCCCATAAAGCTCACACATCTTTTAGAAAAGTTCTTACATGTAATTTTTACATGCAAGAAATATCTACTCTTCATCCAAATTAAAATGTTTATTTAAATCAGATTTATAAAGAAGTATTGGCACTATAATCAAAGATGCAACAACGGCTGCTATTGTTCCAAAGATCAAAGCTACACCAAGGCCTCCAAATACAGCGTCTCCTGCTAGAAGCGTTGAAGCAAGTATAATTGCTGCTGCAGTTAGAAAGATAGGTTTGGCACGTGTTGCACTTGCGTATGCGATAGCTTCTGCTTTGCCCATTTTACTATCTCTCATCAGTGAAGCAGTAAAATCTATAAGAAGTAGAGAGTTTCTAGAGCTTATCCCTATAAGTGCGATAAAGCCAATTAGTGACGTAGCAGTTAAAAAGAATGTATCTGCTGTAAATATATCCATAATATAGTGTCCAACGATTACTCCAATTATTGATAAAAATGAGCCTAATAAAATGATACCGCTAAGGGTATAGCTTTTATAGTAGATTACCATTAGTAAAAATATAAGTACAAGTGCTGCGATAAAGGCAGCGCCTAGTTCAACAAAAGTATCAAGTGTTACTTCCATCTCTCCATCCCAAATTAGCTCATAAACATCTTTAGAAGTTTTATCTACTAATCTTAGGTTAAATAATCCAATTTTTTCTATATCGTATTTGTCACTAAAGGTCTCTAAGATAGTGTTTCTTGCTTCCATAAGAGGATAGACTTGTGAAACCATATCTGTCTCAGCCATTACATTTGTCATTTTATGAAGATTTTTGCTCATTATCATAGGGTTTGATTTTTTTGGTACTATGGTTACGAGCTCAGTTAGCGGCGTCATCATTCCCATCTGGTTCATAAGTTTTAAAGATGATAGTTTTGCTTTTATATCATTTATATCTTTTGATGAGAATTTTTTTGACTCTTTGCTTAGTGAGAGATAGATTGGAATCTGATCATTTATCATAGATGAGTTTTTAACAGCTATCTGCATACCCTCAAATGCAAGATATAAAACATCGTTTAACTGCTTTATATTCACTCCAGAGAGAGATACCTTTGTGCTATCAACTTCTACTTCAAAAGTGTCATATATCTCATCTTGCATAACTTCTACATCAACTAAACCATCTGTTTTTTCAAATACATCTTTAACTCTGTTAGATAGAGTACGGATACCATCTGAATCTTGACCATAAACTTCTGCAACAATTGCTGCTAAAACAGGAGGCCCCGCAGGTGGCTCTACAAATGTTATGGTTGTATTTTCATATAGTTTTGTACAGTTATTTTGAATTTCTGGTCTGATGCGTTGAACCATAAAGTATGAAGGCTCATCTCTATGGTGTTTTTTTGTAAGGTTTACAACTATTTCTGAGACATTTTCACTATTTTTAAAGTGTGAGCCTTTGATAAGTCCAGCAAAATCAAGAGGAGCACCCATCCCTAAAAATATCTCAAAGTCAGTTATCTCTTTCTCATTTTTTAGATATTTTGCTACACACTCGCTTACTCTGTTTGTCTGCTCGATAGAGCTTCCCTCTGCAAGGGTTGCATAAATAGTAAATGTATCATTATTTTTTCCAGGGAGCATCTTTGCCAAAACCATTTTACTAGGAGCTATCATAAGTACAGATAAGACAAATGCTATAAATGTAGCTATAAGAATAAAGTTCCTCTTTTTAGGATTTTGAATACCCTCAAATACGGTGTCTTGAAATTTTTTAAACATTAATGTTTCTCCTCGCTATGAAACTCTGGTTTTTTTAACATTCTAGCTGCTAGATATGGAGTAAAGATATATGCTACAAAAAGTGAAGCCACAAGAGCAACTGGAACGTTTGCAGGAATTGGTTTCATAAACTGTCCCATCATCTGCCCAACAAACGCCATAGGAACCATCGTCATAATAATCGCTAAAGTTGCTATGTTTGTCGGTGGTCCAATCTCATCTGTTGCTTCAACCATAATATCATCAACACTTTTGTTTGCAGACTCTCTTGAGTGGTAGTGACGGTGAATATTTTCAATTACGATAATAGCAGCATCAACTAAAAGTCCAAGAGAGAGCAAGAAGGCAAAGAGTGTTATACGATTTATGGTTTGTCCTGTTAGATATGCTACAAAAAGTGTAATTGCTAAGATTGCAGGAACTGTAAATGTAACGATTAGAGACTCTCTCCATCCAAGAACTATGATTAATAAAATAGCGATAATTACGATTGATAAAAGAAGGTGAAATACAAGCTCATTTACTGCTTCATTTGCTCTCTCACCATCGTTTCTTGTGATTACATAGCCTATATTGTTGTTGTTTAAATACTCTTTGTATGTCTCTAAATCACTCTTAACTGCATCCGCAATAACAACTGCATTTGTGCCTTGAAGCTTAGAGACTGTAAGTGTTACTTGATTTTGAAGTTCTGAGAAGACTCCATTTTCATTTTTTTTACTAATAGTTGCTGATTTAAAGTTTTGAATATCATAAGATGCGCTCACTTTTGCTACCTGTTTTAGATAGATTGGTGAACCCATATATTGGGCGATAATAATATTTCCGATATCATCAGCACTCTCAAGAGCATTTTTTACACCAAGCATAACTATCTCATTCTCTTTTGTTCTGTTTTTTACAGCTGGAACACTGTATGACAAGGATTGGACACCTTGAACAATTTGACCCATAGAGATGTTATAGCCAGAGAGCTTATTTAAATCTACTTCAACATTAAACTGGTGTCTGTTTCCACCTTTTAGCTCCGTAACTGCAACGTTGCTTAGTCCATTTATATGGTGCTGTATATTTTTAACTCTTTCGTAAAGTTCAGTTTTGCTCATGTTTGCGTCTTTTGAATAAAAAGCAACAGAGATTACTGGAATATCTACATCAATATCAAGAGGTTTTATGATTGGATTCATCGCACCTTTTGGGAACATGTTAGAGTTTTGCATAATTTTGTCATAGATTTTTAGGTTGGAGTTCTCTTTCTCTTCCCCAATAAAAAATGCAGCATTTACAACACCGACATTGTCCATCGCCATTGAAGAGATATTTTCTACACCTTTTACCTCTTTGAGCTTTCTCTCTAATGGTTTTACGATGGCTTTTTCAATCTCAGCGGCACTAGCCCCAGGAAGAGCAACTATAACAGTTGAGCCACTTACAACCATTTGAGGATTCTCTTCTCTAGGCATTATATTTAGGGCTAAGTAGCCAATTGATAGTAAAAATATACCAAGAACAATAGTAAGCGGATTTCGTAAAAAGCCAGATGCCAATTTACCAGCGATATCTGTTGGTTTATAGTGAATCATCATCAGAGCCTACTCAATTACCACAGTTGCATACATACCTGGATAGATAGAGTTGTAGACATTTTTAAATGATATTTTTATCTTAAATGAGTGTGTCATAGGATTTGAACTAGGTATGATTGCGCTTACTATACCAACGGTTTGGATATTTTGAGACGCTATATTTACGACTACTTTTTTTCCCTCTTTTATAAGTTTTAAATTATCCTCTGATATTTCAGCCGATATTTTCAAATCACTTAAATCAGATAACTCTAAAGCTGGCATTCCTGGCATTGCCATCTCCCCGACTTTTATATTTTTAGAGACAATTACACCATCATTTGGCGCTGTTATGTTTAAGTAGCGATACTGATTTTTAACTTCTGCTAATTGTGCTTCTGCTTGAATAACCTGTTTTTTAGCAATAATTATCATGTTTGCAAGATTCTCTTCTGCAAGAGCTAAATTTTCAACTTCAAACTTTGAAACCATATCTTTTTCAAGAAGTCTTCTGTGTCTATCAAGATTCAATTTTACGTTTGTATATTGGTTCTGATACATTTGAAGGCTAAGTTGCGCTTGAGATATACCAAGTTCAACTTGAATAAGAGCAGAATCTATCTCTTTTGAGTCAATCGTATATAAAAGAGCCCCTTTTTTTACACTATCACCCTCTGATACTTTAACATCTGTTACAAAGCCCATAAAACGGCTTGTTATCATCTTTCTGTTGTCACTTATAACTGTGCCAGATAGTGTTATCGCCTCTGCCGATAATATGGCGCTTAGCATTGCCAAAAGTATTGCTATTTTTCTCATTTTTCTTCTCCGTTTGCTAATTTTTCAAGTGCGAAAATTCTCTCGTTTCGCTTGTTTAGAGTCTGTTGTAGTTGCAGTATCTTTTGAATCTGCTCAGATTGTTTGATGATTACATCGCTCATTGAAGAGAGTTTTTCTCTATATCTCGCCTCATAATTGTTGTAAATCTCATCAGCTAAAAGAAGCTCTTTTTTTAGTGACTCTATATCTTTGTTTAAACTCTCTATCTCAGTTCTTATCTTTTGTGTTTGAAGCTCAATTCCGCTTTTTGCGAGGGCTACTTGAGTTTGTGTTTTTAGATACTCAACTCTTGATTTTTCAACATTTGCGCTATCTATGCCACCATTAAATATATTTAGCGTAGCTCTAGCACCTATTGTGTAAGATTTATGGTCACTCGCATCATTTAAAAATTTATCATCAGCAGTTGCGACCTCTGCAAAAGCACCAACCATTGGGTAATATGAAGACTCTGCTACATCAACCATACTTTTTTTAAGAGCAAGTCCACTGTTTGCTTTTTGAATATCTATGTTATTTTTAAGTATCTCATCATTTGTAACGGTTGGCATCATAATCTCAAGTGATGGAGTTTTTATAGATGTCACTTTTTGGTTTAGAAGAAAACTTATGTAGTGGTACAAAAGCTCTTTGTTTGACTCCATTTGTGAGATTAGACGCTCAACATTTCCCTTTTTTGCTGTTACTTCAAGCAAATCAACTTTTTTTGCATAACCAACATCTATCATCTCTTTTGTCATAGCTTCAAGTGTATCTATGTTTTTTAAAATAACATTTAAGTTAGAGATAGAGTCCTCAAGAAGAGCCATATCATAAAAGCTTTTTCTAGTTTCATACACTTTTTCATTTAGCATTTGAGTTTTTTCTAGCGTTCTAATCTTAGTAACGCTCTGCATGATATCCTCATAGCTAGAAATCTTAAAGCCAGTAAATATAGGAATCTCATACTTTAATTTGCTTTGGAAGTAGTTTCTTGTTCCTGGGTAGTTTAAACCATGTGGAGGAGTAACATAGTCTCCTTGACCTGTTGCAGTAAAAACATCCATAAATTCTTCTGCTCCAAAATCTCCAAAAGTTGCCTCTCTTGAACTTAGTTTAAAACCAAACACATTTCCAGCGTCATTTGAACGTGCAAAATCTTGAATCAAGTCAAGTTTCCCGAAGTGGTTTCCTGAAGCTGTTTTTCTCTCTTCTATGGCACTCTCTATATCGTACTGCGCACTTTTAATCTCTAAATTTTGTGATTTTAGTAACTCAAGCGCCTCACGCAGGTCCATTGAACTTGAAGCACTAAGCATTGTTGTGCCCAAAAGAATGGATAAAATGAATAGCGTAAACATATATTTCATAAGCATCTCTCTTGATAAAATTAAGTTCTGATTATAACACATATTTTATTTTATTATATATAAAAATAAAATTTTAAACTTTTACTATCTAAATTCTATACTTTATGTAACCCATTGTAAAGATAAAAGTACTCTTTTTGAGATGAAGTATTGTATCTATTATATTGATTTTTTAATAAGGGAGAGGCAAAAATGCCCTCCTTTATTTTTTTTGATAAAATAGAAAGTATGCGGATGGTAATAGAAGCAGTGTTAGAAGTGTTGAACTGATGATTCCTCCAGTGATGACAACTGCGAGTGGATACTGTATCTCGCTTCCTACACCAGTTGCATATAACAGTGGCAAGATGCCAAAGAGTGTGGTAAAAGCAGTCATCAGTACAGGACGCAGTCTCAATAGGGTTGCATCTTTTAGAACTATCTTTAAATCCACATGTGGGAATTTTTCTCTTAGCTCATCGATAAAGCTAACTAGAACTATTCCATTTAAAATAGCAATGGCAAAAATTGCCAAAAATCCAACAATCGCTGATACTGATAGATAAATCCCGCTCAGTAGCAGTGCGATAATACCTCCTATAAATCCAAATGGAACATTTAAAAGGATTAACATCGCTTTTGAGATGGAGTTAAAGGCACTATAAAGAAGCAGTATTACCAATAGTAGAGTTATTGGGATGATTAGCATCAACTTCTCTTGCGACTCTTTCATATTTTTAAAATCTCCAGCCCAAGCCGTATAATAGCCATTTGGAATGGTTAGACTATTTTTTAAAATCTCATCTGCTTCTTTTACAAAAGAGGCAACATCTCTGTCCTCAACTTCCATAGATACAACCATGTAGCGACTAAGATTTTCACGCTTTATAAATGATGCCCCATGAGATATAGTTATGTCACATATTTGCGATAGAGTTACCAACGCACCGTTTGATGAGCGAATAGTGATATTTTTTAGAGACTCTATATCTTTTTTTGCATCTTTTATTTTAGGCACAATTCCAAAACGTCTAACACCCTCAATCATTTCAGTTACGCTCTCTTCACCTATCCCGTTTCTGATTATACGCATAACTTCATCTACACTTATGCCATAACGTGCAAGAGCGAGATAGTTTGGTTCTATCTTTATTTGAGCTTGACCTAGTTGAGTCTCAACTTCCATCTCTTTTAGTCCATCAACTCCTTGAAGTTTACTTTGAATCTCTTGCGCGATTGACTCTAAGATGCTTTGATTTTCCCCATAAATTTTGATGGCTAACTCAGCTTTTACTCCCTCTAAAAGCTCTTCTATACGCATAGCAATTGGCTGTGTCGGTATAAATTGGAGATACTCAAAATGCTCTTTTAAATCTTTGTTCATTTTAAGAGTTAGATTTGGTAAATCTTTTATCTCGCCTTTTAGAGTCAATAATATCTCCATATAGTTTGCTTGAGCAGTCTCTCCTTTTTCGCTTCTTCCTATCATCGAGAGAACTGATGTTACTTCATTTGGATAGTTTTTTAGTATATGTTTTTCTATCTCACTAGCACTATGGAGGGATTGTTCAAGCCCAGTTCCTGGAATGGCGATGACTCTATACATAATAGACTCTTCATTTAGCTCAGGCATAAACTCTCTTCCTTGAGCGCTTAGTATATAGCTTAGTATGATGAAGAGTACAGATACTCCAACAAACATCTTTTTTGAGTGTTTTAGAGATAATTCTAAAAGAGGCGTGTATCCTTTTTTGATGCCTCTCATAAAACTATTTTCTCTATTTTTTGATGCCTTAAGAAGTAAAATACTTAAAGTAGGAACTAAAAAGAGGGCAACAATCAATGAGCCAAGCATAACAAAGAGTATGTTTAAAGCCATCGGTGTATATAATTTTCCAGCTAAGCCATCAAGTAAAAGAAGAGGAATAAAAACAGCAGCAATAATCAAAATAGCAAAAGTTACAGGTTTTGCAACCTCTTTTGTAGATTCTGATATAAGCTGAAGTTTTGGCATATCACTCTCGTCATGAAGCTTTCTAAAACTGTTCTCAACTATAACAATAGTGCCATCAACAATCATCCCAACAGCGATAGCAAGACCACTCAGGCTCATAAGATTTGCACTTAAGTCATAGTATTGCATAAGTAAAAAAGCGATAAACAAAGAGAGCGGAAGAGATAGGATAACTATAAATGCCGAACGTAGCTCAAATAGAAACAAAAATAGTATAAGCGCAACCAGTATGATGCCGTATATTAGGGCATCACTCATTGTTTTTAATGCTTTGTGTGTTATCTCTGTTCTATCATAAATAGTCTCGATAGTGACTCCTTGAGGCAGAGCGGAGTTTATGGTTGGAATCTTCTCTTTGATTAGTTTTACTACATTTGCGGCATTTGTTGCGCTTCTTTGTAAAACCATACCCATAACTGCCTCTTTAGCATCAATGCTCACCGCCCCGAATCTAGGAGCAGAGTCCTCTTGCACTGTTGCTACGTCTTGTATTGTTATGGATTGTCCAGATTCAAATTTTATAACGCTGTTTCGTATATCATCGAGGGTGTTGTAGAGCCCTGCACCACGAATCTGATACTGCTCACGGTTGAACTCAAGATACTGTCCACCAGCTGAGAGATTACTTTTTTGCAGAGTGCTTACTATATCATCATAGGTAATGCCAACGTTTTGGAGCTTTTTTGTATCTACTAAAACATTGTACTGTTTTTGATAACCGCCCCATCCAACAACCTCTTCTACACCGCTAAGGCTCTTTAGCATTGGGGAGACAACATACTCTTGTAACTCTCTTAACTCTTTTAAAGAGAGCTTGTTGTCCATATCTTTTAATCTGTACCAAAAGACCTGACCAAGACCTGTCGTGTTTGGGCCAATCACTGGTTTACCCCAGCCAGTCGGTATATTCACACTGCTTAATCTCTCATTTACAAGCTGACGTAAAAAATATATATCTAAATCATCTTCAAAAAAAACAGATACATACGATAGTCCAAAAAAAGAGTTTGAACTTATCATCTTTACCCCAGCCATGCCAGATAGTGCAGATTCTATTGGGTAAGTTATGAGTTTTTCTATATCTTGTGCAGATGCTCCAGCACTCTCTGTGTAGATAACAACCTGCTTAGGAGTTATATCTGGAAATGCATCAATTGGAATCTCTTTGTAAGCTTTAAAACCAAATAGGCTAATTGCTACAAATATGAGAACGACTAAAAGTCTGTATTTAAGTGAAATGTCAATGAGTTTGTTTAGCATCTATATCACCTAGTGTTCATGTTCATCTAGAGATGATTTTAGCATCATAGATTTAGCATAGTAGCTTTTGTCACTAACATACTCTTCGCCTTCATTTAAGCCCTCTACGGCTACATACTCATCATCTTGAGTTATGATTTTTACAACACGAGCTTCAAAAATATCTTCATGCTCATCTTCATCTTTATGTTCGTCATGACTTTCATGAGCATCATTTTCTTTTTTATGCATAAATACAACCCACTCATTGTTGAAAAAAGATAGAGCTGATTTTTTTACGCCGACATACTTTTTCGCCTCATCAAAATAGAGAGTAGAGGCTAGATAACTTCCAACAAACAGAGAGTCAACCATCTCATCAATGCTTGAGAGCAAGATAACTCTCTGGCTCTGCTCGTCTAGCTCGGGAAGTATCTGAGTTATATGGGTTGTAACTATCTTTTTGTTATGCTCTAGGCTTATCTTTTGAGTAACTTTTACACTTTGTGCATACTCAAGAGGCAGATACGACTTTATATAAAAGGCTTGTTCTTTTACTATGGAGACAAGTGGTTCATCCTCTTTTATAACCTTGTGCAGTGGCTCCAAAAGAGCAGCAACACGCCCAGCGCTGTGAGCATAGATGATAAAATTTCCCGTTGGCTCAACTAACTTGTTTGGATTTATTCCAAGGGTATTTAGTTGTGATTTCAATCCATCTATCTCCGATGAGACCATATCAAACTCTATCGTTTGTCTGTTTGCATCCTGCATAGAGAGCATACCTTTCTCATAGAGCAACTTACTAGCTTTTTGGTTTTTATCCAAAGAGAGAAGCTGTTTTTTAAGTGAGAGATATTTTGATGTGATATTTGAGAGCTCTATTGACTCAATAAGTGCAATTTTATCTCCAGTTTTTATCTTTTGGTTTGGCTCTACAAAGTAACGCTCTAAATGCCCACTTAGAAGTGAAGTGATTGATTGCTGGGCATTTGAGAGCTGAATAACTTTTGAGTTTAGTTTTACACTTTTAGAAAATACTCTAAGTTGTGCAACTTCGCTAGGTAGCTCTATACCAAAGAGCGATACGGAGCATAATAGTGTAAGTAGATATATTTTATTCATTGTAAACTCCTTTTATATAGTTTGTATTTATGGCATTTTTATTTAATGCAGTACCTATCTCTATGAGCGCTCTTTTGCTCTGTAACATTTTGTTCTTTATCTCTTGAAGTTCGATTAGATTTATACTTGAAATCTTATATCCATCCTCATACATTGCCAAAAGTTCAACCTCTGTTTGCAGAGTTCTTGCGCAACTCGCCTTTAACTTAAGCAGAGCATCCCTCTCTTTGTAGAGTTTTTTTAACTCCATGCTTGTGATATTTTTCTCATTCTTGCTTAAGCTATCAAACTTTGAGGCTCTAAGAGTTGATAATTTTGCCTCTTCTTTGTTATCGTTAAATATAGCAAGAGGGATATTTACTCCAAATCTAAAGATATCTTGCTCTGGCTCACTCTCAAACTCCCCAAAGATATCGATACTTTTTATTGCATGTGAATTTACTTTTGCTTCCATAAGAGCGCTATCTTTTTGTGCACTCAGTAGCTCAATAGAAGGGTTTTTACTCTCATGTATAGCTCTCTTTAGAGTGAAGTCATAGCCATCATCAAGCTCTGTCTCCTCATTTGCATCTGCTGTGCCAAGAAGGTCATAATATGATGAAATAGTGTTTATGTGGGCAAACTCTTTTGAGTTTTGACTCTTTTCATAATCAAGTAGTGCTTGAAGCTCTACTCCTTTTGAGATTGCTCCGTTTTGAAATCTTAGAGCAGATATTTCATATATTTTCTTTGCAATGGCTATCTCCTCTTTGGCAAGTTCTAGGACTCTCTTTTGCTCAGAGTAGATTGTATATTTTAGAGATATGTTGCGGATAAACTCAGCCTTTTTTTGGCTAAAAGAGGCATTTTTTGTTTTAATGTTTGCGCTATTTAGAGCTTTTGTATCATCTTTTATGCCCCATAAACGAACTGGCTGGGATAGATTTAAGATATATCCGTCATCTGCTTTATTGTTTGTAGGTTTAAATGATGAGTGGGTGAGTTCCAACGTTGGGTTCTCATACTTTAAAGATATGTCAGCTTCTATTTCGCTCTCTTTTATCTCAAGTGAATGAGCATATAAATATGCACTTCTATCTATAGCTTTTTGTAAAAATATATCAAAACTCTCGGCACTCAAAAAGGTACACAAGAGTAGAGATGTGCTTATGTATTTAAACATAATCATCCTTTATAAAATAAAAATTTGTTGTAGGTTATGGTTGGATTGAAGTGTTAAGCGATAGGGGGTTTGAAGAAATCCAGATTTGTTTGAAATTTATATGACTCTTTTTTGTAAGTTCTAAAAAAATTCTCAGCATCAACATAAGCTAAGATATTATCCTCTTGCGGTATGTATAGATGATGGTACTCGTAGTGTATATCGCAAATATCGCCATGGTCTGATGGCATCTCTTGCTCACTTATATATTGGCTAATTGTGCAGTGTTCGTTGTCGTAGTATGCAAAAATATACTCATGAACAAGAGAAAAGCTCATGACAAATAGCAGAGCAAAAGTTACTATTTTATCTGCTTTTGCAAATTTCATTAAGATATCATCTTAAGGCTAAGCAGAAGGTATTGTTGATTGAATTGATTAATCATCTCAGAATCCCTCATCATTAGTTTTAATGCTTCAAAAGATGAGAAGCTCTTTCTGTGAGGTCTATGACTAGTAAGTGCATCAAAAACATCACATATTGCCAAAATAGAGGCAAAATCGCTTATATCGTTTTTCTTAAGTCCATTTGGATAACCACTTCCATCATAACGCTCATGATGATTCATTACAGCGTCTAGGATGTATGGATCTAAAATTTTGTTCTGTTTTATAATTTCAACACTGTAGCTGCAGTGTTTTTGAACTAAGAGATTCTCATGTTTGTCTAGTTTTGTCTCTTTTCTGATGATATTTGTATCAATTCTCTTAAGACCTACATCATGTAAAAACGCTGCCGTTCCAAGCTGGACTAGCTTAGTATCAGAGAATTTTAGTGTATAGCCTAGAGCAATTGCATAGATGGCAACATGCAAAGAGTGGTACTCCAAGAGGTCTTCGTTGTTAAAGTATGGCATTATATTTTTTATAAAATTTTGGTCATTTTTTACAAGATAGATTATTGATTTAACTATAAGTTCACTGCATTGTGAGTCGATTTTATTCTCTTTGCTATTTATAAATATATCAAAAAAACCAGAAGTTACATTATAAAGAAGAGCTACTCTTTTTTGGTGATTGTTTATATTGTGGCGAATATAGTATCTTAGACTCTCACATGATAAAATCTGTTTTTCTTCATCAGCTTTGGCTAGATAGAGGTTTGTGTGGTTTTGAAGTTTTGCATAAAGAGCTTCATTTATAAGTGTACCTGCTTCGATTATTATCACAAAATCATTATCTTTTTTTATTAAGATGTCAAAGGGAACAACTTCACCAATGGAAATCGTGTTTAAATCAAATCTTATGTAACTGCGCGAATAATCTAATTTTGTTTTAATAACTTTCATGTTTGCGATTATAGCCAGATGTTTAAAATAAATGTTGTACTAAACAATTATTAGTTAGAATTTCGCTTTAAAACAAAGGCAAAAAAATATGCAGATGATAGTGGATTCTCTTAGAAAAAAAGGGAAAATTTACAAAAAAATGCAAGAGATTTCTACCAAAGAGTTGGGAATCAGAAACAGAATCAAGATATACAAAGCAACAGATGTTACTGGGTATTTCTGGGCTATTTTTGCCATTAGCCAAAAGAGTAAACTGCTTATGAAAGATGTACATAAATTTGAAGAGATTTATGCAAAACTAACTATTTTTTGTGCGCACAACTTTAAGCACAAAACTATTTTTATAGATGCCCCTCTTTGTTCAAAAGCCAAAGATGCACTCAAAGAGTTGGGCTGGAAAATCCAGTAATGCTTCTATGTGACATCGGAAACACAACTTACCATTTTTTTGATGAGCACTCATCTTACAAAGAGGATGCAAAACTCTTTGATCCATCATCAGTAAAAGAAAAAGTTTTTTATATATGCGTAAATAGCGTAGTAAAAGAGCGTCTATCTTTACTGGAGAATTGGATTGATTTATCTTTGTATGTTGATATGAGCAGATACTATAAAACTATGGGAATAGACAGAATTATGGCATGTGAAGCTATCAAAGATGGCGTTGTTGTAGATGCGGGAAGTGCTATCACTGTTGATATTATCAAGAGTGGCAATTTTGAGGGCGGTTTTATCTACGCAGGGATAAATGCAATTAGTGCGTGTTATAAAAATATATCTCCCTCACTTGAGTACTCATTTAACTTTGAGCTTGATTTGGATAAAATGCCGAAAAATTCCCGTGATGCCATAAGTTATGGATACCTTGGGCTTCTTTACAAAGAGGTTGCCTCTTATGGTATGAAAATATATCTTACAGGCGGTAATGCAGGAGAGTTTAGTAAACTTTTTATCAACTCACAAGTAGATGAGTTACTGCTTTTTAAGGGAATGAAAAATATTATGAAAAAGGCCAATTTATGCTAACGATAGCACTTCCAAAAGGACGTATTGCGCAAGAGACTTTAGAGATTTTTGAGAATCTCTTTGGCGATGGTTTTGCGTTTGATGATAGAAAGTTGATACTAGAGACTCCAAAGTTTCGTTTCTTGCTTGTAAGAAATCAAGATGTTGCTACATATGTTTTTCATCAAGCAGCTGATATAGGGGTTGTTGGACTTGATACTCTAGAAGAGCAGGGGCTGGATGTGATTCGTCTGCTTGATTTGAAGCGCGGAATATGTAAAGTTGCTATTGGGATGAAAAAGGGCGAGAAGTTTGATCTTGATAAACCAGAGATTAAAGTCGCTTCAAAGATGGTAAACATCACAAAACGCTACTTTGAAGAGCGTGCTGTCTCGGTTGACATTATCAAACTATATGGTTCTATTGAATTAGCTCCACTTATCGGTCTTGCGGATATGATTGTTGATGTTGTAGAAACTGGCTCAACCATGAAACAAAACGGACTAGAAGTTGTAGAGGATATCATGACTTCATCAACTTATCTCATCGCAAACAAAAACAGCTATATCGCTAAAAAAGATGAAGTGCTTGATATTTACGAGAAGATTAAGAGCGTAATAGATGCAGAGCAAAAAGTAAAATGACAAATTTAGACTTATATGCAAAAGCTGAACATCTCTTAGGCATTGAAGAAGCAACAGAAGCGCTTTATGATTTGTATCGTTCAGAGTTGGATAGTTACAGTGTTGCAACACTCTTAGACATTGGTTGCGGTCGTGGCGGTTTTATGAAACGCATGATAAGCGATGGCGTTACATGCAGTGGAATCGACCTTAGCTCTGTTATGGTGCAGGAGTGTAAGGCTGATGGACTGGATGCCCAGTGTGTTGATATATCAAAAGTTGATGGCAAATATGACGCAATCGTGGCTATATTTGATGTGCTAAACTTTTTAAATGAAGATGAATTGCTGAAGTTTTTAGATGAAGTTGCTCTTCGCCTGAATGATGATGGCGTGTTTATCGCAGATATAAATACACTTTATGGATTTAAGGATGTTGCTGAGGGCAGTATGAGCAGCCAAAACGAGAATGAATTTTTAGTTGTTGATGCTGTTTTTGAAGATGATAAACTCTTTACGAAATTTACGCTTTTTGAGAAATGCGAAGATGAGAGATACAAAAAATATCAAGACACTATAGTTCAGTATTTTCATAAACTAAAAATCTTTGAAAAACCAAACTCTCTAAAACTTATAGATAAGCAGACTTTCTCGCTATATGACACAAAAGACAAGACACTTCTTATATTTAAAAAGAAGTAATTACTCCATCCAAGTTAAAAACTCTATAGTGAAAACAGCGCCATCTTTAGAGTTTGATGCTGTTATTACTCCGCCATTTTTCTCAACTAAAATTTTTGATAGATAAAGACCGAGATGTAGGTCATTATTGATTCCGTCACTATATGCAAAAAGATTATCAAATGATTTTTTTGTGATTCCACCACCATTATCGCTGATAGTAATTTTTTTGTCACTAATTGAGAGATGAATCTCTGGATTTATCGTATCTCTTAATTTAAAAATCTCTCTTGCGTTATTTAAAATAGTAAAAATTACTTGTGAAAACTCATTTTGATTTCCAAATGTGTTCTCTTCTTCATGTGAGATAATATATATTTTAATATCATCAAAATAGAAAGTTCCCTCAACGATTGTAAGAATTTCTAAGATAGTGTCAGTAAGAGAAAACTTCTTAATGTCATAAGATGGCTTATAAAAATCTTGAAACGTATCTATCGTCTCACCCATAAATTCAATTATATCTTCTGATTTTTTTAGTGATTTTAAAAATTCATCTTTATCAAAAGAGCTTGAAGACAAGAGTTCTTCTCTATTTTTAGTGTTTATTGATTTAAGTGACGCAAGAGGTTGTTTCCATTGATATGAAATATGCATCAAAAGTTGTCCTAAAGCGGCCTGTTTTGATTGTTGATACATCATCTGTTCTTTTGTTTTGTTGCTATATATCTCTTCTTGAACTCTGCGTTCGAGGTTTTTTTCATAAGCTCTTAGGTTAAGGTGCGTTGATACTCTTGAGAGAAGTTCATCTGGGTGAAATGGCTGACTAATGTAGTCAACTCCACCTGCGTCAAATCCTCTTTTAATCTCTGCTTGTTCATGTTTTGAGCTTAAAAAAATTATAGGTATGTGAGATATACTTGGCGTGCTTTTTAAAGTTTTACAAATATTACAGCCATCTACCCCTAACATTTTGATATTTAGAAGAATAAGGTCTATGCTGTTTTCATTTGATAGCACATCAATTGCATTTTTCTTATCTGAAGCGGTTAATAGATTGTAATTTTGAAGTAGGCTAGTTAAAGTATCAATGTTTTGTTTTATATCATCTATTATCAATATCGTCTGTTTTTCATCCATAAAAGAGCCTCGCACGTAGTTAAATTTTTAAAATATAAATCAAAGAGTTAAATTATATCTTCTCGAAGATAAAAAAATAGATGGTATCATTTGCACTATGAAAATATGTAAAATATGCAGTAGCAAAACCGATAAAATAGTAGATAAAAAAAGCACTAAAGAGTATGATAAATGCTCTGTTTGTGGCTATATAGCGCTAGATGAGAGCTTTTACGTCGATGAGGTGCGAGAGAGAGCACACTATGACAAGCATAACAATACTCTTGAATCCCTTGGCTATGTAAAAATGTTTGAAGATTTGGTTGGTGAGTTTGTTTTGCCATATAGAGATGAGATAAAAACCTCATTGGATTTTGGATGCGGAGAGGGTGAAGTTTTGCCAATAGTCCTTGAGCGAGAGGGGATTTCATGTGATAGATATGATTTGCACTATTTTCCAAAACAGATATATAAAGAAAAAGAGTATGATTTAATTCTCTCAACAGAGGTTTTTGAGCATCTGCAAAATCCGCTTGAAATATTTGAAGAGTTACTTTTACATATAAAAAAAGATGGTTATCTTCTGCTTATGAGCGCATTTCATCCAGATAATGATGAGGAATTTTTTAAGTGGTGGTATATTAGAGATATAACTCATATAGGTTTTTTTAACCTGAACACTTTTTCGTATATAGCCAAGATGTTAAATATTCAGATAGTTAAACATAACTTTAAAAATAGTGTTCTGTTTAAAAAAAGAGCAGATTAAAAAGAAATAGAGGCTATAATCTGTCAAAATTATGTCAAGGATTAAAAATGAAAAATGTAATACTCTCAGCTTTAGTGGTGCTATCTTTCGCATTTAACGTAAATGCAAGTGAAAAAAGCGGATGTACTTTAGCTCAAAGTGGCCCGATAGAAGTTAGTTGGACAGGATATAAAACTCCAAAAAAAGTTGGTGTTGGCGGAACTTTTGATAAAGTAACTTATACTCCAGTTGCCCCAAGCGGTGAAAACTTTCGTTCTATCTTAGTTGGTTCATCTGTTGTTATAGATACTTCAAGTGTAAACTCTAAACATCAAGATCGTGATGCAAAACTTGCAAAATTTTTCTTTGGACTCATGAGTGATAAAAATATAAATGCAAAGATAGTTGATATCAAAGCAGATAAAAAAGTCAAAGATGCTCCAAGAACAGGCGTTGTAACGTTAGAGATAGAGATGAACGGTGTTAAAAAAACAACTCCTATGACTTATAGTTTTAGTGATGGAATCTTTGAAGCAAAAGGTTCAATTGACTTGCTAGAATTTAGCGCAAACGAAGCATTGTCTGGAATAAATAAAGCTTGTTATGACCTTCACGAGGGTAAAACATGGAGTGATGTTGGAATCGGCTTCAAAACAAAAATAGAAGCAACTCTCTGTAGAGCTAAAGCTATAAACTAAGATAACTAACTCTTTTAAAAGATTTTATACTATTTTTTATAGCATACTCTTTTATGAAATATGTCAATGCAAAAGATAGTATAAGTAAAGTTACTCAACTTTCGCACATAGATTTTGATGTTTAATTTATCTACGAAAGCCCATAAATAGGCGCTTTTTAGTATAATTATGTTACCACTAACATCATTATAAAGGTCTATTTTATGGAACTTGCAAATTATATAGAAACTGCTATGAAAAGCATATTAAAGAATCCAATCCTTGAAGTGCTAATAGAGATAAAAATCACAAAAATACTCAAGCAGAGCAACTTCATTAAACGAAATGTCGGCTATCCACCATTTCAAATAATCTTACACTTCGTGTATATGCTTATCATGAATAAAAGACAGTCTACATTCATAAAAAAGAGCGATAGTGCATTTGGCAAAGACGCTTATTACCGATTTATCAAAGAGAGTCGTTACAACTGGCGAAAGTTTTTAATACTAAGCACTACTGCGCTTTTGCAAAGAATAAAACCTCTACATAAAAACGGTGAACATCGCTTGCTCATTATTGATGACACAGTCGAAGCTAAAAGTGGTAAACATATTGAAGGAAGCTGTAAATATATTTGGAGCAATAAAGAGCACAGAAGCATAAATGCGCTCAATATCGTATCTCTAAATTATGCAGATTCACATTCAACATTTCAACTTGATTTTTCCATCAAGATGAATGATAGTCGTCGAAAAGATATATCTGAATTCACTTCAACTGTTCATCATCGTAGTAATTCTCATAAGCGTAAAGTTGAATCTCTCAAAGGTAAAAACATTTTAGCTATTGAGATGCTTGAGAGAGCGTTAGAGCAAGGGGTAGATGCAGACTACCTACTTATAGACAGTTGGTACGCTAAACCAGACTTCATACATCAAGCTAATGAGCTTGGCATGCCAGTAATAGCAAGACTTCCAAATAATAAACTCATTTGGAACTTTAAGGGCAAACATAAAACTATGAATGCAATCTATGATAGTATGAAAAACTCTCGTCATAAACAGAGTGGCAAACATGGAAAAATATCTTATAAATATTTCGATGCAATTGTAGAACATGCTGTTCTAGGCAAAGTCAAGCTCGTATTTTTGCACACAGGTAAAGACTTGTTGGTTTTTATCTCAACTGATATTATCATTATAGGCAAAGAGATTCTAGCAACTTATAAAAAGAGATGGAATATTGAGCAAGGTTACAAAGATTTGCGAAACCTGTTTGGGTTTGGCAAAGAAGAGAATCGTATCTATGAATCACTAATTGCAAAAATAACTCTCTCAATGTTTGCCTACAACATTGTAAGCTATATCAATCGCATAAAACATGAGCCACAAACTCTAGGAGAATTATTTAGAGACTTAGAGTGTGAGCTTGAAACTCTTGCAATATCAATGCAACTCTTCATTCAAATACTGACAAAAATCTCTGAAATTGAAAATGTTGTCAAGGATAATAAAGATTTACTGACTATTCTCGCTGTACTCAACGCTTATACTCAAAAAGAGTTGGGTTTTATGTGCGAAAGCTGAGTAAAGTTATATATATCATCTATTTTTTCTTATGTCATAAATGGATTGGTTGGTTTGATATCTATCTCATATCCAAGAAGTGAAAGTATTTGATTGACTGTGACTATACTTATATTTGCAATGTATCCATTTTCAAGTTTTGATAGTGTCGCTCTTGAGATACTAGATTGTTCTGCTAAACTCTCTTGAGACAAACCTTTTTGCTTTCGTAAAGTTTTAATAGTTTTTCCAAGTTCTGATAGTATCATCATCAAGCTCCTTTATACTAACTTCTTTTAAAGATAACTTCCAACTATCCAACATCATCTTTCCTATTTTAAAATCTGGGTTTTTAGTCAAATAAATTTCTAGTTCATCTATTGCCCAAAGTAGTGCAGCGTAACATTCCCCATAATATTTCTTAGCTTCTCTTAAACTCAAAAGACAACTCTTTTGCCCAAATTTTATAAGAGTATCTTTTGAGTGCCATATCTTTTTACCATCAAGCATAAGTGCTGGTTTATCTTTGTGAATATAAACAACAGTATTTACAACATCATATGCAGGTGAATAAAAAATATTTTTAAAATCATCATCAAACAAAAGACCAAAATTTTTCAGATGTGCATCACCATTTTTAAGCAGATAATTCATCACTACAGTTTTATAAAAAGCTATCATAGACTCTTTTTTATTGGTAGTATATGAGTAGATGATTTTAGCTATCTGCTCATAGCTACCATCATACTTACTATCCTTATTTTTATCCATCAAGGACAATATCTCTTCAAATCCATAAAAACTACCATCATTTTTTAGTGTAAATTTTTCTACTATTAAAAACTTATTGTTTTTAGATAACTGAATATTTGCTATTTTTACCCCTGCTTTTTCTACAGCTTTTAGGCAAAAGTATTCATTGAGAGCCAAATCTTGATACTCTTCACCCCAAGTTTTAATGATGTACTCTTTGGTGTCTAGTTTTTCTTTGTCATTTAATAGTGCTATTGTTTTTGGCTGAACTCCACTGATGGCATTTTTATTTAAAAAGGTTTGAAGAAGATTACTGAAAGTATCGTTTGTATCGTTTGCTAAGATCTCATCTATATAAAACTTTGGAAACTCAACACTATTTTGCAAATCACTTTTAAATTCTACTCTTGATTGGATATTGGAACAAAGTAGTGAAAATATAAGATAGTCATCTACCTTACCATATTCTTTTGATAAAAGATTTTTAAATATCTCATACAAATACCCCTCAGGTAAAAAACTCTCCAAAAAAGGTGGAAATTTATAATCATACAGATAAATCTTTTGAGTATTTGGTAAAGAGAGTGCTATAGAGTTTTGTATATCAAAATTTTTATAGTCTATGATAAAGTTTCTATTATCTTTGATAAATGATGCTACTGCTTTTTGATGGTGAAATATCTCTATCATTACTTACCTTGTATAAATTGATTTACAATTATACTATATAAGTTATGTTTTGTAAAGTAAATTATACAATTATTCACCATTCACCATGAAAGAAGTGCCTGTAGGATGAAGCATTAATTGAATCCTTTCTTCTTTACTATAAGGATTTGCAAACGACTTTTTGATCGCATATTCTTTTATAAAATATGTCAATAAAAATGAGATTAAAAATAAAACTATATAATCATAATTATTTCTCTCTAAAAATAGTTTTTAACCAATTTTCAATAGAATATTTTTCATATATTTTTCTTTCTGACTCTTCATATGGTGAATCAAAAAAACTTTTATCAATAATTATATTGTTTCTATCAATTACCATAATATTATTTGGATTATAAAAGTCGTATTCCAATATATTCTGATTGGTAGTGATTAATTTCTTTTTACCCCCAAGACACTCAAAAGTACGCATTGTTAATCCATACTGACCTGGATGATTAATATCTAAAACTACTTTACTTTTACGGAAAAAATCAACTATTTTACTATGTTCTAGAGGTTTAAAATTAAAATCATTGATGCTACCATACTCATAATTTTTAACAAAATATTTTCTAATATAATACATTATCTTACTAGGTAAATAAAAATAGTAGTAACTCTTATAGTTATCTAATATTGTATTTACTCTCTTTGCTATTTTATATCTATCACTGTGTGCAGTTGCAATAAAAGTTATATCAAATTCATATTTTTTTGTTTCTAATTTTTCATATTCTTCTATATAAAACAAAGGTAAAAATGATAAATCATATTTTTGAGCATCTCTATTATCAAAAGAAAAAACTTCATCAAACAACTCAATTGTATTAAAACTATTTTTATTTTCAAAGGAATCCCACATATACAATATAATTTTTGCTTTTGGTTGTAGAACTTTTATAATTTGCAGCTCTTTAAAAGAAAAAGTTTCTGGAGATACAACAAAAACATAGTCATAATTTTTATGCTTGATAAATTCAAACATTTCATTATAATATTTATTAATTTTATTATTAACAAAAAATTTTAGCTTCAATCGAATAAAAACTTTTGTTAAAAAATCATTACTTGGTCTATCATCAAAATAATCAACTATTGCACCTAGATTTTCTAATTTTTCTTTGATAATTTTTTCATATCCAAAAAATTTAGGACTTATGTATAAAATATTTTTATTTTCTAAATACCTATTCATTACTTATAAAGCCCTTTCTCTTTCATCTCATTTATACTTGTTTCATACTTATCTTCTACAACATCTTGAGCGTTTACCCATGCTGTAAATCGTCTTATCCCTTCTTCAAAACTCACTTTTGGTTCAAACCCTAATTTAGCTTTTATTTTATCCAAATCTGCATAATTATCTCTAATATCTCCAAGTCTATAATTTCCTGAAATAGTGATTTTAGAGTTACTATTATAAGCTCTCACAAGTGTATCTGCAACAGTATTTACATCTATTGCTTCTCCCAGTCCCACATTAAATACTTCATAGTTTGCTTCATCTTTTTCTATTCCTAAAATAGTAGCTTCAACCACATCATCGACATAGACAAAATCACGACTCTCTTTTCCATCTTCAAAGATATTTATATCATTTCCATTTTTTATTCTAGTTGAGAAGATAGATAAAATTCCAGTATATGGGTTACTTAGTGATTGTCCTGCTCCATACACATTTTGATATCTAAATGCAACTGCTGGGATATTTAGAGATTTTCCCATTACCATAAACATCTGTTCTTGTACTTGTTTCGTAATGCCGTAAATTGAGCTTGGATGAATTTTGCTTGTCTCATCAGTTGCCATTAGTTTTGCATTTGCTCCACACATTGGACACTTTACAGCAAAATCACCTTTTGCCATATCTTCATCTTTTCGTTCACTCGGATAGACTACTCCACATTTTGGACATTCATACTTACCTTCGCCATAAATAGACCTAGAAGAAGCAATTATCATCTTTTTTACACTATGCTTTTCATTTGCCAAAATATCTAAAAATATTGAAGTTCCTTTGATATTTACATCAGTATATTTTTCTATCTCATACATAGATTGACCCGTGCCTGTCTCAGCTGCTAGATGCACAACTACATCTGTTCCGTCAAGTGCTTTTTTCCAGTCGTCGTAGCTTAAAACTGTCCCTTTGATGAAGTTTACTTTATCTTTGATACTTTCATATAATGGTGAGTATTCACCATGTATCTGAGGTGAGAGGTTATCCAGAACTGTTACTTTATACCCTTTTTCTATAAGTTTCAAACTCAAGTTTGAACCTATAAATCCTGCTCCACCTGTTATTAATACTTTTTTATATTTCATTGTTTCTCCAACTTAAATTGTATGATTATTTATTTCTCAAATTTCTCCAACAGTTTGTTGGAGATTTCTCGCACGGTATGTGCGAGTTAATTCAACACTTGCTTACAATACTCAAAAACTTCATCATCGCTTGTATAGTTAAATACTTTGATACCATTTCTTAATAATTTCTCTTTATTTTCTACATTTGCATTATTCACTGCATTTAAAAAGTCATACTCTGTTCCACTTGAAATATGAAGCGGTACACCTTGAAAGGCTCTAAAAACATCTTGAGAGTTATTTATACTTCCTATAAGAGAGTGGACAATCTTAGAAGACTTTTTATTGTAAAAATCCAAGCTAAACCCACTAATAACTGACTTTTTTACTTCTATTTTATCTTTAAATTCTCTTGCTACTATCTCTTTTGTTTTTTGTTCAAATTTTTGGGCTGTAGTCTCTTTTTCGGCTCTTTCTAACTTGTATCCTACATACTGATAAAACAGTTTCTGTACAAGCTCATTGATTGGTTCTTCTGATTTACTACTTAACTGAAAACTTGTATCGAGTACATTTTTGTATCTATTGTTTATTTTCGAAATAATTTCATCACTAGAATACTTTCCTTGTAAAAAATTTCCCAAGTCTTCAACAGAGTTTTTCAATACCTTAGATTCTATTAAAATTGGACAATGAAGAAGTGATATCTCTTTCGTACTTAGAAGTCTATAGTGTAATTCATCCCCATCATATACAACAACCCCAACATTCAAAAACTCATAAGTATCTACCTTTGGAAAATATCGTACGATATTAAACTTTCTTGTTTTCATTTTATTGTTTATATCAAAGTTGTGTCTTTTTAAAAACTCTTCCATTTCATTCTCCTAGTATAGACATTCGCATTTTATGAAATCTGTCGTATCAAATATTTTTCTTGACTTTATTCTTTTGGCTATAGTATTTGCTATCATCACTTTATAGTTTAATGGCTCCCAATCTGGAGGCATGGTATCTATCAAATCCAACAAAACTTGAGTAAATTCATCAATGCTTTGAGCTGTTAATTTATAATTCATTTGTTCATCACTATTTTTAAATATATATCTTCCTGAACTTTTTGGTAAATTGCATAATATTTGCATTGAAATATCTTCACCACTCACTATCTTTTCGTACAAAATAGCATCTGCCAAAGCATTTCCATAGTCTATAGCATAGTACTTTCTTCTATCTTTTTTGTCTTGTAAGATATTTGAATTTGCTCCTTCAACTCTATCACAGTTTAAGATATAGTTATCAAGTCTTATGGTATCTCTTACAAATGTTTTATTCATTTTTTCACTTTTGATTTCCATGGCATCTTCTATATATTCAACACCCACATTAAAACCTTTGGAGTCTTTTATATACTCATAGGACTCTTTTTCTATTATGTTTTGAGTGTATGCATCAAAAACCATATCTACTACATCATCGTCAATATACAAATAACACACATTTTGAGGAGAGATACCAAATCCCATCTCATCATGCAAGAGATAAGCCAATGTTTCGTTGAACACTCCAAGATCTTTTGGATTTGTTCCATCTTCTCTAGTTTTTAGTACATAAAGTTTTTCATCTTCTGCTCTTACTATGATAGGCTTTGTGCCACCAAAACCAGCAGGCTTGATGATAGATATGATTTTTAATGGTCTAATCTCTCTCATTGCTCTTCTTTATGTTTTCTTAATTTTAACATCTTTTGTATTACAGATGCCATCTATAGCTCATCTACAAACTCCCCATTCTTATCCGTCTTCTTCCAAACACCACTCTTCTCATCATATCTCTTCACTATCCTAGCAGGAACTCCAACTATTACACAATAATCAGGGAAATGACCTTTTACAACTGCATTTGCTCCGACGATACACTGCTTACCCAATATCGTGCCTGCTTGTATAACGGCTCCATATCCTATAAAGCAATTTTCACCTATATGTGTTTTTGCACTTACAAGAGGTTGTTCAAGTATATGTTTATCTATCTCATCATATTGATGATCTATATTAGTAACAAATACATTAGCAGAAAAAGTTGTATTTTCACCTATTCTCAATTCTTGTCCACCACCTGAAATGATATGCAGATTTTGCCCAATAGAAATATTATCTTTAAAGATAATAGAAGAATTTTTATCTACTACTTCTACCCTAGCTCCTGGGAAAATGCGAACTCTTTTGCCTATAAAAATTCTTTTAAAGTTCCCTATAAATACAGGTTTTCCAATATACGACGGTAAACCAAATTTTGCAAAAAATGGCTTGTATATCAAACCTCTTAAAATCCAAAATATTTTAAATATCATTTGAAATACCTCTTTATTAAATGCATTAAAGTATAAAGTCTCACTTTTAATTTATGAGCTAAACTATTTTTACTTTTTTCACCACCACTTGAAGCATTTGAACTATGTCTTCGATATAATAGTAATTGTTCATCCAGCTTATAGCTTTTAAAATACATCTCTGCTACTAAACTAATCCAATAATCATGAGCACATAATTTTGCATTCTCTGGAAATGGTAAGCTTTTTTCTAATACATTTTTTTTAAATGCCATACAAGCACCCACATATCTTGGTAATAATAAATTTCTTATAAAACCTCTACCAGTTTTATATACTTCAAAATGTGACTTATTTATTATCCCAAGGTTTTCATTCACAATGCTATTATCACTAACTACAAAATCGTATTTTTTAAGTATTTCGGTCATTTTTTGAACTTTGTTTTCTACCCAAACATCATCTTGATCTGATAAAAAAATTATATCACCACTAGCTTTTTCAAGTGCATTTTCAAAATTTCTTGTATAACCTTTTTCTTTTGTATTCTTATAAATTTTGATTCTACTATCGTTAAAAGACTTTGTAATTTCAACTGTATTATCCGTAGAACTATCATCAGAAATTATAATTTCATCATTTTCACCTATTTGAGATAATATAGAATCCAATTGCTCTTTTATATACTTTTCACCATTATATGTTGCCATACAAACTGATATTTTCATATTTCTTTTCCTTTTATATAATAATCATAAAATACTTTTATAAAACTCAATTTTTTATATTTTAAAATTAATCTAATCAATCTTCTCAAAGGAGACCATAAAACATTTGTATTTAAAGCATTTCCTATCTCTCTTGAAGCACTACAATAGTACCTAAATCTGTTATATTCTCTTGCAAAATCTTTTCCTTCATCACCTGAAATACTGTGTTTTAGATATACATTTACTAAAACAATTTTTGGATTTATTTCTTTATATTTTTCAATAAAATAAATATCACTAAAATCAAGTTTTAAATTCTCATTATATCCACCAATTTTTTCAAACATTTCTATAGGTATCATTAGCCCGCTATTTATAACTGATTTACCAAGCAAACTATAGATTTTCTCGTAAACAAAGTTTTCAAAAGATTGTGTTTTTCCTACAAAATTGCTCATAAACGCAGGAGAGTAAATTTTTGTTTTTTTCTCATCACATACTATTGGTACATAAATGTAATCATTTTTATATGTCTCATACATTTTCATATATTGTTCTATAAAATTTAACTCAAAACTACTATCTTGGTCTAAAACCAATAAAAGTTCTTTATTTAATTCTTTAGCTTTTTTATAAGCTTGATTGTACGCACGACTTACTCCACTATTATTTTCATCGTGTTCATAATAAATATTTACATTTTCAAAAATTGATACTTCTTGCGGAAGTTTTGAATTATCGTAAATGAAAATATCAATTATTTCATTTGGTACATTCTTTAAAATTGTTAAGTCTGATATTTTTTTATTGTAAATTACTATTGAGATTAATAAATTCATTTTGTCACTTTTAATTTGTAGTTTAGAGAAAAAGCTAAAAACAAACAGATCCAAATAAATAAAACATTAAAATAATTTGCAAACACACTCATTATCATGATATAAGAAACTACTGACCAAGCAATGGTATAACTTAAATCATTACTAAATATATATTTTCTATATATAAAAGAAACAAATACCCCATATAAAAATGCAAAAAAAGCCACTCCTAAATAACCAAAATCAAGATATGGATCACCTATTATAGTCGCTAATTTTCCAAAAGTATTGAATTCATCAAGATAGCTTATCCCAAATGCTTGGTCTATTTTAAATAATTGAATTAAAGATTTGAAAGTATTTATGCCATACATATAATCCTGACTCTTTAAAATCATTTCATTTAATGTATTAAAATTCATAGAAGTATATAGATTATAAGTTATATCAAACATATTGACATCCAAATCAATTGGAACATCAGAATAAGATTTCATAAAAGTGACTTCATCAACTTCAACATCAATAGCTTGAAATCTGACCGTACCAAGCACTAAAAAGAACACTGCAACAAATGGAACAAAGATTATCAATAATCTACCGATATTTAAATTATTGACTTTGACATACACTAAGAAAAAAGTCATTATGCCTAAAATCATAATTTGCCTAGAAAGTAAGTTTAATAAAATAAAAGAAGATATTGCAATAAATAGAATAAATTGGGACTTCGATATAACACTTTTTTTATAATAAAAATAAAAAATAGCTGGAAATAAAGAATTTAACATTACCAAATAGTGAAGAACTGGAACATAGCTCATTTCTGTGTAAATATTAATACCATAAAACAATGTCATCAAAAAAGGAAATCCGCCATTTAAAAACATTTCAATTAAAAAAATAATTATCCCACCAATAAATAGTAATTTTAGAAAATTATAATTTCTTTCAACAGTTACTAGATTTATTTTATCCGAAGAATATTTTTTAAACTTTACAAAAACTCCTGCTATGTAAAAAAATAAAAATAAAAATATAGACAAATTGGTTTCAAATGATAATTCTTCCTGTCTTTGCGAAATCATAAATTGGTAATAAATAATTGCAAATAAAAAAGGAATAAGTAAAGTGATTGGATTAAGTAAATTATTAAATTTTTTTACACTTAAAAAAAGTATAAAGAGTAAATATAAAAATAAAATTCCTATTAAGAAAAATTCTTTTCCAACTTTAAAGCTTAGATCAAGAAAATAAAAAAAAACACCTGAGAGAATAATTGATATAAAAAAAAATGCTTTAATTTGATTAATTTTTACTATCATTAATCACTACTTTTAATCAAATGATAAAAATATTGTATATACTTCTTTAGCTTCAATAATATAAGATTAAATTTATATTTTTTAAATGAAGAATCTTGAAGAAGTTCTGTATAAATTCTTATATCACCTTGTAACATTTTTAAAATATATTTCTTTCTTGATTGCTTTTCAATATACACATCACACAAAATCTCATTTAGATAAGCTATTTGTTTATTTTTTACAACATAAATCCAAAATTTCCAATCTTCCAAACGATTAATTTTTGTATCAAATCTAACATCAGTTTTTCTAAATAATGGAGAATGAATAACAAGAAAATTTCCTTTCAAAATCTCGTAATCAATATTTCCATCTATCTTTGGTTCTAAAGTATGAGTTGTTTGACCTAGCTCATTTTTATACTCAACTCCACAATAAACCAAAAAATATTCAGGATTAGCATCCAAAAAATTCACTAGTTTTTCTATTTTTGTAGGATATATCTCATCATCAGAATCCAAAAACTGTATATATTCACCTCGTGCCACATCTAAGCCATGATTTCGTGCAGCTGATCTTTCTTGATTTTCTTGATAAATATACTTAAATCTTTCATCTTTGTTGTATTTACTCAAAACATCTTTAGTATTATCAGTTGAGCCATCATCAATAACAATTATTTCTATATTTCCATAAGTCTGATTTATACAAGAATCAACAGACCTACAAATTGTATTTGCATTGTTGTATGTTGGGATGATTATACTTACTAATACACTATTCTCACTCACCATTCAAAGCTCCCATCAAAAACTCTAACGAGCTTTTTTTATTCTCTTCTAGAATCTTATTTACACTTGTGTAATCAATACTATTTATCTTTTTATCTTTCAAATCTTCCACACTAAAAACCATTCTATCTTCTAAACCTAGTAAAGAAAGTAACGAGGTAAATCTATCCAAACCTCTATCGTGATTTCCTATCACTACAAAATCTTTTTCAAAGATGATAGAAAAAACCATACCATGAAAAGAATCCGTCACTACTGCATCAGCATAAGCAAAAGAAGCTAACCACTGAGGGACTGAATAGGTTATTTTTGAACTATCAAATCCTTTGAGATGATGTACACTCTCAAACTCAACATTCTCTTTTACAAAGTTGATAATCCTTTCTTTTTCTTGCTCTTCATCTAAAACATAAGTGACCAATCCACCTTTTGAGATGTTTGAAATATCATATTTTGAGATAATCTCATCTATATAAAATTCTTTATTCATAAGCATTGTTGGGTCTAAAACATGTTTTGCATCGTTATAACTAAAAGTATTTTTACAAATATCTACTCCTGATAATTCTCTTGTAGATATAGCGGTGAACTCTTTTAGAAGCTTAGCTATCTCTTCGCTATCATTTTCCCCTTCCCACACATCTTTTCCAAAAGAGGCTGCATAAGCTATTTTTTTAGTTTTACTACCATCTAGAAAATCAAAAAAATAACTTTTATAATATTTGTCATTTATATATGCTTTTCTCCAAACTTGGTCACTTCCGACTATGACCGCATCAAAGTTCTCTTTGTTGGCAAAATTTTCTAAAGCTTGTTTTGTGTATAAATCTTCACTTATTTTAAATATCTCTTTTTCTATAAATGGTCTATGAAATAGCTTTCTTGTATCTCTTTCTTCATTTAGTTTTTTACTTGCTTTAAAATTTTTAAAATCTTGAAAAGGGATTTTAAGCAATATCTCTTTTACTATTTTTTTCCACCATACTTGAGTATAAGCACTTTCTTTATATATCAAAGCAACATCATGCCCCTCTTTATGCAGCAGTCTATAGAGTGCTATAGCTTGTAAAATCCCGCCATAGTTTTCGGCTATCGGGAGGGTTAGTATTCCTATTTTCATTTTGTAATTATTCCTTCTATTTTTTTTTTAAATCTAACCAATAATTTGTAAAAACTTTTCTCTACGTTTTTTTGGTGCTGATATGACAACTTCCATATGTTTTTGCAAAATTATTTTGTACTCTTCATCTTGATTTGTATTTTTAATACATCGTTTAAATATATCAATAAATTGATCTAGTTCTCTTAAGATTTGGTCAGGTTTTCTTTGATAGTTCGTGCCACCCATTGTACGTATCTCAATATGATTTATAATTCCTTTTTCTTTTCTTTTTTCAAGATTCCAAACTCTTCCCTTTTTATTTTTGAGTTTTTTTGCTTCTTCCATGTCAAGAGTGGTTAATACATCCATCACATTTAAACAATAACCATTTCTTTTTCCCCAATTATTTAGCAGTAAAGATTTATCGCATAGAAGCATAAACTTGTAAAAATCCACTTCTATGTTTGTGTCTATTGTAGAGATATGTATATGAAATCCCGTATCTTCATTAGTTTCGCCACTACTATCAACTATTTTACAAATAGTATAAATATAATGCTTCAAATCTTCATAAGAACAAATAGGTGTTGTAATTTCCTTACCTGTTCTCGCTCTAAGAGATGGCTCATTTTTATAGTTCATATTTTCATCATCATTACTATCAAGATGTAATCTTAGAGATATATCAGGTTTTAAAACACTCTCAAGAGAATCAATTATTTCATCTTCTAACATTATATTCGGATAAAATTCAAACTCACATCCAAATCTTAAATCATTGTGTAGTGTCACTAATTCTCTCCATTCATGATGGATTTATAATAAGCATCAAGATCAAAAGATTCTTGTTTTTTCCATGTTGTTATAGGTTGTTTCTTTTTAGAGTCGAGTTTATTAGTATAAAAGTATGTAAAAGCTCGTTTGTTAGTCTCAAAGCTTCTACTTTTGACCTCTATTGCTTCTCTAGTATAATAATCAGGACTACCCTCAAAAATATCGATTTTTTTCAATAAATCTTTTCGTGCTATTTTATATAGCTCTCCTTCAATATTATGCAGAGGCTTATTTTTGAGTAAATATGGATACTCCCCGCCTTTTGCTTTATACATTGCAAATTTTCTAACTGTTGTTGCTTTTGAGATGTATCTGCCTTTGTCTAGTATATGTTCATTTTCAAATCCTTTTTTCAATGAACCATATACAAAAAGATAGACTTCAAAATATTCATCTTCTTTTGAAAAAACACCTTTGTCTTGTATAGTGATTAGTCCACTGTCATGAAGTCTATGTAGGTTGATACGCACTACATCGGTAGATAGTTCTGGTAAGTTTTCACGAACATATTTAAATGTAAAATTTTCATGACAAGGAAGTGTTTTTATAAATTTTTTAATCTGTTGAGATTTTGTCATTTTTAGTCCTTTTTTTACAAATAAGTGTTACGATTTTTTAAGATTATATAGTTATTTATTTAAAATATTTAAAATACTTCTAAATACCTATATAGCGATAAAAAATCTATATAAAATAGAATTTTTCTTACAAATAAGTGTTACGATTTTTTGTATATTTTCAGTAATTTTTTTATATATCAAAACCACATCATGCCCCTCTTTATGCAGAAGTCTATAGAGTGCTACAGCTTGTAAAATCCCGCCATAGTTTTCGGCTATCGGGAGGGTTAGTATCCCTATTTTCATTTTGTCCCTTTTATTATTCTATATATTTTTGAAACAACTCTTTTTGGTAATATCAAAATCCCTTTTATTTTGTGTAGTTTTTCAATTTTTTGAGATAAGGCTTGTATTTCTGCTCTATTTTTCTCATACCCTTCAAGTGAAAGTTTTTGGATTTGGAGTCGTATTTTTGTTGTTTGTCTTAAAAAAATACCTCCAGTTCCTAGCGCAACGGCATTTTTATTGTCAACTACAGCTTGTTGAGACAATAAAACTTTTTTAGCACTTATAGGTTTGTTCACAATGCTAGAGAGCGTTTCTAAAAAATCCTTAATCTCTTTTGTGCGAGATATAACTAAAGTATGCCCTTTGTAATCTTTGGTATATTCAGGAAGCCATGCGTCCATAAGTACTATATCTGCACAATGAGCAAACACATCCGTACAACTATTACATGCCATAGGTGTAAATGCTCTACTTCCCCATAATTTACCAGGGCCGTCCTGCTGAGCCGTCCTGCTGAGCCGTCCAGCTGAGCCAACTTTGCCTTTGAACTCAAAGGCAAAGTTGCTTGCTGGCTCATTTTCTTGCTTGACTCTAAACTTTACATATTCAAGTCTATCTGTTTTGATGGCGTTTCGTGCAAGTGTATGGGTAAATTCTTTTGTTTTCATTTGTCCACAAACAAGACCAATGATGAATTTGATTCGTTTTCTTAGTTTGTGGTTTTTTTCTTGAGCTAAGCGTATGGCGTTTGCAAAACATGGTAGTGCCGTAACAGCATAGGTGCCGTCATTGCTCATGACAAAATCAAGTACCTCTGAAAGTTCTGTAGGGTAATAAATCGAACCACGAGTTTTTTGAAGTTCTTCAGAGTTTTTAAATACTGAAAATTTAAAAAGCTTGTCCACATCTTCATTTGGCTCTACACTCAAAACTGCATCAACTGCTTTTGATTCCAACAATGCATTTAGTATGGCATGACCTGCACCACCAGAAGCCGATTGGAGTCTGTCATTTAGTTCTTTTTTATGCACTTCATGAGTACTTGTATAAAACCCTAAATCATTATGAAATGAAATATTTTCTTGCTTGCCATAAAGCTCTTTTGCTAACTCTTTTTCTGTTTTATTCGTTTCTATAAAAGGACAAACATCAATACAAAGAGTGCATTTGTCTAAACATCCTTCACTCTCTTTTGGCTCATACATCCCAATAGCATTAAACTGCATATCAAGTACATTCACAGGGCAAATAGTGTCACAAACTCCACACCCGATGCACTTATCTTGATTGACGATTAGTTCTGTTATGTTTGGTCTCATCCATGTGTCCTTAATGATTTTATATGTTTTAACGTATTTAAACTTCCAAAAAGAGTTAATGCCTTTGTCTGCATGTAAAACATAGGTCTTGTTTTTGTATTTGTAAAATTAAAAAAATAAAGTGCCATGGATTGAGATATTACAGTAGCAATAGCGGCACCAACTGCTCCATATAAAGGAATTAAAAAATAGTTCAAAACGATATTGACAAAAAAACCAACCAAACCTCTGTAAAATGAAGATTTTTGCAGTCCTTCTGCTATGAAGTACCTATAAGAAATTGCACTCATAGCCATAAAGACTCCACCCCAAATATGAATAGTCAGTACAAGCGAAGATTCACTATAGCTTTCTCCAAAAATCAAGTTTATAAAAGGTGAAGCTACAAAAATAATCCCAACACCTGCAACTACACCCAAAAGTGCCATAAGATTTAAAAGATGTTGTGTTCTTTGTAGATATAAAGTATAGTTATTTTTTCTAGCATTCAGCATAGCAGGGAATAATGATGTAGCAATGATGACAGGAATAAACATCCAACCCTCACTTATTCTTACAGCAGCTGCATAAATCCCCACCGATTCATCACCTATCATACTTCCAAGCATAATTTGGTCAACTCTTGTATAAAGTACATATAGAGTCCCAGCTAGTATTAGCGGCCATGCCTCTTTAAGTAAATATTTTACTTTAATAAATGAAACTTTCCAATCTGAAATTTTATTTGATTTTTTAAGATAAATTATTATTAAACCAATAGCAAGCAAAATGCTTTCGAGCAAAACTACCCATGCAAACGCAATAAGCGGAGCTTCGAGTATGATTAAAACACCTTTGGTAATTGAACTAGCAAAAATAACCATTGCATCGATTATTGCGCTGTATTTTGCTTGAACATGTGACTCAAACCAGTATTTTATGACTTCAAAAGAGCTAAAAAAGAAAGCTGAAGAGATGATGATAACCATGAAAAATATAAGGTCGCTCTCAGGACGAACAATAGTCACACTAAACGCAGCCAATGGCAGAAGTAAAATTGTGCCGATAAAACGAAGAGTAAATGAAGTACCCATAATCTCTTGAGTGTCTTGAGGATGAGAAAGCAACTCTTTGGTTACAAGCTTGTCTAACCCCAATGATGACAACACTCCAAAAATCGCCACAAAAGAAAGAGCATAGTTAAAAATACCAAACTGTTCAGGACCCAAATATCGAGCAAGCCAAACAGTAATAAATAAACCAATAGCTATACGAAATATTTTTTCAGCAAAAAGCCATGAAGTGTTTGATAGATATTTTTTGAAACCAGAATTATTTGGCATTATATAATCTTTGAGATAATCTCATCTATTTATTTCCATACTTCCCCAAATACCACTCAACCGTCTTAACAATCCCACTATCAAAATTCTCATCAGCTTTCCAACCAAGTTCATTTTCAAGTTTTGTAGCATCTATTGCATATCTTCTATCATGTCCTGCTCTATCTTCTACGAAAGTTATTAAATCTTTGTAAGAATCGTTAGCTTGTGGTACTTTTTCATCAAGGATTGTACAGATTCTATCTACGATTTGAAGGTTTGTTCTTTCATTTCTTCCACCGATATTATAAGTATCTCCTGTTTTACCAGTATGATAAACGATATCTATCCCTTTACAGTGGTCAAGTACATAGAGCCAATCTCGGATATTTTTCCCATCACCATAGATTGGGATTGGGTTGCCTTTGAGAGCATTTCTGATAATTGTAGGTATTAGTTTTTCATCATGTTGTTTTGGTCCATAGTTATTTGAACAGTTTGTGATAACAGTATTGAGTCCATAAGTTTCATGATATGCTCTTATAATCATATCACTTGAAGCTTTTGAAGCAGAATATGGAGAGTTTGGCATATAGGGAGTAGACTCACGAAACAAATCATTTGGGTCAAGGGTGAGTGTTCCATAGACTTCATCGGTGCTTATGTGATGAAATCTTGGAAGTGAGGTTTTAACCTCGCCATTTGCCGAAGCTAAAGCATCGGTTCCGATAAATCTTTCTTTATAAACAAATGGTTTTTCCATCCAATAGTTTTTCGCTACATCGACAAGGGTATAGGTACCATTTACATTTGTTTGTACAAATACACCTGGATTTTTGATAGAGTTATCCACATGAGATTCAGCTGCAAAATGGATTACACCTTGGATATCATATTCATTGAAGATAAACTCTACTAGTTCACGATTACAGATGTCACCTTTGATGAACTTATATCTAGAGTTGTTTTTACACTCTTTTAGGTTTTCTAAATCTCCTGCGTATGTTAGCAGATCAAGATTTACTATAGTGTACTCTGGGTATTTTTCCAGGAAATATGGTACAAAATTACTCCCTATAAATCCTGCTGTTCCTGTTAAGAGTATTGTTTTGTTTTTATTGTTAAACATTTGAAGTCCTATAATAATCTAAGTATGTTTCATAAAGTTTTTGTTTGAATTCTGAACTGTTTTGTTGATAATCTTGAGATTGAATGTTGTGCTTGAATTCATCTATGAAATCTAGCACTTCTCCCAATGTAGTTTCATAAACTTTCTTTGGTTCAATATATGTTTCTTGTGAAGTTTGATTATCAATGATAGATACAAAATCATTAACTATATCTTGTACATAAACATAGTGAATCTGAATATTTCTATCAAAACAGTTTATCTCCAAATCATGGATACTGTTGTATATCCAAGTAGATATGACTGAATTGTAATTTGGTTTACAACCTTCTCCAAACACATGAGGAAGTCTATAAATAAAACATTTTGCATTTGTCTCTTTTGAGTAGTTTTCGACTAAAACTTCTGCTTCTCTTTTTGTTTTACCATATTCATTTTTAAGAAGTTTTGCATGGATAGTTGAAGCTATCAAAATAGGAATATTTTTATTGTTCTTTTTAAGAAAATCTACAATATTTTGAGTAAGTAAGGTATTTGAATTTTTAAAATCATCATTAGAGCTATTTGGTCTGACTTCCCCTGCTAAATGAACTATAAAATCACTTTGAATGATTTGTTTTTCTAAGGTCTCTAAAGAATCATTCCGATTAAACTCTAATATATTAAAATAGTTGCTATCAAGTTTTTTTAGTAAATTTTTACCTATGAACCCTTTTGAACCAGTCACTAAAATATTAAGCATAATAATCTACTCCAAATTCAAATATATCATTTGTATCTTTTAGAAGTGGTTGTTTAGTATCTTTAGGCGATAGGTTGAGTTCATCATGGTTTAGTATCCAGTTTATATTTAAAGATGGGTCGTTAAATGCTATCCCTCTATCATTTTGGGGACTATAATAATTATCTACTTTATAAGCAAAGATAGTATCATCCTCAAGTACTACAAAACCATGAGCAAACCCTCTAGGAACTAAAAGTTGCTTTTTATTTTCACTTGATAATTCAACCGATACATGGTGTCCAAAGGTAGGAGAATCTTTTCTGATATCTACCGCTACGTCTAAAACGCTACCTTGGATAACTCTTACTAGTTTAGTTTGAGCAGCGGGATGAAGTTGATAATGAAGACCTCTTAAAACGCCACGAGAAGATTTAGACTCGTTGTCTTGGCAGAAGTTAATCTTGTAGCCTAAAAACTCTTCTAGTTTATCAGCTCGAAATGTTTCTACAAAATAGCCTCTGCTATCACCATGAACTTTTGGTTCTATTATCACCACATCAGGGATTTGTGTTCTTATAAAGTTCATAAGCTATTTCATCCTTCTTGGTTGATTTGCTCTATTGATAAGGTATTGACCATATTGGTTTTTCTTTAAAGGCTCGGCAAGTTCAAGGAGTTTTTCTTTTGAGATATATCCCATCTCATAAGCTATCTCTTCTAAGCATGCTACTTTTAGTGATTGTCTGTTTTCAATAGTTTGGATAAATTGACTAGCTTCAAGGAGAGATTCATGAGTACCAGTATCAAGCCATGCGTATCCTCTTCCCATAAGTTCCACTTTGAGTCTTGATTCGTGAAGATATATTTCATTGAGAGTTGTAATTTCAAGTTCACCACGGTCTGATGGTTTTACCTGTGCAGCTTTTTTCACTACATCATTTGGATAAAAGTAGAGTCCTACAACTGCATAGTTTGATTTTGGCTCTTTTGGTTTTTCTTCGATAGATACTACAGTTCCCTCATCATCAAACTCTGCAACTCCATATCTCTCTGGGTCACTTACATAATATCCAAATACTGTTGCATTGTTCTCTTTTACATTTGCTACACTTTGTGCAACTAATTTAGTTAATCCATGACCATAGAAGATATTATCTCCCAAAACTAAACAAGCATCATCACCATCTAAAAACTCTTCACCTAATATAAAAGCTTGTGCTAATCCATCTGGGCTAGGTTGCACTACATATTCAAATCGCATACCAAGATCACTTCCATCTCCCAAAAGGTTTATAAAACTTTGCTGATCTTGTGGAGTTGTGATTATTAAAACTTCTTTTATCCCTGCAAGCATTAAAACTGAAAGAGGATAGTAAATCATCGGTTTATCATAGATTGGTACTAGTTGTTTAGATACCCCTTTTGTGATTGGATAAAGTCGTGTTCCACTTCCACCTGCTAAGATTATGCCTTTCATTTATTTTCCTCCATCTTTATAAAATTCTTTATACCACTTCACAAATCTCTCAATTCCAACTTCAAGCGATGTATCAGGCTTATATCCAAAGTCATTGATAAGGTCACTCACATCTGCATAAGTAGATACTACATCTCCATCTTGCATATCCATATAGTTTTTTTTAGCCTCTTTTCCTATGGCTTTTTCAAGCGTTTTGATAAAATCTAAAAGTTGAACTGGAGAGTTATTTCCAATGTTATAGATTCTATATGGGGCAGTAGATCTATCAGGTGGCAAATTGATGGATTGCTTCGCTTCACTCGCAATGACTGGAGTTGCAGGATTGTCAATTACCTTTACTATTCCATCTACTATATCACCTACATAAGTGAAGTCTCTAGACATATTTCCATGGTTAAATACTTTTATAGGTCTGTCATTTGTGATAGCATTTGCAAAAAGCATAGGAGCCATATCTGGTCGCCCCCACTCACCAAAGACAGTAAAAAATCTCAACGATGAAGCCAAAATTCCATATAGATGAGAGTATGTGTGAGCCATCATCTCATTACTTTTTTTAGTAGCTGCATAAAGTGATACTGGATGGTCTGTATGGTCACTTGTTTTGAACGGTTGGGATTTGTTTAGTCCATATACTGATGAGCTTGAAGCATAAGATAGGTTTTTTACACCATAATTTCTACAAGCTTCTAGAATATTCATAAAACCTACTACATTACTTTGAATATAAGCATGTGGATTTTCTATAGAGTATCTTACACCTGCTTGAGCTGCTAGGTTGCATACTGCATCAAACTTTTCAGTCTCAAAAAGGTTGTTTATAGTTTGGCTATCTTCTAGGTTTGCTTTGATGAATTTGTGGCGAGGAAATAATTTTGAATTATGAATTTTGAATGTTGAATTATCAGATTCGACTTCGTCTCTTTTTATTCCTAATTGTTCTAGCCTTGCATACTTTAGATTTACATCGTAGTAGTCATTGATATTATCTAGTCCTACTACTTCATCTCCTCTTTCAAGGAGTTTTTTGGCTAAGTGGTATCCGATGAAACCTGCTGTTCCTGTAACTAGTATTTTCATTTAGTACAATGTGCCTTTTTAAGATTTGACATATCATACATCTCTTCATACTCTTTTTTTTGTTGTTGAAGTTTATCGTACTCTTCTTTTTTAATTTCGATAAATTTATCTGTTAGAGTAATTTTTTCTTTTATACCTTCTGGAGTTAAAAGATATTTGTATTGTATTTTACTTTTTGAGTTTACAAATCTATCAACTTTAACCAAACCTTTTTCTACAAGTTTTTTAAGAACATAGTTAACCTTACCTGCACTATAACCTATCTCTTCACCTATAGTTCGTTGATTAGTTACTTTTCCTAATGTTCTTAAAACCTCTAGTTCAATCTCTTCTTGAGTCAATTTTTTAACCTTTTGTATAAATCGTGTTTAGTGATTGAATTGTATAGCGTTTAGACTTTGAATATGATTAAATAATTTTATATTATTATTTTAAAATGATAATATTTCTTATAAGACAATTGACAGAATTAAATAAAAATGCTACAATATACACAAAGACTACAAAGGATATATGATGACAATAAAAGTTGGATTTAGAGAATTAGCTAGAAATTCTAATATTTTAGATGGTTATGATTATATTGAAGTTGAAGATAAAAAAACTCATGAGTACAAAGGCTTATTTGTGTCTCCTAAGTATGCTAAGGAATTTAAAATTTTTTTAGAGGAGAAAATATCTAATGAGAATCAGAAAAAACTTGATAAAATTATGCAGTTTTCTGGTTCAATTGAGATAGACTCAAAATATAAGGAAATGAGTTCTAGTGAGTTAAGGGACGCGCGTGCCAACAAGAAATAAAATATATTTAGATACAAATGTCATCATGGATTTTGTTGATTCATCAAGACCAAAACATTTAGAAACAACTCAACTATTTAGTTTCTTGATAAAAAATAAATATGATATATTTATTAGTGAAGATATGATTAGTACTTTATTTTATATATCCAAAGATAAGAAGAAAATGTTGAAGTTTTTAGAAGTTATACTAGAGGACTGGACTGTATCTGCGTTTGGTAAAGATGTCATCAAAAATGCTATTGAACTATCTCTTGGTAGTAACTTAGATTTAGAAGATATGCTACAGTGTCTATGTGCAAAAGAAAATGGCTGCGAAGTGTTGCTAAGTAATGATGTAAAGTTTTTAAATTGTGGTGTAAAAGTAATGAGTGTTGATGCCTTTTTTAATGGCAAGTGAGTATTGTCACAGGCGGAATTAGGTTAATGTTGAATGGTGAATTTTGAATGTTGACAGTTTATGAAAATAATGTAGCGGTAGCATGGTGCAAGTAGTAAGTATGACAGAAGCTAGAAATAATTTTAAGCTATGAGATAGATATCAAACCAGCGAATCTATTTGTAACATAAGGCAATAACATATGATTTATATAGTTCTATTTTTAATATCTTTTACCATCACTTATCTCATAAAAAATTATGCTATAAAAAAATCACTTGTAGCAGAGGTAAATGAAAGAAGTAGTCATAGTGTACCTACTCCTCATGGCGGTGGAATAGCTGTCGCTATTACTTGGTTTGCAGGGCTTATCTATCTGTATATAAACGACCAAATAGAATCATCACTTTTCTTTGCACTTATTTTGGGTGCTGTGATAGCGATGGTTGGTCTTATGGATGACATAATAGAGCTAAAGCCAAAGACTAGGATGATAGTCTTTACTTTTATAGGAGTTGCGGGGCTTTATATTATTGGCGGATTAGATGTCATAACTTTTGGAATATTTAATATTGCAAACCCTATAATCACATCTTTATTTTCCTTACTGTTGATACTGTGGTACATAAACTTAACTAATTTTATCGATGGGATAGACTCTTATTTGGCTGTAGAGTTTATATTTTTAAGTATTGCTGGTGTACTTTTGTTTGGTGGAGCAGAACACTTTACAGTGCTTGGAGTGTCGGTGTTAGGCTTTTTATATTGGAACTGGCATAAAGCTAAGATATTTATGGGAGATGTTGGAAGCACACTTCTAGGCTACACCATAGCTATTATCACAATCTATTATGCAAATATTGAAAGTTCAAACCTATGGATATGGATCACACTTTATGGAGTATTTTGGTTTGATGCTACCATAACTTTAGTGCGAAGAAAGATTAATGGTGAGAAATTAAGTATCGCACATAAAAAACATGCCTATCAAAGACTAACACAATCTGGTTGGAGCCATAGTAAGGTTACCGTTTACGCACTTGGGCTTAATGTAGTGATATTTTTGCTAGTATATTTTATACCAAATATTGCTATAAGTTTTGCGCTTAGCATAGTGCTTCTTTATGGTGTGATGAAATTTATAGATAGTAAAAAGCAGTTTGTGTAGCAGTTTTAGTTAAGATGCTGATAAGTTAGCAAGATAAATTTTTTGAGGTGAAAAGATAGATGATTTTAAGCAAAAAAGTACTCAATTTTCTTGTCATCATAATTGTATCTATGTTTACGTTTTCGTGGACATATTTTATTTTTCATCTTCCATTTGACTGGGGTGTGGTTGCGACTATAGTTGTTCTTAGAGTAGTGGCATCTGTTCTTATTTACAAAGATTATTCCCTCTCATGGTCAAAAGCGACACAAAAAACATTTCTTTTAAAAACACTCGTAGTCGTAGTTCCATTGTTTATATCACTTGCAATCTACTATCAAGAGGTGCGAATAGTTTTTTTAATCTCTGAGGCATCTTTTTATCTTATCTCGGTTACATTTTTGATGTATTCGTATCACTATTACATAAACAGAAGTACTGCTCTAAAAACAAAGTCTCTAGTGATATATGGTGCTGGAAAAGCTGGTTTGAAACTCGAAGATGAGTTTAGGGACAGTGCATATAAAGTAAGGTATTTTGTCGATGATGATAAAGTTACTCAAGGCCGTAGTATAGATGCTATCAAGGTAGTCTCTAAGTTTCAGATAAAAGAGATAATAGGTGAGCAAAACAGGTATGATTTACTTATTATCGCAATTCCGAGTGCTTCAAAAGATAGAATCAAAGATATTCATGAGAGACTTAGCCCATATTTTAAACAGATAAAGATATTACCCGCTATTGATGAGATACTTCAAGATAAAAACTACTCTGCGATACTTCAAGATATCAGTGTTGAGGATTTACTAGCCCGTCACCCAAAAGATTTAGATAAAACAGCTATTAAAAAATTTATTTGCGCAAAGAGAGTTTTAATCACTGGTGCTGGTGGAAGCATAGGTAGTGAAATAGCAAGACAGTGTGCTCTCTTTGGAGCAAAAGAGCTTGTGTTGCTAGATCACAGTGAATTTAATCTATATCTTATAGCAGAAGAGCTTTGCGAATACAAACCAAAGCTTGTTATGCAATCTGTGGTTAATTTAGAACACCTAGATGCCACATTTGAAAAGTACAAGCCAGATATTGTTATACATGCAGCCGCATATAAGCATGTACCGCTTGTAGAGGAAAATATAACCGAAGCAATTATTAACAATGTTATAGGGACAAAAAATGTCATAGATATGTCAATAAAACATAGCGTTAAAAAATTTGTTCTTATCTCAACCGACAAGGCAGTGCGTCCTACAAATGTGATGGGAACAACTAAAAGGATTTGTGAACTTTATGCGCAGAATGTACTCTCATCAAAAACTGAAATTGTAGCGGTTAGATTTGGAAATGTTTTAGGAAGCAGCGGCAGTGTGATACCAAAATTTAAGGCGCAAATAGAAGCTGGAAAAAATATAACAGTAACTCATCCAGATATAACTAGATACTTTATGTTAATCCCTGAAGCTTGTGAGCTTGTACTTCAAGCAGCAAGTATAGGAAAGGGTGCAGAGATATTTATACTTGATATGGGAGAGCCTATAAAGATATTTGATTTAGCCAAAAAGATGATTGAGCTATCTGGAAGAGAAAATATAGAGATAGAGTTTTCAGGTCTAAGGAGTGGAGAGAAGCTTTATGAAGAGCTTCTTATCGACTCAAGTGATGCAAAAACAGAGTATGAGTCTATAACAGTTGCTGGTAGAACTAATTATTATATAGAGAAGTTAAACCAAGATATCTATGATTTAGTTCATTGTGAAGATAAATTAGAAAAGCTAAGAGAGATAGTGCCAGAATTTGATCATCAGGCAAACTAAAGCTCTCCTCTAAGAGCAATGGCGCTTTTTATGGCGTTTATGTAACTTAGAGTTTTTGCTTTTCCTTCGTAAGCTATATCAAATGCGGTGCCGTGGTCTACTGATGTTCTAATTATTGGTAGATTTAGTGATACATTTATGCTCTCATCAAAATATAGCGCTTTAAGAGGAGCTAAGCCTTGATCGTGGTACATGGCGATAAAGTATCTAAATTTCTCTCTTGCGTGTGGAGTAAAAGCAGTATCTGGGACTATTGGACCTATAAACTGCTCAAAACCTACTTTTTTATTTGCGCTTTTTATTGCTTTTGTGATTATCAGCTCTTCATTTCCAAGAACTCCATTATCTCCAGCATGTGGATTCAGCCCAAGAACAGCCACTTTTTCATTTGGTACTGAGTTATTAAAATCTAAAAAAAATTGTTTTAACTTTTTATATTTTATGGATGAAGCGACATCTTTTAGCGGGATATGTTCGCTAAAAAGAGCGACAAACATCTTCTGGCATCCAAGCATCATAATGGCATCTCTGTTGAAGTGCTCACGAAGCAAGTCGGTGTGACCTTTGTATTTGAGTCCAGCTAACATCCAAGCTTCTTTGTGAATAGGCATAGTTACAACTGCATCGGCTTTTTTTTGCTCACATAAAGATATGGCATGAATGAAAGAGTCATAAGAGTATCTGCCAGAATCTTTATCAACGCACCCTTTTTTTATAGCAAACTCTCCAGCAGTCTCTGATATTTCAAAATTTGATGGGATTTTATAGCCTAGAAGGGTTGACGCTTGATTTAACATGTAAGAGTTTATGCAGTAAAGAGGAGCGCAGAGCTTTGAGACCTCTTCATGTGCTTTTATCGCTATCTCGATTCCAACACCATTTAAATCTCCAACACTTATAGCAATGCGCACTTTGCTCATCGGCTTGTTAATCTTTTCATCTCTTTTATAGCTTCGCCTAAACCGCAAAATAGGCTTCTAGCTACTATGCTTTGACCGATGTTTAGCTCTGTTATCTCAGCTATCTTCATCATCTCATGAACATTGTGGTAGTTTAGTCCATGCCCAGCAGCAACCTCAAGACCGATTTTTTTTGCATGTTTTGCAGCTTCATCTATTGCTAAGATGGACTTCTCAAGTCTGATGGAGAGCTCATGGCGAGGAAGTTCTAGCTCTTTTATGGAGTGATTGGAGTGCGGAAGTGAGGAGTTAAGCATCGCATAGAGATTTGCAAAAGTTCCAGTATGAAGCTCAACCATCTCAGCTCCCAACTCTTTTGACTTCTCAACAGCCTCTATGGTCGGGTCTATAAATAGTGACACAGGTATAAGATAGTCATGTAAAAGCTCTATCGCATAAGCTATCTCATCTTCATAGCCAAAAACATCAAGTCCACCCTCTGTTGTTACCTCTTCTCTCTTCTCTGGAACTAAAGTAGCGCGGTGAGGCTTCAAGTCAGTTACGATATCTAAAATAGCTCTGTTTATGGAGCACTCTAGGTTTACACCGACATTAGAGTATTTTATAATAGCATATGCATCAGCGTCTTGAATGTGACGTCTATCTTCTCTAAGATGGATAGTTATCTGGTCTGCTCCGTTTTGTGTAGCAACATAAAGAGCGTTTAAGATATCTGGATCATTCACTCTTCTAGCTTCTCTTAAAACCGCTACATGGTCTATGTTTACGCCTAATTTCATACTGTTCAAATTAAAATCCTATCTGCTTCTATGTAGAGGATGTTGGTAGTCATTTCTCTCACATGCGTTAAATGTAACTACTGTTCCAACTGCCAAAAAAGTCATTAAAATAATTTTTTTCATTACAAATCCTTTAAAAAGTTTGTTCAATTATATCATTGATACTATTTACATCGTCTGTATTGGCAAAACAACTCTTATCTCCACAAATCATAAAACCTTTATCTTCAGAGGCTTTTTTAAATATAAATGGGTAGTTTAGTGAGGCAATCTTTAGCGCATTTGATTCTAAGTTTTTCTGTTCCGATTTTATAACTCTATCGCCCTTTAAGTAGCGCAACATTTGACGTAACATGCAAGGGTATATAACAGGTCTTCTTCCTAGTTCGTAAGAGTTGTATTCTAGTGTCTTGAAGGCAAAATGGCTATATTTCGCATCTTCTAAAAGTGTGCCTAAAGAGAGCAGAACATCAACTATGATTGCAACAGAACTTGTGTAGGTATTGTCAGAGATTTCCGCTTTTGTCTCAAACTCTCCAACGCTAAATCTCCATGTTCCTTTATCATAAAACTTCTCTAAAGCTATGTTTGCTAAGTGCTGTGCGCGGATAAGATATAGCTCATTTTGTGTTGCGTTATATGCTTCTATCAGAGCAGAAGAGAGATAAGCATAATCCTCTAAAAAAGCCTCTACTTTAGGAGTTTTATGTATAAGAGTCGTGTGATAAAGTTTACTCTCAAGGTACATTGTATCTAGTAGTGCGTTTAGCGAGTTTATAGCTCTTTGTGTATAGTTAGAGTCGATTTTGCCTAAGTTGAAGAGTGCTTTTATCATCATTGCAGACCATGATGTTTGGATTTTTTTATCTATAAAAGGGTACTCTCTTTTAGCTCTTAGAGTTTGTAGAAGCCTTTTAATTTCACTAAAACCTTCAACTCCACTCTCATCTCTAAATCTGATGATGTTTTTTCCCTCAAAATTTCCATTTTTTGTGACACTCAGTGCATCTAAAATAGCCTCTATATTTGAGTAGTTGTTATCTTTTAAAAGTGTATAAACTTCATCATAGCTATATACAAAGTAAGTTCCCTCTTCGCCCTCGCTATCGGCATCACTAGCACTATACATAAGGTCGTCTTCACTCATAAAGTTATGCCAAAAATCTGCGCACTCTTTAGCAATATGTAAAAAACTCTCATCACCATAAGAGAGATAAGCGTTTGTGTAGAGTTCACAAAGCAGGGCGTTATCGTAAAGCATCTTCTCAAAATGCGGTACTAACCATTTATCATCAACGCTGTATCTGCAAAACCCGCCATCAACAAGGTCGTATATACCGCCTTGTTTCATCATACGCAGTGTATGTAAAAACATAGCTTTTGCCGCTTTATCATCATATAGTTTGTCAATAACAAGCAGTGTGCCCAATGTGCTAACATGAGGAAATTTTGGTGAATGAGAAAAGCCTCCGTAAGCTGTTTCATAGTTGTTTTTTACTTGAAGCATAAAGTTTTTTACAAAATCCTCTTTTAGAACCGTTGCCTCTTTTGGATGCTCTTGGTTGTTTAAAAACCCCTCTATCTCGTCTGCATTTTTTAACAACTGCTCATCATTTGCAGAGATTTTAGATGCTATGAGTTTTGTAAGCTCGATAAAACCCATCCCCTCGATACTTCCCTCTGTTGTTTGTGGAGCTATATATGTTCCTGCAAAAAATGGTTTATTTTGTGGTGTACAAAAGATAGAAGTTGGCCATCCTCCGCTTCTGCGGTTTAGTAACATATATACTTCTTGATAGTGTTTGTCTATGTCTGGGCGCTCTTCACGGTCTACTTTAATACTGATAAAATGTTTATTTAATATATCTGCGCACTCTTTGTTTTCAAAAACATTCTCCTCCATAACATGACACCAGTGACAAGAAGAGTAACCAATGGAGATAAATATAGCTTTGTTTTCATCTTTTGCTTTTTTAAAAGCTTCATCGCACCATGGGTACCAATCAACTGGATTATTTTTGTGCTGTTGCAGGTAAGGAGAGTCCTCTTTTTCTAATCTGTTTGACATAATAATTCTCTGTATTTTAATTTTATGTAGAGTAGGGAAATGTTGATGATATTTTGCTTAAATGATAAGTCTAAGTTTTACGATAAGTATTTAGAGTTTTCATAAAGTTTACACTTAAAATGTTATAATTTACTCACATTTTATAAATCTGGACAATTAATTCATGAAAAAAATCATTTTATTTCTACTTTCATCCCTCTTTTTACTTGCTGCACAACCAAAATTTTTGATGCCTGATGAGGCATTTATGCCATCGGTTAAGTTAAATGAGAAGATGCAGTTAGAGGCTACAATTGGGCTTGGTAAAGATATATATGTTTATGAAGAGTCGGTTAAGTTTGAGCTAAAAGATGCAAAGGGCATAAAGATTAAAGATATAGTCTCTCCTAAGAGTGTAGAGCATCATGAAGATAAGGTCTATCTTGAATCTCCTACTTTTTTAATATCTCTTGATAAGGATGCAGGTGTAGATGGCGTTAAAAATATCACGTTAAATTTCTCATTTCAAGGGTGCTCAGAGCAGGGGCTTTGTTATGAGCCAGATACAAAATCTTATACATTTGAGATAGACAGTTCAAATCTTGAAGTAGCATCAGATAAAGAGAGTTTGCCAAAAGTAGAGACAAAAGCAGAACTAAAGATAGAAGCCAAGACGGAGACAAAAGAGCTATCAGAGAGCGACTCAATTGCAGATACCATAAAAGAGGGCAGTATAGCTCTTATCTTAGTGACATTTTTAGGCTTTGGTCTTCTCTTGGCACTTACTCCATGCACATTTCCTATGATTCCTATCATCTCTGGCATCATCATCTCTCAAGGGGAGGGGATTACTACTAAAAAAGCCTTTATGCTCTCTTTGGTTTATGTCTTAGCTATGGCAGTGGCATATACGATAGCTGGAGTTTTAGCAGGTCTCTTTGGCTCAAATCTTCAAGCAACGCTTCAGGCTCCATGGGCAATATACTCATTTTCTGCAATTTTTGTAGCACTTGCACTTAGTATGTTTGGCTTTTATGAATTAAAACTTCCAGACTCTTTTGTTGCAAAGATAAGCTCAAATCACCATACAAACCGCAATGGATATGCAGGAGTTGCTATTATGGGCTTTTTATCTGCCCTGATTGTTGGACCTTGTGTTGCTGCTCCTCTTGCTGGTGCGCTGGTTTATATCGGGCAGACAGGAGATGCGCTACTTGGCGGTGCGGCTCTTTTTGCTATGAGTATAGGGATGGGGATTCCTCTTATCTTGGTTGGTGTGAGTGCTGGTAAGTTTATGCCTCGCCCTGGCGCATGGATGACTATGGTTAGCGCTGTATTTGGGGTTATGATGCTAGGTGTTGCTATCTGGATGCTTGAGCGTGTTGTAGATGAGAGCGTAATCGTGCTTCTTAGTGTAATGCTTGGAGTCGGATTTGCTACCTATTTTGGAGCGTTTGATAAAGATGCACATCTATTTAGAAGAACTATCTCTATCCTTGTTTTTATCTACTCTGTATCTCTTTTTGTTGGCTTGATGGCAGGTTCATACAACATGATAAAACCGCTTGGATTTTTAAAGTCATCTTCTGGCACGAGTAGCCAAAGTGTTAAATCTGCACATTTAGAATTTAAAAAGGTAACTTCTATTTCAGAGCTTGATAAGGTTTTAGAAGCAAATAAGGGGAAGAAAATTATTTTGGATTTTAGTGCAGAGTGGTGTGCCGTATGTAAAGAGCTAGATAAACAAACATTCTCAGATGAAGCAGTAAAAGCAAAGATGAGTGAGTTTGTGCTCGTAAGAGCAGATGTTACGCAAAACACTCAAGAGCAAAAAGATCTAAGTAAAAAATATGGAGTTTTTGGTCCACCTGTAATCATCTTTTTTGACAAAGAGTCAAACGTAATAAGCTCAAAAACAGTCGTTGGCTTTATAGAAGCTGATAAGTTTGTAGAGCATTTAAAGAGCATATAACATAAAATATGTGCTAGAATTACCAAAAAATTTATAAAAGGGGGAGATATGAAGAGAGTCGAAAATATTTGTGATTTTAAACTATTAAAGCTCTCTTTGCTCTCTAAGCCTTGTTATTGCAATATATTTTTTGCTCTAAAGACAAGAACTTCTCTTTTGATAAATCATTTTATTCCTCGTTGTCCATACTATACAACTTACTTTGCGTTTAGACGCACAGGCGTACATCCTCCTCTCTAATATCCTTTTTTTACAAAATCATTACAAAAAAATAGAAAAAAATAATGACACAAGGATGTTTTAATGTCAAAAAATTACATAGTTGGTTTCCCACGTATAGGGGAGCAAAGAGAGTTAAAGAGAGTTTTAGAAGAGTTTTGGGCAAAAAAATGCTCATTTGAAATGGTTACAAAAGTAGCTTCTGAGTTAAAAAAAAGACATTGGGAGTATCAAAGAGATGCAGGAGCAGAGTTTATAAGCTCTAACGATTTTTCACTCTATGACAATATGTTAGACACCTCGGTAATGCTAGGTGCAATTCCAAAGAGATTTGCCAATCTTGTGGGCGAGGAGCTCTACTTTGCAATGGCAAGAGGCAATGCTTCAAGCGTAGCTATGGAGATGACAAAGTGGTTTAATACAAACTACCACTACATAGTTCCAGAGTTAAGTTTGGATGATGAGTATCTGCTTAACGCTTCAAAAATAGTAGATGAGTACAATGAAGCAAAAACTCTTGGCATAAAAACAAAGATAAATATAATCGGACCTATAACTTATCTAGGGCTTAGTAAAAGAGCAGACGGTGGCGATGTTTATGAGCTTTGGGGCAAAATATTGCCGATTTATGAAGAGCTCTTAAAAGTTATAAGCAGACTCGATGAGAGAATCACTGTGCAGATTGACGAGCCAATTTTTGTAAAAGAGTTAGATATCAAAGTCTTGAGTTTGATAAAACCGACTTACGATAGACTTTGCGCAGTTTCGCCAAACATAAAAATTGCTGTTGTTACATATTTTGAGCACTCAAACGAAGCAACAAAAGTTTTAGTTCATACACCAATCTGGGCAATAGGGCTTGATTTTTTATATGGAGAAGAAAATTTAAAATCACTTGATATCATAGCTATGAGTGGCAAAGAGCTTATCGCAGGGGTAGTTGATGGCAGAAATATATGGAGATGTGATATAGAAAAAAGTCTTGAGCTATTGAGAGATATCTCAAATTTTGTGAGTAAAGATAGAATTTTAATCTCCTCATCTTGTTCACTTCTTCATATACCTTTTACTATAAAGTATGAGGAGAAGATGAGTGGTGAGATAAAAGAGTGGCTAAGTTTTGCGCTTGAAAAACTCTCTGAAATATCGCTTATATCAAAAATCTTTTTTGAAGGAGAGTTTAGTTTGGATGAGGCTCAAAAAAGCTCACTCGTAAACAATAGAGATGCAAATATAAAGAGAAGAAATTCGACTCTCATCCATAATAAAGCTGTACAAGAGAGAGTAAATAGTCATTCAAAACTTCAAAGAGATGGAGATGCAAAAGAGAGATTAAAACTCCAAAGAGAGATTTTTAGATACGAGGATTTAGTAACAACAACCATCGGCTCATTCCCTCAAACTCCAGAGTTAAGACGTGCTAGAAGTGACTTTAAAGCCGCTCTTATCTCAAGTGATGAGTATGAGAGTGAGATAAAAAAGTATATAGATGAGTGTGTGCTATTTCAAGAAGAGTGCGGACTAGAAGTTTTAGTTCATGGTGAGCCAGAGAGAAACGATATGGTTGAGTATTTTGGTGAACAGCTAAATGGATATGGATTTAGCCAAAATGGGTGGGTACAGAGCTATGGAAGCAGATGTGTAAAACCGCCATTTATCTATGGAGATATAAGCAGACCTCGCCCTATGACGATTGATTGGATAGCTTACGCACAAAGTAAAACAAACAAGATTATGAAAGGGATGCTAACGGGTCCCGTAACCATCCTAAACTGGTCGTTTGTGCGTGATGATATGCCAAGAGGAGAAGTTTCAAAGCAGATAGCTGTTGCTCTTAGTGATGAGATAGATGATTTGCAAAGAGCAGGTATAAAAATCATACAGGTTGATGAAGCGGCATTTAAAGAGGGGTATCCGCTAAGAAGAGCGAAGATAAAAATATATGAAGCGTGGGCGACTAGAGATTTTAAAATCGCTGTTAGTAGTGCAAAAAAAGAGACACAAATCCACACTCATATGTGTTATAGCGAGTTTAATGACATTATAAATACCATAGAAGATATGGATGCAGATGTTATCTCCATAGAGACTGCAAGAAGTGGCAATGAACTACTAAAAATATTTAAAAAAGTAGGATATACAAAAGAGGTAGGGCCTGGTGTTTATGATATACACAGCCCAAGAATCCCGAGTGTTGAGGAGATTGTAAAGCAGATAGAACTTCTGCTTGAGGTTTTGCCAAAAGAACAACTTTGGATAAATCCAGATTGTGGATTAAAAACAAGAAAATGGGAAGAGGTAAAACCAAGTTTAAAAAATATGGTTAAAGCGGTGAAAATCGTAAGAGCAAAGCTAAACGTTTAGCTTTTGTAGAAGACTCTCTTTGCAAAAAAAAGCAAAGAGGGTTTGTCTATTTTATGTTGCTAGAAGCCACAAAAGAGGCTAGTTTTTTGATAAACTCATTAGGGTTGGTGTCTGCTATCTCTTGAGCTAGGATTTTATCTGCTCCATCGCCGAGTATCTTTTTAAACACGGCTTTAATATCTTCTATATCGCCTCTGTTTTCAAGTCTGCGTCTAAGACCTATCGCATTTAAGCCTTTGATAGTAGCTTTATTGCCCTCTACTAGCATAAATGGTGGGATATCGCTATCTACAACAGATGCACCGCCGATCATAACTCCTGTCCCTATCGTGTTGTTTGCTTCTATCACGCTAAATCCGCCAAGAATAACTCTCTCTTGACATCTAACATTTTCATAAAGTCTTACCGCATTTGTTACGATACAAAAGTCACCAAGCTCTACTCCGCTAAATATTTGAACATACCCCATTAAAAAGTTGTTAGCACCTATAACTATCTTTTTATTGCTTCCATCTTCACTCTCTTGAGAACCGATTTGAGTAAACTCTCTGATATGCGTTTTTTCACCTATCTTTATATCTGAGTTCTCATTTCCAATAGTAGAAAAACTAAAGATTCTTACGTCCTCATCAACTTCAAGCTTACCCTTTAGGATAATATTTGATTGTAGTATTACGCCATCTTTTAGCACAACATCTTTGCCGATATTGCAAAATGGACCTATGATTACATTCGAAGCGATTTTAGCACCATCTTCTATGATTACGCTTGAGTGGATACTATTTTTGTTTTGTGACATTATTTACTCGCAATTTCTAATGTAATTATGCTATCTTCGATAGAAGCCAAAGAGCCTCTGTCTCCACTCTCTAAGTAGTTTATAAATGCTTCAAGCTCATCGCTTAGAGCATTGCTTCTGCTTACAAAACAGTTTTTTGTAATATGTGAAGATGGATTTATATTTATACGTTCAGTGAGTGTTTGAGATAGTAAGTCAGCTTCAAAAAACTTGATTTTACTATGTTCATCAACTCTACAAGCCACGCTTATAGCTCTTTTTCTATATGGTGTGAGCCAGTTTGTTGCGATATCCCCGATGATATTTCCCTCAAGTTCAAACGCTAAGATAGCGTTGTCCTCATGAGTTTTATGAATTTTTTGAGATTTGAAAACAGCACTTTTTATAATATTTTTTTTAGTGATAAATCTAATCAAATCGCTATCATGAACAGATAAATCCGTCAAAATTCCAACATCTGCAATGCGTTCTGGAAAAGAGCCACTTCTAACAATAGAGATAGATAAAATCTCATGCTCTTTTATCTCATTTATGAGAGATTTTACAACAGGATTATATCTCTCAATATGCCCTACACAGCTCTTAATGTTGCTCTCTTGTATCGCTTTTAGTATCTCTTTTGCATCTTCAACACTTGATGCTGCTGGTTTTTCTATAAAAATATCAATGCCACGCAAAGCACACTTTAGAGCTGCTTCTTTATGTAGAAATGTAGGCGTTACAATGATGAGAGCATCAGGTTTTATCTCATCTAGCATCAAATCCAAATCATAGTAAAACGGCTCTTCAAACTCGCCATTTTTAACAACATCACAAAGAGCAACTACTTTAGCAGATGGTATCTGCTTTAGCGTGTTGTAATGGTTTTTCCCCATTACACCAAGTCCGAGAATCGCAATTTTTTTCAATAATTAACCTTTAATGGCAGCAACAACAAAATCTTGCTCTGCTTCACTTAAAAACGCGCTCATTGGAAGTGACATAATTTGTGTAGAGATTAATTCACTAAGAGGAAAATCCCCATCGCCATAACCTAGATATTTAAAAGCTTCTTGTAAGTGAAGAGGTACAGGGTAGTGAACAGCAGTTGGAACACCAAGAGCAGATAGTTTTGCTACCATTGCTTCTCTATCTTTTACTCTGATTGAGTATTGAGCATATACGCTTACGTTTCCATCAGCAATTTTTGGAGTTACAACGTCTGCGTCTTCAAGCAGATCACTATATCTGCTACCTATCTCATCTCTTAATCTTGCTTCTTCTTCAAAATGTTTTAGTTTTACATTTAATATCGCTGCTTGAACTGCATCAAGACGGCCGTTAATTCCGATATATTTATGTTTGTATCTCTCATTTTGCCCATGATTTAATAGCATTCTCATCTTTGATGCTAACTCATCATCACTTGTAAAGATAGCCCCGCCATCACCATAAGCACCAAGAGGCTTAGATGGGAAAAAGCTTGTACATGCGATAGTTGAGAGGTTACATGATTTTTTACCATTATAAGATGCACCAAAACTTTGACAAGCATCTTCTATAACTACAAGGTTATGTCTTTTTGCTATCTCGTTGATTTTGTCCATATCTGCGCATTGACCATAGAGTGAAACAGGGATAATCGCTTTTGTTCTCTCAGTGATAACCGCTTCAATCTTAGTTGGGTCTATGTTGTAGCTCTCTTCGTCAATATCAACAAAAACACTCTTAGCGCCTAAAAGAGCGATAACCTCAGCAGTTGCGATAAAAGTAAATGGAGTTGTGATAATCTCATCACCTTCGCCAATATCAAGAGCCATAAGAGCTAAAAGAAGAGCGTCTGTTCCACTGCTACATCCAATCGCATGATTTGCACCAGTATAAGCTGCTAGATTTTTCTCTAACGTGTTTAATTTCTCTCCGCCGATAAACTGCGCTGAATTAAAGACTTCCATAACTTCACTGTTTATCTCTGTCTCATATTTTTTGTATTGTGCTTGTAGGTCTATAAAGTTTATTTTCATTTAGTTTTTTATCCTAATAATTAAATCTATTTAAGATTTTTCGACGATTTTCGCAACTGTTTTTGAACTGCCGTGTTTCAAATAGCCTCTAAGCGCTTTTGAGTCACTCAAAAACTTCTCTCTGTCATACTCATGGTACGACTTTAATAGATTTTCTTTTGTGACATCCTCTTGTATAAATTCGGGGTGAAGCACCACGCCTTTAAACTTTGAGAACATTATATTTGCAAGACCGATATACTCTAGCTTGACAAGTCTACTTGCTATAAAGTAGTCAAACCCCTTAGCAATATATGTCAAAATAAAAGGCGTTCCGATTAGTGAAGCCTCTAGTGTTGCCGTCCCGCTACATATAAAAGCAAAATCCGCTTCAAGAAGCGTCTCATGCGTATTGTAAGCTATTTTAAAACCCGCAAGATTACCATAAACTTCTTTTATATCTTCTTTAGAAAAGTGTTTTGGAATGATGATAATTGACTCTGCATCAAGCTCTTTTTGAAGCTCTATAAAGATTGGAAGAAGCTTTTTTATCTCGCCCTTTCTGCTCCCTGGCATAAAGACTACTTTTTTTACTTCTTCTCTTAGAGTCTCTTTGAACTCAGATATCTGATCAAGTAGCGGATGTCCAACATAAGTAATTGGCGCAGTTTTAGAGTAGTAGTCTTTTTCAAATGGCAAGATGGAAGCAAGATGGTCTATCGTTTTTTCAAGTATTGGGATACGCTTTTTTTTCCAAGCCCATGCTTGAGGCAAAATGTAATAGATAATCTCTTTAGTTGGATATTTTTTTTTGATTTTTTTGGCAAGTGGAAGGTTGAATCCAGAGGAGTCTATGAGTAAAACTTTATCAACATCTTTAGCTAATTCAAGCATCTCATTGTTTAGTTTTATAAAAAAAAAGAGTTTCTTTATAGCATCAATAAAACCCATGATAGAGAGAGCTCTTAAATCAACTATGCTATTTCCCAAATCTCTATCAAAAATACCGATAAATTCTGTCGTCTCGCTTAACTCTTTTTTTAAAGATTTTAGATGTATATTTGCAGAGTGCTCTAGCGCACTTACCAAAATCTTCATGAACCTCCATCTCCCTCTCTATAAAAATTATCATCATACTTTTTTTTACTATCTTCTTTTACATAGTTGTACATAAAAATTGATAAGTTTTCTATATCGTCGTCGCTCAAATTAAGAGCAAAGGGTATCATCATGTCTTGTTGCTGGTTTTCAGAAATCTTAGAGCGAAATCTCTTTAGTTTATAGGACATATAACCTTTTGCACGATTTGCAAGATATGGATAGTTATGCATCCCCTCTAAATCTCTTCCATGACAGCTAAAACACCCATTTTTCATATATACGTTTTTTCCTAATTCATATGGCGATGAGGATTTTGCAAATGAAATAAGAAACAATAGGAAAAATAAAAAACGCAATTCTAAGCCTTTGTTGTTTATAATTTTAGCATTATACCAAATCCATTTTTTTAAAGAGGGCAGTGTTTATGATTTTTAAGAACGCGATTGTATGTGACGTTAATGGCGAGAGAGTTTGTGATGTAAGAGTTGAAAATGGGCTCTTTGCTGAGATTGGTTTAGATATAAAGGGTAAAGAAGAAGTTGACGCAAAAGGGTTGTATCTTATACCACTGCTAGTAGATTTAAATATAAAAACATCAGATTCTAACCTAAATGCTAAAAATATAAAAGCAGTTTCAAATGAGGCGCTAAAGGCTGGAATAGGGCATATAGTGCTTAGTCCAGATTCTACTCCTGCGATTGACAACGAGATAGTCTTAGAGTTTGCTCAAAACGGACTTCATGAGCTCCATGGCGCAAAAGTTGATTTGATGATAAACACGCTTAAAGAAGACGCAACGCTTAGCAACATCGCAATTTTGTTAAAACGTGGAGCAGTTGCACCTTATATGAGTACAATCGCAAAAAATGATGTAGCCATAAAGATAGCGCAGTATGCCCAAATGTATGGAGTAACTATCTTTTGTAAAGCAGAGGATAATTCACTAATCTCAAGTGGTGTTATGCTTGATGGCGATGTCAGTTCTAAACTAGGTCTTGCTGGGATTCCTGATTTGAGCGAAGTACTGCATGTCTCTCGTATGATTGAGATTGCAAGACACTTTGATATAAAGATACTTTTTAAAGCGATAGCTTCTCCACGCTCTATATATCTTATTAGTAAAGCAAAATCGGAGGGTGTAAAGGTTACGTGTGAAGTATCTATTCATCATATATTAAACTCTGATGAGGCTTGTAAAAATTTTAATACAACAGCAAAACTAAATCCGCCACTAGCTTCAAAAAAAGATATGAATCTTCTTCAAGAAGCGCTTAAAAACTCTCAAATAGACATACTGACAACGCTTCATCAACCAAGCTCTCCGATAAGCAAAGAGGTGGCGTTTTACGATGCTGCTTATGGTTGTGAGGGACTCTCACATGCTATGAGTCTATACTATACAAAACTTGTAAAGAGCGAGATGATACCTATGAACAGGCTCTTAGAGCTGTGTGTTAGAAATCCTCTAAAAGCCATTGGAAAAGATGGCGGAGAGATAAAAGTAGGAGAGAGAGCCTCTTTTATGCTTTTTGATCCAAGTAAAAAAGTTACTATGGATGAGAAGTTGTCCCTTTATAGCGGTGAGGAACTTTATGGCGAGATTAGAGAGGTTTTTAACTTCTAATATGATAATATTCCAAAAAAATTACAAGGAGACAATAAAATGCTACATGAATACCGTGATATCATAACTCATATGAAAGAAACAGGAAGCGAAAATGCTCACTTTTTAAGAATCTTCAACAAGCACAATGAGCTAGACGATAAGATATTAAAAGCTGAAAAAAGTGAAATCATACTTACTGATATGGAACTAGAAACTCTTAAAAAAGAGAAGTTATTGCTTAAAGATGAGGCGTATTCTATCCTTATGACATACAAAAAAGAGCATAGTCTTTAATCCATCAATATGATGGATTAGGCTCTTTTTCTATAAAATTCCGCTTTAAATTCTCCGTAACAATCATTTAAAATTGCTTCTCTAGCTTCTCTCATAAGATTAAGATAATAGTGTAAATTATGAATAGTCGCAAGTCTGAAGTATGCTATCTCACGAGCACGGAAAAGATGGTTGAGGTAAGCTCTTGAGTACCTTTTGCATGTTAAACATTCACACTCGCTATCTACTGGAGTATTATCCTCTTTAAATGTCGCGCCTTTTATGTTTAATCTTCCAAATGAGGTAAAAAGTGTTCCGTTTCTTGCATTTCTTGTTGGCATAACGCAGTCAAACATATCTATACCGCGCTCTATATTTTCTATCAAATCCTCAGGCGTTCCAACACCCATCAAGTAACGAGGTTTATCTGTTGGCATGTATTTTGTTGTATGCTCGACTGTATCGTACATCTCGTTGTTTAACTCGCCAACACTAAGTCCGCCAATAGCAAAACCATCAAAATCAAGAGCGCAAAGCTCAGTTGCACTCTTTGTTCTAAAGGCTTTGTCTGTTCCGCCTTGGATAATGGCAAAGATATTTTGCTCTACACCGACACCCTCTTTTTGTTTTGCTCTAAAGTAATCTATACTCTCTTTTGCCCATGCAGTCGTTCTCTCAATGCTTAATGCTATGCGTTCTTGAGTAGCTGGAAGAGCGACAAGATCATCTAAAATCATCATGATGTCAGAACCAAGATTGTGTTGGATGTCGATAACCTTTTTCGGCGTAAAGAAGTGTTTGCTTCCGTCTATGTGGCTTCTAAACTCTATACCGTTTTGTGAAGCTTTAGAGATGTCGCTTAGGCTAAACGCCTGAAAACCGCCACTGTCTGTTAAAAAACTCTTTGGGTAAGTTGTAAAGCCGTGAAGTTTTCCCATCTTAGCAACAGTCTCATCCCCTGGGCGTAGATACATGTGGTAAGTATTTGCCAAAATTATCTCTGCACCAAGAAGTTCTAAAACATCCTCCATATCAAGAGCCTTGACACTCCCAAGAGTTCCAACAGGCATAAAAACAGGAGTTTTTATAGTTGAATGGGCTGTTTTAATGGTACATGCACGAGCATTTTTTGAAGTGGCTTCTAAAGTAAATTCCATAAATAATATTCCTAAAGCATATAATTTTTTGACATTATAACATTAACTGAAATTTCTCGCTTTTTGTGCAGGTTATTACTGGAATATACAGCTTTAATTAAAGTTATTTATTTATCTGTATTTTTTCAACCAATATAAAGAAATGGTACTAGAATGATACAATCAAATAAAAGAAGGCAAAGCAGATGACTAAAACATTGATTAAAAATATTGATGCAATCCCACCACTCCCAGAATCAGTACAGGATGTTGAGAGAATATATAGAGATGAAAACAGCACGTTTGAAGATATGCAAAAGGCTATCGAAAAAGACCCGATTCTAACAGCAGATATACTTAGGATTGCAAATTCACCTATGTACGGCATATCTAGAACTGTAAATAGCGTAAAACAAGCAGTCTCACTACTTGGCAAAGATGCGATTAGAGCATTTGTTTTAAATAGCGCAGTTAATGCTTCTTTTAAGATTGATTTGTCTCCTTATAGTATGACAAAAGAGCAGTTTGCATATGCTTGTGAGAGACAATTGGCACTTATGATAAATTGGCTTATTCGTACTCAAGCAAAACGTTTAGGAATCCTTGCACCAGCCGCATTTTTAGTTGATATAGGTCGTGTGATAATCAGTAAAACAATCATAGAAGATGGCAGAGCAGATATAGTAAAAGAGTCATTGGGCAGTGCAGAAGATATAGCTCGTGCAGAAAAGAGTGCTTGTGGTATGCAAACAACAGATGTAACAGCAACTCTTTTTAATAACTGGAAATTAGACCCAGAAATCATCCACGTTATAAGATATAGCGATGACCCAGAAGGAACGATGGATGAAGATAGAGAAATGGCAGCACAGCTAAAGGCTATTAGAGAAACAGTTCTTCCAAATGGAGAGATAACAAAAGAATCAATAGCAATAGCAAAAGCAACCATAGAAGAGTTCAATCTAAATTTAGAGAGTTATGAAAAAGCACTAGAGAAAGTTTTAAACTCTTAACCTGTAAATTTTGGGACGTTAGAAATTTCTCTCTACAAAGTTTCACATCTGCTTTCATGACTTACCTCTACACTGTATAAAACCTCTTTTCGAGCAAACGCTTGAAAATGAGGAAGCAATAACAAAATAAGTTTAAGTCCTTTTAGGGTAAAATCGCAAAAAAATTTGCAAGGTGAATTTATGGCAACTATCGGAATGAGTGATATCAAAAAAAATATTCGTCTTATAATAGGCGAAGTACCATATAAAGTGGTAGAGTTTCAACATGTAAAACCTGGTAAAGGTGCTGCATTTGTTCGTATGAAAGTTAAGAGCTTTTTAAATGGCAAAGTTGTTGAAAAGACTGTTCATGCTGGAGATAAATTTGAAGTTCCTGAGATAACTTTTAAAACTATGCAGTATCTTTATGATGATGGCGAGCAGTATCAGTTTATGGATAATGATAGTTATGAGCAGATAGGTCTTAGCTACGAGCAGTGTGATGACGCTTCAAAGTGGTTTAAAGATGGTATCCAAGTTGATATGATTTTTTACAAAGGAAACGCTATCTCTGTAAGTGCTCCTGAGGTTATGGAACTAGTAATTACTGACACTCCTCCAAACTTCAAGGGTGACACATCAAGTGGAAGTAAAAAACCTGCAACTCTTGAGACTGGCGCTGTTGTTCAAGTGCCTTATCACGTTCTTGAGGGCGACACAATTAAAGTAAATACTGTTGATTGTGAATATCTAGAAAAAGTAAAATAAAACCCAATAAACACGACTTTGCTCGTGTTTATATCTATCTCGTAACTTCCTCTTAAACTCATTTTTACTATAATCCTAAGCTTTAAACAATAAGTACAAAAGGTTATAAAATGAGCGCTCAGCCCTTTACCCATCTTCATCTTCACACGGAATACTCACTTCTTGATGGTGCAAATAAACTAACCAATTTGGTAAAGCAGGTAAAAGAGCTCGGCATGAGTAGTGTTGCTATGACCGATCATGGCAATATGTTTGGAGCGATTGATTTTTATCAGCAGATGCGAGCCGCTGGGATAAAGCCTATTATCGGGATGGAAGGTTATATCCATAATGGCGAAACTATGGATGATAAAAGCTCAAAACAACGCTTTCATATCTGCCTTTTTGCAAAAAATCAAAAAGGTTATGAAAACCTTATGTATCTCTCTTCAAAAGCATTTATAGACGGCTTTTACTACTTTCCACGTATAAATAAAAATGAGCTAAGAGCTCATAGTGAAGGGCTTATATGCACCTCTGCATGTCTTCAAGGCGAGGTAAATTGGCATCTAAATCTATCAAATGATAGAAATGTAAAAAATGGCGCACTTGGATATGATGGCGCAAAAGCCGTTGCTCTGGAGTATAAAGATATATTTGGGGATGATTTTTACCTTGAACTTATGCGTCATGGCATAGGAGATCAGCTCTTTATTGATGAGCAGGTTTTAAAACTATCTAAAGAGTTAGATATAAAAGTAGTAGCTACAAATGATACACACTATACATTTGCAGAAGATGCTCAGTATCATGAAGCTTTTATGTGTATAGGGATGAATAAACTCTACGACGACCCAAATCGTATGCGTCACTCTGTTCATGAGTTTTATCTAAAGAGCCCAGCACAGATGGCGATGCTTTTTGCAGATATTCCTGAAGCCATTGAACATACACAAGAGATAGTTGAGAAGTGCAACTTAGAGCTAAAACTAGGAGACCCAATCCCTCCAAACTTTAAATTTTCAGCAGAGTATGCACGAAATGATGGCTTAGAGATAAATAGCAGTGATAAAAATGAGATAGATGCCCAGTATTTTGTTTATCGTTGCAAAATAGGGCTTGAGAATCGTTTAGCGCATGTAGCCGAGGAGAAACATCAAGAGTACAGAGATAGACTTGACTTTGAGATGAATGTCATAAACTCTATGAAGTTTCCAGGATATATGTTAATCGTTTGGGATTTTGTTAAAGTTGCCAAAGAGAAGGGTATAGCGGTTGGTCCAGGGCGAGGAAGTGCGGCGGGGAGCTTGGTTGCTTATTCGCTTGAGATTACCGACATCGACCCGATGAAGTATGATTTGCTTTTTGAGAGATTTTTAAATCCTGAGCGTGTAAGTATGCCCGATATCGATATGGACTTTATGCAGGCTCGTCGTGGTGAAGTGATAGACTATGTAGTAGAGAAATATGGACGAAATCAAGTAGCGCAAATTATCACTTTTGGTTCACTTTTGGCAAAAGGAGTAATCCGTGATGTTGCTAGAGTTTTGGATATGCCACTCTCTCAAGCTGACAAAATGGCAAAACTTGTTCCTGATGAGCTTGGAATCACCCTAAATGGAAGAACAAAAAATGGAGAGTTTATAGCTGGAGCTTTTCAAAAAGAGCCAAAATTAAAAGAGCTAATAGATAGTGACGCAAACGCTGCAAGAGTTTGGGAATTTGCAAAAAAACTTGAAGGATTAAAGAGAAATTCTGGTATTCATGCCGCTGGAGTAGTTATATCAAACGAAGAGTTATGGAAAAAAACGCCTATTTATAAGCCTTCAGGCGAGGATGTTTTTGTAACTCAGTACTCTCTAAACTACCTTGAAGATGTAGACTTGATAAAGTTTGACTTTCTTGGTCTTAAAACTCTTGATGTAATCGATAACGCTATCAAGCTTATAAAGTTTCGTTACAACAAAGAGATAATCTGGCATGAGATAGATGAGAATGATGCAAAGGTTTATGAGGTTATAAGAGGCGGAAATACGGTTGGAATGTTTCAGATAGAGAGTTCTGGTATGCAAGATTTGAACAAACGACTAAAACCAGATAATTTTGAGGATTTGATTGCGGTTTTAGCGCTCTATCGTCCAGGGCCAATGGAATCTGGAATGCTTGAAAGCTTTATCGAGAGAAAGCATGGCAGAGAGAAAATAGAGTACACTTTTGATAGTATGGAGCCCATACTTAAAAACACATACGGAGTCATCGTCTATCAAGAACAGGTTATGCAGATAGTACAGAGTGTTGGTGGTTTTTCTCTTGGTTATTCAGACATTATCCGCCGTTCTATGGGTAAGAAAAAGGATATGTCCGTTTATAACGATGAGTTTGCAAGGGGAGCTCAGAGTCAAGGGCTTGACTACGCCGAGGCTTCAAAACTCTTTGATTTGATTGAAAAGTTTGCTGGGTACGGTTTTAACAAATCACACTCTGCGGCTTATGCGATGGTTACCTTTCAAACAGCATGGCTAAAAACTTACTATCCTAACGAGTTTATGGCGGCACTTCTAACGTCTGATAAAGATAATACAGATAAAGTTGTGCGTTACATAGATGAGACTAAGAGGATGGGAATAGAGTTATCGCCTCCAGACATTTGTGACTCACAGCTTGAATTCTCCGCTATCACAAAAGATGACAGAGAGATAGTTCTATTTGGGCTTGGTGCTATAAAAGGTGTAGGTGAAGCAGCAGTTCAATCTATACTTGAGACAAGAGCAGAGGGTGGAGAGTTTATCTCAATAGAGGATTTTGTAAACAGAATTGAGCCATCAAAAGTTAATAAAAGATTTATAGAGTCAACAATTAAAGCTGGTGGTTTTGATAGATTTGGGTTTTCAAGAAAAGCACTACTTGACCAAATAGAGAAGATTGTAGATACTGCAAAAGATGCTTCAATGGCTAGAAAAAATGCAGTAGGAAGTCTTTTTGGAGATGATAGTGAGATAACAAGTGTTGAGTTAAAACTTAGCAACTCGCCAGAATATGGACTAAAAGAGATTTTAGAGTTTGAAAAAGAGACAATTGGTTTTTATATATCAGGACATCCACTTGATGAATTTAGAGATAAGCTAGATGAGTTAGAGTACACGCTTTCATCTGAAGTAGAGGATGTAAAAGATGGCACTTATGCTATTTTTATAGGTAAAGTTGAAGAGATAGTTAAAAAAACCTCTAAAAAAGGTGCTCAATTTGGCATAGTAAATCTTATGGACTTTCATGGAAATATAGAGCTTATGCTGTTTTCAGATAAAGTAGAAGAACTCCAAGCGATGAACTTAAATGAGCCAATAGCCTTTAAGGTAAAGATAACTCACACAGATATGTTTACAAGAACAAGTGTGAGCAAAATCATGACACTAAAAGATGCAAAAAAAGAGACGCAAAAGACTAAAAAAGAGGTTAGAGAAATACCTCTTCCGCCACAAGAGCCGATAAATCTTGCTATAAGACTAGACACAAATATGAGGATTTTAGAAGATTTATATCAGTTAATCAGACAAAACCATGGAAACAGAGAGCTAAAAATAACGATAATTTCAAAACTTCAAAATATAGTTATAGACTCTAGTATAAGAGTTGACAGTAAAATCATTAGTCTATTAGAGGGTAATGAAAGTATTGATATATTGGTTTCATAAGGGTAGAGATGAGAGAAAAAATAAAAACAAAAGTAAAAGAGATTGCTGTAAATCCAAACACAAAAAAAGTACTTCTTTCAATGAAGCCAGAGCGTAATTTTTGGGGAATTAGCGGTGTGGTTTTATTTCTTATACTTCCAGAAATTATTGCCTATATCTGGGGAGCGGATATTACTCTGTATGCAAATAGAGAGCTTTTAGTAGCAGAAAGTTTTTTAGATAAACAGTACTTTGAGATGCTAATAATGCTCTTTGAAGATGGGATGAGTTATATAAATCTTCTCATTGGTATAGTGCTTTTTATTTGGCTTTTTTTCTAATGAAATCACGAGATTTGGAGCATCTTTTTTATGAGTGGGATGGTGATGTTTTGGTTTTAAATATACTGGGAACCCCATCAGCAAAGAGAGATGTTATAGGCAAAGTAAGAGCAAACCAGCTAAAAGTAAGTGTTAGGGCACAGCCTGAGGGTGGAAGAGCAACGGACTATATGGTAGGCTTTTTAGCAAAAGAGTTTGGAGTTAGTGTCTCAAGCATAGAGGTAGTTTATGGACGAGAGAGTATCCACAAACAACTCCGCATAAAAGCACCAAAAAAGCTTCCAAATGGTATTAATGAGTAACTGTTTACAAATTTTAATTTGTCTTTAGTTAAGTTCTAAATGTTTCAAGTTTAGCATGTAGCTCATCAGTCATAGCGTTAAGATGCTCAGCTGCTGCTGCGATCTCTTCAACATTTCTTGCATTTCTTGAAGATATTTCATTTATCTGAGTAACTTGAGATACGATATACTCAACATTTTTACCAGTTTTCTCAAAGTCATTTACAGTTTTATCACTTGCTCTTACAGCATCTTCAACGATACAAACGCTGTTGTTTATCTTCTGCTCAACATCAGAGGCGCTCTGCGCTAAAGCTTGAACTTCCTCTGAGTTTGAGCTCATCTGTCCGCTTACATCAACAATTGACTGCACGATTATATTTATGGTTGCATTTATCTCTGTTAAGCTTCTTTGAGTTCTCTCTGCAAGTTTACGAACTTCATCGGCAACAACAGCAAAACCACGCCCATGCTCACCAGCACGAGCTGCTTCTATGGCAGCATTTAGAGCTAGAAGGTTTGTTTGGTCTGCTATATCTGAGATGATTTCAAGAACATTTTTAACTTGATTTGCTTCATGTGAAAGTGTTTGCATTCTATCTGAGAGTTCTACTTCAAGCTGGGCACTCTGCGAAACTTTTTGACTAAGAGATACTATCTCATCTCTTGCCATGTCAAGATTTTGGTTTGCTTTTAGTATCTCTTTTTTACTCTCTTGCGCATCGCTTATCGCTTGAGAAATCTCATCTTTAATGTTTTGAGCTTTTTTAGTTGCCTCGTCTATGATAGTTACAGATCTCTCAACACTCTCTCCAACACCCATAGCCGTAGTTGATAGCTCGTGAGAGATAGAAGCGTTTTCACTTGAAGATTGTTTTGAGGTTTCTATTATTTTTCTTAGTCTGTCTATGAGTTTGTTAAAATTTGATGCTATATCAGAGAGCTCTTTAGCAGATTTTTCATCAGCCTTAAGCGTGAGATTATTGCTAGAACAAATCTCTAGTATAGTTGCTTTGAGAGTATTAATAGGCTTTATGATATTTGAGTTTATCATAAAAATTGCAATTAGAAGAATAGTTATTAATACAAAAACAGAGTAAATAACGATAGTCAAACCTATACTGTTTGGTACATCTAGGACTTCATTTTCATTGATTTTAGAAACTATAGCCCATCGTATACCGTTGCCTATCTCTATAAATGAGTATGAAGATAAAACCTGATTGTTGTTGTAGTCAGTAATTACCTTTGTATCTGTATTTCCATTTAGTGCATCTATGGAGGCTTGAGAGTTTATCATACCTGTTGATGGGTTTGCAAAAGATGCTTCCAAAGAGTGGTTTTTATTGTCTAAAAAGCTGTTATTTCTCATAAGCTTGTCTTGCCCGATTAAAATATCCTCTTGTGTTGCACCATAACCTTCTCTATGGCTTGTTATAGAATCTATCTGTTTGCTGTCTATCTTTAGCACAAGTACAGCTTGAAGCTCTGCTCTAATCATAATAGGAGTAGATAAAAACATAGCCGCACTCCCATCAACACTATAGTACTGCATATCTATAAAAGTTGATGATTTGTTCAATACAGCTTCTCTCCATGCTTTTGCTAAAGGGCTGTCTTTGAGTTCAGAATACTTTAGGTTTGCTCCGTAGTCTGATTTTTTTGTGGCGCTATATACAACTTGCCCTGTCTTTGCCAAAATAACATATAAGTCACTATACTCATACTCTTTTAGGTATTTTTGAAAATACTCTTCATGTGGAATCCTCTGCTCTTTTGCAGATGGAGCATTTACTGCAAAAGGATCACTCTCTTTTATCTCTAGCTCGTCATATACACTCAGCATATCCCATGCTAAGTTTTGCAGATTTTCGCTGTTTGTAAGTACTTCTATATCCTTTTTACATCTGTTAAAAAAGATTTCAAGATTATATTTTTTTATATCTCTCATCGATGTTAGTTTTGCATAGCTTTGAGATACAAGAGCATCTTTACTTTTTTTTGTTGATATGAAAGTTGTGATAACTGTTAAAACTATTAAAGATGAGAATATCAGTAGTAAAAGCTGACTTTTTATACTTAATTTTTGCACTTGTTTCCTTTTTTTTAAATAATAGAACTGATGGAGATATGATTTTTTTCTTGTTTTGCAACTTTTTTTTGAAAAGAAAATATCTCATTTAACATAGCTGTATCACGTTTTTTTGATAAAGCTCTTACTAGAAGCACGGAAGCACTTGTGCTAAGAAGAGGGAACTTTTTTTTATCTCCATCTCTATTCATGGATAATATAAAGCCATTTTCTTTATCCTCTTTTGAGTATAACTCTCTTGCATCATCACAAAACTTTTTGATAAGTTTGTCTATTTTATGGATATATTTTTCTTGCTCACTCTCTTTACACTCAATGGCTATAAAAAAATCATCCCCGCCAATATGTGCCTTAAAAAAATCATGTGAGAGATTTTTTTTGAGAATATCAGCAAAAAGCTGTAGCGCTCTATCTCCATTTCTAAATCCATAGGCATCATTAAAAGCTTTAAAATTATCTAAGTCAAAATAGCAAAGGATATAGAAATTTTGATTTGTGCTTACCTCATATAGATACTTCTCTATCATAGAGTTGCCTGGAAGTTTTGTAAGAGGATTTTGCTCTCTTGCATATATGAGATTTTGTTCGTTCATAATGGTTATGATGGCTCTAGCGGATAAAAATCCATGATATTTAGAATTTTTTGTAAGTATGATACCTATGGACTCTGGATTGTTTGAAAAGAGTTCTATTATTGTTGAGATATTGCAATTTATCTCTGTTGTACCGCAAGGTTCTATGAGGTATCTTAGTTTTGATTTTTTTATACTGTAGTTGGACATAAGGGATCTTCCATATGGTGAATAGATAAGCTCTTTTATGGAGTGTTCTTGTAAGATACCAACGGGCTCATAATTTGAATTTACGATAGGAACAGCTCTTGTATGTGGGTTTTTTTGAAAAAAATCAACTATAGTGCTCATATCCATATCCATTGTCAGAGGAGATTGCTTGTCAACAAACTGTTCCATATTACATTCTGGATTTGTCAATCTTTTATCATTTTTTACTAGATTAGTTATGTGTTGGTACTCTTTGCATATTTCATTAGTATCAAGTGTAGGAACTTGTACGAAATAACCTTGTACAAAGTGGCATCCTAAATCTTTGCAGATGAAAAATTCCTCTTTGCTCTCAACCCCCTCAGCTATAACTTTTATGCCAAGTTGTATTGCTAAGTGGGTTATACATCTAGTGATAAGCTTTTTTTTCATATCGTTTTGTATGTTATTTAGGAAAAATCTATCTATTTTAATAACATCTGGAGTTATGTCATATAGCAGTTTGTATCCTGAATATCCAACACCAAAATCATCTATGGCGATACAAAATTTTTCATTTTTATAGTGAGATAGTAACTCCTGAATTCCGTTTGAACTTGATACTTCAAATCTCTCTGATATCTCAAAGCATATATTGTTTTTATTGATATTGTGACTATCAAGAATTTTGCTTGTGTTTCCTTGTTTGTAATTTGGCATTTCAAGAAGTCTGTTATCCAGATTATAAAAAAGCTTTATATTTTCATAATCTTTTATCATCATATATTTTTTGAATGCTTTTTTTCTGAGTTTTAAATCAAAAGAGTAAAGAAGATTATCTTTATAAACTTCATCGAAAAGTTCAAAGATAGAGTTGAATCCAGCCTCTTTATAATTTCTAAGAAGTGCTTCAACGGCAAAAATCTTCCCAGTATTTATATTTAAAATAGGCTGAAAGGCAAAGTCTAAGATTTTAAGATTTTGTATCCATTTTTTTGGCAAACTGTTTTTCATGTCAAAATGTTAGAGTAAGATTGTTTCAAAGAGATTACAAAATTATTGGATATTTTAGCGTTACTAATTTTTGCAAAGATTTTATATTTCATGCTAATTACTTTTTCTAAATCATCCGCTAAAGAAAATATAGATATGATATTTCTTTACTAATTAGAAAAATATCAGGGATAAAATTAATGAACATAGAAGATTTTAATAACGGGCTTTTAGGATTCTTGGACGCTTCGCCGACTCCTTTTCATGCAACGCAAAATATGGCTGGGATGTTTGAAAATGCTGGATTTACAAGGCTTCATGAGGTTCAAAAGTGGAACTTGAAGCAAGGCGAGAAGTACTATGTTACTCGTAATGACTCCTCTATCATCGCTTTTACATATCCAAAAAGTAAAAACTATGTGATGATTGGAGCGCATACCGATTCGCCAAATCTGAAGCTAAAACCAAATCCTGTTATAAAAGAGCATGGAGTTGTAAAGTTTGGGGTTGAGCCTTATGGCGGTGTATTATTGGGCACTTGGTTTGATAGAGACCTCTCTTTGGCTGGGCGTATCTCTTATCTGGATTCACAAAACATGATAAAAGACTCTCTTGTAGATGCTAAAAAATCTATTGCAATTATCCCCTCTCTTGCGATTCATCTTGATCGTGAAGTAAATGAGAAGAAGAGCGTTAATGCACAAACTGATATTTGCCCGATACTCTCAACTAACAAAGAGTTTAAATTTGAGAGCTTTTTAAAAGAGCTTTTAACTAGTAGCGGAGTTAAAGATATAAAAGAGCTTTATGCAAATGAGCTTAGTTTTTATGATACTAAAAATGCCTCTTTTGTTGGGCTTGAGAGTGAGTTTATAGCAAGTGCAAGGCTGGATAATCTTCTTAGCTGTTATGTTGGAATGTTGTCTATTTGCAGTGTTGATGCTCTCTCTCCTATGCTTTTTATCGCAAGTGATCATGAAGAGGTTGGAAGCGAGTCGGCGAGTGGGGCAGGTGGGAGCTTTTTAGAGAGTACTCTAAAGCGGATGTTTAGCGATTTTGAAGAGTATACGCAGATGATTCGTTCCTCAATACTTATAAGTGCGGACAACGCTCATGCAGTGCATCCAAACTTTGCGAGTAAACATGATGCAAACCATGCACCGCTTATAAATGGTGGTGTTGTTATAAAGGTAAATGCAAATCAGCGTTACGCTTCAAGCTCTAAAACGATTTCAAGGTTTATGAATGTTGCCTCATCTTTAGGTGAGCCTATACAAAACTTCGTAACTAGAAGCGATATGGGATGTGGCTCTACCATCGGACCAATAACCGCTTCAAGGATTGGAATTGACACGATAGATATAGGGCTTCCAACTTATGCTATGCACTCCATTCGTGAGCTTTGCGGAAGTTATGATGCTTATAGTCTTTATAAAATTATCTTAGGATTTAGTGAGTAATGTCCGTTATTTCCCCAGAAGAGTTAAATGTTTTAATAGAGCAGACATATAAGGTAGAAAAAGAGTTTAGTGAGCTAAAGGCTTCTTATATACATCTTCAAGATACTGTTGAAGAGGTTGTGGAATTTTTACCAAATGCGATTTGGATTTTAGATAAAAGTGGAGATATTTTTTTACAAAACTCTCAAGCCAAATCACTTGATGAACTTTTTGAACTTTTAGAGTCTAAAAAAAATGATTACGAGGTAACTTTTAACACAAAATCGTATCTTATAAAAAGCTCTTCATATAAAGAAAAAATTATGTTGAGTGCAACAGATATAACAGAGCAAAAAAGAAAAGAAAACCTCGCTACCATGGGGCAAATGGCGGCACATCTATCTCACGAGATACGTAATCCCATAGGCTCTATCTCACTTCTTAGCTCAACGCTAAAAAAAAGAGTAATGCCTGAAAATGTGGCTATTGTAGAAGAGATACAAAAATCAGTTTGCAGAATTGAGCGCATAATAAAAGCGACACTGATGTTTAGCAAGGGTGTTCATGCTAACAAAGCGCCTTTTATGTGGAGTGAGCTTCAAGATGCGCTTAATATGTCTGTTGGATATTATGGTTATACAAAAGAGATAACATTTATTTTCCCAGATAAAAATTTTGAGATAAATGCAGATAGAGATCTGCTAGAGATGCTTTTTTCTAATTTTTTAACAAATGCCATAGACGCCATAGAACTCGATGACGAGGAGAGTGGAGAAGTTGAGATGATTTATGAGAGAGATGATAAATTTCATAAGTTCTATATATATGATAGCGGCATAATGATAGAAAATACAAAAGAGCTTTTTGAGGCATTTAAAAGCACAAAAGTAAAAGGAAATGGTCTTGGGCTAGTGCTTTCACGTCAGATAGCAGAAGCGCATGGCGGAAGTGTGGAACTTCTTGATGGACAGAGAAAAGGTTTTGAGATAAAACTTGCTATTTGACAATTTTTTCTACGTTTTAAAATGATAAAATAAGTTTAAAAAAAAAGGCATAAAATGCAAAAAGAGTTGATAAGTGTTCCAAGAGCAACGCTAGATTTTTACAAATATGAAGAGGATGGGTTAACCATCTATGAGTACGATGCTACAAAGTGTCAACCGCCTGAACCAATGGTAAATACAATGGTGGGATTACCTCTTTTAAAGAGTAAAAACGACAGACTTGTAGGTATATTTTTCCATGAACCGTTTCCTCTTTATGACAGAATTCCTTTAACAATTTCACATGAAGCAAAACAGCTTGATAGCGGAGATTTTAGGATTACGTTTAAGCTAGAAGAGTAAGTTTAGACTTTAGTTTTTGTTTAATCTTCTATTATCTTACTTTTACTAGAATATCCTTTTTAATTTAAGGATATATATGAAGAAACTTCTTTCAATTTTTGGCTCTATGAATGGCATGGTCATTATGATGCTCCTTTTTGCAGCAGCAATTGGCTATGCTACTTTTATAGAAAACGACTACGGTACAATGACTGCAAAAGCAGAGGTGTTTAATGCACTCTGGTTTGAGGTGCTTATGGGACTTCTTGCCATAAATCTTATGATAAACATGTATAAGTTTAAAATGTTTAGCATTAAAAAAGCTCCTATTTTTATCTTCCACCTCTCTTTTTTAATCATTCTTCTTGGCGCTGCAATAACTAGATATGCAGGATACGAAGGTACTATGCACATCCGTGAGGGTGAAGTAGCTACTACTATGATAAGTATGGAAAACTACTTTAACGTCTCCGCTAAAGTAGGCGAGAAAGTTGTTTCATCATCACAAAATCTTTATCTTTCAAAAAAGAGTCATAATACTCTCTCATCAATTTTAGAAATTGATTCAAAAAAAGTAGAAGTTGATTTGACTAACTATATTCCAGATGCAATTGAAACGCTTGAAGATGCGCAAGATGGCGGATTTGAAGCTTTAGATATTATGGTTGCTGCAAATGATTCTAGTGAACCTATTAGACTTAAAAAAGGTGAATCTTATGAAAATGATGAGTTTGCACTAGATTTTGAATCAGGAAAAATATTTTTAAAACCTACTATTTCTATCTTTTCTAAAGATGGTGAAGTATATATGAAACATGACATGACTCTGAAATTTCTTAAAATGGACACTAAAGAGCAGGGTGAAATATCACCAACTCAAGATACTCTCCTAGCACTAAGAACTCTTTTTGGCGTAGAGAGCGGTAACTTTGTTGTTCGTAAATACTACAAACATGCAACAGCTAAAATAGTTTCAAACCCTAATGCTTCAGCTATGAGACCTTCACAAGATGCATTTGTTTTCAATATAAAAGTTGGTGATGTATCACAAGAAGCTATGATTTTCGCACAAGCTGGAAGAATGGCAAAAGAGAACCATTATGATATAAATGGAGTACATGTAGATATTTCATATGGAGCGAAGAGACTTGAGTTGCCTTTTGGAATAAAATTGATAGATTTTCAGCTTGACAGATATCCTGGGTCAATGTCTCCAGCATCTTATGCTAGTGAAGTTGAGCTAGTAGATGAGGAGAAAAATATACATATGCCTTATAGAATTTTTATGAACAATATTTTAGAGCATCGTGGTTACAGATTTTTTCAATCTTCTTACGATCAAGATGAGATGGGAACAGTTCTCTCTGTAAACAATGATCCAGGAACACTGCCATCTTATCTGGGTTATATACTTTTAGGAATTGGTATGTTCTGGTCAATATTTTCAAGAGGTAACAGATTTTCTCAGTTGTCGGAGAGAGCAAGAAAAGCAAGTTCCCAAAAAGCACTTAGCTTATTTTTTGCTCTAGGGCTTCTCTTTAGTGTTGTACCATCACATGCGCAAGATTTAAATCCATCTCTCAAGACAGTTTTGTCATTTGATAAAGAACATGCTAAAAAATTCGGTGAGTTGATTATTCAAGATAGTGGCGGAAGAATGAAACCACTCGATACGCTCTCAACAGAGATAGTTGCAAAGATTCATAAAAAAGCAAATATAAGTATCGGCGAAGATAAATTAAACGCAAATCAAGTTGTTCTTGGAATGATGACAAAGCCAGATATTTATAGAGATTTGAAAATAATCGCTACAAAGAACGAGGCTCTAAATAAAATGATAGGCGCAGAAAATGACGCAAAATATGCCTCTTTTTCACAGTTTTTTACAAGCCCTGAAACATTAGAAGGGTATAAAATAGCAGAAGCTGTAAATGATGCTACACGTAAAGAGCCTAAGCATAGAGACCTTTTTGACAAAGCTGTTTTAGAGGTTGATGAGCGTGTAAATATATCTTACGCAGTATATTCAGGCGCACTTATAAAGATATGGCCTAAACCAAACGATGTAAACAATAAGTGGCATGAGACTATCGATGCACTTCAAACTTTTGATCCAAAGACATCACAAAAAGTTAGAGATATTGCTTTTGAATACTTTACTGCAATAGAGAATGCGCTAAAGAGCGGTGATTGGAGTGGAGCAAATACAGCGATAGACAAAATAGCAAATTATCAAAGCTTTTATGGCTCATCAGTTCTTCCTACTGAAGAGAGAATTAAAGCAGAGATGTTCTATAACAGCGCAAATATCTTTGAGAGAATCTATCCTCTATACTTTTTAATTGGATTTGTTCTTTTAATCGCTAGTTTTATCAAAATATTAAAACCAGCTCTTAAGATAAAACTCTTGTCAAACTTATCTCTACTTTCGTTAACTCTGCTTTTTATAGCTCATACTGTGGGCTTAGGACTTAGATGGTATATCTCTGGTCACGCTCCTTGGTCTGATGGTTATGAGTCTATGATATATATCAGCTGGGCAACTGTTTTAGCTGGTTTCATCTTCTCAAGACGCTCATCTATGACAATGGCTTCAACTGCCGTACTAACTGGACTTATCCTTTTTGTAGCACACTTAAACTGGATGAACCCGCAAGTAACAAACTTAGTTCCAGTTCTAAACTCTTACTGGCTTAGCATACATGTTGCGGTAATTACTGCTAGTTATGGCTTTTTAGGGCTTGGTGCACTTTTAGGATTTATCACTGTTTTACTATTTATATTTAAAACACAAAACAACGACAAGCATATCTCATTATCTATCAAAGAGCTTAACTCAATCAATGAGATGAGTTTAATGATAGGACTTGCATTTTTAACACTTGGTAATTTTATCGGCGGTGTTTGGGCAAATGAGAGTTGGGGTAGATACTGGGGATGGGATCCAAAAGAGACTTGGGCATTAGTTACGATTTTAGTTTATGCTGCTGTTATACACCTTAGATTTATAAAGTCTCTTTATAGTGAGTTTAACTTTAGTGTTATCTCACTTCTATCGTACACATCAGTTATCATGACTTACTTTGGAGTAAATTACTATCTTGCTGGAATGCACTCATACGCAAAAGGCGACCCAGTGCCAATTCCAGACTTTGTTCCAGTAACTTACGCAATTTTATTTATAGCAATAGCAATAGCCTTTAGAAATAGAAAACTAGCCTAAATATTGGCAGTTTTCTGTAATCATTACTGATAAATTATTTTTTACATATTCTTTTGATATAATCGTTTTATTTAGAAAATAGGGCAGTGTATTGATAAATTTAGAGACTCAAGATGTAAATAATCAAAAGATTAAAGAGTTAGAAAAAGTAGAAGAACTTAAACACATCTTTCCTGAAGCTTTTGAAGATTCAAAATTAAATATAGAGAAGTTTAAAAATCTACTTTTTGATGTCAAAGATGAGAAAACTGAGCACTACAGTTTTAACTGGAACGGCAAGCAAGAGTGTTACAAAATCATCAAAGAGAAATCAAATGCAACGCTCAAAGTTGATAATGATAAAAGCATCCTAGATGGAGACAATATTTTCATAGAGGGTGATAATCTTGAAGTGTTAAAACTCCTTCAAAACTCCTACCATAAAAAAATCAAGATGATATACATCGATCCTCCATACAACAAAGACAAAGATTTTGTCTATAGTGACACTTGGGGCGACACCATTACAAACTACCTTATCCAAACAGACCAATTAAGAGATGAGGGTTACACAAGCTCTAAGACTTCAAGTGTAGGCAGACGTCATACAAACTGGCTTAACATGATATATCCACGACTTTGGTTAAGCAGAAATCTGCTCAAAGATGACGGCGTAATCTTTGTAAGCATAGATGATGATGAAGTTGCAAACTTACGAAAAGTTATGGATGAGATTTATGGGGAAGAGAATTTTATTAGTAATGTAATATGGGAAAAAAAGTATAGTCCACAAAATGATGCGAAATGGTTTAGTGATAATCACGACCATATTTTAGTGTACGCAAAAAATAAAGATATTTGGAGACCAAATCTTTTAGCAAGAACAAAAGAACAAAATGACAGGTATAAAAATCCTGATAATGACGCTCGTGGACTTTGGAAATCTAGCGACTTGTCTGTAAAAACTTATTCTGTAAATTATGATTATCCTATAACTACACCATCTGGAAGAATTGTTAATCCACCAAAGAGTAGATGTTGGAGAACATCAAGAGATAAATATGAAGAGTTAGTAAAAGAAAATAGAATTTGGTTTGGAGAAGATGGCAGTGCTACGCCTTCAATAAAAAGATTTTTATCTGAAGTGCAAGATGGGATTGTGCCACTGACAATTTGGAAATATGCAGATGTTGGGCATAACCAAGATGCAGCAAAAGAAATAAGAGAATTATTTGATGGAAATGCTTATTTTGATACACCAAAACCGACAAAATTATTAAAACGAATGTTGCACTTAGGAAGTAGTGACAATGACATTATCCTAGACTTTTTCGCAGGAAGTGGGACAACTGCCAATGCAGTGATGGAGCTAAATCAAGAAGATGAAAAAGATGGAAAAATAGGCAATAGAAAATATATCTTAGTACAACTTCCAGAAGCTACCGATGAGAGTAGTGAAGCCTACAAAGTAGGGTATAAAAAAATAAGCGACATAACAAAAGAGAGAATCAAAAGAGTTATAAAAAAGCTAGACTATAAAGACGGTTTTAAATCATATAAACTTGACAACTCAAATTTTCAAGTTTTTAAAGAGTTGAAAAAAAGACCAAACGATAGTTTTGAAGATATTATGAAGATGTTAAAAATGAGCGTATTCAATGAAAATATCTTAACTCAAGGCGCAAAACAGATAGACATAGTGTATGAAGTAGGACTGAAAAACGGGTTTAGTTTATCGGCTTGTAGCCAAGAGATAAAAAAAGATAAATATAGCTTTATAAGACTATATGAAGAGACAAGAGAATTTTACTTCTGTTTTGATAAAGAGGTAAAAACGGATATACAAGAGTTTATTCCAAAGAGTGCTAAGTTGATTTGCTTTGATAAAGCACTAAGTGATAGCACAAAACTAAATCTAAGAGAAAATTTGGATTTGGAGACTTTATAATGAAACTAACTAAAGAGATAATATTAGCTTTTCTAACGGAACATAAGCAAGAGTTTAAGGAAAAATATTCTGTCGAAAAAATAGGCCTTTTTGGTTCTTATGCAAGAGATGAAGCAAATGAAAATAGTGATATAGACATCATAGTAAAAATGCCATCAAGTTTTGATGCTTATTATGACTTTAAAGAGTTTCTTGAAACATCGCTTCAAAAAAGAGTTGATTTAGGTATGGAAAAAACTATAAGAAGCTTTATAGCTAATGATATTAAAAAAGATATTATCTATGCCTAATAGAGCTGTAGAATTATATATATTGGATATTTTTGTAGCTATTGATAAAATTAAAAGATATACGGCTAAATTTAATAATGGAAGCGATTTGTTGTGTGATGAATTAAGTTGGGATGCAACAATAAGAGAGTTAGAAATTATTGGTGAAGCTACTAAAAATTTGCTTCATAACAATGTTGTCAATGACAAAAAATATAGACGAATAGTTGATTTTAGAAATCAGATAAATCACGGATATTTTGGTATAGATGAAGCTATTGTTTGGGATGTTATAACAAGTAAGATAAATGAATATGAAAATGACTTGAATAATGTAATAGTTGATTTTAAATTAGATATGCTTAGCACTATAAAAGCATTTAAAATAGAAAATAAAAAACAGAAACAGGTTTTATTGTTTTTAGAAGATTTAGAAAAAAAATGCAAATAAAATATCTCAAACAACTACATCAAGAAAAAGCTATAAACTCTATAGTAGATATATTTCAAGGTCAGTCAAAACAAGATAATAGTTTTGATATATTTGACGGTGAAGCAGTTTGTTCCAATGAGCTTTTAATATCTCAAGATGACATACTGAATAATCTACATGTAATACAAAGATTAAATAATATTGAAGAGTCTTTGATGTTGCAAAGTTTGGATTTTTCTATAGAGATGGAAACGGGTACGGGTAAAACTTTTGTATATATCAAAACTATACTAGAGCTATACTCAAAATATGGATGGAGTAAATTTATCATCATAGTGCCATCTATCGCCATAAAAGAGGGGGTTTTGAACTCTTTAGCAAGTATGAAAAGCTACTTTAGGGATGAGTTTAATTTTCCTTATGATTATTTTGAGTATGACTCAAGCAGGTTAGGCACTCTGAAACATTTTATAAGAGATGATAGCCTCCAAATTATGATTATGACGATAGATAGTTTTAAGAGAGCAGGAACTGTACTAAATATGCCGCGAGAAGGATTTGTTGGAACTCCAAAGATGAGTTTACAAAAAACAAATCCTATATTGATACTTGATGAGCCGCAAAATATGGAGAGTGATTTAAGTAAAACTGCATTAAGTGAACTAAATCCACTTTTTACATTAAGATACTCTGCTACTCATAAAAACTACTACAACCTTGTGTATAGTTTAAGCCCCAAAGAAGCACTTGATAACGGGCTTGTAAAACAGATAGATGTTTTGGCTTTGAGTGAAAATCAAACTATAAATGATGTTTATATAAATGTGCAAAAAATTGAGATAGATAAATCTTCAAGAAAACCTGTTGCATCACTTGAACTTATTGTAAAAAACAAGGATGATTTTGTAACAAAGCTTGTAAAAATAAAAGGTGAAGATAGCTTAAGAGATAAAACAAAAAATTCAATATATGAGGGTTTTATAGTCGATGAAATATCTTTTAAAGATATGTATATAAAATTTGAAAATGGTTTAAAACTAGAGATTAATGATATAAACGGACAAGTAAAAAAAGAGATACAAAAACTTCAAATTAGCGAAGCAATCGAGCGTCACATGAAGAGATTTGAAGAGTTAAAGAAAAAAAATATAAAAGTTTTAAGTCTATTTTTTATAGATAAAGTTGCTAATTTTTTAAGTGCTGAAAATGGCTGGATGGAAGAACATTTTATAAGTGAATTTGAAAGACTCAAAGTAGAGTTTGAGAGTTTTAAAAGCATAGATGCCAAAGAAGTGTATGCTTACTACTTTGCAAAGAGAAAAGCTGAATTTGTTGATGAGCTTAAAAATAATGATAGTGATAGAAAACTACAAAAAGATACTTATGATTTGATAATGAAAGATAAAGAAAAACTTCTTAGTTTTGAAGATAATCATAGTTTTATATTTTCACACAGTGCCCTAAAAGAGGGATGGGATAATCCAAATGTGTTTTTTATAACAACGCTAAATGATACAAAAAGCCAGATGAAAAAAAGACAAATTATCGGTCGTGGTGTAAGACTTCCAGTAAACTCAAATGGACAAAGAGTAGAAGATAAAAATATAAATAGACTTACCGTGATAGCAAATGAGAGTTTTGATGAGTTTACAAGAGGATTGCAACAGGAGTACGACATTAGCGGTAATGGAAGCCAATATACTAAGCCAAATAATTTAGCTACGCAAAAATATGCTAAGAGAAAGTATAGTGAAGATGATATAAAAGAGTTTAAAGAACTTTGGGAAAAGCTTAAACAAAAAACTATTTATGAGATAACTTTAGATACAACAAACTACATAGATGAAGTTAGTGAAAAACTAAAAAATATTGAAGTTAGAGAAAAAAAGATTGTAAAGCAGTTTGGAAATATAGAGAGCAGTTTTGATGGATATGTAAGTGAGTCAAAAAGTACTAAAATTGATGTTGAAGAAGAGTTACCAAATATAGTATCTATAATTGAAAAGCATATTGGTCTTTCAAAACAAACTATTATTGCAATATTTGAAAAAGTTGGGATAGAAGAATTTACAAAAGAGTTTATTAAAAATAGTGATTCATATATAAAACAAGCCATTGAAGCTTTTGAGGATGTTATGTTTTCTATGTTAAGTAAAAGCGGATTGGTTTATAAAAAAATAGATGAATATTATGAATTTGCCAATATTTTCCCTGAAGAAATTTCAGGATATAAATTGGAAGATTGTAGAAAAGGGCTTTACGAAGCTGAACAATATGACTCAGATACTGAAAAGAATTTTATAACTTGTGCAGATATTGGAGATTTTAAAATTTTTACAAAGCTACCAAATAAATTTAAAATTAAAACTCCTCTTGGGACATATAATCCAGATTTTGCAGTTGTAAAACTTGATGAGAGTGAAGGAAGTTTTATTGTTGAGACAAAAGGCAGTGATAAAAAAAGAGATTCAAGAGCTAGAGAAGATTGGCAGATAGAGTATGCTAAAAAACATTTTGAACTTATAGGTTTAAAATACAAAGATAGAATTACTAGCTGTAAAGATTTATTAATATAGAAAATAAAAGGTTTATAATTGGAGTTTAAAGGATTTTGTGGAGCAATCCCTTTTTTAGAGTCTATTCGTAAAAACAACACAAAAGAGTTTTTTGAAGCTAATCGTGATGAGTATGAAAGAGTTATCCTAAACCCATCAAAGGCTTTTGTAATCGAGATGGGTGAACATCTCATGGCGTTAGAGCCTCGTGTGACTCCTGAGCCAAAGATAAACAAGTCTCTCTTTAAAATGTATAGAGATATACGCAGAATGGGTGCTAACAAAGAGCCTATGAAGTCAAAAGTAGGCATCATCATACCTCAAGACGGCTGGGATGGTTGCAGACTTCAAAAATCATCTTTTTATATGCATTTTTCTCCAGATGAACTTTTTGTTGCGGTTGGTGTTAGATGGTTTAACAAACCCCTTCTTGACGCTTATCGTGAATATATAAGAGATGAGAGAAGAAGAGTAGAACTTGATAGTTTACTGAAAAAATTAAACTCTATGGGTTATCTAACAATAGAAAAAGGGTACAAAAGATACCCTAGAGGCTTTAGTGAAGATATGCCAAGCGTTGATTTGAGTCTTCAAAAAGGTATGGCAACATACAAAATTTTACCTCCAAAAACGATAGAAGATGGTGCTTTGCTTATAGATACTCTGTATAAAATATATGAGGATATGCTCCCGCTTCAACGCATAGTTTACGAGATAAGCCAAAGAGCAAAAGAGGAGTAGAGATGAAAAAAGAAGCAATTATTTTACTAAATATGGGTGGTCCAAACAATCTCGAAGAGGTTGAAGTTTTTTTAACAAATATGTTTAATGATAAAAACATCATAACAGTAGGAAGCTCACTTCTTAGAAAATTTATAGCTACTATGATAACCTTTAGCAGAACCGAGAAATCACAAGAGATATATAGACAAATCGGTGGTAAATCACCTATTGTAGGGCATACTAAGAGGCTTGTAGAGAAGCTTCAAGATAGAGTAGGAGAAAATGTTATAGTTGATTTTGCTATGCGTTACACTCCACCTTTTGCTTCTGAAGCCATCGAGAGACTTAGTGATAAAAATATAGAAAAAATCTATCTCATCCCGCTCTATCCGCAGTACTCAACAACTACTACAAAATCTTCATTAGAGGATTTTGAGGAGCAGTATCACTTAAGCGGGAGTGATGCAATCTTAGTTGAGATAAAACACTTTTTTAATAACAAGAGCTATAACATGGCTATTTTAGAGCGCATAAAAGAGAGAGTTTCTTCTGAAGAGATTGGTGATTTTGACTTAATATTTTCTGCTCATGGTCTTCCTGTAAAAGTAATAGAGAGAGGCGATGTATATGAGCGCCATGTAGAAAAACATATCTCTATACTAAGTCAGATGATGCAAGATGAGGGGAGTGTTTTTAAAAATATTCACCTAGCGTATCAGTCAAAAGTTGGTCCTATGGAGTGGCTAAAACCTTCACTTGAAGATAAACTGCGTGAGATAAAAAATAGAAAAGTTATAATTTTTCCAATAGCATTTACGATAGATAACTCTGAGACTGACTATGAGCTAGAGATTGAGTACCGCGAAGTTGCTCATGAACTTGGATATGAAGAGTATAGAGTTTGTAGATGCCCAAATGACAGTGATTATTTTGTAGAGGCACTAGTAGAGCTATACGCAAAGATGAGATAAAACACTATGAAAGTAGTTATTTTTGATATGGACGGCACTCTGCTTGACTCCAAAGAGGATATAACAAGCTCTATAAACTACGTTAGAAGTATGAATCATAATCTCCCAGAAGTAAGCCAAGAGTATGTTGTAGAAGCTATCAACATGGAGGTTAGAAACCTCTCAGAACTCTTTTACGAGACGCCTCTTTATGAAGATAGAGATAGAGAGCTTTTTGAGAGCCACTATGAGCGTGAGTGCATTAAAAATGTCTATCTTTATGAGGGCGTAAAAGAGTTATTAAACGAGCTTGTAGCGAGAGATATTAAAATATCAGTTGCTACAAATGCACCAACACAGTTCGCGCTTCGTATGTTAGAACATTTGGGGGTAAAAAATCTCTTTGACATAATCATAGGCGCAGATATGGTTGCAAACTCAAAACCAAGCCCTGAGATGCTTGAATATATACTCAAGCATTATAGATTTGATAAAAAATCTCACAAAGCGTGGATGGTCGGAGACAACTCAAAAGATATACTAAGTGCAAATGCGGCTCAAATTGAGTCTATCTTCGTTACATGGGGCTTTACACCCTTTGCAGAACAAAGAGTAATAGCCAAAAAACCTCTAGATGTACTGGAGATAGTTTTATAAAAATTTATGATAAAATGTTTTGATTTCATCTGAAGGATTGAGAGATGTTTGATATTGATTTATTAGTTGCATTTGCTTTTATGGGGATTCTGTTTTTAAGACAGATTTCGATTATAAAACAGCCAAATAAGATAAACTACGCTCCATTAATGATTGGTATAGGTGCTATTAGCGGTACTATCCATTTTATAGCTCATCCAGAAGCCTCACAATCTCTCCTTGTTTTAAAAGAGAGCCTCTTTCCCATCTTAGTCTCTTTGATTTTATATCTCATAATGAACATTTTGCATCAAACACAACAAGCCCAATATGCCAAAGAAGAGCATGAGTCAACAAAAGAGCTTTTAGCGCAATTTACACAACTTAAAGAGTTTAGCGGTGAGTTAGAAAAAAGAGTGATTTTAAATCAAAATGATGAGAGAGTATCAGAAGAGCATCAAAGAGATAAATTCAAGCATGATATGAAGATGTTGGACTCTATTCTTGAGAATCAAAACCAATTTTTAGAGAATTTTGAGCAGATGAGAGGGTGGTATGAAAATGTCAGTAAATCATTTGAAAAATTTACAGAAGTTCAACTCCCTTCCCTTGATAATGTAGTGCATAAACATATAGATATACTCCGCATAGCAGAACAAGATCACTTTAACAAAGTAAAAGGGACACTCTCAAAAGCGATAGAGAGCAGAGAGGGGATAAAAAATGAGCTAGAAGAGCTAAGAGAGAGCCTTCATGCAATCAGCAATATCTCGCAAACTATCGCAAAAAGCGTAACAAAGCATACTACTGAACAACTCTCAGAAGTCGTAAAGCCATTTGAAAAAGAGATACTATCTCTAAAGTCACATGCAGAGGGAGTAAATACTTCACTATATGAGAGCGAGAGTAAACTCCATAATATTCAAGAGAGAAGTGAACTAATCATGAATCAGATGAATCTCTCTTCTAAGAAGATGAATGAGCTTCAAGCCCAAAATAGTTCACTTCATGATATATATGCGATGATGAGAGATTTGATGAGAGATATTGAGATTATAAAATCTGAGTATGTAAAATCACAATCCCAACTTAGTATTATTGTAGATGATTTTAATGAGATAAGTAAGAATGATAGAGCGGCTTACAAAGAGCAGAGTGATAACTTTTTATCTCTATTAAATAGTGAGATGCAGACACTGCTTCAAAAACTAAACGCACATAAAACAGAGCCAGAAGATGTAACTTCAAATCTGAAATTTTTATCTAAACAGGCACAGCTTAAAAATAGATACTCAGAGTTAGAGAGCTAGATAGATAAGAAAAGGGTAGATTAAAAGCCCTATATATGGCAAAAAGCTATCAATAGGAGCAAGAAGGATAAGAGAGAGTTCATGCGAGAGTTTTTTCTTTGTAAATATCTGCTCTATAAGTAGTATTTTTGTCGCAATGTCGGCAGTTTTTAAAAACAGTAAAATCATCGCGTAGATGTTATACTCGCTAAGCAGAGCAAATCCTATACTAAAATAAAAGGTAGGTTGCATTAGCAAAAAGATAAATATACTCTTTGAGTAGTGTTCGTTCATCTTTATAATCATGCCCATTATACTTGGAGCCTTTTGCCACCAAATCTCGTAGACTTCAAGAAAAACAAAGAGAAGTATGTAGTTTAAAATTAAATCATCTATCATGGTTAAAATGGTACTATAAATAGCTAAAAAATGAGTACAAAAAAGAGGTAATTAAGTTGAGTTCACACGATAGAAAAAGCAAGATACTTAAAAAAGTTATATTTTTAAATATTTCACTTGTAATCGCAGAGATATTTGCTGGTATATATAGCGGTTCAATGGCTCTTTTGGCGGATGCGTTTCATAACCTAGGTGATGTTTTGGCTCTGTTTATCTCACTTATCGCCATAATATATGGAGCAAAAAAAGCAAACGATTTTATGACATTTGGATATATAAAAGCCGAAATGATGGCAGCTTTTATAAATGCAATATTTTTAGTAATCACTATGCTTTTTATCTTAGTTGAGTCCATTGAACGCCTCTTTACGCCAAATCAAATAGACGCTCCCGTTGTGATAGTTGCCTCGCTTGTAGCACTTTTTATAAACGGTTTTAGTACATGGCTACTAAGCAGAAGCAATATAGAGCATCATCACCATCATCATGAGCAAGAGAGCCACCATGAGCATCACAACCATGAAGATATAAATATAAAATCAGCATATCTTCATATGCTAGGAGATGCTGTTATCTCTTTTAGCGTTGCAGTTGGCGGAGTGCTTATCTACTTCTTTGGTATAGTTGCAATTGACTCTATTTTATCGGTTCTCTTTAGTATATATATAGTGCGAGAGACACTTCCTCTGCTTAAAAAATCATTCTACTCGCTTATGGATTCAAATGTTGATGATATCAAGGAGATAGAGGCTCTTATGCTATCTTTTGATGAGGTTTTATCTGTTCATGACCTTCATCTATACCGTCCAAGTTCAGTAGAGTTCTATGGCTCTGCTCATATTGTCTTGAAGGATGACCTACTTTTAAGTGAGATAGATAAAATATCAAATCGCATTAGAGAGAGACTTTGTGATGAGGGAATTACACACTTTGTAATTCAGCCAGAGAGCAAAGAATTTGATAAAAATTCTGCATGTTGCGCTCTTCATTAGCACAAAACAATACTCCTTATCAATATATATTAAGCTATATAACGCTAAAGTTCTATAGCTTGTAAAGTATAGTATATAAGGAAAAAAAAGATAATGAAATTTCTATCTGAACTAATTTTGATGGATGGTGACAACTCATTTTTGCTCCAAAAAAGAATAGCGCTTCTTGATGCAATTGATAAAGTTGGAAGTTTAAGCGCTGCTGCGAAGATGGTTCCTCTTAGCTATAAAGGTGCTTGGGATATGATTGATGCTATGAATAACTTTTGTCCAAGCCCAGTTGTTCAAAAAGCAACGGGCGGAGTAGGTGGCGGTGGAACAACACTAACTGAGTATGGCAAAAACTTAGTAAAAACGTATGAGGTTATATATAGAGAACATCAAAAATTTCTGGAAACTATTTCTCACGTTACAGATTTTGACAGTGGGAGTTTAAAATTTTTTAGGAGATTTAATATGCAGATAAGTGCAAGAAATCAGATAGTTGCAACAGTAGTAGAGATAAAGAGTGATAACGTAAACGCGACACTGCATATGAAGCTAAAGAGTGGATATATAATGACTAGTGTCATTACAGCAGGTGCCGTTGAAAATTTAGGGTTAAATCTAGGCGATGAAGTTATAGTTATATTTAAATCAAACTCTGTTCTTCTCTCTACTGATTTGAATCTAAAATTAAGTGCAATGAATAAGCTTAGTGGCATAGTAGAGAAGATTCATCTCTCAGATATTAATTGTGAAGTAGTGGTAAATGTCGGAGGGGATTATATAGCGTCAGTTGTGACAAAAAGTGCTGTTGAGGCTTTAGATATAAAAGTAGGCGATAGTGTCAATGCCATAATAAAATCAAGTGATGTAATGGTTGGGAAATAGATGAAAAAAATCATAAGTACAGTAGCGGTAGTTTTAAGCTTAAGTGTTCCTCTTCTAGCAGATAGTATAAATGTTTTTGCAGCGTCAAGTACAAAACTTGCGATGAATAAAATAGTAGAGAAGTTTAAGGCAATAAACCCTAATGATGAGATAGTGATAACCTTTAGCTCAACAGGAAAGGCTTATGCACAGTTTAGCAATGGTTTTGCGTATGATATTTTTATGGCAGCTGATAGCTCATATCCAGCTAAGATATATGAAGATAAAAATGCCATAACCAAGCCTGAAGTTTATGCGCTGGGTGTCGTTGCACTCTTTAGTACAAATAAAGAGCTTATAAAAAAAGGGTTAAATGCTTTAAGTGATGAGAGCGTAAAACATATATCTATCGCAAATCCTCGTTTAGCACCGTATGGGGTTGCAGCTATGGAGATACTTAAAAATCACTCACTGCAAGAGGCTACAAAGTCTAAACTAGTTTTAGGTGACAACATAGCTCAAAGTGTTCAGTTTGTAGATTCTGGAGCGGCTGAGATAGGTTTAGTAGCATACTCGCTTATAAAAAGTTCAAGAGAGAGTGATGAGTTTATGCTTATAGATAAGAAGAGATATGCACCGATGCAACAATCATTTGTTTTGACAAAGTATGCAAAAGATAAACCACTAGCAAAAAAGTTTGCAGAGTTTATACTAACTAAAGAGTCTCAAGATATTTTTGAAGAGTTTGGATTTGGCAGAGTTAAATGAACAGAGTTGGCGGAGTAATTAAAGAGATAAAAAAAAGCGGTGAGATAGAACATATAATCGTTGATACTAAAGACGCTCTCTTTAGTGTTTTGATACTAAGCAGCAATGAGAGTTATAAAGTTGCAGATAGAGTAGAACTTCTTTTTAAAGAGAGTGAGGTGATGGTTGCAACTATAGAGTCTAAAGTGAGTGCAAGAAACTCTTTTGTCTCAAAAATTATTGAAATAGAAGAGGGCGAGATTTTGGCAAATGTGACTTTCTCGTTTTATGGCTCTAAAATATCCTCTATCATTACAAGAGAGGCGCTTAAAGATTTGTCTTGTGGTGTCGGAGATGATAGCAGATGGTTTATAAAATCAAATGAAGTCTCAATTTTAAGAGCTAAATAGGAGCCAATATGGAGGAGAGTTTTTTTCAAACAATGAAGCTGACTTTTGAGTTGGCTGGTATTACTACGCTTATTTTGCTATTTATCGGGATACCTCTTGCCTACTATCTCTCACAAACAAAATCAAAATTTAAACCAATTATAGAGGCTTTAGTCTCAATGCCATTGGTTCTTCCACCGTCTGTTTTAGGTTTTTATCTGCTTCTTGCTTTTAGTCCTCAAAATGCTTTTGGCGCTTGGCTTGATAGAGTTTTTGATGTAAAGCTTGTATTTAGTTTTGAGGGGCTTGTTGTTGCATCTATAATCTTTAGTCTGCCTTTTATGGTGCATCCGATACAGAGCGGTTTTTCTTCACTCTCAAGCTCTCTAAGCGAGGCTTCATACACTCTTGGCAAGAGTAAAATGGCTACCCTTTGGTATGTACTTCTGCCAAATATAAAACCATCTCTGCTTAGTGCCAGTGTTATAACATTTGCACATACTGTCGGTGAATTTGGAGTGGTTTTGATGATAGGAGGCAACATAGCAGGAGAGACGAAAGTTGCAAGTATCGCCATATATGATGAGGTAGAAGCCCTAAATTACGGCGTTGCAAACCAGTATGCTCTTACTCTTTTTATTATTACTTTTTTTATTTTGCTTTTTGTTTATGCAATAAATAAAAATATGATAAGAAGTGAGATTAGATGATAGAGATAAACATCATAAAGCCCTTAAATACGGCAGATGGAGATATAAATCTAGTAGTAGATAGAAGTATAGAAGATGGCGAATTTTTAACTCTTTTTGGTAAGAGCGGAAGCGGAAAAACAACACTTTTAAGAATACTTGCAGGACTTGAAGTCCCAGAGAGTGGCTATATAAAAGTTGATAATGAAGTCTGGTTTGATAGCAAGAGAGGTATAAATATACCTCCACAACGACGAAATGTAGGGTTTGTTTTTCAAGACTACGCACTTTTTCCAAATATGAGTGTAGAGGAAAATCTAAAATTTGCTCTTAAAGATAAAAATGAGTTTAAAAAAGTTGATGATATCTTAAAAATCATGGAGATACAAAATCTCAAAAATATGAAACCACAACACTTAAGCGGTGGACAAAAACAGAGAGTAGCAGTTGCAAGAGCACTTATGAGAGAGCCGAAAATACTGCTTCTTGATGAGCCACTCTCCGCTCTTGATAATGCAATGAGACATAAACTTCAGGATGAACTTCTTTTAATTCATCAAAAATTTGGCATCACTTCTATCCTTGTCAGTCACGATATTGGCGAAATTTTTAAACTCTCAAGCAGAGTTTTTAAAATTTCAAATGGAGAGATAACAGATGATGGTTCACCAAGCCAAGTTTTTGCAAATCAAAACATCAGCGGAAAGTTTAAAATAGTAGGCGAGGTTTTGAGTATCAAAAAAAGCGATATTTTATACATAGTAGAACTCTTATCTAACAATGAAATTATAAAAGTAACAGCTGTATACGACGATATAAAAGAGCTCTCAAGCGGAGATAAGATACTCCTCTCAAGCAAAGCATTTAATCCTATTTTGAGTAAGATTTAACTCTTTTTTCTACTAGAAATGGCTCTTATCTCTCATCCGCATATGCTTCTTTAGTTTGAATTCTACTATCAACATAACCGCGACCAATAGTGAAATGATAAAGGCTCTGGAACTTGTTGTCTTTAAGTCCAAGCAAGGAGTGCATCATGTCGTCCAAAAAGCACCCGATTCCTGTACCGCTTAGACCCATAGAAGTTGCATCAAGATAGAGCTGTTGTCCTATCATCCCACACTCCCAGTAGAGTTCTTTGTATCTATGCGCTCCATGTGTTTGGAGTTGCTCTTTGAAATTACATAACATTCCAAGAGAGAAAGCCCCATCACTAGCAATCGCTTGTGAACAGCTAATTGCTTGACTTGGCATCCTTGCATCACGACTCTCTAAAAGAAACAGATTGTCTAATTCTGTACTTTTCCACAGATATGCATGGTGCATAGCTTTTTGTAAAGCATCTTTATCTCTTTTGTTTCTAACAAGTATATAAATGCCTTCATCTAACTCCTCTACTCTATGTACAAAAATAACTAAGTGAGCGGAATTTTCTTTGCCATCAAGAGAGTTACAAACACCACGCAGTAGAGAAAAAAACTGCTCTTTTGAGATGGATGATTGCTCTTTATCCATCACATGAACACTTCTACGACTCAGTATTACTGTTTTTGACTCTTTTGTAGGAGGAGGCAAGTGAGGTTTTTGTTTTTGCTCTTTTTGTCGAAGTGATTTCTCTGAAGTCGCTTCCGTTATCTCAGGGATGATTTCCCACTTGTACATACTTGGGCTGAGCTTATTTGCTACTCCATCATACGTTAGAGGCAAATCTTGTAAAAGAGCCTCAATGGATAAAGATGGGCTTAGACACTCACTAGAAACTACCAAGAGCATATCTGCATGTTCGCTCTCACTAAATCTTCTCTCTTGTGAGAGTCCAAGCAGTTTGTTAATATCTTTATCACTTACACCATCTAAGCGCGTTATTTTCCAACCTAAAGTTTTTGCTGAAACTACCAAAGATTGCCAAGCGTGACCCGCATCCAAGTTTACATATCTAAAAGCTCTCTCTCCATATTTCCACACTTCTCTCCAAGCGATACTAGAGAGTCCTATGATAAAACTATTTTTTGGAAGAGTGTCCCAAAAGTTTGTATCAAAACTAGCTAAGGCTTCAAGAGCATGATTTTTTGGAGCATAGTGAAAAAGTGTAGTTTTAGCGTTTTGTTCCTGCGATTCTGGTGGTAAAAGTAAGTAAGCTTCAGTAGGATGTAAATTTCCGCTAGAAGCATTACAGCGAACTGCCCACGCACTCTCTCCAGAGACTTTCCAAGCGGCTATACCCATAGAAAACTGTAAAAGCTGTGAGAGTGACTCTTTTAAAAGTGGTGCAGTAGGCAAGTCGGTATTCAGAAGATGGTACGGAGGTGTTGCGTGCTTAAAAGCTAAAGGAAGCATAAAGTTTTCTGCTCCTCTGTACTCACGAAAAGGGTTAGGTTGCGTAGCCCAGTCCATATATCCAAGAGAGCGTGCATATCTCTGCTGTGAGTGTTTTGTGGCTTCATGGTAAGCAAATGTTGTTTGTAAGTTTTTATTCATGATTACTCCTTTATTATGACGAGCAACTAATATGAGATATACCAGCAATGCCAAAGAATTTAGTTGGTTTTTTTCTATAGTATTTTTCTTCTATCTCGCTAGAATGCTCAGCATATGGGTCACTCATAATCTCTTGTAACTCTTTTATGAGGGTAAAATCTCCACTTTGAGCTTCTTTATAGGCAGGAACAAGGAACCACTCTCGTAGTGTATATTTTGGATTTATTTGCTTCATATCATAAGAGAGCATCTGGCGAGACTCTTCAGTTGTGACATTGATAAGTGATTTCCACATTTGTAGCCACTCAGACCAACTCTCTAAAATCGACTCATTATCTATATAATCACCATAAAAGCTTTTAGTAAGTGTAGAAATATCATCAGGTACGCTAGAGAGTTCACGAAAAAAAATAGTGTAATCGAGGGAAGTTTCTATCATTAACTTCATAAGTTCATCAAATATAGTTACATTAAAAGTTTGTAGGCCTAGCTTAGAAGCCCACATCTGCTCCATTTTACCTTGCATAACGTTGGAGAATTCATCTTCTATCATCTTTAGTTCTCGCAACTCACTCTCATGTGATTTAAGCAATGGTTTGAGTGCGATGCAAAACATATAAAAGTTACGCTGGGCAGCTTGAGGCTGATTTAGAAATGAGAAGTGATCTCCGCCACCCGTCCATGGTTGATACTTTGGGCTAAACATATCTATAAATCCAAATGGACCGTAATCGAGTGTAAAACCACCTGCTGCGCAGTTGTCACTATTAAAATTCCCTTGAGTGTAACCGACACGAATCCAATCTGCTACAAGTGAGGTAAGACGATTGCAAAACTCACGAGCCAACAATAGCACTTTCTTATCTATGGTTAAATTTGTATCTATAACATCACTATATTGGCGCTCTATAAGGTGTAACACTATCATCTCAAGCTCTTGCATCGCTTTTGGATGCTCATTTTTACGTGCACGACGACCAAAAAGTTCAAGTTGACCTACCCGAAGAAAAGAGGGTGCTACCCGTGTTGTAATAGCAACGGCTTCTTCTATCATAACTTCAGGATCTCTAGAGTGAGAATCGTTTAAAAACCATGGCCGTCTAACCTTTTGTGTTTTTGATACGTACAAACTCAAAGAACGTGATGTTGGAACTCCAAGTGCGTTCATATGCTCTTGAGCCAAAAACTCTCGAATACTTGAGCGTAGAACTGCACGACCATCAGCTCCACGACAGTAAGGTGTTTTGCCGCCACCTTTGAGCTGCATTTCCCATCTTTTTCCATTTATGACAGCCTCTAGGATAGATATAGCTCGACCATCACCATATCCATTTCCTGTTTTAAAAGGACACTGTTCGTAGTATTCTGTACCATAGATAGAAAGCGCGTATCCTGTTGCCCAACCTATCTTTTGCAGCGGCTCTGGTAACTGCGATGTGTCACCCGAAAAAAGCCGAACAAAATCTTCTGATGTAGCAAGAGCATCACTAAATCCAAGTTCAGCAAAGAAGTTTTTGCTATGTGTAATGTAAAGAGGAGCTTCAAGCGGAGTAGGAATTACTGGCACATAATGCCCACTAAAAACTTCTCTTGGCAAATGGTCTATACCGTTTGCTTTAGCATCTGGATCAGGAGTTAGTGTGTCCATCAGGGAGTAATCAGCTAAGAGTGCTAAATCATCAAGTTTGTTTATAATTTTACAGGTTTGTTTAATTTCTTGCATATATTTTCCTTGTTTTAGAGACATAAAATTCAAATGTAAAAAGAAAAAAATGTATAGTGCAATGTATATCTCAACTATCTTTATAGTAAATTAATTGCTTAGATTATGTAGTTATTTTAACATTCTTATATGTGCTGGAATTCCATATTTGGCTAATTATAAATTGAGTACAATACGAAAAAATATAATCAAAAATAGCTTTAAAAGAGCACTAAAGAAAGGGTTTACATGAAATTGAGAGTCTATTATGAGGATACAGATACTGGAGGGGTTGTTTATCACTCTAATTATCTAAACTTTTGTGAAAGAGCTAGAAGTGAGATGTTTTTTAAAAATGGATTGAGCCCTGTTTTACAAAATGGTCATTTTGTAGCAAAAAAAATTGAGGCTAACTATATAACTTCTGCGAAGTTAGGTGATGAACTTGAAGTAATAAGTGAGCTTTTAGAGATAAAAGGGGCATCATTTAAGCTTTGCCAAACTATTTTTAAAGATGATAAAAAAATATTTGAGCTTGTTATAACACTTGCATATATAACATTTGACGCAAAACCTCAAAAGATTACGCAGGATGTTAAAGATATTATAGAAATGCTTTTTGATAAAAAGTGATGAATTTGGTTGCGGAAATAGGATTTGAACCTATGACCTTTGGGTTATGAGCCCAACGAGCTACCGAACTGCTCTATTCCGCGACATACCTAAAAATAGGGGGTTTAGTTAAAAAGGGTGGATGGGGATATAGGATTCGAACCTATGAATATCGGCACCAAAAGCCGAGGCCTTACCACTTGGCGAATCCCCATCATTTAAAGTAGAAAATTGGTTGCGGAAATAGGATTTGAACCTATGACCTTCGGGTTATGAGCCCCATTGAAGCCTTTTTTCTATATTCCTTAAAGAAACATAACCATCACCAAACAACTATAAATAGGTGCTTTTCGATACCTTTCTATTTTTCCAATATTCCGCTAAAATTCCTATATTATATAACATAGGTGGGGAATAGGTGGGGAAAATAAAACGCATTTCTACTAAATTCACAGGGGTCTATTACATAGAATCCACAACCAATGAAAAGCCAGATAAAACGTATTATATCAGATTTAAAGATATTAATAAAAAAGATGTTGAAGTAAAAATCGGTAAATTTACAGAAGGTATCAGAGAGCAATATTGTAATATAAAAAGAAATGACATTATAACAAAAATGCGACTTGGTGAAGAAGTTCATATTAAACACCGACGAAAAGATAAAGTTTTATTAAAAGATATAGCTCAAGAGTATTTTGACACTCGGGCTGAATCAAGTAGTAAAAATAAAGATTTATCTATTTTAAATAAGCATTTATTAACATATTTTGAAGATGTTGACCTTGAGACTATAGTTAAAAAAGATATTCAAGAGTTTCAGAAGATAAAAATTGCGACTCCACTCGCTCCAAAAACTGTAAACAATATACTCTCTTTGTTTGGTAGCATAATAAAGAATGCTAGTAGAGAAGAGCTACTCAAAAATGATATTTCAATATTTATAAAAAAAGATAGTGTGGATAACGATAGAGAAAGATTTTTAACCGTAGAAGAGATTAAAAAGTTATACAAAGTCGTTGAAGGGGATAAGAGACTACATCTTTTTTGTAAATTATCATTAACTACAGGTGCAAGACTTGCCTCAACTATGAATATAAGGAAAAAAGATATAGATATAACACATAAAATTTTAACACTTAAAGATTTTAAAAATAATACTACATACAAAGCTTTTTTAAAGGATGATGTAGTTGAACTCTTAAAAAAGTATACAGATGAGATTGAACATACTGAAAAGCTATTTGATGTGAGTGAAACGACTATTCAAAAGCCATTAAGAGAGATTTTAAACAAGCTGTTCAATACAAAATTAGATTCAGGCGATAGAAAGAATAGGGTGGTGCTTCACACACTAAGACATACCTTTGCTTCACACCTTGCAATAAATGGAACACCTATTTTTACGATTCAAAAGCTCATGAATCACAAAGATATAAAAATGACTTTGAGATATGCAAAGCTAGCAGATCATAGCGGCAGAATTGAAGTGGATGGATTAGAGTTTTGAAATAAGATATAATTTGATTTTGATATGAACCGGAGAAATATGACAGAGTTAAGAAAAAAGATTTGTATACATGTTGATTTATCTATAGCTGATACACAATACAATGAAGAGCTATGTTTCCCGATTCCTCCAAAAACAGTTAAAAGACTATTACAAATCCTGCATTTAAATATAGAGAACTATACATGTGTTATTAAAAGTCATGATGTAAGACATGTAAAAAAGAGACATCCCGAAGATATAGATTATATATGCGAGATACCGATTATTATTCAAAAATTTGATAGAGTTGAAAAGAGCATTGTGAGATGTGAAAAGACTGGTACATCTCTGGTTAATTTTGCATTTGAAAAAAGATATGATAAAAATACAGTCAAACTTGTTAAATTGAGAGTTTTGAGGGATAAGAAACTGGAGTTGAAAACTATTTTTGTGAAAGAGTAGCAGACCAAAAACTGCTACATTCTACGGGTGTTTGCTAATGCCTTTTAAAAATCTTTAGCTTGACGTCCGAAACGAACTCCGATGGTTTTACACTCAGAAGACTTTCTGTAAGAACTATTATAGATGAATAAAATAAATAAGTCAATATGCAACAGCTGGAACTGTGCATATAGTTTTAGTAAATCTTTAACCGTGAAAGGTGTTGATTTACAAGTCAAAGATTAATCTCTCAATCCTTGAAGTTATTTGTGAGATAGTTAAATATCTCAAGAATAATTAAAACAAAGAGGGAAGCTTAACGGCTTCTCTCGTATGCAAATTATACCACAAACAAAAAAATCTTCAATCTTTTTATAAAAAAATCGCTTTTTTACCAAAAAATACATAAACATATTGTCACAATAATGTCAAAAAAAGAGACAATTTAAGCTAAAACATAAAGCAACTTAGATATTTCTTGCGATAATCCTCAACAAACTATAATAAAGCATTATAAGCAGTAAATCAGTACATCGCCAATTTAGGACTCTCACAAAGACAAAAGGCGCGTTTCCTAATGATGAAAGCTTATTAAAATTGCTTTACATGGGGATTCAAAACGCTCAGAAGAAATGGACTATGCCAATTAGAAACTGGAGCTTAACAATCTCTCAGTTAGCCATCCACTTTGAGGGACGGCTTGATGACGCTTTAGATTTATGATATAATTTTAGGAATTACTCGATGCTGACACGGAATCTTGAACACTACCTCGATACTTTATATCCTACACCATATTCGTTTTGTATTAGTGTTTCAGGAAGTTTTTTTCTTAGTCTTTTAATAATAGTCTTCAATGACTCCTTTTTATCTTCATCAAAGTTGTTCCATATATGGATGATAATGTCATCAAAGCTTAAAACTCTCTTTCTATTTTGGAAGAAAAAATCAAGAATTTTTGATTCAGTTGGGGTAAGTGGTATTATCTGGCCAAATTTTGTAAGTTCTTTGTTGTTGATGTTCCAAAAAATATTATGACCAAGCGAGATGTTTTTCTCATTAAGTATTTTAAAGTTTGTGAGCTCGTAAAGGAGAAGCTCTATGCTCTCTTGCAAATCCTTTCTGTTTATAGGTTTGATTAAGTATTTGGTTAGTTTTAATTCAGTAGCTTCAAGGATTGCCTCAAAATCAGATCGTGCAGTCATCATAACAACCTTCGTTTCGTGATCGTTCATTCTTATTTTTTTTACAAATTCAAGACCGCTCATTTTTGGAAGATTAATATCTAAAAAGATTATGTGAGGTTTTTTGTCCAGATAAATTTCATAGCCATCTAAAGCATTAAATACGGCATACACATCTTTGAAATACCTTTTAAGATGCATAGAAATTTTCTCATTTAACTCTTTTTCATCTTCTATATATAAAACCTTATAATTTAATAGTTCTTGATTATGCATTTTTTTCCTTTATGAATTGTATGTGGCAAGACAAGCCCTTATCCGTGTTATGGGCATTGAGTTTGCCATTAAGTTTTGTTTCTATAATCATTTTAGCTATGTAAAGACCAAGTCCTGTTCCTTGACTTTTATGCTTAGTTGTAAAGTATGGTTCAAAAATACGACAAATAATATCTTCATTGACACCTCCTCCGTTGTCTGAAATCTCTAAAATATATTCATCTGCAAGTCCCTTCATCTCTATGAGAATGTAAGGATTTTTTATTTGTTTTGCTATAAGAGCATCTTTACTGTTGTTTATTAAAATGAGAAGAACCTGTGCCAGTTCACTTTTGTTTCCTTTGATGTAAATGTCTTTTTCTAGATTGATTATAAGTTCAATCTTATTGTGCTCGAGCACTTTTTGTATGATTTTAAGGGTATGCTCAATTGCTTCATTGATATCCAATTTTTCAATTTTGTCATTTTGCAAAAAAAAGTTTTTGAAATAGTCGATTGTGCTCGACATATATAGTGTCAACTCTTCTATATGTAAAAGCTCTTTTTCAAGATTTTGATCTTTTATTTTATGATAATGTATAAGGTTGTCGATAGTCATAATGGTTGCGTTTATCTCAGAGAGAGGCTGTCTCCATTGATGAGCAATATTTTGAATCATTTCGCCCATAGCGATTAATTTGCTTTGTTGAAATATCATTTTATCTTTATCGGTAATCTCTTTTAATTGCTTTTGCATTTTTGCTTGAAGATCTATATTGATTTTTTTAATCGCATATTGTCTATGATAGAGCAAGACAAGAATAAATAAAACGCCTACGATTATTTTCCACAATAAATTATAGTCAAACCCTTGTTCATACTTAATTGTCATCCAATTTGAAAGAATTTTTTCTTTCTCTTTTGATGATATATTGTTGATGCTTTTTGATAGAATTGAGAGTAAAATAGGATTGTCTTTCTTTACACCCATTTTATATTGATTCATCAATTCTGTTTTTCCAGCTATTTTTACATCTACTAGATTTAATTTTCTAATTAAAAAAGAGCTTCCAAAGAGAGCATCTATAGTCGCATCTATCTCTTTGTTTGATAAAAGTGCAAAGCACTCTTCGTGACTTTCACAGTGCCGTATTTTTATTTTTGGGTAGTTCTTAGAGATATAGGCTTCCCTACTGTGTCCTTTGACAAGACCTATTGTTTTACCATTTAAAAAAGATATGTGATCAATATAAGGAATGTCGTGTTTTGTAACAAAAACATCAAACTCTTCAAAAAGTGATTGAGTGAAGTTCATGTACTTTTTCCTTTCAAAAGTCTCGTTAAGAAAAGGAATAAGCTCACATTTCCCTTGTTTAAAATATGTTTGAGACTCTTCCCATGAACTTGTAGGAACTATTTTAAATTTTTTGTCCATTTTGGTTGAAATTAAGTCCAAAAATTCAGCAACCATTCCTGTGTATCCATTAAGCGAACTAAGTTTTTCATAAGGTTCCCAATTCGGATGCACACAGACTGTAATATTCTCTTTGGTATCTAAGAATTGTTCTTCTTCTTGACTAAATACAGTTTTGTATGGCTGAAAAACAATCTCTTTGAGTACGTTAAGATACTTATCACTCACATATCCAGATTCGATAAAGTTCTCAGCAATATGATAAAGCCTCTCAACGTCTATACTCCCGATTTCTTCTAAATGTGAAAGCATGAGAGATTCTATCTGCTTAGCTTCAAACGCTAGGGCCTCTTTAGTTTTCGCTTGAGTATTGTATTTTTTTAAAATAATATCAATAATCTCGTCTTGATTTTCAAGTGCATACGCCCAGCCTCGATTTGTCGCTTCTTTGAACTTTCTTACCGTGGCAGGATTTTGTAAAGCGAATTTTTTTGAGGTGAAAAGGTTGAGATCATAATACTCGCTCCCATAAACGGATGGATTAAAAAGTTTATATGAAACGTTTTTTTTATCAAGTTCGTAAATCTCATTGGTAGTGAAAATTGCCATTGCATCTACTTTTTTGTCAATAAAGTCATTTATGTTGAAACTCGCTTTTACGCTTTGTATATCTTTTAGAGATATGCCAAACTTTTCAAGCATTAGTTTAAGGGTGACACTATCTATGTCATTGGAGATTCCCATTACTTTTTTGCCCTTTAATTGCGCTGGCGTTTGGATCTCTTTTTGGGCGATGAGCACTAATGGTGATTGCTTGAAATAGTTCGCTATAAAAACTACAGGTTTCCCCTTGAGATATTCTGAAATTAAGGAGGAATAGGTTAATCCAAACTCCGCGTTATTCTCCAGAACGGTATCTGTAATGCTTATACTGTTTTCATATTCTAAAAACTCAACATCAAATCCAAGCTCTTTATAAAAACCTTTCTCCTTGGCGGCGTAAAATCCTGCGAATTCAAACTGATGTTTCCACTGCAGTTGAACTCTTATCTTTTGTAAACTTTCCCCAAATAAAGAGTAGATAAATATGCAAAATAGCAAAAGAAGAATTTTCATAGCGTTATTTCCAGATGTTTTTATGATGATACCATTGATTAAATGATTTTATTATGAGTTAAGGTATTATGCATAAAAAATATGACAATAAAAATTGTTAATAGTTAAATAATATTAATATCTAATTTTGATATAAATTTTTTTTATATTGTTCCCTTTTTTGCCCCTTTTGTAATTTATAATGTTGTACCAGTTTTTATAAATAATCATACTAGTTTGTTTTTTTAAGAATCAAATTATATGCTTTGGTTGCTAAGCCTTATTTTTAAAGATTGACTATTTGAAATTTGAAGCAAGCTAAATTGCGATACGAGGAAAAGAAATGAAGCTCTATGTAAAAAAACTTTCAGGGGAAAGTGAAGTTATAGTTGTTCAAAAAGGCAAGCTCACAAAAGTAGCGGTAACGGAGAACTCTAAATATCAATTTGTTGATGACGCAAAGACGCCATCAACAAAAGTAAAAGTCTTAAAAACAAAAAGAGTCGGAGATGATTTAGAGGTATATTTTGAGGGTGAAACTGAGCCCTCTTTAGTTCTTGAGAATTACTTTGCACAAATGCAAACACCTCCAATGATTTACAATCAAAATGGAGAGCTTCTTACATCATCAGGGTATATTAACTTAGAGTCTGATGTTGACCCATTTTTTCTCGTAGAACCAGTAGAGAATACTTTCTTAACTTATGGTTTGGCAGCTGCAGCAGGTATAGGAGCTTTAGCACTTACATCATCAAGTGATTCAAGTTCAAATAGCTCACCAGCCCCTGACACGATAGCTCCTGCGTTAAACACCGACACGGGTGTTATGTCAACAGGCACTCCGACAGATGGAATTTTAATTGTTACCACTTTGCCATCAAACGCAGTAGTCGGAGATAAAGTGCTTACAGTTTTGAAAAATTCTTTAGGTGTTGCTATTCAAACTGAAGAGACTACTTTGACCGCTGATGATCTTACGAATGGCACTATCACTCAAACAATAGGGACTCTTCCTTTTGGAACATATACAACCCTTACTTCTATGAGCGATGCGGCAGGAAACGTAAGTGAAGTGGCTGAAATCTCATTTAACAACAACCTCTCGGGACAACTTCAAGATGATTATATCTCTGACGCTTTTGTATTTATAGATACAAATAGAGATGGTGTTTGGAGTGAGGGCGAAGAGTGGACACAGACCGATTCTAATGGTAGATTTGAATTTACTACAGATCCTGATGGCGCGCCAATTATCGCGATGGGTGGGGTCGATACGGCTTCAGGAACGCCAAATACGATAGTTTATAAAGTTTATTTGGACGCAACGACTCAAGTACCTGGTCACGATGTCATTATGTCTCCTCTTTCAACGCTGATCGCAGCTGTCGCGGAAGCTCAAGCAAAAGCAAACGGAACACAAAATGAAGCGATGACTCAAGAGGCTTTACTTGCCGCCGTAGTAACAATCGGACAAGTTTTTGGAATAGACATCCAAGATCCTCAAGCTATATTAAATTATGACTTTGTGGCTGCCTCAATGGGTGAAAACGCTACTGACTTTGATAAAGCTTTTTTATCCTTAAATAGACAAATCGCAGTAGTGTTAAGTACGTCAACGGCATTAATTGATGGTGCCGCCGCTACGTCAAATAATGATATTGACGCAAATATTTTGGGTCAAGGAGCAACTGCGGCGACTCAGTCTTTCGCAAATTTAATTGCAGAAAAAGAAAATACGGGAACGACCATTGATTTAGGATCATCCACTGATATTCAAACAATTATTACAGATTCTATAACTATTTCAAATGACTTGGGATTAACAAATGATTTAAGAGCGTCAAATGAAGCCGATTTAACTACGATTAGTGATGTGATATCTGGATTTAATACTCTAATTGACGAGCAAACTAATTTAGATCCTCAGTCTACTCAAGCTCTTTCAACCTTAAGAACTGTAACGGAAGTTTTAGTTCCTACGCTAACAACCGCTGGTGCTCAAGCTAGTACGCAAAGGGGTGGAGATATCTCTTTATCTGATAGTATAGATACTTTAAATACTGATACGACAGGCGGAATTGATACTTATATTGCTACACAAATAAATACGGTTGCGACCGAAGCTAAACCATTTTTAGCAAATGACGTAGATGGCGTTACGGGACAGCTTACAAAAATAGTTCTTCAAATGCCAACTTTAGGTGTTGGAGATAGCGTTGACAGGCTTTATATCTCTAAAGCAACGGATGATGAATATAGTGTAGAACTATTTACAGTAAACCCTTTAACTAAAGAGACAAATCAATTAACTGAAGAAATAGAAATTGACTCTAGAACCTACTTTGTGGTTGATCCTTCCGTTGTTGGATTTTTATATGTCAAATCAAGTGAAGAAATTGAATTGGATTACTTGGATGTAATTGCTTACAATACAGTTGATAATAATGAAACTCCATATAATGGAGATGTTCAAATCTCTATGAAACCTCCATTAGTCTTACCAACTATCACTATTGACACTGTAGAAGATAATTTTGGAACAATTACAGGGACAATCTCTAAAAACTCAGTTACAAATGATGAAACGCCAACTATAAGTGGAACGCTATCAGGTGAACTTCCAGTTGGATATACTCTAAAACTCTTTAATAATGATGGTATTTTAATCGATGTCACTCTTAATGTTTTAGATTGGAGTTATACGTCATCTGATCTCGATGATGGAAGCCAGGCTTTTAGCGTAGCTATTGTCAGAGATAGTGATAGTAAAATCATGACGGCGCTTAATCCTTATGGCTTTGTTGTCGATACGGTTACTTCAATTCCAGTAATAAATCAAACAGATGGAAAAGTTATCAATGGTACGGCAGAAGTTGGTGCCACTGTTACAATAAAAGACGGTGAGACGGTTGTTGGAACAGCAATGACAGACGCTACGGGTAAATGGTCTTTCTCCACAACAACTCAAATCGCAGATAGTACGCCATTAACAGCGACTGCTGTGGATAGAGCTGGAAATAGTGCTACTTCTCAAAGTGTAACTGTAGAATGGGGAGTTCCAACTACTTTAGTGACTCTAACTACAGTTCAGGATGACTTGAAAGCCTTAGCGAATGACGCATACACAAATGACGCAACGCCAACTATATCGGGAACAATTAGCGCGTTGTTGCAAGAAAATGAAGTAGTGTTGATTTTCAATGGCGATAAAAAAATCGGAGAGGCTGTTGTCACTGGTCAAACTTGGACATTTACTCCAAGTGAGAATTTAGATGATGGAGCTTATCGTTTTAACGCTAAAGTTGACAATGGCGCAAAGCAGGGTCTGGCGTCTTCTAATTTTGATCTAAATATTGATACGTTGGTTCCAACGCAATCTATAGCAATAGAAAGTGTTATGGATGACGTGCTAGGTATTGTTGGCGAAATACCAGCAGAGGGACTTACAAATGACTCTAAACCTATGTTCATTGGAACAATATCTTCAGAGTTAAGCGAAAATGAATCAGTCGTAGCATACATAGGGACTACGAAAGTAGGTATAGCTACGGTTGATGGAACTAGTTGGTCATTTACTCCAACAATCCCACTCTCTGATGGATTAAAAAATATAAAATTCGTGGTTGAAGATAAGGCGGGACTAAAAAGTGCCGATACGTCTTTTGAGTTTACTATTGACACAGCAGCTCCAAGTTTAAATATTGATTCAAATTCATTAATCACATCTATACAAGAGAGTAATACCACAGACGTTATATGTTCGGTAACAGCTTCAACAGGTGCCATTCTTTCGATGAAAAGTGGAAGCGGTGATTCTGATTTATTTGAAGTTTCAGTAGCTGGTGAAGTTACCGCAAAAAATGGATTGGACTATGAAAGTAAAACGCTTTATACTTTTACGGTTGTCGCAAGTGATGAAGCTGGAAACAGCAAAGAAGTGACAGCCACTATTGCAGTGACAAACCTCACGGAAGCTCCAACTATAGTTAGTGTTGAGCCATCATCTTTAGCAAGTTTTGAAACGCCTGATTTAGGTGAAAGCGTTGAAATTAGTTTTATAGTAAAAAGAACTGATTCAACTGGAGAAGCCACTGTTTCTTGGGAAACAAGTGGAATATCCGCGCAAGATTTTGAAAATAGCGAACTGCCAAGTGGCCAAGTAACTTTTACGGATGGAGAATCAGAAAAAACAGTTACTATATTTGTTCCTGCGAGTTTAACGCAAGAGCAGATAAGAACTTTAGAGTTCTCTTTGACAAATGCAGATGATGGCTACTCTATAGATGCTTCAAACGCTAACGCGATAGCCGATATCGTTGATACTTCCACTGTTGAAACAGGCACTAGATTTACAGTTTCGGCTGATAAATCAGTTATTAGTGAGGGTGCAAAGGGCGAAAATACAGATATTACTTATACTATAACAAGAAGTGGTGATTTATCACAATCTTTAAGTATCTCTTATTCTGTTACCCCAGGTGGTGCTGCACTTGTAAGTGGAAATGATTTTGTATTAGAAAGTTTACCTAGTGGTAATATTTTATTTGATGCAAATAGTGCAACAGCAACTGTAATTATTTCTGTTCAAGGTGATAATGACGTAGGTCCTGATGAACAATTTAATTTTGTTTTAGAAAATCTTCCAGAGGGCTCAAAAGTATTTGGAAACGCTATTGGAAAAATTGTAAATGATGACGCTTATATTTCGGTTGTTCCTGAAGAAATTGAAAATGCCTCAACAGGCGAAGTGGCATATAAATTTATAATCACAAGAAGTGGTGACACTTCAACTGCGCATAGCGTATCGTATACAATTTCTTCAACAGGTGAAAATGGAACAGACTTATTTGATACGGATGAAGAGATTATACTTACTTTTGAAGCGGGAGAAACGCAAAAAGAGGTAAGTTTCCAAACAACTGGAGACGAAGTTGTCAACGGATATAAATCATTTGGTATAGAGCTGTTTGCTAGTGAAGATTCAAACGTTACGTTATTAAACAAAACAGCCATCTCTACTATTAACCCAAATGTTCAAGACGTAAAAATTGAAGCGGATATTGATAGATTATTAGAAGGAAGTATTGAAGAGTTTGTTTACACGGTAACAAGAAGTGGAAATATTTCTGAAGCTTTAGAGATTCCTTGGAGCTTAGAGCCATCAAATGAAAATGGAGTAAGCGCGACTGACTTTACGGAAGGTGTTTATCCATCAGGAACTTTAGTGTTTGAAGAGGGAGACACAACCGCCACTATACGATTTAGTTCTACTCAAGATAGCGTTTTAGAAGGTGACGAGGGCTTTAATATCGTACTTGACAATGCGTCTTTGCCTGAATATATAAGACTCATAAATCCATCAATTGAAGGATTTATAGTTGATGATGAAAGCGCTGTTGGTTTTGCTACAAACGCATTGTTTGAAGCCATGGAGGGAGATTCTGGGACAAGGGATTTAGTAGTGACGGTAAGTAGAATCGGATTTACTGGAAATCCATCAACCGTTGACTGGGCTCTATCTTTTGGAAGTGAATCAAATAGCGCGGCGCTTGCAGATTTAATGCAAAATCAACCAACGTCAGGAACAGTTTCGTTTAAGCCAGGTGAAGCAACAGCCACCATTACAATTAAAGTGGCGGGAGACGTAGCTTTTGAAGATGGTTTGGATGAAGTGTTTAACGTAACGCTTGCAAATCCATCTACGGGAACAAAACTCATCGGTGGAACTGGAGAAAATGGAGTGGCGTTTGATGGCTACTCAAACGTAACAACGGCAACGATTATAAATGACGATTCGCTTATCAAAGTGGCAAGCTCCACTGTTGAGTATTTAGAAGGTCAAGGTGGAACTTCTGATTATGTGGCTATCACCATCAAAAGAGAGGGAAGCACTGTTGGAGAAGATTGGGTTAAATGGTCACTCATTAGCAGTGGAGAGTCAAATTCCGCTGACAATGTGGATTTAGGAGAAGAGAATGACTCTATAGGTATTTTTGATAGTTACTATGATTCTTGGATAGACTTCGCGACGCTCAGTGGCGATCAAAGCGTCCAAGGGAGCATTATTATTTCAAAAGATGGCTATTTAATGGTGTCATACAATCGAGAGTGGTCTTTTAATAATACGGAGCCAATGGACGAGTTTATCTTAAATAATATCTCGTTAAATGGTGGAATATTAACTTCTGTTGAAAATGATAATAACTTTGATTTGAACTTTGAAGAAAGTACAACAAGCGCGAATGGAAGCGCAGACGATGATGGAGATAGTGAGGATTATAGAGCGTATGTAATTTTCAAACTTGACGTAACGGATTCTAACGCTGAAATTTCATTTGATGCTGAACAGTTAGGAAGATATGGAATTGATACAAGTAATATTTCGTATGCGCCTGAAGGAACTTTCTCTACTGATAGTGGAGATATGAGATATGACAATGAAGGCGCAAATCTTTTAATTCCAGCGTTAAAAAGTCCTCTTTTAATTAATTCATTGGATATAAGCGCGTTTATTGATGAAGAAAACTACGCGATTGAAGATATTGAGTATTTTGACATAGATGAATTTTGGGATAATGATTTATACTTCAACGAAGGAACACAAGAAAATCCAAATTGGGTTAATTTTTGGGATCATGCTGAAAATGTAGAAAGTGCTGATGTTTCCGTGCAAGATATAAATGATGGAAAGTTAGGTCATACGGGAAGTACTATAGGACTATATGTATATCCTAATGATGGAGAAAATGAATATAACGGAATAGATATATATACAGGAGTTTACACAGCGTTATCTATTGATGATTTCGCAGGAGATTATGAAATCGGTTCTGCCGAATATGTTTATTTTGACTGGATAGTTGATGACAACTTTTATATAAATACAAGTGAAACATCAACACCAAATTGGGTAAATGTAGATAATAATGAAAGATATGTAGCGGTTCAAGATATTTTAGATGGTAAATTAGCATATCTAGGTGATAGCAAAGATTTTAAAGCTTATATATATGATGGAAATGAAAATGAGCTTTCATACATTGAAAATGTTGAGTATCATACATTGACTTTAAATGATTTTGCATCGAACTATTTTGATGTTAATGATATCTCATGGGTTCGATTTGATTCTGATGAAACAAAAATTCAATATAATGTAGGATCTGATAGCGAACCAGAATGGCTTACAATCGAAGAAAGATATGACCAAGAATATAGCAATGCGAGAAGGGTGGATGCGGAAGAGATAGTAGATGGAAAAATTCGTTACATCGGCAGTGTTGTTGAAATTGAACCAAAAGTGTATATCAATGATGGAGATGACTCTTATTATGTAGACTATACGTTTGTCGCTTCAGAAAATGTTTCATCTGAAATAGCAACACAAACAGGTGAGGTTGCACTTGATGGAAGTGGATATATCTGGGTGAGATACGACAATAACGAAAATAGTGGTAGTGATGGGGCTGATAAAGCTTGGATAAATAATCTTCACTTAGTTGATCCAAGTGGATTAGCGACTATTGAAGTTGTGGGACAAAAAGTAATCAAAGATGGCGTTGCAAAAGAGCAAGAGCTATCATCAATGTCTGGTACTTTAACTTTAGATGGCATTGCTATTAAAAACACCTCTATTGTAAGTGAGGACACAAATTCACTTATCGCGATTACTACAGGTGGGAATAGAATTTCGTTTGATATTACAGATATAAATGGAGAAGATAGTTGGGTTGAAACTTCGAATGGTAGTACGACTTTAACAGCTCTTAATGTATCTCAAGCAGAAAAAATAGTATATGGTCAATATAAGGATACAAACCTATTAGACACAGATACTATTTCTATAGTTCAAGGTAATTTATCATCACTTGCTTCAAATACTAAAGTTATTGAACCAAATGCATTTCATACAGTTTCTCTTGATTCATTAGTAAATCTTTTCAATGTAGATACATATATGCAAAATAATCAATACACTATAAATGATATGGTATATGTTTATTTTGATGGTTGGAACACAGACCAAAATTCAGATGAGTTGTATTTTAATAAAGGAACAGTAGAAAATCCACAATGGGAAATATTTAATGGTGGAGATATTTTAGTTCAAGATATTTTAGATGGAAAACTTGCATATACAGGGGAGTATTTTGAAATCCAATATCCAAAGTTTTCATTTGATGAAAATGGGAATAACTATTACTACTATGATGATTATGGTTATATGTATAATCCAACAAATACGGTTTCTCTTGAAGATTTAGCAAGAGCATTTCAGACGTCAGTTGATGAAATTGCATCTATTAATATTAGAAATTTTAGCGTTGATGATGATTTGTATTTTAATAACGGTACAAAAGAAAATCCACAATGGATTGAATTTTGGGATTATTATTATGCAAATGATGAAACATATCCAACTTTCACAGCTCAAGATATTATAGATGGAAAATTAGCTTATACAGGAAATTATGTTAATTTTTATAATACAACTATTTATAGCGCCGAAGAAGTTATTGCAAAAAATATCTATAACCAAGATATAAATAATTCTGGAAGTGATTATATTTATGACCAAACTCAAACACATACTTTAACTCTTTCTGATTTAGAAAAATCATTTGATATTAAAGCTGGAGATATAGGTCAAATCAAACTTTACTCTGCTTATGCAGATGAAGATTTATATGTAAATATTGGAACAAAAGATACAGCGCAATGGGTAAACTTTAATAATTATTTTGAAGGAGATTGTACTTTAACAGCTCAAGATATTCTTGATGGAAAAGTCATTTATACAGGTGATTATTTAAATATTAATAATGTAGATATTTATGATAAGAATACTAATTTATTAGTAGATGAAGGTTCAGCATATATTGATAATTCATTAAATGTAGTTACTTTAGAAGATATTGCAACTATGTATGAAAATAGATTTAGTGCTGATGATATTGGTTCTATTAACATTAATTCTTGGAGTGCAGATAATGATTTATTATATAACTCGGGGACTATAGAGGAGCCATATTGGGAAAGTTATTCAAATTATTACTTGAGTCATGGTTATACATATCCAATTCTAAGCGCACAAGATATATTAGATGGAAAATTAGCTTATACGGGTGATTATTTACAAATATACACCATTATAGAAGATACAAATGGAAATGAATTAGTTTGGTATAACTGGAGTAACTATATTTATTCAGTAGCTGAAGTAAATAATCCAAATACATTTGAAACTATTGAAATCTATGATGCAACAGATGGCTCACTTGTAGGAGATGAACCATATTTTATGCATTCAGTTGCTACTTATGAATTTAGTGGAGAAGATTCAGCTTCACTTTTAGGAGAAGATTCAATAACTTTAAATGGAGAGTTATTAACATTTACATCAGATGATGATTTATCAGATAGAACTATTACTATAAGTGGTTATATAGAGGGAAGTGAAGATTTAGTAATTGAAACTATTACAACTTTAAATAATCAAACAGTTGTTTCAACAAATAGATTTGTTTCTGTAACTTCAATTCAAGTATCTTCGGGAGCAAATGATGCTTCATTATCTGTTGGAAAATCTATTGTATTTGAAAATACAATGACACTTTTTGCAAAATCAAATTTAGCAGATACGGATGGTGAAATCACAATAACTGGTTTAGATGCAAATGGTCAAGTTCAAACTATTGTTTATGAAAATATTTTAGATGGAATTTCAAAATCAGTAGGAGTTTTCAAAGAAGTATTTGCTATTGAAACTGCTAATATGAATGATGGAAAAATTGAATTTAGTGCTGTTGAGGGAGATGGTTTTGCAGATATTACTCTAAATGGAACTAGAGATAATGATGGTTATATTGTATTTGCAGAAGCTCAAAGAGTTACTATTACAAACAACGATTCAAACGCACAAAATCAAGAGTACAGAATAACAGGTATAGATAAAGACGGTAATAGCGTAGTTGAAATTGTTGAAGGTTTAGATTCTAATGGTTCTTATGTTTCAACACATTATTTTACTAAACTGTTAAATATAGAAAGTGGTTCAGTAAATGGTTCTTCAATTAGTAATATCTCAATTGGTACAGTTGGAGCTCCAATAGTAAATGAGCAAGTAATGTCTGAGTACGGAAGTGAAGTTGCTGTAAATGATTCAGTAGCAACATTTGAAACGCCAAGTCAAATTACATTTAGTAGTACAGATGATTTAACTACTAGAGTATTTACAATCACAGGTACAAATACTTTAGGTGAAACTGTTGTAGAAAATGTAACAGGTGCAAATAATGGTCTTTCAATGAGTGCGACTAAATTTATGACAGTTACAAGTATAACTGTTGATGATGGTGCAGTTGGAAGTGTAAAAGTTGGATTTACTACAAGTGGTGGATTAACTGATAATTTTGTTATAACTGGTAGTGGAACAGCAGAAGATCCATTTGTAGGATATTCAACAAATGTAGCAGAAGGTACAGAATCAGATGTATTATTATTTGTAAACTTCAATGGTGCGGCGGCTGGAAGTGTAAAACTATCATACGACTTAGCAGTGCAAGGCGCTGTCAATGAAGACACTTTATATGTAGAGTATTCTTCTAATTTAACTTCATTATTACAAGGTAAAACATATTTTGAAGATGGAGACGATGAAACGACTATTTTAATCCCAGTGGTTGGCGATGATACTAAAGAAGCAAATGAAGATATGACTTTGGTTCTAACAGGCAGTTCAGAAGGAACAACGATAGTTCAAGGAGAAGAAACGACTGTTGTTACTATTGTAAATGACGATGATTTAGTCACTTTAGACACAACGCCAGTTTCACTCCAAGAGGGGGATGATTCACAAGCTCCAAATACTTTAAGATTTAGTGTTTCTAGAGACGCGAACAATACTGAAAAAGAAGTATTCTGGCATATTGAAAATATTACGTCAGAAGATGGAGATTTTGCAGCTACAAGTGGCTCTGTGATTTTTGCAGAAGGTGAATTAGAAACTTATATTGATGTTGTTTTAACTTCAGATAGAATTCAAGAGGGAACAGAAAACTTTAATTTAGTACTCTCAACTCCAGAAGTTGGAAGTGGGTATAGCTTAAGTGGCTCAACAACAGCTGCTGGAACAATTGTTGAAGATGATGTTGCAATTAGTATAGTTGCAAATGATGTAAGTCAAGCTGAAGGTGCAACTGGTGCTGAAACTACATATACATTTACAGTAACAAGAACTGGTGATACAACACAAGCTAGTAATTTAGTATGGAATGTTGCAGGAGATGTTGCAAATATACCTTATGGTTTTGATGCAACAACTGGAACTTTAGACTTTGCAGCAAATGAATTAGAAAAAACCATCACTATCACAACAGTTGGTAATGATGAAATGAATGGTGATAGACCTTTCACAGTTACAGTTTCAAATGTGCAAGGTGATACAAGTGATATTAAAGTAGCAACTGCAACTTCAACAATGATTGAAGATGATGCTATTAATTTATCTATTGCTTTAAATGAAGTAAAACAAGTCGAAGCTACGGGTACGGCTAAAACATTTACGTACACCATAACAAGACCTGACGCTGAGTCATCTTATGAAGCTTCGTATAATTGGGCTGTAATTTTAGAAGGCGATGGAGTAAATCCAGTTGCAAGTTTGGCAGATTTTGTAAATAGCACGATTCCATCAGGAAATATAGTATTTGCAGCAGATGAAAAAACAAAAACTATTACTTTTGAAGTGGCTAATGATTCAATCTTAGAAGCTGATGAAGCGTTTAAACTAAGATTTGAAGCGGCAAACGCAAGTGAGATTTTAGATCAAGATATTACAGCATATATCGTAAATGATACAGTTGCTTACTCTATCGAAGTAAAAGCTAATGATGTAGCAGTTGATACAGCAGTTAAAGAAGGAGATAGTGAAAATAAAACTATTACAGTAACTTTTGTAAGAGCTGGAAATTCAGAAAATGAAGCAACTTTAACTTACTCAATTGAGGGAACAACTGCTAATGTTATAAGTGCGGATGATTTTGTTGATATGCAAACTTTACCAACAGATGAAACGATAATTTTTGAAGCTGGGCAAAGTACAGTTACAAAAACATTTACTTTAAAAGCAGATTCTGTAAAAGAAGAGAATGAATCATTTAAAGTTGTATTGAAAGATGCTCAAACTACAGAAGTTGCAACAAAAACCGTACAAGTTACAAATGATGATGCAGGACTTGTTCTTGAAGTGAGTCAATCTTCAATTACAGAAGGAACTTATGCAGCAAATTCATCTGCCGATGCTAGATATACAACATTAACATATACAGTTTATAGAAGTGGAGACACAACTCATAGTTCAGAAGTAAGCTGGAAAGTAAACGCGGAATCTGGAATTACAATAGATGATTTCGTAGGAGCAACTGATAGTTTAGGTACAAACAATGGTTTACCATCTGGGACTATAACTTTTGGCGCTAATGATAGTGCAACATATAAAACATTTACAATAAATGTAGCAAAAGATTGGAAATATGAGGGTGCTAGTGAAAATCTAGTAGTAGAGTTATTTGACGCGTCTGTTGGAACTGGTATCACAACAGCAACAGTAACTACTACTATTTTAGATGATGATAAAGAAGTAGGGTTTAGCGTAGGCACAATCACTCAAACAGTAACTGAAGGCAGTCCAACTGGTACGGAAATGGTAAATGCTAGTGAATACGTAGATATTACATATACAGTTGTAAGAACTGGAAATGATAGAGATGGAACGCAAACTATTACTTGGAGTTTAAGTGGACTAGATAAAGAAGGATATGACGCTGCTACTGTAGATTGGTTCTCTAATAATTATGCACAATGGCAAAATGAAGATGTCACAACTATAAATAGAGTAGCAAGTGGAACTTTAGTATTCTCAGGAAATGAAGATAATTCTAAAACAATAACAATTAGAGTACATAAAGATCATTATCAAGAAAATCCAGAAGCATTTAAAATCACTCTTAGTAATCCAACAGAGGGATTATCTGTAAGTGAAACAACAGGTATTGCTGAGGGATATATTACTGATGATGATATTGCACTTTCTCTTTCATCTGATTTAGCAACTAGAGTTGTAAAAGCTGAAGGGCAACTAGATGGAAATGAAAATACTGTTTATACAGAATATACGTGGGTAATTGAAAGAACAGGATTAGAAGCAGCAGTTGATTTAGTGTGGAGTGTTCAAGGTCATAGTATAGGCAATATGTCATATGTTGCTGCTAATGGACAATGGGTATATGGAACTATACCTAGTGCAACTGTTGATAGTAGTGATTTTGATGCAAACACATTAAGTGGAACTTTACAATTTGGAGAAAATGAAACATCAAAAACTCTCACAATTAGAGTAGTTGGAGACGCGGTAGTCGAATCAACAGAAGCATTTAAGGTTGTATTTGCCAAACCAGCAAATGTTGGAGATATTAGTGACCTTGGAATTTGGTCTGTTGTAAATCCTACGACAAGTTATGCTGAGGGAGTTATTTTAAGAGATGAGGGAAGATTTGGTATAGAATCTTATGAATTAGATATAAATAGTGTAGAATCTTTTGATAATGATGAATATGACACTATTGATGATGAAAATGCAAAAGCAGAGGGCGATAGTGGGGAAGTTTCTCATTTCTTTAAAATTTATAGAGACTTTACAACTTCAGGCGATGCGACAATAGAGTGGAGAGTTGAAAATGGTTGGGTTTCAAGCGTTGAAGATGATTATCCATTCTTAGACCATAATACAAGTATATCAGCAGATACAAGTGACTTTGTAGATGGCCAAAATAGCTTAGCGAACACTACGCTTCCAAGTGGAGTGGCTACTATAGCCGATGGTGAAGAATACACTATCATAGAGATAAAAACGAAAGGCGATATAAGCGCTGAAGACTTAAATAGCTTTGTGGTAAGACTAAGCAATCCATCAAGTGGTAGTACTTTAGATGTTTATTATCAAACTTCAATGGGGTATATCGCTAATGATGATAATCCACTATTTTCTATTGGACAAATTATTCCTGATGAAGAAAATGCCGCTACTTATGGAAGTAAAGTTGTAACTGAGGGAGATACTGTAACATATAGAGTTTATAGAAGTGGCTCAACCGCTTATGAAGCGGATATCGATTGGCAAGTTATATTTCCTGACTCCGCAGCAAACGCGCTAAATAGCGACTATAAAGCCGATGCTACTGATTTTGATACTTCTGTTTTAAATGGAACGTTAAACTTTGGCGTTGGTGAAAGCTATAAAGAGATCACTTTAAATATTAAAGATGATACTACAAAAGAAGCTTGGGCGGAAGCGTTTAGTATTGAGCTTTCAAACGCAAGATGGGCAAATAGCGTTCCAACTGAAGTGCAAAACGCAAAAACTCCTGCAATCAGTCAAGTTGCTGGAACAATGGAAAGCATTATCATTGATAATGAAGCTGCAACATCTGTTGTATCTGTGAGTGCGGTTAACAATGCAACAGGTGGATTTGAAGGTGGTTATAATGAAAATGGTGCAACTAATACTATTACTTATACGCTAACAAGAACGGGAGATGCTACAAACGCTGCACAAATTGGATGGACATTAAGAACGCCTAGTGATTATACTGACTATTCAAGTATAAGTGGAGATACGGTTGCTCAAACTTATACGCCATATCAAGCTTCAGCGCCATCTTACGCCGTTGGACTTGTGAGCTTTGAAGCGGGAGAAACTACAAAAACTATAACTTTGACATATAACAATGATGATGTTATTGAAAATAATGAAAACTTTGTATTTACTCTGATTGATGGTAAAACAATTTTAGAAAATGGTTGGTCTGAGTGGATGTCTCCTTGGTATTATGGTACTGGAAATGACACAACGTTAAATCTTAACAAATTTGGGATTGATTTATTAGACGCGGATGGAAGAATTCCAGATTCAGCTAATATGTATGTGGATAGCGAGAACGCAACCGTTACAACCGAAGTTAAAAATGATGATGGAAGAATTTATGTGAATAATACATTCTACTCTTTTCCTTACAATTATATGGGTGAACATATCTATGAGGGTGATAGTGGTGATATAGTATTTACCGCAGATATTACACGATATGGAAGAATTGACCATGATGTGACTATTACTTATAATCTTGTAGATGCAAGTAATAATGTGGTTGCAACTGGCACTTGGGATTTGGCAGGTGATACTACAAACACAAATGGTAATGGAAGTAAAGAGTACACTATGGACTTTGTGCTTGGAACTGCAAATACGACCGTTGAAGCCGATAAAACTTATACTTTACAACTCAGCAACGTGAGTGATTCAAATATCTTATTTTCTCAAAATCCTAGTTGGTCAGGAGGAAGTACGACACAAAATATTCCTGTGACCGTACTTAATGATGATGCGACTTGGTCAATTGGTGCAACTACGTTAAGTCAAGTAGAATCAGATGATTTCCAAGATTACACATTTACTATTACAAGACCAAGTAATGAGTATATAGGCGCTGCTGATGTAACTTATCAAATAGTTGCAAATGGTGCTACTTATACAATAGATGAAAATGATATTGTAAATGGATTAGGAGAAAGAACCGTATCTTTTGCTGCTGGTGAAACTTCAAAAGTTGTTACGTTCAGAGTTGATGGAGATCAAGTGGCTGAGAGAAATGAATCATTTAACGTAGAGTTGGTAAGTGCTACTAAAGGTCAGATTTCCGATGTGGCAAATACTCTAACATATACTATTGTAAATGATGATACGACTGTGGAGATTGTTGACGCGACTCCTGTTTTAGAAGGCGACGTTGATGGCGCATATTTGGAATTTGACGTAATTAGAAAAGGTCAAATTTCAAATGGTTCTTCTTCTGTTACTTGGACAGTACAAGATGGAAGCGCAACAATCACAGATGACTTAACAAGCGCATCTGTTAAAACAGAAAGTTTAAGTTTTGATAATGGGCAAACAAATATTTCAGAAGTAATTTCTGATGGATATGGTGAACAAACTCAAAAAGTTAAAGTTTATATTAAAGGTGATACAACTGTTGAAGCAGATCAATACATAAATGTATCTCTTTCTAACGCGACAGATAGTGATGGAATCAACACACAAAAAGTAATTGCAAAAGGTACTATTTTAAATGATGAAAGTATCTTTACTTTAACAGCTGGTGAATCAGTAGTTGAGGGTGATATTGCAGGTCAAAAATTCACAATTACAAGAAGTGCGGTTACAGGACAAGAACAAACCATAGATTGGGCAGTAAGTAGCGAAGGAAATAGCCACTCTGTAAGCACTGATGATATGAATGGTGGAATTCTTGCAACTGGTAGCGTAACGTTTGCGTCAGATGAGTTGGTAAAAGAGATATTTGTAAAATCGGCTTCCGATGTTGTAGCGGAACTTGATGAGGTATTTATATTTACTATTTCAGTTGCAAATGGAACAACGGGTGCAACCATAGAAGATGGCAAAGATGTGGCTTATGGTACCGTAGTAAATGATGATGTTGGAACTCCTGTAGTTTCTTCAAATGATTCAACTATTGCAATAGATGGTGTTTCAAGTGTAGTAGAGGGTGATACAGGAACTTCTTATGTAGAGTTTACTCTTACAAGAGGTGGAGTTTTAACTTATGATGCAAGTGTAAGTTGGCATATTGAGTTGATTGATGCCCAAGCAGATTTAGCAGATTTTGGTGGAACATTACCATCTGGAATTTTAGAATTACCATTAGGTGAAACAGCATTTACAATTAAAGTTCCTATTAGTGGTGACTCAGCTTATGAAGCAAATGAGAAATTTAAATTAGTAATTGATACTCCTGAACCAGGTCTTGAAATCATAGTTGATAATGCAGAAGGGACAATTACAAATGATGATGCACTTATTTCAATAGTTGATAATGTTGTAGTTAATGAAGATGGAACGGCAACATTTACACTTTCAAGAACAGGTGTATTAACTGAGTCAAATACAGTAAATTGGACTATAACTGCAAGTGAAAATGTTTTGGGAACAAACGATATAAATGTTTTAACTGGAACTGCCACTTTTGCAGCTGACTCAGCTACAACAACAGTCACTATCAATATGAATAATGATTCTATTTCAGAAGCATATGAAGTATTTAATTTCACATTGTCAAATCCAAGCCAAGGTGCAAGTTTGGATTTAGAAAATAGTTCTAAAACTCTTACTATTACAAATGATGATGCTGATAAAATTACTTATACTGTTACTCCTCTTTCACAAAATGAAGGAGATGGAGATTCTTGGACAACATATACTGTTACTGTAAATAGAGAAAATCCAACAACAAATGTAAGTGTAGATTGGTCAGTTACTGAAACAACAGCAATTAATTTATCAGATATCATTTTTGAAGCACAAACAGGTACAGTTACATTTGAAGGAACTTCATTAACGGCAACTTTTGATATAAAAGTAAAAACAGATGATATTGGAGACTTTGATAAATATTTTGATTTAAGTTTATCTAATCCAATAGTTAAAATAAATGATGTTGTAGATAGTGTAAATGGTGCTTATGTTGATACTTCAACAACAGAACTTGAAGTATTAAATGATGATCCTGCATTTAGAGTAGATTTCACAGCAAATAGTTTTGTTGAGGGTAATGGAACAAACACTAAACTAGTAACATTTACAATTACAAGAAGTGGTGATTTAAGTGGGACAGCTTCTTTAGATTGGGCAATAAGTACAGAAGAAAATAGTTTTAATCCTGTAAATATCTCTGATTTTGGAGGATATTGGCCAACTGGTAATACAACATTTGCAGATGGTGAAAGTGTAAAAACTATCCAAGTTGCAATTGCTCCAGATGCTGTATTTGAGCCATCTGAGAGTTTCAAAGTTGAAATATCAAATTTAATTTCACAAACTCAAGGTGCGCAAATTATTGTAGCTACTGACACAGCAGTAATTACAAATGATGATATTGGTGTTAGTGTTGAAGCTTCTGTCGATAGTATTATTGAGGGAAGTGATGGAAATAATCCAGCTATATCATTTACATTGAGTGCTGAAGGTGTTGCAAATAAAACTGTAAAAGCTCATTTTGTAATTGAAGGTACAGATATTAACCCAATTGATAGTGGAGACTTTGAATTTAAGTACTTCAGTGGAAATATTATAGGTTCTTATTATGATTCTGAAACTATGACAGGTTGGGTAGAATTTAGAACAGATGGTAATGGTTATGTAGAATCAAATATTAATTTAGAGATAGTTGCAGATAATATTGCAGGTGCAAATGAAATCTTAAGAGTTAGAATTACAGAAGTTGTTGGTGGAACAGTTGATAACTCAGAAGCGATTCTAGAAATTATCAATGACGATACGGCAATTACTTCTATTGTAAATACAACAGTGGATATAAAAGAAGGAAATGTGGGAACTAAAATTTACACATTTGAAGTTACAAGAAGTGGAAGTACTATAAGTGAAGCTCAAGTAGCTTATGAAATTTTAGGATTTGGTGATAATCAAGCTGATAGTTCTGATTTTGATGGAGCGTTATTACCAAATGGAAATATTACATTCCTTGAAGGTTCTTCAACTGCAATTATTGAAGTAGTCGTAGCAAGTGACACAGTTTTTGAAAGTGATGAAGGATTTATAGTAGTTGTTGCTCCTGGCACTCCAAATGAAGCTAGATTGGACGCTGTTATTCAAAATGACGATTTAGCTACTTTAGAAGTAAATGGAATAGTAACTTCTGTAAAAGAAGGAACGGACAACGCTAATTTCTTAACTTATGAAATCGTAAGAAATGGAGATAATAGTGAACCATTAATAGTTAGTTATAAATTAGTAGATTTACAAGATACTGATATTACAACAGCTGATTATTTAGTAGGTGATGCAACTGGCACTATTACAATTCCAGCTGGTGAGTCTAGAGTTGTTTTAGCTCTAGAAACCGTAAATGACGATATTTCATCAAATGATATAGAGTTTAAACTTCAGATAACCGCAGATGGATTTGAAAATCCAGCTACCGTGAATAGCACGATATTTGATGATGACAGCGGCATTTCAATTAGTACAACAGATGTAAGAAAAGTTGAAGGGACAGATGGAACTACAACTTATACATATAGTGTTACTAGAACAGGAGTTAATTTAGCAGCAACGACAGTTGCTTGGGCATTAGCTGGTCTTGGTATAAATGCAGCTGCATCAAATGATTTTACAACAGTAATGTCTGGAAATGTAGTGTTTGCACAAGATGAAACTTCTAAAGAGATTGTAATAACAGTTGTTGGTGATACTATAGTTGAAAATGATGAAAACTTTAGAGTAACTTTAGTTTCTTCAAGTGATACAACTCAAAAAATTCTTGTGTCAAGTGTTGATTCAGTTATTGAAAATGATGATGTAATTACTGAAAATGGAGATACTATCCAAGGCGGAACAGGTGTTGATGTAATAGATTCTCTTGGTGGAGATGATATTATTCATCCAGGAGCTGGAGCGGATGTTATTCACGCTGGAGACGGAGATGACACTATTTACGCTGAAGGTGGAGCGGATGTTGTTTACGCGGGAGCTGGAGATGATGACATCGTGGTGGATAGTTTAGACTTTATGCTTATTGATGGTGGATTAGGTTTTGATACTTTAGTGCTTGATGGTGCGAGTATGCAACTAGATTTTGCTTCTATCGCTGTTGGTGAGAAGTTGAAAAGCATTGAAGCTATTGATTTGACTGGAACTGGAGACAACGCTTTAGCGCTCTCGTTTGAAGACGTATTTGCCATAAATGACGCTAAAGAGTTATATGTTCGAGGAAATCAGGGAGATACTGTTTCAGTTGATTTAACTGGAGCGACGACTTCTACGGAAGGAATAGATGGCGTGACTTACAATGTGTATGAATATAATGCGGAAGATGAGTACGCTAAGATATTAGTCGAGCAAACAGTAAGTGTTAATGTAATCTAAATTATAATAACCTTTCTCGCGTCTTTTGTGATGCGAGAAACATCTCTTTTATACTAAATAACCAATAAACCTTTAGGATGTGTGTATGATTAAAAAAAAATCTGTTTTGTCTCTTTTTCTTTTAGCTATTTCCCTTCAAGCTTCTCCCTATGAAAAATTTGTCGAAGATTTAATTAGTACTTCTTTTGAAAAAAATCCTTCGATATTATCTAAACAAAACTCAATAACCGCTACGAGTTACAGTGTAGATGGCGCATGGTGGCAATACTTTCCAACACCATCCTTACGTGCTGAGAATGATGAAAATGGAGCTCAAGTAGCAAACTTTAGTCTTCAGCAGCCACTATGGGCAGGTGGAAGAATAGATGCGACATATAATAAAGCGAAAATTCAAAAGCAAATAGCACAAATGAATTTAGCTGAAACAAAAGAGAGTTTGGCTATTTTGGTGACTCAAAATATTTATAGTTTACTCTCATCATATGGAAAAGCTTTAGTTTACATTGAGGCTCTCAAACGATTGGAAGAGCATAAAAACATGATTACAAGAAGAATAGCCGAAGGCGTTTCTCCGGACTCGGAACTATCACTTATTCAAGCCAGACTTACACAAGCTCAAACAGATCATTCTATGGCATTGGCTTTGCAAAGTAGAGCATTGCTTACACTAGAACAGTTACTTGCTAGAAGAGTCTCAATAGAAGAATTTAAAGATATTTTGCCAAAAGAGTTAAATCAACTTGAATTAACGCCACAATATAACGACGACAATTTAATAGCCAAAGTAGTTGCGGTTAATCCTTCTTTAGAGAAGTATGCGCAACAAATTAACGCGCAATCTCAAGAAGTAACTATTAAAGAATCCGCTATCTATCCTAGTGTTTACGCTAAGTATGAAAAAAATTGGGCAGATGAAAGCAATATCGCAAATAGTAGTAGTATGAACAATAGAAGTTATTCAGTTTTTAAAGTCGGTTTAGAGTACACGCCTGGCGCGGGCTTCTCGTCAATCTCGGCAATAGAAGCAGCTAAGGCGGACGTATTGACTCTATCAAGTGATAGGGACAATATAGAACTAGAGATAAAACAAAAAGTGGCTTCGGAATTGAGTGATTATCAGTTCACCTATGAGAGATATGACAACTATGTTTTGGCTATCAAAACGAATGAAGAGACTAGAGCTTCATATAAAAGATTATTTATTGCGGGAAAAAGAAGTTGGTTGGATGTTCTTAATGCGGAGAGGGAGCTGATTAACGCTCAGATAAGTTTAAGTGATGTTCAGGCCTATTTAGTCACAACGCCTATAAAATTCAAAATCTTTTCAAATGAGTTAAAAAAGTTAAAAATAAGGGTAGAGAATGAGCAGTAATAAAAAAGATCAAACAGCCTATGGGATGTTTAAATCTAATCTTTTACGATACAAGAGATATATTTTTGAAGGGATAGCCGCGACTATAGTTATTAATATTTTAGCTTTGGCAACTTCTTTGTTTAGTATGCAAGTGTATGACAGAGTTATTCCGACTCATGGACTATCTACGCTCTTTACCCTGGCGTTAGGCGTTATCATAATGATAATTTTTGAATTCAGTATGAAAATGGCTAGAAGTTTGATTATGGACAATGTGATTGTTGGTTTGGATAACACATACTCAAGACAGATTTATAAAAGACTTTTGTCTATCAGACTAGATCAAATGCCTTCAAGCGTGGGTTCTTTGTCTTCTCAGTTAAAAGGGTATGAAACAATTAGAACGTTTTTAACAGCGAGTACTTTGTACTTATTTGTCGATACACCTTTCGCTATTTTATATATTTTACTTTTGGCGTTTATTGGAAGCCCTTGGATCGCTCTCATATCTTTTACTTTTTTTATCACGGCGTTATGCGTAGGCTTATGGTTAAAATATAAAATAAAGCTTCATGCAACTGACAGTGCTAAATACAATAATATAAAAATCGGAGAATTAGTCGAAACTATTCAAGGTTCTGAGATTATAAAAGCGGGATATGGTGAAAAGAAATTTTTAGCAAGATGGATGCACACAAGCAAGGGCGCCATTTCTAATGATTTGTCTATGAGACATATAAATGAAAACTCAACATATATTGCTGCGTTGCTACAGCAACTAGGGTATGCTTCAATCATTATTACTGGAGCTTTTTTGGTTATAAGTGGCGATATGACTATGGGAGCGTTAATCGCTTGTACTATTATTTCAGGAAGAATTATGGCACCCGTAGCTGCATTGCCTGGATTGTTTACTCAAATGGCCCACTCAAAAGCCGCATTGGAAGGACTTGAGCAAATGTATAGCTTAAAAACCTATCATCATGACATTGCAACTCCCTTAAAGCCCTCAATCATCTTAGGCGATTACTCAGTATCTGATGTAGAGTACTCATATACAGAGGGCGTGAAGGCTTTATCTATTGAAAACTTTACCATCAATAGAGGAGATAAAATTGCAATCGTTGGGAGCATAGGATCGGGTAAAAGCACATTTTTGAAAATCTTATCAGGTATGTATAGCCCACAAGAGGGAAAAGTGCTCTTAGACAATTTAGATATCTCCTTGATAGATAGAGAGCTTCTTTCTAATACGATTGGTTATATGACGCAAGACAATAGACTCTTTCAAGGAACACTGAGAGAAAATTTGATTATAGGTCAAAAAGACCCTGGAGACGAGGTTTTAAGAGACATAGCTACACTCACTGGTCTCATTCAAATTGTTCAAAGTAATCCACAAGGGTTTGAATTGCCTATTAGCGAGGGGGGAGTTGGATTGTCTACGGGTCAGAAGCAATTAGTGGCAATAACAAGACTTTTGATTAACAGCCCAACTATTTGGCTTTTAGACGAGCCAACTGCTTCGATGGATGGACAGTTAGAAAACAAAATGCTAAAAATTTTAGCGACAACTATTAAAGAAGAAGACACTGTGGTGATTGTAACTCACAAACCTTCTATTTTGGCGATAGTAGATAAAATACTGGTGTTAAACAATGGGAAAATAGCCATGTTTGGAAATAAAAATGAGATTTTGGAGAAACTCCAATCTCCTGTCTCTAGCAAGGAAAATTAATGTCTTTATCTATAGTAAGCAGACAAAAAACAAAACGAGCGAGATACTTTATTTATATCATAGTGGTTGCATTTTCAACTATTTTACTCTGGGCTTATAGTTTTGAAATTGAGCGAAGTATTAGAACGCAAGGACAAATAGTCTCGGCGGATAAAACGCAAATTATCCAATCCGCTGATGCCGGCGTTATAGAGTCAATACAGTTTAAAGAGGGAGATAGTGTTAAAAAAGGAGATATTCTTGTGGTCTTAGAAAAAGAGAGAGCAAACGCAGCCTATACTGATACTCTGGGAAAAGTTTCCGCCTTAAAAATAACCCTATGTAGATTAAAAGCCGAAGTGTATGGAAAGCCTCTTTCTTTTCCCTCCGAGCTTTCAAAATATAAAGAGTTCATATCTAATCAAACGGACTTGTATAAACGAAGAAAACAAGCAATAGATGAAGATGTTTCTACTTTAAAAGAGAGTTTGGAATTGGCAAAGCTAGAGCTGCAAATGAACAACAACCTTTTAAAAACAGGAGATGTTGGAAAATTGGAAGTACTTAAACTGCAAAGGCAAATTACTGATATTAAAGGCCAAATATCTACGAAAAAAAATAAATATTTTCAAGATGCTCAAGCTGAAATGACTAAGGTTCAAGAAGATTTGTCAACTCAGGAACAAACATTACTTGATAGAAAGCAGCTGCTAGAACATACTACATTAGTTTCTCCTATGGATGGAGTTGTAAATAAAATCAATTTTACCACAATAGGAGCTGTTGTAAAACCTGGAGACGAAGTCGTTGAGCTACTGCCTACGGAGTCTGATTTAATTGTGGAAGTCAAAATCCAGCCAATAGATATGTCACATTTAGTTAAAGGATTAAAGGCAATCATTAAACTAGATGCCTATGATTTTTCTATTTATGGAGCGATGATTGGAGAGGTGGATTATATAAGCCCTGATTCCTTAACTGAACAAGGGAGAAATGGCGATACAATTTATTATAAAGCAAAGATTCGTATCAAGGAAAAAGAATTTAGAAACAGGTTTGCTGATGAAATACAGATAAATCCAGGTATGACAGTCACAGTAGATATAAAAACTGGAAGTAGAACAGTTTTAGAGTATATTACTAAACCAATTACTAAAACTATTAGTGAGTCTTTGAGTGAAAAATAAAATTTTATAGAAGTTGATAGTTTTCTTTAGGGAAAGATAGGGGACAAAAGCTTTTTTTCACAAAAAAAAGCCCTAAAAATAGGGCTTTAAGACTACTCTCTTTGTTTGGTAGCATAATAAAGAATGCTAGTAGAGAAGAGCTACTCAAAAATGATATTTCAATATTTATAAAAAAAGATAGTGTGGATAACGATAGAGAAAGATTTTTAACCGTAGAAGAGATTAAAAAGTTATACAAAGTCGTTGAAGGGGATAAGAGACTACATCTTTTTTGTAAATTATCATTAACTACAGGTGCAAGACTTGCCTCAACTATGAATATAAGGAAAAAAGATATAGATATAACACATAAAATTTTAACACTTAAAGATTTTAAAAATAATACTACATACAAAGCTTTTTTAAAGGATGATGTAGTTGAACTCTTAAAAAAGTATACAGATGAGATTGAACATACTGAAAAGCTATTTGATGTGAGTGAAACGACTATTCAAAAGCCATTAAGAGAGATTTTAAACAAGCTGTTCAATACAAAATTAGATTCAGGCGATAGAAAGAATAGGGTGGTGCTTCACACACTAAGACATACCTTTGCTTCACACCTTGCAATAAATGGAACACCTATTTTTACGATTCAAAAGCTCATGAATCACAAAGATATAAAAATGACTTTGAGATATGCAAAGCTAGCAGATCATAGCGGCAGAATTGAAGTAGATAATTTAGGATTTTGATATAATTGCAATGCGGTTCTGCTGTAGCTATATGCAACAGCTGGAACTGTGCATATAGTTTTAGTAAATCTTTAACCGTGAAAGGTGTTGATTTACATGTCAAAGATTGTTCTCTCAATCCTTGAAGTTATTTGTGAGATAGTTAAATATCTCAAGAATAATTAAAACAAAGAGGGAAGCTTAACGGCTTCTCTCGTATGCAAATTATACCACAAACAAAAAAATCTTCAATCTTTTTATAAAAAAAAACGCTTTTTTACCAAAAAATACATAAACATATTGTCACAATAATGTCAAAAAAAGAGACAATTTAAGCTAAAACATAAAGCGACTTAGATATTTCTTGCGATAATCCTCAACAAACTATAATAAAGCATTATAAGCAGTAATTATAACTTAAGCTTAAAAAGCCCACAAATTGCTATAATTTTCTCATACAAATTACTGAACGGGGTACTAAGTTGTGGCTCTCCCCAAGAGCCAAGGAGACTCCCAGTCTCCCGTTGAGTAATTAAAAAGATACAACTTAGTACCTTGTGTCTCACTCAAAAAAAATCACAATATAAAAAAATAGATAGATCTTACTACTATCGAAGCTTTGAAGCACTTGTAATATAAAAAAGGGTTTTGGAGTAATAAATATCGAAAGACTTTATCAGTCTCTTTCCAAAGTTTGGCGACGCTGGAAGACTGATAAAGCTCGGCACATAAAGATTATGTGGTGTCCGCAATTATACCACAAAATTCTCAAATCCGTTCATATTTTCTTACCAATTGTTAAAATAAATAATAGCGGTTGGATGGGCAACTGCAAGGTTGAAAATCCTTTAAAAGCTAATAGCCTTCAACTCCCTAGAGATCGGGAGGGAAAACATAGAGTTAGCCACATCAAGGATAAGATGTCAAAAACCAAAAGAGACCAAATGTACAGAGTGTGAGGCGGTTTGCGGTTCAATTCACTCTGGAGATACCCGTAGTAAACAGCAATGTTTAGTAGTGACTCCCTTAAGGCTGGTAGGAGCGGATATAATAAGCCGCTATGCTGTAAGACTAAAAGGTTATGGATAAGGGCTACCGTCCATGTAATTGTTTTAAGTCGATGAGTACAACATCGATTTAGTGTGTTAAAAATGAAAGCGAAACCTCATTTGACGCGGCTAAAACTACTCCTATATAGAGAATAGTTATCAAATGGCTATCCTCTATATAGGGTAGTTATGTCTATTTTTCAGCATTTCCTATTTTCTGCGGCTTTTTAGAGAGTTTTTAAAAAAGAAAAATTGAAAAATAGATATAACGAGATAAAAAAGATGGAGGAAGCCTTAGCTTTTACTATAGTTAGCTTTTATTTTTTTTATTTTATCTTGGCAATAATAATCAAAGTCAAACTTAGATCCAAATTCGGATGTTTTTACACAATCTGCAATCAGGTAAGGTGAATACTTGTATTTTTTACTTAATTGCATAGGAGAACCTATAAGTAATCTATCTGAAATTCCTTCAGACCCTTCTATGCTTGGGTCAATAATAGTTCCATCAGATAGAGTAATCCATGCATGCATATTACTAGGTACTACTCTACTATTGTTATATTTATCAATAAAATGTTTTTTTGTACCTACAGAAAAAATATCATGATTATCTATAGTTGTTGTTATTCTACCAAAAGTTAAAAAAGCATATTGTTGTTTAGTTATGACAGTAGCAATATCAATTAAGAATATTGATAAGGGCATACATAACCCACTGCTTATAATTTTTTGAAACTCCTCTAATGCAATAGCATTATAGTAATTCATTAACTCTACATCTTTATTTGATATGTCTTTATAACGCATATCTAATTCAAAGATAGCTTTTTTATTTTTAAACAAATACCCGTCTTTGGCAGTATTAAATAATTTCTCATATTCTATATTAGCGGTATTATTCATTGATTATCCTATCACTTACAAGCTGCTCAACAGCATTGGCAGTATGTATGCACTCTGTATTAAAAGATATTTTAGGATACAGCTCATTGATTGGATATATATTAATAGAATAGCCTACCAAATCTTTCATTTTAAGCAAACTCCTAATCTCATTATACATAAGTACAATATCTTCTTTCCCTTTGATTTTTTGAGTTACCGTCTCTTCGTTCAGCATTAAATACATAGCAGGAAAATATCTCATTGTAAAAAGCAACAAAGTAATAAATAAAGACAAAACCACAAATATAAAAAGTGTGACTTGTATATACTCTATTATATTAGGTTTAAAATCAAGATAATAAATAAAAAAAGTAGAAGCAAAAAAACTACCTATAAAAAGACCAAAAAGAGTACGAGCAAGATCTACCTTGTTTATATAATTATGAAACACTCTTATTTTAAGCTCATCTTTGATTTTAAGGGGTTTGAAAATAAGAGATGAATAGAAGTTGTTTTGGGTGCCAATTGCTGCACTTGTAAAATCTTGTGCAACTTCATTTTTAGTATTATGAAAATTGTTTTTTTGCTGACTAATCATTTTTGTATATTACATATATTTAGGCAGAAGTGACGATAAATCAGTTTTTAACTCATCAACTTTTTGTTTTGAGACGGCAAAACTATACAAAGTATCAACAAGTTTTAAAATATTAGGATCAATATTAATCGAACCGATATTTTGAGTGTGTGAACTTTTATTTTTTGAGCTAAAATCTTGTCCTACCACATTATTACTATTTTGAAAATTATTAGTTTGTACATCCCCAAAAATCTCATTATATATACCTAGTTCACGACATTTTTTTTTAATCGCGTTTACGGAATTACGAGTCCGCCAGCTTGATATTGAAGTTTGTTTTGTATCTAAAATTTGAGCAAGTTCACTTATTGTGCTTACATTGTAATGATTTAATAGCTTTTCTATATAAAAATCTGCATTATATTGCATATATAACTCCTATATTGCATAAGTAACTCAAAATAACTCTAATTTAAGCTTAAAATAAGCGTTATAATGCAATAATACATTATCAATAGAGGTAAAGAGAGGTAAATAGCAATGAATAGTATAACACACAAAAATGAAAAAACAAATAAAGTTGATGAAGCAATAGAGCTTTATCTAAACATGCCAGAAGATCTTTTTGATTTTATGTTTCAAAATTATTGTGATTTACAAGATGGAAACTTAGAAAATTCCAAAAAAGTCAAACTTGATGAATTCGATCCAAACTGGATGATTAATGTGCCTGCTGCCATCAAATGGGCAGTTCAAAATGAAAAATAAAAAAAGGATACGTCATGAAAAATGAATCAATTACACAAACACTCGAAGAGATAAATAATCTCAACCCTAAATTTAAGAAATTGCTCGCGCTAAATCAGAAACAAACCGCAGATGCAATAGGCGTCAGTAGTTCGACTCTCGAATCATGGCGCAAAGAAGGTATAGGACCGTCATACAAAAAACAAAATAACGGTAAGCGTGCCCGTGTACTTTACCCAAAACAAGCCATAGCAGAGTGGCTATCAGATACCGTTAAAACGGCGTAGCTTAAACGCTGCGTCTTACCCTCATTTAAGCCCTACTAATAGGGCTTAAATGAGGCTAAAACCCTCAATGTTATTTAAAAATTAAGCCTGACTCACTAAAAACGAAACCCTTGCACCTGTTTTTTTGACAGAGCACGTGGTATAGCAGGTAAAAAAATATGCGCAATGTAGGAGACTGTGAGAGTTGCACATAGTTATAAACTTGATATTGCATTTTAGGAATGTAATACAAAATTTATAAAGTAAAGGAGTCAAAAATGAGCAGGGAAGAAGATAAAGAGCTTTTAAGTAATTTAATTTTTGCGAATAAAAAATTTGCCGAAAATTTGGAAGAATTAAAAAAACTTGACGGGATTGCGGCGAGGGCAAAAGCCCTAAACGAGGTCGATACCTCTAAAATTTTAGAACAACTTGACTTGGTTAGTTTTACACAAATATCGCGCAAAATAATCGATCGATTAAATGAGCAATTTGAGGCGCAACGGGTTCAAATCAATAAAAGTGCGGCGGCAGCCGAAACCGCCGCAAAAGAGCTATCAAAAAAAGCCGAAAATCTGACAGTTGTGGCGGATGGTTTTAACAATCTTGATAATATGTCTCAAGATTTGGATCAGTTTGTTAAAAAGTTCAAACAGATGAGCTATAAAAGCCTATATTTAGGCGTTATATCGGCTACTGTAGTAGGTATATTTGCGGGCGGTGTATTATCTTACGCCTACCAGTTTGGCACCGGAGACACTGGGCGCTGGCTTGAGTTTGCGAGTAAAACAAACGCTGTAATCATGCCCGCAAATGCGGGCGGCTACAAAATATTTACACCCGCTGCTCAGTCTAAATTTTTTTTAGAGAGCAATAAAAACGGGGCAGATGTGTTGTTTATTTACCCAGCGGGGGTAAAGTAAAAATGAAACCACTTGAAAAATTCAAAAGTCGCGAACCCCCAAAAAGACGGGTTCAAAAGCTTGAAAAAATAAAAGAAGAGGTAGCGGATTTATACGCCTCCGGCTACCAAGCCGAGCAAATTCAACTTTTTGCTCTTTCTCAAAAAATAGAAGTATCACTTCGTACGATAAGACGATATTTAAGCAAACTTAAAGCTTCAAAATTTTCCCCTACAAACCCGTCGGCGGAGCCGACCAAACCTAAAAATGGTGAGCGAAAACCTAGCCCATTTTTACAAAAAATCATAAAACAAGCAGAGGAGTAAAATATGATATTTATTATCGCAAATTCAAAGGGCGGCGTAGGTAAAACCAATACTGCCATAACTATAGCGTGCCTGCTGCACGCAGCAGGTAAAAAATTTAAGCTGATTGAGCTTGACAACAACAACTCAAGCCTTTTGTTTAAAAACTCAAAAGTAATGAGCCAAGACAATATCAAATCGCTCAAAATCGATAAAAAAGATGAAGCCGTGGCGGATATGCTTTTTGATTTGATGGATGATCCATACATTAATTATATCGTTGACATCGGCGGGGGAGATGACACAGCGCCGATAGTGCAAAAACTCAAACAAGTAAACCGTCCAAAAACTTGGATTATTCCAACGACAAAGATTAAAAAATACTTAGCCAACGCAGTAGCAACACATGACGATATAAACGACCCCGACAACACTGTATTTTGTCTAAACATGTACTCTGATTTTGCAAAAATTCAAAAAGAGTTCATTTATTTTTTCGGAGACCCAAAAATCGGCATAAAACCATACTCACCTATTTTTGCAAAAGCAAGAACAATAGGTATCCCGTTTAGTCACCATTTTGAGATTGCGGCAGATGATGAGCAAACCATTTATGACCTTGCCGCGATATCTCGTGAGACATCGCAAGAAGAAGCCGAAGCAGAGTTTTACGCCGCCGCAAAAGGCGATCGCGAAAAGTTTCACAAAATGCTAATGATGTATTGGCGCAGCCAAGAGGCGGCGCAAGTTTTTAATGAGATTGAGCAAAATTGCTCAAGCGAGCTTTTATCGTAAAAAAGCTCAAAAATGACAGATAAAGACATAAAAAGACATAGAGTGCCACCAAAAAGACACACAAAGACAGAGAGTGTCACAGAGTGCCATCAAAAAGACAAGAAAAGGACACTCTAAAGAGTTGCACCAATGCCACTTTAAAAAAAAGTGGCGTGCTTGGGTGGAGTTTGGGTGTAAAAATCAAAAAAAGGAGATAAAAATGAATATTAGCCAATTTTATATGGATCAGCTTGCTGTCAAAAAAGTTACCTTTAAATTCCTCAAAAATAAGATTTTGCAGGATTTTGACGAGTTGGGAGATTTAACATTTGTTGCTTACAAATCACCAAACAACAAAGATAAATACAAAAATTTGGGATATTTGCTTAAAAATAACTCAAAATTTGTAACGCAAATAAGAGTATATATTATTGCCGCGCGGTTATACATGCTCACTAAAGTTCAAAAAAATGCTCACGGTTCGTAAACTGAGCCTCGCACAAGCCTCTACTTACTATTCAAAAGACAACTACTACACGGAGCAGCAGGGCGAGTTTTACGGTAAATTAAAAGATAAGTTAGGTTTAAATGACCTCACTCATGAGAGCTTTATTCAACTCCTGCAAGGTGTCAACCCCTCTACAGGGGAGAGTCTAGTCGCCTCAAAGAATGGTAAAGAGGCGGCGGTGCCCGCCTTTGATTTTACTTTTAGTCCATCAAAAAGTATAAGTATTGTATATGAGGCGGCGCTTGCAAAAGGCGATACTATCCTTGCAGCTGCCATTCAAAAAGCTCACGACAACGCAGTAAATACGGCTTTGTCTCACATTGAGCAAGAGCAAATAAAAGCGAGAGTTCAAGTAAAAGGCAAGCGACAGAGTGTAAATACCGGCTCTATGGTTGCCGCAAAATTTCAACATGACATTAACCGTGCGCTAGATCCGCAGCTTCATACACACTCAGTTATTTTTAACATAACTAAGTGCGAGGATGGAAAATATCGCGCACTTGACGCTTCACACCTCTTGAAAAAAAACTGCCCAATAATTAAAAATATAGGGCAGTTTTATAGGGAGGCTTTGCGCGAAGAGCTGCAAAAAGCAGGTTTTGAGCTGCGAGATACAAATAAAAGTGAAAGCTTCTACGAGCTTAAAAATGTAGATGATAAACTCATTGAGGCTTTTTCAAGCCGTAACATAGCCATAAAAGCCAAAGTTGAGGAGCTTAAAAAAGAACATCCTCATTTATCTAAAAGTCAGCTCTCATTAAGAGCTTTTTTTAATACAAGAGTTGCAAAAAAAGAGGTAAATCGCGACGAGGTTCGCGTAAAAAATGTTGAGCTGATGTCTCAACATGTAGATATCAACAAGCTTCTATCTTCTTTACAGCCTATTTCAAAAAATGAGGTTCAAAAAGACCAAGAGCTAAAACAAGACGAGCTTAAAAAATTAATCTCTCTTGTAAAAAGCGAAATTACAAATAAAAAACACCGTACACCTTTAAATGTCGCGACTAAAATCACAACTAAAATAGATAATCCTATATCTATTTCAATTCTATTCAAAAAAATTAAAACCGAGGAGGCAAAACAACAAACAGAGTTTAAAAATATGCATGAGGTGCTAATCAACAGTTTACAATCCACAAAGTTAGACACGCAAAAACTTTTCGCGAGTCTCAAACAACCAGATATAAAAATTAAAATTGAGGAGGCAATCGAAAATGCCCGGGGAACAACCAATAACCGAGATAGATTTGCTGCAAGCTTTAGTGAGCTCTCAGACAAACTTGAGCGAGCAAAACTCTCTCATTATAGAGATGCTTCAAATATTATTACCACAACCGCAGAGCGAGGAGTCGCAAGAGCCAAGCTTGAAAGAGATGATGTTACTAATGCTAGAACAACAGGAGTTAATCATAAACCAGTTGTCGTCACAATCGAGGACATCAGAACCGCAGAGCGAGCTTATGCCGAGCAACGAGCCCGAGAACTTCAAAAACAAGGAGTTACAAGATGAGTAATAATCAAAATTTAGTAGTAATTAGCGAGCTTCAGTCCGCCATAAATGAGCTAGACCACAACCGCGTCTCATGGATTGATAAGCATTATGTGATGGATTTGCGAGATAAAGCGCAAGTGCTTTTAGAGGCGGTTTCAAGGCTTGAAGACGCAGAAAAAGAGGCAGCGATAGACGCAGCGCAAGAGTTTTTAATCGAGATTAAACCGGTTATTCAAGAGTTGTATAAGCAAAAAATAGGAGCTTAAAATGGACTTTATATCACGCAAATATACGGTATTAATGGGTAACGAGCCCTTAACTCTATGGGTAAAAAATGATCAGGTGCAAAGCGCAAAGTTTTTGGATAAAAAAATCCAATTAAATTTAGATGAGGAGACGGTTAAACTCATCAAAGATAATCCTACAAAAATAGTCAACGGTAACAACCTTACCGCCAACGAAGATTTTACACGCAAAGTCTCAAAAATGATGAGCTCCAAACTTGAGCTTGCGATTGCAAAAAATGATAAAAAGACTTTATCAAGATTTGCGCGTTCAGAGTTAGTGCCGGAGGACATGAAGCTTGATTTTATTGCTGCTATCAATCGTCAAAATGGTTTAAGAGGCGTATTAACAAGAGCCGTAAATCGCACAAACTCCATTTTTCAAAATCTGGCTAAAAAAATAGACAGATTTTTTGACAAAGTCACAGACAAAATCGCAAACAAAAAATTAGATCCATATTTAAGCAAATATCAACTTCAACATGTAAACAAAGCACCACCGCTGTCAGAGCAGGATTTAAAATCACATGTTGACCCCAAATTAATGGAGCTTGCGGAGCAGTTTTTCAAAGAAAAAGGCTTAGATAAGCGACAGTTTAGCGCAGAACTTTTGAGTGATCGCATTATACTTAATGAGTTTTTGGAGAGAGGTGTTTCAAAGGGCTTCACTATCAAGGATTCTCAAGTAGCACTGTTTAAGGTTGAGGGCCAGGCAATTAACACTTTGCTTATGTCTGACAAAATGCAAGAAAATTTAAATCTCCAAGCAGCGATTAAAGATTTGCAAGACAAGTTACATGTCTATGAGGCAAGAGAGACAAGTAAAAACGAAACGCTTAAGGATTTTGAGGTACTCGCAAAAGATTTGCAAGCGATCGATAAAATAGACCTACTCGTTAAAAATAAAGAGTATCTATCTATGACACCCGACCAACAAACAAAGTTTGAAGATTTTCATATCTTTAAATTTGAGCCAGTGCAAGAGAGAGCAAAAGAGATATCTGTTATTCAGGAGCAAATCAGAGCCCCAAAAACAGAAACAATTATCGACCGTACTCCTACGGTTGATTTTTTTGACAAAACTATCCAGGGCAAAATCGCTCAAGAGTGGAGTAAGCAACAAGTCGCTAACCGTGAGAGTGCTTCACCCACAAGAGACTTTATGAACATTTCCGCAGTACGCTTTAACGGCGTAAGTAAAGAGTCGCTTGACAAATGGGCTTTAGCTGCTAAATCAAACGCTCAAGCAGACCCAAAAACTATTGATAAATTTGTTGAGGCTTCTTTACGCAACGCTAAAGAGCTTGGAAAAGTCGGAGTCTTAAAAGAGGCTACTCAAGGCGAGTATAAGTTTGTTGATAATTTTGCGAAACAAGCTCTTTATCAAAATGTTGATAAAACAACAGCTCAAATCCAAGAGGTTAACCAAGGCAAAGAGGTAACGAGAGAGTTATACAATAAAGACGAGATAAAAGAGCGGGTTCAACATATGTCAAGCGCGGACAGCTTCAAAGAGCTGCTAAATTCAAAGGGAGAGCTAGACTCTCAAAAACTTTTCGAGTATGCTCAAAAGCTTCAATCTGTAGCCGCGGCATTCCATGAGCGAGAGAGCCCAAGTGTGGTAGTAACGCGTGAGGACTTACAAAAAGCAGACAGAGCGCACGAGTCAAAAGAGCAGGGGCGAGAAAATGCAAGATAAAAAAATATATATGCAGCTAGGCGACGGTTCTGAGTTCGAGAGCCTAAAGCAAAGCTCCAATCAAATGGAGTCGGAGCAGCCATTTTTTGAAAAAAAGATGGCAGAGAGAGGTTTCGCAGAATTCAAGGATATAGGGTTTGATAGTGTCGAAGTTGTTCAATTAGGTGCAGGTATGGTTTCTATAACCATACCTTTGGCTTTGATTGAATTTTTAAATAAATTTTTATCTAAATTTGAATTAGAGAAGAGGATAGAGAGATGAGTGATTTATTTTTAATCGGGGCTATTTTTGCTCTATTGTGGTACATTTTTGGAATTAAGAAAGAGAATGGCTTTGTGTATGCAAGATTTCCATTTGCTCATAAAAACGCTGGAGGCTCACTTCCAAATCCGCTAGAAGTAAAACGGGGTTATATATGGACTCCTGTTTCGAGATTAAAAATTCTCTTTAAAAAAAGTGTTAAAAATAAAGTTTTTATTGATACCTTTAGATTCGATGAAGATTTCAAATATAAAGCAAATATGAATGGATTTTTTGCCAAAAGAGCGGAGATATTAGAAATTCATTTTGACCCTTTAAAAATGACACAGGGTATTTTACTTGTAGGAAAAATGGGTTCTGGTAAGACAGAGTTTTATTTCAATATTCTAAAACAACTGTTTTACAACAGAGCAGTCATACACCAAGTAAAAGCAGGCGATTTTGTAGAAACGCTATTAGGTAAAAACGATATACTGTTTTCGCCGTATGATGAAAGAGGCTATTTATGGGATGTTATGAGTGAAGATGAAGGTATTCTAAAAACTTTTTTCGAGAATTATGCCAACGCAATTATGGGAGATAAAAAAGACTTCTTTAGTGCCTCAAGCCAACGCTTATATAATGAGCTTGCTCAAAAAGTCAGAACCAAATACGCAAACGAGACTTCAGCTGTTAAATGGTTATTATTGATTAAAGCGATTAAGGATTTATTCGCAGAGATGGACGGTGGAACTCAGAAGTCAAAACAAGATGTTAAATCAACGATGGAAGCAATGTTTGAGCCTTTAGAGATTATGGCTTTTAAAATGCAAGACCCACAGCAAAAACGATTTATAATTAAAGACTTTTTCAAGAGAAAAAATCAATGTAAGCTTATTATGGATAACATTCCAGAGCATGAAAAATCATTAACTCCACTCTTTGCAGCTTTCATAGCTTGTATGTCACAGGTTCATACTTCAATGCCTGATTCTAAAACAGATTTTACTTTGTATGCATTAGATGAGTACCTATCTTTTTTATTAATCATGGATGACGCTTCTAAGAAGCGCTTGCACACGTTAATTCGTTCTAAGTGTGGAATACTAATGCCAGCCGTGCAATACATACCGAAAGATGATAAAAAGCTCCAGCAGTTATTGACATCTTCTGCTTATGCATGGATTTATTTTAGCGTGATTGAAGAGGAGACAATCAATCTTCTTAAAAATTCTATTGGAGAAACGGAGTATGTTTATTCAGAGAAAAACGAGAGCCAAGATTCAAAAGGTAAATCCTCAAATTATTACTCAAATAAGCATGAGAAAACGAATATCATATTCAACAAGCTACTAAACGGTTTGGGAGACAAGTTCGAGCATATCGTTTATTTGCCGAATCATGAAGTCGTTTATAAAGGCTACACACCACAAGCAAACTTAAAAGCGATTGCTAAAAAGAGCGTTCCTGCTGATTTAAAAGAGTATTACGCTTTAAAATACAGCAATGATAATGCACCAGAAGAGGACATCAAAAACCTTACTTTTGCTGACCTTTTCAAAGAAAAACCACTCTCGAAAGTGGAGGAATTTAGACTTTTCAAAAAGTTTGAAAAGGCAAAAGGGAAAGAAGAGGAGCTTAAAAACTTTAAAACAGAAAACAAGCTTGAGCAGGTAAACCTTGAGCATCTCTTCCAGAAGTATATGCAAGACGGGCAAATTTTAGAAAACAAAATGAAACTCTTTACTTTAAATGAGAGAGTGGAGCTAAACGGCAAATGGCAGAGAGTGCAGGGAGACGCAGAGCAAGAGTTACAATTTATTGAAAAGTATGATTTGTTTGGTGCTTTACCTGCATTTTTTGAGTTTGATTATAAAGATAAACTTGAAATAGAGCAAATGGTATGAAAAAGTTTGATGATTCGCAAATTCAAACCTTTATCCGCCAAACTAACGAGGAGCTTGTTTTACAAGACCCTCTACCCGTTTTACAAGATTTAGCAATCGAGCTCAAAGAGCTAGGTAATGACAGCTATCGCATGAATATACGAGGCGAGAAAACGGCAAGTGCTTATATCTCTCTCAAACATGGCAAATGGATTTATAAAGATTTTGGAGCGGACAAGGGCGGCAATATCGTTAATGTTGTGATGGATGCAACAGGGAAAGATTATAAAACCGCTCTTAGCTACTCTTTACAGACGCTAGGAGTCCCGAACTATTTGGAGCAGGCCCTTAACTCTAAAAAAGAGAGTTATGAGCTTACAAAGGCAGACCGAGAGAGAATAGCAGCGCAGAGAGAAGCAAATAAGAGTCGTGAAAGCTCTCATCCGCTCTCTAAGGTTACGACAGTGCATGAAGTCGCTACAAATCAGTTAGCAGTCGATTATCTAGCCTCAAGAGGTATTCTAAAAATACCCCCGCAGATGAAGATTATCAACGGTGAATATACAAACAACCAGGGCAAAATAAAAAAAGCTTTTGGTGTTGGCGTTCTAACTCAAAGCGGCGGCGGGGATATCCATTTTCTCCAAAAATTGGATTTGAAGTCTATGAGTTTTGGAACGAGTGATGTGAGTTTTTTTAAAAACCCAAACTCAAACAAAGTAGCGATTTTTGAAAGTAAAATGGATTATGCAGCTGCATACCAACAAATGCCGCTAGACGGTGTTAATATCATTATCGCTAACAGCACGTCAAACGCTTCTAAAGTCGCAGAATTGCTTATATCAGAGGGATTGACACAAACCCCTATGTTTTTTAATCAAAACGACGCAGCAGCATATCGTTTCGTGGCCGACATAATGAAAAAGGCAGAGATTACAGAGGTTAAAAGCATTCGCTATGACATCATGAGCGAGTATAAAAAAGATATCAACGATATTTTACTTGAGGGCGAAAAAATAGCGGACCGCATAGAGACGCGAGATATTGATTACTTTTCAAATATCGCCGCTTCTCTTGAGGCTATCCAAAAAGCGCAAAACACTCCAAAAATAGAACCAGTAACAAGAGAAGATTTAAAGCTCGCAGATAAAGCTTACGAGAGAAGCCAAGAGCGAGAGAGGTAAGGGTTTTTAAAAGAAAATTAATTACCCTCGTTTAGCTTCTCATTGAGTTCTTTGATGAGGAGCTTAAATTCATCTAACTCTTTAGTTTTTTCATACATACCAAGAAATTTAGCAACCCACAACGGCACTGGATTAGAGCGACCATACTTAGAGACCGTGGAATACGGTATATCGGTTAACTCTGCAAATTCGGTCAGATTGATATTCAAAGCAGTTAAACGCTCTTTGAATTGTTCGAGTGTCATATTATATTACTCCTATGTCTTATTAAGATTTAAATAATAGCGTATATTTGCTTAAAAGGCAAATAAATATCTATATATTTAGCATATTAGGAGATAAAAGCTTGACATTTATATCTTAATAGGATATAATTATTCTATATATTTAGTATATTAGGCAAATAAAAGGAAATAAAATGAAAAACATAACAGAAACAGCACAACTGATTAAATACTCTAGACAATCGATTGAGAATTCTTTGGAGCTGCTCCAGCTAAAAATAGAGAGTGATGAAGAATATAAATCTTTTTCACAAAAGTTATATGAAGAAACGAAAATATCAAATTGTTTCCATAGTAGTTATTTTGAATTTAGTTTTTTCAAAGTTGAAAATGATGTAGTTATATCTTTATTTAGGATTGATGAATTTGGTAATGTGCTTTTTACAGAAAAAAATATTTTTGATGGTATTGAAGAAGTTGCCGCAGAGGCTCATAGCATAGTCGCAAAATTTTACAATGGAGTAAAAAAATGAACCCAATACAAAAAATAGCTTTAACTTGGTACAAAATCATTGATGGAACCGGAACACTTTACGATATGCTCCGTGACCTAAACATATATGTCAGACTCGTTTTTTATATAGGGCTGGTACTCTTTACTTTTTTTGTTTTACAGTTAACAGAAAAGTTTCTACCGCTTGCAAAGTACGGTGCTGAGGGCTTATATATCTTTCTTACTTACCTTACGACAGCGAGCACGGCTTTAGTCGTTACATACGAGAGTATCTACAACTTGAATGTAAAAGCAATCATTCAAATGCAAAAAGAAGATCGCGATTACATAAAACGCGCAAAACTTCAAAAATGGCGTTTGCGTAATATGTTATTCCTCTTGCGAATAGGTGTTTATATTTTTTGTTACATAATCATTGCGAGTCTAATTCAATTGATAGTTGTCATGGCTTTTATGGAAAATTATCCGATGGCGGGCGAACAAGAGCTCAAAATGCTAAAAGAGAGCTACTACATTATGCTTGGATACTTCACGATGTTTTACGCGTTTTTGTTTTTAGTTTTAGAGTTTTTCACACGTAAAATTCAAGAAAGGGGAACTCATGCTTAAGTATCTACTTTTAATTTTTATATTAATTAACCCGCTGGTTGCTAATTATCAAAGCACCTACGACCGTAAAAATATTCTCGCGGATTTTGAAAAAGGTGGAGAGGCAATAGAAAAGTATAAACTAGACACCTTTATTACGTTGCAAAAGGAAGAACTGGTAAGTCGAGGCGTTATGACGGACTCCAAGAGCTTAACAAGTGAAGCGGATAGTGTCGATTGTGCTGAGTTTTTGGCTAACGGCAATTTTACTGCTACAATTTATAGGCTTGACCCTAAAAGCGGCCGCGTTAGCTGCATGGTAGCAAACACCGGCAATCTCTACAACCCTATCGGAGTTTTTGATGTTTACTACCCAAAAATAGAGGCAAAATTCAAAAAAAATTATGCTCAAAGCCAGGGCGAAAATGCAACAGCACTCAAGACGGCTAATGAGCAGTTTAAAGTGCTCACGAATGAGAAAAAAAAGATAGCGAGCGAGATTGCGCAAAACGGCGCTCAATATCTCAATATCCCTCAGCTTCTATTGTCAAGTGTATTGACAGATGTTGACATAATCGACATGGAGGCAACTCTGGCGGCGGGCAGGCTTCAACTTCAAGACGGCTATACGGCTAAAATTTACCGCGAGAATGCAGGCGTAACTGATAATGCCGAGATCATCAAGAGTGATGCTAGCGGACTGTTTAGCGTGTACACAGGACTAAGTAATTTGTCTATGCAGTACTTTTATTTTATCTTTGGTTTCGCAATGATTTTTGGAGCCGGCGGTTTTGCCCTTAACTACTTTAGCGATCAGGTTGATAAAACTAGTAAAACGGCGAGAAAAACTCCCTATGCGGTTGGCGCTATTGCAGGTATGCTGCTTTTTTTCCCGTACAACGATCACGATATAATCCACGCTCCAAGCGGAGAAGAAATAGGGCAGTTTGATATTATGAAGACGCGCTATCAGGATTTTGAAAAAACTGGGTACTATCTCTTTTCGGATTGGGCTAATGAAATAGCAAAAGTCACGATTGACACAGAGATGGACGGTCTGATAGATAAGGCAGGTCTAAGCAATCAGCAGCAAATCATCGACTCACATGCGGCTCTGGCACAGTATCGTAATCTAACGCAATACGCGGCACAGATAGACAAAGAGTGTTTTGAAACCTTCAAAAAAGACTGGTTCTCTAATATAGATAAAATGAATATCTATAGCGATAACCCAAACACGCTATTTCCACTATCGGAAAATTGGGCTTACGCGGCGTCGTGGGGTAAGATAGGCGGTGCTGATTACTATAATAAAGGTTTAGTGCTCTCAAGCGGCTACTCTGCATTTACAATAAATCAAGCTAGAGAACAAGACCTAAACCTTTATTATCCTAGGTATTCAATGTCCGCCTGCGCGCATAACAATCTCTTAAAACTCCGCTACCAGGACAAAATGATAGACTATACCAAGTCATACCATGAGGCGATCTTTAGCGGCGACACGGCGGAGCAGAGCGCTAAAAAAATAGCCGTATTGCGCAATCTTACCCATTTTCAATATGAGCTTTATCGCGATTGGGGTTTTTTGGCAGTGCTAGCTCTTCCAGTGACGAAGATGCAGACAGAGTATATCGGCGGTCTGTATAGAACAGAGAACTCTTTTCTTAAAAAAGCCAACGAGGAGATAAACGGCGGAAACATCGTCGGCGAAGCAGTTCATAATCTTGTTAGCTCGCTTCCTTATGGACTTCTTCCTGGAGTAATGAGCGTGTACACTTTTACGGAGCAGAACGCTCATATTATCGGTGCAGCGACAGGGGCGGCAGCCGGAGCGAGCGGCGGATGGATCGGCGGACTCTTTGGTGCCGTTGCCGGCGGTGTGGCCGCTGAACTATCCAGTAGCGTCATCGGTTTCGGTATAGCCGTTGCGTACGCTAAAACTATAATCGTTTTATCACCTATACTAGCGATTCTTCTCTTTGGGCTTGCGAGATTTTTAATTATAATCGTCAAGATATTTCTTATCCATTTTGTAAGTTTAGTGCTGTTGCCGGTGATTTTCGTGAGTAGGAACCTGGAGTACTTCAAGACGTTTAGTTTGAAGGTTTTCATAACGATGCTGGAACTCCCAGTATATGTTATTGCCGTTTGGCTCGCGGTAATGGTAAACTCTCTAGTCCATTCTATAGGGGATGTTTTCAGCAAGAAGATCATACTCGGAATGATCGAAAACAACAAAGTTAGCTCAGCGGCGAAAGAGATCTCGCTCTCTGATTTTGCATCTATGAACTTTGAATATATCAATGTTTTTAAAATATACGTTTTGGATGGCTTCATGCAGATTGGTATAACTATCTTTTCATTAGTCATGATCTATGTAATTATTCTAAAAGCTCACAGTGCGCTTTTTGAGATGTTAGAACTAAGAGGCGTCGAAACTCTCGATCAAGCGGGAGAAGCTTTGTCGGCTCAATCAAGAGGATTTGGAGGTAAAATATGAAAAGTTTAGTAGAAGAAATTAAAATCTTGACCTATAACATTAAAGTGGCAAAAAAATTGCCCAAAACTGAGAGCTCTTGCTCTCTTATCCGATTGATGGAGCATATAAAGGATGCGATATCCAAAAATGAGCTATGTCCTCAAATAATAGACACTATTATAGTATTTCTTCCGCTGCTTTATTTGCAAATTTATAAACTTAAAAAACAAAAAATATGAGCTGCCTCTAGAGCAACTCTCTTATCAACCTCGAGTTGAGCCAGTGTCAAACGAATGCCAAATTTAGGCAGATAATTTGCTAGAACAGCTCTATATTATGGATTTAATTGGAAAGAAATACATGCAAATTTTAACTCTTCGTTTGACACCTAACGTTTAAAATGAGCAATCAAAAACCCGCTCGCGGGTTTTTGATTGGTCTCCTTTGATTTGTTAAACATCTATTTCGCTTCCATAACTTGTAAACTCCATTGTTCACATCCTGGTTCTACAGGAAAGCCATTTTCATCTTCAAAACGTATATTCATTCCTGCACGAGTTTTCATAGTTTTAAGCTTGGTTGCGGGGAGAAATTCAGGTGTTAAAAGCTGAAATTCATCAGGTAAAGATCTAATATTATTTATATAAGATTGCGTCTTTTCATATTTCACTACATCGCCTTTCATATATTCTAGTAATGACTCTATTTCTGATTCTTGCAATTGATAAGTCCAGTTTAGGCACCATCTAATTTCTGTAGTATCAGATTTGGTAGGTATTGATAGTCGATGCATTATATCGGATTGGTTAGATGACGTTGGAACCTTTCCTAAGACATTCGAGATAATTTGCTCTTCAGCTTCTTTCAAAAGAACACAACCCGCCCATTGTTGGTTTTGTTCTTCTTTGCTCAATTGTTTGAAGACATCACTCAAGAAAATTTTTGTTTCATCATCTGCGCAATAATCCCCAATTCCTATGGCTCCTCGTAATGGCATATTTTCATTTGAAAATAGTTCCATCAGTCGCAAAGTTGAGAAAATAAATTTACAACTACTTTTGACATCTATTGGATATGATACTAGAACTAGTGTATCAAATACAAATTCACCTACTTCGAAATTGTAGTTTTTTGTTTCTAAACTCCCTGGTAATGTATCATTTACAAATACCTTTTCACGAGCTTCTTTGATTAATCTATTGTATTTTTCTATAACTTTTTGCAATTCATATTTGTCTTCAATTTGACTAGATAATCCTAGTACATCTAACATGGCTATTAATCGATTTTCCAGATACAAATAATTCCCCTGATGTTTAACGTTTGAGTTGAGAAATAAATTAGCCGCAGGGTAATTTATTTCTCTTCAATGTTTTGTTAGGTGTCAATCTCTAAGTTCTGCACTAATAAAGACATTCGAATTTGTATTGATAATTTTTTTACCTGATTTAATAAGATGACCATCTACGGAATCAATTTTTAAAACATAAGTAACTTCCTCTGAAGCATTCTCTAAAATCTTAATAGAATATGTTTTTCCTATCTCAAACATAATATTTCTCCTTTATTTTGTAATTAGTTTCACCTAACTAGTTATTCATTCCCATTATAGTGAACTTAGACTTAATATTATAATTAATAGAACACACAAAATATACTATTAAAAGTGATAATAGGTTGATTTAATTAAAAAATATCATATTTTTAATGTTTTTGCATTTTTTTTTATATTATTCTTAAATATAAAGTGTTCTTTTAGCACTAAATTTACCGTTATTTGGACAAAGTGTTGAGTTATTTGTTTAATAATCCATTAAAAGGACATAGTATCCCTTAAGCAAGAGGTGTAAATTATGGAGATTAAGAAATAATTGTTGATAGAAAAAAGAGTTTAAAGGAGCTATTTCAGGGGCTTTTAGTATGTTTTAGATTCTCCAGTATCCGGAGCCATGCATGTGCTATAGTAACTCTTATACAACAGCTGAACAAATTGAGCAATTGATTTCTAATAACAAATTAGATTGGAATAAACAATTTGATAAGATGAATAAGAAACTAGCTATTGATATAAAAGATAATTAACTAGACTTTTGAAGTTTTTAAATTTCAATTATTAACATTAATACAATTGGAATGCTTATATAAAAAATACTTTTATAGTTTCTATAGCTGGTTTATAATTTTTATTAACTCTTGTGTTTATAGCTTTCTTCTAAGTTGCTGTAATGAGTTGCTACTTAAGCAACTCCGCTTTTTTGGCTTCAAACTCTTCTTTAGTAATAGCCCCTTTTTCTAGCAGTCCGAACCAATATCCGACATCACTCTTATCAACTGTAACCTCTTTTGCTAGACCATTATTAGCATACGCCTTATGCTCTTTGGCAACTCTTTCATTAACTTCCATCTGAGCTAACTCACCTTCAATGTTTTTATAAATACTTAGCCCGTTTTTTCTTCTAAACTTTCTTACACTTCTCTCCCAAAGGATAAAAGGGATTGCAAAAAGAAACATGCCCCATAACATATCAAGGGTAGAATTGCCAAATGTGCTGCCCTTTGTCCATTCGGCATCCGACATTATTATCATCCACACACCGACAAGATAAAATGGTACATAAAAAACAGCATATGCAAAAAGTCTTGCTGCGAATCCTCCGGTTTTTATTGCTCCTCCCGCTGCTGCGAAAGTACCATTTGAATTATTCTTACTCATTTTAAATCCTTATTTTATTAAAAATTATTATTTGTAGTTTATCATAACTTTAAACTTTTATGTAAGTGGAAAAAATGTTTTGTTATTAAACTGAAATGACATAAATAAACTAGACATATTTTACTTAGTTAACTAATAGTGTTTTTCATCATATATAAAAGAATTAGATATTTATCTCGCTCTAAAGTATAAAGAGGTATTCTATTGTTAATTTTTATAAACTAATATTCACAAAGAGAACATAATGCCAGAACAGAAATTTTTACAAGATTTAGAAAAAAAACTGTGGACATCTGCCAACAAACTACTTCCATCATTAGATGCAGCGGTATATAAGCATGTAGTGCTTGGAATGGTATTTGTCAAATATGTATCAGACAGCTTTGAGACGCGCCGTCAAGAGTTAAAAGTTGCTTTTGCAGACCCATTAAATGAATATTTCTTAGGTGAAGATATAGATGAAGAGTTCATAAATGAAGAGCTAGAGAACAGAGACTTCTACACTGAGAAGAATGTGTTTTGGGTACCGCAAGCGGCTCGTTGGAAATATTTGCAAGATAGCATCAGGTTATCTCTTGGCTCACCTTTGCCTCATGGTGGAGAGTTTAAGGGTGCTGGAAAGTTACTTGATGACACTATGGAGCTTATAGAAAAAGAGAATCCAAAGCTCAAGCGCATCCTTAACAAAAACTATGCGCAACTCCAAATAGAACAAAATAAACTTGCAGACCTGCTTGACCTTATAGCTACTATTCCATTTGTGCATGACTCGCTCAAAGCAAAAGATATTTTGGGGCATGTGTATGAATACTTTTTGGGGCAGTTTGCAGCGGCTGAGGGGAAAAAAGGTGGACAGTTTTATACTCCTAAATCTATAGTAAATCTCATAATCGAAATGGTTGAGCCTTACAAAGGGCGTATTTATGACCCTGCTATGGGGAGTGGTGGATTTTTTATAAGTAGTGAGAAGTTCATCGAAGCTCATAATGGAAGACTTGGCGATATTTCAGTTTATGGGCAAGAGTCTAATCCTACCACATGGAGATTAGCGGCTATGAACATGGCGATTCGTGGGATAGACTTTAACTTTGGAAAAGAACCAGCAGATACCTTTACTAAAGACCAACACCCAGACCTAAGAGCTGATTTTGTACTGGCTAATCCACCGTTTAATCAAGATGAGTGGTGGGACGCTAGTTTGGAGGGTGACGCAAGATGGAGCGGTTATCCAACACCTCCAAAAGGAAATGGCAACTATGCTTGGATGCTTCACATGTTGCACCATACAAGCCCACATGGAGTTGTAGGTTTGGTTTTAGCCAATGGCTCACTCAGTTCTAACACTTCTGGCGAAGGGGACATAAGAGCCGCACTTGTAAAAGCTGACATTGTAGAAGCGATAGTAGCTCTTCCATCACAACTCTTTGCCAATACACAAATACCTGCATGTATCTGGATACTCAACCGTAACAAGAAACAAAAAGGCAAAACTCTTTTTATAGATGCTAGAAATGTTGGACACATGGTAGATAGAGCTCAGAAAGCATTTAGTGATGATGACACAAAAGCATTGGCGGATATGTTGCATAAGTTTAGAGCCAACACAGGTTATGAAGATATAGCAGGAGAGTTTTACGCAGCATCTACTGAAGAGATAGCAAAACAAGAGTACATCTTAACTCCAGGGCGATATGTGGGAACAGCCGAAGAGGAAGATGACGGAATCTCATTTGGTGAGAAAATGGCTACACTTACTGCAACTTTGAGTGAACAGTTCAAAGAGTCGGCAAGACTTGAAGAGATGATTAAAAAGAACTTGGTGGGGCTTGGGTATGAGGTCTAAAATATCTTTTGGAGACATAGCTAAGTTTTCAAATGGCAAAACTTCTCCTGATAGAGATGATAATGCAAAATATAATGTTTTCGGTTCCAATGGCATTATTGGAAAATCTAATCTGACAAATACAGAAGACGAAATTGTTATAATCGGCAGAGTTGGTAGCTATTGTGGAAGTGTTTATTTTTCAAAACATAAATGCTGGGTTACGGATAATGCAATCAAATGTGAAGCAAAAAGTGATAATGTTCCATCTTTTATTTACTATCAAGCACTAAAACTAAACTTGAATAATTTTAGAGTTGGAAGTGGACAACCACTTTTAAATCAAGGGATTCTTAATAATCTTGAAATCAATTATTTTGCCCCTCATACCCAAAAAAAAATAGCCCACATCCTCTCAACCCTAGATGACAAAATAGAACTCAACCGCAAGATGAATCAGACACTAAAAGAGATGGCTCAGGCACTTTTTAAGTCTTGGTTTGTAGATTTTGACCCAGTACATGTCAAGGTGAATGCCGCAGGCAGAGAGGATGCCCTGGGGTACAAAATGGGATGCGCAAATGATGAAGAGCTAGAAACAGCAGCACGTGAACTTGGAATATCCAAAGAGATATTAGAACTATTTCCTAGCGAGTTTGAAGAGAGTGAGCTTGGGATGATTCCTAAGGGGTGGAGCTTCTCTGAATTATCTTCAATTTGTAAGGTTCAATCAGGCTATGCATTTAAAAGTGCTTGGTGGCAAGATACTGGAGTTAAAGTTGTTAAGATTAAAAACATAAATGGGAGCGTTGTTGATACTTTGGATTGTCAGTGTGTATCTAAAGAGATAGCAGATAAGAATGCTAACTTTAAACTCAATAGTGGTGATTGTTTGATTGCAATGACAGGTGCTACAGTTGGGAAAGTTGGAACTATTCATACTTCTGGTGAAGAATATTTACTTAATCAACGAGTTGGAAGATTTCAACCATACGAAAATCATGATGAATATGTAAAAATATTAGTCAATACAGATAAGTTTTTTGATAGTATTCAAGGTCAAGCCCAAGGAAGTGCACAACCAAACATAAGTGCAAAAGAAATTGAATCTACAAAAATTATAAAGCCTGATATTGAAGTGATAAAATCTTTTTCTAAACTTATGAGTCCTATTTTTATGAAAACACTTGAACATCAAGGAGAAATCCAAACCCTCCAAAAAACAAGAGACACACTCCTTCCAAAACTTCTCAGCGGCGAAATAGAGGTATAAATATGACACGAGACCAATTCCAAGAAGTTATTCTAGTTAAAGATGATGGGCGAATGAAACATCGTGAAAGTAAAAAGTTGGAATTTAAAATAAACTTTAACTTTGGCTCAATGAATGAATATTCCAAGACCTTTGCCGCTTTTGCTAACAGCGCAGGAGGAATTGTTGTCTTTGGGGTTCAAGATAAACCTAGAAATCCTATAGGAATGGCAAACAATAATTTTTTAGATATTGACCCAGAACATATCACCAATTATCTTAATGAACATTTCTCACCTGAAATAGAATGGGAAATGTTTGACTATGAGATAGAAGACCTAAAGTTTGGAGCTATTTTAATAGGTGAATCTAGACATAAACCTATTGTTTGTAAGAAAGAAACAAAAGGACAAAAGGCTAGAGAAAGTGATATTTTCTATCGTTATAGTGGAAGAAGTGAACGAGTTAAATTCCCAGAATTACAGAATATGTTGAATGAGAATAAAGAAATAGAGCGAAAAAAATGGATGGAACATATTCAAAATATTGCTAGAATTGGTCCAGAAAATATTATGCTAATGGATATCATGAGAGGGGAAATACCTAATGAAAATAATACAAAGATTATTGTCGATAAAGAGCTTCTGAAAGAAATTAAGTTTATTCAAGAGGGTAAGTTTGTTGAAAGAGATGGTGCGCCTGCATTAAAACTAATTGGTTCAGTTGAAGGAGTTGAGGCAGTAGCTCCTAATTTCAATCTCTACGATGATTTCTATTCTACAAAAGAATTAGCAAATAAATTAGGGGTTTTAACAGATAAAGGTGGCACATCTAATATGACAGCTATCATTTGGAAATTTAATATACAAAATGAAGCTAAGTATTATCAACACAAGGGACAACAAAAACTATACAGTAAGCTAGCATATGAATTTCTAGCATCTAAAAAATTAGAAAGAGAAGAGATAGAAGAAATCAGTAAAGAATATTATGCTTCAAGGGGAAGTCAATGATAAACGAAGACCAAGTAGAGCAACTCGCCATAGAGTGGTTTAAAGAGTTAGGGTATGATTATCTCTTAGGCTACGAGATAGCCCCAGATAGTAATGACCCACAAAGAGCCAACTATCAAGAGGTACTTTTATCTCATAGACTCCAAACAACTCTAACGAAACTAAACCCAACGCTTCCAGCAACTGCCATAGATGAAGCTATCCATCTACTAAAGAAACCACAACATGCAACCCTTATTCAAAACAACAGAGCTTTTCATCAGATGCTACTTCAAGGTATATCTGTAGAAATTAAGAATGGTGATGAAGCTAAAGGTGAGGTAGTAAAGCTTATAGACTTTCATGATGTAAATGCAAATGATTTTTTGGTAGTAAACCAATACACCATTAAAGGCACTAAAGGCAACAGAAGACCTGATATAGTCGTATTTATAAATGGAATTCCTATTTCTATATTGGAACTCAAAAATCCAGCAGATACCAATGCAGATATTTTCAAAGCGTACAATCAGCTACAGACCTACAAGGATGAGATAGAAGACCTATTCGTCTATAATGAAGCTCTTGTCATTAGTGATGGAATTAACGCTAGAATTGGTTCACTCACAGCTACGGATGAACGGTACATGTACTGGCGAACCATCAAAGATGAGAATGATAAACCACTGCTCGAGTATGAGCTAGATACGCTCATAAAAGGATTCTTTGATAAGGAACATATACTAGACTACATTCAAAGCTTCGTTCTTTTTGAGGATGATGGCAAGAACATTATTAAAAAGATTGCAGGGTATCATCAGTTTCATGCAGTGCGAGAAGCTATCCGCTCTGTTATAGAAGCATCAACTGGCGGAAGCAAAAGAGGTGGTGTCGTTTGGCATACGCAAGGGAGCGGAAAGTCTATCAGTATGGCTTGTTTTGCAGGTAAACTCACGAAACAACCAGAGATGAAAAACCCAACTCTACTGATAGTTACAGATAGGAATGATTTAGACGGTCAGCTCTATGCTACATTTTCCAGTGCTAAGATGCTGCTAGGTCAAGAACCAATCCAAGTAGACAGTGTGAGTGAACTGCGGGAGATACTAAAAGACAAACCATCTGGAGGGATTATCTTTACTACAATTCAGAAGTTCGCACTCCAAAAAGATGAAAGTAGGTTTCCAATTCTTAGCGATAGAGATAACATAGTGGTCATAGCTGATGAAGCGCACAGAAGCCAGTATGGATTTGATGCCATGCTAGATAATGAGACAGGTCAGTTTAAATATGGCTACGCTCAACACCTCAGAGATGCCGTGCCTAATGCTACATTTATAGGCTTTACTGGAACACCTATTGAGAGTGCTGATAAAGATACAAGAAGTGTATTTGGCGATTATATTAGTATCTACGACATCGAGGACGCTGTAAAAGACGGTGCTACTGTTCCAATTTATTATGAGAGCAGACTTGCTAAACTAGATCTAGATGCAGAAGTACTCAAAGAGATAGATGCAGATGTCGGCGAGCTAGTAGAAGATGAAGAGTTAAATGACAAAGAGAAATTCAAAAGCAAGTGGAGCGCATTAGAAAAGCTGGTTGGCTCTGAGCCAAGGATACAACAGATAGCAAAAGACTTAGTGGAGCACTTTGAAGACAGAGTTGCCACGATAGATGGCAAAGGTATGATAGTTGCCATGAGTAGACAGATAGCAGTTGATTTGTATGATGCTATAGTTGCTCTAAGACCACAGTGGCATGATGAAGACCAAACCAAAGGTGCTATTAAAATCATTATGACTGGTTCAGCTAGTGATGATGCAAAGTTACAGAAACATATCTACTCTAAACAGACAAAAAAAGATTTAGAAAGAAGAATCAAAGACCCAGACGATGAGCTAAAGCTGGTTATTGTCAGAGATATGTGGCTTACTGGATTTGATGCACCAAGTCTTCACACTATGTACATTGATAAGCCCATGAGGTCACATAATCTCATGCAAGCGATAGCGAGAGTCAATCGTGTATTTAAAGGTAAGAATGGCGGACTTGTAGTTGATTATATCGGCATCGCCAATGAACTCAAAGCTGCACTTAAAACATACACTGGAGCTAATGGCAAAGGTAGCGGAACTGTAGATGTAGGCGAAGCGTTTGCTGAGATGTTAAAGAGACTGGACATTGTAAGCAACATGTATCATGGATTTGATTATGGGGAATATCCAACCAAAGCTCACATGCTACTAGCTCCAGCAGCTAACCATATCCTTGGACTTAAAGATGGTAAAAAAAGATATTTGGATGAAGTGCTCTCCCTTACCAAAGCTTTTAGTTTATGTGGAACTTTGGATGAAGCCAAAGAGCATAAAGAAGAGATAGCATTCTTTCAAGCTGTGAAGGCTGTAATACAAAAAGTTGGAGTAGTAGCAGGTAAGAAAAAAGACACCAATGGAGCCATTAAGCAAATCATAGATAATGCTCTAATTTCTGAAGGTGTGGAAGATATATTTTCTCTCGTTGGATTAGAGAAGCCAAATATTGGAATACTCTCTGATGAGTTCTTGGAAGATATTGCTCACATGAAGCACAAGAATCTTGCTGTAGAACTGCTAGAAAAACTACTGAGTGACCAGATAAAAGCTCAAAATAGAACCAATGTTGTTCAAGAGAAAAAGTTCAGCGATAGGCTCAAAGCTACGCTAAGCCAGTATCATAATCGTGCAATAGAAACAGCCAAGGTTATAGAAGAGCTTATACAGATGGCAAAAGATATTGCTGAGGCTGCAAAGCATGGAGCAGACTTAGGACTCAATTTTGACGAACTAGCTTTTTATGATGCACTTGCTGAGAATGAATCGGCACTTCGAGAGATGGGTGATGATATACTCAAGCAGATAGCGCAAGAGCTTACAACTAAACTCAGAAGTAGCGTAAGCGTTGACTGGCAAAGAAGAGAGTCTGTAAGAGCTAAGATGAGAAATATTATCAGAATGATACTCAAGAGATTTAAGTATCCACCGGATAAGACGGCAGAAGCTATGGACTTGGTTATGAAGCAAGCTGAAGTGCTTAGTGATGAGTGGAGTAGGTAAATGAATTATCTTATGCTTGATACCTGCGTATTATTAGACATATCAACAAACAGAAAAGATTTGCCTATTGTATCGGCTCTTGAGGAATTAACACAATCAGGAGCAATAAAACTTCTAGTTACAGATCTTGTTATTGCTGAATTTAATAGAAATAAAGAAGATGTAGCTGATAAAACTAGAAAGCGGTTAACCCAAGAATTTAAAATAGTAAAAAATATAGTAAGTGAATTCGGTGGGGAGCAGAAGCAACAGGCGGTAGAAGTATTAAATGAAGTCAATATGAAATTGCCTCTTTTATCCGAAGCTAATTATGCAACAATATCCAGAGTTGAAAAACTTATTGAAGATTCTATGCAAATAGAAGTGACAGATAAAGTTAAAATAGCTGCAGCAAATAGGGCTATAAGTAAAAGAGCACCATTTCATATAAGTAAAAATTCTATGGCAGATGCTGTAATTATTGAACAATTTTCAGAGTTTATGCTAGAAAAACAGTCAGAAAATAATTCTTTCTTTTTTATTACACATAATCATAATGATTTTTCAGATAAAGATCATCGCTTACCACATGAAGATTTTAATGAGATATTCCAAGAGCCCAATGTATTTTATTTTAATAATACTCAATCAGTTATTAATTTAATAGATTCTGAGATATTAGAGGATATAGAATTTGAAGAGAATTATATGGATGAGACTCGTGGACTTCAAGAGATATTGTTATCTATGGATGAATTGGTAGATAAAGTTTGGTATAACAGACATTGCTACAGAAGTTATCAAATTGAAAATGGTGAAATTCGTATGGTTCCAAAAGGCACAAAAAAATATGGAAATGATGTGATACATGAGGATATATGGGAGGGTGCTTTGAAATCAGCTAAGAGAGTTGAAGAAAAATATGAAGACACTGGTCCTTGGAGTGATTTTGAATGGGGTATGATTAATGGTAAATTATCAGCTCTTCGCTGGGTTTTAGGTGAAGAATGGGATGAACTATATACATAGTGATATGAAATTTTATGGGAAAAAAATATGCAAGCATTTAAACCAAAAACATTAACAATAGCAGAGCTATTTGGTAATCAGGATAGTTTATATAAGATACCAAGGTATTAGAACCATATAGATGGGAAGGTAATCAAGTCGAGCAGCTTTTGGGATGATATTTATTCTGCATATAAAGTATGGTAGTGCATAAACTATCACAATCAACCAGATGATTTTTTAGCTTATCTTCTTTAACATTAGTAGTAGTATTATTTTCATAATAGAAGCACTTTTTATAATTTTTATCATCATTATAAATCATCTTCCAAAAAGCATCAGGAACAGCTATCTGGTTATTACCTATTTTGAGTGGATTTAAGCTATATACAACGCCATTTAAGACACTAACACTACCAAGTGATACTGCTACACTTCTTTCAAGTTCCTCAGCTTTAATCCAAGTTTTACGATTAACATTTGGTGCTTGAGGAATGATATTTGCCATCGTATAAGTTTTAACAACTACCTTTTCATCATAATCAAATGAAGCATCATTAGCTAAATGACCTCTATCATAGCCTGAGTTAGTGTAATCTTTATTATGACTTCTGTATTGGTTAGGTAAATTTTTTTCTGTATAGAACTTTGAACGCTTCTTGATATTAACTGAATTTACTAAAGTTCCATCTAAACTATAAGATACATATTTAGCACCTTTGGCTTCGTAGTCATAGCAAATTGTAAAGACTTGTTTATCTATGATTTGAGAGCAGTTTTGTTTATTTATGTATTGACTTAGGTCTGTTGCTTGTAGTAGTGTAGCAAGCATGAATATGGTTGATAATGTTATTTTTTTTATAAAAGTATTATATCGAAGGATGTGATGCTTTTTGTTTAGGTGGGGAGTAGGTGGGAAAAATATTTTATTGCTAAAACTTAAAGTTAGTATGATTTATAATAAAAAGTAATGATTTGGTTGCGGAAATAGGATTTGAACCTATGACCTTTGGGTTATGAGCCCAACGAGCTACCGAACTGCTCTATTCCGCGACATACCTAAAAATAGGGGGTTTAGTTAAAAAGGGTGGATGGGGATATAGGATTCGAACCTATGAATATCGGCACCAAAAGCCGAGGCCTTACCACTTGGCGAATCCCCATCATTTAAAGTAGAAAATTGGTTGCGGAAATAGGATTTGAACCTATGACCTTCGGGTTATGAGCCCGACGAGCTACCGAACTGCTCTATTCCGCGTCATTACAAACAAAGATAATTCGTTTGTTGGAGTGGAATTATAGGCAAATAAGATGGCTTTGTCAAGAAAATCGGTATTAAATCTTAAAAAATCGTTTGAACTAAATTTAATCAACATTTATATATAATCTGCGCAATTAAAATAAAGAAGTATATATGACACCTACGCAAAGAGTATTGGAAGCTATTGAAGAGATTAAACGAGGGCGAATGGTCATCATGATTGATGATGAAGATAGAGAAAATGAGGGTGATTTAGTTTATGCTTCAGCATTTTCTACTCCTGCGCATGTAAACTTTATGGCTACACATGCAAGAGGACTTATTTGTGTTGCGATAAATAGATCTATTGCAACAAGACTTGCATTAAACCCGATGGTAAGCTCAAATACATCTTCTTATGAGACAGCTTTTACAGTTTCTGTTGATGCGAAAAATGCGCTCACTGGTATATCTGCTGGAGAGAGAGACGATACTATTAAGATTTTAGCAAATCCTATTAGTAATGCTGATGAGCTTGTAAAACCTGGGCATATATTTCCTCTTATAGCAAAAGATGGTGGCACACTTGTTAGAACTGGACATACAGAGGGCTCTGTTGATTTGTGCCGTTTGGCTGGGCTTAGTGAGTCAGCTGTTATATGTGAGATAATCAAAGAAGATGGCACGATGGCTCGTCGTGATGACCTTGATATCTTTGGGGAGAAACACAATCTTAAGACAATTTTTATATCCGATATAGTTGAGTATCGTCTTGCTAATGAGAGACTTGTAAATGAGATAAATGTTGAAGAGTTAGAATTTTTTGATACAAAAGTTAAAAAGCACACTTTTGTAGATCATGACAAGATAGAACATACGGCTATTGTTTTTCATAAGATTACATCAATAGCAAATGTAAGAGTACACAATGTTATACCAGATATAGAACTTCTACTAAATCAGAAAAAATATCATAACCTTATCTCTTCAATAGAGTATTTAAAGCAAAACAGCGGTGTTCTCATCTTTATAAACAAGCCTACGCATAACGATAATGCTGCGATGAAAGAGTTTGGGATAGGAGCTCAGATACTAAAATCTTTTGGTATTTCAAAGATGAATCTATTATCTTCTTTAAGTCATACTGATTTTGTAGGGCTTAGCGGATTTGCACTAGAGATAAATGAAATCATAGATATTTAGTCTATCTTTTAAATTTTGAAACTTCTTTTTTTACTCTTATCTATGTTTTGGCTCCTAGAAGCCAAAACAACCTCTCGCGTACAAGTAATTATGTCAACTTTCGTCACTATTAAAGTCGATGAAAAAAACGAAAAATATATCAATGATGGTTTTTTGATTATGAAAAACGTTGAGATGTCACTCTCTTCATACAACAAAGATGCAAAACTTTTTCAACTAAATAAAAACCTATATGTAGCTTTAGATAGTTATCTCTATGAAGCGCTATCTCTAAGCAAAGAGTATTACAAAAAGAGTGATGGGTATTTTGATGTAACCATAGGCTCTATTACAAAAGAGTTATATAGGTTTGGTGAGGATGAGAGAGTAGCCACAGTTTCAGAGTTAAAGAGCGCTAAAGTTGATTTTAATGCTCTTAGATTTAATGAAAGGGAAGCTTCTATAAAAGAGGGGATGAAAGTGGATTTGGGCGGCATGGGAAAAGGTTTTGGTGTCCAAAAAGTAGCAGACTATTTTAAAAAGATGCAAATATATGATGCGATAATCTCTGCAAGTGGAGATATAAGATGTTTATCTACGTGCAAGATAGAGGTTCAAAATCCATTTGATGAAGAGTTGATTTTGTTCTCATTTGAGACGCTTGGAGATGATGTTGGCATATCAACCAGCGGAAACTATAACAGATATGTCGCCTCAAAAGAGAATAACCATCTAATAAATCCAAAAGCTAAAAAACCACAAGTGCTTTTTACCTCCATAACGCTAATAGGCTCAATCTCTAGCGCATCTTTGGATGCTTATGCCACCGCTGCCTCTGTTATGCCAATAAGCAAAGCGTATGAGTTTTTAGATACTCTTGGCATTGCTTATATCATTGTGCAGAGTGATAAAGAGATAGTAATTAGTAAAAATATAGCTTCACACGTAAAAAATTTATCTAATTTTTCTAAATAGAAGCCATAATGTAAATAACGTTAGAGATAAAAAAGTAAAAAAAGATAGGATTTTTATATATGCAAAAAAACTCCATCCGCTAATAATCATAAACGGTGTAAAAATCTCTAGCAAAGCAGTGATAAAAGTGACATAAATGAGTATCAAAAAAACTCTTCTGCTCTTTAAATCTGTAAATACTAAAAAGTGTAAAAGAACCATCGCAAAGAGTCCAAATACAAATATGTGTGGCAGAACTATCTTTAAAATTCCAGCGGCACTTTGTGCTGGAATAAATTTATCTTCATTACCAATATAGTAATCTAAAACAGAGTTGTAACTAAACCCAATTTTGTGCTCAAAGAGCATTACCGCACTCAAAATAAGAAGCAGAGAAAATAGTATGTAGTAGAAAATAGAGAGTTTATACGCTTGTTGCATTAAGTTTCCAAAGAGCATATAAAATCATATATAAAGCAATAGCGTGCCAGAAAAAATATGCTATGACATATATATATGTAAAAAAGTTTGATAGATAAAAAGCAAGAGGAAGTGAGATGAGTGAAGTAATGGCACTGAGCATTAGTGCATTTGTTAAAATGGCTCTGCTTCTGTTTGCAACTCTTATAAAAATTGAGCTAAGAGTTAGTAAAATCATCATTATAAAGAAAATCTGAGTGTGCCAAAACTCTAAAAATGAGGCTTCATTCATGGCATCTATATATAACTCTTCATTTCCCTTAAGCGTTGTATTTACCGCTTCAAATGTGATTCCAAAGCCTGATTTTAAAACAAGAACATCAGAGATAAGATAAAGCAGTATAAATAGAAGAAAACCTCTAAGAATGAGGCTCATTGAACTGTTTTTTTGAATGTTTTTTACAACAGTAAATTTCAATTTTTGCCTTTAAGCATCTCTTTATAGATAGCGAGAGCTTTTTTGGAACCATCTATTATGTTTTTTGCACTCATTGTTGCCCCTGTTGTATTTGGCACATCGCCTGTGCTACTAAGCTGTAAAACCCACTTTTTTGATGGTAAATACTCCATAGGCTCATTAAAAGCTACAATCTCAATACTTTTTAAAGTTGATTCGTCGGAAATAATATATAAAACGACAGCATTTTTAGAGCGTACTTTTTCATTTATAAGAATCCCATAGCCTAGAGTAGTACTATTTTTTGTAGCTTTAAATACTTTAACAATGTTGGTAGATAATTTTGTTTTTGATTCTTGTTGTATTTTTTGTGCTTGAGCATTTGTAAGCAATAAATTTTCTTCACTAATTGTTGCTTCGGGTCCATAATTTTCCTGCATAGCTTCTGCTGGAAGTATAAGTAGTTTGGCACTTAAAGGAAGTGCCAAAAATATGAGAAAAAAAAGTGAAATATGCTTCATGATGATGTCGTCCCTAATTTTCTTTGATTGTATAAAATAATTTTTTTTTTGTCAATGCGCTGTGTCAATAACAGCGCAAAATAAAATATTTTAAAATATAAAGCCCATAGAAAGACTAAAAGTATCTGAATCAATACTTCCCTGACTCTGCATCGCATAATCAGCTTTTAGAACAACCTGAGAATGAGGAAAATAGTTTATACCAAATGTTGTAGTTTTAATTGCATCTAATGAGCTGCCGTCTGTTAACGCATATGCTGGATTTACGCTCTCGTACTGTATAAAAACTGGAAGTTTATCTTCTGATGATATAAATGAAAACATGTCATAACTTAAATTTAAAAAGCCACCCTTAGCTTTTTTTTGAGAAAGAACACCTGCAAGTTCCAAAGCCTCTGAACGATTTGCTATGGAGTATGTACCATAACTTCTAAACGCCCCAATACTATAATCCGCATGAACATCAAAAATATTAATATCAGAATCTGAATAAGCAGAGGCACCTACCAATAATCCATTTACACCTGTATAGTCAATTCTTGCGACTACTCCTAGTCCAGGATTATTGTTTGTTAGAGAGCCACCTCTTGCATCTCTAAGCCAGTTTTTATCATTGTCTATTGATGAATCAAGTGAAGTTATTCCAGCAATTTTGTATTTAAAATCTTCAGCAATATCTCCATAGAGCATAATGCCGCTCTCATTCCATGTTGATGGAATCAAATATTTTGCAGTTAATGGTCTTTGTACGGTGTTGAAAAGTGTTGGTTCATGTCTTTCATTTATAAGACCCATTGGCATAAGCATATTTCCAACTCGTATATTTGCATTTTTATTTAATAGAAAATCAAGATACATAAATTCAACAATTACTTCTCCTCCCTCTGAAGTACCATTGTTGTTTTCAACACCACCGTGCTCAAACTCAAGCTCTGCATTTAAAATAATATTATCAGAAAACTTGTAACCTATATATGGAACAAATCTGTAAACATCTACCTTTGAAGAATTACCACTATCTGAATTAGTATGGGAATAATACATTTCTCCGTAACCACCAATACTAAGTGGAGATTTTGAATAATACACTTTTGATGCTGCAGCGCCCAACCCACTATGTGAAGCCTCAGTATCAACTGTTGTGTAGTTAAACCCTGTTTGAAGGTTGCTAGTTTCGTTTGTTAGAATCTTAGTCTGCTCACGAAGCTCTGCTATTTCTTGCTTTAACTCCAAAATATCTGAAGCGGTATCTGCAGAAAGTGTAGAGGATAATATCAGGGCTGCTGCCAAACTAAGCTGTGTTTTGTTTGTAAAAAATCTCATGTTTATTCCTTTGATGATTACGATAATTCATATCATAATTAATTTGAGAATTGTAATTAAAAATTCTTAATCTTACATTAAAACGATAATCATTATCGATAAAATTAATTTTTATTTTTTAATCTTGGCTATAATTAAATAAAAATAAAACCAAAGAGAAATATGAGAGAATTTTTTAATAGAGTAGAAGATGGCGTTTTAGTAAATATAGAAGCAGATATAGAGATAGAGTCGCAAAAAGAGATATATCCTTGGCTTTGCAGTATCTTTGTAAAGTTTGGAGAGATTAATAAAGAGTTTGATGGTTTTGAACTTTTTTTTGAGACAAAAGAGGCTCTTATAGTTGCTCTTGAGTATGAAAATAGAGCGGTATATGCAGGTTCTAGAGTCAAGGATGATTGGAATGAGTTCTATTTTTATGCAAAAGATGCAAAAAAATTAGAACCAATTATCTCAAAAATGTTAAAAGAGAGCGGGTACAAATATGAAAGCAGTGTAGTAAAAGATGCAAAGTGGGATTTTTATCAGCATAATCTTTTCCCAAGTGAGCTAGAGTTTTGTCATATACAGAGCGATAAAATAATCTTTTTGCTTCAAGAAGAGGGCGATAATATTGACGCAAAAAGAGATGTAGAGCATTATGCCTCATTTGATACGGCTACTCAAAAAGATAGATTTGTTGCAAACGCTCTTCTTAGCGGATTTGAGTTTAAAGATGATGTTAGCAGTGAAGAGTTTGACCACGGAGTAGCACTTGTAAAAGAGCATACTATACAAAACGAAGAAGTAAGAAGTGTTGTTGAAGAGCTTTTTGAGTTGATAAAAAAAGAGCATGGATACTATGAAGGTTGGAGTACAACTTTGGCAGATGAAGAGAATTAAAAAGAGATAGATGTTTAAAATAGTTGGAGTTATAAATTATCTTTTAGTTGTTTTTTTAAATGCTTTTACAGATTTAGGGCATAAAATAATCATCCAAAATACTGTTTTTAAAACTTATGAAGGGTCAGAGCAGATAGTATTTACCGCTGTTGTAAATGCTCTTATTCTGCTTCCGTTTATCCTTGCTTTTTCTCCCTCTGGATTTTTAGCAGATAGATTTGCTAAAAATATCATCATGAAATTCTCATCACTCCTTGCTATTTTCATAACGCTTCTAATTACATATTCATACTATCAGGGCTGGTTTTTTACAGCATTTGCTATGACATTTTTACTGGCACTTCAAAGTGCAATATATGGACCTGCAAAATATGGATATATAAAAGAACTTGTTGGTGTTAAATATATAAGTGCTGGAAATGGAGCTATTCAGGCCACAACCACCGCCGCAATTTTGCTTGGAATACTATTTTATACAGTGTTGTTTGAGTTGCTTTTAGGGGATAAATTTTCCACTAAAGAGGATATCTTGCATATTATCGCACCGCTTGGATGGCTTTTAGTTCTTGGCTCTGTTGTTGAGTATATTTTGGCTTCAAAATTACCAAACAAAATGATAGAAACAACCAAGAGAGAGTTTGACTTTAAGAGATATTTTAGAGGTGAATATCTCAAGAAAAACATGATAATGATAATGAGAAAAAAAGAGATTTTTGATGCGATTATAGCTCTTAGTCTTTTTTGGTCTATCTCTCAAGTAGTTTTAGCGATTTTTGGAGAGTACGCAAAGAGTAAGCTCGGTATTACAAATGCTATAACTGTTCAAGGAATCATGGCATTAGCCGTTTTAGGTATCATTTTTGGCTCTATAATAGCTTCGAAATTATCAAAATATTATGTAAATATGGGCTTGTCTGCTCTTAGCGCTTTAGGTATAACGGTGGTGCTTTTTTTTATTCCGCATACGGTATCTATAGCTATTTTAGGCTTAGAATTTATCCTTTTTGGACTCTTTAGCGGAGTTTTGATAGTACCATTAAATGCAAAGATACAACTCTTATCTTCAAACACCCATTTAGGCACAATTCTGGCTGGAAATAATTTTATACAAACTGTTTTTATGTTTGCTTTTTTAATGTTGACAACACTCTTTGCATATTATGGAGTTGATGCAACATCTCTCTTCTATTTTATGATGATAGTTGGAGTTTATCTCAGTGTGAAACTCTTTAAAAGATACCTTGTTATGGGCTTTTGGGCATTTTTTGAACTTCTTTTTAGGATTAGATATAAATTTAACTATGTAGGAGTTCAAAATACGGAGTGTAGCGGTGCAATCATGTTTGTTGGAAATCATGTAAGCTGGATTGATTGGTTTATATTACAACTCCCAATAGAGAGACGAATTAGCTATATAATAGACAAAGATATATATAAACATAAGCTCTTAAATTGGGCTTTTAGATTGGCACAGCTTATCCCAGTATCACAAAGAGCGTCAAAAAATTCATTTCTTGAAACCTCAATGAAATTAAAAAATGGTAAAATAATAGCTATATTTCCAGAGGGCGAAATATCTAGAAGTTCTGACGTGTCAAAATTTTATAGAGGTTATGAGTTTATAGATAGAAATGGAAGCGCGATTGTTCCGTTTTATATAGATGGTGTTTTTGGTAGTATTTTTGCAAGACACAAAGGTGATGCGAAAAGATGCTTTTTGAAAAAAAGAGAGATAACTCTCTATTTTGGAGAACCAATAACAAAAGATATAACCCCAGAAGAGCTTAGAGAAAAAGTTATAAATTTAAAATGTTAATTAATCTGACGCTTTATGCGTCAAGCTTTAGTGCCATAGCGGTTAGCGTAGTCAGTCGGGACGAGTTCTGATTGACGTGATATTAGTAAAAAAGGATATAGATTTGAGAACAACATTGATAATTGGTGCAGGTGGAGTAAGTCGTGTAGTTGTATATAAATGTGTACAAAATGCGGATGTTTTTGGCAAAATAGTTTTGGCAAGTAGAACACTTAAAAAGTGTCAAGACATAAAAGATGAGTTGCCAAACGCAGATATTGAGGTAGCTTCAGTAGATGCTGATAGTACAGAAGAAGTTATAAAACTTATAAACTCATGTAAGCCAAGCATTGTTATAAATGTTGCTCTTCCATACCAAGATTTAACTATTATGGATGCTTGTATCGCTACTAAAACACCATATTTAGATACTGCAAATTACGAACATCCAGATGAGGCTAAGTTTGAGTATAAACTTCAATGGGCAAGAGATGAGAAGTTTAAAGAAGCTGGAATCATGGGACTTTTGGGAAGCGGATTTGACCCAGGGGCAACAAACGTATTTTGTGCTTATGCTCAAAAACACTACTTTGATGAGATTCATACTATTGATATTTTGGACTGTAATGCAGGGGATCACGGGTACGCTTTTGCAACGAACTTTAATCCAGAAATAAACCTAAGAGAAGTTAGCGCAAATGGCAGATATTGGGAAAATGGAGAGTGGATAGAGACAAAGCCTCTTGAAATTATGCAGGTTTGGGATTATCCTGAAGTTGGTCCAAAGGATAGTTATCTTCTCTACCATGAAGAGATGGAATCCCTTGTTCAAAATATAAAAGGTCTAAAGAGAATCAGATTTTTTATGACATTTGGACAGAGTTATATAAAACATATGGAAGTTCTTCAAAATGTCGGAATGTTAGGAATCGAGCCCGTTGAGCATAAAGGGATGATGATAACTCCTATTGAGTTCTTAAAGACACTTCTGCCAGACCCTGCATCTCTTGGTGCTCGTACAAAAGGTAAAACAAATATAGGTATTGTTGCAGAGGGCTTAAAAGATGGCAAAAAGAGAAAAATCTATATCTACCAAGTAAAAGAGCATGAAGATTGCTTTGCTGAGACAAACTCACAAGGTGTATCATACACAACAGGCGTTCCCGCTATGATTGGTGCAAAACTTATGTTGAAGGGTGTCTGGAGCGGGGTTGGCGTGTTCAATATGGAACAGATGAATCCAGACCCGTTTATGGATGAGATGAACATAAGTGGACTGCCTTGGCAAGTTAAAGAGCTAGAAATTTAGATGACTTTTAAGCATATAATATCAGATATTGAGTCTCTGCCTCCACTCTCAAACACACCGTTTATGATACAGCAGATATACAACTGTGGCTCTCAAAATATTGATATTATAAGACTTGTAAAAGTGATAGAAGATGATGCGGCATTAACCGCAAATATCTTAAAGATGATTAATGCGCCAGTATATAAATTTTCAAGAAAAATAGCTTCAGTCGCACAAGCGGTGACCCTCTTTGGTACGGATGAAGTTTATGGTTTGGTTTTAAAGTATGCAATAGCAGAACAACTCAAAGCTGATACTGAGATATTTGGAGTAGATAATAAAAAATTTAATGATATTTGTCATCTTCAAAGTACGCTTATGATGCAGTGGTATTCGAAAGTCGATGTAAGACATGCCCAATTTATGGCTCCATTGGCACTTATTATGGAGACTGGAAAGCTTGTCCTCTCAAAAGAGGTAATGAAGAGTAGTTATATAAAACAGTTTTCAAATGGATACAAAAAGACAAAAAATGTTGCTGAATTTGAGCATAGTTTGCTTGGAACTACAACTTACTATCTAACGGCAACACTCTTTGAGTATTGGAAGCTAGAGCCTCTTTATGTTGAAATCTTAAAAGGCCTTGATTTTGAAACAGATCCAAGCCCAAAAGTAAAATCATATATTGACTCACTTGATGCAGTCAGAGTGGCTATAAATACAAAACATATTTTGACGCCAGATTCTATTGAAGAGGCGTGTGAAATAGTTGATAACATGGGACTAGATAGAGAACACTTTAAAAAGATTGCGCTTAGAATCAAAGAAAAATATAATCAAATTTTAGTAAATAGACTTATAAAAAAAACATAAAAAGTGTAGAGATATGAAAAAAATAGAAGAGTTAAAAACACCATATTACATGTGTGATGAGTCCCTTTTAAGAAACAACTTAAAAATACTAAATTATGTGCAACAAGAGAGTGGGGCTAAAGTTATTTTGGCGCTTAAAGGCTTTGCAATGTGGAGTACCTTTCCTCTTGTAAAACAGTACTTAAAAGGTTGCACATCGAGCGGACTACATGAAGCACTTTTAGCTAGAGAAGAGTTTGCACAAGATGATAAAAATCTTGAAGTTCATACGTACTCTCCAGCTTTCAAAGATGAAGAGATAGATGAGATAGCTAAAATATCTGACCATATAGTATTTAACTCGCCATCTCAACTCTTTAAATACTCAAAGCGAGTCAAGGAGATAAATCCTAAAATCAGCCTATCACTTAGAATAAATCCAGAGCAGTCATCATCTCCAAAAGATATATACAATCCTTGTGGAATCTATAGCCGACTTGGGACAACTTTGGCAAATTTTGATGAGAGAGTTTTAGAGCATATCGATGGGCTTAACTTCCATGCACTTTGTGAGCAAGATGTTGATGCCTTAGAAGATGTTTTAGTAGCTTTTGAAGAGAAGTTTTCTAAATATTTTAAAGGTATGAAATATATAAACTTTGGCGGTGGACACCACATAACAAAAAAAGGTTATGACGTAGAGAAGCTTATAAATTTAATAAAAAATTTTAGAGCCAAATATGGTGTCGATGTCTATTTGGAACCTGGGGAAGCAGTTGGGTGGCAAACAGGAGTTTTAGTAAGCACTGTTTTGGATATTGTTCACAACGGCATGGATATAGCTATTTTAGACACTTCAGCAGAGGCTCACATGCCAGATACTTTAGCAATGCCATATCGAGCTATGGTTAGAGGAAGCGGTGAGGCTGGAGAGAAAAAATATAGATACCGTTTTGGTGGAAATACCTGTTTAGCAGGAGATATTATGGGTGATTACTCTTTTGATGAGCCGTTGCAAGTAGGCGATAAAGTTATATTTGAAGATCAAATTCATTACACTTTTGTAAAAAACACGACATTCAACGGTATAAAGTTACCCTCATTGGTTATACTAAGAGAGGATAAAACTCTTGATGTTATCAAAGAGTTTGGATATCAAGATTATAGAAATAGACTATCATAAAAGGAAAAATATATGCAAGAAGATAAAGCTAGATGGAACGAGAGATATTTAGAAAATCCTATGCCTCAGAGTGTATCTCCACTACTTGAGCAATATATTGAACATGCAAAAGTTGGACAAGCGATAGATGTGGCATGTGGAACAGGCAGGAACACACATTATTTAGCTGATAAAGGTTTTAATGTTGACGCTGTTGATATATCTGATTATGCTCTTAAAGCTGTAAAAAACAGTTCAATGATAAAAAAGATAGATACTGATTTAGATAAATACAATTTAACCCCAAACAAATATGATTTGATTGTAAATGTAAACTATCTAAACCGCCGTCTTGTTTCTCAAATGAAAGATTCACTCAAGAGTGGTGGATTGTTAGTGTTTGAGACGTTTATAGTGGCTCATGGTGACTTTAATATGCCAACAACTAACCTTGATTATCTTCTTAGAAAAAATGAGCTATTGCACTCGTTTATAGGGCTTGATGTAATTTATTATGAAGAGAAGATTGATACTAATCTAAGAGGCGAGAGAACTAAAGTTGCATCGCTTGTAGCTAAAAAGGCTTAAGGCCTCTTAGCTTTTAAACTCGTTTATTCTTGATTCAAGAGAGTTTGCAACTTCTAAGAGACGTTTTGACTCTTCTGTAATATCTATAACTCTCTCTTTGTTTAATGATGAGTGATTACTTATCTCATTGATTTTTTTAATTATCTCATCTGTATGTTTTACTATTATCTCAGAGTCTTGTACTGAACGTTTTGCAACATCTAGAGAGTTTTTCATCTCATAAGATGTATCATTAATCTTTTCTTCCACATCTTGAGATATATTTGTAAGCTTTTCCATCCCTTTTGCATTTTCATGCATCTTATCACTAACATCATTGATTGATTGAACAATTGTGCTCACACTTATCTCTATCTCTGAGAGCGACTTTTGAGTTCTCTCTGCAAGTTTACGTACTTCATCAGCGACAACGGCAAACCCTCTGCCATGCTCACCAGCACGAGCTGCTTCAATGGCAGCATTAAGAGCTAAAAGATTAGTCTGCTCAGCTATATCTTTAATTACAAGTAAAACGCTCTTAACTTGATCAGCATCTTGTTTTAAACCAAGTAATTTAAGAGATAAGTCATTTTCTATCTCTATAAACGTATCTACTTCATGTACTAGTTCACTAAGTGCCTCTCTTGAAGACTCCAGATTTTTATCTGCTTTTGCAACCTTTTCCTGAGTCTCTCTAGCAACTAATATAGAGTTATCTAAGATTTCTTTGATAGATTTGCTTTTATGTGTAGTCTCTAAAACGATAGCACTTTCTTCTTGTATAGTTGTAAATATGGAAGATGAAGATTTTGTTATTTTGTCTGCAATAGATACATTTTGATGACCTAAATTTTTAACTTCATTTACAGTCTCTTGAACAGTTTTAACAAAATCATTTACGGCATAAGCAGAAGCCGCAAACTCATTTTTGCGTAAAACTTCAATACGTCTAGTTAAATCTCTATCACCATCAACAAGCTCTCTTATTCTTTTTCTTAGCTCATCAATTGGGGCGATTACCTCTTTTTTAAAAAAAGTATTTATAATTAGTATAAATATAAGAAAAACGGTACTAAGCGTTATAAGCAAAATATTTTTTGTGCCTTCAATATCTTTATCATTTGCGTCAAGAGATACTACAAGATTCATAACCCCAAGAACATCTCCCTCATTTGCATTTGCATGACATGCAATACAGTTTTGTTCTGCTATCATAGGGCTTAATAGCTGTATAGTGTGGTGAGAGTCACTTGCCTTTTCAATAGTTTTTGGCTTTTTAGTAGTTAAAACCTCTTTTACCATCATATCATTTGTAAATGTTTCATTCTCTGAAGAATAAAGCTCAAGAGTTAGCTCTGATTTTGAAACATCGAGCGACTCAATTCCATGAATTTTTTTTGCTTGTTGTATAGTATTTTGAACAACTTTTGGGTCTCCTGCTAACATACTTTGCGTAACAGTCTGAAATATTGATTGGCTTAGCATATCAAGAGACTTATTTGCAGTTTTGTTTGAAAAGTCATTGAAGGTGTAAGATATATATGCATACATCAAGCCAACAGAGAGTGCGCCAAAGAGTAAGATAGTGATTAGAATACGAGATTTAATAGTAGATAACATTTAATAACTCCATATTTAAATTATAGAATTTTAGTTTAACATAACAATATTTTTATTTAGCTTAAAAGCCCTTCTAAAAGTGTATGCCATAGCATATCAACATCATTATCACTTAAAAAAAGAGCAGAGTGATTCTCAAAAAGTTCATTTATTGCGCTTTTCTTTATTGCGTGTGTATGAGCACAGCTTTTGTGTGTTGGTAAATAAGCACGTAGCAGTGAAATTTCATCCTCGTCAATATGTCCAGAACATAAAAAACACTCAAACTCTTTATGTAGCCTACCTTCATGTTCAAGTAATTTTACATATGACTCAATTGCTACTCTCTTTGGGTTTTGTCTGTTCCAGTTTTGTGAAGCATTTTCTAACAGCTCAAAATAGAATGAGTCAAGTTGCTCAGCATCTTTTAAGTGCTTATAAAAAAGAGCGCAAAAATCTTGCCAAAGTTTTAGCAGTTTATAATCATTTATCCATTTAAAGCCTATATGAATAACATCTTTTAATCTATGTATTGTTGCTTTAGAAGATGGCTCTTTTTCATAGTCTATTTTAAAGCCCATATTTATTACGCCATGTCTAGCGCCATAGAATCTATAAAGAGTATCTAAGCTCTCTCTTGATAAGATTGTGACAATAAGATTTTCATCTTTGACCCTATTTAACGCTAGAATAAACCCCTGCATAGTTTCGCTTCTTTTTTACTCAAATTTATATTTTTATCAAAAAATCATTCTGTTATTATAATTTTTTAAACCTTTAGATTGTATAATGCAACTCTTATCTCTAAATAGAACAAGTTTCTTTAAAAAGAGATTAAATTTGTAGAAAATTACAAAAAAAGCAAGATTTAGGAGTTAGTATGGTTGAATATCATGATTTATTAAGATCATTTAAAGATAATTGTGGATTTGGTCTTGTTGCAAACATTAAAAACAAGGCGTCTCATAAAATTTTAGATGATGCGATAACTGCGTTAGAGAGAATGATGCACCGTGGTGCTGTTGCAGCTGATGGAAAAACTGGTGATGGAAGCGGACTGCTTCTCTCCTTACCTGAAGAGTTTCTTCGCAAAGAGGCCTCGAAAAGCGGGATTGAACTTCCAGCACAGTTTGCAATCGCTTCTATCTTTACAAAAGATATTAAAAACCTATCTATTGTAGAAGAAGTTTGTACAAACAATGATTTAAAAGTTGTTCTAAGAAGAGATGTTCCTATAGATATTAATGCTCTAGGAGAACAAGCTCTTGCTACTTTACCAAATATCGTTCAATTATATATAACTCCAAATTCAATAATGGCTACAAATAGATTTGAAGCACTTCTTTATCTCTCTCGCAAAGAGAGTGAGCATAAATTAGAAGATGATAGAAATTTTTATATAGCTTCTATGAGCTCAAAGGTTCTTTCATATAAAGGGCTAGTTATGCCTACACATATAAAAGAGTTTTATAAGGATCTACAAGACGAGAGTTTTAAAATCTCTTTTTCACTCTTTCATCAAAGATTCTCAACAAATACACTTCCAGAGTGGAAACTAGCTCAACCTTTTCGTGCTGTTGCGCACAACGGTGAAATCAACTCTGTAGAGGGAAACCGTTTTAATGTTGAAATAAAATCAGAATCAATTAAAAGTGAAGTATTTACAAGCGAAGAGATACAGAGGATATTGCCTATTTTACAACCAAGATCTTCTGATAGTGCTTCAGCAGATAACTTTTTTGAATTTTTGCTTGTAAATGGTATGGATTTTTTCAAAGCAGTTCGCGCAGTTATTCCAGCTGCTTGGCAAAATGCTCCACATATGGATCCAGAACTTCGTGCGTTTTATGAATTTCACTCTACTGTTTTTGAAGCATGGGATGGTCCAGCTGCATTTTCTGTTACAGATGGAAGATATGTAGGATGTGTTTTAGATAGAAATGGACTTCGCCCTTCAAAATATGTTATTACAAAAGATGATACGCTTTTAATAGCAAGTGAATATGGTGTTGTAGATATCGCACCAGAAAACATCAAAGAGAGAGGTCGCCTACAATCTGGCGAGATGATAGGGCTTGATTTAAAGTTTGGAAAAATATTTAAAAATAGTGAAATTAATGATTATTTAAAGAGTTCAAACCCATATATGAAGTGGTTGAATGAACATATGATTTATCTTCAAGAACATGTTGTAGATCAGTATATGTCGGAACCAAAATATACTAAAGAAGAGCTAATTGCAAGACAGAGATATTTTAACATTACTCATGAAGTGATAGAACAAGTCATAGAACCTATGATGCTTGAGGGTAAAGAAGCCGTTGGATCTATGGGTGATGACACTCCTCTAGCTGCATTTTCCAATAAACAAAGAGCTTTTAGTGACTTTTTTAAACAAAAGTTTGCACAAGTAACAAATCCTCCTATTGATCCAATTAGAGAAAAGGTTGTAATGAGTCTAAATACAGGCTTTGGAGAAGTTCACAATATACTAGATGAAGTTCCTTTCCATGCTCATCGCCTTAAGTCTATCTCTCCAATTATTACAAGTGAAAAGTTAGTTATATTAAAATCATTTGGAGATAAAAAATCACCAAGTTATCAAGATTTTTATCGTAACAAAACATTCTCAACTGCTTATGAATCAGGGCTTAGAAAATCGCTTGATACTTTAGTTGAAACTATTGTCTCTTCTGTTAAAAATGAGGGAACAAGAATCATAATCTTAGATGATTTTGAGTTTAGTAAGACAAAAAGAGTTATACCAATGGCTATGGTAATTGGACGTTTAAATATTGCGCTTTTAAAGGCAAAAGTTCGTCACTTAGCATCTATGGTCGCAGTAACAGGTGAAGTTTATGACTCTCATAGTGCAGCAGTTCTTCTTGGATATGGTGTTAATGCTATTCATCCAAAGCTTTTAGCAGAGAGTGTTGTAGAACATGCAAATAGATCAAATGTAATTAAGATAGACTGTAATACAGCTCTAAAGGCGGTTCATAGCTCTTTAAATGCTGGTATATTGAAAATAATGTCCAAAATGGGAATCGCAACAGTTGCATCATATAGAAATGCAGGTCTTTTTGATGTAATGGGACTAAGTCGTGAAATAGTAAAAGAGTGTTTTGAAACTTCAAATTCAGCACTCAATGGACTATGTTACGACGATATAGACGAGAGAATTGCAAAGTATCATAAGGATGCTTTTGAAGATAGCGGATTTAATAGAATTTTCCCTCTAAATATTGGTGGGTATTATAAGTTTTATAATGGAGCAGAACATCATGATTTTGGTCCATCAGTAATCCATGCTATTCATGCAACTGCAAACAGTGGTTTAAAAAAAGATTATGATAAGTTAAGAGATATAGTAAATGGCAGGGGTTTGAAATTTATTCGTGATTTCTTTGATATTAAATCAGATAGAGCGGCTATTAATATTTCAGAAGTTGAACCAAAAGAGGAGATATTTAAGAGATTTGCTTCAGCTGCTATGAGTTTGGGGTCAATCTCTCCAGAAGCGCATGAGACAATTGCTATGGCTATGAATCAAATAGGAGCTAAATCAAATTCAGGAGAGGGCGGGGAAGACTCTGAACGTTTTGGAACTGATAGAAACTCAAAGATTAAGCAAGTTGCAAGTGGACGATTTGGTGTAACTGCCGCGTATCTGAGAAGTGCCGAAGAGATTCAGATAAAGGTTGCACAAGGTGCAAAACCTGGGGAAGGTGGTCAACTTCCAGGTCATAAGGTTTCGCCTCTTATTGGAAAACTGCGTCATACAGTTCCTGGAGTAACACTAATTTCGCCTCCTCCTCATCATGATATCTACTCAATTGAGGATTTAGCGCAGCTGATTTTTGATGTTAAACAAGTAAACCCAAATGCAAAAGTAGCTGTAAAATTGGTTTCAGCTATTGGTGTGGGGACAATCGCAGCTGGTGTTGCAAAAGCTTATGCGGATAAAATTATTATCTCTGGCGGTGACGGCGGAACTGGAGCGGCTCCGCTTACTTCTATAAAATTTGCTGGAAATCCATGGGAACTTGGGCTTAGCGAGGCACATAACGCACTTAAAGCAAATAACTTAAGAGGTTTAGTAGAACTTCAAGCAGATGGTGGATTAAAAACAGGTCTTGATGTTATAAAAGCAGCACTTCTAGGCGCTGAGAGTTACGCATTTGGTACAGGAGTTTTAACAATTGTTGGCTGTAAAATGCTTAGAATTTGCCACGTAAATAAGTGTACAGTTGGTATCGCAACACAAAATGAGATGCTTCGTCAAGAGTTTTTTAAAGGGCATGTTCATCAACTTATAAACTACTTCACACTTTTAGCTGAAGATATTCGCTCTATCATGGCACAACTTGGATTTAAAACTATGCAAGAGATGATTGGAAGAAGTGATATTTTAAAAGTTGTAGAGAATGATTTTGCTAAAAAGTTTGATTTTAGTTCAGTGCTTCATCAAGAAGAGGGTGTAAATCACTCAACGCAGAGTTCTAATCCTACATTTGATGACAACGCATTTGAAAAAAATGTTTTAAATGAGGCTATGAGCTCAATCAAGCATCCTAAAAATAAAGTTAGAATAACAAGAGAGATTACAAACGTAAATAGAAGTTTTGGCGCACTTCTTAGTGGTGAGATAGCAGAGTACTATGGAGATAAAGGCTTAGCAAGTGATACGATTCGCATAAACCTTAGCGGAATATCAGGTCAGGCACTTGGCGCATTTTTAGTTCCAGGAATATCTATATACTTAAATGGTGTTGCAAATGATTATATTGGCAAAGGTATGCATGGCGGTAAAATAATTATCAACTCTCTCAATCAAGGTGAAGAGTTTGCTGCTGGAGGTAATACTTGTCTTTATGGAGCAACAGGTGGAAAACTCTATATTTCTGGGAGTGTAGGTGAGAGATTTGCAGTTCGTAACTCAGGTGCACTAGCAATAGTTGAGGGAACTGGCGATAACGCATGTGAGTATATGACTGGCGGTGTTGTTGTTATTTTAGGACGCACTGGTATAAACTTTGGTGCTGGAATGACTGGCGGAATAAGTTTTGTATATGATTTTGATCACACTTTTATAGAGAATGTAAATCGTGAATTAGTTGAGCCTGTTCGTATAGATACTGATGATGGAGATGAAGCTAGACACTATCTAAAGAAACTTTTACAAGATTATTTTACAGAGACACAAAGTAAAAAAGCAAAAGAACTTCTTGATAATTTTAGAGTTGAAGTAAGAAACTTCTGGCTTGTAAAACCTAAAAATTTAACTAAATTACCTATGAACTTAGAGATCGGAGATTAATCATGAAAGAGTATTTAACAATCGAAAGAATCGAAGCTAAAAAAAGATTAGTCGTTGAGAGAACAAAAGATTTTGGCGAGATTTATGAAGTTTTTGACCGTAATGAAGCGGCAACTCAAAGTGAGAGATGTATCCAGTGCGGAGACCCTTTTTGTTTGAACAAATGCCCACTGCATAACTATGTTCCTCAATGGCTAAAGGCTGTAAGTGAAAAAGATTTGGAGTTTGCATTTAAACTCTCAAATGAGCCTTCACCTTTTCCTGAAGTAATGGGAAGAGTATGTCCTCATGACAGACTTTGTGAGGGTGATTGTACTTTAAATGATGGACATGGAGCTATAACAATAGGCTCTGTTGAAACATATATTACAGAAGAGGGCTTTAAGGCTGGGTATAAACCTGATTTTCCAGGAATTACAACTGATAAAAAAGTAGCAATCATAGGAAGTGGCCCAGCAGGACTCTCGTGTGCAACATATCTTTTGCGCTCTGGAGTTGCTGTAACTATGTATGAGAGAAGTGATAGAGCGGGCGGGCTTTTAACTTATGGAATCCCAAATTTTAAGCTTGATAAAAAGATAGTAGAACGCCGTGTAAAGTATCTTAAAGAAGCTGGAATGGAGCTTGTATTAGAGTGCGAAGTAGGTAAAGATATTGCTTTTGAAGAGATAGCTAATAAGCATGATGCGATGTTCATAGGAGTAGGTGCTACAAAAGCTAAAAAAGCCTCTATTAACGGAGAAAAAGCACCAAATGTTTTTAGAGCTATGGACTATTTAACTGCAATTCAGAAAAAAAACTTTAAGCTTAATTATGACAAAAAATTTGATTTTAAAGATAAAAACGTTGTTGTAGTAGGTGGCGGAGATACTGCTATGGATTGTCTTAGAACTGCAAAGAGAGAAGGCGCAAAGAGCGTAATATGTCTATACCGTCGTGATGCACACAACATGCCAGGAAGTCAAAAAGAGTATAAAAACGCGATGGAAGAGGGTGTTGATTTTACTTTTTTTGTATCACCAAAAGAGATTGTCTTGAATGACAAAGGCAATGCAATAGCAATTGAGATGATAAAAACAACTTTAGGTACAAAAGATGAGAATGGACGCCAGAAGATTGAAGAGATAAAAGGAAGCGAATATAGAGTAAATGCAGACGTAGTAATTATGTCTTTAGGTTTTGATCCAGAAGTACCATCATTTTTAGCAGAAAATGGAATAGAAACAAATAAATGGGGTGGGATTATTATTAACGAAGATACCCATGAAACAAGCACTGCTGGGATTTATGCAGGTGGTGATTGTTATAGAGGTGCAGATTTAGTTGTAAGTGCTGCTTATGATGGTCGTGAAGCTGCAAGAAGTATGCTAAAAGTACTTCTGAAAAAATAGTGTTACTTTTCTACATCTAGTCTTGTTAGATGTAGAAAAAATTGCTCTAATTTGTAACAAATAGAAGCACCTCATTTTTTAAACTTTACAGAAAACAAGTATTATTTTGATATAATTTCCGCCATTATATATTGAAGGATACTTTTTGAATCTACTTAGCATTTTTTCTAGAAACACAGATAAGAACCAACCTGTTAAAAGTGAAGCACCAGCACACTGGGTAAAGTGTAAATCATGTCAGTCGCTTATGTACTATAAAGAAGTAGAAAACCAAAAACATGTATGTCCAAAATGTGGTTATCACATCAGAATAGGTGTAAAAGAGAGAATAGAACTCTTAGCAGATGATGGTACATTTGTAGAGTATGATGATAATTTAAAACCTATTGATCCACTAAACTTTATAGATAAAATATCTTATAAAAAAAGACTTGAAGAAGCATACGCAAAAACTGGAAAGAACTCATCTGTTGTAAGCGGAGAGTGTAAAATGAACGGAGTAAGTGCACAAGTAGTTATATTTGACTTTGCATTTATGGGCGGTTCACTTGGTTCTGTTGAAGGTGAGAAAATTGTTCGTGCAGTTGATCGTGCTATTGAGAAGAGACAAGGGTTAATTATACTTAGTGCAAGTGGTGGAGCTAGAATGCAGGAGAGCACTTTTTCTCTACTTCAGATGAGTAAAACTTCAGCCGCTTTGGCAAAACTAGCACAACATAAACTTTTATATATCTCTGTTTTAACTGACCCTACTATGGGGGGAGTTAGTGCCTCTTTTGCAACATTGGGAGATATTATTATAGCTGAACCAGGAGCATTAGTTGGCTTTGCTGGACAGAGAGTTATTGAGCAGACAATTGGCTCAGCTTTACCAGATGGTTTCCAACGTGCAGAATTCTTACTTGAAAAAGGCTCTATTGATATGATTGTCAATAGAAATGAGCTTAAAAAAACACTCTCAGATATGCTAACACTTTTTAAAGTTGCGTAATGCGACTTTATGCTCTTTGTGATCAAGACCTTTTAGATAAAAGAGGTCTATCTCTTGAAGATTTTATCTCAATTGCTAAAGAAAAAAATGCAGAGATTATCCAATACAGAAATAAAAATGCAGATATTACATTTATAAAACAACAACTGATAAAAATCAGAAAAATGTATGATGGCTTTTTGATTGTAAATGATGCTTATGAGCTCATAGAGTTTTGTGATGGCGTTCACGTAGGGCAAGAAGATTTAAGAGCCATAGATGAAGATATTTTTGTTGCAGTTAAGATTATTAGAGAAGTGATTAAAAAAGATAAGATTTTAGGTATTTCAACTCACAATGAGAAAGAGATTTTAGAAGCAAACAAGATGGATTTAAACTATATTGGTTTAGGCGCATACAGAAATACGGATACAAAAAGTGATGTAACAACGGTTCTTGGCGAAAAATTAGACTCTCTTGCATCACAATCAAAACATTATGTAGCTGCAATTGGTGGAGTTAGAGAGAGTGATAAATTTGTACACGTCACTTATCATGTGATTGGAAGCGGACTACTTTAGTGAATATAGAGATTTTATCAATTGCAAAAAGAGAGAAATCTACTTACGATCCTTTATCAAAAGAGCTTATGAAGATGATTTCTCGCTTTGCAAAGATAGAAGATGTAGAACTTTTTAACAAAGATGTAACAAAAGCACACACCATCTCACCAGAGGCCTCAAAAGAGGCTTATTCAAAACTTTTTGAGCCACATATAGCTAAGAGTTTTAATGTTATATTGCACCCAGATGGAAAATTAATCGATAGTTATGAATTTAGTAAGCTATTAGATGGTAAAATTGCGATTAAATTTTTCATAGGCGGTGCTTATGGCTTTGAAGAAGAGTTCTTGAAAAAGGGTCATTCTATCATAAGTTTAGGGAATATTACTATGAGTCATAAAATTGCAAAAGTAGTTTTGCTTGAGCAGATTTATAGAGGTTTTTCAATTTTAAGTAATCATCCATATCATAAATAACAAGGAACATAAGTGCAAGAGAGCGAGTTAAAATATTTTAAAGAAATTCTTGAGAGTAGAAAAGAACAAATAATAAAAAATATTAAAGGTGTTAATGAAGAGTTAACTCAATTGAGTTCTTTAGAGTTAAATGATGAAGGCGATCATGCATCTGTGGGTAATAGTTCAATGGTTGAGAGTGCAATTGTTCATCAACAAGAGCAAGAGCTAAAAGAGATAAACGTTACGCTTGGAAAAATTTCAACAGGTGATTATGGCATATGTGAAATGTGTGAAGATCCTATTGGTTTTCAACGACTTAAAGTTAAGCCTCATGCGATATACTGCATTGATTGTAGAGAAATAGTAGAAAAATCTAAATAAGGAATAAAGTTATGCATCTTAAAAAATATACGGTAGCAGCATTTATATTAATAGTAGTAGTTGGGTGGTATGTTTACGCATTCATAACACAAGACAGCGCAAGTATTGAGCTTTTTGGACTAGTATTACCTCCTCTATCGATTGCAATATTGGTTGTTTTACCGATGATTATTTTATATATCGCAAGTCTGCTTCATATGCTTTTTTATTCACTTATGGGAATACTGAAGCTTCGTAAATATGAAAAAGATCATGAAAAAATGGTTGAATCTATTGTTGATGCTTACCTTGGAAAAGAGAATCGTTCTCACTCATTTAAAACACAAAAATATAAACTTTTAGGATCTTTGGTTGATAATGCAACTATCTTTCCAACAGCAGAGCTTAACGCTGAAGTTGAAAATAAGAAGATAAACGATGTTCTTGCGTTAATAAACAGTATTAAAAATGGTGAAGTTGTTGATTTGAGAAAACATTCGCTTTCATCTTCAAATGCACTTGTTATTCAAAATGATAGAAACAGATATAAGAAGGGCGTTCTTAGCGCTGAAGATATTTTAAGCTCTCAAAATAGATATGATATATCTTTACAAAAAGAAGTTTATACTGATTTTGTAAAAAAAGCACCACTCAATATGATTGAAAAGTATAAAAAAGCAATTACAAAAGAGTCTCTTTTTGAGATTTTATCAAGAGTAAATGCTGATGTAAATACTTTGGTTATTTCAAACGACTCTTTAATTGCTCTTTTTAAAGATTTAAAGCTTTCATCAAAAGAGTATATAGAAGCATCTAAAAAACTATCAAAATCAATGTTACCTGAACAAAGAATGAAGCTTTTTGAAACATTAAGTAATGAGAATGAATTAACAATGGAAGCTTATCTATTTACTCTTTTTGATTTAGAGATGTTGACTCCTGCTAAAGAGATACTTGATGCTTCTCAAAATGGCGATTATGCACAGTTTAAAGCATATAGTTCACTTAAAGAGTGTGGCAAGCACTTTAATATAAATATCTTTATTTAGTACCAAATGATTGAAAAAAAACTTACTTTTGATAAGCCAATTTATGTTCTAGCACCACTCGCAGGATATACAGATTTACCTTTTAGAAGTGTAGTTAAAAAGTTTGGTGCAGATCTTACTGTTAGCGAGATGTTAAGCTCTAATGCCCTAGTTCACGGCTCATCAAAAACATTAGGTATGATAGAAAAAAGTCCTAATGAGGATCCTTATTCTGTACAAATTGCAGGAGCAGAGGTTGATGTTATAAGAAGAGCTGTAGAGATACTAAATGAGCAGCAAGGCATAGATGTTATTGATCTAAATTGCGGATGTCCTGTTCCTAAAATTGTAAGTCATGGAAGTGGGAGTTCTCTTCTTTTAAATCTGCCTCTTATGGGTGAGATTATAAAAACAATTAAAGAGACTTCAAATAAAAATCTTACAAGTGTAAAAATAAGACTTGGATTTGAAAAAAAGAACCATGTTGATATTGCAAAAATAGTTGAAGATAGTGGTGCAGATTTCATTGCTGTTCATGGAAGAACGCGTGCTGGAAAATTTAACGCACCAGTTGATTATGATGCGATAAGAGAGATTAAAGAAGCTATACGAATTCCTGTTATAGCAAATGGTGATATCGACTCATACGAGAAAGCAGAGTGGGTTTTAGAGCATACTGGTGCTGATGGTGTTATGATAGGAAGAGGTGCAGTTGGTGCTCCTTGGATTTTTCATCAGTTAAAACATGGCACTAAAGATGTTGATGAGAGTATAAAACGCGCCATAATAATGGAACATTTTGATAAAATGATTGAATTTCATGGTGCTCATGGTGTTGCTATGTTTAGAAAGCATATGCATACTTATTCAAAGGGATATCGTGGGGCTTCAGTTCTTAGAGATAAGATAAACCATGTCTCTAATCCTCAAGAGTGTAGAGAATTGATAGAAAATTTTTTAAAAAATAGTGAGATAGTTTGTTAAAAATCAGCAAATCCATTAGAACATTAGACGAGAGTGATATAGGGGATAATCTTCTGCATTATGATTATAATGTAAAGTATCTACTCTCTTTAATCAGACGTGGAATCGATCAAGAAGATCAACACTATTTAAGTTCTTATCGCTCTTTTGAGGGTGAAGTTTTTGAAAACTTTATTTATGAAAAACTTCTTATGTATGCAGTGGAAAATGAAGATATAGATAAGTTTGTCTTAAAAGGTTTTCATCAAGACAAAATAAAATCTCATGCAAATACTCTCTCAATTAGCGAGAAACAGCAGATTGTTTATAGAACAAAAAGTAGAGAAATAAGCGAATTTGACGCTATGTTTATCACAAAAAGCAGAGAACTCTATTTTGTTGAGATGACGCTTGTAAAATCAGTTTTAAAATTAAGAAAAAGACTTAGAAAGAAAAAAGCTCTTTTAGAGCTTATTTTTCCAAACTATGAAGTCAAGGCACTAATTATTCTAAATGAGGGTGCTACTGGAGTTAGACAGCTACCATCTTACTGCAATGTTTGGTTAACAAATGAGTTTTCTGCTAAAGGTGTACTTGATTATATTGTAAATACAGACAGTAGAAGACTACAAGTAAAAAAGAGAGTTAAATCACCTAAGATGGTTGAAGCTCACTCACTTAAGCTATATCCGTTTAGATATTACAATACAATTTCATGGATTACAAAAACTATCAGAAGTCATAAAAAATATGTTATAGATATGAATTTTCTAATGAGCCAAAAAGTTCAGAGATACCATGATTTGTATAATAAATTTTATATTGGCTATATTGATGTTTCGCTGCTTAGAGATGAACTTGGGCTTGATAGTAGTTTTAAGGACAATCAAAGTGTAGTTGTTGCGATTGAGAAAAAGCACTCAGATGAGATTACGCTTACTTACTATATACAACAAGCACGTAAGGTTTTATATCTTTACTCTTATGATGAAAATTCTAAAGTTATAAGAGAGAAAAAAGATCCGTACGGAATAACAATTACAGAAGTTTATCATATTAGTAAAATGATGGATGAGAAGTATAAACTAAGCGTTGCAAATCTAGCTACTATTAAAAATCTTTTAGAAGGTAAGACGCAGCTAGAGGATTAAACCTCGTAAGAGATTGAAGCTGCCTTTTCTTTATATATTCTCAGTGATTCTTTATAATCATCATCATTATTTAAAAAGTTATCAAGCTCTTTATGTCTATTTTGTAAGATAGTTTCAAATTCACTTTGATTTGTTGGCTTGTTGTCTGAAAATTTGTCTAAAAGTATATTGCTTTTTCCCATAAGCACAAGATAGCTCTGTTCGCCATAGTCAAGCATAACTACGCTGTTATCACTGTTTAGTGCTTTTTGAAATCTAATAGTTACATTTGATTGGTTTGTTGGTGCTGTAAACTCTTTTTTCTCTTCTTCTTCACTGCTGTTTTCTTGAAAAAGCCAAGATGCTTGTTTCTGTTTTGTTTGTGGAAGCGCAACTCTTTTTTTGATATAAAAGAGTATTCCTATTCCAAGAATGAGGATTGAAACAACAATATAGTAGCTTTGAGATAAATCATCACCTTTTTTTGTCGGAAGAGAAGCGAACTCATCTTTTGAAACCTCGCTTCTCTGCTCAACATTTGTTTGTGGTAAAATCTCTGGCGCTGCAAAGCGAAGTCTAAGTCCATAAGAGTCAGATGTTTTTGAAGCTTGTAGGGCTACAGACGGTGGTATTTCAGCTACAATTTGAGTATACTCTTCCATTGGAGTTATAGTAATTGAACGAATGTATTTTGAAGATAGTTGTTTGATTTTAGAGGACTCTATTGAAGCATTTTCAAGTTTTATAGTAATGATAGAATTGCTATTGCTCTGTTTTATAACACCATTATATGGAGTGTCAAACGTTATCATAACATCTACTCTATCTGTTCTATCATAGATATTGTAACTCAAAATTTTTGATGCACTTAGTAAAAAAGGGATAGATAAAAGTAGTAAAAATTTAATCATGCTTTTTCTCTTGAGAGATGGTATAAAACAGCGCTCGAGTCCAATACTTCATTGATACGAATTGCGAGATTTTTTTCATATACCATGACTTCTCCTCTTCCTAAAATACGCCCGTTTACATATGATTCAACGCTCTCTCCAGCTGGTTTTTTAAGGTCAATTATAGAGCCTTTTTTTAGCTGTAGTATTTCACTTATCGTTAACTCTGTTTCACCTAAATCAGATATAAATTCAACTTCCATATCCAACAGACCAGAATAATCCATCCATGAAAGCTCAGTTTCTGGATTAAAAGCTTCTTCTTTTGCTCCATATGTGCGTCTTTTGTTTTTCAATTATATTTCCTTGATAGCAATAATCATCTCATCATTTCCTACTTTTATAGTTTTTGCTTCATCATACTCTATATCAAAAGCATCTATCTTTGCAAAGTAAGGAGTTGCCATTGTATATGAATATTCAGGCATATTTTGTGCAAGAACTTTAGCGCTTCCAACTATCAGGTTTGTGAGTTCAAGCACCATATCAACTAGAGTCTCTTCATCGCTATCATCTTCTTCTAAAAGAAGTGCTGTGACTCTCTGGGCAAAATTTGGGGTTGCACCTATAAAAACTCTATGCTTTTTTCCACTGCTCATAGTTATATCAACATAAGCAATAACTGTTCTCATATTTTCTGTATATTCAATTATTTTATAAGGCTCTCTGATTTGATGGGTACAAAAATTTTGAGAAGCCTCTACTATGATATTTAACATTAATGCCCCTTAAGTGGGATGATTATACTTGATTGAATCTCAAAGTAAAATTAAACTATCTTATGTTTAGTGTGTTGTAATAACTTTGATTTTGAGAAGATGATATAATTTCTAAAAAAAGTTATAAAAAATGGTTGAATTGCTCTTTTTAGGTGTTGGTGTTGGTGCTCTATCTGGTTTTTTTGGGATTGGTGGCGGAACTATTCTTGTTCCTCTGCTTCTATTTTTAGGGCATCAAATAAAAGATGCTATTGGAATTTCAATAGTGCAGATGGTTTTTAGCTCAATCTATGGAAGCTATTTAAATAATAAAAAGAAAACATTAGATGTACCAATGGTGCTTATAATTGGAATCGGTGGATTTTGTGGTGCGTTTTTTAGTGGTTTTATTGCTTCTAGTGTAGATGATAGAGTTTTAGAGATTATATTTTTGCTATTTGCTTCATTTGCGCTACTTAGACTATTTTTTAAGACGACGCAACATAGGACTCAAAAGTATGTAAGCAGAGCAGTTTTATTTTTTATAGGATTTGTCTTAGGTACACTAAGTATGCTAATTGGCGTTGGCGGAAGTATTCTTTTAGTGCCGATACTGGTAGGGTTTTTGCATGTAGATCTAAAACGTGCTATATCAGCTGGGCTGTTTTTTGTAGTTTTTTCATCCGTTGCTGGTTTAATATCACATGCCATAAGCAGAGAGATAGATTTTTATAGCGGAACGATTATAGGCTTGGCTTCATTTGTTGGTGTTTATATTGGAGTGCATCTTAAAGAGAAAGTAGATGCGGTTGTACAAAAAAAACTATTAGTGCTCTTTTATCTTTTAATAGTACTATATTTGGCACAGAGAATCTTTTTTAGAGGAAATTAATTATATATGAAAAATAGAGATGTTATAAAAATAGTAGGTGCGAGAGAAAATAATCTAAAAAATATATCGCTTGAGATACCAAAAAATCAGCTTGTAGTCTTTACGGGTCTTAGCGGAAGCGGAAAATCAACTCTAGCTTTTGATACGCTATATGCAGAAGGGCAAAGACGTTACATGGAGTCTTTATCATCTTATGCAAGACAGTTTTTAGACAGAGTTGGAAAACCTGATGTTGACAAGATAGAAGGTCTTACTCCTGCTATTGCGATTGATCAAAAAACTACAAGTAAGAACCCGCGCTCAACAGTTGGGACAATCACGGAGATATATGACTACCTAAGACTTCTTTATGCTCGTGTTGGGATTCAACACTGCCATAAATGTGGCAAAGCAATCTCTCAAATGAGTGCTTCAGATATTATCAAAGAGGTTGCAAAACTACCAGAGGGTGCAAAACTTGTTCTTTTAGCTCCTATCGTAAATGAGAAAAAAGGTGCATATGCAGATGTTTTAGAGTCTCTTGTACAAAAAGGTTATGTTCGTGCCATGATAGATGGTGTGATGGTTCGACTTGATGAAGAGATAGAGCTGAGTAAAACAAAAAAACATACTATAAAAGTTGTAATAGATAGAGTAGTAGTAAATAAAGAGAATAAAGAGCGCATCGCAGCTGACGTTGAAAAAGCCTTAAAAGAGAGCTATGGTGAGCTTGAGATAGAGATACTAAACCATGAAGAGCTTGGACTAAATAGGTCACATATGCACTACAGCGAACATAACGCATGTTTTGATTGTAAGGTTAGTTTTGAGCCCTTAGAGCCGCTATCTTTCTCTTTTAACTCACCAAAAGGTGCATGTAGAGAGTGCGATGGTTTAGGGCTTCGTTACGCACTTGATCAAGATAAGATTATAGATGTAGATTTATCGGTTGAAAAGGGTGCTGTAAAGATAATTTATGGCTTTAACAAAGGCTACTATTTTACGTTCTTAAAAGGCTTTTGTGCGCAAAACAAGATAGATACAACTATCCCTTATTTGGAGCTAGAAGAGCATCAGAAAAAAGCTATTTTACATGCTGGGATAGATGAAGTTAGCTTTCTTTGGAAAGGTCATGAAGTAAAGAGAGTTTGGCCTGGAATCATAAAAATAGCGTACGATATGTTTAAAGATGAAAAAGAGTTGGCTGATTATATGAGCGAGAAAAAGTGCAGTATATGCTCATCACATAGATTAAAACAGGAGTCTTTATCAGTTAAAGTCGCAGGTAAAGGGATAGCAGATATTTTAGATATGCCAATCTCTAAAAGCTATGAGTGGTTTAAAGAGAAGAGTAATTTTAACTATTTTTCAGATCAAAGTGCACAAATCTCTGCTCCTATTTTAAATGAGATAAGAGAGAGATTGTACTTTTTGTTTGATGTTGGACTTGGCTACATAACTCTTGGTCGTGATGCTAGAACTATAAGTGGCGGAGAAGCTCAAAGAATCCGTATCGCTTCACAAATAGGAAGCGGTTTGACTGGTGTTTTATATGTCCTTGATGAGCCAAGTATTGGGCTTCATGAGAGAGATACTCTTAAGCTCATACGAACTCTTAGAAGCCTTCAAGAGAAGGGAAACAGCGTAATTGTTGTTGAACATGATAAAGAGACTATTGAAAATGCTGATTTTATAGTAGATATTGGCGCAGGTGCAGGAAAATTTGGCGGAGAGGTCGTTTTTGCAGGGACACTAGATAAGCTCAAAAAGGCTAAAACACTTACAGCTGATTATCTTTATGGCAGAAAAAAGATAGAGTATTTTTATAGAAGAGCTCAAGAAAAATATATAGAGATAAAAAATGTTACATTAAATAATATCAATAATTTAAGTGCAAAAATTCCACTAAATAACTTTGTATGTATCACAGGAGTAAGTGGAAGTGGAAAGAGTTCTCTTATGCTTCAAACGCTTCTTCCAACGGCAAGAGAGCTTTTAAATCATGCAAGAAAAGTAAATAAAGTTGCAGGAGTTGAGATAAACGGACTTGAGCATGTTGATAAAGTAATCTATCTTGACCAAAGCCCAATAGGACGAACTCCTCGCTCAAATCCAGCAACATATACAGGGCTAATGGATGAGATAAGAAATCTTTTTGAGCAGACAAAAGAGGCGCAAATCAGAGGATATACAAGCTCAAGATTTAGCTTCAATGTTAGAGGCGGACGATGTGAGAAGTGTCAAGGAGAGGGCGAAAATAAGATAGAGATGCACTTTTTGCCAGATATTATGGTTAAGTGCGATACATGTAATGGCACAAGATATAATCAGCAGACGCTAGAGGTTTACTACAAAGGTAAAAATATCTCAGAAGTGTTAAACATGAGCGTTGAAGAGGCTTATGAGTTTTTTAAAGCGATACCAAAACTAAACCAAATCCTCTCAACTTTAGTTGATGTAGGTCTTGGCTATATTACCTTAGGACAAAATGCAGTAACACTCTCAGGCGGCGAGGCACAAAGAATCAAACTAAGCAAAGAGTTAAGCCGTAAAGATACAGGCAAAACGCTATATATCCTTGATGAGCCAACAACGGGGCTTCATTTCGCAGATGTTGATAGGCTTACAGGAGTTTTACACAAGTTTGTAGAGCTTGGAAATAGTGTTTTGATTATAGAACATAACTTAGATATGATAAAAAATGCGGACTACATCATAGATATGGGTCCAGAAGGTGGAAGTGGCGGCGGCTTGATTATAGCGGAGGGAAGCCCAGAAGAGGTTGCTAAAGAGTATAAAAAAACAGGAAGTTATACTGGCGAGTATTTAGCTAAAGAGCTTCTGCTTCATAAAAAAATATAATAAGATTCAAGGACAATAGTGAAAAAGATAAAACTTACAGAGTATAGTCACGGGGCAGGGTGCGGATGTAAAATATCTCCGATGCTTCTTGATGAGATTTTAAAAACAACTACGCAAATGCCTATATATCCAGAACTTTTAGTTGGAAATGAGCATAAAGATGACGCCGCGGCGTATGATTTGGGAGATGGCAAGTCAGTGCTATCTACAACAGATTTTTTTATGCCTATCGTAGATGATGCTTTTACTTTTGGACGAATTGCTGCAACAAACGCACTTAGTGATATTTACGCGATGGGTGGTCGTCCGCTTATGGCTATCGCAATTTTTGGATGGCCTATCGACAAACTCTCTGCAGATGTTGCAAAAGAGGTTATCGAAGGCGGTAGAGCAGTATGTTTGGAGAGCGGAATCCCTTTAGCAGGAGGACACTCAATAGACTCTCCAGAGCCTATCTTTGGACTTGCAGTAACTGGTATAGTTGAGAATAAACATCTTATGAAAAACAGTTCTGCAACGGATGATTGTTATATATTTATCACAAAACCAATAGGTATCGGAATACTTACTACAGCGCAAAAACAAAAAAAGATAGAAGACGGAGATATTGATGTAGCTGTTGAAGCGATGGTTACGTTAAATAAGTCAGGGGCTACATTTGCAGCACTTGATAGCGTTTTAACTATGACAGATGTTACAGGGTTTGGTCTTTTAGGGCATCTTAGTGAAGTTTGTGAAGCTAGTAATGTAAGTGCTAAGATATATTTTAAGAGTGTTCCACTTCTAAAAAATGTTGAAAAGTATAGAGCACAAGGGTGTATCCCTGGTGGTTCTCGCAAAAATTTTATGAGTTATGGGCACAAGATAAACGCTATGAGTGATGAGCAAAGAGAGATACTTTGTGATGCTCAAACTTCAGGTGGGCTTTTAATTTTTGTGAAAAAAAATGGGGTAGAGGAGTTTTACGAAAGTGCTAAAACTTTTGGAATGAACCTTGAGCCAATTGGTGAGACAACTCCAAGGGGCAAATATTTAGTAGAAGTTTTATAGTGAGCCTTTTATTTGATGATTTTAAATCAATTGTCCTAAACAAAACTCCACTTCTTGATGTTCGTGCTCCCGTAGAGTTTAAAAAAGGGGCTTTTTTAAACGCGGTAAATCTGCCTATCATGAATGATGAAGAGCGCCATAAAATAGGAATATGCTACAAAAATGAAGGCAATGCAAAAGCAGTAGAGCTAGGGCACAATTTAGTTAGTGCAGATATAAGAGAAGCACGTATAAAGTCATGGATATCGTTTATGGATGCTAATCCTTCTGCTTTGCTTTACTGCTTCAGAGGTGGTCAGCGCTCAAGAATCTCTCAAGAGTGGTTGCGCGAGAGAGGCAGAGATATAGTACGCCTAAAGGGCGGCTACAAGGCATTTAGAGCTTATCTTATAAATGAGATAAAAGAGTCAACACAGCACTTTAAACCAATAGTACTTGGCGGAAGAACAGGCTCTGGAAAGACTATCGTACTTAAAAAAATGCAAAACTCAATAGATTTAGAGGGTTTGGCAAATCATAGAGGCTCATCTTTTGGAAGCAGATTTGGTATCCAACCAATGCAGATAGATTTTGAAAATAATTTAGCATATGAGCTAATACAAAAAATTGAAGATGGTTTTAAAACTATTGTTTTTGAAGATGAGGGAAAACATATAGGCAACGCTTTTATGCCAGAAAATCTCGTTACAACAGCTATAAATGCACCGCTGGTTATACTTGAGACAAAAATGCAAGAGAGAGTAGATATAACACTTGATGAGTATGTAGTCCAAGCTCAAGAGGCTTATATAGAAGCTGGTTTTGATGATGCGCTCAAAGAGTGGAGTCAAAACATACAAAATGCTATGAGTAGAATAACGAGACGCTTAGGAAATGAAAAATACACAAAAGTATCTGCTATATTTGAGAGCGCTTTAGATGAGCAAAAAAGAAGTGGTTCATATGATGGGTATAGAGAGTGGGTTAGGTTTCTTTTAGAATACTATTACGATCCTATGTATGACTATCAGATACAAAAACGCGCAGATAAGGTCTCTTTTAGAGGAGACGCTAAAGAAGTTAAGAGCTATATAGAAAATTTTTTATAACTGTTTCCAAGCTTGAGAGCTTGGAAACGATAGAACTAGTGGCTTGAACAACCGCCACCACAACAGCCATTGCTTGTTGAATCATTCATAGCTATTACAAAACTGTTTTCAACTTCTTGAACTTTGAAATTATGTTTTCCACAAAATTCGTTATTCATAAAATCTCTCATCTCAATTGATTTCATAAGTGCTTCATCTTTAGACTCCAACTCAATTCCATTTTTTAGGTCACTTCTAATAAAACAACCACACTCTTTTTCTACAACAACTTTAAACATACTATTTCCTTATTTGATATTGATTATTGAATAATATCTCAAAGTGCTTCTTCTGTTCTTAGTTTTATACAGAGCTAAAAAGATTAAGGAAAAAGTAACATTTATAAATAAACTCTTCACTTATCACAGCACTTTTTATATTTTTTACCGCTTTGACATGGACAGAGGGTGTTGCGCTCTATTTTCGAGTTAAAGAGTTTTCCATCTTTGTATAGCCAGATGCCATCCTTAAATATAAAGTTGCTTCGCTCATGTTGTACATGTAATCCGTCATTATCTTCATAGTAGGCTTTGAACTCAACTATATTTTTTTCTGCTTTTACTATCTCAAGACCTAACCATTTTACACTTCTAGCATACTCTTCAATTAGAGCTATATCGTCTTCATAACGAGCCTCTTTTAAGGCACTGTTTACTATGTAATGACCATCGCCTAAAACATAAGCGCTGTATCTGCTTCTCATCAGTTCAAGCGCATAAAATGGACTTTTAGTGGCACTTAGAAATGGCTCACAGCACTCACTAAACTCTTTTTTACTTTTACAATAACACTCCATAACGTCTCCTGCTAATAAATCTCATATAATTTGTATATTTACTCACTAATGCTTTGCCTTTGGCGAGAGAAGCCATTTCAACTCTCTAAATGATAATATTATAAACAAGCCATGTAGTTACAAAGGAGATTAAAATTCCATAACCAACAATTGCAGAGCTAAGTCTTGGAGCAAGTCCAGCCATGGAAGCGATGGCGGCCGCTGTTATCATGGGTGCCATGGATGACTCCATGATTGAGACTTTTGCTGCCATAGAATCCCAGCCTAAGATAGCACAAATCAAGATTGCAACAAGTGGAGCAAAGAGTAGTTTTACACCAAGTGCCACACCAAATGGTTTTAGCTCATGTGATGGGAGTTTAAACTTTAGTTGAAGCCCAACTGCTACAAGTGCCAGAGGAACTATTGTACTCGCCAAAGATGAGAGCACACTTGAAATAACTGGATGAAAAGAGATTCCCATTAACAAAAAAGCAAGGAGCAGAGCTATAAAAGGGGGAAAAGATAGCATTTTTATAAAAAGTGCTCTCTTGTCAACTTTACTTGTACTTGAGTAATAAACAGAGACAAAAGTTCCATAAGTAGAGAGGGCTATAAATGTACCTAGTTGATCATACATAAGCACATATCCAAGTGCATCACTGCCAAAATAGGCTTCTATGATAGGAATTCCAAGATATGTTGTGTTTCCAAGAACACCCACAAGCATCAAAGAGCCAGTTACCTCTTTTGAAAATTTAAATAGTTTTGATAGATAAAAAATAGCAACAGCACTTGCAGTTAATACAACCCATGCGATAAAAACAGGGATAAGAACTTCAAGTGAGAGAGTGAGTTGTGGAACTTTAAGCAAAACGAGTGCAGGAGCCGAGATATAGAGGATAAATTGGTTTAAGATAAGTGGTGTATTTGCTGCAAATATCTCTTTTTTGCCAATTATATAGCCTATAAAGATAGCGCTAAATATAAGTGCAAAATTATCCATACATAGCTCCATTGGTTGGTTTATTAGGTTTGGAAGTATATAATCTTATAAAATAAAGAGAGGTAAAAGATGAACAATACATTTATGGATGCTATGGATTTTAGACACGCATGTAAGCTTTTTGATGAAGACAAAAAGATAAGTGATGCGGATATTAGAGAGATTTTAGAAGCTGGTAGAAAGTCGCCATCATCTTTTGGTATGGAGCCGTGGAAATTTTTGGTTATTACAAATGAGGAGCTAAAGGCAAGGATTAGACCATATTGTTGGGATCAGCCTCAGATAACTTCATGCTCACATTTAGTCATAATCCTAAGCGCAATTGAGAGCCTGAGAGTAGAATCAGGTGTAGTACAAAAAAGATTTAAAAGAAGAGAGATGTCTCAAGAAAAATTTGACTTTTACGTAAATCTTTATGCAAAACATTTGGAAAATACTCTTTTGAGTGATGATAGTATCTACTGTTGGAGTTCAAGACAGGCATATATAGCTGCTGCAAATATGATGACTTGCGCAGCAACACTAAAGATAGATAGTTGCCCTATAGAAGGATTTGAGAGAGAAAATCTGCAAAATCTATTAAATCTTGATACTAGTAAATATCAAATTGCTTTGCTTCTTCCTTTTGGGTACAGAATAAACCCTCAATCAACGCAGTTAAGAGTAGCGTTTGATGAAGTAGTAGAGTTTATAAACTAGAGTTTAAACTTTCCTCGTTCCCAAGCTATAGCTTGGGAATGCATACATCTAAAATAGAATATAAATTGATGTACATACTCCCAAGCACAGCATGGGAGCAAGATAGAGTTTAAACTTTGCGATTATAGGGTTGTCCCTCGTTCCCAAGCTATAGCTTGGGAATGCATACACGTAATACAAAATATAAATTGATGTACATACTCCCAAGCACAGCATGGGAGCAAGATAAAAATAGAATATAAATTGATTCCTCGTTCCCAAGCTATAGCTTGGGAATGCATACATCTAAAATAGAATATAAATTGATGTACATACTCCCAAGCACAGCATGGGAGCAAGATAAAAATAGAATATAAATTTATGTACATACTCCCAAGCACAGCATGGGAGCAAGATAATCAATGCAGTTAAGAGTAGCGTTTGATGAAGTTGTTGAGTTTATAAACTAGAGTTTAAACTTTGCGATTATAGGGTTGTGGTCTGAAATCTTTTTACTGTTGATAACGTTTGAACTTACAAGCTCAACGCCTCTGTAAAAGATATAATCGAGTCTGTTTGAAAAAACTCTTTTGATATCTTTTTCATTGTTAAAATTTACCTCTTTTAGCTCTAGTGATAGGCTAAATTCTCTTAAGTAAGCAACTCTCTTTGCATTCCATGTGTTAAAGTCACCCGCTACTATCATAGCTCCTTGATGGTTTTTTATGCTTAGATATATCTCATCTAGTTCATGCTTGAAATCACCGCTTTTTACAAAATTTATAGCATGAAGGTTTACGATAAGAAGAGTCTGCTCATTAGAGATTTTATGATTTGTTATGAGAGTTGTTTTATGGGTTGCATAACGCAACTCCTGCTTTTTACTAAGAAGAGATAATTCATTTACGCATGAGGATTTAAATGCGCTAAGAACGCCAAAAATATGCTTTTTAGTCTCTATATTTGGAGAGAGTACATAAGAGTAGTCATGAAGCTCTATCTCATTTGAGATATTTTTTTTAACCTCTTGAAGGAGTAAAATATCTAGTTTATGCTCATTTACAAGCTTATCTACGAAATCTTTAAAAGAGCTCTTTAGAGTTAACTTTGCAACATTCCAGCAGAGAATAGTGAACTCTTCCTCTATTGATATCTCTTGATGTTTTAAAGATTTTATAATACTTTTTGGTTTAAACATTTTTATCTCTTCTAAAGTTGCGGAGAGAAAATTCGCATAAAATTTTCAAAGATTCTTCTGGTTGTAGAGACATCTTTAGCCCCTATAGCAGAGCTTTTTATAAGCATATCGCTCCAGTTTTGTACCTCTTTTATAACTGTATCGTTGTATATAAAAGTAGCTACTTCATAGTTTAGAAAAAGGCTTCTATTGTCAAAATTTGCGCTTCCAAGAACAACAGACGAGGAGTCAAAAATAATTGCTTTTGCATGAATCATAGCCCCTTGATGCAGATAGATTTTTACACCATTCTCTTCAAGCTCTCTCATATATGAGCCTCTGGATAGATTTATAATAATATGATTTGCCTCTTTTGGCGTAATCAGTGTTATCTCTATGCCTCTGTGTTTTGAGATGATAAGTGCTTCCATAAGAGAGCTGTTTGGTATAAAATAGGGAGTGATTATAGAGATTTTCTCTTTTGCTTCATAGATTTTACATAGAAGCATCTCATAGAAAACATCTCTTTGCATATCTGGTCCAGATGGAACAACATGAAGCATAAAATCACCGCCTTGAGGCTCTTGCTTGAGCGGTTTTAGCTTTTCTTTAGAGGCATAAAACCAATCAGATGCAAAAAGCTCAAAGTACTCTCTAGCTGATTTGCCCTCAACTAAAAACATGATCTCTTGCCATCTCTTTTTTGAGTATGTTTTGCCAAGATACTCATCTGAGATATTTCCTCCAGTATTTAAAACCTTTTGATTGTCAAAAATATATATTTTTCTATGGTTTCTGAGATTTATATAGTTTCTAAGTGGCATCTCAAAGATAGGCATAAAAAACTCAACTATAGCTCCAGAATCTCTTAATTTTTTAAGTCTGTATTGCGTGAAATAGAGATATATAGAGCCTATGGAGTCAAGAAGTATCTTTATCTCTACACCATCTTTTGCACGTAATATCAACGCCTCTATAATCTCTTTGGTTGTTTTATCGTACTCAAATATAAAAGTACTGATATAGATAGAGCTTTTTGCCTCATTTATAGAGTCAAGAAGCACTTTATATGCTTGTGTTGACTCTGTGTAGAGTCTAAAATTTTTATTTGCCAAAGGAGAGCTGAAATCTTGATTATCAAGCAAGAGCGGGTCTTTTTTATATCTGTTTTTTCTTTTTCTTAGACCTATTATAAAGTAAAGAGGCAGAGCCACATAAGGCATAACGATGATTGAGAGAATCCATGCGATGATAGCGCTTGGAGAGCGTCTGTGGTAGAGCATGTGAAGAAGCACCACAAAGATAAGTAAAGAGCCAAGTAAAATGAAGCTGTGATATAAAATAATCTCTTGTTTCATAAGGAGATTATAGCACAAGGTTTTATATCTAAAAAAATATTAGTATAATTGCATAAAAAATTAAAGGTTATCAATATGTCAACATATATTTTTGGTCACACAAACCCAGATTCTGACTCAATCGTTGGAGCTATCTCTTTAACATATCTCAAGAATAAGCTAGGCGAGGATTGTATAGCAACACGTCAAGGCGAAATCTCTCCAGAGACTGAGTTTATACTTGAAAAGTTTGGAGTAAAAGCACCTGAACTTAAAACATCTTATGCTGGTGAGAGCGTTTATCTAATAGATTTTTCAGACCTTGCACAAGCGCCACAAGATATAAAAGAGGCAACTATTTTAGGAATAGTAGACCACCATAAACTAGGAGATATCACAACAGATACACCTCTTGAGTGCTGGATTCGTCCAATAGGGTGCTCAAACACTATTGTAAAAGAGATGTATGACTATCACAAGATAGAAATTCCAAAAGAGATAGCAGGGATGATGATGTGCGCTATTTTAAGCGATACTGTAATCTTTAAATCTCCTACATGTACAAAAGCAGACACAAAAGCTGTAAAAGAGCTCTCTGCTATTTGTGGGATTGAGGATTATAAAGCTCTTGCTATGGAGATGTTTATAGCTAAGTCAGCGGTTGATGGCGCTAGTGCTAGAAATCTAAACACAAGAGATTACAAAGCTTTTGATATGAACGGAACTAGAGTTGGAGTTGGACAACTTGAGATGGTTGATATCTCAGTGTTACAAAGCAGAATAGATGAACTTTTTGCAGATATGAGACTTATGAAAGAGGAGGATGGGCTTCATACTATACTTATTCTTTTAACTGACATTATGAAAGAGGGTTCACAGCTTTTAGCACTTAGTGATGATATGAGTAAAGTTGAATCTGCATTTAACATTAAGCTTCAAGACAATCAAGCGTGGTTAGATGGAGTTCTTAGTCGTAAGAAACAGGTCATCCCATTTCTTCAACCACAATTTTAGTATTTATAAATCTTCTGCTTTGCAAGGTCTAGCCAAAAGGTAGCCTTGAAAGTAGTTGCATCCAAGCTCTTTTAATATCTCAAATTGCTCTATCGTCTCCACTCCCTCAGCTATAACTTCATAACTAAACTCTTCTCCAAGCATAATGATAGCTCTTACAATCGTTACATCCGAGCTATTTTCGCTAAGTCCAAAAACAAACGATTGGTCTATTTTTAGTTCATCAATTTGTAGATTTTTTAGATACCCCAAGTTTGAGTATCCTGTCCCAAAATCATCTATGGAAGTTGTGATGCCAAATCTTTTTAACTCTCTTATCTTATCTATTGCTTCTTCTTTATCTTCTATAAACACACCCTCTGTAAGCTCAATTCTCAGCTTTGAAGAGTCTATATTTTTAGAAATTAGCAACTCTTTTGTGTTATGGACAAAGTTCTTTTCTCTAAACTGAAGAGGGCTTACATTTACAGAGATTCTCCACTCTTTTTTGATGCTCTCTTTGCTCCACAGCAGTAGCATATCGGTAGCACTCTCTAGCACAAACGCTCCTATCTCTCTTATAATCCCAGACTCTTCGGCAAGAGGTATGAACTCTGCTGGTGAAATAAAGCCAAGAGATGGGTGATTCCATCTTATAAGAGCTTCAACACCTACTACTTTTTTATCTTTGTCGAACTGTTTTTGGTAATTTAAGAAGAGCTCATTTTTTTTGATAGCCTCTTTTAGATTTTGGAGCATTTGAGATTTCTGCTTTGTCATAATCTGAAGAGATTCATCATAAAACCGTATAGTGTTTTTCCCATCACTTTTTGCTGTTCTCATCGCATATTCTGCTTGATTTAGAAGTTTGTTTGCAGATGTGTTGTCTAAAAATAGAGTAATTCCGATACTACAAGTAAGATAGATAGAATTTTGAAATGGCTCAGTTATTGTCTCTTGAAGAGAGAGCGCACTGTTTTTTACTATCATTGCACTCTGCTTCTCATCTTTTGATATATTTTCAAAAAGAATCAAAAATTTATCACTGCTGTGTCTTGCTATAAGAGATGCAGTTATAGCTTTTTTTATCAGTCGCTTAGATATCTCTTTTAAAATCTCATCCCCAGCAGTTTTGTCCATAATGTCATTTATGTTTTTAAAATTATCTAAATCCACAAATAAAAGAGCACCATATTTAAGCTCTTTTCTGCTCTCTTGCAGAGACTGTTCGAGATGAGTTTCAAAGAGTTTTTGATTTGCAAGAAATGTAAGTTGGTCATAAAAAGAGAGTCTCATAATCGCATCTTTTTGATAAAATGAGTTCATAGCAAAACCAATATCGCCAGAGAGCTCGTTTATCATATCTTGCTCCTCTTTGCTTAGTCCAAACTCTTTCTTTGTGCAGATGCGAAGAACACCAATAGCCTCATTTGAGTGAATATTTTTTCTAAGCGGAACAATATATATCTCAGTTACACCATTTTGTTTCATATTTAATTGACACTGAGGTGATATTTTTTCATTAAAGTTTTTGATTGATACAGAGTTGTTGCTTTTAAAAACATCTCTCTCTATCTCATATATGTCAAACTCTTTATCAAGCCCAAGAGATGCTTTTACGGTTAGCTCATTATCTTCAATTGTCAATATTTTAACAGCAGAAAAAGCACTGTTTGAGTAGATAGATTCGGCTGTATTTTTGATTAGTTCATCTATATCTTGTGCTGTGATTAGTATCTGGTTGCAGTCAGCTACTGTTCTTAGTATGGAGAAGAGCTCTTTTTGAGTTTTATTTGCAACTTCAAGTTGCTCTTTTTGCTCCTCAAGTGTTGCTGTTTTTTTTCTAACTTCATCTTGTAGAACTATCTTTTGTTCTACCTCTTGAGTTGTTATTTTTTTAATAGAGAAGTAGATTACTAAAAGAAGTATAGATATAACGATCCAATTAAAAAAAGTGCTTTTGTAGAAGTTGTTTACTACTATCTTTTCTAAATTTTCTATAGGAATTTTAATACTTGTAACTCCCCTTACATCACCTATCTTGTAGTCATAAGCAGAGTCATATCTGTCTCTTATGTATGGATAAACATCCTCTTTTTTCCCATGACACGATAGGCAGTATCCCTCTATAAGAAGAGGGGCTGTGTATCGAAACACCTCTTTCTTGTTCTCTACTACTTTTTCTATGATTGAGCTTATTTTTGGGTTGTTTTTAAACTGCTCCATAGCTCTTAGCTCAAAGCTATCAGCCATATTTTTAGGATTTCTTGGTCTGTCTGTAACATTTCTGATAGATATTTTGTCTTTTGAAATCTCTGAAAATTTATCGCTTATGGAAGTTGAAGCATGTGCTGGAAGAAAACCTACAGTTGAGTCATTTAGGTCTATACCGCTATCTACAAACTGTTGATGATAAACATACCGCATAGATATAAAATACTCTTTTAGTGATTCAGCTTTTGATAATGCTCTTGTTTGAATATGCTCATTAATTTGCTGGTATGTATGAAAAGTTAAAATAGAATTTGAGATTATGACAAGGGTAGAGGTTAACCAAAAGATTTTTTTATTAAGATGAATAACCATAACTTTACATCCTTATTTTGGATATTTCACATTATTTCAATATATTAGCACAGATTTATATCTTTTGAGGATATGTTTTATTGAACGATAAATTTGTTGAAATAGACCTCTTCAACAGTGCTGTCTTTGAGATTTTGATTTAATTTTTTTTTGATATTTTGACTTATTTTGTTGTTATTTAGATTCATCTCAAAATTTTTACTCTCTAGCATTGCGTCGATAGTTGCATCTCTAAGCAGAGCAGCTTTTTGTCTAAATTCATCTCTTGGGCTATCTAAAAAGGTTACGTTATCTTTTGGTTTGTGGATAATTGAGATATTTGCTATAAGTTTTTTATTTCCAGATACATTAAAGACGAAATCTCCTAAATTTACCTCGTTTTGACCAACTATTGAAACGGACATAGAGTCACTTTTAGAACTACCGATTTGTTGTATAAAACCTCTTGGTGATTTGTCGGCAACATCATATTTTTTTAGTTTGGAAAAATCAGAACTTTGTACTCCTAAAATAAGTAGTAAAACAGTAATTGCTAAAATGACTATAATGATTGCTTTTTTGATTATAACTCTTCTTCTGTTTTTCATATTTGCCTCAATTATATAAATTTTTGATTGATTAACTATTATTACTCAGCTTTCGCACATAAAACCCAACTCTTTTTGAGTATAAGCGTTGAGTACAGCGAGAATAGTCAGTAAATCTTTATTATCCTTGACAACATTTTCAATTTCAGAGATTTTTGTCAGTATTTGAATGAAGAGTTGCATTGATATTGCAAGAGTTTCAAGCTCACACTCTAAGTCTCTAAATAATTCTCCTAGAGTTTGTGGCTCATGTTTTATGCGATTGATATAGCTTACAATGTTGTAGGCAAACATTGAGAGAGTTATTTTTGCAATTAGTGATTCATAGATACGATTCTCTTCTTTGCCAAACCCAAACAGGTTTCGCAAATCTTTGTAACCTTGCTCAATATTCCATCTCTTTTTATAAGTTGCTAGAATCTCTTTGCCTATAATGATAATATCAGTTGAGATAAAAACCAACAAGTCTTTACCTGTGTGCAAAAATACGAGCTTGACTTTGCCTAGAACAGCATGTTCTACAATTGCATCGAAATATTTATAAGATATTTTTCCATGTTTGCCACTCTGTTTATGACGAGAGTTTTTCATACTATCATAGATTGCATTCATAGTTTTATGTTTGCCCTTAAAGTTCCAAATGAGTTTATTATTTGGAAGTCTTGCTATTACTGGCATGCCAAGCTCATTAGCTTGATGTATGAAGTCTGGTTTAGCGTACCAACTGTCTATAAGTAGGTAGTCTGCATCTACCCCTTGCTCTAACGCTCTCTCAAGCATCTCAATAGCTAAAATGTTTTTACCTTTGAGAGATTCAACTTTACGCTTATGAGAATTACTACGATGATGAACAGTTGAAGTGAATTCAGATATATCTTTTCGACGACTATCATTCATCTTGATGGAAAAATCAAGTTGAAATGTTGAATGTGAATCTGCATAATTTAGAGATACGATATTGAGCGCATTTATGCTTCTGTGCTCTTTATTGCTCCAAATATATTTACAGCTTCCTTCAATATGTTTACCACTTTTAGCTTCGACTGTGTCATCAATAATGAGCAAGCGATGTTCACCGTTTTTATGTAGAGGTTTTATTCTTTGCAAAAGCGCAGTAGTGCTTAGTATTAAAAACTTTCGCCAGTTGTAACGACTCTCTTTGATAAATCGGTAATAAGCGTCTTTGCCAAATGCACTATCGCTCTTTTTTATGAATGTAGACTGTCTTTTATTCATGATAAGCATATACACGAAGTGTAAGATTATTTGAAATGGTGGATAGCCGACATTTCGTTTAATGAAGTTGCTCTGCTTGAGTATTTTTGTGATTTTTATCTCTATTAGCACTTCAAGGATTGGATTCTTTAATATGCTTTTCATAGCAGTTTCTATATAATTTGCAAGTTCCATAAAATAGACCTTTATAATGATGTTAGTGGTAACATAATTATACTAAAAAGCGCCTATTTATGGGCTTTCGTAGATAAATTAAACATCAAAATCTATGTGCGAAAGTTGAGTATTATTATACATAAAAAATAAAAAAAGAACTTTGACGCAAAAAATGTTCCACTTCTTACATTCTTTTCAGTTTTATTACTCTACAATATACGAAAAAATCAGGGCAGTGTTTTAAATGAGAATAGATAAATTTTTAAATGCGGTAAATATAACTAAAAGACGCTCAGTTTCACAAGACATGATAGCAAACGGGGTCGTTTTAATTGGTACTACGGTTGCAAAAGCAAGTAAAAATGTTGAAGTCGGCTCAATCATCACTATAAATTACTTAGAGTCCTCAAAAAAATATAGAGTTCTTAAAATACCAACTACAAAATCAACACCAAAAAGTCTTCAAGATGAGTATATAGAGGAGGTAGTATGAGTTACGAGGAGGCAAAAAGAGCGTTCAATGCGCTTTTTATGCATGAGATGAGCGATAATGAGATGCTTGAGTTTTTACTGAGTATAAAGCTTGATGAAGAGACTAAAACAGAGGTTATCGCTGCTGCTGCAGAAGTTATGCGCTCTTTTGCTATCAAGCTACCAATCTCAGATGAACTTCGCTCTAAAGTCATAGATATAGTGGGAACAGGTGGCGATAAGATAGGAAGTTTTAATATCTCATCAACAGTTGCCATCCTATGTGCATCATGTGGAAGTATGGTTGCAAAGCATGGAAGCAGATCTGTTACTTCAAAATCTGGAAGTGCTGATATGTTTGAAGAACTAGGCGTTAGACTTGACTTAAATCTAAAAGATAGCGCAAGGCTCTTAGAAGAGAGCGGATTTACTTTTATGTTTGCTCAAGCACACCATCCAGCTATGCATTTTATCATGCCAATTAGAAAAAAGATACCTCAAAAAACTATCTTTAACATACTTGGCCCTCTGACAAATCCAGCAGAGACTAAAAAATCTCTACTTGGTGTTTTTCATAAATCTTTTGTTTCCAAAATGGCAGAAGCACTCCGCATAAATGGTGCAACTTCTACTATGGTTGTTAGCTCTGCTGAGGGAATGGATGAGATAAGTATAAGTGACATAACGTATGCTTCTCAGTTAAAGAGCGGAGTTGTTCATGAGTTTATAATCGACCCTCAAGAGTACGGCATAAAAAAAGCCCCATTAGCGGCGATAATAGGCGGAGAAGCAAAAGATAATGCACTCATACTACATAATATCTTTAATGATAAAGCGACAGACGCTCAAAGAGATATTGTTATGTTAAATACAGCCTCTGCTTTAATAGTTGATGGTTTGGCTCGTGATATTCAAGATGGCTTAGAGATAGCGCAAAGTGCTATAAAAACAGGAAAAGCCAAAGAAAAGTTAAAACAAATCATTGAAATATCAAATAAATTATGAAAACATACACTTTATCACTTAATGAAATAGATACAATTGTTAGAGATATAGCAAAAGAGTTTAAGAGTGGTGTAGTTATCTTGCGAGGTGACTTAGCAGCTGGAAAAACAACATTTGTCAAAAAGATGGCTCTTTATTTGGGGGTTGAAGAAGAGGTTACATCACCAACTTTCTCACTTCAACACGCATACTCTAAAAATGTATTTCATTACGATATGTATAACCATGGACTTGATCATTTTATATCTTTGGGGATGCTTGAAGAGCTTGAAAAAGAGGGCCTTCATTTTATTGAGTGGGGTGATGAGAAGATTATAGAAATTTTAATGGAAGCAGGAATTGATGTGATGAGTATAGATATAGAAAAAATTTCAACCGATAAAAGAGAGTATAAATTATGCATATATTAAGAGCTGTAAATTTAAAAAAGAGTATCAAAGAGTTAGAGATAGTAAAAGGTATGAGCTTAGAGGTTAAAAGTGGCGAAGTTGTAGGGCTTTTAGGACCAAACGGAGCTGGAAAAACAACTACTTTTTATATGATTTGCGGACTTGTAGAATCAAGTGGCGGAGAGGTCTATTTTGATGATGAGAATTTATCTGGAATGCCACTGCACCAAAGAGCACTAAAGGGTATAGGCTACCTTCCACAAGAGGCATCAATCTTTAAGGATTTAAGTGTTGAAGAGAACCTTTTAATCGCCGCAGAGGTAGAGATAAAAGATAAAGAAGCTCAAGAGAAAAGAATACTAGAACTTCTTGATATGTTCAACATTGAGCCTATTCGCTACCGTAAGGGTGTAAGCCTCAGCGGTGGAGAGCGTCGACGTGTCGAGATAGCACGAGCACTTGTAAATAAGCCTAAATTTCTGCTTCTTGATGAGCCTTTTGCTGGAGTTGACCCGATAGCAGTTATGGATATCCAGACAGTTATAAAACAGCTTGTATCTTATGGAATCGGTGTTTTGATAACTGATCATAATGTTCGTGAGACGCTTGATGTTTGTGACAGAGCTTATGTTATAAAATCTGGCTCACTTTTAGCGAGTGGAACAAGTGATGAGATAGGTAAAAATGCTGATGTTAGAACGCACTATCTAGGCGAGGAGTTTAAGCTTTAAGAGGCTTATATAACCATGGCACAATTAAGGCAGACGCAAAGCGTAGAAAATAAGCATAAATTATCAAATACTTTACGCAATTGGTTACCTATTTTGCACTCAAGTCTGAGCGATTTGGGCGAGGCTATGTCTCCATTTGTAGATGCAAATCCAATCATAGAGATAAGTTCTGGATTTGAAGATAGTTTTGAGAAACTTCTTCCAAAAAAAATAGTTAGCAGTTCTGTTGCCAACACAAGAACTGAACAGATAGAAGCGCTTACTTTTGTCAAAAAATCACTCTATGATGTTTTGGATGAGCAGATAGAAGCGCCACTGTTTCCAACTCCAATTTCGCAAAAAATAGCCTCTTTTGTAGTTTGCAATCTTGATGAAAATGGCTATTATGAGGGCGATAGTGAAGAGTTTTGCGAAAATAATTCTATAACGATAGAAGAGTTTGAAAAGATACGTTTGCGTTTCGCACATGCCGAGCCAGTCGGTATTTGCGCTAAAGGACTCTCTGAATCATTTTTGTTTCAGTTGGATAGCTCAGATATAAGTGATGAAGTCTATCCTTTGGCGATAAAAGTTATAAAAGATATATCAAATATTTATGATTATTCAAATGAGGCTGGATTTTCTGAAGTTATGCGAGTTCTTACTACGTTTAAAAACCCTCCTGCTATTGAGTATCTTGAGGAATCTGCACAGGTTATTCCAGATTTGATGATATTTTTTAATGAAGATGACTCAATAGAGGTAAAACTAAACGATGCCTACTACCCAACCATAACCATTGATACGAACTACTCAGTAGAGCATGATTACATCTCACAAAAAATCAAAGAGGCAAAAAGCTTAGTTGATGCCCTTGATATGAGAAAAGCGACACTCTACAAAGTAGGGCTTATGATAGTTGAGTATCAGTATGAGTTTTTTACAGGTGGCGCTATTATGCCACTCACGTTAAAGACGTTAGCAGATGAGTTTGGACACAACCCATCAACCATATCAAGAGCTATTGCAAACAAATATATCGCATGTGATAGAGGTGTTTACGCTATGAAAGAGTTCTTTACAACTGCCATAGATGAAGATGTCTCAAACGCAGCGATAAAAGAGTTTGTGGTAAATTTGGTAAAGAGTGAAAATAGAAAAAAACCACTAAGCGATATGAAGCTCTTAGAACTTATCCAAGATAAATTCAAAGTCCAAATGGTACGCCGTACTATCGCAAAATATAGAAAACAATTAAACATAGCAGGTTCAAGTGAGCGAAAAAAACTCTATCATCTACATTAAAAATAAAAAAGGGTTTAAATGATTTCAATTACAAACTATCTTAACAGTGTCAATAGACTTTTTCAAACTGGAAATGCAAGAGAACATAGTTATAGAGGCGATTTACAGCATCTTTTAAATGAAATCATAAACGACAAAGATATAGTTGTCACAAATGAACCTGCAAGGATTAGAGAGGTTGGTGCGCCTGATTACAGCATCACAAAAAAAGACATTCCAATCGGCTACATCGAGGCTAAAGACATTGACAAGCCACTTGATAGCAAAGAGTATAAAGAGCAGTTTGAGCGTTATAAAAATGCACTTGACAACCTCATTATTACCGATTATTTGGATTTTTGGTTTTATAGAAGTGGTGAGTTGATAGAAAAAATTTCTATCGCTAAGATAGAAGATGGCAAGATAGTTGCGCAAGAGAAAAACTTCTCTCTTTTTACAAACAACATTTTAAACTTTACCGCGCATGTATCACGAAGCATTACAAGCCCTATAAAACTTGCAAAACTTATGGCAGGAAAGGCACGACTTCTTGAAAATGTGATAGAAAAAGCTATTTTAAGCGATGAAGAGAGTGATGCAAATAATTCACTCCGTAATGAGATGAAAATCTTTAAAGCCAATCTCATCCATGACATAACTCCAAGCTCTTTTGCCGATATTTACGCGCAAACCATAGCCTATGGAATGTTTGCTGCAAGGCTTCATGACACGACTTTGGAAGACTTTTCAAGACAAGAAGCGCAATATCTCATCCCAAAATCTAACCCTTTTTTGAGAGGGCTTTTTAGCTACATAAGTGGAGCGGATTGTGATGACAGACTTATTTGGATAATCGATTCTCTTGCAGAGGTATTTTTAGCGACGGATGTTGCCAAAATTCTTGAGGGCTTTTTTCAAAAAAGCGGAATGAACGACCCGATAATCCACTTTTATGAAACATTTTTGGCGGAGTACAATCCCGCACTTAGAAAAAGCAGGGGCGTTTGGTACACTCCCGAGGCGGTTGTAAATTTCATCGTTCGGGCATGTGATGAAGTGCTCAAAGATGAGTTTGATTTGCCAGAAGGTTTAACAGATGACACCAAAATCAAAATAAGCGTAGATGATTTAGATGCTGGAAGAACAGCAGGTGGAAAGCTCAGACAAAAAGAAAAAGAGGTTCACAAAGTCCAGATTTTAGACCCTGCAACGGGAACGGGAACATTTTTGGCAGAGACTATTAAGTTTATAAAAAAAGACTTTTTTGGCTCGTGGAGCTCTTATGTAGAAAACGACCTTATTCCAAGGCTCAACGGTTTTGAGCTTTTGATGGCAAGTTACGCGATGGCTCATCTAAAACTTGATTTGCTTCTCATGGAGAGCGGATACAAGCCGATTAATCAAAAAAGATTTAATGTTTTTTTAACAAACTCTCTTGAAGAGCATCATGAACAAGCGGGAACACTTTTTAGTTCGTATTTGGCAAACGAAAGCAAAGAAGCAGACCGTGTAAAAAAAGAGACTCCCGTGATGGTTGTGATGGGAAATCCGCCGTATAGCGGAGAGAGTTCCAATAAGGGCGAGTGGATTATGAATCTCATGGAAGATTATAAAAAAGAGCCAGAGGGAAAAGAAAAACTAAAAGAGAAAAATCCAAAATGGATTAATGATGATTATGTAAAGTTCTTACGCTATGGACAGCACTATATAGAAAAAAATAGTGAGGGGATTTTAGCGTTTATCAATCCACATGGGTTTTTGGATAATCCTACTTTTCGTGGAATGCGTTGGAATCTACTCAAAACTTATGACAAGATTTATACAATCGATTTACATGGCAATAGTAAGAAAAAAGAAGTTTGTCTTGATGGAAGTAAAGATGAAAATGTCTTTGACATTATGCAAGGTGTTGCGATTACGATTTTTATTAAAACAGGGAAGAAAAAAGCAAATGAGCTTGGGAGAGTGTTTCATTATGATTTGTTTGGAAAACGAGAGTTTAAGTATGACTTTTTAACAAACAACTCTTTAAAAACTATCTCATTTCAAGAGTTGCCAAATATTGCTCCAAACTATTTTTTTGTGGCTAAAAATTTTGATGAGCAGAAAGTTTATGATAAGGGATTTGCAGTTAATGAGCTTTTTTCTTTAAGTAATGTTGGAATTGTAACAGCAAAAGACGCAATTTTAGTCAATAGCTCAAATGAAGAATTAACAAAGAATGTAGAAGATTTTTATAAAATCGAAGCTAATCAAAGTTTGATTCAAAAAATTTCTTATCGCCCATTTGATGATAGGTTCGTTTATTATGATACGAAACTTATCGAAAGAGCAAGAGAAAAAGTTATGAAGCATTTTTTGATGGGTGAAAATATTGGAATATCACTTTGTAAGCAATTCAAATCAGGTGAAACATATCAACATATTTTACTTACTAATAAAATTATTGAGAGTTCTTTTGTATCAAATAAAACAAGCGAAATTACAAGTATTTTTCCTCTTTACCTCTACCCAGATAATAACTCACTAGAAACCAAGCGTTCGCCAAATCTAAATCTTGAAATAGTTGCTAGTATTGAAAAAGCATTGAATCTAAAATTTGTAAATGAAAAAATAGAAGATAAAACCACTTTCGCACCTATCGATATACTAGATTATATCTACGCAGTTTTGCACTCGCCAAATTACATAGAAACCTACAAAGAGTTTTTGAAGATAGATTTTCCTCGTGTACCGTTTCCACATGCCGACACTTTTTGGCAATTGGTGGCATGTGGAACTGAACTCAGAGCCTTGCATTTGCTAGAAGATGAGAGCTTAAATGAACGAATCATAGAGATAGATGACGGAAACCCGCTCATTACAAATAAACTAAATCAAAAAGATTTTATCGTAGCAAATGAAAAAGTTACCCTGCAAATCAACCCTGAAGTAACCATCTCAAACATTCCTCTCATCGCATGGGAATTTTACATAGGCGGCTATCAACCAGCCCAAAAATGGCTCAAAGATAGAGTAGGGCGAGAACTAAGCAGAAGTGATTTGAAACACTACAACCGCATCATAAACGCACTCATAAAAACAGATGAGATTATGAAAAAAATCGATACGATTTTTGAGGTTTGAGAAGTGAGTGATACTTCTCGTTCCAAGCGTCTTCGTTTGGAATGCATACAAAAAAATATTTCAAAATGACATACTTTTCAATAAAAATAAATTATTTTAGTATTATGTACAAAATCAACACTTGGAAATCTGAACAATGAACAAGTTAGAAACTGTAAATAAACAAAACCTGCAAGACAAAATCCACACTATCAGAGGGCTTCAAGTTATGCTTGATAGAGATTTAGCGGAGCTTTACGAGGTAGAGACAAAGAGAATCAACGAAGCTGTAAGAAACAATCAAGATAAATTTTTAGATGATTTTCATTTCGAACTTAATGATAGTGAGTTTGAGAATTTGCGGTCGAAACTTTCGACCGCAAATTTTTCTAAGACAAGAACAAATCCAAAAGTTTTTACCGAACAGGGTATTTATATGTTGGCAACTATCTTAAAAAGCAAGATTGCTTCACAAATAACGGTATCTATCATAAGAACTTTTGCAAATATGCGAAAACTTGTTTCTCAAAATATTGTTATGTTTGAGAGATTTGAAAGAATTGAACAAAGATTATTCGTTCATGATAAAAATTTTGACAAACTTTTTGATGCATTTGAACAAAAAATGCAAAAACCAGATAAAGGAATTTTTTTCGATGGGCAAATATACGATGCGTATGCCTTTATAAATGATTTGTTTCGTAGTGCAAAAAGTGAAGTGGTGCTGATAGACAACTATATAGACGACACTGTTTTTACATTTTTTAGCAAATATACGAACTTAAAAATAAAAATTTATACACAAACAATCTCAAAACAACTTCGTCTTGACTATCAAAAATATAGTTCCCAATATAAAAACATAGAGTTAAAAGAGTTTAAAAACGCTCATGATAGATTTATGATAATCGACAACAAAGAAGTTTATCATATCGGAGCAAGTCTCAAAGATTTGGGTAAAAAATGGTTTGCATTTTCTAAGTTTGAGATGGAGGCTTTGGAGATTTTGGGCAGATTGAAATAACTTATAAAACTTATTGATATTTTGTGTTAGCATACGCTTAAAAAATTAATGATGTTTTTGAGGTTTAAGAAGTGAGTGATATTGATATTAAAAAACTCCTAGATTTAGAAGTTATAAAACGCAACTGCGAGGGCGAGGTTTGTGAAGAGCGACTAGACCCTATCATGGTCGCGCACCGTTACAAAGACCCAACTATATCGCTTATTTGCGCACTCTTTGCGTATGGAAATGTTAAGCAGATTGTAAAATTTTTAAACTCTCTTGATTTTGAACTGCTTAAAAAAAGTGACGAAGAGATAAAAGAGGCTCTAAAAAACCATTATTATAGATTTCAAAAAAGTGAGGATGTTATAGCTCTGTTTATAGCGCTTAAGAGAGTAGAAGAAAAAAGTACACTAAGAGATATTTTTAAGAGTGGTTACGACAACAATAGAGATGTTGTAGAGGGGATAAATGCACTTATAAAGGCTCTCCAAGAGATATATCCACATTCATCTATGGGATATAATTTTTTAATCTCGCAAATAACTACAAAAACAAAGGGCGCAGGTGCTCTAAAGCGCTGGATGATGTATCTTAGATGGATGGTAAGAGAGGACAATATTGACATGGGGTTGTGGAGTGGAGTTGATAAAAGTGACCTTATTATCCCACTAGACACACACACTTTTAATGTCTCAAAAAAGCTAGGATTACTAAATAGAAAAAGTTATGACTTAGAAGCCGCAATCGAGCTAACTGCTAAGCTTAGAGAGTTTGATGAGAGCGACCCTCTAAAGTATGATTTTGCACTTTATCGAATCGGACAAGAGAAGCTTTTGATAGATTAGATTAGATAGAATTGCTTTATTTGCTTGGCACCCATTTAGATTTTATATCAGCCTTTTTTTTAGCTCGTTGCGCCACTTTTTTGTGACGAGGTTTGTTTATTCTCTCTTTTGGAGTTGTTGTTTTACGGGCTGTATGCTCAAAATGTTCCATCTCAACTTCAGCCATTTCACACTTCACCATTAGCTCAATTGTAGCTAACATTCCCTCATCTTCTGGGTCTATTAGTGATATTGATTGACCAATTTCATCAACTAAAAGCAGAGCTTTAAAATAATCAGGCGCATCTAAAGGAAGATCGTAATTTACAACTGCGTGAATACTCTCAAGTTTTAGCGTTTCTAAGATTCTATTTGTAGTTATTAAGATTTTTGTCTCTTTAGAATTAAACGATTTTTGTGCATCTTCTATTTGAGCAACTCTGTGGTTTCCATGAACTGATATAGATTTAATTTCTTTGGTATTTAGATGTCTCATGATCTCATCAGCATTTCTCTTACTCTTTACAAGAACAATAATTTGCATGTTTTGTAGAGTTTTTAATAACTCCTCAAATATCCTATTTTTGTCATGTTGTTGTACAAAATATGCTGTTTGCTTGGTTCGGTTACCGACACTAATATAGTCATAATATTTTTTAGTTGGTTTAATGCTTTTTTCGCTCATTGGTAGTTGTATCCTTAAATGTAGAAGCGAATTATAGCTAAAGTGCATTTTATATAACTACCTAAAGCTCTTTATAAAAAAAATATTTTGATAAAATACAAAAATAGGAGATTTTATGAAAAAGATAATTTTAATAACTATCGCATTGTTATTTACAGCTTGTGTAGGCACAACACCCGTGACAAATAGAAGTCAAATAGTTTTAATGTCGCCAAGCCAAGAGAATAAAATGGGGGCAGAGGGGTATAGAGAGTTCCTCTCAAGTGCAAAAATAAGCACTGATAAAAAAGAGGCAGAGCGAGTAAAAAGAATTGGGCAAAGAATAGCACTCGCTGCCGATAAAAAAGATTTCGTATGGGAATTTAATCTTGTAGAGGACAAGCAAGTAAATGCTTTTTGTATGCCAGGAGGCAAAGTAGTTGTCTACACAGGCATCCTTTCTATAGCACATAACGATGACCAGCTTGCAACAGTAATGTCACACGAAATTGCTCACGCCTTAGCGCGACATGGAGCAGAGAGAATGAGCCATAATAAGATTTCAAGCGGTGTACAAAATCTCGGAAATATCCTCATAAAAGTAACAGCTCCAGAGTACAGTTCAGCGTTTAATACAGCTTATGGATACGGTACACAGCTAGGCATAATGCTTCCTTACAGCAGAAGTCATGAGTATGAAGCCGATGAAATAGGGATTCACTTAATGAAAAAAGCAGGGTACAACATAAATGAAGCAATCATTTTTTGGCAAAACATGAAACAAGCCAAAGGTGCTCTAAAGCCAGAGTTTCTCTCAACACACCCAAATGATGAGAATAGAATTCAGAGAATCACAGAGATAGTAAAAGAGATTAATAAAAAATAGGGCATACATTATGGGCCAGTGAGGCTATTTGCGCATTTGCTGTTTCGCTACTTGTCATTGCACTTAATAGGTCCTATCATTGTTCTTGGATGGCTTAGAATCTATTTTGGATAGCAAATCATTTCTATCTTAGTTATATCTGATAAGCTCTTTTTCGCTATAATCGCCCTAAATAAAGTAAAAAGGTTTTACCATGGAGTGCGAATTCCCGACAATAAATTCAAATAAAGATGAAATACAAGAAATTTTTAAGATGACTAAAACTATAGCTGTTATAGGGCTCTCTCCAGATGAGAGCAAGGCGAGTAACAGAGTTGCAAAATACCTTCAAGAGCATGGCTTTAAGATAGTTCCTATCTATCCAAAAGAGGAGACTATTTTGGGCGAGAAGGTTTATCGTTCACTTTTAGAAGTTCCGTTTGAAGTTGATATGGTAGATATTTTTAGAAAACCAAAAGAGCTTGATAATGTTGCGAATGACTGCATAACTCGCGGTGATGTTAAAATATTTTGGGCACAAAAAGAGATAGTAAATAATGAAGCTGCCGCAAAAGCAAAAGAGCATGGAATGAGAGTTGTACAAAATATGTGTACGATGGTAGAACATCGCGCTCTTAGTTAGGAGTTCTTTTTGTTTGATGTAAAAAAAATCTATGAAGCAAGAGAGCGAATAAAAGGCGTTGTTGTGGATACTCCGCTCTCTTATGCACCGCATCTTAGTAAAGAGAGCGGATGTGAAGTCTATCTCAAAAAAGAGAATCTCCAAGTCACTGGTGCCTTTAAAATTAGAGGTGCATACAACAAGATAGCAACTCTAAGTGACGCTCAAAGAGCATGTGGAGTAATTGCCGCAAGTGCAGGAAATCATGCTCAAGGAGTCGCACTCTCAGCTTCAATATTTGAGATAAAAGCAGTTATCATTATGCCAGAAGCAACGCCTCTTACAAAGGTAAATGGTGTTAAAAATTATGGCGCAGAAGTTATCTTGCATGGTGCAAATTATGATGAAGCATATGCTCATGCACTAGAATATGCAAAGAAAAACTCACTCACTTTTGTTCATCCATTTGAAGATGAAGAGGTTATTGCAGGGCAGGGTACTTTAGCTCTTGATATTTTAGATAAGTGCCAAGACCTTGATGCTATTGTGATACCAGCGGGTGGTGGCGGACTTATATCTGGAATGGCATGTGCGATTAAGAGTGTAAACCCTAATATCGAGGTAATTGCAGTAAGTGCGAAGGGCGCACCTGCTCTTAAGAACTCTTATGATTTAAAATCACCAATAGATAGCCTTAGTGTAAGAACTATCGCCGATGGTATAGCTGTTCGTGATACTTCTGCTATCACTTTAGCCTACATGCTAGAGAGTGTTGATAGATATATCAGCGTTGATGATGAAGAGATTGCAAGTGCTATTTTATTTTTACTTGAGAAACAAAAACTTGTAGTTGAGGGTGCTGGAGCTGTTGGAGTCGCAGCACTTTTACATGGAAAACTCTCTCATTTAAAGGAAAAGAAAGTAGCTATCGTCCTAAGCGGTGGAAATATGGACGTGACACTTCTCTCTGTTATCATAGAAAAAGGACTTCTAAAGTCTGGCAGAAAGATGAAGCTAACCGTTACACTTGTAGATAAACCAGGCTCACTTATGCGCTTTACACAGATACTCCAAGAATTAAATGCAAATATCGTTCATATCGCCTATGACAGGACTTCTATCTCTTTGGATTATGGAGATGCAAATGTTATGGTTCATGTTGAAACTAAGGGTGAAGAGCATCAACAGCAGATATATAGAGTGTTAAAAGAAGAAAATTACATAAGAGAGTAAAAAAGTATGGTGCCAGTTAAAAAAAGTAGTTTTGAAGAAGCTGTAATATACCTAAAATTTTTAGATTCAAAAACAGTTGTTAGCATAGACACTGCTACTACAATAAGGTATTTTGATACAAATAATTTAACACTTAAAGATGAGTGTAAGATGCTTGTCTTACATCACAGATACTCCACAGAGGTTGTCTCTCTAAGTTCAACTGCTACCTATTTAGCTTCAATAACTCAAGATGCAAAAGAGGCAAGACTCTATGATATTAAACACAAAAAAGTAGTAGCGTCACTGGATAGACATCAAGGGGATATTTCATGTGTTGGTATAGACCCACAAGATAAATATATGTTCTCTTGTGGAGATGATGGAGGTATATTTGGCGTAGATATCAAAACTGGACAATTGGCTTTGACTCTTCCAAGACATCTCGATATTGTCTTAGATATAGCATTTAGCAGTGATGGCAATTTAGTAGCAACTGGAAGTTATGATAAAAATATCTCTATTTTTAATTTAGCAACGAAGCTACCAAAAGGGAAGATAAAAGTTCACTCTGCACCAGTAGTTAAAGTGCATTTTTTAGATAACAACAGACTCTTTAGTATTGATAAAAAATATAGTGCCTATGTCTGGGATGTCAATACTCTAAAGGCCGTTGGAAAGTTTCCTGATATACATGATGATATTACAAGCGTTACCACAGGATATAACAATAATTTTATTTTTTTTGGCACAAGACTTGGTTATATTTTAGTGTATGATATAAATAAATATAAGCTTATTTCAAGAAGATATATAAAATTTGATCGTTTAGTGAGTGCTCTTGCCTTCAATGAAACTACAAATGAATTAGTTGTAGCAACAGAAGATGGAGAGCTTCTTGTTTATAACATTTTTCAAGGTGAAGATGAATTTATAGAGATTATTAAAGAGAAAAGATATAGTGCTATGCTCTCTTATATAGAAAAAAATCCTCTATTAAAATATACAAAAGTATCAATAGCTTTTGATGCTTTATGGGCTAAAACTATAAAAAATGCAAAAGAGTTTCTTCAAAACAGTGATAAAGCAAGTGCAATAAAGTTGTTTGAGAGCTTTAATTCTATCCCTTCAAAACGTCAATTTGCACAAAAACTTATTGAAGAGTATTCAGAATATGATAAGTTTTTAATACTTATTAAACAGAACAAACTTGCTCTTGCTTATGCATTGGCAAATCAACATCCTATATATAAAGAGACGAAAGTTTATAAAGAGATGGAATTGCAGTGGGAAAAGACATTGATTCTTGCAAAAAAATATCTTCTTGATACAAAATTAAGCCATATGGCACAAGAAATTTTCTTGCCATACAGAGGTATAAGTGAAAAAACTATACTTATTCAAGAACTTGTTTTAAATATGCGTGTGTATAAAAGATTTAGAACTGCAATCAGTCAAAAAGAGTTTAAAGTCTCTTTTGAGCTAATAAAACAAAACCCATTTTTAAAAGACTTTCCAGAGTATAACGCTTTAATTAAATACTCTGATTCTCTATATATGAGAGCTCAAACACTCCTTAACAATGGCGATACCCATGCAGCTATAAAAGTCTTTCGTATTTTGTTAGATTTTGATGACTTTAAAGATGAAGTAAAGCAAATTATAACAGAGATAGAAAATAGACACAAATTTTTTAACGCGATTGAGACTCACAATGATCTCTTATCTTATGCTATCTTAGATATATCTCCTTCATTGCAAGATACTGAAGATGGAAAAAAGCTTCAACAGCAATGGGATGATGATTTTATTAAAGCCAGTTTATTTGCACAAGAGACAGATATAGATGCAATGAAAAAAATCTTAGATAAGTATATAAAAATAAGAAGTAAAAATAGCTCTATCGCAACGGTCTTTTCTATTTTACATTTAGCACAAATAAAAAACATAATGAATGGTGAAGGAGATCAAAAAATAGTAGAGAGCGGTATAAAAAACTATCTCTTGTATTATGGTTTAACAGAGCCGATAAAAGAGTTCTTCTTGCTATTTCAAGCACAGTATCCAGAATCAAAGTTAAATATAGATTCTCAAGTATATGGAGATATGAGTAGATGGAGACCATCTATGGCAGTTGATACAATATTGTGATTAAATTGTTACTTTTTGAAGCATTTAGATAAGTTTTTATTATTAATGTAAGAAATTTGTAAAAAGTATAGATAATTTTGTTATTATTTTATCACATTTGTATTTTGTTTATCACTATTTGATAATTAAATTTACAAAAATTAAATTTTAAAAAAAGGAAATTTTTATGAAAATAGTTATTTCAACTCTGCTTTTAATGCTTAGCATGGCAGCAACATTAAGCGCAGAGAGTAGTTCAAACAATGATAAAACAGTTATCATGGGCGATGAAGTTCACCCAGATAAAGGTCTTTTATATTAATAAAAATATATATGCTCTAACTCTTTGAGACTTGTAGGAGAGAATTTTAGAGTTTTTGCATACTATATTTAAAACTTAACAGCAGCAATTAAGCGGATAGCATCAACTACTTTGCCTGTTGCTTGTCTGTTGTCTACATCTTGATGAATATACATCCCAGTTAAATCTACATATTGAGCTATTTTTGCAGTTGCAATTAAGTCAAATTCTGTTCCTTTTTCTTGTTTGCCAACTACAGCAGAACCCATCTCTACACTTTGAAGTGAAGCAGTAAGTTTTAATAAGTCAAATTTGTAACTAGCTGCAACTCTCATCGCATCTGTATCACGTCCACCAACTACTGCACCATCTTGAAAAACAGATTGTGTGTATACTTTTGATTTGTCACCAGTTGCAGCATTTGCAATCGGCGCTGTATCTGCTTCACCTGTTGCAGTTGTCGAATAAGATACGTCTGTACTAAAAGCACCAGCGCTATAACCAACTTTTGCTGCTGTAATTGTTGCATTGTCTATACTTGAATTAGTTAAAGCTATTCCTGCATTTTGAAGACCAAAAGTCAATCCTGAAATTTTATACTCAGCATCTGTCCAATAAGCAGTAAAATTAGAATTTACATCGTAATACCACAAGTTAACTGCTAACTTATCTGTTGGTTTAATCATTGCACCAAACGCATAAGCCCCTTTTTTTCCATCGGTCATTTTGTGTGTAGTTGCATTGTAGCTACTTCCAAAACCATAAAATTCACCGTTATGCATTGTAGTACTTGGGAAACTACTAGTAGCAGTTCCATTTCCTGCATGACCACCACCATTGCTTTGATAAACATATCCTGCAACAAGTGTAGTATATGGAATATCATTGTTAATTAAAACAGCAGCATCAAATGTATTGTAAGTTGCATTCCATCTCTCAGTAAATAAAAGTGGAGTATTTAACGCTTGACGACCAACTATTGCAGAAGTATTACCAATCTTGTAATCAAGATTTGCTTCTGTTACCCAAATTTGTGTTCTGTAATAGCCATTGTCACTATCCCATCCAGCACCTGCAGTTGAGATATCTTTTACGAAACTCTTCTCCAAACCAAGACTATCAGCACCAATAGCGCTAACATTTCCTTTTAACCCTTTAAATAAGTCTGCACTTACCCCTAATTCTGCTACAGCTGTACCAACACTAGTGTTTTGTTGAAACATATCATTGTTAGCAGTATCTTCTGTTGCAGTAGTTTGATACCAGTATTTTACTTCCCCTTTTACTTTCACATTTTCTACGGCGTACACTGACGTTGCTAAAAGTAAAGCTAGAAATGGAGCGGTTGTTTTTGATACTATCATTTGTCATCCTTATTTTTTGTGATACCGACAGTATAACAAAACTTTATATTAAAAAGTGCTTAAAATGTCTTTTTGTTAAAAGATATTCTATAATTTGTTATCACAAAGTTATCACAAAATAAAAATAGCCAAACTTTTTAATTTTTTTATATCCCATTTTTAAACTCCGATATAGTTCATTTTTTATATAATTGGCGAATTTTTTAATATAGGAGACTTTTCATGCAGATTAGTGGCGCACAGATAGTCATTGAAGCTTTAATTGCAGAAGGGGTAGACACAGTTTTTGGTTACCCTGGTGGAGCAATTATGAATGTCTACGATGAGATTTATAAACAAGATAACTTTAAACATATATTGACTAGACATGAACAAGCTGCCGTACATGCTGCAGAGGGCTACTCAAAAGCAAGTGGAAAAGTTGGTGTTGCTATGATAACAAGTGGACCAGGATTTACAAACGCTGTAACTGGACTTGCAGACGCATATATGGACTCAATTCCATTAGTTGTTATTAGTGGTCAAGTTCCTATGAGTTTAATCGGGACAGATGCATTTCAAGAGATAGATGCGGTTGGGATAAGTCGTTCATGTACAAAACATAACTATTTAGTTACAGATGCTAAAGATTTGGCACGTGTCTTAAAAGAAGCTTTTTATATAGCTTCAAGTGGTCGTCCAGGTCCTGTTCATGTTGATATTCCAAAAGATGTCACTGCTCAACTAGCAGATTTTGACTACTCGATAGAGCTTGATTTAGAGACTTATAAGCCTCATACAAAGGGAAATCCACGTCAGATTAAAAAAGCGATGGAAGCTATTGCAAAGGCAAGAAGACCTATCTTTTATCTAGGTGGGGGAATTATAAACTCAAACGCAGCCTATGAAGTAAGAGAGCTTGTTAAAAAAACAGGTATCCCAGCGGTTGAGACATTTATGGCAAGAGGTGTTTTAAGTCACGATGACGAATTGCTTATCTCTATGCTTGGAATGCATGGAAGCTATGCGGCAAATATGGCTATGAGTGAAACTGATTTAGTAATCGGACTTGGAGCAAGATTTGATGATAGAGTAACTGGAAAGCTATCGGAGTTCGCAAAAAATGCAGGAGTTATACATGTTGATATAGACCCAGCTAGTATCTCAAAGCTTGTAGTTGCTGATTATCCGATAGTTGGTGATGTAAAGAACGTTGTAAATGAGATGATAGAACTCTCATCTGCAATAAATCCAGCTAAATATGCTTCATGGAGAGAGACTATCAGAAACTTTGATGAGCTTCATCCTCTTACATATCATGAAGATACTGATAGATTGAAGCCTCAGTGGGTTATAGAGAGGGTTGGCGAACTTCTTGGTGATAGTGCAAACATATCAACTGATGTTGGACAGCATCAGATGTGGACGGCGCAGTTTTATCCGTTTACTCGTCCTCGTCAATGGGTAAGTTCTGGTGGACTTGGAACTATGGGCTTTGGTTTCCCAGCTGCTATGGGCGTAAAAGTTGCTTCACCTGAAAAAATTAGTATCAACTTTACGGGGGACGGCTCTATTCTTATGAATTGCCAGGAGCTTATGACAGCAGTTGAAAAGAAGTTGCCAGTTATAAATATAATTTTAAATAACAACTATCTTGGAATGGTTAGACAGTGGCAGACACTTTTTTATGATAAGCGTCACAGTGAAACAGACTTAAGCGTACAGCCAGACTTTGTAAAACTATCAGAAGCATTTGGCGGAATAGGTTATAGAGTAACAACCAAAGAGGAGTTTGATGCAGCACTCAAAGATGCTGTTGAGAAAAATATAGTCGCTTTTATAGATGTTGTTGTTGAGAGATTAGAGAATGTTATGCCAATGGTTCCAGCAGGTGGAAGCTTATTTAATATGATGTTATTAGAGAAAAAGGAGAGTAAATAATGCAAGATGAAAACGCAAGAAGAGTTATCTCTGTTATCGTGGTAAACGAAGCTAGTGTACTATCTCGTATAACTGACCTTTTCTCTGGCCGTGGATACAATATCACATCTTTAACTGTTGCTCCGATTCCTGATAGCAAATACTCAAGACTTACAATTGTAACGTCTGGATCAATTAGAGTGATAGAGCAGATAACAAAACAGTTGCACAAGCTTATACCAGTTCTAAGAGTATATGAGCATGCAGATTTAGTTGAAAAAGAGATGGCTTTGATGAAGTTTCCAATCTCTGAAAATATTACAGAGATAGCAACGCTTTGTGCGGCTTATAATGGCAAAATAGTAAATGTTGGCGACAATGTAATTATCGCAATGGTTGCGGATGAGCCAAAAAGAGTTGATAATTTTTTAAAAATTATCAACAAATACAATCCAAAAGAGATTGTAAGAAGCGGTGCCGTAGCACTAGAGAGATAAATAGATGCTGCTAAGCAATATCGCACAGCATCTAAAACTCCAATTTATTGGCAAAGATTTGGAAGTTGACTCTATGAATGAGTTGGCTCTATCTTTGCCTACTCAACTTACTTTCGCCATAAATAAAAAATACTCTCAAGAGTTAGAAATATCAAAATCAAAAGCTTTTTTAATTATGGATGCACTAATAGAGAACCTTCCAAAAGATTCTTCTTATATTGTCTGTCCAGATGTCTCTATCTCTATGGCGCAGGTAACAAAACTTTTTAACAAGAGACCAGTAGAACCACAACTACCTCCTCCAAGCATAGGAGATAATTCAATCATTGATACAATGGCAAGAGTAGAAAATGGAACATGGATTGGTTCAAATGTAATAATTATGGCTGGAGCTTATATTGGAACTAATTGTGTTGTCGGTGATGACACAATTATATATCCAAACGTTACTATTTACAGAGACAGCGTGATAGGAAAAGAGTGCATTATACATTCAGGAACAGTCATAGGTGCTGATGGTTTTGGCTTCTCTCATACAAAAGAGGGCGAACATATTAAGATATATCAAAATGGAAATGTTATCATAGAAGATTTTGTAGAAATTGGTGCTAATTGCGCTATAGATAGAGCAGTTTTTAACTCGACTATCATAAGACGCGGTACAAAACTTGATAATTTTATACATATTGCGCACAATTGTGATATTGGTGAACACTGTATCTTTGTGGCTCAAACAGGGGTAGGCGGATCCACAAAACTAGGAAGAAACTGTGTTGTGAGTGGGCAGAGTGCCTTTAGCGATCATTTAACTATTGCGCCATTTTCAACATTTAGTGCAAGAAGTGGTGTTACAAAAAGTATAGAAAAAAGCGGTGGAGTCTACAGTGGTTTTCCACTTATGAATCATAGAGAGTGGAAAAGGCTTCAGGTAAGGATAGCAAAGCTAAACGATTAGGAGTAGATAATGGATTTAAAAGATATAGCAAAAATAATAAATAGTGATTTTAGTGGCGAAAACTTTGAGATTACGAAGATGAATACTCTGCGTGATGCAACAAAGAGTGAGATATCTTTTGTAGCAAATGCAAAATATATAAAAGAGATACAAGACTCAAGCGCAGGTGCGATAATAGTAAGTAAAGAGACAAGAGAGTTTGTTCCTAGTGGATGTATTGTTTTAGAGGTTGAAAACCCTTATCTTTCGATGGCAATATTATCTAAGTATTTTGCACCACCTATTGAAGATAAAACGTTGCCAGAGCCAATAATCGGTGAAGGTACAACTATCTCTGATAAAGCAGAGATAGCAAATGGTGCAATTATCGGTAAAAACTCTACAATCATGGCACACGTATATATAGGAGCTAATGTAGTTGTTGGCGATAATACTATAATTTACCCAAGTGTGACAATATATAGAGATTGTAAGGTTGGCAGTAATTGTATCATACATGCAAATACAACAATTGGAAGTGATGGTTTTGGTTTTGCTACAAATAAAAAAGGCGAACATACAAAGATCTATCAAAACGGAAATGCCCAAATAGAAGATAATGTAGAAATTGGCAGTTCAACGACTATAGACAGAGCGGTATTTGGTACAACTCTTATAAAGTATGGTGTAAGAATTGACAATCTTGTTCAAGTTGGGCATAACTGCGTCATAGGTGAACACTCTGTTTTGGTGGCTCAGTCTGGTATTTCAGGCTCTACTACAATGGGGCGAAATGTTGTAATGGGTGGACAGAGTGCAACGGCAGGACATTTAAGCATTGCTCCATTTACTACAATGGCAGCAAGAAGCGGAGTTACTAAAAGTATTAAAGAGAGCGGCTTAACGTTCGCTGGTTTTCCGCTTATGGAGCATAGATTGTGGCTGAAGCTTCAGGGTAAAATAGCTAGACTAATAAAATAAAATTTAAAGGAAAAAAATATGTCAAAAACAATCGCATTAAATGGAACAAAAAAAGGTGTTATCTCGGTAGCTAAGATAGATGAGCCTTATGGAGCTGGAAGCCATAGTGTAGCTAGTATCGGTATTTCATTGGCTGGAAATGCAAATGAGCCTGAGTGGAAAGTTCATATTCCATTGGAGAATTTAGACGAAGTTATAGAGGCTTTAAAAAGCCTAAAATAGTAAATTATTATATTGGAGTAGCTTTGAGAAAAAAGTTTTTTTTATATCTTTTTGTCTCGACTCTCCTTTTTTCAGATAAGCTAGAGCTCAATTTTAATGGAAACGCTCATATAAACTCTAGCCAACTCTACTCTTTGCTTGATTTATATGAACCATCTTTTTATGAATTTTATAAACCGCCCCCATCTATTGACTCCAAAACAATTGATTTTGTCATACAAACACTCAAGGATTATTACAAAACAAGAGGTTTTTTTGACGCCATAATTGACTTTAAAATAGACAAAGAGAGTATTTTTTTGGTTATACAAGAGAATAAACCAATAGTCATAAAAGATATTTCAAATATTTCAGATTTGGAGTTAGGTAGTGTTATCTCCTTTAAAGTTGGTGATATTTTTGATTCAGAGCGCTTTGTACAAAGTAAAAAAGATATAAAGCTCTTTTATGCAAACGCTAACTTTTGCAATCCCTATCTTGAAGCAAAAGCATGGATAGACACTGAGAATAATGCGGCATATATAACTTATGAATCAAGCAAAAATAAAAAGTGTTATTTTAAAAATATCTCTATAAAACCTTCACGAGATATAGATGAAAATAGAGTGCGTTCAGTTTTGTACATACAAGAGGGAATGGAGTTCTCTTTAGGTGCAATTTCTCAAAGCTATGAGGAGTTGTACTCATATGAGGGCATTTCAAAGGCGATAATTGATACAGATATATCAAAAGATGAGTTTGTTGATGTTAGTGTCAGTATAGTTCAAAATGAGAAACCACTACGTTTTGAGTCTGGGGTAGGAGTAAGTAGTGATGAGGGGGCTATGCTCTCTTTAGGGGTATTAGATAGAAATTTTTTAGGAAATTTAAAGACTCTTAGTTTAAAAACACGAGTGACTCAAGTAAAGCAAAATATAAAGTTAAATTTTGATATGCCAATGGCAAATAGAAATTTTACTGGTTTTGAAGTGGGTTTTGAAAATGAGAAATTTTTAGGATTTGAGGAGTCAAAAGTTTATCTAAATGGGTATTTAAAGCAAAGACGAGATAAGCATACCTTTAAAGAGAGCCTTATCTTTGATAACATCAACACATATAAGAGTGAGGACGTAGAACTCTTCCCAATAAACCAACTTTTTGTGCTATCTCCAAAAATAGAGTATGCTTATGATACAAGAGATAAGATCTTAGACCCAAGCAGCGGCTATTTTATAAAAAGTGAGTTAATGGGCTCACTTAAGGGAAGTGTCTCTGATGCAACATACTACAAGTTTAAGGCAACTGGCGGAACGATAAATAGTTTGGAAGAAACCACACTTGCACTTAAGGCAAATTATGGGGTTATAAAGCTCTTTGATGGAGAGCTTCCAACTTCTTATCGCTTCTTTGCTGGAGGTATGCATAGCAATCGTGGGTATGGTTATAGAAAGCTAGGTCCACAAAACAGCATGGGTGACCCTATCGGATTTGACTCTATTTTTGAAGCAACTGCTGAAGTACGGTTTAAGATTTATGGCGATTTTAAGGGAGTGGTTTTTAATGATAATAGTTTTCTCTCGCAAGATAGTACACCAGATTTTAGCAGCGGTTATCATAGTGTTGGTTTTGGATTTCGTTATCTAACTCCAATCGGACCAATTGCAATTGATGTTGGTTTTGATACTAAAAACCCTACCAAAGAGTATGCTATACACTTTCATATCGGGGAGTTATTTTGATAAAAAAAGTTCTCTCCTTTGCTCAAATAACGCTAATTTTTTTAATTTTAACTATCTTTATAGCAATATTTGTCTTTTTTCAAAAAGACATAGTCCCTGCTTTGGCTGGAAAATATCTAAAAGAGTTAAATATAGAGTACAAATCACTAAGGGGGACTCTCTTTAGTGGAGTTGAAGTTTCTGCTTTTAAGTATGAAGATAGCATAAGTGCAGATAAACTAACTATAAAATATAAGTTTTTATCTCTTTTCAATCCAACTCCAAGGATTGATTATATAGCTGCATATGGAGTTAAAATAGAGCTAGATAAACTACTTGAAAAAATGCAAAATAGTGATGATTCAACATTTATCGCTTTTAATATTTCAAGGGCAACTATTGAAAATGGTACGCTAAATTACAAAAAAGAGAAGATTTTATTTGATGTTATTACAGATGAACTAACCTTTAGGGATTATATAGATATAGAAAAAATTTCTTTAAAGGCAAAGAGTAAATATGCAAATATAGAGTTCTTGGGCTCTTTAAGAGAAGAGACTCTGCGTGGTGTTTCATCATTTGTTTTTTCTGATTTTATAGAAAAAAAGTATCTTCATTTTTTAGAGTATAAGCCAAAAAAAATAAAAGCTGAGATTGAGATAGACTCAAAACATATAAATCTCTCAACAACCATAAACGAGGCAAGTGTGAAGTCTGTTTCAGACTTTTTTATAAAAGATATAAAACTTAACCTTATATATTTTATTGATAGTGAAAACATTACCATTAAAACTAGATATAAAGCGCTATATAGAGAGTTTGAGACCTTAATTAAGCAAGATACTGAGATAGATGAAAAACTGGATGTTAACTCTAGGATGGATGGAGAGATAATTACTAAAGATAGCGATATTCCATTTGATACATTTGCCATAGATGCAAAATATAGCTCAGATAGAACCTATGTAAAGTTTAATGCAAAGGATATTGAGGCTGATTTTACAACGCTTGATTTTAAAAAATATACAATTAATGCAGATACAGCCTATGCTAAGTTTGATGCAAATCTCTCTTATGAAAACAGCGAAACATTTGTGGAGTCAAATATATATCCAAAAGAGGAGCATCTACACTACAAAGAGTACGATTTGATGAGATTTTCAAAAATAACTCTTAATGCACATGAAAAAAACAGCAACATCTCAATATTTGCAAAATCAGATATAGCATCTGTCTCAATGTTTGCAAACGAAGAGAAGGCCGATGGTTATATAAATCTTGGTTCTGCTGTTTTTGATTATAGAGTTGATTTGAATAATAAAACAGCCGTTATAGATACAAAGATAAACTCTGTGGATAAATTTTTAAAAGAGCTAAAAATCAGACCAAATGAAGTCTTTTTTGATGCTAAAGTAGAAGCAAAATCTACTATAAACTTCAAAGATTCACTAGAGATAGCCTCTAGTGTAAAGGCTTCATCTTATATTTTAAAACTTGATTCAACAAGAAGTTTTTCTGGCAAAGATAACAGTTTTGAGTTTGTATATAAAGATAAAGAGCTTATTTTAAACAGATACAACTTAAATATACTGGACAAAAGAGTATCTTCTGATAGAGCGTCAAAAATTGGCTTTAGTGATGACTTTGATATAGAGTTTAAAGAGTTTTGGATATATGACAATATCCTTCTTCGAGGAGTTTTAAAGAGTAGTGATATGAGCGGAGATTTCTATTTATTTAGTGATAAATATCACTATAAATCAAAAGATGCAAATGTTACTCTAAAGCTTGATTTACACGCAACTATTGATGCAGATGGACGACAAGATATTAGCGGAGATGTGGAGATAAAAGATGGCGTGATTATGTATAAGCCTAAAAAAGATTATAGTATTAGAGATAAAGACATCATAATAATCCAAGATATGAAAGAGTTAAAAAAGCAAGACGCAAGAGCCATAAACATAAACATAACCTCGTCAAAACCTCTAAGATATGAGCTAGAGGATATTTCACTATTGGTACGTCCATCTTTGGTTTTATATAAAGAGATGGAGTCAAGTATACAACTTTTTGGTGTTTTAAATATCAAAAGCGGAGAGGTAAATCTTGATGATAAAGTATTTGAGTTTGATGAGAGTGAGATATATTTTTATGGAGGAGATGAGATAGATCCATACCTTAATCTAAATCTTCACTACTATACGATTGATTATGTAGATATTGAGGTGTATATCACAAACAAAGCCAGTTCTCCTGTTGTGCTTTTCTCCTCAAAACCTGCAATGAGCCAAAATGACATACTCTCTTATATACTATTTGATGCAAGTGCATCTTCTATTTTTGATGCGTCTCAGGATAAAGCATCAAAAACATCAGTAAATACACTTCTTCTTGGAAGTGGAATTAAGAAAATGGTAAATAGTTCAGGGGCAATAAAAGTAGATACTATAAATATTTTGACAAATAAAGAGGGTACACTTGGCTATGAAGTTGGAGCTAGATTTAACAAAAATATCCGTATAGTCTATAAAAATGATGAAATTTCAAGTTTGATATTGCAGTATTCGTTAAGTAAATCCTTAAGGGTAGATGTTGATGTGAAAGAGACGGGGCAGGGAGTTAGTATAATTTATATAAAAGATTTTAGCATCCGCACGCCTTAGCGCTTGGATACAAACTCTTCTATTCTTTTTATACCTTTACGAATACTCTCTATATCTGTTGCAAAACTAAATCTAGCATATCCTTCGCTTCCAAAACCAACACCTGGAACCAAAGCCACACCTTTTTCTTCTAAAAGCTCTTTACAAAACTTCATAGAGTCATTAGATATTTTTTTGATATTTATAAATAGATAAAATGCACCGTCTGGCTTGTAAACACTAAGTCCATCTATCGCATTTATAAGCTTTACAGCCTCATCTCGGCGCTCTTTAAATGCCAATCTCATCTTCTCAATATCAGCATCAGCGTCACCGTTTAAGCCAACAATCGCAGCTTTTTGAGTAATAGAGTTAATGTTAGAGGTGCTTTGGCTTTGAAGTTTTTTTGTTGCTTGAATTATCTCTGTTTGGTGCGCAGCCATATAGCCAAATCTCCAACCAGTCATAGCCACTGATTTACTAAGACCATTGATAGTGATAGTTCTTTTATACATATCTTCACTAACAGCTGCAGCAGATGTAAACTCTCCATCATAGATTAGTTTCTCATACATCTCATCACTTGCAACTAAAACATCAGTTCCTTCTAAAACTTTACCAAGTGCTGTAAGTTCATCTTTAGAGTAAACTGAACCAGTTGGATTTGAAGGAGAAGTTAAAATTATCATTTTAGTTTTTGGAGTAAGAGCGTTTTTTAATTGCTCTGGTGTGATTTTAAATGAGCTCTCATCATTTGTTTCAATCTCTACAACAGTTCCGCCATGGTATAAAACTAGCTCAGGATAAGTAACCCAATATGGAGCTGGAATGATTACTTCATCACCTTTTTGAATAACTGCTGCAAAAAGATTAAAAAGGGAGTGTTTTGCGCCGTTGTTTGTGATAATTTGATTTGGTGCATAAGTTAGACCATTGTCTCTTTTTAGTTTGTTTGCTATCGCGGCTTTTAGTGCAGGGATTCCCTCAACTGGTGTATATTTTGTAAAACCTTCGTTTATAGCAGCAATAGCTGCGTCTTTAATAACTCTAGGAGTATCAAAATCAGGCTCACCAGCAGAAAAGCTTAGAATGTCTTTTCCAGAAGCTTTTAATTCACCAGCGAGTGTTGAGATTGCAATTGTAATTGATTCGGATAGTGTGTTTACGCGATCACTAAGCATGAAGAACCCTTTATTAAAAATATTGGGCGAATTATACTAAAATAAATTTAATTTTTCATTGCTCTAATGAAGGATTCGTAAATATTTTCTAGCTGTAAATCTTGCTCTAAGAGCTCTTTGTTGTCTTCAACCAAGATATGCTCAAGCACTGCAACACGCTTTAGTAGATATTCAAACATCTCTTTATTTATATCTGGAAGTAAGTTATGCATAAGTGGGTCTTTACATCTCCCTTTTTCTATCACATGCGCAGGAATACCAATAGCGGTTGCATTGTTTGGAACAGGTTTTACCACAACAGAATTTGCACCTATTTTTGCATATTCTCCGATGACTATATTTCCTAGTATCTTTGAACCTGCACCTAAAACAGCACCTTTTTTTACAGTCGGGTGTCTTTTTCCTTGAGTAAGTGAAACACCACCTAGCGTAACGCCTTGATATATTAGAACATCATCTTCTATTATTGCTGTTTGACCTATAACAACGCCAGTTCCATGGTCTATAAAGACTCTTTTTCCAATTATAGCGCCTGGATGAATATCTATATTTGTTAAAATTTGAGTTAAACCCATTATGATTCTTGCTAAACTTTTAAAGTTAGCCATGTACAGCTTATGTGCTACTCTATACCATGCAACAGCCCAGACTCCTGGATAGTTAAATAAAAAATCTAATTTTGAATTTAACGCTGGATCATTTTTATATGCGTTTGAAAAGTCCTCTTTAATTTCAGTAAAAAGTCCCAAAAGTAACTCCTAGTTCGTGGTTCGTAAATAACCGTTTTGTTGTAAAAAAAGTTCTAATTTTGCAAGTGTATCACTTTTTTCTTGTACTGAAGTAAAGCTAGAGTTTGATAAATCATTTTTAAGTTTTTTTGATACTTCTGCTGCATCGTAACCAAGGGAGTCTAATATATCTAAGATACTTTTTGACTCAACTGCATTTTTAATCTCATAGTCATTTTCATCAATAATAATTGTATATTCGCTTGGGTGAGTAAATAGGTTGTGGTTCATTCCAAGAGTCTCTTGATACGCTCCAACGTTAAAGAAGCCTAAGAAATACTCCTCTTCATCAAGATTTACATCATGAAGATATAGCGGTTTGTCTGGGTTAAAGCCAATTTCACCATCACTGTCACATGTTATATCCCAAAGTGATGCTGCTCTAAGAGGAGTAGTATTTAGGTGGTGTAGTGGCATGACTGGAAAATGTTGGTTTAAGCCCCAATAATCAGGCAAACTTTGAAAGATAGAAGCATTTATAAGATAGCGCTCTTGAAGTTTTACTTGAAGCTGAGCTAACTCATCCGTTGGATTTGATGATTTTAAATATAGAGCTCTTTTTATGATGTTGTGAACTAAAATCTCTGCATTTGAACGGTCTTGAAGGTCTATATAGCCTAAATCAAAAAGAGTTAAAACAGACTCCATGTGATCTAGTGCATCGTGAAGATACTCGATACAGTTTGTATTGTTGAGTAGTTTATTTAGTTCAATTAACTCCTCAATTAAAGGTGGGTTACTGCTTTTAAAATTTAGTAGTTTTTCTTGAAAATCTTGGGTAAAAAGCTCTAAAACAGGCGTGATTAAGACCGCGTGAGAAGCGACAATAAATCTACCAGATTCTGTAAATATATCTGGATGAGAAACGTTTTTTGCGTTCATAATCTCTCCAAGCAAGAAGACAACACTGCTTGAAAACTCATCTATTGAGTAGTTGCGAGAGTTTGAGTGAGTATGTTGGTCGTACTCAACCGCAAGACCACCACCAATATTTATACTGTTTAGTTTAGTTGCACCCATTTTTTTTAGTTCAGCATAGATGTTTCCAGCTTCACGAAGAGCTTTTTTAAGAGGTGCAATGTCAGACATTTGAGAACCAATATGAAAATGAATCATATTTAGATAGTCTAAAAGATTTGCTTCTCTAAGAAGTGTGATTGCTTCTATTATCTCTGTTGAAGTCAATCCAAACTTTGCATCCATACCTCCACTCTTAGCCCAGATACCGCTACCTGCGCTATGAAGTCTTACTCTGATGCCGATATTTGGAACTTTTAAATTACACTCATTTGCTACTTCTATGATAGTCTCTAGCTCTCCCAATCCCTCGATTGTTATCGTGATATTGTGTCCACTTTGAGCTGCCATGAACCCAAGTGTTATCATTTCTTTATCTTTAAAGCCGTTTACAGTTATATTTGCACCAATTGGAGTTTTGCTCATAGCAAGAATTAATTCAGCTTTACTTCCAGCTTCAAGACCATAGTTGAACTGTGCTCCTTGTGCTGTTATAGCTTCAATTGCATGAGGAAACTGATTTACTTTTAGAGGAAAAACAGCGTTAAATGAGCCTTGGTAGTTATTTTGTTGTATTGCTTTATCAAAATAGCTATACAGCGTTCTTATTTGACTCTTTATGAGATGTGGGAACCTAAGTAAAATAGGGCCTCTTACATCATCTGAGCGAATATCTTCAACGATTTGAAGAAGTGAAGGCATACATTTGTAGTTTAATCTGATTTGTCCATCTTCTATTATAAAGTTATTATTTGACCAAATGTCAAGTCCAAAGTTATTCATTTTTCATCCTATATGTGTAATTTTTTATGAAAATATTTATCTATATCAAAATATATTTCACCGCTTCTATTTTTAAAAGTAAGATGTGCTTTGCTTAGCTTACTTATATGGCTAATACCCATAACAGCGAGAACTACTTTCATCCCTTTTATCAAGTTAATATGATAGTTTCCTATCTCTTTTCCCTCTTTTACCACAAGATAAGATGCTCTTTTTTTCTCATCTTGAGTTGCCATTCCAACAGGGCATACATGCGAACCAAAACCAGAACACATTCTAGCACGGATGCAGCCTCCACTCATCATAAAACCTCTTGCAATTCCAATTGCATCAGCACCCATGCACATCGTGATAATCACATCATCAGGTGTTAGTATCTTTCCACTTGCAATGATTTTTATATCTTCTCTTAGGTTGTATTTTCTAAGCATTGTATCTAAGATATAAAGGGCGTTATTTGTAGTTAATCCGACTGATTCCATAAGTTCTAGTGGTGCTGTGGCGCTTCCTCCTTCACCGCTATCTATCGTGATAAAGTCTGGAATATTTCCACCCTTTGATTTTTTTAATGCTATCTCTCTTGCCATATCTTCAACGCTATTTGCGTCAGAGATTACTATCTTAAATCCAACTGGCTTTAAAGATAACTTTTGGAGTATTTCAACAAAATCAAGAAGGTGAGATGTCGTATCTGCATAAGGAAATCTATTTGGAGAGAAGACATCTTTACCCTCTGGAACACCTCTGTAGTACGCAATATCAGCTGTAACTTTAGCACCTGCAAGTTTTCCGCCAGTCTGCTTTGCCCCTTGAGCAATTTTTATCTCAGTCATACGACAAAAGGTCATAACCTTTTTATATTTTTCTGCGTCAAAAGCACCGTGCTCATCTCTTACTCCATAAAGACCAGAGCTCATCTGAAATATCATATTTGCTATATCTTTTGGAGGTTCTTTTGGAAAGCTCTCTAGAGGGGCACTCCAGTTTACGCGAAAGAGCACATGCGAAGCTGTATCGTAGATATAAGTATTTTGAGTTTTTTTATTAAGAAGTATAGTTCTGTATAGTTTCAGTGCAAGTGAACGATTAAATACTTTATTTACAACTTTAAATGCTATCTCGGCGATGAATGAACTTTTAATAATCTCTAAATAATCGCAATCTTTTAAATTTGGTTTATGGGTAAAGAGATGATTTGACGTAAGTGAACCCTCTCCTGTGTTTATAGTTAAGTTTGTAGTGGCTCCTGCAATTGAAAAAGCACGAATAGCTTCAGGACTAAGTGCGCCATCACTCATAGCAGAACGAATAATAGGAGTATGGGAGATGAAAGGAAACTCTCTATCTTTACCAAATACAACAGAAGTATCTTTGCTTACTTCATTGTCATTGAGCACATTTGAAGAGTGTTTTATGATAAATCTTGAACCAGAAAATGGTTGTGAAACTGAAAAAGATTTGTAGTTTGGTACATCTTTTGCCGCCTTATAAACCCAATCAACTTTGTCTTTAGATTCATAAAAAGTCTCATCCGCAAAATATTGACGAAGAGGCTCTCTAAGAGCTTCAAAAAAGTATCTAAACCTGCCTATCACTGGATAGTTTATGAGAAGAGCGTGTTTGCGTTGAACGTATTTATCATATATGTATAAAAATATAATACCAGCAATTATAAGTATAATAAAAAACTCAATAAAGTCTATAAAAATACCCCAAACAAAATGAAGCGCATCCAAATTAAAATGCCCCAATTAAGATAGTATTTTCTGTTTTGTCTTCTAAATTTTTTACCCAGATAGTTCCATCTTTAATCTCGTTTGAGCCAATTACTGCGCAATATTTTACATTTGCTTTATCAGCAGCCTTTAGATGGTTCTTAAGATTTTTTGTTTTGTACTCAAGCGTCACAATGTCATCTTTTCTTTTTTTATGTGCGATTTTAACAATCATATCGAGAGCTTCATCGTCCATAGCACCTAGATAATAGCCATCTTTTTTAACCTCTGGCATAACTATAAGCTCCATGAGTCTCTCGATTCCCATAGCAAAACCAACCGCGGGAGTTGGGCGTCCATCTAAAAACTCAACAAGTCTGTCGTATCTTCCGCCACCAGCTATCGCACTTTGGCTTCCTATATTGTCGCTTACAAACTCAAATGCTGTTTTTGAGTAGTAGTCAAGCCCACGAACCAAATTTGTATCTATCTCAAAATCAATACTGTTTTGTGTAAGAATGTTTTTTAGAACAATAAAATCACTCTCACAAGAAGAGCACAAGCTATTTATAAGCTTTGGAGCATCTTTGTAAATATCTTGACACTTCTCATTTTTACAATCAAGAACACGTATAGGATTAGTCGCTACTCTTCTAGTACAATCTTCACAAATCTCATCTTTGAATTTTGTAACAAAATTAACTAAATTCTCTTTATATGGAGGCATACATTCATTACATCCTAGTGAGTTTAACTGAAGTCTGTAGCCAATGCCAAGCTCTTTTAAAATATCACTTGCCATCATAATCATTGAAGCATCTTCATAGACACTTGCCTCGCCAAAACTCTCAACACCAAACTGATGGAACTGTCTTAGACGACCTTTTTGAGGTCTCTCATATCTAAACATAGCTCCATGATAAAAGAAGCGGTGAGTTCCACCAGCACGGTCAAGTTTTTTTTGTACAAATGCACGAACAACTCCAGCAGTTCCCTCTGGACGAAGGCAGACATCGTTATCGCCTTTATCTATAAATTGATACATCTCTTTGCCAACAATATCGCTAGATTCACCAACAGAGCGTTTAAAAAGAGCAGTCTCTTCCAAGAGTGGAGTTTCAATAAAATGAAAGCCATATCTTTGGGCAACTTTTGTAGCAACGCTTATGAAGTAGGTAAACCTCTCATAATCTTCACTCAAAATATCATTCATTCCTCTTAGCGAACTAATCATCTAAACCCTTTATCCGTAACATAATTTTTAAGTTTGAAAGAATACCATTTTTTTATTTTATATAGGGAATTTTATTTTAAATAAATTTTAATAATAGTATCTTACAACTATACAGAAAAGTAAATTCAAAAAAGTGAGGATAAAGCCATGATAGAGCTAACAAAGTTGCCTTTTGCGCAAGATGCATTAGAGCCATTTATTTCAAAAGAGACAATAGAGTATCATTATGGTAAACATCATACTGGTTATGTAAATAAGCTTAATGAGCTTATTAAAGATAGTGAGTTTGATAAAATGTCACTATCTGCCATTATACGTGACTCTGATGGAGCTGTATTTAACAATGCTGCTCAGGTATTTAACCACACGTTTTATTGGAACTCGCTCAGTGCAATAAAGTTGAAGCCTAGTAAAAAACTACAAGAGAAGATAGATAGTGATTTTGGCTCTTTAGAGAAGTTAAGAGAGGAGTTTATAAAAGCTGGAACAACACTTTTTGGTTCAGGCTGGGTGTGGCTGTGCAGAGAGCCAAAAGGTATGCTTGTGCTAAAACATACAAGCAATGCGCACACTCCTCTATCTTCAAATCTTATCCCTATTTTTGTTTGTGATGTATGGGAACATGCTTATTATTTGGACTATAAAAATCTGCGTCAAAAATATTTAGAGGAGTTTTGGGAACATATAAATTGGGACTTTGCATCACAGACCTACGAAAAAACAGATACTCATCTTTTTATAGGGATAGAGCCTTGTAACGACATACATGACCCATTTTGTCAGGTACTAGATGAGCTTCAAAATCAAGATAGAGTGACTAGTTAAAATAGTTTTTTTTGCGTATAATTGCAAAATATGAACAAAAAGGTTTATGATGCAACAACATGATAGTTTAAAAGCAGATTATAAATTTAGTGAAGAAGAGGCGCGTATCTTAGCGACTCTTCAACCAAAAATGAGTGAGATTTCAGAGAGATTTATAAATGAGTTTTATGACTATATCTGGGGCTTTGGCTCAACTGCAAAATTTCTTAAAAATCAAAAAATTATCGATTATCATAGATCAAAAATAAAGGCATGGTTTGTAAATCTTTTTTGTGGAAAATATGATTTGCAATATTTTATGTATCTTTACAAAATAGGTGAGATACATGTAAGAATAGGGCTTCCAACACACTATGTTAATTCAGCTTTTACTTTTGTAAGAACATTTATAATAAAGAGTATACAAGAGAGTGTGGAGGATGAAGAGAGTCGTTTAATAGCAATAAAAGCAGCTGAAAAGATTGTGGATATAAACCTTGATACACTTACTAGCTCATACAGAGAAGAGGAGCTAAGTAAGTTTTTATCACTATCTAAATTTGAAAAAACAATTTTAGGCGGACTCAAAAAATTTAACTCATATATAAACTTCTTTTTAGCGGGTTCACTGGCTCTTGTTGCCTTTTTTGCTATTGGACTTTTTTCTTATGATATTTATCTTCTATTTTTCTCAGATATAGGAATAGAGAAGGGGATTTTAACAGTTCTTGGAAGTTTACTTGTTTTATGGGCGGCGATTGAGCTTATACATGAGGAGATAAACCATCTTCAAGGCAAAGGTTTTGCGATAGGTGCATTTATAATGTTGGCTATGGCAGCGCTAATTAGAAAAATTCTTATCTATTCTCTCTCATCAGAAAAAGGAAATGAGCTCTTAATAATAGGTGCCGTAATTGTATCTTTAGCAGTTGCTTACTGGCTTGTAAACGTTAAAAACAAAGCCCCTCTTTAGTACCAATAAAGAGGATAGTGTCTTTGTGTATTAGTTGACATATTATTTACCACAAGAGCAATAATAAGCATAATAATAACTCCTAATCCAATCGGAGTAAATGGGTATAACCATCCAAGTGATTGAATATGCTCACTACCAATGACATACAAAAGAGCCGTTGCACCTCCAGGAGGGTGCATAGTTAAAGTAAGATGCATTGCTAAAACCGAGAGAGCCACACTAAGAGAGCATAAAAGCTCTATACTTAATACATCACCAAACATTTTCACTAAAAATACTGCTATAAAAGCAGATATAACATGCCCACCGATTAGATTTCTTGGCTGTGAAAAATGCACCTCTGGAGCTCCATATATCAAAACTGCAGATGCTCCAAATGAGCCAAGAAGAAAGAAACTATCTTTTGCTGAGAAAAAATTGCTAAAAATAGACATTACGTATATACCTATAAATGCGCCTACAACAGACCAAACTATTTTACTAAATGGTTTACGAGAAGGACGTATGTCTTTAGATCTCATTCTGTTGAAGTAGTTTCTAAGACGCATCTAATCTCCATTTGCATATAACAATAACGAATAATAGAGATTTTTTTAATTACAATAGTTGATATATATCAACATTGTAAAAGAAAGAAAGATAGTTTAGATATTTATATTTCTTAATATCTCTTGTGTGATAGAATCAATATCTTTAGTTGCATCAACGATGACAAGCTCTATATTTAGGAGCTTTGAGGCCTCTATGATGGCTTCTTGTATACTCAATAGATACTCTTCACCTCTTAGCTCAATTCCATCTAGTTTTTTTTGTGAGAGTCTAAATGACAGCTCTTCTTTTGTTAGTTTAAGTAGAAAAACTTTTTGTGGATATATACCGCCTGTTGCAAATCTATTTAAGTGAACTATAGCAGTTTCGCTTATCTCGCCTTGAACTAAAGCATAAGCAACCCCACTTATTATACTTCTGTCGGAGATAATAAGTTTGCCTAGATTTGGCTCAATTACCTCTTTTATATGTTCCGCTCTATCAGCTAAAAAGAGCAAAAACTCAGCTTTTTTACTCTTTGTTTTTGCACCAAGAACTATCTCTCTAATCTCTTTTCCAGCTTCTGTACCACCTGGCTCTTTAGTTATGATTGCATCACCAAAATACGCTTTTAGCTTCTCTATCTGGGTGCTTTTTCCAGCAGTATCAATTCCTTCTATTGCAATATACATGATTTTTTATTCCCTATAATTTTTTGAACTTCTTTTGGTACTAAATGCTCTGTTTTTGCGTTAAATTTGAGAAGATTTCTAACAATAGAAGAGCTTATAAAAGCGTGTTGAAGTTTTGGCATAAGATATACAGTTTCGATAGTGTCATCCAAAGAGTTATTTAAGTATCCAAGTTGAAGTTCATATTCAAAGTCGCTAACAGCACGAAGACCACGAATCAAAACAGTGGCATCGTGAGTTTTTGCAAGTTCCACAGTCAAGTTATCAAAACCTACAACAGTTACATTTTTTAGACCGATAAGGGCAGCTTCTACCATCTCTATGCGCTCATTTAATGTGTACATAGGCTTTTTATCAGCAGAGAGAGCGATAGCAACTATCACTTCATCAAAAAGATTTAATGCTCGTTCTATTATGTCAAAATGCCCATTTGTTATTGGATCAAAAGTGCCTGGATATAGTGCTATTTTTTTCATTATTCCCATCTTTTGTAGAGGTTGTTTTCAACACCAAGTAAGTCAAACCACTTGCCGATGATAAAATTTTCCATATCATCGAGCGTTTGTTGTTCTGAGTAGTAAGCCATAATTGGAGGGGCAATTATTACTCCTAGTGTTGAGAGTTTGTGCATATTTTCTAACGCTATCGCAGAAAAAGGCATCTCACGAGGAGCTAAAATGAGTTGCTTACGCTCTTTTATTATGACACTTGCACATCGTGTGACTAAATTGTCAGCTATACCACATGCGATTTTAGCAAGAGTATTCATGCTGCACGGCGCTATAATCATAGCATCAACACCAAATGAGCCAGAAGCGATACTTGAAGCTATATTTTCATTTTCATGCATTGTGATATGCAACTCTTTATCTAAAACAACTTCTGCATGTTGTGTCATGATAAAGTGCTTCTCTATCTCTAATGGGAGAAGTTTAAGAATTTTCATACCTAAATTTACTCCACTAGCACCACTTGAGGCTACTACAATTTTTCTATTTTTCACTCTATCTCCGCCGTGTTACTACCTGTAACTCTTACTTTTAAAATTTTCCCATTGCTGCTTTGAACTTTTATTATATCATTTACTTTAGCGTCTTTTAGAGCTTTTGCACTAAAATTTATTACCATGCCATCCTTGAGTAGCGTAACATTAACAATAGCATCTCTCTTGAGTGCATCTGCTATTTCTACATCTCTTATGGTTAATATCATATCTTTTGGAATATGTCGCTTTGCTTGAAGAGATGTTTTATTGATATTTTGAAGCGGTTTGTCTCTAAATTTTTCTAGTCTAACGCTCTTTTTTATGGTGTTTGATGGAGATAGATTTGTATCTTTTTTTAGACTGTTTCTGCTCTTGTAAACTTCAACATCGGCAATTATGTTGTAGTCAAAAAAAAGCTTTTTGTTATCTGCAGTTTTTATACTGATAACGCCATCCCTTGATAAAAAGTCATCATCTCTCATCTGTATAGTATAAACTTCAGGAATTGATGATAAATAGCCTCTTGGAGCTACGTGTATGGATTTTATCTCTACATTTTCATAGTTTTTTTTGTAATACTCTTCTATTTTTTGCTCTATTTTTGATGTATCAACTGGACTTTTTAAGATAAAGTTTATATAGCTACTATTAGCTGTGTAGTTTTTGTAACCATATTTTGAGAGTAATTTTATAAACTCTTTTGATTTTATTTTTTGAGAATATCTGTTTTCTTCTATTTTTAGAATTGAGGCATCATTTTTTACATATGGGATAATTGTTGAGAGTTTTACATCCTTACTATCAACATAGTAGACCTCTTCAAGTGCGTTGTCCGCGTAAATATTTGATAATATTAAAGATAGAAACAGTATTTTGCTAAACATAAAATAGACTCTTTGGTAATTAAGTTTTTTTGTATTTTAGCATATAAAAGAGGAGTGGTACCAGTGGGCGGACTCGAACCGCCACATATTTCTATACCTGATTTTGAATCAGGCGTGTCTACCATTTCACCACACTGGCTTTGAGCGAAATAATAGTGACTTCTAACTTAAAAGATTGTGAAATCAAGTCAAAATATTTTTTATTTAGCCGATATAAGAGAGATGGAACTTATGTTGCTTTATATAAAACAGTTATGAGTGTGGCAGAGTTAAACTGGAGGTTAGAAGATGAGAGTTACTAGCAATATGTATTATAAAAATGTATTTGGTGAGAGCAATTCACGCTTGAGTCAGAGTCTTTTTGATGTAAATAAGCAGATAGCCTCTGGAATCAAAATTCAATACGCTCAAGAAGATATAAGAACTTTTACTGAAACTATGAGACTTGACAATGAAATCACAACATTAGACCAGAGCAAAAACAGTATAACAAATGCTTTAAAATTTTCAAATCAGACAGATTCAGTTTTAAATGAATTTTCATTATCTATGGACAGAATGAAAACTCTTCTCATAAATGCTTCAAACGCTGCAAATAGCGAGACGTCACTTGACGCTATCTCTCAGGAGCTCAGAGGGCTGGAAGATCATCTTAAAAATTTGGCAAATACATCTATAAATGGTCAATATTTATTCTCAGGTTCGGCTATTGATACGAAACCGATTTCTGATGATGGCTCGTATAATGGGAACGCTGCTTTACTTAAGGCTTTTGGTGGTTCAGGTATATCACAACAGTATAACATTAGCGGTCAAGAGCTATTTTTTGGGGAAAAGCAATCAACAAGAAGAGAGATAACAACAAATGTTACTCAATTGAATTTAAGCTCAAAATATCCAGATTTTACAGATGCAGCGGTAGATGGCGCTACAAAATATCTAAAAAGCAGTGATACTATTAGAGATTTGATGGGTGATACAGATAATATTTCTGATGTCGGAGTTAATAAACACTTTTTTTATATAAGTGGAACAAAAAGTAATGGAGAATCTTTTAAAGAGAAACTTCCAATGTCTGACGATGAAAAGATTAGTGATTTGCTCAAAAAAATTGGAGACATGTATGGAAATACACCTGGAATAGATGTTGTCAATGTAAGTATGAATCCAAATGGACAAATAGTTATTGAAGATAAAATGAGAGGTTCTTCTAATATAGAGTTTCATATGGTTGGTGCAACTGATTTTAGTGGTGGTGCTGCTGCAAATGTTACAAATATAGATGATTTAGGGGTAGGTGAGACAAGCTTTGATAGTATTATTTTGGGTGCTTCAACCGCAACTAACCCAAACTTACATGTAAGAGAGTTTGTTAAATCTTCTATGACTTCTGCTGATAATGTTGCTGCTACAAATATTATAGAGGGTACTCTTTATGATAGAGTGGAATTTAGCAAAGATGGTTCAAATTTGTTGTCTAGTAGTTCTCAAATCATAAAAGGAACTAATGCTTTTGCAACAGCATCTACGAAATTATCAGAAGTTGCGGATCTCTCTCAAGGGACTGCTGGGACATTGGATGGAACTTCTTTTGTGCTAGAGGGTATGGATGTAAACGGAAGTCCATATGCTGCCCAGATAGATTTATTAACTGCTGGTTCGACTTTTACAGTTGGTGGTAATACGTATGATATTTTCAATATGGAATCGCCACGAGTAGCTGTAAAAGCTGATGAAATGACATATAAACAACTTAGTGATGTTATAAATATGGTTGTTACTGGAAACTTTCCTGCTACACCTTCTCCTGCGGGTACAGCTACAGAGTATGATGCTGCCATAATAGATGCAGATTTAAGAGGAAGAACATTTTTAAGTGATGACGGAAAACTAGGATTTGAAGAGATAAATGCAAGCAACACAAAAGCAACAATTGCCATTTATGATTCAAATAGCGGTAACTTTAGCGCAGATGCTTCAGCTATGACATTTAACAGTAATAATGCCCTAACAGTGCGTGATCCAAAAACAGATTTTTTTAAAACATTAAATGATGTTATAAGTTCAGTCGAGAATTATAAACTCTACCCAGATAGTAGCTCTGGAGATGTGAGAAGTATGGGAACCGAGAATGCTATCGCGATGATTGATGATTTAAAAGAGCATATTGGCAAATCTCACTCTCAAGTTGGGGCACAATCAAATACGCTTACAAAGTCGTTAGAGAGAGTAGAGATGCTTAAGATGAGCTCCATAGAGCTTAGATCTTCTGTAATTGATACTGATTTGGCAGAAGCATCACTTACTTTAGCCCAATTAAATACTAATTATCAGGCGATGCTCTCAACTGTAAGTAAAATTTCTAAACTAAGCTTGGTTAACTACCTCTAAAAATAGGCTTTATGGAACACTTTTAGCTATAATTCTTTTTTATTTTATGCTTAAAATATTATAGCAAAAAGGAAGTTTTGGTTTGAAAGATACTCTATTTATACTCTGTTTTGGTCTTCTTATATATTTTGGATTTGCTACAATCTTTGGAGATACCGCTTTAATGGGAAGTTATGGCGCTATCTTCGCTTCATATAATCATAAATATTTTGGCTATATCTCTTACATATATATATTTGCTTCGATGGTTCCTCTCTATATTTTTTATAAACAGATCAAATTTAACAGCAGAGTAGTAGAGCTAACTCTCGCCTCTTTTTTAATTTTCTTTGCATTTTTACTTGCACAAGCACTTCTGGTAACAAATGAGCTAAGAGGAGAGGTCGTTGGTGATTTTGTTGACTTTCTATCCCCATTTATAGGGCTTTTTGGTCTTTGGGTTTTTTGGTTTATTATCACAATCTTGTCTATGGTAATCATTTTTGATAAAAGCGCTCATGAGATGGTGGATGCACTATATGCAAATTTTAAAAAATTAACTATTCAAAGTAGAGAAAAAAGCATAAAAAAACCATCTGAGTCTAAAGCTAAAAGCGACAATATTGCTAAATTATATGCAACTGCTAAAGATGAAAAAATGGAACAAAAAGCCAAAGAAGAGATTGTGCAAAATTATGAGGAGCAGAGTTTTGAGCCAGAAGTGGAGCAAGAGATAGATAAGCCTACTTATATTAGAAACGAGCAACCTCTCGATACAAAAGAGAGTAAAAAAGTAAAAGAACACAATATTTTAGAGCTAGTGCATGAGATAAAAGAGCAAAAAAACACGATAGTTGTAGATGAACTAGAAGAGAATGCAAAGCTCTTGGCTACTATCGAAAAAGGAAGTGTTGAAAAGCCAAAGAACTTTAAACTCCCCTCTGTTGAGTTTTTGCAAAAACCAAACAACAAAGCTCACAGTGTTGATGAGAGCGAACTTGATGGAAAAATAAAATTTCTTATAGAGAAATTAGCACATTTTAAAATAGATGGTGATGTTGTAAGAACTTATGCTGGGCCAGTTGTTTCCACTTTTGAGTTTAAACCTGCTGCAAATGTTAAAGTCTCTAGAATTTTAAATCTTCAAGATGATTTGGCAATGGCTCTAAGTGCTGAAACTATCCGTATTCAAGCACCAATCCCTGGAAAAGATGTAGTTGGAATTGAGATTCCAAACGAGAAGATAGATACTATCTACTTACGAGAACTGATTGATAGTAAACTGTTTCAAGAGTCATCTTCTCCTCTTACTATCGTCTTGGGTAAAGACATAGTTGGCAAACCCTTTATAACAGACCTCAAAAAACTTCCGCATCTTCTTATAGCTGGAACAACGGGAAGTGGTAAGAGTGTCGGTATAAATGCGATGATACTCTCTCTTTTATATAAAAATTCGCCAGACCAGCTTAGACTTCTTATGATAGACCCAAAGATGCTAGAGTTCTCTATCTATAATGATATTCCACATCTACTAACCCCAGTCATCACAAAAGCAAAACAGGCTATTGTAGCACTAAATAACATGGTTCATGAGATGGAGAGACGCTACGCTTTGATGAGTGAGAACAGAACAAAAAATATAGAGAGCTATAACGATAAAGTTAAAAAAGAGGGTGGAGAGCATCTTCCATACATAGTTGTTATCATAGATGAGTTGGCAGACTTGATGATGACAAGCGGTAAAGATGTAGAAATATCCATAGCAAGACTTGCTCAAATGGCAAGAGCTTCAGGGATTCATCTTGTTGTAGCGACACAAAGACCATCGGTTGATGTCGTAACTGGGCTAATTAAAGCAAATCTTCCATCTCGTATATCTTACAGAGTAGGGCAGAAAGTTGATAGTAAAATCATACTAGACCAACAAGGCGCGGAGTCACTCTTAGGTAAAGGCGATATGCTCTTTACTCCTCCAGGTTCAACTGGACTCGTGCGTCTTCATGCACCATGGAGCACTGAAGAGGAGATAGAAAAAATCGTTGATTTTATAAAATCTCAAAGAGCTCCAAACTATGACAAGAGCTTTTTGGTAGAGGAGAATGAAAACAGCTACTCATCAAATGAGAGTTACGAAGAGCTTGACCCTATGTTTGATGAGGCTAAAAATGTAGTACTTAGTGATAGAAAAACATCTATCTCATATCTTCAAAGAAAACTACAAATCGGCTATAACAAATCTGCAAGATTAATTGAACAACTCGAAAATGAGGGTATCTTATCTGCTCCTAACTCAAAAGGGATGCGTGATATTTTATAATGGCAAAAATATACTTTGTCTTTACAAAATTACAAAACTCTTTTAACGTGCATGTTAAAAATTTGGAAGAACTCACAGTTGAACAGATAAAAAGCATAGAAGCATTTGTTAGTCTCAGAAGAGGCTTTTTTGATTTTAATACATACACATTTTCAATCCCAAAAAGAGTTGAATTTATAGAGTTTAAAACTCTGATGGAGACTATTTTTACAAATTTAATCTGTGAAGAGATTATTTTTAAAACCCCACAAATGAGCAAAGTTGAGTATGGAAAATACAAAGGGATGCTCTACTGCGATTTACCAGATGTGTATCTTCTATGGCTAAAAAGTAACTATCATGGAAAAGATAGAGAGATTATTGAGGCAGAATTAAAATCAAGAGATTTATAAAGTTACTATATGAAACATATTTTAAATAAAATATAGAGAATTTGTTTACTATGGTAACACTATGTTTTTTGTGTTTCTTTATTTAGTTACAATCTTACTAAATTTTAAAACAGAGGAATAATGATGTCATTTATTGAAGATTATAAAGCACATATAGCAGAAAGAGAAACCCTTGGAGTCCCACCACTACCATTAAATGCTGAGCAAACTGTTGCTTTAGTAGAGATGATAAAAGATAAAGTGGGCGATATGGCTCAAAATGTAGATCTTCTTACAAATCGTGTATCACCAGGTGTTGATGACGCTGCGTATGTAAAAGCTGCATTTTTAAATGATATTGCTTCAGAGAAGATTAGCATAGCTGAGATTTCAGCTCCTCGTGCAGTTGAGATGATGGGAATGATGCTTGGCGGATACAATGTTAAACCACAAGTAGATGCACTGACTTCTAAAAATATTGCGGTTGTTGAAGCTGCAAAAGAGGCGCTTAAGCATACTCTACTTGTTTATGATGCTTTTAATGACGTAGAAGAACTTTATAAAGCTGGAAACACTCATGCAGCTGAAGTTATAAAATCATGGGCAGATGCTGAGTGGTTTACATCAAAACCAGCATTAGCAGAAAAAATGACTCTGACAGTATTTAAAGTAGCTGGAGAGACAAATACGGATGACCTCTCACCAGCTTCTGAAGCGTTTACTCGCTCAGATATTCCACTACATGCAAACTCTATGCTTGTTGCTAAGATGGATAATCCTATCGAGAGTATCAAAAAGCTAAAAGAAAAAGGCAATCCAATCGCTTACGTTGGTGATGTTGTTGGAACTGGAAGCTCAAGAAAATCTGGTGTAAACTCTGTTCAGTGGCATATGGGTGAAGATATCCCAGGTGTTCCAAATAAGCGTACTGGCGGTGTTGTTCTTGGAAGCATTATCGCTCCAATCTTCTTTGCTACATGTGAAGATTCAGGCGCATTGCCACTTGAGCTTGATGTATCTGAAATGGAAACAGGCGATGTAATTACTATCTATCCATATAAGGGTGAAGCTCACAAAGATGGCAAATGTATCGCTACTTTTAAACTAAATCCTAACACTATTACTGATGAAGTACGTGCTGGTGGACGTATTCCGTTGATTATCGGTCGTGGCTTAACTTCTAAAGCTCGTGGCGTTCTTGGTCTTGGTGCATCTGATAAATTTTTAACGGCTGAACAGCCAGCTGATAGCGGTAAAGGTTATACTCTAGCTCAAAAGATGGTTGGTCGTGCATGTGGCATGAGCGGTGTTCGCTCAGGAATGTACGTAGAGCCTGAAACATCTACAGTTGGTTCTCAAGATACAACAGGACCAATGACAAGGGATGAGATAGTAGAACTTGCAGCTCTTGGCTTCTCTGCTGATTTAGTTATGCAGTCATTTTGTCACACAGCAGCGTATCCTAAGCCATCAGACATTGTAATGCACCACACGCTACCAGACTTTATCTCTAAGCGTTCAGGTGTCGCTCTCCGCCCAGGCGATGGAGTTATTCACTCTTGGTTAAACAGAATGGTTCTTCCAGATACTGTTGGAACTGGTGCTGATAGCCATACACGTTTCCCAATTGGTATATCTTTCCCTGGTGGTTCAGGAATAGTTGCGTTTGCTGGTGTAACAGGCTCTATGCCTCTTACTATGCCAGAATCTGTTCTTGTTCGCTTTAAAGGAGAACTACAGCCTGGTATCACTCTTCGTGACCTAGTAAATGCTATTCCTCATCAAGCGATAAAAGAGGGTCTTTTAACTGTTGAGAAAAAGGGTAAGAAAAACATATTTGCTGGTCGTATCATGGAGATAGAAGGTATGCCAGATATGAAGTGTGAACAAGCTTTTGAACTCTCAGATGCATCTGCTGAGAGAAGTGCAGCTGCTTGTACGGTTTTACTAAATGAAGAGCCAGTAATTGAGTACCTAAAATCAAATGTAACTCTTTTAGAGTCTATGATTGAAGCTGGATACGAGGACAAACGTACTTTAGAGCGCCGTATAGGTAAGATGAAAGAGTGGTTAGCATCTCCATCACTTATGAAACCAGATGCTGATGCAGAGTATGCAGCGGTAATTGAGATAGATTTAAACACGATTACAGAGCCTATTTTAGCTTGTCCAAATGATCCAGATGATGTTGCAACTCTTAGTGAAGTTCTTGCATCTTCTCGTCCTACAAAAATTGACGAAGTATTTGTTGGCTCATGTATGACAAATATCGGTCACTATCGTGCTTTAGGCGAAGTTTTAAAAGGCGAGGGTAAAGTTCCAACAACTCTTTGGGTATGTCCTCCAACAAAAATGGACGAGAAACAACTAATTGAAGATGGTTACTATATAACTTTTGGTGAGTCTGGTGCTAGAACTGAAATCCCAGGATGTTCACTGTGTATGGGTAATCAAGCAAGAGTTGCTGATGATGCGGTTGTATTTTCAACTTCAACTCGTAACTTTGATAACCGTTTAGGAAAAGGCGCTCAAGTTTATCTTGGTTCTGCTGAGTTAGCTGCAGTGTGCTCTATACTTGGACGTATTCCAACTAAAGCTGAGTACTTAGAAAAAACTAAAAAAATCATTGGTAAAGAGAGTGAGATATACAAATATCTTAACTTTAATCTTATTAAAGATTATAAATTATAATCTTCATAGCGCAGATACATCTTCTGCGCTACTAAAAAATATACCTCTCATTATTAAGTAACAACACTCTTTTTATCTTCTTTTGTTAAAATATCTAAAATATTACATATCGGATTTTATTAAAAATGCAAAAAATATATAAATTTATCATTTTAATTCTCTTTTTAATTGGCGGAACACTTTTCTTATTCAACAACTTTATAAGCAACTACAACAGTGAAATAGAAAAAACAAAATATAAAATTAATGGTATTGAGGTTGCTCAAAAAGTCCAAAGATTTATACTTAAAATTCAAAAACTAAGAGGATATAGCCAATTTGATCAATTTTCTGTAAACGAAACAGAATATAACAATATACTAAGCAGTGTTGATATAATTAAGAGTGATGTTAAAAAAGATATTCAAGAGATAAAGGCTCTCAAAGAGTTATATCCAGCGCTTTATGATAACGATTATGACTATGTTATGGATGAAATTAAAAATATAATAGATGCTTCATCGCAAGATAAAACTATTCTTTATGAAAAATACACACACAGTATTGAAGAGCTAAAAGAGAAGGTTTACTACCTTGGTTTTAAATCAAAACTACTCTTAGAATCTGATGGTGACAAATACTTTTTTGTAGAAATTATGCTTAAGCATCTGCCAAATCTCATAGAAGTTGTAGGAAAAATCAGAGCAAAAACAAGCAAGGCGATTTTGGATAACTCTACTGACAATGATCTTTTATACTCTATTAAAAACAATTGTCTATTGTGTGAAGAACATATAAAACAGATATATAAAACAATAAATGAGATACATGATAATGTTGAAAAAACAAGACTTTTAGCACTTCTTGAAAATATAAGCAGTGAAACAAAAAAAATGCAGGAGTACGTTAAAAATACAGTTCTTTTGCATGATGCAAATATTGAGGCTTTAGAGTTTTTTAAAATATCAACTAGCGTCATTGATAAAATGTTTACGCTATATACAACAGATGCAGAATTTTTAAATCAAAAATTAAATCAAAAATTAAATGAGCTTGAAAAAACAAAATTTTATGGAGTTATAATAGGAGCTTTTGTAGTTCTGCTTATATTTATAACGATTGCCTCTATGGTAAGAAGCTATATGCTTTATGCAAGAAGTGAAAATAAGATAAAAAATAATTTAACATCAATAATAAACCTTAAAAATGATTTAGAAAAATGCAAAACAATCGAAGAAATTGCATCATCATCTCTTTACTTTTTTGCAAATAAATTTGATGTTGTTCAGGGTGCAATTTATCTATTTAATGAAGAAAATAATAAACTCTACATTGCTTCATCTTATGCTACAAATGAAATGAAACCTATTGTAGAGCTTGGAGAAGGGCTTATTGGAGAAGTTGCAATACAAAAAAAGAGTATTCATACGGAATTGAGCGATACTAAAAAAGCAAATTTTCGTATGGAAGAAATAACGGTTGAACCATCAAGTATCTGTACGATACCACTTATAAGTTATGAGAAAATATTTGGTGTTCTTCAACTAGGTTTTATTCAAAAACATGAAATAATACATAACGAAGATTTTGCATATTTTATAGATATGATCATAGGTTTTTTACGTGATGCAAAATATTTAGATACAAGTAAACAATATATAGAATTGATAGACAAATATGTAATCACATCAAAAACAAACAAAAATGGAGTCATAACAAATGTAAGTGATGCCTTTACTAAAATATCAGGATATTCAAAAAAAGAGATTGTAGGAAAATCACACTCCATTGTTGCACATCCAGATACGCCAAAAGAGCTCTATAAAAACATGTGGGAGACAATTCTTGCAGGTAAAATATACAAAGGTGAGATAAAGAACTTAAATAAGAGTGGAGCAGAGTACTGGATAGAGACTACAATAACTCCAAAAACAGATAAATATGACAATATTTTGGGCTTCTCGGCAATTATAAGAGATATTACAGATAAAAAAAGGATTGAGGAGTACTCAATTACTGACGCATTAACTGGGCTATATAACAGACGTTTTTTTGATACAAATTTCACTAAAGAGCATAACATATCAAAAAGAGATAATAAAAATTTAGTTTTATTGATTGTAGATATTGACTACTTCAAGCAGTATAATGACCATTATGGACATCAAAAGGGCGACGAGATACTAAAAGCAGTCTCATTGGCTATGAAGTCTTTATTTAAAAGAGCAAATGATTATGTGTATAGACTAGGAGGAGAGGAGTTTGCCATATCTTTTTACGCAAACAATAAAGAAAGCGCCATAGACAGAGCAGACTCTCTGCGTAAAAATATAGAAGATTTAAAAATAGAACATACATCTAGTAAAATCTCAAGCTATCTCTCTGTATCTATTGGAATCTCCTTCATACCAAAAGAGTGCTCAATGGAAGATGATGAGATATATAAGATTACAGATAAGGCGCTATATAAGGCTAAAAATATGGGGAGAAATAGAGTTGAAGAAGCATCTCTTAATCTCTTATGATATCAAATTCTAAAGGATAAAGAGGAGTAAATAGACTCTTATTTATTGATTGATTCTGTTTTTGATTTTTAAAGATAATTGTAACTCTGTTTTCAAACTCATCAAGATACGAGATAGATTCTATTAGATTGTCATTTTTCTTTATCTTAAAGAGTGTCTCTCCGTATGTAGCTGTATAGTTATCTTTTGAACTCTCTTTTGCATTTGCTATCATCTTAAAAAAGTCAAAATTTGATTCAATTTTTCTAATTACTACCTGCTCAATCTCGGGCTCAACAATAGTTACTTCATAATCGTTAATATAAACCTCTTTTTTTACAGGTTTAAAATAACTCCATCTCGCATTTTGTGGTTTAGTTGCCAATATATGACCATTGTAGCTGATTGTTTTATCTTTATCATCTGTAATGCTCTGAACAAAATCTGCATCAAATGAGACGATAGTATCCAAAGAGGCAAAGAGTTCAGCAGTAATGAAAAGTGCTATAAAAAATGGTTTCATTTTTATCCTTTATTTCTAAAAATTATATCTTAGTGACCGTTTACATATTATTTAATATACTTAGAAAAAAGAATGATTTCTTCGTTTATGCAATTTCTAATTATATGTATGATAAAATAAAAATAATTTCAATGATAGGTGCCTATTTCAGGCATTTATCTATAATAAGGTTGCGAATGCTACAAGCATTAATGGGTAAGATTTTTGGTACTACAAATGATAGAGAACTAAAAAGATACAATCAAATAGTAAGTAAAATAAATAACTTAGAGAGCAAATACAAAGCTCTTAGTGATGATGCGTTGAAAAGTGCGTTTAATGAGATAAGAGAGAGTGTTTTATCTGGCGCTAAAAATATAGATAACGTTTTGGTTGAATCTTTTGCGATTACAAGAGAAGCTAGTGTTAGAGTATTAAACATGAGACATTTTGATGTTCAGCTTATTGGTGGAATAGTTCTGCATGAGGGCAAGATTGCTGAGATGAAAACAGGGGAGGGGAAGACTCTTGTAGCTACTCTTCCAATAGTTCTAAATGCCATTAGTGGCAAAGGTGTTCATCTCGTAACCGTCAATGACTATCTTGCCTCAAGAGATGGTAATGAAATGCGCCCATTATATGAATTTTTAGGCTTTAGCGTTGGTGTTATCTTAGAAAATATGAATGACCCTGCTATAAAAAGAGAAGTTTACGGCGCAGATATTACATATGGAACAAATAATGAGTTTGGATTTGATTATCTAAGAGACAATATGAGTTACTCTCGTGAGAACATGGTTCAAAGAGGACACAATTTTGTTATCGTTGATGAAGTTGACAGTATCTTGATTGATGAAGCAAGAACCCCGCTAATTATTTCTGGACCTACAAACAGAACACTCAGAGATTTTAAAGATGCGAACGACATAGCTCTTAAGCTATTAAAAGATGAACATTTTAGCGTAGATGAAAAAGATAAAACAGTTCTTTTAACAGAAGATGGTATTACAAGAGCAGAAGAACTTTTTAAAGTTGAAAATCTTTATAGCCCAGAAAATGCTTCATTGTCTCATATACTCGATCAAGCCCTAAAAGCAAACTATCTTTTTGAAAAAGATGTTGATTATGTTGTAAATAGTGGCGAAGTTGTAATAGTAGATGAGTTTACAGGGCGCTTAAGCGAGGGTCGCCGTTTCTCAGAAGGTCTTCATCAAGCACTAGAAGCAAAAGAGAATGTAGAGATAAAAGAAGAGACTCAAACACTGGCTGATATTACATTTCAAAACTACTTTAGAATGTACAACAAACTAGCGGGTATGACAGGAACAGCACAAACAGAAGCTTCAGAATTTGCACAAATCTACTCTTTAGATGTTATCTCCATACCTACAAATATACCTATTTCAAGAAAAGATTTAAATGACTTGATTTATAAAACAGAAAAAGAGAAGTTTGAAGCAGTTATAAATACTATTAAAAAACTCTCATCTACTGGTCAGCCTATTCTTATAGGAACAGCATCTATAGAGAAGTCAGAGGTGCTACATGAGGTGCTTAAAAAAGAAAAAATTGCACATACTGTTTTAAATGCTAAAAATCATGCGCAAGAGGGTGAAATCATCAAAAATGCTGGTGCAAAAGGTGCTGTAACTATTGCTACTAATATGGCTGGACGTGGTGTTGACATCAAAGTTAATGATGAAGTAAAAGCTCTTGGCGGTCTCTATATTATAGGTACAGAACGTCATGAAAACAGAAGAATTGATAATCAACTTCGTGGAAGAAGTGGTCGCCAAGGAGATAATGGAACGACACAATTTTATCTCTCATTAGAAGATTCTCTTCTGCGTATATTTGGAAGTGATAAGATTAAGAGTATCATGGAGAGACTTGGTGTTGAAGATGGAGAGTATATAGAGTCAAAAATGGTAACACGTGCAGTTGAAAAAGCTCAGAAAAAAGTTGAAAACATGCACTATGAGGGTAGAAAACATATTGTTGAATATGACGATGTTGCAAATGAGCAGAGAAAAATCGTATATAAATTTAGAAATCAACTACTTGACCCAGAGTTTGATATATCTGTAAAAGTTGATGATATTAGAGTTGAGTATGTAGCTCATCTTTTAGCTAATGCTTCTATCTTTAACGGTGGAATAAAAGAGGACTTTAATCTAGAAAAACTATTTAAGCTTCTTCACGAAGAGATAAATTTAGAGCTAAATCCAGATGATTTTACATCTTACGAGTATGAAGAATTGTTAGATGCCCTAACACAAAAGATTAAAAGCAACTATGATAAAAAAATGGGTGTACTTGATGCATCTATTTGCAGTGAAATAGAGAGAGAACTATACTTAAAAGAGCTAGACAATGCATGGAGAGAACATCTTTATGCTATGGATAATATGAAAACAGGTATAAGACTGCGTGCTTATAACCAAAAAGACCCACTTGTTGAGTATAAAAAAGAGAGTTTCAACCTCTTTACAGAGCTTGTTGAAGATATAAAATTTAACACTATAAAAACTCTTCAGATTATTCAATTTAGAGTACAGGACCCAGAAGAAGAGGCGAGAGAAGTAGCCCAGAAACTAGAGCTACAAAGAAAGATAAATGAAGCTGCAATCCAATTTAATCATTATCAAAATGAATTAGAAAATGAGAGTAAAAAAATATCTAGAAATGATCTTTGCCCTTGTGGAAGCGGAAAAAAATACAAACTTTGCTGCGGTAAAAGTGGTCCAAAAAAAGGTATGTTTGCTTCTTGAAAACATCAATAGTCCCATATTTAGTAAAAAGATTTTTACGATTTGACAATGAACAGCCTTTTATATTTCTATCTGCTCTTTTAGCATTTTTGGGAATATCTCTTGGCGTTATGGTTCTTTTAATAGCAATGGCTCTTATGAATGGATTTGATAATGAGTTTAAAAAAAAGCTAACCATTATGAACTATCCACTAACTATAACTCCTAAATTTTATGGTGCTGTTAATGAAGACCTGCTTCTTGATTTAGAGATTAAATTTCCAAACTTGAGCTTTAGCCCTTACGTTCAATCTGCAATTATGGCTAGAAGTGGCTCTAGACTTGAGGGTGGATACCTATTTGGTGTTGATTTTAAGAGTGAAGTAAAAGTAAATAGTGTATTAAAAGAGGCAATAAAAGATCAGAGTTTTGATAAATTTGATGTTCTTATTGGTAAAACATTAAAAGATGAATTTGCACTCTCAAATGATGATAAATTAATGTATATCTTTACTCATGTAGAGCCTGGCGGGATGAATGTTACGCCAAAAATTAAAAGATTTACCGTAAAAGGTGTTTTTGACTCTGGGCTATCAGCTTATGACAAGGCATACAACTATACTACAATTGCTTCTCTTCAAGCGATGCTTAACTTGCCAAGTAATCAGTATAGTGGTATTCATGTTTTTTCACAAAATCCACAAGAGGACATTTTAAAACTTAAAGAACATATCTCTCAAAGCGTAAGTATAAAAGGGTGGTGGGAAGATAATGTAAACTTTTTTGCTGCCTTAGAGCTAGAGAAAGCTTCACTCTTTATAGTTTTAATGCTTATCATACTCATAGCAGCTATAAATATCATCTCATCTCTTTTGATGACTGTTATGAACAGAAGAAGCGAGATAGCGCTACTGCTCTCTTTAGGCGCTACTCCAGCTGAGATTAAAAAAGTTTTCTTATATCTTGGTATTGTTATAGGTACAAGCGGTATTTTAGCTGGTATTGCTCTTGGAATGAGCGGTTTATGGGTTCTTAGTACTTTTGATATAGTACATCTTCCAAAAGATGTATATCCAACATCAACACTACCACTTGATTTAAGCGTAAAAGATTTTTTATCTATTGTGTTTGGAGCATTTGTAATTGTAATTATCTCATCATTTTATCCTGCAAAAAAAGCAAGTGAAGTAGATATTTTAACTGTTCTTAGAAATGAGTAGAGTTAATTTTTATCCTTGTTATCTTTAAATAATTCAAGAGGATACATAAGCGTTCTCTTGATTATATTATAAGGTGCGACCGCAATATCTTTTGCTAATTGAGTGTTTACATCTGGGTCATCAAGCGCTCCAGTAACTGTTAATGTAGTGGAGACACTCTCTTCTCCAAGTAAAATATGTCCAAGAAGCGGTATCTTTGAGAGAGAACTTCCGATTTGTGTCTTCAAGTTAAGGTCTAAATTGACACTATTTTCTTTTATACTAGCTTCTCCAAATCCCGCAATCTCTATCTCTTTTGACTTTAAGTATATATCACTGATTTTATAGACATCATTTTTAAATTTAAAATTCATGTATGTATTTTTAGCTTCGACTCCATTTTTGTTATATCCTGGGAGGGAAAATGTTACAAGAGATGGAACTGTGTTTACAAAGGCAAGGATATTATTTAAGATTTTGTAATCTAGTATGGTTGTGTCTGTAATGTTTACTGTGCCGCCGTACTCATCCAAAAGTCCATTGATATAAAACTCCATTGAGCCACCTTTAAATTTTGAGAGAGAAAAGAGTTTTTCCATAAATTCATCATTGAAGTTTTCTCCATAAAGATGAAAACCATCATCTTTAAGTAAAAATGTTGCTTTACCATCTTTATGTCTTAGCTCTGCTGAGAAAATATTGTTTATATACTTAAAATTTATACTTTGCGATATTACATGTCTGTTCTCACTAAGATAAATATAGCTATCTGTTGCGTTTACATACACGGGAATATTCTCTTTTGTACTCTCTTTTGTAGAGTTTTCATCACTAAATATATTAATGATTTCATTAACATCAACGCCTATATTGTCTGCTTTTATAGTTATCTCATCTTTTATTTTTATATCTATTAGATTATTTATATTTAAAACCGCTTGGCTGCTTTTTGTGTTATATTTTCCATTAACTAGATATTTTTCAATAGGAATATTTTCATCTACAAGAAATTTATGTTCATAGTCCAAATCAAGACTAAATAGTATATTTTCATTATCTTTCTTTTTTTCTACTCTCAATGTTCCATCAACAAGTTTATATTTTTCTAAAAATTTTGAGTTTTTTGAAATCTTATCAAGAGAGTTTAATTGCAATAACCAATTACCATCACTTAATATATACTCTAGTCTATACTCCTTAGAACTTAAGTATATTTTGTTGTTTTTATTTTGAAAAAATAGCTGAGTATTCTTTTCATTTTTAAATACTTCTCCAAAAGTAGAATTTTGTATTGTTGTATTATTCATATCTATAAGACCAAGATTATTCTTGAGATTATAATCCATGCTAACTTTTGATTTTAAAATATCTTTATAATCAAGTGCTAAATTTTTTAGGCTAATAGAGCTATCAGAAATATCAACAAGCATATTGTTTACATTTATCATCTGCTTATCTAAAGCTAAATTTATAGGGCTTTTTGAAGATATAGAAGTTATATCTTTATCATGTGTAAGTTTTAGTTTTGCTACTTGCTTGTCTAAATTTAAGCCTAAAAAATCAAGTTTTTTAACTACTACATCTAAATTGAGCTTTGTTGGTTTTAAAAAAATATCTCCAAAAACACTCAAAGAGGCAAGGTCGGAGAGTTCAACTTTTGTAGGCGGAATTTTTGCTTTTAGATTTTTTATATCAAATGGTATATTTATGGCATCTATTTTTATATTCTGATTTTTATAATTCCATCTTGATTTATCAATTTCTAAGTAATCTTGCTCTGGCGAGATAAAGTATGTTGATAAAAGCGGTGTCGAGCCATTTACTAAAGAAAGATTGCTATCTTTAAATTTAATTGAATCAAACTTGAAAACTAACTTTCCACTTGAGGTTTTACCGCTAAAATCTAAATCTACATGTGAAGAAGCTATATCTTCATATCTTGCTAACATATTTTTAACTTCTACATCTGAGTTATTTATGGAGATATTTGCATCATATATATCTATATCTAGCCCAAGATAGTTTATCTGCGCATCTTTTGCGTATAGGTTTCCAGATGCTTCAACATCAGTTGAGATTAGATTGATTGCAAGTGTAAGCTCTGTATCAAGTAAGCCTCTGTTTTGAATGAACGGAAGGTTTATCCCATATCTATTAAGTAGATATAGTAAATCTTTATTAGCACTTCCCTGAAAAAGTAGATAGAGCGTTAGAAGTTCTTCTTGCTTCGTAAAATCAATATTTAACCAGCTTTTATCAAGAAAAAAATCATACGTGTAAGCATTTTTTGGTCTTATATATAGAACTCCATCTTTAAATTCTAAGTTCGTAGCCTTAGTTCTGATTGGAGATAGTTTTGTGTCGTAAGTGTAGATTAAATCATTTGCGATAGCTTTTGCATAAATATTTAAATATGCTTCTTCTATTTTTTCATACTCAAACCAACCATAAAACGAGTTAATGTTTAGGCTTGAGAGTTTTATAGCGTCATCAACCCAATACTTCACTCTTTCATCAATACTAAAGAGCGTTAATATTTGCTTTGGATTTTTTATTGGTTTATCTGACTCTAGAGCGTAGTACAACTTGTTTTTGTCACTATTTATATATATCTTGAGTATTGCACTTTTTTTTATATCTAGTACAAGTGAAGCAACAAACTCTAATCTGTCTCGTAAATCAAAGATAATATCACCGTCAATGTCTATATCTTTGTCTATGATCTTACATTTTTCAATATCAAGATGAAAAAGAGCATTCCGAAATGAGAGCGTGGCATCCAACTCTGCATATGGAGAAGATATTTTTAAAAATCCATCTTTCGAGTCGCTATAATTAAGTACTATATCTGCTTGATTAAAAGAAATTTTATCTATTGTTATCTCTTTAAATATAGTTAAATAGACTAGATTTATTTTAAGTGATTTTAAAATATCTTGAACGTCATCAATTGTAAAGTCTTGATTTTTCTGCTCTTTTACAGTAATCTCTTTTATGTAGAGCGTTATCTTTTTATCGCATTTTATGTATAATTTATCAACATTGATGTTTGCAAATGATATATTTTGTAAGAAGATTCCATTTTGTAAAAATATAAACAAAGTAAAGAGAAGTAAAAATATGAATGATAAAGCGCTAATAATTATGAAATGGATTTTTGAAATTGTACTAATAATTATATTATCGTTCATGTATTACCTAAATAAGCCTGTAAATTCCCCTAGAGTGATATACATTCCTGAAGGTTCTATTGGCAAGATTATAACACAAATGCATAATAAAAATTACAACGTAAGTAAGCTTGACACTTTTTTACTCAGAATATTTGGCTCACCACAAAGTGGCTGGATAAATATGAAAACTACACTTAACAGTAGATGGGATTTTTTATATAAACTAACAACTGCAAAAGCTGAGCTTCAAGAGATAACACTTATCCCAGGAGAGACGACATATATTTTTTTAGAGCAGTTATCTCAGCAATTAAGACTCAATAGAGATGTTTTAGAAAAAGAGTACGCTCTTCAAACGTCTTGGATTGAGGGTGCTTTTGTTCCAAATACATATAAATTACCAATGGGAATTACAGAAAGAGTTGTTATTAGAGTTTTACTTAATGAGTCTTTATCTCAAATGAAAAATTTATCTCAAAAAGTCTTTGGATTATATAATGAAAAGAAATGGTTTCAATTTGTAACAATTGCCTCTATTATAGAGAAAGAATCTGCCAATATAAAGGAGATGCCACTAGTGAGTTCCGTTATATACAACAGAATTAAAAAAGGTATGAAACTTCAGATGGATGGAACTCTAAACTATGGGCAATATTCACATATAAAAGTAACCCCAGCAAGAATAAGAGAAGACACATCAACATATAACACATACCTACATAACGGCATTCCAGAGTATCCTGTATGTAATGTAAGCGTCAGCGCTATAAGAGCCGCTATATTTCCAGCAAAGAGCGAGTATCTCTACTTTATGAGATCAAAAAAAGGAACACATGATTTCTCGTGTAACTATTCTACACATTTGGACAATATTAACCGTGCTACTAAATGAAACATTATTTAAAGAAAACTAAATACTCAGGTAATGTTTAGCCATATTATTCATCTTGGTGGTAAGATATCCATTGTAAGTTTTTGTAGTAAGTGTTACCTTATTGCAAAAATATAAAATATCACTCAAGGACAATAAATATGTCAAAAATAATTTGGTCAAAAATAGATGAAGCACCAGCTTTAGCAACATATTCGTTATTACCAATCGTAAATGCATTTACTAAAGCAGCAGGTGTTGAAGTAGTTACCAGTGATATTTCACTAGCTGGTAGAGTTATCTCTAAGTTTTCTGATAGATTAAAACCAGAGCAAAGAATTAATGATGAATTAGCTGAATTAGGCAATGTTGTTTTACAACCAGATGGCAATATTATCAAGCTTCCAAATATTTCTGCTTCTGTTGGTCAGCTTATTGAGTGTATTACAGAGCTTCAGGCTCAAGGGTATGATGTTCCAAACTACCCTGAAGATGCAAAAACTGATGAAGAAAAAGCACTTAAAGAGATATACTCTACTTGTTTAGGTTCAGCAGTTAATCCTGTTCTTCGTGAAGGTAATTCAGATAGACGTGCAGCAGCAGCTGTAAAGAAATTTGCACAAAAAAATCCTCATAAATTAAGAGCGTTTGAAAAATCTTCAAAAGCTTATGTAGCGCATATGGACAACGGAGATTTTTATGGCAATGAAAAATCTATTATAGTAAGTGGCAATCAAAAAATCAGTATTGAGCTAAATGGCAAAGTATTAAAAACTATTGATGCTCTTGATAAAGAGATTTTAGATGCTACTTTTATGTCTGCAAAAGCTCTTCAAGCGTTTTTTCAAACAACATTAGATGATGCTAAGAAAAATGGTGTTTTATGGTCACTTCACCTAAAAGCAACAATGATGAAAGTTTCAGACCCTATTATGTTTGGCCATGCTGTAAAAGTATTTTTCAAAGATGTGTTTGCTAAATATGGTGATGAACTAGCAGCAATCGGATATAACCCAAATATGGGACTTGGAGATTTATATAAAAAATTAGAAAAATCTTCAAAAAAAGCTGAAATTGAAGCAGCGTTAATGGCTACTTACGACAAGCAACCTCCAATGGCAATGGTTGATTCTGATAAAGGTATCACAAATTTACATGCATCAAACGACGTTATTATTGACGCTTCTATGCCTGTTGTAGTTCGTGATGGCGGTAAAATGTGGAATCGTGATGGAAAAGTACAAGAGTGTGTATCTGTAATTCCTGATAGATGTTATGCAACAATGTACAAAGAGTGTGTTGATGATTGTGTTAAAAATGGTCAGTTTGATGTAACAACAATGGGTTCAGTTTCAAACGTAGGATTAATGGCTCAAAAAGCTGAAGAGTACGGTTCTCATCCAACAACTTTTGAGATGACTGAAAATGGTGTTGTAGAAGTAAAAGATGCAAGCGGTAAAGTTTTAATGAGCAACAATGTTGAAGCTGGTGATATCTGGAGAATGTCTCGTGTTAAAGATATTCCAATCCAAGACTGGGTTCGTCTTGCAGTAGAGCGCGCACGTCTTACAAATGTACCAGTTGTTTTTTGGTTAGATGAGAAACGCGCACATGATGCAAATATGATTAAAAAAGTTAATGAGTATCTTAAAAACTTTGATACATCAGGTTTAACTATTGAGATAATGGCTCCTGAGAAAGCTATGGCTTACAGCTTAAAAAGAGTAAGAGCTGGAATTGACACTATATCAGCTACTGGAAACGTTTTAAGAGATTACTTAACTGACCTTTTCCCAATTTTAGAGCTTGGAACATCTGCAAAAATGTTATCTATTGTTCCATTGTTAGCTGGTGGTGGCGTATTTGAGACAGGTGCTGGCGGATCAGCTCCTAAGCACGTTGACCAATTCTTAGCAGAGGGGCACCTAAGATGGGATTCACTTGGTGAATTCTTAGCGCTTGCTGAGTCACTTCGTTTTATCGCTCAGAAAAACTCTGATGATAAATTAGCTGCTGTAACTGCTGCTCTTGACGTTGCTAACGCTGCTTATTTGGATAACGATAAATCTCCATCAAGAACAGCTGGAGAACCTGATAACAAAGCTTCTCACTTTTTCTTAGCTCAATACTGGGCAAAGGCTTTAAGTGAAGGTAAAAATACAGAATTAGCTGCAAAATTTGCACCTATTGCAAAAGCTCTTGTTGAAAATGAAGCTAAAATCATTGAAGAGTTACTATCTGTTGAGGGTAAAGCTCAAGATATAGGTGGATACTACCATCCAAATGATAAAAAAGCAGAAGCTGCAATGAGACCATCAACAACATTAAATAAGATTGTTGATAGCATATAGTATTAAACAGAAGTAGAGATTTTTTTTCTCTACTTCCGTTAATCTTTTTCTTTTTTGTGATACTTTTTTAAGTATTATAGAAAAGGCAAAAAAATGTCTTTGAGTACAATATTTTGTTAATATTTTACAATTTAAATTTCAAGGAGTATGGATGAATCAAGGAAAAAGGGTAGGAATTGTAGGCGCTGGAAATGTTGGTGCAACTGTGGCATACTCCTTAGCAATGCTTGGTTCTTGTCATGAGATAATTCTTCGTGATAATAAGATAGATGTTGCTAAAGGAAAAGCTCTCGATATGAGTCAGGCTGCGGCTGCTGTTAGAAGCCACACAATAGTTAGTGTTGCGGAAGAGATGGCAGATTTGACTAATTGTGATGTAGTTGTTGTAACTGCTGGGAGCCCAAGATTACCAGGCATGAGCCGTGATGACCTGCTAATGATAAATGCAAATATTACAAAAGATGTAATAGCTGGAGTTGCAAAATACTCTCCTGATGCGATAATAATTATGGTTTCAAATCCACTTGACGCTATGACATATGTAGCACTTAAAGAGAGCGGTTTTGATAGAAGCCGTGTAATTGGAATGGCTGGAATTTTAGATAGCGCAAGAATGGCTAGTTTTATTCAAGGTAAGCTTGGATACGGTGGTGGACAAATTCGTGCTTCAGTAATGGGTGGACATGGTGATGATATGGTTCCTCTTGCTCGTTACTCGACCGTTGCTGGTGTTCCTTTGACTGACCTTATGTCTGCCGTTGAGATAAATGAAATAGTTACTAGAACTCGTAATGGCGGAGCTGAAATTGTTGGACATCTAAAGACTGGTTCAGCTTATTACGCTCCAGCAAAAGCGACTGCTTTGATGGTAGAAGCTATTTTAAAAGATACAAAGCAGATTCATCCTTGTGCAGTTTTTCTAGAGGGTGAATATGGTTATTCAGATGTAGTTTCAGGCGTACCAGTAATGCTTGGTGCTAATGGAGCTGAAAAGATTATAGAGATGTCTCTTAATGAGTCAGAAAAAGCTATGTTTGAGGGTTCTTGTAACTCTGTTAGAACTTTAATTGATACATTAAATAAAAATAAATTTTTTGATAAAGGGGAGTGATAGATTGAGCACACGTATAGAAAAAGATACAATGGGTGAAATAGCAGTACCGATAGATGCATATTGGGCTGCTCAAACACAAAGATCAATTGAGAATTTTGCAATTGGTGAAGAGAAGATGCCTTATGAGATAACAAGAGCATTTTCATACCTTAAAAAAGCAGTGGCACTCGTAAATAAAGATCTTGGCAAACTTGACGCTAAAAAAGCTGACGCAATCGCGCAAGCTTGTGATGATATGTTGGCTGGAAAACTAGATGGTGAATATCCACTTGTTGTTTGGCAAACAGGTTCAGGCACACAATCAAACATGAACAACAATGAAGTTTTAGCTTCTCGCGCAACAGAGATTTTAGGTGGTGATTTTAGAGTAGAAAAACTTATTCATCCAAATGATGATGTAAATAAATCTCAAAGCTCAAATGATACTTATCCTACTGCACTTCATGTAGCTTCTGTAATCGCAGTTGAAACTCGTGTTTTACCAGCAATTGCAAAACTTAAAGCAACACTTATCGCAAAGTCAAAAGAGTTTGATTCTATCGTTAAGATTGGACGTACTCACCTTCAAGATGCAACACCTCTTACTCTAGGTCAAGAGATTAGCGGCTGGGTAGAGATGTTAAACAAGTGTGAAAAGATGGCAAAAGATTCTCTTGAGGCTGTTCGCGAACTTGCACTTGGCGGAACTGCTGTTGGAACTGGACTTAATGCTCATCCAGAATTAGGTGAAAGAGTTGCTAAAAAATTAACAGAACTTACAGGACACAACTTTATAACTGCTCCAAATAAGTTTCACGCTCTTACATCTCATGATGCTCTTGTATATGCTCATGGTGCATTAAAAGCACTCTCTGCTGATATGATGAAAATAGCAAATGATGTTAGATGGCTAGCATCTGGTCCAAGATGTGGAATAGGGGAGATTACTATTCCTGAGAATGAACCTGGCTCTTCTATTATGCCTGGTAAAGTAAATCCTACTCAAAGCGAAGCTGTAACTATGGTTACATGTCAAGTTATGGGAAATGACACAACTATCGGCTTTGCAGCTAGTCAGGGAAATTTTCAGTTAAATGTATTTAAACCAGTAATTGCTTATAACTTCTTACAATCATGTCGTCTTCTTGGGGATTCTATCATCTCATTTAACGACCATTGTGCTGTAGGAATTGAGCCAGTTGAGGACAAAATAGATTTTTATCTAAATAACTCACTGATGCTTGTAACTGCACTTAACCCTTATATAGGTTATGAAAATGCAGCAAAAATCGCAAAAACAGCACATAAAAACGGTTCAACTCTAAAGCAAACAGCAATAGACTTAGGTCTGCTGAGTGCAGAGGAGTTTGACAAATATGTTATCCCAACAGATATGATAGCACCCAAGGCATAAGATGACAGTGCAGAAAAAACTAAATTTTTTCTGTTAAGCGTAAATTTAAACAAAGGAAAATAGATGAATATACATGAGTATCAAGCGAAACAAATTTTTGCAAAGTACGGCGTACCAACTCCAAAAGGTTTGATGGCTGAGAGCGTTAAACAAGCAGTTGCTAATGCAGAGACACTAGGTGGTTCTATTTGGGTTGTAAAAGCTCAAATACACGCTGGTGGAAGAGGCCTTGGCGGTGGTGTAAAACTTGCTCGTTCCCTAGAAGAAGTAGAGCAGTTGTCTAAAGAGATTTTAGGCATGACTTTAGTTACTCATCAAACAGGACCTGAGGGTAAACTTGTTCAAAAGCTCTACATTGAAGAGGGCGCTGATATAAAAGAGGAGTTATACCTTGGAGTTGTTCTTGATCGCGCTCGTGAAATGCCAGTAATCATGGCTTCAACTGAGGGTGGTATGGCTATCGAAGATGTTGCTCACAATACTCCAGAGAAGATTATCAAAATAGCAGTAGACCCAGCTATCGGTTTTCAAGGGTTTCATGGAAGAGAACTTGTGTTTGGTTTAGGCATTACTGATTCAAATGAGCAGAAAAAACTTATAAGCTTTGCTTCAAAACTATATAAACTCTATATGGAAAATGATGCAGAGATGATAGAGATTAACCCTCTTGTTAAAACTGGAAGCGGTGAGTTTTTAGCACTTGATGGAAAGATGGGATTTGATGATTCTGCTCTTGGTCGCCACCCTGATATTGAAGATATGAGAGATATAAGTGAAGAGGATGCTGATGAGCGTGAAGCTGGTAAATATGGTCTCTCTTATGTAAGCCTTGATGGTGAAATCGGCTGTATGGTAAATGGGGCTGGTCTTGCTATGGGAACAATGGATACTATCAACTATATGGGCGGAACTCCTGCAAACTTTCTTGATGTTGGCGGAAGCGCAAATGCACAAACTGTTGCAAAAGGGTTTGAGATAATTCTTAAAAATCCAAAAGTTAAAGCTATATTTGTAAATATTTTCGGCGGAATCGTTAGATGTGATCGTATTGCAAACGGTATCTTAGAAGCTACAAAACTTGTTGATGTTCATGTTCCTGTAATTGTTCGTCTTGATGGTACAAATGCACCTGAAGCGGCAGAGATTTTAAGAAATGCAAATATTGCAAATGTTATAGCAGCTACAGATTTAGCTGATGGTGCTGCAAAAGCAGTAGCAGCCGCAAAACAAGCTAAGTAAGGAGAGGTTTTTATGAGTATATTAGTAAATAAAGATACAAAAGTAATTGTTCAAGGTTTTACGGGTAAAGAGGGTTCTTTCCATGCTGAGCAGTGTTTAGCATACGGAACTAAAATCGTAGGTGGTGTTACACCAAACAAAGGTGGAACTGAGCATTTGGGACAACCTGTATTTAACACTGTTAAAGAGGCTGTAAAAACTACTGGCGCTACTGTTTCTATGATTTTTGTTCCACCTGCGTTTGTTGCTGATGCTGTTATGGAAGCAGCAGATGCTGGAATTGATCTTGCAGTTATTATCACAGAAGGTGCTCCTGTTCGTGACATGCAAGCTGCTAAAGCTTATGCAATCAAGCACAACATGAAAACAATCGGGCCAAACTGCCCAGGAATTATTACAGCTGAAGAGTGTAAAATTGGAATTATGCCAGGGATGATTTTCAAAAAAGGAAATATAGGTCTTATCTCAAAATCTGGAACTCTTACTTATGAGGGTGCTAACCAAGTTGTAAAACAAGGTTTTGGAATAAGCACAGCAGTTGGAATAGGTGGAGACCCGATAATTGGGCTTTCATATAAACAACTCTTGCCAATGTTTGAAGCGGACCCAGAGACTCATGCAATCGTTATGATTGGTGAGATTGGTGGAGATTTAGAAATTCAAGCAGCTGCGTATATAAAAGAGCATATTACAAAACCTGTTGTTGCCTTTATAGCGGGGCAAACTGCACCAGCTGGTAAAAGAATGGGTCATGCTGGAGCAATTGTAAGTGGTGGTGCAGGAACAGCCGCTGAGAAGATGGCGGCACTAGAAGCTGCTGGTGTAAAAGTAGTTGTTTCTCCAGCAGATATTGGAAAGGCTATAGCGGAAGTTTTAGCTAAGTAGTTCAATAGATTTGTGCGAGCCTCATTAGGTAACATTTATGTTATTTAAGAAGCGTTATTAGCACAATTCAGAGTTACGTTAATAAAAATTAGTTAATCTGTTTATGAAAATTAGATTGATATTGATGGAGAAATCTGTATCAAATATAAGTACAAGTCTACTTGATACTTTAAAAAAACAAAGAGGAGAATAAATGGGAGCTGCTATGACTCAAAATACAGGTAATGCACCTGTATGGGTAAATACAAGCAATTGTAAGGCATGTGATATTTGTGTATCTGTATGTCCTTCAGGCGTACTTGGGATGGTATATGATGCATCATCAACTTTAGGTGCAATGATTTCTGTAAATAACCCTGAATCATGTATAGGGTGTAATGAGTGTGAATTATCATGCCCTGATTTTGCTATCTATGTGGCTGATAAAAAAGAGTATAAATTTGCAAAACTTACAGATGATGCGAAAGAGCGTCAAGCTGCAATTATTGCAAACAACTATATGTCGTTAGACAAAAAAGGAGCTAAATAATGGCAACTAGAGAAATAATTTCAAGTGGTAATGAGCTCTCTGCTCTAGCTGCAAGAGATGCTGGATGTAAATTTTTTGGTGGTTATCCAATTACGCCATCAAGTGAAATTATGCATGAAATGTCTGACATGATGCCTGAAATAGGCGGTGTATGTATACAGATGGAAGATGAAATCGCAGGTGTTGCTGCGGCAATTGGTGCTGGTATGGCAGGCGTTAGAACAATGACAGCTACTTCTGGACCTGGTATTTCACTCAAAGCTGAAAATCTTGGACTTGCGCAAATGACTGAAGTTCCTTTGGTTGTAGTAAACGTTATGCGTGGTGGCCCATCAACTGGTCTTCCAACTCGTGTATCACAAGGTGACGTTGCACAAGCAAAAAACCCTTCACATGGTGACTACAAATCAATCACATTATGCGCTGGTTCATTATCAGAGTGTTATACAGAAACTGTAAGAGCATTTAATTTAGCAGATAGATTTATGCAGCCAGTATTTGTTTTACTTGATGAAACAATTGGGCATATGCATGGCAAGGCTGTAGTTCCAACAGAAGAAGAAATAAGAGATGGTATTGTTCCAAGAAAACAGTTTGATGGACCAGCTGAAGAGTATTTTCCTTATCAGTGTGAACATGATCAACCAGCAGTGCTAAACCCTATGTTTAAGGGATATAGATACCACTTTACTGGATTACACCATGATAAAAAAGGGTTTCCAACTGAAGAGATAGAGACATGTAGAAAACTTATTCAAAGATTAGAGGATAAAGTTGAACTTCATAAAGATGAAATTGAATTAAATGAAGAATTTTTCCTCGAAGATGCTGAAGTTATGATTGTTGCTTATGGTTCTGTTTCTCTTGCTGCAAAAGAGGCTATCCGTCACTTAAGAGCAGAGGGTATTAAAGCAGGTCTATTTAGACCAATTACTTTATGGCCAAGTCCTCAAGATAGAATGAGAGAATTAGCAGCTAGAATCCCAAAAGTTTTATGTGTTGAATTAAATATCGGTCAATACAGAGATGAAGTACAACGCTCAACAGGAAGACTTGATATTGAAGGACTGTTTAAAGTAAACGGTAGACCAATTTCTCCTTATGAAATTGTAAATAAAGTAAAGGAGCTATAAGATGGCATTTAATTATGATAAATATTTAAGATTAGAAAAAATGCCGACACTATGGTGTTGGGGCTGCGGTGATGGTGTTATTTTAAAAGCTTTTGTAAGAGCAATTGATAAACTTGGTATCAATAAAGATGATGTTTGTGTTGTGTCTGGAATAGGATGTTCTGGAAGATTTTCATCATATGTTGACTTTAATACTGTTCATACGACACATGGAAGAACAGTTGCATTTGCTACTGGAATCAAGCTTGTAAATCCTGATAAATATGTTATCTGTGTTGCAGGTGATGGAGATGCACTGGCAATTGGTGGAAATCACACTATACATGGTTGTAGAAGAAATATCGATATAACTATGATTGTAATCAACAACTTTATCTATGGTTTAACAAATTCTCAAACAAGCCCTACAACTCCTCAAGGAATGTGGACTGTATCACAAAAAGCTGGAAATATTGACCCAACTTTTAACGCTACAGATTTGGCTATTGCAGCAGGAGCTTCATTTGTTGCAAGAGAGACTATGCTTGATCCTAAAAAACTTGAAAAAGTATTTGTAAAAGCATTAGAGCATAGAGGATTTGCTTTCCTTGATGTTATGTCAAATTGTCATATTAACCTTGGTAGAAAAAACAAGATGGCTTCTGCTATGGAAAATTTAGAGTGGATTGACAGTATCACTATCCCTAAAAAGAAATATGATGAGCTATCTCCAGAAGAGCAGCTAAATAAGTTTCCAACTGGTATCTTAAAAGAAGATACACAAGCGGCTGAGTACTGTGATATGTACGAAGAGATTAAAAAAGTACATCAAGGTAACAGAAAAACAATTACTCAAAATGATTTTGAGAAAAAAATATAAGGAGAAACACAATGGCTAGAACATTAATGAGATTTACAGGTGTTGGCGGACAAGGTGTTCTTCTTGCAGGTGAAATCTTTGCAGCTGCAAAGATTAAAGTTGGCGGACATGGATTAAAGACAGCAACGTACACTTCTCAAGTACGTGGTGGTCCAACAGTTGTTGATATAACACTTGATGATGAAGAAATTTTTTATCCTTATGCAAATGATGGTGAAATTAACTTTATGCTTTCAGTTGCACAAGTAAGCTACAACTCATTTAAAGGTGGAGTTAAAAAGGGCGGAACAATCGTTGTTGATCCAAACTTGGTAAAACCTACTGATGAAGATAGAAAAACATGGAAAATTATAGAAATTCCAATTATTACTATAGCAAAAGAAGAGGTTGGTAATGTTATTACTCAATCTGTTGTTGCTCTTGCTATTGCAAATACTATAATGAAACCTATCGATAAAGAGTCTCTAATTGATACAATGCTATCAAAAGTACCGCCAAAAGTTCATGCAGCAAATAAACTTGCTTATGATCTTGGTGAAAAATACGCTCTTGCATCAATAGCTTAATTTTAAAACGGCTCCAAAAGAGCCGTTTTTTTTAACAAATTAAATAATACTATACAATATCAATAGCTATACTCGAATACTTTCCCAAAAAAAGTCAACGTGCTTTTCAAATTGTGTTGATAATACATTAGTGGATAATGAATCAAATCTAAGCATAGTAACTTGCAATCTAATATAGAATAGGGTGGATAAAAACTCATAGGCTACCATCATTGGATCTGCTGAACGTATAAGCGAGTTCTGCATCATTATAAAAAATACCTCTGACAAAATCTTTATATTTTCATTATGAAACTCATTCATAAACTGCTCTCTAAGTTCTATATTTTGAAAAAGTTCAATCATTAGCAACCTAAACATATTTTCGTTGTTTTTATCAAATGTAAGGAGCTTATACTGCATAGAAAACTTCTGTAAAAATACTTTTCCCTTGAGTGCAGACTCTTTAATATCACTATCAACTTGAGAGAAGGGCGTGGTAAAAATATCTTTAGCTACAGATAAAAATATCTCTTCTTTATTTTTAAAGTGATTATATAAAGCGCTCTCTCTTATCCCAACTTCTGATGCTATTTTTCTTACACTTGTAGCTTTAAATCCATACTCTGAGAAGAGCCTAGATGAAGCTTTTAATATCTTTTGTTTTGTACCCGTTCTCTCTTTAGCTATGCTATTTTCTGGCATTTTAAACCTTTTATATTAATATGAACGACTGTTAATCTAATATGAATTATATATGAACACTTGTTAATTAAACCTTATACTAAAAGAACAAACGTTCATATCTAAACTTATATATATGAACGTTTGTTAACCATATTTAAAAACAGATATAAAGGAATGATTCTGTACTATTTCACAGGTACAACAGATAGTTACTTGAATTTATTTCAAGAGGAAAGTCCGAGCTGCTATAAGAGAGTGTTCCATTTAACTAATGGCCGTAGCAATACGAGGGAAAGTGCAACAGAGAGAAGACTTCCGCCTAGAGCGGTAAAGGTGAAAGGGCGGTGTAAGAGACCACCAGTCTCTATAGCAATATAGAGAGCTTGTAAACCCAACATGGCAGCAAGAAACAGATGGTCAGCCTCTTATATGGAAATTTGCGCTTTGTCGCAGATTTTCTCGCTACTGTTTCGCTAGAGTTACTGCGTGAGCAGTAAAGTAGATTAATGCTATCAAAACAAAACTCGGCTTACGTTGTACCTATTCATTTTAAAAGCCTATTTACATGGCTTATCTCACTATTTACTTTTTAGTTGTAACCGTGGCGTAACTGCTACTATTGTCAAACAAAGATAAATTAGCTCCCAAATTTACATTTTAGACTCTATAACACTTGCATAATGCTCTAATTGGAGATTCATATTTAGACTTACTTTTAATATTAAGAGATATTAGATATTCTTTGATATCCAATCTTGATTCAGCAAAAAGCTTTTATTGCTATCTTTGACGTAATAAAAAAATGAGAGACTGAATTATTGTATAATCTAGTTAAATCATCTTTTGAGAGTTCAAAGTGATTTGAAATATCGCTTTAAGTTTTGTGGAGTGAAGTACATTTTTGCCTCTTTCTTTAGAAGAGCAAAGCCAAAATAATAGGCACTTTTAGGCATATTTTTTTCAATAGAATTTACATTATGTTAATCATTATATAAATTTATCTTAATACAATAAAAGAAGAGCTATAAAACACATGGATAGAAAAGAACTACTAATTAATGACATTCAAAATCTGCTAAACAGCTATGAAGACATTCATAAAACAGCTATAAATCCTAATTTATTGGAATTTATGGATGAGCAAACTTTACTTAATATTATAGATTCGCTACTTTATCAAAAAGAAGACGCAAAAGAGTCTGATTTAGAGTGGTTGGAGACATTTAAAAAATATAATTGAATAAGTGTAGTTTTTATTAACCAAAAACAGTTTGATTTGTTACCCAATTATCTGCTATAATCTCTCCATTATATATAAAAAGGATCGTGCAATGTCTAATGTGGATTTAGTACAACTAACACAAGAAACTAAAAAACTATCAGCTATGGTTGTTGAAGATGAGAAAGTAGCAAATGAGTTATTGAGCTCTACTTTTAAAAACTTTTTTTCAGATGTAAAGTCATGTTTTAATGGAAAAGAAGCACTTTAGGCTTATTTGAAATCGGCTCCAGATGTTGTTTTCGTAGATATTATAATGACTGAAATGGATGGGATAGAACTTTCACGTAAAATTCGTGAGATTAACCCTACTCAAATCATTATTGTTATCTCTGCAAGTAATGATATAGAGAAAATATCAGAATCAATTGAAGTTGGTGTAAATAGCTTTATTCAAAAACCAATTGATACAAAAAAAATTATAGAACTTTTAACAAGCGTTGTTGCTATGGTAGCTAAAAAGAAAAAAATAGAGACAAAAACATTCTCTATATCTCTTCCATTAGATTTATATGAGATTGTAAATGAAAATGCTAAGGCAGAGAGTATCTCTAAAAACGCCGTTATCATAAGAGCCCTCCGTAGTTTTTATGAATAATTAAAAAAAAACTGGGCTTTTTTTGAAATTTTATATTTTATTAAGAATAAAATCTATATAATTTCGGCTCAGTAATTAAAACTGAAAAAAACGCTGTAAAGTGGCCCCGTCGTCTAGCGGTCAGGATCCATGGTTTTCATCCATGTTACAGGAGTTCAATTCTCCTCGGGGTCACCACTTTTTACTAAAACTCCCCTACTTTAAACACTTCTATAAATTAATTTTCAAGACATTGCTATTTAGTACGCTTTTTGGTTCACAAACAGTACTCAATTATTGGCAAATACTTCTTTGAATGAAACAAAAAAATATATTATCGTAGACGAATTCCCAAAGAACTTAAAAAATTGCACCTATTTTTAGAATTGGCGAATAGTAAGTGCAACGCCTGATAAAAACCTCTCCTCAGCTAAATTGCGATAAAATCACAAAAATTATTTTTAGGATTTTTAATGTTAAGATTTGCTCCAAGTCCGACAGGTGATATGCATATAGGTAATTTAAGAGTTGCCATATTTAACTATATTGTCTCAAAACAGAGAAAAGAAGATTTAGTAATAAGAATAGAAGATACAGATAAAGATAGAAATATAGAAGGTAAAGATAAAGAGATACTAGATATATTAAATCTTTTTGGAATTGATTACTCTGTGGTTATGTATCAGAGTGAGAATTTCCGTTTTCATAGAGCTTTAGCACTTCAACTTCTGCATGAAAAAAAAGCTTTTAACTGTTTTTGCTCATCAGATTGGCTAGATAAAAAAAGACAAGAAGCAAAAGATAGTAAAACTGCCTACAGATATGACGATGCATGTGCCTCACTTCCTGATGAACTTGTTATAGACAATGAAAATCCTTTTACGGTTAGAATAAAAAAACCACTTGAGCCAATTATAGTAAAAGACCATATTAAGGGTGAGATTAAATTTGAGCCAAACGATATAGATAGCTTTATTATAATGAGACAAGATAAAACACCAATGTATAATTTTGCATGTTCGGTTGATGATATGCTAAGTGATATTTCACTAGTTATAAGGGGTGAAGACCATGTAAGCAATACTCCAAAGCAAATTCTTATAAGAGAAGCCTTAGGTTATGGTAAAAATATAGAGTATGCACATTTACCAATTATCTTAAATGATGATGGTAAAAAAATGAGTAAAAGAGATGACGCATCTAGCGTAAAGTGGCTTCTTGAAGAGGGTTATCTTCCATCTGCAATCGCAAATTATTTAATATTAATAGGAAATAAGCCGCCAAAAGAGATATTTACTATGCAAGAAGCTATAGAGTGGTTTAGTTTGGACAATATATCTAAGTCCCCTGCCCGTTTCGATTTAAATATGCTAAAACATATAAATAAAGAGCATCTTAAAATGTTAGACGCAAAAGAACTCTCAAGATATGTTGGCTTTGCAGATGCACAAATTGGTGAAGTTGCAAAAATATATCTTGAAGAAGCTAGTACGACAAAAGAGTTGAGAGCTAAAATAGCACTAATTTTTGCGCAAAAAAATATCCCTGATGAGTTTAAAGAGTATGCACAAGCAATAGTTGAGATTATAAAAAAAGCGCCCTACTTTGAAGAGTATGAGGATTTTAAAAACTACATCATGCAAGAGTCTGGATTTAAGGGAAAAAATCTTTTTAAACCTCTAAGAATTCTTCTAATGGGCTCAGAGCATGGTCCAGATATTGCAGCCGTATATAAACATATTAAAAATTATTTAGGGGAGATTGTAAAATGAGTATTTTAATAGAAATATTTCAAGGTATTGGTTCAATTGCAATTGGGATAATAAATATATATATTTGGGTGGTAATTATTGCTGCACTACTTAGTTTTGTAAATCCAGATCCATTCAACCCTATCGTTCAGTTTTTATATAGAGTTACAAATCCAGCTTATGCGTTAGTTAGAAGATATATAAAGACAGATTTTAATGGCTTGGATTTGGCACCACTGATTATCGTTGTTGGATTACAGATAGTTATAGTGCTACTTAGCTCTCTTTTGCATGCGTTATAAACTATTTATCTTTTGTGTATTTTAATATTACAGCAGATGAGGATTGGTTGTCTTCTATGGAAAGATTCATCGATTCTGCCTGTTCAAATGCTACTATATAACAATCATTCCAATCATTTCTTCTATCAATAAGGTGTGAAAATTGATTCTCTTTAGGTAGTTTTTCTACCTTTATCGGCAATTGTGAGTTCATAGTTAGTTTCAAATTACTCTGAGAAGTAGTGTTTGGATTGTAAAGCTCTTTTGTCTCTTTTAGATATAAAAAAACTATGAAATATTCATATCCATTAAATGATTCTGGATAGACTTCATTAAGATATATAGAAGATAAAACCCCTCTTACTTCACCCTCTTTTGAGACTATTTTACTGCTTTGAAGACTTGCAGCACTGAGCTCTTTTGTTCTATCCATTTTAAATGCAAAAAAAGCGTTTTTCTTAGAACATCCGCTAAAAAGTATCAATAAAGTAAAAAAAAGTAAAAAAAATTTCATTTAAATCCCCAAAAATAGTGTACGAATTATATCTTATTAAACAACCTTTTAAAGACTATTTTGTATAATCACTTAATTTATAAGAGGGTTGGTATATTGAAAAAAAGATTAGCAGTTGCATTTACAGGCCCATCAAATAGTGGAAAAACTACGCTTATTCTCAAAGTCGCAAGAAAACTTATACATGAGTATAAAATGGATGTTGCCATTATAAAACATGACCCAAAAGATAAAGCTCGTTTTGATGTTGAGGGCAAAGATAGTTACAAATTTGCGGATACTGGTGCGGAAGTTATAGTAACTTCTCCAAATCGTACAACATACTTTTCTCAAAGACACAAAGAGCTTGATGAGATGATTAGACTCTTTGACAAGTTTGATATTTTATTAGTTGAAGGTCTTAAAAACCTACCTCTTCCTAGAATAAGTGTCTTTAGAGATTCTCTAGATGCTGAGTATTTTCCATATATGGATGCTTTAGCTACTGATGGAAGTATAGATATGAATAAGTATGATTTTCCAAAACATGTTGCTATTTTAGACATAAACAATTGCCAAAATGTAATAGAGTGGATATTAAAAAATGCAAAGGAAGTTTAAATAGATGACTGATATATTTAGTGCGATACAAAGAACGGCTATAAGAATAAAAGATGCGATAGACACTAAAGATATAGGCTATTCTCAACAAGAGAACAGCTCTGGAGAGACTCAACTTCAGCTCGATATAAAATGCGATATGATAATTGAAGAGGAATTTTCGCATGTTGCTTCAATTCACACAATTGCAAGTGAAGAGAAAGAAAAAGAAGTACTTTTGCATAAAGATGGCAAATACTTTATTGCTTATGATCCACTTGATGGCTCATCTTTGATTGATGTAAATCTTAGTGTTGGCTCTATTTTTGGAATATATGAAGGTGCGTTTGGGGCAAAAAATATGGTTGCTTCATGCTATGTTGTCTTTGGCCCTCGCGTTGAGATGGTATTTGCACACAACAAAGCAAAGCTGCATCTTCTTCAAGGCAGAGAATTTGAGTTTGTAAAAGAGATTCGCCTTAATGAGAAAGGTAAACTAAACGCGCCTGGCGGAACACAGCAAAACTGGGAACCTTACCACAAAGAGATGGTTGATGGCCTATTTAGTGAGGGCTATCGCCTAAGATACTCTGGCGGAATGGTTCCAGATTTGCACCAAATACTGCTAAAAGGCGGTGGTCTTTTTAGTTATCCAAACACTTCTGACAAGCCAGATGGAAAACTTAGAAAGCTTTTTGAAGTTTTCCCTTTTGCTTTTGTGTTTAAAAAAGCTGGTGGGGAAGCGATTGATGGCAAAAATGATTTAATGGATCTTGAATATGCACATATACATGATACTTCTGCATGCTTTTTTGGCTCAAAATATGAGATACAAAGAGTAAGAGAAGTTTATGCAAAGCATAAATAGTAAAGAGTTAGATAAGTTTGAAATTTATCTTGTTGAGATGATTGCAAAACTTCAAAATTGTCAGCAAACAAAAAATCTTAAAAGTTGCAGTAAATGTGAGCTTTATTTTAGTTGTGAGCTTAGATCTGATTATGTTAAAGCGGTTTATAACAGTATGTCCAAGGGAGATACTGGTGGCTTTGAGTTTTAAATTTGAATTTTAAGGATAAAAATTGAGTAAATACATTACAACACCTATCTACTATGTTAACGGAGAGGCGCATATTGGGCATGCATACACTACTTTCATAGCTGATACTATGGCTAGATACGAGAAGCTTAAAGGTGAAGATACCTATTTTTTAACTGGTACAGATGAGCATGGTCAAAAGATAGAAGAGTCTGCTCAAAAGAATTCTAAACCAACACAAGAGTTTGCAGATGAGATAAGCGCTACTTTTAAAAATCTTTGGGATGAGTTTGAGATAAGTTACGATAAGTTTATTCGTACAACTGATGAGTCCCATAAAAAAGGTGTGCAGAGAGCTTTTGAAGTTATGTATGCTAAAGGTGATATATATAAAGATTTTTATGAAGGTCACTACTGTGTAAGCTGTGAGACTTTTTTTACCGAAACTCAACTAGTAGATGGCGAATTTTGCCCTGATTGTGGCAGAAGTACAAATATCGTCAAAGAGGAGAGCTACTTTTTTAGACTCTCAAAGTATGAAAATGCCCTTTTAAAGCACTATGAAGAGAACCCTGATTTTATCCTTCCACGTTCTCGTGCAAATGAAGTTATAAACTTTGTAAAAGGCGGACTTAGAGATTTGTCGGTCACAAGAACATCTTTTACATGGGGTGTTGGTATGCCAGAATCGATAAAAGATGACAAACACGTTATGTATGTTTGGCTTGATGCTCTTATGAACTATATAACAGCTCTTGGATATGGAACTACAGAAGAAAATATGCGTTATTGGCCAGCATCTGTGCAGTTTGTTGGAAAGGATATACTCCGTTTTCATGCGATCTACTGGCCAGCATTTTTAATGAGCCTAGATTTGCCTCTTCCAAAACACATAGGTGCTCATGGATGGTGGACTAGAGATGGCGAGAAGATGAGTAAATCAAAAGGAAATGTTATCTCTCCAAAACAAGTTGCTGACGTGTATGGAACAGAAAACCTAAGATACTTTATGCTTAGAGAGGTTCCATTTGGGCAAGATGGAGACTTTTCTCAAAGAGCATTCATAGATAGAATAAACTCTGAGCTTAGTAATGATTTGGGAAACTTACTAAACCGTATCATCGGGATGAGTGGCAAATACTCAGACTTTGAGATAGATAGTGTGGATGTTTTAAAATATCATAAAAAAGAGATTGATGCGATGAATATCGTACTTGATTCTCTTGATGCTTTTATGCAAAACTTTCAGACACATCGCTACTTAGAAGAGCTATGGAAGCTATTCTCTATTGGAAACAAAGCTATTGAAGAGCATGCTCCATGGGTTAAGATGAAAGATGATAAAAAAGATGAAGCATTAGCTACTGTAGCTCTTGTTGCAAATATCTTAGCAAAAGCCTCTCTTATGCTCCACGCAATCATGCCAAACACTACAAATACTATTGCGGATGCCCTAAACTTCGCTATTTCCCATGAGAGCTATAATGAGCTTATAGTAGAGAAAAAACTACTAAAACTATTTAATATCAAGCCAGTTCCACCGCTATTTCCTCGTGTTGAAGAACCGCTTATGGCTGAGGCTCCACTTGCTCAACCAAATATTACAAAAGAGAGCGTGAAGGCTGCAGAGCAAAGTCTGTGTGAAGATGACAATCTTATAGAAATTGGGCAATTTTTTCAAACTTCTCTTAAAGTTGGAACTGTAATAAAGGCAGAGGAAGTTGAAAAAAGTAAAAAACTTCTAAAACTTCAAGTTGATTTGGGCGAAGAAAAACTCAGACAAGTTGTAGCTGGAATAAGAGAGTTTTATAGTGCAGAGTCTCTAATAAACACTCAAGTTTGTGTTGTTGCCAACCTAAAACCTGCAAAACTTATGGGAATGGTCTCAGAGGGAATGCTTCTTGCTGCTAAAGATGAAGATGGTCTATGTTTAATTAGACCTGAGAAACCTAAAAAAGTAGGCACGCCAATTGGATGAGACTTGAAAACTTTCTAGCACTTACTCAAACTACCATTATCAATGAGCCTTGTGTTCATAGCTTTGAAAATATTGTTTTTGAAGCGCTCAAGATAAAGAGAGGTGACCTTTTTTTTGCGTATAACACGCAAGATATTCCACTTGCAGTTGAGAACGGTGCTTATGGGGTTATCTTTGATAAACCTGCACAAATCAGTGATAATGAAATTGCTTGGATTAAAGCAGATAGCTTAGATAGCGCTCTTAAAAAACTTATCCGTTTTAAAACTATCGAGAGAGAGATTGTTGCTTATGAGTGCAACGAGATTATCCTAAAACTCTCTATGCAAGTGATAACACTGCCGAACTTCCGTACTATTTCTGGAGATTTAAGATCTATTTTTAGAACTATTTCAGAAGCAGAAATAGGCACTACCTTACTCTTTAGCTCTGCTTTGACCGCTAAAGATATATTTGCTGTTATCAAAAAAATGCCAATTGCAACTTTTGAGCCAATTGAGATAATGGAGCAGACTCTTTTTGAAACATCTTTTATATATGACAATGTTTTTTATGAGAGACAGCTTATTTCACCATTTTTTATTCCTTACCTAGAAGAGCTTTTGCATCTATATAAAACTCTAAAAGTTGAGTATAAACTAAAAAAATTCACTCCGATTGAACATTTTGAGCCAGTATTTACAAATAAAAGATTTGAGATAAAAAACTTTGGCACAAGCGATAAGGTACTTATTTTTGAGCCAAATATAGAGCTTATAGAAGAGCAAATCTCTTTTTTAGAGCGTCATGCTTCATGGGCAAATACAATTTTTATCTTGCCTTATGGAACAGACTCAAAAGATAGTAAAAATATATTAAGATATAAAAACGAAAAAGAGATTATAAATATTTTAAGAAATACGCTGTTTAACTTTGCCCTAATTGTAGGTGTTGATAAGTCAATTTTAAGCAGACCACTTGTAAGTCAAACACAACTAACAATAGATTTTTAAGGTACAACCCCATGAACAGAAGAGATTTTATAACAACCGCTACTACTGCATCAGCGGCATTAGCGCTAAGCGGATGCAATGATACCAATCGAGAGGCTATTGACTACTCTAAGCATCCAAAAGCTAAAAGTGGTGATGAAAAAAGAGTAAACATAAATAGAAATAAAAAAACTGTTATAAAACTAGCAACAAGTTGGCCTGGGAGTTTTCCAATAATGGGCGTTGGTGTTGAGAAATTTGCACAAAGAGTCAATGATATAAGCGGTGGCTCTTTAGAGATAAAAATCTATCCTAAAAATGTACTTGTTCCAGACCTTGCCGTGTTTGATGCCGCAAGTAGTGGGCAGATAGATGCTTTTCACTCTGGTCCATACTACTGGAAGGGAAAAAATAGCGCCTTTTCACTATATAGTGGTATCCCTTTTGGTTTTACTTCTGAAGAGATAAACTCATGGATGCTTTTTGGCGGAGGTCTAGAGCTATGGAGAGAGCACTATGCAAAGTACAACCTCTATCCTTTTATGGGTGGAAATACAAATATCCAAATGGGTGGATGGTTTAGAAAAGAGATAAATTTGCTCTCAGATATGAATGGACTCAAGATGAGGATTCCTGGACTTGGTGGAGAGGTTTTTTCAAAGATGGGTGTAAACTCTGTCCTTCTTCCCGCTGGAGAGATTTATACTTCTCTTGAGAGAGGTGTAATTGACGCTACTGAGTGGGTTGGACCTGCCCTTGATATAAAGATGGGATTTTATAAAGTAGCGCCATATTACTACTCTGGATGGCATGAACCAGGCTCTATACTTGAACTTACTTTCAATAAGCAGTTCTGGAATAAATTAGCATCTGAACATAAAAGTATGATAGAAGTGGCATCTAATGAGATGAACTCAAATATGACGTACGAGTTTCACTATGAAAATATTCATGCACTCAAGCGCCTTCGCGAATTAAATATAGAGATAAAACAGTTTCCTCTTGATGTAATTGAAGCTGGAAAAGTTGCTCTCAAAGAAGTTCTTAATGAGCTTAGTCAAAAAAATAGAGATTTTGAGATAGTAAATGAATCTATACAAAAACATCTAAGTCTCTCTAAAGAGTGGAGCGATGCTAGTCTTCGATACTTTTTAAATGTTAGATAACTTATAAGAAAAGATAAATTAATGAAAATTTTTCTACTAAGTTCACTACTTTTACAAAACATACTTTTTGCCTCTTTTAGCGCAAATATCATTGATGCAGTTAGCTTAAAACCTATAAAAGATGTAACTATCAGCGATTCTGTTTTAAGTGTTAAAAGTGATATCAATGGGAGTTTTACGATAAATAGTCTTGAGAGACCATTACATGTAAAAGCATGTGGATATAGACCATACAAAATTACACTAGATTCAAAAGGTAGTGTTTTTAAACTAGAACCTATCGTTGTAAAAGCTCTATATTTGGGTTTTTGGCATACAAGTAATAAATCTCCAAAGCTAAGAGATATTTTAAAAATAATAGATGATACTGAGATAAATACAGTTGTTGTTGATGTTAAGAATGAGTATGGATATACCTCATTTAAGACATCTTTTGAACAAGCAAACAGATATGGTGCTGATAAAAGTGTCATAAATAGAGATATTCAGGAGTTTATGTCACTTCTAAAAACTAAAAATATATATACAATTGCAAGAATAGTGGCGTTCAAAGATGAACTTCAAGCTACAAATAATGTAGATTATGCAATAAAAAATAGAGATGGAACTATCTGGAGAAACCACGATAATATGGCATGGGTTGATCCATTTGACATAAGAGCGCATAACTACATTATCTCAATTGCACAAGAAGCTGCAAAAGTAGGCTTTGATGAGATAAATTTTGACTATGTACGATTTCCTGCGAAAGACGGGCTACTTTACTCAAAAGAGAGCACACAAGAAAATCGTATAAAAGCAATTGGCGATTTTTTAAATTTGGCACAAGATAGACTTAGAAAATATGGTGTCTTTATTTCGGCGGACACTTATGGAAACATATGCTGGACAAAAGATGACAACAATATTGGTCAAACAGTGAGTTCAATGGAGGCGCATGTAGATTATTTAGCTCCAATGCTCTATCCATCTGGATTTGCAAGTGGTTCATTTTATTTTAAAAATCCATCAAATCATCCACACGCAGTAATTTACAGAAGTATTAAAAATATTGAAGATCGAATTGATACAAAGAGAGTTAGACCATGGCTACAATACTTTAAAGATTATGCACATGAAAAGCGTCGCTATGGAGAGTTTGAGATAAAAGAGCAGATAAGAGCAACCAAGGAGATTAATACTAACGGATGGATGATGTGGTCACCATCAAGTAGATACAACACCGAATACTTTATAAAAGATGAATCGCTTTAAGCTCTCTGTTTAGGGCTTTTGCCTCTGGTATATACTCACAAACATGAGCGTGAAATTTTTTTGAGTGATTCATATGTACAAGATGTGAAAGCTCATGGACTACTATAAAATCTATAAGTTTTTTATCTATCTTTACTAGTTCTATATTTAAAGTTATAACCCCTCTAGAGCTACAACTTCCCCATCTACTTCGCATTTTCTTAAATTTTATCTCACTGAAACTAAGTTTCATAACCTCTGCAAAATACTCTACTCTTTGCGTTAAGTAAAAAGTTGCAAAACTTTTATAAAATCTATAATAGCACTTTAAAATAGCCTCTTCATTTGAAGTGTCAATTTTTGCAAGAGACTCTCTAAGCTCCTCTGCTTCATCACTATCGATACTAAAAATCTCACCAAATAGTAAAACTTCATCTTGAAAATTTATACTCAAAGAGTTAAAAGACTCTATATTTTTCAACTGTTTTCTTATCCAAGGCTCTCTTTGAATAAGAAGTTTTTGAATAAATGCGCTAGATACTTTTGGGGTTTTAAGGAGTATCTCTCCATTTTTTTTTACACTTATGTAACTATTTTTTAGAGTTGGTTTTTGTAGATGCAAAATCTCCAAATCGTTAAAATTTATCTTACTTGTATTCAATTGGGTCTTTTGCATTTGCTCTTTTGAATCCATTTAGTCTCAGACGACAGCTATCACAAACTCCACAAGCTTTATCTTCATCTTTATAACAACTCCAAGTAAGTTCAAGTGGAACATTAAGTCTAAGTGCTTGTTCAACTATCTGAGATTTACTAAGATGAACTAGAGGCATATATATTTTAATTTTTGTCTCATCTTTTGTACCTAGACTTATGCTCTTCTCCATACTGGCGATGAAAGATTCTGTACAGTCTGGGTAACCGCTACTATCCTCTTGTACAACGCCGATAGAGATAATTTCTGCACCCTCTTTTTCTGCTAACGCACTTGATATACTTAAAAATATACCATTTCTAAATGGCACATAAGTAACTGGAACGCCCTCTTCTACGCCATTTGTAGGCACTTCTATGCTTTTATCTGTAAGAGCTGATGCTCCTATTTGAGAGAAAAAATCTAAATCTAGGACATAGCTCTTCTTAACATCAAGTGCGTCACATATCTTCTTAAAACAAGATAGCTCTTTATCCATAGTTCTTTGCCCATAATTAAAGTGCAAAGCTATAATCTCATAGCCCATCTCTTTGACCATATAGGCCCCTAGTGTGGAATCCATTCCGCCACTCATAATGCAAATTGCTTTTTTATTTTCTAATTTCATAAAGCAATTCTAGCATATTATTTTAACCTTCATTAAATGCAATACCTAATATAATGCCCTAATATTCAAAAGAAAAGGGGATATCATGGAAGTTTCATCATCAAATACAACTACTCAATCATCAGTTGGAGTAGAAGCTATCAAAAAAGCTACTGAGATACAAGAGCGAGATGTCTTAAAAGTTTTAGAATCAGCAAAAGAAGCATCTCAAAAAGATGTTGCACAAAAAACAGGGTTAGGGACTAACCTAAATTTAGCTGGTTAAGGTAGAGTATATAACTTGATAGAATTTGACAACAGAACCTCGCTAACCCTCCAAATAGAGACGATAGAAGCTATCGCCTCTTCTCTTAGCAATAAAGAAATAGAGTTGATTATTACAGATGAAAACGAGATGAGAGAGATTAACAAAACTCATAGAAACATTGATAAAGCAACAGATGTATTAAGTTTTCCTTATGAGGAAATGCCGCTTAGTCCTTTAGGAAGTATCGTTATATGCTCCTCGTTCATACAAGAGAAATCAAAAGAGCTTGGGCACACAAATGATGACGAATTTGCGCTTCTTTTTATACATGGAGTACTTCATCTTCTTGGATATGACCACGAAGTTGACGATGGAGAGATGCGAGAAGAGGAGGCAAAAATTATAAAAGATTTTAATTTGCCTCAAAGCTTAATAATTAGAACAGAGGGCTAAGAGTATATGGATTTTATCATTTTTACAGTTGCGATGGCTGCGCTTATTTATGGAGCAGATTTTGTTATAAACGAGTCACAAAGAATAGCTCTTCATTTCAATATATCACACTACGTTATCGGTGCTACTCTTGTAGCGTTTGGAACTTCAATGCCAGAGATGGCGGCTTCAATGATGGCATCATATGGAGGCAAAAGTGAGATGGCTATAGCGAATGTTGTCGGTAGCAATATTTTCAATATAGCACTTATTTTAGGAGTTGTGTTTTTTATATCAAAAAATATGAACCCAGAGCGAGACATCTTTAAAAAAGATAGTGCTTGGATTGCAGTGCCTGTTGTTGTTTTCATGTTGATGATTCAAGATAGCACTATAAGCAGAGCTGATGGGGTTTTATTTCTCTTAATAATGGTTTCATATATTATATTTCTGTTTACTGGTCCAAAAGATGATTTTGAAGATGCAATAGACGAAGATTTAGTTAAAGAGAAGTTTAATTGGTCAAAAACTATTCTGCTTTTGAGCGTAGGATTTGTACTAACCATTGGCGGTGCAAATTTTGTTGTTGAGAGCGGAACAAATATAGCTAGAGTGTTTGGCGTAAGCGAGTGGATTATCGGATTGTTTCTTATCGCACTCGGTACCTCTTTGCCTGAACTTGTAGTCTCTTTAACTGCCGTAAAAAATGGAAATGCAGAGATGGGTATAGGAAATATTATAGGCTCAAATGTTGCTAACTTTTCTATGGTTTTAGGGGCTGCATCAATAATAAATCCATTAACTGTAAACTTAATTACTTCACAATTTGACATTTATGTGATGATTGGTGTCTCCATTACTCTTCTTTTCATTACAGCAAACAGACTTTATAACAAAACAGGAGCAATATTTTTATTAACAATACTTGCTCTTTTTCTACTTAACTCTTTTTAATATACCCCTTAGAGATGAACACTCATCTCTGAAGCGTACTACTTTTTATCTTCTATCTCTTGTTTTATATACCCAAGCTCTAAGAGTTTATTATAGATTCCAGATACAATATCTCCAGTTGCAGCTCCACCATGTCCGCCATGCTCAACCATAGCTAAAACTACATACTGAGGATTGTCATATGGACCATATGTTGTAAACCAAGCATGTGAACGAGTGTAGTACTCCATCGTATGTTCTAACTCTCTCTCTTTAATATCTTGAAGTATCCCAACAACTTGAGCAGTTCCAGTTTTACCAGCAACTTTAACTTTTGTTCTAAGGTAGTTTGTAGCTGTTCCGCCTGGGACATTACAAACCTCATACATTGCTCTTTGAATTGTGGGCAGCCTCTTTAGCTCATTTTCAGTAAGTACATCTTGTAGTTCTGGCTCAACGACTTTGTCTCCTATCGTATTTGCAAAATGCGGAACTGGTAGTTTGCCAGTAGCCATAAGTGCTGTAAACTGTGCTATTTGCATAGGAGTCGTTAAGAAATCGCCCTGCCCAATCGACGTGTTTACTGTTTCACCTATGTACCATGGTTTATTATACTTCTTTTTTTTCCACTCACGAGATGGAACCGTACCTATAAATTCATTTGGTAAATCAACACCTGTTTTTTTTCCAAGCCCATATCGCATAAGACCATCGCTCATTTTCTCTATTCCAAGCCTTAGGCTACCTTTATAAAAAAAATCATCACAACTCTCTCTAATGGCTTTTTTTATATCTGTACTTCCATGCCCATCTTTCTTCCAGCATCTAAATACACGTGAGCCAAGTGGCATAGAAGCTGTACAAAACACATTAAAGTTTGGACCAACTTCTGGTGAAGTTATATAGAGTAGTCCAAGACCTGTTTTTATAACTGAACCAGGAGGATAAAGTCCATGGATAAGCTTATTTGTAAAAGGTTTATCAAGGCTATTTGAGAGCTTATCCCAGACCTCATTGCTTATACCAGTTACAAAAGTATTCAAATCATACTCTGGAAAACTACTAGCAGACAAAATAGCACCATTCATTGCCATAACAATAACTGCTCCAGCCTTGTTCACAAAGAGTGATGATATATATTTTTGAAGTTCAATATCAATATTTAAAGTAAGCTTTGTGTCCTCAGAAGGTTTTTGGCTTGATAATTCTTCTACTTCTTGGTTATTTGCATTTACTTTAATCTCTCTTTTTCCAGATAATCCTTGAAGATATTCATTATAGTATTTCTCAATGCCAGATTTACCGCTGTATCCAATTAGCTTAACAAGATTATCATCTGCGACATCATCTTTATTTGCACGTCCAACGTAGCCAATAGCATGTGCGCCTATTTCGCTATATGGATAGTATCTCTTTGGAGATGAGACAATATTTATGTTTTCTCTTAGGCTTAAAATCGAGTATATAGGCATAATCTGCTCATATGATACAAAATCAACTATGTCAATAAAGTTATGGTTGTAATATGAATCAACCTTTTTATACTCTTTAATTATCTTCTCTTTATCTAAGTTAGGCAGTAAAGATATTAGTTTATTTAGCTCATCTTCAAAAACTTCAGAGTTTTTCTCAAGCCCTAAATGAGGCGCTAGTTGTATCTTAAATCCAAGCTCATTAATTGCAATAGGTCTATTGTTTATATCAACTATCTCGCCCCTTACTGGCGGTATCTGTTCTATTTTAATTGTATTGTTATATGATAGCTTCTCGTAATAACTGTTTGATTGAACTGAGAGAAAAAACACTCTCACCAAAAGAGCAAGCCATAGAGACGCAAAGATAAAAAGTATAAATTTTATTTTCATAATATGCTCAAAATTAAAAATTCAATAACTATATAGTAAATTACATAGTAGTTTATACTAGGTAGTGGAAATAAAAAAATATTTGACAAAAACGAGTAAAAAAGAAAAAAGCCTATATATACAAAAACAACAATCATAAAATTTATACATGCTGTACAGCTAGAGCTTTTAACTATTTTTGGAATAATATATTTATGTAAAATTGAAAAATAAATTATAGTGCTAAATAAAACATAGCTATTTTCTGATTCAAAAAGTAAGAGACAAAAAATGACAAGAAAAAGAGTTATCGAGTCCTCTTTTTTAAGTGATTTTGAAAAATAGAAGTAAAGCACCGTAAGTAATGGTGGTAAAAAAAGATATATACCGCTTAGTGCAGTATACAGAAGAAACAATACACCATAAAGGTATATTGCTAGAGGGTTTTTATAAGAGAGACTTCGTTGCATATTGGAAAATGTTTACATTTAATACAGTCTGCCCATATTTTATGTTCTGGAAGTGACTCTTTTGGAATCTCAATAAAACCTAGATTTTCAAAAAAAGATTGCTTATAAGTCAAACTAAGCACTTTTTGAAGTCCTAATATTTTTGCATTATCTGTTGCTTTTGTAACTAAACTCTGCCCTATTCCTTGACCTCTTCTTCCATCTTTTACAACAAGAGATCTGATCTCAGCAAGCGTTGGTGTATGAATATGAAGAGCACAAAATCCAACTATCTCTGAGTCATCTTTAGCTAAAATATAAGACCTGATATTTGTTGCAATCTCGTCTGAACTTCTTGCAAGAATAACACCAGCCTCGACTTCAGCTGCTACTAATCTTTGCATCTCTTGTATATCTGAGAGTTTTGCATTTGTTAATTCAATCTTCATTGACATGCTCCTGTTCCTTCTCATTTAAAATATCGTAAATAAGCGTTACCACTTTTGACATTCCCTTTTTCTTGGAGCTAGAAACCATAAGAGCCTCTGGAAAAATTCTTCTTAACTCATTTTGCTCTTTTTGATTAAGCTTATCTACTTTGGTAAAAATCTGAACTATATGTTGAGTAGGGTTTGCACACTCAAGCAAAAAATCACTTACAGATTTATCTATTTCTAAAAAAGGGTGTCTGCAATCGACAAGATGTATAAAAATTTTAATCTGTTTTCTTAGTGCTATATAGTCTGTTAAGTTTCTCTCCCAATCATATTTGATAGATTTTGCTACTTTTGCATAGCCAAATCCAGGTAAGTCAACAAACTTAGCTAAACTTTTTGTGCTATCTTCTCTGTTTATGAAAGTTACATCAAAGTAGTTTATAAGTCTTGTTTTACCAGGTGTTGATGAGACTTTAGCCAAGCCTTTATGGTTTGAGAGCGCATTAAGCAGAGAGCTCTTACCAACGTTTGAACGAGCCATAAAAACAACCTCATTATGCTCATCACTAGGTGGCGCAGCACTTATATTTGGGGCAGATGTAATAAACTTTGCCTCTACAATCTCAATCATTTGTTTTCTTTCTTGTCATCTTTTGTCTTATTTTGATCTTCTGGCATATTAAAAATCATAATTACAGGCTCTTTTTCTGCACCTTTCGCATATGCTTTGCCTTCGATAGTTTTTAAAATAACTTCATCCCCTATTATCTCTTTTTTGTCATCTATCTGTTTTAGATGCACATCTTGATAAAAGTAGTACTCTTTTGTTTGTGGAAGATAGATTACTTTATGAGCTTTTCCAGTATATAAAGAACCTTCTAAAGTTTTTATCTTAAACGAAGAGTTACCCTCAGCTATAAATTTAGTAGGCTCTTGATTACTATTTGTGTGAATGGTTACTTTTGAGGCATTCAACTCATCAGCTCCCTTGATGATGTTAACATCGCCTTCAAATATAGAAATTCCAGCTTTTTGATCTGCGTTAAAAAGTTTTGCTTTTATTTGTAACTCTTGCGCAAAAAGTGATGTTGCCAATAAAATTATTATTAAAACTCTTTTTTTCATTTATCTCTCTTTTAGTTGATATTTTGCAGTTACATTTTTTGATGCAACTTTCTCAAGGGAGCTATTATAATGCAGCCCTTTTCCTATTACTCTATTCGCTCCTCTGTATAGAAGATAGTCTCCATCAGCAATAGCTATGCTTGTTTTTTTGTTATATGTCGCTTTTTGTGTCTCAAATGTTAAACCATCTTCTCGTACATAGACAATATCTCCATCAAGATATACGATATCACCTTTATAAATTCCACTATTTGATTTCATATTTGCAACATACTCTTTAGAGTTATCTGTATAATCTATATCATCAACTCTGTATCTATCACTGTATCTAATAGCTTTTGTGCCATTCATTAACGTAATAAGACCATGAGAGTCAAATTCATACATAGTAAATGATGAGATACTGAAGAGTTCAACATCTCCAAAAGAGCTCTCTTTAATCTCCAAAGGTTTAAATAAAAAAAGTATCATCATAAGAGAAAAAGAGATAATAAGAAAAAAATAGTTTATATTCATATTATTATAACCAAAGAGCCATAAATTGCTCTCTTAAATCATTCTCATCAACGAGAGTATCTATCATCTCCCTGACTGCTCCATCTCCGCCATTATGCGTTAAAGTTGTATCAACTATCTCTCTAATCTCTTTTACGCCATCTTTTGGAGTAAAGCTTCTGCCGACACTGCGCAGCATTTTAAAGTCATTTAAATCATCGCCGATTGCACCAACTTCATAATACTTTAAGCCCAAAGAATCAATAAGCTCTTTGAGTACGCTCTGCTTATCTTTAATACCTTGAAAAAGATATTTAATTCCAAGCTCTGTGGCTCTTTTTTCTACTATTTTAGAGTCTCTTCCTGTGATTATTGCTACATTTAAACCCATTTTTATCCATGAGCTGATTGCTAAACCATCTTTGACATTGAAGTTTTTTGTCTCAGAGCCATCAGAGTGATATATTATTTTTCCATCACTCATACATCCATCAACATCAAGCACAATCAACTTAATCAAAGAACATCTTTCGTGCTTGGAATTCCAACTCTATCATTTTTTTGCATTGCACGGCGAATTGCTACGGCAAGAGCCTTAAAAGCTGCTTCGATAATATGATGTTTATTTTTACCTCTAAGAAGAACTATATGTGTGCTTATTCTTGCATTTAATACAAAAGCTCTAAAAAATTCTTCTACAAGCTCTGTGTCAAATTGCCCTACTTTTCCAGTAACATCAACATTATAAACCAAATAAGGTCTATTGCTGAGATCTAAATCACAACTTACACAAGCCTCATCCATAACTATATTTGCACTTCCAAAACGCTCCATATTTGCAACTGGGTAGATTGCTTCTGCGATAAGTGCACCAAGAACGATTCCTATATCTTCTACGCTATGGTGATCATCTATATGTGTATCACCCTTGCATATAATCTCGATATCAATCAAAGAGTGTTTTGAAAAACTATCAAGCATGTGGTCTAAAAATCCAACACCCGTATCTATTTTACTTTTGCCACTACCATTTACATCTAACGAAACAGTAATATCCGTCTCTTTTGTTTTTCTGCTTTTACTAATCATCTTAATCCTCTCTCACTATAAATGAGCCTTTAAAATTACCTAATGCAAGGTAGTCTCTAGCCTCTTGTTCACTTCTGAAGCCTTTTAGCCATACTTTAAACATTCTACCACTTTGTGTCTGCATATCTTTTATAATTGTCTCGTATCCGTCAGTCTTATTATACTTTTGTTGTGTTTCAATAGCACCCTCAACTCTTGAAAAAGATGCAATTTGTAGTGCAAATCCATCAATAACTTGATCTGGAGGCGATATTTGTAAATCTTTTTCAAGTGGAATATCTCTTTTGTCTTTTGAGTGGAAACCAAGAACTTCAACCTTAACTGGAGCCGTTCCAGCACCAAGCATATCTATCTTTTTTGCTGCTGTGTTTGAGAGATCTATAATTCTTCTCTCGATAAATGGACCTCTATCGTTTATTCTTACAACTACACTTTTCTTATTTCTCTGATTTGTTACTTTCACTATTGTATTCATAGGTAGTGTTTTATGAGCAGCTGTCATATCATACATATTGTAAGTTTCGCCATTAGAAGTTAGTTTGCCATGAAAATCAGGACCATACCAACTGGCAAAACCATCAAACTCATCTCCAACGCTTACTACAGTAGGGTAATACTTTATTCCTCTTATCTCATAAGGTCTCATTGTTGGGTGACTATAATTTTTTTTATCTACAGATGAGTTATAAGCGTTTTTACTTGAAGAGTAGCTAGTTGGTGAATCTGAAGATGTATAAACTCTTGTACCCCTTGTGCTACACCCTGTAATAAGCAGAAGCACTAATAGAGTTGAAAATATATACAATTTATTCATGCGTTATAATCTTTATAGTTATTTTTTAAATATTTGCTTTAGTTGACTCAAGAAGAGATTTTATACTCTCTCCTTTTTTCATAGAATAGGGAAAATTTCCGCTAATTCTTTGATTGTCACCCTTAATGCTTATAGGAATAATAAGCTTCTGATTTAAACTTAGTCTATCTCCCTTTAGAGCATTAAAATCTTTAATAGTCATATGGCTAACATTATATTTTTTACCTATACTGTAAAGACTGTCACCTCTTGCAACTATATGAACTCTATAAAATTTATTTAGTTTCTCTTCAAAATACTTTTGTTTAAATGCAGATAGTTTTATATATGGAATATAGATATTGTAGCTATTTAGATATGGTGGTGCGAAGTCATGTTTTAGATGTCTGTTTAATTTTTGTAACTCTTCTAATGGAATATCAATAAGCGATGAAACTCTCTTTAGAGATTCTCCTCTTGGTACTTGAACCGTGGAGATAGAGTATGCATTTGCTCTATTTAAAAGGTACTCATATTCACTATTTAATAAAAACTGCTCATCATTTCCTATCATTGCAAGAGAGACAACTTTTCTTATGTAAAATCTACTCTCTTTTGGTATATATTGCTTTTGTGGATTTAGCAAAACTGAGAGCTCATCACTATTTGCATTTTTTATGGCTCTAGAGAGTCTTCCATCACCGCAGTTATAAGCAATTGCGGCTAAATACCACTTGCCAAACTTATCATAAAGTTTACTAAGATATTTTGCAGCTGCTTCTGTTGACTTTATCAGATCTCTTCTCTCATCAACATACTGATCGATTCTTAACCCATATAACTTAGCAGTTTCAGGCATAAACTGCCACAAACCAGATGCTCGTTTTACAGAATATGCTTTTGTTGAAAAACTAGATTCAGCCATTGCCAAAAAAAGAAATTCAGGTGGTATGTTATATTTTGCCAATATATTTTTAATTGCAGGTATAAAAATATATGCCTCATCCATGGCTTGAAAAAATTGTTGATCTGAATAAATATCTCTTTGAGAATTTTTCATCTGGTTCATAATTGGGTCATATAAGAAAGAAGCTTCTATGTCGAAAGACTCCAATATTGCTATCTCTTTAGTCTGATTTGTAAGGTAAGAAAGGTTTGCGCTGAGCAAAAGTGGGAAAAAAAACATAAAGATATATTTCAATTTTGCAGCTCCTCTTTAATAAATTTGAAGATTGATTTTATCTAAAAATTATTAATAATATAATAAGAACTGCTGATACTAAGAAATATGAAAAAGTTTAAAAGCATTTTTTGTACTTATTTCTTCTATTTTCTGCTCTGTAATTTCTAAAAGTTCTGCTATTTTTTTTACCACAAACTGTGTATAAAGAGGCTCATTTCTCTTGCCTCTGTGGGGAGTTGGTGTCAAATATGGAGCATCGGTTTCGATTAAAAGTTTTTCAAGTGGGATTTTTGGTAACACTTGAATGAGTTTTTTTGCATTGCTAAATGTCAAAACACCGCCTATCCCAAAATAAAAGCCCTCTTTTGCCAAACTAAGAAGCTCTTCATCGGCATTATAGCAGTGCAAAACACCGCCAACTTCTGACGCATTGTGCTTTAAAAGTAACTCTTTTGAGTCTCTTGAAGCATCTCTTATATGAACTATTAGAGGTTTTTTATACTTCTTTGCAAGTTCTATTTGAGTAACAAAGAGCTCTTTTTGTCTCACTTTTTCTGCCTCTTTTTCCTCTTCGCTACCATCAAGCCTGAAGTAATCCAGCCCACACTCTCCAACTGCTACACACTTCTCGTGCATAAGAAAGTCTTTAAAATCGTTATCGTTAAAAGAATCCATATCATATGGATGAACACCAACAGCAAAATATACATCACTGTTCTTCTGTGCTATTGAGATAGCTCTTTGCAGATTTAATGGATCTGCGCCAGGAATTATAAAACGCTCTACCCCACCTTCCCTTGCACGATTTAGAACTTCATTTAAGTCCTCTACAAATCTCTCATCATCAAGATGTACGTGTGTATCAACTACCATTTCTACTCTCTTATTTGTAGATTTAAAAGCTCTTTTGCAAAGCCTCTTGCTTCTTGAGTTATGCTTTCTCCGCTGATAATCCTAGCTATCTCTTCAACTCTTCTCTCAAAATCAAGCTCTTTGACTAAAGATTCACCACCCTCTTTATAGACTAAAAAGTGTTGGTCTCCCATAGATGTTAATTGTGGCTGATGAGAAATTACAAATATCTGAAAATGTTTTGAGAGCTGTTTTAAAACTTTAGCAACGCTCATTGACTCCTCACCGCTAAGATTTGCATCAATCTCATCAAGAATTAAAACACCGCCATCTTTACTCATGGTCTCAGACTTTAGAGCCAAAATAGCGAGTCTTAGTCTGTTAAACTCTCCTGTGCTTATCTTTTGTAAATCAGTACTATTTAGTTTTATAGTTATCTCATCTTTTCCAAAAGCGCTAAATTCGCTCTCGTTAATCTCAACAAGAGCATCTCGTAGATATAAATCTTTTAGATATTTATTTAACTCTTTACTAAAAGAGTCTCTCTCTTCATAACGAGCGCTACTTAGTTCTGAAGCTAAATATGTTACTTTTTTATCTAACTCTTTAACTCTTGCTTCTAGGTCACCCTTTGTAAACTCTATATTTTCATACTTTTGAAGCTCTTGAATCTTCTCTTGCTTATATATGAGAGCTTCTTCTATGCTCCCATATCTTCTCTTTAGTTCGCTAAGCTCTTCAATGCGGTTTAAAACTTCCTCCACATCAATCTCTTCAAGCATACTAAATCTCTCTTGTGCGCTCTCTAGAACTGCTCTTAACTCATTCATTGCATCACTAAAAAAAGAGCTCTCTTTATCTAGTAAATCAAGTGCGTTAAACACAGAATGTTCATGCTCAAAAATAGCATCCGCTTGCGAGAGGCTCTTTAAAACTTTCTCTTTTTTTGAGAGCTCTTTTTTTATCTCTAAAAGCTCTATGTCTTCTGAGATTTTAGGATTTATCATCTCGATTTTTTTTATCTCATAAGAGGCAAACTCTTTTAGCTCGACTATCTTTTTTTGCTCATCTTCTATAATAAGCAACTCTTTTTTAACTCTTTTATGCTCTAAAAAAGCCTCTTTATACTCACTTTTTATCTTCAACAACTCTTTATTTCTTATACTTATTCTAGCATCTAAAATTAGAAGTAAATTCTCATTTTCAAAATCGCTAAAATCACGCAAAGACAGATGTCTTAAGTAGCTTGAAGAGAGTTCACTCATCGCTTTTTTTGAGATACTTTGGTTATTTATAAAATATCTTGATTTCTCTTTTTTTATATGTTTAAAAACATTTATATCGTCACTCTCAACAGCGTACTCTTCGCCGTCTAACTCCCATGCTACACTAGATTCACAAAGTGAGGCTTCACAAGAAGTGTGTCCAAATGAAGATAAAATAGAACTCATCAAAATTGACTTACCACTTCCACTTGGACCCGTAAACACAACAAGCCCACTGCTAAGCTCAAGCTCTACCTCTTTAAAGCTAAGATAATCTTTTAGGTAAAATCTCTCTATCATTTAACTGCCTTGCTTAAATATTTGCGAATTATACTTTCTTTCAAACAATCACTCGCCCCATCTTAGCTTCTCTTTTAATACGTCAAAGTAGTTGTACTCCTCTTTGTGCATCAGTTTAACTGTTTTAGCAGCTAGTTTTATATGAACGCTCTCGCCAAGTTCTAGCTCATGTACATCTTGCCCGTCTATGATTATGAGAGCTCTCTCTTCTGATGTTTTCATCTCTATTGCAAATTTTCCAGGTAGAACAACTGGTCTTTGAGTGAGTGAATGAGGGCAGATTGGAGTTAGAGCAAAAACATTGCTCATGGGAAAGAGAACTGGTCCTCCAGCTGAGAGGTTATATGCAGTTGAGCCTGTTGGAGTAGATACAACTACGCCATCTCCATAGTATGTGTTAAAAGAGCGAGAGTTTACAAGCGTCTCAATATGAATCATATTTGAAACTCTTGTGCGAGTTAAAACTACGTCATTAAAAGCGTACATTTTTATCTCTTTTTGATTTTTTATAACTGTTGCTTCAAGAACTGCTCTCTCATCTATTTTATATCTATTTTGAGTTATTTTCTCTACAAAAGAGTCAAGTTCATCTAAAGATAAATCAGCCAAAAAGCCGAGATTTCCAGCATATATGCCTAATATCGGAATGTCATAATCAAAAGACCTTCTAACAGTAGAGATAAGCGTACCATCTCCTCCAAAAGTTACTAAAAAATCAGCCTCTTCACACATTTTTTTAAAACTGCGTCCAGAAACACCAATCATCTTGGCACTTTTATCTTCTATCAAAACTTCTATATTGTAGTTTTTAAAGATTTTTTCTAATTTTTCATAGCCACTTTTTAAATGCGGGGATGATGGTCTTAAAACAACGCCAACTTTTTTTATAGTTTTATTATCCAAAATTGCTCTTTAAATTTTTTTGTTCATTATACACTCTTTAGTACTAAAAAATAAATGCCTCTCTCTCTAATTATACGATAAGAGTAGTTTAGATATAATCCGCGAAAATTATTTACTAGGACTCTATATCTATGAGAAGTCATTATTGTACAGAATTAAGTGAAGCAAACGTAGGACAAGAGGTTGTTCTAGCTGGTTGGGCAAATAGCTACCGTGATCATGGCGGAATTATTTTTATCGATTTAAGAGACAAAAGCGGTTTAATGCAGCTTACATGTGACCCTGAAGATAGTGCTTCTGCTCACAAAGTAGCAAGTACGATTCGTGATGAGTTTGTTCTCGTTGCAAAAGGCAAAGTTCGCCTCCGCGGGGAAGGACTTACAAATCCTCGCCTAAAAACTGGTGCCGTTGAGATTGTTGTTAGTGAGATTATCATTGAGAATCGCTCAGCAACTACACCATTTGTTATTGGCGATAAAAATGTAGGTGAAGAGACAAGACTTAAGTATCGTTATTTAGAGCTTAGAGACCCAGCTATGTATGAGACTTTTCGTCTTCGTTCAAAAGCAGCAATCGCAGCTAGAAATGTACTAGATGAAAATGGCTTCTTAGAAGTTGAAACTCCGATACTTACAAAATCAACTCCAGAGGGCGCAAGAGATTATCTAGTTCCTTCTCGTGTTCACAGTGGCGAATTTTACGCACTTCCGCAATCTCCACAGCTATTTAAACAGCTTTTAATGGTTGGCGGATTTGATAGATATTTCCAAATCGCAAAGTGTTTTAGAGATGAGGATTTAAGAGCAGACAGACAGCCTGAATTTACTCAGATAGACGTTGAAATGAGCTTTTGTAATCAAGAAGATGTAATGCTTATTGCTGAAAAACTTTTAGTCTCAATGTTTGGCGCTTGTGGCGTTGAAATCAAGCCTCCGTTTAACCGTATAGCTTTTAGAGATGCTATGGAGTGGTATGGATCTGATAAACCAGACCTTAGATACGACCTGAAAATGGTTGATGTTATCGATATATTTGAGAGATGTGATAACGAAATATTTACAAATATCGCTAAACAACCGCACAAAAACCGTATAAAAGCTCTTAGAGTTCCAGGTGCAGACTTAGTGTTTTCTAAGCGCGAGATGAAAACTTTTGAAGATTTTGTTCGTCAGTTTGGTGCGCAAGGTCTCGGATACTTCCAGATGAAAGAAGATGGTCTCAAAGGTCCACTTATCAAGTTTTTCTCAGATGCGGATATCGCACTTCTAGTTGATAGACTCGGTATGAAAGTTGGAGACGTTGTTTTCTTTGGTGCGGGTGATAAAAAAACTGTATGGGATTATATGGGTCGCCTTAGAATATTTATAGCTGAACATGAGAAGATGAATCTTGTAGATAAAGATGCTTTTGAATTCGTGTGGGTTGTTGATTTCCCTATGTTTGAAGTTGAAGAAGGCCGTGTAAAAGCGCTTCACCATCCGTTTACGCAGCCAAAAGACACAGATAAAGATGATATAGAAGAGATTGATTCTATCGCTTATGATATCGTTTTAAACGGTACAGAGCTTGGTGGCGGAAGTATCCGTATCCATAAAGAGGAGATGCAAGAAGAGATATTCAAACTTCTTGGAATCGGTGAAGAAGAGGCAAAAGAGAAGTTTGGCTTCTTGCTTGATGCTCTAAAATTTGGCGCTCCTCCACATGGCGGTTTTGCTATCGGATTTGACAGACTTATGATGTTAATTTCTAAAAAATCAAGTATCCGTGATGTTATTGCATTCCCTAAAACACAAAAAGCTTCTTGTATCCTTACAAAAGCACCGAGTGAAGTTGATGCGACTCAACTTAGAGATTTGCATATAAAACTTAGATAACCCCCAACACAGTAGCAACTCTTTGTTGCTACTAAAAAACCACTCAAAAGTACTAAAATGAAAAAACTATTTCTAATCATCGGCGCCCCAGGTTCTGGTAAAACAACAGATGCAGAGTTAATCGCTAAAGAAAATGAAAACATAACGCACTACTCAACAGGCGATATGTTAAGAGCAGAAGTTGCAAGCAACTCAAAACTCGGTGCAGAGATAGGTGGCTACATATCTAAAGGTCTTATTGTTCCTATAAAAATAGCAATAGAAACCATAGTAAATGCCATAAAAAACGCCCCTACTCCAATCATCATTATAGATGGATACCCAAGAAGCATTGAGCAATTAAACGCACTAGACGAGTATCTAAATGTAGATTCATCTTTAGAGCTTATAAGTGTTATAGAGGTTTACGTAAGCGAAGAAACAGCAAAAGACAGAGTTCTAGGTCGTGCACGTGGAGCCGATGACAATACAGAAGTTTTTGATAACCGCATGAAAATCTACATAGAACCACTGGCTGATATACAAGCTTTTTACAAAGCTAAAAATCTTTTACATGTTATAAATGGTGAGAGAACTATTGAAGATATAGTTGTTGAGATGGGGAGTTTTGTAAAGAGTAAGATATAGTTATATCTACTCTTCAAATATTTTATCAACCTAGTTTAGAGATGATTGCTGCTTCAACATCAGCTATTTTTGCTGTGCCATCTACTGTTATGTAAGTTAGGGTGTCAAGTTTTGATGCTTGGTTTTTATAGTAGCCTATTAGTGGGCTTGTTTGTTCGTGATAAACTTTAAGACGATCGAGTACAACCGACTCTTTATCATCGTCTCTTTGAACCAAATCTTCACCAGTTATATCATCTTTGCCGTCAATTTTTGGAGGATTATAAACTAGGTGGTATGTTCTACCACTTGCTAAGTGAGCACGGCGACCGCTCATTCTGCTTACTATCTCAGAGTCAGCAACATCTATCTCGATTACTGCGTCTATGTTAATTCCTGCGTTTGTAACAGCGTCTGCTTGAGCAAGTGTTCTAGGAAAACCATCAAGAAGGTAACCATTTTTACAATCATCTTCCGCAATTCTATCTTTTACGAGTCCGATAATAATCTCATCAGTTACAAGCTTACCAGTATCCATAGCTTCTTTAGCCATTTTGCCCATTTCAGTTCCAGCTTTTATAGCAGCTCTGAGCATATCTCCCGTAGAGATTTGAGGGATGTTATATCTTTTTGTTAAAAATCCAGCCTGTGTGCCTTTTCCAGCTCCTGGAGCGCCAAGTAGTATTATTCTCATGATTATCCTATATATTTTGTTGATGAAATTATATGTAAACGAATTTAAAACTAGCTATAAAAAGAGACTTATCTTTTTATAAACTTATTTAAATTATTTGTTAATCTTCTTCAAATCCAAAATCATCTTCTTCGTCACTACTTTGAGCCTCTAAAATATCATCAATCAGCTCTTTACACTCATCTTCTTCCATATCTCCACTAGCTAGGTCTTGAAGTACATCTTGAAGGTCTGCTTTAAACTCTCTAAGATCTTCTATCTCTTCCTTAGCGTCTTCACTTGCTTCTTTGTTATTGGAAATTTCCTCAAAAATCTCATCCAATCTCTCATCGATATCTGGAATAACACTCTTAGTTATTAGCTCTTCTAATTGTTGTGCGTAAGACATAAAAAACACCTTTTATAATTTAGTTCTGCAATTATACTCTATATAAGACTCTTCTAACAATCCCTAAACTATAATTTGGCAAAAAACAAGAGAGCAATATGAACTTTTACGCTTGTATAATTGGCAGCGAGATACTAAACGGACGCAGAGTTGATAAGCACTTTGAGTTTTTAAAAAATGAGCTTCAAAATTATGGGCACGACCTTTTTGCCTCTTTTATCATAAAAGACGATGAAGCACTTATAAAAAGTATCTATCAACTTGTAAAAGAGGATGAAAAAAGTGTCATGTTCTCTTTTGGCGGTATTGGAGCTACTCCTGATGATTTAACAAGAGAGATTGCCGCAACTGTTTTTACAAACAAACCGCTCCAAAGACATAAGCAATTTGAGCAAGACATAATAAAGCGATTTAAAGAAGAAGCTTATCCTCATAGAATTCATATGTCAGATTTACCTCAAAACTCTAAACTTCTCTTTAACCCTATAAACAACATGTCAGGCTTTTCTCTTGAAGATAGATACTTTTTTACTCCAGGATTTCCACAGATGGCTCATCCGATGATAAGTGAAGTTATCAAAGATTTATTTTCTCAAAGCATAAAAAAATACAGATTTACGCTACTTGCGCAAACAAGTGAGAATACTCTTATAGAAGTTATGAAAATTGTTCCAAAAGAGATAGAATTATCATCTCTTCCGATTTTAAAAGATGGCAGCGCATCAGTTGAAATATCTTTATGTTTTAAGGACGAGAGCTATGTCAAGAGCTACTTCAATCTATTTATTGAGCATCTTGAAAAACTCGGGATACAATATAATTTAATTTAATATTTGTATAGTCGATACTTGTCATTATAAACAAACAAAAATCAAGGAGCAAAGCCATGTTAGTTTGGTTATTCATACTTTTGACAATAACTGTTTTTGTCTATATTATTTATCGGTTTTCTATTTCTAGCAAGAGAAATTTTCACAAAAAGAGTGATTCTCACTATACTTTTAAAATTTAAGAGGTACAAATGATTGTGACTGTAAACAAGAATCATCATACATTTAAAGGGCATAAAACGCTTCTTGGTGCAAAATATATTACATATGGTGAGCTGGAACTTCCACTTAGATATGATATTTTTGCTATTTATAATGGCTTTGACTGGGGAAATAGATCTCTTGGAGCCCAGCAGCTAGCATTTTCAATGCTCTATCAAGTCACAAATGAAGAGTTTGCTAGAGATAATATATCAAAATTTACACAAGATTTTGTTTCAAAATTTAATGGCAGAGATTGGGTTGTAACTGGATTTGATGTACTTAAATGGGTTGATGACAACAGAGAAAAAACGTATGTTTTAGAAGAAGAAGCATCAAAATCAAAAGAAGAAATGATAGCAGATGAAGAGCTAATTTTAAAACCAAAAGCTCTTAAAAAAGAGAAAAAAATAAAATCAAACATTGTTAAAGATGCTTGCAGTGAGCTTGGTATTACACAAAAAGAACTCGCAAATATTTTGCAGATTCCAGAAGGAACCATAAGCAGTTGGGCTGTTAAAAATGAGATACCAAGACTTGGAAAAAAAGCTATAGAGTTCTACACTCAAAATCAAAAAAATCAAAAAATTATAGAAAACTACAAAAATTTTGTTAAGCTTTTAGACAACTAGCTTATAGAGTCTAGTTATCTCGCATAGTTCCTATTTATTGGTGCCTCTTTATCATAGCCCAAAAGATTTAAGATTGTTTTTTTATTCATTTTTCTTGCAAAGTCTATAACACTAATGCCCTTTGCATCTACAGCTTTTGTATTTGCGCCCTGCTCTATCAAAAATTCTACCATATCTACTCTACCATAACAAACAGCTGCCATAAGTGGCGTAAACTTACTTCTTCTTTGCGTAGTATTTACATCAACTCCTTGAGATATAAGATACTTAACTACCTCTATGTTGTCATAAGTAACAGCCATATCAAAGATGCTAACACCCTCTTCATCAAAGTCAAATATATCTGCACCGTTATCAATCAAGAGCATAACTAAATCAAAATCGCATCTATATCTCAGCGATGAGGCTAATACTGACTCTCCGCTCTCATTTGCTTCATTTATATCAGCACCATTTTTTATATACTTTTTTATACCAATTAAGTCATTTTTTTTTAATAATTCAATCCATTTATTCATGGGCAAAGTATATACTAAAATATTATTAGTAATGTTTAAGTATAATAATTGCCACAAATCACTTAAGAGAGAATTTATGGAAATTATTCAAACTACGGAAGCTTTTAAAGAACTTATTCAAGACATTAAAACATCAATCAAGAATTATAGAGAGCCTTTGGCTTTTGGTATATGTAGAGTAGATATGGGGCAACTGAATCTTGAAAAAACACTTCAGGCAACATACCCAGTAATTAACTGGAATGAAAATTTTGGCAGCGCAGCTATATTTATTAAAGCACTTGAAGAACAAGGTGTTGAGATAGATTTTAGCCAAAGTGAAGTAGTTTGCAATATTAACAGTACTTTTTTAAAGAGCGCTCTAAATGCTTTTTCTCCTTATTCAGATGAAGCTTACGGAGATGCTCATAAAAATATACAAGTTGTTTCTGCACTTTACAATCAGATAGCTACAAACGGTTCAAAAGATGGTGAGTTTAGAGTAACATTTATCTTTGCTGATGAGCCACTAAAGAGCGTTGAGGCAGCATACTTAAAACTTTATGCCCTCTCTCAAGCAAAAGTAGAAATTAGAAGTATAAATCTCAATGGCGCTTTTGGAGCACTTCCAAATGTTGCATGGTCAAATGGAAAGCCAATAGAGTTAGATTATCTTCGTGAGTTTGAAATAGAATTAAAACTTGCAAATGAGTACCCGCATATTGACTTTGTTGATAAATTTCCAAGATTTCTTCAACACATTATTCCTGCCGATAACACTCGTATACTAGATACATCAAAAGTAAGATTTGGTGCACAATTAGCGGCTGGAACTACTGTAATGCCAGGTGCTTCTTACGTGAACTTTAACGCTGGAACAACAGGCGCTGTAATGGTTGAAGGAAGAATTTCAAGCTCTGCTGTTGTTGGTGCTGGAAGTGACGTTGGTGGAGGAGCTTCTATACTTGGTGTTCTTAGCGGAACGGATGGAAATCCTATAACTATCGGTAAAAATACACTTCTTGGTGCAAACTCTACATGTGGGATCCCGCTAGGCGATGGTTGTATTATTGATGGTGGCTTAGCAGTTTTTGCTGGAACAAAGTTTCATATAAACGATGAAGAGATAAGTGAACTCAAAGAAGTAAATCCAAATACAAAATTTGATAACTACATGAAGGGCTGGGAACTTGCAGGACTAAATGGTATCCATTTTAGACAAAACTCTCTAAATGGACAATACGTTGTTCAAAGAAGCACTAGAGAAGTAAAGTTAAATGCCGATTTACATTAGTATTTTATCTTAAGAGGAAGGTTGCAATATGAATATATCAAATAATATTTCATCAATTCAAGCGCATCAGAGTATGTTAAATAACAGTGCAAATAATGTTGCAAATGTAAATACAGATGGGTTTACTCCTACAAACAGTAGAATTTCTGGCGGTGATAATTATGTCAGAGCAGAAGACTCAAAAGCAGATAATAACGGCTCAAGCAGAAGTCAGACAGATTTAGCTAATGAAATAACCAATCAAATAGTCGCTCAAGACGCCACGTCTGTAAATGTAACTGCAATTAAGACACAAGATGAGATGTTTGGCTCACTTTTAGATATTAAAGCCTAAAAACACTCTAGGAGCGAGAGATTTGCTCTCACTCCTTGCAACTACTTAATCACGATAGAAACTTCATCTCCAATATACTGTTTTGTTATTTCATCAGATGTAAGTTCTAATTTTTTTGCTATATTTGGATTTACAACATAACTTACCCACGTTGATTTTATAATATCACCTTTTTGAAGGCTTGGTACGCTGTAGAGAACTATTTTTGAACTCATAGCTTTTAGATTTTGATTTAATTCGTAACCAACTGCATTATGAGGCATTGCCTGTTTTTCTTCACTATCTTTAAAAACTATTATAAAGGTTGCTTCTTTGTCCTCTTTTGGGCTTTGGCTAAAATTACTCCAGATAGTTTTGCCATCTCTTAGCACAACTGTTTTTACAAATTTTAGTCGCATTGGATGCGTAATTATGGCATGTCCCATCTTGTTTTCTATACTTAACTCTATATTTTCATTTTTATAAGATAAGCCTAATTTAACACTTTTTTTAACCATCTCATCTGAACGGATACCTAGGAAATTATGTGTTGTATACTCACTTCTACCCTTTTTGTTAAAGTTTTCATTTCCTCCTGTAGCTTTTGGCATATGACACCCTATACAATCGCTTCTTGAGTCATGCTGATCTTTAGAGTTGCAGACTTCAAATCCATTACTATTCTCTTTGTGAGAGTGACATCCCATACATACTTCACTGTTTTTATATATATCACTACTTTGAGAATTATGTTTATTGCTTGAATCTGGATTATCTAAATTTCCAAACATGGTAGGTTTATCATCAAAGGCAGTGCTTGAAAAATTTATATTGTATGACTTTCCATAATGAATCTTACTGATTTGATGACAAAAAGAACAAGAAACTCCATCGCTATTGCTTATCTCCTCTGCTTTTGGGTTCTCTGTTCCGCGAATAATTGCAGATAAATTTTTTGCTGCTGGCATATGACAGAGTGCGCATGAGTATTTTTTATCATCTGATAACTCTTGTACTTTTCTATGCACTTCATCGCTAAATAATGATGCTTTATGATGCATTGATTTAGTATGTTGATTGTATATATTTTCATGGCACTCTTTACAAGATTCGCTATCAAGGTATTTTGCCTCAACAACAATAAACAATAGCAAGAATATTAAAATAATTTTTTTCATTTAAACTCCATTTTTTAGTTCAAATTATACTATATATTTTTTATAATTATTATTCTTAGAGCTTATTTTAAGTGTAATATATTAATAGTTACTCTGTAATAATATTCATACTTGTCATATTTTTTAAAAGCTCTGAGCTCTTATCATAATCTTTTTGCTCTTCCCCAAGCTTTAGTGTACTAAAAATTGCACGACCAATAATCAATCTACCCTCAACACCATCTTTCTTTGTTTTTATACCCCATGTGTTGTGAAAAACAACTATATCATCATTGTACGTTCCTACGTAAAGGACAATATGCCCTTTTTTATAGAGCAATGTCTGAAATGGGATAGCTTTCTCTTTTATAGTTATTATCTTCTTTTCCTCGCTCATATCTTTTAAAGAGATAATCTTTCCTACCTTGCTTTGCTGATATGAATTTCTAGGCAGCCATATACCAAAAGGAGTAAACATATCTCTAAGCATGGAAGAGCAATCTCTTTGCTCATACATTCCACCCCATCCATAGTTTGTTTTTGAAACCTCTTTTGTAATCTCTGACAAGTTCTCTGCACTTAAGTTCAGAATCTCTTTTGTTGCTATCTCTTTTGGTATTGTTGAGCTAGAATATATCGCTCTTGTGCCTATACGTGATGCAACAGTTAATGCCTTGTAGCTTGTTTCATCTTCTGATATTATGGCAAAGCTCATTCCTATTTTTGACTTGTAGAGAAAATCTCCATTCGCGTCATAGATGGCAGCGCCCTCTTTTACTATATAAATTTGTTCTGATTTTTGCCAAAACTCTCTATCATCATCTTCTAAGATAACAAACTCACTGGCCCTAATCCAACCTGATGCAAAACTACTAAATACATAAGCCCACGCTCTATCTTCTGAATAGTGTGAGATAAAAATTGGGCTGTTTGCATGAACAGTACTATTTTGAAGATAATCAAAAGGGAAACCCTCTCCTGCCATAGATGGGTCTCTTAGCAGTGGTCTGATAGTCGGAAAAGCCCTTAAATCAACCTCGTTTAAAGTTACACCTTTTTTATTTAATGTTGCATACTCTTGGAAATTTGCACTTTGAATCATCTCATCAAAAAAACTTTGTTTATGTAACTGTAAGTTTTCACCATAACTTCTTGATGGAGTAAATGCGATAAAAGGCCATACTATTGACTCTATACTCTCTCTTGGTTTATCAATGTTCCAAACACTAAAGTATCTCGAGTTATATTTCTTTTGAATATCGTAAATAGAAACATTGTTCTCTATAAACTTAGAAAAATAGTCTGCATCTTGCGGAATATTTGCTAAATCATATATATCCAATGATTTTGGAACACTTTTTTTAATATCGGGCTTACTGACATGTTGTGAGCACCCAGCAAATAAAAATAGAATAAAAACTATAAAAAAATATCTCACATAACACTCCTAATCAACGTTTCCAAATCTGCTTACTACTCGCCCTATAACCTCTATCTCACCAAGATTTAATGTTTGTGTTGAGTAGATTGGATTGTCTGAAATTACATCTATTTTTCCATCTATTCTCTTTTGAACTCTCTTTATAAATAGTCCAGCTTCAGTTCTGATAGTAAAAATTCCACCTCTTTGAAGATCTACTTTAGCTCTATTTATAAAAACAATGTCGTTATAACTAAAAGTCGGCTCCATAGAATCCCCAGATACATTTACTGCCTCTATATTTCTAAGTTCTCTCTCTCCGCCTAATATCGCCACAAACTCTGGAGGAATTTTTATCATCTCATTCTCTTCATCTTCACCTTCAGCTCCACCTCCAGCAGAAGCACTTACATTGCTAAAATATTTAATCATAAAAAATTTGTTTGTGGCCTCAACTAAACTCTCAGGAGACTGCCCATAAAGAAGCCAGTTTATAGATATAGATTTTAGTGCACAAAAATCCAAAAGCTCACTAAATGGTATTTTGTCTCTTTTTTTCATTGTCGCAAAATTCATCTGCGAAACTCCAAGTATATCAGCTACATCTTTGTCGTATATCTTTTTGCCGTTATATTCATTTGAGACTATACTTTTTATCTCTTCAACAATATCAAGAAAACTTTTCATCCAAACCCCCAATTAATCGCTTATATATGAAAGATTATAGTAGTTTTTTGAAATTTAGTCAAAATAAATATGACAAAATGCAATACTTTTTATCATTATTTTAAATAATGTGTACTATTTGACAAATTAAACAATAAAATCAAAGGATTTAAAATGAAAGTTGTAGTAGATAACGCAAAAAACTTATTTGATAAATTTGAGGATAAATTAGAGCAATGGGCAAAGATACTATTTTAAAACAGTATCTTTTGTATCCTTCTCTTTTTGCTCATCAGCCTCTCTTTGTGCTTCTCGCTGGGCTGATTTATTTTTATGATATCCGCCAAAGATAAAAATCATAAAAAGTACAAAGAGAATTGACATAGCTATATCGATAAATGTACTCATACATCCTCCAAAAAGGTAGTGTAATTTTGTCTTATGGCTTCATACAAAATTATGCCCGTACTTATGGCTAAGTTAAGGCTTCTACCCTCGTTTGTCATTGGAATAGTGATATTTAGCTCTTTGTATTTGGTTAGTATCTCTGCAGGAATTCCAGCTGTTTCACTTCCAAAAAATATATAGTCACCATCATTAAACTTTGCATCAAAATATGGTTTATCAGTTTTTGTAGTTGCAAAATGAGCATTAGCTGTTATGTTGTTGTTTTGGAAAAATTCTTCAAGACTCTCCCAAACATGTAAATCAAGCTTATGCCAATAATCAAGCCCTGCGCGACGCACAGCTTTTTCATCCATATCAAAAGCTATCGGTTTTATGATATGCAAAGCTGCCCCTGCGTTTACACAAAGCCGACCTATTGCACCAGTATTATTTGGAATTTGAGGATTTACTAAAACTAAATTAAATTTTGCAATCATTAATAACCTCTCAAAAACTTTGTTTTTCTAAAGAAACATTTTTGCTACGCGAAAACCGCATTTGCTTGTTTTGTAGCTTTAGCGCGCATATTATCATCTAGAAGATTACAGTTTTATTTGCATAAACAAAAATTCTATCTTCAAGTGCCAATCTTAAAGCACGCGAGAGTACAACTTTTTCAACATCTTTACCCATACGTTGCATATCTCTCCAGCTATTTGCATGATTTACATGTATAACTTCTTGAGCAATAATTGGACCTTCATCAAGATTATTATTTACAAAATGTGATGTAGCTCCTATAATCTTAACTCCTCTCTCATAAGCCTGTTTATAAGGGTTTGCACCTATAAATGCTGGTAAAAATGAGTGGTGTATATTTATAATTCTATTTTCATATATCTCTATAAATTTTGGCGTTAAAATCCTCATATATTTTGCTAAAACAATATAGTCAATATCATCAAACTTTGCTAAAAAATCTATAATTTTTTCTTCATGCTCTTCTCTATCCAATCCTACGTGCGAAATTTCAATAAAAGGGACATTAAACTTCTCTACAAATGAGCCCAACTCTGCGTAGTTTGATATTACGCATAGGATATTTGCCTCAAGCTCACCCGCTTCATGTCGTACTAAAATATCTCCGAGCGCATGCATCTCTTTTGTAGCCATGATTACTATATTTTTATTTTTTGGTGCAATTACGTCTATATTTGCACTCTTAGGCATTACTTCACTTATTGATTGGTAAAGCTCATTAAGAGCCATATCTCCCTCAACAACACTTCTCATAAAAAATTTATTATTTTCACTATCAACAAATTCGCTATTTGAGAGGATATTGAAATCATTTTTATAAAAAACAGTTGATACTTTATGTACCAAACCTTTTTCATCATTTGCATCTATAAGTACTCTATATTGGCTCATCTACGCTTTCCTCTCTCTAGCTCTTCCACTCTTGAATCAATCGTCACTAAAACATACTCTAAAAAGTTAAGTGTCATATCTACTTTAGCTTCTATGTTTGTGTTATTTGGTGCTTGAAATCCTTCAAAAAGCACAAGCAATCTCTCTCGCATCGATGTCAAAAACATCATTTCATTACTGAGAACTTGCTCAACTTCAGGTTCCATATCTATCTTTACTTCTTCTTTGATTTTTAGTTTGAACTTATTTTCAGCTATCTGGTTGTCAACATCTGGTTTCATATCTTCTAACTCGGCTAAAGTTGAGAGAATTACATCTTTTAGTTCCATAGTTTTAATAACCACCTTTCAAATTCATTAAACTCCACATCCTCTTCCATTTTTACAAAGTAATCTTTCATCTGAGTATTTACGTTTAAAAACTTTTTTCTCATACCAGAGAGTCTTCGTATGGCAATCTTTGCATCACTATTTGAGGAGTCTTTTTTCAAAATCTCTTTGTAAATTTCAAGAGCTTCTTCTTTGAGCCCTTGAAGTTCATAAATATTTGCTAGAGTGAGTGTTTTCATTTTGCCGCATAATTAGCGATAATCGAACCCATTTCACTAGTTGAACATACCTCTTTAGCATCATACTGTGCCAAATCTTTTGTTCTGTATCCCTCTTTTAGAGCTCTCTTTACAGCAGCATCTATTTTATCTGCAGCTTTATGTTCATCCAAGGCATAGCGGAGCATCATTGACGCTGACAATATAGTAGCAATTGGGTTTGCTACTCCTTGCCCTGCTATATCTGGCGCAGAGCCATGAATCGGCTCATAAACACCTATTTTAGCACCAACAGACGCTGATGGAAGAAGTCCGATAGAGCCAGAGAGCATACTTGCCTCATCACTTAAAATGTCACCGAAAATATTTCCAGTTAGCATTACATCAAACTGTCTTGGGTCGCGGATAAGTTGCATAGCAGCATTGTCAACATACATATGAGTAAGCTCAACTTCAGGGTACTCTTTTGAAACCTCAATAACAACTTCTCTCCAGAGTTGTGAAACATCTAAAACATTTGCTTTATCGATTGAACATACTCTTTTACTTCTGTTCATTGCTATCTTAAAGGCTTGATGGGCTATTCTTACAATCTCTTCGCGAGTATAAACCATGGTATTCCAACCTTTGTTCTCATCTCTACCTTTTGGCTCTCCAAAGTAAATACCACCAATAAGCTCACGAACAACCATTAAATCTACACCCTTTATAACTTCAGGTTTAAGTGATGAAGCATTTATAAGTTCGTCAAAAACATTTGCAGGGCGAAGGTTTGCATAAACACCAAGCTCTTTACGAAATCTTAGCAGTCCGCTCTCAGGTCTCTTCTCGCGTGGTAGATTGTCCCATTTTGATCCACCAATCGCACCAAAAAGTACAGCATCACTGTTTAGCGAAATGTTAATTGTCTCTTGAGGAAGCGGATCACCTGTTATATCATAAGCACATCCACCCATTAAAGCCTCTTCGTAAGAGAACTCCAAATCACAACATGACGCAACAGCATCCAAAACTTTTACTGCTTCATCTATAATCTCAGGACCAATTCCATCACCTTTAATAAGTGCGATTTTGTATGTTTTCATAACTATTTACCTTTAATTTCATTTTGAGCAAAGTTCATAAGTCCACCAGCATCAATCAACTCTTGCATAAAGTCTGGAATCGGGATAAATTTATACACTTTTGAAGATGTTTTATTTGTAACTGTTCCATTATTCATATCAACACTTATCTCATCACCTTCAGCTATCTCTGCACTCTCTTCTAACTCAAAAATAGGAAGTCCCATATTAAAAGCATTACGATAAAAAATTCTTGCAAATGTAGGTGCGATTACTGCGGCAACACCAGCAGCTTTTAGTGCTATTGGAGCATGTTCACGAGAACTTCCACAACCAAAATTCTCACCAGCGACTATAACATCTCCGCTTTTCATCTTTTTAACGAATTCAGGGTCTGCATCTTCCATAACATGCTTTGCAAGTTCTTCTGGAACCGAAGTGTTTAAATAGCGAGCTGCTATAATTAAATCTGTATCGATATCTTTTCCAAATCTCCAAACTTTTCCATCAATATTTGCTTTTTGCATTTTAAATCCTAACTTCTATTTTTAAATAATTTTCGCGATTATAACTAAAATGTTGTTTGAGTTTTATAAAAAGAGAGGTTTTGCAGAGAGTAAAAAATAAAAAAGCGACATCATATTAAATGGTATTATGCCGCTATTAGAGAGTTGTTATCTTTTTAGATTATTGGTTGTTTGAAGCATTTCATCACTTGTTGTAATTACTTTTGAATTAGAATCATAAGCACGTTGTCCAGTAATTAGGTCTGTTAACTCAACAACAAGTTCAACGTTACTTAGCTCAACAAAACCTTGTCTTAAAACACCAAGACCATCAAGACCAGGAGTCCCTTCAACTGGTTGGCCCGAGCTGTCAGTCTCGATATAAAGATTATCTCCCATTGAGTGAAGACCTGCTGGATTTATAAAGTTTGTAAGTGTAATTTGGCCTATCTGAGTTGCTTGTGCTTGTCCTGCTTGAACAACACTTACAGTTCCATCTGTACCGATACTTACGTTTGTTGCATCAGGCGGAACAACCACTTCTGGAACCATTCTATAGCCGTCACTGTTTACAATAGAGCCATTTTCATCAACTTTAAATGCACCATTTCTTGAGTAAACTTCACTGCCATCTGGAAGTTCAAGTTTAAAAAAGCCATTTCCAGTTACAGCAACATCAAGTTGATTATCTGTCTGCTTTAGGCTTCCCTCTGAAAATATTTTGTTAATTGCAGTTGGACGAACACCAAGACCAACCTCTATACCAGTTGGGCTTTTAGTAACATCACTTGTTGATGTTCCTGCGTATTCCATTACTTTATACATAAGATCGGCGAACTCTGCACGAGATTTTTTAAATCCAATAGTATTTACGTTGGCAATATTATTTGCTGTTGTGTTGATTTGTGTCTGCATTCCTATCATTCCAGTAGAAGCAGTGTAAAGTGATTGCATCATGGTCTATTCTCCTTAAGATTTTTTAGCAAGTTTTTCAATTGCATCGCGGTTCATATCATTCATCTGTGTATCCATTGCTTTTTGATACATTCCAACTAAACGATTTGTCTCTATCAGTTGCGTCATCATTTTTACAGCATTTACATTACTCTTCTCGACAAATCCCTGTAAAACTGCTTCACTTCCATCAAGACTCACAAGCCCTTCTGTGCCACCTGCACCATCATATCTATAAAGACCATCACCCTCTTTTTTTAGAAGATTGATATTGTCTGGCTGTGCAATAAAGAGTCTATTAACCTGATTAAGGTTCATAGAATTTGGAATATTTGTAAGAATTTGTCCATTTTTATCTATCTCTATCGCACTATCGCCCTCATTAAAAACAATAGGTTGATTTGAAATAAAATAATCACTTGGCAAAACTTCATACCCTTGTTTTGTGATTAACTTGCCTTCATCATTCTTTGTAAAAGTTCCATCTCTTGTGAGGCGAATACCCTCTGGAGTTTTTACTAAAAAAAACATTCCCTCTTTAGATAGAGCCATATCTAGCGGGTTATCGCTCTTTTGCATCGTTCCCAAAGAGAAGTCTGTATATGCATCAACAACTTGTGGTGCTTTATTCATTGCTCTATTTAAGAACTGTGCTGCTTCTTTTGTGTGATTTGCATTTGGAAGCTCATCTCTGGCTTCTTTATAAAGACGCATAAAGTCACCAACAATAAGATTATCTTCTTTGAATCCTGCTGTATTTACATTGGCAAGATTATTTGCAATAGTATCAAGTCTATTAAACTGTGTAACCATCCCAGCTGCTGAGCTGTAATATCCGCTTTGCATAAGGTACCTTTTAACAAATATTTTTTAGGTAATAGCAAAGATTGTTCCAAATTTTAAACAAGTGCTATTTAAGTATATCTCGGTATAATCCACCTTTAAAAAATCTTAATAGACCAACAAGGTGTACTTCCACATGACAGCAAAAGAACTCAACAAAGCTATTGAAGCATTCTTTGCCAATCAAAAACCAAAAGAGTGTTCTACTTATGAATCACTTATAGAACTTTTTGACAAACAACCAACAGCCGCACAAGCTGCAAGCATCCATAAACTAATACAAAAACATAAAGCTTGTATATACACATCATCAGAACACGCAAAACTGCTTAATGATAAAGAAGCAGAAGCAAGAAAAAGTGCTCAAAGAAAGATGATTGAAAACAACGAAACAGATAGTTTTGACATACTAAAAGAGCATGAGCTCCTAGAGTGGTCAAGATCTGATTCTCCTGTTCGTATGTACCTTCGTGAAATGGGTCAAATTCCGCTTTTAACAAAAGAAGAAGAGATAGAGATAAGTAAAAAAATAGAGGGCGGGGAGAGTATTATTATCGATGCAATCTGTTCTGTTCCATATTTAATAGATTTTATTCTTGATTATCGAGAACCTCTGATAAACAGAGAAAGAAGAGTTAAAGAGCTTTTTAAAAGCTTTGAAGATGAAAAAGATGACGGCGACGATAGCGATGAGAGTGATGACGATACAGATGATAATGATGATGAAGAAGTTGTTGAAAAGACATTAACAGCTAAAGATAAAAGTAGAGTTGAAAAAGTAACTATAAGCTTCAAAGCTTTAGAAAAAGCAAAAAAAGAGTGGGTAAAACTTGCTGAGAAGTTAGCTGAAAGCACAGATAGTGAACTCACTGCCGATCTTGTAATGCACTATTTGAGTGTTACTTATAAAAAAGGTGTTCTAAAAGAGAAACTATTAGACCTTGGACCTACTTCAAAGCTGATAAATGAACTTGTAAAAGCGATGGAAACAGCCCTAAAGAGTGATGAAGGCTACGATAAAGAGCTAAAGAGATTAGAATACAAACTGCCACTTTTCAATGCAACTCTAAAAGCAAACCATAAAGTTTTAGTTGAAAAAATTTGTGATTTAACAAAAGAAGACATATCAGCTATGGTGCCAGAAGCAACTATGGTCAGCACTTATATGGAGATCAAAAAACTAGTTCAAACAAAAGAGGCTTCAAAAAACAGCTTTGATATGGAACCAGAAAAGTTAGCAGATATTTTAGAGCAAATTAAACGTGGAAAAAATATCTCTGAAATCTCTAAAACTAAAATGGCAAAGTCAAACCTTAGACTTGTTGTATCTATTGCAAAAAGATACACAAATCGTGGATTGCCTTTCCTTGACCTTATTCAAGAGGGAAATATAGGGCTTATGAAGGCTGTTGATAAGTTTGAATACCAAAAAGGTTATAAGTTCTCAACTTATGCTACTTGGTGGATTCGTCAAGCAATCAGCCGTGCAATTGCAGACCAAGCAAGAACTATTCGTATTCCAATTCATATGATTGAAACTATAAATCGTATCAATAAAATTATGCGTAAACACCTTCAAGAACACGGCAAAGAGCCAGATGTTGAAGTAATCGCACTAGAAGTTGGTTTATCTGTTGAGAAGGTTAAAAACGTAATTAAAATTACAAAAGAGCCTATAAGTCTAGAAGCACCTATTGGAAGCGAAGATGATGGGCGTTTTGGTGACTTCATAGAAGATAAAACATCAATTTCTCCATCTGATGCAATACTAAAAGATGATTTAAGAGTTCAAATCGAGAATGTTTTAGAACAGCTAAATGAGAGAGAAAAAGCAGTTATCAAACTTCGCTTTGGAATTATGGATGATGAGTCAGATAGAACACTTGAAGAGATTGGAAAAGAGTTAAATGTCACTCGTGAGAGAGTGCGCCAAATCGAGTCAAGCGCAATCAAAAAACTAAAGCACCCTAAAGTTGGAAGAAAACTTAAAAACTACATAGAAGAGTAATGGATTAAACATGACGTTTGAACAGCAATGGATAGAGTATGATTATAACCCCTTCATACTCTTTAGTGCGGCTGGAAAAATACTATCTCTTAATGCAGAAGCACAGTTTTTACTAGGCTACACATGCACAGAAGAGATATTTACTCTTGCAACTACACACGCCAACATATCATTTGGGTTTAAAACGACTTTTTTAGAGTTAGATTTTGGACGTTACAAGTTTTTTGCTATTACTGTTGGATATGAAAATGATGAAACAATTGGCATAAAACTATATCAAGCACCATCTTTTAAAATTAATAAACCTAAACCTGTTGGTGAAGCAACAAATATCTATGCGCTTGTTGATTTATGTATTTTGACTTATTCGATAAACTCAAAAATAGTTTTTGAAAAGGATTTTGATCCAACTATTCCTGAGGTTATTATTGACTCAAATAGCTTTATTAAAGTTTTAAATAAGATTTACTCTTGCTATGAAAATAGTAAAAAAATTACAACAAAAGTATTTTATAGAGTTGGTGAGCATATAAAATTTGAAGAAAAAAAATACTCTATCTTTTCAGTAGAAATAAGCGCTAAAGAGCTAGATGAAGAGAGATTAAGTGAACTAAAGGTCTTAATTTCAAATAGCAATTTTTATATTGATATTCAAAAGAAAATAACTATAAATATTCCTATGATTTTATCTTAACGTTTAAATCTCTTGATATAAAATAACCTGCCATTATGCCAATAAAGAGTGCTGGAAGATAGATTTTTATATCTAATAATTCATTGTTTTTAAGCGCTATAAACCCCAAAATCAAAAATAAATATGGAGCTAGTCTAAAGAGAGAAACAGAAGCTCTTGAACCTTTTTTAATATCTTTTAGGTTTAAGATTTTTATCCTCTTTTTCTCCTCTTGTACGATAGCCTTTAAGTCGAGTTCTTCTACTGGAGCCTCATTTATAGGAGTTTCATCATATAACTCGTATGGGTCTTCCACTTCATCTAAAAAATCTCTTTTTTCATCTATATTTTCTAATTCAATCTGCGCTTTAATCATCTTTTTATAGGCGTAAGAAGAACCAGCTATAACCAAGAAACTGCTTAGTGCAGCAATCTGAATATTTATAAAAAGAGTAAAAGATAGCAGAGTTGTTGTTAAAATTAAAAACTCAAGAGCTAAAAGATATTTAATGGTTTTTTTCACCATAATCCTCTTCGTCATCCTCATCATCGCTAAGCTTTTTTTTAATCGCATATCGTGGCTCTTTTGCTAACTCTTCGTAAGCTTTATACTGTTTTGAGTAAGCTTTGTAGACATTAAGTACTGCGGCTGCTATACCTATGAAGACACCTATCCAAAGTGTCCAAAAGTGACCAGTCATATTTTTTAGTATCAAGCCTATTCCAACACCCATCAGAACAGCCACAACCATAGAAATACCTAAAGAGAGGCTATCAGCCGCCTCAATAATCGGTTTTATTCTAGGAGCTTTTTCTTCTTTTTCAGCCATTTGTAATCTCTTTAAATACTCTAGCACTAGCTTTAATAGTATCTTCAATCATCTCATCGGTAACAGCAGTTGAGATAAAACCTGTCTCATAAAGTGAACATGCGAAGTAAAAGCCCTCTTTGAGCATCTTAGAGTGAAATAAGGCAAATAGTTTCTCATCAGAGTTGCACGCATCTGCGAAGTTTTTTACTGGCTTATCATTGAAGAAAAAGCCAAACATACTTCCTCTTGTGTCTATCTGCATAGTTATACCACAAGCTTTTGCCTCTTGTTGCATACCCTCTACAAGTCTTGTAGCGCGAGAGTTTAAAACAGAGATAATTTGTCCATTTTGTTTGAGTTTTCTAATAGCCGCAAGACCTGCTGCCATAGCAACAGGGTTTCCACTTAGCGTTCCAGCTTGATAAACTGGACCATCTGGTGAGAGTTTTGCCATAATCTCGGCTCTTGCACCAAATGCACCAACTGGCATTCCGCCACCGATTACCTTTCCAAGGGTAACTATGTCAGGTTTTACTCCAGTGATAGACTCTGCACCGTTTAGCGTTGCTCTAAATCCACTCATTACTTCATCAAAAACAAGTAAAGTTCCATTTGCATCGCAAAGCTTTCTTAACTCATACAAGAACTCTTTATCAGCAGGAACAAGCCCCATATTTCCAGCTATTGGTTCTATAATTACACATGCTATATTTTTAGAATCAGCAAAGCACTTCTTAACGCTCTCTATATTGTTATACTCAGCTAAGAGTGTATGTTTTGTAAAATCAGCTGGAACTCCTGGAGAGCTTGGGTTTCCAAATGTAGCCGCTCCGCTTCCAGCTTGAACCAATAGTGAGTCACTATGACCATGATAACAACCTGTAAACTTTACAATATCATCACGATTTGTATATCCACGAGCAAGGCGGATAGCGCTCATAACAGCCTCTGTCCCACTGCTCACAAATCTAATCTTCTCAATTGAGTCAAACATAGAGATAACAAGAGCAGCCAAATCACTCTCAGCCTGTGTTGGAGCACCAAAACTAAGTCCGTGTTTTACAGCTTCTATAACAGCACTCTCAATAGTCTCATCTCTATGACCAAAAAGAAGCGGTCCCCAGCTTTGAACAAAATCAACATATCTGTTTCCATCTATATCTGTTAAATACGCACCGCTTCCCTCTGCTATAAACAGTGGTGTTCCACCTACACTTTTAAATGCTCTTACAGGAGAGTTTACGCCTCCTGGGATTAAGTTTTGTGCTTCTTTAAAAGCTTTTAATGAATTATCTATGCTCATAAAATGACCCTCTATTTTTTTTGTAATTATATCGAAGTACTATTAATCTACATTAGTTATAATTGCCCAAAATTTTATATCTAAATGGAACTGCTTGAATCGTTCATATTTCTCCCTATTTGTTGCTATTTTAGTACATACTTTATTGATGCTTCTTTTTTGGCTACTTGGAACTATGACGCCTGATATAAAAAAGGTAGAAAAACCAAAAGAGAATAAAATAAAACTCTCACTCAAAGAGATAGAAAAAAAAGTACAAAAAGATAATGATGGTATGAAAAAGAGTGTAGATAAAACTCCAGATATTGCTCAACCAATGCCAAAGGGAAAACAACTAAAAGAGATAACAAAGCCTCAAAAAAAAGAGCCAATAATATATGATGAAAAGAAAATATCTCAGACAAAAAGCACTCCACAATTAAATAAATCTCAAAGCACACCAAAAGAGACCCCTAAACCAAAAATAGAGCCTCTGCCTTCTACTAAGCCATATATTCCGATTGTGAAACAAGAAGATGAAAAAAAAGAGCAAAGCAACGACCCTCTTGCATGGATGCATGAGGATAAATCAGCTCAAGAGAGTAAAGAGAAAAAAACAAAAAAAACATCTGGAAGCAGTGTTGGTAACTCTGATTTAAAAGAACTTTATGGAGATGAGTTTTCAAAATTTACAGAGGGACAGCAGAAGTACCTTATAGATAATCAAGAGATTATGCGAAGGATAACTCAAGAGGTTTTAAATAGAGTAGCACAAGTAAATTTACGACATGATATGAATGTAAATAGAGTAAATATAGTTGAATTTCATCTTCATCCAAACGGCGATATGAGCGACTTTAGATTTTTACAAAATAGCGGTTATCATATACTTGACTCAACTACTCAAGAAACAATTGAATTTGCATACAGCAGATATCCAAGACCTACAGAGATGATTGTTATCAGATATAACGTATTTTATAATCTAGCGAGGTAGTGTGTCTTTAGCAATCTTTATTTAGATATGCCAAAGCACCTTTGTATATAGGCTCATCTATAAAACCAAACTCTTCATCTTCAAAACCGCTAATCCCCTCTTCTCGTTTTAGCTCAAAGAGTTTTATAATTATCTTTGCACGTTTTATCTCTGCTTCGCTGTTGGAAAAAGCTATGTTTACAAGAGAGGTTTGAGCAGGAGAGATACACCCTTTTGCTTCGTAGCCTATACTTTTTTCTAAAGATAACCACATCTCAAATTCAGGCAGTTTTTTAAACTCTTGATAAACAAACGAGACAGGTTTTACATCTATAGATTTACAGCTAATTAAAAAATGAGAGAGCATATATAAAACTGTTGGGTTTTCTCTTGTGATAAGAGTTTGAGGCAGCTTCATATCAGCAAAAAGATCTAAAATCCCAAGATAAAAAGTAGTTACTTTTTTATCAACCTTTAGCTCTAAAATATTGTTCCATGCCTCTTTCGTCTCAATTGAGAGGTGTAGCTCTATATTTTCATCCAAGAGTTCATATACAGATTCTACCTCTTTTTTATTTCTGATTTTTGGAACTCTTATAGCATCTGGCATAAATTGATTTAGATATGTTATCTCATCATATCCGCCCTCATCTAGTGCATTTACACGAACTATTAATTTTTTATCACATCTTTTGTAGTGTGAGAGAAAAATTGCACATAACACGAGCCCAAATGGTTTATCTTTCTTGCTTACGCCGTCTTCAAGATTTAAGATTATTGCGTCTGCTTCAAGAGTATCAATTTTCGTTAAATGTTTTAAATTATTGCAAGAGAGCATTAAAGCGGAGCGAAAGTCTAATCTTTTGTTTAGTGTTCTATAAGTTGGAAGAGCTAGTGCATCAAGGGCTACTAAATCTCTTGCCTCGTATGCTTGTGTTATTTCATATAAATTACTTATCACCCAAAGCGCCCTTTTTTTTCTTCTCTTGAAGATAAAAATATAGTGCTTTAATCTCTTTTTGTGTTAAAAAGTATCTTGGCATACCATTTTTTCTAACACTTAAAGCTCTATAAAATTCATTAAAATCCATGCTGTTGATACCTGGTCCAAAAAAAGTTTTTTGCTCTCTTTTATGCTCATATCTTGCAACGATTTTACCCTCTCCAAATTCACCATGACACTTATGACAACCTATACCTCTTGGATTCTTATATAGTGATGAAGAGTACTCCATTGGTGTTATAAAACTGCTTTGAGCAAAAAGGGACAATGGCAATAAAAGTAACAACATTTTTCTCATAAAAGCGACCCTTTAATATATAAAGGTATAATAACAAAAAAATAATATTATGAGGTTTAAATGCAACTTCTTGATGGAAAAGCACTCTCAGCGAAGATAGAAACAGCCGTAGCAACAGAGGTAAAAGATCTAAAAAACAGTACTGGTTTGGTTCCTGGACTTGCAGTTATCTTAGTAGGTCAAGACCCTGCAAGTGCTGCTTATGTAAATATGAAAAAAAAGGCATGTGATAGAGTCGGTTTTTACTCTGTAACACATGAGATGCCAAGTGATATATCTCAAAGTGCCATAGAAAACACAATCACTATGATGAATAACAACCCAAACATTGATGGTATTTTGATTCAGCTCCCACTTCCTGCCCAGATAGATACAACAAAAATATTAGAGCTCGTAGAGCCTAGTAAAGATGTAGATGGTTTTCATCCATATAATGTAGGAAGATTGACTACTGGTTTAGATGGTTTTGTGCCTTGTACCCCACTTGGCGTTATGGAACTTTTAAATGAGTACAACATTGACCCTAAAGGTAAAAACTGCGTAGTTGTTGGCGCATCAAACATAGTTGGAAAGCCGATGGCTGCGCTACTATTAAACGCAAATGCGACAGTTGAAGTTTGCCATATTTTTACAGATGATTTGAAAAGACACACACTATGCGCAGATATGATTTTTGTAGGAGCTGGTGTCATAAACCTTATAAAAGAAGATATGGTTAAAGATGGCGCTATCATAATAGATATCGGTATAAATCGTGCGCAAAACGGCAAACTTGTTGGAGATGCCGACTTTGAAAATGTAGCAAAAAAATGCTCATTTATAACTCCAGTTCCAGGGGGTGTGGGTCCGATGACGATCGCAATGCTCCTAAGCAATACATTAAAAGCCGCAAAAGCAAATGCAAAAATAAAAGAGGGTAAATGAAAGAACTTTTACACAAAACATACAAATTTTCAAACTCATGGACAGGAACTATTATAATTGTTCTTTTTGTTATATTTTTTATTGCTCAAGCCTTTAAAATCCCAAGCGGTTCTATGAAAGACTCTCTCTTAATCGGGGACCATCTTTTTGCTAAAAAATTTGCTTATGGTGTTTCTATGCCTCATATTCCATTTTTAGAAGTCTCTATTATGCCATGGAGTGATAGTTTGCGTCTAATGGATGGAGATAAGCCAAAACGAGGTGATATAGTGATTTTTAGACCTCCTCACAACATCAAACAACACTTCGTAAAGAGATGTGTAGCGCTTCCAAACGATGAGCTTTTTGTATCAAATAAAGATCTGTATCTTCATCATAGTGAAGGTGATGAATGGATAGAGAAGAACTTTAAAGGGTATGAGATAATTACTTTTGCAGGAAAGTTATGGGTAAAAAATCCATATACACAAAAACATCCTGGAATTCATCATGATGAAAAAATTGTAAATAATGGCAGATACCCGATGCCAATTTTTCACTTTGCACCGATTAAAGTTGATGAAGATTTCTATTTCATGATGGGTGATAACCGTGACCACTCAAACGACAGCCGTTTTTGGGGTGCAGTTCCTTATGAAAACATAGAGGGAACTCCTTGGTTTGTCTATTTTAGTATCGATGAGAACTGGGAAATTAGATGGGATAGAATCGGTAAAACACCTACTGATTTAGAAGATGCTTCTCATCTGCAAAAAGCTACCGCAGAGAGAATCAAACAAGATAAAGATGATCATGGAATCTATTGATTTATTAAAGATACTAACTGCCATCTTAGCTCTAGCCGTGGCTATTATAGGGCATGAGATAATGCATGGATGGGTTGCTTATATGTATGGCGACACAACCGCAAAAAATGCTGGAAGATTATCTATAAACCCTATCTCGCATGTTGATTTAGTTGGTACAATTATCGTTCCTGCAACTATGTATTTTTTGCCTATGCTTCTTGGAGCAGATAGTGGATTTTTATTTGGTTGGGCAAAGCCTGTTCCAATAAATATGTCAACTGTTGTAAAAAATGGCGGATACAATGCTGCTATGCAAGTTGATTTAGCTGGAATTGTTTATAACTTTACACTTGCAGCTCTTGCTTCTGTGGCTATTGTTGCTATGAATCAGCCAACGAGTGAAGACTCTTTTGTTTTACAGCTTTTAGTGATAAATGTAGTTCTTGGAGTATTCAATCTTCTTCCAATACCGCAGTTTGACGGTGCTCACTTTATCATGCACCTAAGTATGAAATATAAGGTTGATGCTATTGCAGAGTTCTTTTATAAATATGAAAGATATGGAATAATTATAGTTCTAATAATTCTTATGACACCGCTAAAAAACTTTGTGTTACTGTTACCTGTGCAGACTATTTTAGCTCTGCTATTACCATAAAATAAGGAAAATAATGAAATTTTATATCGCAACAGATCACGCTGGTTTAGACCTAAAAGAGTATACAGTAGAGCTACTAAAATGCAAAAATCATGAAGTTGTAGATCTTGGTCCTTTTTCTAAAGATAGAGTTGACTACCCTGATTATGCTACTAAAGTGTGTGAGGCTGTCTTAATTGATAAGAACTCATTTGGCATCTTAATTTGCGGTTCTGGTATAGGCATGAGTATGGCTGCAAATCGCTACTCTGGCATACGTGCTGCGCTTTGTCATGATGCATATACAGCTAGTGTTGCGCGTGGACACAATGACGCAAACGTTCTTTGTTTTGGCGAGAGAATCATAGGAAAAGGTGTAGCTGAGTCTATCATAGATGCTTGGATTGCAGGATGTTTTGAGGGCGGTCGTCATGAAGGCCGTGTTGCAAAAATAGAAGCAATAAACGCTTAAATTGCCTACTTAAGGAAAAAATATGTTTTTGGAATGGTCACTTTTAACACTATTATCGGCATTAGCTATCTACCTTTTTGTAAAGATGTTTTACTTCAAAAGTATCACTAACAAAGAAAAAAGAAGTAATGACTTGATGAAACTCACCCTTCAAGAGGCAGAGATACTCATAAGAAAGTATCAGATTCAACTTCAGCGCGCTCTTGGTAATGTTGATATTTTGAGTGATGAATTAACAAAACTTAGAAATGAACTTAAAGTTTTAAAACAGAGAAATACAAAACATAGACAAGAGACAGACCGTCTAAACAATAAAATAAAAGCACTAGAGAGTCGTATAGACGCTCTACTTTAGAGGATAGATTATGACATTAAGCAACTTAGAGAGAAAAATAATAGAAGAGTCAATAAGAGATATAAAAGATTTTCCGCAAGAGGGAATTATTTTTAAAGATATAACAACCCTTTTAAACAATGCAGAAGCTTTTGGTGTCACTATGAATCATCTTTACCAAAAATACAAAGAGTACAATTTAGATTATGTAGCAGGAATTGATGCAAGAGGCTTTATCTTTGGTGCGGCTCTTGCACAGATGCTGGGAATTGGTTTTGTGCCAATTCGCAAAAAAGGGAAACTTCCATACACAACCATAAGTGAGAAGTATTCACTTGAATATGGCTTTGATGAAGTTGAAGTTCATCTGGATGCTTTTAGTGCAAAACCAAACGCTAAAGTGCTTCTCATTGATGATTTGATAGCTACTGGCGGAACAGCAAATGCAGCTGTAAAGCTTATAAATCAAACAGGTGCATCATGTGTAGAGGCTTGTTTTATCATATGCCTTGGTTTTTTAGACGGATATAAAAAATTACAAGAGTTAACTGAAGTTTACTCATTAGTAGAGGTAAAATAATGTACATTCCATCAGCTTCAAAATTTGATCCAAAAAATGGACATTTCGGTATATTTGGCGGTAGATATGTTCCCGAAACTCTCATGCCTGCACTTTTAAAACTAGAGCAAGAGTATGAAAAAATCCGCTTTGACAAAGATTTTTGGGCAGAGGTAGATTACTATCTTGTAGATTATGTTGGCCGCCCTTCCCCGCTTTACTATGCAAAAAATATATCTGATGAGCTTGGCGCAAAGATTTATCTTAAGAGAGAAGACTTAAACCATACTGGAGCGCATAAAGTAAACAATGTTATCGCTCAAGGTCTTATGGCAAAACGTCTTGGATATAAAAAAATCATAGCTGAAACTGGTGCAGGTCAGCACGGTGTTGCAACTGCTACTATCTGCGCACTTCTTGATTTGGAGTGTGAGATTTTTATGGGTGCAAAAGATGTTGCACGTCAAGAGCTAAATGTATTTCGTATGAAACTTCTTGGCGCTAAAGTAAATAGCGTTGAGAGTGGAAGTAAAACTCTTAAAGACGCTATGAACGATGCAATTCGTCACTGGGTAACAAATGCAAGAGACACATTTTATATCATCGGAACGGTTGCAGGTCCTCACCCATATCCTATGATGGTTAGAGATTTTCAAGCAATCATTGGATATGAAGCAAGAGCTCAGATACTTGAAAAAGAGGGTCGTTTACCAGACCATGTTATAGCATGTATTGGCGGTGGAAGCAATGCGATAGGGATGTTTCAACACTTTTTAGAAGATAAAGAAGTTGAGTGTATCGGTATAGAAGCTGGTGGACATGGCATAGAGACACTAGAACATGGATGCTCACTTGAAAAAGGAAGAGCTGGAGTTCTTCATGGACAGATGAGCTATCTTTTGCAAGATGAAGATGGGCAGATTCAAGAAGCGTACTCTATCTCAGCTGGACTTGATTACCCTGGAATTGGGCCTGAACACGCATTTCATTTTGAGAATAAAAGCGTAAGTTATAATCATGCAACAGATAAAGAAGCCCTAGATGCCTTTGTTTGGTTATCACGCAAAGAGGGAATCATACCAGCGTTTGAAAGTGCCCACGCAGTGGCTTATCTTAAAAAAATGCCAAATATAAAAGGTAAACTAATCATAGTAAACCTATCTGGTCGCGGCGATAAAGATATGATTCAAGCAAAAAATATTTTAAAGTTTGATTGATAAAAGTTCTTATTTAATAGTTTAGATTCTTAGTATTGTAGATAACGCTAATTCGACAAATAAGTGTAACAAAAAAAGTTTTGTAGGCATTTAAAACTAAAACATTTTAGTAAATATAAATTTATAATTATTAGATAGACTTACATTAAAAATCAAGGTAATAGTAAAAAATGAATATTAAACTAATCGAAAAAGAACTAAACGAAGTATCGGCAGATGTAAATGTAATTTTTGTAAAAAAAGATGAATTAGCAGAGTGTGAACATGCGGATATCTTAGAGAAAGCTGGGTTTAAGGCAGAGCAAGAGAGTATCTGTTTTTTATACGAGAGAGGATTACTCTTCTGTGGAGTTGATAGCAAAAAAAGTGATGATATTAGAGCTGCAACAGCTGTTGTTATAAAAGCGCTAAAGAGTTCAAACTTTAAATCTGCAAAAATTTCAATCTTGAGCAAATCAGTTATTACTGCTCTTGTTGAGGGCGTTGTACTTGGCGGATATGAGTTTAATGACTATAAATCAGAGCCTAAAAAATCAGCGTTTGAAGAGATTTTCTTAGTATCTAATGATTTGGATTATACTAAAGTTGAAGAGAGTTTTGCTGAGGCTCTAATAGTAGCAAATGCTACAAATTTTACTCGTGATATAGTAAACAAAGCACCACAAGAGATTAACCCTCAAACGCTTAGCGGTGTTGCAAAAGAGTTGGCAAAAGAGAACTCTTTAGAGTGTAACATCCTAAACGAAGATGCTCTAGCAAAAGAGAATATGGGTGCAATGCTTGCAGTTGGACGTGCTTCAATTCATGAAAGTGCACTGATTCATCTAGCATATAAACCGCAAAATCCTAAAAAAATTATCACACTTGTTGGAAAAGGTTTAACATACGATAGCGGCGGACTTAGCCTAAAAGCTGCTACTTCTATGGTAACTATGAAAATGGATAAGGCTGGTGCTTGTGCAGTTTTAGGAATTATCAAAGCTGTAAGTGAGTTAAAGCTTGATGTTGAAGTTCATGCATTTATCGGTGCAGTTGAAAATATGATTGGCGGAAATGCTTACAAACCTGATGATGTTTTAGTCTCAAGAAGTAAAACTACTATTGAAGTCAGAAACACTGATGCTGAGGGTCGTTTGGTCTTAGCAGACGTTCTTGATTATGCACAAGATGCGGTTAAATCAGATTATATCTTTGACTTTGCAACACTAACAGGTGCTTGTATGGTGGCTCTTGGTCAATACACAACAGGCTTGATGGGACACTCTCATAAGTTAAAGCACGATATATCTCGCGCAGGTAGCGAATCTGGAGAGTTGATAAGTTCACTTCCATTTAATAGCCACCTTAAAAAACTTCTAAAGAGTGAAATAGCAGACATAAGCAATACCTCTTCAAAGCCTTATGGCGGAGCCATCACTGCTGGACTATTTTTAGATAAATTTATCCGTCAAGAGAATAAAAATAAGTGGATGCACTTTGATATAGCTGGGACAGCATATACGGAAGCTGCGTGGGATTGTAACGTTTATGGCGGAACTGGCGCTGGAGTTCGCCTTATGTGTGAGTTCATTAAAGAGATAAAATAAATCATATATGCTTTATGTAGATAGATTAAAACCAACATTTTTTCTATTTACAGATGCAAGTGCAAGTCCGCAGACAAATATCGGCTATGGAGCATATATGCTCTTAGCCGAGTATGAGTTTAACACTCCATACCCTCAAGATAAAATCCTAACAAGAAGATTTATAAATACAACTTCATCAAAACTTGAACTGCAAAGTTTAATATGGGCGCTTGGCAAGATTAAGTTTAAAAAACGAAAGATTATAATCTATACAGACTCACAAAATATCATCTCTCTCCTTGATAGAAAAGAGAAGCTTATAAAAAATGGCTTTATGAACAAAAAAGCAGAGCTCTTAAAAAACCACAAACTCTACAAAAGATTTTTTAAACTCATAACATGCAATGATTGTGATCTTATAAAAGTCAAAGGTCATAAAAAGAGTGAAGACAAAGATAGTGTTGATAAGCTTTTTACACTTGTAGATAGAGCCTCAAGAGATGCGCTAAGAGCAGAATTACGAAATAAACCTCCTAAAATTTAGAAGCTAAACGCTATCTTATGACTCTCTATGCTTATTTTAGCTAAAATACAAAACTAATTAATAATATAAAAAAGGTCAATTATGGGTTTAAGTATCGGTCTTGTAGGACTTCCAAACGTAGGTAAATCAACAACTTTCAACGCACTCACAAAAGCGCAAAATGCAGAAGCGGCAAACTACCCGTTTTGTACAATTGAGCCAAACAAAGCAGTAGTTCCTGTTCCAGACAACAGACTTCAAGCTCTTGCAAAGATAGTAAATCCAGAGAGAATACAGTACTCAACACTAGATTTTGTTGATATCGCAGGTTTGGTTAAAGGTGCTAGTAAAGGCGAGGGTTTAGGAAATAAATTTTTATCAAATATTCGCGAAACAGAAGTTATCCTACATATCGTTAGATGTTTTGAAGATGACAATATAGTTCATACAGAAGCTAGTATCGACCCGTTAAGAGACGTTGAGATTATAGAGGGCGAACTTATTTTAGCTGATATAGAAGTTTTACAAAACAGAGCAGACAGACTAAAAAAACAGGCAAAAACAGATAAAACTGCTGCTGCTCTTTTAGCTCTGGCAGAGGAACTTTTAGAGTATTTGGCAGATGGAAATTTAGCTAGAAACTTTCACAAATGTGATAGCGAAGAGTACAAACAGCTAAACCACGAAGTAAGACTTTTAACAGGTAAAGAGATAATGTATGGAGCAAATGTTGATGAAGATGGTCTGCTAGAAGATAGCGATTTTGTTATCAAACTAAAAGAACATGCTGCTAAAAACAACTGCGAACTTATAAAGCTTTGCGCAAAGATTGAAGAGGAACTGATAGGTCTTAGTGATGAAGAAGCTGCAGAGTTTTTAAGCTCACTTGGTGTTGAAGAGTCAGGTCTTAGTCAAATCATACAAAAAGGATTTGATAAACTAGGTCTTATGAGCTACTTTACAGCTGGTGTTAAAGAGGTTCGTGCATGGACTATCCGTAAAAATACAACAGCACCAAGAGCAGCAGCTGTTATCCATAATGACTTTGAAAAAGGCTTTATCCGCGCCGAAGTTATCGCATATAATGACTATATTGCATGTGGCGGAGAGAACAAAGCTAAAGATGCTGGAAAGATGCGCTTAGAGGGCAAAGAGTATATAGTTCAAGATGGCGACATAATGCACTTTAGATTTAATCTTTAATGTTACACAACACAACAAACTGGGAGAGACAAAAGTCCCTTCCAACCCACTGAAGCTACGAAAAAAAGAATTTTTCGAGAATTATAAGAACTTTTGTACGCTTTTTTTACGAAAGTACATAAGGTCAGTTTATCTCTCTATTTCAGAACTACTCTATTTCTACCGCTATTCTTTGCTTCGTAAAGGGCATCATCAGCTCTTTTAAATATCTCTTTTGAGTCTTCACCTGCGATATATTTTGTTAAACCAAAAGATGCTGTAACTTTTATATCTTTTTTGATGATACTTTTTTCAATATTTACTCTAATTTTTTCTACAATTATCTCTGCTTCATCAATAGTTATATTTTTAAGCATGATTACAAACTCTTCTCCACCCCATCTTGCAACAAGATCATTATCTCTAAGTGAAGATTTGAGTGTTTTAGCTACAGACACAAGAGCTTCATCACCCACTTGATGTCCATATGTATCATTTATAGATTTAAAATGATCTATATCTACAAGCACTAAAATAAAATCACTATCAACTTTTCTTTGATGCTTAACAATCATATTTATTGTTTCATCAAAGTGAGCACGGTTGTATAGTTTTGTAAGAGAATCTGTAATATAGAGTTCTGCAAGAAGCTTCTCATTAGTTATATCGTGATACACAGCGCTAAATTCATGAATCTCTCCATGTGTATCAAAAATTGGCATTATTCTTGATTGTAGCCACTTCTCTTGAGCCCTTAAGCCTTTATATTTCAGCTCTCCATTCCAAGGTTTTTTATTTTTGATAGTTTCCCAAAGTTCTTTATAAATTAGTTCTGAGACGTCATCTGATTTAAAAATAGATATATTTTTACCTATAATCTCATCTCTTTGAATATCAAAAGAGCTACAAAAGAAGCTGCTGACATCTTTAATAATTCCATTTACAGAAGTTTTCATAATCATAATATTTTTATCGATTATCTCTCTATCTGCTTCTAGTTTTTGATTTAGTTTATTTACTGTATTCATCTCTTTTTTTATCAACAGTTTTGCTTCAAAGAGCTCACTAATATCATAAATAGAGATCATAACTCTATTCTCAGAAGCAATATATGGAGATATAGTAACTTGTTGCTGCATTAGCTTAAGTGAAGATGTTGTTACTTTATTGCGATTTATAGATATAAATTTTTTACTGCTGTTTGTATCATAAAAAGTAGGTGTGCCAATCGTTAGTGCAGTTTTAATCTTTCTATAAAGGACTTTATAGTTTATATCTGGATAAAACTCTTGTAAATTTTTACCTACAATATCTTCTTTATTGATTTGAGTATTTATAGCAAGCCATCTGTTCCAGTAGTTTACAACAAAGTGTTCATCAATTATCATATGCCCATTTTCTAATGAGTCTAGCAAGACATCAGGATATCTAATCTCAATCATCCATAAATCTCTTCTATTTTTTTGTCAATCAATACCTTCAAGCTCTCTATAGCTTCATCTTTTGTCAATATATAAATATTGCCTACAATCTGTTGATCTTTAAAATCTAAAATTGTACTAATTATTATAATTTTTGAGTACTCAACAACATCTTCTTCATCTACTATCGAAGCAGAGTCTAAAAACTGCAGTGATGGAACAAAAAACTGTACTTGAGTGCTTAGCTCTTCAGTCAGCCTACTTACTATTGTTGATGTTAGTATGTTTGTGAGCTCTATAACTGCATCATTTATTTCATCAAAAGATGGGTTTTCTATGCCATAGAGGTATCTTCCAAGATTCATTGATGAATCTTCGCTGATAACAAACATACACTCTCCGCCAAACTTACCAGTAAAGAGCTGTTTTGATACAAAATACATTGATCTCATATCTATAGATTCTTGAATTTTAGCCCCAAGTTCATTACTATTACAAATATCTATCTTAGGGATATGCATAGTTCCAAAAGCATCTAATAAACTTGCCATACTAGCTGTAGCTGCCCCAATTGAGACGTTCATAAACTCTCTTAGTGCATCAAGTTGGTCTTCATTAAATTGTAAATTCAATACATTTTACCTCTATAACAATAAGTCGTGTTCAAAAATTTGCACCATAATATCAACATTTATTGGTTTTGGATACATATTTTTAGCACCTGCGACTAAAACTCTTAGCTTTGCTTCACTTTGAATATCTGCGCTTACAACTATAACCTGAGCATCTTTGTCTATCTCTCTTATCCTCTTTAGTGCCTCATAGCCATCCATGACTGGCATAGTAAGATCTAAAAAAACAACATCTGGACGCTCTTGTTTATAGAACTCAACAGCCTCTAGTCCGTTTGTTGCTTGGATAAGTTCTGCATTTGGATGCACCTCTTTGAGACTTTTTATAACGCCCATTCTGGCTATTTTTGAATCATCTACAATCAAGACTTTCAATAAATACCTCTTTTTTTTTATCTTTTGTAAGTTAATTGTATGATACTTTTAATTAACTACGCTTTAGTATTTTAATTTTGCTATATTTTGAGCAAATTTAACATTGTCACCTGCTTTTACATTAAGCTCCAACATCTCTTTTTCGGCCAATATTACTATGGTTGAACCCATCTCAAAACAGCCAAAATCATCGCCTTTATTAAGGTTTAAATTTTCATAACTATAAAGAGTGCTTTTTTGTGCGTCTACATTTGTCTTTATCTTTGGCTCAAATGAAACCTGCATAACACCGACATTTAATGCACTAACAAGCACCATATAAAATCTCTTTTTTGAAGCGCTCTCACAAAGCAAAATAACTCTCTCGTTCTCTATAAAAAGATTGATTCTTTTTTTAAGAGATGGCATATTGACTGGATAAAATTTTCCTGGTATATGAACAGCTTTTAAAACTTTTAAATTTGTCGGTATATGATAACGATGGTAATCTTTTGGCGAGAGGTAGAAGTTTACAAAAGTTCCACTCTCTACTAACTCTTTTTCCTCTTTTGTAAAATGCTCTCCCAAGAGTTCATCACTTCTGTATCTCATCCCTTTTATTTGCAGAGCATACTCTTTATCTAAATTTCCACACTCAGAAATCAAAGAATCACATGGAGAGATAAAATCCTCACTATCAAGTGAATAAGCTCTAGGCTCTCTTAGTTTTCTAGTAAATAGAGCATTTAAGCTTTTATATGTACTTGCGTCATGGAACTCTCTCATGTCAAGTCCCATTATGTTTACATAACCGCTGTTTATAAAATTTTGTATCGGTTTTGCAAACTCTTTATTTGCAAATTTACCAAAAGCTTGTGATAAAGCTGATGTTATATGTTTTTTCATGACTTACTCTCCTTAATCTCTATTTTTCTAAAGAAGCTTACGCTTTGCTATCTCTTCTATAAGAACTGTTGCGTAACAACCCTTTGGAAGATAAAAATTTAACTCATATTGTGCTTCTTCATTTTTATATCTTCCATCAATATCTTTAGGAAAAACCCAAGCGTATCTTCTTGTGCCATCTTCATTTATCTCATCATCAAAATCTTTTTCTATCTCTCTTGATAAACCAGTTGAGAGCTTTGCTTTTTTACCGCATAAAAGCCCAGTTACAGTTATATCTTTTGCATTAAATCTATCCAAATCATGCTCTTGTGAAGCAAATTCAAAAAGTCTTCCATATGGATAATGTTCCATAATATCCCCGCTAATTAGTTTAAAAGGGTGTTTTTGTGCTTTCATTTTAAGAAGTTCATCTTTAGGCATATTTAAAAGTGGCTCTAACTCTTTTACTTCAAAATTTTGAATTAAATTATTTATCTCTAGCCTTCTACTTAACCAAAGATTAAAAAGGTGGCTCTGATATGCACTGATAAGAAGCTGTTTTACTTTTGGATTTCTCTCTTTTTTCTCGCCTTTTGCAATTAGTTCACCATCAATATGGTTATTTCCATCTGTGCCAAATCTTTGATAACCAAAGTAATTAGGCATACCAAAAGAGGCTATATTTTTTAGTGCTTCATCTATTTTTTGAGCTGAAGTAGGATTTACTTTTTTTAGTTTTATGTAAAATTTATTTCCATTTAGATGCCCTATTCTTATCTTGTTATTGTGATAAGTTTTAGATAGTATTTTTACATCCTCGTGTTCAAACGTATCCATCTTTTCTTCATACTTTTTATGCAAAGAAATATACTGTTTTGTCATAGCGTGTTTATCTTTTAGCCCTGCATAACCTATCTCTTTATTTTTTATACCTAAATATTTTGCTATCATAGATACAAGCTCAAGAGTTGAGATTCCTTTTTTTCTAACAAAAAGAACAAGATGCTCACCCTCACCACAAAACTCATAAAGAGGTACTTCTTCGACAACAAAATCTCTTGGTGTCTGCTTAAAATGAAAATCTATACTTGAATGAGAGAGCGAATAAAATCTATCCATAATGTTCCTGTCTTTTTTAGTTTTTTTTAAAAATGATGCGCTTTGCATCTGTTTTTGTAAGCTTTTCTTACACACTCTCCGATAATATTTATAGGAGTTCTACTTAGTTTTGCACGCCTTAGAAGAGTTTTTTTAAATCTTCTGTCAAATCCAAAGAGCATCTCATACTCTTCACCGCTGCACCCTACTCTTGTTTGAATCTTTTTATAAAATTTAAAACCAATCCCAGAAGCAGAAGATAGCTTTTGTAAGTCGCTAAAAATCCCATCTGATATATCCATACCAACTCTGAGAAAGCGTCTATTTTCATAGATAAATTTATCTCGCAGAGCTATATTTACAAACTTGGAGTTTATGTTGATTTTTCCTAAATTCATCAATTTTTTAAGCTCTTTTGCACTCCTGCCAAGAGTTCCACTGTAAGCTATCAAATCGCCTTTTTTTAGACCTTTTCTCATCAACGGCCTAATAGTTTTTGAGATAACTGTTACAGTTATGTCAAGCTTTGTATTACCTATCGTATCTCCGCCAATAATCTCTACTCCATATTTAGCACAAGCATCTTGAAATCCTCTGGCTAAATCTCTCATTTGAGATTTTGTGATACTTTTTGGCATAGCTACACTAAGAAGTGCATATTTTGGTACAGCATTCATAGCAATAGCATCCGAGATATTTACTATCATAGCTTTGTAACCTATCTGATAGTGGCTCAGCCAACTTGTTTTAAAATGAATATTTTCAAAAAAAGCATCTTTTGAATAGACCATGCCATCTATAAAAGCACCGTCATCACCGATATTTATACTTTTAAATTGTGAGATAAAATAGTTTTCTAAATTCAACAAATCTTCTTAAAATATATGATAAAATAACTCCTTATTATACCATCTATATCAGGAAACCTTTATGAAACACTCTATAAAAAATATTTTTAAGAATCTTTCTATATTTTTTGTACTTGCGACCATATTCGCTGGTTTTGGTGTACTTGTAGCGATAGACCATACAAGCTCATACACAAAAGTAGAGAATCTTACAAATCAAAAAACTATTATTTTAGAGATTTTAAATCTTTCAAAAGAGAGTATTGAGATATCGCTTATCAAACTTCAAGGTAAAACAACACAGCTTAGATATGACGTTGAGAAGCTTCACTCTTTATATGAATACAGTATATTAGAAAAACTTTTACTCTCTAATTCAAAGGAGTATCTTAGCGATTTAGATACTCTAGATAAGTTAAGAGTTGATTTTACAAAAAAGGCTGATGCTTATTACAATAGTTCTCTTGATTCAGAGATACATATAAATGAGTTGCAAGAGAGTTTTAACTCTTTAAACAGCCATATAACCGCCATTATTATCAGATCTATATACTATGATCAAGCCAAATTCAATGTGCATAAAAAAGTGACATACTTTGCTTTTTTAGTAATTTTATTTGCAACTCTTTGGTATAGAAAAAGATTGGCTTTGATTTATAAAGATTTAGAATTTTTAAATAATGTAAACCTGCAACGTTATGAGACATTTTCACAAGAAGCAGAATCTATTTCACTAAAAATAAAAAGAAAGCCTGTTATAGCAGAAAATCCCGCTATGCTTGATGCAGTAACTGGAATCAATAACCTAAAAGGGATGATGAACTCTTACTCTGAGAGAAAAGGTATCAAAGATAGCAACTTTACATCTGTGACAGTTTTTGAAGTAGATAACTTCTCTAAAACAAACAAAGCATACTCTCAAGAACTAACTCAGAGCATACTTAAGAAAATCGCATTTTCTATTTCTCTGCATGAACAGTTAACTGACGTAATAGCACGAACTGACTACAATCAATTTACCGTTATTTTATCAAGAGCAACTAAAGATATATTATTTAAAGATGCTGAGAACATACGCCAAAGCATCTCTGAACTAAAATTAAACTCTGCAGAAATGGGAGATATTGAACTCTCTATTAGTGGTGGACATGTAATTAAACCAAACAATCTCTCACTAGAAGAGGCAATAAGACAAGCTAAGAAAGTTTTACTTCATGCTCAAAAAACATCTAAAAACAGAATTTCTCAAGTAAAAGATTTAGCACATAGCGAATTGTGAGAAAAATTTTCACACTTCGCTATTTTCCACCATCTTAATGTGACGCATTAAGTAACATCTTCTTGTTAGAAAAACACTTTTTATTATACACAAAGGCTAAAAACAGTACAATCCACCTTATTTTATTACATTTAACAAAGGAAAGCTAATGGGTATTCCTATTTATACTTACGATGCTATTGTTGTTGGTGCAGGCCTTGCTGGTTGCGCTGCTGCAAGAGAACTACAAATTGCAGGAAAGAAAGTTGCTGTAATTACAAAACTTCATCCTCTTAGAAGTCATTCAGGAGCTGCTCAAGGCGGTGTTAACGCTGCGTTTAGCGATAAAGACAGTGTTGAACTTCATGAGTTTGATACAGTAAAAGGAAGTGACTATTTAGCTGACCAAGATGCTGTTGAATTCATGTGTAAAAATGCGCCAGAAACTATCCGCTGGATAGAGAGAATGGGTGCTGCTTTTAGTAGAACTCCTGATGGCAAAATTGCTCAACGTCCTTTTGGTGGGCAGTCATCACCTCGTGCATGTTACGCAAAAGACAGAACTGGATTAACACTTCTTCAAACTATTTATGAACAAGCATTTCGCGCTGGAGTAAAGTTCTGGGATGAGTGGTACGTAGCTGATATTATATACAAAGATGGCAAAGTATCTGGTGTAATTGCTTTTAACCTAAGAGATTTACAAATTGCTATTTTTAATGCAAAATCAGTAATGTTTGCAACTGGCGGTTATGCTCGTTCATACAAAATTAATTCAAACGCACACGCAAATACTGGTGATGGATTATCAATCGTTGCTCGTCATGGACTTCCTCTTGAAGATATGGAGTTTGTACAGTTCCATCCATCTGGATTATCTGGAAATGGTGTTCTAATCTCTGAAGCAGCTCGTGGTGAGGGTGGACGTCTGTTCAACTCAAATGGCGAGAGATTTATGGAGAAATACGCTCCTAACGCAATGGAACTTGCAAGCAGAGATGTTGTAAGCCGTGCCATTTTAAATGAGATACGCGAAGGTCGTGGTGTAGGACCTAGAAAAGATGCTGTTTATCTTGATGTAACACATCTCGGACGTGATTTAATTATGGAGAGATTACCTGAACTTCGTGATTTAGCTATCACTTTCTTAGGGCTTGATATGATAAAAGAGCCTATTTTAATCTCTGCAACTGCTCACTACTCAATGGGTGGAATTCCTGTAAATATCGCAGGAAACGTACGTAAAAACAACACTGAGTTTGTAGAAGGATTCTATGCGGCTGGTGAGTGTTCATGTGTTTCAGTTCATGGTGCAAACCGTCTTGGTGCAAACTCAGTTCTTGAGGCACTTTTATTTGGTCGTTATGTTGGTAAAACGATGGTTGAAGAGATAGATAAAATCTCTCTAAGAGTTGCAACCACAAATGATGCAAAGATCGCAATAGAGGAGATAAACTCTATTTTAGATAATAACGGAAGCGAGACTATACCAAACTTAAGAGAAGAGCTACAGCAGTGTATGACTGCAAATGCTGGAGCCTTTAGAACAAAAGAGACTTTAGAAATTGCTGTTGCGAAAGTAAAAGAGTTAAGAGAAAGATTTAAAAATATACGTATTAAAGATAAATCAAAAGTATTCAACACTGAGCTTCAAGAAGCTATTGAATTTGGTCATATGATTGACTACTCTGCATTTATAGTTGAGAGTGCGATTGCTAGAAATGAGAGTCGTGGAGCTCACTATAGAGAAGATTTTATAGATCGCGATGATGAGAACTTCCTAAAACACACTATGGCTTACATGGAAAAAAATGGAAATATTTCACTTGATTATATGCCTGTCAAACTCGGTAAGCACGAACTAAAAGCAAGAAATTATTAAGGAGCACTAATGAGTACAAATAAAATTAGCACACAAAAAGTAAATTTCAAAGTGTTTCGTTTTAATGCTGATGTAGATTATCTTCCGTACTATGAAAACTATACTATGGATGTAACTTCTGAAGAGGTTGTTTTAGATGTTTTAAACAGAATAAAATGGGATCACGATGGAAGTTTTTCATATAGAAGAAGCTGTCGCCACGGTATCTGTGGAGCATGTGCCATTAAAGTAAATGGTCGCTCTACTCTTGCATGTAAAGAGAGTATGACAACTATGGTTGAGTATTTTGGAAACGAGATAACTCTTGAGCCACTAAGCACAAAAAGAGCCGTAAAAGATATGATTATCGATAAAGGTGATTTTTGGGAAAAGCATGCCGCAGCTACACCTTATCTTGTTGCAGATATAGATGAATGCCCTTCTTGCGAAAACCTTGTATCACCTCATGATGCTGAAGAGTTGGATGAGGCAGATTTATGTATTCAATGTGGTGCATGTCACTATGCATGTCCTGTTGTAGAGATAAACAGCGACTTCTTCGGCCCTGCGGCATTTGCAGCGGCTTACCGTTTTGAATCAGATGTGCGTGATAACGATAAACAAAGACTTATAGATGTAAATGAAGAGAAACAAGGTGTTTGGGATTGTGTTAAATGTTTTGAGTGTGCAGAAGTGTGTCCAAAAGATATAAATCCAATTGATAAAATTACAAAACTTCACCAAATGGCATTTAAGAGAGGTGTTGCAAAAAACAATGTTGCAACTCGTCATGCAGTTGGATTCTTGCACTCTATCAAAAAACACGGTATGCTTGATGAAGGCGGCTTAGTGCTCTACTCTGAGGGAGCTCACATAGTAAAACATATTCCTGTTGCACTTCAAATGTTTAGAAAAGGCAAAATTGTAATGCCTTGGAATATGCCAAAATCTGATAATTTAGATGAGATTCAAAAACTTATCAAATCATCATCAACAGTAAAGTTCTAGGAGTAATATAGATGAAAAAATTAAAATACGCACTCTTTACAGGATGTACAGCAAAACAGAGTACTCCAGAGCAGATGATGTCAACTATGGCAGTAGCTAGAAAGCTCGATATCGAACTTATAGAATTGACCGAAGCATCATGTTGTGGAGCTTCTCATCTTCAAGATTATGATGACTTTTTATCACTTGTTTTAAATGCAAGAAATATAGCTTATGCTGAAAAGCATGGTTTAACTATGGTTACAATCTGTAATACATGTCAGCTAAATACAGCAATGACAAAACATAGGTTAGATAAAAATCCAGAACTAAAAGCTAGAGTAAACGAGAAGCTATCAGAAGTAGGTTTAGAGTATAAAGGTACTTCAAACGTTATACATTTCTTATATGCTATCATAGATGATTTTGGACTTGATAAGATAAGAGAGATGGTAGTAAAACCACTAAGCCAGTTTAATATCGCACCATTTTACGGTTGTCACAATATCCGCCCATCAGAACTACATGATGAGTCTCATAAGCAAAAAGAGAATCCTTACAACCCTACTTCACTTGATGATTTAATCATAGCTTGTGGTGGTAAAAATGTTGATTATGAAGAGAAAAACAAATGTTGTGGCTTCCATGTAGAGCTTCAAGCACCACACACTGCTGCAGTTCTAACAGGAACGGCGATAGCAGGTGCGACAGACAACAATGCAGACATGATGGTAACCCCATGCCCACTCTGCCACCTAAAACTAGACACTCAAACAAAAAGTGCTTCAGAAGCCATAGGCAGAGAAGTATCTCTTCCTGTTTTACACATGCAACAGATGATAGGACTAGCTCTTGGATGCTCTGCTGCAGAGTTAGGTCTAAAACACCACGTTACAGAAGTTAACTTTATCTAAACCTACAATAGAGAGAATTTCTCTCTATTGACTCTTTTTTTTCTTCAATAATATTATGTACTTTTTATCCATCTTAATATTTTATATACTATTCAAATAGATATTTTTTTGTATTCATATATTATTTAAATACGTTAAATTGTTAGAAAAAAAATGTATTGTTTTTCTTCATGGTTTTCACCAAATCCGATTATAGGCATAAGGGGATGCTCATTTGAGATTTTTACCACTACTTCGTACATCATCGCTTGTATCTCTAAAGCGTCTAAACACTCTAATAAATCTTTTGTTGTGATATTTTCATCAAGAAACCCAAGCTGTAACTGCTTTGTATCATGATCAAGATATAAAGATGTGATAACTTTTTCACCTGCGTTTTGAAGATTTTGCTCTTTATCTTCCCTTAGAAGCATGGCAAGAAGCGTATACTCTTTAGAATTTTGTAGATTTTCGCGCATATCATCTATCATGTCTATAATATATTTCACTCTTAGCCTTCAATAAAAATATAAATTAAGACTTACTTAGCTTTAGGTCTAAAAGCTTTTATTACTTTCTCATTTGTCTCTATATATGGCCCTTCAATCAAATCTATACAGTATGGCACAGCAGGAAAAACTGCATCAAGGCACTCACGAATAGATTTTGGTTTTCCAGGCAGATTTATGATGAGGCTTTTTCCTCTGATACCTGCAGTCTGTCTTGAGAGTATAGCTGTTGGGACATACTGTAAGCTTACTTGACGCATAAGTTCGCCAAAGCCTGGCATCATCTTCTCACATATATTTTCAGTTGCTTCTGGTGTGACATCTCTAAGTGCTGGTCCCGTTCCGCCAGTTGTAACAATCAAACAACAGCCCTCTGTGTCACATAGCTCTATCATAGTTTTTTCTATCATATCTTGCTCATCAGGGATACATCTATAGACTATTTCAAACTCACTAACTAGATATTCTTTCATTGTATCTTGGATGGCAACACCAGATATATCTTCATAAATTCCTTTACTTGCTCTATCACTTGCTGTTATTACGCCTATTTTTATATTACTCATATCTTTTTCTCCTAATTTATTAATAAAAAATGGTTTGCATCTTTTATGTAAGTTACTGTAGCAAACTCTAAAAAGAACTCCCTAGCAACATCTGCATTTATAACCATATCCTTCTCTCCAAGATATACTTCTATCTTTACGCCACTTTTAGCTATTTCTTTTAGTTCTTGCTTGTCCCACTCATAAAACAGCAACTCTTTTAGCTGATTTACATCATCTTCATTATGATCTAGATTTTTTTGAAGGTATGGATAAAAACACGTTTTAGTAAAATTATCTATATACAAATCTCTATTTTTTATAAACCCAACTATTTGCGTTTTTTTAAACTTTTCATCTCTATTTTGAAAGAAAGCTGGTGAAAATAGTTGAAGAGTATCTACTCTTTTTAAATCTCTTAGATGCTCTTTAGTATCCTCTATCGCTCTTATAGCCCCATAGCTAAATCCGCAAATCGTATATCTGCTTTTGTTTATATATTTATCAAAATATATCTCTTCATTTTCTAGAGTAAAACCGCTATAAAACTTCATTTATATACTTTTTTACTTCCATTTTTGTTATGCTCTCTCTATCGTTTAAAACATCTTCAACTTTTCTAATAACCCTATCAAGTGACTCTAAGAGGCTTTTTGTTTCGTTATATAGTCTATTTATAAGTATCTCTTTTTCGCTCTCATTTGCAATCAAAGTTGAGCCCATTCCATACTCTGTAATCATCTTTTCAACAACTTCTTTTGCTTCATCTAAGTCAGCTTTTGCACTACTTGCATGCTCAGAGTATTTGATATTACATGCAACTATACCAGCTAAGAGCATTTTCACTCTTGATTCAAGCTCATGCTTTATGAGTGGTTCGTCAGTAGAAGGTGTCAGTTTCTCATTGGAGAGTAATATCTTCTCAAAAGGAAGATCATAATAAGTTGCACAAACAACCTTTGCAGCCTGATATGTAACACGGTATCTCTTTTGTGTATCACTTAAAATCTGAAGCTTTTTCTTACCAAACATAACTTTGTCTTTTACTTGGTCAAAATGATCTATAGTTACTTGAAAATCATGCTGCCTGATAGCCAGAAGTGAAGCTTCGTTTACAAGTGCAGCCAAAGATGCGCCATTAAAGCCTACTGTCATATTTGCTATCGTTTTTACATCTACATCATTTGGAACTTTTTCTAAGTATTTAGATAGTATCAAAGCTCTCTCTTTGTTTGTTGGAAGCTCTACAAAAATTCTTCTATCAAATCTTCCAGCTCTAAGGAGCGCTGAATCTAAAACATCAATCTTGTTTGTTGCAGCTATGACAATGATTCCGCTTGAGTTTTCAAAGCCATCCATCTCGGTTAGAAGTTGGTTAAGTGTTGCTTCTCTCTCATCACTTCTTTGACCATCTCTTTTTTTACCAACAGCATCAATCTCATCTATAAAGATAATTGCAGGTGCGCTATTTTTAGCAGCGGTAAAAAGTTCATGAACTCTTTTTGCGCCCATTCCAACATATATCTGAACAAAAGATGCACCACTTTGGTAGTAAAATGGCACACCAGCGGCGTTTGCAACAGCTTTTGCAATCATAGTCTTTCCAACTCCAGGAGGACCAACTAAGAGCACACCACGAGGCATTCTAGCACCAAAACTTTTATAACGTTTTGGTTTTTTCATAAAATCTATAATCTCTTCTAGTTCACTTTTAACATCACTTATTCCACCGATATCATCAAATGTAACATCACTCTTTATGGACTCAATAGGTCTTGAGCTCTCTTGTTTAGAGCCGTAATTACCACTCTCTACTTTTGCAACACTGAAGTAATTATTTGCTCTAAACCATCTATAGAGTAGCGTGGCAAGACCTAAAAATAGAACTAAAAAAAGAAAATAAAGTACTATATTTGAGCTATTTTTTATAGTAACTTGATAGTTTGAAAACATTTTTGGTGATACTTGAGATGAGGCAATTTTATATATTTCACCATCAGTTTTCAGATACACATACTCCTGTGATGCTATAACACTTTTTACGCTTTTATTATCTAAAATTTTTGTTGCATCTTTAAGAGTTATTAGTTCTGCATTGTCCCTTAACATAGCAAATAAAATAAGCATAATTACCAAAGTAGCAGATACATAAAGTATTACTCTATTTGTTTTAGACCCTACCATAGTTAGACTCCTCTTTTACTTCATAGTCATTAATATTAATCCAATTACCCAGCAAATCCTCGTTAGAGCGTACCATTATTTTGTTAAAGTGTTGATCATATCCTACATATAAATCATCTTTTTGACTCTCTATTAGAACATCAAGTGTGCCTCTGAAGGCTTTTCTAAAAGCAAAATTTTTCTCTTTAACTATACTTTCAAGCTCATGAAGTCTCTCTTTGGCAACATCCCCATTTACTTCTGGCTTCATTGTAGCAGATGGAGTACCATCACGCTTTGAGTAAGTAAATGCGTGTAAATGAGTGAGTGGAAGCTCTCTCACATTTTTCATAGCTTCATCCCATAGTGCACTGCTCTCCCCTGGATGACCAGTTATAAAGTCTGTTCCGACTGCGAAACCCTTGCTTGAGAGTAATTCAAAGAGCTCTCTGTCATGCTTATAAACATTTCGTCTATTCATAAACTTTAACATCTGCGGAGATGTGTGTTGAAGAGCAATATGAAGGTGTTTCTCAAGCCATGGCTCGTCTAATATCTCCTTAAACTCATCACTGATTTGAATTGGTTCTACGCTTCCAACTCGTATACGTCTTACACCGCGAATTTGAGATATTTTTTTCATAAGTGAAGCAATTGAACTATCACTATTTTGACCATAACTTCCTACATTTGTTCCAGTTAAGATAAACTCTCCAAAGCCATTACGAGCAAGTCTTCTTATCTGCTCTAAAATCTTCTCTTCATCCATGCTTCTAGCATCACCACGAACATAAGGGATGATACAGTAAGAGCAACGAAAATTACACCCCTCTTGAATCTTTATAAAAGCTCTGCTCTTACCAATAAAATCATCTACAACGCTCTCATCTATATGGTTCAAATCCCCAGGCTCATAAAAAGGCTCTTCTTTGTTTAGCATCTCGTCTATTTTAACTTTTTCACTCTGTCCAAAAACTCCAGCAACTCTTCCTTGCTCTAGTAGTTTTTCACCCTTTGTATGGGCACCGCATCCTGTTAAAAAGATTTTAGCACCACCATTTTTTTCTACATGTGAGATATATGAGCGTACGTGTGAATCGGCTCCATTTGTAACTGTACATGAGTTGATGACCACAACGTCTGCTTCGTTTTCATCCTCAGTTATATCGTACTCTTTAAGTGAGCTCATCATTACCTGAGAATCATATAGATTTGTTCTGCACCCAAAGGTTTTAAAATATACTTTTTTCTTCATTTATACTACTTCATCGCTCTCAAATGGAGGCTTTCTCTTAGCAGAAGCTTCCATATGAAGCATCTGAGTAGGATATGCAATAGTTATGTCATCTTCTGCTAAAAAAGCGTCTATTATCTCCGTAGAAATAACACTTCTGAGCGTTAGTGTGCCATACGCATTTGTCAAATACCAAGCATCTATACAGATACCATTTGGCTCAATAAAAGAGAAAATTCTAGGCTCAACATTTGTATTTTTGAGGCTATAGTTGCTTCTTAGTTTATTGAGCTGTTTTCTTGTGATGTCTGTATAGCCTTTTGAGAATTTTTTAGTTATCTCTTTTGCTAAATGCATCGCCTTTTTGTGGTTAGAATCAAAGGTTATAGTTATCTTAACCCCATCCCAAACAGTCTTTAGTGAGCTGTGTGTGTAGTTTGCTATCATTCTTGTAAAGATGTAGTTGTTTGGTATGAAAATAATTCGCCCAGCTCTTCTATTTTGAGTAACTGCGGTGAGTGTTATATCTTCAAGTATAGTCATACGAAGCAGTGAAATATCCATAACATCACCAACATACTGCATACCATCCATATCAACACGAATTCTATCTCCTACATGCACGCTTCCGCCAAAGACGATTACAAGCCACCCAAGTATGCTCATAAACCAATCTTTCATGGCAATTGCGATACCAGCAGAAGCAAATCCCAAGATTGTAACAAGGTAGTTTACATTTTCGATATAACTAAAAAACAGTATTAAAATAATCAATGTAAAATTAACAAAAGTGATAATTTTATTTGCCATATAGAAGCGTTCATTATCTTTGATGTATCTTTTTATAATTAGCTTCAACGAGAAGAAAATAAGAAAAACAACAAAAACTGTAACAACTATTTTAATAAGCTTTACAATTTGAACTTCTATCTCTTTGTTTATATTTACCTCTATAATGTCTAATCTTTTTTCATAAACATCAGCTGTAACATTCATCGTATCTTGCGCTGATTCAAATCTCTCTAGCTGTTTTAATTTAAAATCTAACTGCTCTTTATATTTATTCTCGGTATCGATAACTTCTAATTGGGTATATATATTTATCTCTGCACGTAGAAGTGTTATCAGCTTGTTTAATTCATCTTTTTTTAGAACATAATCATTGAAACCTTTATCTAAAGTTTTCATCAAAGAGATTCCCATGAAAATATCTAGCGGATTTGTAACAGAAGGAATTTCGTCTATATTTGGTGGAGTTATAAGATTTGAAAATGGTGAACTATCTTTTCTTTTTAATTTCTCAATTTGTGATGTTAAAATCTTCTCACGCCCTATAAGCGCATTTAATTCATCTGCTTCACTAAGAGTTTTATCTCTCTTTTTTTGAAGATAGTGAATTCTCTCAGTAATCTTATCAAGGCTCTCTCTAACTTCTAAAGATGTAAGATAAGAGGCGTAACTCTTAATCCAAACACTATCTTTTTTAGATATTCCCTCCTCAACAACTTTTAAATCTGTTGTTAATTGAGATATTTTCTCTCTTACAACTCTCTCTTGCTCTATTTTTATACGCTCTAACTCTTCTTGAGTTGGTTTTGTTTCAGTTTTTAAAGTATCACTAAAAAGTAGTGATGAAGCTATTAGTATATAAAAAAATATTTTTCTCATCTACTATATTCCAAACTTATTTAATACGCACATAACAGTACTTTTATCAACTTTATCTGTAATCACAACATCGCCTATTCCAAGAGGAAGTATGAAAGTTATAGCAGAGTCAGAACTCTTTTTATCCAGAAAGAAGGCTTCATAAAATGATTTTACATCTTTTATAGTATAAGTTGTTGGTAGAGCATATTTTTCTAAAAGAGCTCTAACTCTGTATGCTTCTTTCTCGTTCATATAGTTCATCTTTATAGCCATCTCATTTGCCATAACCATTCCAATAGCAACGGCTTCACCATGCAAAAACTCTTTATACGCAGTCTCATTTTCTACAACATGACCAAACGTATGTCCATAATTTAGAGCAGCTCTAATCCCCTGCTCTTTTTCATCCTCGGTAACAACCTTAGCTTTTGTTTGAACTGCTCTTTTTATCGCCTCTTGAAGCACTTCTGGCTTGTTTAGTTCTGCGGTTTCTAAAAACTCAAAAAACTCTTTGTTGAACGTCACAGCCATTTTCACAATCTCTGCTACTCCAGCACCAAACTCTCTTGACGGTAGAGTTGTTAAAAAATATGGATCGATATATACAGCACGAGGTTGATGAAAAGCACCTACTAAGTTTTTTCCATATCTATTATTCATCCCTGTTTTACCGCCGACACTTGCATCTACTTGGGATAAAAGTGTAGTTGGTATCTGGATAAAATCTATCCCTCTTTGATAGATACTAGCAACGTATCCGCTCATATCACCAATAACGCCGCCTCCAAATGCGATAATCATTGACTTTCGGTTAAAGCGGTGTTCAAAAAGAGAGTCCAAAATAGCATCTATGCTCTCTTGATTTTTATACTGTTCTCCATCTTGCAGAGTTACAACATGAAGCTCTTTTGCGCTTATCTTTTTTAGAAGATACTCTAAATGAAGAGCAGAGACTGTCGAGTTTGTAACAACAGCTACTTTTGTATCAAAATGGAGTTTAGGAAGAGTGTCTATCGTTATGTCGTAAGAGTTATCTACAACTTTTTTAAGCTCAATATGTACTTGCATTATATGTCCAAAAATTAATTAAATTAAGTGGATATATAATACTTAAAAAAGGATAAAAAGTCGCTAAAGAGGCTACCTAAATCTGTATCGGTATAAAGATTTGATGATTGCTATCTAGCTTATGATAAAGCCTTTCGCTATCTGTAGAGAGAAGAGAATATAGAGTTTTTTGTGTCAATTTTTTACTAAATGGTAAAATCTGAATAAAATCATCTTTATGTTTTAGCTTTTTAATCGGGTTTTCACTCTCTTTTAGAACTTTAATTGTCTTTGAAAAAATAGCAGATAAGTTATAGTAATGCTCTATCACAATCTCTTTAGCATCTTGAGGCTCATTCATATAATTATATAACTCTATGTTTAGATTCATTTTTTCAGAGATGTCAAAAATAGTAGATGATATTTTTTCTAAGTCGCGATTGTCTCCAAGAATAATAGAAGCATCTTTGACTGAAGATATCTGCTTTTCTGCTATTTTAAGGACAGGAACATGCGCTTCATAAAGCACACTGCGCATGTTGTAGTTTTTAAATATCTCATTAGAGACAACTACAAGTCCAATATGATATATTTTTATATCATTAAAAAAACTCTCTTTTAAATTTTTACTATCGTAATTAATATCGATGGTTACGTTGTCACTTCTATACTCTTTTACTTTCCAGATAGTTTCAATATTATTTGGATTTACAATTTTTATAATCAAAGAGTGTCCAAATTTTTCATGTGAAAATATTGCTCTTTCTATGAAGTCTGGTATTTTCTTAGAATCAATCAAATCCATATCTAAATATATATAGATATTTGAACCAAAAGGCTCTGGAAATTGACCTAATTCTCTTTTTATAGCTCTATAAACAGATCTCAAAACTGCTGGTTCACCGACTAAAACCAACAAATCGTTTGGTTGAATCATACGACGACGGTTTGGCATAATAAGCTTTCTATTTCTATAAATAGCGACTATTCTCCACTCTTTTTGTTCAATAACGCCAATATGTTTATATACAAATGAGCTTCCAAATGGAACTAATACTTCCATTATTTCACCCTCTCCAATGCCGACATTTTGGGCAATTACAGGAACATTTGGCAGATAATCAAGAAGTCTTGAAGATAGAATCTCTTTTGAATTAATCAAAACAATATTTGGGTCTTCATTTTTTAGCTTCCACTTATTGAGGATGATAATACGCAGATTCTTTTTTATGCTTCTTATATTTTGAATTGTATTTTCAACATCTAGCGGATTATCCATAACTATGATGACTTGAACAAACTCCATTTTTAGTAAATTTGCTAGTTTATAGAAGCTAGTTGGATCAAACTCATAAAACTTAAAACGTGAAGGATTTGCATTTGGAAATTTTTTATGTTTTGTTTGAACTATATAGTATATATTTTCACTCGTATAGGCGTCTACAACTCTATCAATAAAGTGTTCTGCAACCTCACCATCGCTAATTATTAGTATTTTTTTCATAATGCTGTCTTTAAATTATTTGCGCCATTATAGCATTAATATTTTTGCTATTTTTTAACAAGTTTCACACCCATTTCAGCATGATGTGTATATGGAAATTGGTCAAAAAGAGCCATATCTATTACTTTATGTGTCTTTGTTAGTAACTCTAAGTCTCTAGCTAGTGTTTGAGGATTACATGATATATATATGATATTTTCATACCTTGCGGCAAATCTGCATGTAGCCTCATCCATTCCACTTCTTGGAGGGTCTACAAAGATAGTTTTAATCTCATACGAGTCTATATCTATCTCTTTCATTCTGTTAAAAACTCTCACACCATCTAGTGCTTCTACGAACTCTTCAACTCCCATGCGAACAAAGGAGATATTTTCCACTTCATTTAAGGACATATTTGATTTTGCAGCATTTATTGAAGATTTTGATATCTCTGTTGCTAAAACTTTTCTAAATTTTTTTGCAAAAGGTATTGTAAAATTTCCAGCACCACAATATAGTTCTAACAAATCAGAGTCTGTGTTTATAAGCTCTTTAAGCGCCCACCCTATCATCTGCTCATTTACTTTTGAATTTGGCTGTGTGAAGCTATTTTCTATATAGTTAAATCTAAATTCATCGCCATTTACGTGTAAGACTTCAGTTACATAATCTTGTTTTATTATGATTTTTTGACCTCTGCTTCGTCCTATTATATAGATACCAAGCTCATCAGAAATCTTTTGTGCTATCTCTTTAAAAGTAGCATCTAAAGCTCTATGGTAAAGCAAAGAGACTACTATCTCACCACTGCTTGAACTTAAAAAATCCACACCAAATAGCTTAAAGTCTATCTTCTCATTTTTAAGTGCTTTTAAGAGTTTTGGCATAAGAGTGAAAATATGATTGTTAACTTGTGGACACTCATCAATAAAAACAACACCATTTTTATCTGCTCTATTCATAGCATAATGGATTATTTCATCTCCTTTATGCCAGATTTTAAACTCACTTCTTGAACGGTAGTTACTCTGAGGAGATTCAAAAACAGATATTTCATCTATATAAAAAGGTCTGAAAAGTTCTCTATTTAACTCTGTTTTTTTGAGAAGCTGAGCCTCATACCCGCCATCATATACTATACATGCACCACATATTCCAAAATATTTACAATTCAATTTATCTACTTTATCTATTTTATTGACGCTATTAAATTGCCAATAAGCAGATTCCATCCATCTATAAGAATAAAAATGAGTATCTTAAAGGGCAGCGCAATCATAACAGGCGGTAACATCATCATACCCATGGACATGAGGATGGATGCAACAACCATATCAATTACCAAAAATGGTAAAAATAGCAAAAAACCTATCTCAAAAGCCGTCTTTAACTCACTTATAACAAAAGCTGGAATAATAATAGAGAGAGGAACTTCTGCAATAGTTGTAGGATTTTGCATCTTTCTTATTCTAAAAAATAGCGCCAAATCTTTCTCTCTTGTATTTCTAATCATAAAATTTTTAAAAGGAAGAGCTGTTTTATCAAATGCCTCTTCATAGCCTATCTTCTCTTCTATATATGGTTTTATTCCATCTTCATAAGCTTTTATGCCAACTGGCTCCATTACAAAAAATGTCAAAATCATACCAAGCATAACTAAAAGCTGAGTTGGAGGTACTTGTTGTGTTCCCATTGCTTGACGTAAAAAACCAAACACAATAACAAATCTTGTAAAAGTTGTCATAACAAGCACCATACTTGGTGCTAAAAAGAGAAGAGTTAAAAGAACAAGAACATTGAGTGAACTAACTAGTTGTTGTGGCGAGTTAGGTGCTGAGAGTTCAAAATTCATAGTTGGAATAGCAATATTATCAGCACCAAAAAGAGAGATTGCACCAAGCAGTAAAATAGATAGAAAAATTCTAAACATTATTTTGCTGCTGCCTTTTCTAAAACACTCTGTTCTACTTTTGACTTACCTTCAGCTTTTGAACCATAAAAACGGAGTTCAACTCTACGATTTTGTTCTCTTCCGTTCTCTGTTGCATTTGTTACTTTTGGCGAAAACTCTGCGTATCCTGCAGCGCTAATACGTTTTGGATCTACTCCATCAAGCAGTAACTCTTGCAAAACAGATATAGCTCTAGCTGATGAGAGTTCCCAATTGTCTTTATATGGACTCTTTGCACCTGGCCCTTGATCATCAGTATGTCCGCATACGCTTACGGTTGTCTCATTTGGCAACTCGCCAATTATAAGAGCGATTCTTTTTAAAAACAGAAGTGAATCTTCATTTTGAATAACTGCGCTACCTTGTTTAAAAAGAAGAGAAGCTGGAAGCTCTATCACAAAGCCATCTTGTGCCTCTTCTAAAGATACAACCGCACCATTTCCTTGTGTAGAAGCCTGAGACTCTTGTATCTCATTCATCTCCTTCATAGCAGCTGAAATTCTATTTACCTGATCTGAAGTCTCATCAGCTGACTCAATCGGAGTAGCTTCCTGAATACGTCTTTTTGAAACTTCGGTTTTTATACCACCTTCTAAAACGCTCATCGCGCCAGATAGTGAACCAATAGCTTCAGATACTTTTTTCGCATCCATACTAGACATAGATAAGAGAAGAACGAAAAAACATAAGAGCAGAGACATTAAATCCCCAAATGCTGCCAACCACTCTGGCATACAAGTAGGGCAATCTGGACACTTATTTTTTGCCATTAGTTAAATTGGCTCACACGCTCATTTGGAGCTAAATAACTTAAAAGTTTTGCTTCTAATGCTCTTGGTGCATCACCTGATTGTATAGACATAATCCCTGTTAAAATCATCTCTTTAACTAGCGACTCCTCATCATTTCTAATACCCAAAATATTAGCAATTGGATTTCCAAAAACATTTCCAATAATAGCACCATACATCGTAGTAAGCAATGCAACAGCCATTGATGGTCCGATTGCAGATGGGTCAGCCATATTCAAAAGCATCGCAACAAGTCCAATAAGCGTTCCAACCATACCCATAGCCCCAGCAAGTCCAGCCCACTGAGAAAAAATAGAGCCGTTTATCTTATGTCTAGTACTAGTCTGCTCCATCTCAATCTCTAGGAGTTCTCTTATGCTATCTGGTTCATTTCCATCAATTGCCATAGAGAGACCTTTTTTTAAAAAAGCATTTGGCTCATCATTTACTTCGCCCTCAAGCGCCAAGATACCATCTTTTCTCGCCTTTGTTGCAAACTGTACAAGTTTTTTAATAAGTTCTGCTTTATCTTCTTGTGGAGGCTTAATAGCTATCATAAAAATTTTAACAAAAGATTTCATTTGCGCAGGTTTGAACGATATCATCAAAGCACCGATACTTCCACCGATAACGATTAAAACAGAAGGAATATCTACATATGGACCAATACCAACACCCATCGCCATAGCGCCTAAAAGAACCACCATAATTAGAACAATACCTATAACCGTACCTAAATCCATTCAAATACCTTATAACAAAATATTGAGCTCATAATACCACAAAATATATTAGGCTCTACACTAAAAGAATATTTTTCATATTTTAATTTCAAATATAAGCGCTAGAAGATATAATTTTATCAATTAAAAAAAAGAGCAGATATGAATAAAAATCAAATAAGTATAGTTATCTTGGCAGCTGGAAAAGGCAGTCGTATGAAATCCCCTAAAGCAAAGGTTTTACACTCGATTTGTGGCAAAGAGATGCTCTACTACATCATAAAAACATCAAGAGAGATAAGCAATGACGTAACCGTAGTTGTTGCACATCAAAAAGAAGCAGTCATAGAGTCTATGAGTAGCTATTTTAACGATATAAATTTTGTCATACAAGATGCTATAAACTTCCCAGGAACTGGCGGAGCTATGAAAAATGTATCAATAAAAAATGAGAGAGTACTAGTTCTAAATGGAGATATGCCACTTTTAGAGAAAAACTCACTAGATGGATTTCTTGAAACTAAAAGTGATGTAGTAATGTCTATATTTAATCTGCAAAACCCTAATGGATATGGTCGTGTTATCATAGAAAATGGTGAAGTCAAAAAGATAGTTGAACAAAAAGATGCAACAGATGAGGAGCTAAGAGTTCAGAGTGTCAATGCTGGGATATACGCATTTTCTAAAAAAATATTGGAAAAATATATTCCACTGCTACAAAATAACAATGCCCAAAAAGAGTACTATCTAACAGATGTAATCTCAATGGCAACAGATGATAAAATCAAGATAACCCCGCTGCTGGTAAATGAGGAGCAGTTTAAGGGTGTAAACTCAAAAAAAGATTTATCTGATGCCGAAATAATTATGCAAGAAAAAATCAAAAACTCACTAATGGAGTCAGGCGTAATTATGCAACTTCCCTCAACCATATACATCGAAGAGGGTGTTGTTTTTGAGGGTGAGTGTATAGTTGAGAATGGCTGTCGCATAACTGGGAAGTCAAAAATAATCAACTCACACATAAAAGCGCACTCTGTCATAGAAGATAGTATAGTTAAAAGCTCAGATATTGGACCATTAGCGCACTTGCGTCCTGCTTCAAATATAGAAGATACTCATGTTGGAAATTTTGTAGAGATAAAAAAATCTACTCTCAAGGGTGTTAAAGCTGGTCATTTGAGCTATATCGGCGATGCCACTGTTGATGAAGGTACAAACATAGGTGCTGGAGTTATAACATGTAACTATGACGGCATAAACAAATATAAAACTACTATTGGTAAAAATGTATTTATTGGTAGTGACTCACAGCTTATAGCTCCAGTTACACTTGAAGACAATGTTATGGTTGCTGCTGGGACTACCGTTAGAAGCGGAACTATACATAGTGGAGAGCTTGCTGCTAGCAGTTCAAAACTAAGAGTAATAAAAGATTTTTATTATAAGTTTTTTTCAAAAAAACACTCCTAAGTATTAAATTTTAATAAAAACTTCTACTTTTTTGATAATAAATATCATAATCAGAAAATATTAAGCTCTTATTGGTTATTGTTTTGATAACAATTATCATATAGGAGAATTGAATGTCTGATATATCCATTAGAAGTGAAATCAACAAGCTTATACAAGAGTCTGGATTAGCAAAAAACCAAAAAATGGTCTGCCCAATCACAAAAATATTTAAGATGCGGCACCCAGATATCGATAGTTTGAAAATATCTCGATTTGCATTTGATGCTTTAAGATAGAGGGTTTTACATGAGTGTACTAGTAATCGGTGGGGATAAAATCAGTTCTATTGAGCTAATGCTTATGTCTCTTGGAGTCTCATCAATAATTCACTGGGATGCAAGAAAAAAAGCAAGTGCATGCAAAAAAATTATACCAATCGAAATAGAGTGTGTAGTTATGCTTACATCTTTTTTAAATCATAATGCTATGAAGTACTTTAGAAATGAGGCTAAAAAAAGAGAGTTGCCTATAGTTTGTTCAAAAAATAGCAGTAGTTGCCTTTATAATGAATATGTAAAAGTTATGAGAGAGTCGAACTGTTTTGATTGTCAAAAATATATAGATTGTAATAATAAAAAAATATAGGAGTAAAAAATGGCACAACAGATTATTAATGAGATAAATAAATTTGTCACTTTTAAATTTGACAATAAAAAAAATAGAGTTATAAATATAAAAACAGCTAGAGATCTTGAAGTTGATGAATTTTTGGATATACAGTATATTTTAGATTGTAATAATGTACGTTACAAATTTGAAAAAGGTTTTGAAATTCAGATATTTAATTAAAAAAGGATGCTTATTTAGCATCCTTTAAAAAAGATTATCGTAGCTTCAAAAATCCATCATTTAAAGATATTGATACTTTTTTTGTTGCATTTTTTAGTATCGCGCGTTTATCGCCCACTGTATCTGCTTCTGTTTTGAAGCCCAATATCTTTGATTTATCTATTACTAGTTCACTTTTTGCATTTGCAGAGACTCTGCTTGTTTTGTTGTGTGCCAAAAGTGAAACAATCATAAGAAGTTTCTCTTTTTCAACTTTTTTAAATAAATTTTCCTCAATTACTTGCTTATCTTGAGAAAGGCTTACTTTTGCATCAAGCAAATAGTCACTTTTAGACTCCAAAGAGTTCTCATTATCTATCTTTGACGTAGATACAACAAAACAGTTTGTCTCTTTTAGAGCGTTAATCAAGGAGAGAGTTAGCTCATCATGAGTTATATTGAATGTTTGAGAATTATTTTGTATCTCAACATCATTTATATGAAGAATTACTGAAGGCTTTGTACAAAGACCCATATTATCGATAAAGATAACGTTTTTTTTATCTACACACCCTGAAAAAAACAGAAAAAACAGTGGAATCAAGAGAACTTTTATCATTTTAAAATCCTAATTTTTAGATGTAGAAGTATAGCATAAGGGGTGTTTTAAAAATCATTAAATATAATGTCCAATAAGTGATAAATTAAAGGAGTTCATTATGTGTAAAGATGCAGTAGTATTTAGCAACAAACCAAAGGGTGTTACATTAGATGCTTGGATTCCATACTATATTTGTACATGTGGTAAAAGTGAAGGCGGAGTGTTTTGTGATGGAAAACATGAAGGAAGCGGTTGTATGCCAAAAAAAGTAACGGTTGAAAAAACTAAGCAGTATCATATCTGTATGTGTAAATCAAGCAAAAATTTTCCTTTTTGTGATGGAACGCACAGCACTTATAAAGATGAAGATATTGGGAAAAAAGTTAGATATGAAGAGGTTGCAGAGTAGCTCTAGGCTACTCTACGATAAAGCTTTTTTGCTTAAGAACGGTAAACTTCTCAGCTTCTTTGTTTCCATCTAGATTTAATTTTTTGAGTGCTTTTGGATTTACAAGATAGTATCCAAGCTCAACTTCAACTTTATCACCTTTTTTTATTACATCAGTGTAAGGCACTGCTCTTTTTTCATTAGCTTTTAACATAGTATCAACTAGTACTTGATTTGCTAACCATGGCATTGCTGGACCACTCTCGTTGCCTATAACTTTGATAAATGTAAATGTTTTTAGAGATTTACTCTCTTTTGCGCTTATTACTTTTACTCTTAATTCCGTAACTCTAAGAGGGTGAAGCATTAAATCATGTGGAGCTTTATTTGTAACCAATATATCAAAACCACTACTATTTTTACTAAACTCTAACTCAACATATTGTGAAAGAAGTTCTGGCTTTTTATGAGCACCAGCAAAACCGTGATAAGCATGTTTTTGGCTATGTCTGATTGTTGTAGCAGTTCCTTCAACTTTTGGCATATGACATGTTATACAGTTTTCTTCTTTAGTTTGTGCGCCATTTTCGCCTGTTTCACAAATCATAAACTCTTTAGAATTTTGTCTATGTGAGTGACAACCCATACACATTTGACCATTATAAAACTTCTCATTTGTGTAATCTATATCATGATAAGGAGAACCTGTTGTAGTCTTATTCATACCAAACCATGAGCTCTCCTGCTTGTAGACTACTTTTTCACCTTCTCTTCCTGCTTCAGCTGAGTAGAAAGTTTTTTTATCTTTTGAGTATACATTTTTATTTGCACCAGCATGTTGTTCCACATCTTTTATAGTGTGACAACTTGTACAAGTTATACCATTTTCAACTTCTTTTTCATTTTTTGCATTTGGAGCATGACACTCAGCACAGCTATAATCGCCACTTGGTTTTGATGGATGCATATCCCATACAGCTTTATGAATCTCATCATCATAGTAAGTTGCATTTCTATGCATTGAGCCTTCAAACTCATTTACTATGTCTGGATGACACTTCATACATGTTTCATTTTCGCTTTTAGCAAACAGCAATGACGATAGCGTAATCACTAACAATAAAATCTTTTTCATATAAACTTTCCTTTTAATTATTATAAGTTGAAATTCTAACACACAAAATATTTAAATAATTGATTATAATCAACTAATCATAAAACAATAGCTAAAAATGCAAAAATAAAATAATAAGATTTTTCCTGCTAAAATACACCTTTATGTTATAAATAAGAGGTTTTAGATGGTTATTCCAGTAGATTTATTAGAAGGTAAAAAGATACTTTTAGGAGTCACTGGCTCAATTGCGCTCTATAAATCACTCGAGCTTGTAAGACTTTTTACTAAAGCTGGAGCGGAAGTAAAAGTAATAATGAGCGAGGCTTCTAAAAAGTTTATAACACCTCTTAGCTTTGAAGCTATCAGTTCAAATATGATTCTTGATGATACAAATGAGTCATGGTCAAATGAACATAACCATATCAAAATCACGCAATGGGCAGACCTTTTTGTTATAGCTCCAGCAACTGCAAATACAATAGCAAAACTTGCAAATGCAATCGCTGACAATATTTTACTAGAGTCCGCCCTAGCCTACCCAAACCTAAAGATAATCGCACCATCTGCAAATACAAACATGATAAATAATCCAATCACAAAAGCAAATTTAAAGATGTTAGCGATTGCAAACTATGCGATAGTTGACACTCAAACCAAAGAACTCGCATGTAAAACAGTCGGTGATGGTGCTATGGCGGAGCCACAAGAGATATTTTGGCACTGCGCAAAAGCACTTCTTAGAGATGAGTTTTGGATGGATAGAAGAGTTATAGTTACTGGTGGAGCTACTATTGAAAAAATTGATGACGTTAGGTATCTATCAAACTTCTCAAGTGGAAAAATGGCCTCTGCCATGGCAACTGCACTATACTGCAAGGGTGCGGATGTAAATCTAATATCTAGTAAATTTGAGCCTGAGTTACCGCTTGATTTATATACAATTGAAGTAGAGAGTTCTGCTGAAATGGTTGAGTACCTAAATGACTCTATTCGAGTTGCTAAAAAAGGAAAACTCTCAAAAGCAACACTTATGAGAGATGAGCAAATTCATCTTATTCAAAAAAAACCATATCTTTTTATGGCGGCTGCCGTTAGTGACTATGTTGTGAGTTACGTTCAAAGTGGAAAACTAAAAAAAGAGTCTATTGGCAGCGAATGGGATCTGAAGCTCAAAGAAAATATAGATATTTTAAGCTCAATAGATAAAGACGGCATCACAACTATCGGTTTTAAAGCTGAGATGGATGAAGACAATGCTCTTAAAAATGCCTTGAAAATGTTAGAAAACAAGGGCATTGATGCAGTATGTCTAAATATACTAAAAGACTCATCTAGCTTTGGAACAGATACTAACGAGGTAGATTTTTTATCAAAAGACGTACACGAAAAGATAGCTGTATCAGATAAGCTAAGTGTTGCATTTGAGATTTTAGAACACGCAAAAAATATATGAACAGAGCAAGACATATAGCCATCATCATGGATGGTAACGGGCGATGGGCTGAATTAAGGGGAGAAAAAAGGGTAAAAGGGCATGAAGTTGGTGCAAAAGTAGTAAGAAGCATCACTGAGTTCTGTGCACAAAACAAAGAGGTAGAGAGACTTACTCTATATGCCTTTTCAACAGAGAACTGGAAAAGACCTAGACTTGAAGTTGAATTTTTAATGAAACTTTTACAAAAATATCTTGAGAGTGAACTTGATAGTTATCTAAAAAACAACATTAGATTTGAGACTATTGGCGACCTTAGAGCTTTCTCGCCTTCACTTGTAAAAACTATAAGAGATGTAGAGAAAAAAAGTGCCCACTGTGATGGCTTGGTTCAGTCTCTTGCCCTAAACTACGGTGCACACGATGAGATACTCAGAGCAATAAATAAGATTAAAAAAACAGATGATGATATAACAGAGACTATGCTCTCAAATGCGCTTGATTGTAACGATAGTGTTGATTTGCTAATTAGAACTGGCGGAGATCATAGGCTTTCAAACTTCTTGCTTTGGCAAAGTGCTTATGCAGAACTCTTCTTTACAGATACACTTTGGCCAGACTTTAGTGTAAAAGAGCTAGAAAAAACATTAAATGATTTTACAAAAATTGAGAGAAGATTTGGAGGGTTAAAATAGTGGAACTTATATATGCTTTTATTTTAGGGCTTCTTTTTGGCTCATTTTTAAATGTTGTGATTTTGAGAGTTCCAAAAGGTGAGAGCGTTGTATTTGGAGTATCTCACTGCCCAAAATGTAAAAACAGCCTTAAACCTTGGCATAACATCCCTCTTTTTTCTTGGATTTTCTTAAGAGGAAAATGTGCTTTTTGCAAAACTAATATATCCTCTCAATACCCTATTATAGAGCTTTTAAGTGGTGTTATAGTTCTTAGTATAGCTTCAAAAATGGGATTTAATTTATCAGCAATCTTGGTAGCATGTAGTTTTTTAACCCTTCTTGCACTATCGATGATAGATTTCAGATATAAGATGATTCCAGACTCTCTAAACCTTTTAGCCATGTTATTTGCAATCTTTGGCGCTTGGAGCCTACCTGGCATAGCGCTAAACTTTAAAAACGCCCTACTCTTTGCTGGTGCTTTTACTCTTCTTAGATTTTCACTCTCATATATTTTGACATCATCCGCTCACAGAGAAGCTAAAAAAACTATGACTTCATGGACAAAAAATTATCACACCTACCCTTTTATAGAAGCTATGGGAGAAGGCGACATCATGGTTGCAGCTACCATGGGCGCTCTGCTTGGAGTAAAACTCACTCTTGTAGCAATTTTTCTCTCTGCACTTCTGGCTCTTCCTGTTATGCTTTTGGTTTTAAGAGGTTCACGCGAGGAGCAGAGAGTTCCTTTCGTTCCATTTTTGGCAATCGCAACGTTTATAATATATATTTATGATAGCCCTATAATGCGCTATATTGAGGCTAACTACTGATGAAAACTGTTCAAAACTACATAAGAGAATCTATCTCAATTCTATTTTTATCTATCTTTTTGCCATTGTTCTCAATCGCCTCGATTGTGTTTCTTATAAAGCTTGCAACTTACACAGCAGTTATTCAACTTACTATTTTTGAGATGGCAAAGCTCTTTTTCTTTATGTTGCCAGAACTCCTTTTTTACACTCTTCCAATCTCTTTTTTCGTGGCAATAACTCTAGCTCTATTTAAACTCTCAAACGACAATGAGATAGTTGTACTTTTTGCACTTGGCATTAGACCTAAGTTCATACTGCAAACGCTTTTTAAACCAGCTCTATTTTTATCTATCATTCTTCTTTTAAACTTTTTTGTACTCTTTCCTCACGCAAAAGTGTTATCTAGTAACTTTATCTCTTATAAAAAAAGTGAAGCAAAATTCAATCTCTCAGCTTCAGAGTTTGGACATAAATTTGGCGAGTGGTTACTATATTTAGGAAAAGATAATCTAGATGAGACATATTCAGATGTTGTTTTGTTCAACAAAAAACAGAATGAAGAGGTGCTAATTAGAGCAGAAAAAGCCGAGATTATAAACGATGCAGGTGTTTTAAGACTAAAATTAAGCGCTGGAGAGGGGTACAGCTACTCAAATGAGAAATTTACACAGATAGATTTTAAGACTATGTTTATCAACGATACAATGAAAACAGATTTAGATAAGTATGAAACACCTATGGAGTATTGGCTTCCAGAGAATCCTTCTGTAAAAAAAAGAAGAATGTTAATCGCAAATATTTTATTTAGCCTTTTCCCTGTTTTGAGTATATTTTTATCAGCAACTATCGGTATAGTACATGCAAGACATCAAAAGGGGAAAATTTTTCTCTTTATGTTTATGGGAATAATTATCTACTATACCCTAGCAGTGGCTCTTCAGCTTGTCATATCATCATACGCCCTTCCAATTTTATTTTTTGGATACTTAGCATCTACATATATACTCTACAAAAAGATTATAGTAGCCAAGTTTTAAATGAGATGCTCTTTAACTATCGCCTATGATGGCACAAATTTTTTAGGCTCTCAAACACAAAAAGAGTCTAAAAACACAGTTCTAGGCGCTTTAGAGTCTGCTTTAAAAAAAATAAATATTGAGACAAAGATAGTTGCAAGTGGCAGAACAGACAGAGGTGTACATGCAACTGGTCAAGTTTGTCACATAGAAATCCCTACATATTGGGCTAACACAACAAAACTTCAACTTTCACTACAAAAGATACTTCCGCCATCAATATTAATAAAAAAAATAAAAATCACAGATGATACTTTTCATGCAAGATATAGCGCAAAAAGGCGTGTTTACAGATATATTATCAAAGTTGCAAAGAGTAACCCTTTTGAAGATAATTTTGTTACATTTGTAGATGATATAGATTTTTTAAAAATTCAAAAAAATATAAAACTCTTTTGCGGTACATTTGATTTTAAACTTTTTATGAAGAGCGGTAGTGATGTAAAAAGCACCTCAAGAGTTATATATAGAGCTTTTGCATATAGGCACAAAGGCTTTGTCATCCTAAATTTTGAGGCAAACGGTTTTTTAAGAAGCCAAATCCGCTTAATGGTTGGTGCTCTTTTAAAGCTAGATGAGCAAGAGATTACACAACAGCTAGAGTGCAGAGTAAACCACAAAATTAAACCAGCAAAAAGCAATGGACTATACTTAAGTAAAATTAAATATTAATCTTTTTTTGCTAATATTTTGACAATTTTAAAAGATTGGCAAAATATGAACTATGAGATAACAAAAGCATACGAAAATGAAAAAGTAGAGTTTAAAAATCCATCATCATCGTTTTATGAAGCGCTTGGCTATGAGGGAATGCGTAAGCTTATGTATGAGTTTTATGACAGAATCTACGAGAGCAATATTGCACATTTTTTCCCTCAAGACCCTGATGAATTTGAAAAAGTAAAGCAAAAAAATACAAAATTTTTTATCCAAATCTGCGGTGGACCATCTATTTATGATGAAGAGATGAAGCAAAAAGATTTAAATCAGTATATGATTGATATTCATAAAAATTTCTCTATCTATGAAAAATCAAGAGATGAGTGGTTAGGCACTTTTAGGGAAGTACTAATGGAGCTAGATATAGAGCAAGAGATCAAAGATGACTTCTGGCACTATCTCGATAAATTTTCAAAACTAACAGTAAACAGATACTTAAAAGAGTCTGCTTACGTATAGCTCTAAATTAGCTAAGTAAGCCAACAACTCAATGTAACAACAACTGCGTAACCATGTTATAAGAAAAAATAGTCCCAAAATCTCTCTACTTTAATATCTTGGATTACTTCAGATTGGTTATATGTAATGATAATTTTTTCATCTACACTAAATGGCAGTTTTACAAGTCCGTTAACCTCTCTTTTTCTGTTTTGTTCGTTTAGTTCATAACAAACTTGTATAGCTATAGTTTTGCCCTCTTTTGTAGCGATTAAATCACATTCACTATCTTTATTGTAAAAAAAGAGTTCATACCCCTGTTTTTGCAGTTCGCTAAAAACAAGATTTTCTAAAAGTTTTCCATAATTTGCAGAGAAATTAAATCCTAAATTCATAAAACCATTATCACTTAAGTAGAGCTTTTTCTTGTTGTTTTGCTGCTCTTTTAGTGAATATGAAAAAAGTTTGAGTTCATTAAAAAGATAACTATTTTGAAGATATGAAACATACTCTTTTGCAGATTTATCATTTATATCCAAAGCCTTTGCCAATGAAGCATAGGAGTAGAGAGAGGTTAGATTTGTGATGGAGTAAAAGCTTAGTTCTTTAAAGCTTTTAACATCTCTTATTGCGTTGTTTGCAACACAATCTTTTAATAAAATTGTCTCATAATAGGTACTTAAGAGTTCGCGTTTTAACTCTTCGTCTAGTTCATAAACTTCAACAAATGAACCAAATTTCATCATATTATCAACAATATTTAAAACCTTTGGCAACTCTTTATTGAGCTTCATGTAGCTATCTATCTTATTTATTTGCATTATCTCTTTAAAACTAAGCGGATAGACCATTGTTTTTAAATATCTTCCACTTAGCAATGTAGCTAGTTCTGAGTTTAAAAGTGATGAATTTGAACCAGTGATAAATATTTTTTCAAACTCATTGCTATCATAAACACTTTTTACATATCTCTCCCAACCTGTTATGGCTTGAACTTCATCTAAAAAAATATATTTTATCTCTCCGCTTGTAAGTTTTTTTGCAGCTTGAATTATTTCATAAAATCCTGTTGCATCATTAGAGTACTTAATAAAAAATGGATCATCAAGATTTACATATAAAATCTCTTTTGGATCAATATTTTGAGCAAGATGATTAATGAGTAGTTTAAAAAGTGTAGATTTTCCGCTTCGTCGTATCCCTTGAAGCACCTGAATATGTTTTGTTTTTAGATTTACAATAAGTTTTTCAAAGGCATCTCTATTGTAAAGATTTTCATATCTATTTTCCCAATGTTTATTTTGAGATATTAATATTTTTTCCATATTATATTCCTCTTTACAATCTAATATCTCGTATTATAGTACATATTATTGTTTTACACAACTATGAATACCGTTATCATGTAAATTATTTATAATAAGCGGGATTGAGATAAGTAAGAGAGTGTATATTTTCAACTAAGTACTATATAAGGCCCAATAATAAAAACCTCCCACACGCCAACAACTCAACATGTAGAGTTAGGTAGAAGAGTTACTAAAAGCTCAAACCGCCCTGCACTAAAACACTAGTGCTGTACTTAGGTTCACCAGTTACATCTTCACCACCTACAAATGGATTAAAAGTTTCCAAAAACAACACCAAACCGTATATTATAAATATGCTACAATACTTTCATAAATTTGATGCAAGGATAAAACAGTGCAAACCATTCAGTTAAATGTTGATGATAGTTTATTCGCCCAAGCCTTGGAACACATAAAAAGTTTTGTTTCACATCATAAAAATGAAAGCAACTTTGAATATAAAAATGATGCCAATGAAGTTATAGAAGTCATAAATGGCAAAGAGTATGTTGTACCCACAAAAAAAGATATAGAGCTTTTAAGCGAAACAATCAACAAAGATGATTATATCTCAAGTTCAGAAGCAAGAAAGATGCTCTTGAATGTATAAACTTGATTATCATAAAAAAGTAATCAAATTTTTAGCAAAACAAGATTTAAAATTTAGAGAAAAAGTTTTAGATATATTTGAAGAAATCGCTCTAAATCCATATAACTCAAATTATGATATCAAACCTTATAAAAGCTCTCAAAACAATCATTACAGATTAAGAATTGGCAAGTACAGATTCATATATAAAATAGACTCTGATGAAATTATTATTTATGTCAGTGATGCAGATAGTAGAGGCGATATTTACAAATAGCCATTGCATCATAATGCGATATTTGCGAGAGGTGTTACAGAAAAAACCTCCCACATGCCAACAACTCAACATGTGGAATTAGGTAATAGTCACTAAAAACTCAAACCGCCCTGCACTAAAACCCTAGTACTGTACTTAGGTTCACCAGTTACATCTTCACCCCCTACAACGGTAGCAACTTGTGCTTTTGCAAATAGTGATTTATATGAAGCATAGTAACTTACTCCTACATCTTGAAGTGTTCTGCTGATAGATGTAGGAACTTTGCTGTTGTCTTGCATTGAAGCATATCCTATAAACAACTATATTTTTCCTTATAAAAAGAAAGAAAAGATATAAAAAATGCGCAAGAGAAGTTTTTAAAAAACTGCATAGATATCAATCAACAAGTTTATAAATGGGTTATTAAAATATAGTTTTACATATAGATTTCTGCTCTGTTCTTACCGTTTTCTTTAGCTAGATGTAGTGCTGAGTACCCTCTTTTTAAAACTTCTTCTACGGTATCATCGCCATGACTTGACGCTACACCAAAACTTGTAGTAGCAGTTCCTATAAAGAAAAATTTACTTTTTAAAACACTATCTTTTAATTTATTTGCAACAGTGAGTCCATCTTTTATATCTGTTTGTGGACATAGTATCAGATACTCTGTGTCACTCCAGCGACTGATAGTATCTATATAGCGTAAATTACGCATAAGAATCTCACCCATCTCTTTTATAAGAGAGTTTCCAACCTCATATCCATGTTTTTCGTTTATGCTTCCCAAATTATCTATGTTGATGACAATAATGCTAAAAATATAGTTATATCTCTTTGTTCTATATAGCTCGTTTGTTAGTATCTCTTCATGCTTTATTCGTTTGTAAAGACCAGTTAATTCATCTTTTTGAGCCAAAGTCTCTTTTGTATTTTCTTTTAATTCAATCTTTAATTTAGATATTTTTTGCTGAAGTCTCTCATTTAGCTCTTTTAGCTCTTTTTTTGAAAGATTTAACTTATCGCTTAGCTCCTGCTCTTTTTCAACTTCTTGCTCATATTTTGTCTCATCATCTTTTATTCTTGTTGCCAATGCAGATGAGATCATAAGCGTGTTTAACATTACCATAAATGCAAAAAAGTTGTATGTGTAGTGGTTGTAGCTTACAAAACCCATAGTTGTTAAAAATGCAACCAACTCTCCGAGTGCTAAAAAAATCCAGCCTGAGAGAAGATATTTAGAGCCTGAAATCTCTTTTTGAAGAGCTTTTGCAGAGATAAAAACAAGTATCAAAAAAACAAACAAAGAGAAGATAGCAAACGGATATATGATAGCTGAGCTACTTCTTACAATTAATGAGATTATTGATATAGCAAGTGACAAAGCTATAAAACCTAGGATAAACTTATCTATTTTTTCAAAGTTATCTTTAGTATCTACAAAACTTCTAACAAAGAGAAGCGCTCCAAAAAGAGTAAATGAGACGCTAAAGGGTGCAATATCAGCATACTTTAAAAAGAAATTTGTGTTATATCCATAATATGTTCCCATCAAAAAAATCAACCCAAACAAGTATAATCCATAGTATAGATAACTGCTCTTCTTTAGTGCAAGATAGTTTATGAAGTTGTATAAAATCATAATCAGAACCATTCCTATTAAAAAACCATTTAACAAAGTAGTCTGATTTAGACGCTCATTGGCACTTTTTTGAAGATGCAGAGCTGGTGCTAGTAGAAGCGGATTTTGAGTTTTTACTTTTACATAGACGATAACACTTTGCATTGGTTTAATACTAAGCGGAACAAAAAAAGAGCTCGAATCAAGATAAGAAAAACTGCTTAAGCCATCATTTGAAGCTATGTAAGCATCTACTCTTTGTGTCCAAGGTGTTGGCATCTCTATTTGCCCCTCATAACTCCCCTCTTGTTCGTTTGATATCTTAAAGCGCATCCACAGAGTATCCTTTAGAGAGCCAATTGCAATTGATTTGGCATTTGCAGGTTGAAAATTATCACTAAAAGAGTCTTGTGAAACCGCTTCGTATGAAAAATGGTTTTGCGCATCAATAAAAATTTCGGAATTTTGTGAGAGATTTATGTTATTGCTATTGGCATTTATCTTTATATCTTCAAGTGCAAAAAGATGTGTTGTTAAAAATATAGCTATTAAAAAAATTGGCTTCAAACAGTTTTGCATAAACAATCCTTACGTGTGTGTATATATTTTATATCAAAAAAACAAAAAGTTCCCTTTTTAAGGCTACTTTCTAAGCATATTCCATACGATACCTATATACTCATGCATCGCCATTTGAGAGTTTTGCAATGAGCTTATATCTGGCGCTTGTATATATCCGTTAAACTCTTTTTTACAAAAAGCACTAGGAGCGGCGATTGGATTTAGTCCAAGTGATTTAAAAAGCTCCATTGAGCGTGGCATATGGGTTGCTGAAGTAACAAGCACAAAAGCACTCTCCCCAACTATATCTTTAGTAAAATATGCTTCTTCTTGCGTATCTTTTGGCTTACCACCTATGATAATATTCTCTTTGTCAACACCAAGAGCAATTGCAAGATTTGCATTCATCTGCGCATTAGATGTATTTGTATCGCCTTCATAGCCAGTAAAAATAAGTTTTGAGCCAGAGATACTTTTGTGTATAAGCACACCTTCAAGGACTCTTTTCACACCACTGTTACTGATATTAGATGATATGGGCTGAGATGGGTCTGTATTGTGTCCGCTTCCAAGTACGTGTATATACTTTATATCTGTATTGTAGGCATATTTTGGATATTTATCTTCTAAATTTTTAACTAAAAAATTAGAAAATGGCTCATATGAAAAAAGCAATAAAAAGATAAAAGATGCGCTAATAGAGAGCTTTGCAAACCTGTTTTTATTAAAAAACATAAACACTAATCCGATAAAAAAAAGAGTTACAACTATACCTAATGGTTCAACAAAAAAAGTAACCATCTTTTTTAAAAAAAATCCTATATCCAATGAAAACCCCTTAAGTATGCGAATTATAGTATAATTGCAATAAATATTAGAGGATTTAAATTGCAAGCATTTGGAAAATTTTCAACAAGTTTAGAGATAGAGTATGTAAGTGAGCAGTATATTTATATACCCGAAGCAGATGAAGTTATAACGATAGCAGAGCTTGAAAAAATGCTTGAGGTTAAACGTAAAACTGTCATAGGAACTATCTTTTTATATAACCCTACAATTGCACCTATTGGATACAACACAAATACAAAACTTGCATCTCAAGGATACAACTTTGATGGAAAGTTTTGTGAGATAAACTTTGATAACAACTGTACGCTATTTGCATCTGCTATCAAAAATGGATATAGAGGAAAACTTATAGAGATAAAGTATCTATTTGGATTAAACAGACCAAACATTGAACCAACATCAGTGCTTGAAGAGTTTGATGCTGATTTGGACAAATATGCAAGTACTCAGCTAACAAGATATGACAAAGAGTTAAATTATCAAGACTATTTAAACATACGTCTTAGCGGGAAGTTTGTATTTTTTGCATCTGGAAATAAGTTTGATAGACACCATAAACATATAATCACTTATGTAAGAAACATATCTGCTCAAACTGCTAAGCTAGGTAAAACGATAGCATTTATGCATGACAATAATTATGATGCCAAAGAGAGTGCTGAGGGTGGATACTTTCTACCAGCTGTTGCCACTGGAAAGTTTAGGGACGTTCGTGCAAACGCTTTTAAAAAAGCGTTCTCATCATTTCCGCCTTCTATAATAAAGAGTTCATAAAAGAGTTAAAGCGCTATCTCTTTTATGTCTGCTATTTTTAATATACTCTTATAGATAGAAGCTATAAGAGCCTTTCTGTTCTCTCTTATAGACATATCTTCTGCATTTACCATTACATCATTAAAGAAAGTATCTAACTCTGGCTTTAGGCTAAATAAAGCATCAAGTTCTTCTTCATAAGAGTTGTATGAGATAGCACAAACTTCGTTATATCTATTAAAGAGAGCATTTTCTGCACTATTTTCAAAAAGCTTTTCATTTATAACTTTTATATTTGACATATCTATATCTTTTGTGATGTTTGCAACCCTTTTAAATGTTGAGAAGTATTCACTAAACCCTTGGCTATTTACCATACTCTCTAATGCAGCTATTTTTTTAGAGATTCTAAGAAGTTCTCTCTCTCCTGAGATTAAAACAGCTTCAACGATAGATGGATTTACTTTGAAGTACTGTCTAACTCTCTCTAGAAAAAACGCTTCAAGTTTTGAGATGTCAAATGAGTCATAGTTTTTACTAAGAAGTGTAAGTGTTTTAACTATATCGAACTCTAAATCATGCTCTTTTGTAACTCTTATAAGCCCATTTACTGCGCGGCGCAGAGCAAATGGGTCACGTGAGCCTGTTGGTATCTGGTTTATACTAAATAGTCCTAAAAGTGTATCTAGTTTTAAACTCATGGCAACTATTGCGCTCATCTTATTTGATGGAAGTGCGCTATCCTCACCATCTGGAAGGTATTGCTCTCTTATGGCAGTTGCTACATTTTGGCTCTCTCCAAGTAAAGAGGCATAGTATGAGCCCATCAAACCTTGAAGCTCTGTAAACTCATAAACCATCTCACTCATAAGGTCAGCTTTTGCAAGAGTTACAGAACGATCTAGTTCTTCAATAGTAACATTTTGCGGTTTATATATATCAAAGAGAGTATGTGCGATTTTTCTCTCACGCTCTATCTTATCTGCAACACTTCCAAGCCCTTTCATAAAGACAACTTTTTCAAGTCCAGCTGTGCTTAACCCTTTTTTTAGGTCATTGTTATAAAAGAAAAGAGCATCTGAGAGACGAGGACGCAGAACTCTCTCATTTCCCTCTATCACTTTTGAAAAATCACTAGTAAACGCATTTGAGACAACAACAAACCTGTTTATAAGTTTGCCATCTTTAAATACTGGAAAATATCTCTGATGCTCTTTCATAGATGTGATGATAACCTCAGGAGGAAGTTTTAAAAACTCCTCATCAAAAGAGCCGATAATTGCAGTAGGATTTTCTGTGATGGCTACAACTTCATCAAGCAAATCTCTATCTATCTCAATTTTTACTCCATTTTCTCTCTCAAGCAGGGCGAAATCTTGAAGTATCTTTGTTTCTCTATCTGTTGCAAAAAGTGTTACACCACCATTTTTCAGAACTTCAAAATACTCTTTTGCGCCACTTATCTCGATAGATTCAAAGTTGCTTATACGATGCACAAATGTTTTTTTAGCAGATTTTACGCCAAAAATTTCCATCTCTACTAGTTCGTCGGCTAGTTGTACATTTACCCAGCGAATCGGTCTGATAAAGCTCTCTTCTAAGCTTCCCCATCTCATTGATTTTCCAAACTCCAAAGAGCTTATCCACTCTTTGATAATAGTTGGAAGCAAAAGAGATGACTCTTGTGCCATCAAAGCTCTTTTATAGTAGAGAACCTCTTTGTTATCTTTAGTAGTTTTAGTTATTTCACTTATATCAACACCGCACTTCTTTGCAAATCCAAGCGCTGCTGGAGTTGCTACGCCATCTTTATATGCTACGCTAAGAGGAGCACCAAAAAACTCCTCTATACTCTCATCTTGCATACTTTTAAACTCTCTATGCCAAAGAACTAGTCGTCTTGGTGTATAGTAAAACTCAAACTCCCCCAAAAGAGAGTGCTTCTCTAAAATATCAGCATATTTTTTTTCAATATTTTTTAGTTCTCTTAAAAGCGGAACCGCTGGTAACTCTTCTACGCCTATCTCAATCAGTAAAGTTTTTAACATTTTTAGCTCTTTAATTTATATTTCATTTAGGCGCGATTCTATCAATTTTTTGCTTTAAGAGCGATTATTGAAGAGTTTTAAGAGATTTGAATTAGTATTAAAGATTTTGTTTATTGTAATTAACTTAGGGCTACAATTGCGTTGTAATTAAAAATAAAAGGAATTAATATGCCAAAGATTAACAAATATGTTGATATCGACACTGTAGAAAGAGAAGCTAAAAAAGACTTAATTGACCGTCACTCTCCATTTATTCACTGTGCAGACACAGCAAAAGCTGGTGAACCATTTGAAGTAACTGTAAAAATGGGTAACGAATATTCACATCCAGATGATTTTGATCACTATATCGAATCAGTAACTCTTTTCAACGGTGAGACTAAGTTAGCACAAGCTACTTATGTTCCTGGAACTCTTGGAAATGTTAAAGCACACAATACTACAACTTTTACTATCATCCCAACTGGTAAAAAACTGACTCTTATCGCTCATGGTTATTGTACAAAACATGGTGTTTGGGAAGGTACTCCCGTAGAAGTGGCTGTAGCTGAATAGTAATTAAAGCCCTATATCAAGGGCTTTAATTAAAGAAGTTTTCCTCTTTATTTTATCTAACCTGCCATCTCATCAAGTATAACAAACAGATCTTTTGAAGATTTTTCTGCATCTGTAAAAGATGTGATAATTTTTGCAGAATTTTTAAGAATTCCGCCTTGAATATAATCAGGAATTGCTCTTATTCTATCATGAACAATTTTATGAATCGGATCAACTTTAGTATATGAAGCTGTCTTAGCAAAAGTATCACGTCCACCAGCAACATACCATTTTCCAAAACGACAATTTGTGTGGTCCGAGAACTTAAAGTTATGGTCATCTTTAAAGACTGCGCTGTATCCGCTTAACTTAAATGCTATATGGTCAAGTTTTGCAAGAGTAATAAATAGCTCATTTGAGATTTTCTTGTTTGCAAGTTGAATATCTTTTGCACCATCTACTAAGTCATGTAGGCTATCATTAAATTGATCAAGTTTTTCTAATGACGCAGAAACTTCTACACTCATCTGTTCTGAAAACTCCTGCATTGAAGAGCTGTTTTGTTTTAGTAGATTTATATTTAACTCTACTTCATTTGTAGCTCTTTGCGTTCTCTCTGCAAGTTTACGAACTTCATCTGCAACAACTGCAAACCCACGTCCATGCTCTCCTGCACGAGCTGCTTCAATAGCTGCGTTTAGAGCAAGAAGATTTGTTTGATCACTTATATCTTTGATAAGTGATATAACATTTGAAATCTCAACAACACTTGTGTTTAACTGATCTGAATTTTCTTTGGAAGAGTACATTTTTTGAGAGATACTATTTAGTGAGCCAACCATCTCCTCTGTTGAGTTTTTAACTTCATCCACTATAACTTCAGTACGTGCATTTTTATCGTTGATATCAGAGAGTGCCGACATATTGTGAGCAAGTCCCTCTTGAACGCTTCCTACACCTGAGACCGCTCCTTCATTTAAAAGTTCTGTTAAAGCTAGTGTTAGATTATTTGCCTCTAATCTTTTTTCACTCTCATTAGAGTGCTCTTTTGTTTTTTGCAGACTTATTCTAGCCTCTTCGATAGCTTCATTTGCAACACTTGCAAGATGGTTTGCAGATTCTTGGATAAAACCTATCTCATCAGTAGCACAACTTGTGATTTTTTTTGAAAAATCTTTTGAAGAGACTATATCGTCTATCTCACGCTTAAAACGCTCAATTCTAGAAGTTAATCCATTTGAGATATAAAAACTAAATCCAGCTACAAAACCAAGAATTACTATGCTTAAAACGATACCAACAATCATACTCTGAAATGCTCTGTTTTGTAAATCAGATATATTCTCTTTTAGATGTCCAGATATTTCATCTTCAACTTTTTTAAGAAGATTTATCTTAGATGTTATAGTCGCAAACCAGTAAGTAGCATCTATCTCAAATCCGCCATTAGGTCTTGATAGCGCTATTTTACGCATCTTCTCAACTTCATTTACCTCTGGAGCACTCATAGTTTGAGTATAAAATGCAGTAAGTTCTTCTGGAGCTAAGAACAAAAACTTATTCATAAAAATTTCTTGAGCGTTTAAGAGACCTATAAATTTCTCATAAAACCCCTCTGCAAAATTGTCTCTTGAAAAAGTAGATGATAAAACGGCTCTCTCAAGCCCTGCTCTCTCTTTTGAAGCTAAAAAATTTACAAAGGCATTTGTCAGATTGTTCATCTGTGCATTTGTACTCATTTTTGCTATCTCTTCTATTGAAGCAATAAAATCATTGTTTGTATTTGTGTAGTAACCAACAGGAATTCCAACTGCGACACTGAGTGAAGAGACACCTTCTCTTATCTCTTGAAGTTTTGAGAGGTTAGAGATAGCTTTTGTCATTTTACTTTGCACAGAAGCGATATAGCTCTCTTTATTCATTGTTGCGTAGAACTCTTCTAGCTCTTTGTATGTTGCATCTGTATCTTTACGTATAGATTCAAGCTCGGATGAGAATTTCTCTCCCTTTGAGCTTATAAACCCAGCAGAAGCACCACGCTCTTTTTGAAGGTTGTGAACAAGGGCACTACTTTTTTGACTAAAGGCAACCATCTCTTCTATCTGTTTTAGAAGTTTTACTTCACTATAATTTTTACTGCCATCAATTCCTAGAAAAATCAGTATAACCGTTATCGGCACAATCAACATCAAAACCATTTTTAACTTAATAGAAATATTATTAAACACCGTCACTCCTTATCTTTTTTGAGTGATATATTCTAACATATTTATCTATATTTCTGCTCTTTTTTACTAAAGTGCATATAGCATCCCCTCTGTATTTTCTAAAACATCATTTAGAGTTCTACTATTTTGCATATTCTCTTTTATAAAAATTATATTAAGGGGCAGTCCACTTCCAAAAGCGTAATTATATATTTTTCCAAAATTTAATAATTTTTTATCTATTAAATTATCTGGATTTTTCTCTACTAGAAATATATACCTGTTTGTTTCAAAAAGATATATTGAAATCTCTTTTTTTGCCAACTCATCAGTAAACTCTTTTTTGATACTTTTCGCCAATGAGTTTAAAACAGAGTGCATCTTAGCACCTCCATACTTATCAATAAATCTTTTAGTATTTTGTAAACCAACACAAAAAATCTCATAATCCTCCTGTGAATTATTTTTTATCTCTAAGAGAGCTTCCAAAAAAGCCTCTCTTTTTGGGAAGTAGTTTGTTTGACTCTTAAATCTGTTTATCTCTGCATTTATTGCATCAAGATTTACAAGACTAAGCAGACATCCTTCGTTGTTTTGTAAGTTTGTAACACTGAGATTATATTTTTTTACAATCTTTTTACTTAAATCCATTATGGAATATATCTTATCTTGAGATTTATCTATCTGTTGTATTAATTCGTCATTGTTTATGAAGACATACTTTTTATTTTCAAAAAGATACCCTAGTCTAAATCTGCTAAAGTCGCTTAAATCTATCTCTGTAAAAAATTGCTTTTTAAAGCTGTTGTTTGCATATATGACTTTATCGCCTTGAAAATATGCAACTGGAAAGGACATTGCATTTATCATCTCTTTATGTAAATCTTGTTGTGATTTTAGTCTGTTTTCTAGGTCAATTTCTCTTTTTTCTCTATATATACTAACAGCCATTTTTGAGATACTAGATAAAAAGTTATTCATATCTATGGGCTTTGTTATAAATTTATCAACACCAATTTCTATAAGCTTTATAAGATACTCTGTATCATTATGAGCAGATGTAACTAGGATATTTTGCTCACTGTTTATGAGCTTTATTCTCTTTGACATCTCTATACCATCCATAATAGGCATTGATATATCTGTGATAACTATATCTTGTCTGTTTGCAGTGTAGTTTTTAATTCCTAAAAGTCCATTTTTTTCAACTTCTACATTACTGAAAATTTTTCTGATAAGCTTTTCAACCTGAGTTGAAATATTTACGTCATCTTCCACATAGAGTACAGATATATTTCTACATATAGCTCGAAGTTTTTTAACTTGATCCTTGTCCACTTTTTATCCTTTTAATTAGTATATGGAAATTTGATTGTAAATGTAATGCCATCCTCTGTATTTGAAGCAGTTAACTCGCCGTCCAAGCTCTCTTCTACTATTGTTTTTGTCATATAAAGACCAAGTCCTGTTCCATTTTTTTTACTTTTTGTTGAGAAATACGGTGTAAATATTTTTGGCAATATCTCATCATCTATGCCACCTCCATTATCTGAAATAGCTATAGAGATAACTTTTTTATCATTAATGCAGACAATTTTTATCTTTGGCTCTTTTATACTATTTTGTACAAGTGCGTCTCTTGAATTTGTAATTATGTTTATTATGGCTTGAAGCAACTCATCTTTTAGAGTTTTAAACTCTATAGAAGTACATCTATCATCTATTTCATACTCTATTTTTGCATCCTTAAACTCTTCTGCAAGTATTAAAATAGCCTCTTTTATTATATTTTTCATAACCACGGTACCTCTCTTTTTATTTTCTTTAAGAAAGTCTTTAAAAACATCTATCGTACTTGAGAGATGTTTTACATGCGAATCTATAACTTTTAAATTTTCTTCCAAAATACCATTATCCAACTCATCCATTACAATATCAAACTGCAAATTATTTGCAATCATACCGATTGAAGTTATGGGTTGACGCCACTGATGAGCTATCATCGCAATCATCTCACCCATAGCCGCATGTTTTGATTTAGATTGAAGTTCTTGAGATGTTCTCTTTAGCTCAGTTGTATCCATACCAGTAGCACTGTATCCTATTAGCCTGTTTCTAAAATACATAGGAGAAATAATCATATTTATACTATATAGCGAACCATCTTTTCTTCTGTTTGTAATCTCTCCTTGCCACTGCTTATATGAGCTCAAATTTCTCCACATCTCTTTATATGTAGATTCTGTTGTTTCTCTGCTTCTTAATATAGCATGTGTACTTCCGATAAGATCATCTTTTGAGTGTCCGCTTATTCGTTCAAATGGTTTTGAGACATATTGGATAATTCCGTTTTTATCAGTCTCTGAATAAATTATGTCATTATCTATCATAGCTTTTTTTGTTGCAAGTTCTCTCTTTACAAACATTGCATCTATAGTATCATCGATACTGTTTAAAAGTTTAAATTTATCTATAGGCTTAGATAAAAATGCACCGATAGAGAGCTCAAGCATCTTCTCTCTCTCCATGTACTCATCGTACCCAGTAGTTACTATAACAGGAACACTGCACCCGCCATCTCTTATCTGTTTTATCATCTGTTTGCCATCTAAAATTGGCATTATCAAATCAGTTACAACTATATCTATCTCAGAATTATACTTTCGTAAAAGCTCTAAGCCCTCTTCTCCATCATGTGCGATATATATCTTATTGAAATAATCACGAATGGAATAAACAGTCATTTTAGATAAAAATTTACTATCTTCAACATATAGCAAGGTTATAGATTTTAATCTCTCGTAGTTTCTCAAAACTCAAATCTCCTCTTTGGCACAATCTTGATTAAGTGGCATAGTTATACTAAAGAGGGCTCCGTTATCTTGATTTACTACTGCTATTTCAGATGATAGATGTTTTTGTAATATTATTTTTGACATATACAGACCAAGCCCAGTACCATTTTTATCTTTTTTAGTTGAGAAATATGGCTGAAATATTTTTGTCATAACATTTTTATCTATACCTCCAGCATTGTCTTTTACTTCTATAATAAGTTTCTTGTCTTGTGTAAAAGAGTTAATAATTATCTGTTTATTTTCTATTTCTTGCGTTTCAAAAGCATCTTTTGAGTTATGTATAAGATTTAAAAGTACTTGTGTCAACTCATTTTTGTATGTACATATAACTAAATCGCTACACGTACTTTTTACTTCTATATCTATTGAGTTTTGTTCTAACTGTTTTTTTGTCAAAGAGATACTCTTTTGCAAAATATCATTTACTAAAACTTTCTCTTTTGTTTTGCTCTCCTTAAAGAAGCTTCTAAAATCGTCTATTGTGCTAGAGAGATACTTTATCTGCTTGTTTATATCCTCTAGCTCCTCTTTAAATAGATCTTTGTCAAGATTTTCATCTTCACTAATGACTATATTAAAGAGCATATTGTTTGAAATCATACCTATTGAAGTTATGGGCTGACGCCACTGGTGCGCAATCATTTCAAGCATTTCACCCATTATGGCGCTTTTTGATTGAAAAAGCAGCATCTCTTCATGTTCTCTTATCTTTTTTACTGCTTCAAAAACTCTATCTTCTAGCTTCTCATTTAACTCTTCAAGCTCTTTTACACCTTCACATGCACTTAGGGCAAAATTTATTTTTCTTCTAAATTTGCATAACATTAAGTAGATATTTTCTATATCTACATCTTTTTTATAGATTAATTTTATATAACCTTTTTTAAGCGGTAAAATTATAAAAAAATTCTCTTTCATCTCTATCAAATTACACTTTTTACCTTCGATAACAAACTCAACCTCTTGATTTAATCCAAATGAGACCATAGCGCTCTTAGAGTCATCCTCTTTATAGTAACCAGAGTATGTAGCTTTTGTTTCACCATAAAAAGTTATAACAACTTCACTCATCATGCTCTCTATTTCAAAAGAGTTGCCTATGGCACTTAAACATTCATATGAAATTTCTAAATAATTTGTCTGCATCAATTATTCCATTATCTCTTTTGGATAGCCTATATAATACCCCTGCATTGCATCTATATCTAAAGCAACTAAGGCATCGTGCAACTCTTTTGTACTTACATGCTCAGCTACTACTTCAACTCCTAATTTATGTGCAAATATAATTATCGTTTCAACAAATATATACATATTTTTATTGCTTAACATATCTTTTATCAAAGAACCGTCAATCTTTATGAAATCTGGATTTAGCAAAAATATATGAGAAAAGTTAGAGTAACCGCTTCCAAAATCATCTATAGCAAATTTTACATCAAAGGCTCTAAAACGCTCTATAAAAGCTTTTACTATATTTATGTTGTCCAACTGATCACTTTCTACTATCTCAAATATAAGCCTCTTTCCAAGAGCATTTTGAACAATCTTATCCTGAAGATTTTGAAGCAACTGGATGTTTTTCATATCTGCATATGAAAAATTTATAGATAAAACTATATCTCTATCCACTAGCATCTTATCTATTGCTTTAAATATTACCATTTGAGAGATTTCGTTATAGTAGCTATGATTTTTTGCTATCTCTAAAAATAACGCTGGAGACAAAAGATTCGCACTATCTTGAGAACTTCTTATTCTCATCAGAACTTCATATTTATACTCTTTGTTTTTCATCATAATAGGCTGATATACTGGAATAATCAAATCTTTCTCAATAGAATTTTTTAAAAGTTCTTTGATTTCAATAATATTTTTTACACTCTCTCTGTCATCTGGAACATCTCCATAAATGGCATAACGCAAACCATATCTCTTTGCATGAATAAGAGCACGTTGAAGATACTCTATGAGATGATGTTGACTCCTTGCTATTCCCATAGTTACACTAACAGAGATATTGCTGACTCCGATAAGCGTATATCTCTTTTTATCCAATGCTCTTGAGATATTTACTGCCTCTTCTTTTAGCTCTTCACAATCTTTTGGGGTCTCTTTTCTTAGAAGGACAAATTCATCATTTGAGAGCCTAAAGAGTCCATATCCGTACTCTTTTGCCTCTACCCTTAGAAGTTCTGCAATCTGAAACAAGAGATGATTCCCATGTGCATAAGAGTAGTAGTCGTTTATGAGTCTAAAGTCGTTTATATTGATTAGTATCGCCCATTTTACAGTCTCATTATTTATAACTTTTAAAAAATACTTTTGATTATATAGAGATGTAAGCGCATCTCTGTGTTCAAGCTCTTCTTGTGAAGAGGCTGTATTTTCTAAGATCTCTTTCTCAATCTCCTCATAGTGATACTTCATCATCTTGTTTGCATAGATATTTTTTACAACTGAGTGAAGTTTGTCGAGCATAATTGGCATATCTATAGGTTTTAGCAAAAAGCCAGAGACACCAATATTTAAGAGTTTTAAAACTTCATCTGCTTCTTTGTGTGCAGATATCAGGACTATACTCTGGTCTTTGTTTATCTCTACTAGTTTTTTGCACAGTTCAACTCCATCCATGTTTGGCATCTTTAAATCTGTAATAATTAGATCATATTTCTTCTCTTTATGCATACTTAGTGCTTCAACTCCATCAGTTGCTACATCAACGCAGTCAAAAAGATTAAGAAGTGTTTTTCTTACCTGTTTACGGATACTATCTTCATCTTCAACATACAAAACTGTTATAGAGCTTCCAAAGAGACGAATTTGCTTGATTAGATTTATGTCCATGCCGTTTCCTTTTTTTTATTTTATATCATGAGCCATTGTGTTTTATCCGTATATTTGCGGATAAAATTAAATTTTGAGGAAAACTTCTCTACAGCAACACGTTCTTTTTGAAAATTATGAACAAGAATAATAAACGCCATTTTTAACTTGATAGAGATGCCACTAAGCATTAAAATTTCCTTATATTTTTATTTTAATACAGTATACTATGAAGATGTCGTCTTATTGTCACTCTTTATATATTTTTTTCTAAAACTTCTTTTGGTATCAGTATCTTAAAACTCATGCCATCTTCTGTATTTTTTGCATTTATACTTCCGTGAAAAAGTTTTGTAACAATCAACTTGCTCATATAAAGACCTATTCCACTTCCATTTTTATCTTTTGTACTAAAGTATGGCTCAAAAATATTATCTATCATACCAAGTTCTATGCCTCCGCCATTGTCAAAAATCTCTATACAAAAGTCTTTGTCATCAACACTGCACTCAATGTTTATAAGCGGATTTTGAATATTTTTGCTTATAAACTCGTCTATAGAATTTTTTATTATGTTTAACAAAACCTGATTTAGCTTAGATTCTAACAAGAAGAGTTCGCTAAATTCGCTTAAAGAGTCTCTGTACTCGACATTTATATTGCATTTTGATTTAGCTATATATGACTCTAGAAGTTTTTGCGGATTTAGCAGGAGAGTGCCCAAGAAGATATGTTTTTTTCTCTCATTGTCTTTAAAAAATGTCATAAAATCATCTATAGTCTTATTTAGATACTCTACTATGTTTTCTATCTTCTCTATTGACTCATCTATATTTTCATCACTTAAGACTTTTAGCATCTTTTTGGCTTTGATTTTTAAGCTAACAGATGCAAGAGTAGCTAGAGGCTGTCTCCACTGATGAGCTATCATATGTATCATTTCGCCCATGCTCGAAAAGCGTGTCTCTTTTTGTGAAGCAGTTATATCATGAAAAGAAAAAATAGTACATTCATCGCCTAATGTAGAACTATGCACAGCTAATAACAAGTTTTTATATCTATATGTTTTATTTAGGCATACTGAGGTATGTTTTAGCTCTTTTATATCTTTTCCAAGCGGACCGCTTAGTATAGTATCTAGCTTTATAAACTCTTCGAGTGGTTCAAAAAATATTTTTGCCAATGAGTTAAATTCTAAAACTCTAAGTGAATCATCACAAACTATCATTGCTTCATTTGAAGCTTCAAGAAGAGAATCTACAAAGATATTTCTGTTTTTTAACTCTCTATGTGACTCAACTATCTTAAGATAACTCTTTAGTTTTGATACTAAGAGTTTGTTGTTTATAGGCTTTGATATAAAGCCTATAGCTCCAGATTCATACGCCTCTATCTGATTTTCATCACTCTTGTCTATCGCAGAGACAAGAACAACAGGAATATCTTTTGTCTCATTTTTGCTCTTTAACTCTCTTAATAGTCCATACCCGCTCACAAGAGGCATTTGAATATCACTTAAAATGATGTCTATAGGCTCTCTAAGCACAATAAGCATAGCCTCTTTAGCGCTCTGCGCTTGATAAACATTATGTTCAAAATTACATGTTATGATAGCCTCAAGAAGCAATAAATTTGTTGCGTTGTCATCAACTATCAATATATTATACATTTTATCTGCCTACCGTGTATGACAAAAGAAATGCACTAAAAGCCAAAATGGCTAAACTAAATGTAAAAAACATATCCTACTCCTTGTTTGTTTGTTTAAGCATCTCATCTAAGAGAGCAAACATCTCGCTTGATGAACTCTCCATTGCATCAAAATTAGCAATTATTTTTTGAGAATTTTGAAGAGTTGTTATCTCTGGCTCTTGATTTATAAACGCTAAGTTGTTATTTGCATTTTTATGAACTATCTCATGCGGTATAGCTATCTGCTTATAGGCTGTTGTCTCAGAGAATCTTCTTCTGCCCTCTTTCTCATACCACAATCCAAGTTCACACTCATGCGTATCTTGTGTTTTAAGCATTTTGCTAAGCGATATGATAGAGTTGTAAACACGTGATTTGTAGAGTATATGCTCTAACTTTGCTAGAACTATAAATATGCTGTTTTCCATTCCATAAGAGTAGTTAACCATTTTTAGAGAGTTTTGGCTTAGTTCTATCAACGTATCTTCAAAGCCGTTTATTTTATCAGTAGAGCGTTCGACTGTTGTCTTCATACTAGAAGAGCTCTCTTGAATCTCATTCATATCCTGCTGAAGTGATTTGATAGAGACAGAAATCTCTCCTGTTGCCCTGTGTGTTCTCTCAGCTAGTTTGCGTACTTCATCTGCAACAACTGCAAACCCTCTTCCGTGCTCTCCTGCACGTGCAGCTTCTATCGCTGCGTTTAGTGCTAAGAGGTTTGTCTGGTCTGCTATATCTGTGATAAGCTCGATAACTGAAGTTATCTCATTTGTTCTTTTGGCTATCTCTAAAACACTATCGTTGTTGATGGTCACTTGTTCGCTTAGCGCATGTAGTTCGCCTACTACGACAGATATATCATCTCTTGACTCATTTGCAGAAGACGATGCCTCTTTTGTAGCCGATGTTATGATTTTTAAATCCTCAATATTCTCATTTAAATCAGAAATAATAAGAGATAAAGACTCCGATACATTTACGCTTTTTGTACTTATTTTTGCGTTAAATATATCTCTTTGAGCTTTTTCATGTTGAAGTTTCATGAAATCTATACTCATTCCAACACTCTCTATAGCCTTAACAAATTCGCCTTGCATACCATAAGAAGAGATTTTATGTTCAAAGATGCCTTTTGAAGCATCTGTAATTGTCCCATTTATCTCACTTATGAGATTTTGCGTATGGGTTATCAAAGAGCTAAGTTCCCTGCCCATTATGCCTAGCTCTGTATCTTTTTCATTTGTAGAGTTTTGCTTATGGCTAAAGTTACCCTTTGCAACATAACCTATTAGTGATGTAAACTCATTTATACCAGATATGATTGATTTTCTTATAGCAATCGCCAAAATAAAAACAGCTATAGCTACTATAATACCCGCTACTAAAACTATATATTTAAAGAAATTTATCTCTACACCAAGTGAATGTGAGTCACTATCAAGCTCTTGAGCTTTTAAATCTACTAGTTTTTGAAATGATTCTCTTGAAGCATTTGCAAGGGGAGTAAGCTCTTTTGAGTAAGAGGCGTATATGCTCTCTTTCTCATTTTTTATCTTATCCTCGCTAAAAGACTCCATCATAGTGTATGATCTGTTTAAAAACACCATAGTAGACTTTTTCGCTTCACTAAGAAGTTTAACTGAACTCTCTATCTCCATTAACTTCTCTAAATCATTAAAAAGAGTCTCTATCTCATTAATCTTCTCTTTTAACTTTTTAATATTTTTTACATACTCTCCACCGAGCATAATATCTCTTGTCAAGCGACTTGTATAGTTTAGATTTTTCTCAATTTTTAACGTACTTAGTTCACCTGTCATAGAGTTATGATGAAGGTGATTATATTTTGATGCCAGATGATTCATAGCAAAATATATAGACAAAGCAGCAACAAACACAAAACCAGTAACCATCACTATAAAATAGTTCATCTTCTTATAAATACTTAAGTTTTTAAACATTTCAAACCTCTACTTTAAAATTTTTAACTTGCAAATTGAGCCAATAAAGCCTCAATCTCATCATTTGACACAAGAGTATTGTTAATATCTCCTGCAATATGCAAAGCGGACGAGGCTCTGCTTGAATCTTGGGTTTTTCCCTCAAGAAGATTGTTCATATAGCTTGACAATGAACGCATTACATTTACAACTCTCTCTATTTTCTGGCGGTGGATATCTTGATACTGAAAAATATCCATACAGCCAAGCAGTGCATCACTGTTTAATTGGCAATTTTGAAACATTTTGTTTGCATCCTCTAGAGATGCTCTACTTTTTTGAAGAGTATTGCCAAAAGCTTTAACTTCTGGAAAGCTTAAACTAAGCTTTTCTAAAAGCATAATATTTCCGCCTAAAACCTCTACTATGTGTGTTAGTTTCTGCTCTTTTTCTGATAATTCATTATATATCTCTTCTATGATGTCAAATATCTCTACTGCTTTTTCTTCACTCTCACGTGTGACTTCATCAAGCTGTATAACCATCTTGTTCTCATCTACTGATGGCAATGGCCAGAGATAGGATGTATCTATTGAGTAACCAGAAGGATACTCTAATGCTATTTTTTGGTTATCGTTCATACAGACTCCTCGGGCATAAAAAAATATTTCACTCTTTGAGTAGAAATTGTATTTTATAAGTGTCGCAGATGTGTCGCTTCAGGCTAAATTATCATCTTTTATCTTTAAAAAGATGGCAAAACATGCACCATTATCACTATTTTTTACACTTATTCTGCCTTCTAGGAGCTCTTCAATAATTTTTTTTGACATATATAGCCCAAGACCTGTTCCGTTTTTACTTTTTGTAGAGAAGTATGGCTCAAAAATCTTATCAATAATCTTCTCATCAATACCTAGAGCGTTGTCACATACTTCTATAACCAGTTCATCATCTTTTGTATAGACATCTACTTTTACTTCTCCATTTTCTATATTTTTTTCTACTATTTGATCAATAGCATTTTTGTATAAATTTAAAAAAACTTGTGATATTTTTGAGAGTATAGTCATAACCCTCATACTCTCATCTACTCTAAAATTAACTTCAAATGAGATACTTTTAGTGTTTAGAATTGCATCTACTAGATTTTTTGCACTATATACTATATCTTTTACCTCTACACTCTCAAATATATCGCTATCTTTAAAAAAGTCCCTAAAATCATCTATCGTTTTTGACATATAGTTTATCTGTGCATAGAGTTTATCTAGTGCATCTGCAATGACTTTATCATCAAGCATCTCCATCTCATGCATAACTCTTATCCTAGATAAAACTGCACTCTGTACACTAAGTGGTTGACGCCACTGATGAGCTATCATAGACATCATCTCACCAATTGCTGCATCTTTTGACTGCACAACAAGGATTCTGTTTTTCTCTTCTAGCTCTGTTATATCATTAAAGACGATAACCTCTTCATCTTCATCTTCAAAGAGATTTCCTGATGTTTTTACATCATAAATCTTCTCTATACCATCTTTGTTTATCATCATGACGTGATAGCTTTTTGTGCTGTCTTGTTGCATATACTTATTCCACATCATTCCATCAACACTCATGGAGAGACAGTGGTAGCCATTTTTTTGGCGGAAAAGTTCACATATACAGTTATGTTTTGATTTAAAATCACTGAGATTTGCAAATCCAAACTCCTCAAAAAAGATAGAGTTTATATTTTTTATATTTTTGCCATCAGTTACTACAACTATCGCTTTTTGTGAGTTATAGATAGCATCTTTTCTTTTTAAATCTTGTATTTGGTGAGTTATATCATAAAAAGAGATGATAAAAGTGCTAAGATTTAACATCTTGTATTTCATCTTGTAGTATTTTTTATGATAAAAAAAGACCTTCTCGCTTTTTAAATGCAGCTCATAATCATTTAAAAAAGAGAGGAAAGTAAATATCTCTTTTTTTTGTTCGACATCTTCAAGCAGTTCTGAGAGTTCTATACCTTTGTTTATCTTTGAAAATATATTTTTTGTATTTTTATTAAAATCTATAACGATAAAGGCATTATTTACAATAACCTGCGCCTCATCAGAAGCTTGAAGTAAAGAGTCTATATAGTTATAACTTTTTTGCAAAGAGAGAGTTTTTTCTTCCACTTTTAGTTCTAACTCATTATTTAGTTGCTTTAACTCTCTTTGAGCATCTTTAGCGAGTTTTGCAGCAGGAAAAAACATGTAATGTACAAATAAAAAAGTCATTATCATACTGCTTAGTATAAAGAGTAGATTTAATATAATCAATTTTTCTTGTTTGGAAGAAAAATTTTCTTTTACTATTTCTACTACTTCTGAGACTCTATTAAATGTAATCTCTGCGCTTATTTCTAGATTATCATAATTTTCTCTGCTTTGATATTCTATAAACTGCTCTACACTGCCTAAAAATTTCTCTACTTCACTCTTTACGCCAACCAATTTTTCATTATGTATAAAGTATTTTTCATGTAAAAAATATGTATTTTCTCTCATCTGTGTGTAAATACGCAAGAGAGTATTTTTAGAACTACTATTGCTATGCATATATACCTTATGTGTTTCAAGGAGTATTTTTTGCGTTAGCATTCTCTGTTTTGCAGATATATCTATCTCTTCTTTAAAACTATCCCTTAGCCCTTTTGCCTCAATAGCAAAAAAAATAGCAAATAAAACCCACATTACAAATAAGATTATCGGAGCTATTTTTAAATTACTTGATTTAAGTATGTTTTTTATCATCTTTTCTACTTTCTCTCATTTAGAAGTGAGACTATTTTTACATCTATGTTAGAGAGTGACTCTACAAAATCAACTGCGCCTATATCGTAAGCGACTTTTGGCATCCCCCACACAACTGAACTTTTTTCATCTTGAGCTATTGTTGAAGCACCGCTTGTTTTCATCTTTAACATCCCTTTTGCGCCATCACTCCCCATGCCCGTAAGAAGCACACCTATAGCATTTGCTCCAGCATGAGAGGCAACAGAGTTGAACAAAACATCAACAGATGGTCTGTGTCCGCTTACTTTATCGCCAGTTCCAAGCTTTACTCTGTAGTTTCCGCCATCTCTTCGAACTACCATATGCAAATCTCCTGGAGCAATTAAGACTCTTCCACGCCCTATAATGTCGCCATCCTCTGCCTCTTTTACTTCAACCTCACAAAGAGAGTTTAGTCTCTGAGCAAAAGAGTTTGTAAACCCCCCTGGCATATGCTGAACTATCACAACACCAGGAGTATCTTTTGTAAAACGGCTAAGAAGCTCCGCTAATGCTACCGTTCCGCCAGTTGATGCGCCTATGGCTATTAGTTTGTTTGTTGTTTGAGCTAAAGAGTAAGATAGTCTTGGTTTGTGCTCAACAACGGCATTTTTTGCTTTTCTTGCCTCTATCCTTGCCCCTAGATTTGAAGAAGCGACCATTTTTACTTTTTGGATTAACTCTTTTTGTATCTCATCTATACCGTCATAGATGTTTGAATGAGGCTTTGCAACATAGTCGATAGCTCCAGCTTCAAGTGCATCTAAAGTTACCTGCGCACCATCTTGAGTAAGTGAAGAGACCATCAAAACTGGTGTCGGAAAGTACTTCATAACCTTTTTTAAAAAGCTGATTCCATCCATACGAGGCATCTCAACATCAAGGCAGATAACATCAGGTTTTAGCTGAACTATCTTATCTCTTGCTACGTAAGCATCTGGTGCTGTGGCTATTACTTCTATCTCGCTGTCTTTGCTTAAAACATCCTTTAGTACTGTTCTAGCAGTTGCACTATCATCTACTATAAGAACTCTAATCGCCACAATTCACCCCTTAAAACTCTGTTTTTTGAACGTATTTGAGCATTACACGCCCACTGTTTGACTCAAGAGATATTTTTCTGCCTCTTGTTCCGCCCAAATCACTAGCTGTTATTTTTATACGTTGTTCGCTTAGCAAATGGTGTGCGATTTGGATATTTTTCTCTCCAACCAACATTCCATTTGCTGCATTGAAGTTGTTGGGACTAGCGCCGCCAAAAACCTTTGCAACCATATCTCTTCTTTGACACCCAACCGCTTCCATCGCCTCTATAAGCTTTGCAATTGCTATATTTCCATACTTAGGACTAGCTAGACCCTCGTTGTTCCAAAGAGGCAAAAGGTAGTGGTTCATCCCAGAGATTTGCATCTTTGAATCATATAGACAAACCGCAACACATGAGCCTAAAACCGTCTGTATAACGGATGGACGCACTGCTACAAAAAGCTGACTTGAGTGGATATACTTTTTTTCGTACTCCATCTCTAAAACTCCTCACCAGCACTATCCGATACAAATAAAAAATCATCATCATCAAAAAGGTTATTATCACTTTTTAATGATTTTGCAAGAGTGACTTCAAATTTTGTTGATTTTAAAAGAGTGCTCTCAAAATGGATAGAACCATCAAGCAAATCTACCAAATCCCTAACGATAGAAAGCCCCAAACCTTGCCCTCTGTGAGCCCTGTTCATACCACTGTGAGCTTGATGAAAACGCTTAAATATGTTCTCATAATCACTCTCATCAATCCCCTCCCCAAAATCTTGAACAATAAGCTTTATATCGTTATTCTCTTCAGTTATAAAGACATTTACCTTTGAGCCACTTGGAGAAAACTCAACTGCATTTGAGATTAGATTTAGAAGTATGAGGTATAGCTTTTCTCTATCTAAATATATTATGTCCTCTGTTGAGATTTTTGTCTGTAAATCTATCTTTTTATGTTGTAGCGGATATTTTAGCTCTTCTTTGATTTGGAGTAAAATATCTAAAAAATCTATCTTTGATGATTCAAGCCCTATGGTACCTGACTCTATCTCTGCGGCTGTTATGATGTTTTTTATCTGAAAATTAAGCATCAAAGACTCTTCATATAAAGATTCTCCTATAAAACTTACTCTCTCATCGTCACTTGCTTTTAGGAGTGATTTTGATAGGCTTATCATGCTAAATATAGGGTTGTTGAACTCATTTTTGATGATAGACATAAACTTGCTTCTGTTCTCTTCTGATTTTGTAAGTCTTTTGTTTACATCTTCGAGTTTTTTTAACATCTTTGCACTGTCAGCTATGATTAAATCTCTATCTAAAAATCTCTTTTGAATCTCTTCTAAAAGTATCTCGTTTGTAATTTCACCCAAATTCATAACTCTTCCTTTTACTGTTTTTTATAGATAGATGGTTTTTGCATTTTTAAAATTCCATCTTTCATTGTTACCAAGCTCTCACTGTGTCCTATGAAAAAATATCCGTCTTTGAGGATTTTTGAACTAAGATTTCTAACAACACCATCTTTTGTCTCTTTGTCAAAATATATCATTACATTTCTACAAAAAATCATGTCAAAACTTTGAGGAATCTTTGAATAATCCCCATAAACAAGGTTAAAACTCCTAAATGTAATCATAGATTTTACAAATGGTTTTATCTCATAGCAGAGTTCATCTCCCTGCTTAGTTTTAATGTTTTTTTTATCAAAAAACTTGACCAGCATACTTTTTGGCAAAGTGCCTATCTCTTGAGTACTATAACACCCGTCCATAGCTTTTTGGAGGATATTTTCAGATATATCAGTAGCTAAGATTTTTATATCCCAATCTTTTGGATTTTTTAGAGTTGAGAGCAAAAATATAGCTATGGTGTATGGTTCTTGACCGCTAGAACAAGCTGCCGACCAGATTCTAAGCGTTCTTTTTTTTGCCGCTTCAAACTCTTTTACCTCTTTTTCTAAAAAATCCCACTGTGACTGTTCACGAAAAAAGCTTGTGACATTTGTGCTTATCTCATTTATAAGCATAATCATCTCTTCGCCAGAATCATCTTCATGCAGATACTCTAAGTACTCTTTAAATGAACGCAGATTTAAATCTCGCAACCTTTTTGAGAGCCGACTTCGAACCAACATAATTTTATGTTCAGCCAAGTGAATGCCTACTTCTTTGTAGACAAATTCACTAAGCTCTTTAAACTCTGATTTTGAGATTTCATACGCTGCCATATTCATGCGTTATACTCAAAATCTAGATGTTCTCTCACGCCTTCAGTGTTTAAGATAAGAGCAATCTGCCCTGTTCCCAAAATCGCTGCACCTGAAATCTCTTTTACATTGTTGCTTAGAACTCCAAGAGATTTGATAACCACCTGCTGACGTCCGAGTAATTCATCTACTTGAATGATATATTTTCCTCTTTCATGGTCTATGCATATAAAAGTAGAGTACTCAAACTCTGTTTTAGAACTGTTTAGTGCTAGGAGTTTGTTTAGTCTAACGATTGGCAAAATCTCGCCTCGATAGTTTATAAACTCCCCTTCGCCTTTTACATAATGTATATCTTTGATTATCGGGCTGAAAGATTCAACAACAGATAGTGTTGGAACGATTAACATCTCATTATCAACTCTAACTGTCAATCCATCAATAATTGCAAGAGTAAGCGGAAGTATGATTCTAAATACAGTTCCAACTCCAATCTCACTCTCAACAGTTATCTTTCCTCTTAGCTCTTCGATAGATTGCTTAACCGCATCAAGCCCTACTCCGCGTCCGCTTATGTCAGTTATAGTTTGCGCAGTTGAAAACCCAGCACAAAAGAGAAAGTTTATAATTTCATCTTGAGTATATGCCACATCATCTTTTGCAAACCCTTTTTCTATCGCTTTTTGAAGGATTTTTGATGTATCGATGCCTCTGCCGTCATCTCTTATCTCTATAACGAAAGAACTACCTTTGTGTGCAGCACTTAGATATATATCTCCACACCCCTCTTTGCCAAGAGAGATTCTCTCATGAGCGCTCTCTTCTATACCGTGATCAACAGAGTTTCTAAGCAGATGGATTAGAGGCTCTGAGAGCTTGTCAACCATTGTTTTATCTATCTCTGTGTCTTCTCCGCTTAAGAAAAGTTCTATCTCTTTGCCTGTTTTTAGACTTACATCTCTTACAACTCTCTTCATCTTTAAAAAAGTATCTTTGATAGGAATCATTCTAAGGCTCATTACCTTGCTTTGAATAATTCTAGTTGATTTGCCAAGCATCTCTAGGTACTGGTTTAGTTCGTTGTTGTTTATTGCACGAATCTGCTCGTTTTGGCTAATGTAACTCTGTGCGATTACAAGTTCACCTATGGAATCAAAGAGTTCATCAAGTTTTGCAGACTCAACACGAATAGAGCTTTTTGCTACGCTTTTATGCTCTTTAGCACTCTCGTCACTGCTCTCGTTTATACCTTGTAATGCCTCATTAATTGGCTTTTGTACTTCTATTTCTTTTATATCTTCTAGCTCGACAACACTTAGTGAGACTTCATGCTCTTGCGCTATAAACTCAAAAATATCTAAAATATCCATCTCATCACTCTCGCTTAAGAGATACATGTAGAGCGCTTTTATATATGAGTGTTCTGTATTAAACTCTTCTAATGTTGGGACGCTCTCATTAATAATATAGTTTGAGTAGATGATAGTCCCAAAATTCTCAAGCAGTCTAAAAAATATCTGATGATTGTATCCTCTTAAATATATATCGCTATCAAGCTCCAGTTTTATCTCATATATCTTTTTGCCGTCTATATTTTTTAAATCATATTGCGTATGTTCAACCATTTTTTCAACAATTTGTCTCTCTTGCGATGCATGAGCAAATGAAGAGGCACTAACTATCTCTTCAAAACTCTGCTCATGGCTCTCTTTTATATTTAGTGCCTTTTTTATCTCGCCTAAAATCTCATAATAATTCTGCGGATAACCATTAATACCCTCTTCTTCATACTCAAAGACACTCCCCACAATGTCAAAAGAGCGAATAAAGAGATCAACCTCGCTTGAGTCTAGCACACTCTCTTCTTTTCTATAGATAGAGAGTAAATCTTCAAAGTGATGTACAAATTCGCCAAGTTTTACAAAGCCAAATGAGTTTGCATTTCCCTTTAGCGTGTGAATACCTCGAAATATATCATTGATAAGGATTTTATCATTTGGAGTATCTTCCAAATTTAAAAGTTTTGGAGCAATCTCCTCTAAAATCTCTTTACACTCGTTTAAAAAAATCTCCATTACTCTGTCATGCTTATCCATCTCTTATCCTCTTATATCTAACGACACTATTCCAATTCCCTCTACATTTATAGAAGGCTTATCCAAAAAATCTATCGCTATATTTGGAGCTGTTTTTCTAATTGAGACCAAAAGAGAAAAGAGCGCACTTGATTCTACTCCTAGAGCGTCATCAACAATTACCTCTTTTACATCTTCTATGTTTAGCAAAATCTCTTTTGCCAAACTCTCTAAAGAGTCATTGCTCGATTTTGCATCTATAATTAATACTCCATCTCTTAAGTTCATAGTTAAAACTCTCTTAAATCGTCATCATCTAATGGAAGAACTTCAGATGGCTTTTTAGTCGCTACTACCAAAGTATTTTTTTTGTTTTGTTTTGTATTTGATTGAAAAGCTGTTTTTTGCTGATGATGAATCACCGACTTTACAGAGTGAGCAGAAGATGCAACTATGCCAAAGATACCAGCCAATTCACCAATAGTTACTTTCATACTAGTAGCTTGTGCGCTCATCTCTTCACTAGCCGCTGCACTCTCTTCTGAATTACTCGCTATAACTTGAGTGATAGAGTCAACTTGACTCATAGCCTCGCTTAGTTGGTTGATACCCGTTGCTTGTTCTTTCGATGCTATGGCTATCTCGCCTACGATATCGCCTGTCTTTTTAACTTTATCTAAAATCTCAACAAACGCTTTATTTGTCTGCTCAGTGATTTGGTTACCTTTTCGTACATCATCAATAGACTTCTCAATAATAGCCGCTGTATCTTTTGCAGCAGTTGCACTTCTTTGAGCAAGATTTCTAACCTCTTCTGCAACAACAGCAAACCCTAAACCATGCTCACCAGCACGTGCCGCTTCAACCGCTGCATTAAGTGCAAGAAGATTTGTTTGAAACGCAATCTCATCAATAGTTTTGATGATATTTGATATTTTTCTACTGCTATCGTTAATCTCAACCATAGAAGTACTAAGTTCTCTGATATGCTCGTAACCCATCTTAGCAGCTTCATTTGCATCTTTGCCCAACATATCGGCTTCTCTTGCATTTTCAGAGTTTTGCTCAATTGTCGCTTTCATCTCTGTTAGTGAGCTCGTAATCTCCTCAACTGAAGCAGCTTGTTCTTGCGCACCCTCTGCTAGTTGTTGTGAAGATGAACTTATCTGATTTGAAGCACTTGCAACCTGCTCTGCATTCTCGCTTACATTTGTAACACTGCTTGAGATAAGAGCCATCATCTGACGAACCATAAATATAGCAATAATTAGTGCAAGTGCTATGCCCCCTACTGCAATGGCAATGTTTGTATTTCTTAAGTTTTCATAATCTTTTGTTGTTTGAGCATCAATCTCATTTAAAAGGTCTTGATTGTTTTTTAGTATAGTAGTTACGCTAGAACTAACAGCCTCTCCATACTCTAAACCTTTTGTAGCAGAGAGCTCAACACTTTTTTTCTGAGCCGCAATTGCCTCCTCACCCTCTCCAAGTGAAGTGATAGAGAGCGCTTTTATCTCAGTTATAAACTCATCATATTTTTTCAAATCACTTTGCAAAGTCTGAATCAATGCTCTGTTTTCCTCTTTTACTATCAACTCTTTGATGCTGATAAGAAGCTTGTCCATCTCTTGTCTTTCTGTTTTCATGATGTTTGCATACGCAGCTATCTCATCTGTATTTTTTGAGAGAACAATATTTTTCTCATTTTTTCTGCATGACTCTGAGTATCTTCCTACGATTCCCATTTCAGTAAGTTTTTTAGCCTCTTTTTGAGTTAAATTTGTAATAGAGTCATTTAAGCTTGATGCCCCGCTTAAGCCAGACCACGCGATTGTTATCGCAACTATTACCAACACCGCAATTATCATAGACAACTTTTGAGTAAATGTCATTTTCATTTTTCTTCTCCTGTTTTTATATCTTTTATTTTTTCTATCTGTTTTACACTGTTTAACTCTGATTCTGAAAATATTTTCATAAGATTCACAATCATAACAACACCATTAGCTGTTTTTGCCATAGATTTTAAAAATGTAGTATCTATTGCTGTACCAAACTTTGGAGGTGGAGCCATTTCCTCTTGAGTTATATTTAAAACATCAGCTGTTTTATCTACAATAAAGCCTATCAAGCTATCTTCAACTATCCCTATTATGATTGTAGTTCTCTCGTTATACTCAATCTCAGAGAGTTCAAATTTAACCCTTATGTCTATTATTGGAATAACTAAACCCCTTAAGTTAATAACACCTTTTACAAAAGTTGGCATTTTTGGCACTTTTGTAAACTTCATCATCGCAATAATTTCTTTGACATCAAGTATCTCAACTGCATACATCTCCTCATTTATCTCAAATGAGAGATATTTTTGAGCACTTGAAGCCGTTAACTTTGTCTTGGCTGTTGTTTTTTGGGTTATCGCCATGCTATATCCCTAAAACTTTTTTAATTGCTAAAACTATTTTGTCGTTACTAAATGGTTTAACAACCCAACCAGCTATGCCTATATCTTTTCCAGCCTGTTTTATCTCTGGCGAATTTTCAGTCGTTAGAGCTAAAATAGGTTTTTGCCTAAGAGATGCAACACCTTTTAATTTTGTAGCTAGTTCAAGACCGCTCATCTGTGGCATATTTATATCCGTAAAGAGGAGGTCATAATCAACGTTTCCAGATGTAACTTTTTCTAAAAATTCAACTGGATTTAAATATGTATCAAAAGAGATACTTCCATTTGCCACAAGCTCTTCAACAGCCAACTCAACAGACGCTAGAACTGCTTTACTATCATCCACAAACACTACTTTTTTTGACATTTTTCATCCTTTTTTTTAAAATTTTTGTCACTTTTTTTTATAAGTTAAAATAGCTCAAACTCCTCCTCTTCTAATGGGAGATTTTGGACTGAATTTTTTAACTGTTTGATTGAACTAGCTAGTGAATCTTGAAGATAAAAAATATCTATCGTATCTTTGTAAACAAAAACCGTCTGAATAAATCTCGATATATCATCATAGATAAACTCAACCATCTTGAATTTGTTTTTTTGCTCATCTTTTAATGAATCAAAATCTATATCTTTTAAAAATGTCGCCAAATCCAAAAAGAGTCCAGCCATTTGTCTCATAAAATCTATCTGAGAAAGTATGGTCTGCATTCTCTTTAGAAGTCCGCTTATCTTTAAGAGTAGCCCATAAGATAAATTTCCCTCAAAAATATCATTTATATAGACTTCAAAATCATCATTTATCTCAATTAGAGTTGTTATATCATCCTCTATCACACCCCATGCTGAGCCACTGTTTTGCAAGTTTGTTAAGAAGCTCTTACTGCTCAGACGTTTTTGGCTAAGAACATCATCTACTTTTTTTGGCTTTGCTTGAGCCGTTGCAGATGGAGTCTCTTCATCCATAATAAACTCCTTCTCCTCTTTATAAAATTTAGCTAAAGATACATTTTCACAAACCTTAAGAAGCCTATATAAAAACTCATCATCTTTAAAAGGCTTATGTATAAATTGACGTATTCCTATATCAATCAACTCAACAAAATACTCAACTTCATTATGTGCAGAGAGTACGATAATGGCTTGGTCTTGATTTATGATTTTTACTTTTTTACAAAGCTCCACACCATTCATAATTGGCATAGTTACATCACTTAGGATTATGTCAAATTTTTCTTTGTTATATAAGTCAAGTCCTTCTTGCCCATTATTAGCAACTTTTACATCCATAAAAAAAAGTTTTGATAGCTCATATAGTTCCCCGTTAAGAGCTATATCATCTTCAACTATAAGAAGAGTCAAATCTTTTGCAAACTCTTTTAACTCTTTAAAAATATTCACAACATCCCCTTTTTTTTAAAATAACTCAAGCTCTTCTTCTACTAAAAAGTCATCAAATACACTCTGCTTTAACTGCGTTAGTGAAGAACGCAAAGAGTCTTCAAGATATGAAGTATCCTGCACCTCTTTTTTTACAAATACCAAATCTATAAATTTTGCAATATCATCATATATAAACTCTATCATTGAAAGTTTTGATTTTTGCTCATCACTTAGCAGCTCGAAATTTATACTCTCTAAAAAGTTTGCAAGTTCAAATATAACTATAGATATATTTGTAGTAGCCCCTATTTGAGACAAAAGCGTGTATATCTTTGATAAAAGCGCACTTATGGCATTTATATCTTTTGCATCTGCTCCATAGTGTATGCCATCTACAAGAGTTTGCAAATCATCTCTTAACTCCAATAAGTACTCTATGTCCTCATTCATCTCAGAATTCAAAGTAAATATAGTTTTGTTTGTATGCTTATAGATTGTTTTTATATTCTCATGATTTTTATTTAACGTAGATTTGTCACTGATCATAGATGAACAATCTTTTTTATAATCATCCATACCATTTGAGAGAACCTTATCCTCACATACTCTAAGAAGTCTGTAGAGCAACTCTTGATGATCAAATGGTTTATATATAAGCTGTTTGATTCCTATATCTACAAGTTTTACGAGATACTCAATATCTCTATGAGCAGAGATAATTACAATATCTTGATTTGGATTTATCTGTTTTAGATTTTTACTAAGAACCACGCCATCCATTTTTGGCATCGTTATATCTGTGATAACTATATCAATGCTGTTATTTTTATATATAGTAAGTGCTTCTACACCGTTGTAAGCAAAAAAGACTCTCTTAAAGAAAAGCTCGGCAACATTTACCAACTCTTCATTAAGTGCTTTATCATCTTCAACAATTATGACACTAAGATTTTTTGCAAAATCTTTTAACTCTTTTACAATACTCATTTTCAATCCTATCTCTTTTGGAAATATTTTTTAAGTATGTAATCTTAGTCTGATAGTGTCGCTGATATGTCGCTGTTTGGATTTTTTTTGTAAAAACTTATTGCTTTTTACAAACTTATTGAAGATAGACTCGCATCTTTGTTTATCATCTCATAAAGAATAGATGTCTTTGCACATCTTCTGACGCCTATAAGTGTAATAATTTTGTTTGTACCTAGCGGTGGTTGTAGTGAGCGAGATTTTACATCAAAATCATTAGTAAGATGAAAATCTTATGATAAATTCAGCACCGCCATCATCACTGTTTCTGGCGGTTATAGTTCCTTGACATCGCTGTTCAACTATGGTTTTTGCCATATACAGCCCAAGCCCTGTTCCATTTTTTTCATTTTTTGTAGTGAAGTATGACTCAAAGATTTTCTCTAGCAGCTCCTCTTGTATTCCATCTCCGTTATCTTTTATGCTTATAGTAACTCCTCTCTCATCTTCATAACTATGTATCGTTATAGTTGGGTTTTTAGTCTCGGCATAAAGCAGTGCGTCATTTGCATTTTTTAGTATATTTAAGAAGACTTGCATCATCTCATTTTTATATATGTTTATAGCTCTTGTCTCTTCTAATATCTTAATAACTTTTATATTTGAGTTCTGCAGAGTTGCCTCTATAATAGATAGCGCAGACTCTATAGCATCTTTTACAAATGTCTGCTCCTTTGATTTGTTTGGTGCGAAAAAGCTTCTAAAATCATCTATTGTTTGCGATAGATGCGAAACTTGTTTTTTTATCACAGACAAGCCCTCTTCAGTATTCTCTCTACTCTGCTCTCCTAGCATCATATCCATAAGAATATTGTCCGCTACAATAGAGATAGTAGCTATAGGCTGTCTCCATTGATGTGCTATCATACTTATCATCTCTCCCATAGCAGCTTGACGCACATGTTTTAAAAGCATATTTTCTTGCTCTTGTCCTTTTTGTATCTGTTGCATTAAACGCTCTTCTAGTTGAGCATTTGTATTTTTTAACTTCATTTGTGAGCTGATTATTGTCTCTAATTTTGATTCAAGCTCTTTGTTTCCATGTTGGAGTTGCTCTTCTAGCTCTTTTCTTTTTGTTATATCTGAGTGAAATCCAGTAACTCTTATAGGTTTTGCATCCGAATCAAACGATGCCTTTCCTCTGTCAAGTATCCAGATATAGTTGCCATTTTTTGCACGAATCCTATGCTCTGAGATATAGTAATCATTTTTTTGCTCCAGATGCATTTTTAATGTTTGCATTACATCTTGTATATCATCTGGATGAACTCTGCTTGACCACTCCTCTAGAGTGTTTTTTATCTCATTCTCACTATATCCAAGCATCTGTTTCCACTTTGGCGAGTAGTAAACCTCATTTGTTACAGGGTTCCAATCCCAAAAACCGTCCTGTGTTGCATCTATAGCAATATCATTCATAATATCGCTAACACCGCAGTTTGTTTGATAGTTTCTAACTCCTGTTGTAACAAGTACAAGCAGTTCATCGTGTCTAAATGGCTTGTGAAGATAGTAAACATTTTTCTCTATTCTGCCAAGTATCTCATCAACTGAAAAATCTGCAAATGCTGTTACGATAATGATGTTCATATTTTCATCAATTTCTCTAGCTCTCTTTGCAACTTCGAGTCCGTGCATCTGAGGTAGACGCATATCTATGATAGAAACTGCAACCTTCTCTCCTCGTTCATAAGAGTCGCCAAGTGCCTTTAAATACTCTTTTGGAGTCTCAAAAGTATGCAAATCAAACTCATTTTTTATCTCATCTTTTGATTCAAGAGAGTCGAAAAAATTCTTTGCCTTACTCTCTTTAGGCTTTAATATATTTCTATAAAATTCGAGTATATGTATCTCATCATCAAGAGCAAATATCTTAAAGTTGCTCATTTGTAGGTATCTCCATTATTAAAGTTGCTCCATTTTCATTTTCATTATTTACTATACTTATGGTTCCGCCTATGCTGTTTAAAAAATTATTTAGTGTATGAAGTCCAAAACCATTACCGCCCTTTTTAGTTGTATATCCAAAACTAAATATCTTATTTATTTCATCTATTTTAACTCCGCAGCCACTGTCTTTAACTCTCAAAAGTACCATATTTTTCTCTATTTTTATAGTTATGTCTATGGTACCTCTCTCTTTGGTCAAAGATATAGACTCTATAGCATTTTTGATAACATTTTCAACTCCGCTTTGAAGCCTGTATTTCATCATTTGCAGTACCACTTCATCATATTCATGAAATCTTATTGCTATATTAAATCTAAGAGATTCCAAATGATAATCTTCTATAAGTTCGCCAACCATTTTATTTAGTGAAAAACTATATATGTAACTTTCGCTATCATCACTGTTTGCAAGTCTGTTTTGCTGGTCTCTAATCATATCTGAAGCATGGTTTTTAACTCTCTCTATACCACAAGATGCATCAAGTATCTGAGAAGTTATATCCTCACTTAATGCCTCTTTAAACTCTTCTAAGAAAACCTCAATTGAGACTTTTTCATTGCTGTTTGCATTAGAGTTTTGTACCATCTCTATGACCTTGTTAAACCCAAGCTCACTCTTTTGCAAAGACAACGCACTGCTATTTAATATAAAAAGTTTTGAATCAAGAACAGCCAAAGAGTTTCCAACATTGTGCAAATATCCTCCAGCACTCTCTAAAAGTCCCTCTCTATAAGCTGATATAGCCTCTTTTTCTTTCATTTTCTCACGCATTTGAGACTCTATATAGGCATTTGTTCTATCATCTAGTTCACTGCTAAGAGTGTTGAAGTTTTGTACTAGTTTATAAATCTCTTCTATATTGCCTGATTCCATTAGTTTAGTATTTTGCTTACTTCCAAGATTGCTAGTAAGGATAGATAACTCGTTTATTGGCTCTGCTATATATTCTGAAATAGCGTTAGATTTTCTCATAAGATACATAAAAAAGATAAGATAAAAAAATATCATAAGAGCGATAACTACATAACCTATAATCTGTGCTTGAGATTTAAACTCTATAATTGGTCTATATATAATAGATTCATCCACAACTATCATCAAACGCCAAGATGTCTGAGGAATGCTTTTTTGAGAGATGATATAGTTAGCACCTTTTATAGTAAATGTCTCTATCGGAGTTGCTTTTTGAAAAAATATTTCCATCTCTTTTGAGTTTTTAAGAAGATTGAACTCTTTTGGTTTCTCTATAGTTGTAGATATAGTGTTTGTATATTTATGCCCTTTTAGCTCTTTTATGGAAAAAAGCTCTTCAATACGCTTTGGCATAGCTAAAATAGTTCCATCTTTATCTATCAAAAATGCGCTACCACTCCATGGTATATCAAGTGAGAGAACATTTTTTATAAGCGACTCTATTGTAACATCTACTCCGCTTACACCTTCTAAAAAATCGCCTCTGTATATTGGTGCAATAAGTGATATCATCCACCCCTGCCCCGCTGGATCAAGATATGCAGTTGTCCAGACATCGTCTCTTTGCGGATTATAATTTGCATCTGCTAAATAGTAAAAATTGTAAGTTGTAGCATCAAGCTCTGCGCCATATTGAGCTGCAGCATCACTCATAAATGGGTAGAGTCTGTTTAATTTGTCATAAGTATTTATGTATGCTTGTGTAATAATTGGATTTGTATCCACTATAGACTTCATAAGAGGGTCTATCGCCTCACTGCACTCTATCTTTCTCATATTTTTTGGTGTTGCTTCAAAATCTTTTGGTGCATATATGGATGAGCCTCCATTATCTACTAACTTATAAAATGCACCATTTTTATGTCTGCCAAACTCTGCTTTAGCGTTTGGGTTACTACACTCATTTGAAATAAAAAATCTCTCATGGTCTCGTTTTAATATAGCCATATCTCTTTTGACTTCACTAAAGAGCATATCTATATTTCCAGCCTCTCTACTGGCTATTTCACCAAGTGAGAATTTTGCTTCGCTAAGAAGTATATCTTGAGATTTTTGAGATATAAAAAAAGTTACTCCAAAGTATAAAAGAAGAAGCACAAGTTCTATGGCAAACACAGGAACAAGTGCGCTCGATAAATAGCTTTTATGGATAAGTGACTTTAGAGAGATGTTTTTTTGCATATAAGCTCATCGGCAATATTTTTTAATACTTTTTTACTTTTTTTAAAAAGTATAAGAAGTATAACTAGCCAATGTCGCAGTTATGTCGCTGTTTTGTCTTTTGTTTAAAGCTATATCTTGATGCGGTAACCTATTGAGTGAACATTCTCTACTAACTCATTTGAGAGTTTTTTTCTAAGCTTGTAGACAATTTTGCGAACATTATCAAGTTCTACATCAGCTCCGTTAAAATATAGATGATTTATGATTTCTATATTTGATATAGCGCTGTTAGTCTTGGATAGGAGCAACTCTAAAATAAGCCTCTCATAAATTGATAATTTTATGGATTTTTCATCTATAAAGAGCTCCCTCTCGTTTTTATAGTAGTAAATATTACTTCGCATAACTATCTTGTTTGAGAAGTCCTTTTTGCTATAAACACTCTTGCATACCAAAAGAAGCTCATTAAACAGATGTTTAAGCGAAATCGGCTTTTCCAAAAAGCGTCTTATATCAAGATTTATAAGTTCAATTAGATATTCAGAGTCTTGATATGCTGAAAATATAAAAATAATCTGCTCCTTATCCATCCCTCTTATATGCTTTGTCATCTCCACACCATTCATATTTGGCATAGCTATATCACTTAGGATAATCTCATATTTGTCATCTTTTGAAACTTTATCATTATAAAGTTTTAACCCCTCGACTCCATCTGAAGCCACTTCTACATCTTTAAAAAGAGGTGTAAAAATCTTCTTCAGACTCTGCTGTAAAACTAAATAATCTTCAACAATGAGTACGCTAAACTCTTTTGTATATTTTCTTAACTCCACAACTTGCTCTTTAAACTCGTAAAGGTCTATCTCTGGCGAATATATATCTTCATTCATACTAAAACTTTTTTGGTGTAATTGAAGGTTCGTCAATATAAAAACCTTGAGAAAAATCAACTCCCAAATTTTTTACAACATCCATAATAACGCTCGAGTGTACATACTCTGCAACAGTCTCAATACCCAATTTTTTTGCAAAAGATACGATAGTTTCTACAACTGTAAATGCATTTTTATCTACATCTATATTTTGAATTAGACTACCATCTATTTTTATAATATCAACATTGACTCTTGTAAGATAGCTAAAGTTTGAGTAACCGCTTCCAAAGTCGTCTATTGCCACTTTAGCGCCATATCTTTTTACTTCAGATATAAAACGGTCAACCTTTTTATAATCCTCTATTGCATCAGATTCAAGAAGCTCAAAAATAACTCTGTGTGAAGCTTTTGAGTGCTTTAGTTTTTCTATTATAAAATTAAAAATTTCACTGCACATAATATCTTCGATAGAGAGATTTATGCTAAATTCATACTCACTATCTTCAAATGCAGCAAATGACTTATCTATAATTGTTTTTGTAACAATGTTGTAAACTTTTATCTTTTTTGAAATAGGTATAAAAAGATTTGGAGAGAGTATTTTGTCATTTTTGTCAATTAACCTTGCTAAACACTCATACTTTTTTATCTCAAATGTTTTAGAATCAACAATAGTTTGAAAATATGGGATAATTCTTAGGTTTCCGACCGCTTCTCTGACAACAACTGAAAGCTTTAGATTTCTCTCATAGATATTTTCAAAGTTCATTCTATCTTCATAAATCCAAAACTTAACGCCCTTCTCTTTTGCATATTTTAGAGCCATAGATACATTTGAGAATATATTTTTATTATCTTTGTTGATAGAAGAAGCGAGAGTAAAATCAACATAAATCTCTATATCCTGATAAAAAACAACTATATTTCTGATTCTTGCATAGAGGTCTTCTAAAAAATCTTTAAGCTCATAAAAACCTATCTCTTTATCAATTATAAAAGCAAATTCATCTCCTGATAATTTATATATATGATGCTCGGAGATAGTTTCTTGAAGGTATTTTCCAACCTGCTCTATCACAAAATCACCTACAACATAGCCGTAAAAATTATTTATAGTCTGAAAATTGTCTATGTTGAAAACAACAAGCGCGAAATCTTTATAATCTTGTAAATCACTTCTTAATCTATACAAGTTTGGAAGGTTTGTAAGATGGTCTGTAAAGTATCTGCTAAGAAGTTTGTTTCTATATTCGCCTATACTCAAATCTTTTTTTGCTACTTGAAGATATAGCTCTTTTAGTATCTCGCTCTCGATATTTTCTTCGTCTATCTCTCTTGTAATAGAGTAAAATGTAAGATCTGTTCTTAGTTTGTCATCATGTTTAAGGAGTACTATTTTGGTATCTGAGAACATTTTTTGTAGTTCACTCTTTAGGGTTTGAACTAAAACAGTATTGTGCATAAATGAAGCTATTTGTATAAGAAGCCTATCTTTTTTTAAACCTCTTACATTTTCTAAAACTCCATCTATTTCTCTTGAAGAAGTTAACACAAAATTTTCAACCGCTAAGGCGCTGTTCTTGATATCCAAAATTATTTCCAAAATATAAATTTGCACAATTCTATCTTAAAAATATAAAGTAGATTTTAACCACACTTTAAATATACTCCCATTATCAACATTCGATAAAAAAAGGGTATTATTGAAATCTTTTCAGAATTTACTTCTTTTAGAAAATCTATACAGGCTAAGAGCATTGGGGTTTGAGTATATAGACCCATTTTCTATAAATCAAAAAACACAAAATGAAAAACCAAAAACCATTAATGCCCTTGCTAAAAATATCTCAACATGTTACTTGTGTGATTTGAGCAAATCAAGAACACAAAGCATGAGCGGCTATGGAAATCCAAATGCTGACATTATGATAATAGACTACGCTGTCTCTCTTAGTGAAGATAGTTCAAACTCCTATTATACTGGAAGAAGTGGTGAGATATTAAAAAATATGATAGAGAATGTTTTAGAGCTAAAAGTAGAAGATGTCTACTTTACACATGCCATAAAATGTAAACCACTAAACTCAAAAACACCTTCTGATTCTGAGTGGGATTCATGCAAAAACCACCTTTTTTCACAAATAGAGTTTATAAATCCAAAAGTAGTTGTAACTTTAGGTAAAGATGCTTATGCTAAAGTTACATCAGAAAATGACAATTTTCAAAGTGTAAGAGGTCATGTTATAGACTTTAAAAACTATAAACTTGTCCCAATACACCACCCAAATCATCTACTAAGAAACCCTGATGATAAAAAAATTGCATTTAATGATTTAAAAACTATAAAGAGTTGTATATGATAAAACTAATTTTTTTAACACTGTTTCTGCTTCCTATCACTCTGTTTTCAAGGAGTACACAACCATCAAATGTTCCTCTTCCTGAAATTACAGTACAAAACTTAGACCCATATCCTTGTAATGAAGCGTGTATGCAGAAGTATCTTGATAATGGCTTGATATTCTCTTATCTGTCATACACCAGCATTGAGATGCAAAGCGAATTTTTATCAAAAGAGAAAGTTTATTATGCTCCTGTTATAAAAAACGAACCAACCATAAAGAGAAAGAAAATTCGTATAGCTCTTCTTATGCCATATAAAACGATTGGCAGATACGCAGCCTCAACTACAAATGCCTCATTTGCTTATCTAATTTCAAAAGAGTCTCCATTTGAACTCAAAAGCTATAAGATAGAAGATGAGAGTTATGAAGAGATATTTAAAGCGTTAAATAAAATAAAAGATGATGGCTTTGAGTATGTGATTGCGCCTATGACACAAGTTGGAGAGAAAGTTATCTCAAAAATAAATCCAAGCATCAATATCTATTTTCCTACAATCAACAAAAAAGATACACAAAATTCATCTAGCTATCTCTACTATGGTGGTATAGACTATAGAGCGCAGATAGATATGCTACTGAAATTCTCATCTTCACCGCTTGTAATCTTCTATGATAACTCAGAAGTAGCGCAGCAGTTATCACTCTATGAAGAGTTTTCGTATAAACAAAATGCTCAAAGAAGCGTTATCAAGTTTGAAATTCCTCAAAAGATAACAAACCTAGAGAAACAGATAAAAGATAACTCAAGAATCTCTGGCGGCTCTTTCTTCTTAAATACACCAATTGTTAAAAGCGGAATGATAATGTCACAATTAACGCTTTACGATACAAGTGTAACAAATATCCTCTCAACTCAAGCAAACTACAACCCTCTTCTTCTCTCTATGACGCAATACAGAGATAGAAAAGAGATGATAATAGCAAACTCAATAACTATAAACGATGATCTTCTAGTTGAAACAAACTCAATTTTACAAAATGACATAGTTTATGATTGGATAAACTACACAACAACTGTCGGTATGGACTACTTCTCTCATCTCATCAACAATGAAAAGCGAAGTTACGATATAGAGATAAAATCAAACCAGATGATATATCCTATAAAACTATTTCAACCATCAGTATCAAGATTTATACCCTATAATTAACGCTAAAATATAAGCTATCAAGGAAGAAATTACGTGCAAACAAATGAAACAAATAGCTTAGAGATTTGTACAAAATTTATTCTTGGCTTTTTCTTTGGAGAAGTTGAGTACTCCACTATAGCTCTTTTAAAAGATAATTCAAAAGATGCCTTTGATATAGAAGACGCAATAGAAGTGTTTAAAAATTATCAACTCTCATCAACAATCAGAGAGATGTATGTAAAAGATATACCCGCTCATTTCTTGCCATCTATAATCATTTCTCCAACAGATGAAGCTCTGGTTTTACTTGAGATTAAAGCAGATAATGCGATAGTTTTAAATCCAATCAAAAACACGCAAGAGGAGATTCCTCTAAAGAATTTCAAAAAAAACTCTAAAATTTTACTAATTTTTAGAAGTAAAAACGAAGAAGAATTTTTAGAATCAAAGAGCTCTAAAACTTGGTTTAGCACTCCGCTTAGGGCTAGTTGGAGAACTTATGTTGAAGTTGGCATACTGACTCTTTTTATAAATATTTTTGCTCTTGCAATTCCTCTTTTTGTTATGAGCACATACGATAGAGTAATCCCAAACAAGGCCTACGCAACACTTTTTGTTCTTGCTCTTGGTGCTTTGATAATTCTTATATTTGACATAATTTTAAAATATGCAAGAAATCATATACTAGAAGATTTCTCAAAAAAAATAGGGCTATTTTGGGAAGAGGAACTTATGAGAAAGATGATTCTTGCAAATGCGCATTTTGACCATTTTACAACTGGCACAAAAGCAAATCTCTTCAAAGAGCTACATCATGTTAGAGATTTCTTTACTATACGCTCATTGATGCAAGTGATTGACCTACCATTCTTCTTCATTGCTCTGCTAGTGATATATATAATATCGCCAACTATGGCGGCTGTTCCTTTCATTTTTTCTATTTTAATTATAGGTTTTAATATACTTATGCAGCTACCAATAGCAAAACTAGGTGCAAACAACTCACAAAATATTCAATCTAAAAACAACTTTATTTTTGAATCCATTCAAGGAACAGAAGCTATCAAAGCCTCAAACGCACTCTCAAGCAGGATGTTTTTGTGGAAAAGTATTGTTTCATTTACGGATAGCATCAGTATGAGAATGCAGTCTCTACATATGCTATCTATGAATATTTCACAATTTATGGTTCAGCTCGTTGTCATCAGCGTTGTTGTTGTTGGTGTTTTTGAGATAGCTGACCAAAAACTCTCTATTGGCGGATTAATTGCTATAACAATTTTAGCAAGTCGTGCGATAGTTCCTATCGTTAATCTCTCAGGAATTTTAATCAGACTCAAAGAGATTGGAGAATCAGTAAACAGAATAGATGAGTTTTTATCTCTGCCTTCTGAGAACATCTCTGCTGCTGAAGCAGGGCTTGGCAAAATTGATGGAAAAATTGAGTTTAAAGGCGTAAGTTATAAATTTAAAAACAGTAAATATGACTCTTTGCAAAACGTATCATTTACACTTCAAGCTGGAGAAAAAGTAGGAATCATAGGACAAACTGGTGCTGGAAAGAGCACGATTGCAAAACTTATCTTAAAAACCATCTCTCCATCTGAGGGTTCAATCTACCTTGACAATCACGAACTATCAACTCTTCATCCAGTAGAAGTAAGAGAAAACATAGGCATCATGCCTCAGGACCCTTTCTTGTTTAATGGCTCCATAAAAGAAAATATTGGACTTTTTAAACCCATCAGCAAAGCTAAAATGATGGAAATTTTAAAAACAACAGGTCTAGAAGAGTTAATAAAAAAGGCTGGAAAAGGAGATGGTCTGCAAGTTGGAGAGCGTGGCTCAAACTTATCTGTTGGGCAAAGACACTTAGTTGCACTTGCAAGAGCTTTAGTAAACAACCCTTCTATCTTGATTTTGGATGAGCCAACAACTGGGCTAGATATTGGGCTTGAAAAGAGAGTTATAGAAAAACTAAAATCAAATCTTAATCTCAAACAGACTCTTTTGGTTATCACACACAGAATGGCGGCTCTTGAGTTAGTTGATAGACTTATAGTTATAGATGATGGCAAAATAGTTGCCGATGGTCCAAAAGATAGAGTTTTACAACTACTTAACTCTCCTAAAAAGGGTGAAATATGAACTATATGTACACCCAAAAACAGAGCTGGAACTATCGCATAGTAACTATTCCAATCATTGCTTTTACGACTATCTTTTTTATCTGGGCATATTTTGCTGAGATTGATGAGAGCGTTAAGGGAAGCGGAAAAGTTATACCCTCTGGGCAAACTCGCTTAATACAGCATTTAGAGGGTGGTATAATCACCCACATTTTAGTAAATGAGGGAGATACTGTTCAAGAGGGGGACGTTTTATTTCGTATAGAAAATCAATATTTTATCTCTGAAAAAAAAGAAAACAGCATAAAACTTATAGCCCTTAGAGCAAAACTTATTCGCATTGACGCACTTCTTAATAATATAGAAACACCAATATTTGACAAAGAGATGTTTGCAAGTATCCCACAAATTATTCAAAATGAAAAAGAGGTTTTTCGTGAACAAAAAAATAAGTATAGTTCCCAAATCTCTGTTTTAAATAGCCAATTGCAACAAAAAGATGCTGACTTAAAAGAGCTGCAAGTTCGTTTGGAAAACTTAACATTAGAGTACAACCTAACTCTTGAAAATATGAAAATACAAGAAGAATTGGTCAATAAAAAGATCATCTCAAGAGAGAAATTTCTTCAACATCAATCTACAAAACAGAAAATTTATACACAATTCCAAGAAGCTAAGTTTAAAATTCCTGTTGTAAATCGAGAAATTGAAGAGTGGAAGAAGAAGATAGAGGGAAAGAACTTTGAGATTAGAACTGAACTTCTTGAAGAAAACAGTGAGATTCAAGTAGAGATTCAAAAACTTCAAGAAGCTATCAAAACGCATATAGATAGAGATAAACGCATGGATGTACTTAGCCCAACAAAGGGGATAATAAACAAAATTTATTATAACACCATCGGCGGAATTGTTAGGTCTGGCGAAACTATCGCAGAAGTATCTCCAATTGATGATGATCTTATGATTGAGGCAAAGATAAACTCTTCAGACAGAGCCTATATACATCCAAAACAAGATGTTTCAATTGAGATAACTGCTTATGACTACTCAAAATATGGTCTGCTTGATGGAAAGCTCATCAGTATATCTCCAGATAGCACAACTGATGAACTTGGAAACAGTTACTACACTATAAAAGTAAGAGCAAACAACTATAATTTTGATGAAAATTCACCAATTCTAATAGGAATGTCAGCAAATGTAAATATATTAACTGGCAAGAGAACTGTTCTATATTATCTCTTAAAACCGATAAAAAGCATTAAATATAAAGCATTAAAGGAACATTAATGCTTTATACTATAAACTCACAGACTTTATCTATAGGAAATTATTATGTTTGGTTTTATAAAAACAATGCAACAGTTTATTAGGAAACTAAAAAACAATAAAAGATTATGGTTTACAACAATTTTTATTTTTGCAACAATTGGTGTTATTTTATCAACATATATGCTAATACTTACAACTTCAAAGACATCAAACAAAGTATATGAAACTCAAACAAGAGCTTATGAGCTTCACTTAAAAAGCCTAGAGAGCTTAACAGAGACAAAACTTCACCAGATTGCCTTAGCCCTCTCACATAACAAAGAGATTATTACCGCTCTTTTTGCAAACGATAAAGCAACTTTAGAGCAGATAGAAAATGAGTTTAACTCAGAGATAAAAGAGGAAGAGAAAAACTCACTTCTTATAAAAATACACTCTACTACAAATCAAAATGATATACTCAGACACTCTCTTATGTCAACGATGCAAACAAAAAACAATATCTTTGGTCCAGAGGTAATCTATAATGGTATTTTTTATATATTTCTTATGCCAATTATAAAAGATGAAAAAGTTATTGGCATAATCGAAGTTAGACAAAGTATCTATGCATTAAAAGATAGTTTTAATAGACTAAAACAAGAACAGGTTTTTTTACTTGACTCAAAAATGCTTCCTCTTTTATCAATTCAAAACAGAGAAGGAATTTATCTGCAAGTTGGAAAAAACTATCTTGTAAACTCTAAACTTTATGACTCTACAACACTAGGACATCTTGATAGTGTAGATTTACCATCTTTACAAAAAATCATCTCTGGTGAGTACGTTGTTACAAAAGACTTATATCTAAATGGAGTGGTTGTAAGAGATACAAGTGGAGTCGACATTGGTCTTATTATTATGGGGCAGAGCGTTAATCAAGACGGAAGTTTTATAGATATGTCTAAAAACATGACAAATCAAGTAGTAATGATAGCGCTTGGACTTATAGTCTCTTTGCTTCTTTTTCTATTTTAAGGCGATTAAATGAGAAGATTAAAAATACTTAGAGTATATGCAATTTTATGGCTATTTATATTTTTTATTATATTTAACAATTTTGAAATGCTGTATGGGTTTTTTCTCTCAACAATTGCTTTTAACGTATCGGTTATGACTGTACTTGGTATTGGTTTGATGATTATAATGAAAGCATCAATTGACTTAGTTATGCTCACAGGCACTTTTGCAGTAATTAGATATAAAAAAGATGATACATTAGAGTTTTATCTAAGTGGTATAGATAAAATATTTCCAGAAAACGTAGCAAAAATGTTTTCAAAAAGAGCTTCTCATCACAATGTATATTTTACGCATACAGAAGCAAATGATGTAGTAGAGTGGCTTCAAGAAAAATTTGTAAATCAAAAAAGTTATGTTGGTTTTTTCGTAAGCATGTGTTTGATGATTGGTCTACTTGGAACTTTTACAGGTCTTCTAGCAGCACTTAATGAGATGGGGGCAATCGTACTATCTCTAAAAGGTGATGTAAATATCGGTGAAATTATGAAGCGACTAAACAACCCTATCGTTGGTATGTCTGTTGGTTTTGGTTCATCTCTCTTTGGAGTTGCTGCTGCGATTATCTTAAGCATCAAGGGTTATATTTTAGAAAAAAATCAAGCAAGTTTTATAGAAGATGTTCAAGACTGGATAAACTCTCTAATCATAGAGAGTGCAACAACTAGCGAAGATGGTGTTGTATCTGGTGGTGGTTCAATGTCACAAATGATGGATGTTTTTACAGAAAAAATGAGCAGTTTTACAGAAAATATGGATAAATCAAACAAATCAAATGAAGCTATGTTAAAAATACTTCTGCAAAGTATGGATGGCGAATCAAAATCAGCAAAAGATATGATGGTAGCACTTGAGAAGATTGCCAATGGAACAAAAGATTTAAATATAAACCAGTATCAAAGCTCAAAAGCACTTGTGGAGACTATTCAAGACCTCTCAACTGCGACAATGAGTTCAAATAGAAATTTAAAATCTATACTAGAGTTACAAGAAAAAAATAATCAAATATTAGAAGAACTACTACAAAATTCAAGGCTCAAATAGATGGCAAAAAAGCATTTAGAACCTTTCAATCCTTGGCCTGGATTTGTTGACCTTTTTGCATCTGTCATCATGGTTGTTCTAATCTTTATGCTTGTTCTAATCGTAAACATAACTTACTACGCACAATTCAAATATAAACTCTCTTATACAGGTTCCGCTGCTGTTCAAGAACTCTCAAATGAGCCTATAATAAAAAAAGAGGCTATTTTAGAAGAAGCTCCACAGATAGAAGAAAATGACTCTATAAAAGATTTACAAGCCGTCGCTGGTATGGACTTGACAGTTGCTGATAACAATCTCACAAGACAAGAGAACATAATCTATGATGATTGGATGTTAATAAAGTACCATAATAAAGAGATAATTCTAGATCAGCAAACCATCAAAGATGTGGCATCATTTTTAGAAAAAGTAAAAATAAAATTTCCTAAACATTACATCTCTATATTTACAGCGGAGCCAAAAAATCAAGTTAGTGCATCAATATCTAAGCAAATTGCTCTCTCAAGAGCGCTAAACATTAGAAATCTTATCCGTTCAAAAAATTACAAAGATGATGATGTTATTGTTAGGCTAAAAGATAAGATTCCAGATGCACAAAGTGTAGATTATGATTCTGGATATGGAATCATTATGGTAAATACAAAAAAATGATGGTTTATGAAAATATGAAAAAAAATACCCTACTCTTTTTAAAAATTAGTTTCATAACTCTTTTTTTAAGTGCAAATTTAAATGCTAAAGAGCCTGATACTGGATATAATTTAAATATTTTTTCAAAAGATTTAAGCCCTTCTACTGCAGAAAAAAAGCCTCAAGAAACTAAAAATACTCAAGATACAAATGAAACAAACGTAAAAATTGAACTTATTGACGCTGTTTTACAAGCTGTCTCTATTAGCTACAAGGTTAAAGCCTCTAGAGAAAAAATGATACAAGCAAAACACAATATCGATATAGCATATGGCAGCTATCTACCTTCACTTGACGCTACCTATACAAAAATAAGAACGCAAGAGAGACCAGGAAACTTAACTCCTGAACAAGTTTACGCAAGCTCAAAATACTTTGATGATGAAAAATACGCACTTACTCTCTCTCAAAACATATATGCAGGTGGAGAAACACAAAATGATATACAAAGACTAAAAGCACTCTACTCTGTTGCAAGAACTGATTTTGAGAGACTTTTAGAAGATGAGATAACAAAAGCAATAACGTCTTATATCGATGTTGTCTTTACAAAAGACTCAGTAGAAGCAAATAAAAAAAATATGGAAGCTCTTGAGACTATATTTGAAATAGTAAATGCAAAATATGAAGCAGGTGCCCTATCTATTGGTGAATTAAGTAGTATAGAGGCAAGTGTATCAAATGCAAAATCACAACTCTCAAAAACAAATTCAAAATACAATAACGCACTTGAATATTATAAATTTATAACTGGCGAACTCTTTAAAAACACTACTCCTTATGAGAAAATAGTTCATGTTGATGTTACTCCGCTAGAGAGTGTTTTAGAGAGTATTCCAGAGAAAAATAGTGCGATTAAGAGCTATAACTACTCAATACTGAGCAAAAAATTTAATCTCAAAAAGAACGAGGCTGCATTTAAACCTAAAGTTGACCTTGTCTTAGCAGCAGAAAAAGTATCCGATCAAGAAAACTTTGAAAAAGTAGAAGATAGCTATATCGCAAAGATACTTGTTAGTTACAATATTTTTAATGGAAACAAAGATAAAAATACATACTTAAAAAACTTCTCATCTATACAAGAAGTTACATTTGAAAAAGAAGCAGAGATGCAGAAGATAAAATGGGAACTTGAAAAACTATACACATCTATAACATCTCTACAAGAAAATCTCTCAAATGTAGAAAATGAAGTTGATTCTTCTAGAAAAATGGTAAGTTCATATTGGGAAAGTTTTAGAAATGGTGAGCAAGATTTGCACGTACTACTTCAAGGGCAAAGACAGCTAAATGCTGCGGAATTAGCACTTGTTCAAAGCCAACAAGACACTATGAAAGACTATTTTTCAATCCTAAAACACTCAGGCGGCCTTTTAGCATATTTTAAAATTGATACTAATGAAGCAAATTTTATAGATATGGCAAAAGCTTCATACAGAGCGCAATACAAACCAGAAACAAAAAACTCTCCACTGCCTAAAAAAGCTCCAATAAGCAAAGATGATATAAATGCCACTGAGATTGCAAAGATTGCACATACTCCTAAAGAGAGTGAAAAAGAGCTCACGCAACTGCTCTCGTTTCATGAGAAGTTCTTAATTGAAAGTCCAGATAAATTTACAATAGTTTTAGATGGATTTGCGACTCCGCTTGAAGCGCTAGAGAAAATTTCTGAGCTAAACATCTCTAAAGAGTCATTTATATATGAACATTTTGAAGATAAAAAAATAAAAACAAAAATAGCATTTGGTATCTTTGACCTTAGTGAAGATGCGAACACCTCATTAAAGAAAAAACTCTCAAATGAGCCACAAAACAGAGTAGAAATCTCAAATGTAAAAGAAGTACAAGATGAGTTTAAAGAGTTCTCGACACTCTTTTTCATTGATGCAAACAATATACCAAAAGTTATTCTTCCGCCAAAAGTAGAAAAAGTTCCTGAAGCGCCTTTTGAGACTGACCTTGCATTTAAAGATAGATTTGTAAACGCTCCTAAAGATTTTTTCACTATAAATATAACAACAACCTCTTCTATAGACTCGGCGGCGAAACTAGTAAAAGAAGAGGATATAGCGCTAGAGAGTTTTGTTTTTAAATTTGGTAAAAATGGTGAGTGGTATAAACTTATGTATGGCATTTATCCAACTTATGAAGAGGCAAAAACTGCATTAGAATCTCTTAAAAAACTAGGCACTGCTTATCTGCCTGTAATAGAGAAAATATCTCAAAAGCAAGAGTTATATAAAAGGTTTAATGAAAAATGAAAAAGTTTCTTTTTTTCATCCTTCTTATAGCTCTCTCTATTTTTAGCAGTGGTTATTTTTACTACTTTTCTTTAGTTAAAGAAGAAACCTTTAAAAAAGAGTCTTCCCTAGAAGCTATGAAAAAAGAGTTGCTAGAGTCTGCACATGAGAGTATTACATCAAAAAATCTTTTTTTATTTGAAAAAATAGTTACAAACCTTCAACAAAGAAGTGATTTAAGAAACGTTAATATTAAACTAAAAAAATACTATTTAAATGATGAGTTACTTCTAAAAAGCGTTGCTTCAATTGATGCTTCTTGGAGCATAATTGAAGTATCAATGGATGTTATGCAAGGTGTAATTGAGTATATGCCAGATGGCGGTTACGAGATTTTAGTAAATGATAAAGAAAATCTTGCCTCAAATATAACAATTAAATTTCAAGTAGAAAAAGATTCTACAATTAAAGAGTTTCTTTATATATATGCAACACAAAAAGAGATTAAATCAAATCAAAGCGCAATAGAACTTAAAAATATAAAATATGAAGATAATGACTTTGTTCTTGAGTATGATTATGCTGATATGGTTATAAATAAAGAAGATATAGCTGAAAAAACATACTTGTTTTTGATAAATATTTTATTTATCACTATCTCTCTTCTTGTTTTATTTATCTTAATTTACAACTATATCATCCGCCCTAAATTTATAAAAACCATAGATTCACTAAATATATATATAAAAAATACACTTGATGGAAAAATCATAAAAGAGCTCTCTGTATCAAAAGAGCTCTCAAATGAGTTTGGAGTGTTAAACGAAAACATTATGAACATAGCAAATAATTATTTGAGCCTATCTAACGAGTTAGCCATCAGTAAAGATATTATTTATCAAAAAGAGAGAACTGACGAACTAACAGGATTGCCAAACAAAAAATCTTTTGAAAATGACCTCAAGTATATGTTTATCGCAAATAAAAGTGGCTTTATTATCCAGTTAAAAATAGACAAAATAGGATTATTTACAAATAACTATGGGCCAGAAATTGTAGATACTTTGATTGAAGATTTTTCACATTTAATCAAAAACTTCTTAGATACTAACCCAAAGTATGATGGGGTTATTTATCGCTTTTTTGGTGCTGAGTTTGCTATGATTATCTATGATGTTAACTCTCAAGAGATAGAAGATATGCTAAGAGACATTATAAAAATAACTGAGAGTCTTAGTCATAAGTACTACTTTTTTGATAATAGAGTCTACTATGGTGCAACACCATTTGATAACTATGGTACAATCGAGTCAATTCTACAAAGTACAAGAGACACTTACGAGAGTGCCATCAAAGAGAAATCAAAGTACTACTTTATAGCAGATGAGAAAAATCAACAAGAGCTAAATGACAAGCTCGAACACACGGTAAAAGACATTATCTCTCGCAAAGATTTTGTATTGCAGTACCTGTATGATACTTATGATTTTCACTCATCGCCTCAGTTACTTATGCAAGAAGTCTCTCCACTTATCATTGACAGTTTAACTTTTGAGAGTATTCCTAGTAGTAAATTTTTATCTGTTGCAGAAAAACTCGGCTTTATCAGTGATTTTGACAAGGCTCTTATAGAAAAAGTACTTGAGCAGATAGAGTTTGGTGAACTTACACATAAAATCTCCATACCACTATCCGTTACATCACTCTCAAATCAACTCTTTTTATCTTGGCTTGAAGAGGCTCTAAAGTCAACTCCTTATAGAGAAAATCTTATCTTTGTTGCTCATAGTTATAGTATTGTTAGTAACTATAATAAGTTTGTCTCTTTTTGTAGTTTTCTTAAAAAGAATGAGCTTGAATTTATGATAAAGCAGTATCATATATCTGATTTGGAACTAGAAAAACTCTTGCCTCTCTCTCCTACTTATCTAAGATTAGAGAGAGCCTACTGTCAAGATTTTAAAAGAGATAGTTCAAAACAGCACATCGTAAAACAGATTGTTCTCTTTTGTGATGAAAATGGGATCAAGGTTCTTGGGGACTCTGTTAAAAATGAGCAGGACTATTTGGCATTTGAAATGCTTGGATTATATGGAACAAGCAGATAAGGAGCTTTTATGAAAAAACATCTACATCTTTTACTACTTTGTCTCTTTTTAAATGTATCACTTTTTTCTAATGATGATTTAAATGTTTCTGCAAAAATATATCAAAAAATTGATGAGCAAAAAATTTTTAACATTATAAAAAAGATATATAGAGAAGAATCTACGGAGTATATAATCGATACTACGTGGGATAAACTTCATATAATGGAACGCTCAACAAATGCTTTTTTAACGATTGGTATGCAGGTTGATAATATTATTTTATCGGTTGTACCGACAGAAGATAAAAACAAAACTCAAATGCACCTAGAGATTTTTACAATGATAGAAGATGAAAAAACTCTTACACCGCCAGACTCTCTGGCTCATAAGATTTTTTGGAATCGTATCGATTATGCTCTTGGTTTGGATGAAAATTGGCTCTATTGTGATAAAAATTTTGATTCAATCTTGCATGTTGCATATCCATATTGTGATATAAAAAAAGATGAACTTCTGCCATGATAAAAAGATACGCTCTCGTACTGCTTCTTCTATTTTTATCTTTAAATGCAAACGATACTTTAGCGCCAAAAATTACTGCTTTTTTAAAACAAGCCGATAAAGGAGACATAAATGCTATGTACAACCTTGGTTTTTGCTATTTTTATGGATTAGATACAAAACAAGATTATAAAAATGCTCTTGTGTGGTACAAAAAAGCTTCTGAAGCTGGTCATCTTGAAGCTACAAACAACATCGGTTATATGTATGAAAATGGTTTTGGTCTGATTAAAGATAAAACATTGGCTCTAAAGCATTATAAAAAAGCAGCAGATGGCGGACTTGTTATAGCAAAGCTAAATATTGGGCTTTTTTATGAAAAAGATCCTACAACACAAAACATGAAACAAGCATTTTTTTGGTACAAAAAGGCTGCTGAGGGTGGAAATAAGGTAGCACAAAACAACCTTGCAAAGCTCTACTATAATGGTGTTGGAACTTCTACTGATTATCAAAGAGCGTTTTTTTGGTTTCAAGAAGCTGCTTGGCAAGAGGACCCATTGGCGCAGTATAATCTGGCTATGATGTACTTCTCATCTGAACATGTCTCTTATGATAGAGATAAGATACTATTTTGGTTAGAAAAAGCCGCTCTTAATGGAAGCGTACATGCACAAACAAAGCTTGGAGATTTTTACGCTCAAGGAGAAGTTGCTCCAAAAGATTTAAAAATTGCTTTTGACTACTACATAAGAGCGGCTACACAAAACTACCCAAAGGCAATGTTTCAAGTTGGCGTATTTTACTTTTATGGGCATGGAGTAGCAAGAGACATTTTAAAAGCCAAAGAGTGGATTTTAAAAGCTACTAAAACTGGCTACGAAGATGCTATATTGTTTCAAAAACGAAACAATATCTAATCTAACTCTTCTTGCATTTTTCTTATGATACCCTCGAACTCTTCTGGTTTTAAGTTGTATTGTTTTGCATACTCTAGTGCGGCTTGAATAGACTCTTCTTTAAAGGGAGAGACGATATTGCAAACAAGATTAACAGCATGTATGATGTGACTTACTTCTAAACTGTTGTTATCTGCATTTAGAGGCTCATCTACATACTTTATATCATCAATTAACTCTTGAGACAACCCCCACTTCTGAAATATAGCAGCTGTAATCAACGATGTAGATGAGTCAAGATACTTTCTCTCAACTTCACAGATATTTATACTATCTTTTACCTCTTCATAAAACTGCTCACTAAGACCCTTCTCTTTTAAAATTCTAGCAATTACAAATTTACCTGTTTCTAGTAAAAATGTTGGAAGCATAAGTCTCTCTTTTAAATCTGGGTTTAAAACATTTGCCCATCTTGTAGCTAGCATCACCGCCCTACTCGCAGTACTTAAAAATGCATCAGAGTTCGCACCGTATGGTTCAAGAGAAGTCTCAACAAGGTTTTTTATAGCACTACCAAGAGCTACTGAAATAGTAAAATTTACACCCATCAAACTCACAGCCATTTGTGATGTCTCTATCTTTTTTTTAAACCCAAACATCGGCGAGTTTGATACTTTTAGTAAAGTTGAAAATATAAGAGGATCACCACCTACTATCTTTGCAAGTTCCGCTGGACTTTTGTCCTCTTTTCTCTTAAATGTATCTATCTGTATAACTGTTTGTGGTAAAGGCGGTAAAGAGTCTATCTGAGCCAATATATCGTGTTGCATCTATCTGTTTCTCCAAGTTAAAATTTATGTTTTATATATTTATATGCATTCACCAAGCTAGAGCTTAGGAACGAGGGAAAATTTATATCTATTTTTTAAACTACATGTAACTGTAAATCAGTAATATCGTGATTGCTATCTAAATCTATCCAGTAGCTGTTTGCTGCAGTGTCAATATTTAAAGCTCCATTTGTGCTTTTTTGAAGCCAAGTTGAATCTGCATCACTTCTATAATAGTAGTCACTGTTATTTACAGAGAGTTCTAAACTACCCGCTGAGCTCCAATTATTAATAGTAGTTTCGCTAATGGTTACATCCGCAAAACCTGATAAATTCAACACTTCAAAAGCACTAAAGCTACCAATTAATGTTTTTGTACCACTTCCTGATACACTAAGCGTATCACTTCCAGCGCCACCATCAACAGTAAAATTAGCTATATTTGTAAAATCTAAAGTAACTGTATCGTCACCTCCAAGAGCATTGATTGTTGTCGGTTTATCTCCGATTATTGTTAAATTATCAGCAGAAGATGAAAGATTTATGGTATCTAAATCAGAAATGTTTGAAAAATCAAGATCTCCAAATACTGCATCACTGAAACTTATACTGTCATCATTGCTACTTCCAAAATCTATAGTTGCAAATTTTGCACTCCATGTATCAAAACTGCCTTTATCTGTAAATGTTACCACATCTGCACTATTGGCAAAATTAAGATTTTCAAATCCAGTGATATTAAAATCTGTACTTGCGATAGTTCCATTTCCATTGATATTAAATGTATCTGTTCCACTCGTATCTGTTATATTATCAGCACTTGTTAGATTGCTCATAGTTGCGACATTGATTGTGTCATTTCCAGCACCAAGATTGACTGCATCATTTCCGCTTGATAGATGTAAAATATCATCTCCAACCGAACCTATGATATTTATATCGCTTGAGCTATCATTGACGGTAACTGTTCCAAGAGAGCTATTTACATTTGATAAATCAACACTTGCATCATCTGCATTGACTGTAAGATTTCCGCCGCCATTTACAATTGTTGTTCCTAAAATACTATCTGCTACAGTCATCGTACCGCTTGAGATAGTCAGGGTATCCACATTTGTAAGATTTCCTGTATATATTCCTGTTCCGCTCGCCCAATTTGCATTTACTGTTGTAGTTGCGATATTTGTGAAATCTGAAGTCAATCCACTCTGTAAATTTGTAATGCTTACTGTTCCAGCTCCACTGATTGTATCTCCACTTAATTTTGTGGCATCTGCACTCAGTGTTGCTCCACTACTTACGCTTACAGTTCCACTTCCTGCTATTGTTCCAGTGCTTACAGTCATAGTTCCGCTGCTTACTGTTAGGTTTGCAGTTGAAAGGTTACCTGTAAATGTGGCAGTACCTGACCAATCAGCGTTTATAGTTCCGCCTGTGATTTTTGTTAGGTTTATAGCAGGTACTGCTTCAAGGTTTGTAATAGCCAGTGTTGCATTGTTTGTGATAGCTGTTGCGACATTTAAAATACTCGCATCGGAAGTCATAGTTCCACTGCTTAGAGTTAATGTATCTACATTTGTAAGATTTCCTGTATATATTCCTGTTCCTGACCAATCTACATTAAGTGTTGTCGGGTTTACATTTGTAAAGTTAGCACCAAGTGTAGCATCTAAGTTTGTTACGCTTAAAGTTCCTGCTCCGCTTACTGTTTTAGCTGTGACTATTGAAGCATCTGTTGTTACCGTTACTCCAGTGTCAATTGAAACTACTGAATTTTGGAAATTACCTGTAAATGTAGAATTTCCTGTAAACTGTATAGTCTCTGTTCCGCTAAGTGACAAGTTTGCAAAGTCTTGTGAAGAGCTGCTATTAACTTGTACTACTATGCTTCCTGCTCCGCTTGTTGCCAAAGTTCCTAAAATATCATCTGTTACAGTCATCGTACCGCTTGATACAGTTAGAGTATCCACATTTGTAAGATTTCCTGTATATATTCCTGTTCCGCTAAAGTCTGCGTTTATAGTATTTACAGTTAAGTTTGCAAAGTCTGCAGCTAATGCAGCATCTAGGTTGTTAACAGTTAAAGTTCCGCTTCCGCTTATTGTATCGCCTGTCACTTTGCTTGCATCCGCTATCATAGTTGCGTTTACAACTATTGAGCTTGCACTGTTGATTGTAGAAGCATTGTCAATAGTCATAGTTCCGCTGCTTACTGTTAGGTTTGCAGTTGAAAGATTGCCTGTAAATGTAGCACTTCCTGACCAATCAGCGTTTATAGTTCCGCCTGTGATTTTTGTTAGGTTTATAGCAGGTACTGCTTCAAGGTTTGTAATAGCCAGTGTTGCATTGTTTGTGATAGCTGTTGCGACATTTAAAATACTCGCATCGGAAGTCATAGTTCCACTGCTTAGAGTTAATGTATCTACATTTGTAAGATTTCCTGTATATATTCCTGTTCCTGACCAATCTACATTAAGTGTTGTCGGGTTTACATTTGTAAAGTTAGCACCAAGTGTAGCATCTAAGTTTGTTACGCTTAAAGTTCCTGCTCCGCTTACTGTTTTAGCTGTGACTATTGAAGCATCTGTTGTTACCGTTACTCCAGTGTCAATTGAAACTACTGAATTTTGGAAATTACCTGTAAATGTAGAATTTCCTGTAAACTGTATAGTCTCTGTTCCGCTAAGTGACAAGTTTGCAAAGTCTTGTGAAGAGTTACTTGATACTTTTACTATCACATTTCCAGCTCCGCTTACGCTTGCAATAGAGGCTAGTTGAGAGTCAGCCAAAGTTAAAGTATTGCCATTTGTAACGGTAATCAAGCTTATGGTTCCAAGGTTTTGTCCGCTTAAATCAACACTGTTAACTACATCCAAAGTAACATTTCCGCTTCCAGATTTTGTAATACCTGAGAAATTGTTATTTGCTGGTGTTGTAGTATCTGCTGTAATTATCACATTGCCATTTGCGTTGGTGTTGATAGCTATAGTATTACCATTAAAATCAGCTGCACCTACTGTTAGTGTCTTGTTGTTTGCTACAGATATATTTGACACTTGATTATCAAGCTCTCCAGTCAGATTTGAATTGCCATTTACACTGATAGTCTCAAAGTTTGTAATGCTTAGACTAGCAAAGTTCATATTGTCTGCCGCTAGAGTTACAGTATCATTTCCACCACTCCCACCATCAGCTACACTAAGTCCTGTTATATCTGTGATTGTGATATTATCATCTCCACCTCTTGCATACACATAGCTAAATCCAGCACCTTTAACTTCTGTTCCACCCAAGGTAATAGTATCATTTGAGCCATCTCCAAGATTGAGTGTTTCAAAGTTACTTAAATTTGTAAAATCTGCATCTGTAAAGCTTAAACTTCCGCTTGTATCGGTAATATTTAGAATATCAGAGTCTCCCGCCCCTGCATCGATATTATCAGTAGTGCTGAGATTTGTTTTTGCAATATTTACCGTATCACTTCCTGCCCCAAGGTTTAGAACAACGCTATCAAGTTTATTGTCACTAAGAGTAAGTGTATCAGCTCCGCTACTAAATACTACACTATCTATTCCGCTTGTATTGGCAAATGCACTACTATTTATACTTCCGCTATTACTAAACCCTATAGTATCCGTTCCACCGCCTGTGATTTTATCAGCAACTGTGAAATCACTGATATAGGTATAAATCACACTGTTTGTTCCACTGCCAAGTTTAAGCTCAACATTGTCAAGCTTTGTGTCATTGCCTGCTATAGTAATCGTATCGTTTCCTATGTGGAAATTTACAACATCAATATTACTTACATTTGTAAATTGTTCACTTGTAATAGATGTACTTGAGTCCGTAAATGTAATCTCATCTGTTCCACTTCCACCATTTACAGTATCTGCTGACGTTAGATTTGCAACTGTGAATTTAAATATATCACTTCCACTATTTCCAGTAATTGATGTATTGTTTGCTCCCATTGTTACAGTGTTATTTCCAGCACTTAGTGTTATATTTTCAACTCCGCTTACATTTGTAAGATCTATGGCTGTTCCTGCTGTGGTTATATTTAATGTATCACTGCTAGCTCCACCAGCGATAGTCAATGCGCTTGTAATATACGTAGCATCTGCATTTATGCTATTTACTCCCCCGCCAAGATTGATAGTTCTAATCCCTGCATTAAACTCATCACTTCCAAATGTTACGGTGTCAGCATTGTCACCAAATGTAAGTACTTCAAAGCCTGAGAGTTTAGACATATCAAGGTCTGTTGTCACTGCATTTGTGAAAGTAAGAGTATCAGTCCCTGTCGCCCCGCCATTGATAGAAGTTGTAAATTTGTCCGTAAAATCACTAAATGCCGCAGCATCTGTAAATGTTAGATTATCTGCATTTGTACTCAATGTAAGAGTTTCAAATTCACTGTATTTACTAAAATCAAGTGTTCCGCTTACGGCTGAACTAAATGTAATCGCATCTGTTCCTGCGCTTCCTCCATTAATAGAAGTAAATTTACCACTTAAAGTTGTCATACTTGCTAAATCTGTAAAGGTTAAAGTATCATTTCCGCTAAAGAAGTTTAGATTATCTACATCAGTAACATTTGCAAATGCACTGCTAGCTATTGTGCCACTACTTGTAAATGCAAGATTGTCTGTACCACCGTTTCCATTTATCGTATCACTTGTACTAAAATCAGCTATCGCATAGTTAAATGTATCAGCTCCTGCATTACCTGTGATATTGAAATTTTTTGTTCCAACCGTGATAGTATTAGTACCATTTGCCAAACCTATATTTTCCACATCTATATTTGTTAGCTGTGAGGCAACAATAGTTCCAGCATCTATAAATTCTAAAGTATCAGTGCCACCATTACCCACTACGGTATCACTGCCTGAAAGATCTGCAATATTAAATTTAAATGTATCAGCTCCCGCATTACCATTTATTGTGCCACTATTTGCACCAACCGTAACTGTATTTGTTCCATTTGCAAGATTAATAGTTTCAATTCCACTAACTCCTGTAGTATTTGACACTCCTGCTGTTGTGATATTGACTGTATCTGTTCCAACTCCGCTTATATTATCAGCAGATGTTAGATTTGCAGCTGCAATATTTACTGTGTTTGTACCAGCACCGAGTGTTACTGCATCATTCCCACTCGTTAGATTTACTACATCATCTTTATCACTCATCACTATTACATTGTCAGCCGTACTATCATTTAGAGTGATAGTTCCAGTGAAGCTGTCATTGTTAATACTACTTAAGTCTGTGTTCGCCGTAGCGGTTGTATTGAGAATAATAGCTCCAGCACCTGCTATTATCATAGCACCTGTGAGTTGGTTATTGAGTAATGTCAATGCCTGACTGGCAGCAACTGTATATTGATTGACTCCACCTAAGTTTTGTCCACTTAAATCAACACTGTTAACTACATTTAGATTAATATTACCAGTTGTTGTTTTTGTAACTCCTGCAAAGTCATGGTCTGCAGGTGTTGCAGTGGCATTAATAGTTAAGTTTCCTGCACCTTTAATATCTACATTTTTACCATCAAGTTGAGTAGCACCAAGAGTAAGAGTTTTACCACTTGCTATATCATACACATCAAATAAGTTTGTGTCAGTGCCATCTATATCTTTAGTGCCGAGATTTACACTATTGTTTACTATTAACTCAGCTTTTGCACCTGTATTTTTAGTAAATGTTATCGCATCAAAATCATGGTCATTTATAATATCTGTCGCTATGACTTTAAGTATAGCATTGTTTCCAAACTCTATGGTAAGTGTTTTATCATCAAGCTGAGTTGCACTAAGTGTTAAAGTCTCTCCATCAGCGATTGTAATTGTGTTAAAATTTAAAATCTCAACACCAGACAAGTTAACATCTCTTGCTATTTGAAGTGTATTTTCTCCTCCATCTCCATCTAAGGTAGTTATCCCTGTTACATTTGAGACACTAAATATATCATTTGCATTACCGCCGACAATTTTCTCAATACTTTGTAGTGTATCACTATGACCTCCGCCTCTAACAGTAGCGCTTGTGTTGTCATTGTCAATAGTCACATTTAAAACTGTCGCACTATTGCCATAACTCACTGTATCTACCGATGCACCACCGTTTATCGTACTTCCATAAACATCATCTACATTAAAAGTATCGCTGTTTGCAGAGAGTGTATAGTTTTCAAAGTTGCTAAATGTATCCGCTCCATCGCCACTTGCAGTTCCTGCGCCATCTGAAGTAACATTTACTATAACACTTCCAGTAGCGCCTGAAAAACTAAGAGTATCTACTCCAGCTCCACCATCTAATGTGTTAGCAAATTGATTTCCCTCTACGGTGTCATTGCCTACACCCATAACAACATTATTTATTCCAGATAGTGTATCTACACTGCCATTACTATATGTTGCGCCTAGCGTTCTTAGATTTACATTTACATCTAAAGCGCCTATTTCTGTATAGTTAAGTGTATTTGTCCCTGTTCCGCCAGTAAGAGTGTCGCTTCCAGTTCCTGCAAAGAGAGTATCATCCCCTGCTCCACCATCAAGAGTATTATTTCCACTTACTCCTTTTAGTGTATCTGCAAGATTTCCGCCCGTTAAAACATTGTCAAGATTATTTCCAACTAGCGTATTTGCTTGAGAGAGTGAACCTTTTAATCCTTCTACGTTTGTTACGCTATCTGTATAAGCTCCACCGATATTATGCGCTATATTTGTAGTTGCGCCATTATCTAGCAGTGTTACATTTAGCCCTGTAGAGCTTGAGCTATAATCAACTAAATCACTACCAATGCCACCATCTATAATATCTGCTCCTGCACTAGCTATAACCGTATCATTTCCCTCTTGAGTATTGATAGTATCAACTCCGCTACCGCCATAAACAACATCATCTCCATTTGCGCTATATATGGTGTTTGTTCCAGCTTGTGCATAGATAGTATCAGCTCCTGCGCCAGAGAGTATAGTATTGTCTGTGCTACTTGCCCAAATAGTATCATCCCCAGAACCTGTGGTTATGTTTTGAATATTTGCCAATGTATCTGTCATAGATATAGTTTTAGCGGTGTTATTTAAAACAGTGCCTTGAGTTGAACCACTGATATTTACCTGAACGCTTATGTTATTTGAGTATGAGTAATCAACCGTATTTACTCCAGTTCCGCCATCAATAGTATCATTGCCAGTTCCACTGTATATGGTGTCATTGCCACCATCTCCATTTAAAACATTCGCGTATCCTATACCGTATATCTTATCATCGCCATCGCCACCATAAATGGTGTTGTTTACTTCCAAACCACCTTTTAAAGTATCATTTTGAGCTGTTCCTACGATGTTTTCTATACCAAATAGTGTTTGATTATACCCATCGACTCCAGAGGTAAATACAGCATTGTTTTGTGTCATAAGGTCAACATTAACACCACTTACAGTTGTAATCAAACTAAAATCCAACCAATCTGAACCCACCTCTCCATGAATCTCATCATTTCCAAGACTTGCAACTATTCTATCATCACCGGAACCTGAATATATGATATTTCTAGCGTCACTTCCTCTTATGGTATCTGCATAAGTTGTGCCATAGACATTTTCTATATTTATCACACTACCTATCTGATTAGAGCCTCCACTTTGATATGAATTTATAAAGCTCTCAGCAGCAATTCCGCCATAAGCATCACTTCCAAGATTTACTAAAACGCCCTGTGTGCCACTATCAAATTTTAGAGTATCTACTCCATTACCGCCATCTATTGTATCTCGTCCAGTCCCAGCAAAGATAGTGTCATTATTGCTTCCGCCTGTTACGGTGTTATTTCCAGCTTTTGCATAAAGTGTGTTATATCCAGAAATACCACGAATAGTGTCATTGCCACTTCCGCCAAAAATAAGGTCATTTCCAGCACCGCCTTCTAAAACATTGACTCCTGATACTCCAAAAATAGTATCATCACCATCTCCGCCATAGATGACATCATTTCCGCCATTACCAAAGATAGTATCGTTTCCGCCATTTCCGCTTACAACTTCAGATAAATCACTTCCACTAAATACATCAGCGACATTACCCAATGTAAAGTTCTCAAAATCTGGATTTACTCCATCTTGATATAGATAATCTGTAAATCCACGACCATCAGTAATGTTATAAAAAGTATAATCTCCATCTGCGAGTGTAACTAAACCAGAGATAGCCAAACTTGTAGTTACAACTGATAGATTAGATAAGCCTAACGAGGCGCCCCCAGTTGCATAGCCGTTATAAGTAGCAGCTGTGATATTGTTAAATATGATTCTTGAGCCTACTGAAGAGCCAAGATTGTTATACATATCTAGTATATCAGTTCCAGCTCCACCTATGATAGTGTCGCTTCCGTAGTTATTTGAAACTCTGTCGCCTCCATCACCCATGTCATAGATGTCATTGCCACTTCTACCAAGAGCATAGTCGTCTCCGCCATACATTATAAAAGTATTTGCGCTGTTTGTTCCCCAAACTGTTTGACCTCTTACTTCGTTAAAATCTATAACATTTTCTATATTATAAACTTTGCTATCCCCTGCATTGTTATTTTCTAAGTCAAAGTTTGAAATAGCTCCGCTCATATTTTCTAGACTTAGCCAGTCGCTTCCGCCCTCGCCATCGAGATAATCTTGTCCACTGCTCAAAAACAGCGTATCATCTCCAGTTCCAGCCATAATGGTGTTGTTTTCTAAATGATTACCCATCAACTGATCTGCACCGCTACTTCCGACGATATGCTCTACTTGTTTTACATAGTCAAAATTTGCACTAAGCGCACCACTTCCATCAAGCTCAAATATTTGTGAATAGCTACCATCAAGGTATCCTCTATCGCCAACACTATCAGTAAAAGTAACTACTGTATTTAGATTTACAGAGACTCCATAACCGCCATTTAGTGCCATTGCAGAGTAGTTTACCCAGTCGCCTTCAACATCTGCACCAGCTTCTGTACCGCCAATTAAAAAATCATTGTTAAATGAGCCAATTAGAGTATCTGTTCCTTCTCCGCCATATACAACATCCCCTCTATTGCCAATATTTTTTATAGTTGCAGTTGTTATAGTATCGTTTCCTGTACCACCATAGAGCGTGTTTTCCCCGCCTGTACCAACAATAATATCAGCACCGCCAAGTCCTCTTATGACATTATTTGAAGAGTTTCCTATAAGTGTATCTGAGTAATCAAGTGTTCCTGTAAGATTGTTGATATTTCTTATATATGTCTCTACATTTGAATATCCGTCATTTAAAACTCTACCAAAAGTGCCATCTCCATTAGCATAGCCCAAATCAACACTAACTCCAATTGGTGAGTAGTAAAAACTAAGTGTATTTACTCCATTAGACCCAGCAGAGACATAACTGCCAACAGAAACATCTCCACCGTCATACTTATCTATTCCGCTTCCTGTATATAAAGTATCATCTCCAGCACCACCGATTAGGAAGTTATTTCCTGCTACTCCATATATAGCATCATTTCCGCTGTTTCCATGCAGAGTATTGTTGGTGCTATCTCCTCTTAAAACATCATTTGAGTCTGAACCAAAGAGGTTTTCTATCTCAAAAATAGTAGTTGTTCCAAGTCCGCCAGTAATAGCTCCTGCCGTCATAGTAGCATCAATTCCAGAACCAACATCTTCAAAACTTAGCCAATCCCCAGTAGACAATGTTCCGTTCCAAGCTGTATTTGTGCCACCTCTTATAGTATCGCCACCATCAGTAGCTATAATCCAGTCATCTCCTGCACCTGCGCTAATCTCATTCCAAGCGCTTGAACCTTTTATAATATCTCCCAGATTAGAACCTGTGATGCGAGTAATGTCAAAGAGTTTATCAGCGCCTCCAAAACCATTTGCTGTTACATTATTTGTAGTAGCATTAGCTGTAATACTTAAATCTACATTTATACCGCTAGTAGCCAGTGAGTAATTTACTCTATCATCTCCACTTGCACTGCTTCCAATGATGTCTCCATTTCCATCAAAAGTAGCATTTCCTCCATAGTATGAGTTATTTCCAGCATTTGCATAGATAAGGTCATTTGCATTTCCCCCAAAAATAGTATCATTATTGGTACTTGCATATATGGTGTCATTTCCGCCATTTGCAATGATAGTGCTAAATGTAGAAGCCCCTCTTAAATCTATCGTATCATTTAAGTTTGAGCCTTTTATCATCTCAAAGTGAGTGCTTAGGGTGTCAACTCCCTCTGAATCGCTTGTGATAGTATTGGCTGTTAAATCAACACTTATGGCACTTAGTGAGCTTGAGTACTCTAAGATATCTCTAGCAGCTCCGCCGATAAATATGTCATTACCAGCTCCGCCTATAAAAGTGTTATTTCCACCTAAGCTTCCATCTAAAATATCAGCTCCCTCACCGCCTTCTAGCGTATCGTTTCCTGTACCGCCGTAAATACTATCGTTGCCACTTCCGCCTAGAAGTCTATTGTTTCCACTCTCTGCATAAAGAATATCAACACCCTCTCCACCATCTAGTGTATCATTTCCAGCACCACCGTATAGAGTATCTGAGCCTTCTCTTCCCCAAAGAATGTCATTTCCAACTCCACCGTAAAATAGATTATCTGTGCTTGAGCCATAAATCGTGTCATTATGGCTACTTCCATAAATCGTATCTATATTAGCAACGGTAGCGTTTAACTGTGTTGCATCAGTTATAAAACCATCTCTGTAAATTCTGTTTGCTGAGAGATCAAGATATACGCCAGTAGAACCAACAACGGCATCAACTGTGGCTGTGTTATAAAGCAGTGTATTTCTTCCTTCACTTCCATCTATGTTGTCGCCTCCGCTACTAGCTATAAAGGTGTCGTCTCCCTCTCCACCGATAAGAACATCCGCACTACTCATACCGCCTTGAAGTATGTCATTTCCACTAAAACCATTGATGGTATTTATGCTAACGCCATCGCCTACAATAGTGTCATTTCCAGTGGTACCTATGATATGTTCGATTTGTGTAAGAGTGTGAGAGTAGGTAGAACCTCCATTTATGGTTGCATTACCTGCACTATTTAAAATTATATCTATCGGCCCCGTTAAGTTTGAGTAATCAACAGTATCATCCCCTAAACCTGTTCCATCATAAACATCACTACCTGCCCTTGCTATGAGCGTATCAACGCCTGTACCTGCTATGAGTGTATTATTTCCTGCGACACCATCAATCGTGTCATTTCCAGCACCACCATCTAAGGTGTTATTTGCAGTTGCACTACCTAAAATAGTATCATTGCCAGTTGAGCCAATAAGATGAATAAAGTTTGATACTTGGTCATATCCAGTAGCTACACCGTTAATCTCTCCAGTACCCAAATTTGCACTAATAGCACCTGAGTAGTTACTATAACTAAGCGTATTTAATCCAGCTTCTCCATTATAAACATCATTTCCTGATGTGGCATACAGTGTATCATTACCAGCTCCAGCCATGATTGTATCGGACTGATTATCTTTACCTTCAAGAGTGTCATTATCAGCAGTAGCAATGATTTTCTCAACATTGACAACGCTAAACGTACCAAAGCCTCCGCCTACAACCTGCTGTGCGCTGTTGTTAAAAGAGCCTGAGCGACTTCCTGCATCTTGCAGTGAAAAAGAGATACCAGAAGTTGCAGCAAAGTCACTAAAGTCAAGCGTATCTACACCAGCTCCGCCATCCACGTAGTCATTTCCAGCCCCTGCGATGATTGTGTCGTTATCATCTCCTCCATAAAGAGAGTTTACTCCAGCTCCACTACTTCCTGTTGACTCTATTGTATCTCGTCCTGCCCCACCGTAAATAATGTTGTTTTGTGTATTTCCTATAAGTGTATCATCAAGTGCTGAACCATATATATCTTCTATATTAGTTAATGTATCAACGCCCTCATAAACACCAAAACGCTGTGATGTACCAGAAGCTACCGTTGTGCCGCTTGTTGTATCTGTATAGTTAGATGAGCTTAAATTTACTACTACTCTATCGCTAAATTCACGATAATCTACTATATCTCTATCTGCTCCTCCATCTAAGAAGTTATTGCCTCTTCCGCCATAAAGAGTATCATTACCGCTTCCGCCTATTAAACTATTGTTTGAGTTATTTCCGATTAGAGTATCGTTGTTACTGCCACCGATAACTCTGTTTATATTAGAGATAGTATCTGTTGATATATCTGCTCCAGTTGCTCTGTTTTCCCCAAGATTTACAGAAACTGAAGTAGTGATGTTTTCATAGGTAAGTGTATCATTACCACCGCCTCCACGCATATCATCACTTCCACTGCCACCGATAAAAATGTCATCTCCAGTTCCGCCAAAGAGAGTATTTACTCCAGCTCCACCGCTTAAAATATTAGCTCCCGCTGTACCCCAGATGATATTATTTCCAGCATTACCGCTTAGAGTGTCATTTCCTGTTCCGCCGATGATATTTTCAATGTTTATAAGAGCATCAGATATACCAAATCCTGAACCATTTACATTGGTTCCTGTTGCTGTGCCATTTGTCGGAGCATCTGCTAGCTGTGCATTTATACCTGTTGTTGTCCAGCTATAATCCGCTGTATCAGTTCCGCCTCCACCATCTAGAGTGTTGCTTCCTAGATTTCCTATTAAGTTGTCATTTCCCAGTCCACCAGAGAGCGTGTTTGACGCATTGCTACCTATGAGCGTATCGTTACCACTTCCACCAACTGCATTCTCAATACTCTCTAAAACATCATTTCCAGCACCCTGAGCAGTTCCTGCTAAAAGGTTTATCAATACTCCAGAACTTATACCGCTATAATCAGCAGTATCACTTCCTCCCTCTCCGATAAGACGGTCATTTCCTAAACTTGCTACAAGAGTATCATCTCCAGTACCAGCCCAAATAGTGTTATTTTGAGCGTTTCCTGTGAGTATATCATTAAAGTTTGTACCGATTAGATTTTGAAAGTTTGCTATTGAGTCTGTATATGAGTTGTGATTTACAGTAGAGCTTGAGAGGCTGATAGTAAGTCCATTTGTTCCTCCGCCATTGTCAAAATAGTTATAACTTAAAGTGTTAGTGCCATCTTCTCCATCTAAGACATTACTACCCTCTTTACCGCTTATCGTGTCATCTCCACGTCCGCCAAGGATAGTGTTTGAACTAGCGTTACCACTTAGAGTATCTGCAATATTTGAACCTATAATATTGTTTATATTGTATAAAACTGATGTAGCGCCATTTATAACAGCTTCTCCATAAGCTGGATTTGCTCCTAAATCAACGACTGCGCTATATTGTGAATCACTAAAACTTACCCAGTTGTTTCCACTCTCTCCATCAAGATAGTTCGACCCTCCACGTCCAGCTAAAGTATCATCTCCAGCTCCTCCAAGAAGAGTGTTGTTGTTGCTATCGCCTAAAAGTGTGTCGTTACCACTTGTTCCCTCAACAATCTCTATATTTGCTAAAGTGTCTGTTCCCAGAAGAACAGATGCACTATCATACTTTTTGCCAGAACTTGTCTCCAAATCTACTACAACTCTATTTAACCCAACTGCACTGAACTGAACTCTGTCAATACCTGAGCCACCATCAAGATAGTTATTTCCCAAAGAGCCGTTTAGTGTATCAGCACCTTTGTTTCCATAGATATAATCATCTCCATTTCCGCCAAGAAGATAGTCATCTCCATCGCTGTAAAAAGAGTCATTTTTATCAGCTTCTATGATAGAGGTTAAGCGCATGTTTATAGTGTTATCTGCATCAACAGCGCTCAAATCGTACGTAAAAGTTGTACCATCCGCCGAGGTAATAGCATCTTTGTAAAGTGTGTACTGATTAGAAGATATTTTTAAAACATCTCTGTCGTTGTTTACTCTAACAAACGTATCACTGCCGTTAACAATGTAGTATGCTGAAGTTATCTCATTGCCCACCATATCTATAATCTGAGATACACTAAACCCCTCTTTAAATCCATATAGATAATTTGTTCCGCCTATTCCAGCGATTGTGTCATCTCCGCCAAGTCCACGCAGAGTGTTGTTGCTACTGTTACCAACTAAAACATCATCATAGTTTGAACCGATAACATTCTCAACATTCATAATCAAATCGACGCCCATACTAGTATCTGCGCCATAAGCTATACCAGCTTCGTTACTTTGTCCATTATCTTCAGTGTTTAAAAATACTTTAACACCATTTGAAGTGGATGAAGTTATCTGCTCAAAACCTATCGTATCTTCACCAGCTCCACCATCTATAAAATCACCAAAATTTGTATATAAATCTACTATGCTTATATCTGGATGTGAAAGATTTGAAATATCCATTAAAGAACCGATATTTGTGCCTATCTTGGCGTCTGTTCCACCCTCTAAGTAGTCATTTCCATCACCACCGCTTAGCGTGTCATTACCACCTGCGCCATAGATATAGTCATCTCCAGACAAACCTCTTAATGCGTTGTTTTGGGCATTACCGTAAATGGTATCATTGTAATTTGTTGCGTTGATATTTTCTATATTTATAAAAGTATCTGCAAAAGTAGGCATTAGTCTGTTAAAATCAGCGATACCGCTTGATGGAGCATTTGTTGAGATAGCACTAAAGTAATCTTGATCTGCAGTAATTCCAGACGCACTTCCAGTATCAAGGTCTATATTAACACCCTCATTTAAGATAGTGATAAGTTGCCCAAACTCATTTGTAGTAAGAAGGTCTCTAACCTCAACGGCATCAGTCACGCTTAAACGCTCAACAAAATCATAATTTAGAGTATCAGTTCCAACTCCACCGTCTATATAATTCGTTCCTGTTCCGCCGCTAAGAGTATCATTACCAGCATTTCCATAAAGAGAATCATCTCCTGCTTGTCCATAGATTGTATCTGTAACGACCCCTCCATAAACAGTAGAATTGCCTTGTGAAGTGTAGACAATGTTTCTATTTAGATTGCTGTTTAAGATATAGCCATCTTCTCCAGCTTGTGATTGGTAGACATAATCACTTGCTGTTGTAATCTCTTTGATTTGAAGGTTTATATCGTTTTGCTCTATAAGCATGGTTAAATCTGGAGTCTTTATTGTACGGCCAGGTTCAAGGTTGTCTATACTAAATTCTGAAGTGATTTTAACATTTAGTGAAAAAGAGTCCACTGGCGTATTTGATGGATATTTTATAAAAAACTCCAGTGCAGTTCCGCTCTCGGTTGTGACTACTTCAAATCCGCCACTGCCATTTACATCCCTTGTTAGTGACTGAAAAGCTCCAGAACCACTAGCATCAATTATCTCAAAACTATTTGGTAACCCGCTAATATCGATAGATGTGACCTGAAATCCCTCTGGCTGTTCAGGAATTATTCTTACAACTCTTGTAATAAATTCGCCGTTACTCCCAAAATAATCAGGGCTGTCCGCATAGATAACAGCCTCTTTATACTCATCACTTAAATCTATGGTGTGAGGCTCTATCTGCGCAGAAGGAGCTGTGCTCACATTCCCAAGTTTGCTTCCGCCACCGCCCAAAACTTCTGTTGGAGTGAGTGGGTCTGATGAGCGCTCTATCTCATAATCTGTTTGGAAAAAACCTATAGAGAATTTTAGTGATGCTTGAGCAGCATCCGTAACATCTGAGATACCAGCACTTGTGATAGAAGAGGTGCTTGTATTTTTATTTATTTGCGTATTTACACTCTCATCTTGAGCCTGTTCTCTATCGTTGTACATTGCAACAAAATCTTCAAGCTTCACTTCTTGTTCTGAGTCAACCTGAGCCTGTGGAATAACTATAACCTGAGGGGTTGAAGGAGCAGGTATCTCTTGATTCATAAGCCCTGTCTCTTCATCGACATTGCTTACTCTTATCATAAAACTTGCATTTATTGATTCTAGGGGAAGATCGTTTACTTCTTGAATTTTTGAGAGAATATTATCAACAGAGATTATCTTGCCTGAGCCATAGTTAAATATTGGAGGATTATTGCTAAAGCCCATAATGCCGAGCATTCCAAAGGTTAGAGAGCCTAACGAAGGAAAAGATACAACTATATCTCCGCCAACAAGAAGATACTCTAGCTTATCAGGATTTATACCCTTTATGTCAAATACAACCTCGTCACCAGGTCTGACAAATACTGATAAATTTTCACCTTTTTCAGGCAGCGCTTTTATAATAACTTTATTATTTTTATATTCGATATTTTTACTATTTAAGTCTAGTGACATTTTATCTCTCCATTTATCAAGAAAAAACTATGCAAACGTACTAGATTATACCCTAAAATGGCTGTTTATTGTGTTTATCTATTCTTTAACTCATCTTGAATATCTTTAAAGAGACTCTCCCAGCTCCCTTTTTTATCCTGACGAAATATTTTTATACTTGGATACCAAAATGATTTACTGCCATCTCTGCCCCAACGCCAATCTGGGTTTGTTGGCAAACAGAGCCAACTCTCTATCCCCATAGCTCCGCATAAATGCGCAACTGAGGTATCTGAAGTGATAATCAAATCCATCTCACTAAGAAGCAATGATGTATCATAAAAATCATCTATTTCATCAGTTTTATCAATTATATTTTTGTAAAAAGTACATTTTTTTAGCTTTTTACTCTCCTCTCCAATCTGCAATGAATACACTTTGGTATTTTTTAATTTTGTTAAAAACTCAAAGTTTTGAGGCTCTATAAATCTATATTTATGCCCTTTATGCGTCTGACTTCCTCCAAAACAAAAAGCTATTTTTCTTATTTTACTCTCTTTTTTAATCTCTGTTTTGGCTTTTAAATATGGAAGATTTAAAGCTTTGCTATTTGGGTCTATATCAAAAAGATAGAGTATGCTAAGAAGTGGCAGATGATAATCATACTCTTCATCTTCACCCTCTAAAATTATCTTATCAGCAATAGAATTTAGCTCAAAAAGCCTCTTTAGCTCTTTTTTTACTCTTAGAATGACAAAAGCACCACGCTCTTGTAAAAGCTTTATAAATCTAATAAATTGCAAGGTGTCACCAAAACCCTGCTCTGAAAAAACCAAAATTCTCTTATCTCTTATATCCATGCCTTTTTTATACATTTTTGCAGGATTTAATCCTATAAATTTTGGTAAAAATTCTCTCATTCTTACTCTATGTTCATAATGAAATAACCCTTTTTTATAATCTTGCAAAAGTAGATTTGCCATCGCATAATCAACGTTTGCATTTATATGCATAGGATTTAATGAAATTGCTCTCTCAAAGCACTTTAAAGCCCATCTTGGCTTATTTGTCTCTTTTAAGATTGCGCCCATATTTGCATGAGCATCTGCACTTTTTGGATTTAACGCTATTGCTTCTTTTATACTCACAAAAGCTTTATAAAATTTTTTCTCAACTTTATATAAAACTCCAAGATTATTATAAACTCCAGAGTTTTGTGGACTAAGCTCAAGCGCTTTTTCATATAGCTTATGCGCCTCACTATACTGGGCTAACTCTTTTTTTACTACTCCTAAATTTACATAAGCGGAGATATATTTATCATCAAGGTTGATTATTTTCTCATATATAACTTGGGCATCTAAAAATAGATTCTGATGAAACAACTCATTCGCATATAAGAGTAACATCTCCTTGTCATTTGGATATTGTTCTGAGGCTTCTTTTAGGCTTTTTAGGCTCAAATCTACTCTACCTATTTTTTTATATAACTCTGAGATAAAAACATAAAGAGATGAATTCTTCTCATCTAATTTTTTTGCTTTTTCATACACAACAAGAGCATTTTTAAAATCTCTTGCCTTTTCAAAAATCTTTGCAAGAAGTATATAAGTCTCAATGTCTTGTGATATATTTAGCAGTTTATCTACTGCCACAAGCGACTCTTCAAGCAGATTTAGCCTATATAGAACTTTGATAAAAATTTTATAAAGATGTGGAATTTTTGGATATATTTTAAGCGCCTCTCTTAGAAAGATTACACTTTCATGCAGATACCCGCTCTGTATAAAACTTTTTGTACAAAAAACCACATCCTCAATTGATAACTTTTTCATACCAAGAAGATAATGAACACTCCCAAGCAAAGCAACTCTATCTCTCTCTAAGGAGAGTTTAAATTTATCACGATCTAGTTCAATATATCTACTCAAAAGAATCCTTTTTTTTATCAAGTATATTTAATTCCATCAAATAAGCATCACAGCCATCAAGATAAAATTTATTTAACTTTTTTTTTATAGTAAAACCAATTTTTTTATAAAGATTTATTGCAACTATGTTATCCACTCTAACCTCAAGAAACAGAGCCTTTGGGGCAATACTTGATAACTCTTTTATACTAAATTCTAAAAGTTTTTGAGCTATTTTTCTACCACGAAACTCCTCTTTAACTCCGATGGAGTAAAGCTTGGCATTTTTTCGTTTTATCAAAACCAAGATATATCCTACTATTACACTATCAATCTCTGCTACAAAAAGCATGTTATTGTTTATATGATAATAAAAAGAGGCTCTTGAGAGAGGGAAGTTTTCACTTAAGAAGAGTTTTTCTTCCAAAGCAAAGAGCTTTGATGTGTCTAGAAGCTCTGCTTTTCGGATTTTCATTTTTGATATATAGTATATTTTGGAATTAATTTAAATGGACGATAAGACATTTTTACCTTACGAAGATTTTCAAACCCCATATCATCGCCAACATTTATATAAGCCACTTGATAGTGCTCTTTTAACATTTTTGAAAACTCTCTAAAGATAAATTGTGCACAGCCTAGTACTTCAAAGTCTGTCTTTTCTATGATAACAGTTGCAGTATCATGACTTATGCGCTCACCTACTGTAAAGCCCTTTAGTTCGCCATTTATATAGATTACAAGCCCTATTAACATTAACTCATCATAGTGCTTAATCATCTGCTTTATCGCGTGACGCTCTTGATGAATTCCCTCTAAAAAAACTTCTGCTTCTTCTTTTGGCATATACTTTACTCTATCAGAAACCCACTTATTAAAGAGATGCATTATCTCTTCTTTGTGCTTATCGCAATCTAACTTCTCAATCACATAATCAGGATAAGACTTCATAAACTTATTTATCTCTGTTCTCTTTGTGTGGTAGCTATTTCCTCTCAAGTCTATCAGAGCATCAACTTCATACACATAATCAACTAGTTTTTTCTCTACTAGATAGTTCTCAAGCATCTCAAACATACTACTGGCTTGATCGGCACTTTGAACAAAATCCTCCAACATTGAGCTTTGAACATAATCTATGCGAGAGTAATATGGAGATGAGTTATTTGCATTCATCACTTCAAAACACTTTATCATGGCTTGAGTCATGTTTTTTTTCTTTCCCAATGGAGGAAGAAGCATCGTTAGTTCTCCTCCTGTCATTACAAAGAGGCAAAATGACTTATTTATGATGGCATAAAAACCACTCGCGTTCGCAAGCCAGATATAATTTGCAGCAAAAGTGTAGTCACTTAAATCCACACTTAGTTTTGAGAGATAGCTCTCCATGATAGGTTTTGTGGAGATTGTAAATCGTTTTAATTTCTGCTTGTTAACTGTTAAACTTCCCATAAAAATCCTCTTGCTTTATAAATATTAATGCAATAATACATCCTTTTTTTATCATTTTAGCAACGACTTTTATAGTACTTTTTTTCACAACTATTAAGTTAATTATAAGTGTAGAATATTTATAATTCCACCCTCGCAAAAGCGTTTATACTGTTGGGGTATAGCCAAGCGGTAAGGCAACTGGTTTTGGTCCAGTCATCAGGGGTTCGAATCCCTTTACCCCATCCAAAGCGGAATCCTAGCTAATATAGCTCGGGATCAAATCCCTAATCTTTTTATAAACTTTGACAAAATCTGTTGAGTAAACTCTGTTTTGCGCGATAGAAGTCATAAAATTTGTATCTCTGCTCCAACGCGGAACTAAGTGCATATGAATATGCTCTGCAATCCCAGCGCCCCCTGCACTTCCTAAATTCATCCCGATATTTACTCCGTGTGCGCCAATACCCTCTTTTAAAAGACGAACGCACTTTTGAGCCAAATCACTGATGTGTAGCCAAACTTCACTAGGCAGTTCTTCAAGTTTATCAGTATGCAGATGAGGAATAATCATAAAATGCCCTGGAGTATATGGATAGCGGTTCATTACTATAAAACAAAACTCATCTCTATAAAGTACATGTAGATTCTCATCTTCTTCAGCATGCTTACTAATATGACAAAAAACACACCCTTTTATCTCTTTGTCGTTTATATACTCATCTCGCCATGGCGCATATAAAATATCTTTCATGCTATTTTTCCTTGTTAAAAAATCATTATTTTACTTAAAATACTCTGCCTCACAAGAGGCTAACTTTAGTGCCTCAGCGGCTAACGTAACAAAGAGGAATCACTTCTTCTTTGTGTTTAAATTAAACAAAAGCAAAAACTAAATCTGGAAATATCATAACTAAAATAAGCGCTAAAAGTTGAAGAAGTATAAAAGGGATGATGCCTTTGTAAATCTCAATTGTCTTTACGCTATCTCCTGCTGCACCTTTTAAGAAAAAGAGAGAGAGCCCAAATGGAGGCGTTAAAAAGGAGGCCTGAAGATTTAATGCTATTAGTATCGCAAACCAGAGCGGGTCTATCCCAAAAGCATTCATAACTGGCACTAAAATCGGAACAATGATAAAACTTATCTCTATAAAGTCTATAAAAAAACCAAGGATAAATATACTGAGCATTGCAACTGCTATAAAAAACCAGACATTTCCTATATCTTGAGAAAAAAATTCTAGTATCAAATCACTTCCGCCAAGTTCGTTAAAGACCAAAGAAAAGGCTGTTGCACCTATCAAAATCATAAAAATCATACCGCTTAGTTTTACACTGCCAAGAGACGCGTACTTAATCATCTCAAAATTTAGTGATTTGTTAAAGTATGAGAGCAAAAGGGCACCCACAACCCCAAAAGCAGCGGACTCTGTTGGAGAGGCTATTCCCGCAAAGATAGTTCCTAAAACAGATAGCATAAGAAGCATAGGCGGAATTATCGCCATTATGATCTCTTTGTACGTTATCTCTTTAACATCTTTTGCTATTGGCGCAACTTCTGGTTTTAGATATGAAAATAGTAAAATATAGATGATGTAAAGCACGACCAGTAAAAATCCAGGCAAAACAGCACCCATAAAAAGCTCACCTACACTCACATTCATAACATCGCCTAGTATTATCAATATTATTGAAGGAGGTATTATTTGACCTAATGTTCCACTTGCAGCTATTGTTCCACTTGCTAGGCTTTTATCATAACCTGAACTAAGCATCAAAGGAAGCGCTATCACACTCATCATAACAACACTAGCTGATACAACGCCTGTTGAAGCAGCGAGCATTGCTCCAACTAGCACAACACTAACAGCCAAACCACCACGGATAGTGCGAAATGCAGAACTCATAGCAACGAGTAGTTTTTCTGCCATAAGTGACTTCTCCAAAACCAAACCCATGGCGATAAAAAGAGGAACAGCGATAAGTGTTGTATTTGACATAATTCCATAGATACGAAAAGGGAGTGTTGAGAAGATTTCAAGCCCAATCTCAGGTATAAAAAAGGCGAAAAATATTGACACTGTTCCAAATACAAACGCAACTGGAACTCCAACCATGAGAAGCGTTAAAACAACAACAAACATAAGTAGAGCTATCATTCGCTTCTCCATTTTATGTACTCATCTTTAGCATCCCTAAGAGCTTGAAGAAGTAGAAATACAAAGGCAAGAGGCATAAGTGATTTTACTAAAAATCTATACTCTAAGCCTCCAGGGTTTGATGAAGCCTCATTTTGAGTAAAGCTCATCAAAACAAAATCAATCCCGATGTAAATAATTAAGAGTGAAAAAGGGAGTATAAAAAAGATAGAGGAGATAGTGTTAATAAGCAGTTTTGTTTTTTGGCTAAAAGAGGCATAAAATATATCTACTCTTACATGTGCGCCTTCTCTAAGCGTATATGCAATTGCAAAAAGTATAACAATATCAAAAAGATGCCACTCAAGCTCTTGAAGTGCAACAGAGCCTGTGGAAAAAATGTACCTAGCTGTTGCATCATAAACCACAAGAAGAACTAAAACAGCCAATACAACAGCCGTAAAATAGCCTAAATATTTTATGGTTTTGTCTATCAAATTAAATCCATCTATATAAAATTAGGTGCATCATTTGCAAAGAGGATAATGTCTCCTGCTTTTGTTTGTGATGCAAGAAGTGACTCAATCTTTGACTTATCTTGAAGTATTATCTTGTTTTTTACGTTTAGGTTTTTATCAAAAAGCTCTGCGTTTAATGCGCCAGTAACTATAACTATCTCAAAGACGCCATTTATTGCTTCGATAAGTTTTAGGTTTAACTCATCACTGCTCTCAACAAGCCCTGGAGTTATGATGACTTTTCTTCCAGTATGCAAAGAGCAGAGTCTGATAGCTTCTAACATCCCATCTATATTTCCATTATAACCATCATCAAGGATTAGTTTTCCTCCAGCTTTTATCATCTGAAGTCTATGCTCTACTGGTTTTAAATCTCTAACTGCTTTTATTATCTCATCGTTACTCATGCCAAAAGTTTTAGCGATTCTAACTGCCACTGCGATATTCATAGTTTGGAATGAGCCTAAAACCTCAGTATGAAGTGATAAAACTCCATCATCTAGTTTCATCTCAAAATCAGTTCCATCCAATTTTGCATCTATATTTTGTATCTCATCTCCAAAAAAAGTAACCTTATCATGAGGTTCATTTGTCACTGAAGTGTGGATAAAGGCATGTTGCAGTCTTGGAGATTTCATAATTTCTAGTTTTGTAGAGATAATGTTTTGCAGAGTTTTAAAGTACTCAACGTGAGCTAAACCAACTTTACCAACAACAACATTTTGAGGCTCTAAAAAAGTTGTTATTTCATATATATCGCCACTCTGTCTTGCTCCTGCTTCACAAACATATATTTCACTACTCTTTGGCAGAGACTCATTTATATCTCTAATGATTCCACCTAATGTATTTACGCTTCTTGGAGTTGCATAAACCGTAAACTTTTTACTAAGAATTTGAGCAACAAAATTTTTAATACTTGTTTTGCCATAACTCCCAGTAATAGCAACTATCTGGAGTTTTTCCATACTGCGCAACTTCTTTTTTGCCTCTCTTTTAAAAGATGTAAAGAGAAACTTCTCTATGGCAAAACTACCGATATAAGCCACAAACAAGGGCATAAAGACACCATAAACTTCACAAGCATTTTTGATTGTGCAGAGGACATTTTGGAAAAGTACCAAAGAGATAAGAAGTATCAAAAATCTCTTTACTCTCCAAGTAAGGACAAGTTTTTTATCTAGTTTTTTATGCCACAAAAAGATAGCTGGTAGGATAGCAAAAAAGAAAAATATTATAAAAAATTTCCCAGTTGTGTAGTAGGCGATAAATGGAATAAAAAAGTAGATAATATGCCAATGAGGCTTATGGTGCTTTAAGAGCACACGAGAGAGTTTATAATCATACCACTGAAGGTTTGTGATAAGGTACCATCCCAAAATCAAAACAAAAAGTGTATTTGTTACAAATGCTATAAAAATTTCATAATCTTGCATTATTTATGTTCCAATGTTTTTAAAAATGTGTTTTGTATATTTTGTGATACATCTTTTGCATGTTTTAAAAAGAAGTAGTGATCACCATCATAAACACTAAGCATTGAGTCTTGTATGAGTTTTTGCATCTTTACTCCGCTGCTTAGTGGTGTTGCGCTATCATCTCTTCCCCAGCACAGAAGAGCTTTTCCATCAAAAGAAGCAAACTCTTTTGAAAAATCCTCATCTACAACATTTTTAAATGTTTGATACATTGGCTCACTTAGTTTTTTTGCATCAGCTGCTACAAAAAACTCTCTAAATTTACTCAGTCCAAAGAGTTTCAAAAATTTAAACAGTGCTATTTTTGCTCTTATTTTTAGAGATTTTGTTCTATAAATTCCTGCACTTGAGAGTAGAACTAAAACAGAAGGTTCAAGTAAAAGAGCAACCTTTCCACCAAAAGAGTGACCTACTATAATATCTTTAGAAGCATTTAAATGAATCATCAAAAGTTCGACTATTCTTGCATAATCTTTCGTCTCTAACGCAAGATTACAAGTAGAGCCTCCAAATCCTGGTAAATCTATATAGATATGTCTAAATGTATCCATATATGGAGCAAAAGCCTTTTTCATAAGAGCTTTATTACTTCCCCATCCATGTAAAACAATCATATCTACACTCGCGTCTGGATTTAATATCTCATAACTTATATCTATAGTATGCTCTTTGAACTGTATTGACTTTACAGCCATTACTTTCCTTTGGCTTTAGATATTGAGTGTATATACTCATAATTTACTTTAGCTCTTTTTGTGTGAGGAAGTGAATCTGCAAGGAGTTTTAAAGAGCCCCCGAAATCTTCAAAAAGGTAGTTTGCCATAGACCCTGGGATTGGATTTATCTCATTTAAAAATACCTCTCCATTAACAACAAAGAAGTCACATCTAATAAGTGCGCCTTCAAATAGATTTTTATAAATTTTCTCAAAACTTGCTCTTAACTTTAACTCTAGCTCTTTGCTTATCTGAGCACCCTCTACATCTCCACTTCTTGAAAAATCCATATATTTTTTCTCAAAATCTAAGAATTCCTCTTTTTGAGGCTCTTCAATTATAGAGAAATAAAATTTTGAGTTTGCGCTAAAACCAGCTAAGTTATACTCTTTTACACCCTCTAAAAATGGTTCAACTATAACTGAGTTATCAAATTCAAATGCGCTATCAAGGGCATAGTCAAGCTTACTCTCATCTTTTACTATGCTAACACCAATAGAGCTTCCAAGACGTGATGGCTTTACGATAATAGGGTAAGCAATTTTTATATTTGAGTGTTCACTTGAACTTAACTCTTGTGAATCAAGACATTTAACACCTCTTGCTTGGCAGAGCCATTTAGTGTATCTTTTATCATAAGAGAAGACACTCGCATCTACTCTTGGTCCGATGTACTTGATTGAGAAAAAATCAAGAATTGCAGCGATTGTTCCATCTTCTCCGTCTCCACCATGAATAAGATTTAAAACAGTATCGCTAATTTCAAAAGAGCTAAAAAGTCCCTTTTTAACAAAAGAGCCATGCGCTAATGAGAGCTTTGGCATCTTTTTATATTCACCTCTTGAAAATGTTGTAGCTCTCATTTTTGATGCATCAATAAGATAAAACGAATGGTCTTGATCACAAAAAATAAAATTTAACTCATAATTTGATAATTTTGCTTTAAGTGTAATTGCACTTACTATGCTGATTTCATGCTCAAAACTAGCACCGCCGAATAAAATAGTTAACTTCAATATATACCTCTTTTAAATTGTTTTGAGAAGCTTTAATGCCTCTTTTACTAATGTCGCTGTATCAACTGCGCTACATGAACTTAATGCTTTTAAAATTTTATCTTTTTTAAATCCTAATGACTCTAGTGCCTCACTTGCTTGAGAAACTGATAAGCTTTTTGGTTCGTCCGTAGATGATATTAGTTCAGTATCAAAGCCACTAAGCTCCACTAAAATCCTTCCAGCACTTTTAGGACCAATACCAGGGACTCTTTGAACTCCTGTTATATCTTTATTGTTCAAAACAACTGCAAATTGAGAAGGAGTATATGTAGAGCATATAGCCATCGCTACTTTTGGACCAACTCCGTTTATTTTAATAAGACGCTCAAATAGTTTTTTCTCACTAAGTTCTAAAAATCCATAAAGTAACTGCGCATCTTCTCGTATGATATGTGAAGTAAACAGCTTAACTTCATCGCCACCTATGGCAGAAAAACTTTGCAATGATATAAAAACTTCATAAACAACACCACTAACATCTACATGAACAAACGAAGGCTCTTTGGAAACAATCTTTCCTCTTACCCCTACTATCACTCTTTTACCGCCTTTATCTCATAAACTCCATCTTTATCTTCTACAATTGCGAACACCTTATCCATAGAGCCCTCTTTTGGCTTGTAACTAAGTTCAATTGGAGGATCAACAAGTCTAAAAACAATCTCATTATGCCCACTCCATCTATCTCTGTTTATGATTCGTGCATCAAAAATATTATCTTGAAAAGAGGCTGTTTTAGTCGTTAGAAGAGTCAGTTTGTCATTTTTAACTTTGTACTCGTTGGTTATTATCTCCAAGTACTCTTGAATCTTTAAGAATTGTTTATATTTAGTCACAAAAGATGATGGCATTTTAATTCCATTTTTTTTGTAATGCATCAATCTTTTTTTGACTTCATTAAAAGCGTCCGTGTTGTCTATAACTAATTTTCTATATCTGTCTATCTCTTTTTTAATATCATCGATACTTGTTTTTAGCTCACTGATCTCACTTTTATTTTCACTAAAATCTTCAATCTTCTCTTGTTGTAAAATTGGGTCAATTGTAAAGACGTTTTCACTTCCTTGAAGTTTTTTTATCTCTATCAGCCTTGAAGCTGTCGCTTTAACATGAGAAGTACAGATACCAATCTCTATATCTTTAGCTCTTATATTTCCGCCTAGAGCTTGAGTAATCTCAACTTTTTTTCCCTCAACCAACCCATGTTCTAAGCGTGTTATCTTGATGTTATCGCCTTTAGCACTACCTTTGTGAACATTGATAGTTAGGTTGTTAGCGGTTATTTGCGATGTTTTATGAGTTTGTCCCTCTACTGTGGCTCTTTTTGCATGTATTTTTGAGTTTGGGCCTACATTTCCGCTAATATCTATCTCGCTAACTTCAACTTCCATGCCGTTGCCTATTGCATCTTTTTGGGAGTCACTCTCTTTGACACTTAAAGAGACATCAGAATCCAATCCAGTCAAAATAGAGCCTGTTGTTTTAAAAGATATTTCACCAATATCCATCTCTGATTTTATCTGATATTTTTTTGCTTCAAAGCTTATGTATCCGCTTTTTTTTGCCTTGTAGAGAATATTATCTTTTGAATCTATTATCTCTATTGTTTCATCAACTGTAAAGTCAGGTGCATATTTAACTCTAGGCTCAGAGGGCTCCATAAACTCACCACGACAGTTTCTTCCAGCTTTGCCTTTTTTTGGCTTTATATATTCCATAAGCAACTCATCTTCTAATACGCTGTGAATAAAACCTCTCTTAGAGTAATCAACCTTTTCATGCGCATCTGTTGCAGTCTCTTTTTCATAGTGCTTTATGAGCTCATCATTTATAGTAGCTGCTGGTTCATAACCCTCAGATATAAGTATCGTTTGGTTTTTATCATATTTTACAATTCCGTCTACTTTTGCAGTAACTGAAACTCTAGATATTATCTCAGGAACCATCTCATCAAAAATATCTAACAAAATACCTGCACGAACTTTGCTCTTATTTATATACTTTAAAAATTCTTCTTCAATCCTTGGAGTGACAATAACTTGCGAACCCTCTTTTATACTCAGATAAACTTTGCACTTAGTAGCATTGGCTCCTATTGCAGCGTTAAAATCTTTAAAAACGTTATCATCGTTTTTTGAATAAACTTCTATTTCGTATGTCTGCTTAATCTGAAAATCTTTATTTAAAATTGATGCAGCATCATCTAATTCTCGTAGTTCATTTCTGCTTATCGCTTCCCATTCCAGCTCGACATTTTCTTTGTTTCTTCTTGTATATGTTTGTATATCTAGTATGTCAAAATCCAGACTGCTTGTACTAACTCCATTTTTTTTTGCTATTTCTATAAGTTCTTTAGCAACGTTTTGGGTTTTTACAACAGTTGGGCGAATTGTTTTTACTATTTCTTCTGTATTGCTACTCGAACCAAATAATCCCATACTTTCAACCTAACTTTAAATTTTTAAAAAAAATAAACTCTACATTTTAATCAAACATTTGTTAAACTTTCGTAAAAGTTATCATATTACCCAAAAGAAGCCCATGTTTAAAGCCATATTTACCAACAGCTTTGGAATTTTGTTCTCAAGAATTTTAGGATTTTTGCGAGACATGTTAACAGCTTCTGCTCTTGGCGCAAATATATATAGTGATATATTTTTTGTCGCCTTTAAACTGCCAAACCTTTTTAGACGAATATTCGCCGAAGGTGCTTTCACTCAAGCTTTTATCCCCGCTTATGCTCACGCAAGACATAAATCTCTTTTTTCTGCAAATATATTTTTACTATTTTTATCAATTATCCTTGTTATAACTCTGCTAGTAAATATTATGCCCTCTCTTGCTGCCTCAGCAATCGCAGTTGGGTTTGATGAAAAGACAATTGAGTTATCAGCCCCATATGTTGCTATAAACTTTTGGTACTTGCCTCTTATCTTTGGGGTTACTTTTTTGAGCACTATGCTTCAGTATAAACGCCACTTTGCTACAACAGCATTTTCTACTGCACTCTTAAATATCTCGCTCATCATAGCGTTACTGCTTAGTGAAGATAAAAGTCAAAGCGAGATAGTCTACTATCTTAGTTTTGGTGTAGTTATTGGCGGTATTTTACAACTAATAGCACATATCATAGCTCTTTACAATCTAGCTCTTTTTAAACCTTTATATGGCGGTTTTAAATATATAAGAGAAAAATCACATCTCATAAAAGAAGATAGCAAAAAATTTAAAAAACAGTTTTTTCCTGCTATGTGGGGGAACTCAACTCCTCAAGTTAGTGCCTTTTTAGATACGTTTTTGGCTTCATTTCTAGCAACTGGTTCTATCAGTTATCTATACTATGCCAACCGTATTTTTCAACTCCCTCTTGCTCTTTTTGCAATAGCAACTTCTATAGCGCTCTTTCCATCAATAGCAAGATATATAAAAAATGGTGATGAGAAAAAAGCAAGAGAGTATATGCGAAAGGCTTTTTGGTTTTTAGCCGCTCTACTCAGTGCAAGTACGATAGGCGGTTATATCCTCTCGTATGAGATTATCTGGTTTTTATTTGAGAGAGGCTCATTTACAGCAAAAGATACGCTTGTAACTGCTCAAATACTTCAAATGTACATGTTAGGACTTCTGCCGCTTGGTCTTCAAAAACTATTTTTACTTTGGTTATATGCAAACGAACAACAGCTTCATGCCGCAAAAATAGCAACCTTTTCTCTTCTCTTCTATATTGCATTTGCCCTAATTCTCATCACCCCTCTAGGAGCTTCTGGTTTAGCACTAGCTGGAACAATCAGCGGTTTTATAGGCTTTATTATGACCATAAAAGCATTTGGAGTAAAAGATTTTTTTGATATACTCCGAAACAAAAAAGCAATCTATCTCTTAATTGGCTCTTCGATTTTTACAATTATACTTATAGTTTTGAAGGATTTCATCAGTGTTTATATTTGATTCGGCGAAAAAGATAAAAAGAGAGTTTATACCTCAAGTTGATGGGAAAGTCTCACTTTATGTATGTGGTCCTACTGTTTATGATGATGCACATTTAGGACATGCTAAGAGTGCTTTGGTTTTTGACCTGCTCTGTAGAGTTTTGAGTGCTAATGGTTATGAAGTGACTTATGCTAGAAACATTACTGACATAGATGATAAAATCATCAAAAAAGCACTAGAGCAAAACAAAACTATCAAAGAGATAACAGACTTTTATACGGATGCTTATCATAAAGAGATGGCTCTTCTTGGCATAAAACGCCCAAATATAGAGCCTAAAGCGACAGAGTCACTAGATGCTATGTATGCGCTTATACAAAAACTTCTTGATAACAAACATGCATATAAAACAGCTAATGGGGATGTATATTTTGATACTTCAAGTGATAACGAATATCTCACATTATCAAAAAGAGTTCAAGATGATAGTGATAAACTCCAGCGTGTAGAGAGCTCATCACACAAGAAAAACGCAGCGGATTTTGCACTCTGGAAAAGCGTGGATGATGATAGCGTAACATTTGACTCTCCTTTTGGCAAAGGTCGCCCTGGGTGGCATCTAGAGTGTTCAGCTATGATAGAGAAGCACTTAAGCAAACCTGATGCAAAGTTTGCAGTAGATATTCATGGAGGCGGAGCAGATTTGCTCTTTCCTCATCATGAAAACGAAGCAGCACAAACTAGATGTGCAACCAACCACGCACTCGCAGCTTACTGGATGCACAATGGCTTTGTAAACATTGATGGTGAGAAGATGAGCAAAAGTCTTGGAAACAGTTTTTTTCTAAAAGATGCGCTAAAGATATATGAGGGAGAAGTTTTACGCTTTTATCTTCTTAGTACACATTACAGAAGCAACTTTAACTTTAATGAAGAAGATTTGGCAACTGCAAAAAAACGCCTTGATAAGGTTTATAGAGTTAAAAAGCGACTCTTTGGGCTAACTCATGAAAATGAGAAAACTTTATTTCAAAACGAGCTTCTTGGTACTCTTAGTGATGATTTAAATATCTCTGCTTCTTTGGCGCTGATAGATGAGATGATAACTCGTGCAAATGAGACGCTAGATACCGCAGGAAAGCATAAAGAGCTAAAACGCGAAACTCTCTCAAATCTCTCATACATAGAAAAGCTTTTAGGTTTTGGCGAAAAAAATCCTTATGAGTACTTTCAGTTTGGAGTTGATGAAGAGACAAAAACAAAGATTGCAACACTTATACAGATGAGAGATGAGGCAAAGAGCGCAAAAGATTTTGCAGCTTCAGACGCGATAAGAGATGAGATTTTAGCTTATAACGTAAATCTTATGGATACTCCTCAAGGGAGTTTTTGGGAGAAGATATAACTACTTGGGATTTTTTATCCTATTTTTATATCCTGTGTTTATACGAAGACGAAGCCCTAAATAGTAAGCGTATGTTATGGCTTTTTTTAGCAGATACGCACTATATCCTTTTACTTTTATCACTCCAAAGAGTTCCCCACTTGCCCATCTTCCACCAAGAGCGATGAAGACTCCAAGAACTTTAGCGTCAAATGGTTTTATGCTTTTGTTGTCAATGTTTTTACGGATAGACTCAGCCACATATTCTGCACTTCTCTCGGCTGTTTGAGCAGTTGGAGGAAGGATACCGCCAGTTGCGTCACGTATCTCTACACAATCTCCTATGGCAAATACGTTTTTTCTTTGAGCTATATTTAACATCTTGTCTGGAATAAATTGAGAGATTCTGTTTTTCTCTACATCTATAGCTTCATTCAAATCAGACGCTTTTATACCGCCTGTAAATATCATAAAATGGTATTTTATAGCATCTTGATTTTTGAAGTAGATAAAGTTTTCATCCATCTTATCAATAAAAGCGTTTGTTAAAATATTTACACCCAACTCTTCGAGTCTTTTGTGTGTGCTATTTATCAAGAAACTACTCATCCCTGGCAAAATAGTCTCACTTGCGTCAATGAGATATATTTTTATGTTATTTACTCTGCTGCCTATTGTTTTTTTATAGACCTCTACTACATTTGCCATCTCAGCTGCAACTTCAACACCGCTAAGCCCTGCTCCGCCAATGGCAAGGTTTATCTCTTGCACCTCTTCATTTTGAAGTTTTTTATATATTAGATTTTCAAACTCAGCTCTAAAGTTATGCGCTCTATGAAGACTCTTAACTCCAAAACTATGCTCTCTTAAGCCTTCAATAAAAGAGAAAAAGTTTGTTTTAGCGCCAGTTGCTATTATGAGATAGTCATAAGAGAAAGCCCCTTTGCAGACTTCAACACTTTGTGATTCAAAATCAACACTCACAACATTGTCATAAACAAATGTCACTTTTTTCTTAAACCCACTGCACCAATCTTGTAAGTCAATTACAACGTCATGCAAATCAAATCTACCAGCTATATATCCATAAGCCTCAGTTTGTAGGTAGTGGTATGGGTGTTTATCTATTAGCGTTACATCCATATCACTCTGTTGTGCCAAAAATTCTATTGCACGCAGTCCGCCATAACCACCGCCAATAACAACAACTTTTTTATTCAAATTTTGCCTTTTATTCAATAAATAGTTAAAATTATACAATTTATAAGAGTTATTAATTAAAATTATTGGATAAAAAAATGAATATTGAAGAGTTAAGGGTCTTACTGATAGAAAATTCTAAAGATGCAACCGAGGAGTTTAAGAGGCTATTTCACGGCAGAGGCGGACTTTATGATGGTTTTAAATATCTTACAATTGACTCAATAGACAAAGTGTTAAGTGTCGCTTTTTTTGCAAAAGATGAGGATGAAGAGAAGCTTATTTTGATGCTACAAGAGTTTACTATCTCCTCAAGATATAAAACCTTAGTTGTGCAAAGACGCTATGAAAAAGGCTCTTTTGGTGAGGTTTTAGTTGGAGAACTTGATGAGAACCTTTATGCACTTGAAAATGGAATGAAGCTTAAACTAAACCTTATCTCAAACCAAAACAGCTACTACTTTGCAGATATGAAAAATGGCAGAGCGTTTGTGAGAGAAAATGCAAAAGATAAAAGAGTGCTAAATCTCTTTAGTTATACATGTGCCTTTAGTGTTGCAGCAAAGTTAGGCGGTGCGCTAAGCGTTTCAAACATAGATATGAGCAAAGGCTCTCTCTCAATCGGTAAAGCAAATCACTCTCTAAACAAGATAGATCCAAAAGGTGTCAGTTTTTTACCATATAACATACTAAAATCTTTCTCAAAAATAAAACAAAACTCTCCATACGACCTCATCATCATCGATCCGCCAACCTTTCAAAGAGGCAGTTTTGAAGCGACTAAAGATTATGAGAAAATTGTAAAAAAACTCTCTCAAATCGCTGCACCTAATGCCCAAGTTTTGGCATGTCTAAACTCAACTGAGCTAGATAGCGAATTTATCATCAACCTCTTTAAAGAGTTTGCGCCTGAGTTTAACTTTGAGAGAAGGCTAGAAAATGTAGGCGAGTTTGCAAACCTAGATGAGCAAAAATCTCTTAAAAATCTTCTATTTTATTACACACACTAAAACGAACACGTCCGTTCTAGTGGGAAGGACAAATGTCCCTTCCAACCCCCTGAAGCTACGAAAAACTTTGTTTTTCGAGAAATAAATATTACACAACTTTATACAAAAAATAGTGTAAATTTATTGACAGTAAGTTGCCAGAAGTTCACTCTTGACTTCTTGGAATTTCTCTTTGCCTGCTAGTTTTTTAACGATTTGCAGACCAAAACAGATAGCTGTTGCTGGTCCGCGTGATGTCATAACATTTGCATCTTCTACGACCATCTCTTTATCACTAAATCCATCTTCTCTTATCTGGGTCTCAATCGTTGGATAACATGTATAGTTATGCTTCAAAACTCCAGCCTTATGCAGAGCCAGTGGTGCCGCACAAATTGCACCTATCAGTTTTGCATCTCTATCCATCTCTTTTACTATTTTTTGCACATTATTATCATCTCTAAGAGCCAGAGTTCCCTCCCATCCACCTGGAAGGACTATCATATCAAGTGTAGAGGTATCAACACTCTTTATCTCAAAATCTGCTAAAACACTAATGCCATGCGCACCTTTAACCTCATTTTTACTACTCAGTGAAGCAACTACAACCTCAATCCCACCGCGTCTTAAAACATCTATGATACTAATTGCTTCTATCTCTTCAAATCCATCTGCCAATGGCACTAAAACTCTGCTCATAATTTCTCCTTTTTTTATTTAAATATCTCGATAAATTTATTTATAAGTTTAGAATCTAAATAATCTTTCATTTGAAGTTTCATCAGCTTTAGAGCATCAAAAGTAAGCAGAGCATCTCTGTATGTTCTTTTGCTTGTTATTGCATTAAAAATACTACATATACTTATGATACGAGCATAAAGAGGAATATGTTCCTCTTTAAGTCCACAAGGATAGCCAGTACCATCAATCTTTTCGTGATGATATATTATTCCAGCCAGAATATTTTCATTTTTTATACCAATTTTTTTTGCCATCTCATACCCAAAGAGAGCGTGCTTCTTGACCTCTTCAAACTCTTTTTTTGTTAACTTTCCATTTTTATCTATAATAGCAGAATCAATTTTACTCTTTCCTATGTCATGCAACATTGCAGATTCGCCAAGCTCATGAAGTTCATCTTTGCTAAGTCCGATACAACTCCCTAAACACAAAGAGTAAATAGTTACATTTAAAGAGTGTGTATGTACATAATAATCACCTGTTGCTTCACTCATCAACGACTTTACTCTAAAGTGTTCATCTGCTACTGTTCCAACAATGTCACCTACTATTTTTTTTATAGAATCATAGTTGGTAACATTTTCTGGATTTTCAAAAAAATCAAGTAAGATTTTTGAGGCATTTTTGTATAAAACTTTAGATTCTGCTTCAAAACTGACATTCTTGCTTTTAACTATTGAATCTAGATATGTTTTATAGTCCTTTTTATACTCGCTATGCTCGGCATCTATTACGTATAGAGCTTCAACCTCTTGCAACACTGTTTTATTCTCAGATGTTACGACAAAACCCTTGCCTATACAACATTTTATCTCTGTTGTAGACTCTGGTGGAAAGTAAATATCAAAGTCAAAAGTAGCGCCTTCTCGAATAATGTTTTTATCAATTAAAATATATTTACTAGACATTAAAATTTACCCAATTTATCATATAGATTTGTATTTTAAAAAATTATACATTGCCTTACTTTAATAACTCTTATATCAAAAAATTAACTTAAAAACTTAGCACCAATGAGTGTAGCTATAGTAATAAAATATTTATTATTGATTGAAGGGGTTCTATTATTCTTATTTTATGATGGTATAATTATTTTATGTCATAAATTGGAGGTGTTCATTGTTAGAAAAATCAACAGAGTCACATGAAAAATTTTGGGAAATATTCTCAAAACAAGATAGAAAAAAAATAGATGAATTTAAAAAATATATGGACAAGTTCGCAATAAATTTCAATCTATATAAAGATGGCAATTTCATAGAGCGTTCCCTTCCTTTTGATGTTGTTCCACGCATTATATCAAAAGAAGATTTTTCAAAAATAGAAAAAGGTTTAGTTCAAAGAGTAACTGCGCTAAATATGTTTTTGGAGGATTTATATACCGATGAGAAGATTATAAATGATGGCGTAGTACCAAGAGAGTTTGTTCTTCAAGCCAAAGGTTACTTAGAAAAATTTAAAGGCTTTTCTCCCTCACAAAAAATAAGAACTCACATAAATGGCATTGACCTTGTAAAAGATTCTGCAAATGATGAGTGGGTTATTTTAGAGGACAACTTAAGAGTTCCTAGTGGCTCTAGCTATCCACTCTCAATCAGAGATACATATAGAAAAATCTATCCAGATTTCTTTGAGAGTATGAAAATCAAGCCAATTAAACAGTATCCAAAATATATAGCTGATGCCATGAACTATGTAAACTGTGGAGGGATAAACATTGTCCTCTCTCCAGGTAGATTTAATGCTGCATATTATGAGCATAGCTATTTAGCAGATAAAATTGGTGCTGAATTAGTTCGCGCTCATGAGCTCAAAGTTGTTGATAAAAAGTTGTACTTTAAAAACTATGATGGAAGACTTATAAAAGTAGGCGCAGTTTATAGAAGACTTGATGATGATTTCTTAGACCCATCTTTTTTTAATCCAGACAGCCTTATCGGTGTTCCTGGCCTTGTTGAGGCTTATCTGAGCGGAAATGTAGCCATAATGAACGGCATCGGAAACGGTGTTGCTGATGATAAGGGAATATACTATTTTGTTCCAAAGATGATTAAATACTATCTTGGCGAAGAGCCGATACTTCAAAATGCACCAACTTATCTGCCATATTTCAAAGAGGATATGGACTATATCTTTAACAATATGGAAAAATTAGTTATAAAAGATGTAGCCGAAGCTGGTGGATATGGCGTGTTGTTTGGACACGCTATGACGGCAACTAAAATAGCGGATTTGAAACTAATCATTAAAGCAGATCCTAGAAGATTTATCGCTCAGGAGTTGGTAGAGTTTTATGATGAGAAGTGCTACATAGATGGAAAACTGCAAGATAGAAAAGCGGATTTTAGAGCTTATGTTGTAATGGGCAAAGATGTAAAAGTTTGGGAATGTGGACTCACAAGATATGCTCTTGAAGCTGGAAACTACCTAGTAAACTCATCTCAGGGTGGCGGTTTTAAAGATACATGGATTATGGAGTAGAAGATGGAACAACTATTAACAGCAAATGTAGCCACAAACTTATACTGGCTTGGAAGATACTTAGAGAGAATCGGTTCAACTTTTATTTTGGTAATGAAAGCTTACGATTCAGTAATTGACATTGACAAAGATGAAGGAGTTGCTCTTTATAAAAAATTTGGTATAGATTTAAAATATACAAATTCACAAAGTTTTTTAAACAATGCGATTTTAGGTGAACACTCAGCAAATATATACAACCTTACTTTAATGGCAAGAGAAAATGCGATTATATGTCGTTCACATATAGATACAGAGGCTTTTGGAGAGATTATGGATCTTAATGCTATCCTTGAGAGAGCCTCTAAAAATAAGATAGATATAACTCATCAGTGTATTGATTCTTCTGATTCTATCATTCGTGAGATTTGGGGAACACTATCAAGAAGAAAAAATAGACAATCAAGTGATTACTTTTTTAGGCTTGGCAAAGTCGTAGAAGAGCTAGACTTTCATCTAAGATTTGATTCAGATAAAGAGCTAGTTAAGGTCGTGGTTAAAAATATAGATTCAATTATAAAAAAACTCTTATGTAAAAATGAAGCTGATGTAGAGGCATATCAGAGTCTAAATGCAGAGAAAGAGGACATCATGGCAGAGATTGATAAAAGAATCGGACAAATAATAGTAGGATGATAATGCAAGTAAAAGAGATATTCTCATCTCAACTGCCAGTTGGTGAGACACTTAGTATAAAAAGAAGCAGGTTTGAACCACTTCAAAAAAGTGATAATTTAAAAAGAATAAGCATAGTCAGTGGCACACATGGAGATGAGCTAGAGGGTCAATATGCCATCTATCTCCTTACCTCTTGGCTCAACGAAAATCAAGATGCAATAAGTGGAATTATAGATATATATCCAGCAGTAAACCCTTTGGGGATTGATACTATAACAAGAGGTTTTCCTCTTTATGAGGTTGATTTAAATAGAGTTTTTCCAGGCGGAGAAGATGGATTTTTACCTGGGCAACTCGTTCATGCTCTCGTACAGGATATAAAAGGAAGTGATATTGCCATAGATATACACTCGTCAAATATCTTCTTAAGAGAGATACCACAGATAAGAATAAATAAAGAGTTTTCAAACTTTACACTTCCTCTTGCAAAAGAGCTAAATTGTGATTTTATCTGGATTCATGACGCTGTTACGGTTCTTGAAGCTACTTTTTCGCATACAATGAACTCACTCGGGACAAAAACTCTAGTTGTAGAGATGGGCGTTGGTATGCGTCTGACAAAAGAGTATGGGGAACAGCTCTTATGTGGGATGCTAAACCTTATGAAAAAAGAGGGAATTATAACAACAGAGAAATCATTTGAAGCTAGAGAGCCCTTTTTATCAGAAATTGGAGAAGTATTTTATCTTAACTCTCCATCAAGCGGGCTCTTTGTTCCAGCACTTGACCACTGCGCTATTATCAAAAAAAATGAGAAGATTGGCACGATAGTTGAGCCTCTGACTGGTGCTACCTTAGATACGCTATACGCGCCAAATAGTGGTATTCTTTTTACGCTTCGTGAATTTCCAGTTGTTTATGAGGGTTCACTTCTTGCGAGAATCTTTGGAGAGAGAGACAAATGAAGATAATTGAAATTGCAAACTTTACATCTTTAAATAGAGCTCCTTTGGTTATAGAGGGGTATCTCTTTGAGGGAAGCGACCCATATGCCCCAAGTGTTGCCATAGTTGGTGCTATGGAGGGTAAAAATATACTTCCTCTTTATAGTGCTTCAAAATTAGTAGATTTTTTAAAAAACAAGATTCATGATAAAGATAAAATAAGAGGAGATATACTTGTTATTCCCTCTATCAACAGTTATGCGCTAAATATAAATGAGAGATTTTGGCCACTAGATAAGACAAACATAAACACGATGTTCCCAGGTTATGAACTAGGCGAGACAACGCAGAGAATAGCAAAAAAAGTCTTTGATGCCATTCGTGGTTATACCTATGGAATTATCTTAGAGAGCAGAGAAGATTTGTCTAACTGTATCCCATATGTAAAACTTTTTAAATCTGGTTTTGAGGATATAGAGGGTGCTAAAACATTTGGCTTTAGAGTTGTAAATCATAGAGAGCTAACCCCAGTAGATACAGTAACACTTCAGTATAACTGGCAACTTTGGGAGACAAAGGCCTACTCTATTGTTTGTCCAAACAAGAACCAGATTGATATAGATAACTCAAATGAAATTTTTGAGGGAATTATTCAATTTCTTAGTAAAAACAAACTTATTGATTATAGAGTTTTAAATGGTTTTGAGTCAGTTATCGCTGCACAAGAAGATATTGAGATAGCAAAAGCTCCAAAGAGCGGTATCTTTATTACTATGAAAAAAGAGGGTACTTATATCAGTAAAGGCGATGTTATAGGACAAATAGTCCACTCCCTAAATGGAGAAATTGTACATACTTTTATATCTACATGTAATGGAATGATAGTGTGTTGCTATAAAAATGGATTGATTTTAGAAGGTGCGTTAGCTTTTAGGATAATTAAGAGCGATTAATAAAACACCGCGCAATTATTGTATTTGCATCTGCATCTGTTGCTGTATTAGCGTCTTGCTATCCACTCTTTTTACATCTACCATAACCAAGAGCTGACTGCCTCCACTGCTTGAAACCACACCCTTTAGTGGGGAGATGTCGTTATAGTCTCTTCCTGCGCCTAAAATGATATGTTGATCCGTTGGTATTATGTTGTTAGTTGGGTCAAATCCCACCCATCCCATACTTGGTATATATACACTAAACCAAGCGTGTGAGGCATCTGTTCCAAAAAGTTTCTCCTCACCTTCTGGTGGCTTTGTCTCGATATACCCACTTATATATTTTGCAGGTAGTCCTATCGCTCTTAGAGCCGAGATTGCAAACTGTGCAAAATCTTGGCAGACACCTTTTTTTGCTTCAAAGATTGTCTCTATGGGCGTAGTAATAGTGCTAAAGCCATTTAAAAACGTAAAATCATTAAAAATTCTACTCATAAACTCCTCAGTTGCTTCAAAAATATCTCTATTTTTATGAAATGACTCAAGAGCATATTTTTTTATTGCTAAAGAGGCATTTGGTATCAGTTCTGATTCAAATAAAAACTGTTTTGCACTTAAATCATCTGGATGAAAACTAGATAGTCTCTCTAGTGCTTTGGCATAAGTAATACTGTTTTGTTTGATAGCGTTAATGCTTCTTTGCATTAAATCTGGTAGCAGTTCAACCCTTGACTTTCCAACAACACTCAAAGATTGATGAGCTTCTCTAACCAATATATGTCGGTTTGCATTTCCAAACATATCTACAAAATCAAAGAACTCAAAAACTTCTGGCTCTATCTCCATTGAGAAACTAAGAACTCTTTGAAATGCGCTATCTGCTGGTTTTATTCTTGCTATGTTATGACTAAAAGTTACTAGACTTTGATAGCTAAATGTTGTTTTGTGGTAAATTTCATAAATCATTTTTGTTACTCATCATAGTGTGAAAAATAGGTTTTTGTAAACTCGTTTGAGCACTCTGAAAAATAGTTTGAGAGCTTTGATAGTGCGCTGTCTAGCTCTGTGTATACAACTTCTTCATCTTGAAGTCTCATAATATCTTCTATATATAACTTATCTAAAAACAGACATGCCTCAGCGATTGGCTTCTCATAATCAGTCAGATAATCTTTTGACTTTGGAAGCTGTTTAAACTCCTCTGCCAATTTAGTAGTTATATATGCTAGTGACTTTGGAAATTGCTTATTTAGCACTAAAAATTCCACTACATTCTCATGCATAAGTGAGCTTTTATACTGCGCTCTATATGCATTCATACTCTCCATAGAGTTTAGCATCGCTTCTAGGACATCATAGGTAACTGATTTGTTTAGTTTTATACACAACATAGATCTGGCTTTTGAGATAAGAGTTGAAGCACTCTCTATTTTGTAGCCTATATCGTAGAGGATTAACCCCTGCTCTTTAAATATACTCTCACCAACTAGCCCTTTGTAGGCAATAAGGTAGAGTAAGAGTTTGTTGAGCTCGTTGGCTATATCGATACTTGTAGTATCTGTTTTAGATACAAATAGATCTAAATCTTTTCCAATTTTTTCCAAAAGTTTAGTTGATTTTACAGCTAGAAGGTCTTTTAGGTTTATATTTGAATTTGAGAGCATATAGATTATAGAGGTGAGTGAACCACCATGTGCTCTATTTTTAATTACAGATAAAATCTCATCTGTTGGATTTATACTTGATTGATTATTGTCTAAAAACCCTGGATATGTCATCGTGAGGTGCGTTAGAGCTTTTTGCAAAATTTCTTGCGCTTCTTGTGAATTTGAAATCTCATAACGATATAGATTTGTCAGTTTTTTTACAATATACACTATAAATCTTGTAGTATCAATTGCTCTTGAGAGGTATCGTCCCAGCCAAAACAGATTTTCTGCTCTTAGTGTTGAGATATTGTTTATAGCGGTAATGAGATACTTTTCATGCCTTGAGTTATCACCTTGATAGTGCTCTTCATCTTTACTTGATAGTATCCATAAATCTTTACTTGTTCCGCCTTTTTGTGATGATACTAAAAGCGCATCTTTTATAGGAGAGACTCTAACAAGTCCGCCATCCATAACGCTATATCCATCATTGCCCTTTAGACAAAATGTTCTTATAACAGCATTTCTTGGCTCAATTTTGCCACCTCCATAGTAAGGCGTTGTTGAGAAGCTTATCTCCTCTTGAGCTATATATTTGCTAGGATTTTGTCTTATAAGTTTAGCCAGAGAGAGAAGCTCTTTTTTTGATAAATCTTTTCCAAGATAAACAACACTATCTTGCGTTGTATCTATTTTTTTTACTATAAGCTGATTGAGATTTTTCATAACAAATTTTAACTCCTCTTTTTGACCACACCACCATGTGGCAACTTGAGGCAGAATCAGCTCTTCTTGTAAAAAATAGTGAGCGATTTTGTTCATAAAAGGATTTAGTTGAACATTTTCTAAAATAGCGCTGCCTATTGGATTTATCACATTTAGATTGTTTTGTCGCATAGATTCTACAAAACCAGCAACGCCAAGTTTTGAGTTGCTATTTAACTCAAGAGGATCACAAAATCTATCATCAACTCTTCTTAGGAGTGTATTTATTTTTTTAAGTCCACCCAAACTCTTTAGCCATAGCGCACCATTTTTACTAAGAATATCCTCTCCCTGAACTAAATCTATCTCTAAAAATGAACTCAAATAAGCGTGTTCAAAATATGTTTCATTGTATGGTCCAGGGGTTAAGATAGCCGCTGATGAGGTGTCACCATCTGCTAAATCTTTAATTAACTCTTTAAATTCATCTATAAAGTGAAACAGTTTTTTTGTACTGATATTTGGATACAACTCTTTAGAGATTACGTTCATAGTTAGTCTATTTTCTATGGCATATCCAAGCCCTGATGGAGCTTGTGTTTTATCTCCGATAACCCACATTTTGCCATCTGGACCTCTTGCTATATCGGTTGCATAAAAGTAGAGATTGAAATTGTCTCTGTTCCCAAGGTTAAAAACTTCTGTTGCATAACCTTTGTCTCCATAAATAATCTCAGCGGGTATGATTCCGTCTTTAATGAGTCTCTGCTGGGAGTAGATGTCTCTTAGGATTAGATTTAGAAGTTTTGCTCTTTGGATAAGTCCTTTTGTTATCTCTTCCCACTCACTCTCGCATATAACGAAAGGTATTGGGTCTAGGCTCCAAGCGCGGTTTATGTTGTTATCGTTACTGTATATGTTATATGTAACACCATTATCTTGCAGATGCCAATCAATATCTGCTTGTTTTTTATTTAGTGTGTCTAACCCAGCAAATTCTATATTTTTAAGTATATCTTTCCAGTAATCCCTGATGTTATGGTTGTTATCAAACAACTCGTCAAAAGAAGATTCTGAAAAATAGGAGTCAAAAAGAGCCATAAGTTACTGTTTTGCCCACTTTCTTCTTAGGTCTAGCGTATTTGGATACTCTATGCTTTGTGATACATGTTGATATAAAAACTTTTTGTTCTCTTTTGTACTCTGTTTTGCCAACACTGCTCTTTTTGTACCATTTACCTCTACTGTTGATTGTTTTACGATAGCAGATGATATATATTCAACCTCGCCTTGAGTATGATTAAAATCCCAAAATCTATTTGTGCGTCTTGCCTCTGCTTCATAGCTGTTTACTGGGAAAGTATCATAAGTTCGCCCACCTGGATGTGAGACAAAATAGCTCATCCCGCCGATTGATCTTTGGTTCCATTTATCGACTACATCAAAAACCAGTGGAGTATCAACTCCAATAGTTGGATGAAGAGCTGACCAAGGTTGCCACGCTTTGTATTTTACTCCTGCGACAAACTCTCCCTCGATTCCAGTAGGACTTAGCGGAACTACAACTGAGTTACATGTAAGAACATATCTCTCTGGAGTAAAATTGCTCACTTTGACTTGAACTCTCTCTAGTGATGAGTCCACATATCTTGCAGTTCCTTGTGAGCCGCTCTCTTCACCTAGAACATTCCACGGCTCTATCGCGGCTCGTAGTTCAAGATGAAAATTCTCAACACTAGCCATTCCATAAAGCGGAAATCTAAACTCAAAAAATGGGTCAAACCAATCAAGTTTAAACTCATATCCCTCGTTATTTAAAAACTCAACTATATCTCTGATGTCATCTTTTACATAGTGTTCAAGTAAAAATTTATCATGAAGCTGAGTTCCCCAACGAACAAGCTTATGCTTGTACGGTTTTCTCCAAAAGAGTGAAACAAGAGTTCGCACAAGAAGCATTTGCAGTAGCGCCATTTGTGGGTGTGGTGGCATATCAAACGCACGAAGTTCTAAGATACCGAGTCTTCCAGAACTAGAGTCTGGCGAGTAGAGTTTATCTATACAAAACTCCGAACGATGCGTATTTCCAGTGATATCTGTTAGCATATGACGAAACAGTCTATCTGTTAGCCAAAAAGGAACTTCCCCATCTGTTGGAATCTGCGAAAATGCAATCTCTAGCTCATAAAGATTTTCAGCTCTTCCCTCATCCACGCGCGGTGCTTGAGATGTTGGACCGATGAATGCACCTGAGAAAAGATATGATAGTCCAGGGTGATGCTGCCAAAATGTAATCAAGCTTCTTAGTAGTTCAGGTCGTCTTAGAAGCGGGCTGTCTGAGGGCTTCATAGCGCCTATCGTCACATGGTTTCCGCCACCTGTTCCTGTATGTTTTCCATCAAGCATAAACTTTTCAGTTCCAAGACGAGATTTTCTCGCATCATCATATAGTTTTAAAAGATTATCGCTCAAGTCACCCCATGAAGTTGCAGGTTGTATATTTACCTCGATAACGCCAGGGTCTGGAGTAACTTTTATGGTGTCAAGACGCAAATCATGAGGAGGCTCATACCCTTCTAAAACAATCTTTATATCTAACTTTTTGGCAACCGCTTCGATAGACGCAACAAGCTCCAAAAATGCTTCTACTGTGTCAAGTGGTGGCAAGAAAATATATAGTTTTCCATCTCTAACCTCTATGTTTAGAGCAGTTCTTACAAAGATTGAGTTTTTGCTATCTTTTATCTGAAGCTCATTAGAGTTCTCTACTCTCTTTTTGGCATCTTTTCTATACTTTTTAAGTTTTGGAGCTTTTGCAAAAAGATCAGGTTCAAAACCAGCTGGGAGCTCTTGCTTTGGTTTCTCCATCAAAGAATCCATCGGAAGTCTAAATCCTATTGGCGAATTTCCAGGGATTAAGTATAGTTCTCCTCTTCTAAATTCCCATCCTGAACTCACCCACTCTTTATTTAAAAAATTTAAAGGAAGAGCAAATCCCACTGGAGTATGTAATCCCCTAGATAAAACTTTTGCTATATTTTGTCTCTCAAGAGGGTCTTTTAAATCAATCTTACTCAAATCAACATCTATCGGTAGAGATGCCTCTTTCATGATGTAGTAGAGTGGGTCCTCATAGGCTTTTATGATATTTTGGCTATCAAGTGCTAGAGTGTGAGCGAGTGTGGTTATAAATTTTTGAGCATCATCGTTTGTATAAGCATAGCTCTCATTCATATCTGCAAAAAGCTCTGGATTTTTCCAGATATTTTTCTTATCTTTTCTCCAGATGATAGAAGTCTGCCATCTTGGAATAGGCTCTCCAGGATACCATTTTCCTTGTGCATAGTGAAGTAACCCGCCTTTAGTAAATGAAGAAAGAAGTCTGCGAGAGAGCCTGTCTGCAAGCTCTCTTTTGTGCGCTCCATCAGCATCAGTGTTCCACTCTGGTGATTCCATATCATCAACTGATACAAAAGTTGGCTCACCACCCATAGAGAGTCTCACGTCATTTTGCTCTAGTTCAGCATCAACATCAAATCCAAGTCTGTAAATATCTCTCCACTGATCATCTCTGTATGGTTTTGTTACGCGAGGAGATTCAAAGATTCTCGTGACCGTGTTTGAGTACTCAAGTTCTGCTTCACACTTATCACTCAGCCCCTCGATAGCATGAGCACTCTCAAATGATGGAGTACAAGCTAGTGGGATATGACCCTCTCCTGCAAAAAGCCCACTAGTTGAATCAAGTCCAATCCAACCCGCCCCTGGGATATAAACTTCAGTCCAAGCGTGCAGGTCTGTGAAGTCTTCTTGTGGACCACTAGGACCATCAAGTGACTCAACATCTGCTTTTAATTGCACAAGATAACCAGATACAAATCTTGAAGCAAGTCCTAAATGACGAAGAGCCTGAACAAAAAGCCATGCATAATCTCTACAACTTCCAAGCTTTTTACCAAGTGTGATTTCACAAGGTTGTACACCAGCTTCAAGTCTAATTGTGTAGTTTAAATGTTTATAAATCTCTATGTTTAGATAAACCAAGAAGTCATTAATAGGTCTTGATGCTAAGTCTAATGAAGCTAAAAATTTTTTAAGTTTTTTTCCATCTTCTGTAATCTCAAGATATGGAACAAGCTCTTTTTGTAGCTCTTTGTTGTAGGTAAAAGGAAAATTTTGTGCAGAATCGTCTACAAAAAAATCAAATGGATTTATAGATATCAAATCCGCAATAATCTCAACATCAATCCCAAACTCTTTTACTTTCTCAGGAAAGACTATTCTAGCAAGGTAGTTTCCAAATGGGTCTTGTTGCCAATTTATAAAGTGATTTTCAGGCGTAATTTTTAGTGAGTATGCCTCAATAGGTGTTCGACTATGTGGTGCGGGGCGAAGTCTGATAATATGTGGAGAGAGTGAAATAAATCTGTCATATTTATAGTGAGTTTTGTGAGATAGTACAACTTTGAGTGACATAATTTTCCTTTTTATGTTGATTATGCAGAGAGATTTTTACAAGTTAAATCTTAGCTGTATGATTGTTTATTATACTACATTTTAAAGCCAATTCTATAAAACATACAAAAGCCTAGCCTTGATGAAGATTTCATAAAATGCTATAATTTACATAAAAAAAGGTTGTCTTAGTTGAGCGAACTCTTGAAATTGCTGCGTATTCATCAATATATAAAAAATCTTTTTGTTTTTATGCCTCTATTGTTCTCTTTCGCATATACAGATACTCATGACAACATAAATACCCTTGGCGCATTTGTACTTTTTTCTCTGATTGCAAGTAGTATCTATATCTTTAACGACCTTATGGATATAGATGAAGATAGAGCACACCCGACTAAAAGAGAGCGCCCTCTTGCAAGTGGAACTGTCTCTTTAAAAAATGCAAAGATTTTAATCTTTCTTCTATCCTTTACATCTCTGTCTCTCTCATTTTTACTTAGTTTTGAGCTTTTTATTGTTCTCTTTATCTATTTTGTTTTAAATATCTTCTACTCAATAAAACTCAAACATATCGCTATTTTAGACATCTTTATAATCGCTACTGGTTTTGTTTTAAGACTTTTCGCTGGTTCTGTTGTAACTGGCATAAACCTCTCCATGTGGATTATTCTTATGACTTTTCTTCTTGCTATATTTTTAGCACTTGCAAAAAGAAGAGATGATGTACTGCTATCACTTGATGGGCAAGAGACTAGAAAAAACATAGATGGCTACAACCTTGAGTTCGTAAATGCCTCAATGGTTCTTATGGCTGGAGTTGTAATCGTTAGCTACATACAGTACACAATATCACCAGAGGTTATAGAGAGGATAGGAACAGAGCACCTATACATAACCTCTTTTTTTGTAATTCTTGGCATACTTAGATATATGCAGATAACTTTTGTAGAACAAGATAGCGGTAGCCCAACTAAAATAATTATAAGAGACACCTTTTTAAAACTGACTATTGCCCTCTGGCTCATTAGCTTTTTAATAGTAGTAAAACTTTTATGATTGCATTTAGATATATACTCTTTGCAGTTCTCTCAACTGCACTAAATATAGCTTTTCAATACCTTAGTTTTATGCTCTACGATGGCTTCTTATCGCTCTATATTGCGATGTTTATCGGAACAGTTGCTGGTTTGGTTTTAAAGTATATTCTTGATAAAAAATATATCTTTTTTCATACACCAAAGAGTAAAAAAGATGATGGTAAAAAGTTTTTTCTCTACTCTTTGATGGGAGTATTTACTACTGTTATCTTTTGGGGTTTTGAGATTGGGTTTGATACTCTGTTTGTAAATGAAAATGCAAAATACATAGGTGCCGTTATAGGTCTTAGTATTGGCTACGTTGTCAAGTATTTTCTTGATAAAAAATTTGTCTTTAAGGATTAGTTATGAGTCTGCTTAGTTGGGGAATGTTTCCAAATATACAAAACAAAATCTTTGCACTAAGGGATGATAAGAGTCTATCTTCATATATCGAGACAACAGATGAGTTTATACCTTATGGAAATGGCAGAAGCTATGGAGATAGCGCACTAAACGATAATCTCCTCTACGCAAAACCATACAACAACTTTTTATCTTTTGATGAAGACAAAGGGATACTAGAGGCTCAAGCAGGGGTACTTCTTAGCGAAATACTAGAAGCTTTTGTCAGTCGTGGATGGTTTTTAAAAGTAACCCCTGGCACAAAACTCATAACTCTTGGCGGAGCAATTGCAAGTGATGTACATGGCAAAAATCACCACGTTGAGGGGTGTTTTAGCGAGTGTGTTGAAGAGTTTACTATCATGGGTGTTGATGGCGATATTAAGAGCTGTAAAAAAGGTGATGAGCTGTTTTTAGCTACATGTGGCGGTATGGGCTTAACTGGTGTAATCCTACGTGCAAAAATATCACTAAAGAAGATAAACTCTAAAAATATAAACCAAACAACCATTAAAACAAAAAACTTAAAAGAGACCTTTGAAGCGTTTGAAGCACATAAAGAAAAGCCCTATTCTGTGGCTTGGATAGACTGTTTGGCAAAGGATGAAGATATCGGAAAATGTCTCTTAATGGTTGGAGATTTTGCAGATGATGGCAACTTGGAGTACAAAAGCAAAAAGAAGCTAACCATTCCATTTAATTTCCCATCATTTGCGCTAAACACTCTAAGCGTAAAGGCGTTTAACTATCTCTACTACGCAAAAGCAAAAGATGGTATCTCAAAGCAAAAAGTAGATATCGATACATTTTTTTATCCTCTTGACGCCATTGGAGATTGGAACAAAATCTATGGAAGAGGCGGATTTACGCAGTATCAGTTTATCCTTCCTAAAGAGCAGAGTTATGAAGGATTAAAAGAGATTCTTACAAAGATTTCTGCTTCAGGCAAAGGGTCGTTTTTGGCTGTTTTAAAGCTATACGGCAAAGAGAATAAAAACTACCTCTCATTTCCTCTTGAAGGCTACTCTTTAGCCCTTGACTTTAAGATAGAGAGTGGACTCTTTGAGCTTTTAGATACGCTTGATGAGGTTGTTTTAAAGTATGGCGGAAGAATTTATCTAACAAAAGATGTGCGAGTAAGCAAAGAGACATTTGAGAAGGGCTATCCTCAAATAGAGAAATTTAGAGCATTTAGAAAAGAGCATAAAATGGATAAAAAATTAAATTCACTGCAATCAAAAAGGGTTCAAATATGAGTTATGTTTTAATAATCGGAGCGAAAAGCGATATAGCAAAAGAGGTGGCACGTGTATATGCAAAAAATGGCTACAACCTCTACTTGGCATCAAGAGAGTCTGAATCTCTTGCGGATTTAAAACAAGATATTGAGATAAGAAGCGGTGTGGAAGTAAAATTGGTTGAGTTTGATATAACTGCCTTTGATACACATGAAGAGTTTTACACCTCACTCAGCGAGAGACCGCTTGGAGTTATAGTTGTTGCTGGTTTTATGTGTGAGCAAAAAGTAGCTCAAAAAGATTGGAGCAAAACTCTACAAACCATAAATGTAAACTATACAGGTGCGCTTAGTATCTTAAACATAGTAGCAAATGATTTTGAAAAAGAGAGACGCGGGTTTATAGTTGGTGTCAGCTCTGTCGCAGGAGATCGTGGCAGAAAAGCAAACTATATCTATGGAAGTGCTAAAGCTGGTTTTTCTGCGTACTTAAGTGGTCTAAGAAATAGACTCTATGAGAGTGGTGTTAGTGTTTTAAGCGTAAAACCTGGCTTTGTAAATACTAAAATGACCGAGTCACTCGACTTGCCTCAAAATCTTACAGCACAGCCACAAGAGGTTGCAGAGGATATATTTAACGCTCAACAGCGTGGAAGAAACATACTCTATACAAAAACCATCTGGATGTTTATTATGTTAGTTATCAAACATATACCAGAGTCTATTTTTAAGAAAATGAGCATATGATTAAAGGTTATCAAAAAGAGGCTATTTGGCTCTTTGGTATCTTTGTCTTTAAGATAGCGATACTTGTTTTACTACCTTTAACTGGCGATGAAGCCTACTTTATAAAGTGGGCAAATCACTTGGATTTTGGCTACTATGACCATCCTCCCATGGTTGGCTGGGTAATATATCTGATGAGTTTTTTTAGTGATTCGCATATCTTCTTTAGGCTTTTTTCAGTTGCTACAACTTTTGTAACTGCTTATGTTATCTATAAAATAGCCCTGCTCTATCAGATACAAAAAGATAAAGCTCTCTTAGTTTCATTTATCTTTTTAGCTTCTCCTATTGATGTGTTACTTCTGCTTATGACAAATGATGTATCACTTCTCTTCTTTAGCGCACTTGGAACTCTTATGTTTTTGTACTCTCTACAAAAAGAGAAGCTATCTTACGCCATCTTTGCTGGGCTCTTTTTGGGATCTGCCTTTTTAAGTAAATATTTTGCTGTTTTTTTGATGTTTTCTCTGCTCATTTTCTCTTTTTATATCTATGGACGCCGTGCGATAAAGAGCGTCTCTATCGTTGCTTTTATTGTCTCTCTTTTTATCGCTCAAAACCTCTACTTTAACTATAATAGCTGCTGGAACAATATCCTCTTTAACTTCTTTGCAAGAACAGAGAATAATGGTTATAACATTGGAACTGTTTTAGGCTATTTTGGACTAATTTTATATATTTTTACACCTTGGGGATTGTACTTTTTATATAAAACGACTTTTAGTAAAAACACTCTACTAAAGCTTCTTGTATCGATTTTAAGTGTTGGATTTTTTATCTTTTTGACAGTCTCTTTAAAAAATAAAATAGGTCTTCACTGGTTTTTGATATTTGTGCCATATATATTTCTGCTCTTTGCTTTTATGGATGAGAGTTATCTAAAAAAACTTTTCCGTTATAACGCTATCTTTAGCGCTGTTCATATCCTAATCTTGATAACTATTTTAAATATTCCGACATCACTTCTTCGTGAGCATAAAAAATACTCAGACATTATTATGTATACCCAGCCAGAGGCACTCTGCGAGAAACTTGAAGAGTTTGATAATGAGAGAATTTTTACGCTTGGTTATTCAACTGCATCTCTGCTCTCACACTACTGCAAAAGAGAGATAAATGTTATCTTTAACAACTCAAAATATGGTCGAATGGATGATAAGCTCTTAGATATAAGAACGCTTCAGAGTAAAGACATTGCTATCTTTAACAAAAATGCTATAAATGAGAAGCAACTACAAAGCGTATGCTCCTCATTTGAGCAGAGCAGTTTTGAGCTAAGCGGTGCAACTTTTTACACAGCAACATGCAAGAATTTTAACTATAATGAGTATAAAAAAGAGTATCTTGAGTATCAAAATGAACACTTTTATAACATTCCACAATGGCTTCCCATCGGGAAATGCTACTTTAAAGAGAGGTACTTTAATTGAATCTAGCCCTATTTGATTTTGATGGAACACTTAGCACAAAAGACTCTTTGGATGAGTTTTTAAAATATAGCGTTGGCAAAAAGAGATACACTCTAAATATGCTCAAATTTATCCCTGATTTAGCTCTTTGGAAACTTAGAATAATAGATAACTCAATAGCAAAAGAGCGTCTTTTTGCTATATTTTTCAAAGGTATGGATGAGGCTCTTTTTCGCGCAAAAGCAAAAAACTTCTCCCTATATAGACTCGATGCGATAATAGATGAAGCGAGGATGAAAGTCCTTGAGCAACACCAAGAAGGCAACTCAAGAGTAATCATAGTTTCTGCTTCCATGAGATGTTGGCTGGAGCCATGGTGCAATAAAAACGGCATTGAGCTTCTATCTACTGAACTAAAGTTTGAAGACGGAAAATTTAGCGGTAAATTTTTAACCCCAAATTGCCATGGAGAAGAGAAAGCAAAACGCATCAAAGAGTATCTAAATCTTGATGAGTATGAGACAATCTACGCCTATGGCGACAGCTCAGGAGACACACAAATGTTAGCCCTCGCACACAAGAGCATAAAGTACTAATTAAAATCTAATGGACTAATGACTCTAACCTTGTTTAAGCTACATCGTGTTTGTTATGTAGTTTTTTTCAACAATTAACAAACACTTTTGTATGTTATCTCTCTATATGACATTTAACACACACTAAATATTTAAGAATAATATGTATTTTTTCTCTTAAAGTTAAAAAATATTGAAATTTATCATATTTTTCATCAAATTTTAATAATTAACACACATTTAACATGTAAGTTATTTTTGTTTTTTTAAGTTGCTATGTATATAATGTGTTTGATTAAATAGTTGTATCTAAAACAAACAAATTCAAAATAAGAGGGAAAAATGTCAAGCTCAAAATTAATTTCTACTTCAGCTCTAGCAAAAAAACTATCTATCAGCAAACACCAACTTGATGAACTTCTATTATCAGCTAAGTACATTATAAAAAATGAAGATGGATATAAATTAACTGAGTTAGGCGTACAAAACAGTGGTGCATTAAAAAATCATGCAAAATTCGGAGAATATATTGCTTGGGATGAGAATATAGAAATTCCAAATAAATTAATTACGCAAGGAAAAGAGTTTTTTTCTTCAACAAAAATAGCAGCTAAATATAACCTTTCAGCTAGAAAAATCAATTTAATTTTATCTGAGATAGGATTTATTGAAAAATATTTAAAAGGTTGGACGATAACCATTCTAGGAAGTAAGAATAGAGGTATTCAAAAAGAGAATAATCAGAATGGAATACCTTATGTTGAATGGGATGAATCAATTTTTACAAATAGTGCTTTTTCGTCTATTATTCAAGAAGTCAAGGGTGAAGCCGGCGAAAGTACACAGCAAAAGATTGATGATTCTCAAGATTCAAACTTTAGAGAAAAGTTTATAGCAAAACATAGAGCTACAGATGGTCATATGGTTAGAAGTAAAGCAGAGATGCTTATTGATAATTGGCTTTATATGGCTGAAATTGTACATGCCTATGAAAGAAAACTACCAATAGAAGAAGAGGTGTATTGTGATTTTTATATCCCTACAGGAAAAATTTATATAGAATTTTGGGGATTAGAAAATGACCCTAAATATATGGCAAGAAAAGAAGCTAAAAAAGCTATTTACAAAAAATATGATTTTAAATTAATAGAACTGACAGATGTAGAAGTATTTAACCTTGACGATGTTTTACCGAAAATGTTATTAAAATTCGGGGTGCAAACCTACTAAAAGATACAACAAAATATAGTAGCCAATAAGTTACCTTACGGCAACTTATTGGCTATATTCAATCGTTATGCAACATATATAAATTAAGGAACAATTTTAACTTATGGACGAAAAATTACTTAAAAAATACCTTAGCTATGCCAATACTGAAGAGTCCTTTGCAGTTCTCTTTACGAAAAAATATCTTATTCAAGCTAAAGGGCATTGGGTAGACATTGTCGACTGCGACCCTTATCAGAAGTCCTCGGATAATTTACATTTCCGATTTGTCGAAGGTAGTCTGTATAAGAGAAAAATAGAGCCACGGTACCCCTCGAAAGCCACATACACCATTAATGGAAAATTTAATGAACGCGAATATGACTTGATGGTACGAGCCATAACTTGGGAAACCGCACACAGAGACATTGAGCAACAAAAGTCAAAGAATGTGGCGGCAACGGAATTCAAGATAACAGGCGTGAGCTACAAGAAAAACCGAAGCAACAAGAACTATTTTCGTGACGATGCACCACAAGTGACAACAAGAGATAAAGGCTCTTGCAAAAGACCTTAATAACCGAACAAACCCTCTTTGGGACAAGGCTATGCAATACATCAATAAGTATGAGCCAGAGTTTGTTTATAAAATAAAACAGGTTCACATCAGCCCCAGTAAAGTTACACCCTTGTGAATGAATCTCCACTTTTAAGGTGTAAAAATAAAAAGATATAACAAAACTTTGTAACCAATAAATGCCCTAACGGTCATTTATTGGCTAAAGTCAATCGTTAGACTCACAAAAGGATTAAACTTGAAAAACCAATTTACTTTATTTATAAAAGCATTTCTCTTCATGTTTTTTATATTTTCAAATGGATATGCACAAAACAATACAAATTCACCTAGCAATGAACTTGAAATATTTAAAGCAATAGATTCAAAAGACTACAAAAAAATCAATGAACTTTTAAAAAATGGCGTAAGTCCTTGCTTAAAAAGAGAACAAAAATATAAAACATATACCAATGTAGATTTTGCTTTTAATTATGCAATAAGTATAGGTGATATTAAAATTTTAAAATCTTTTTTACCATATATTGACAATATCACAAAACCCTCTTGTTTATATAGTCCTTCCATATTTTATGCAATAAAAAATGATGATATTAAAATGATTCAATTTTTAATAGACAATGGGGCTGATGTCAATTTTCCAACTAAGCTATCTATGAAAGAAACACCTATTCAGGAAGCATTATTAAGAAGGAAAATGTATTCTGCACAAAAGCTCATTGATAATGGTGCAAAAATAGATAAAGATATAGGATTTCAATCATTACAACTTGCTATAAAAAATTTAAATATTGAAGTTGTACAGTTTTTAATTAGTAATAAATATAATGTAAATTTTCAAAATAAAGATGGTAATACTATACTACATCTAATGGCAATGGGAATTGTAGAAAAAAACTTGAAAAACATCCAAACATATATAGAAAAAAAAGAATATATCAAACGATTTCCTGATACTTATGTGAAAGCACAAGAACAAGTAAAAAGACTTAAAGAAAATTTCGAAAATTATCCAAAAATAGGTGAACTCCTGCTAAAAAGTGGAGCAGATACTAAGTTAAAAAATAATGATGGGAATACTCCATTAATGATTGCCAATAAAAATAATATAGATACAATGGTTGAAATTTTAAAAAATGAAAAATAAGAAAAATATCAAAATGTCTAACAAATTAGTGGAGCCAATAAATTACCCTACGGGCAATTTATTGGCTCATTTTAAACGTTATAGGACTATATTTATAAATCTTAAATTTAAACAAACTCTTAGATTATTATAGTATGATAAAAGTATGAATTAAATATTACTATAGTAAGGGGCTTAACAATGGTAAGAAAAACAGTAGCAATTAAAGATGATTTATTTCATAATTTAGAGCTAAATCATATTATGGAGAAGTATCAATCATTTTCTGAATTGGTATCAAATGCTTTACAGCTTTTGATAGAAAAACAAAAAAAAGAGCAATATAAAAAAACTATGATAGAAGCTTCAAAAGATAAATTATATATTCAAGATATGAAAAGTATTGAAGATGAATTTCAATACTCAGATTTTGAGAATATTAAATGAATCAATACGATGTATATCTAGCTGATTTAAATCCAACTGTTGGTAGAGAACAATTTGGGAAAAGACCAGTTTTAATAATCTCAAACAATTATGAGAACTTACTTGATGTAGTCACAATCATTCCAATAACTTCTTTAAAAAATGGTAGAAAAATATACCCAAATGAACTATTGTTGCAAAATGAACTTGAAAAGCCATCAATATTATTGTGCCAACAAATTAGAACTATTTCAAAAAATAGATTAATTAAAAAGTTAACTTCTATTGATAATTATATCACTAAGAAAAAAATAGTAGATGTACTTTGTCTTAGATTTGAAGATATAGATTAACCACCTATAACAAAACCTAGTAGTGAACGCTCTCCTCTCTTATCGAGCATATCAAGAATATTGACTCATTTTGTAGTGTAGATATCAAATCAAAAACGGGCTAACCAAACTCTTTACATTTTTTTTGTATAATCACTAAATTTTTACAAAAGGTGAAGAGGCAAAAAAAATGATAGATTATCAAAGCATAAAACCTTGGCTATTTAAGCTTGAGCCTGAGAACGCTCATATGTTAGCAGAGACAGTTCTTAGAGTACCAAACATTTGTCAAGTACCATTTAACACGTTTTTAGAGTCTCACTTTATAACAAACCCTATTTTAAAACAGGAACTTTTTGGTCGTACATTTTTAAACCCAATCGGACTTGGTGCTGGTTTTGATAAAAATGCAACTATGATTCGAGGTATGCAGATTTTAGGTTTTGGCTTTACTGAGGTTGGAACTATAACACCAAAAGCTCAAGCTGGAAATCCAAAACCTAGAATGTTCCGTCATATTGAGGAGCAAAGCATTCAAAATGCCATGGGCTTTAACAACGAGGGGCTTTTAAGCGCACAAAAGAGGTTAAAAAATAGATTTCCATTTACTACTCCTATTGGTATAAATATTGGAAAAAACAAGCTAACTCCAGATGCACAAGCCATTGATGACTACACAACTCTTATAAAAGCACTCCATGAATTAGGGGATTATCTGGTAATTAACATCTCCTCTCCAAACACTCCAGGACTTCGTGATTTGCAAAATGAGGAGTTTATAACAAAGCTTTTTAAAGAGGCAAAAGCTATAACTTCAAAGCCTATTTTGTTAAAAATAGCGCCAGATATGAGCAAAGAAGATGCTGTTGCACTCACAAAACTAGCTGTTGAGCAGGGTGCTGATGGCATCATTGCAACAAACACTACTGTTGATTACTCTTTGGTTAAAGCACCAAAGAGTATTGGCGGGTTAAGTGGGGAAGTTCTTAAAGAGAAGAGTTTTGAGATATTTGATGCAATTGCACAAGAGCTTTATGGCAAAACAACTCTTATCTCTGTTGGTGGCATCTCATCTGCTAAAGAAGCTTACAGACGTATAAAAGCTGGAGCTTCTCTTGTTCAGATATACAGTGGGCTTATTTTTGGCGGTCCTGATTTGATAAAAAATATAAACAACGAGCTTACAGAGCTTATAAAAGCTGATGGATATTCAAATATCACAGAGGCAATAGGTGCTAATAGAAAATAATATGAAAATAATCATAGCACTCACACTTATTTTAGGAACTTTAATGGCATCATCACTACCAAAATACGAAACAAAAACTCTAAAAAATGGACTCCAGATTGTGGTTATTCCACTTAAAAACTCTACTAACGTTATCAGTACTGATATTTTTTACAAAGTTGGAAGCAGAAATGAAGTAATGGGCAAAACAGGTATCGCCCATATGCTTGAACACATGAACTTCAAATCAACCAAAAATCTCTCAGCTGGAGAGTTTGACAAAGAGGTAAAGAGCATAGGAGGCTTAAATAACGCATCAACTAGCTTTGACTATACTCACTACTACATAAAATCAAGCACACAAAATTTGGATAAATCACTTGAACTCTATGCAGAGCTTATGCAAAATCTTCTTCTAAAAGACAAAGAGTTTCAGCCAGAGCGTGATGTAGTTGCTGAGGAGAGACGCTGGAGAACAGAAAACTCTCCGATGGGATATTTATACTTTGCTCTTTTTAACAACGCTTACGTTTACCACCCTTACCACTGGACTCCGATTGGATTTATGAACGATATTAAAACTTGGAGTATCGATGATATAAAAGATTTTCACAAAACTTACTATCAACCAAGCAATGCTATCTTGATGGTAACTGGCGATGTTGAGCCTAAAGAGGTATTTAAAGCTGCAAAGAAAAAATTTGACAATATTTTAAACAATGCAAAATTACCAGAATTTAAGTTTGTAGAGCCTGAACAAAATGGCGCAAAAAGAGTAATTATCCACAAAGAGAGTGAAGTTGAGATGTTGGCTTTAACTTTTCACATTCCAAACTTTAAACATGAAGACCAAATTGTTCTTAGCATGATTTCAGAGATACTATACTCTGGCAAAAGTTCGAGACTATACAAAGATCTTATCGAAGAAAAAGAGCTTGTAAATAGCATATATGCTTACAATATGGAAAATATCGACCCAGGTCTTTTCATCTTTTTAGCAACATGTAATCCTGATGTCAAAGCTGAGGATGTAGAAAAAGAGTTACTTGCTCAAATAGAACTTATCAAAAATGAAAAAGTTGACACAAAAGAGATAGAAAAAGTAAAAATCAATACAAAAGCTGACTTTATATACTCACTAGAGAGCTCAACATCTGTTGCAAATCTATTTGGAAGCTATCTTGTAAGAGGCGATTTAACGCCACTTTTGAGTTATGAAGAGAACATTGAGAAGATTACTCAAGAGAAAATTCAAGAAGTTGCAAACAAATACTTCAACTTTGACAAATCAACAACACTTATTTTAAAAAAAGGTAACTAAATGGATATTGTAACTGGTTCAACTACTGCGCTAATTACCCCCTTTAAAAATGGAAAACTAGATGAGAGTGCATACGCAAATCTCATCAAAAGGCAGATAAAAAATGGCATAAATGCCGTCTGTCCAGTTGGAACAACTGGGGAGAGTGCTACACTTAGCTATGCTGAAGATAAAAGATGTATCGAGATAGCTGTTGAAGTATGTCGTGGCACTGCTACTAAAGTTTTGGCAGGGGCTGGTAGCAACTCAACTTCTGAAGCGATAGAAGCAGCCCTAACAGCTCAAAAATGTGGAGTTGATGCGATTTTCTCAGTAGCGCCTTACTATGTAAAACCATCTCAAGAGGGACTCTACCAACACTATAAAGCTATCGCTTCTTCAGTGCCAGAGCTCCCATTTATGCTCTATAATGTTCCAGGAAGAACTGTTGTAGATATAAGTGCAGATACGGTTATAAGACTATTTGATGATGTTAAAAATATATACGGTATAAAAGAGGCAACTGGAAGCCTAGAGCGTACAGTTGAACTTCTCTCTCGCAGACCTGAGCTTAAAGTATTTAGCGGTGATGATGCGATTGACTATCCTATCCTTGCAAATGGTGGTGCTGGAATCACCTCTGTTACTTCAAACCTTCTTCCTGATTTAAAAAGTGAGTTGGTAAAAAAAGCCCTAAGTGGTGATTTTACTGGCTCAAAAGCTATAAATGATATGCTTTTTCCTATAAACAAAGCTCTATTTTTAGAGTCAAATCCAATCATGATAAAAGCTGCAATGTATATAGCAGGACTTATAGATACGCTTGAGTATAGACTTCCTTTAGTGGCTCCAAGCGTTGAAAATATGAAAAAATTAGAATCAGTTATGAAAAATTACGAAATTAAGGGATTATAAAAATGACAGGAAAAAATATGCAAGGCAAAACTCTATTTGTAAGTGGCGGAACTCGTGGAATTGGTAAAGCAATCGTATATGCATTTGCTCAAAAAGGGTGTAATGTAGCTTTTACTTATGCAACAAAAGCAGAAACTGCGGATGAGATAATTACTGATGTTGAATCAAAATTTGGTGTAAAAGTTAGAGCTTACAAGCTTGATATTTTAGAGCCTGATACATATAGAGATGTTTATGCAGAGTTTGATAAGGATTTTGATAGATTAGACTTCTTTATCTCAAATGCTATCATCTCTGGACGCGCTGTTGTTGGCGGATTTGGCCCATTTATGAGACTAAAACCAAAAGGGTTAAACAATATATATACAGCAACAGTTGATGCGTTTGTTGTTGGTGCGCAAGAAGCAGCTAAGAGAATGGAGCTAGTTGGTGGTGGAAGTATCATCAGCATGAGTTCAACTGGAAATCTTGTATATACTCCAAATTACGCTGGTCATGGAACAAACAAAGCTGCAGTTGAGGCTATGGTTCGTTACGCTGCTGCTGAACTTGGCGAAAAAGGCATCCGTGTAAATGCAGTAAGTGGTGGACCAATTGATACTGACGCACTAAGAGCATTTCCAAACTATGAAGAGGTTAAAAGTGAGGTTGTAAAACGCTCTCCTCTTTCTCGTATGGGTGAGGCAACCGACCTAACTGGTGCGTGTCTTTTCCTATGTGGAACAGAGTCTTCATGGCTTACAGGACAAACGATAGTAATTGATGGCGGAACAACCTTTCAGTAAATATAACTAAAATATTTACCTACAAGATGTTATCATCCATCCATGAAAAAGATTGAAAAATTAATTGAACATTTAAATCTTATCTACTATGAGTATGATGAGCCAACTCGCTCATTTATTCTTGATAGAAGCTACTCAAATGAACATATATTTGAGGAGCTCATAAAAATCACCTACATTCTAAGCAAACACAACATAAACTTTTTTGTAGATGAGAACAAATCTTTAGTCCTAAACAGTAAAAATAGCTTATTCTCAAAAATAAAAAGAGTTATAGGCTCATTTGTACAAAATATAAAAAACAGATCTTTAAATATATATGTACTAAATGACAAAAAAGTAAAGTGGGCTAAAAACCTCCCTGTAATCAAGATAGAGAGCATAAATACATCTTTTGACATCTCATCATATGACGCACTTATTTTTACGTCAAAGAGTGCCGTAAATTCACTAAACTCATATAATCAAGAGTGGAAGAGTAAACCTCTTTATGTTATAGCTCCTCAAACGGCAAAAGTTGCAAGTAATCTAGGTGGCAAAATAAAGTTTGTAAGCAAAGAAAAACATGGAGATGAGTTTGCAGATGAACTCATCCCTCTTTTAAAAAACAAAAAAGTGCTCTATATAAGAGGCTCAAAAGTTGTCTCCAACTTAGTAGAGACCCTAAATAATAATGAGATTATCTGCGATGATGCAGTGGTTTATCAGACAGTATGTATCAACTTTAAAAAGAAGATAAAACTTCCAAAAAACTCTGTAATAATTTTCTCTTCTCCTTCAACAATAGAGTGTTTTCTGAAAAATGCCATTTGGGATGAGAGCTACAAAGCAGTATCTATCGGGCACACAACTGAAAAATACTTTCCTTCATACATAACTCCAGTGGTTGCAGACACACAATCACTTGATTCTTGCGTAAAAAAAGCCATAGAGTTGATAACTAAAGCATAAGGTATTAAGTTTTCATTTTATATAGCACTGTATAATGGCTAGCTATATAAATCAAAAGGAAACTAATATGAAAAATATAAAAACAACACTAGCAATCCTATCTTGCTCTTTAGTTCTTAACTCTACTCTAACGGCTGATGCGACACTTCCACCACCAATCCAAGATGTCGTAAAGATGGAAAAAATGGCAGGTCCAGCTGGTCCATTTACAACAAAAGAAAATTTTCCAAAAGATTACTTCTTAATGCCAAAAAATCTTCCTTATTTAGTTGGTATGACGCTATACGATAGCTCCAGTGCTAACTTAAACCTATCAAAAGAGCAGATTGAGGCTATCTTAAAAATCAAAGATGAGCTGATGGCAAAAGCTGCAAAAAAAGCACTTGTTATTAAAAACTTAGAACTTGAGATGATGAAAGAGGTCTCGTTTAAACTAAACTCTAAAAAAGCTACTGAGCTTTATCCAGCTGTTGATGAGATAGCAAAACTAAGAGCAGAACTTACAAAGATACATCTTGATTGTATAGAGAAAGTAAAAGCAGTTCTAACACCTGAACAATTTGAAGAGATGCTAGACTACGGCATCGTAAACATGTTTTAATAACTATAAAACCAATCTTTTGATTTTCGCAAGAAGGGGTTTTGTTCATAAAACTCCTCTTCATCAAGCCTAAACCTAAAATTTTGAAGATACTCGCTTACTAACTTATACGCCTCATTTATCTCTTTAAACTTTTCATCATCACCGCTAGGCATATCTGGATGATATATTTTAGATAGTTTTTGATATTTCTTCTTAAGCTCACTTTGTGTTATTTTTGATGCTATTTCAAGTGTATCAACAGCTTCTTGGAACTTTGCAAAGTTCATATTTTATCCTTATATAGAGAGTCACTAAATACAAAATTAACACCCATCTCAAATAGTTCATGTGAACGAATGGCGCTATTTACGGTATATACACCAACAAAAAAGCCCTCTTCTCTTAACATCTCCACACTACCTCTGTGCACCAATTCATCATTTAAACAATATCCGTCAACTCCAAGCTCTCTTAAGTATGAGATTAACTCTTTTGGATGAGCATCTTCAACCAAAGCAGCAGTTGGGATATGAAGTTTTGTCTTTATCAGTTTTAGATATTCATGTCTAAAAGATGATACTAAAACTCTATCACTGCATAGCGTGTCATTTATCTCCTTGACAACCGTATCAACAACCTCTTTATCACCAAACGCAGAGCTTATATCTTTAATCTCTAGATTTAAAAATAGGTTATTCTTTTTTATAAATATAAGAGCATCATGTAGCGTCAATAGTGGCTCTGCTTGGGCTTTATCTCTATAAAACCAACTTCCATAATCAAGTCTCTTTAGCTCATCATACATAAAATCACTTACCTTATATGGCTTCTTTGAATCAAATTCGGATAGTTGCGAGACGTTTGTAGTTCTAAGAAGTGTATCATCATGCATAATTATCGCAATACCCTCTTTGCTTAGCTGAGTGTCTATCTCTATAAAATCAGCTCTGCCAATGCTTTTCTTAAGCGCACTAAGAGTGTTCTCAGGGGCGAGAGAGTTTGCCCCTCTATGTGCAGCGATAAGTTCAGGTCTGCTTAGAAGTTCTAAAAAATTCATATATTGCCCATCCCATTTAAAGATAACTCCGCTTGAATACTATCTTTGGTTTGCTTTGTTATCTGCTCTATGCTTAGATTTTGTGGAAAAATCACTTTAGAGAATGTCACTCTTATCTTTCTTGGTCTTGGAAATATTTTGCCAGTTCCAAGTGCCTCAAAACTTCCATCAATAGTTACGGGGAGAATAGGAATGTTAAATATCTTTGACAACATCGCAAAGAAAGGTCTAAATTCTAAGAGCTCTCTATCACGAGTCCTAGCACCTTCTGGAAAAATAACAAGATTATTTCCCTCTCTTATAGGCAGAGCTGAGTACTGCATAGTATGTTTTAGATTTTGGTTTGCGTCTATAAGGATAGTCTGACCATGTTTTGATATTGGACCCAAGAGTTTTGTTCCAAATACCTGCTTATATGCAAGAAAAAAGCTCTTCTTTAAAACAGCGTATGGTAAAGTTGCCTCAATTAAAAAACCATCCAACATACTTTGATGAGATGGCGCAATGATACATGGATAAGAGGGAATATTTTGTGAACCTTTTATTTCAAGTCTAAAGTAGAGTTTAAAAATAGGAAACAATACGCTCTTATAGATAGACATGATTATCGGCGAGTAGTATAGTTTCTCATCTATCTTCTCTTTTAGTATCTCATCCCATTTTGGCATTGATACTTTTACATCATGACTCTCTCTTTTTATGTAATCATACAAGAGTCTCATACTCATAATATTTGAAAATACAGCCTCATCAATCTTTACTCCAAAACTCTGCTCGATAAAGACAAAAAGCTCTACATAGTTTAGAGAATCAAGCCCTAAATCAAGCTCAAGATGAGATGATGAGTATATTTTATTTTTTGTAATTGTTGATAGAAATTCTCTAAGTGTTTTATAAATCTCATCATCTATTTCATCTTCGAGGAGCTGTTTTTGTGGTTGTGAGTCAATTGGTGAAGTTATGATTTCATACCCTCTTATCTTATCCTCTTCATTAGCATCAAGATTATAAAGCTCAACACCGTACCACCTAATCTCTTCTCTTATATTTATGATTTTTGCCTCTCTAAGAGCATCAAAATCTGGATAGATATATGCAAAATATTTACCATCTCTAAAAAGTAACTGAGCCTCTTTTATATAAGGAGTGTATGAGCGTAACAACTGCCCTTTTTCATCTAAATTCACTTATTCTCTTTATCTGCTTATTTGTATCTATCTTATCAAAGTAGCAAACACAATGTCAAGCCTACCTTAAGAGCCAAAAGGTTAAAATACGCGAAAAAACAAGGGCTTTTTTTGTTAAATCTTCCTAATTTACTAGCATCTCTACGTATTCTTATAGCTCCAATAATGTTTTGGATAATCCTAACGCCATCTCTTTTTAGTGACGCTGGTTTTCACATCTCATGGAGTTACTATACAGCTTCACTTCTTTTTGTTCTAGCTAGTGTAACTGATTTTTTTGATGGCTATATTGCAAGAGAGTGGAATCAGATGACAATGCTTGGAGCTATACTTGACCCTTTAGCTGACAAGATGCTTACAATCGCCGCATTCTTAGGGCTTATGATGATAGGAGAAGCGAGTGCTTGGGCTATATATATCATCATCATTCGTGAGTTATTTATAACAGGTATCCGTACAGTTGCGCTTGGTGAAGGGCTTGATATAAAAGCTTCATTTGCTGGAAAAGTAAAAACTGTTGTGCAGATGATTGCGATTGGTTTTTTACTTATGCACTGGCCATTTGGGACTGAACTTTTATGGCTTGCAGTTGGGCTTACACTATACTCTGGATTTGAGTATCTTTGGGGATTTAGAAATGCACTTTTAGTGGAGAGAAGCAGATGAGTTTTTTAGTATCTTTAGCGGTTCTATCCGCCCTTATATTTTTTCATGAGTTAGGTCACTACTTTGCAGCTCGTGCTATGGGTGTTCGTATAGAGGTTTTTAGTATCGGTTTTGGTAAAAAAATAGCCTCTTTTAACAGATGGGGAAGTGAGTGGAGATTAGCACTTATCCCACTTGGTGGCTATGTTAGGATGAAAGGTCAAGACGATAGCGACCCAACAAAAAAGAGCTATGATAGCGATAGCTACAATGTAAAAACACCTTCACAAAAGATATTTATCCTCCTTGCTGGTCCTTTTGCAAACTTTGTTTTAGCATTTTTTCTATACTTTGTTATCGCATTAGGCGGTCCAAATATCCTCTCTGCTGTGATAGGAAAAGTAGTTGAGGACTCTCCTGCATTTGTGGCTGGTTTAGAGACAAACGACACGATACGCTCGATTAATGGCGTAGAAATAGCTACATGGGAAGAGATGGCGAAGTTCATAGAGCTCTCAGATGGCTCACTATCTCTTGAAATCCAAAGAGGCGAAGCTATAAAACAGATAGTTTTAACTCCAAAAATCACTCAAACTACAAATATTTTCAATGAAGTTATTGAAAAAAAGATGATAGGAATTGGAAGTGCTGGAGTTACTCACAAGCTTGATTTAGGCGTTAGTGAGACTTTAACTTATGCAACAAATCAGACCATCTTTGCTTCAACTCTAATCTTTAGCGGACTAAAAAAACTGCTCTTTGGGGAAGTTCCTGCCAATGAACTTGGCGGTGTTATATCCATAGTAAAACTAACCTCTGATGCAAGTGAAGCTGGATGGATGAGCGTGCTCTTTTTTGCAGCTCTTATATCTGTAAATCTCGGTGTTTTAAACCTCCTACCAATCCCTGCGCTTGATGGCGGACATATCATGTTTAACCTATATGAACTTCTCTTTAGAAGAGAGGTTAATGAAGCTATTATGATAAAGCTAACCATTGCTGGCTGGGTGATACTTTTCTCACTTATGGGATTAGGACTTTACAACGATATAAATAGACTAATAGGATAGATAATGAACAAAGAAGAGTATAAATTATACATTGATAATGTTATAAGAAGAGTTGAGTTTGCTAGAGTTAGATTTAACGATAAGCATATAGTAAAGATTGTAGCAATTAGTAAGTATTCAACCTCGGATGAGATAAAAGCACTCTACGAGATAGGTCAAAGAGCCTTTGGGGAGAACAAAGTTCAAGACTTAAGAGCTAAGAGCGATGAGCTTGAAGAGTTGCCTCTTGAGTGGCATTTTGTTGGAACTTTGCAAAAAAATAAGATAAATAATCTACTGGATATCAACCCTTCCCTATTTCACTCTCTTGACTCCTTAGAGTTGGCACAAGAACTGCAAAAGAAGCTAAAGCAAAGAGAGATGACGCTTGATGCACTTTTACAGATAAACTCTGCAAAAGAGGAGTCAAAATCTGGTGTTATGCCTGAAGATGCAGTACAAATATATAACCAAATAAAAAAAGAGTGTCCAAATATAAATCTTCGTGGTGTTATGAGCATTGGCGCACATACTGATGATAAAAAAGTAATTAAAAAGAGTTTTGATACAACTTATACTATTTATAAAGAGCTAGAGGATGCAGATATCTGTTCAATGGGGATGAGCGGAGATTTTGAACTAGCTATCGAGTGTGGCTCAAATATGATAAGACTAGGCTCTATCATGTTTGATAAATAACTTCTCACGCAGAGAAGTTATCTGTTTATTACTTCATTACTTTTCTAGCGTTTAGTGGCTGAGTTGGTCTGTTGTTTTCATGTCCAAATATATCAAAGAACTCTTTAACCTGCTCTTTTGATACAGTTGCATAATCTTTAAATACAAACCATCTAACACCTTCACTACATGGCGGTGTTGTAAGAGAACCATTAAATCTAAAATATGATTTATCTTTTGGAAGCATCTCATTTATCATACCTGATTGAAGTCCACAACCTGCCTTAGTTCCAGCGTTATGTGGCATTTTACTCCAAATCTTTTTAAGAATTTTATTCTCTTGTCCCTCTTCAAACATAACAGCTACAACAGCTAATTCTCCATCTTTTGAAGCGTGTACAAAGTGAGCTTCAAGCGGAAAACTTTTCCCCTCAATCATATTTTCACTAGGAGTGTGGAAGTGAAACTGCTTTAAATTAAAAACAGTTCCATCTATCTTTATACTACTCCCTTCTTTTATATCAACTTGAATTGTATGCCCATTATTTACAACTCCAACAGCATCTGTTTTATAGTTAAACTCTATATTTTCAAGCCCTGTTGTTGCAACTACACCATCTTTTGAGATGTTGATTGGTGATTGAGAGCGTCCATTTTTACATGCACTATATTCAGGAGACAATTCGCCCCAGTTTTGTGGAGCCTCATGTCCTGTATAGCCCCAGTGAGTAGCTCCTCCTGCAAATAAAGAACCTCCAAGCAGAATGGTTACTGCACAACTCGATAAGATTTTGCTTAATTTCATTTTAAAACCTTTGTGATATATTTTGTTAAGAATTGTATCCTATAAATTTTAAAGTAATTTGATTAAAATATCACATGAATAATAAAACATATGACCTTATCGTAATTGGTGGCGGAGCTGCTGGAATAATGGCAGCCATAACTGCCGCTAGAGATAAAAAAATAGTTCTTCTGCTAGAGAAACTACCTCAAATTGCTGCAAAACTAAAAGCAACTGGCGGTGGAAGATGTAACCTTACAAACACACTTGAGCATGAAGAGTTTATGCAAAAGTTTGGAAAGAATGGGCGTTTTATGCAAGATGCTCTTAAGCTATTTGACAACAAGTCTCTTGTAGATTTTTTTAAAGAGATTGGTGTTGATACTCACGCACCTGATGGATTTAGAGTTTTTCCATCATCACACTCTTCATCTACCATCATTGAGGCACTCCTTAGTGAGATGCAAAGAGTTGGAGTTGAAATATTGAAATCTCAAAGAGTTAAAACTCTTCTACATAAAGATGCAAATATAGTTGGAGTATCAACAGAGACTCAAACCTTTTACGCAAAAAACATCATAGTTGCAACTGGCGGACTTGGATATCCAACGCTTGGAGCTGAGGGCGATGGACATGAGATGGCAAAAGAGAGTGGACACAAAGTTACAGAACTACACCCCGCTATGATGCCTCTGCAAACCAAAGAGAGCTGGGTTGAGCATTGCCGTGCTGATACAATTGCCAAAGTTGAGCTTAGAGTTGATATTAAAAAATATGCAAAGATAAAAGCTTTTGGAGATCTGATTTTTACAAAAAATGGCATTAGAGGTCCTGTTGTGCTTGACGCTGCAAGAGATTTAACTCCGATTCTTGATAAGTATGGCGAGGTACCAATCCTGCTAAATCTTACAAAAGGGATGAATGAGGAGCAACTCACAAAATATCTAAAGGATGAAGTGCTAAAAAACCAAAGTGTTACTATATTAGAGCTAATCAGCACCCTGCTTCCAGCTCCTTTATCAGCTGAACTATGTAAACTCTCTGATATAGAGCCAAACTTAACGTATGGAAAAATTTCAGGCGAGAGCAGAGCAAAACTAATCAAACTTTTAGCATGGACACCACTTACAATAACGGGTCATGATGGCTTTAAAATGGCGATGATTACAAGGGGTGGGATTGATTTAAAAGAGATAGAGCCAAAAACAATGCAAAGCAGAGTTATAGATGGGCTTTACTTCTGTGGAGAGATTATGAACCTTGATGGCCCATGTGGTGGTTATAACCTGCAATGGAGCTTTTCAAGCGGTTACTTAGCGGGAAAACTTAAGCAAAATATCTAATGGAAGCAAAACCATAAGCTTTAGTTTTTGAAATCATATCGATATGTTCGTTAGTAACAATCCCGCCAAGAGCAAAAATTTTTATCTGACACATAGAGAGAAGCTCTTCTAAATCATCGATTCCTTTAGGTTCTCCTTTATCTGGAGAGGCAAATATCGGGCTGTATGTTACAGCCTCAGCACCTAATTCTTGAGCTTTTAGCACCTCGTTATGAGTATGCGCACTTATTATAACTTCAAGGTTCTCTCTCTTTGCTATCTCAATCTCGCAAAACTGATTTGATGTAAGATGAACCCCATCTGCCCCAAGAGCCTTTGCTAAAGAGATATTTTGATGTATAAAAGATTTAACATTGGCTACCTCTTTGCATGTAGTTATAAATATAGAGGCTAACTCTTCATAGTTTGTAGCTGTTTTGTCACGAAAAAGTACGTACTGTGGTTTATGTTTTTTTAACTGTTGCAACAAAGTTTTATGAAAAATATCACTATCATGCGTATAAAATTTTTCTGATGTTATGAGATACTTTTGCATTTTTGCTACTTCTTGATAAATTTAGAATTTTAAAAAAAATTTCATATCCGCCAATTATACCTTGTAGCAATTAATAGAGCTTTTAGTGACGCCAATATGACATTTTTCATTAGATACTTTTAACTTCACATCCTATAAACTACCAAACTTTTTTACAAGCGATAGGAGAAAATTATGGTTGAAAATATTTTAAAAAGAGATGGTACGCATAAAGAGTTTTTATCTTTTAAAATCGAAGATGCAATCAAAAAAGCGTTTAAATCTCAAAATATTATCTATGATAGTTCTATATTTTTCAATGTCCTAGATGAGCTTAAAGCTAGAAGAGTTGTTGCCGTTGAGGATATTCAAGACTTAATCGAAAAAGAGCTTTATAAATCACGATATTTTGAAGTTATGCGCTCTTTTATGATTTACCGTCACACTCACAAGATGCAAAGAGACAGCCTTCTTAGCGAAGATACAACATATATAAACTCTACTCAAACTATCGAGGAGTACATACTTGGAACAGACTGGCGTATAAAAGCAAACTCAAACACTGGATACTCAAATGCTGGGCTTGTAAACAATACAGCAGGAAAAGTAATAGCAAACTACTGGCTTGATAAAATCTACTCCAAAGAAGAGGGTTATGCTCACCGTAATGGCGACTATCATATCCACGACTTAGATTGTTTAACTGGATATTGTGCTGGTTGGTCTCTGCGTGTTTTGCTTGATGAGGGTTTTAACGGAGTAAGAGGCAGAGTTGAGAGTGATGCTCCAAGACATTTCCGCGAAGCACTTGGACAGATGGCCAACTTCTTGGGCATACTCCAAAGTGAATGGGCTGGAGCACAAGCATTTAGCTCGTTTGATACTTATTTAGCGCCTTATGTATTTAAAGACAAGCTTCCATATAACGAAGTAAAAAAAGCTATCAGAAGCTTTATTTATAACTTAAATGTGCCAGCACGTTGGGGTCAGTCACCATTTACTAACATTACTATTGACTGGACTGTACCTTCTGACTTACAAGACCAGATTCCAACATCTAAACAACTACACCTTTTCAAAGGTATGTTAGATAGTGAACTAGAAGAAATAGCATTACAAAGAGGTGTCAAGTCACTTCAAGAGATGACATACAAAAATTTCCAGCCAGAAATGAACCAGATAAATAGAGCTTACTATGAAATCATGACTGAGGGAGATTTAACGGGACAACCATTCACATTCCCTATCCCAACTGTTAACATTACAGAGGATTTTGATTGGTATGGAGAAAATACAGATGTACTTTTTGAAAATACTGCAAAAATCGGTTCATCATATTTTCAAAACTTCATTGGCTCTCAATACAAAAGAGATGCAAATGGAGATTTAGTTCCAAACGAAGAGGCTTACAAACCAGGACATGTAAGAAGTATGTGTTGTAGGCTACAACTTGATTTACGTGAGCTACTAAAGCGTGGCGGTGGGCTTTTTGGAAGTGCTGAGATGACTGGAAGCATCGGTGTTGTTACTATAAATATGGCAAGACTTGGCTTTTTACACAAAGGAAGCAAAGAGGCTCTTTATACTCGTCTTGATCAATTAATGGAACATGCAAAAGTTACACTAGAGAAAAAGAGAGTATTTATCCAAGAGATGTATGATAGAGGGCTTTACCCATATACTAAACGTTATCTGCCAGGATTTAGAAACCACTTCTCAACTATCGGTGTAAATGGTATCAATGAGATGATTAGAAACTTTACAAGTGATGCTTACGATATCAGTGATAAAAGAGGCGAAGATTTTGCTATTGAGATTTTAGAGTATATTAGAGCTAGAATGGTTGAGTTTCAAGAAGAAACAGGAAACCTTTACAATCTTGAAGCAACTCCTGCTGAGGGAACAACTTATAGATTTGCAAAAGAGGATAAAAAGCGTTATGGCGACTCAATACTTCAAGCTGGAATGGGCGATAATATCTACTATACAAACTCATCTCAGATACCAGTTGATTTGACAAACGACCCTTTTGAAGCGTTAACTCTACAAGATGACCTGCAGTGCAAATATACAGGCGGAACAGTTCTGCACCTCTATATGCAAGAAAAAATAAGCTCGACTGAAGCGTGTAGAAAATTAGTTAAAAATGTAATATCAAACTTTAGGCTTCCTTACATTACGGTAACTCCGCTCTTCTCCGTATGTCCAAAACATGGATATATTGCAGGTGAGCATGAGTATTGTCCAAAATGTGATGAAGAGTTACTTAGCGATGTTACAATCGCATCTTAAAAAGGAGGTGGAAAATGAGCAAAAATGAAGCTTTAGCTATGTTGAATGAAAAAAGACAAAAGTGTACTGTGTACACAAGAGTTATGGGTTATCACAGACCTGTAGAGAGTTTTAACGTAGGAAAAACTGGTGAGCACAAACAGAGAAAACAATTCACTGAGTGCTAGTGTAATATATGACTTAACGTCATTCACCCACTTAGATTACCCTGACCACCTATCTTGCATAGTGTGGTTTAGTGGGTGCAATATGAGATGTGACTACTGCTACAACAAAGATATAGTTTTTGCCAAAGATGGCAAGTACAGCTATAACGACATCCTAAATTTTTTAAAAACTAGAGTAAATCTGCTTGAAGCAGTTGTTTTATCTGGTGGCGAAGCAACTTCTTATGATTTGGTTCCATTTTGCCTCAAGATAAAAGAACTTGGATTTAAAATAAAACTCGATACAAACGGAACAAACTTCTTACATGTAAAAGAACTCATCGAACTTAATCTTTTAGATTATATAGCGCTTGATTATAAAGCTCCTGTGTCAAAATTTACTCAAATTACTCACTCAAATAAATTTGATGAATTTAGCAAAACTCTTGATTTTTTGATAGAGAAAAAAATAGATTTTGAGGCTAGAACAACGCTACATAGTGATTTACTATGCGAGAATGATATAAACGAAATTATTGATGATTTGCTTATGCGTGGATATTCAAAAGAGTACTATATTCAAGAGTTTGTAGAGACAGAGTCAAATATAGGAGATTTAAAAAGCCCAAAATATCTATTTGACAAATCTCTTCTCAAAAGTGACCTGAAAATTGTTTTTAGATGACATATATCAATAGGGTTTATTTTAATTATTTGATAGAATATAGCTATGGAAAATAAACTCAATAAAAGAGAGCGATATAAAGCTCAATTAAAACCGATAGATTATTACAAAGATTTTGAAAACATTGATTTTGAAAGCCTAAATGAAGCAGATAGATTTTACCTTCAAGACTTTGGAATATTCAACACAAATTTTTTAGAAGATGAGTTCACTATACGCATCCGCATTCCTGGTGGAAAAATTAGTGCTGAGAATTTCCAAAAAATTGCAGATATTGTTGATGAGTATAATCTAACTATCATCTTAACTGCAAGAAGCGGTATTCAGCTCCATAACGTAGAAGCAGATAACGTTTTAGAGATACACAAGCGTATAAATGCTCTTGGCGTATCTACATGGCAAAGCTTTGGTGATAACGTTAGAAATATCATTACAGACGCATATGATGGCTGTGGGAGCTCATCTGAGATAGAAACATATCCTATAGTTATGGCTATGCATGACTATATTATAGAAAATCCGCGTTATGTTGGAATGTTACCTCGTCGTATCTCAATTGGAATTTCAGGCAATCGCTCAAATGTAAGCTCATTTTTTGCAAATGATTTATACTTTGCACTTGCGAAAAAAGATGGTGTTTTTGGATTTAATGTTTATATGGGTGGCAAAAATACAGAAGTAGCTCTAAGTACGGATATATTTTTACTTGAAACAGAAGTTTTTGGTTTTTTCAAAGCATTTATTGAAGCATTTTATATTCATGGCTCTCGCTCTTCAAGAGCAAAAACTAGAATCTTTCATATGATTGAAGAGATTGGTATGGACGCACTTAAGGCTTTTATCCAACAAGAGTATAAAAGTGATTTTCAAACTGAGGGCGAGTTAATATTAGAAAAAACAAAGTTTGGAGAGTTTCACAAACTAAAAGATGGGAAGTATGGTTTTTGTTATCAGACAGATTTTTCAAGACTAACAACAGATGAGATAAAAAATATAGCTTCATACGCTACAAAAAACTCTCTTGAAATTCGTCTTGGAATGGATCAAAACATCTATCTCATAGGACTAAATGAGCCATCAACTACATTAAAATCTCAAGCACTAAGTAACACAATCGTTGCATGTGCTGGAAACCTTTGCCCCTATGCTGTTTGGAGCATCAAAGATGAAACTTCGTATCTACCACTAGATAAGATAAATGAGCACAGTATTCAAGTTGGCTTTTCGGGTTGCGCTAAGGGATGTGGAAGACATAGACACACAGACATCGGACTAATAGGGCTAAAAACAAATAACTTTGGAGATACAGACGGAGGGGCTAGAATTTTTATAGGTGCTAGTCACTCCGATGGAACTTCAACTGGGCGACAACTCTTTTCAATGGTTCCTTTTATGCACCTAAATAGCGTTGTCTCTTTAGCTATTAAGTTTTTTGAACTTAGCGGATATAGTGATTTTGAAGAGTATGCTACAAAAATACTAAGCAACTACTCTGAAGAGTTTGTATCTTTATGGTTTTTAGCAAATTTAGAGACAAATAAAACCATAGAACTTCTGAGCCAAGAGACTACAACAACGTATGAGTATGAAAAAAATCTACTTAAAAAAGAGTTTGGTGAGCTTGATTTTTGGGAGCATGTAGATGAAAATTTTCACGATGCTATAAGTTATCTCTCTAAAAAATTATGGACTATCGAGGGCGAAGACCCGCACTATAAACCTAAAATAGACAGGGTTAACTTTCGCTAAGAAGAAGTTGATACCCAAAACCTTTTATATTTTTTATAAGCACTTTAGAGGTCTTTTCTCTAAAGCGTTTGATAAACGTTCTGAGCCTCTCATCACTTGCATCCGCTCCCCAAAGAGCTTCTTTTATGGATATATCATCAACTGTTCTATCTTTAGAATCTAACAAAAGAGTTAAAAATTTTATATCGTTTTTTGCAAGAGCTATATACTTCTCGTTTTTATAAAGAGAGTTTGTATTTTTGTTAAAAACATAGCAATCACTGAGCTTTACTATCTTATTTTGTATCTTTGAAGTTATACTGCTTATATATTCCAAAAGTTCCTCTGCATCAAAAGGTTTTAGAAAATACTTTGTTACTCCAACATCTATTGCCCCAAAGAGTTTCTCTTTTTCACTAAAAGCACTTAGTATAATTATTGGTGTATTTGGGTTGATACGCTTGAGCTCTTTTGCCATCTCAAGCCCATCAAGACGAGGCATCATAATGTCAGTGATGACAATATCAGGTCTTATCTTTTTAAAAAGCTCTATCCCCTCAACACCGTCTTTTGCAATAGTAAAACTATGAAAATTATCTCCTATCGCCTCTTTAAGAAGACGTGCAAGATTTTCTTCATCTTCAACAAGAATAATTTTTAAATCTTTTAATACTCTATTTTTCATACTAATCCAATGGAATTTTTATACTAAATGTTGTTGTCTTTTTTTTACTTACAACGTCAAGCGTAGCACCAAGGCCTTGCTCACAAATCATCCTTGACATAAACAGACCAAGCCCTGTTCCACGGCTTTTATGTTTGGTTGTGAAGTATGGCTCAAAGATTTTTTCTATATTTTCTTTTGATATTCCACCTGCATTATCAACAAACTCTATAAGAGCAAAACCACTCTCTTTTTTTACACGAATAGAGATCTCTCTAAGAAGAATACTATTATGTACAAAAGCGTCTTTAGAGTTGTTTATAAGGTTAATTATCACCTGCGTTAGCTCATTTGAGATACCAAGTACTTCTATGTCTTGAAACTCTTTTTTTAGACTTATCATCTGCTCATTCATTATATTTTCCAAAAGCGCGACTGCCTCTTCTATACTATCGCTAATATTGAAATAGTGTCGCTCTTTATCTGGTGAGAAAAAGTTTGTAAAATCATCGATAGTTTGAGACATATTTTTTATAATATGCTTACTCTCATCATAAAACTTTGAGGCGTCTGCGCTATTCTCATTTTGCATAGCTTTTTTAATGTTAAACATCGCCAAAGAGAGCTCAGTGAGAGGTTGTCTCCATTGATGAGCTATGTTTGCTAGCATCTGCCCTAGACTTGCATGACGAGATTGCCAAAACATAACACGTTGCTTCTCTTCATTTTTTTCTATCTCATCGCGTACGCGCTCTTCAAGTGTCTGATTTAACTCTTTTAACTCTTTTGTCTGCTCTGCAACTCTCTTCTCAAGATTTCTATTTAGCTCTTCATACTCTGCTTCTTTTTTAAGAAGTTCCTCTCTTAGAAGGACCTCTTTTGTTACGTCATACCTTATTGCTATATACTCTGCTATATTTTCTTTTTCATCAAGAATTGGAATAATTGTTGTATTTACATAAAAAGTAGAGCCATCTTTTGCCAAATTTTTCACAGTATCTTTATATACATGCTTCTTAGATATGCTCTGCCAAAGAAGTTCAAACTTCTCACTTGGCACTTCAGGATGACGAACAATATTGTGATTTCTTCCTAGAAGCTCCTCTTTTGTATATCCGCTTATTTTACAAAACTCACTATTTACAAAAGTAATAATGCCATTAACGTCTGTCTTTGAGATGATATTGTTATTTTCAATAGCCTCTTTGTACTGCTTTAGCATATCACGCTACTTTAACTCGCTCCACTTATCCCCAATATTCATACTGGCTTTTAGTGGAACATTTAGTTGCATTATATTTTGCATTATATTTTTAAATCTCTCGCCTAAAGCTTCTGCCTCAGACGCATCTACCTCAAATATGAGCTCATCGTGAATTTGTAGAAGCATTTTTGCGTTTAGGCGCTCATCTTCTATAACTTTATCAATTTTATTCATACTTAGTTTGATAAGGTCACTTGCACTTCCTTGAAATATACTATTTACTGACTCTCTCTCGTAGGCTGCTCTAAACATAGGTGCAGCATTTTCATAGTCAAAATATCTGCGTCTGCCAAGAAGTGTCTCAACATATCCCCTCTCTTTTGAAAAATCTACAATAGAGCGAAAATATGACTTAACACTAGGAAAGCTGTTAAAATATCTCTCTATAATCTCTTTAGCTTCTGTTGTCGTTATCTTAAGAGTTTCAGAGAGTTTTTTCTGTCCCATTCCATATAAAAGCCCAAAGTTAACCGTTTTAGCCACATTTCTTTTAAGTGGTGCTTCTTCTTCGCCAAAAAGTGCAATCGCTGTTTGCATGTGTATATCTTTATCTTGCATAAATGCATCAACAAGAACTCTGTCTTTAGTAAAGTGTGCTAGAAGTCTAAGCTCAATTTGTGAGTAGTCAATACCTATGAGTTTTTTACCCTTTGGTGCTACAAACGCCTCTCTTATCTTTGTACCAAGAGCTGTTCTAGTCGGTATATTTTGAAGATTTGGGTTTTTTGAGCTCAGTCTTCCTGTTGTAGTTCCAGTTTGAACAAAAGAGGTGTGAATACGACTCTGTTTATCTTCTTTACTAAGCTTTAGAAGCGGTTCTATATATGTTGAGTAAAGTTTGTAAACTTCTCTATACTCTAAAAGATATGGGATAATCTCATGTTCATCTAGCAGAGAGTTTAAAACCTTCTCATCGGTCGAGTATCCTGTTTTCGTCTTTTTTGAGGCACTAAGCCCTAGCTTATCAAAAAGTACACCGCCTAGCTGTTGTGTTGAGTTAATATTAAACTCCATAGAAGCGAGTTCATAAATCTTCTTTGTTAGCTCACTCAAAGACTCTTTTACTTCAACTAAAAACTGCTCCAAAAATGAACTATTAACCTCTATGCCATACGTCTCCATCTTAAGTAGCGTTTTGATAAAAGGAAATTCAACAGCCCTTGCCTCTTCTATAAGATGCTCCGCCCCCTGATCTCTTAACATCTCTAAGAAAAGATAGTAAAGTCTTAGTGTTATATAAGCATCTTCTGCTGCATAATCACATGCATCTTCAAGTGCAACACTTGCAAATGTCTCACCTTTTTTTACACTATCTTTAAATGCAATCATCTTATGCTCTAAGAGTTTTTCTGAAAGTTTATCAAGAGAGAGCGCACTCTCAGGGTTTATAAGCCAAGCTAAAATCATAGAGTCAGCAAATATATCAAGCTCGACTTCACCTAAAAATCTTGTTACAAAATGTAGGTCAAACTTTATATTATGCCCTACTACACGGGAGTTAAATATCTTTTTAATGGCAATTTTTGCCTCTTCGTGTGAGACTTGCTCTCCAACTCCAAGATAAAAATGCGCTATTGGAACATAATAAGCTTCATCTTCATTAAAACAAAAACTAAATCCAACAAGAGAATCATTTTTATAATCAAGCCCTGTTGTCTCTGTGTCAAAAGCTACTATCGTATCCTCTTTTAGTGTTGATAAAACTCTTTTAAGTTCTTTGGCATCATCTATTAGAGTTGCTTTAAAATCTATCTTTTTATTAGTCCAAATCTCTGCTTCTACTTTTTTCAGAGCTTCTTGATGAGTCTGCTGAGTAACCATATTTTTAGCGGCAAGAGTTCTTAGAACTGCATTTTGTTCATACTTTACAAGCTCATCATATATATTTAAAAAAGGATTTTCTATATCCATTTTGTACTCTTCAAAATCAAAACTCTCAAAAACACTACAACTAAGCGTTACAAGCTTTTTAGACATATATGCCTGTTCTTTAGACTCTAAAAGTTTTTTTTGAATTCCAAGCGGTTTTACATCCTCAATATTTGCATAGATATTGTCAAGGCTTTGATACTCTACTAGCAGTTTTTCTGCACCAACCTTGCCTATGCCCTTAACACCAGGGATATTATCAGCAGAGTCGCCAAGAATGGATTGATAATCTATAAACTGTTTTGGAGATATTCCATACTTCTTAAGGCAGCCATCTTCATCCATAACCTGTTTTTTTATAGCATCAACTAAAACAACTTTTCCATCATCAATAAGTTGAAAAAGGTCTTTATCATGTGACACTACTCTAACATTGTAGTTCATCTCTTTTGCAAAGTGTACCACTGTAGCTATAATATCATCTGCTTCATATCCGTTACAACCAAGTGTTTTATAGCCCATTTTGTCTATCCACTCAATAGCAATTGGGAGTTGCATAGTAAGCTCTATCGGTGGTGCTTGTCTGTTTGCTTTATAGTTTGTGTCTATCTCTTTTCTAAAGCTATCACCCTTAGTATCTATAGCAAAAACAATATAATCACTGTCATGCTGTTTTTGAAGAGTTGAGATAAAGTTTATAAAACCAGTTAAAAGTCCAGTAGGAAAGCCTTGAGCGTTTTTTAGATGCTGTGGCAGAGCATAAAAACTGCGGAAAAAAAAGCCAAATGTATCTATTACGGTTACTGTTTTGCTCATTTTAAAGTGACTGCGTCATGCTGCTTATAGACTCTTCCAATAGTTCAACTTTATATCCTGCATCAAGAGCTATTTTGAGTCCAAAATTTATAGCCATCTCTGAAAAAGGTCTATTTATAGGAATAATTGTCTTTACAATATTTAATGCCATAGCAAACTCTTTAATCTCATCTTGTGCACCAGAAGGAGCATCTGAGTATTTTATCATCTCTATAAAGTCGCTATCAAATCCCCAATGTTTAAAGACAAGGGCAGTTACTTCTCCGCAACTTGCATTTACATAAGCTCTCTCAACCGTTGCTAGGCTATTTGAGTTTTCTACTTCACTTGCAAAGCTTATCGCTTCATCATTTTGAATAACTTCACTTGCAATTAGTATCTTTCCTGTCTCTTGCAAAAATGCCGCTAAATAGAGCTTTTCAGCCTTTTGCTTATCAATTTTTTTATACCAATTAAGGATTAAAGCAGCTTGGAGTGAAGAGACATGCGCAAACTCATCTGATGTTACATTATATGGCTGCATATCTACATTTAGAAGTTTTTTTATAGAGTTTCCAATTGCAATAGAACGTGTCATACTCATTCCAAAAAGGCTTACTGCTTGTGAAGCATTTTTTATCTCACGACCAAAACCATAAAGAGGAGAGTTTGCAATTTTTAAGATATTTGCAATTATCATCGGATCTTGCTCTATCACATTTGCCATATCTTTTACCGTAGAGTTCTCATTGGCATATATCTGGTTTATCTTGATAATTGTTGATGAGAGCGGAGGGAGTGCTTTAATATTATCTATAATAGAGCTTTTCAAATTTGCACCTCTTTTTTTAAATTATTATAGCAAGTTATCTATTAAAATTATTTGCTATGACACTCGCTAAGTGTTTTTTCGGCTCTTGCAAAATAGTCATAACCGTTGTAAATTGTATATACCCCATATATAACTACTGCAAAAGATGAGAGGCTTACCATCATATTTCTGAGGTTTGTAGCCCTTGATAGAGATGCTAAAAAACCAAGTCCAAACATAGCTGGAATTGTACTTAGCCCAAATATCATCATTACAAATGCACCATAGAGTGGGCTAGCTGTACTTGCCGCTGTTATCGCAAAAAAATAGACGAATCCACATGGCATAAGGCCATTTAACATGCCAAGCGTAAAAAAACTAAAGTTTGATTTTGAGTTAAGAACCTTCTTAAAAGTATCTTTATACACAGAAGAAGATGAAAAAGAGTGCTCGATAAGTGTTAAGAACTTTATTTTACCCATCAAAGAAAGACCTGCAAGAACCATAGCAACCCCAGCAACTACAAGGAGTACTCCATTTGCACTATTACTAAAAGTAACTACTCCGCCTAAAGCCCCAAATATAGCGCCAAGAGTTGAGTATGTAAATACACGTCCTAAAGAGTAAAGAAGATGAGCAATACTTTGTGAAACTTTTGAACTGCTTGGTTCAATTTTTATGGATGAATATGCTAAAACTATGCCTCCACACATCCCTATACAGTGCCCAAAAGAGCCCAAAAAAGCTATGGTCATGATAGTTATTATGTTTACTGTTTCCAAATCTAGTTCTCTTTATTTAAAAGTTTTTTCCTGATTAATGGATTGCGCAGCGTCTCTCCTCTTAACATTCTAAGACGCATTATATCAAAAGTAACAAGCCCCTCTGCGTCATTCTCATAAGCTCCAAAACCATAACCCATAGCAGTTTCATCTGTAAGTGAATAAAATGCGCCTCTAGCATCAATAAATCTCTTTGTATCTCTACTCATTACCCAGATTTTAATATCATTTCCAAGATTTTTATCTTCTAGCCATTTAACAAATCCGCCATGATCATGAAAAAACCAGCTTTTGCCATCTTTTGATATCAGTTGCGAGGCATCTCTTAAGTTATCTATCACCATGCCACAATCACTATCCTGATAAAGCCCTGCACTCATCTCAATAGGTAGTTGAGCCATATTTCCCTCTTGAACAACAATCATTTTTTTAGAAGTTGCAAGAAACAGAAAAACGAGAACAAGAGTGCCAACAAAAAGAGCAAGAAATATAAATGGCAATAATTTTTTCATTTTTTTAAAAACCTTTATTAGATATGGTTAATCAAAATTCTATATTTAAAATATTTGATTTTTCAAATAAATATAAAATAATTATCTATTTTTATAAAATATTTGTTATGTATGAAATTAAGAATCAAACAATCATAATATTTTACATAACTAAGCGTTACATTAGCATTAGGCATCTAGCCTATATTTACAAATGCTCTTTAGCCATTGGATGACACACTTCTAATGTCTCTTTTAAATCTTGTTTTTGTATGTGTGTATATATTTGAGTTGTTAAAAGTGAAGCGTGACCAAGAAGTTCTTGAACAACTCTCAAATCTGCTCCACCAGCAATTAGTGAAGTAGCATATGAGTGCCTAAGTACATGAGGAGAGACTCCTAAGTATTTTTGAGTTATTTTGTATGCAGATATTCTACTAAGCTTATCACCCTTGTAATTGCACCAAATATACTCTTTTGTCTTTTGCAACTCACTAAGATAAGCGTCAACAGCCGCTTTTGCTACATGAGCAATTGGAACTATACGCTCTTTCTCACCTTTTGCATGTCTGATGTATAGCCACTCACCTTCAATATCTTCTCTTCTTAGTGCCAAACACTCACTAATCCTTGTCCCAGTTGCATATAAAAAAATTATTATTGCATAGTCTCTAAGCCCTATTATAGAGCTTCTATCAACCTTAGAGAGAGCATTTTGTATATCTTGAAATGAAAGAAATTTTGGAAGTAGTTTTGGGATTTTTGAAAACTTTAATTTTTTCTTTTCGTCAACAAACTGATTTTTATAACAAAAATCAAAAAAAGCGTTTACTGAAGATAGTTTTCTGTTGAGTGTTCTTTTGTTTTTATATTCACTTAAGAGATTAAAAAGAGTTTTTGAATCCAGTGATATTAACGGTTTCTTTAGAGCAGACTCTATCTGTTCTAAATCACCTCTATAAGCATCTACGCTTTTTTTGCTAAGAGCTTTTATAACACTTATGTACTCTATAAAAGCCTCTAGCTCGTTTGACATCACTACTCTACTGAAATATACTCATCATGAACAAAAAAGATTTTATTATTTATATAAACATATCCATCTTCAACATCAGCTTCATAGATGCCAGAAGATGACAAATCAATTGGCATCTCGATAAGATAACCCTCTTTTTCTAAAGCGTATAGTTTACCATCATTTAAAATAAGTCCTAAAAAGTGTGCAAATGGAAATTTTAATCTTGCATTCTCTTTTAAGTCTGATGTTAAAGATATGATTTCGCCCTGTTTTGTAGCTATATAAATATTTTTATCATCTGCAGCTATGCTTCTTATATCAAATGGCAACCTAATCTCATCTTGTGATAAAGAGAGTATTTTATTTCCAGTTGCCGCAATAATTTTATTATCTAAAAGGTTAAAGTAGATTATATTATTAAAATGCTCTTCAGTGCTCACGATAATCGTTCTTAATCTCTTTTTTGTTGCTTCGTTTATGATTACAACTTTTCCATCTAGTGTTGCAAAAATAACAAGCTCATCTCTAAAATAAGGCTTTACAATCTTTGAGTTTACAACAATAGGAGGATTCCCCTGCTCTTTTAAAAGTAACGTCTTACTCTTTATAGAGTAAAGCGCCATCTCATTATCCGAAAAAAGAACAGCTAAAGTATCTTTTTTAACACTAGCAGTCGCAATTGTTTTCTTTAGATTAAATTTTTCAACACTTTTTTTATCTGCAATATTTTGAAGAGTTAAGTTTCCATCAATATTTGAGCTTAAAACCCATCCATCGCTCTCTCCCAAAAGTTTTTCATCTTCGGCAATAAAAATATCAACAATCTTTCCATCAACCAATATTTTTCTATCTTCTATCAAAGCAGCATTCTGAGATATTGATTTTATAGTTACATCACTGCTACCAGAGTGCTCCCAATCATCTACTATACTTATAGGTTTAAAAACTTCTTTTGATCCGCACGCACTAAAGAAAATCACAACAAGCAATGGTATGAAAACAGTATATAAAGTTCTCAAAATATTACTTTATACCATAGTGCATAAGAGATGCAACTAATTTTTCTAGTGATGACTCTTTTGATACTTTCTCAAGCATATCTCTAGCCTCATTTATCTTATTTTCATTTAAAAGCATTATCGCTCCTTGCACAAGAGCCAAATCTCTAAAAATAGCATCTTGTTTTGAGGCATATTTTTCAAGCATTGAGCTATCTGTTGCCATTTCATACTCAGCTAAATCACTAACAATAAGAGTCTTTGTATTTTTTAAATTTTTAAGTGATTCCACATCTTTGTTTGCAATAACTTGTGAAAAAGTCCAAGCATCATAAAGATTTGGTGCTAAAGATTTAAGTTCATTTAACGCTGCTGTGTCATTTGAATTCAACTTAAGTTTGGTAAAAGCTATATTTGCAGCCTTTATCTTGCTGTTTTCATTTGCATCATAGGCGATATTTGCACCTACCAATACAATAATTGCAATAACAGAGATGATCATTACATTTTTATATTTTTTAATAAATCTCTCAGTTACAACCGCTTTTTCAAAAAACTTCTCTTCGGAGCTTAGCTCCTCTTTAATCATATCTATATTATCTTTTAAGCTCAAAAATATTCCTTAGCGTTCTTTATAACTATCAAAAAGTTTAAAATAGTATCGCATATTTTGTTAAACTTTCATCAAATAGATATATTTTTTTTGTTACAATCCATATCAGATTATTATTAGGGTGATTATATGCAAATAGACGATTTATTATTAACTAAATTAGAAAAGTTATCATTTTTAAAAATTACTGATGACAAAAGAGATGAAATTATCTCTCAACTCTCTGAAATTGTAAATTTTGTTGATAATTTGAGCCAATTAGACACAAAAAATGTTGATGAAAAATTTGCGATGAGTGACGATGCTACACTTTTAAGAGAAGATATTGCTTATTGCGATACCTCAATAAATGAGAGTATTATTAAAAATGCACCTCAAAACCGTGATAACTTCTTTATAGTACCAAAGATAATAGAGTAGCTATCCAAAAAAGGGTGCTATAATTTAGGACAAAAATTTAAAAAGACAAAGGTATGTAATTATGAGTCAAGAAATAAGTAAATCAATTGATATAAAAAAGCTACTTAAGAGTGTTTTACATTTTGAATCTTCAGATTTGCACCTTGTCCCTGGCAGTGAGCCACAAATCAGAATTGACAAAGCTCTAAAACCACTAAATCTGCCTATACTAAATGCTAAAGAGATAGAAGAGATGGCTTATGCCCTCATAGAAGATAAGCAAAAGAAAATCTTTGAAGAAAATAATGAACTTGACTTTTCATTTGAACTCGAAGGTATTGGTCGTTTTCGTGCTAACTACTATCGTACTATTGGCGGAATTGCATGTGCATTTCGTATGATTCCAATAGACATACCGCCTCTTGAAAAGTTTAACAACAACCCGATATTTAAAGAGCTTGTAAAAAGAGAAAAAGGACTTATCTTAGTAACAGGTCCTACTGGTAGCGGTAAGTCAACCACACTAGCTTCTATGCTTCATGAAATAAACATGACTGCTAACAAGCATGTAATCACCATAGAAGACCCCGTTGAGTTTGTTCATACAAATATAAAATCTCTCTTCTCACAAAGAGAAGTTGGTGCAGATACAAACTCTTTTTCAACAGCTTTAAAATTTGCTCTAAGACAAGATCCTGACGTAATACTAGTTGGTGAGATGAGAGATAAAGAGACAATTTCTGCAGCTCTTACTGCGGCTGAAACTGGTCACATAGTTTTTGGAACACTCCATACAAACTCTGCGCCCTCAACTATAAACCGTATTATTGATGTTTTTGATGCTGGAGAACAAGCACAAGTAAGAGCGCAACTTGCATCTTCACTTATCTCTGTTATCTCTCAGTCTCTTATGCCAAGAATTGGCGGTGGAATTGTCGCTACACAAGAGGTTTTAATAGCAAATCCAGCTATTCAAAACTTAATTAGAGAAGACAAAGTTCATCAAATATATTCTCAAATGCAGTTAAATCAAAATGAAACACATATGACTACACAAACAGATCAATTAGTAACGCTGCTACGAAAAAGAGCCATCTCAAAAGAGACTGCAATTACGGCCTCAAATAGACCTGAAGAGCTTATTAAAATTATTCATAATCTTTCATAATCCTTTGACATTTTATGTCAAGGGGTTATTGTTTTCTAAACTTTATCATCTTAAAACGCTCACCTAAAAAATTTGGCATTATTAAGATTTTAACTTTTTCTAACTCTTGTTTATAAATCTTCTCATCTGCTTTTTCTTTTAAAATTTCTAGTAATTCTAAGATTCCCATATTTACAAGAGCGACCATTTGTGCTTTCAACTCTATAAACTCTACTCCAGCCTCTACATAAGCATCTTTTACATGCTCAAAAGTTACATCATAAGTTATATCTGAATTTGCAAAAAGTTCATCTCTTTTTATATTTTCATCAAAAAATGGGATTACTTCATGTTTAGAGTAAACTCTTATAGAGAAATCAGGACGAGCTTGCATCTCTCCATAGTCAAAGCTCATAAACTCGAACCTATCACAAGCACTTGCCATATCTAAAGCAAAATCTTCATATCCAATAGCTATTTCACCTCTATCTTTATGATACTTTTTTGCTTTTTCACTAACCCACTCATTATCTACATCAAAAACAATTTCACTTCCATCAACTCTTGCTGTTTTACCCTTATAATAAAGCTCACAAGCAAATGCATCAAATATCTCATTTGCTATAAAAAAAGCTTCTTTACATTTTAGTTCTTTGAGTGATTTGTAGTGTCTAAGCTTTATAGCGTCACCAAAACTCTCTTTAAGATAGTTTTTTTGAAACTGCTGAAGTGCATCAAATCTCTCTATGATTACAAACTCTAGAGTCTCTAATAGTTTTGGTCTAAGCGTGTATATAAATTCAATAATATCAGCTAAAAAGTATCCATGGTGCGCACCAATTTCACAAATAACGCTATTTTTTTTAAAAAAACCATCATCAATTAAAGAGATGATATGTTTTGCTATTGTCCCGCCAAAAAATTTACTAGAACTTACAGATGTATAAAAATCGCCACCTTTTCCTATACTTTTATATGTCGCATAGTAGCCATTTTCTGAGTATAGCCACTCGCTCATATAGTCACTAAATCTCATTTTTATAAATCTCATAAAGTGTTAAAAGTTCAAGTTGTCTATCTAGCTCATATATCTCAATATCATTTTTTTGAACTTGTAGAGAGTTTTTTAGAAGCTCTACATCATACTCTGTTTTATAGCCAGCCTCAAAAAGCTCTTTTGTTTCTGCTAAAAGCTCTCCATACAACTGAGTATTTTCAACACTTAGCACTCTCTTTCGCTCAAGACTTTCTAAATTTTGCATCACCTGTTCAAAGAGTGCTTTTATCTCTTTTGTCTTGTCTAGCTCATCAATTTTTGACTCTAGATATTCAACTTTTGCACTCTGTATGTCATCAAATGTACTTATATTTAGAGGCATTGATACCTTGAAACCATAATTTAGATAATCAGTAGCCTTAGAGCCAGGTAAGCTTCCACCTTGAAATGTAAAATTCTCACTTCTATCCCAGTTATATCCACCATATATACTAACTTTTGGAAGGTATTTTGAGACAGTTGTACTTTTAAAATATCTATTTTTTTCACTTAAGCTTTGAGACTGTTTGAAAGAGAGATTATTTGCCATAAACTCATCTCTTTGTATTATCTCTAAGTGAGGCAAAGAGGCTTTTTCATGGTCTAAATCACTAATAACACTAAATTTAGATATAAGTCTCTCTCTATTTGCTTCTATATCATAAAGAGCTTGAACAGCTACATTCTTATCTATTATCGCACTATTTAAAAAGCCAGAATCAAGCTGTCCACTTAAATAGCTCTCTTTTTTTTGCGCTAAATTTATCTCTGCATTTTTAATCAATAATTTTTGTCTCTCCACTCTCATTTCGCTCTGTTTTATCTGCATTAAAAGAGAGAGTGCATCTTTGATAAGTTTTCTCTTTGCAACATCTACTGAGTATTGCGAGTATAGTCTTGTTGCTTCAGCGTATTTAATTCCAAAATAGATACCGCCACTTTGAAAAATTGGTTGATCTATAGTAATAGAAGTTTTTTTTGTAATTGACTCAGCATCATAAGCTTCACTAACTCCATAAGAGTAGTTAAGCATTACAGGAGAGATCCAAGAGTCTCGTAAAACATTGCTACTAGCATCTACTTTATCACTCTCTAATCTAAAATACTCTTTTTTATTGTCAGATATATACTCTTCTAAAGAGTTATCCTGAGCTGCTGCAAAGTTGCTATAAAGAGCTAACAGCGCGATTGAGAGATGTAAAACCTTCATCTATTTCCTCTTTTGTAATTGTTAGAGCTGGCAGTAGTCTAAGAGTATCACGCCCTGCTTTTAGCACTATTGCTCCCTCTTCTCTTGCATTTGAGATTATTTTACTTAATGTATCTCCATCTTTTACACGTAAACCACACATCATTCCTATTCCCACTTTTAATGTAAAAATATCTCTATGTGCATTATAAAATTTATCTAACTCACTATCAAAATAATCTATATTTTTTTGTAACTCTTTACTATCATACATATCATTTAAAATATCTATAACTTCACATGCAGCGGCTGTACTTAAAAAATTACCACCAAAAGTTGAGCCATGATCTCCTGCACTAAAAATATCTTTTAGCGTTGTCATAACAACGCCGATAGGTACGCCACCGCCTAAGCCTTTTGCGAGTGTTACCACATCTGGCTCGATATCATAGTAGTTTGATGCAAGAAACTTTCCTGTTCTGTAAACTCCAGTTTGTACTTCATCAATTATAAGTAAAACATTTTTTTCTTTTAAAAATTTTGCAAGTTTTTGAACTGAATCTCTATCTAGTGGCTGAACTCCGCCTTCCCCCTGAACAAGTTCAATCATAACAGCGCATGTATGATCATCTACTAGACTTGCAACATGATCTATGTTATCCGCATATACAAAACCATCAGGATATGGCCCAAAGTAGTTATGCATCTTCTCTTGCCCTGTTGCTTTTACTGTTGTAATAGTTCTTCCATGAAAAGAGTGTTGAAGTGTTATAACCTTATATCTTTTTAATTCACCATCTTTTTCACCAAATTTTCTAGCTATCTTTATAGCACCCTCATTTGCCTCTGCGCCACTGTTTCCAAAGAAACACATCATGTCATATCCGCTCGCTTCAACTATCTTTTGCGCAGCACGTGCTTGTGGTGCTATATAGTAAAGGTTTGAAGTGTGTGTTATATTTGAGAGTTGCTTACAAATAGCATCATTTACTCTTTTATTTGCATGACCAACGCTACATACAGCTATACCTGAAGCAAAGTCTATGTATTTTTTGCCATTTGCATCAACAACTCTTGCGTTATCACCGCTTACAAACTCAACATCAGCTCTTGCGTAAGTTGGTAAAACATATTTTTTATCTTGTTCTTTTATATTATTCATCTTCTGATTTCTACCTTATTTTCTTGAAATATTGCGCTTTTTGTACTTAATGCGTGCTTTGAGGATGTTAGATTATTTACACCCTTAGTACCGCTATAAATTAAAACACAATCCACTCTTAAATCATCATTGTGCTTAACTTTTAACTCAACACTTCCGTTGATTGAGCTAATAGTAATAACTTCTCCATCCTCAAAACCTAAAGAGCTGTGTAGATACACTGACTCTTCACGATTAAATTGAGAATTTAAACTGCCTTGACTCTTGCATGTAATTAGGTGCATACCAGTATCTTCATCTACTTTTGAGTTTAGTTCATCAAGGAAAATAAACTCTTTATCTTTTGTATCAAAACCATTTATGTATGGTATCTCTTCTCTTTTATCGACATACATAAGTCCATCAACCCTCTTTATTGCAAAACTTTTAAAATGGTTAATATAGAACTCCTCGCTCTGTATAGGTAAGGAGTACTCTTTACAAAGATAAGCACTGAGTTCATACTCACTTATTCCTATATTAATATTTGCAACCTTTGGCATAAAAGAGATTCTGTTATGTGAGTATGATGTTCTTACATCATCTTTATATAAAAAACTCTTAGCTGGAATAACCAAATCTGCAATTTCACTTGTCTCATTTTCATAAAGCCCAAAATAGACAATATTTTCTACTTTACTTATTGAGTCTCTTACTCTAAGAGAATCTGGCATTTGAGAGAGTGGATTTGCTCCTTGAATGAAAACCGTCTTAAAGAGGCTAAAATCTGTGTTAACCTTTGATACTTTTTTCCCATTCTTGTTAAATGGAGAAACTATACCATCTCTTGATGAGCCGAGATAGCTAACACCGCACCCCTCTTTCGCAAACAATCCAAGCATTGCGGCAAAAGCATCAATTGCTCTCATCACATCTGCACCATCACTATATTTTTGAATTCCAACACCACATACTATTGCTACTTTTTTGCCCCTAACTAGCCTCAGCAAGTCGCCTACCTGACCAAGTGTTACACCAATTTGTTCTAGCGTAGCTTTTATTCTTAGGTTTTGAGTTAATTCATAATACTCTTCATATTCACTAGCGTATTTATCTAAAAACTCCTCATCACAACCATTTTCTATATGCAAAAAACGACTAAGCAACATTGCCAAAAAAAGATCTGTATGTGGTTTAAGTTGAATATATAAATCTGCAACTTTTGCTATTTTAGTCTTTATAGGGTCTATTACTATGATAGTTTTATCTTTTATTAGTGGTAACAGATGGCTTGAAGATGTATGTGGGTTTCTGCCCCAAAATATTACTACTTCAGATTTAGCAACTTCATGCAAAGGCATATTTTTATTGCTACCTCTACCTTGAATAATTCCCTCTTCACCAGCACCATCACATAAACTTCCATCTGTTAAAGTTGCGCCATATAAAGAGAAAAAATGTTCAGTTACCTCTTGCATAAGTGCAAAATTAGCACTTCCTCTATAATAAAGAGTATCTTCATTTTTTGATGAATCTATCATCTCTTTTAGCTTAAGCAACGCTTCTTCTATCGTTATCTCATTACCCTTGTATCTTGGAACTTGTATAGTCGTATGTTTAGTATAATGATTTAAATGTGGGCACAAAAAGCCGTTTGTATGCCCATCTTTTAGACCTTTTAAAACTCCATTATCAAAGATAATCTCACATGCATCATAACAATCTAAAGGACACGCTGTAATACTACTCATCCCTTAACTCAAGTTTTAACAGTTTAGAAAAAAGAGAAGGAGAATCTATAATTATTTGAGCCATATACTTTGAGATATTTTTTCCATCTGCTATATTTAAAAGTCTTGAAATTTTATAATTGCTCTTTACTCCATCAATATAAATAACTTTTTTTTGCACATCTACAACATCTGATTCATCAAGGTATATTGTTAGTTTTGCTTTTGACACATCTGCTACTTTTGCCAAAGGCGTTGAGATTCCTACAACTTGTCCACTCTTTACAAGCATCTCATAGAGTACAAAATCTTTAGCAACAAGGCTCTTATCTGATATATTTCTTTGAAGTTGAGCATCTCTTAATTTAAGATCTGATATTTGAATTTTTAGATTTTGAATCTCTTTTTTTGTATTTAGATATAAATTTTCACTTGTTATCAAATCATAAAACTCTCTATCTTTTTCTACTGAAGATTTAAACTTAAGTGGTTCAATTTTTTTATAATTTTCTCTTTTTTTAGCAAGTGATTCATCGAGGTTCAGAAGAACTCCTTCGTTTATCTTAATAGTGTTTTCAAGATACTTCAACTTTTCATGTATGGCAATTTGCTCTTTTATATCAAGTTCACTATCTATCTCAATATAAGGATTTTGTGTTAATCTTTTACCTACAAGACTTTCATCTGCACTAATAATCAAACCTGAGACGCTAGATGAAATATCTCTTATTTCATATGGTTCAACCTTTGCATAATAGACCTTTGCATCTAAATAAACAAACAAAAATAACAGCACTATTAAAAATTTCATAAACCAAACCTCTAGTTATATTTTCCCCATGTAATGGCATGTATTTTACCATTTCATTATTAACATTCAAGCATAATTCATCATATTTTTGGTACTATCGTAAAATATAAGTCAAGGGGGAAATATGTCTGTTTTAGATAATGTTGATGCTGCTACTAATCTGGCAAAAAATAATGAAGTTCAACTTTTAGTGTTTAGAGTTAGTGATAAATCTGACTCTGCGTATTACGCAATCAATGTATTTAAAACACGTGAGGTAGTAGAATCTAAAAATCATTACATTACACAAATTCCATCTTCTCACTGGCTTTTAGAGGGAACCATTGTTCTACGTGGCCTTCAGATTCCGATATTAAACCTACCGCTATGGCTTGGAATCTCGACAACAAATGAAGAGAATAAAAAATCAAATATATTGGTTTGTGATTTTAATGGAGTAGTTATTGGACTTAGAATTATGTCTGCATTTAGAGTAATCAAGAAAAACTGGAATGAGATGCACGCACCAGACAGCTACAGAGTTGGCAGTGATAATGTTGTTATAAATGACACTAGACTTGAAGACGGAAGCTTATGTCTTGTGCTGGACTATGAGAAACTACTAGCAGATGTAATTCCTCAAGCGATGGTAGATGTAATGGAGTCTCCTATAAATCTTCAAAATATCTCCATCCCTATTAAATTAAAAAATGGAACAGTTTTGATTGCAGAAGACTCTAAAACAGCGCAAAAACATCTAAAACAAATTTTTGAAAATGCAAATCTATCAATGAAGCTCTTTGACAATGGAAAACTTCTTGTAGAGTATATAGATTCGCTTGAAGAAAATATATCAAAAATTCCAGCAATTATTACAGATATTGAGATGCCAGAGATGTCTGGTTTTACTGTTGTTAAATTGCTAAAGAATAATCCAATAACAAAAAATATACCAATAATCGTAAATAGCTCAATGACTGGGCAAAATAATAAAAGAGAAGCTGAAGTTTTAGGTGCGGATGGTTTTATAGATAAAACAAAGAGTCAAAACATAATTCCACTTATTGTAGAAATTATGAATAGAGAAAAAGCGTAAAAACTTACATTCCTTAAATAAGGAATGTAATTCTAGCTCTATTTAAAGATAGAGATAAGAACACCAGCTGCAACAGCAGAACCAATAACACCTGCAACATTTGGACCCATTGCATGCATTAAAAGCATGTTTGTTCTGTCATACTCCATACCAACTTTATTTGATACACGAGCAGCCATAGGAACAGCTGAAACACCTGCTGAGCCGATTAATGGATTAATCTTATTTCCAGGGAAAAGATTCATAATTTTAGCCATGATTACACCGGCTGCTGTTCCAGCAGAAAATGCAATAATTCCAAGAGCCAAAATAGCCAAAGTATCCGCTACCAAAAACTGATCAGCTGCTAGCTTAGAACCAACCGCTAGTCCTAAAAATATAGTTATTATATTTATAAGAGCATTTTGCATAGTATCTGATAATCTATCAACAACTCCGCTCTCTTTTAAGAAGTTACCGAACATAAACGCACCAATTAGAGGCGTTGCATCTGGAAGAACTAAAATTGCAAGAACTAGTACCATAATTGGGAAAACAAGTTTTTCTAAACGAGATACATGTCTCATTGTACTCATCTTAATTCTTCTCTCCGCATCTGTTGTAAGTGCTTTCATGATCGGAGGCTGTATAATAGGAACCATCGCCATATATGAATATGAAGCTACTGCAATTGCACCTAAAAGTTCAGGCGCTAGTTGAGTGGCTATAAATATGGAAGTTGGACCATCTGCACCACCAATAATAGAAATTGCTGAAGCTTGTTGAAGAGTGAAATCAAAAAATGGTGTGTACTCTGCAAGAGCAACTGCGCCAACTAATGTTCCAAAAATTCCAAACTGAGCAGCACCACCAAGGAATGCCGTTTTAGGATTTGATAGCAATGGACCAAAATCTGTCATAGCTCCAACACCCATAAATATAAGGATAGGGAAGAGTTGATTAGAGAGTCCCATATGGTAAATAATCCCTAAAAAGCCATCTGGTCCAGCCATATTTGCTATTGGGATGTTTGCCAAAAGTCCACCAAAACCTATTGGAAGAAGCAGTAATGGTTCAAAACCTTTTGCAATAGCAAGATAAAACAGCAGGAATGTAATTAAAATCATAATTACTCTACCCATACCCTTGTGAAAGTCACTCATAGGTTCACCATGTGCATTCATCTCATTTGGATTAGGATTTATAATCGCATTAATACCTGTTGATGTTATAAATCCGCTAATCATCTCAGAAAAAGATTGCGTTTTATAAGTCTCCTCTTTGTGCGTTGAAATCTCAGCAGAAGCTTCAACAGAATCTGTATTTGCATAAGATGCTGCACTAAAGAGCATTAAAAGTGTAAGTAGTTTTATTATAAAAAATTTCATACTACTAACCTAATACTGCTACAACTTGACCTTCAACTACTTTATCATTTGTAGCAACATTGATAGATTTAACAACTCCGCCTTTTGGTGCTACTATATCTATCTCCATTTTCATAGATTCTAAAATCAAAATTACATCGCCTTCATTTACACTTTGTCCTGGATTAGCAACTATTTTCCAAACACTTCCTGGAAGAAGGGCTTTAATATCTAATTGTGTACCTGTAGTTTTAACTACTTTAGGTGTAGCAGGTTCAACCATCTCTCCATTTACTTCTGTTACTTGGATATTAACATCACCCTCAGCAACCTGAACACTAAACTTTTGACCATCAACTACTACTGTATAATTTCCACTTCCCATACTTGAACTCCCTTGTGATTTATTTTCTTCTTCTTTTTTCATACTTGATATCTTACGAACATTTAACTCACCCTCGCCTTTTAAAAATGCGATACCTTTATCGTGACATGCAGCAGCTATAAAAATATTCTCTTCTGTAATCTCAATATTTTCTTCTTTTAGCCTATTTATCCAAGTAGCTAAAGATTTGCTCTCATCAGCATTTGCCAAATCAAGAGCTTTTTCAGTAGTTGGAGGAAGTCCTAGTTTTTCAGATGCTATTCTAACAATTTCAGGATCTGGTGCAACTGGAGTTTTACCAAAATATCCAAGAACCATTCTTCCATAACCTGGAGCGATAGCATTCCATGGACCTTGCATTACATTATTTAGTGCTTGTTGAAAATAAAACTGAGAAACAGGAGTAACAGATGTTCCATATCCGCCTTTTTCTACAACTTCAGTCATAGCAGCAATAACATCTGGAAACTTATCCATTATACCGTTGTCACGCATCATTTGAGTGTTTGCTGTAAGCGCACCACCAGGCATTGGTGAGAATGGAATAATAGGAGAAACCATAGTAGCTTCTGGAGGCATAAAATAGTCAGATAAACAATACTGAAGCTCTTTTTCATAAGATAGAACTTTACTGATTTCTAATCCACCAAGATCGTAATTCATACCTTTTGTAGCGTGAAGCATAGTAAGAATATCTGGCTGACTTGTACCACCACTAACAGGTGCAGCAGCCATATCTATACCATCAACACCAGCCTCAAGAGCAGCCATATAAGCAGCAACTGAAACACCAGCTGTTTCATGAGTATGAAGTCTTAAGTGAGTTCCTTCAGGGATAAGACGTCTTGCCATCTGTATAGTTTCAAATACTTTTTGAGGATTTGATGTTCCAGATGCATCTTTAAAACAGATACTACTATAAGGGATACCACTATCTAAGATTTCGCGAAGTGTTTTTTCATAAAACTCAACCGTATGTGCACCATGACACCCTGGAGGTAAATCCATCATAGTTACAACTACTTCATGCTTTAAACCATGGTGAGTTATTCTCTCTGCTGAATATTTTAAGTTTTCTATATCATTTAGTGCGTCAAAATTTCTAATTGTTGTTGTACCGTGCTTTTTAAACATTTTAGCATGTAAGTCTATAAGTTCCTTAGAACCCGTATCCAACATAACTGTGTTTACACCGCGTGCTAATGTTTGAAGATTTGCTTCTGGCCCAACAATTTTACGAAACCTGTCCATCATCTCAAACGCATCTTCTCTTAAATAGAAGTAGAGTGATTGAAATCTAGCCCCACCAGCAAATTCAAAGTGAGTTATCCCAGCTGTTTTTGCAGCTTCTACAGCTGGAAAAAAGTCATCCATCAATACACGACCACCAAAGACAGATTGAAAACCATCCCTAAATGTTGTATCCATTACATCTATAAATTTCTTAGCCATACTGTTCCTTAACTTTCTCTATGATGTTTGATTGCAGCTGTTATCGCAGCAACTACTTTTTGTTGTTGGTTAATATCTTGAGTATTTTTAGATGAAGAGCCTAAATTTGGCTGAACTTCAGGGAAAAATTTATGTACAGCTTTTGACATAGCACCCATAAAAAATATCATAACTGCAAGAAACAAAAATACAGCGCCCATCCCAAGACCCATAAATTTAATGCCTTCTAGTACAAGGTTGGTTTCCATGTAATATCCCTTTTTAACAAGTTTCGCGCCATTGTATAACATCAAAGTTTAAAAAGAGTTTGTGATTGCTTTTTATATTTTAACAAACAACCAAGTTGTTACTTTTAGATTATATAATCCGCAAATCAATATATAATGAACGAAATGGAATAAAATATGAAAAATGAAAATGTTGTAAAATTTGGATGGATAAATACAATTGAAGGCTACTCTTATTTAGCACTTGTGTTTATTGCTATGCCAATGAAGTATCTTCTTGGAATTGCAATGGCTGTAAAAATAGTAGGAATGATTCACGGAATTCTTTTTGTACTTTTTTGCCTTCTTTTAACTAAAGCATGGCAAGAGGCAAAATGGCCATTCAAAGAAACTATAATATTTTTTGTAGCGTCACTTATCCCTTTTGGAACATTTTTTACAAAAAACAGAATAAAAACTTATGAATAAAAAAGTTTTGTTTAGTTAAAATAATCTCTAATATTAAAAATAAAATATATGATTGGAGCATCTATGATTGCTGGAATACATGAACAAGATTTTATAGCTTACATGACATTTGGATTAATTTTAAACTTTATTTTTTCGATATTCTTTGGATTATACCTTAGTAAAAATATAGGTATGCAAGAGATGATAAACTCAAAAGGAGACAAAGAGCAATCTTTACTTATGAGTATCTCTCTTCTTATACCTTTTGCGAAAATGATAATAACGCTTTATAGAGTTGCAATCTTGCAAATTTTCTTTCTAAATAAAGGTTATACGCATAAAGAGTTTTGGATTTATATAACTTCAAATAGCTTAAATAAAGTAGATTAAAAACCTATGAATGAATATAAACTAAAAGTAGTTCTTACTGTATTAGTAAGTGTTATATTTTCTTTTATATTTATCATACTTGCGTTTGTTTTACCAACAACAACCAATGAAACAACAATTATCAAAAAACCATCTAACCTACTTGAAAAAGTCTCAAAAGCAGTTAGAGATTAAAGTGAATTCTTTACTGCTATAAGATTTAATGTTTCATATGCACAAAGAGGATTTAATTTTATAGCAGATATTTCTAGAGCTTTAACACATAGTCTTAAATAGTCTAAATCTTCTTCTGTCATTATTACCTCAAGAAGTATTTGTGCATCTTTTATACGTAGATTTCTTACAACACCTAAATTTTTGTGTGCTAAATTTCTAATATTTGTATAATCTAAAACTTTTCCATCTAACATATCTTTTTTTAATTCATGAATATATTTGTAAAACGCCATTTTTGATTTTAAAATTTGTATAACATAATCCTCTATAAGTTGAAGGATAATATCTTCTTCCAAAGACAATTCAGTAACTGCTTCTTTTATCTCGTACTTATAAAATAAAATATTTAAATGTTCAAGATTTTTTTGTATAAATGTGTCCCCATCTCGTATCATCATATCTATTTTATAACGTAAGTGAGAATTTTCTGGAAGTCTTTTTTCAGTAATTGTATAATTCATGGGATAAAATATCATATTTTCTTATCTTATTATTTTAAAGGAATAAAAAAATATAACAAAGAGGATATGAGTGCTACAAAAGCACTCATAAAAGTAGCTTATATTGCTTTTGCAATAACTCTGTTTAATCTTAAAACAAATCCAGCTGTATCTTCTAGTTGAACCCCATCAAATAGCTTTGCCTGATCTAAAAGTAAATGTGCGGCATCATTTATCAAATTTATATCAGCAGAGTTTTTTAATTTTATAATTAGCTCATGCTTAGGATTTATCTGAAGAATTGGAGATGGAGTTGGTGTATCACTGTTTTGTCCCATCTGTCTCATCATTTGCGCCATCATAAAAGCAGGGTCTTCTTTGTCTTCTTTTAGCTTTACAGGTGAGTCAACCAAGTCAAATGTAACTTCAACACTTTTTATACTATCCCCAAGAGACTCTTTTAACTCTTTTATAAGCCCATCAAACTCTTTTGAACTCTCTTCTTGAGCTTTTTTATCAGTTTCATTTTCTTCAAACTTTGCATCATTTACATGTACTAATTTATACTCTTTATACTCTGTAACCATTGGAAAAATAATTGTATCTATCTCTTCATTTAAAATTAAAACATCAATACCACGAGATTTAAATCTCTCTAATGCTGGTGAGTTCTTAAGCATTGAGAGTGAAGTTTTTCCAGTTAGATAATAAATCTCTTTTTTACTATCATCAACATTCTTTATAAACTCTTCAATCATAATTTTTTCATCAGATTTTATAGTGTTAAATTTTATAAGTTCTAAAATCTTCTCACGATTGCCATAGTCGCTATATAGTCCCTCTTTTAAAACATTTCCAAATTGTGTAAAGAACTCATCATATTTTTTAGCATCATTTTTAGCTATCTTTGCTAATTCAGAGAGAACTTTTTTTACAGAAGCATTTTTAATTTTTGCCATAACTGCGTTTGATTGTAAAATCTCACGAGAAACGTTTAGCGGTAAATCTTTTGAGTCAATTACACCACGTAAAAATCTAAGGTATGTTGGCATAAGCTCTTTTTCATCATCTGTAATAAATACACGATTGATATATAATTTGATACCTGTTTGATAATCAACTCTATACATATCCATCGGTGCTTTGCTTGGAATATAAAAAAGTGTTGTGTACTCTATAGCGCCTTCTGCTTTATTGTGCATCCATACAATAGGCTCTTCTGATGAGTGTGCGATTGAACTATAAAAATCTTTATATTCTTCATCACTTATCTCATTTTTAGAAATTGTCCAAAGAGCATTTGCACGATTAATTTGAGTATTTTCAACTTCAGTTTTTGAAGGCTCTATCTCTTTACCTTCATCATCTTTTTTTGCAGGAACAAACTTATCTTTATCCATAAAAATTGGGAAAGGGATGTGATTTGAGTATTTTTTAATAATACTCTCTACTCTATAACTATCTAAAAATTCGCTCTCATCATCATTTAAGTACATTACTATTGTTGTACCATGAGACTCTTTAGTAGTTTTTTCTATCTCAAACTCGCCATCACCCTTGCTAATCCAAAGATAAGCTTGTTCATTGGCAGCTTTTTTTGTTGTAACTTCAACTCTGTGTGCAACCATAAAACAAGCATAAAAACCTACACCAAATTGACCAATAAGGTTAGAGTCTTTCTTTTGGTCTCCACTTAAATTCTCCAAAAATGCTTTTGTACCTGACTTTGCAATCGTTCCAAGATTGTTCATCAAGTCCTCTTCATTCATACCGATACCACTATCTGTAATAGTTAAAGTCTTCGCCTCTTTATCTGCAATAATTTCGATACGAGGAGCAAAGTTTACGCCCTTGTACTCATCGTTTGTTAGCACTAACATATTTAATTTATCAAGTGCATCTGAAGCATTTGAAACTAACTCGCGAATAAATATCTCTTTGTTTGAATATAGTGAGTGAATCATAAGGTTTAGTATCTGATTTGCTTCGGTTTGAAATTGATGTTTTGCCATTTTTTAAATCCTTTTTAGTTAATAATTTGAGAAATGGTAGCAAAAAAAGTTAATAATTGCAAATCAAATCAAGAAAGCTTAGTCTATATAACTAAAGTCTCTTTACTCTATAGGCAATAATACTAAGTTGTTTTATTAAAATTATATTTTCATACTTAAATAAATACTCTATTTGTCCAAATAAGTTATAATGATGTCATATAGCCTTTATAAGGCTTATATAAGATGCGGAATATATGCTATATATTATTAAAATCAGGAGTTGATATGAAAAAATTTACACTACTTGTTGCGATTGACTTTTCAAAAAACAGTTATGTTGTTTTAGAAAAAGCGCTTGCATTCACAAACAATATGGACGGTAATCTACATGTTGTACACGTTATTGAGAGTTCATTTTTTTCAAAAAAAATAGATTTAGAGGCGGCTAAAGAGAATGGTTTTTTAGAGCTTAGCAAAAAATTTAGTTCAATAAAAAAAGAGAATTATCACTGTGTCAGTGGAAAAGTAAAAGTTGAAGTTGCAAATACAGCGAATATCTTAGGTGCTGATATGATTATCATGGGAAATAGCGGTGAGACAAACTTACTAGATACTCTCATTATGGGTTCACACACAAAAGAGATTATAAAACATTCACAAACTCCTATTTTAATTATGAAAAAAGAGCATGAACTAAAATATGAAAACATACTAATTCTTACAGATATGTCTAGTGAATCTGCACAAGCAATTAAATATACAGCTAAGCTTTTTAGTGACTCTTCTATAACTCTAGTAAACCTCTTTTACATGCCTCTTGGCAACACTATGAGCCTTTATGGAATGGATGCAGAAAATGTTGAAGAGTACCAACAAGGCGTACAAGATGAGTCACAAAAAGAGCTAGAGCTATTTTTAGACTCTCTAACTCTACCAAAAGAGATTAATGTAACTTCACGTTCTATTAAAAGTTCTCTAAATGCTAAAACATTTCAAAAAGAGGTACAAGAGATTGAACATGATTTACTTGTAATACATGCGACACAAAACGTTAGCTTCTTTGCTTTTGATATTTTAGAGCAATCTCTAACAGACGTAATGGTAGTAAAGTAATCTGGTACACTTTTGTTTAAAGAGAACATTGAAGAGCAAATCATAGAACAGATAGAGTCTACTCCTAGGCTTTATCTCAAGAGATGCAAAGTTATAGCACTAATATTAAGGCTATTTTTACAATACACTACAGTTTTATTCTCTCTTGGCGTATGGTATTTTTATGACTTTTTTATAGCTCTTCTTGCGCTAGTTTTAACATTTATCATTATAGGTATAGTTCGCTCAAAACTACGAAACAGCTCAATACCTTTTAAGCAAAGAGAGTATCAATACGACGATGCTTCGATAGCCGCTTGGTATACGGCTAAAGAGTTCTGTAATGGAGAGTTCTAAAGATTTATACTAACTCCATACTCTACTATTTTAGGCTCAAGTCCCAACTCTTTTTGAATCTCTCTTGAGAAAATTTCCATCTTATCCTCTTCGCCATGAATTAAAAATAGATTTTTTAACCCCTCTATCGGACGTATCCAATCAATCAACTCTTTTTGATCCGCATGAGCTGAGAAACCGTTAATAGTGTAAACTTTTGCTTTTACTGCTATCTCTTCTCCATATATCTTAATATACTTATCTCCATCAACAATGCTTCGACCTAAAGTGCCATGAACTTGATAACCAACAAAAACAATTGCATTTTTTGCACTCCATAATCTATGTTTTAGATGGTGCATAATACGCCCTCCATTGCACATACCACTTCCTGCTATTATGATAGCGCGTTTTTGAACTTTATTTATCGCCATAGATTGGTCTCTTGATGTACTTTTTTTAAGCCATGAAAAAGAAAAAGGATCGCCTCCGCTGCCAGGTGTATATCTAAGCTCATCACTTAAATATACTGGATAACGGTTATATAGTTTTGTTGCTTTAATAGCTAGTGGACTATCCAAATATATATCACATTTTGGCAACTCGCCACTATCATGCATCTCATGAAGTATCCAAAGTATCTCTTGTGTTCTCTCCAGTGCAAACGATGGAATGATTACATTTCCATTCTGCTTGAGAGTAGCGCGAACAGCCTCTTTAAACTCATCCATGCTCTCATCAAGAGGCTTATGTCTGCGGTCGCCGTATGTTGACTCTATAAAAAGATAATCAGCCTCGCCGACGCTATCTGGATTATCAATGATTAGTCTCTGGGGTGAGCCTAAATCACCTGAGAAAACTATACGTTTAGCATGGTTTTTTTCTTGATAATCTAGCATAACAAAAGCACTTCCTAAGATATGTCCAGCATTCCCTAGAGATACTCTTATATGATTTTTTAGTTTATACTCTTCAAAATAATCCAGCGTACACCATTTTTTTTCAAAAACACTCTTTACATCATCTTTGGTATATAAAGGCTCTAAAATAGCCTCTTCCTCGCCTCTTCTTCTTGCTTTTCTTCTTAGAGTTTTGTATTCCTCTTCAAGTATATTTGCACTATCAAGAAGCATGATTTTTGCAATATCTTTTGTAGCTTTTGTAGCGATAATTTTTCCATTAAACCCATCTTTTATGAGCTTTGGAACTCTTCCTATATGGTCAAGGTGTGCATGTGTTAAAATTAGATAGTTTATTTTTGATACATCAAACTCAAAATCATCATAGTTTTTATTGTTTCCACCATTTCCTTGAAATATTCCACAATCAATCAAAATACGTATAGAGCCTATTTTTACAAGGTGGCACGAACCAGTAACACTAAGCGCTGCCCCGTAAGATGTAACATTTACCATTTGAACTCCTTAACTTACACAAATAAATACTTTTTTTATTATATTCAAACTTGGTGTAATTATTGTGAAATGTGAAAAAGAAGTTTTATTATACACTTTGACAATAAGTCGTTATTAACAATAATAGAGATATTATTAGCCCTAATTTTTTTTCTTTAAAAGCCCTATAATCTGGAGTTAATAAACATCTATGGCACTAATAGACCTACAAAACATATCAAAACATTATGAAGCACAAAAAATTTTAATAGATATAAATTTTCATGTTGATGAGGGTGAGAGAATTGTTATCATCGGCAAAAATGGGAGTGGAAAATCTACTCTTATGAAAATTGTTAATGGTACCCTAGAGCAAGATAGTGGTGAGCGCATTTGTAGACAAAATTTAGAGATAAAAATGTTAGATCAAAGACCTGAATTTAAAGATGGTGCTACTGTAAGAGAGGCAGTTGAAGATGGTCTAAGTGAGCTTAACATTGCAAAAGAGAGATATGAAAAACTATCGCATCTCCTAGCAGATGATTTTCAAAACAGAGCTTTTATAGATGAGCATGAGATGCTCTCTCGCTATATTGAGCACCATAACGCTTGGAATTTAGATGATAAGATTGACCGCATAATAGAGCATTTTGATCTCAAGCAGTATGAGCAAAAGCCAGTTGCTATGCTTAGCGGAGGGGAGCAAAGAAGAGTTGCTCTTGCTTCACTGCTTCTACAAAAACCAGATATCTTACTTCTTGATGAGCCTACCAACCACCTTGATGTTTATATGGTGGAGTTCTTAGAAGAGTTACTTTTAAGAGAGAAGTTTACTCTTGTTTTTATATCTCATGATAGATATTTCATAGATAGAGTGGCTACTAAGAGCGTTGAAGTTGAAGATTGCTCCATCAGAGAGTATAGCGGAGGGTACAGCAACTACTTAAGCCAAAAAGAGGAGTATATGCGAACTCTTGAGAAGCAACATGAAACTCTTTTAACTATACTAAAGAGAGAAAACGAGTGGTTTTCTCGCGGTGTAAAGGCAAGACTAAAGAGAAATGAAGGGCGAAAAGAGAGACTTATGTCTCTTAGAGAAGATGCAAAAACAAATCCCTCTAAAATAAAAAAAATGACACTAGAGCTCGAGCGTGAAGCAAAACATTTTAACCGAGACAAAAGTGTAAACAAGCAAAAGATGCTCTTTGAAGTGGAGAATCTTGGCTTAACCATAGGAGATAAAGAGCTATTTAAAAACTTTACAACCAGAATACTTCAAAAAGATACAATCGCCATAGTTGGACCAAACGGAAGTGGTAAATCAACTCTGTTAAAAGCTCTTTTAGGGCGCATTGAGCCAACAGAGGGGAAGATAAAAAGAGGCGAATTTAAGATAGGCTATTTTGATCAACACCGTGAGATGTTAGATGATAATCTAAATCTTATGGAGACTTTTTGTCCACATGGCGGAGATAGAGTAAGTGTTCGTGGGCGAGATATGCATGTTTATGGCTACCTAAAAAACTTTCTCTTTCCCAGAGAATTCTTAGATAAAAAGATAGGTATTCTTAGCGGTGGAGAGAAAAACCGTATCGCTCTGGCACTACTTTTTACAAAAAATGTAGATATTTTAATTCTAGATGAGCCTACAAACGATTTGGATATTCCAACAATAAATATTTTAGAAGAGCAGTTGATAAACTTTAGCGGAGCCGTAATCATAGTAAGCCATGATAGATATTTTGTAGACAAAATCGCTAAAAAACTCTTTATTTTTAAAGATGATAAGAGCATAGAAGAGAGTTATCAAAGTTACACTGAGTATCTCGAACTAGAACATGAGATAAGAGAACTTAATGAGCTAGGCAAAGAGAGCCAAAAAACAGAGCTAAAGCCAAGAGAAGCTAAAGACAAAGAGCTAAAGCTAACATTTAAAGAGAAGATAGCGTTAGAGAAATTACCGCTTGAAATAGATGAGCTTGAAGTGAAAATTGAAGAGAAAAACAGTTGCTTGGCAAATCCTGCTTGTTATGAAAAAATCGGTATCACACTATTAGCCAAAGAGCTAGAAGATTTAAAAAATCTTTACGAAGCTAAAGTTGAAGAGCTACTTAGTATTCAAGAAAAAGAAGAAGAGATAAATAATAGCTAGTGCAAATACGCACTAACTACTTTTGAGCTTCTCTTAGAGTGTCTGCTATTAAAAATGCTAACTCTAGCGCTTGATCAGCGTTTAGTCTTGGGTCACAGTGAGTATGGTAACGAGAGCTTAAATCCTCTTCTGTAACTACAAACGAGCCGCCGATACACTCAGTTACATTTTTACCTGTCATCTCTAAATGAACACCGCCCGCAAATGTTCCCTCAGATTTATGAACTTGGAAAAATTGCTTCATCTCAGTCAAGATAGAGTCAACTGGACGAGTTTTAAAGTTGTTTGATGATTTGATTGTGTTTCCATGCATAGGGTCACAACTCCAAAGAACTTTTCTACCTTCACGCTCTATAGCGCGAATAAGTTTTGGCATACCATCGGCTACTTTATCAGCACCCATTCTAACAATGATATTTAATCTACCAGCCTCATTTTGTGGATTTAAAATATCACAAAGTTTAAGTAAATCTTCTGGATCCATTGATGGACCAGCTTTTACTCCGATTGGATTTTTAATTCCTCTCATATACTCAACATGCGCACCATCAAGCTGACGTGTTCTATCGCCTATCCATAACATGTGAGCAGACGTATCATACCATTCACCAGTAATTGAATCTTTTCTTGTAAATGCCTCTTCATATGGCAATAACAGTGCTTCATGCGACGTATAAAAATCTGTCTCTCTTAGGGCTCTGTGGGTTTTTGATGTAATGCCACACGCTTCCATAAACTTCAGAGATTTCCCAATCTCCTCTGCTAAATCTTCATATTTTTTACTGATTTCACTCTGATGAGTAAAGTCAAGATTCCATTTATGAACTTCATGCAAATCTGCTAATCCGCCAGATGCAAAAGCACGAAGAAGATTTAAAGTCGCTGCTGATTGGTTATATGCTTTTATCATTCTTTGTGGATCTGGTATGCGCATCTCTGAAGTAAAATCAACGCCATTGATAATATCACCACGATATGCATCTAGTGTTATGCCGCCTATCGTTTCACTATCACTTGAGCGAGGTTTTGCAAACTGACCACCAAGGCGACCAACTTTTACAACAGGAAGCCCTCCAGCATAAGTCATAACTACCGCCATTTGAAGAATAGCTTTAAATGTGTCACGAATATTATGTGCATGGAATTCGCTAAAACTCTCAGCACAATCTCCGCCTTGAAGTAAAAAAGCTTTTCCCTCAGAAGCATTTGCTAACTGAGTTTTTAAAGAACGTGCTTCACCTGCAAAAACAAGTGGAGGATAGTTTCTAAGCTCTTCTAAAACTCTCTTTAGTTCATCTTTATTTGGGTATGTAGGTTGTTGCACAATAGGCATTTGTCTCCAACTTGATGCGCTCCAATTACTCATAGTAATACCTTTTTTATAGTCTTTTATTTATTTTTGTAATTTTACATTACACTACCTAAAATAGCACTGATTAGTGAAGTTTAAAAATTCAAAGCCCATAAAAAAGCTTTTTTTTATTCTTAGGAATGTATAATGCAACATATTTTTTAATGGACTACATCATCATGCAAAAAAACGATTTAAAAGCACTTGTTGAACAGATTTATGAGAATCTTTTAGAGCGTATTGATGCTGAAAAAGAAGCATCAAAGGCACAGGTAATAGGCTATTTAAAAGATGCTATTGACATAGTCACAAACATTAACGATAAAGATTTAGACACACTCGAACACGCAAAAGAGAGTTTTAAAAACTCTTACAAAGAAATTGCAAAAGAGAGTTTAAACTCATATAAAACTACAAATGAGAAATTTGGAGAGTTGACAAAACTAAACAAAGATACTGTAGAAAAATGCAATGAACAGCATATTGACTTAAATGCATTGTCTGAAAAATTCCACGATATTCATACTCATATGAGTGATGAAGTAAATAAAGCAAACAAAGTTATTTCAGATTTGCATCAAAAAGTAAAAATTTTAGAAGAGACTTCAAATCTTGATCCTCTAACTAAAGTATTTAACAGAAGAGCACTTAGCTCTTATCTTAGTGAAGTGTGTTCAAATAAAAGTGTACCATACACACTTCATGTAATGATGATAGATATAGACAACTTCAAAACTATTAATGACAAATACGGTCATGTAGCTGGGGATAAGATTCTTATTTTTATATCAAATATACTAAGAAAAACACTAAGAGATGGTGATAAGATCTTTAGATATGGCGGAGAAGAGTTTACTATTGTTATAAATAGAAATAGTAATGAGCAGTGTGAGATTATAGCAAATAGACTTCTACACCTTATCAGTTCAAACAACCTTATCTATATGGGTGAGCGAATCTCTGTAACAGCTAGCATTGGCGTTACAAAATTAAAAGAGAGTGATACCCCAGACTCTCTACTCTCAAGAGCGGATAAAGCTCTCTATAATTCAAAAAAAAGCGGAAAAAATATGGTCTCGAAGGATTGTGATTAATGGAGTTTAGTTATTTTGATATTGTTGTCTCGATTTTAGTTCTATTTTTAGGACTAAAAGGTATTTTAAACGGTTTTTTTAAAGAGATATTCGGCCTAGTCGGTATTATCGGCGGTATTTTTTTAGCTTCTAGAGTTGGTGAGAGTGTAGGAAAAATCATAAATGATTCAGTACTAAAATTCCAAAATGATGCTGCGATAAGCTTTACAGGTTTTTTGGTAACACTCTCTCTATTTTGGCTTTTTATGATAGCAATTGGTCTTCTCTTTAAAAGATTAAGCTCAGTTAGTGGTCTTGGAATTTTCGATAAAATTTTGGGATTTATATTTAGTGCAAGTAAATTTTTCCTTATAGCATCAGTTATTTTATACTCTACATACAACATTAAAGCTATGCGTGCAAATCTCGACTCAATGATGCAAAACAGTATTCTTTTTCCTATCTTAGTTAAAACAGGAAGTTTTATTATGAAGCTTGATCCTATCGAAATCTCTAATGAAATCAATGCAACTATAGAAAAAGGCTCACAAATACTAGAAGAAGACATTACAAAAAACATAGAAAACAGCGCTTTAAAGATAGTTGAAGATACGAAGAAAAAACTAGATATGAACAGTGAAGAAAACTTATCAAAAGGAGAAGATAAATAATATGTCTGAGATAACTACTGACTTTAATGATAAAACAGTTGCGTATAAACAGTTATTAGAAGATTTTAAACAACTTCTTAAAAAAAACAGTTTGAAATTCACAATCCAAAGAGAAGTTATCCTAGAAACTCTATATAACTCAGATGAGCATTTAACACCAGAAGCTCTTCATAATCTTATTCAAGAGAAATTTCCAGATTTAAATACTGGAATAGCAACTGTTTATAGAACTCTCTCTCTTTTAGAAGAGTCGGAGATGGTAACTTCACTCTCATTTGGTGCGCAAGGAAAAAAATATGAGCTTGGCGCAAAACATCATCATGATCATTTTATATGCACTAACTGTGGCGCTATAACAGAATTTGTAGACGAACAAATAGAAGAGAGACAACATAAAATAGCAGAGGAGCTTGGCTTTGAGATGAAAGACCACTCCATGCAAATTTATGGCATATGTAAAAACTGTCAAAAAAAACAGACAAAAAAATAAAGGAAGAATTATTGGTTTTTGATAACAAATTTATTCAACAAAGAATTGAAAAAGTAGAAATTTTAAGAAATGCTGGGATAAACCCTTACGCAAACGAATCAAAAAGAAATGCAACTATTGAGAAGTTTTTAAATGTCAACTCTGATGTAATCCATAAAGAGAACAAACGAGATGAAAAGAGACACTACACAATAAGTGGACGTATAAAGCTCTTTAGAATTATGGGAAAAGCTAGTTTTATACAGATTGAAGATGAGAGTAATGTTCTTCAGATATATGTTGCAAGAGACCATATAGGCGAAGAGTTTTACAACGAAACTTTCAAAAAAAACATAGAAGCAGGTGATATTGTAGAAGTGAGCGGGTATCCGTTTGTAACTGGGCAAGGGGAGCTCTCTCTTCATGCTGACAATCTTAAACTTTTAACAAAAGCGATATCTCCTCTTCCTGAGAAGTTTCATGGCATAACAGACAAAGAGACAAGATATAGAAAAAGATACCTTGATCTTATCATGAATGCTGATGTTCGCAAAACATTTAAAATAAGATCTAAAGTAATCTCTCTAACTCGTCGTTTTTTTGAAGACAAAGGCTTTTTAGAAGTTGAAACTCCGATGATGCACCCAATTGCAGGTGGCGCAAATGCTAAACCATTTGTAACTCATCATAATGCACTAGGAATTGACAGATACCTAAGAATCGCTCCTGAGTTATATCTAAAGAGACTTATTGTTGGCGGTTTTGAAGCTGTTTTTGAGATAAACCGTAACTTTAGAAATGAGGGAATGGATGCTACACACAATCCTGAATTTACCTCTATCGAGTTTTACTGGGCATACAAAACTTACAAAGATTTGATTGAAATTACAAAAGAGTATTTTAGATACCTTTTTGATCATCTAAACCTTCCAACTTCTCTTCCTTATGGAGATATGGAAGTTGATTTCAATAAATTTAGCGAAGTACCACTAATAGAATCTTTATACACAATAGGTAGCGTTCCAAAAGAGATAGTAAATGATAAGGATAAAATTATCTTATTTTTAAAAGAGAAAAACATCCAAGTAAAGAACAATCTAAGCTTAGGTCAACTTCAAGGGGAGCTGTTTGATGAATTTGTTGAAGACAAACTGATTAACCCTACTTTTATTACTGAGTACCCTGTTGACATCTCACCTCTTGCTAGAAGAGATGATAAAAATCCAGATATAACTGAGAGATTTGAGCTCTTTATTGCAGGACGTGAGATAGCAAATGCATTTAGTGAGTTAAATGACCCCGTTGATCAATACAATAGATTTAAAGCTCAAGTAGAATCAAAAGATGGTGGGGATGATGAAGCTCACGCCATGGATTTGGATTTTGTAGAGGCATTAAGCTATGGCATGGCACCAACTGCTGGACAAGGCATAGGAATAGACAGACTTGTAATGTTGCTTACTAATGAACACTCAATAAGAGATGTTTTACTCTTTCCAGCGATGAAACCAATCGTAGCAGAAGAGTAAAAAGAACTAAAACTAAATAAATAAAAGGAATAAAAAATGAGTTTTTTAAAAGAGTTTGATAAAGATATATTTGATTTATGTGAAAAAGAGTTAGAGAGACAAACTGACCATTTGGAGATGATTGCAAGTGAAAACTTTACTCTTCCAGCAGTTATGGAAGCGATGGGAAGCGTATTTACAAACAAATATGCAGAAGGTTACCCTGCGAAGCGTTATTATGGCGGTTGCGAGTATGCTGATGGTGTTGAGCAGTTAGCAATTGATAGAGCTTGTAAACTATTTGGTTGTAACTATGCAAATGTACAACCGCACTCAGGAAGCCAAGCAAACGCTGCTGTTTATGCTGGATTACTTAAAGCTGGAGATAAACTTTTAGGTATGGATTTAAGCCACGGTGGGCACCTTACTCACGGCTCAAAACCTAGCTTTTCAGGTCAAAACTACTCAAGCTTCACATATGGTGTTGAGCTTGATGGTCGTATGAATTATGACAAAATATTAGAAATTGCAAAAGCAGTACAGCCAAAAATCATAGTTTGTGGAGCTTCTGCTTATGCAAGAGAGATAGACTTTAAAAAATTCCGTGAGATAGCTGACGCTGTTGGAGCAATTATGTTTGCAGATATCGCCCATGTTGCAGGACTTGTTGTTGCGGGTGAGCATATGAGTCCATTCCCTCACGCACACGTTGTGACAACTACAACTCATAAAACTCTTGCAGGTCCTCGTGGCGGTATGATCATGACAAATGATGAAGAGATTGCTAAAAAAATGAACTCTGCAATCTTCCCCGCTCTTCAAGGTGGACCTCTTGTACATGTAATCGCTGCAAAGGCAGTTGGTTTCAAATACAATCTATCTCCTGAGTGGAAAGAGTATGCTGTGCAAGTAAAAGCTAACGCTAAAATTCTAGGTGAAGTTCTTGTTAAAAGAGGTTACGATTTAGTGAGTGGTGGAACTGACAACCACTTAGTTCTGCTATCATTTTTAAACCGTGACTTCTCTGGTAAAGATGCAGATATCGCTCTTGGAAACGCAGGTATAACAGTAAATAAAAACACAGTTCCAGGTGAGACAAGAAGTCCTTTTGTAACTTCTGGTATCCGCATCGGAAGTCCTGCACTTACAAGCAGAGGAATGAAAGAGAAAGAATTTGAATTTATTGCTAACAAAATTGCAGATGTTTTAGATAACATTAACGATACGGAGCTTCAAGCATCTGTAAAAAATGAGCTAAAAGAATTAGCTAAAAATTTTGTAATCTATAACCAATCAACATACTAAGGAGAAAAGATGACAACATCTGATTTAAATCTTATAAAAATGTTAACTGATCACTACTGGATTAAAAGGGATACAGTAGTAGATAAGATTATCTTTAAAGGTAGAACATTTTATAACAAATTTGAAAAGGTAAATGCTTCTTTATCACAGGCTGTTATCTCTCAGCACATAAAAGGCGAGATAACCGTTGCACACTCACTTATTAACAAACATGGAAAAGTAGAAAATATTGTTATCGACTATAACGGAAGAGACCCTGAACGTTTTTACCACAAGGCTCAACTTCTATTACGTGAAGAGGGTTTTATAAACTTTACGGCTTATAAAACAAGGACTGAAGGGCATCTTCATGTATATATCCATAAAGGACATACAACTCTTCAAGAGGCAATCCAATTGGGAAAAATGATAAGCATGAAGCTATCAGCTAAACAACCTATGCAATGGAAAATGTTTCCAAATGCAGATATGCCAGATGAGTATAATATTTTGACACTTCCAATAGATGTTTACTCCAAGGAGCGTGGTGCTTCTTGGTCAAAGCATATGTAAACAACTTTTTGGTATTATTATAAATAAAGAAGATTAAGGAGACGTTATGGAAGAAAAAAATGAATTAAATGACATTATCTTAAACAAAAATAGTTCGTCTGCTGGAAATAAGAGAATTATTTTAGCTGTTGCTACACTTGGTATTGTACTTATTGTTGTTGTTATGCTTATGAATACTTTAACATCAAGCAATACAGACAATCTGCCACAAGCAATTCTTCCTCCTGAACCACAAAAAGAGATAAAAAGTTTAGCTGATGAGCCACTTTTTGAAGATGTTCCTGTTGTTCAAGAAACAAATAAAGAAAATATCTCTCTTGATGAGATTGCTCAAAAACTTAAAGAAGAGAGCACAAAAGAGGCTCCTAAAGCTCAAACACAAGAAGAGAAACAAGTAGAAACAACAGAAATTGCAAAAGTTGAACCAAAAAATATAGAGCCGAAGAGAGTTACACAAAAAGAGCCGAAATCTAAGCCTCAAGCAGTAGCTTCTGGTGGATACTATATTCAAGTTGGTTCTTTTTCAAGATATGAGCCAAATAAGAAATTTTTAGAATCAATTACAAAACTTGGTTATGAATATAAATTTCACAAAGTACCAAACAATGCTACTCCTTTGAATAAGGTTCTAGTAGGACCTTTTAGTTCTGAGAGTGAAGCTAGAAAAGCACTTAAGAGCATAAGAGCTTCTGTTGAGTCAGGCGCTTTTCTAACAAAAATATAATAGAACTTACGCTCCTTCGGGAGCAACTCTTTTACAAGGCACTCTTTTGATTTACTCAAAACAATTTTTTCAAGACCAATTAGCTCCAATCGCAGTTTATGCAAAATTAAAAACTATTTTTACAGATGAAATTTCATATCTTTTTGAGAGTGCTGGACAGAGCGAGGGTAACTATAGCTTTATCTGCATAGGTGCCAGAGAGAGAGTTCAGTATATAGATGGTAAAACTATCTATACTGATGCAGATGGATTAGTTCATTCTAAAGATGAGTCTCCATTTATATTTTTAAAAAATTACTATAAAAATATAGATACCTCAATCTATAAAAAAGCCTCAAGTGAACTTAAAGTAGGTTATATAGATGGTTTTATAGGCTACATTGGTTATGATATGGTAAAAGTTTTTGAGCCAAAACTACACTCAAGCATGGACACACTCAAAGATGAGCTAAACACTCCAGATTTAGACCTTATGCTCCCTAAAATTATTTTAGTTTATTCTCACAAAAATCATCAATTAACGCTGATAAGTACACTCAAAGAGATGAGTGATAAATTTTACACAATCGAAAACGAACTAAAAGGCTCTTACGAGTATATACATATGAAAAAAAATATTGGAAACGACAAAGGAAGCTTTGCTCACACCAAAGAGCAGTTCTTTAAAATGGTTGATGATTCAAAAGAGATGATAAGAAGTGGTGATGTGTTTCAAATCCTTATGACAAACCGCTTTACTAGAAACATTAAAGTGGATCCATTTAGTTTTTACAGAATTCTTAGAACAAAAAATCCATCACCATATATGTTTTTGATGGAGTATGAAGATTTTAATATTGTTGGTTCTTCACCTGAAGTTATGGTTAGAGTTACAAATGGCGAACTTCTTTTGCGCCCGATAGCTGGAACAAGAAAAAGAGGCTCTACAAAACAAAGAGACAAAGAACTCGAAGCTGAACTACTGGCAGATCCAAAAGAGTTAGCAGAGCATCTTATGCTTATAGATTTAGGTAGAAATGATGTAAGTAGAGTTGCAAAGACTGGAAGTGTTAAAGTTGAAGATATGATGCACATAGAACGCTTTTCTCACGTAATGCACATTGTCTCTGATGTTACGGCTACTCTTGCTGATGATAAAGATATGTTTGACTTGTTTATGGCAACTTTTACAGCAGGAACAATGACAGGGGCTCCAAAAATTCGTGCAATGGAGCTTATAGCAGAGTTTGAAGGGCTAAAACGTGGCTTTTATAGTGGAAGTATTGGCTACTTTGGTTTTGATGGAAATATGGATAGTGCGATAACTATCAGAACAGCAATGGTTAAAGATGATAAAGTCATTCTTCAAGCTGGAGCTGGAGTTGTTGCAGATAGTCAAAATGAGCTTGAATACCTAGAAGTCAAAAATAAACTCGGAGCATTAGTTGCTTCACTTGAAGATCTTGATAACGCTGAGATATAGATGAAACTTTTTGCTATATTTGGCGACCCTGTTGCACACTCTCGTTCTCCGCTTATGCACAACAGCGTATTTAAGCATCTAAACTACAAAGCTTGTTACACCAGAATTCATCTGCAAGATGGCTCGAAATTGAAAGAGACTTTTTTATCACTTAAGCTCTCAGGTGCAAATGTCACAGTTCCACACAAAGAGGCTGCATATGTAGCTTGTGATGAAGTAAGAGGTTTTGCAAAAAAAGTAGGAGTTGTAAACACCATCGTAAACGAAAACGGTCGTCTTATAGGCTACAACACGGATGCTGATGGGTTTATGTTTGCCATTAAAGAGTTTGGAGATGTAAAAAATATCTTAATCCTTGGAGCTGGTGGAACTGCAAAGGCGTTAGCCTCAAAGTTTATAGACTCTGGCATAAAAGTAAGCGTTATGAACAGAAGTGATTCAAAGCTCTCTTACTTTAAAGAACTTGGTTGTGAATGTTTTAACTGGGATAATTTTGAGATAAAAAAGTATGATTTGGTACTAAACTCAACAAGTGCTGGACTAAAAGATAAAGAATTCCCTGCCCCACTTGCTTTAATTGAGCAGATATTAGATAGTACCTCTTTTGTAGCTGAAGTGATTTATGGAAAAATCACACCTTTTTTAAAGTTGGCAAAAGATAAAAACATCATCTGCAAAGATGGTGCGGACATGTTACTCGCTCAAGGCATTTTAGCAAATGAACTCTTTGTAAAGAGTGAGCTAAAGAGCGATGATATAGAGCACTATATGGCAGAGAGTTTTAACCTTTAACCCATTGGGTACATAATCTCTTTTTGAACCGCTTTTATCTCTGCCATTATCTCTTCACTTAGCGTAACATCTAACGCTCCAAGCGATTCATCCATCTGCTCTATATTTCTAGCACCTATGATAGTTGAAGCTACAAATGAAAACTGCTTTGAATAGGCAACAGCTAAAGTTACTGGTGAAATTTGAAATCTTTTTGCTATATCCAAGTAAAGAGCAGTAGATTTTAATGATTTCTCATTTAAAAATCTCTCCGCTTGAGAGTTTAATCTTATATTTTTACTAATCATATAATCCGTATATCTTGCGTTTTGTGGATAATCTTTACTATTGTACTTTCCACTTAATACTCCTCCAGCAATTGGCGAATAAGCCAATAGCGAGATACTCTCTTTTGTGCATACAGTGGAGAGTTCATCCAAAAAACGTGGATTGTTTAGTGAGAAATTATTTTGGATAGATTCAAATCTAGCAATACCTAATCTCTTTGAGGTCTCATTTGCTTTACAAAGCCCATAAGCTGTATCATTTGAGCTCCCTATATATCTAACCTTTCCCTCTTTTACAAGCTCATCAAAGGCTATCAATGACTCTTCTATAGGTACAACTGTATCTGGCCAGTGCATCTGATATAAATCTATATAATCAGTTCCTAACCTCTTAAGGCTTCCCTCTATCGCTTTTTTTATATGAAATCTGTCTATTGCTGTATATCCATGACGGATTGGTGGGACAAACCAGCCATTTGCAGCACCTGCAACTTTTGAGGCTAGGATGATACTATCTCGTTGTTTGCCCTTTAACCATTTTCCAATGATTGTCTCACTCTTGCCTGTGTCTTCGGCTTTTGGTGGAACTGGGTAGATTTCAGCGGTATCAAAAAAGTTTATCCCTCTCTCATACGCTTTATCCATGATTTTAAAAGATTCTGTTTCGCTACTCCATGAGCCAAAGCTCATTGTCCCCAAACATATTGGAGTAACTCTAAGCCCTGTTTTGCCTATATATCTATACTCCATCTTTTAACTCTCTTTTGTTTTTTTATTATGAGAGAGTTTCCTTTTTGTAAGAACTTTTCTCAATCAATCTAAGAATTATAGCAGAGACATACGGGATACTCTGAATCAGTATAGTTGCAGAAAATATATAAACCTCTATAATCGCTTGATGGTTTGTCATAATCAGTGCAATAAAAGAGCCAATTAGAAGTGATGCTAAGATAATCTCATTTTTTACAGGACTGCTAACACTTCTTTTACTATTACCGCCCTTTTCTGTTCTCTTAAATGGAAGTCTATCTTTAACAAATCCATCATAAACAGCTTTAAAAATTGTAAGTTGTAAACTCATCGCGGCAATTGCACCAAGAAGTGAATGGTAAAAATTTGCTCCAACTCTTGTTCTATAAAGAACAAAAGAGTGGATTACATTTACCAAGAAAGCTGTTAATATAGGTACTGTAAGAGCAATCGTAGGGATAGTAACGCCTACAAATATAATTACTGGAACCCAGACAATATTTAGTATTGACGTAACCGTTCCTAGAGCATCAGAGAGCCAAAAAAACCATCCTGTTATAAAGTGATGTTTTTGCGAACGAGTCAATGTTTTTGATGATGGCTTAAAATGGTCCCAATGTTTTTTTAGAATCTGTACAGCACCATAAGCCCAGCGATGTCTCTGATTTTTAAACGCTTCAATAGTGTCTGGAAGTAGTCCATGTCCATATCTTCGGTTTGTGTAGTGTCCTATATAACCTGCTTCAAAGAGTCTAAGGCCTAGTTCACTATCCTCAACTATCGTATCAGTGTTCCACTGCCCTACTTCATCAAAAGCACTCTTGCGCACCATTATCATAGTTCCATGTGCTACTATTGCATTTTCTTCATTACGCTCAACCATTCCTATATCAAAGAAACCAGCATATTCGGCATTCATAGCCGTTTTAAGAAGTGATTCATTTCCATCTCTGTGATCTTGTGGAGCTTGAACAAGAGCTACTTTTGCATCATCAAAAATCGGGACTAACTCTACGAGCCAACTTGGCTTTATAACATAATCAGCATCGATAACAGCCAATATTTCACACTCTGGGTTTGTAAATTCTAAAGCTCTGTTTAGAGCTCCCGCTTTAAAACCTGTACATTCAATATCAAGATATACAAATCTCTCTCCAAGCTCTTGGCAAAGCTCTTTTATGGGCTCTTTATAAAACTCTTCAGGTGTATTGTTGATAATAACTAACACTTCATAATTTGTATATTTTAGGTTTGCAAGGGCTTCAAGCGTCTCTTTTAAAACATCTGGCTGTTCTTTGTATGCTGGTACATGTATACTTACAAAAGGAACGTGATCTGACTTTAAGTCAAGAGGAATAAGTCTCTTTGGAGGTCTTCCAATTGTACATTTAAATAGCTCATTTGCCTTTGCTAGAGTTATCAAAGTAAGAGGTACCATCAAAATAGAACCCATCCCCCACATAACCCATGTTCCAAAATTCATGTAGTGGACAAACGGATAAACAGCTGACATAACGATACCAAAAGAGATACCCTGTGCTGCTAGACCATATGTCATTGCATGCAAGAAGTTTATATTTTGATTCCTAAGTCCAAAAAATGTTAGTATAGCTCCAATCATTGCCGCTGCAACCATCTGCATAAACCAAAATGGTTCTACTAAAACTTCGCCTTGAAACTCAAACTTTAGATTACGGTTAGCGTCAAAAATACCCCAATACTGACCAACGCTTCCCTCATCAACCCCTTTCCAAGGCTGATCAAATGCTTCAAGAAGGTTATAGCTAAAGCCCTTCTCTTTCGCCAGTCCCAAAAATCTTCTAACAACCATCGCTTGATTTTGTGGGTTTGCAACTGATGCTTGGTTGTTATAACCCTGACTAGGCCATCCAAACTCGCCAACAAAGATAGGTTTTTTAGGATGTGCATCTCTTATTTTTTTGTATTTCTCATTAAAGAATGGCTCAAAACTCTCAGCTTTTATCTTCTCCCAATATGGAAGTATATGTATAGTTATAAAATCAACTTCATCTGCCAAATATGGATATAGCAACCACATATTCCAGATTTCAGCCGTTGTTAATAAGATAGTATGTTTCTCTTCTTTAGCACTGTTTGCTTTTGCCTCTTTTAGTTTTTTAGCTCTTACTTTTCTATTTTTCTCTTTTGCTATCTCTTCTTGAATTACTTTTTCTCTTGCATCTCTATCTACTTTTTGTATCAAAGTTATAAACTCTTTAAAATCTCTAATATGCGCTATTAGCTCATCAGGATTTAAATCATCACGAAGAAGAACCTCATTTCCAACAATGACAGATATAAGACTTTCATGACACTCTGCAATTAAGCTTTTTGCTAGAGCTATCTCTCTTTCATTATCTTCAACATCTCCAGAGAGCCAAAGACCCATATGTGCTTTCATACCAAGCGCCTTTAAGTGAGGCATAACTCTTTGTGAATCATCAGCAGAGTAGAGACGGACCGTATTTGTAAACTTTTTTAAAAGAGTCAAATCTCTAATAACCTCTTCATTGCTGAGCATCTCTTTCTCATTGCCTTTTTGATAAGGGGCATAAGAGAGTGATTCTATGATGTTATCAGCATCTGGGGGAGTTATAAATTTCTTATCGTTATTTAGCCATAAAAAAACTTGGAGAAGCGAAGCGAGCAGTAGCGAAACTAGAATATATTTCAATGTACTTCCTATGAAAATGAAACGAATTGTACATCAAAATTCAAAAAAGTTATGTACAAATTTTTAAATACCAAACAGAAGAATTAATGCGGGCAAAAGCAGTAAATCTGCGACTATTGCCATAAACATAGCAATCATAGTTAATAGCCCAAAATAGATAGTTGGATAGAAGTTTGAGAAGAGTAAAACAGAAAAACCAACCATGATGATAGCTGATGTATAAAACATAGCCGTACCTATACTCTCATGCGCACTAAACATAGAAGCAGTTGCATCTTTTGATTTACGATAAAGTAAAGAGTAGCGATAGATATAGTGGATAGTATCATCAACTGCAATTCCTAAACTAATAGCAGCAATCGTTATAGTCATCATATCAAGTGGAATATTCATCCATCCCATAAAACCAAAAATAACGCCAACTGGAACTATATTTGCAATCATAGCGATAAACGCTACTTTAAGGCTTCTAAAGAGGATTAAAAACATTAAAAAGAGTATTACTACTACAACTCCTATCGTTTTTATTTGAGAGTAGTAGAGTGATTGAAGCATGTTGTTATACATCACTAACAGATTAGATACTTTGTGCTCTTCATACTCTTTATTTAGCATACCATTTAAGTCATGATTTATTTTTTTTATCAGTTCATCTCGTTTAAGATTAGCCATTGAGTCAATTATTCTAGTGCTTATTCTTACTTGATTATTTTGAATATCTACATATGGTGTCAATATTATTTTTTTATACTCAAGTGGTAGTTTTTTATACATAAGAGCCAAAGTTAAGCCATCAGCCTCTTGATTGTTGTTTAGTACCTTTAAGACCTCTCCTGCGGTTGAGAGCGAGAGTACTTTTCCAACAGCTTCAAGAGATTCAAGGTACTCATGCACCTCTTTTATCTTTCTCATCTTATTTTGAGTGAACCAGTACTGCTCCCTATCACCCTCTTGCTCTTGAAATTCATCAGAAAAAGAGTCTAACTCAGCATCTTCATCAGGAGTTATAACGTGTACATTTTCTACTGTGTCACTGCCATCTTTAAACGTTAATATAACATCAAGAGGTGTTGTTCCACCAAGCTTTTTATCAATAATAGCCATACCTTGATAGATCTGCGTATCCTTTTTAAAATAGTCAATAAAACTGTTCTCAACTCTAAGTTTCATAGCGCCTGAAATAGAAAAAAACATGACTAAAAGAGTTAAAAATAAGATACTTTTTTTATAGCTATTTGCTATATGCGCAACTTTATATGTAAATAACTCTTCCTCTTCTTTTAGTGCTTGAGGCTCTTTTTTCTTTAAAAACAGAAGCGTAATTGGAAAAAGAGTGTATGTAATTAAAAGTGAGACAACTATTCCGCCACTCATCATCCAACCAAAGTTTATAACTGGCAAAATACCACTAAAAACCAAAGAGCTAAATCCAGCGATTGTAGTTAAAACAACAAATAGAGAAGGTTTGCCCATTGAGAGAATAGTTTGCATCGCTAAGTTCTCTTGCGGCTCATCTGGAGTCTCTAAAAGCAGCTCTTTATATCGTATAACCAAATGGACAACTAAAGACATATTCATAATAAGCTGCAGTGATATAAAGTTAGATGAAACTACAGTAATCTCTAGCCCAAAGAGACCGAGAAAGCCACTTGTTACGATAAGTGAAACAGTACAGATTAGGAGTGCAATCGCAACCCACTTAACCTCTTTTAATAAAATATATAAAATTATTATCAAAAGTACAACAATCATAAAGCCAAAAGTCTTTAAGTCATACTTGACAAACTCGACCATATCATCAGCTATCATTTCCACTCCACCTAAATGAAGCTCTATATTTGGGTGATTTTTTTCAAAATCAACAATAATTTTTCTTAAATCAACTACTGTTTTATGATTATCTTCTCTTAAAATATCTCTATATTTTTTTAACTCTATTGAGGCATTTTTATATGCTACCTTCTCTTCATCTCTTAAAGCTCTATCTTTCTTTAATTTAACATAACTATCTCTTTCATTGATAAGTGAAAAATAGTTCTCGTCTCTTTTAAGATTTACCATAAGTGCTGTAGTTGTAAAATCTTCGCTAACTAGATTTTTCTTATATACAGCACTGCTTAAAAACTCATCTCTTACCAGCTCTTTGTCTATACCTTTAGATTCAAGTGTTGGTATATCTTTTAGAAGCTCTTTTAGCGGAATCGGTGGAGACTGTAAAAGCGGCACATTTACGATAGAGTTTATAGACTCTACAATATTTAGAGTTTTTATATACCTGCTTAACTCTTTTATATTATCAATATTTTCTTGACTTAGCAGATCATCTTTTGTTGTGTATGTTATAACTAAAGAGTTTGATGTTTCAAAGCGCTTTGCTACATCTCTTGAAAACTCTAAATCCTTATCATCTTCAAGTAACAGTGTCTCTGCACTTGCATCAATTTCAAGTTTTATGGCAAAAAATGCCATAACTACTACAAAAACAGCCACAAAAGAAAGGATAATTTTTGGAAATTTTAATAGATAGTTTTTATATAAATTATGTAGCATTTTTACTTATGATTGCTTTGATAAAGCGTCCATAAGTGCTGTTATGGTTTTTGTTTGTAAGAACTCTTTAAATTGCGCTATATCTGTTTTTAAAATACTCACTCCAAGTATCTCTACATCATAAACCAGCCAGTTATCCTTACTCTCAAGTTGTTTTTTTGGTTTGTGAAATTTATAGACAATCTCTAGCTTGTCTTGCTTACTTATAAGGTCAGTTATCAAGGCTATTCTGTCTTCTTTTGGCTGTTGTATCTCTTTTATTTCAACTTTCTCATCTTTATAAGCATCTATCTTTGAAGAGTATGATTGTTTCATTCTATGGACATAAAGCTCTACAAATTTATCTTTATCTGCCTGAGATAGTTCCTTCCATCTATTTCCAAGGCTCAGTTTTGCCATAAGTTTAAAATCAAACATTGGAGTTAAAGTTTTTACAATATTTGCATTTCTCTCGTCTTTTAATAATTTTTTATCTTCAACAATCAAAATCACTTCATCAATTTTACTTAAAAAATGTTTTTTTAATTCCGTTTGTTCATCAGCAATCAAACCCTGTGTAAAGAAAAACATTCCCAATAATAGAAAAAAAACTTTATAAATACTTCTCAACTCTACTCCTTAATCTGCTTATCTCTGCGTTGTTCATAAATATCTCTCAAATATGGATAAAGATCAACCGCATCTTCTCTCATCTTCTCATATCTATCTTTGTTTAAAGATATATAATTTATATACTCAAAAGATTTTGCTCCGATATACTCTGCTGGAGTATCTGTAAGAGTCCAATAGCTTCTTTCATCGTAATCAATAAACGTCAAGAATGAATCAGGGTACATACTTGCAAAATCTCTTAAATTTGATGGTCCAAGAAGAGGCAGTACTATATGAGGTCCGCCACCTACTCCATAAAAGCCTAGTGTTTGTCCAAAGTCCTCTTTGTGTGCTTCTATCTCAAAGTAGCTCTTTGCTGGATCAAAAAGTCCAACTAAACCAATTGTTGTATTTATAACAAATCTTTCACTCTCTTGCATTGAATAATAAAATTTGCCCTGCAAGATATTATTTACAAAACGAATTGGAAAATAGATATTGTTAAAAAAGTTATCAACACTTCTACGAATTTCAACATGAAATAGATTTGAATATCCAGTTGAAACAGGTTTTAAAACATAATCATAAGCACCATCATTAAAGCTTGTCATAACTCTATTGTAACCGCTTAGTGGATCATAAATCTCTTTTACTTCCATCTCATCGCTAAATGAGTCAAGCTCGCTGTCTTGAGTATGCTCGATAGAAGTCTCTTTTGGTTCTTCAATGTTTTTAGAACTACATCCGCTAAGTCCAAGAAGCAACATAGCAAACACTACTAAAATTATTCTCATTTTCACACCCTCACCCTATCTGTTAACGCTCTGCTAAGAGACAACAAATCAATATTTTCTAAACTTACCCCAGTCGGTACACCCTGAGCAATTTTTGAGAAGTTTATAGTAAAATTACTTAATTTATCTTCAATATATAACATCACTGCATCATTTGCAATAGATGGTGTTAATGCAAAAACAATCTCTTTTACTCCACTCTCAACCAACCTCTCTAAGCCTGATAGATTAAAGTTTTCCAAAGAGTCCAAAACAAAATATCTCCCATCAAAGAGTCTGTTTTCTTCTAAAAGAAGAATGTCTTTTGCATTTTCTACTATACAAAGGAGCGTCTCATCTCTACTCTCATCACAGCAGATAAAGCAGAGCTCATCTTCACTCATGCCACCGCATGAAGCGCACTGCTTTATGCTTCCAAGTGCTTCTTCTATGGCATGAGCTATTTTTATACCTACAAAACTATTTTTCATAACTATATGATAAGCGAGTCTTATCGCAGACTTTTTACCAATTGTTGGAAGTTCTTGAAATGCTTCAACAAGCTTATTAAACTTCTCTAAACTCTCACTCATCTATCAAGACTCTTTTTTAGGCAATAAAATCCATAGTTTTAGAGGTGCTTTTAGCTTTCCTGCGCTTCTTCCAGCTTCATCTCCATAACCAAAAAACAGATCTGCCCTAACACTGCCTTTTATAGCTCCGCCTGTATCTTGAGCTATTACGATTCTATTTAAATCTTTCTCTTTTGTATCTGCACTCATATATAGCATGCTTCCAAGTGGCAAATAGCTTTTATCAACTGCAACAGAGCGATTTGGTGTTAAAACTACACCCAAAGCACCAGAGGCAGGTTTCTCTTTTTTCTTAAAAAATACCATAGATTCATTATGATATAAAAGCTCATCTACACGTGATGGATTTTTGTCACACCAATCTTTAATCCCACCCATAGAAGCTTCGGCATAGCTCATCTCACCTGCATTTATGAGGTATTTTCCGATAGAGCTATATTTATATCCATTTAGATTATCAAAACCGACATAAATCATCTCTCCGCTCTCTAGTAAAACTCTTCCTGAACCTTGTACTTCTAAAAAGAACAGATCTATTCTGTTATCTACATAACAGACGATATCAGCATCTATTTTTCGTTTGCTTAACTCTTTTCTTGAGTAATATGGAACTACTTTGTTCCCTTCTTTGCGCCCTCTTAATCTATAATTTTTTAGTTCTGGATACTGCTCCACAAAATCAACAACTAAAAGGTCTCTCGGAGTTGAATAAACTGGATAGACATAAGGCGCTTTTTTTTTCAAAGAACCTTTTAAAAGAGGTTCATAATAGCCTGTTAAGAGTCCATCACCATCATTTTTTGTCATATCAACTTGATAAGGTAGAAAGTTTTCTATAAAAAAACTTTTTGCATCGTTGACGCTATTTGCTTCTTGGCATAACTCTTTATAAAGTGTCTTTGTTTTTGTAGTGTTACAGCTATTTACAAAAGAGCTTAGAGCATCTCTATAATCTTCACTCTCCCAATCTGGGAGTTCTTCAAAACTGCTTTTAATAAATTCAGTATTTGGCATGGTAGCAAATGTGATTTTTATTGGTTTGGCTTCTTCTATTTTTGTAATTATAGGCTCTACTATAATAGGCTCAGAAATTGGCATTTTTGGTTCTTTAGAACATCCGACAAGTAGTAAAATTGCGATTAAGTAAAGTATATTTTTTTTCATAAGTGCAATTATACCAAATCAAACTAAGCATACGTACATTAAATATTTAACGATATAATTTCAAAAAATTCTAAAAAGTAGGGATATTAATTATAATATGCAAGATTTAAGCTATTACGAAATTTTAGAAATTTCACGAGATGCAGATCAAACAACAATAAAAAAAGCTTACAGAAAGATGGCTAAGATATATCATCCTGATAAAAATCAAGGAGATAGCCAAGCTGAGCACAAATTTAAGTTATGCAACGAAGCGTATCAATGCTTAAGTGATGATAAGCAAAAAAGTATCTATGACAGATATGGCAAAGAAGGACTCTCTGGAATGGGTAGTCGTGGACGTTCATCTGGTGGTTTTGATGATTTAGGCTCTATGTTTGAAGAGATGTTTAATGGATTTGGCGGTGGTTCATCACGTCGTCGTCAAAATCCTGCGGACATGGAAAAATATAATCTTGATATGAATGTAGATATGAAAATTAGCTTCAATGAGGCAATTTTTGGATGTGAAAAAGATATAGAGTTTAAGTATAAAAACTCTTGTAAAAGTTGTAGTGGAACTGGCGCAAAAGATGGCAAACTCTCCACTTGTTCTGCGTGTAGAGGGCAAGGTCAAGTATTTATGAAGCAAGGATTTATGACATTTTCTCAGACTTGTCCAACATGTCAAGGAACAGGTTCTGCTCCATCAGCTCCATGTGATAGCTGTAACGCAAAGGGCTACCATGAAGAGAAAGGAAATGTAACTATAAAGGTTCCAAAAGGTATTGATGATGGCAACCGCCTTAGAGTATCTGGCAAAGGAAATATTGGTAAACGTGGCACAAGAGGTGACTTATATGTCACTTTTAGTGTAAAAGCTGATAAACACTTTCAAAGAGAAGGGAATGATGTTTATATTGCTATTCCAGTATTTTTTACTCAAGCAGTTGCAGGAGAGACACTCAATATCCCATCTTTAACTGGTGAGTTAGAACTAAAACTTGATATTGGAACAAAAGACAAGCAACATTTTGTCTTTAAGGGTGAAGGTGTAGATGACGTTCATGGGCATGGAAAAGGAAACTTGATTGCTCAAGTAAATATAACATATCCTAAAAAACTAAGTGATGAGCAAAGAGCATTACTCAGTAAGCTCCAAGACTCTTTTGGTATAGAGTCTAAACCACACGAGAGTGTATTAGATTCAGCAATTGATAAGATGAAAAACTGGTTTAAATAAAATAATTGGAGATACCAAATGAATAAAGAGCATCTAAAAGGGAAACTCTCTTCTTTAGCACTGTCAATGTTTAGAAAAGATTTTTTTGGTATTTTCCATGGTTCAATATCTGCAAAAACAGAATCAAACCGCTTCATTATTAATACAAAAGAGGCTATTTTTGATGCGCTTGACGACTCTTCGCTTATTGAGCTTTATTATAAAAAAGATTATAGATGGAATCAAGCAAGTATAGATTCTAACATTCATTTTAGTATCTACTCTCAAATATCTGATGCAAAATTTATCTGCTTTAGTATGCCACCATTTACAACAGCATACTCACTTGACCACAATATGATAATTCCAAGAGACTATTTTGGATATAACGAAATAGGTTCTATTGATATAATAGACCCTAGAAGTTTTGATGATTGGTATGAACGTGCTAGTAGCGAAATCGCTTACTATTTTCAAAGTAAAAAAAGTGATATTATGGTTATTCGCGGATATGGGGTTTATACCTACAATAGAGATATCCATGAGATGGCAAAAAAAATTGCAATTTTAGAGAAAAGTTGCAGACTTCTCCTTTTAGACAATGCACAAAAAGACTCCTCTTTTGATTAATAAAGTCTCTCTATAGCTTCATACGCAACTTGCATCATCTTTTTTATCTCATCTTTTTTGATAACATATGGTGGCATAAAATAAACTACATGCCCAAGTGGACGTAGTAAAACACCATTTTTTAAGCCATATTCATAAACTCTAAGCCCTACTCTATCCTTTGAGTCATACCCTTTAAGTTCAACTGCACAAACCATTCCTGTTTGTCTGATTGATGAGATATTTTTAAGAGTTTTAAACTTTAAAAGCTCTTCTGCCATGTAGTTTGCTATTTCTCTATTTTTTTCTATAATATTTTCATTTTCAAAAATATCTAAAGTTGCATTGGCAGCAGCACACGCAAGTGCATTTCCAGTATAGCTATGAGAGTGTAGAAATGCCTTATTTTCACTATAATCGCAATAAAATGAATTATATATTTTATCTGTTGTTAGTACAACAGAGAGTGGAAGATAGCCTCCAGTTAGCCCTTTTGATAAAACAAGAAAGTCTGGTGTTATGTTAGCGCTATTACATGCGAACATCTCACCGCTTCTTCCAAAGCCAACCATTACTTCATCTGCTATAAGATGCACATCATATCTGTTGCATATTTCTCGCACTAAAACTAAAAATTCTTTATGATACATATGCATATATCCAGCGCCTTGAATAAGTGGTTCTAAGATGATTGCGCTAATCTCTTTAGCTCTTTTTTCGCATAGTTTTTCAAACTCAATTGCAGCTTCTTTTGCTGCTTCTATACTCATATCTTTTGGCACAGGCGTTTGAATAGTCTCAATTAAAAGTGGTTTATATGTATCTTTGTAGAGTTTAACATCTCCAACACTAAGTGCGCCGATTGTCTCTCCGTGATAAGAGTTAGTTAGTGAAACAAAAATATTTTTCTCTTTCGAGTTATTTTTATGCGTATGAAAGCTCATCTTCAGGGCAACTTCAACTGCACTTGAGCCATTATCTGCGTAAAAACATTTTTCTAATCCATCAGAAGTTAGTTTAACTAACCTCTCTGACAATCTAACAACCTGCTCATGTGTAAACCCAGCTAAAATTACGTGTTCTAGCGTATCTAACTGCTCTTTTATCTTCTCATTTATATAACTGTTAGTGTGTCCAAAAATATTAACCCACCAACTGCTAATAGCATCGATATAAACATTTCCATCAAAATCTTCTAAATATACGCCATGAGCTTTTTTTATAGGGATAAGAGGTATCGTTTCATGGTCTTTCATCTGAGTACATGGGTGCCATAAAACAGCTAAATCTCTTTTTTTTAGCTCTGTATTATTCATTTAGAAATTGCTGCTTTATACTCATGCGTAAGCTTTAAGTTTGTACAAGTTAGTAAACCATACAGCTCTATCTCAACCCCACTAAGATTAAAGAGTTCTTCACCATCTTCACCTAAAAATATAAATTTTTCATATTGATGATCAGCTTTATCAATATATTTTGAATAAACAACATAATAAGCATCTTTAAGTTCAGCTATTTTAGAGCATGAGTCAAGATATTTTTTACATTTTTTATCAATCATTTTTAGTTCTAAAACATCAGATTGAATTGTATTTAAAAGCACCTTTGGCAATTTTGGAAGCTCTTTTTCAATATTTAAGTATTTCTCAATATCTTTCATAAAAAGTCCTTTTTACTATATGTTGTATGATTCTACTATCTTTTAATTTACACTTCTCTTAGTTTAACAAGCCAACTATTTTCTAGCGCTAAAACTGTACTTTATCAAGGTTTAATGCGAATTTACATAAAATTACAAAAATATCACGCACAAGGCTCTAAACTCAATGATTACATGGATGCAAAAACATAAAAAATATCTCATTATTACTATCTGGATTTCTACTATCGCTTTTGTTGGTGCTGGATTTGTTGGCTGGGGTCAATACAGCTATGGAGACAAAGCTGGTGCTGTAGCAAAAGTTGGAACTGTTGAGATAACAATGGGTGAACTTCAAAAAAGTTACTCAAATCTTTATGCTCAATACGCACAGATGTTTAAAGGTGAATTTGATGAAGAAAAAGCAAAAAGCTTTGGATTGCAGTCTCAAGCTCTAAACTTCCTAACACAACAAGCCCTTGTTTTAAATCTTGCAAAATCATACTCTCTTGAAGTTAGTGATGAAGAGCTTTTAAAAGAGATAACATCTAAAGAGTACTTTTTGAAAGATGGTGCTTTTGATAAAGATTTATATAAAGATGTTCTCTCAAAAAATAATATCAAGCTAAAAGAGTTTGAAGCTGATGTTAAAAAAGAGATTTTAATTAAAAAAACTCTCTCTTTATTGCCAATTGAAGCAAAAGATAGTGAAAATAAAATTTTAGACACTGCGATTAGTATTGCTGATAAAATTGACTACAAAGTTTTAAATACAACTCAAATCACACTTGATACATCTGATGAATCTTTGAAGCCATTTTGGGAAAAGATGCAAAATAACTTTATGAGTGAAGTTAGTTATGAGATAAAATACATAAAGCATGAAAAAATATCTAATGAGTATGATGATAAAACATTAAATGATTACTATATTGAAAACAAAGCATCTCTAAAAGACAAAGAAGGGAAAATTTTAGCCTTTGAAGATGCGAAAGATAAAATAAAATTTGAACTAGATGCTAAAGAGTCAAAAAAAGAGGCTCTAAAGAAATATGTTTCATATAAAAAAGGAGAAGTTGAAGCTTCAGAGGTACAAAGTACAATAATCTCTGCTTCAAATAACAGTTTTGGCATAGAGGCTCTTGAGATTATTTCAAAACTTACATCTGCGTCTCCTTTTTCAAAACCTGTTATGGTTGAAGGGAACTACTTTACATTTGAACTTGTGAACATAAATCAAGCAAAACCTAAGAGTTACGAAGAAGCTAAAAGTGAAATTTTGCCAATTTATTTAAGTGAACAAAAAAGAGAAAAATTAATATTGTTAGCAAAAAACTCTTTTGCTACATTTAATGGAAAAATAACCGATTTTATAACAGCAAATGACTCTAACGTACTAACAGATTTAACTAAAGATGAGGCTGATGAATTCTTATCTCTTCTCTTTACCTCTCAAGATAAAAGAGGATATGTTAGTTTAGAGAGTGGAACTGTTGTTATGTATAACGTTTTGGAACAAAAATTGCTAAACAACACTAACACTAATCCAAACAACTCGATTGTTAGATTAAAGAGTGCTATATTCAATGAAGGTCTGATTAAAAACCTTCAAAACAAGTACAAAACTGAGATTTTCATCAAAGGACTATAAGTTGAGCAGAAATGTTTTAGCCATAGATATAGGTTCAACAAAGATATGTGCAATTATTGCTGAAATCAGCAGTGATAAATCGATATCTATAACGGGAGCTGGTGTTTGTAAAGCACAAGGTCTCAAACGAGGAAGTATTACAAATATAGAACTTGCCTCAAAGTCTATAAGAACTGCATTAAATGATGCAAAACGAGTATCTGGAACAGAAGTAAAGACTGCGATAGTTTCTATATCTGGTGCTTACACAAAAAGTTTAAATTCAAGCGGAATAGTAAATATCCAAAATAAAGAAGTTAGCTTTAAAGAGATAGAGCGCGTAATGCAAGCTTCTTTATACAATGCAAATATACCAAATGAGTATGAAGTTCTTCATGCACTTCCTTATAACTTTAAGGTAGATGATCAAGACTACATAGAAGATCCACTTGGAATGAATGCTTCAAGACTTGAAGTTGATACACACATTATAACAACACAAAAATCAAACCTTAACAACCTAAGAAAAGCAGTTCGTGGAGCTGGTGTTGAAGTTGATAACATAGTTTTAGCTGGATATGCCTCTTCTATCGCAACATTAAATAGTGATGAAAAAGAGCTAGGTGTAGCGCTTATTGATATGGGCGGAAATACAAGCAACATTGTTATCCACTCAGGAAATTCAATAAGATATAACGACTTTTTAGGTGTTGGTTCAAGCCATGTTACAAGTGATTTATCAATGGCTCTTCATACTCCACTAAATATTGCTGACAATGTAAAACTTACATATGGTTCACTTTTGGCACCAAGCAATGATTTAATAGAACTTCCTATAATAGGAAACGAGAGTGCAACGCATGAAGTATCACTTGAAGTGGTCCATAATGTTATCTATGCAAGAGTGGAAGAGACACTCATGATTTTAGCTCAGTTTATAGAAAACAGCGGACTTAAGGATAAAATGGGAGCTGGAGTTGTTCTAACTGGTGGATTTTCACAAATGGAAGGGATTAGAGAGTTGGCTGTTGCTACTTTTGGTTCAGTTCCTGTTAGACTGGCAAAACCAAAAGAGATGCATGGACTCTTTGACAATCTTCGTTCACCAGAGTATTCAAGCGCGATAGGTCTTGTTATCTACGCTGCATCTGCATATACTCTTTATGAGATAGATGTAAACAGAAGAGTAAGACACTCAAATGAAGTATTTGAAGAACAAGCGCCTAGTATCAACCTAAGAGAAGAGATTCATACCCCAACTCCGCCATTTGAGCAAGATACAAAAAATATGATGATTAATCTTGGATTGAAAAAAGAGAAGAAAAAAGACGAAGCTGGAACATTTAGTAAATTTTGGAACTGGGCAACCCAGTTATTTTAAGGAGAAGATATGGAATTTTTAATCGAAGAAGCACGTAAAATTAGTGGTGCAAGAATTGTTGCTGTTGGCGTTGGTGGTGGTGGTGGAAATATGATTAGCCATATGATTAACAATGGTGTTACTGGTATTGAGATGATAATGGTAAATACTGATGCACAGGCTTTAAAAGATTCTACAAATGCAACAACTATTCAAATAGGAACAAAGCTTACAAAAGGCCTTGGTGCTGGAATGAAACCTGAAGTTGGTAGAGAGTCTGCTCTTGAGAGTTATGAAGAGATTAAAAATGCACTTGATGGTGCTGATATAGTCTTTATATCTGCTGGTCTTGGCGGTGGAACTGGTACTGGCGCTGCTCCTATTGTTGCTAAAATCGCTAAGGAAGTTGATGCTCTTACAATTTCTATCGTTACCAAACCGTTTATGTTTGAAGCTCCAAAAAGATTAAAACTTGCAAAAGCTGGACTTGAAGAACTTAAAAAAGAGAGTGACTCAATAGTTGTAATTCCTAACGATAAACTTCTCTCGATAATAGACAGAAAACTTGGAATCAAAGATAGTTTTAAAATAGTAGATGGTGTTTTAGCTCAAGCTGTAAGCGGAACTGCTGGTGTTATATTATCAAATGGGAATGATGATATAAACCTTGACTTTGCTGACTTAAAAACAGTTATGAGCCATAAAGGTATGGCACTAATGGGTGTTGGTGAGCATGAGGGAGAAAATGCTGCTTATGAAGCAATTAAAGCTGCGATTGAGTCTCCTCTTCTTGACAATGTTTCAATCAACGGTGCGATGGGTGTTCTTGTTCACTTCAACATGCATCCAAACTTCCCTATGATGGAAATTTCAGATGCTATGATTGTAGTTCAAGAGAGCGCACATGAAGATGCTGATGTAATATTTGGTACATCAACAGATGAATCTCTTCCTGAAGATTATGTAAAAATAACTATTATTGCAACTGGATTTGAGAAAGATTTAAAAACTGTAACAAATAACGAAAATTTTGTAAATGAGGCTTCTTCACATATTCAAAAAATTCGTCCAAGACTTGTTGTAGGCGGGGATTTAGATGGTAGCCATTTAGATATTCCCTCTTATATGAGAATACAACAAGATTAATTCTATCTTCTTCTCCTTCCCCACTAAATTGTGGGGTCATTTTTAAAATACAATACAAAAAGAGAAAATATGAAAATTTTACTCACTATCTTATCTGTTTTATCTCCTATCATCATATTTGCTTCTGATATAAGAAGTCAAGAACTCTCAACACAAAATATGCAAAAACAAAATGTTCAAATAACTAAACTTGCAGCTGAAGAGCTGTCAAAAACAGTTCCACAAACAATAGACAAACATACAAAACTTGTAAAAATTGAAGCTCAAGAGACTACTTTAGTTTATAGCTTCGAGATTGATGCAACTCCAAAAAGCGATGATTTTGTTAAAAAAGAAGATCATAGCAGAATGAAAGAAGCTGTAACTATAGGTATATGCAGAAGTTCTAAGCGTTTTTTAGAGGCAAATATCAATATTTTATATATCTATATCAGTGCAAAAAGTAAAAATGAGTTGTTTAGATTTGATATAGACAATAAGAGTTGTTCAAATCTTTGAGTAGTAAATAAAAGTCGTGCTTTTAAAAAATATTATCTCCTCTTTGGATTTTTTCTCTTCTCTCAATGATGAAGAGTTAGAAACTGTTGCATCCTTTAGCTCAATTGGAACATATGAGAAAGAGTATATTGTTTATTATGAAAAAACACAAAACACTTCTTTGCTTTTTTTACTAGAGGGCGTTGCAAAAGCTTATAAAATTGACAAGCATAATAATGAAATTTTTCTCCACTATATCTATGCACCATCGCTAATCTCAGATGTTTCAAGCTTTAAAAAAGAGACTCTTTTATCTTTTTCAAACGTCTCGCTCATAGAGGATTCAAAAATAGTTGCAATTGATTATAAAAAATTTAAAGAGCATTTTTTATCAAAAGGGCTTCTATGTTTAGAATTTACTAATGAGGTAATTCTAAAATCCCAACAGTTACAATCACTAATAAATAGAGAGTTTATATTTACTTCCGTAGCAAAGGTTGCCATGATGCTTCATGATGATTTAGATATGTTTAACTCTCTTAAGAGAACAGAAATTTCTCTTATTTTAAATATTCAGCCTGAAACACTCTCAAGAGTTTTAAATAGACTAAAGAGAGACAATATAATAGACTCTAAAAATACAAAGATAACAGTTTTAAATAAAGAGGCCCTACTTGGGGTTTACGAGGAGTAAAATATGCAAAAAATAAAAATTACTGGTGCACTTATATTTTCATTTTCAATAGCGTTAGCGTTTATCTTCAACTACACTTCTAAAAGAATATCTACTCACAATAATATACTCGCTGTTATGAATATACAAAAAAACTTTACACAAGAGATCTCAAAAAATATTTTTTACTCATATAAACATAAAGATGACTCTTCTAAAACACTGGAAAAATCTATCAAAGAGTTCTTAGAAAGTATGAATGAAGAAGATATTGGATTACAAAAAAATGAAAAAATAAGAAAACTATGGAATAACTTCTATCTTCACGTTCAAAACTTTAGAGATCATATAAATAGCGACTCTATATACTCTAACATTATTTTAGAAAAAGAGGTAAAAGAGATTTACAATACAAATTTAGAGCTTATTATACAGAGCGATAATTTTATAAAAGAACAAATTGAAAACTTTAATCAAACACAAAACAGTTATAAATTTGTTCAATATCTTCTCTTTTTTATCTTAGTTCTTCTTCTGTTATATCTATTTACACAACTAAAACTGGTAATGAATTTTATACAAAAATTTATTCTTACCTCTAAAGAGATTATTTCAAATTCATCTATTAAAACATTAAAGCCGCTTGATATTCAAGAAGATAATAACGAAATTTCAGAAGCAAAAGAGAACTTTAATCTACTTATAAAAAAGATAAATAACTCGATAGAAGCTTCTTCAAACTCTATGCAGCACACATACAAATCACTTGAGATAGTTGAGCAAAACATAGAAAATCTAGTGGAGCTTATATATGTTATGAATGAAGATAAAAGAGATAAAGAGCTTAGAAAAAAAGAAGACGCTATCATACAATCTTTTGAAGAGTTAGGCTCGTCTATGAAAAAACTCCAAAATCTAAAAAATGAACTAGACAATCTTATCTCATATACAAAATCTTAACTTAAATTTTAAAATTAATAAAATATTTTGACAGTAGTCAAATTTTTACACATCTCTTTACTCTAATATAATGTTTATGATTTGGGTAGTTTTTAACATCTCAAATGAATCAAAGGAGACAAAATGGCTAAGCATACTAAAAAACTTGTTTCGCTTCTTGTTGGTGCATCTGTAGCTGCGACTTCGTCGCTTGCTGATGGTGAACTTCAAAAAGTTATGAAAGCAAGAGGTCTGAGTGAAGTTGATGTAGTTCGTGCTGCAAAAACTTATAACCCTTCAGGCGTTAAAGATGAGTTCGTTGTATTTAGTTCAGCAGGTCAAGCTGGACAAGTTATCGTTTATGGTGTTCCATCAATGAGAATTTTAAAGTACATCGGCGTATTTACACCTGAGCCTTGGCAAGGATATGGCTTTGATGAAGAATCAAAAGCTATCCTAAGACAAGGTAACGTAAGAGGAAGAGAACTTAACTGGGGAGATACTCACCACCCTGCTCTCTCAGAAAAAGATGGAAAATATGATGGAAAATGGCTAGCTATCAACGATAAAGCAAACCCTCGTATTGCTATCATTGACTTAGCTGACTTTGAAACAAAGCAGATAGTTGTAAACCCTGTATTTAAATCAGCTCACGGTGGTGCTTTCTTTACTCAAAATAGTGATTATATTATTGAGGCGTGTCAATATGCTGCTCCTCTTGATAATAACTACCACCCAATTGAAGACTACAAAGAAGCTTACCGTGGTGGAGCTACTATGTGGAGATTTGACTCTAGCAAGGGTAGAATCAACGCAAAAGAGTCATTTACTATTGAAATGCCTCCATATATGCAAGATTTAAGTGATTCAGGTAAAGGTGTTTCTGATGGATGGGGCTTTACAAACTCATTTAACTCTGAAATGTATACAGGTGGAATTGAAGTTGGTATGCCACCAAACGAAGCTGGTATGAGTAGAAATGACACTGACTTTTTACATGTATATAACTGGAAGAAACTTGCAGAAGTTGCAAAAGACCCTAAAAACGTAAAAATTATCAATGATCATAAAGTTATTCCTATGGATATTGCAGTTAAACATAATGCACTATTCTTAATCCCTGAGCCAAAATCACCTCACGGTGTTGACGTTTCACCAGATGGTGAGTACATCACTGTTTGTGGTAAGCTAGATACTCATGCTTCTGTATATAAGTGGAGTAAAATTAAAAAGCTTATAGACTCTAAAGAGTTTGCTGGAAAAGACCCTTATGGTGTTCCTATCTTAGATATGAAAAAATCACTTCACGGACAAGCAGAACTAGGACTTGGGCCATTGCATAACCAATACTCAAATGTAGATGGTGAAATTTATACATCTTTATATGTTGATAGTCAAATTGTAAAATGGAACTATAAAACACTTAAAGTTATAGATAAAGTAAACGTTCACTATAACGTTGGTCACTTATGTGGTATGGAAGGTAAATCTGCTGATCCTCAAGGAAAATATATCATTTCTCTAAATAAATTAGCGATTGATAGATTCCAAAATGTTGGACCACTACACCCACAAAACCACCAACTAATAGACATTAGCGGTAAAAAAATGGATCTTCTTGTTGATATGCCTCTACCTCTTGGTGAGCCACATCAAGCTGTTGCAATTAGAGCAGAGAAACTTCACCCACACGTAAGATATACAATGGGTACAAACTCTAGAACAGATGAGATTCACGTTGGTAAAACACTTGCTGGTCAAGAAAGAATTGAGAGAAACGGAAATAAAGTTACAGTATATGCAACTGTTGTTCGTTCACACATCAATCCAGAGAGAATTACCGTAAATAAAGGTGATGAAGTAACATTCTATCTGACAAACTTAGAGCGTGCACAAGATGAGGCTCACGGATTTACTGTGGACCACTACAACATTCACGCATCACTAGAACCTGGTAAAACTGCAAGTCTTAAGTTTATAGCTGATATCGAGGGTGTTTTCCCTTACTACTGTACTGAGTTTTGTTCTGCGCTTCACTTAGAAATGATGGGTTATATGATGGTTAAAGACCCAAATAAAAAGTACGAAAGTGCTCAAAAAATGAAAATGCAAACAATGACTCCTGAGCAGCTTAAAGCTGAATATGACAAAACTGTTGCAACAAATGCTGCAACTGACGCAGTTATCCAGTCTGTTGTTGCGTTCTTAAAAGAGAACAAATATGAGAAACATAAAGTTGTAGCCGATCTTGTAACGGATGCGTTTGTTCAGTATAACCAAATTCCTGAACAGAAAAAATTAGCAGACAAATCTCTTAAAGCTGGAGACATTGAAAAAGCTATTCTTTTTGAAAACATGATTTGGCAACTAATGGTTAAAACAGCTGACGTTGGTATTAGAGCAAAAGATGCTCTTGTAAGACTAGTAGCAACTAAACAATCAGCTGCTGCATCTGCTGGTGAAAAAGCATTTGGAGAAGGCGGTTGTGGCGGTTGTCACGTTATCGGTAAAGTTTCATCTGGTCCAGATTTAACAGGTGTTCTTCAAAGACATGGTGCTGATGGAGAGAAATGGGTTAAGGATTTTGTTATGAATCCTGAAAAAATGTACAATGATCCTTATGTTAAAGGGATGATTGATTACTTTAACCTAAAAATGCCTAATCAACATATGGAAGAAAAAGAGACAAAAAATATCATTGAATACCTAAAATGGGTAGATGATAACGCAAATCTATTCTAAAATATAAAATAGATGCTATACAAAGGGAGGGGATGAAAATCCTCTCCCTTTTTTTATATAAAAAATAATAAATTTCATAAATCAATCTTATAAAAGAAATTTTGTTATATAATACTACTTAAAATAAAAGTTGAGGATTTACATTAATCTTCAGGTTTTATTTTATTTAAAAAGGAACTCTTTCAATGCATAAAAGTATTATAAAAGCAAGAGTGTTTGCCACTTTAGCCCTCATAATCTTAACCTTCTCTTTTACATTTCCTATGATAGCTTTTCATGGAACACTCAACAAAATTGAAGCTGGAAAAAATGATGATGTTTCATCATTTAGTAAAACTATATGGAACCTTTACAATCAAGGTAGATACAAGAGCGTAACAACGCCTAAAGAGGCACATAATAACTTGGATGAGATGATGTCATCTGCTTCTGAGATAGGTGTTGCATCACTTCCTATCTGGGCTGTATCACTTGAGGCTCCTAACTATCCAAAAGAGGCATTCCCACAAGGAATTCCAGTTTATTTTCACTTTGATGGATATAGCGGAGAAGTACATGAGATGAATACAATCAACCACTATGTAGGTATGGATCCTATGTGGGTTGGCGGAACTATTGAGAGAGAAATAGGTATCTATGCTCTTTTGGCACTATCTCTTGGAATGGTATTTTTTATAGCGTATAACAAAAAAATCCTAAACTATATCATGTTAGTTCCAGCATCTCTTCCACTTCTTTTTATTGCTGATTACTCCTACTGGTTATACTGGTTTGGACACAATCTTCACGATTGGGGAGCGTTTAAAATCAAGCCTTTCATGCCTACTGTTTTTGGAGATGGTAAGATTGCTCAGTTTACAACTCACTCATATCCTTCGATTGGTTTTTTTCTTATTGTAGCTATTGGACTTCTTAGTTTGCTAGCATTTTTTGCAAAACAAAAAGCTCTTAAAGAGATGAATCAATAAAAATGCTAAAGCTAACCTTTTCTCTTTTGGTTCTGTTTTTACCGCTTCTGGGTGCAAATATCTTACAAGAAGCGATAGATAATGCACCAAGCGGTTCAATATTGAAACTTCCTGCTGGAGTCTATAAAGGCAATATCACTATTGACAAGCCTCTTACGATTATAGGAAAAGAGGCTGGTGTTATAATTGATGGAGAAGGCAAAGGTACAGTAATTAAAGTTAAAAGTTCTTTCGTGACACTTAAAAATCTAAAGATAATTGGTAGTGGCGATAGACATGAAAACATTGATGCAGCTATAGTTCTCTCCGATGTTAAACAGTGTGAAGTAAGCGATTGTATTATAGATGATTGTTTATTTGGGGTAGATTTACAGATGGTAAGTAACTCTATCGTTTCAAACAATACTATAACATCAAAAGATTTTGAACTTGGTCTTAAGGGCGATGGCTTAAGACTTTGGTACAGTAACGACAATATCATCAGAAAAAACTCTCTTATTCGTTCTCGTGATATGGTTATTTGGTACAGTCACGGAAATTTAATAGAAGAGAACTTTGGCGAACATTGCAGATACTCTTTGCACTTTATGTACGCTGGTAAAAACCATGTGATAAACAATAGATACCAATACAACTCTGTTGGGATTTTTTTTATGTACTCTAAAGACACTGTAGCAACAGGCAACGTGATAAAAAGCTCTTTGGGTGCCACTGGAATGGGAATAGGACTAAAAGAGGTTACTAACTTTACAATCAAAAACAATACGATATTATATTGTGCACAGGGGATGTATATTGACAGATCTCCTTTTGAGCCAGACACAAACAACTGGATAGAAAACAATAAAATACTTTACAACTCTGAAGCGCTACATTTTCACTCACTAAGTGAAAATAACATTATCAAAAATAATAAGATAATGGGAAATATTGAAGATGTTGTAAATGATGGCAGGTCAAGCAAAACTTACAATAACGAGATAGTTCAAAATTATTGGGATAATTATGAAGGATTTGATAGAGATGAAAACAACATAGGAGATACACCTCACAAGGTATATCAATACGCAGATCAACTCTGGATTTATAATCCAGATGTAAAGTTCTTTTATGGTTCACCAGTTATATCTTTGCTAAATTTTTTAGCAAAGTTAGCACCATTTACAAAGCCGCTTTTTTTGTTTGAAGACAAAGAGCCGATAGTTAAAATCAAAGGATAAGTTTTGGAAACAGTTAAAACAGATAAAAGAGAGTTTATAAAATACTCCACTTTAGGAGTTTTAGGGCTTGTTTTAGGAGGAGGAATGGTTTTTTCTCCGTACGTCTTAAAGGCAGAACATAGATTAAGACCTCCTGGAGCTGTTGATGAGAAAAAGTTTTTAGCACTCTGTATAAAATGTGGTCAATGTCTTCAAGTATGTCCTTATCACTCTATAAAACTCTCTGATTTTGTAAGTGGTCATGGAGTTGGTACACCATATATAGATGCTAACGAGAGAGGTTGTTATGCTTGTAGCGCTGTTCCTTGTGTACTTGCATGTCCAAGTGGAGCACTGGACCATCACTGTGAAAAGCCTCAAGATATCCACATGGGTATCGCTGTCTTAGAGTTTCCAAATACTTGTATCGCTATGACAAATACGCCTATTCCAAAGGGCTACAACAAAGAGATGCATAAATTTACGAACGGTGTTGTAAATACTAATGAGCTTGAGACTAAGCTTCTAGAAAAATTTGACTCTTTCGAGGATAAGCAGTGTACTCTGTGCGCTGACATGTGCCCTATTCCAAATCCACTTAGCGCAATTGCTATGGTTAGAGATAGCGGTGGCGGAAATAGACCTGAGATATATGACGGATGTATTGGTTGTGGTGTATGTCAAGAAGTTTGCCCAACAAATACACCTTCAATAGTTGTTAAACCAAGAGTTACTTATGAGCAATTTTACTCACATAAAAGTTAAAGGCTAAAAAATGAAAATAGATAAAATCATCCTCGTTTGCACGGTTGTTCTACTTGGAATATTTAGTGGATGTAGTGACTCAAAAGATAAAGATAGTAAAAATAGCCAAGCAGTAGTTTCAGGCAGTGAAGTAACTTCTGCGCAAAGCATTGAAGTAGTTAAAAACGAAAATGCAGATGAGATAAAAGTTGCTATAAAGAAGAGTGACTTAAATCAGAGTCAATCATACTACTATGACTATAATATAAAAAGTGAATATGATATGAACTCTCAACCAGCAAATGATGATGCTTCTGTGAGAACAAAACCAAGAAGTGCAATTGATGCGAATCTACATGTAAGAAGTCCTTATGAAAATGTAGAAATATCTATGGTTGTCAAAAAATTTAGTAAAAATTTTATCGTTAAGTGTTCTGCATGTCACAACGACTATGCAAATGGCGTAATTGGGCCATCACTACTTGGCAAAGACGCAAATTTTATATTTGAAAAAATTTCAAAATTCAAAGATGGTTCTGCTAAAAATGTTCTTATGAAAGATTTGGTTTCTCAGATGGACGAAAAAGAGATAAGAGCCTTAGCAGAAGAGATTTACGAATTTAACAAAAAAATTAGAGAGATGAGAAAATAGAGATGAAAAATATTATTGTAGCAACACTAACACTATTAATTATTGGCTTGATGGCTTATACTGTGTCACAAGGAAGAGCATATCATGGCGGAGAACATGCAAAAGTTATAGATGACATGGGCAGTAATCAAAATACGCAAATGCAAACAGAAGCCCCAAAAATAGCACAACCACAAGAAAAAAGTGATAGAGATAAAGAGTCGGAGCAACTCAAAGCGCTAAAAGATAAAGCTGGAAATGTTGGCGATATCAAAGTGAGTGCAGCATATAAGAGCAAATGTTCAGCTTGTCACGGTGCTAACGGCTCTGGAGAACAAGACGGAAGAGCACTTATGGGTCCAAAACTATATGGACAAAATGCTGATAAACTATATAAAGATTTGGTTGATTTTAAAGCAGGAAGAAAAGAAAACATTATCATGAAGGGACTTCTTATCAACACAACTGAAGAAGAGCTTAGAAGTTATGCTGATGAGATAGGTGCATTCTCTTCTCAAGTACAACACTAAAAAAGGTGGATTATCATGGATAAATATAACAATAGAGAGACTATAAAACACTCCTCTTTTTGGTCAACTTTTTTTGATAGAACAAAAGATGGGAAAAAGATTTTTAGTTATAGAATGAAAAGATGGCTTCTAGTTATATCTGTGCATCTTCTCTTTTTTCTATCTTTTCATATCGATATACAGACCCTAGAGGGTACACTTAATGGTTCAAGATTTTTAGGTTTTCATCTTATAGATATTTTTACAACTATGCAGCTTTTCTTAGCTACATATGAACTACCTGTAAATATGATTATCGGAACTATAACTATTGTGCTTGTCTATCTCTTAGTTGGTGGTAGAAGTTACTGCGCATGGGTTTGTCCTTATGGAATACTCAGTGAAGTTGGCGAGAAGTGGCACAACACACTTGTAAGCAAGAAGATCATAAAAGAGAGAAAGTTTGACCATAGAGTTAGACATATCTTTTGGGCTATGTTTTTGCTCTTCTCTTTAGTGAGTGGTTATTTGGTTTTTGAAACTTTTAACGTTGTTGGAATTCTTAGCCGTATGATTGCTTATGGTTGGAGTTTGGCTCTTGTTTGGGTTGTCGTTGTTTTTGCTATTGAGGTTTTTTACTCTCGTAGAGCTTGGTGTACATACATCTGCCCAATTGGAACAACTTATGGATATATAGGAAAAGTCTCAGCACTTAGAATTGAGTGGAATGATAACTGTGACCACTGTATGGTTTGTCATGATGTCTGTTTTGAAAATCAAGTTTTAGAGATAACTAAAGCAAAATACGATGCACAAAGAGAAGAAAAAGGGATAACTAGAGAGTATATCACTGGGGCAGACTGCACACTATGTGGAAGATGCGTGGATGTTTGTCATGCAGATGCACTTAAATTTGATTTTAGACTAAAAAACTTGGTGTAGCAGATGATAAAGGTAAAGAATCTTACAAAAAAATTTGGCTCACATCTCTCGCTTGATGATGTAAGTTGCAATTTCAACAAAAGTGATTCTGTCGCACTTATGGGCGCAAACGGAGCTGGTAAAACAACGCTTATACGCTCTATTTTAGGCTACTATCACCCAGATGGCGGAGAAGTACTCATAAACGGGCTAAACCCTATAAAAGAGCGTACAGAAGTACTCAAAAACATCAGTTTTGTTCCACAACTTCCGCCTCCTATCAAACTAAGCATAGAAGAGCTTATGCACTACATAAGCGTAAGTGCAGATGTTGATAAAGAGTTAATCAAGCACTATGCAAATGAGATGAAACTTGACATCAGCGCAAACCTTAATAAATCTTTTTTTAAACTAAGCGGTGGAATGAAGCAAAAACTTCTCATAGCTATTAGCTTGGCAAAAGAGAGCAACATCATAATCTATGATGAGCCAACAGCAAATCTTGACCCAAAAGCAAGAGATGATTTTTACAGACTTCTTAGTAAAAACAGTGAAGAGAAGACGCTTCTCTTTGTTACTCATAGACTAGAAGAGGTAAAAGAGTTAGTAAATAGACAGATATATATGGACATGGGAAAAGTTGTTTCAGATGAAATTTTTTAGTTTTATCGCTTCTCTTATTTTTCTTATGTTTATATCTGCATGTAGCTCATCAGATGCAACAAGCTCAGAAAATAAAAAAAGTTGCCCAAAATGCAACATGCCTCTACCCTCATCAAATATCCATACTGCAAAGCTTCAAGATGGCACAAAGAGCTACTATTTCGATGATTTTGGATGTCTTGTTTTATGGGCAAAAGAGAAAAATATATCTTTGGAAGGTAAAAAGATAGAAATTTTCTCAAACGATACAAATAGATATATAGATGCTAATGTGGCTTATTTTATCATCAACGATAAAACACCTATGAACTATGGATTTGGCGCATATGAAAATGAGATGCCAAACTCAATCAAAGCAGATGAAGTGGAGCTAAAAATGCTCAGAGGTGAACATATGGCAAATCCAAAAATTAGAAAACAGATATTAGGGCAATAAAGGAGCGTTTTTTTGAAAAATTTATATTTAATTGCGTACTTAGATTTAAAAGAGTCTATAAGAGCAAAATGGTTCTTAGTCTATTCACTTGTCTTTGGCGGACTTATCGCTCTGTTTTTTATAGCAGGTGTTACAGAGTCCCAAGTCATGGGCTTTAGTGGACTTAGCAGACTATTGCTTATGTATATTCAAATAACGATAGTTATACTTCCTATTTTCATTTTGATAACAACCGTTCGCTCAATTTCTGGAGATAGAGATAACCATATCCTAGAGTATATGTTATCTTTTCCTATCTCATTAAAACAGTACTACTGGGGCAAAATCATAGGCAGATTTATCACTGTTTACATCCCTGTACTCTTTGCCATGATAATTGCTATACTTTACGGCGCGATGAAGGGTGCTGATATACCTTGGAGCATCTTCTTCTTGTATACTGGGCTTCTCTTTTCACTGTCGAGTACTTTTTTGGGAATAGCATTTTTTATCTCATCTTTTGTAAAGTCATCTGAAGTTGCTCTTGGCATCGCATTTTTTATCTGGATATTTCTACTTGCTTTTATAGATATAGCACTTATCTCACTTATGATGCAACAGAGATTTAATGAAGGATTTATCATCTTTATAGCGATGATAAATCCAATGGAGCTATTTAGAGTAGCTGCTATTTCACTCTTCGATCCAGAACTTACAGTTATGGGTCCTGTTGCATTTTATATTCTCGATTTGATGAGCCAAAAGGGCTTTGTACTGCTTTCTATCGCTTATCCACTCCTTTTAGGCATACTCTTTGCTTGGTTTGGATATACGATATTTAAGAGAAAAGATTTAGTTTAAGGAGGTAGTATATGAGAAAAATTCTATTGGCGTTAGTACTTATGAGCTCTTTAGCATTCTCTTATTCGATGGATTACGATAAAGAGAGTGAATGTTTGGTTAGAAAAATCAAAGTACACAAAGGACCTCAGTGGGTCTCTAAAATAGAGCTAAACAGCGGAAAAAAGATATTTTTCAGCAGTCCAAAATCTATGTTTGAGTTTTATCATCAACCTGGACGCTGGTTTGATATTGGAGTTAAGAGTGAAGATGACTTTAAAGAGATATTGGTTATGGATTATAACTCCCTAGAACCGATCAACGCTAAGGGTGCTTTTTATGTCTATGGAAGTTCTGTAACATCTCCAGCAGGTGATGATTTAGTTCCATTTAAAAGCTATGAAGATGCCCAAGCTTTTGCAAAAAAATACAATGGTAAAAGAGTATTTGCTTTTAGCGATGTAAAGGAGTCTTTAATTAGACTTCTAAATGGTAAGCTTTAATACACATTCCCACATTTTACATTAACACTTTGTTAACAAAAAATTAACATCTCATTTATACTTAATATGTAGACTTATAATAATAAATTTCTTGAGAGAGAAGTTTAAATATTGCGCCTAAATAGGGCAAAACAAAAGGATATATAATGAGAAAAATTCTATTAGCGTGTTTGTTGAGTGTGTCAGTTTGGGCAGCAGAGAGTAATGTTTATAAGGTAACTTACAAAGTTCCTGTTGATAAAGTTATAGTACACTTTGCTAAAAATCAAATTTCTCTGCTTTTAAAATTCTAAACTTTGTAAACTCTTTACCCGCTTCAAGTCCTAGTTCTTTAGCGCCCTCTTGTGTTATTCTCACAACACCAAGCGTCAATGTTAACTTATCTCCAGCTTTAAGAGCGTTAGAAAAATGAACCTCTTTTTTTGCATAAATCAGAGTATCTTTAAGAAGAGAATCTGCGCTCCATGGCATAACTTCTTTACCGTCTTTTGCTAAAACTCTCTCAAATACAAAAGGCTCTAAAACTATAGTTTTTCCATCTCTTATAATTGTAGCTTTAAGAATTCCCGCACGCAGGGCTTGGCCAAAGAGCGCATGATTTGATTTGTTTGTAATTAAAACGTCAAAACCTTGAGGCTTTTGCGTTACTTTAAAATCTATATAATCACCCATCTTATCATTCATGTGATATATACCAGCGATTCCGTGAAAGGCATGTGTTTTTGTCTCATTTATACTTACTTTTGAGCCAATTACTTGAGGCATATGACACGTAACACAGCTGTTTTTATCTTTTTCGCTAATTACTGCATCTAGCATTGTTATATCAAAATTGTGTTCATTATTTACATGAGAGTGACAACCCATACAGACATTGCCGTTATAAAAATTTTCATTGTCATAATTTATTTTGTGATAAGGAGAGCTTTTTGGCTCTTTTACAAGTCCAAACCAAGACTTTTCAGTTTCAAATGCAGCGCTACCTTTCTTGCCCTTCTCAGCGGTATAAAACTCTTTATGCTTACCTGTTGTGATGTTTGTATTAGACTCTTCACCCTCTTGAACCTCTTTTATATTATGACAATATACGCATGAGATAGGCTCTTCAACTTGAACTTCATTTTCAGTAAGTACGCCCTCTTTTAGGGCTTTTTCATCACTTGGAGAGTGACACTTTGCACAAGTGTAGCCTTTATCATCTTTTGGGTGTTTATCCCACATCGCTGCATGTATTGGGTTATTGTATATTGAGGCATTTTTATGTGAAGATTTGTAATACTCTTCGTATATTATAGGATGACATTTTTGACAAACTTTACTCTCATTTGCAAATAGTGTACTTATAAAAAGAGATATAAGAAATGGTAAAAAAAAGTAGCGCATAAGTAGCTCCGTTATAAAATTTTTGTATTTTAACGAAGCATATAAAAAGTTTTATTGATATCTGTCAGTAAAGGCTGCCTTAGGCTAAAAATACTCAACAAGAGCATCTTTATCGATATATTTTTTCTTGATATTTATAATTCCATTATCTTTAAAAAACTTCAATATTCTAGAGAGTGTCTCAGGCGAGACTCCTAATATCTCAGCAATTTCTATATTTTTTGTCTCAAAAAAATCATCACAGTGGTTATAAATATATTTTGCCACTCTCTCTTTTGAATCTAAAACTAAATTTGTAGAGATAATATTTTCAAGATTTTTTATCTTTTTTATAAGAGATGTCTGAATGTTAAACGCTAAGTTTGGGTTTAAAAATATAACCTCTTTTAGCTTTTCAAAATCTACCTTTAAAAACTCTACATCACTATAAGCCTTTGCGGTTGCAGGATAAGGAATACCCTCAAAATTTGCCACCTCTCCGATTAGCTCATTTTCGTGAAAATATTTAAGCACAATCTCTTTATGGCTTGATGATGTTTTATAAAGTTTGATTACACCCTTTACTAAAAGGTAGAGATATTTTGGTTCATCACCCTCATAAAAGACTATGTTGTCTTTGCTCACCTTATGCTCAGTAGTAAAACTCTCTATCTTTTTTATAGTATCTTCATCAATATTTTCAAAAAGAACTGTATTTTTTAAATGTATTCTCATTTTATTTTTTTAAGAACCTCATCATAAGTTAAAATCTCTTCGCCATCTTTTATAGACTCTTTTTTTTCATAAGCACTAAAGCCAAAAGCCATTGGCGTTACATTCTCAGATGTGTAAAATGCACCTCTTGCATCAATCCACTCACCACTATTTGCATCTGTAATCCAAATCTTAGCACTATCTTTAAAATCTATATTTTCTTCATCAAACCATAAGACCATACATCCAATATCATCAAATTTATAAACTTTATTTGTAGTTGGATGTTTTAGTTGAATACTATTTTTTCTATCACTTAAAACCATAACACATCTATCACACATATCTCTATCCCAGTGGATTTTTGCTGCTCCATCTTTAGGAGCATCTTTGCATCCTAAAAAGAGAGATATAGCCACTAAAAGAAGTGATATTTTAATCTTTAACATTGTAAATCCTTATAAAAAAACACCGTTTTTCAGGTAATAATTTAGTACATATAGTGTCAGTAATATAACATAAAGAGAGTTAAACAGAAGTGATATTTTATAGTTACTCTCACTCTCTTTTACAAAACTAACAACTAAACCGTAAAAGGTACCCATAAATAGAAAAAAGTACAGAAAATAGCCAACATAGTAGTAATCACTCTGTAAAAAACAAAACGGGCAGTGATGAGATGGAAGCTCATATATATATGTACCAAAGAAGAGTATAAGTGAAATAAGTGAAACTGGAATAAATAGCGCATTTATGGCACTAAAGATATATCTCTTTTTAAAAAAGAAAAACAGAACTATAAGAAGATAGTTTGTGTAAAAAACCATAAGCAGAAGTGAGTTGTCTATCTTAAATAGTGTAGAGAGCGCTGATGTTGAAGAGCTTGAATATATGCTCCCACAGCAACTAACCATCTTGTCTATCTCTATATCTTTAAACATAGAAAAATCAAGAGCAAGTTCTAACATCAAAAGAAAAAACAGCCCTACAAAAAGCCCGAACTTGTATCTTGTATATGGCTGATTTTTATCACTTATATCTACGGTGTGAACTCTAAGCCAATATGCAAAAAGATATAAGTTTATAATCTTGAGCACTATTAAGTACATACCGATTTGTGTTGCATCAACTACTCCAGCCGCACACATGGCACCTGTTATAACGTTTGAGATTTTATCAAGAGCAAAGATAAAAAAGATAAAAAGAGGAACTTTTATAGCAAATATATACTTAATTATAGTTGCCGTTAAAAAGCCTTGTTTTTCGAGCTTGTATTGCATAGCAGAGGTAGAATTTGCATCCCATTTTAAAAAAATTCTAAGGCTTAGCACAAACGCCACAACTGCAAAAATAGCAAAAATTATATTTAGGATAAGTATGGTTAAAACTTCTGGTGTAAGAAGCATTAGACAATCTTCCCTTGATATATCTCTATCTCCTCGTCAACTATATCTAATCCAAAAAAGAGCGGGTCGTGAGTAGCTATGATGATAGTTTTACCCTCACTTTTTAACTCTTTGATTATCTCAATAAAAGAGAGGGAGAGTTTCTCATCAAGATTTGCTGTTGGCTCATCTGCTAGGATAATTTTTGGATTGTTTATATTTGCTCTTGCGATTGCTACACGTTGCTGTTCTCCACCTGAGAGACTTTTTACAAGTTGCGTCTCTTTATGCTCTATATTGAACATACGAAGCACTCTTTGGAGTTTTTCTTTTATCTCTTTTTCGCTCAAATTCATGGGAACAAGAGGCAAGATTATATTCTCTTTGACGCTGAGTGTCGGGATAAGATTATATTTTTGAAAAACAAATCCTATCGTGTGACGTCTAAAATCCGATGCAAAGTTATCTGGAAGCTTTGAGACTCTATCGCCATCAACTAAAACTTCTCCGCTTGTTGGCTTACTTAGTGCCGCTATTAGCGAGAGAATCGTACTTTTTCCGCTTCCGCTTGAGCCTCTAAGAACGACTACTTGACCCTCTTTTATCTCAAGGTTTATCTTATCAAGTGCGATAACGCTCTCATTTTCGTTTACTTCATATTTTTTTATTACATTTATCAAACTGACCATTAGCGTATAACCTCATCTGCTTCAAGTGTAGCACTTCTCCACGATGGGATAATGATAGCAGCTATATATATTGGCACACTTAGGAAAAATATAAGTGCCAATGTCTGGATGTCAAAAACAAATGGAAGGTTAAAAGATGTTTTAAGTTGCGAATAACCTATAAAGATATTTTGTAAAAGAGGCGCTTTGAGTATATAGACAAAAGCCAAAGAGAGTGTTATACCAAAGAGGTATGAGAAAATTGAGACTATAAAGCCCTCATAAAACTTCTCTCTTAAAACGTCATCAACTCTCCATCCAACGGCTTTTAGTATCCCTATCTCTCTTTTTTGCTCACTGCTGAGTCCGCTTACTCTGTCATATATAATGATAAAAAAAGTAAAGAGTGAAACGCTAAAGAGCGCTAAGAAAATACCGCTCTTATAATCAAAGATGTTTTGATAACTGATTTTTAAATCATCTTTAGTTATCACTCTTGTATCTGGATATAGGAGTTTTATCTTTGAAGCCACAGTTGCTACTTCATTAAAATTTGCAACACGAACAACTATATCTGTAGCTTTTGTTTGTGAAATATCAAAAATCTCCCTGACACTATCTTTGCTCATAATGATAACATCGTTTGACTCAAGCTCACTCTGGGCTTTAAATGTAGCACTAATATCTACTCTTTTTAGTGTACCATCTGGTTTTATGAAGTTAAAGTACTCTTTATAGTAGCTCTTATCCATAACGCCTTTAACACCCTCGCCTACTATCATGGATGGTTTTGTAAAGTCAAGATTTGAAGCAACCTCTACAAATGATTTTTTGTACTGCTCCTCATACTCATCAATACCTACAAGGCTAAAATTTACCCCAGCATTTTCAAAGTAGTAGTATCCCCAAACCCTAGCTACTGCGCTACTTACACCGCGAATATTTAAAATCTCATCAACTGCACTTACATCGATATCATAATGACGACCAGCTTTAATCTTTTGCACTGTTATCTCAGGAAGTGCTTCTAGCGTCTGTTTTAGTTCATATTTTATGGAGTTTGTTATAAAAAAGAGTGAAGATAGCAAAAAGACAAGTATACTAAAGACTATCGAGATAAAAATAGTTTTATATTTTTGTCTAAGCAGAGAGTTTATCGCATACTCTACTATATAAAAATTTATCTTATTTCGCATCATTTGCCTTATATACGTATGTTGAAGCAAAGTACTCTCTTAGTGAGGCATCATCTCTATATATCGAGAAAAAATCACTCAAACTTCTATGTCTGACATAAGATGCCTCGGTAGAGATTGCCAAATCTGGAAGAAGAAGAGTGCCTACAAACTCCCTTTTTATAGCTAAAGAGCTCTCATCCAAACTTTTTGTTTTGTAGAGATACACAACTTCAAAAGATAAAAGTGAGGCTACAAAAATAAGAGTATATAGTAAAAATATGCTCTTTTTATTCATCTAATTTGTTTATTTCAGAGATTGTTATCTCTTTAAATCCAACTACACGCTCACCTTTATGATCCATACTAAAAGCTTTTGCCTCTTTTTGTGAGCTAAAAGGGATAAGCTCTTTGCCCATAGGACCATAAACATCACTTCCAAGAACATAAAAGGCACTCGATGCATCTATGGCTTTTTGTGAGTAATAATCTGTCACTAGAATCTTTTTGATGCCATCTCTATTTTCAAAATAGTACTTCATCATATCTTTTACACCATCAAATGAGTAGTGTTTGCCTTCATAAAAAATCTGCGCTGCCCATTTTGGATATTTATAGACAAACATACCGCATATTGGGCATTTATCATCTTTTGTTACTTGAATCGTATCTAATCTTTTATCATTTGCTTCAAATCTTTTTACTTCCCAAATATATAAAGATAGCGGTTGAAGCTCGTTTTCACCAAGAGTTCCACAAAGATGATTCTCTTGTAAATCTGCTTTTAGCTCATTTATCTGTACATAGTTGTTTGGGTCTAACTCTTTTTTACAGTTTTTGTCATATATCTTCTTACCCATCGGATAGACTTGCTTCTCTTTTTTGTTTTGCACCATCTCTATATCAGAATCAAGAGACTCTTGAGCCATCTTTAGAGCTTTGTCAAAACCAACTACCTCTCCGCCATGTTCTATATTAAAGTCATCGGCATCATCTTTTGATGCAAAGGCTAGTTTGCTTACTTTGCTCATAGTACCTTTTATATCTGAACCTACTACATAGTGAGCATCTTTTACAAAAATCAACTTTTGAGAGATAGCGTCAACAACTTTTACATCATTTATATCTATCTTATGCTCTTGCATATCAACTGCCAAACATCTAATAGAGCAGTACTGTTTATCTATATGATTTACTTTTGAAGTGTGTGAAGTTTTATAAAAACTCTCCAGTTTCATACCACAAACTGGGCACCACTCTTTTTGTGCACCTTTTTGGATTAGTTCTGGTTTTATTGTTGCAGATTTTGTAAAACCATCTGCACTTAAGTTTTGAGTTGTTAAAAAAAGGAGTGTGAAAGCAGCAAGAAGGAGTTTTCTTAACATGTAAAGCCTCTTTATATATAATTTCTAGAGGCTATTTTATCCTAAGAAGCATTAATCTTCTTATAAATAATATAAGTAGAGCTACTGCTAAAATCTTAAAATCAAGTTCACTTGCCATATGAAGATTTTTAAAAGTGTCGCTTAGTGTCGCTTCTTCACCAAGTCTTTGCATTGAGAGAATTTTTGGAGCATATACTCCGCTAAACATAAGAGCAGAGAAAACAACTGTTACAGAACTTCCAAAAATCAGTGAATCTCTGTGCCCGTTTTTATACATAACTATCTCATATATAGTTACAAAAAAAGCCAAAATATATATCCAATAGCTAAAACGGCTAAATATCTCAGCCATTATTTTCCCCTCGTTATATCTTCCTAGCTCAATGCCAAATAAAATAATATCAGTGTTAAAAACAACTGGAGCAACAAATGCACCCAAGACAATAACAGCTCCAAAAGTCGCAGCCAAAAGCAGAAGATAACCAAAATCTATGTAAATATTTCTTTTCAAGAGTTATAACCTTAGTGTAAAGCCCCTGTCAAAGTCACTGTAATCTTTATAAAAAAGAAGTGACTCATGAGGCTTAGTGTTTAAATAATTTTGTATTTTATCTTTTTGGTCATAACCCATCTCACAGCTAAATGAGTTAATCTTACCCCTTAAGACTCCATCAAGAAGCTCTTTTATAATCTCATCTCCAACACTGCCGCCAAAGAGCGCATTTTGTGGCTCATAAGAGAGGTTTGACTCCAGAGAAGCATCATCTGCTATGTATGGCGGATTTGATACAAGATAGTCTATTTTCTCTTTTATTGGTTCAAGCAGTGAGCCGTGACGCAACTCTATTCTATCCTCAAGGGCAAATTTCTCTATGTTTTTTCTTGCAACGCCAAGAGCGGCTTGTGAAATATCTACTGCTATAAATTTTGCATTTGGAAGAGATTTGGCAAGTATGATAGAGATAATTCCGCTTCCAACGCCAACTTCTACGATTGTCAGAGTTGAGTTTTTATCTTCTATATTTTTTAAAACTTCATCTATCAAAAGCTCAGTCTCAGGGCGTGGGATAAGTGCTCCACTATCTATATAAAACTCTTGACTATAAAAACTAACAGACCCTACTATATACTCAAAAGGCTCATTTTTAGAGCGTCGCTCAACCCAATCAAAGAGTTTTTCTATCTCTTTGACCTCCTTGTCTTGATTCATAAGTAGCCACAGCTCATCAACATTTAGGTGGTGCATCAAAAGAAGTTGCGCCTCACGTGAGGCTCGTGGGATACTCTCTTTTAACTCTTGAGTTATCTTATGAAGAACATCTTTTACTATATGTCTGCTTGACATGCCGACCCTAGCGCATCTGTATCAATATCTCCAAGTGCAACTCCGAGCACTCTTAATCTCTCTAATACGGGAGGATGTGTATAGTGAAAAAAGATATATAGAGGATGCGAGAGTGGAAAACTTTTGTTCTCAGTCACCAGCTTTTTAAGTGCATTTGCAAGTTCTATCTCTCCACCTGCCCCACATAACTCACTCCCTACTCTATCCGCTTCGTACTCATTATGTCTGCTCACAATGCCCATAATAGGCATCATTAAAAAACCTAAAACTGGCATAAAAAGAAGAAGAAGTATCATAATGGAATATGGTGCTTGTGAAATACCAAGCTCCATATATAGCGAAGATGGAAGGTTTCCAAAGATGCCAAACATCCCAAAGAGCATCGCTCCAACAAGTGCAATATTTTTATAAATATCTCCATGTGAGAAGTGTCCAAGCTCATGTCCTAAAACCGCCAAAAGTTCTCTTGTGCTTAGTTTTTCTAAAAGCGTATCAAATAAAACCACACGTTTTGCTTTTCCAAAACCGCCAAAATAGGCATTTAGTCTTGCATCTCTCTTACTTGCATCACTGATAAAAATACCAGAACTTACAAAACCAGTTTTGTTCATCAGCTCTTTTATCTCAGCGTCCAACTCCTCATTTTTAAGCGAAGTAAGTTTGTCAAAAAACATCGCTCTAAAAGTCGGGTAGAGCATATTTATAAGAATCACTACCCCAAATATAAACAGAAAGCTCCAAAACCACCAAAGAGCAAAGTTTGAGATAATCGCATAAATACCCCAGATAACCAGTGAGCCAAAGATAAGAGTCATAACAAATGAGATAAGCGTATCTTTTACCCATTGAGCTTTACTTGATTTGTTGAAACCAAACTTCTCATCAAGTACAAACTTCTCATAGTAACCAAAAGGAAGAGATGTAACAGAACCTATAACCAAAAAGCCCATAACAACGGCTATATTTAAAAAAGCTTCATTTTCAAAGTGAATATTTTGCTCTAAAAACTTAACTCCAAAACCAACCCAAAAGATAAAAAAGAGATAATCTATAAAAGTTGTAGCAATACTCATCTTCTCTTTAGCAACGCTGTAATTACCAGCTTTTAGAAAATCATTATCACTAAGAAGGATAGCTTTTTTTCTCTTTGCCACATTTACATAACCTATCTGCATAACGCTTGTATATATAGTGATAAGAATAAAAAGTGTATAAATTCCCATGATAGTCATCAACATCATAACTGCCTTTAATTTTTTTGCAATTTTATCATTCATGCACATCAAATATCCTTTAACAGAATTTTAGGTACAATCTTTAAAACTTCAAAGAGATATTTATGAGTAAATTTAGAGGCAAAAAAGTATCTATCGCACTTGGTGGCGGCTCTGTTTTAGGCGGTGTACATGTAGGTGTACTAAAGGCTCTAGAGGAGTATGATGTAGAGATAAAATCCATAAGCGGAACAAGTGCTGGAGGAATAGTTGCCTCTCTTTATGCCTTTGGCAAAACCCCAAAAGAGATAGAGCAGATAGTTTTAAATTTTGAGTGGAAAAACCTTGTAACGCTTACATTGAGCAAATTTGGAATTTTATCAAACGAAAAAATAGGTGAAATGATAAAAGAGAATATAGGAGAGACAAACATACAAGACGCAAAGATACCTCTTAGTATGGTAGCAACAGATATAACAGATGGTAAAAAAATCATACTAGATAAAGGAAGCACATCTAATGCAGTTATGGCTACTACCTGTGTTCCAGGGATTTTTATTCCTGTTGATATTGATGGAAAACTACTTGTTGATGGCGGAATTGTAGAAAATATACCTCTGAGTTGTTTAAGAGATAAAAATGTAGATTTTATAATCGGTGTAGATTTAATTTGTGATCACTCACATAAAAAACCTCAAAATATTATCGAGGTCTTGTACAACAGTTTTAATTTTTTAGTAAAAACAAACAAAAACATCCAATCAAAAGATGCAAATCTCCTTATAAAACCAGACCTCTCAAACTACAATGCCATCGATTTAGCCCAAATGAGAGAGTTGATAGATATAGGCTATAAAGAGACAAGAAAAATGATGAAAAATCTATAATTAATCTCTTTAGATGTAGAATATTTCCATGCCAAAATAAGGAGTGTTATTATGAAAAGTTTAGTTGGATATGCAAAGTTATCCCTTGTTGCTACAAGTCTGCTTTTAATGGTTCCTGTTGTTGCTTCTGCTACGCAGAGTATGGGTCGAGATATGCCAATTTTTGAAAGTTTTGATTTAAATAAAAATGGAACTCTAACTGAGAGTGAAATGAAAGAAGCAAGAGCCCTAAGAGCAAAAGAGCGCGAAGAAGCTGGCAAAATGCTAAGAAATAAAAAAAATCACTATGAGTTTTCAGATATTGACTCAAACAAAGATGGTGTAGTTGATAAAGAGGAGTTTAAGACACATCAACAAAAGAGAATAAGATAATAAATCTCGGCATGTTCTGTTTTTTACATGCCGATACTTCCCCTTTATAAAACAGACCATCAATTACTTCCCAATTAAACAAAACACCTCAAGAGTGTCAAGAAACTGTTAAGAGAGCACACATAAATATTTGACACAATCATTTTATACTTCCAACATATAGCAAACAAAAGGAAGAAAAATGAAGCTCATAATTACACTGTTTTTACTTTTTACTATCTCATCTGCCTCAGTTATAAATGAGTATCTAAGCGCTCTTGCAAAACAGGCTAAAGCCAAAAATCCAAAATTCACTGAATTTGATGCAAAAAGAGGAGAGGCGATTTTTACCTCAAAACATATAGGAAAAAAAGGTAAAGAGGTCTCATGTGTCTCTTGTCATGGGAATGATTTAAGTAAGCCTAGTAAAAATTTCTTTACCGCAAAAGAGATAGAACCGCTCTCTCCTAAAACAAATCCGAAGAGATTTAGTGAAGTTAAAACTATCGAGAAGTGGTTAAGAAGAAACTTCAACGATGTTTACAATCGTGAGGGAACAACCGAAGAAAAAGGTGATGTAGTAACTTACATCATTAACAAATAAGGAGTTAAAATGAAGTTATTAATCTTAATCATAGCGCTAAGCAGCGCGGTTCTAGCAGGTAGTTATGGTAAAGGTGATGTTGCACCAGTAACAGATGAACTCTACAAAAAAGAGTGTGGCTCTTGTCATTTTGCATATCAGCCAGGGCTTCTGCCATCAAATGCTTGGAATAAGATGATGCTAAATCTTGGAGATCACTTTGGCTCAGATGCTAGTTTGGCAAAAGAGGATTATGACTCTATTTTGGCATATCTAAACAAAAACAGTGCGGAAAAATTTGCAAACTATAAAAGAAGCGCAAAAATACTCAATAGCCTAAAAGCTAAAGAGGTTCCAGAGTCAATATCAAAAACTCCTTATATGATTAAAAAGCATAGAGAGATAAGAGAAAACTTGATAACCCAAAAAGAGGTAAAAGGCCTATTTAACTGTATTGCATGTCATACGACCGCAGAAAAAGGGATATACAGCGAGAGAGATATTAGAATACCTAACTTCGGCAGATGGGAAGATTAAAAGGAGAGAAGATGTTTAACTCTTATATCTGGTCACTTCCATCAAGAGTCTTTCATTGGCTCTTTGTTGCTCTGATACTACTTGCGTTTTTAACTGATGATGACAAGATACTAAACTACCACGCACTTATTGGTTATGGTGTTTTGATTTTGCTTATCTTTAGATTTTTTTGGGGCTACATTGGTCCAAAGTACTCAAGATTTAAGGATTTTCCACTTGCACTTAGGGACGTCAAAGAGTTTGCCTTAAATATTTTTAGCTCTAAGCAAAAATACATAGGACACAATCCTATCGCCTCTTATGTGATGATAGGAATTTTTGTTGTTGTTTTTCTAACTATAATTACAGGTATTTTAGCTTTTGGAGTACAAGAAGCAAAAGGCTTGTTATCTTCGCTAAATAGTACTTTTTTCAAAAAAATGGAGCTCTTTGAAGAGGTACATGAGTTTTTTAGCAATCTCTTAATTGTTCTTATAGCAGCTCATCTGTTGGGCGTATTTAGCGATAGAGTGCTTCATCCAGCACATAAGACACTAAGTTCTATATTTAATGGGTTGAAGTCTACAAAAGAGGATTTTAGCATTAAGCTAAATATCTTCCAAAAGCTTTTTGCTCTGATATTTCTGGCTCTATTTGTTGCCTTTTTTGTTTTTAACATAAGCACAAAAAACAATCCTCTAGTCGCTTCAAAACATACAACTGTTGATTACAAGATGCAAAACGCTCTTTTTGTAAAAGAGTGTGCATCTTGTCATACACTATATCCGCCTCATATACTCCCCTCTGCTTCATGGGTAACTATGATGGGTGATTTGGAGAATCATTTTGGAGATGATGCTTCGCTTGATGAAGCACAAAACAGAAATATTTTAGATTTTTTAGTGAAAAACAGTGCTGAGACTTCAACTCAAAAAGTGAGCGTAAAGGTTTTAGATTCGATAAAAAATAAAGATATAATAGCAATAACCCAGAGCGATTTTTGGAAAAAAAAGCATAAAGATATTCCAAAAAAAGTTTTTGCACACAGAGATGTAAAGAGCAAAGCAAACTGCAAAGCGTGTCATAGCGATATAGAAAAAGGATTGATTGAAAATGATAAAATTAAAGATATTAGCGCTTTTATGTAGTCTGTTTCTACCGTTTTCTCTTTATGCAGATAGTAATTATAAACACGAACATGAAGAGAAAAAACACCACATTTACAAAAATCTCAACTACCTAAACCTTAGCAAAAATCAATACAAAGAGATGAGAGAGATACTCATAGAGTATAAAAAAGATTATGAAAAATTTAATAAAAAAAGAGAAAAAAGAGAAAAAAAACTCCAAGAGTTGATGAAAGAAGATGAGTTTAGCAAAGAGAAGTATGAGGAGATTGTAAAAGAGATACAAGAAGATGCTCTAAGCTTAGAGGTAAAAACATTAAAAGAGATTCACTCTATTTTATTGCCACAACAAAGAGAGAGTTTCTCATACTATTTGCAGGAGTGGAGAGTTGAGTAGAAAAGTTTTACTTATAGAAGATGATTTGCAAATGCAAACTCTTATAACAGATTATTTAAGGGAGTATGCCTTTGTATGTACTGCATTCTCGCACCCAAAAGACGCCATAAAAGAGCTCGAAAAAGATAACTCTTACTCTATCGTCATACTAGATTTAATGCTCCCTGACATGGATGGTTTTGATGTTTTAAAAAAGATAAAAAGCATAAGCAACATCCCAATTATAATCTCTTCCGCAAGAGGAGATATAGGAAATAAGATACATGGTTTTGATCTTGGAGTGGATGATTATCTTGCAAAACCTTATGAGCCAAGAGAGCTTGTTTTGCGCATTGAGAATATACTAAAAAAGGCGCATGATTCTAAGATAAAAGTCGGAGAGTTTGCGATAGACAAGGCAAACAGAGAGGTTGTTTTAGATGGCTACTCAATTGATTTTACAAAAATAGAGTTTGAAATATTTCTGTTTTTAGTAGAAAATATGAATAAAATATCTTCGCGTGAGCAGATTATAAACGCCACTTCACTCGATGAAAATGCAAAAAACAGAACAGTCGATACACATATAAGCAACATAAGAAGCAAGATTGGCGATGACTCAAAAGAGCCCTTGTTCATTAAGTCTGTATGGGGCATAGGCTATAAGTTTGTGAGCTAACATGTCAATCCTGAAAAAAATATCGATACTTTTTTTAATAAGTTTTATCCTTATGAGCGTTATTGGTTTTTGGATTGATAACATCAACTCAAAAAGAGTAGATGAGCTCATACGAGATAAATATCTAAAAATAGCTAATGAGATATTTCAAAATATCGACAACAGCAAGAGAGTTGAGGAGCTAATCTCTAAATATAACCTCGCGAGAGTTGATAAAGAGGATAAAAGCAAGAGGGAAATTCTCTACTATGAAAAGCACACATTTGGTTTTATCTCTATCAAAAAAGCATCACTTGAAGATGAGTTTCTCATCGAGATAAATTTTCTCGATGAGAACTACAACCTAAAAACACCAAACGAAGATAATATCAACGACAAGTTAATGCTAAATGTCCTTATATTTTTAGATATTTTTGTTCTGTTTCTTATCTTTTTATATCTTCTAAAACTCCTCTCTCCTCTTAAAAAAATCACAAAAGGGATTGAGCATTTCTCTAGTGGAAATTTTGAGAGTAAAATAGATATAACGTCAAACGATGAGATGGGAACACTCTCAAATACCCTAAACTCAATGGCATCCTCTTTAAAAGAGCTCTTAAAAAGCAGAGAAGAGCTTCTTAGAGATATAGGACATGAGCTCAGAACACCCATAGCAAAAGGTAAGTTTGTTATTCAAAAAATAGAAAATACCACGCAAAAAGAGCTTCTTCAAAAGATATTTTTAGACCTTGATCTATTAACAAACGAGCTCCTAGAACTAGAGAAGTTAAACTCTACAAAATTAAATTTATCATTATTTAGCGCAGAGACACTCCTAACTGAAGCACTAAGCAAACTCTATATCAGCGATGAGTCAAGTATAAATATTGAGATAAAAGATGATTTTAAAATAGAAGCGGATTTGCATTATCTCTCAACTGCTCTTAAAAATCTTATAGATAACGCACTAAAGTATGCAACTGCACTTCCCATAACAATTAGCATCTCAACTAAAAAAATATGTGTCATAAATAGAGGAAAAAGACTCTCAAAAGAACTTGAGTACTATTTACAGCCTTTTACGCAAGAGCTATCTCAAAGGGATGGTTTTGGGCTTGGTCTTAGCATCGTAAACAAGATACTTGCAAAACACAACTTTTCACTGGACTACACTTATGAAGAAGAGAAAAATATATTTTGTCTGCACTTAGATGCAAAGGTTGTAGTTAGGTAGCACCATCTCCAAAGAGATGGCACTGAGCAGGACTAAACTAATCCTTGCTCTATCATAGCGTCAGCTACTTTTCTAAATCCTGCGATATTTGCACCTAAAACAAGGTTTGTAGGTTCGCCAAATTCAGCAGCAGTAGTACTAGCGTTTATATAGATATTTTTCATAATTTGAGCAAGTTTTGCATCAACTTCTTCAAAAGTCCAGCTACACATTGAAGCATTTTGTTGCATCTCTAATTGACTTGTTGCAACACCACCTGCATTTGCCGCTTTACCTGGACCATAACAGATTTTAGCATCAACAAATGCGTGAACTGCCTCAAGAGTTGATGGCATATTTGCACCTTCACTTATACAAACACAACCGTTTGCTAGAAGATTTTTTGCATCATTTAGATTTAACTCATTTTGCGTAGCACTTGGAAATGCTGCATAACATGGAACTGTATAAACACCGTTACAATCTTCTGGATACTCTTCAATCGGAGTATATTTTGCATTTGGTCTATGTTTTAAATACTCTGTCAATCTCTCTCTTCTTACCTCTTTTAGGTCTTTTAAAAGTTCTAAGTCGATTCCCTCTTCATCATAAATCATCCCGTTAGAGTCACTACAAGTGATAGGGATAGCCCCTAAATGATAAAGTTTTTCAATTGTATAGATAGATACGTTTCCGCTTCCAGAGACTACACATCTTTTGCCCTCTAGCGTTTCGCCTCTGTCTTCAAGCATATATTTTGCAAAGTAAACAGCACCATATCCAGTAGCCTCAGTACGTGCTAGTGAACCACCCCATTTAAGTGATTTTCCTGTTAATACACCCTCGTATTTGTTTGCAAGTTTTTTATACATACCAAACATATATCCGATTTCACGCCCACCTACTCCGATATCTCCAGCTGGAACATCAGTATTTGCACCGATATGTCTAAATAGCTCACTCATAAACGCTTGGCAAAATCTCATAATTTCGTTGTTAGATTTACCTTTAGGGTTAAAATCACTTCCGCCTTTTCCGCCACCGATTTGAAGCCCTGTAAGAGCATTTTTAAATATTTGCTCAAATCCTAAAAACTTAATAACTCCAGCATTTACACTTGGGTGAAATCTTAAACCGCCTTTATATGGTCCAAGTGCCGAGTTAAACTCTATTCTATACCCCTTATTTACCTGAATAACGCCATTGTCATCAACCCAGTTCACACGAAAGAGAATCTGTCTCTCAGGTTCTACAATTCTTTCTATAATCTTGTGCTCTCTATATTTTGGGTACTTAACCATTAATGGTCTAAGTGATTCAAGAACCTCTTCAGCAGCTTGATAAAACTCTTTTTGAGACGGGCTTGATCTCTTTAAATACTCAAAAACTTCTTTTACATATGGCATATATTTTTCCTTAATCTTAAAATAGAAAAGGATATTACTCTAAAAAAAATTAAAAAAATGTAAATCTGCATAATTTTTAATCAATTTTTACTTGATTATTTTCTTTTTTTTTGATAGCTATAAAATATAGTCAACCACTTTTGACTCAAGTGTTACACTTTTTATAAGCTCAACAACCTTTAAATGCTCTGGATGGATTGCATAAGCCTCTAAATCCTCTTTTGTCTCAAATGTCGAGTAGAGTGACAAATCAAATGCTCTTGGTGAGAGAGTAAAATTTACTCCAACTTCCATTTTCTTAAGCTCAGAAATAAGCTCTACAAGAGCATTTAACCTCTTTGTAACTTCTGCAAGATTTGCACTTTTGTTTTCATCACTAAATTTAAACATAACTATATGAACTATCATAAGAAACCTCTGTTTTTTTTGTGAAATTCTATCTAAAAACGATAAAATAGCCTTATGAAAAGAATCTTTAAAGAGCTATATGGCTCGGGCATACTGTTTTTCTACTTCTTTAAATGGCCATTTTTTATAGCATTTCCATATCTTTACAACAATGGTTTAAACAACAACTATATTTTAAATATTTTATGGTTTTTTACGGCTGGATTGATATTTAAAGATTTTTACATCATGTTTAAAAACAGAGGCTCTTAAGTGGTTATTTCCAAAAAAAATCAGCGATTATTACCACAAAAAAGATACCTATAAGATTTAACGCAAACCCATATCTAAGCATATCTTTTACATTGACAGCGCCACTGCTCATAGCTATGGCATTTGGCGGCGTGGCGATTGGGAGCATAAAGGCGTAACTTGCACAAACAGTTGCTACCATCATAAAAAGCCTAGCGTCCATATTTGTTTGGATTGCAAGAGCGTAGATTATGGGAAGTATCACAGAGATGAGAGCGGTATTTGATGTTATCTCTGTTGTAAATGTTACAAGAACCGCGATAGATAGGATTATAAATAGCAGAGGGTGTTGGCTAAAAGTTATAAGATAAGAAGCGACCTCGTTTGCTAAACCACTTGAACTAAAAGCTGCGGCAATAGAAAATCCTGCTCCAAAGAGAAACATTATCCTAAATGGGACCTTACCTTTGTCATCCATCCAATCAAGTATAGAAAAAGGCGGAGCAAAAAGCAAAAGTCCTCCGCCAAGCAAAACAACACTCTCATTTAACCCAAGCCCACCCCAGTAACTTCCAAGAGGAGCATTTAGTAAAAGAAGAAGGATAATCCCACCAAGCAGTAAAAGTATCTTTTTTTGCTCACTGTTTAACTCTTTTTTCTCCTCTTCAAAAGATATTTTAGCGCCACTTACTCCGATGCTAAGAAGAGAAGCAACAGCTATAAACATGACAAAAACCAAAGGCGTCATCATCCAAATCCACTCCACAAAAGAGAAAGCCTCCATCCCCTTATCTTGCATAAATCCAAGCAAAATTAGATTTGGCGGAGTTCCTATTGGAGTCAAGATACCACCAACACTAGCACCATACGCGACACTCAGAGCAAATCTCATCTTTAGTTTTGCATCATCGCTTAGAAATAGTGCGACAGGAATAAGCAGAAGTGCGGTTGTTGTGTTTGACAAAAGAGAACTGATGAGACCTGAGGAGATAGTCAGAGAAAAAATAATTCCCTTTGGGGTAGCTGGAAATATAGAAAATATTTTATTTGCTATCCATTTGTGCAAATTACTCTTCTCAACAGCTATGGCTATAAAAAAGCCTCCCAAAAATAAAAAAATGATAGGATTTGCATAGTTTTGAGTTGTAAGGTTTGTAGATAATATGCCAAATGATGGAAATAAAACGATAGGAAGCAAAGAGACAACCCCAAGAGGCAAACCCTCGTTTGTCCAAAGAGTAACCAAAAAAGCAATAACCCCTAAAAGAAGGGCTTGAGTAAGTGTAAAAGGCATAAAAGAGAGTAGAAAAACTACAAGTGCGATTATCATTGCAACAGCTATTTTTTTATATGCAACCATATCTATATCTACCATTTTTAAATCTCTTTTTTTTGATATTTGTATATTTTATCTTTTTGCTCTTAAATTAAAAATATATATAAAATCAAACTCTTTTAATAATTCTATGTTATAATACTAATTATTTCATTTTATATAAAAGGGTGTTGTCATGAAAAAAATAGTTAGCTTATCTTTAATTGTTGGTGCATTATGCACTATGTTTGCTTCAGAGACTCCAGAAGAACTAGCAACTAAGAAGTGTGGAGAGTGTCATCTTATGGGTGAAATCACAAAAGAGAAATTAGACAACATGAAAGCACCGCCATACTGGGCTATTGCTAAAAAAGCAAGAGAGCGCTATGAAAATGAAGAGGATAAAATCAAGTATATAATTGACTATGCACTGCATCCAAGTGAAGAGAAGATGCTCTTTCCAGTTGAGACAAAAAAGAAGTTTGGAGTTATGCCTTCACTTGAAGGAAAAGTAACTGTACAAGAGCTAAAAGAAATCTCAACTTATATCTTAGAGAAAAAGTTTTAACTACTCTAATTAGCCAAGAAGTTGCGAAGGCTTACATGCGGGTCTAAACCCTCTAACATATTGTAAACTTCTCTTGCTATTGGAAGGTATAAATCCTTCTCTTTAGCGATTGAATAAAGTGCGTATGTAGTTCCAATTCCCTCTGCTACTTCTCCCAACTCTTCTACTATCTGTTCTTTTGATTTTCCCTCAGCGATACCCAAACCAACACGAAAATTTCTGCTCATTGTAGAAGATGCAGTTAAAAAGAGATCCCCTGCTCCGCTTAGTCCGACAAAACTCTCCTCTTTTGCACCATAAACTTTACCAAATCTCTGCATCTCAACCAGACCTCTTGAAATCAGAGAAGCTGCCGCATTTTTTCCAAGCCCAAGCCCCTCGCAGATACCTGCGGCTATGGCTATAACATTTTTATAAGCTCCCGCAACTTCAGCACCAGCAACATCAGTTGATGTATATGTTTTTATAAATGATGGAAAAAAACAGGCGAATTCTCTGCTTAACTCTTCATTGCTAGAGTTTATGACAAGTGCCGTTGGTAGAGATTTCATAACCTCGGTTGCAAATGATGGGCCTGATAGAAAAGCTATATTTTCTGAAGGAACATACTCTTCATATATCTCATTTAAAAACTTACCACTTGTCGCTTCTATACCTTTTGCTGCGACTAATATTTTTTGATTATTGTAGATAAAATGCTCTTTGAGCCATGAAGAGATTTGCTGTGCTGGTATCGCAATAACCAAATACTCTAATCTTAAAATCTCTTCCAAAGAGACAAAGTTTTTCATATCTCTAGGAGTTCTTGAAGTTATATAAACTTCACACTTCTCACTTAGTGCAAAAGCTAGAGCGCTCCCCCATTTTCCAGCTCCAATTACGCCTACTCTACTCATCTGCGCCTCCTATTAATTTCTCAAATTCTATTATATCTCGCTCAAATCCAACAACAACAAATTGATAGCCATTTTTTATCTGTTGATGTTTTGCTTTTGCAGAGTAGATAAATTCCGTATCGCCATTTTCATCTATCACAGATAAAAGTGTTATATTATAATCTTTGCTCCAATTTATATCTGATGCAAATAACCCATCAAAATATTGGGCATTTTTTACAATAATTTGAGCAATTTTCACATTACTTTTCTCATATAAAATATTGTGTAGAACTTCCGTAATCATCGGCTTTTTAAGCATTTCAACAATAATATTTGCAGTAGTTTGTGTAGTTGGAAGAATCTTTGATGCACCAGCTAAGATAAGCTTATCTGTACTCTCTTTATCTTGAGATAGCGCTACAATTTTTAAATTTTTAAATGTCTCACGAAGAGAGAGCGTTAAAAATATATTTTTTGACATATCCTCAAGTATGCAAAATGCCTCACACTCATCTATGTTTACACTATCTCTTAACTCATCCCAATCTTCACTCAAATCAAAAGCTTCTATCTCATAGCCATTGCTATCTTTAGATACGCTCTGTCCATCAAGATTAAAAATATATATCTTTTTATAGTGAGATTTTATATTTTTTTCTATCTCAAATGTATAATCATTATGCCCAAATATTAAAGCTATCTTATGCATCACTACTTTCCTTTGTGCAGATTATCTGTAAACTCTTTTATAAACTGCATGTTGCCTATAAGAAGAAGATAATCGCCAACTTCTAATGATGTATCATATGTTGGATTAAAATAAAAATTTCTTTTGTTCTTTTTATATATGCCCAATAGTATGATTCTATGTTTATGGCACTCCAAATTTGCTACAGCTTTAAAACTTTCTATAATTCTCTCATTTATAATAATCTCTTGCATATCTATACCGTTATAGTTAGAACGAAGAGCATGAATAGCTTCAAATGCAACAGGCTTTCCAACAAACTCTTTTGCTATCATTCCAACCAACTCTTTTTCATACAAAAGTTCGTTTACACCTGCAAAAAGCAATTTGTTCCTATTTGCTTTAGCTTTTAATATAGAGAGGATAAAAACATCTTTGTTAAAAGAGCGAACTGTCAAAGCTGTATAAACATTTTCAACATCACTATGGCTTAAACACAAAATGGCTTTTACTTGCGTCTCTATATTTATACGAAGTTTTCGATAACTCTCTATGCTTCCAGGGTCGTAATGAAGTGCAAAAAATCCATCTTTTTTGGCTTGTATGGCTTTTTGTTCATCCTCTTCTAAGATTATCACTTCACTGTTTTGTACAAGTTTTTTTGCAACCTCTTTAGAGATATTTTCATACCCACAGATAAGGTAAAACTCTCTTTTTTTTGCAATATCATCGATTAGCTTTGTATCTTTTATCTCATCTAGTTTTTCAGTAAATGCGGTAACTATCAAAGATGTTGTAAATGAAAAAACTGCGATTCCAGCTATGATAACAAAGATGGCGACAACTCTTCCAGCCTCTGTAATTGGGGTTATATCTCCATATCCAACTGTAGAGATTGTAACAACAGACCAATACACCGCTTCAAAGAGCGTATTTATAGGTGATGCTGGATTGTTAGCTTCCATCACATAAATAAGTACTGATGAGACAAAAACGACGATAGAAGCAAAAATAAAGAGTGTTAAAAATTCAAATTTCTTAGCAGCAACTACTGAGGTAAAGACTTGAATACTCTTTGCATATCTAAAAAGCTTAAAAACGCGAAAGAGAATGAAAAGTCTAAGAAGCCTTAACTCATGGAAGAATGGAAGAATTGCAAGTAGGTCAATAATAGCTTTTACAGAGATTATATATCTGATTTTTTGATAAAAAATATCTCTAAGAGCAAGAGAGAGATTAAACTCAGCTCCAAACATAACATCATGTTCACTCTGCTTTATAATCACCTCGGTAATACTGCCACTTATCCAAAATCTAAGTAGATACTCTATCAAAAATATAACTGAGACTACATAATTATTATAAAAAAGAAGTTCATCATTTACATGTGATTTAACCTCTCTTATCAAAATAAAAACACTTGAAAATATAAGTGCAATCATAAAAAAGTCAAAAACTTTTTTATATTTATAGTTACTATTTTCTAAAAGATTGTAAAAGAAATGTTTTGTTTTTGTGTAGTTCTTCGAGGTGTTGATTTTATATGCTGCATCTAAGAGCAGAGACTTAAGCAAAGCTCTTATCCAAGCTTTGCTTTTAGTATATCGTTAACTGTTTGTGGGTTTGCACTACCTTTTGACTCTTTCATAACTTGCCCTACAAAGAAGCCAAAAAGTTTATCTTTTCCACTTTGATACTCCGTTACTTTATCGCCATTTGCAGCTATTACCGCGTCACATATAGCCTCTATCGCACCACTATCACTCACTTGTTTTAGCCCAAGCGTGTCAATTGCACTATCTACATCAACACTGTTTTGCATCAGATAATCAAGTACATCTTTAGCCGCTTTTCCGCTTATCGTGCCATCTTCGATTCTCTTTACTAAAAGAGCTAATTTTTTTGCATCAACTGGAGAGTTTGATATATTTATCTCTCCTTTAAATCTGCCTTGAAGTTCTGTTGTAAGCCAAGTAAGTGCATTTTTAGAGCTAACTCCCTCTTCCATCATACTCTCAAAATAGTGAGCCATCTCTATCGCAGAAGTTAAAACACTTGCACTATACTCATTCATCTCATAATCTTTTACAAAACGCGCCATCTTTTCATCTGGAAGCTCTGGGATTTTAGAGTATTTCTCTAACATCTCATCTGTTATAACTGTTTTTAGCAAATCTGGCTCTGGAAAATAACGATAATCAGCAGCTTCTTCTTTTCCACGCATAGAGCGAGTCTCTTGTCTTACCTGATCAAAAAGGCGAGTCTCTTGAACTATCTCACTCTCATAAGAGCCATCTTCCCAAGCATCACTTTGGCGCTCTACTTCAAGCTCTATTGCTCTTTGGATAAATCTAAAACTGTTTATATTTTTAATCTCTACGCGAGTATATAACTTCTCATCACCTTTTGGACGGATAGAGACGTTTACATCTACGCGAAATGAACCCTCTTGCATATTTGCATCACCGATATCTAGGTAACGGATAATTGAGTGTAATTTTTTAAGATAGAGCGTTACCTCTTCGGCACTTCTCATATCAGGTTCACTAACTATCTCTAAGAGTGGAGTTCCTGCACGGTTTAAATCTACTTTTGAGATAGCTCCGTCATGTATATTTTTTCCAGCATCAGCTTCGATATGAGCACGATTTATACGAATAGTTTTATGCGAACCATCCTCAAAATCGATGCGCAACTTTCCATGTTCTACCACTGGAGTATAAAGCTGTGTAATCTGATAAGCAGATGGAGAATCTGGATAAAAGTAACTTTTTCTATCAAAATATGATGTTTTATTTATGGTTGCCCCAACGGCTGCTCCAAACATTATAGACTTATGAAGAACCTCTTTGTTAAGCACAGGAAGCGCACCTGGAAGAGCTAAACAAGTTGGACATGTATTTATATTTTGTTTATGATTAAAGCTCGTTGGGCATGAGCAAAAAAGTTTAGTTTTTGTGTTTAATTGAACATGGACTTCGAGTCCGATAACTGTTTCAAACATAGATTTCCTTGATAAAAGAGTATTAAGATTGTGTTGGATTTTACCCAATTAATGCTTTTAAGTTTCATAAACAAAATCCAAATAATTTACTCAGCTTTCGCACATAAAACCCAACTCTTTTTGAGTATAAGCGTTGAGTACAGCGAGAATAGTCAGTAAATCTTTATTATCCTTGACAACATTTTCAATTTCAGAGATTTTTGTCAGTATTTGAATGAAGAGTTGCATTGATATTGCAAGAGTTTCAAGCTCACACTCTAAGTCTCTAAATAATTCTCCTAGAGTTTGTGGCTCATGTTTTATGCGATTGATATAGCTTACAATGTTGTAGGCAAACATTGAGAGAGTTATTTTTGCAATTAGTGATTCATAGATACGATTCTCTTCTTTGCCAAACCCAAACAGGTTTCGCAAATCTTTGTAACCTTGCTCAATATTCCATCTCTTTTTATAAGTTGCTAGAATCTCTTTGCCTATAATGATAATATCAGTTGAGATAAAAACCAACAAGTCTTTACCTGTGTGCAAAAATACGAGCTTGACTTTGCCTAGAACAGCATGTTCTACAATTGCATCGAAATATTTATAAGATATTTTTCCATGTTTGCCACTCTGTTTATGACGAGAGTTTTTCATACTATCATAGATTGCATTCATAGTTTTATGTTTGCCCTTAAAGTTCCAAATGAGTTTATTATTTGGAAGTCTTGCTATTACTGGCATGCCAAGCTCATTAGCTTGATGTATGAAGTCTGGTTTAGCGTACCAACTGTCTATAAGTAGGTAGTCTGCATCTACCCCTTGCTCTAACGCTCTCTCAAGCATCTCAATAGCTAAAATGTTTTTACCTTTGAGAGATTCAACTTTACGCTTATGAGAATTACTACGATGATGAACAGTTGAAGTGAATTCAGATATATCTTTTCGACGACTATCATTCATCTTGATGGAAAAATCAAGTTGAAATGTTGAATGTGAATCTGCATAATTTAGAGATACGATATTGAGCGCATTTATGCTTCTGTGCTCTTTATTGCTCCAAATATATTTACAGCTTCCTTCAATATGTTTACCACTTTTAGCTTCGACTGTGTCATCAATAATGAGCAAGCGATGTTCACCGTTTTTATGTAGAGGTTTTATTCTTTGCAAAAGCGCAGTAGTGCTTAGTATTAAAAACTTTCGCCAGTTGTAACGACTCTCTTTGATAAATCGGTAATAAGCGTCTTTGCCAAATGCACTATCGCTCTTTTTTATGAATGTAGACTGTCTTTTATTCATGATAAGCATATACACGAAGTGTAAGATTATTTGAAATGGTGGATAGCCGACATTTCGTTTAATGAAGTTGCTCTGCTTGAGTATTTTTGTGATTTTTATCTCTATTAGCACTTCAAGGATTGGATTCTTTAATATGCTTTTCATAGCAGTTTCTATATAATTTGCAAGTTCCATAAAATAGACCTTTATAATGATGTTAGTGGTAACATAATTATACTAAAAAGCGCCTATTTATGGGCTTTCGTAGATAAATTAAACATCAAAATCTATGTGCGAAAGTTGAGTAATTTATAAAATAGGTTTTTTGTTATATAATAATTCACCATGAAAAGAACAAAATCATTACTTTATCTTATTGTTATGCTTACTTTTTCATTGCACCTAGATGCTATTGAATTTGATATAAAAACCTTTGGTACTATAGGTGCGGTTTATAGCGATAATGAGACTCAGATATTTAGAAAAGATATTTCTCAAAAAGATGGCTCGTCAAATGATATAAACTTTAAAACAGACTCTCTGCTTGGAGTACAAACCACAATAGAGATAGATGAAAAACTATCTTTTACTCTTCAAGGTGTTGGTGCTTATGCTTATGATGATGAAATAAATGCAAAGATAGATTGGGGATATTTAAAATATGCTATAAATGAAAATATCTCAATTCAACTTGGAAGACTAAGAACTCCATACTATAGAAATTCTCAAAATCTAAATGTAGGATACTCAAATCTTATGATTAGAGAGAGTGTTGAAGTTTATGGCCAAGTTCCTTTCTCTTCGTACAATGGTCTTCAATTAACATATATGGACATAATAGGCAGATATTTTTATGAACTTCAAGCTGGATATGGAAGAGAAGAGCTAGTAGTTCCCTTTCACTCTATAAATGAAAAAGTAGATGTTAAAATAGAGAACTTATATACCGCAAATTTTACATTTGGCACACCAGCCATCCAAGCAAGAGCCACATATCTAAGAGCAGATATCACTGCGACCAACGATACTCTAAATCAGCTATTTGATGGAATAAGGCTCTTAAATCCAACTTTAGCAAATAGTTATGAGTTTAAAGATAAAAAATCAGAGTATATTGGATTTGGTATATTTATAGACTACAACAATTTTATCTTTAGTAGCGAGTACGGACAAAGAAAAATACCTAGTTTTTTTGCTGACTTACACGGCTACTACGCAACTCTAGGATACAGTTTTGATAAGTTTATACCATTTATAACATACGCTAAAACAGAGATGGACAAACCAACATATGAAGCAAACAGTGGCTTTGCCTCTCTTGATTACATCCTTAAATCTCAAAATCTTGCACAATCATCAAAGACACTCGGTGTAAAATACTATATCAACGATAATTTAGATTTTAAATTTCAGTATGAATATGTAGTTCCTGATGGCGAGTATGGAAGTTACCATCTAAACACATCTACCAATCCAAAAAGTATGAATGTACTATCTATGGCTCTGGATTTTGTATTTTGAGAACATTTTTTAAAATACAAATAATAACTCTTCTACTTTTTATCATCCCATTGCTTGATGCTCAAATTATTATAGTTACAAACAAGAGTTCTGATTTTGATGTAATTTCAAAAGAGATGATTCAATATATATATTTAGCAAAAACAACAAAAACGCAGGGTATCAAAGTGGAACCTCTTTTATCTAAAGATGAAACATTACATCGTAATTTTTGTTCCACAATTTTGTGCAAGAGTGTACCAGAGTACAACAGCTACTGGACAAGGCTGTTATTTAGTGGTCAAAAATCAATAACAAAAAAATTAGACTACAAAGAAATAGTAGATAAACTAAAAAAACCAAATACCATAGCGTATATAGAAAAAAAAGATCTTAAAAAAGAGTGGAAAATAGTATATGAATCCAATTAAATTTCTTCGCAGTTACTGCCTCTCAGTATCACTTCTTAAAAAGTTTTTACTTGCTCCTGCACTTGGTCTCGTGCTTGTACTGCCTTTTTATATATTTGCATTTTACTACATGTACAGTATGCAAAATTCTATTCAAGAGTTTAACAAAGAGCTTATACCTCTACAAGAAATCTCTTACGACAATATATTCTTGCTTCATAAAATAGTTAATGAGACAAATAACGCAGTAAGCGCTAAAGAAGTAGAGTGGCTAGACAACTCCCAATATGATGCAAACAGTATAAGAAAAAATTTACAAAAGTTTTCAAATACTACTTATAGCAATGAAGCAAACGATGCTCTTGTTTCCTTCAATGAGTATTATAAAAAAGTAAAAGAGGTATCTGTTAAGATAATCCAAGAGAATTACGACTATAAAAATATTGATACCGATACAAGGATTTTAGTTCAAAGATATAACTCTATAAATGAGCAGTTTAATGAGCTAAAGTTAAAAATCAAAGAGCATATGGAATCAAATGTAAACTCAATTTATGAAAAGATTAAATTTCTACTATTTAATGGCAATCTAATATTTTTATTATGGTTTATTCTATCTACTATGATTATATTTTTTGTGCATAAGGATTTAAAAGAGAAGATTAAAAATATCGTTATCGACTCAAGAGAGATAGCAAAAGGAAATGTTGATTTTAAAAAGCGTTTAAATACAATCGCAGATGATGAACTCGGTCAAGTAATAACTTCTATAAATATTTTCATAGATAAACTTCACAAAAGCCACCAAAAACTCTCTACCGCTAAAGCAAAACTAAAAAAACTCTATATAACAGACCGATTAACTGGTGTTTACAATCGAGCAAAGATAGATGAAACGATAGAGAATGAGCTAAAAAAAGCAAAACGTAACAATAGTATATTTTCTATTATTGTCATAGATATAGATTACTTTAAAAATATAAATGACGGATATGGGCATCTTGTTGGAGATTCTGTTTTAAAAGAGTTCTCTAATAGATTAAAAAAGAACCTAAGAGAGGTTGATATTATTGGCAGATGGGGCGGAGAAGAGTTTATTGTAGTCTGCTTAGAAGCAAATATAGAAAACACCTTGCTTGTTGCTCAAAATTTAAGAGCAAAAATTGAGGAGCATAGTTTCGCTAATGTAAAAAGTGTAACTGCTAGTTTTGGAGTCTCCACGTATAGCGCAAATGACTCTCTTGAATCTATCATTGAACGTGCAGACAGAGCCCTATATATAGCAAAAGAGAGTGGAAGAAATAGAGTTTGCTCAATCTAGAAATACTATTTTTCTAATAGTATAATTTTTATCTCAAACTTTTCTGAAACAGTTTTTACTCTTTTTATATATCTATCATCGCCATTTTCAACTATAAATCCGATAGCTGGTTTTTTACCAGTTATCTGCGCATAATAAAGTGATTGACCAATAGCCTCTGCCCATTTTTTAGCAAAATCAACTTCTATCGCATATTCGTCTGTTAAACAATCTACTCTCGTTTTATCTGGGAGTACATACTCTATCTTACCACCTAGTTCTTGACACATTTTAGTCTGATAATATTTTTCATTTTTTTTAACATTATCGTCTTCTTGCTTCAGAGTTAAATCATTTTCAAAAAAGATATATAAGAATGCTAGAAGAAGTGTAAACAGAAGAGAGATTTGTTTATTGCTCAAAGTTATTTTGGCTCTTTGGAGTAGATTTTTTCCAATAACTCGCTCTGCTTTTTCATCTCATAATATTTTTCTCTGTTTATCGCAAAAGCATCAAGAGTTAAAATTAAAAATAGTGAAATAACTATAAAAGTAATTGTTATAAAAAGAGCCAGCGAAAGACCTAAAGGAGAGAAGATTTGGAAGGTTATAAGAGCACCAAATAAGACTATTGCCCATGATGCTCCAAGCAAAAAGCTGATAATTCTATCGAATTTCTCTTTTTGCATAGATAAGGCTTAGTGCTCTTCGACAGCTACAGCACTACCAAGATAAACGTAAGTAAGCATCATGAAGATGAACGCTTGTAAAAATGCCATAAATGTAAGAAGTGCATATGGTATCATAGGAAGAACCCAAGGTGCAAGCATAAGGATAACCATTAAGAACATATCATCACCCTTTACATTTCCAAAAAGACGAAAACTTAGTGATACTAAACGAGAAAAGTGAGAAACTATCTCGATAGGAAACATCAACCAGTATAACCACCAAACAGGTCCTAAAAAGTGTTTAAAGTACTTAACAACACCTTGACGACGGATACCTTCAAAGTTATAGTAAACAAATACAGAAAGTGCAAGTGTAAACGCAAACTCTAAAAATGCAGTAGGAGCTTCAAAACCTGGAATAACACCGATTAAGTTAGCAATACCAACAAAAAGACCAATAGTTGCAACAAGTGGAAGATAGCGACGAGCAGCTTCTTGCCCCATAACATCTGTTCCCATTTTAAGAACACCAGAAATATATGCTTCCATTATGTTTTGAGTTCCAGTTGGAACAATTTTTAGATTTGACATAGCCATTCTAACTAGAACTAGTGCGATACCAGCTGCTAGCAACATATGTGTCATATAGATAAAAGTCTTTTCGTGAGAAATTAGACCAAAAAATGTGAACAATTCACCCATAGGTGTTCTCCCTTGCCTCGTAAAAATTGTGTGATTATAGTAAAATTAGGATTAAACTTTTATAATAAAATAAGTTTTTTATCTATTTTTTTTACTTTTGTCCTGTTTTACATCTTTTGCAGTGTAGTTTTTCCCTGCAATACTCTCTAAAAATACAGTTGCGTAAGAGCCTTTTGGCAGAGAAAAAGAGAGAGTTAGCATAGTCTCTTTTTTTACAAATTTACACTCAATGTCGCTTGGATAGATAAGAGCTTCTCTTCTTTGACCCTTCTCTTGTAAGAACTCATCATCAAATCTCTCTTCTATCTCTCTTGCTTCATACTTTGCACGAAATGTATCTCTACCGCATAAAAGACCTGTTGGAACTATTTTGTTTTGAGCAAACTCTTTTGTTGGAACTATCTTTGGTGTTGAGAGTTTGCCATCTTTTGAAAGTAAAACATCTCCGCTCAAAAGTAAGAACTCACCGTTGTTTTTCTCTCTGCTCAAAATTATTCGCTCTCTTAGCCACTCATTAAAGTAGTGGCTCTGATATACCGAAATCAAAAAGCTCTTTATCTTTGCGTCTTCGATAAAAATCTCTCCCTTTAGCATATCTTTTGCTTGTGTAATGCTACCCTCATCTCGTCCAAATCTCTGATAGCCAAAGTAGTTTGGAAGTCCATTTTTTGCTATCTTTCTAGCAACTTTCTCTATTTTACCAGCGTCCATAACATCAACATCATAAAGATTTATACTAAATCTGTTGCCTTTTAAATCACCCATTCTAATAGAGTGCGAATGTCTTGTCTTTTCTAAAATTTTTATATTTTTATGTTGAAAATTTTTAAGTAGTGGCTCATATTTTGACTCTACTGAGATGTACTGGGTAGTTGTTGCATGTTTGTCTTTAAGTCCAGCGTAACCTATCTTTTGTGCAGGAAGCTCTAAGAGTTCTGCAAAAACAGCTATCATATCCCATGTAGTTATCTCGACTTTTTGTATCTTTAATATGAGATAATTTCCTCTGCCTAAAAACTCATCTTTGGCGATTTCATCAACTCTAAAGTCTCTCTCATTTTGATAAAACTTAAAATCTATATCTTGTGTGCTTAGTAGATACTCTCTATCTAACTCTTTTATAATTGTAGAAATTTTAGCTCCTTTGAAGCAGTTGCAATATCTTTGTGTATCGCTTTTTTTAACTCCTCTAAAGAGTCAAATTTTCTATTTTCTCTGATAAATGAGACAAAACTTATAGTAGCCTTCTCTCTGCAGATAACCTCGCCATCAAGTATATGGCTCTCTAGTGCAAAACTTCCATCAGTTGTGATTCTATGACCTACAAACGAAACGGAAGGGTGAAAATGTTCCTCATCATCAATGCGTGTCAGAGTTACATAAACTCCCTCTTTTGGCATCAGATACTCTTTGGCTTCTAGATTTATTGTAGCAACCAGCTCTTTTTTACCTATGCCCTGTCCTCGTACTACACTCCCTTTTACCGTATAGTTATGTCCTAAAAATCCGTTTGCACCTTTTATATCGCCGATTTGAAGTTTAAGTCTTATTTTATGAGAGTGAACAGAATCTCCGTGAAGAGTTACTTCATCTATAACCTCTACTTCTGCGTCTTCATTCTCTTTTAGAAAAATCTCTCTTAAGTCGTTAAATGAGTATTTTCTATCTTTACCAAAATGAAAATCATAACCGACAACAATCTTGTTTAGCTTTGGAAATTTCTCTTTTAAAAAAGCCACAAACTCTTTGCCACTCAAATGACGAATCTCATCTAACTCAAGATACATAATAGGATGATGAGAAAAATTTTCACGCTCTTTTTTTGGAGTTATATTTGCATAACCAGTCTCGATAACAACTATCGTACTATTTTCATCAAGTGCATTAAAAAGTTGTTGATGCCCGATATGCATACCGTCAAAACCGCCTATTGCTATGGATGTGCTGTTTTTTAAAGACACCATTTACGCAACTCTATGGGTAATGTTTTGTATATTTTCTTTCTCTTTTTCATAAGTTTTGTATAAATCATAATTATTTTGTAGATTTAGCCAAAACTGTGGCGTAGTACCGAAATATTCAGATAGCTTTAGAGCCATCAAAGAAGTTATGCCTCTTTTTTCATTATAAAGCTCGCTAAGCGTCTTAATGCCTACATTTAAGTCATGCGACAATTGGGCTTGGGTGAGATTAAGAGGCAGAGTAAACTCATCTCTTAAAATAACACCTGGGTGCGTGCTTGGTCTTATTGCTTGCATTTTATACTCCTTTATTTGTGATAATCATCAATATATACATCATAAGCATTGGAATTTTCAAATCTAAAAATCACTCTAAACTGCTCATTTATCCTGATACTGCAAAAACCTTTTAAATCGCCCTTCAAATACTCAAAATGATTTGAAGGAGGAACTCTTAAATCGCTCTCATCAAACGATGCTTCAAGCATATCGAGTTTTCTTTTGCCGACATTATTAACAGACGCAGAAAATTTCTTCTGGTATTTACCCTCAAAAAGTTGCTCTGTATATTTGCATTTAAAAGATTTTATCATATTGGTATGTTATCACAATACGATAAGTTAGTCAATAGAATAAATACTACTATCTATCTAGCAATGCATACTTAGTTATCACTCTTTTGCCTTTTGCTTCTATACCACTTTTCAAGCCCGTATATACTTATCAAAATCCAAAAAAACTCTATGATAAAAGAGGCAAGATTCCAGTTGTAAAGAAGCGAATACATAATAAGCAGCGAACCAAAAGCGTTGAGAAACGAGTACAGAAAACCTTTTGAGTCTATCTTTTCGCTCTGCAGTAAAAAATATGTCACCACAACTATTGCAACACCTACGATACCTACAACATCTATCATAAAACTATTCATCTATTGTCTCCGTTGTTTATTTGCTAAACTATTTACGTTTATATCCTCTAGCGATAAAGAAAAACTACCATTTTTAAGCGTCGCTTTTTTTCTCGCTCCCATGCTGTGCTTGGGAGTGTGTATCTTAGTTTATTATTTTACATGTATGCATTCCCAAGTGAAACTTGGGAACGAGAAAAAAACTACCATTTTTAAGCGTCGCTTTTTTTCTCGCTCCCATGCTGTGCTTGGGAGTGTGTATCTTAGTTTATTATTTTACATGTATGCATTCCCAAGTGAAACTTGGGAACGAGAAATCGTTTTGGGCATTATAACTTTCTAAGCAAAACGACTCAAAAAGTATTGCAATTTGTCATATTTTACTTCTCAAAAAAGTAGCAATACTCCAGATTCCCCTCTTTACCTGTTAGTTTTGAGGGCGATTTTAAAACGAGTTTCCACCCTTTTAATCTACATGCGTCTTCAAACTTTATCATTGCCTGTAAAATTGCTTTCTCATCTGTTACAACACCATTTTTGTCTCTTTTTGCTTCTCGTCCTACTTCAAATTGTGGTTTAAAAAGGAGGATGATTTTATCCTTTGAGAGTCGTTCTACATCATCTAGGATATGAAGCAGAGAGATAAAAGCAACATCACTTACAACTATGTCAAACTTTTTCTCGTTCTCAAACTCTCTTATATCGCAACCCTCAAATGAGTGGACTCTTGCATCATTTTTTAGGCTTATATGTAACTGCTCACGTCCAACATCTACGGCAGTTACCTCTTTTGCACCCTCTTCTAGTAAAACCTGCGTAAAACCGCCAGTTGAAGAGCCGATATCTAGGGCTGTTTTATCTTTTAGATTAAGAGACAATTCGCCCAAAAAAGCACTGAGTTTAAAAGCACCTCTTGAGACATACTCTTTATGCTCTTTTACTACCACTTTATCGCTATTTTTTAAAGCATACGAACTCTTGATTATCTGTTCTCCGTTTACGCTTACAAGTCCCTCTTTTATGATGCTTTGCGCTTTGTTTCTGCTCTCGCATTGTCCGTTTTCTACCAGATAGTTATCAAGTCTGCTCAATTTTACCCCTCATCTCTTCTTCATTTAGACACGCCACACCCAAATCCATAGCTTTATCGTATTTGCTTCCCGCATCTTCGCCGTAAATTACGAAATCAGTTTTCTTAGATACTGAACTCGCCACTTTTGCACCTAAACGCTCTAGCATCTCTTTTATAACATCTCTTGACTCGCTCATACTTCCAGTGAGCACTACACTTCTACCCTTAAATGGGTTCTCTTTTGCCTCTTCTCTTTTAATAGGCTCTAACGGTTTTAAAATAGTTTGCAGTTTTAAAATGGTCTCTCTATTTACTCTGGCAAACTCCAAAACAGACTCTGCCATCTCCTCGCCTATACCCTCAAGTGCAACTATCTGCTCTTTTGTAGCATCCAAAAAACCGCTTCCAAATTTTGCACTTAGAGTTTTTGACGCAACCTCTCCGATATGCTCAATCCCAAGAGAGTTTACGAAACGCCAATACTCACACCCTTTTGCATTCTCTAGGGCATCAAGCAGGTTTTGAGCTTTTTTCTCCTTGAAACCCTCTAATGCTAAGAGTTTCTCAAGTGTCAAATCAAACAGATCAACAACACTGCTCACAACTCCTGAGTTAAAAAGTGCCTCAACTATCTTAGAACCCAAACCGTCTATATTTAGACACGGTTTTGAAGCAAAATAGATGATAGAGTTGATAACTCTTGCCTCACATGTAAGGTTTTGGCACTTCAAAAGGACACCCTCATCAAGGAGTTCGCTCTGGCATACTGGGCAAGTTGTCGGTCTCTTATACTCTACTTCACTGCCATCTCGTTCATGTGTTAAAACTTTTATGATTTTAGGGATTACATCACCGCTTCTAAGGATGATTACTTTGTCATGCAAACGAATATCTTTTCTAGCTATCTCATCAAAATTATGCAGAGTTGCCCTCTCAACTATAACCCCATCTATATTTGTAGGCTCTACAATTGCCACTGGAGTAACAGCTCCTGTTCGTCCGACTTGAAGGACTATCTCTTTTATGGTGGTTATCTTCTCAACCGCTGGAAACTTGTATGCAACTGAAAAACGTGGATTTTTAACAGTGTAGCCCATATCTATCTGAGCGGCTATTTCATCTACTTTTACAACCATTCCATCTAGCATCATCTCATAACTATCACGATTTTTATTCATCTCGCCATAGACTGTCTCTATCTCATCAAAATCTTTGCATGTGGCTCTTAGAGGTGGGTTTTTAAACCCTAGTGAGTAGATATACTCCATCTTTTGACTTAGTAGTTTATGCTCAAGCGTGTTCTCTCCGACACCATAAGGCAAAAATACTAGATTTCTTGAAGCTGTTATCTTAGAGTCAAGTTGTCTTAAACTCCCAGCGGCCGCATTTCTTGGGTTTGCAAAGAGAGCCTCGCCATTTTTTGCTCTCTCTTGGTTTATTTTCTCAAACTCATCTTTATATATAACAACCTCCCCACGAATCTCAATTTTATCTTTATGTTTTATTGAGAGAGGAACTGAGCGGATAGTTTTTACATTTTGTGTTATTAGTTCACCTATTTCTCCATCGCCTCTTGTGATAGCTTGGATAAGGTCTCCATTTTCATAGATAAGATTTAGCGATGCACCATCATATTTTGGCTCACAATAAAATGTTATGTTTTTATCTAGCTTGTATGTTTTAGTAAGCCACTTTTCTAAATCTTGTGAGTTAAAAGCATCTTCCAAACTCCACATACGGCTTAGATGAGGAGCTTTTACAAATCCCTCAGAGATAGCGTCGCCTACCCTTTGAGTCGGAGAATTTTTTAAGACATCTTCTTTATGGTTTATTTCATACTCCAAAACCTCATGGTAGAGCTTGTCGTAAACCTCATCTGTTGTAATTGCGTCATCAAGGAGATAGTAGTGATACGAGTAGAGATTTAGAAGCTCTACTGCTTTTTTATATTGTTCAAAATTCATGGTGCAATTTTAGCTCAAAGTTGTTAAAAGATATATTTATGATAATGAGTATCATATTTATCTTCTATTAAGTTTGTTTTATCTAAACTTCTAATTAAGAATGAATATCATTACTATAAAAGGAAAAATTATGAAAAAAACTATCTTGGCATTAACAGCTGTACCATTTTTACTAAGCGCAGATGTAATCCCAGCTATAAACTCAAAAGGCGGGGCTTTAGTTATGCCTCAAGGAAAATTAAAAGCTGAAATAAAACAGATAAATTTTGATAGAAAAAATATGTTTAACAAAACAAATGAGGTTCAAAACAGAGAGAACTTAGATGCAACAGCAAATATAACTTTGGTTTCTTTGTACTACGGATTGAGTGATGAGACCTCGATAGGAGTGATGGTTCCATACAAAAATATAGAAGCAACTGCATCGCTTGGAGGCAATGCAGTTGAGATACAAAACAAAGGTTTAGGCGATATTTTGCTAATCGCAAGGCATGTTCTTATGCCTATGCAAGAGTGGGGATTTCAGCTCAGTGTTGATGGTGGACTAAAACTTCCAACAGGCTCTACAAATGGCTCTTTTAAGGTATCTCCACCAATAGCAAATGGCGTAAATACGCCTCTTCCAACGCAAATGGGAACAGGAGAATTTGAGTATAAACTTGGGGTCGGAGTTACAAAAATGATAAGTGATAGTTGGGAAGCGTCTGCACATACTATGTACACTTATAGACCAAAAGCACATAATGATTATGATTTTGGAGATGAAATATCACTAGACCTTGCAACTACAAAAGCAGTTACAAAACAGTTTAATATCGGAGTAGAATATAATTTTATATACAATACAAAAACCAGTATGGGTAGCGATACAAACGCTCAACTTAGAGCAATGTTGCCATTTAAAGCATTTAGTGGGGAGAGTGGGTACATAACACCTCAAATTGAGTTTTTACCATTTGCAAAACCAAAGATTCATTTTGGTTTTGGGGTATCATTCCTTAGTAATTACAATTTAAAAGAGTATCAACCTCTTGAGAAAAGAAGATATATCTTTAGAATGGGTTATCTATTCTAATATTGATTAGAATCAATGATAATTAATATCATTATTGATAATATTACACTAAACAACACCAAAGGAAAAAAAATGAGAAGTTTTATACGTAGTTTTTTTGCGCTTATGTTAGTCACTGTTTCACTATTTGGAGCTCAAAAATTAGACAAAATAGTAATCGCTGGTCCATTTGCATCAGTTTCACACCCTATTTTACATATGATTGAGACAAATGCACTTGGGGATGTAGCCGATAAAGTTGAGTTCAAACTATGGAAAAATCCAGATGAACTCCGTGCTATCGCCATTAAAGGCGGTGCTGATTTTATAGCTATACCGACAAATACAGCAGCAATTCTACACAACAAAGGTGTAGATATAAAACTTCTCAATGTCTCTGTTTGGGGTATTTTGGGGATGATTAGCCGAGATGATTCGCTAAAAACCCTTAAAGATTTCAAGGGCAAAAAAATAGCTGTTCCATTTCGCGCAGATATGCCAGACATCGTTTTTAAACAGCTTCTAAAAAAAGAGGGTTTAGACCCGCAAAAAGATTTTGAACTGCTTTATGTGGCTTCTCCCGTTGATGCTATGCAGATGCTTATTATGAGACGAGTTGACCATGCACTTTTGGCTGAACCTGCTATCTCAATGGCTCTTAGAAAAACAAAATCTTTTCCTGTTAGCCTTGTAGCGCCAGATTTGTTTAGAAGTGTTGATTTGCAAAAAGAGTGGGCAAAGGTGTTTGACACAAATGGAGATATTCCTCAAGCTGGAATCGCAGTTATGGGGCATATAAAAGATGAACATATCATTAAAAGATTTAACGAAGAGTATGAAAAAGCTCTTGCATGGTATAAGGCAAACCCTAAAGAGGCAGCAAAGGAAGTCGTAAAAACTCTTGATATGTTAAGAGAAGATGGCGTAAGCGACTCAATAGAACATGTTAGGCTTAAAAATATAAGTGCAAAAGATGCAAAAAAAGAGCTAGAGTTTTTCTTTGATGTACTAAAAGCTGAAGATCCAAAGAGTATTGGAGACAAACTTCCTCAAGACAGCTTTTACTATGGGCTGTAACTTATGAAGTTTGCATTAAAAATATTAAAAGATTTTCCTGCATTTCTCTGGAGTGGATGGGGAGCGGTTGCTTCTATTTTACTCTTTATCGCTCTTTGGGACAGCGGAAATCAGGTTTATGGCAACTTAGTTCTTCCCTCCCCATTGGAGACTTTTAAAACACTTCACGCAATGCTAAATGATGCAAATGTTATAGCTGAGATAAAAACAACTCTCTATCGTGCATCTGTTGGTTTTGGGATTTCACTTCTTTTTGGAACTGCTTTGGGACTTCTGGCTGGTTTTTTTGCGACAGCTTCTATGATGAGTCGTCCAATTGTGACAATTCTTGTCGGTATGCCTCCGATTGCTTGGATAGTTTTGGCAATGATATGGTTTGGAATGGGAGATGAGACTGTTATATTTACAGTAATCGTTGCCTCTTTTCCTATCATTTTTGTTGGCGCACTTCAAGGAACTAGAACGCTTGATGGGGATTTAAAAGAGATGGCTAAGAGCTTTGGCTTTCCATGGCACATGAAGTTTCTTGATGTCTATTTTCCTCATATCTTCTCCTATGTATTTCCTGCATGGGTTAGTGCGCTTGGGATGGCGTGGAAGATAGTTATCATGGCAGAACTCTTAGCAACAAGTGATGGCATAGGCGCATCTTTGGCAACTGCTAGAAGTCAGTTAGACACTCCAACAGCATTGGCCATCGTTACTATCATGATAGGCTCACTGATGTTTATAGAGTACATTATCTTAGAGCCGATAAAGCGAGAGGTTGAGTTATGGAGAGATTAGAAGTAAAAGGGTTAAATCATAGTTTTGGATTTACAAAAATATTGCACGATATAAACTTTACACTAAACAAAGGCGAGGTTCTCTCGATAGTCGGACCAAGTGGAGGCGGAAAAACAACACTTCTTCACCTCTGTGCCGACTTGCTTGATGTTGAAGAGGGGAGCGTTAAAAACACATTTTTAAGCACTGCTTTTGCATTTCAAGAGCCAAGACTTCTTCCATGGAAAAATGTGATTGACAATATCTCACTAGCTCTAATTGCAAAGGGCGAAAAAAAGAGCGAGGCTATCAAAAAATCACAAGAGATTGCGCTTCGTTTTGGGCTTGAAGAAGATGATTTTGATAAATTTCCAAAAGATTTGAGTGGCGGTATGAAGCAGAGAGTCTCTTTTGCAAGAGCGTTGGTCACAAAACCATCTCTGCTATTTTTAGATGAGCCATTCTCTGCTCTTGATATTGGGCTTAAAAAAGAGCTTCAAAGTGTTTTGATAGATATGATAAGCAAAAAAGAGTTAAGTGTCCTCTTTATAACCCACGACCTGATGGAGGCTATCCGCCTAAGTGATGAGATGTTGCTTCTAAAGGCAGATCCAGGGCATATTGTCAAAAAATTTAAGTTTGATATAGTACAAAATCAAAGAGATGATAAGTATGTTTATGGCAAAAGTGCCGAGATACTACAAGATAGCGAGATAATAAACACATTTGAGTTGGAGCTAAAATCATGAGCAACATAGAAGAAAAAGAGCAACAATTACGTGCTACAAACCACTATCTTTACTATCCAGATGAGAAAAATGTTCCACCATATCTAGCGTATGGTTTTAGACCTATATTTCTGCTTCTTGCACCATATATGATAATCTCAATGGTTTTATGGGGACTTGTTTGGAGTGGAGTTTTAAACATCCCTTTCATGGAAAATATCTTAGTCTGGCACGTTTATGAGATGATTTTTGGTATCGTAACTGCTGGGACTATGGCGTTTTTAACAACTGGACTTCCTGAACTTTTCCCTGGTTTTGTTCCTATCATCGGAAAAAAACTTAAAAATGTGATGATTTTATGGATAGCTGGACGAGTTAGCTTTTGGTTTATAGATGTAACTGGTGTGTACCTCTCAGCCATACTAAACCTCGCTATGCTTGGATGGCTTATCTGGTTTGCAAAAGATGCCGTACTTGACAAGCTTCAAAGACATGCCTCACTTGGATATACAATGTTGGCACTTCTTATCATAGAGGCGTGGTTTTTTGCCTCTATGGCTGGAATTGCCAAAACTCCTGCAATGGATATACTAAAGGTAGCTTTAGGTGCTAGTGTTATCTTGATACTTCTTGCTATGCGACGCGTAAACATGGAAGCTGTCAATGAACTTATGGAAGATAAAGGGATAGATGATGTCTATGTTGCCCGTCCTCCTGTTACAAACCTTGCCATCTTTAGCGTTATGGCGTTTACAATAGTTGAGTTTTTATACCCAAACAACTCTGCGCTTGGATGGCTTGGTTTTGCTGCTGGAGCTGGTATATTGGGCATTACAAGTGACTATATACTAAAAGATAAAGTAATCATAAATCAACCATACGTGATATATCTAAGCCTTATTTTTATACTTCTTGGCGCTGGTTATGCTCTTATGGGCTATGCGATTTTAAGCGGTGAGTTTGAAAATATATCTCATTTTAGACACCTCATCACAAGTGGTGGCTATGGTCTTGCTTACCTGATGGTTATGATAATCATCGGCTGGATACATACAGGAAGACATCTGACATCAAACATCTATACGCACTTGATGGTAGGTTTGATTGTAGTAGCAACACTTATGAGAAGTATGATTCCATATTTTGAGGAGTATTCAAGCACACTCTATATGCTCTCTGCGCTGATTTGGACCATTCCATTTATGCTCTATATAAAACAGTTTTTTAGCTTTTTAATGGCTCCTAGAGCTGATGGTATCAAAGGCTAAGCACTCATCAAATCGGTTGGACGACCAAAGTAGTAACCTTGGAATTCGTCCACTCCATACTCTTTAAGTAGTTCAAATATTTCCTTGGTTTCAACATACTCTGCAACTGTTGTTATTCCTAACTCTTTTGCAAATCTAACGATGCTTTGAACCAAAATCCTTGACTCATTATCCTCTAGTATATCTTTTATAAGGGAACCGTCTATCTTTAGATAATCTGGTTTTATCTGCAAGATATGTGCATAGTTTGCATAACCGCTTCCAAAGTCATCAATCGCAATTAAGATACCTATATCTCTTAATCTTTTTACTACCTCTAAAAGTCTCTCAAAATTCTCAACACCCTCATGCTCTGTTATTTCTACTACAACTCTCTTGGGCGATTCAAACTTCTCTATACCGCTCATAAGAGCATCTATGATAGATGGATTAAAAAAATCATTTGGTAAAAAATTTACAGAAATCTTCTCGCTTCTCGTAGCAAAGAAGTTAAGACTCTGTTCTAACATCTCTTTTGCAATTTTTATATACAAGCCATTATTCATCGAGACCTCTAAAAATTCTGAAGGAGGGAGTATATTTTTTTTACCATTATCAAACTCTACTATTCTAACAAGAGCCTCATACTTCACAATAGTTCCTTTATCATCTGTAATTGGCTGGAAAAATGGAACTACATTTTTATGTTCAAGTGCATATTTGATGGTTTTTTTTATGTTTAAAATTGCGTGTGAAGACTCTTTTGTATCAACATTTTTTGAATATACCATATAACTCAAAGAGTTCTTTTTGGCTTTTTTGAGTGCCATTTGAGCATCTTCTAAAGAGTGCGCGTGATCAAACGCTATACCAGAATATATCTCAACTCCAATAATCTCATCTACTCCATAAATAGATATTTTTAACGAGTGAATCTTAGCGTGAAGCTTTTGCGTAAGTTTCAAGTAGCTTCTATTGTCAAAATTTTCTTCATTTTTCAAAAGCACATACTCATCAGATGAGATTCTATATGCCTCAAGACCATGCTCTTTTGCAAACTCTTTAAAAGAGTGCGCGACTTGAATCAGAGTCTCATTTCCAGCACTTACACCATAAAGCTCATTTAAAAGACTAAACTCTTTTATGTTGCTAAGAATTAGTACTTTGCTATTTGCAGAAGATAGAGCATCATCTAGCGCATGTCTGTTTTTTAGATTTGTTAAATGGTCTGTATAAATCTGTTTTGAAAAGTATTTCAATATTTTATTGAAACCAAAATGCAATACTGCAACAAGAATAACCATCATAAAAGCTATCATAAAAAAGAGCATATATATAAACTTTGTATTTTTATCCGCAATCTCTTTGATATCAAAACCAACAATTAAATAGCCAAGATTTTCTGAGAGATGGTTTTTAAGTGATATATTCATACTTACTTTATATAAGCTCTCACTTCTGTTGCTATCCATAAAGTATTTTTTCAAATTTTGTATATTATCGATTAACACATGTTCATCATCTATCTCTACTATCTCTTCTCTAGAGATAACATCAAGCAATTTTTTATCAATAGCAATACCTAACTCCGTCTTAAAAACAGAATTTAGCTCATGTAAAAAATACTCTGGTGAAATTCCAAGTTCTACATTTGCTACATATTTTTCATTGTAAAATATTGGTCTTGTTATGCGATATGTCATCTCAAACCTACCAACTTCAAAACCATCAAATGAGTGTCTAAAGAAATTTGTATCGGCTATGAGCTTTCTTTTTTCACTCATCTTATCCCCAAAAAATTCAGGCTTATGAGCACGATAAAGTGTTATGCCATCTTCTGAGCGAAAGGTTAAAATATTTACAGCTTTTTTGCTCTGTTTTAATTTTTTATAATACGGAGATACGATAGCGTCTATGGTTTTATAATCATTTTCTGATATTGCCCTTGATAATCCTTCACTCATAAGGAGTTCATCTAATCTTATATCTAAATCTACTTTTTCATCTTTTAGATTGATTTCAAAGAGCCTCTGTGTTGAGCCTGCCATTCTCTCAAACTCACTGTTTATCGATTTTTTAAGTTGATAATTTAAGAACAGATAGACAATCAAGGAGGATAAAAGCAGGATAAAGAGTGTTAGTATAAGTGTATTTCGTTTAGTCATATTTGGTGTATTCATAAAATAATATTCTTTGCTGTTTAAAATGTCCTTGAATTATATAACTTTTATCTTAAATCTTTGTCTCTAACCATTTTCTTTTCTTATAAATATAGACGTAAATCAACCCTTTTATCAGAGTTTCTACATTCATAATAATAAATATAGCAACGATTCCGTATCCCATTTTATAAGCTATATATGATGGGATTACTCTAAAAATCCAAAGAGAGGCAACACTTATCTTTAGTGTTATCTTTGTAGCCCCAGCACCTCTTAGTGCTCCCGAATATACAAACATAATAGCAAGAGGGATTTGAGCAAGACCTACAAAGATAAGATAGTAAGATGCAACCGCTACTGTCTGTGCATCTTGTGTGAAAAAACCAACCAAAAACTCTGGAAATGTTATAAGAAAAAAGCCGACAAAACCCATAAATATATATGCGACTCTTCCGCTGATAATGCCCATGTTATAGGCTTTTTCTCTATTGTTTGAACCCAAACTCTGCCCTACTAAAGCAGTAGCCGCTATGGCAAACCCAAACCCTGGCATAAAAGCAATCCCCTCGATACGAAGTCCTACTTGATACCCCGCTAACTCTGCTGTTCCATACGCTGCAATGATAGATACAAAAAACAGAAATGAGATACTAGATATTCCACGCTCTAGTGCCGCGCTCCAACCAACATGCCAAACTCTGATGATGTCTTTTGTGCGAATGATAGGGATGATATTTAGTTTTGAGTATGGTTTTTTTAGAAGTATGTAGTACGCAATAATGTTAAAACAGTAGGCGATAAGCGTAGCATAAGCTGCCCCTTCAATCCCCATCGCATCAAAACCGTAATGACCAAAAATAAAAACATAATTTAAAGCGGCGTTAATTACGGCTGAGATTAGCTTTATATAGAGTGAGTTTTTTGTATCTCCCGCTGCGGAGAGTGCATTGTAGAGAAGTGTATCTATAAATATTACAACAATTCCAAGTGAGAGTACCTTAAAATAGAGCGCTCCAAGCTCTACAACATCGCCCTGCGCACCCATAATAATGTAGAGATATTTACTTCCAAAGTACCCGCCTATTGTTACAAAGATAGATAAGATAGAAGCAACAATAATGAGTGAGTAGAGAAGCGAAGAAGCTCTTTTCTTTCTCCCCTGCCCTATAAAGCGTGATATTAGAGCATTTCCGCCAACAACATAGAGAGTCATCAAAACATTTATAACCATCATAAACTGCATACTCATACCAACAGCCGCCAAAGCTGAGACGCTAATCATCCCGACCATAAGCATATCTATGAGAATTTGTAAAATATCTACTAGGTGTTTAAGTGCGGCGGGAACTGCGATGGAGAGTACTTTGCGGGTATCTTTAGAGACTACTCTTGAAAAAATTGTGATACCTCTTGCATAGCGATTATTAGCTCTTGTTTTGTTTTAAACTCTAAAATTTTTTTATCTTTTTCATCTTGATGCAGTGGAGTAAAATCAAAAACAAGTACATATGAGAGTACCTTTACTTTATCGCCATAAAGTTCCACCCACTCAAGGCTCATCTCTGCGCTCTCGCCATTTAGTTCAACTACAACAGCTGGATAGAGTCGTACAAGCTTACTCAAGTCAATCTCACCAACAGTTGAGTGATAAATCATATTTTTCATATTAAAAACTTCTATAAATCTATTTTTCGTATGGTAGCTAAGAGGAGTTGATTATTGGCTTATCTATACAAAACTGATAAAACAAAAAGTTTAAATTCCACAAATATTTCACAAATATACGCAATAATGCAACTATATTTTTTATATAAGGGTACTTCTTTTATGAGTAAATTTTTATCTCTCTTTTTAGCTCTTTTTCTCTTAAGTTTACAGGCACAGACACTCACTATTGAGAGTTGTATTGAAAAATCTTTGCAGAATCATCCAGACATTAAAAAGCTCTCTTTAGGGTTAGCGCAGAGTGCTTACGCTGTTGATGTAGCAAAGGCTGACTACTTGCCTCAAGTAACTCTGAGTGCAGATTATAATCCTCACAACACTTTTGTTATGCCACAAAATGGCTCTTTTAACACCATAACAGACGATAGTTGGCAAGTTGGAGGCGTGATAAATCAGAAGATATATGACTTCTCAAAAACTGACTCAACTATAAAAGCAAATGAAAATGGTGAAAAAATAGCCTCACTTTCACTAAAAGATGCTGCGTCTCTTCTTAGCTATAACATCAAAAACATCTACAACTTAGCACTATTTCAAACTAAAGCCCTACAAACAAGAGAAAAAGATTATCAGACAAAAGAGGAACTATACAAACAAGCAAAAGCACTTGTGCGTGAGGGCTTAAAGACTCAAGCAGATGAGATGAGTATGCTCAGTGCTCTTTATGGCGCTGAGGATGCAATAGCGCAAAGCAGAGCAGAACTACATAAGGCTCTCACAACGCTCTCTTTATATATGGGCGAAGATGTGGCATTTGATGTGACTCTTATCGATGAGTTTGTAGAGCAAAAAGATGACTTTAAGAGCACAAGCGAAGATGCTATAAGAAAAAACTATGCTCTATCTAGTGCGCAAGAACAAATCAGTAAAGATTCACTTCTCTACAAAGCTGCTAAAGCCCAAAATTACGGCTCAATTGATGCGATTGCATCTTATTCGCATCAAAGCACTCTTAACGAGTATGACACCTCAATGGTTGGCATTGGGATAAAGATACCGCTTTACAGTGGGGGAAGAATATCTTCGTTAGAGCAAATCTCTCGCATAGATATTGAGATGGCAAAAGAGTCATACAACACAAAAAAACTTCAACTCAAGGAGGAGATTGAAACTCTTCTAATAGATTTGCAAAGATTTCACTACACGACCAAAGCTAAAGAGGCACTCATAGATTCCACAGAGGCTACAAAAACTATAGTTGAAGCCAGATACAAAGAGGGTCTCTCCACATACATAGAAGTTTTAGATGCTTCATCGCTAAATTTACAAGCTACACTTGGGCTCTTAGAGTCAAAGTTCGCTATACGAAAAATCATAGATAGATTAGAATACTTAAGAGGAGAAAAAGAGTGAAAAGTTACTTAAAATATATAACAGTTGGGCTTATTATCGCAGTTGGAGGAGCTATTTTTTACAACAAAGTTTATGTTGTAAAATCAACTTTTGCAACAATAAAGCCAACAAAAGGGGATTTGGTTGTAAATATTCGTGGCATTGGAAATGTAGACGCTAAGAACATCTACAACATCACAGCACAAAGCGGGGGAAAGATAAATGAAATCTTTTATGATGAGGGAGATGAAGTAAAAAAAGGAGATTTACTTCTTAGTATAGATGCCGTTGATATGCCTCTTTTAGTAGACGAAGCAAAAGCTTCCCTTTCAAAAGCTGGGCATGAGGCTAAGTCCGCAAAAGAGACTAAAGAGGCTCTTGAGGCACAAAGGATGCTCCTAGAATCAACTCATCAAAGATATAAAAAACTCTTAGAGCAGAAGTTTCTCTCCCAAGCAGAGTACGATAAAGCAAAGAGCGACTTGGACAATATAGACGCGCAGATAGCCTCTTCAAAGGCAAAAATCGCCTCAGCTCTCTCTGAAGAGTTACGTCTGAAAAAAAGCATAGAAGCGTTAGGAGAAAAGCTCCAAAGATTTAAAATCTACTCGCCGATTGATGGATATATAATCTCAAAAGATGCAGAACTTGCATCTTATGTTCTACCCTCTTCTACTATTTTTAAAATCGTTGATCCAAAAACGTTATGGGTTCGTGCTAATGTTGATGAGAGAGTTGCTTCAGAGTTGAAAGTCGGACTCAAGGCGACGATTAGACTAAGATCTAAACCAAATGAAAATATCCCTGCAACGCTTCAAAGAGTAGTAGCCATGAGTAACGCTGTAACTTTGGAGAGAGAGATAAATGTCGGTTTTGATGTTACCCCCAAAGAGTTTTATATAAATGAACAAGCAGAGGTAAGTGTAGAGGTTGCAACCTATAAAGATGCTATAAAAATACCATCAAAACTGCTTAGAACATATAAAGAAAAAAGGGGTGTTTGGGTAGCTGAGGGCGAAAATGCTCAATTTAAACCTATAGAGATTTTGGCGCAAAGTGATGAAGAGGTTGCAATTTCTTTGGGAATTGATGCACAAACAACTCTTCTTGTATTAGAAGAAAACAAAAAACCTCTAAGCGATGGAATGAAGATTTTTAGATGATAGATTTAGCGGCAAAAGACATTAAACACACCCTTGGCAAGTTTTTAGTAACTGCTATGGGTGTTGGTATGTTGCTTGGGATTGTTCTCATTATGATTGGTGTTTATCGTGGAATGATGGCTGATGCGGAGATTTTACTCGATGACATTAAAGCTGATTTGTGGATAGTTCAAGAGGACACGCTAGGACCATTTGCGGAATCTTCAAGAGTATATAAAGATATGAGAGAGACTATCTATGTTATGCAAGGCATTGAGAAAAGCGAAGCCATGACATTTCAAAATATCCAGTTACCTCATCGTAAAAAACCAGTTCGTGTTGTAGCTGTCGGATACGATATATATGGCTCAATCAACCCAATAAATGAAGCAAGATTAATAGCTGGGCGAGTTTTAGAACATGAGCATTATGAGATAGTTGTAACTGATAAAACAGGATTTGAGTTAGGTGAGATAATCAAGCTAGGCAGAAATGATTATACTGTTGTTGGAATCACGCATAGTACGGTCTCAAACGGTGGAGACCCACTTGTCTATCTAAACCTAAAAGATGCGCAAGAACTTCAGTTTTTATACTCAAACAAAGAGATTCAAAACAGCGTAGCAAGAGGGGTGAAAAACTCAGAATCTGACATGGTAAACACAATTATCGCAAGAGTAAAAAGTGGTTACGATATAGAAGAAGTAGCAGCAGAGATAAGAAAATGGCAACATAAAAGTGTTTATAGTGCAAACGACCAAAAAGAGATACTTACAAAAAATCTTATTGAGAAATCATCAAAACAGATAGGGCTCTTTACCGCTATTTTAGTTGTAGTCTCTACCATCATAATCGCGCTTATCATCTACACAATGACACTAGAGAAGATGAAAGAGATAGCCATTATGAAGCTTATGGGACTACCAAATAGCCTTATTATCTCCATGATTGTAAAAGAGACTCTACTTCTTGGAGTTTTTGCATTTATATTTGGAAATATCTTTGCTCTTCTTACTTACGACAAGTTTCCAAAGAGAATCGTGCTTGAGATTCCAGATGCGTGGATGCTCTTTGGTGTCATCATCATAGCCTCTATCCTAGCCTCTTTTGTGGGTGTTAAAAAAGTTATCAGCGCAGACCCTTCATCTGCAATAGGAGGATGATATGAAAAAAGAGTCAGCGATAAAAATTAAAAATTTAGTCAAAAACTTCGGCAAAGATGAAAATCTAGTTAAAGTAATAGACAATGCCTCATTTGAGATAAACAAGGGCGAACTCGTAGCCCTAATCGCTCCAAGCGGTGCTGGAAAAACAACACTCTTGATGATGATAGGGTGTGTGTTAGAGCCTACTAGCGGAGAGATTTGGCTGGGAGAGGAGATGGTTTATAACAACAAATGGATAGCCAAAGATACGCGCCGTATCCGCAGAGAGAAGATAGGTTTTATCTTTCAAGCCCACTATCTTATACCATTTTTAAATGTTATAGAGAACATAACACTCCTTCCACAAACTAACAAAACAAACAAAAAAGATGCTGATAAAAAAGCGATGGAACTGCTAAAGTACCTTGAGATTGCAGATAAAGCCCATAGTATGCCATCTCAGCTCTCAGGCGGACAAAACCAAAGAGTAGCAATTGCTAGAGCTTTAGCTAACAATCCAGAGATTATCTTAGCAGATGAGCCAACAGCCGCACTAGATGCAAAACGATCAATCAGCGTTATACAAATGCTCAAAAAAATAGCGATTGAGCAAAACGTAGCAATCATCACAGTTACCCATGATGAGAGAATCCTTCCATACTTTGACAAGATTATGAAGATAGAAAACAGAAGCATTGTTTTTGAAGAGTTAAGTGAAACTCAAATAGTTTAAAACTTTCTCTTTAGCTTCACAATTATTTCACAACCCTCCATTATAATTATGAAAACAAGGAGCGAATCATGAAAAAAAGTATTATTTTATCTATGTTGGCAATTAGCCTCTCTTTTGGAGCAGACTATACACAAATGAGTACACAGGAGATGCAAAACATGCGTGGAAGCGTTCCTGAGGCTGATAGAGAAGCTTTTAAAAGTGAGATGCAAAACAGAGTTCAAAATATGAGCGCAGAAGAGAAAGACTCTTTTAAACAAAGCAACTCTAAAGGTGGCTCAAAACAAGGTCCACAAGATGGAACAGGCAATATGTATAAAGGTTCAAACGGCGGCGGCGGCGGTGGCGGTGGAAGAGGAAGAAGATAACCTTTTCTAAATAATTTTTTACAATAACAACTAAAGGATATATTATGGATGTAAGTTCAGCTGGTTCAATGCAACAAATGCAGATGCAGATGAGAAAAATGGATGGCTCTGGCGGTGGTCAAGGTCAAGGCGGCATGAGAGACATCATGCAGAGTCTATCTACTGAAGATAAAAATCAAATGATGGAACAACTTAGCGTAATGAGTCAAGAAGAGAGATCCAAAACAGTTGCACAAATGAAAGATATTGATGCAACTACTCTAAGTGAGCAAGATTACACTAAAGCACTACTAGAGATACTAAACAAAGCAGATACAAATGAAGTTCAAACTGAAGGCTTTTCAGTATATGCATAACAGTTTTTAATGTATAATTTTTTATGAAAATTTTATACCTTGAAGATGATATACCTCTCTCAGATACCGTCGCTGAGTTTCTTAGCGAAGAGGGATTTGAGGTAAGCTCTGTTTATGATGGCGAAGAAGCTCTAGAGCGTATCTATAAAGAGAGTTTCGATCTGTTTTTATTTGATGTAAATGTTCCAAAAATTGACGGATTTAAGCTCTTGCATGAGCTAAGAGAAGCAAATATCTCAACTCCTGCAATTTTTACAACCTCACTCAAAGGCATTGATGATTTATCGATGGGCTATGAGTGCGGTGCTGATGACTACATAAAGAAGCCCTTTGCCCTAAGAGAGCTACTCTTTCGCATAAAAGCACTTCTAAGACGAGAGTTTAAATCACAAAATGAGATAACAACCATAAGTAGTGGAGTAAAGTTTAACACCTTCACCAACGAGCTCTATATTGCGGATAAAAAAACGCCACTAAACCCTAAAGAGTCTATTTTACTAAAACTTCTGCTAAAGCATCAAAATGAGTGTATTTTACTAGAAGATATATATACCGAGCTTTGGTCACATGATGAGCATTACAGCGATATGAGCCTAAGAACATATATAAAAAACCTACGTAAACTTCTAGGCAAAGAGCAGATTTTGAGCATAAAAAAAGTAGGATACAAACTTGTACACTAGCGAGAGAAAAAGTATATTTTATGTGCTTGGGCTCTATCTAAGCTCTACTCTCCTGCTCATTGCCACACTCTTTGGCAGTTACTACTTTTATAAACAAGATGAGCTTATACACTCTGAGCAGAATATATTAAAAGAGTACAGCTCAAATCTACAAGAGAGACTTCTTTATGTCCATGATAACAGCGACACAAAATATGAATACCCAAGATTTAAAGAGTTTAGCAGTGCTATTTATGATATTGATAAAAATCTCATCTTCTCAACTATCAAAAAAAATGTACAAAATCTTGATAATGAGCTATTTTTCAAAGGCCAAAAAGCATACTATGTAACTTCTATAAATCCTCACTATCTAGGCGCTGCGTTTATGGTTATAGAAAAAGATGCAAAACCTTTAAATATCTTAAATGACCTTATCGCCACTGCTCTTTTTATTATTATCCTTACTTTTATAACCTCCTATTTTTTAGTAAAAGCCGTACTTAAGCCTCTAAGAGACAACTTGCGTCTTCTTGACAACTTCATAAAAGAGACTACACATGAGCTAAATACACCCATAACGACAATTATGGCCAATATCGAGACGCTAGATAGTAAAAACTGTGATGAAAAATCTCTAAAAAAACTACAAAGAATAAAGAGCGCATCTGCAACCATCTCAAACCTCTATGAAGATTTGGTATATCTGCTCCTAAACCACAAAGTCTCATCACAAAACGAAGAGCTTGATTTATCGCAAATTATATACGACAGAGTTGAGTATTTCTCTTTTATGTCAAACGCAAAAAAGCTTAACATTAAACTCGATATTGATGATGGAGTTATCTTTTATGCAGATAAGAAAAAGATAGAAAAACTCATAGACAACATCCTCTCAAACGCCATAAAATACACAAACAAAGCGACAACTATAACCATTGAGTTAAAGCCATCACATCTTTTTGTTTTGGATGAGGGCAACGGCATGAGCCAAAAAGAAGTAGGTATGATATTTGAGAGATATAAACGCTTCGATAAAACTCAAGGCGGTTTTGGCATAGGATACAGCATCATAAAAGCGATAATCGATGAGTACAACATAAAAATCGAGATAGCATCAGAGCTTAAAAAAGGTACAAAGGTGACTCTAAGATGGTAAAAATTACGCTAATTATAACTCTGTTTTTAAGTCTGCTTGATGGCTCCACATTTAAAGAAAACTGCCTAAGTTGTCATGAAAAAGATTTTAAATTTAACATGATATTAAAAAAATATACCCAAAAATACAGCAGTGAGAGAAAAATCAAAGAAGCTATATTTGAGTACTTAAGAGAGCCAAGTGTTGAAAAAGCAATTTTGCCTTATGAGTATATAAACAGATTTGGCATAAAAGAGAAGAGTGAATTGGATGATAAAACATTAAGAGAGATGATAGACATCTACTACGAAATGTTTAATCTAAAATCTAAAATTTATTGATTAAATATATTGGATATCTTTGCATCAGATATACTTTCTAAAAAAAATCAAAGTTTAAGAACAGAAATAAGCAAACTTAAGTTTTTAATAGAAAATAATTTTAAAATAAAAATTAGAACTATCTTTTTTGGTTAACATACTAAATATATAAAATTGTACAATTCTCACATTTATTTTATGGAGCTAAAAATATTAAGTTTAATAAACATAGTATCGATAACTTAAATAAATTCCAAACAAAAAATAATTTAATTGAGGAGTTATAAAATGAAGTGTCCTGTATGTACAAATGTTCATTTAGTTATGAGTGATAGACAGGGTGTTGAAATAGATTACTGCCCAACTTGTAGAGGTGTATGGCTTGACAGAGGTGAACTTGATAAGATAATCGAAAAAAGTGCATCTTCTTCAAATTCATATACGAGCAACTCACATGCCCAACCAAAGTATGAAAATACTCAAAAAGAACATTTTAATAAATATAATAATCATGAGAATAATGGGTATCATAAAAAGAAAAAAGAGAGCTTTTTCTCAGAACTTTTCGATTTTTAAAAAAGAGGTTTAATGATACTTTATATACTCGCAATTATGGCAGGATTCGTAATCCTTGTTTGGAGTGCAGATAAATTTGTTAGTGGTGCAGCTTCTGTTGCAAAACATTTAGGAATGCCTAGTTTATTGATAGGTATTTTGATAGTTGGATTTGGAACAAGTGCGCCAGAAATGGTCGTCTCAGCTATTGCAGCGATGGAAGGCAATCCAGCACTTGCTCTTGGTAATGCTTTGGGTTCTAATATTGTTAATATTACTTTGATTTTAGGAGTTACAGCGATTGTCGCTCCTATTAGTGTGAAGTCAAAAATTGTAAGAAAAGAGATTCCATTATTACTTTTAATTGTTTTACTCGCAGGATATATATTAGTTGATAATGCGCTTACATTCAATGAGGGAATTATCCTTATATTTGGCTTCTTTTTACTTATAGGTTGGTCAATTTTTGCCGCTATTAAAGGCAAAGGTGATGCACTAGAAGCTGAAATGGATAATGAGCTCATTGAACATAAAATGAGTTTAAGGGCAGGAGTTATTTGGCTTATTATTGGACTCTTTTTGCTAATCGCAAGCTCTCGACTTTTAGTTTGGGGTGCAATTGGAGTTGCTACAGAATTTGGTGTGAGTGATTTGATTATTGGACTCACTATTGTTGCTCTTGGAACTTCTTTACCTGAACTTGCAGCTTCTATCATAGCTGCAACAAAAGGTGAACATGATATCGCTATTGGAAATGTCGTTGGTTCTAATATGTTTAATATCTTAGCCGTTATAGGTATTGCAACGCTTATTGCGCCTATGAATAATATTGCTTTAGAAGTATTGCAAAGAGATTGGCTTATAATGTTAATTTTAACAATTGCACTTTTAATCATGACTTATAGGTTTAAAAAACAAGATGGAAAGATTACTCGAATAAAAGGTATGTTTTTAGTCGTTGCTTACGTTGCTTATAACACATACCTCGCAATGAGTTTAACAGGAAATTTATAATTTCTAAGAGAGTAAAAAGAGAGTTTTTTTACTCTCTTTTATTAAAAACTGAATTTATTGGTTTATTCTTAATTTTTTTGTCTCTTAAAAATCTTTACAACAAACAGAACTACAGCCCCGATAACTGAGCCAATCAACATGTCGTTTACAAAAGCAGGAAGAGCATCTATAAAGTAGTTATGGAAAAATTCTACTTTATGTGTAAGTATTCCACCACCGACTAAAATCATGGCAAATGTTCCTACAAAAGCCAAAATTTTTATCAATTTTGGCATAGCATTTATGAGAAAAAGTCCGCTTTTTTGATGCTCTTTTTCTATAAGGTAAAAACCGACATTATCCATTCTAACTATCATTGCGACAAGCCCATAAACACCAAAAGTAGCTACAAGAGCAACTATAACAGTAGAAGATACTTGTACCATAAACGGCTTTGTAGCAACCGCAGCAAGGGCAATTACTACAATCTCGATAGAGAGTATAAAGTCAGTTACGATTGCCGATTTTATTTTTTGTTTCTCTATCTCTAAAATAGTCTCTGGAGTTGAGTTTAGTAGCTCTTCATTTTTTTCTTCATGCTCTTTATGAAACAGATACTCCTCTATCTTCTCAACGCCCTCATAAAGCAAGAAAAGCGCACCAAACACAAGTATAATCGTAATGAGAGTAGGCGCTATTGCAGTTAGTAAAAATGCAACAGGCAAGATGATGACTTTATTTTTCAGTGAGCCTTTTGTTATAGCCCAAATTACTGCCAACTCTCTTGATTGCTCAAAACCTGTCGCTTTTTGAGCATTTACCGCCAAGTCATCTCCAAGAATTGCCGCCGTTTTTTGAGTAGCAACTTTACTAGCAACTGCTACATCATCAGCGAGCATTGCAATATCATCTAAAAGTAAAAAAATCCCTGATGCCATCTTTTGTGTTTTTCCTTAAGTATTTTAAATTTTTACATCTTTTATATTTTGACTCTTTATTACCCATCTAAAATAGAGCGCACCAACGATAAACATAAATCCAATAAGAGAAGTTATAAACTCTAGTGAGTACCCTTTTGTAGCCAAAAAACCTACCATATACGATATAAATGTAGCAGCCGCTAAAAATAGCATATCGTTATAAGCCACAATCCGCCCATAATACTTTGAGTCTATATTTTGTTGCAAAAGTGTGTATGTATATGACCAGAGAGTTGTAGTAAATAGCCCAACAAAAACACTCGCAATGAGCGACATGTAAAAATCACTCATCAAATAAGCCCAGAGCCAAATTGCCAATGCTTGAGATAAAAAGAAATAGGACATTTTTTTATTATCTGCCCATCTAGATAAAAGTATTGGACCAACTACCAACCCAATTGCCCTAGAAGCATGCATCATCCCAAGAGCTAAAGAAGTTGCAATGACAGAGGCGTAGTATTTATCAACCATCAAAGCAACTAAAGCATCAAAAGCAGTAAACCCAATAAAAGCATGAAGCATCATTAGATGAATAGCATGAGGCGTTCTCTTTAGATACCTAAAAGTATCACTCATCATCTCCGTAAAGCTCTCTTTTGTTTTTATAAACTCTACATCTATATTTGTCTTGTAAAGAATATAAAAAGCAAAAACAAACATTGACGCATCAAGGATAAACGCAACCTTTACTCCAAGCCAAAAAACTACAAAACCACTAAGAGCCATACCCAAAGTATAAGAAAATGACCAGATGATAGAGTGTATCTCATTTGCTCTTTGTAGTTTTTTTCCATCAAGAATTTTTGGCAGCAGTGACATCTCTGTTGTAAAATAAAAACTAGCAGCCGACATCTTTAAAAAAACTAACATATACAAAAGCCACAAATCTGAAATATCCTCTACAAAGAGAAGAAAAAGAGTTGTAAATATCTCAAATACAAGAAGAGACAGAAGAAGTGTTTTTGGTTTTACACTATCAATGATAGAGCCTGAAAACGGAGCTTGTATAATTCCTGAGAGAAAATGAAGCATAGCCGTAAAGGCAACAACATCTGGTGAAACTTCCATCTTTAGCAAGAGAGTGTATATAGCTACATTGCTAAACCAAGCCCCAAAATAGGCTATTAACTGTACTGTAGATAGACGTCTCAATATTGGTTGTGCTTGTAATAATTTTATGTACTCATTCATAAATGCAAGGGTATCATAAATAGATACAAAATAGAAAAATCAAAAATAATGTTTTTTAATTAAAGTATTTTATTTTTATGCCGATTTGGACTCTAGAATGTTTTAAAATAAGGAGTACGTCATGGATGGCATAGCAAATGTAGCGAAACAACAACAATCTCAAATGAAATCAGCTCAAACAGAGCAGACTCATCTACAGCAGACTCAAGTACAACAACCAAAGCAAGTTGATTTGGTCAAAGAGATGCAAAAAGAAAATTCTCCAAAGATAGATTCTAAAGAGCAAGTACAAGACTTGGTAAATCAACTAAACAACGCACTAGCTCCAATGAATACAAACATAAAATTTGGTGTTGATCAGCAAGATATCTTTTATGTTTCAGTAGTAGAGTCTGAAACAAGCAAAATGATAAGAAGATTTCCAGCAGAACAAGCTGCAGAATTTTTACCAAAAATGCAAGAAGTAACAGGAATACTGTTTGATTCAAAAGGGTAATAAAATACCCTTTTGAAACCATTTTAGCCCCTCTTTTCCATTTTACTATCTCCCATTTATCTTTTTTTGCTAACCCTTATTTAATATCTTTTGTAGTAAAATCGCGCCAATTATTTTGTTTATAAAGGTTTTTATTATGAAAAGAGAAGTTAAAAAAGTAGTTTTGGCGTATTCTGGCGGACTTGACACTAGTGTTATTTTAAAGTGGCTTCAAGATGAGTACAAATGTGAAGTTGTAACATTTACTGCCGATATCGGTCAAGGCGAAGAGGTTGAACCTGCACGCACCAAAGCCCTCTCTTTGGGAATAAAACCTGAAAATATTTTTATCGATGACTTAAGAGAAGAGTTTGTAAAAGATTATGTATTTCCTATGTTTAGAGCAAATGCTATTTATGAAGGCGAATATCTTCTTGGAACTTCAATAGCAAGACCACTTATCGCAAAAAGACAAGTTGAAATCGCTCACCTAACTAATGCAGATGGCGTAAGTCATGGTGCAACTGGAAAAGGAAACGATCAAGTTAGATTTGAGATGGGATATTTAAGCAAAGACTCAACATTAACTGTTATCGCACCATGGAGAGAGTGGGACTTAAACTCAAGAGAAAAACTTTTAGCTTATGCCGAAGAACATGGTATTCAGATAGAGAAAAAAGGTAAAAAATCTCCTTATTCTATGGATGCAAACTTACTTCACATCTCTTATGAAGGTGGAATTTTAGAAGATCCAAATGCAGAACCAGAAGATAGTATGTGGTTATGGACTACTAAACCTGAAGATGCACCAAATACTCCAGAATATATAACAATAGGCTATGAAAACGGAGACCCAATCTCTTTAAATGGTAAAAATCTAAGCCCTGCGACTATGCTTGAGACACTAAACAAAGTAGCTGGGAAGCATGGAATCGGTCGTGCTGATATTGTAGAAAACAGATACGTTGGTATGAAAAGCCGTGGATGCTATGAAACACCAGGCGGAACTATAATGCTAAAAGGACATCGCGCAATTGAGTCACTAACACTTGATCGTGAAGAGGCTCACTTAAAAGATGAATTAATGCCTCGTTATGCAAAATTAATCTATAACGGTTTTTGGTTCTCACCTGAGCGTGAGATGCTTCAAGCGGCAATTGACGCAACACAAAAAAATGTAAACGGAGAAGTTAGACTAAAACTCTACAAAGGCTCTGTAACTGTTGTTGGACGTAAATCAGAATCTTCACTCTTCAATCCAGAGTATTGTACATTTGAAGAAGATGCTGTTTATGATCAAAAAGATGCAGCAGGATTTATCAAACTAAATGCACTAAGATTTATTATTGCTGGCAAAGCAAGAAAAAAATAAAACCCTAAAGGAAATAGCATGAGCATAATCAAGATAGATATGAATTCACCTGAATTTCAAGAAGAGTTACAAAAAACTATAAAATTTACAGACAAAGTAAATAAACAATTTGGTTGGGTATACAACCCTCAAGAAGAGGTAAATGAAGGCGTACAGATGGGTCTTGCTAGAAACAAGATGATGTACGGTAAAAGATTTTGCCCATGTTTTATGGTTGAAGTTGTAGATGAAAAACCAAGAAGCGTAGAAGATAGAATCTGCCCATGTAAACCAGCTATTGAAAAAGAGATGCCAGAAGATGGTGTTTGTCACTGTGGAATTTACTGTACACCTGAGTATGCAGCAAATAAAAGAGCTGAAATGGGTATGGAAGAAGCAGTTCACACCCATTCTCGCGGTTTAACCAAAGAAGAAGCTATACTTCTTCTAAACCAAAAAGAGCTAGATGGCGATGAAGTTATTTCTCTTCTTGAAGCAAGAGAACTTGGTATGGTAGAGTTTAACCTTGTAGATGTTCGTGAGCATATGGAGTGGCAGATGGGTCACATAAAAGGTGCAAACAAACTTGTTCCGACAAGCAGTTTTTTCGCAGCACTTGATGACGCTAAACTAAATAAAGAAGAAAATATAATCCTCTACTGTCATGTAGGAAGCAGAAGCGCTCATGTTGCTAGAATATTAAATGACATGGGATACCAAAAGATAGGAAATCTAACTTATGGAATAGTATCTTATAGTGGTGAAATAGAGAGATAAGGAAAAAAATGAAAATACTTTTAATAAAAGATGTAAAAACGCTCGGAAAAGCAGGTGAAGTAAAAGAGGTAAAAGATGGCTATGGCCAAAATTTCTTAATTGCAAAAGGTTTTGCAAAACATGCAACAGCCGAGATTTTAGCGCAACACAAAGAAGATGAAAAAATAGCAGCAGACAACCTAGCACAAGAGATAGCGTCACTTAAAGAACTAGCTATAAAACTTGATAAAGCTGAGATTGTTATCACTAAAAAATTAGGACAAAATGGACATCTCTTTGGTTCAATTACAAAAGATGAAGTAGCCCATGCTCTTTTTGAACAACATAAAATTGAAATCGATAAAAAACATATCACTGATAAGCTATCGATAAAAACTGTTGGCGAACATGATTTAGACTTAAGATTAGGTCATAGTATCCATGCAACACTACATGTGGATGTTGTAGGCGAATAATGTTTGATGCAACAACTATCCTTGCATATAAAGGCAAAAACAGAGCAGTAATCGGCGGAGATGGGCAAGTTACTTTTGGAAACAGCGTACTAAAAGGCAATGCTACAAAAATACGTACACTCTATAATGGCAAAATCTTAGCTGGTTTTGCTGGGAGTACTGCTGATGCTTTTAATCTTTTTGATATGTTTGAAGAGTTTTTAGAGGCAAAAAAAGGCGATATTTTAAAATCAGTTGTCGAGTTTTCAAAGGCGTGGAGAAAAGACAGAGTTCTTCGCAGACTTGAAGCTATGATGATTGTGCTAAATGGTGAGCATATTTTTATACTTACTGGAAACGGTGATGTTGTTGAGCCTGAAGATGGAGAGATAGCTTCTATTGGCAGTGGTGGAAATTTTGCAATTTCTGCAGCACGTGCACTTAAAAAACACTCGTCTCTTGATGAAGAAGCTCTAGTTAGAGAGAGTTTAAGCATAGCCGCTGATTTGTGTATATATACAAATCACAATATCAAAATTCTTTCATTAGATGGAGAGCCTAAGTGAACTTAACACCAAAAGAGATTGTTGAATATCTAGACAAATATGTAATATCTCAACATAATGCTAAAAAAACAATCGCTCTTGCTCTTAGAACAAGATATAGAAGAATGCAATTAAGCCCTGAACTTCAAAATGATATTACACCAAAAAACATCCTAATGATTGGCTCAACTGGAGTTGGTAAAACAGAAATCTCAAGACGATTAGCTAAGATGATGAAGGTTCCTTTTATCAAAGTTGAAGCTAGTAAATACACAGAAGTAGGTTTTGTAGGGCGTGATGTTGAATCTATGATTAGAGATTTAGTTGTTGCTTCCATAGCTATCGTTAAAGCCGAAAAAGAAGAAGAAAATAGAGAAAAAATTGAGAACTATGTCTTAAACAAGATAGTTGAAAAACTTATTCCCCCACTTGCATTTGGTGCTAGTGAGAGCAAAAAAGATGACTACCAAAGACTTCTTAGTGTGATGGAAGAGAGAGTTTTATCTGGAGAAATGGACGATCAAATCATACAGCTAGAAGTTGAGAAGATTCACATAGAGTTTAATGACACAAACCTTCCTCCAGAGATGGCAAAAGTGCAAGAGTCATTTTCTCGTGTATTTTCTCAAATGAATAAAGAGGACAACAAAAAAGAGCTAAGCGTAAAAGACGCTAAAGTAATCCTAAGAAATGAAGCAAGTATAAAGCTTATAGATTCTACTCATATAAATGCTGAAGCGCTAAGACGCGCTGAGGATGGAGGGATTATTTTCCTTGATGAGATAGACAAAATAGCTATAAGTGAAAAATCGCAAAGTAGAAATGACCCAAGCAAAGAGGGAGTTCAAAGAGATTTATTGCCTATTGTTGAAGGAAGTAGCGTTTCTACAAAATATGGAACTATAAATACAGACCATATTTTATTTATTGCAGCTGGTGCTTTTCATCTATGCAAACCAAGTGATTTGATTCCAGAGCTTCAAGGAAGGTTTCCTCTTAGAGTCGAACTTGAAGCTCTAAATGAAGACACTCTATATAAAATACTAACTCAAACAACAAACTCTCTGCTCAAACAGTATGAAGCGCTACTTAGTGTTGAGGGAATGAAACTGATTTTTGAAGATGAAGCGATTAAAGCTATCGCTAAATTAGCACATCGAGCAAATGAGATAGCCGAAGATATAGGAGCTAGAAGACTTCATACTGTCATAGAGAAAATCTTAGAAGATGTTAGTTTTAATGCGAATGAGTACAAAGATAAAGAGTTTATAGTTACTTCAAAACTAGTACATGAAAAGTTAGACACCATAGTTGAGAATGACGATCTCTCTAGATATATCTTATAGGAAAAAATATGGCAAACTCCGCCTCAACTAAAGCATCAAATTTACAAACCAAAGCTGGTTTTGTCTCTCTAATAGGTCGCCCAAACGCAGGAAAGAGTACTTTAATGAACTCTCTTTTAGGTGAAAATATAGCAATGGTTAGCCAAAAAGCCAATGCAACCAGAAAAAGATCAAATGCCATAGTTATGCATAATGACACTCAAATTATCTTTGTTGACACGCCAGGTTTACATGAGAGAGAAAAAGTACTAAATCAATTTATGCTTGATGAGGCTCTAAAAGCCATGGGTGATTGTGATTTGATAGTTTATCTAGCTCCTGTTACTGACAATGTTGAAAACTATGAAAAATTTTTAAAACTTAATAACTCAAAAATAAAACATATCATAGTCCTAAGCAAGATAGACCAAGTCTCACAAGAAAAGCTTTTTAAAAAGATATTGCAATACAATCAATTCTCAGAGAGCTTTGAAGCACTAATCCCAATGGCAGTTCCGAAAAAAGTTGGGCATAAAGATCTGCTTGAAACAATCTCAAAACTACTTCCCGCATCGCCATTTCTTTTTGATCCGCAAGATTTAACAAGTGAGCTTGTGCGTAATATCTATGCTGGATTTATCAGAGAAGGAGTTTTTCAAAATGTAAGTGATGAGATCCCTTATGAATCTGATGTTATCATAGATAAAATTTCTGAAGAGAAAAATGTAGATAGAATCATTGCCACTATCATCGTAGAAAAAGAGTCTCAAAAAGGGATAATTATTGGCAGAGGCGGAGAAGGTATAAAAAGAATAGGTAAATATTCTAGAGAGAAGATAGAAATGTTAAGTGGAAAAAAAGCATATCTTGATTTACAGGTTGTTGTAAAAAAAGGTTGGAGCAAAGATAAATCATATTTACAAGAGATAGGTTACACATCATGAAATTACTACTGCTAATACTACTGAGTTTAAATGTTTACGCTGTTGATATATTAACAAGCTATAGAAATAACGGTACTGCTGATATAGAGAAGCAGATGGATTTGGAGTTATCAAGTGAAGATTATTGGAAGACTCAAGTAAAAGATAGAGATGTTAATTTTGGATATATTGAATCATTTACAAATATACTTGCATGTGATAAATCACAATCATCTCTAAATCTATACTCACTTGATGAAAACCAAAGTTTTAAATTTAGAAAAAAATATAGCGCCTTTACAGGAAAAATGAAAGGTGATAAGATAAAAGAGGGAGATTTAAGAACTCCAACTGGAATTTATCAAATCACCCAAAAACTCTCAAAAGAGACTAATCTAGACCCTTTTTATGGACCATTTGCTTTTGTCACTTCATACCCAAATGTTTATGACTCTTACAAAGGTAAAAATGGCTCTGGTATTTGGATACATGGGCTTCCAGCAGAAGACAGAGATGAATTTACAAGAGGTTGTATCGCGATAAATAATCCAAGCATTGAGTGTTTAAATAAAAATATAGATATATCAAAAACACTACTTGTTATTAATGACTCTGAAGTTAAGAATAATGTCTCAAAAGAGAACCTTGCTTTGATTTTAGCGCAGTTATATACGTGGAGATATGCGTGGCTTTATGATGATATAAAAAATTATCTAAGTTTTTATGCTTCAAGCTTTGTTAGATTTGATGGAATGGATATAGAAAAATTTAGAAGCTATAAAACAAGAGTTTTTCAAAAAGGTGAGAAAAAAACTATTATTTTCAATAATATAAATGTTTTACCTTATCCAAACAGCTCGAATATTTATGAAATTACATTTCAAGAACACTATAAATCTGATACATTTGAGTTTAATGGAGATAAAACTCTAATTATTGAGCTAGACGAGAGTAGAAAAATAAAAATATTAACAGAAAAATAAAAGAGAGTATTATGAAAATCATTTCACTAAAACTCTCTATATTTTTACTTTTACTTACTCCACTTTTTGGAAATATTGAGCTTATTAAAAAAGAAAACAATGACTCAAATACTACCCTTCTTGTTATTGGTGGAATACATGGTGATGAGCCAGGTGGGTATTTTGCCGCATCAATCTTAGCATCTCATTACAAAATAGAATCAAAAAACTTATGGATAGTTCCAAATCTAAACCAAGATAGCATTGTAAAAAACAATAGGGGCATTAATGGAGATATGAATAGAAAATTCTCCGTCATAGATAAAAATGATAACGACAAACAAACCGTTGAAGATATAAAAGAGATAATTTTACAAAAAAATATCTCTTTAGTTTTAAATCTACATGATGGTAATGGGTTTTACAGAAAAACCAACAAAGGAAATATATTTAATCCAAACGCATGGGGGCAAACATGTGTTATAGACCAATGCAATCTAAGCAAGGATCAACCATTTGGTGATCTAAATAAAATTGCCCTTGATATAAAAGAAGTAATCAACAAAAAACTTATTGAAGAGCATCACACCTTTGACGTTAAAAATACAAATACTAAATTTGAAGATGAAGCTATGCAACTTTCACTCACATACTTTGCTGTAACTAACAATAAACCAGCGTTTGCAATAGAGAGTAGCAAAAACTTATCTTCTCTGTCTCAAAAAGTTTTTTATCATCTCTTAGCGATAGAAGAATTTATGAACATCATGCATATATCTTTTAAAAGAGAGTTTGAACTAAGTCAAGAGAAAATAGAGGAAATACTTCAAAATAACGGGAATTTGATAATAAATAATAACATTTGCATAAATTTAACTAATATAAAAAAAATTTTAAGCTTTATTCCGATAAAATCAGAAAATAACGTGTTTAAATTCTCAAACACGCTAGGAAGCGTTGTTCAAGAGGGACAGAATTTTGTTGTTTACATAGGCAACAAAAAAATAACCACTCTTGTTCCACAATTTTTTAAAATACAAGAGTCTTGCACAAAAGAGTTTGAAGCAGTTGTAGACGGAGAGAAACGCTCTTTAAATAGCACTTTAGATTTTTTTGTAAATGACGATTTTAAAATTATTAGTGAAAATGAGTATCGTGTGAATATAATTGGTTACAAGGCAGTTGGTCAAGTTGATGATAGTGGTGTAGATATCTCACTTAAAGATTTTGACAAGAGATACTCAATTGATATAGACGGTATGGTTTATAGAGTTGAGTTTTATAAAAATAGTGAATTTTGTTTTATGTCCAAAGTTCATTTTAAACAGGATGATGCAAAATGAGTAAAAAAGAACAACACTCTTTTTCTAGTGTACTTTCTATAAATCCATACAAAAACAATTATGTTTCAACTATTGCAAGTAGTTTAAACGTAACAACAACTCCGATTTATAGCAAAGAGCAGTATGTAATATCTTATCTCAATACAAAAAGTTTTATTAACAGCCATATAGCTATAAGTAAAAATATACCTGATGAAGATTTATATGATGCAATATACAATAAAGCGTATGATGAGCTAGGTCTTGATCAGGCGATTTTGTACCAAATAGAATACATTGAAACTTTCAATAAACTAGATGAAGCAAATAGAAACTTTCATGTATTTATAATTGATCCTATTACTGTTAGCGATGTTTTTAAAAGCGCAGTTGATAAAATTAAATATATTGACCAAATTATTCCATCACCTCTTTTATTAAAATCGCTCTATTCAAGAGATTTAATTGAAGATAGCGGAGTTCATTGTTTTATATATTTTCAAGAAAATGATACGTTCATTACAATCTACAACGAAAAAGAGTTTTTATATACAAAGTCTATAAACTACTCATTTACGCAGATGCATGAGAGATTTTGTGAACTGTATGGAGAGATGGTTGAATATGAAGATTTTATTCACTTTCTATCTTATGAAGATCTTAAAACTACTGAAAATAACTACAAAACATTTATTATAAAACTATACAAAGAAATCTTTGCAAATATAAATGATATTTTAACTTATGTAAAAAGAGCTCTAAGTATAGAAAAAATAGAGTGCATATATATAGACACTCAGCTTCCTTCTGTTACAAAAATATATGAAATGGCAGAAGTAGAACTCGGCATAAAGAGCTCAAGCTTTAATTTTAACTATGGATTTATAAGTAACGACGCGCACATAGATCATTTTCATGCGCTAATGCATATTTACTCAACTCTTTCACAAAAAGATAGATATGAGTGTAATTTTACAATTTACCACCGCCCTCCAAAATTCACACAAAGAGAGAGTGGTCGTGCCATACTACTCTCCGTTGCAACACTACTCATGGCATTTATGTATCCTGTTTCATATTGGACACTAACTTATGCTCAATCTCTGCAGTACAAACTACTTGAAGAAGAGTATAGAAATGTACACAATGTTAAAATAACTAGAGAGCAAATTATCAAAAGCAAAGAAGCAGAAAAAGAGAAAATTTCTAAGCTTGTAAATAATGAAAAAGAAGAGTATACAAGTAAAAAAAATACCTTAGTAAAAATTCATGATGTAAAAGTAAATTATCCAATGAAAGCTGATTTATTACAAATCCTTACAAAAGATTTTAATACTTTTAATGTAAATCTTGAGACTGCTTTTTATGCTGAAACAGAAAAGAGTGACAAATCAGAGGCTTCTAAAGAGTTCAAGTTTGGTTTAGTATCTTCAAATGATAAAAAAATAACAGATTTGATTAAATACTTAACAAAAACCTATGGGGAGAAATTTCACTTCTCTATAAATGAAATATCGTATGACATAGAAGAGAAGTTATACTTCGGGGAATTAAAGGTGAATTTAATATGAACTTTAAATTAATGATTGAAGAGACCTTACAAAGAATGGACTCCTTCTTTAAGGAAAAATCTCAAAAAGATACCTATATGGTATATCTTATGATTATTGTTATTTTCTCTGCTTTGGCTTATCCATTTTATGATAGCTCAACTAATGAGTTTAATGCTATAAAAGATAAAGTAACTCAAGTAACAACAAAAATAGATGCTGATAAGATTTATCTTAAAATCAACACCGAAGCTACAATTGCTAGACTTGGCGAAGAAATTGTTGGCTTAGAAAATGATTTAACTATTCTAAAAGATCAAAACAGTTATATTAAAGAGAAAATAGAGGCAATATCGTCATTGATATATAATGAAAAAGCTTGGGGTGAGTATTTAAACTCTATTTCAATTCATGCTAAAAACCATAATATTAAAATTGTAAACTTTGTGAATACTTATTCGCTTCACAATGAAGCTTCTTTTGGCCATGTTCTTGATATCTCCCTAAAAATCACGGGGAATTATCTTGACATCGTAAAATTTATCAACTCTTTAGAGCAGAGTGAATTAGTAGTAGATGTTCATGATTTAGATATAAAGGCACAAAATGCGCTTAATACAAAAATTGATATCTCTGTCTGGGGGATTACATACTAATGAAAACAACATTAATAATATTACTAACATTATTGTTATCAAATAATATACTTGCATCTGAACTAGACTGGGTTAATGAACAAATCGAAGCTATTAAGCCACCAAGAAAAGGTGTTGTAGTATCTGGTGTAGAGAACCCGTTTGTATTTTTAAAGAAAAATATGCCAAAAGACAAAGATGGCAAAAAAACTGATACATCAACACCAAAAACAGGAATTGCTAGTAGCATAGAAAAACCAAAAAAAGAGGTTATAACCGCTGCTAGTTTTGATTTAAGTGCGATTATTAACTCTTCAGCTATGATCAATGGAAATTGGTGCAAAGTTGATGATGTTGTAAAGGGTTATAAAATCTCTGAAATTAGCAAAGATGGCGTAATCCTAAAAAAGGATAAGAAACTTATACTCTTATCAACAGCAACAAAAAAACAAACTCTAAAATTCAAAAATAAGTAGGGCAGATATTATGAAACTTATAAAAACAACAGTGTACTCAACTCTTTTAACACTTCTTCTCTCAAGCAGTGCTTACGCAGCAGATTGTTCTTATGAACTATTTAGCATTAGTTCTACAAAAGATACAAAGATAATTGATTTTATTGAACAGCTTAGTGATGAGTGTAACTTTAGTATTATAGTTACTGATCCAAATGCACAAAAATTTTTGGATACAAACTTAAACAAGACAAATCTAAACAACCTTACAATAGATGAAGTTTTAAACATTGTATTAAAAGAGAACAACCTAACATACACTCTTCAAAATAATCTACTCAAAATTTCATATCTTGAAACTAAAATGTTTAATGTTGATTACATTCTTTCACAAAGAAAAAGTGAATCAAAAACGAACATTACGCTCTCATCAGAAGGAGCAGGAACAGCTTCTGCAACAACTGGGACAACTGCTTCTACTTCTGCAAATGGCGTAGATGAAACAGGTGGCGGCTCAGCCGGTAAATCTGGTATGAATGTAAATAGCACTGATGAAGTTCAGTTTTGGCATCAACTAGATTTAGAGTTTCAAAGTGTTCTAAATAGACCGCAAGATGTTTATGTTGCTCAAGCACCTATTATAAACAAAAATGCTGGGATTATCACAGTTACTGCTACTATAAAACAGATGGAAAGATTTGAAGATTATCTTAAAAAACTTCAAGACAAAGTACAGCTCCAAGTTCTTATAGATGTTCAACTGCTATCTGTTACACTAAGTGATGGAAAGACAACAGGTGTTGATTGGTCACAGCTATATAAACTTCAAGATATTGACGTAAGTATCGATAAGCTTTTTCACAAAAATATAACAGAATTTGAAGATAATAAAATTACAACTGCAATAGCAGGCGGAGGTGCAAGTGAAAACTCTCATCTTATAAAAATAAGTGCTAGTGGGAGTTTAAACGAAGTTATTAAGTTTCTTAAAACACAAGGGGATGTTAGTTCGATATCAAATCCTAAAGTTTTAACACTAAACAATCAACCTGCACTTATTACAGCAGGGACTGAGTACTTTTATAAAATCATAAGTACTGAAACTCTATCTGGAACCACAAGCGGAACTCAAAGTACAAGTGAGGATTTACAATCAGTATTTGCAGGAGTCTTACTAGATATAACACCAGAAATTTCAGATGATGATATGATAACACTAAAGATCAACCCTTCTCTATCAGAAACTGCAACTGATATATCTACAATTGTTGGTGAAGACAGAACAATGCCTCCTGACCTTCGTCGTCGTCAACTCTCTTCTGTTGTAACTGTAAAAGATGGAAACCGTATTATCTTAGGTGGTTTAATTAATACTAGTAATAGTATAGATATAAATAAAGTACCTATCTTAGGTGACATTCCTGTACTAAACTATCTTTTTAAATATGAAAATAAATTAAAAATAACTCAAGAATTAATTATAGTAATTGAACCTCATATTGTTATCAAAGGTAAAGAGAACTTATCTCTATCAAAATTAGGTTATCAAGGAATGTCTGATGATGTTTTAAAAAACACAAAAGATGCTCTAACTACTACTACAAACAGCATAAAAGAGAATGAGTGAATCCAAGTATCTATGAAAACTCTAGAGATGTTTTTTTAGATACTGTTAATGCTAAAGACTACATCCAGCTTGAGAGAGTCTCCACTATCTACCAATCTCTAAAGGACTCTATAGAAAAACCACTCAAAATGGTTCTTCTGTATGGAAAGCCAGGAACTGGGAAAAGTATGTTTCTCTCAAGACTTTATCAGAACATGCTCCCTTTACAAAAAATATGCCTTTACAAAACTCCTATTTTAGATGAGAGTGAATTTTTTAAAATATTAGCTCAGGACCTATATGGTATAGCATATGAGGGAGAGTTAAATTTTACACAATTTATTAAAGTTGTAGAGAATAGAGAGCTTGAAGGAGCGATTGTCCCTTTAATACTTCTTGACGAAGCTCAACTTTACTCAACTTCAATGATGGAGAAGATAAGACTACTCTCAGATACAAGAAAAGTTAAGTTTGTTATAGCTCTTCACAAGACTGAAAAAGAAGATATTATCGCAAAAGAGCATTTTCAGACAAGAATTTGGGAGAGCATTAGGCTTGATAACTCCTCAAATTCAGAGCTAAAAATATATATTCAAAAGAAATTAATGAAAGTAAACTGTATCGATACCGCAAGTATGTTTACGCAAAAATCTATAGACCTAGTTCATAAACTAACTGATGGAAATTATAGAGATGTAAATAAGTTAATATATACTCTTTTTGATATTTACTCATACTATGCCAATACAAATCCAAATAAAATTAATAAGAATGAAATCTCAATTAAATACATAGAGATGGCTGCAATACACACAGGACTTATAGATGCTTAATGTGAACGACTTAGAATTAAGACATAAAAAATATAAAAAAAGCTACTACTATCCATATTTAATTGTTTTTGCCGTTGTTATAATAGTGCTTATGTCTGTTTTATTGTTTACTCTATACAATGAAAATTTAGAAATAAAAACAGAAGCAAGAAAAGAGCAAATAGTTATATCTACTAATTTGGATAAAAAAATTGAAACGCTAAAAGATGATACAAATAACACGCAACTTGTTTTTGAGCAGAATAGCTCACTAAAAGATGAAGTGGCACCCATACTAGAGATAAAAAAAATTGAAGAAAACAGTGGCTTATTAGAAATAAAAGAAGAGAAGATAGAAGAGACAAAAAGAGTTATACTAACTCCATCTTTAAATTTTATAAATAATATTGAATCAAACACTGTTATAAAAAATCAAACTCCTATCCTTTTAGATACAAAAGAGATTAAAGTTGAAAATATAGAGCCAATGACTGAAGAAGTTAAACATATAGAACAAAATATTGCACAAAAAACAATAGAAGTTATAGAAACAAAACCTGTTCACATAGAAGAAAAAAAAGGTTCTATCAACATAGAGAGAAAAGATGAAGAGAATGATATAGCAGATGTTATAAAAAGATTTAATATAAATCACAATCCAGCACTCAGTCTTTTCATAGCAAAAAAATATTATCAATTAGGCAATTGGGAACAAGCCTATAATTTCGCTCTAATGACAAATGATATAAACAACAATATAGAAGGCAGTTGGATTATATTTTCAAAATCACTTGTTAAAATGAATAAAAAAGAGTTGGCAATTGAGACTCTTAAGAAATATATCTCTTTTTCTAGTTCATCTCAGGCAAAACAGCTTTTAGATGAGATTACTTCAGGAAAATTCAAATGAAAATTTTATTAATTCTTTTAACTGCAATTATATTAAATGCAGATATCAAACAAGATATACTGCACCTTTATCAAAATAAAAACTTTGAAGAAGCCTGTGATATTGGTTTTAAAAACTTTAATGACAATTCAAAAGATGAAGAATATGTCTCAATTTACTCTTTTTCATGCTTAAATATTGACTATGTTGATCGTCTCTCGGTATCTATCACTACTCTTAAGTTCTCAAAAGAGGGAAGAGCGAATGCAACTTATTTTTCTACTATCCTTTTACAAAAAAAACTTCTATATTATGCAATGATTGATGATTATGATATTTCTAATTTAATTCTTCCAAAAACCGATTATGTACTCTCTAAAGTATTTGATTTATATGTAAAAAATGTAAAAGGTGAAAAAAAAGAGTTTTATTTTTTTGATGATGAAGATAATAACAATTTAAAATATAAACTATATGTTTTAAAAGATGATAGAATAGACAAGATAGTAATTGAGGAATTTTACAACTCAATTACTATAAAAAAACATATTTACTGGTAGGAAACATGATGGACAGAATTACGTCAGATTTATTGGCTAATGGCTCTATAATGAAGAGTCAGGTTGATAGATTAATTGCCAAAGGTCTTGATAGCAACCTAATCCTAAGAGATATTACAATATCTGGATTTATGACCATGGATAGGCTTGTAAGATTTATTGTAGATAAAATTCAAGCTGGAGAATACCATCTTTCTATCATAAACAATTATGACTATATTCAAGAGAAAGACATACTTGTAAAACTAGCTCAAAAGCAAAATGTTTTATTTCTTGATTTAGATTCAATAGATATGGATTATAGACTTATAGAAAAAGTCTCTCTTACACAACTAAAAAAATATTATGCATTCCCTATTTCAGAGGATGAGCTAAGCATAACAGTTGCTTTTTGTGATCCATTAAATATAGAAGCGCAAGAATCCATACAGAGATTATTTCCAAAAAAACCAATTAAAATTGCAGTAGCAACCAAACGACAAATTGATTCATATCTTTTTAAAGTGGAATTAAAAGACAGTATAAAAGGACTTGTAAAAAAAATTCGTGATGAACTAAACTCTATAAGTTCATTAGAGGAGCAACAAGAAGCTTCATCAATACTACTCTTAATCGATGTAATACTCAGCGCATGTATTAAAGACCGAGCTAGTGACGTACATATCGAACCTACAGAAAAAAACTGTGTTGTTAGAACACGTATTGATGGTAAATTAGTTGAGATATTTATATTTGAAAAAGATATATACCCTCCTCTTGCATCTAGGCTTAAATTATTAGCAAATCTTGATATTGCAGAAAAAAGAAAACCTCAAGATGGGCGTTTTTCTACAATGGTTGGTCCAAGAGAATACGACTTCCGTATTTCTACACTACCTATCTTATATGGTGAATCAATTGTTATGAGGGTTCTTGATAAGCAAAAAGCACTTGTAAAACTTGAAGATGCAGGAATGGATTCATTTAGTTATCAGAGATTTTTAAAAGCTCTACAAACTCCATATGGCATTATATTAGTAACAGGACCAACAGGAAGCGGAAAAACAACAACACTATACGGAGCGCTAAATGAGCTTAGAAATGTTGAAGATAAAGTAATCACAGTTGAGGACCCTGTTGAGTATAGAATGAATTTAATTCAACAAGTACAAGTCAATGCAAAGGTAGGTCTTTCTTTTGCAGCAGCTCTGCGCTCAATTCTAAGACAAGATCCAGATAAAATAATGATTGGTGAGATTCGTGATTCAGAAACACTAGAAATTGCTGTCAAGGCAGCCTTGACTGGTCACTTAGTTATATCGACTCTCCATACTAATGACTCAATAAGCGCAGTTACTCGTATGGTAGACATGGGAATAGCTCCTTATCTTATTAGCGGCTCTTTGGTTGCGATACAAGCGCAAAGACTTGTAAGAAAAATATGCACAAATTGCAAAACAGAAGACAGAGTTTCTGCATCTGCATTGGAAGAGTTAAGAGGATTAGCTCCAGCTGATAGTAAGTTCTATATTGGCAAAGGGTGTAGAGAGTGCAAAGAGACAGGTTATATGGGAAGAGAAATGATTTGTGAAGTTTTAGTTGTTAATGAAAAAATCTCATCTCTTATTGCTAAAAATGCATCCGTAGAACTAATACATGCTCAAGCGGTTGAAGATGGATTTATAGGCCTATTTCAAAATGGTATCGAAAAAGCCCTAGCAGGGGTAACAAGTTTAGAAGAAATTTTAAGGGTGGCAAAATAATGAAATACTTTGTAGCAACTATACTTACTAAAGGTAAAAAAGAGCAAATTGGAATGTATGCCGAGGATAGAAAACAGGCTAATGAGCTTGTTAAACTAAAGTATTCTGGAATTATTTTAAAAGTTTCAGAAGAGACAGAACCTCTTGAAGCTCAATTTAAAAGATTTAAAACAGATTTACTAAGCAATGTAAGAAAAAGAAAAATCAAACAAGATTCACTCATTGCTTCAATAAGACAGTTAGCTGTTATGACAAATGCTGGTATATCCATATATGATTCACTTAGTGAAATATCAAGATCAACAACAGATGAAACACTAAAACTTGTTTTTGGAAAACTAGCAGAAGATATTAACTCTGGACATTCGCTCTCTAAATCAATGAATAATTTTCGTTTTGAACTAGGAAATCTTGCAATAGCAATGGTTCAACTTGGTGAAAAAACAGGTAATTTAGATGATGCTCTATACTCTCTTGCAAATATGCTCGAAGAAATTCGTGCAAATGTAATAAAGTTTAAAAAGGCAATGGCATATCCAAGAAATGTAATGATAGCCATGGCAATTGCTTTTGTAATATTAATCTCCTATGTAGTTCCTAACTTTAAAACTATGTTTGAAAAATTAAATGCAGAGCTTCCTCTTCCAACGCTAATATTGCTAAAACTAGAGTATTTATTTAATAATTTTGGGCTCTATGTACTAGCTATTTTGTTTATATCATTTGTTATTTTTAAATATTTAATTAATAACTATAAAAATATAAGATATGGTTGGCATGAAGTTTTATTACGAACATATCTGATAAAGAACATCATAATGTTTGCAACACTAAGCAGATTTACTCTTGTTTTCTCAGAATTGATTAGAGCTGGTATTCCTATAGCAGAAGCGCTTGACACATCAATATCTATGATTGACAACCTTCCTCTGAAAAACAAATTATCCTCTGTTAGATTTGCTGTAGAAAAAGGTTCCGCACTTAATGTAGGGCTAGAAGACACAAAACTTTTTGAAAATATGATTATACAAATGGTAAGTGCTGGGGAAGATAGTGGTACGCTAGATACAATGATAGGTAAAGTTGCGGAGTACTACAAGATGAAATTTGATGCTATTATTGATGGTTTATCAGAATCTGTTGAACCAATTATGCTATTTATTATTGCTAGTATGGTTTTACTACTTGCTCTTGGTATATTTTTACCGATGTGGGATATGGGTAATGCAGTTATGGGTAAAAAATAGAAAATATTTTCTATTAACCCATAAAATTTTGACGCTTAAGCTATATTTGTAAAGACCTTTTGAACATCTTCATCATCTTCTAGCTTATCTATTATCTTATCTATGTCAGCTTGTTGTTCTTCGCTAAGTGATATTGGAGATGTTGCCATTCTCTCTAAATTTGCTTTTATAATTTCAATACCCATATCTTCTAAAGCGCTATTGATTGAACCAAAGCTTTTATAATCAGCACTGAGAATAACTATACCCTCATCTTCTTCTATCTCTTCTAGTCCAGCATCAATAAGCTCAAGCTCTAACTCTTCTATGTCCATTCCATCTTTAAGTAAAAACTCAAAAATAGCTTTTCTATCAAACATGAACTCCAAAGAGCCTTTAATAAGCATCTCTCCGCCATGTTTTGTTAATATATTTTTTACATTAGCAACTGTTCTTGTATTGTTATCAGTCATACATTCTATAAAAAATTGAACTCCATATGGAGCTTTTCCTTCAAAGCTAACTTCTAACATACTTGCGGTATCTTTTGCAGACGCTCTTTTAATTGCCGCTTCTATGTTGTCTTTTGGCATATTTTCAGCTTTTGCATTTATGATTGCTGTTCTGAGCCTTGCATTCATATCGGGGTCAGTTCCACCCTCTTTTGCTGCCATTGTAATAATTTTTCCAAGTTTTGGAAACAACTTTGACATTGCTCCCCATCTTTTTAATTTTGATGCTTTTCTATATTCAAAAGCTCTTCCCATACACTTTCCCCTGCCTGTTATATATGCTTTACTCTATTTAGACTGATTTTAAAATCAAAAATGTATAATAGCATAATACAATGTACTAGGAATTTAAATGCTCTCAAATTTTAAGATTAAAAACCATTTTTTCAATGCTTTTCGTGAGCTTTTTGTTCATCATCATGGCTCCCTAGAGTTTAGAGCAAAAATATTAGCACTTATAATTTCAGCAAATGAAGAGATAAAACCAGATAATTATACTATCGTTAAAAATATAGGAATGAGTATATATAAAGATGATGAAGATAGAGCAAATTTACTCATGCTATTAACAAAAGAACTTGTTTCTAGGGTAAAAGAGCATAATAGTCTTGACATTGACACTATTGTTGTAAATATTCAAAAAGAGCTAAAACTGACACCTAGATATGCTAAAAAAATAGATACAGCCTCTCTTGAACCACTTTTAAATATCTCACATAATAGCGATACTCTTGCTTATCAAAAAAATATGATAGAGTTTTTAGAATCTATAAAAGAAGAGACGCTTCACGATAAAAAATCACAAATTGCAAAAGATGAAGAGAGTCTTGAATCTAAATATTAAAGCTATCTTTATCAAAAAAGCTCTCTTTTGAGACGTTTTTAAATGAAGCATTTAAGCTTGTAAATAGGGTTGGAAACTCTTTTTCCATTTTAGAAAGCATCTCTTTTGTACTAGCTCTAGCATGTGGCATTTTTATATCAAATCTCATTGATGGACATGCTTCATCACCAATTGTTTCTATATTGTTATCATGAGCAAATGCTGCTAATTGTCGCTCTCTCATCTCAATAAGCGGACGAATAACAGTTACTCCCCTATCCGCTTTATATTTTGGAGCTAAACTTCTAAGCTGCCCATTATAGATAAAGTTCATAAAAAAACTCTCTGCTGCGTCATCCATATGATGACCTAGGGCTACTTTATTACATCCAAATTTTTCTGCTGCGGTATAAAGGGACCCTCTTCTCATTCTTGAGAAAAAACTGCAGAAGGATGAATTTTTTCTTATCTTATCCTCTGCAATATTATAGATATTTGTATCATAAACCTCATACTCAATATCATACTCTTTACAATGAGCTTTTAGTTTATCATAGTTTTCACCCATTCCATAAGAGATAGTCACCGCAATAAATTCGAACTTAAATGGGGCACGACGTTGTTGCTCTTTTAGTGCATGAACAAGTGTTAGCGAATCTTTGCCACCACTAAGACCAACCAAAATCTTATCACCCTCCTCTATTAAGTTAAAAAGAGCGTTTGTCTTGCCTAGCTTTGACATGATTTTTTTAGAAATTTTAATCTGCAAGCTTATCAACCATTTTTATTATAAACTCCGCACTCTCTTTTGCACTACTCTCTAAAAACTCATCAAAACTAAAACTAGCATCCATATCAGCTGCATCACTAATTGAACGAAGAATAAAAAATGCTACATTTAAAGCGTTACAAACAACCGCAACACTTCCACCTTCCATCTCAAGAGCATCTGCACCAAATGTCGTTCCTATCCAGTTTTTTCGCTCTTCATTAGCTACAAACTGGTCTCCAGTTGCAATGATTCCCTCTTGAATATTTTTACCCATTTCAGATGCTACTATCTTGCTTATTTCAATCATCTCTTTATCTGCTTCAACAAATACAGATCCCCCAGGAACATAACCATATGGATGTCCAAAAGCAGTAATATCTAGATCATGTTGAGATAGTTTTGTTGCAACAATAAGATCTCCAACTTTTAAACTACTTGATATAGCTCCAGCAACTCCTGAAAAAAGTAACTTAGTAGCCCCAAAATGTTCTATCATAGTTGTAGCTGTTAGAGTTGAAAATACCTTTCCGATCTTACTATAAGCAATAACAAGTTCAATACCCTTATATGTAGCTTCATAATAACTATTCCCCGCATAAGCTGTTGTCTTATATGTACCTATCTTCTCCAATATCGGAGAGATTTCCTCAGGCATTGCACCCATTATCGCTATTTTCATATCTGTCCTTATATCTCAAATGTTTTAACTATTTTCTCATATCTTGGTAATTTATGTATAATTTGCGCATTTTCATCAACAATACAACTTCCACCCCAAAAACCAAGACCATCTTCAAAGCCAACTCTATTTACAAATATAAGTTTTGCTTTACACTCTTTGGCAACACTCTTTACAATCTCATACCACTTGTCTTCTATCTCTAGCCCATCATCGCTAAAGCCACGAGCTGGAGAGGCTACAAGAGCAATAATATAATTAGGATTTTCATTTATTAAATCTTTATGGACGCTTTTATGCCATAAATCTTCACAAACTACCATAGATATTTTCAACTCATTGTTTAAAAAACTCTCAAAAATATCTCCTGCTAAAAAGTATCTAGCCTCTTCAAACATCCCATAATTAGGTAAATGAACTTTGTAGTGATTTGATAAAAGTTTGCCTTTTGAAAAGTAGAGTGCAGCATTTCTAAAGTTATCTCCATCTCTAATTGCAGCACCAACTACTATATCAATATCTAAGCTTAAATCTTTAAAAATATTCAACTCATCAATAAGCCAAGCATCTTCATATAACTTATCTTGGAGCATATAGCCATTAAGTGATAATTCTGGAAAAACAATCAAATCACTCTCATCTTTATATGCACTAATTATAGATATAGCCTCCTGTAAGTTTGAACGATTTAATTTAGGTGCTATTTGTGCTAAAGTTATTCTCATACTAGTTACAAATTTGCTCAACTACTTCAAGTAAAGATTTCATGTCTGAGATAGTATATGTCTCAAGATCTGGTGCTATTCTTTTATTTAATCCTTTAAGGGTAGCTCCATTTCCAAACTCAATTGCAATATCTACACTATTTACAATATTTAAAATTGATTGTTTATACTTAACTGGCTTTATTAACTGCTCAGTTAAAAGTTCAATTGCTTCTTTTTTTGTTGAATATGCAGCTGTTGTTACATTTGATATAACTGGAGCTTCAAAATTATCATGTATCATGCTCTCCATTAAGCTTTTTAGAGGAATTTGTGCTGGAGATAATAGTTCGCAATGACTAGCAACTGACATATTTAATAAAAGTGCTCTTTTTGCACCAGCATCTTTAAAAGTCTGTTCTAATGAAGCCAAGTCACTTTTCATTCCAGCAACAACAAGCTGTCCATCTTGATTATAATTAGCTGGCCAAACTTTTTTACCTTCTTTTTGAGCTACTTCACAAATATTCTCAACACTATCATCATCTAGGCCCATAACTACCATCATCCCAGCTTCTATATCCGAACATGCATCTTGCATAAGCTGTCCACGTCTATGAACTAACTCAACAGCATCTACATATTCAATCGCTCCGCTTGCACACAATGCTGAAAATTCACCCAAAGAGTGTCCTAAGAAAAGTTCTGCCTTTATATTTGGGCACTTTTCCTTAAATAGACGATAAGCAATCATCTGTATAAGAAGTATAGATGGCTGTGTGTATGCTGTTTGAGATAAAAGATCATGCTCACCAAATATTAACTCATCAAAATTAAGTCCAGCTCTTTTTCCAGCTTCCTCAAACATCTCTTTTGCCAATTCTGAATTTTCATAAAAATCCCTACCCATTCCGGTTGCTTGTGAGCCCTGCCCAGCAAAAATCATTGCTATTTTTTTCATTTATGTCCTTTTATAAATATTTATCATTTTCTGATATTTTTTTTCTTAACGTGTTTCTATTTAAACCAAGTTTATCTGATAGTTGTAGTTGTGATTTAAATTTTTGAAGCCCTGCTTTTATTAGTGGTACTTCATAAAGATGTAGAAAGTTTTTATAATCACTATTGGAACCAAGTTTTTCAAAAAGATACTTTTGAATAATCTCCATTAATTCATTCTCATTAATATTTTGAAGCAAATATTGTATCATTATTTGTTTTTTTAGTGAATGAGAATTTTTACTCAAATCAGGGTTAATATTGGTAATTTTTAACATTTCTGATGCACCAAATAAAGAAACTGCTTCATTTATATATTTATCAATTAAAAAAGAAACATCTTCTGGTCTCTCTCTCAATGATGGTATATCAAGTTTAATGCTAAAGACCTTATCAACAAAGTCATTTTTATATAAATTAGATGCTGTTGCTACAATTCTTATACTACGTACTGTAACAATATCTAAAATTTTTTTTATATTAGGTGAGTTTTCTAAATTAGTAATAATTACACTATTCATGCTATCAAGAGCAAGTAATAGTTCATCATAATTTGATGCATCAAAAATTATTGCATCTGGAAGTATATAGCTAGCTAAACTCTTCTTTCCAACACCACTTTCTCCAATAATAAGAGCATTTACACTAAGTGATTTTAAAAGAGTAGCTGTTTTAAAAGCTTGCGTCCAAGAAGCAGACGCATTTATATGTTTAGCATCCACAACCCGTGCCACCGCCAGTGCCACAACAATCATCTTGTTGATTTTCTGCTGGTATACCACTCATTAATTCCTCAGCAGATGCTTCTCTAATATTGTTTACAATAACAAGAAAAGTTAGCTCTTTTCCAGCCAAAGGATGATTAAAATCTATAATAACGTTTTCATCTCCTATCTCTTGCACAACTACCTGAACAGTACCACCATCTTCGCCTTGACCGTATAGAGTCATTCCAACATCTAAATCAATTCCTGCAAATTGATCTTTTGGAACCTCTTGCTTAGCTTCTGCATTATACTCTCCATAAGCATCTTCAGCTTTAACAACTACATTAGCTTTTTCTCCAATAGACATATTGGTAATTGCATTTTCTAAACCTGGAATAATTTGACCTCTACCAAACATAAAAACAAGCGGAAGTCCGCCAATATTACTATCAACTACTTTTGTTCCATCATTTACTTCGTATTCAATTGATACGATTTTATCTTTTTCTATTGCCATACAGTATACCTTTTAATTTATTTTGTAGATTCTATCAAACTATTATTTTATTGAGCTTAATTTCTTTTTTGCAATATCTGCTTGTTTACTTTCTGGATATTGACTTTTAACAGCGCCATAAAAAATTTCAGCATTTTTTTTATCACCACTTTTCTCCATGGAGATTGCGGTATGAAGGAGAAGCGTTGGCATATAAGTAGCCTTATCATAAAGCGTTGCACTCTTTTTAAAATATGCTATTGCTTCAGAATAGTTATTGCTATAATATTCAATTTCTCCAACCATATAATGAGAATATGCAGGTTTATAATTTTTTTCAACTAGCTCTTTATAAAGTGCTATTGACTCTTTATAAAGTTTTTTATCATAAAAATCTTTTGCTTTTGTATCAATTTCTGCTGTTGATAACTCTTTATTTTGTGTACTTTGTGTACTTTTTGCTTTTACTGGTGTCTTTAACTCTTTTGCAATAAGATCTTTAAACTTATTTACATCATTTACCAATGAATTAAATTCGTTTTTAGTAATGTAATTTTTATTTATTACATCAATAAGCTTAGAGATCTCAGCAAGTTGAAGATTTATTTTTTCAATATCTTTACTGTTGACTTGGATTGATTCCATTACACGTTTATCATATTCGCTCTTATTGTCTCTCTGAAGTGATATTTCATTTTCATTCGACTTAAGTTTGAGTTGATTTTCACGACTTGTAGAACTTATTGTTTCAATTATTGTTTGAAGTCCATCTATTCTTTCTCGTAAGGAGTCAACTTCATTTGCTTGATTATTGCTTTTTACAACAACTTTTTGAAGATTTTTTTTAGTTTCAAGTAGTGTTGCCTCAGTGGAAGAGAGGCCATAAGGATTTGGATTATTCAAATTACCAGCACCGAACGCTGATGGTTCGGCACTAAGCAAATATGAAGGTAAGATTATTGCTAATAAAGCAATTATTTTACTATTATTCATTAATTATGGTAAAAGTTTAAAGTCAACTCTACGATTTTGTGCCCAGCACTCTTTTGTTTTGTCTGTACAAGCTGGACTACTTTCGCCAAAACTTACCATAGAAACACGATTTGCATCAACACCTTCAGCAACTAATGCCTTTTTAACTGTTTCCGCTCTTTTTAATCCTAAAGCAAAGTTATACTCATCACTACCCCACTCATCACAATTACCTTCTAGTTTTACTAAGAATTTACTTGCTTTTGAATTTGCGATTGAAGCATCAGCTGAAAGATTTGCTTGCATATCTGCTTTAATACTAAATTTGTCAAAATCAAAATATATTGTTTTTAACTCTTTTTCAATTCTTGCCATATACTCTGCTGCAGTCTCTGAATTACTTGCAACTGGAGCTTTTACTGATGGAGCAGATTTTACTGGAGCAGCTTGTTCTGCAACAGCACCATCATTAGCATCAACTTGAGGATCTTTATCTCCACATCCACTTAAAACTAAAAGTGCTGCTACAGCACTTGCTAGAACTATACTTTTCATTCTTTACTACCTTATGTTTTTATTTTCGCAATTATACCTAAATAAAATTAATTTTTATTTATAAAATATTATTTTACCAATCAATTGATTGAATTTTACCAAACTGTAACGGAAAAAGATAGTTTTTATTATGATTTAATCTAATTATTCCAACCGAACTTTGTGATTGATAATTTTTAACAAAGATGATTGCATCACCATCTATAGAAAATTTTGGAAATTCATTTACACCAACAGCAGTAAGTCTTCTAATGAAATCACTCTCCATTGAAACTAAATGTAAATTAAATGTATTATTTGAAAATGAATCTGAGCTCTCTCTAGCTTTATATACTACATACTTGCCATGAACACTGCATGCAGAATTGCTTTTTCCATAATAAACCATCTGTGCAACACTGCCAGAATTTATATTTAGAGAAAAAATATTTGGATATCCTAATCTATCAGAAACAAAAATAATACTATCGCTTCCCATAAATTGTCCACTAACATCAATACCGCCATAGTTAGTCAATTTTTTTGTATTTTGCGTTTTCACATCATATATAAATACATCTGGTTGACCGTTTGGTGCCATTGTAAAAAGCAACTTTGACCCATCTTCGTTTACATCAGAACATATCATCATTCCATCAGATGATTTAATAACTTTACTTTTTCCAGTTTTCAAATCTATATGCTTAAGTGTTGGCTTTGTTTCATTAAGAGAAGTGTAATAAAAAGCACTTTGCTCTTTATTTGACCATTTTGGAAAAAGATTGAAACCACCTTTAACTACAACATGTTGGTATGTTAAAGTATAATCTGTAACTACTAATTCGCTTCTTTGTGGAGATATCATTCTTGAAAAAATAACTTTTCTTTTAATCCACTCTACTGGGCTTTCTCCCATAAAATTATTTATATCATATGCTATTGTATGAGAAACAAACATATATATGTCAGAACTATTAACTTTATAATTTTTATTAAAAACTACATTATCTTTACTGATAAGTTTCATTTCAAGACTCAATGAATTGCTATCATCTTGACTTAATTTATACCTTAATACATAATTCATATCTTTATTTTCAACAAGAACACTACTTGCATCAAAATTAACATTTCTTTGAACTCTATCTACATTAAAAATTGATAGCACATTTAAATCTGCTACAAGTGATTTAAAAAACTTAACTTTAAAAGTAGAATCATAACTTACTGATGCATCTTCTAATGCAATAGAAGGTAGTGTATCGGCTTTTTTTATAACATCAATAGTAGCATCATTTGCAAATATAGATATCATAATTAATAAAATTGAAATTATTATTTTCAAAGTTTACTCCTGCGAAATTAAATTTATTACGTAAGTACCTGATTTGTTGTCAGGATTTTTTGGAAAAAGAACATTTATTAATCTTCCTTTTATTTTGTCACATTCACTATTAAAACTATCACTATCAGAATATGTAAGTATCCTAAAATCAATAACTTTTCCAAATGAGTCAAGCTCTATAACGGCTTTTATCATTTTGCCTTGAGAATTTTCTGGCGGTGTGAAGTATTGATAAACAATTGCTTGAATATTAGCTAAATATTCGTTTACTTCAGATCCTGTTGAACTTTTAGAACTTTTTTCGGACTTATCTTTAGAGTTCACTTTTTCTATTTTACTACTTATTGATTCTACTTTATTTTCTGTGGATTTTTGACTTTTTTTAGATAGCTCTTGAGCAACTCTCTTGTCAAGCTCTTTTTCTATTTTTTTATCTTCTTTTTTAATGTCTTTAGTCCAAACTTGGCTAAATAAGTTATCAATATTTAACTCTTTTTTTTGAGGGGTTGTTTCAGTTTTTTCTTGCGGTTCTTGATTTACAATTGGTTTTTCAACCTCTTTTACAACAGGCTTATCAACGGCTTTTTTTACATTTGTAGATTGAACACTTACCATATCTAATGAAACGGAAACAAAGTCATCTTTTTTTAATGCATAACTTTTCATATCCTTAGATACAATAATAGCTATAAAAAAAACTACTGTAAAAAAAGCAAAAAGAGATAGCGATATAAAACCGCTAATATAAAAGTAGGAGTCCTTGTTAACCATTAGTAGCTAATGAAACCTCAATAAAACCAGCTTGCTTGACTGATGCAAGAACAGACATAACAACACCATAATCTAAACTCTTATCTGCACTTATTAAAACAGTCGCTTTTAAATCTAATTGCTTTGAATAAAGAAAAAAATTATCTAAAAAAGCATTTAATTGAAAATTGTCTTTATTCACTTTTAAGTTTTTATCTTTGTCTATAGTGATGTGAACAGGTGGTATCTTTGATAGTGATTTTGTTTTTGAGCTCTGAGGAAGATTTATTTTCTCTTCATATATCATATTTGGTGCAATAACCATCATAATCGCTAAAAGCACTAACATTACATCCACCAAAGGAGTAATGTTTAATTCAGGTTTTTCATCCCAGTTATAAGCCATCTGTTATACTTTTCTTGCAAGAATTGCATCGCTTTGCATTTCAAGAAAACTGATTAATTCAAATGTTTTTCGCTTGAGTATTTGATGATACGTATATGCAAAAATTGCAACAAAAATACCTGCCGCAGTTGCGACCAATGCATCAGAAACACCAGCAGCAATAACTGACATACCGCCACTGCTTTGTCCTATATGTGTAAATGTATCCAATATAGAGACCACAGTTCCAAAAAGCCCAATAAAAGGAGTAGTAGATGCAAAAACAGAAAGGATAGATAGGCCTTTTGTAGCCTCTTTTGTTGCTGCTTGTAATCCTAATGACAATATATCTTTATTAATATTTGAACTTGATCTCAAAAAACTATTTAAATATGATTGTGGACTTACAACTGAAGCTCCCATTAGAAGACTCTCAAGAGATCTATTCTCAATTTCGAGCCAACTATTTATAGAGAGGTATCTGTAGAAAAAAACCCAATTTAGCACTATAAAATATATAGCTAAAAGAGTTAATACACCCAACGTAACTGGATGACTTTTTATATAAAAATCAATAATTTCGTTAATCATTATATTTACAGTAAATTATGAGCAGCCGACTCTAATCTTGCAGTAACAGTAGCTATTGCAGGGTTATTATCTTTAATTGATTCAATAAGTTCTTTAGCATCGCTAAGAGCTTTCGCAACACTGTTTTCATTGTCACCACGAATTGCTACTGCACCTTCAACTAACACTATAACTTTTTTCTCATCAACTTGGACAACACCCCAGTTAATAAGAATTGATTCGACTGATTTATCTTCTTTCTCTATATCAATTACACCAGCCTCAAGCAGTGTAGTTAACGATGAATGCTCTGCTAAAACACCAAACTCGCCCTCTTCACCAGGAAGAGTTACACTAACGGCTTCACCATTATAGATCACACCATTAGGAGTTAGTATTTCAAGTTTTAACTTATTCATATCAGTCCTTTATGAATTACTTAATTTTTTGAGCTTTTTCAATAGCCTCATCAATACCACCAACCATATAGAAAGAACTTTCTGGCATATGGTCACACTCACCACTTAGAATCATTTTGAAACCTTTGATAGTGTCAGCTAAAGAAACATATTTACCTGGAGAACCAGTAAATACTTCAGCAACGAAAAACGGTTGAGACAAGAATTTTTCAATTTTACGAGCACGTTCTACAACATTTTTATCATCTTCAGAAAGTTCATCCATACCAAGAATCGCAATAATATCTTGCAAATCTTTATACTTTTGAAGTGTTTGTTGTACACCACGAGCAACACCATAATGCTCTTCACCTAAAATTTGTGGATCAAGTAATCTTGAAGATGAATCCAATGGATCAACTGCAGGATAGATACCTTTTTCAGCAATTTTACGGTTAAGAACAGTTGTTGCATCTAAGTGAGCAAAAACTGATGCTGGAGCCGGGTCAGTTAAGTCATCCGCAGGTACGTATACAGCTTGAACAGATGTAATTGAACCATTTTTTGTAGATGTAATTCTATCTTGAAGTGCACCCATTTCACGAGCAAGAGTTGGTTGGTAACCAACAGCTGAAGGGATACGACCAAGAAGTGCAGACATCTCTGAACCTGATTGAGCGAAACGGAAGATATTATCAACAAACATCAATACATCTAGACCTTTTTCATCTCTAAAGTACTCAGCCATCGTAAGACCTGTTAGTGCAATACGGTTACGTGCTCCTGGAGGCTCACTCATTTGACCATAACACAGTGCAACTTTATCCAAAACGTTAGAATCTTTCATCTCGTGATAAAGGTCATTACCCTCACGAGTTCTCTCACCAACACCAGCAAAAACAGATAGACCGTCATGCCCCATTGCAACGTTATGAATAAGCTCCATAATGATAACTGTTTTACCAACACCTGCACCACCGAACAATCCAACTTTACCACCTTTTGAATATGGTGCAAGTAAGTCAACAACTTTGATACCTGTTTCAAACATCTCTGTTGTAGTTGATTGCTCAACTAAAGCTGGAGGCTGACGATGGATTGACCACATTGGAGCATCAGTTACTTGTTCACCGTCATCGATAGTTTCACCAATTACATTGAAAATACGTCCAAGTACTTTCTCTCCAACTGGGACTTTAATTGGAGAACCAGTAGCTGTTGCATCCATTCCACGAACTAAACCTTCACTCATATCCATTGCAATCGTTCTAACACGACCGTCACCTAAGTGTGCTGCAACTTCAAGTACTAAACGAGTTTGTGTACCTTCTAAATTTATACTAACTTCGATTGCTTCATTAATTATTGGAAGATAACCATCAAAATCAACATCAACAACCGGGCCCATAACCTGGCTAATTTTACCAATCATATTTTTCTCCATTATTTCATAGACTCCACACCACTTATAATCTCTATAAGTTCTGTTGTAATAGCTGCTTGTCTAGCTTTATTAAATTTAACATTTAATGACTTAACCATATCTTTTGCATTGTTTGTAGCCGTATCCATTGCTTGCATTCTAGCACTATGCTCAGCAGCAACAGAATCTATTAGTGAATAGTACATTGCATATTGTGCATATCTATTTACTAAAGAATCCAACATCTTCTCTTCATCTTGAGCTTCAACTTCAAGCATTGATTTTTCTGCTTCAGTACATTCAAATTGAGTAGCATCTACCGGCAATATTTTGCTGATATGCAACTCTTGTGTTATCATGTTCTTGTAACCATTGTATACAAGGTAAAGAGCATCTACTTTTCCATCTTTAAAATCTTCTATTGAAGTCAAGATAAATTCATCAGAAATCTCTTTATCAGGTTTTGAACTAAGATTTGCAACTGAGTCAAAAAGTTCAACTTCATTGTATTTAAAAAATTCAATTCCTTTTTTACCGATTCCACGTAAACGTACTTTTACATTTTTTGCTTTGTACTCTGCTAAAAGTTTTTTAACAGCTTTAATAGTTTGAATATTAAATCCGCCACATAAACCTTTATCAGCAGTTACAAAAATAATGTCAATCGTTTTTGGATTTTCAATCTCTAAGAAACAGCGATTGTCAATTCCTCCAACTTTATTGCATTTGATACGTCCAGCAATTTCGGCAATTACCTGATTCATTTTTGCAGCATATAGACGAGAGCGCTTTGCAAGCTCCTCAGCACGACGAAGTTTTGCAGTTGATACAAGCTTCATTGCACGAGTCGTCTTTTGAGTATTAGAAACACTCTTAATCTGTCTTTGAATATCTTTCAAGTTTGCCATTAAGTTATCCTTACGCTACTATAAAGCTAGCTTTGAACTCTTCAAGTGCTTTTTTCATTAATGCATTGGTATTATCATCTACTTTAGAAGTACTTCTAATATTTTCAAAAATTTGAGGATAAGATGCTTCAATAAATGGATACAACTCAGCTTCAAAACGAACTACATTTGATGGCGCCATGTCATCAAAGAAACCTTCATTACCAGCAAAAATAATCAATACTTGCTTTTCTACAGAAAGAGGAGAAAAAGGTGGTTGTTTTAGAACTTCGACCATTCTTTGTCCACGCTCAAGCTGTTTACGTGATGATTCATCAAGATCAGATGCAAATTGAGCAAATGCTTGTAATTCACGATACTGTGCAAGGTCAAGTCTAAGTGTTCCTGCAACTTGTTTAGTAGCTTTAATTTGAGCAGCACCACCAACACGAGATACAGAAAGACCGACGTTAATAGCTGGACGTACACCTGAGTTAAATAGTTCAGTCTCTAAGAAAATCTGTCCGTCAGTAATTGAAATTACGTTTGTTGGGATATAAGCCGATACGTCACCTGCTTGAGTTTCAATAATTGGTAGAGCAGTTAAAGAACCAGCACCTCTTTCATCAGAAACTTTTGCAGCTCTCTCCAATAGACGAGAGTGAATATAAAAAACGTCACCAGGATAAGCTTCACGACCTGGAGGGCGACGAAGGATAAGTGACATTTCACGATATGCAACTGCATGTTTACTTAAATCATCATAAACAATTAAACCATGTCTAGCGTTATCACGGAAATATTCACCCATTGTAACACCAGTATATGGAGCTAAAAATTGAAGAGCCGCTGCTTCAGCAGCAGTTGAAGAAACAACAATTGTATATTCCATAGCGCCATGATCTTCTAAACGACGAATAATTTGTGCAACTGTTGACTCTTTTTGCCCAATAGCAACATAGATACAGATAACACCATTACCTTTTTGATTGATAATAGCATCAAGTGCAACTGTTGTTTTACCAGTTTGTCTATCACCAATAATAAGTTCTCTTTGACCTCTACCAATTGGAACTAGAGCATCAATTGCTTTAATACCAGTAGCAAGAGGTTCGTGAACTGATTTACGAGCCATAATACCAGGAGCTTTTTCTTCAACGAAACGAGTCTCAGTTGTTTCAATAGGACCTTTTCCATCAATAGGCTCACCAAGTGCGTTTACAACACGACCAAGAAGTGCATCACCAACTGGAACACGAAGAAGACGACCTAGTCTTTTTACAGACATACCCTCTTTCAATAAAGAGCCTGCTCCTAGGATAACAACACCTACTGTGCTCTCCTCAAGGTTCATAACTAAACCTCTTGTTCCCTCTTCAAACTCTACCATTTCTCCTGCCATAACATTGTTTAGTCCATAAACTTGCGCAACACCATCAGCATACGAAACAATTTTACCTGTCTCATTTATATCAACACTTAGTTCAAAGTTATCAATACGTTCTTTAATTATTGAGCTGATTTCATCAGCTTGAATTTTTGTTACCACTACACGTCTCCTCTCGTTGAAAGTTAAATTGCTTTTATAATGTGTTCTATCATTTGATTATTGATTCTTGCTTTTGAGAAACTAATCTCAACACCAAGGTCTTCAACATCTACTTTTATACCGTTAAAGTTATCTTTTACAAGCTTTAATGATATTTTAGAATTAAATTTACTACCTAATCCATTGCCTAAATCTTCCATAACCTTTGAATCTACAACACTATCGCTATACACGATTCCGTTATAAACTTTATTAGTTTTGGCAATATCTTTTCTCATTACTTCTGCAATTGCAGGAATGATATTTATACGATTATGCTCAGCAAGCAGTTTAATTAAATTTTCAACATCTTTATGACCTGCTGACTTAACAGCTGCCAATAAAATTTCTGATTTTTGATCTCTGCTTACATCTGGGTTATTAATAATTTGAATAAATTTTTTATTATTAAAAGCTTCAGATAATATAGAAAATATCAAAGCTATCTCCTGCATCGACTCTGCATTAGAACGTTGTTTAATAGCTTTGAGATATCTCTTTGCAATCAACTCTTCCATTTATGCCACCTTCTTTAAGATAACATTAGCCATAGCTTCTTTGTCAAAAGAATCATCACTTTGACTTAAAACTTCACTTAGTGTGTTTTCAACAACACTTCGAACCATTTTTCTCTGTTCAAATTCCATAAGCGCAGCTTGTTGCTTTATCATTATTTCGATATCACTTTCGCACTGTGCCATGATTGTGTCATTTAAAACTTTATTCTCTTTTTTTAAGCTTATTACTAAATCTGTAGCAAACTTTTCTGCAGCTACAACTTTAGCAAGAACATCTTTTTTTAGAGAAACAGACTCTTTTAACTTGTCTTGAACTTTTTTCATCTCATCAGCAATAGAGTTGCTTCTTGATGCAAAATAGTTCTTTGCCGGCTCCGCTATAAGATACCAAACAAGTCCAGCAAACAGTAAAAAGTTAACCGTTCTTTGGACAATATCAGTCTCTGCATTACCACTAGATGCCAATGCATATGTTGATATCATTAGCATAAATACTAAAATTCTACTCACACAACATCCTTATATTTGACTAAATTTAGCTTTAACAGCTTCTTTAAACAGTGGTATTTGTGATTTTAAATCACCACTTAACTGTTCACGAGTACGAGCAAGTAACTGCTCAAACTCTAAATACTGACTAGCTAATTCAGCACGTTTTGCTTCTATTTTACTCTCTGCTAAATCTTTAGCATCCGCAATAACTTTTTCTCTCAGGGCCGAAGCTTCCAATTTAGCATTTGCAATTATTGATTTTGCTTTTAATTCAAGTTCATTGATTTCATCATCATTAGAGCCTACTTTTTCTAGGTCTTTTTTGATATCTTCATCTCTTTTACTCATATAAGCAAATAATGGATTGTAAAGCCAACTGTTTAGAACGGCAATAAGAGTAAGAAACACGATCAATGTAGCTACAAGTAGTATCGGGTTTATATCTAACATAGCACCTCCTAAAAGTTGCGTGATTATACTATTTTAAAATTAAAAGAATTGTTAAACTGATAAAATTTTTAATTTTTTTTTATATTTTTTATACATAATGTAAAAAAATGTAGGTATCTAATAAATTTATTTTGATAAATTTATTAAAAATTGTTCTAACTGTAGCTCATTTTTAAACTCAATAGTTAAACTTTTATTTGAACTTTTTGCCACAAATCCAAGCTCTAGTAATCTCTCTTTTATATCTCCAAAATCATACTGAACTTCTTTTGATTTTTCTTTTGGTTCACAATTAGTATTTTTAATACTTTTAATTGTTGCTTCAACTTCTCTAACACTTAATTTTTGCCCAATAATAGAATTTACTATTAACTGTTGTTGTTTTTCATCAAGTCCAACTAAAACTTTTGCATGTCCTGTTGTAATTTTTTTCTCAACAAGAGCTCTTTGTGTTTTTTGAGAAAGCTGTAATAAACGAATAGTATTTGTTATGTGTGTTCTGCTTTTATGAATTTTAGTTGATAGTTCTTCTTGTGTAATATTGTGAAGCTTAATAAGTTCACCATATGCATGTGCCAACTCAATAGAGTTAAGTTCATCTCTCTGAATATTTTCAATAAGCGCAAACTGTCTCATCTTCTGCTCATCGCTATTTAAAACAATTGCGCGAATTGTTTTTAACTTTACCAATTTAGATGCACGAAGTCTTCTCTCTCCTGCTATAAGAACATAACCATCAACATCCTCTGTAACTATAATTGGCTGTATTAAGCCATCATTTTTTATAGACTCTCCAAGCTCAAGAAGTGAACTCTCTTCAAAATGTTTTCTTGGCTGATATGGGTTTGGTCTTATATCCTTAAGAGAAATCTCTACAATTGAATCTTTATGAGAAACTTCATTCTCATAAGCCTCTTCGATTTCACCTAAAAGTTCACCTAAGCCTCTTCCTAATCTTTGCGTCTTCATTCTTTCATAATCGCTTGTGCTAAATTTTGGTAAGAGATAGAACCCATAGATTTTACATCATATAAAATCGCAGGCTTACCAAATGATGGTGATTCTGCTAATTTTACATTTCTAGGAACAACAATAATCTCCCCATCTGTGTCTTTGAAAAGTTTAGCGCTAAAGTGTTGTTTTAAATCTGCAAAAACTTGCTTTGATAAGTTATTTTGAGCACTAAACATTGTTGGCAAAAAACCTTTAATAACTAACTTTTGATTAATTGATTTTCTAACTAACTTCACAGTGTTTAAAAGTTGTGCCAATCCTTCAAGAGCAAAAAATTCACACTGAATAGGAATAATTACAGAGTTTGATGCTGAGAGTGCATTTATCGTCATTGGTCCAAGTGCCGGTGGAGAGTCTATAATAATATAATCATAATCTTTTAATACACTTGCCAATGCTTTTTTAAGTAAAAGCTCACGACCTTTTGAGTTTTGAGCATCATAGTACTCTTTTTCTATACCAACCAAACCAATATTTGATGGTGCTAAATGTAGTGTTGGAAGTTCAGATTTTAAGATAATATCTTTTAGTTTTTTTGTGCCTATCAATACATGATAGATATTAAACTCATAATCATTTCGATGGAAACCTAGTGAAGTTGTAGCATTTGCCTGAGGGTCTGAGTCAATTAAGAGTACTTTTTTTTCTGCTACGGCAAGTGATGCAGCTAAGTTTACGGCAGTAGTAGTTTTACCAACACCGCCTTTTTGATTTGCGATTACAATCACTTCACTCATCGTCTGCTATATATCCTCTCGCCGTTAATTACAATTGAGCCATCATCTTGCAATGAGGCATTACCTAAAGAAATTATTAAATTTTTATCGTGCGTGTAAAAGTTTTGATTCTTGTCAAATTCTAACTTATATTTGCTAAAAACTTGCTTCCATAAGCTCTTTTTTTCGATATTGGCAAAAAATCTCTCTACTAAAAAATTCCTCTCCAAAATGATATCTAGCTTGGCAAAATTCTCCGGTGCATCAACTATATTTAATCCAACACCACAAAGAACGCACTCATTAACTACATTTGTAATCATTCCACCAATTTTTTTATCATTTACATAAAAATCATTTGGCCATTTAAGCCAAACTTTTGAACCAAGCTCTTCTAACGTCTCTTTTAAAATATAAGAAAAATAAATAGATGCTGACTCTAGTTTTAAATCTTTTGGCAACTCGGCAAATGAAATTACGAATGATAAAAAAAGGTTATTTTTAATTGAGCTCCACTCATTTCCTCTACTACCTATTCCATCCGTTTGTACATCTGCTACTACTGCATAAGGAGGAGTAATTTTTTTTTCTAAAATCAACTCTTTTAGATATTTTTGTGTGGAATCTACGCACTCAAGAGAGAGTATCTGCAATATTTAATCTTTTTCCGTTTATATAAGAGAGTGCTGACATCTCGTTTTTTGACTCTGGCTGAATAGATATTATTTTAATGCTTCCCTTGTTGCACCCAACAATGATTCCATCTTTTTGAATATCTAAAATTTTACCACTCATATTTTCACTCTCACACTCAACTAACTCAATGTTTTTTAGTTTCAATCCTGAAGAGAGATAAATTCCTGGCCATGGAGTAAATGCGCGATATTTATTAAAGATTACAGAAGCGTTATCAAACTCTATCTCGCCATCTTGTTTAGTTATTTTTTTACAGTGTGAAGATAGAGAGTCATCTTGTTTTTTTGGAGTATATTTTGCAAAGTTTTCTAACACATCAATAGTTAAATCAGATGCAATTTCAGTAAGTTTTGCAAATAGAGATTCCGACATCTCATTTTCATCAACTTCTACCTCATTTATTTTTAAAATATCTCCAGTATCTAGTCCTTCATTCATCAGCATAGCAGTTACGCCTGTTTTAGTGTCGCCGTGCAGTAGTGTTTGTTGAATTGGACTTGCACCTCTATATTGTGGCAAAATAGATGCGTGTAAATTTATACAAGGAGCATGTCCAAGTATCTTTAATGGAAGTATCTGACCATATGCTGCTACAACAATATAATCACACTCTATGCTTGTAATTTCTGCAATTATCTCTTCATCTCTTAGGCGATTTGGTTGATAAATTTCGATATTATATTTGAGAGCTATGTTTTTTGCAGCAGGAGAAGTTAAAATTTTTTTACGCCCTACTGGCTTGTCAGGCTGTGTAAATAGTGCCACTACATCTATATTTTTGCTTTGTATCAATCTCTCTAAGATATGAGCTGCATAATCAGGTGTCCCCATGAAAATAATTTTCATTAATTACTGCATGTAAAGAGAGTTCCGCCTGTGTGATTGCCCTCTAGCATTAAGCTTTTTATATCATCTAAATTATATCCGCTTGTAAGAACCATATCTATTTTATTATTCAAAAGATAGTTAGCAGCTTTTAGTTTTGTTAAAATTCCACCTGTTGCAAAAGCTCCATGAGGAGTTGCATCTTTCTCTAACTCATCAGCGTTAATACTATTTACGATTTTTAAAACTTTAGCATCCAAGAACATTCTTGGATCTTTGTCATAATATGCATCAATATCCGATAGGATTATCAGTAAATTTGAGTCTGTATATTTTGCTACATACGCTGATAGTTGATCATTATCTCCAACCACTAACTCTTTTGTAGTTGTCGCATCATTCTCGTTTATAATGGGAATAACTCCATTTGATAAAAGTGTATCAACTGTATCTTTGATTTTTCTGCTCTCATCTTCCATTTTAAAATTTGCTGCAGTTACTAAAACCTGAGCCGTTAAAATATCGTGAGTAGCAAATTTTTTAGCGTATTTTTTCATAAGTATTGGTTGTCCGATAGAGGCTAGTGCTTGTTTATTTTGAAGTATGCTTCTATCTAACTTTAGTGCTGTATATCCAGCAGCAACGGCACCAGATGAAACAAGTATCACTTCAGAGCTTTTTCTAAGTTCAACCAAGAAATCAACTAAATTTCTCATCCTCTGTAATGCTATCGCATCATTTTCTGTTAGTACTGCGCTTCCAACTTTAACAACAACTCTTTTCATTTTTTTATCTCTATAATTTAAAAATTACTTACTATAAATTCTATTTGTTTGAACAAGGTTAAATAGTGCATGTTTAAGCGGTTCTATATTTTTGTTTATTGCTGAAGAGATTGGCAGAACAAAGTATGGAATTGTTCTATCATATCCAAGAGTCTCATCTGCGCTATTTTGAATAAAGTAAGGAATCTTTTCATCAAAGCCAAGCTCATTGTTTTTACTAGCTTTAACTCCTACAATATCAAAGAAACTATTTACCAAGTCAGCAATCTCATCTTGTGAAACAACATCTGCTCTTGTTAGTGCTATCGCATATTTGCTACTTCCAAGCTTATCGGAGAATGCAGCAACTTCTGCCTTTAGCGTCTCTATCTGCTCTCTTAAATCTCTGTATGAAGCCAAATCTACCATAAATAGAAGTATTTGTGTTCTCTCAATATGTCTTAAAAACTCTATACCAAGACCTTTGCCCTCATGTGCTCCGCCAATAATCCCAGGAATATCTGCCATGATGAATGACTCAAAATCACCTATATTTACTTGACCTAGCTTTGGAGTAAGTGTTGTAAACTCATAGTTTGCAATCTCTGGACGTGCATTTGATACAGTTGAGATTAGAGTCGATTTCCCTACATTTGGAAAGCCAACCAATCCAACATCTGCAATAAGCTTAAGATCTAACTTAATTCTTCTTGTCTCACCTTTTTCACCTGGTTGAGCATATGTTGGTCTTTGGTTAGTAGATGACTTAAAGTGAGTATTTCCAAGTCCACCTTTTCCACCGCTAATAAAAAGTTCTTCTTGTCCATCTTTAAGCATGTCAAACACTACTTCATTGCTGTCCATATCTATTATTTGTGTACCTGGAGGAACTATGATTACTTTTTTTACACCTGATTTTCCAGCCATATTTGTACTCTCACCTGGAGCACCGTTATCTGCTTTTATATGCATTTTCTTTTGAAAATGTGAAAGGGTGTGCGTATTGTTATCGCATTTAAACCAGATGTCACCACCTTTTCCGCCATCGCCACCGTTTGGGCCACCGTTAATAACGAATTTTTCACGACGAAAAGAGACACAACCTTGTCCGCCTTTTCCTGAAGAAACTGTAAGTTCTACGACATCTGTAAACATGAAAATCCTTGAGTGTTAATACTTAAAAATAAACTATATCAAAAGAGTAAATTGTTAAATATTTAAATTATCTAGGTGTAAAAACCTAATATTTGAAGAGAAACATCTGGGCAGAAGCCCAAATATTATAAATTATGCAGCAGGAACGATAGAAACTTGTTGACGTTTTTTATCTTTTCTGTGAAAAGTTACAACACCAGCAACTAGAGCAAAAATTGTATGGTCTTTTCCCATACCAACATTTTTACCTGGATGAATTTTAGTTCCTCTTTGGCGAATGATGATGTTACCAGGTATTACAACCTCTCCACCATACTTTTTAACACCAAGTCTTCTACCAGCCGAGTCACGATTATTTTGTGTACTTCCCTGACCTTTTTTATGTGCCATCTTGAATCTCCTTAGTTAATTTTACAGCTTAAAATTATGCTGCGATTTTTGTAATACGAACGCGTGTATAGTCTCTTCTAAAGCCTCTTTTAACTTTAGAGTCTTTACGACGACGCTTTTTAAAGGTAATAACTTTTTTCTCACGACCTTCATTAATAACTTCAGCAGTTACAACAGCTCCTTCTACAAAAGGTGCTCCCATTTTAAGTTCGCCTGCGTTAACAGCAAGAACTTCTTTGATTTCAAAAGTAGCTTTAGGCTCAAGAGTCATTCTATCAAATAATAAAATGTCACCTTCTTGAACTTTATACTGCTTGCCACCGTTTTTGATAATTGCGTACATATACAATTCCTTAAATCTTTAAATACTTATAGCTCTCAAAAAACATAAATCTAATGCTTTTATCGATTTCGTTTCTACAAAAAGTTCGGAATTATACTCTCAGTAGCTTTAAGTTTTGTTTAACTTAAACATAATTACCTTATTTAAACGATTATTTTACTTTAATAGCAATTTTCAATCTCTCTTATAAACAGATGTTTTTTTTAGCAAATGGTTTTGTCTTTAAAAGTATCAAATGCGGTATTAAGAGCTCAAGATTAAATCTGCTATTTTATTTAACTACTCCAAATCTTTATAGCTTTGTATATTTATTTTTTTTAAATTAAAGTGTTTATGTTCACACTCAAGAGTACTATTTTTAAACAGTTCATTAGCATTTATTTTATCTATATCTATATCTTCATGCTCATGTTTCAAAAGTACAAAATCATCGCCGAAAATACGAAAAATTTTAAAGTTTTTATATTCTGCTCTTAAATATGCTGCAAACTTTTTTAGAAAAATATCTCCTGCGTCCCAGCCATTTTTCTTGTTGTAAGCGGTAAAATTTCTTATATAGAGTATATGTAGACAGACAAAAAGATTTTCATTTTTACTTTTATTTATTATAAAATCAAAATAGTAGTGATTGTAAAGATGTGTAAGTGAATCTTTATAGAAGTATGCAAAACGTGCATCATCGATAAGTGTCTCTGCCTCTTGGTTTATGCTCTCATCAATATCAAAAGTTGCTAAAACATTAACTGCTATATCTACAATTTTTGGATCGTAATACTTTGCTTTAAATTTTTTTAGCTCCTCTATCGCTTCATATTTACTTTTTTTAGGTTTATATACTCTGCTAGTTGTCATTGCATCAAATGAGTCGGCGATTGTCATAATCCGTGAGAACAGAGGTATCTCTTCGCCCTTTAGTCCTCTTGGATAACCGCTTCCATCATAATATTCATGATGAGCATAAACAATGTCTGCTAGTTCCTTGTACATTGGTATATCAGATAAAATTGAAAAACTTGTACTTACATGCATTTTTATCAAAGCATACTCTTCATCTGTAAGTTTTACTGGTTTGAGCAAGATAGCATCAGGAGTTATGATTTTTCCTATATCATGCAGTATTCCAGCTTCATAAATCAAATCACACTCTTTTTGTCCAAACCCCATAGCACGAGCAATATCTCTAGAGTATATCGCAACTCTCTCGCTATGTCCGCCAGTATATGTATCTCGTCCCTCTATCATCTTTACAAAAGAGAGTAGCATCTGTTTGTGGTTTGAAACAAGTTTATTTTGCAGAGTAAATATTTTTGCTGTTCTCTGCCCAACCATATCCTCTAGTTGTGTTTTATAAATTTCATTTTCGCGAAATGCACTTATTTTATCGATAGATTGAGCAACTGTTTTTAAAATTTGCTCATAATTCATAGGTTTTATAATATAGCCACTAACCCCAAGCTTTATAGACTGTATCAAATAATCAGAATCGGTATAGGCAGAGATAACAACCACTTCTTGCTTTTCATCGACTTTTTTTATCTCTTGTATCAGTTCTAAACCATCCATATTTGGCATTCCAATATCAGTTATAACAATATCAGGTCTGTTAATCAGATACTTTTTAAGGCCTTCTCTGCCGTCTTGAGCTGTTTCTACATGCATAAATAATTTACTTAAAAAAGAGAACATCTCATCGCGCAGTTTCTCTTCATCTTCAACATAGAGAATTGAAATCTCTTTAGATTTATCTTTTATTGAATTTATAAGCTCATTAATCATCTGCACTATTTTTTTTCTCCGCATTTAGGTAGTTTTACTATAAAGCAGACCCCTTCTTTTATGTTTGATACCTCTATCTTGCCTTGTAAATGATCTTCGACAATCATTTTGCTTATATAAAGACCGATACCTGTTCCATTCTTTTCATCTTTAGTTGTAAAATATGGGTCAAATATTTTTGGGAGTATTTCACTTTTTATCTCTCCTCCATTATCGCATATTTTTATATTTACGTGCGTCTCATCTTCAAAAACATTAACTTCAATAAGAGCATTCTCTGTTTTATTTGATACTAGCGCGTCTTTTGCATTATTTATTATATTTACAAGAACCTGCATAACTTCTCTTGGGTATCCATTTATCTCTGTTTTAGAATCATAAGAAGTTTCAAATCTGATACTATTATTTTTTAGACTATCTTTGACTATTGAATATACTTCATCTACTATATTTTTTAAATTTATTTTGGAGACACTTTTGTCTGGCTTGAAATAATTTCTAAAATCATCAATAGTTTTTGACAAATACTCTGTTTGCTTTAGAATATCTTTTGAATAATCATCTGCTTTATTTGCGTCAAAATTTCCAAGAGCGGTATCAAGAAGCATGTTGTTTGCTATCATAGAAACTATGCTTATTGGCTGTCTCCACTGATGAGCTATCATTCCTATCATCTCTCCCATAGCTGCATGGCGTGATTGTGCCATCATCAACTCATCTTTTTTCTTTAGCTCTGTAATATCCATAGCCGAGCTTATCACAACACGGCTTCCGTCTATAACTCCAAGCGGAGCGGAGCTAAACTGCCAAATAACAGTATCTCCATTTTTAGTGAAAATAGAGTACTCTCCCTCTTCAGTTTTTGCATCAAGTTTATAAAGTTTGTCTATATATTCTTTTACGATAGGCATCTCTTTACCATAAGCTTTTTGTGTCCATTTTTCAATAGTATCTATTTCGTTATAGCTGTATCCGCTGAGAGTCTTCCATGCTTTGTTTACTAAAACAACTTTTCCTTTTTCATTATGAAGCATAATAGGATTTGGTGCTTCTTGAATTATTTTTTCTAGCTCTCTCTTTTTTTGTTCCAGTTCTAAGAGAGACCTTTCTCTATCTGTAACATCTTCGTGTAAAATTACAATATTTTCAACATTTCCCAAAGAGTCTTTAAGGGGATAAATACGTGTATTTAAAGTGCGCACTCTTCCCTCTCCAGCTTCTGTATCTCCTCTTGAATCAAACTCATATAGCGGAACAGTAACACTCTCTCCTGCGTAAGCTTGTTCTATATACTTTAATAAGCCTGTTTTTTCTACCTCTTTGCTCTTTAAAAGATTAAATTTATTAACTGTAACAGTTGCGGCAAAACCCCATAAAACTTCATAAGCACGGTTTACCTCTATCTGTAAGCCATCTTTATCATACACTTCCATAACAGATGGAGACTCTTTCATAAGCTGTTTAAATCGTTTTTCACTCTCAATCAAAGCTTCTTGTGATTTTTTTTGTTCAGTTATATCTACCGAGTTTACTACAAGACCTATAATCTCACCATCAGAGTTTAATAGCGGGGACTTTGTAGTAAGTATATAAACTCTTTTGCCATCAGGATAAGTTACCCAATCATAATTTAACTTTGAAGCTTTACCATAAAGTATCTGTTCGTCATGTTGAGACAGAAAATCTGCAAACTCTTTATCAAAAATATCATAATCACTTTTACCAATAATCTCATTTTTTGATTTCCCTGTAAATTTCTCAAAAGCTCTGTTACATGTTAAGTATATTAAATTTCTGTCTTTTGCAAAAAACAAATTTTCAAGGCTGTTCATGCTATTGTCATAAAGCTCTTGTAGCTCAGCTATATCTTGTTCTACTTCAACGTTGTTTAGAGCATAAGCTATATCTCCAGCAACTTCTAAGAGAAGCTCTTTATCATCACTATCTTTAATATATTTTTTATCTATACGAAGAGTTAAATATCCAAAAACTTTATCTTTATATTTTAGTTCTAGATTAAAAGCGCTCTTAACGTTATGTATATCTTTTAAAAGACACTCTAGGCACTGCTCATCAGAATTTTCTATAAAATAGGAACTATCCTCTCTTGAGGCTTCTATACACTTAGGTATCCAGCCACTCTTTATCTTCTCTACAAACATATCTGCATTGTGGCTTTTGTCTGTTGTGTATATATATTTAGGCACTTTAAAATTATCATACAAAACTATCCAAGCACTCCCAAAAACATGCTTTGAGACTAAGGTATCACATATTTATTGGATTAATTTATCAATGTTTTTTTCTCTTATTATAATCTGATTTACATCTCTTATAACAGATAGAACACTATTTAGATGCTCATTTTTATATAGATAATTTGAAATACGATTTATGGTGTAATAAACAATTAAAATAAAAGAGATTAGAAGTAATATCGATGCAAAAAAGTCGATTAATATCAGCTTTTTAAAATTTTCATCTGAAACAGTTTTTAGATAATCGGCTCTATTATGCACATAATCATAAAGGTTACTAACTGAGTTCTCAAGCTTTTGCACATGATTTGGCTCTGAATTTTTAGCAATCTCTATGACTTGTGCTATATAGTTACTATCAATAAGAGAAATAATTGCATCACGAACTGGTTGACAATCTTCAAATACATCTTTTGTCTCTTTTAAAAGTGTTAAGCCATGGTTTGTAGATATATTATTTTTGATAATATCAAAGTTACTATAAACATTTTTCTGTGTTAGCTCAATCTCTTTGATTAGTTTTTGTACTTCTTCATCTGATTTTGCTAGGACAATGTCTTTCATATTTTTATGAATTTTATAAATATCTGATTTTATTAAAAGAGCGGAGTTGGAGACATTTAGAGTATATTTGTAAGTCGCAGCATCTGCTTCACTTACATCATACATCTGATAAAAACTAAATGTTTTTGATATTATGGCAACAACAGCAATAACTATAAATAGATAAACTATAAAATATATCTCTTTTTTACTCTGCCCTATTTTTTTCATAATACCCTCCTCTCTCACTATCTTCTAGATAACAGACAATTATGCAAAAGTACCTGTATTTATTCTACAACTAGAAGCATTTGATATGACTTAATCAACTACCTTCTTTGATTCATAAAACCCTCTTAAGTATCTATCAAGTGGGCTTATTATTTTATATATCACAGGAACTATGAGAAGTGTTAAAAACATTGAGCTTAAGAGTCCGCCTATGATGGAAATAGCCATTGGAGCTTTTGTCTCACTTCCAAGTCCAGAGCTTAGAGCTAAAGGAAGCATTGCAAAGACCATCGCAAGAGTAGTCATAAGGATTGGGCGGACTCTTTTACGTCCAGCTTCAAGGAGTGCTTCATCTGTATCTTTGCCATGCTCTTGTGCGTGGTTTGCAAAGTCAACTAGCAAAACTGCATTTTTTCCAACCATTCCCATAAGAAGCATAAATCCTATCATTACAAAAAGAGAAAACTGAAGTCCAGAGATATATAGAGCCAAAATCACACCTATGATACTAAGAGGAAGTGCAACCATGATGATGATAGGTTGGATAAGCGACTCGTAGAGAATGGCTAGAATGATAAACATCAAAATAACGCTAAGACCGATTGCAACGCCAAACGCATCAGCGGTTTTACCCATCTCCTCAGCAAACCCTGTAAATCTGTACTCTACGCCTGAGGGTAAAAGTGAAGTTATCTTCTCTTTTGTGTACTCAATAGAGCTACCTAAATCAAGCCCAAACAAGTCAGCAAAGATTGTAACTTCTCTTTGACGGTCAAAGTGATTAATAGCTCCTAGAGCATATGAGTCTTTAAACTCAACCAGACCATCAAGATAGATTAGTTTTTTATCTCTGCTTCTTACCTGTATCTTTTTTATATCCTCAAGTGAGACTCTGCTCTCATCGCTAAATCTAAGTGTTACATTGTACTGTTTACCACTCTCTTCAAAGTATGAGATTTCCAAATCACTTGAAAACGCAATCGCTATTGCCTCTGCGATTTGTGAAGCTGAGACACCGTAGAGTGAAGCATTTTCTCTTAGTATATTTATATCAATCTGCTGTTTCTGGTCATCCAAATCTGTATCAATATCCATAAATCCATCTTTTTTCGCCAAATAAGCAACAAGATTTTCTTTACCACGCTGTAAATCTTCAAACGAATCAGATTTTAAAACTATCTGATAAGGGACACTCACCCCTGCACCCTTTATATCTGGAATAGCTGAAGCAGTTATAAACATCTCCCTCTTAAAAGGCTCTAGGCTTTCTCTAAAGCCTTGGATAATTTGCTCTTGATTTAACTCTCTTTTGTCTTTAGGGGTAAGTTTTACATAGATGAGTGCTTTATGTTTCTCTTGTGTAGTGTTGTAGCCAACGCTTAGGGTTGTGTACTCAACATGAGGATTTTTTCTAACCAAATCTTCAACTGTTTTTGATTTTTTAACCATCTCTTGCAGTGATACCGAGGCATCTGCTTTGATTTTTATCTCAAACTCTGCTTTATCCTCTTTTGGTATAAAATCCATACCTATTTTTGGAAAGAGGCTAAGAGAAGCAAAAAATAGTAAAAAGACTCCAAGAAGAACCAAATACTTAAACCTTAAAACCTTTTTTAGTATAGCTTCATAAAAACGCTCTATTGCCCTAAAGAACGGCTCAGTCATGTTGTAGAACTTACTCTCATCTTTACGTAAAACTCTAGCACTCAAGCTTGGAATGAAGCTTAGTGCTATGGTGTATGAGATGATGATAGCAAAGCCTACTGTCATAGCAAAGCTCTCAAAAAACTTTCCAACAATCCCGCTCATAAACGATACAGGGACAAATACAGCAAGAAGCATTGCAGAGATTGCTAGGATTGTAAAAGCCATCTCTTTTGTGCCTTCGTAAGCTGCTTCGTATTTGCCCAGACCCTCTTCCATCTTTTTGTATATATTCTCAATTACAACAATAGCGTCATCTATAATTATCCCAATAGCCAATGTTAGACCTATTAGCGTCATTTTATTTAGCTCAAAACCCATGTAGTCCATCAAAGCAAATGTACCAAAAATAGAAGATGGGATAGTAAGTGCGGATACTAGCGTGATTGTAATGTTTCTTAGAAAAACAAAAACGATGATTGAAGCCAATATCGCCCCATAAATAAGGTCAAACTCAACATCACTTAGAGAGTTGATGATAAATGGAGAAGTATCGTTTAAAACCTCAACACCAAATCTCTCTCCCGCCATACTCTGAAGATGAGGAACAACTTTTTTGACACGTTTGATTATATCTATCGTATTTGTCCCTGAGATTTTTTGAACCTCAAGCATAACACCTTCAACACCATTGTATGAAGCGTAACTTTTTGCATCACTCAGGGAGTCTTCAACAGTTGCGATATCTTTTAGCTTTATATTATCTTTTATCTTTATATCTCTAAGTTCTTCTATGCTTAGAGCGTCTGCTTTTGTCTTTAAAATAAACTCTTTAGTTTTAGTTATAAGCTTACCACCGCCGATTTTTACGTTTTCTTTTGAGATTGCGTCGTTTAACTCAGCAATAGTTATTTCATATTTGTTAAGAGCTTGTGGGCTTGGAAATATCTTTATCTCTCTATCTTTGTATCCGATGATATTTATAGCGCCTACATTATTAATCTTCTGCACTGCAGGTTTTACCTTCTCGTCTGCAAAGAGCATAAGCTCTTTTAGATTGTCTGTTTTTGCTGTTAAAAATATATTTATGATAGAAGCGCCACCAATATCTAGCTTACTGACAAGTGGTACTTCGGCATCACTTGGAAGTCTGATGGAAGCAACTTTGTCTCGAACATCATTTGTAGCTTCATCGATGTTACGCTCTAAGAAAAACTTTACAGTAACTATACTCACTCCATCACTACTGCTAGATATTATGCTATCAATCCCGCCGATTCTTGAGATTGCCTCTTCGACTTTGTCTGTTATCTGCGACTCTATGGTTGAAGCCTCTGCTCCTGCATAGTTTGTCTGAATGGTTACTATCGGAAAATCGACATTTGGAAAGAGCGCTGAGGGCATTGCCTTGAAACTTATGTATCCAAATATTACAAGCGTGAGGACATACATAAGTGTCGTGATTGGTCTTTTGATTGATAGTTTGTACATCTAGTTACTTTTTTGAGTCTGTTACTATATAGCCATCGCCAAAGAGTCCAACTAAAAACTCTTTAACCTCAACTTCTGCTATGAGTTTTCGATTTTGCTCATTTACATGTGGATATATTTTTGAGATAACGCCCGAGTGCTCACTTGCATCACCATCTATCTTATACTTAAACGTCTGTCCAGCTTTAACTATGCTCCAGTACTTTTGGTCAAACTCTAAGATGAGTTTTCTTCTATTTTGGCTTTGAATTTTAAACACACTCTTTGGCTGCATCTCCGTTACCACATCGCCTACTTCTGCATCTTTTTCATAGATAATGCCGTCAAACGGGGCATAGATAGCTGTTTTTTTATAAAGAGCCTCTCTGTATGTTAGATTTGCTTTTGCACTTTGAAGTGAAGTTTTCGCGCTCTCATACGCAAATGCAAATGTATCAAATCTAGCTTCATCAACAAGATGTTTGACTTTTTCTTCTCTTTCATAATCTCTTTGGGCATATTTTAGAGCAACTTCTGCTTTGTCAACATCAGCTTTTGCAAGACTCAAAAGTGCATGTGAGTCTTCATTGTAAAGTTCTGCCAAAAGAGCACCTTTTTTAACTCTGCTTGAGACATCAACATCCATCTTTTTTATCACTCCTCCAGCATTAAAAGCTAGAGTTGCATCTTGGATTGCTTTTACAAAAAAACTAGCATAAACCTCTTGTGCAGATAGATTAAACGCTAAAAGCAGTAGCGCTAAGTATATTTTTCTCACTCTATAAACTCCTCTAGTTTTTTACCGCTGTAAAAATAGTAAATTGCATAGGCTATTTGAAGCTCATAAAGTGAACTCTCGTAAGTAGCCATTGCTTCTGTTTTAGCACTTAGTGCATCAAGATAAGTAACATTATCAACGATTCTGGCTCTGTATTTCTCTTCTATTGTAACAAACGCACTGCTTGAAGCAACTAAAGAGCTTTTAGCGCTTTTTATCTTTAGCTTTTGACTCTTAACTCTTTGCAGGGCTATCTTCTGTTCTGTTTTTTGCTCATTAGTGCGGTATTTTATCTGCTCATTTATAGCTTTTGCATTTAACACAAGAGCCTCTTTTGCCTTACTTGCAACGCTGTTGTCATAGATAGTCATATTTAAACTTATCATTGCTACATTTTGCTTATCTATCTCAAGAGGATTATTTGGTGTTGTAGTTCCGTACTCATATTTTGTATATATATCTTCTAACTTTATGCTTGGGTAGTAGATAGCATCTTGTGCCTCTGCACCCCTTTTTATAGCTATCTCTTGATAAGAGAGTGATTTTATAGAGTCACTCTGTTCATACTCCAAAGAGTTAACATCTTTAAAATTTGACAACTCAAGAGCATCTATGCTTTTGCCAACTTGTAGCTCTAGATATTTTTTAGCACTTATCATCTCAAAATTTAACGACTCTATCTCATATATCTCTTTATCATAAGCCGCTTGAAGTCTCTCTACACTATCTTGTGTAGCCAATCTTGCTTGATAAAACTGCTCTACTCTCTCTAGTTGCTTTGCTAAAGAAGCTTTTGCGTCAAGCTTTGCTTTCATACGTGCCTCTAGGCTTAAAATGGTGTAAAAGCCTTTTGTTATCTCAAGAGAGAGTGTCTCTTTTGTAAATAGCTCATCGTGCGTAGTTGAGAGAAGCTCATTTTTTGCCTTCTCGTGTAGTGCAGATTTTACTCCGCCATCATATATATCTACTTCAAACTTCCCATAAAGAGCGTAAGTATCTTCTATCTGGAAAAGAGAGGCATCACTTATATTTTTATATGAAGCGCCTATATCTATCTTTGGATAATAAGCATTTTGTTTTGAAGCGACTTCACTCTCTTTTGCGTTTTTTATATATTTTTTTGATTCTAAAATGGAGTTATTTTGATACGCAAACTCTAAGATATCTTTTAAACTCTCTGCATGTATAAACATTGGCAGGAGTAAAAAAAGTGCTTTTTTCATTTTACAAGGGCTATGGCATCAATCTCAACGAGGGCATTTTTTGGCAATGTTTTAACCGCTACTGTGGAGCGAGATGGTTTATGAGAGCCAAAAGCTTCTGCATATATCTCATTTACTGTGACAAAATCATCCATAGAAGCTAAAAATATTGTAGTTTTTATAACACTATCCATTGAAGCTCCAGCTTCTTCTAAAACAGCTTGTAAGTTTTTTAGAACCTGTTTTGTCTGTACTACTACATCATCCTCAAGCATAACACCCTCAGGAGTAAGTGCAATCTGCCCAGATGTAAAAACCATCCCATTTGCAACTACTGCTTGTGAATATGGACCTATTGCCGATGGCGCTTTGTTTGTTTGTACGAATTTCATATATATCTCCTTAATCTTTTTTTGCTTCGTCTACTTCATTTAAGAGTTCATTAAAACCCTCAAAACTTCTATAACCTATGGTCGTATAGATTATCTCTCCCCTATCATTTAAAAAATAGTGTCTAGGTACAGGTTTTGTCTCTAGGTGAGAAGGAATGTCGTCTATATCTCTTGAGAGATAAATGAGAACATACTTCTCTTTTAATTTTTTCAGTACATCCTCGCGAGACAAAATCTCATTTTCAAACTTCTCGCAGTATTTACAATACTCAGAACCTAAAAAAAGATACACATCCTTCTTTTGCGCTTTTGCTTCGCTTAGAGCTGCTTCATAGTCGCTTGGCCAGTTAAAACTAGCACTTAATGTAGCTATTAACATCACTATTGTTAGTAAAATTTTCATCTTCTCTCCCTATTCCCACGTATCTATGAGATGTTTAAAAACTTCATAAAGTTTCTCTACTTCATCTATTGTGGTTCTCTCATTTATAGCGTGAATTGTATCATTTATTACGCCAAACTCAACAACTCCAATCCCAAGTGGAGCCATATGCCTTGCATCTGAAGTTCCTCCAGCAGTTGAGTGTTTTGGTTTTATGCCACTGATTTGCTCAATTGAAGCATCAAGATTTTTTACAAGCTTAGTTTTTGTATCAGTTTTAAAAGGATAAGAGCCTTGAGTAAGACGTAAATCATAATCTAAGCCTTCTAAGTTTTTCTCAACAAACTCTCTAACCTCTTTTTGAGAAGTAAGAGTAGTATTTCTTACATTAAACATAATCTTAAGCTCATTTGGAGTTACATTTGTAACCTCCATACCAGCTCTAATGTCCGTTATAACAAACTTGCTTGGAGAGAAAAACTCATCGCCATTATCTATGTCTACTCCAGCCATATTTGCCAATCTTGGTGCGATTAGATTTATGGGGTTTATAGACTTTTCAGGATATGCGGCATGTCCCTGTTTTCCTCTTAGAGTTATATAGCCGTTGATAGAGCCTCTTCGTCCTACTTTGATGGCATCACCAAAAGCTCTCTCACATGTAGGCTCTGCAACAACTGCAAAATCTGGGAGCATATTTTTCTCACTAAGGTAGTTTAATACCTCGATTGTTCCATAAGTCCCCTCGCCCTCTTCATCTGAAGTTAGCAAGATGGATAGAGTTCCATTAAAATGTTTAGTATCTTTAATAGCTTGAACAAATGTTGCAACACCGCTTTTCATATCTTGCGCACCACGTCCATATATATATCCGCCTCTTTCTATTGCGATATATGGGTCACTATCCCACCCATCTCCAGCAGGGACAACATCTACATGTCCAGCAAAACATAGATGATCGCCTTGTGAGAATTTTTTATATAAGAAAAGGTTTTTAACACCCTCTACATCAACTCTAATCGCTTCAAAGTCACCTAAATAACTTTGTATAAAATCTAAAAGTCCGCCATCATCTGGGGTTTGGCTCTTTGAGCCTATCATAAATTTAAAAAGTTCAATTGTATTCATATCTTGCCTTAGGCTAATTTATTGAAGTGTGAATTATACTGTTTTTTATTTAGATGACAAATGTTATAAATTTTCACACTTTTTAATATTTTTTATAAAATTCATCTGTTTTCATTTATCTATAATATAAATTTATGATATTATCGCCTCAATTTAATTATGAAAGGTTTTTATGTCAGGGTTTAAAAAAGGAAATTGCAAAAAATATTTTAATGAAATTACAAATTATTTAGATGAATACTCATACAGACATAAAAGGTATCATATAAACTTTGCTATTGCGATTGTCTACTGCCCAGATAGCGATTTAAATCCAGACCTGCACTTCAAAGCTAAAAGAAAAACAGATAAATATATCTCGTTGCAGAGCAATCTCTTTTTTGTTGTATTTGACTGCATTGACTCAAACTCATCAAAAATTGCAACACAAAATCTTGAAAATAGTCTCAAAGAGAGCTGCACGGATAGAGAGTTTTTTATTCACTCTATCTCTAGTACAGAGTATGAAAACAGCTCAAATATGCTTGAGACACTCTTTAGAACTCTTGAGAACTCATTTTGCACTAAAGATAAAAAGAGCTCTACTCCCAATCATCTAGTATAAATTTTTTTGACTCATTTATCTCTGGAGTTGTCTCTTTTTTTGGCTCTGTTTTGCTTAATTGTTCTTCATACTTCAACTCTAGCCCACTGCTAGTCATCACAAAACCATCAACTCTTATCTTGCCCTCATGGATTTTTTTATGATGCTCTTTACATAAAGGGATGAGATTATGTTTTGTGTTTTTATGAAAATGTCCTATAAAACCATCCTCATCTGCTAAAGATTTATGTTTTATGTGATGCACATCTTCTGCCATATCGCCACAGATTACGCACTTTGTAACATATAACTCTTTGTTGTACTTTGAGCTTTTTTTCTTAACCAGCAACTCCAACTCATCAAAATCTTTAGCCAATCTTTTTCTAATGCCGTTTGCAATATCCAAAAAATCACTATCCATATGAAGCGATTTTGCAAACTCCAAACCATATATACTGCTCCCGCTTCCACTCTGAAGAACTCTGTTGAAGAGCAGTTTGTCCTCTGCTTCATCATACTCAACGCTTAGATGCAAATCCACTACATTTTTCAAATCACGTATCTCTTTCATGGTTGAGAGCTGATGAAGGTGTGTTGCAAAAAGAAAGATTGAGCGGAGTTTTGAGAGCTTTATGATAGCACTTGAAACTATGGCAACTCCAGAGAGCGTCTCAGTTCCATGACTTATCTCATCGCCTAAAATCAAAGAGCGCAGAGTTGCACGATTGAAGATGTTTTTAAGTTCAAGCATCTCAACTGCAAATGTGGATAACCCTTTTGCAAGATTGTCTCTTGAGACTATCCTTGTAAATAGAGAGTCAAAGAGTGAAAATCTCATAGCTGCTGCACTTACATAAAAACCAGCCTGTGCCATCAGTGTTGCTAACCCTATACTTTTCATAAGTGAAGATTTACCGCTTGAGTTTATCCCATAAAGAAGTACGCCATTTATCTCATGTCCATCATGAACACTCAAATCAAGCATAACTGTTTTTGGATGAGGCAGGTCAATATATGCGCGATTCCCCATCACTATATCATTTGGAACATATATACCGCTTCTCTCTTGTATCTCTATGAGAGGATGGCGGAGTTGCATGATTTGGATAAAGTTTTCTTCACGCTCAACTTCAACAATGGTTGGTCTTGAGTGTTTATACATCTGTGCAACTTTTGATGAGCTCACACCAACATCCAAATCAGCCACATAACCTATAATACGGTCAAAAAGAAGAGCGTAACGCTTCTCATAAAGAGCTTGAAGATGCATAAATCTCTCTTTTGCCAAAACCACAATTTTACGGCGGTTTTTCATAATCAAATCTGAGAGATTATCAGTAAAAGCAGAGGTTATTTTTACATTGTTTGTTAGTTTTTTAACACTAAATTTTTTAAAATCTTCATCTTTGTAAAACTCTTTTTCTATCATAGAAAATCTATTTTTGCTAAGAGATATGTAATAACCCTCTTTTTCTAAAAGACCGAGTGCTACATTTGAGCTATTTGAGTTTGAACCCCCAACGAGAAGCTCAATTTTTGCCATAATATCTTCAAATGCGATAAGCATAGTTTGGTTCTCTTTGACTAAAGTATCTATCGCCTCATCGACACCATTCATAAGAAAGTTTTCATCAACGCTATTTGTAGTAAAACGTCTTGAAACATCCAAATCTATACTCTTTGAAATATCTCTTAAAAATTCATCAACTTCGCTCTCACTAAATGGCGTCTTTTGTATCTTGTGCTTCTTTGCATACCCAACCAACTCTTTTACGCTAAGCATTGAGTCATATATATGGTTCATCTCAAAAGGGTGAAGCCTCCCAAGATAGAGCCTTCTTGAGAGTCTCTCTAAGTCATAAATCCCACGCATAACTTCATCCAAATATCTTACATGCAAAGAGAGTTTATCTATGAGGTTATAACGGCGTTCTAACTCATCTTTTTGTATGATTGGATTTAATAGTCTCTCTTTTAGAAGTCTGCGCCCAATGGCTGTTGCACTCTTATCGAGGAGTTTTAATAGTGTAAACTCATTTCTATCTTTAGATATTACGCCCATCTGCTCTAGCGCACTGTTTCCAAGGTACATGTAGCGTCTGTTGTCTATGATTTTTGGCAGGTCAAGTTTTTGAACTATATGTATATCATGTTCAATCACAAAATGGATAAGAATAGCCAAAGACTCGCTTATCATTGGGCTTCTCTCTAAATCGAGATGCTCAATAGCTGAGAGTAGAGATTTTATCTGATAAACCTCACAAAAGAGCCTGTTTTGAAACTCTACGCGAGGTCTTTGGTTGTTTATGCTGTAGTGGTAGTGCTGGGCGATTTCAAGATATTGCATAGCATGGCGCTGGTCTTCAACTCCATCTAAAAAAGTAACAACTATCTCAGAGGTGCGATAAACATTTAAAAGATTGAAAATTTCATCTAACGCATAAGCTGGGTCTTCGCTTGTTCCATGAGATTCATATAGCCAAGTTTTGCCAGTAGTTACGTCTATGGCGCTATATCCGACTTCATAAATATCTCTATGTTTATCAATCAAGATTGAGACTATATAGTTATCATCGTTATCAACTATATAGTCAAAGTTAGTTCCTGGAGAGACAATCTGGGAGATATAACGGCTTATTTTTGGAGGGTTTCCTCTCTGTTTTACAACAATAACTGTATATTTTTGCTCTGCAATAAGACGGCTTAGGTATCTATCAAATGAGAGAGCAGGAACACCTGCTAAGAGCGGGTTTCTATCACTGTTTTCGACTATATTTTTATTTTTTTTAGTGAGCTGAATATTTAAGAGTTCTGCTATCTCTTTGGCTTTACCAACCTGCTCATCATCGTTATTTACTTCATAGACTTCAAAAAAAGTTCCAATCTCTATAAAAACAACTGTATCTTTTCCATACTTTTGCTCAAAATGTCTCTGAAGTTCAAAATATGTTTGAGTTAGCAATTTATCTTTATTGTTTAAAATAGAGTCTATATCTGATGAGAGCATGGATTACTTTTTTATTGTATTTTTAAGATTTGGATTATAGCACAAAGAGTGTCTATATCTCATCTCACGTTTCGTAAAATAGCCTAAAAAAATCTTAGTTATATTTGTTTATATAATAATATTAAGCTGACACAATAGTGATTTTTGATATACTCACGCAATTTAATATACAGGAACATTGTTATGAATCGTAAAATATTACTCTCACTATCTTTAGCATCTGTGCTTTTTTCTCAGGATATCAAAACGACATTAGATGAAGTTTTATCTACCAATCCTACTGTACTAGAGAGACTGAAAAACTATAATGCAACAAAAGAAGATATTACGACTGCAAAATCTGGATATTTGCCAAAACTAGACCTATCTATCGGGGTTGGTAAAGAAGATGGCAAAAGAGCTCCAAACAGCACTCCATTTGATTACAGTGTCTATCAAAATTCGCTTACACTTTCACAAAACATTTTCAAAGGTTTTGAAACTCAAAGCAGAGTTTCTCAGCAAGAAAACAGAACTGTCTCTGCTGCTTACAGCTATATAGAAAAAGTAAATCAAACTTCGTTTGAAACATTAAACGCATACATTGAAGTTATGAAAAACAGAGAACTTCTCTCTACTCAAAAAGAGAACGTTGAGATAAATACAGAAATTTTCAACAAAGTACAAAAACTTTATGATGCTGGACTTACAACACTCTCTGAAGTAAACAAGATAAAATCAGCTCTTGCTCTTGCAAAAGCAAATTATGTTGTTCAAGAAAATACTCTTCTTGATGCAGAACATAATATGCAAAAACTACTAGGGCACTCTATCGATGCTAATAGTATGACAAGACCAACAGATGAAGTAGCCCTTCCTCTAAATGTTAAAGAAGCTGAGGAGTTCGCTAAAGAAAATAATCCATCACTACTTGTTTCAAAATACAATATCAAACTAGCAAATGCCACTTATGAAGAGAAAAAATCTCCATACTATCCATCTGTAGATCTTGAAATATCACAAAATTTAAACAAAAATTTAAGTGGTATCGAGGGCAAGTATGAGAACTTAAGAGCTATGGCATACTTAAAATACAACTTTTTCAACGGTTTTGCAGATGAATCAGCAAAACAAAAAAGTATAAGCACTATTAATCAAGAAATGCAAATTAAAAACAGACTAGAGCGTGACGTTACTGAGAGAGTAAATCTTTCATGGAGTGCTCATGAAAAACTAACAGAGCAGTTAGGGCACCTAAATGAGTACAAAGAGTTCTCTCTTCAAACTTTAACACTCTACTCAAAAGAGTATGACTTAGGTCGTCGCTCACTTCTTGACCTTTTATCTGCACAAAATGATTTTATTGCTGCAAAAGCTCAAATAATAAGCTCCCAGTACAATATGCTCTTTGCAAAATATAGAATTTTAGATGCAATGGGAACGCTTGTTACAACAGTTTTACAAAACAGTGAGAATCTATATGCAAATGTAGGGTTACGCGGAGAAACTCCACAAAATAACGATGAGTTGCCTATTTCTTACAATAAGTAATAAAAAAATATAATAATGGCATAATATTAAAATCATAGAAAACAGAGCAAAATAGACTCGTAAAACTATAATATTTAAAAAAAAGGTTCTATATGCTTTTAACAAATGTAGAAAATTTAAACATGGATGCTCTGCTTGAGTGTTTAGTTCTTTTTACAAAACTATATCACAAGCCATACTCAGCGGAAGCCCTAACTGCTGGGCTTCCTATTGAGAGGGGCAGTGATTCGCCAGAGCTATTTTCTATCGAAAATTCAAAAGGTCTCTTCTCTCGAGCATCTGAAAAAGCTGGTCTTAAATCATCTCTTATCAAACGACCTCTTTCTCAAATATCATCACTTCAACTTCCTATGATTATCTTGCTATCAAATCAAGGTGCTTGTATACTAGACAGTTTTAGCAAAGATGGAACTATGGCTAAAATTGTTATGCCCGCAGAAGAAGCAATTGAGCAGTGGGTTGATATCTCTGTTTTAGAAGATGAGTATATAGGCTTTGGCTTTATGATAAAAAAAGCTTTTGAATATAACGATAAAAATTCAAGAACACTTCACATAAATCAAAAACATTGGTTTTGGAGCACTATAAAACTATCATTACCTATTTACAAAGATGTTTTATATGCCTCACTGCTTATAAATCTTTTTGTCTTAGCCTCTCCTCTCTTTACGATGAATGTTTATGATAGAGTTGTCCCAAATAACGCTATTGAAACGCTTTGGGTTTTTGCCATAGGAGTAGCCGTTGTTTATATCATAGATACTTTTTTAAAGTTCACCAGAACATATCTGCTTGAGTCTGCCGCAAAAAAAAGTGATGTAATTATGTCTTCAATCATTTTTGAGAAAGTTCTTGACTTAAAGATGGCACATCACCCATCTTCTGTTGGCTCTTTTGCAAGTAACATAAAAGACTTTGACTCTATTAGAAGTTTTCTTACAAATGCTACTATGACAGCCGTTATAGATCTTCCTTTTACTATTATCTTTCTTCTTGTTATCTGGTATCTTGGCGGTCTTATTGTAATCATTCCGATTGTAACTATATTTTTAATTATCGCTTATGCTATTTTGATTAAAAACCCACTGCAAGAGAGTATAGAGAGTACGCATGAAGCTAGTGCTAAGAAAAACTCTATTTTGATTGAAGCTCTAAACAATATCGAGACATTAAAAACTCTAGGTGCAGTAAATCAAGTACAGTGGAACTGGGAGGAATCAACTGGAGAGATTGCAACTAAAAGCCTTAAATCACGCCTTCTTTCTTCATCAATTCCTACAATAACACAGTTTTTGATACAACTAAATACAGTTATGATAATTGTCTTTGGTGTTTATTTAATCAAAGAGTTTGAGCTATCTATGGGTGGACTAATAGCTATAGTTATCTTAACTTCAAGAACTCTAGCTCCAATGGGTCAAGTTGCAGCACTCTTAACAAACTATGAAGAGACAAAAACATCTTATGAGACTCTAAATGAGATAATCTCTCAACCAAGCGAGAGACCTAGTGGAAAGAAATTTGTTGAGAGACCTAAGTTTAGCGGTCAAATAGAGTTTGTAAATGTAACTTTTTCATATCCTAACTGTGATATGCAGGTTTTAAAAAATGTCTCTTTTACCATAAATGCAGGTGAACATGTTGCCATAATTGGACGTATTGGCTCAGGGAAAAGTACGATACTGAAGCTTGTTTTAGGCTTGTATGAGCCTAATTCTGGGCAAATTCTTATAGATGGGATTGATATAAAACAGATAGACCCTGCAGATTTGAGAAAAAGTATGGGTTATGTTTCACAAGACATTATGCTTTTTCGTGGAACAGTAAAAGAGAACATCACTTTTTGTGCCTCTCATGCAAGTGACTCGGCAATGCTACGAGCATCTCAAATTAGTACAACTGCTGAATTTATAAAAAAACACCCAAAAGGGTATGAAATGCCTATTGAAGAGCGTGGACAAGGGCTCTCTGGAGGTCAGCGACAAAGTATTGGGATCGCTAGAGCTTTCTTGCTGAACTCTCCAATTATGCTTATGGATGAACCAAGCAACGCTATGGATCAGATGACTGAAGCGAAACTCTTAGACAATATGCAACGTGAGTTAGAAACTAAAACTGCAATTTTAGTAACTCAAAAAATGTCACTTCTTAGAATCGTACAAAGAGTTATAGTTATGAATGAGGGGAAAGTTTTTATTGATGCACCAAGAGATGAAGCACTAGCTAAACTACAAGGAAAAGAAGGCGCTAATGAAAAAAAATAAACCTTTAGAGTACACAAAAAACGACTATAGTTTTATGAACAGCCTTAGCGCTGCTGTTTTAGAGCATACTCCTAAAAAAATGAGTGTTGTTATTAAGATTTGGCTCTTTACTGTTGCAGCTTTAATTATCTGGGCGTCTCTTACAAAAGTTGATGAGATAACCAGAGGAGATGGAGCCGTTATACCTTATGGACAAAATAAAATCATACAAAATTTAGAAGGCGGGATTATAGAGTCTATCTTGATTGAAGAGGGACAAATCGTTAAAGAGAATGAAGTGATTTTAAAGATTAGCAATGCTAAGTCAGTCTCTACTTCCCGTACAAATGAGATGACATATTATGAGTTAGAAGCAAAAAGATTGAGACTTTTTGCACAAGCAAATGAACGTGAATTTCAAACACCAGAAGTTACTGATGAAGAGTTCAGACGTCAGATAAAATTGGCAGAAAATTTATACAACTCAAACAAAACAGAGTTTAATGCCAAAGATAGATCACTAGCAAATATGATTACACAAAGAGAACAGGCATACAAAGAAGCAAGTGCTAAAGTATACTCTTTACAAAAATCTTTGGAGTTTGTAACTGAAGAGATCTCTATGACTGAACCAATGGTTAAAGAGGGTGTAAAATCCAAAGTTGACTTCTTAAAATTAAAAAGAGAAGCAAGTGCAATTGAAAATGATATTCAAGCAACTAAACTCTCTCTTCCTAGATTAAGCGCTGCTATTGAAGAGTCAAAAAATAAAAGAGAAGAGTCAAAGCAACTATTTATAAATACCGCAAAAGAGGAACTAAATAAAGTTATAGCAGAAATTGCTAGACTAAAAACTCAACAAGTAGCCTTTAGCGATCAAGTTGATAGAACGATGGTAAAATCACCAGTTGAGGGGATTGTACAAAAATTATTTATAAACACAATAGGTGGTGTTGTTCAACCTGGGGCGGATTTAGTAGAGATAGTTCCTACAAATAAGAAGTTATATCTAGAAGTAAAAATAAAGCCTAGTGATATAGCTTTTATTCATCTAGGAGCGGTTGCAAAAGTAAAAGTATCTGCATACGACTTCGCTATTCACGGTGGACTTAGCGGAAAAGTTGTAAATATATCTCCAGACACTATAACAGACAAAAAGGATAACACTTTTTATATCATACATGTTATAACTGAAAAAAATTATTTGGGAACAGAGGCAAAACCACTAAATATTATCCCTGGGATGACTGTAAATGTTGATATCGTAACAGGTAAAAAAAGCGTTATGGAGTATATTTTGAAACCTATTTTAAAATCAAAACAGTATGTTTTTTCGGAGAAGTAGATGAAGATACTTTTTTTTAGTTCAGATTTTAATATTGTTGATGAGTGGAGAGATAAGATTTTTCATACAAACACCTCTTCATGTTACGATATTTCTTCTTTGTCTAATGAACTAAAAAAGTCTCCTGAGGCTATTGTAATAGCAGATTACGACTCTCTTGCCCATGATATAAACAACATGATAGCAACTGCTTCTGCGCCTTTAAACCTTATTGTTCTTGAGAAAGCCCCATCTGTTGTAACTGGAAAAATGCTTATTTTGCGTGGAATAAAAGCATATGGAAACTCAAGAATGCATAAAATTCATTTCACGCAAATGGTTGAAACGCTAAAAGATAAAAATATATGGACATATCCAGAGCTAACAGCATCTCTTGCTTCTACAAATAGCAAAACAGGCTTAAGTAAAGAGTCTAGTGAACTGATAGAAGAGAGATTGACACAAAAAGAAAAAGATGTCTTAATGCTGATATTAAATGGTTTGACAAACGATGCAATAGCATCTTCTCTGGGCATAACAACAAGAACAGTAAAAGCTCATGTAAGCTCTATATTTTCTAAATTGCATGTAAATGACAGGGTTTCTCTGATTTTGCTTCTAAAGTAATTTTATCTCGTATGTAGATATTTTTTCTACATACGAGCAGATTTTACGAGTGTGTAATAATTAAATCATCTTGGATATGAAGTTTGACAGTTTCATCTTGATTTGACGTATAGTCATTAAATCCAGCTACTGTTTGGCTTGTCGCTTGACTCCAGTTGTCACTATTTTGTAGAGTAACGTTATCTGAACTGTCTCCAGTAATAAAGAGCTCATTATCCGTATCTGTTATGTTCACTACATCACTAAGTGTTAATGATATATTTTGAGTGCCATCTCCTAGATTTATCTCTTCAATATTTTGAACTTTACTAAAATCTATTGTGTCATAAGTTAGAAGAGTATCGTAACCTGTTCCACCATTAAACGTATCGTTTCCGCCTCCACCTATTAAAAGGTCATCTCCATCTCCGCCGATTAAAATTTCATTAGCACTTGTCCCTGTTATTACTGAACCTTGAACTGTTGTAATGGATACATGAGCTGTATCACTATCAATTCCATCTGTTAAAGTGTAATCGAAAGATGACAAATGAGAAGCTGAAGTAGGTTCAATCGACATCCAGAGTTGATAGTCTCCACTATCATATGAAATATTGCTTGAATTGTTATTCCATGCTGTAGCATCTATGTAGTAGTAGCCATCTGCAGAAGCAGTGTACTCAAGATAAGAATCAAGTGAATTTGAGTGATAAGCACTCTGAACAGATCCTAATCTACCAAGCGATGCTAAGGCATCATCGTTTTCAGCCAATAGCGTACCACTTGCATTATAAAGTTTAAGATACATATCAACTGCGCTATTATCTGTACCAATATTCTTTTGACCGTTGTCAGCACCATCAATATCTAAAATTATTTTTTCACCTGCATACAGATATACTTTTATATAATCTTGGTCCGTTGTATTTGGAGTTGCGTTTCCATCTTCTATTCTACCATTCCACTTAAAACTAGGCAGCAAAGCATTTGTAACATATGCCGCATCTGATGCACTAACTTGTCCAAATTTACTTCTTGAAACTTCATATGCATGAGCCATATCATTATTTAAAGCATTTGTTTCTGAATCAGAGGCAAATATATCCGATTCATTTACTATTTGTGCATTTGCTCCAAAAGACGCTGTATCTTTAAAAACAACAGTATCAGTCCCGCTAACGGTTCCATTTAATGCATTAAATGTATTTGATATATGTAAGGTATCATTTTTATCTACATCTGTATCATTAAGAGTCAATACACTTGCAGCAATAGTAATATTTTCTCCTGCAGCAATATTTGTAATAATACTATTATCTGTTGCCACTGGTGCATCATTTGTCCCAGTAATATCAATTCGGATAACATGGCTATCAGTTCCATCAGCAGTAGCAACAATAAAAGTATCTATATGCACTTCATCTTTTGACAATGATTGAAGATTATTATTATCTACCGTATATGTCCATTCTCCATTCTCTGTAATTGATAAGCTTCCTAACGCATTTCCGCTTGGTGTAACAGTTGTATTAAATGTCCCAGTATTTCCATCAGCAAGAGTATTTACTAAATTTCCTCCTGCACTTAAAATACCAGAACTCTGATCTTCTGTAAACGAAGCACTATCAACAGTTGCCGTGATTGTTGAACCATTTATATGTATATTTAAATTTGCAGAAGATTTATCGCCATCAGCATCTGTTATTTCATATATAAAATTCTCACTAGATATACTAGCTGCATCAACAGCAGGTGTATAGCTTACTTTGTAAAGATACATATGGTCAAACATTCCACCTGATTCAATCACAAGGTATTTAAAATCAGAAGATTGTATCTGAATTGATTGATCCCCAGTACCAAAAAATGAGAAGAAATGGCTAGTTGAACCATTACTAACAATATTACCTGCGCTATCATAAGTAGACCATTTTACCGTTGGAAACATAGAAAATAAAGCAGTATCATTAAACTGTAATGCAACATTCGTAATGTTAGTATTAAACTCTAACACAAGTGCGTCATTACCATCAATACTGTTGTTATAAATAAAACTGCTATCTTTTACCCCTATCCCATGACTGTTTTGTGAAACTTGATCTGTATGAGATGCTAAAGTAGAAAGCAAGAGTTTTGAATTAGCTTCATACAAATCATCTGCGCCAAAAAGTTGATTACCTTGATACCCGTAAAGATTAACATCATCCCATTGTGAAATAGTTGCTCCTCCAGTTACAACTGGGTCCAAACCTGTATAAGTATATGTATAGTCACCATTTTCATTGAAAACAATATCTCCATATTTTGCGTTAATACTTAGATTGCCACTTCCGTCAAATGAAGTATATTCCACACCATCATATTTGACACCAAAAAGTGTCGTAGTTCCATCTCCTGCTGTATCAACTTTACCATTATAAGAGTCAGTAATTACATTACCAGATGTTGTGACTTCAGAAATTATGACGTTATCTACATTATCGTAAGCAATAGGCGCGTCATTAACAGCAGTTACTGATGGGTCAACATTAGCAGGTGTGCCGTTGATTGTGCCATCGTTTGGAGTAAGTGTAAATGCTGGTAAATCAGTTCCGCTATTAACAAGCATAAGACCCGCAGCTGTAAGTGTTACATTACCACTACCATCAAGTGCATAGTTAGTTGGATCGCTTAGAGTTACAGTAACTTGGCTACCTTCTTCATCATATGTTGTATAGGTTGCAACTACAGAGCCTACTGCGTTTGCAGGTGCATCTTCTGTGAAGTTATTAGTAGCTGTAATAGTAATAGTTGGTACATCATTAACTGGTGTTACTGATGGGTCAACATTAGCAGGTGTGCCGTTAATTGTACCATCGTTTGGAGTAAGTGTAAATGCTGGTAAATCAGTTCCGCTATTAACAAGTATAAGACCCGCAGCTGTAAGTGTTACATTACCGTTTCCATCAAGTGCATAGTTATTTGTATCACTAAGAGTTACACTAACAAGGCTACCTTCTTCATCATATGTTGTATAGGTTGCAACTACAGAGCCTACTGCGTTTGCAGGTGCATCTTCTGTGAAGTTATTAGTAGCTGTAATAGTAATAGTTGGTGCATCATTAACAGCGCTAACTGATGGGTCAACATTAGCAGGTGTGCCGTTGATTGTGCCATCGTTTGGAGTAAGTGTAAATGCTGGTAAATCAGTTCCGCTATTAACAAGTATAAGACCCGCAGCTGTAAGTGTTACATTACCACTACCATCAAGTGCATAGTTAGTTGGATCGCTTAGAGTTACAGTAACTGGGCTACCTTCTTCATCATATGTTGTATAGGTTGCAACTACAGAGCCTACTGCGTTTGCAGGTGCATCTTCTGTGAAGTTATTAGTAGCTGTAATAGTAATAGTTGGTGCATCATTAACAGCGCTAACTGATGGGTCAACATTAGCAGGTGTGCCGTTGATTGTGCCATCGTTTGGAGTAAGTGTAAATGCTGGTAAATCAGTTCCGCTATTAACAAGTATAAGACCCGCAGCTGTAAGTGTTACATTACCACTACCATCAAGTGCATAGTTAGTTGGATCGCTTAGAGTTACAGTAACTGGGCTACCTTCTTCATCATATGTTGTATAGGTTGCAACTACAGAGCCTACTGCGTTTGCAGGTGCATCTTCTGTGAAGTTATTAGTAGCTGTAATAGTAATAGTTGGTGCATCATTAACAGCGCTAACTGATGGGTCAACATTAGCAGGTGTGCCGTTGATTGTGCCATCGTTTGGAGTAAGTGTAAATGCTGGTAAATCAGTTCCGCTATTAACAAGTATAAGACCCGCAGCTGTAAGTGTTACATTACCACTACCATCAAGTGCATAGTTAGTTGGATCGCTTAGAGTTACAGTAACTGGGCTACCTTCTTCATCATATGTTGTATAGGTTGCAACTACAGAGCCTACTGCGTTTGCAAGTGCATCTTCTGTGAAGCTGTTTTGGTTTGTGATGGTAATTGTAGGCGTGTCATTAGCATCTGTAGTATCTGCTGGGTTAACGGCTGTGGTTGCAGTAGAGTTAGTTGAAGTTGCTGTTACATTGAAATCTGGAAGGTTTGCTCCTGAGTTTACAACTGCAGCACCTGTAGATGTGAGAGTTACCTCTCCAGTTGTTGGGTTAATTACATAGTTAGTTGTATCATCGATTGTAAATGTAATAGCTCCGCCATCTTCATCACTTGCTACTGATGTTGCTACAACTGTTCCTGCTGTTACTGAATCTTCTGTAAGTGTTGCTACTGGAGTTACGTTTAGTACTAGAGCATCATTTACAGTTGTAGTATCTGCTGGGTTAACGGCTGTGGTTGCAGTAGAGTTAGTTGAAGTTGCTGTTACATTGAAATCTGGAAGGTTTGCTCCTGAGTTTACAACTGCAGCACCTGTAGATGTGAGAGTTACCTCTCCAGTTGTTGGGTTAATTACATAGTTAGTTGTATCATCGATTGTAAATGTAATAGCTCCGCCATCTTCATCACTTGCTACTGATGTTGCTACAACTGTTCCTGCTGTTACTGAATCTTCTGTAAGTGTTGCTACTGGAGTTACGTTTAGTACTAGAGCATCATTTACAGTTGTAGTATCTGCTGGGTTAACGGCTGTGGTTGCAGTAGAGTTAGTTGAAGTTGCTGTTACATTGAAATCTGGAAGGTTTGCTCCTGAGTTTACAACTGCAGCACCTGTAGATGTGAGAGTTACCTCTCCAGTTGTTGGGTTAATTACATAGTTAGTTGTATCATCGATTGTAAATGTAATAGCTCCGCCATCTTCATCACTTGCTACTGATGTTGCTACAACTGTTCCTGCTGCTACTGAATCTTCTGTAAGTGTTGCTACTGGAGTTACGTTTAGGACAAGTGGGCTATTTATGCCTAATCTACGAATATCTTCATTAATGTCTATCTCTAAATTTGTTTGATTTTCTCCAAAACTTCTCTCTCTCAGATCAGCATTTATATTTGAAAGCGTATAAGTTGTCTCTAAAAACTCTGCTCCTCTGCCTTGGGTTGACTCAACAGCAACAGCTTCTCCAGCAGCAGTTTCTAAATCTTCTATATTTTTGATATCACCACTTTTTTCTAAAAGAGTTATAATCGAATCTTGTTCAGTGACTGTATCTTGTAGTGCAAACTCTTTTTCTAAAAGAGAAGTATCAAATAGTTGTTTCTCTTGTCCAGAAATTACTATATCAGAACCATTTTGGATTGTAATAATGATGCTATTTTGAGATGTATTTGCTTTGTCTCCCACGATAGTTTGCTGTTCAAAAACATCATCACCTTGAGCCACTTTATTTTCTGAACCATCAACACCTTTAAGATTAAACACTCCATCTACACTCTTAACTTTTCCAATAATTGATGACATAATAAACTCCAAATATAATTTTTTATTATGTTATGATAATTTTAAATAAAAGGATATTGTACTTGAGTACATTTTTGTAATAGGTAAGGAAGTTTGATTATTTTAAAAGAGTCTATAAAAGTATAGCTTCGTGGTGGACAGAGAGGGATTTGAAAAAGTCTTACCCCTATTATATAAAAATGGTGTATAATTATGCACTTAAATAAGGAGTGACAAATGAATACTACTAGATTAAACATAACATTGCCTACTTCTATAAATAACGATATAACTCGTTATGCAGAGGAGTTAAATGAGAAAAAAAGCCATATTATCGCTTCTGCTCTTGAGATGTACTTTGACTATCTTGATATAAAAGTAGCAGAAAAAAGACTTAATGATTCTAATTTTAAAACTGTTTCTATGGATGAATTTTTTAAAGAATTGGATTTAGATGTACGAGATTGATTTTGCTACTACTGCAAAGAAAGATTTTAAAGTTATTAATAAAGCTGATACAACTTTTATTCGTGATTCTTTATACGATTTTGCTCAAAATTTTAATTCTGAGTATGAAAAATCTCTTATGCACTCTGGCAAGATAAAAAAGCTTAAAGGACAAAAAGAGGTTCTTTATCGTTTAAAACTTCGTTCTTATAGAGTTATATATAAAAAATATGATAATAAACTCGTCATTTTAGTTTTACATGTAACTACTCGTGAAGGTGCTTATAAGAGTTTGGATTAGTTCCTCTCTGGCTACTCTGCTTTTTTATCTTACTCCTATTAATTTAACACTACAATCGTGCATTATTCCGTTTTCATAGTGACTAACTTCAATCACTACTCATCTCTATATCTTGATTTTAAAAAACATGAGTTAAAAAATTCTACTCTTGATAAATATACAAATATAGTTAAAAACAGAATAGATCCTATTTTCAAAGATATAGATTTTGATAGAAGTATCTTTATTTATCAATAATTTTACGTTTCGGTGTAAGTAAGGGATTTTTTTATTTTTTTAAAGGCTTTGTAAGTCCCCAAAATAGGGCTTCGTGGTGGACAGAGAGGGGTTCGAACCCTCGGTACAGTTACCCGTACGCATCCTTAGCAGGGATGTGGTTTCAGCCGCTCACCCATCTATCCATTGAAGGTTGCAATTATAGTCATATATAGATAATAAATAGCTTAACTAAGGCTATATATTATTAAATTTGTTCTAATACTTTTCTAACTACCTCTGCGGGGTCCTTGGAGTTGTAAATCGGGCGACCAATAACTATAAAATCAACTTGCGCTTTTTTTGCAAAAGCTACGTCAGCTACTCTTTGCTGATCTCCTGAATCTTCTCCAAAAGGGCGAATTCCTGGAGTGAGCGTCATAAATTTTTTATCTGTTATATTTTTTATAGAATTACTCTCATAAGCCGAACATACCACGCCATCAAGTCCGCTTTCGTAAGCATCCTTTGCAAACTGATCTGCTTTTGTGGCAATTGAACTCTCATAAACTTGGCTAAATTCATCTTCATTAAACGATGTAAGAGCAGTTACTGCTAGAACTATTGGACGGTTTTCATATCGCTCAAGTCTGCTCATAACTTCCTTCATCGCTCGTTTTCCAGCACTTGCGTGTACATTGAACATATCAACACCAAGGGACATAATAGACTCCGCAGCATCTGCCATAGTATTTGGAATATCATACAATTTTAAGTCTAGAAATATTTTAAAATCTGGGTTAATCTTTTTTATATCTTTTAAAAACTCTTCACCATCTCTTATGTAAGAACGAAGCCCTACTTTTAACCAGACATCATAATCTTTTATCTTGCCAATAAGTTCTAAATTTTCCTCTTTGGTTGGCAAATCAAGGGCTACACAAAGTTGCATCGGTTCTCTTTTAAATTGTATTTTGGATGAAATTGTAACATTATTTTCTTGCAGTAAGTAAAAAGACACCATACTCTTTTTCTGGCTTTTTAATCGTGTTTACTTGTGTGCACTCTATATTTTTAAAGCCACTACTCTTTACTATCTCACAAAGCTTAGCGGTATCAAAACCATAGTGAAAAACGCCCTTGTTATCGGAGTGAAAACTTCCATCTTCAAGCTCAAGGTCTGCAATGGCGATAAATCCGCTCTCTTGTATATTTGTGTAAATTGTGGAAAAAAAACGCTCTAAATTCTCTATATGATGCAGAGTCATAGAGCTTACAAGCCCATCAAAGCTTCTTTTTAGTGGTGAGGCAATTATATCTTGGAGAAGTGGCTCTATACTTAACTCAGGAGTGTTTTTAGAGCAAAGTTCATCTAGCATACTGCGCGAAGTATCAACGCCATAAACTTTTCTAACATGTCGTGCTATCTCAAAGCCCAAAAGCCCTGTTCCAGTGCCAAAGTCTAAGAGTTCCATCTCATTATTGAGAGTAATTTTTTCTAAAATTGCTTCGCCTATTGTTTTTGTATTGGCATTGCTGTTTTTATCCCAATCTTTTGCTTTATCTTTAAAGTTGTCGTGTGGCATTTTCATCTCTATTTGTTGTTGTATTTTGAGGGAGGATATAGAGTAGAAAATCTACTCTATATTTTTATAATTTACAAGATTGAACTGCTGAAGCGATTGTTGCTACTACTGATGGGTCTTCAAGAGTTGAGATATCTTGAGTAATCTCTTCTCCTTTTGCTATTGAGCGCAGAATTCTTCTCATGATTTTTCCAGAGCGAGTTTTTGGAAGTCCTACAACAAAAACTACATCATCACAAAGAGCGATATTTCCTATCTCTTTTTGGATAACTTTGTTGATAGCTTTTACCTCTTCAACTTCATCTGCTATACCGCTGTCTGATTTTAAAACGATATAAGCAAAAATGCCCTCACCTTTTATCTCATGTGGCTTTCCTACAACTGCAACTTCTGCAACATTTGGATGTTTTTTGATAGCAGCTTCAACTTCAGCTGTTCCCATCCTATGCCCAGAAACATTGATAACATCATCAGTTCTGCCTGTGATTGTGATATAACCTGCTTCATCATAAATAGCACCATCACCTGTAAAGTAGACTGGTTTGCCATCTTTTTTTACATCACCAAAGTATGATTTTACAAATCTCTCGTTATCTCCCCAAACACCTCTAATCATTGCTGGCCAAGGACGAGTTACACACATAAGACCTTTTTCGCCAACTTCAGCTCTGTTTCCATTTTCATCTAAAATCTCAGCCATGATTCCTGGAAGCGGGAATGTTGCACAAGCTGGTTTTATAGGAGTTGCTCCTGGAAGCGGAGATACGATATGTCCACCTGTTTCAGTCTGCCAGTAAGTATCAACGATTGCACATTTACCGCCGCCTATTGCCTCATAGTACCATTTCCATGCTGGTGGGTCTATCGGCTCTCCAACTGTTCCTAATACTTTTAGGCTTGATAAATCATATTTTGCTGGTTCATTCTCACCTGTTTTATGTAGCACACGGATAGCAGTTGGAGCTGTGTAGAACTGATTTACTTTATACTCTTCAACCATCTTCCATGGACGACCTGCATCTGGATAAGTTGGAACACCCTCAAACATTATAGTAGTTGCACCCATCGCAAGTGGTCCATAAACTATGTAAGTATGCCCAGTAATCCAGCCAACATCGGCTGTACACCAGTAAGTATCGTTCTCTTTTACATCAAATACCCACTCCATAGTCATCTGTGCCCAAAGAATATATCCAGCTGAATTATGTTGAACACCTTTTGGCTTACCTGTACTTCCTGAAGTGTAAAGTAGGAAAAGAGGGTCCTCAGAGTCCATAACTTCTGGCTCACACTTTACATCTTGATGCTTGATAAGTTCATTGTAAGAGTAGTCACGCCCTGCAACCCAAGTCACATCTTCGCCATTTCTCTCAACAACTAAAACTTTTTTTACAGGAGTTTCGCCCTTTAGAGCCTCATCTACAACTGGTTTTAACATATACGGCTTATCTTTTCTAAATGCACCATCAGATGTAATTACAACTTTTGCCTCTGCATCTATGATTCTGTCTTTTAGTGCTTCAGCAGAGAAACCGCCAAATACGATAGAGTGGATTGCCCCGATACGAGCACAAGCAAGCATCGCATAAGCAGCCTCAGGAATCATCGGCATATAGATGATAACTCTATCGCCTTTTTTAACTCCAAACTCATTTTTAAGAAGATTTGCAAATCTATTTACGTTGTAATAGAGTTCAAGGTAAGTGATGATTTGCTTATCGCCTCTATCGCCTTCAAAGATTATCGCAGCTTTGTTTTTACGGCTCTTTAAGTGACGGTCTATACATTGAACTGAAACATTTAGTTTTCCGCCATCAAACCACTTTACAAATGGAAAATTACTCTCATCCATTACATTTGTAAAAGGTTCCATCCACTCTAGTTTCTCTTTTGCGTAACTGCCCCAAAAGCCCTCATAATCTCTTGTTGCATAATCTTGCAACTCTTGATATTCACACATATTTTTAATTCTAGCACTTTTGCTAAACTCTATATTTGGTTTAAAAACTTCTCTATTCACTGTTTTTCCTTTGTTAATTTTAAATATATCATCGCCGTCATAATTGCGTCATTAACGGCATTGTGTACACCCATATTGGGTATTGAGCAATTTCTTAAGATTGTATCAAATCGTAAATCAATATTTCCTTGCGGAATTAGTGAAATCGTTTTATCAAAGTATATTTCAGATACTTCAATCATTTTATTTGGAAGTGTTATTCCAAGAAGAGGCTTTGTATATCTATTTATCATACTCACATCAAACTCCAAATAATACCCTATAAGCGGCCTTGAGCCAATAAAATTTAAAAATTCTACAATACCCTCCTTTGTTGTTTTTGCATCCTTTAAATCAAATGGTCTGATACCATGAATTTTAATGCTAGTAGAGCTTATCTCTTTTTCGTTTTGTAAAAAAACTTCAAAAGTTTGAGATGTTAAAACCTTGTTGTCTTTTATCTTAACGGCCCCTATTGAGAGAATCTCATCCACTTTAGGATTTAATCCTGTTGTCTCTGTATCAAAGACAACATACTCCCCGCTTTTATCATCCTCAAATAAAAATTCAAATGCGCTATCTTTTAATTTTTTACGATTTGCATTTTTTTTAAAATTTGCGATAAAAGAGAACATTATTAAACAACCATATTTAAATGAAAGTGAAAGTTCATAAATTTTTTGAATTTATTTATGATTTTAAAACTGTCTTTTAGTAAATCTCTCTGATTTTTCTCCAAACTCAGAGGATTTATATAGTTCGCTTCATCTATATTTTTAGCCTCCAACATCGCTTTTAATCTTATAGAGCTTAATGTATCAAAACTCTCTATAAGTTCAGTTGCAAATGTTTTGTCTATTACTCCATGATTATTTAACTCTTTGATTCTCTCTACTGTGTTTGTCTCTTTTATCTCATATTGAAGAGATAGCGTTCTTATGCCGTGAACTAGGGCAAAAATACCGCCTTTTTTGAGGTCTAACTTATCTTTACGCTCTTTTTGAAGAACAAACCCAGAAAACAGAGAAAGTGGAGTTTCAAAGCTCAAAACTGCTTTTGCAATATGCGCTAAAACATCATCTCTTGAGTGAAAACTGTTATGAAGATACTCTTTTAATTCATCAAGCAAAGAGCAATCTCCAGCGATACATTTTGCATCCAAGAAAATGCTCATGTTTTTAACACTCTCCTCACTCATATCATAAGTCCATGTTGTAATCAAATCTTTATATGCACTTGAATTTTTGCGCCAAAACTCATTGCTTACCATCACGTTACCACTGCATTTGGGAAATCCAAGTTCAAGTAGGTAACCATTTAAGCGCATCATTGGTTCACGAAAAAGCTCTATATCTACGCCATTTTTAATGATGAGAGCATTGTCTTGATCGCTCTTTAGAGTCTGCTCTTCTCGACCTTCACTTCCCATCACTATAAGTGCGCATTGATCTCTAAGTGAAGGCTCTACACACATCTCAAAGAGTTTGTTGTAGATTTTATCGTTTAGAGTTGCAATGAGTTTTGTGATATACCTTACCTTTACACCTTTTGCTCTAAGAGTAACAATAAGGCTTTTAAAGTCATGCCCAAGCGCTTTTAAGTCATCAATATTTTGCGCTTTATCTATCTGAACAGCTACAAGATGCGAGTGACTTGCAAAGTAACTTAGAAGGTCGAGTTGCTCTAAAACACCTACAATTTTATCTCCATCAACTACTACAACTCTCTTGATAGCATTGTGTGTCATCATAAGAAGTGCATTAAACAAGAAGTCATTTATATCTATGCTGATAATCTTTTTTGAAGCGATTGAAGATATATTTTTACTTAAATCGTTATCGCCTAAAAGCAGTTTTTTTCTCAAATCTGTATCAGTGACTATCGAGTAACCATTTTTCTCTTTTACAAGGATTACCTTTGATTTGAGTTTTTCCTGCTTTAGAAGTGCGCTATGTATAGTTTCATCTTCTTCAACAATACATGCGGTATGGAGAAAAATATCTGAAACCTTTGAGATAAGAAAAGGTGAGAGTTCACTTTGAGTGTCATAATCTTTTAGCTGTTTATGACGAGTTATAAAGTCTTGTAAAAAGTATCCTTGAATCTCCTTATCCTGCATCAAATCAAGAAAATCCTCTTTTTTGATCTCATAACAGATAAGGTCTTCATCAACTATAAACTTTGCTTTTGTGTTACCATAGATAAGTGCATCAGCATCAAAGCTATCTCCTGCTCCATACACATTATGAATCTCATCATCAATATACTCTGTTACAGAGCCTTTAATGATGATATAAAAAGCGATAGAGGAGATAGCAGGAGATACAAGAAGGGTTTGGTTTGGATAGTAAGCTATGTCGATTTTTTTCATCAGTCCATCCATAGCACTGGAGCTCAGCAGCTCAAATGGATGGATAGATTCGATAAGTTTTCTTTGATCTAAAATACTCATTTTATTTTCCAAATACCAAGAAATTTTGTTCCTCATTTTGTGACCACAGCGGTCTAGGCGAAGCAAAAGGAATTTACTTCCTTTTGCAAACATATCTAGTGAGAACTTGCACCCTCAGCACCGATACCTGTTTGAGCTCTGATAAACTGAGCATCAAATCTATCTTGCTCATCTTTAGCATCTTGAGACTTATCAGTAACCGAGAAGAACCAAGTCGCAGCAAATGCTACACTCACTGAGAACAACGCTGGGTATTTATAAGGGAAAATTGCTTCTGCATTATGCATAATATCAACCCAAACAACTGGACTAAGGATAACAAGGATAACCGCACTAGCAAGACCTAATGTTCCACCAATTACAGCACCACGAGTTGTAAGTTTTCTCCAGTACATTGAGAGCACAAGGATTGGGAAGTTTGCAGATGCAGCAATCGCAAACGCAAGACCAACAACAAATGCGATGTTTTGGTTCTCAAACGCGATACCCATAATAATTGCAACTACACCAAGAGCAACTGTTGCCATTTTAGAAACTCTCATCTCTGTCATAGAATCAACTCTGCCTTTTCTAAATACAGAAGCGTAAAGGTCATGGCTGATTGCAGATGCACCAGCTAGTGTAAGACCAGAAACAACTGCTAAAATAGTAGCAAATGCAACCGCTGAGATAAATCCTAAGAAGAAGTCTCCGCCTACTGCATGACTTAAGTGAATTGCCGCCATATTGCTTCCACCTAAAATCGGTGAACCGCCACTAACTGCATCTTTTGCAATATCAAGGTACTGAGGATTTTTAAATACCATAACGATAGCACCAAAACCGATGATGAAAGTTAAAATATAAAAATACCCAATAAAGCCTGTTGCATAAAATACTGATTTTCTAGCCTCTTTTGCATCACTTACAGTAAAAAATCTCATAAGAATATGTGGAAGACCAGCTGTTCCAAACATAAGAGCAACTGCTAAAGAAATAGCCGAAATTGGATCACTTACAAGTCCACCTGGGCTCATAATCTCGATACCTTTAAGCTCTGTTGCGTGTGAGAAAAGTGCACCAAAACTAAAATTATAGTGTGCCATAACAGCTATTGCCATAAATGAAGCACCAGATAGAAGTAAAAATGCTTTAATGATTTGTACCCAAGTAGTTGCAAGCATACCGCCAAACACTACATATAAAATCATAAGAACACCAACAAGTACAACTGCCAACTCATAAGAGAGTCCAAACAGAAGCTGTATAAGTTTGCCTGAACCAACCATTTGCGCGATAAGATAAAGAACAACCGTTGCAATTGAACCAGAAGCTGCAAGTGTACGGATTGGAGTCTGCTTTAGTCTATATGAAGCAACGTCTGCAAATGTATATTTTCCTAAGTTACGAAGAGGTTCTGCAATCATAAATAAAATGATTGGCCAACCAACTAAAAACCCGATAGAGTAGATAAGACCATCATACCCTTTCATATATACAAGACCAGAAATTCCCAAAAATGACGCTGCTGACATGTAGTCACCAGCTATCGCCATACCGTTTTGAAAACCTGTAATTCCACCACCTGCTGTGTAGAAATCTTTTGCACTCTTTGTGCGCTTTGCAGCCCAATAAGTGATACCTAAAGTTGCTCCAACAAATATAAGAAACATAACTATTGCAGAGATATTAAGACCTTGTTTTTGAACCTCGCCAGTAATTGCATCTGAAGCAAAAAGAGCAATAAAACCAAGAATTAAAAATAAAAATATTCTATTCATTAGTTCTCCTTTATCGAATTTTTAATTTTATTGTTTAAATCATCAAATTCACCGTTTGCTCTCTTGGTATAGATACCAGTTAAAACAAATGCGAAAATAATAACCGCCATCCCAATAGGAATACCAATTGTTGTTACCGAATCAGAAGAGATTGGTGTACCTAGTGCTGATGGGTTAAATGCTATCGTTAATATAAAAGCAAAATAGACAATCAGCATCAAAATAGATAGCCTTACAGCAAAACCATTTCTCTTTGAAATCAACTCTTTGTAGTTTGGATCGTTTTTTATCTTCTCAACCATATCTTTGTTCATCTAATTCTCCTTAGAAATTATAGTTAGCTATAAATCTGTACTCATTCCAGCCAGTTTTACCAGTGTTAATCTCTGCAAACCCTCTTGTAAAGTTTCCACGAAGACGAAGTTGCAAGTTTTTTACAGATTGCACGTTATATATCGCATCAAATCCTGATTCACTTGCGGTTCTCTCAATTCCGTATCCACTGTTCTCATCCATATCAAACTCTGCATAGTACGCTGTTGTTGTTAAGTTTGCACCCATATCTTTAAAGTTATAAGTAGCCGCAACCTTACTAGCAGCCGTTCCAGCCATAAACATATGACGAGTTACCATGCCTTGAGTATAGGCAGGCATACCGCCCCATGGAGACACAGTAGCATTTGCAAGACCACCAGCAGTTGCTTCAGCTGCACTATTTTCGCCTGTTTTAGAGTATGCAAAAGATAAATCAAGGTTTTGTACTTTAAAGCCAAACTTTGCTGCTGCATAAGTACTATCTATATCTCCGCCAAACTCATCACCCACAGAGTCCTCTTTTATAACTTGAACTCCAGCGTAAGGCTTAATCATGTCAGTTATCAAACATTTCCACGAGAAGTTTGCTTCTGCATAAACCATATTCATAATGTCATGTGCATAGTAATCCCAAAGAGTTAACTTTAAATTTTCTATGCCAGTGTATGTAGCAGATGCCATAGTAATACCATCAGTTGATTCGCCAAAAGCGTAAGTTCCTACATTTGCAAACTCACCAGTTTGGTCTAAACTATCAACATATGAGTAACCAGATGTTGCAGATAACAACTTATTTGCCTTTGAGGCATTTAGTGTTGCACTATATACTCTACCAAATGTTCCTTGTGCAAATTTTGTAATATGCCCTAGCGTCAATGTAGTATTTGAAATGTCTTTGTTTGTTAAAACATAAGCTTCAAAAAGGTTTGGAATCATTCTAGCATCATCATCACCAAGCATTGGTGTCATGAGTTTTTGACGTCCGCCCTTAAATGACGTGTTGGCATTTTTGTACTCAACATACGCCTCTCCAAGCATTGTATAGTTCTCATTGTCTTGTCCAAGAAGCGTTTGATCAACTGTGTTTCTTGAATCAATTTTATTTGTAGTATAAAAAGCAGCCCCTAAATTAAAACCCTCTAAAGAAGCTGTTTCGTATTTCAAATATCCGCCAATAGCAGTTGAGCCTCTATGAGTTCTAGTCCCTGCACTCCCTTGATACTCTCTATCTATATAAAACATACGAGCTTGTCCGCTCACTTTACCTTCACTAAACATAGTGTTAATATCATCTGCCGCATTTAATGAAGCTGCCGATACAAAGCTAATAGCAGCGATGCTAAGAACTAACTGTTTTTTCATATTTTTCCCTTTTTATAAAATTAAACTCTCTAATCCTAAAATAGAAAAATAGCATGAACATAGCATTTATAAAAAAAACTAATATGAGCTAAAGTTATAAGAAAATATGTGTAAAAAAGTAACTTTATTTAATATTTAATCCACCTTAAACAAATCAAAACACTATATCTTTGTCTAATAATATAAATAAACTATATTATAATCTCAACTTATAGACAAAATTTATATAATGGAAAAAGTTATGAAAGAAGTTATAAATGCGTACAGAAAACAAAAAATAAATGTTGACTCTTTTTTAAAAACATTTATAAAGAGTCTTGATAAAAACTATTTTGATGAATCTTTACAGATTTTAAAAACACACAGATTTATACAGTTGATGTATGGCGTTGATTCAGAGTTTAAGCAATCAACATCAGTTATATCAAAAAAAGAGTCAGACTCTTCTCAGCTTGGAAGCAACAAGAGCCACTACTTTATGAAACTTCAACTTGATGAAGATGATATATATATCTCAAATCCATATATCCATCATAAAACTGGAAAAGCGAGTGTTAGTGTTGTTCACTATGTAGACTCAACCTATTATATATTTGATGTTAATCTTATATATCTTTTAGAAGATTTAAAACTTATCGAGTATAACAGCGTTCACGATAAGATAAAGAGAACTATATATTTCTTTGGCTCTACCATGCTCGCTATCGTTGCTATTGCACTTATCGTATATGGCGGTTATGTATTTTTTGCTCTTATCTTTTCACTATCTAGCTCTGATTTTTTACATGATATATTCAAATCCATCATCTCAATGACGCTAGGACTTGCCATTTATGACCTTGCAAAACAGATTTTTGAACATGAAGTTATATATCAATCATTTCATCAAACAGAGGATAAACAGTACAAAGTTCTAGGAAAGTTTTTAATCTCAATCATTATTGCACTATCTATTGAAACGCTAATGGTGGTATTTAAAATCGCACTTGAAGATACGTCAAAAATGTTGTCAGCTTTTTATCTGCTAATAGGCACAACAATCATGCTAATAGGCCTTGGTTACTTCTATAAAACCATCCAAGAGTCAACGCCCAAGGATGATTGCTAAGGCTTGTCTATCATGTAGCCCATGCCGCGAACATTGATTATAAAATCCTCTTTTAGATTTTTTTTGAGTCGATTAATCTCGGCTCGGATGGTTGCGTTGTCAACTATCTGCTCACTCCAAACATAGGTTTGAAACTGCTCAAAATCAACTATTCTGCCTCTGTTTCTTGAGAGCAGGTCTATTATCTGAGATTGGCGTTTTGTCAGTATTTGAACCTCTTCCTCGCTCCCATGCTCCAGCGTGGGAGTGTGTACTTTTTTGTATGCTTTGACTTATATGCATTCCCACGAAGACCGTAGGAATGAGGCTTAATCACGGTTTATCCACCATATACCCCATCCCACGCACATTAATAACAAAACTTTCAATACAAAAACCCAAACAGCCAGAGCGGGATTTTGTTGCCGCTGCCTATCTCTATATCATCAGATACGATGAAGCTATCCGATAGGTCTTTTATTTGCTTATATTTTTTGTTTTTACCGCCTACTTCAAATGTATATCTGTCGTCTATGAAAAAATCACCTTTTTTAGCAACCTGAACTTCATGCGCTACTCTTAACATACTTGCAAAAAAGGTCTCTCTTATAGTTCCTAGCTCAAAGTCATGGCAGTAGGCGTAGTGCAGGTTTGTATTGCCTAGATAGATTTTTTCTGGTTTAGTAAAGATACTATCCCCTTTTGTTTTCGCTCTTATAACATGCAGTACTTTTGCTTTATGCAGATATTCCAAAAATCTATACAACCCTTTGTAGTTCTCTTTCATATCCATTTTTACAAGCAACTCTTGTATGTTTGGAGTAAAAGGGAGCGATTGACAAACAAGTCTTACCAGTTTTTTGAGGTTGACAACATTGTTGTACTCTATGGGAAATACGGAGGGAATATCTATCTCAATGACTGTATTTATGGTCTCACTCAGTCGCAAAAGATAGTTTTCTTTGTCTTCAAAATAAAATGGATAGTATCCGCTTTGTATATACTCTTTGTACGAGAGTCGCAGGTTAAATTTTTCCAGCAAGTCATACGCTATGTCTATGTGGTCTGAGAGTATCTCATCAAGCGAAAAAGATGGAAGTTTGATATCGTTGTTTAGTTCGATAAACTCACGAAAAGACAATCCTTCAAAATGATAAACAATCGCTCGTCTGCTCAAATCGGCTTTTGCGTTATCTATCTGCAACGCACTTGAGCCACTAAATATAACTTTGAGGTCTAAGATATCGTAAATCTTTTTAAGCTCTAGTTCAAAATTTTGGTATTTGTGTATCTCATCAATGATGAGCACTTTCCCATCCTCCTTTGCAAAAACCTCCGCCACTTCAAAAAGAGAGGGAATGGCAATAGCATCCGCACTAATGTAGAGCTTTTGGCTAAATGGCAAGTCAAGCTCTTTGAGGTACTGCACCAAAAATGTGGTTTTGCCCACACCTCTAGCACCTACAATGCCTATAAGTTTGGGTTTTAAATCTATCTTGTCGTAAAAGTATCTTTTATATGTGAAGTTATGTTTTGAGAAGATTTTTCTCTGAAAATCTCTGATTTCTTCTAGCATCTTTTATCCTTCTGTGCTAGATTGTATCATAATTGGATTTTAAAGTCCAATTTTTAGCTATATTTTTGGTTATAAGACTTTAATTTTGCTATTTTTGCTTAAAAGGCTGTCCTTTCTCTTCTCGCTCCCATGCTCCCGCGTTGGAGTGTGTACTTTTTTGTCTGCTCTAGCTTATATACGTTCCCACAGAGACCGTGGGAACGAGGAAAAGTGTTCATTTTATCTTCAACACTTCTTCACATCTTTGTCAAAACTCAGTTTTTTATACCCTTGTAGTTTACTTTTTGCACAGATAAGTGCATCGACAAAATCAATATTTTTGTTTTCTATGATTGAAAGAGTCTCAAAGAGTATCGCTTTGTTGTGACTCACAACTCCATCAAATGCCAAAATAGTTTTAAGGTCGTTTATCACACTGTTTTTGTCGCACTTGTAAAATTTAGTCAATACAAAATAGCTTTCCATCAAAACACCCTCAAGTATCTCTACTTGGATTTTTGAAGATTCGATTTGTTCAAAGATTACTATGCTCTGGGCTAAAAACTTTTCATCGTCTCCTATCAAAAATCGGATGATGACATTGGTATCAAGAAGATAAACCATATTTTTCTTCCATAGCTTTAAGAAACGCTTCTTGTTTTATCTGCTCTATATTCATAGATGAAGGATTTACTTTATCTTTATATTTTCCAGCCATTAGAGCCGTCTGTGATTGTTTACGAATCGGATAAACAAAAGCCAAAGATTGTTTTGTTCTTTTGTCAACTACTTCTAAAACCTCGGTGAGATTTTGGAAAATAGAGATATTTTTTTGAAGTTCACCTATACCAATACTCAACATTTCTATATCCTTTTATATATTCTTCTTATCATTCTATATAAATAAATTTCATTTGTCAATATCTTAAAATGGAGACGGGCTACTTTTCTCGCTCCCATGCTCCAGCTTGGGAGTGTATACTTTTTTGTCTGCTCTAGCTTATATGCGTTCCCACGGAGACCATGGGAACAAAGAAAGGATGATTGCTAAGGCTTGTCTATCATGTAGCCCATGCCGCGAACATTGATTATAAAATCCTCTTTTAGATTTTTTTTGAGTCGATTAATCTCGGCTCGGATGGTTGCGTTGTCAACTATCTGCTCACTCCAAACATAGGTTTGAAACTGCTCAAAATCAACTATTCTGCCTCTGTTTCTTGAGAGCAGGTCTATTATCTGAGATTGGCGTTTTGTCAGTATTTGAACCTCTTGATTAAAAAGAAGTGTGCTGTTTTCTTGGTCGTAACTATAATTTTTACAAAGTCTTAGATGCACTCTTGGGACGATATTTGAGAGCTTTACTCTATCTACTCGCAAGGACAACTCTTTTAGATGAAAAGGCTTCTTTAGATAGTCGTGACACCCCAAAGTGTAGGCCCTTGAAATATCTTCTATATCAACTAACGCACTTATGTAGATAACACTTACATGGATTTTAAGCTCATGGATTTTCTCTAAAAATGTAAGCCCGTCAATTCCAGGGACATTTATATCTAAGATAAGCAGGTCATAAGAGTTCTCTTTTATAGCATTAAAAGCCAAAAGCCCATTAAAGAAGCTCTCTACATGATGCCCTTCAGATTCAAGGTATTCGCAGATTGACTCATTTAGCATCACTTCATCTTCTAAAAGCAGTATCTTCATCAATCTCCAATAACTTTAAACTTATACCTAAATGTTGTTGAAGTCTCATCTGATAAAACACTCACTTCAACACCCTCTTCATCACATATGCTCTTAACCAGCCTAAGCCCCAATCCAAAGCCTTCTGTGCCTTTTTCTTCTCTATAATAAGCATCAAAAACTCTATTCGTATCTTGGATTATTTTTGATTTGCTACTAACCATAAACTCAACATATGAGCCAACTTGCTTTAGAGCCACCTCAACGCTCTCATTTGGAAGTGTGTATTTTATGGCATTTGTAAGAGTGTTGTCTATGACTCTTTGGAGCTTAGTCTCATTGAAGTTAACATATAACTCATCTTTTGGAGAATTGTAGCTAAAAGTTATAAGAGAAAACTCCGCTACCTCCCTAAAAAAATCTATCCTGCTGCTTAGAAAATTATTTAAATTTATCACACCCTTTTTATACTCTATATGATCTTTTTTTACAAGATAACTCAAATCATCATAGATGTTAAATATATTTTTTGCAGCAGCTTCTATCTTTGAGAGTTGTCTATCTTTTGGATTTTTCATAAGATATAACTCAATACTTGTCAAAATAACACTAAGAGGCGTGTTTGTCTCATGTACTGTATAACGTAAAAACTCTTTTTGGGACTTTAGCAAATCCTGCGAAAATGTCTTTTGTTCTTCTAGGTTTTTGTTTATATCAAGCAGAGCGGCAGTTTTTTTCTTTACCCTCTCCTCAAGCCCAAGATTAAGCTCTTTTAGGCTCTTTTTTTGCTCATTTATTTTACTAACCATCTCATTTGCATAGCCCACCATCATCTTAAAATCTTGGAAAAATATGCTATTTTTATTTATCTCTTCTTCTTTGTCGATAGCAGTTTTAAAAGCGTCTAAAAATGTCTGCGTATCTCTTTGAAGCAGTTTATTAAAAAGCGTGTTTAGCCCCAAAAATATGGCAAATATAATAAAAGAGAGAGTAACAATGGCTAAAACTGTTTTTATCAAAAGTGCTTTTAACTTTTTTTGATTTTGCTCTAAAATAGTACTATCAGGTATAAGATGATTTTTTACTACATAACTCTGCTCTAAGGCTCTCTCATACTCCTTGTACATCTCCTCTACAAGCAGACCCACAAAAACCAAAGTAAAGAAAAATACAACCAAAATAGTAATAACATCAGCCTGTTTTATACTGATATTTTGAAATAGTGCTTTTATCTTCATAAAAGCCTACATCATGTCAAATATCTCTGAAATATCCACTTCTATTTTGCCCAAAGATTTATTTGCATCAACCTTCTCGAGCTTAACTTCTGGAGAGGTAGAGAACTCAACATCAGAATATCTATGCTTCTCAAATAGAGGCAATGAAGCTATATTTATATTCTTTAGCATTGAAAATAAGTTTACCACAGCACTCCCATTTGGAATAACGATAAATTGATTATGCCCAAAGTAGCCTATAAATGCATCAGGCATACTTTTTTGCTTAATCTCTTTTATTTTATTTGCAAGACCTAGCTCGACTTCTTGAGCTTCTTCTTTTCCGTACCATTTCTCAAGATTTTCAAAATGTTTTATTTTTAAAAATATCATATCTAGCATACTTGTTTTTTGTTTTAAAAGCTCTATTTTTTCAAGCACAAATTTCTTACTAGGAAGCTTTGTTACCTCATCAAGAAAGAGAGCATTGTGTATAGCGGTTATATCGCTAAATGTGAGTATGTAACTATTTTTATCATCTATCTTAGAACAATTTACTTGATATTCAAAAGTTATCGTATTTTTGAGTATTCTTACTTTTCTATCTTCTTCTTTAAGTGTCTTTAACTGCTCTATAAGCTCTGCATTGCTTGTAGCACTTATGCAGTGTGATGCTTCTTCAAACAACACCCCTATCTCTGGCATCTCCAACACAAGCATCTCGAAAGTATCAAAATCACCAATCTCTAAAAAGGCTTTATTTGCCATAACTATTTTGTTATCTTCTAGAACAATTATCCCTATTTTTGCCTGATCCACTATAAGCTGTGCTCTTTTTGAAAGAGAGACAATTTCATCTTGAAGTTTTGTCTGCTCCTTTGTAAAACTAAGCTCTTCTGCAATCTTATAAAGTACATATAAAAACTGCTTGTTGTTAAAAGGCTTCAAAACAAAACGGTTAACATTGAGGTTTATAAGTTTCATTAGATATTCGCTGTCATTGTGAGCTGAAGTTACCAATACCACCTGCTCATAATTTATCTCTTTCATAGCCTCTATCATCTCTATGCCGTTCATATTTGGCATATTTATATCTGTTACAACAACATCAAACTTTTTCTCTTTATATTTTTGAAGTCCTATAGCTCCATCTTCTGCTAAAACTACATCAGGGAAAAAACGACCTAAAAAATCTGCTGTCTGCTTTCTGATAAGTTCATCATCCTCAACGTAAAGCACAGAACAGACTGAAGCATACTGTTTAAGTTTGATTACATTGATACTAATTTCCATCTTCGTTTTCCTTCTTCATTAATGATATTGTAAATATTGTAGAAACTCCTTCTACTTTTACATCCAAATATCCACACAGATGCTCTTCTACAATCATCTTTGACATATAAAGCCCTAAACCTGTACCGTTTTTCTTATCTTTAGTGCTGAAATATGGGTCAAATATCTTCTCTATTATCTCTTTTGGTATGCCGCCTGCATAATCTTTTACAACTATTTCTACTCTTTTTGGCTTATCTACTGCACTTATCTCTATGACTCTGTTTTCTATTTTCTTCTCAACATACGCATCCATAGAGTTTTTGACAAGATTTAAAATAATCTGCTTCACATCATTTTTCTGCGTAAAAAGCTTTATATTCTCATCAATACTATTTTTTATCTCAACTCCGTTGCTCTTTAGAGTGCTATCAATTATCATACATGTATCTTTTACGAGATACGCAACGCCTACCTCTTCCATCTTCATATTTGGTTTAAAAAAGTTCTTAAAATCATCTATCGTTTCGGATAAATACGCTATTTGTTTATTTATAGTCTCCAAGTTATCTTGAAATCTTTTCTCATCTATATCTTGAAGTTCTATATCTAAGAGCATATTGTTTGTAGTCATACTCATCCCAGTTAGAGGCTGTCGCCATTGATGGGCAATCATACTTATCATCTCTCCCATAGCCGCAAACTTGGACTGTTTTGCTATAAACTTATCTTTATCACTTAACTGAAGAACAAAATACTTAACAGTAAAATAAATTCCAAAAAACACCACTAACATCATAGCCTCAATCAATATGAAGAATTTAATCATCTCATTATCTGAATCAATTGGGGAGTAGATAGCATCTATTGCGCGTATCTCTCCTAGCTTCTCGTTGAAACCATTTTTATCTCCATATATCTTGATCATACCTTTTGGAGCTTTACTTGGGTCACCGTGACACTGCAAACATGACTCATTGTTTCTAGCTACTGGAAGTGCAAAAAAGAGTGTTTCTTTGCCATTATGTGTAACTATCTCCTTGTATGATTTCATATCTGAGTTGTTAAATTTTTTTAGTACTTCAGCCTCAAATGGAGTCGCTTGATTTATAGGATTTGTTGGGTTGTTACTTGGAAATCTTAGTTCAATATTTTTATGAGAATCGCTATGTTTTTTTGCATAATTTTCTTTAAAAACCTCATATATATGAGAAATAATATATGTAGAAGATAAAAGTGTCGGATCAAAGTAATCTTGTGAGAGATTTTTATCATTTATAAGCTTATATACCGCTGGTTTTTGATAGTTTGCTATAAACTCCTGCATAGAATCAAACATCAAAACATTCTCTTCTATAAGTTGATTTGCCTTTTCTTGATGAAACTCTTTAAGTGTAAAATAAAAAATTATAGTACCTAAAATAAAAGAGAGTATAAATATAATTTTTATCTTTTTTAGTAAACTTTCCAATGCAAATCTTCCTTTTTGTAGTTGTTTGATTTGCAGTATATCGTTTTTTTATTTATAAACTTACACTATAATTCCAAAAAAAATATCTACATAAAGGTTACATATGTTTGGAAGACAACTAAGAAAATACGAGTTAAGTGCTGAGGAAATAGCTAAATTTCAATGGGCAAAAATTACTACAAGCAAAGGTGACATCTGGGTAAAACTGTTACCTGAAGAGGCTCCAAATACTGTTGCAAACTTTGCACATTTATCAGAATCAGGTTTTTACAATAACCTTAGTTTTCACCGTGTAATCCCTGGATTTATGGCTCAGGGTGGTTGTCCAAATGGAACTGGAACAGGCGGACCTGATTGGGCTATCCCTTGTGAAACAAAAACAAATGTTACTAAACATAGAAGAGGAGCACTCTCTATGGCTCACGCTGGGCCTAACACTGGTGGAAGCCAGTTCTTTATAACATTTGTTGCTACTCCACATTTAGATGGCGTACACACTGTTTTTGGAGCAATCGAGAAAGATGATGAAGATAGCTTCTCTACGCTAGACAGCATAAAAGGTCAAGACGTTATAAACTCTATTGAAGTTTTACAAACTCGCCAATAAAAATTTCTAATTACCCTCATGCTCTCAAGCATTGAGAGTAAAATTTTTCAAGGAACTCATATCTTAGTCCATATATGTTGCAGCGTAGACTCCCACTTTTTTTTAGAAAAGCTCCAAAAAGATTATCCAGATGAAAAACTTATTGGATTTTTTTACGACCCGAACATTCACCCATTTTCAGAATATCAGCTTCGTCTTCTTGATGTAAAACGCTCTTGCAAAAAACTAGGTATTGAACTTCTTGAGGGAGAGTATGATTTTGAAGCGTGGATGGAAGCTGTACGAGGTTTAGAAAATGAACCTGAAAAAGGCAAAAGATGTGAAGTTTGCTTTGATAAAAGATTTGATGTAAGCGCAAAAAAAGCTCTTGAACTCGGCGAGAAAAGCATAACAACAACTCTGCTTGTAAGCCCTCTAAAATCACAAGAACAGCTAAAAGTAAGCGGTGATAAATTTTTCAAAGAGCATGGTGTTGAGTTTATATTTTATGATTATAGAAAAGATGGCGGTACAGCAGAGCAAAGCCGTGTTACAAAAGAGGAGCAACTCTATCGTCAAGACTATTGCGGATGCATCTATGGACTAACTATGCAACGAGAACAGCAAGATCGCCTTATGGATGAGATGTTTTCTCATATATCCAATCAGATTCAGCCCTCTAGCATTGAAGAGAGGCTTGAGATGTATGAGCAAAGAAACGAACTTGAAGAGAATGGTATCGCTTACAAAATCATTCGAGAGAAGTTTTTAAATTATCGTCAATTTAGCTTTAAACTCTATGCCAATAGAGATGAAATCATAGATGCTTATGCTCTTTTTTACTCTAATCTTCCAAGAAAAAAAGCAAATGGAAACATAGAATTTTGCGATAAAAATATCCACTATTTCAATCGTGAAGAGATAAAATTTGTAACATTAGAGTTTTTTAACTCTGTATGTAAAGTAAAATATAAAAACACTAAAGAACTTATATTTAGCCCTCCTAGCGTTAAAGAAGAGATAAGATTTAGAGATATTTTACTCTCATCGAGCTACGATTTAAGCCCTATTATTATCGTTGATGAGATTCCAAAAACAAAACTCTCTATTGAACTTGATGCTAAAACTTATGAAGATATGAGAGAAAAACTAATCATTCTATAATATTTTTTTAGCTAAAATAGCCAAAATTATTATAAAGGCTTTTCTATATGATTATGGACGTTATTGAAATTCAAAAAATTATTCCTCATCGTTACCCATTTTTACTTTTAGACAGAGTTACAGACATCAAAGAAAATGAATCACTTATCGGTTATAAAAACGTGACTATCGGCGACAACGTATTTCAAGGTCACTTTCCAGGTCATCCAATCTATCCAGGCGTTATGATTTTAGAGGGCATGGCTCAAGCTGGTGGCATACTTGCATTTAAGAGCATGGGCAACATGACGCAAGAGGAAGCTGCTGGTAAAGTTGTCTATTTTATGAGCATAGATAGAGCAAAATTTCGCGCTCCTGTAAAACCTGGCGACAGACTTGAGTACCGCATAAGCGTTATAAAAAACAAAGGCCAAATCTGGGTACTTGATGGCAAAGCTTATGTTGATGATGTTTTAGTTTCAGAAGCAGAACTAAAAGCTATGATTGTAGATAAATAATGAGTAAAATTTCTCCACTTGCAATCATAGAAGATGGTGCAGTTATAGGCAAGGATGTTGAGATAGGTGCTTACTGCATTATCTCCTCAGATGCAACTATCGGCGATGGAACAAAGATAGAACAAAACAGCTGTATTTATGGCAAAACAACCATAGGTAAAAATAACCATATCTTTTCACACGCAGTTATCGGTTCAGCTCCACAAGATTTGAAATTTGCTGGGGAAGATGTAGAACTAATCATTGGCGATAACAATAAAATCAGAGAATTTACACTCTTCAATCCTGGGACAAAAGGCGGTGGCGGAAAGACTATCATCGGCTCACACAACCTTTTTATGGGTTATGTTCATATAGGGCATGATGTTATCATCGGAAATCACTGTATCTTAGCAAACGCTGCAACTCTTGCAGGACATGTTGAGATGGGAGACTATGCAGTAATCGGCGGTATGACTCCTATCCATCAGTTTGTTCATATAGGCGAGTACGCAATGGTTGCTGGTGCATCAGCACTTGCTCAAGATGTACCTCCATTTTGTATGGCAGAGGGAAATCGCGCGACACTTAGAGGACTTAACTTAACAGGTCTTAGAAGAAATATAGAGCGCGAAGAGATTGATGAGATAAAGTCAGCATACAAAGAGCTTTTTGAAGCTGGAAAAGCTTTAAAAGACGCTGCAAATGAGATACTTGAACACACAACAAGCCATCATGTTCAATCGCTTTGTAATTTTGTTCTTAAAACTAAACGCGGTATCCCGTATGAAAGGAAACATCTATGATAATCAGATCATGTAGCTTTTGTAATGCGCTAGAGAGTGATGAAAACCCACTAATTGCAGGAAACAGTGTCTATATATGTAAAAACTGTGTTACTTCTGCATATAAGATAATGTTTGGAGACGACAAAGTTCACTCATCAGCGGATGCTGATTTGCATGATGAAAACAGCACTCTTATGACTCCAAAAGAGTTAAATATTTTTTTAGCTGATTATATTATCGGGCAAGAGAGAGCTAGAAAACTTCTTAGTGTAGCTGTATATAACCACTACAAAAGAATTTTTAAAACTCACACAACCAAAGATGATGATACTGAGATAGCAAAATCTAACGTACTTCTTATTGGACCAACTGGAAGCGGAAAAACACTTATGGCTCAAACAATTGCTAGAGTTTTAAATGTTCCTATTGCAATTGCTGATGCAACAAGTTTAACAGAAGCTGGATATGTTGGAGAAGACGTTGAGAACATTCTAACAAAGCTTCTTCAAGCAGCTGATGGTGATGTAGAGAGAGCACAAAGAGGGATAGTATTTATCGATGAGATTGACAAAATTTCCCGCATGAGTGAAAACCGCTCCATCACTCGTGATGTTTCAGGAGAGGGTGTACAACAAGCTCTTTTAAAAATCATAGAGGGTGCTGTTGTAAACATTCCGCCAAAGGGTGGAAGAAAGCATCCAAATCAAGAGTTCATAGCGATTGATACGACAGGAATTCTTTTTATCTGCGGTGGTGCATTTGATGGGCTTGATGAGATACTCAAGAAGAAGCAAGGCGAAAATGTTTTAGGTTTTGGTCATGAAAAAAAGAGTAAAACAGAGCAAAAGATGAGCTATGACGCGGTTGAGCCTGATGACTTGGTAGGTTATGGTCTTATTCCTGAGCTTGTTGGGCGTCTTCCAATTATTGCATCGTTAAATGAGATTACAGAAGATGATATGGTTCGCATACTAACAGAGCCAAAAAACTCTATCATAAAGCAATACAAAAAACTCTTCTCAATAGACAATGTTGTATTGAATTTTGAAGAAGACGCGCTTAGAGCGATAGCTACAAAGTCGATAAAAAGAAAAACTGGTGCTCGTGGACTTCGTGCAATTTTAGAAGAAAATATGATAGATATTATGTACGAACTTCCTGAATACAGCGGGTACGAAGTACTAGTAACAAAAGCAGTTATTGACGACGGTGAAGCTCCCGTCTATATCAAAAAGAATTCAAAACAAATTGCATAAGGTAAAATAATGATATTTAACAAATTAATTGGTCTTTTTTCAAACGATTTATCTATTGACCTAGGAACAGCAAATACGATTGTAATTGCAAAAGGCAGAGGCATTATAATCAACGAGCCATCAGTAGTTGCTGTAAAAACTGGTAAATTTGGACAGCAAAGAGTTCTAGCAGTAGGACATGAAGCAAAAGAGATGGTTGGTAAAACTCCTGGAAATATAAAAGCTATTCGCCCTATGCGTGATGGCGTTATTGCTGACTTTGATATGACTGAGAAGATGATTAGAAAATTCATTGAAAAAGCTCATGGAAGAAGTTCTCTAATAAGTCCTAGAATTATTATCTGTGTTCCTTATGGATTAACTCAAGTTGAGAGAAAAGCTGTTCGTGAATCTGCTCTTAGCGCAGGTGCTCGTGAAGTTTTTCTTATAGAAGAGCCAATGGCTGCAGCAATTGGAGCTGGAATAGATATACGTGAACCTCAAGGAAACTTAGTCGTTGACATCGGTGGCGGTACTACCGAGATAGGTGTTGTTTCTCTTGGCGGTCTGGTACTTTCAAAATCAATTAGAACAGCTGGCGATAAGATAGACCAAGCAATCGTAAACTACGTAAGAAGAAAATATAACCTTCTAATTGGCGAGAGAATTGCTGAAGAGATAAAAATAGCGATTGGAACTGCTGTTACTCTTGATGAAGAGCTAAAAATGGTAATTACTGGCAGAGACCAAGTAGAAGGACTTTTAAGCTCAGTTGAATTAACAAGTGAAGATGCTAGAGAAGCCATGAAAGAGCCTCTAAAAGAGATAGCAGAAGCACTTCGTGATGTGCTAGAGCAGATGCCTCCAGATTTGGCTGGTGACATAGTAAATCACGGAATTATCTTAACAGGCGGTGGAGCACTCATCCGCCAACTAGATAAATATCTCTCAGATATTATCAAAATCCCTGTATATGTAGCAGATGAGCCTCTACTTGCAGTTGCTAGAGGAACTGGACGCGCATTAGAAGAGATAGATTTATTACAAGAACTTTTTGAAAATGAATAAAGGGCTTCTTAGCTTTTTTCTCATCTTTACTGCACTCATAATGGGTGCACTTTATTATACAGATATTATTCAATCTCCTTTTATTTCTGTATTAAACAAAATCAAAACCAACTATCACGCCTCTAGCGAATATGTAGAAAAACAGATTCAAAAACATCTATTTCAGGCAAAACATATTGAAGAACTTAATGAAAAAATAAAAAAATATGAGAACAATTGTCTCATAATAGAGCAGTTGTCATATGATATAAACAATCTTTTTTTAGAGAGTTTCTCTGATCTCAAAATTGATCCAGATGTAGAGCTTGTTAGAACAATCTCATATCAAAAGTTTGGCGATTTAAATAGAGTTTGGCTTGAAGTAAATGACTATAATGCATCTAAAATTTATGGTCTTGTTTACAATAATCTTGTAGCTGGAATAGTAATATCTCAAAACGACAGACCTCTTGGGCTTTTAAACAGCGATTTAAAAAGTTCATACGCTGTATATGTAGGGGCTCAAAATGCTCCTGGCATTATTCATGGAAACAATTCTAATCATCTTATTGTAAAATTTATTCCTGCTTGGTTTTTGATAAATGAGGGCGATAAAGTTATAACTTCTGGTCTAGATGAGATATTTTTTCAAGGACTAAATGTCGGAGTTGTTGTATCTGTTACAAAATCGCAAGGGTATCAAAGTGCGGTTGTTGAACCCTTCTATAAAGCAAATGCACCAAACTACTTTCATATGATTAAAAAAGTCAAATAACTCATCAAGTTTTAAGTGCCTTTTACCTATAATAAACAAATTTTTTTATGCACTAATGCAACTCTCGAAAAATATAGTTTTTCGTAGCTTTAGGGGGGTTGGAAGGGACTTTGGTCCCTCCCGCTAAAACGGACTTGTTCGTTTTGGTGCGTAACATCAAACAAAAGGTAAACAATGCCAAAACGCACCGACATTCATACTATTTTACTTATTGGTTCAGGTCCGATTATCATCGGTCAAGCTTGTGAATTTGACTACTCAGGAACACAAGCTGTTAAAACTTTAAAAGAGTTAGGCTACCGCGTAGTCCTTATAAATTCAAATCCTGCAACAATTATGACAGATCCAGAATTTGCAGATAGAACATATATTGAACCTATTAAAGAAGAGATAATTGCAAAGATTATAAAAGATGAGGGTGTTGATGCTATTCTCCCTACAATGGGCGGACAAACAGCACTAAATGTAGCTACTAGTATGTATGCAAAAGGTATGTTAGAGGGTGTAGAGTTTTTAGGAGCATCTCCTGAAGCTATTCACAAAGGTGAAGACCGTTCAGCTTTTAATAAAGCTATGATTAAGATTGGTATGGATTTACCAAAAAGTCGTAATGCTTACAGCGTTGATGAAGCTTTAGAAGTTGCTCTAGAGATAGGTTTTCCAGTTATAAGCAGAGCCTCTTTTACACTAGCTGGCGGTGGTTCAGGGGTAGCTTACAATATGGAAGAGTTCAAAAAACTAGCACAAGAAGGTATCTCCGCGTCTCCTGTAAATGAGATAGAAATAATGGAGTCGATGCTTGGCTGGAAAGAGTACGAAATGGAAGTTATCCGCGATAAAGCGGACAACTGTATCATAGTTTGTGCTATTGAAAACTTTGATCCGATGGGTGTTCATACAGGTGACAGTATCACTGTTGCACCTGCTCTTACACTTACAGATAAAGAGTATCAAAGAATGCGTAATGCTTCTTTTGACATACTAAGAGAGATAGGTGTTGATACTGGCGGAAGTAATGTTCAGTTCTCAATTGACCCTAAAACTGGGCGTATGATTGTAATCGAGATGAACCCTCGTGTTTCACGCTCTTCTGCACTCGCGTCTAAAGCGACTGGTTATCCTATTGCAAAAGTTGCAACACTTTTGGCTGTTGGCTTTACTCTTGATGAGATTACAAATGACATAACTGGAACTCCTGCATCATTTGAACCAGTAATTGACTATGTTGTTACAAAGATTCCTAGATTTACGTTTGAGAAATTCCCAGAAGCTGTAAATACGCTAAGTACTAGCATGAAAAGTGTCGGCGAGGTTATGGCGATAGGTAGAACTTTTAAAGAGTCTATGCAAAAGGCTCTATGTTCACTAGAGACTGGACTTTGCGGATTTGATCCAATTGATGCTGATTTTGATTTTATTAAGCATGAGATTCGCCGTCCAAATGCAGATAGAGTTCTATATGTTGCAGAGGGTTTCCGCCGTGGCATGAGCGTTCCTGAGATGTTTGATACATGTCAAATTGACCCTTGGTTTTTATACCAGATAGAAGAGATAATAAAAAGTGAGCAAAGCATCACAGACAAGATACTCTTTGATGAACAACTTATGAGAAGTGCAAAAGTTGATGGCTTTTCAGACAAAAGAATAGCTCAGCTAATAAGTAAAAACTTAGATATAAAAGTAGAAGAAGAGGATGTTTATAAGGCTAAAAAAACTCTTGGGGTAACCTTAGAGTATAACGAAGTTGACACATGTGCAGCAGAGTTTGAAGCGCTTACTCCATACCTCTATTCAACAACAAATATCACAAAGCTTCCAAATGTAAAAAAAAGAGCAAGTGAGGCGAAAAAAGTTCTAATTTTAGGCGGCGGACCAAACAGAATAGGACAAGGTATAGAGTTTGACTACTGTTGTGTTCACGCTGCATTTGCACTTAAAGAGATGGGTATAGAGACAATTATGTACAACTGTAATCCTGAAACAGTTTCAACAGACTATGACACTTCAGATGTACTATATTTTGAACCAATTGATTTTGAACATGTAAGAGCTGTGATTGAAAATGAAAATCCAGATGGCGTAATAGTTCACTTCGGTGGACAAACTCCACTTAAACTGGCAGATTCTCTAACAAAAATTGGAGCTAAAATCGCTGGAACACCATCTGCTGTTATTGATTTAGCAGAAGATAGAGAGCAGTTTTCAAACTTTGTAAACCAGCATGGACTAAAACAGCCCGCAAATGGACTTGCTCGTTCTAAAGAGGAGTCTTACCCTATAGCGGAGAGACTTGGTTATCCTGTTCTTGTTCGCCCATCGTTTGTTCTTGGTGGTCGCGGAATGAGAATCGTTTATTGCGAAGATGAGTTAAGACAATATATGGACTTGGCTGTTTCAGTCTCAAATAACGCTCCAGTTTTGATAGATAAATTTTTAGATCAGGCAATTGAGCTTGATGTTGATGCTATTTGTGATGGCTTGGATGTTTATATCGGTTCAGTTATGCAGCATATTGAAGAGGCTGGAATTCACTCAGGCGATAGCGCATGTTCACTTCCTCCTGTAAACTTATCAAAAGAGATGATTGACAAGGTAGAAGCACAAACAAGAACTATCGCTCTTGGTCTTGGTGTTCATGGTCTTATGAACGTTCAATACGCAATTTATCAAGATGAGATATATCTGATAGAAGTAAATCCAAGAGCTAGTAGAACTGTTCCTTTTGTTAGTAAAGCGACAGGTATGCCTCTTGCAAAAGTTGCAACTCGTGTAATGGTTGGAGAAACTCTAAGAAATGCTCTAAACTACTACGACAAGTACAACATCGTTATGGAAGAAAATGGGCTTTTAAAACCTCGTTTAAAAGGGCATATCTCTGTTAAAGAGGCAGTATTTCCTTTCCATAAACTATATGGCGCAGATTTAGTTCTAGGGCCTGAAATGAAATCAACTGGTGAAGTTATGGGTATCAGTTCTAACTTTGGTATCAGTTTTGCAAAGGCTCAAATTGCAGCTGGAAACAGAATTGTAACAGAGGGTACGTGTTTCTTATCATTTGTAGATACAGATAAAAAATATGCACCTGAAATTGCAAAAGGGCTTCATAAACATGGCTTTAAACTTGTTGCAACTAGAGGAACACAAGCAATAATAGAGGAAGCTGGAATTCCATGTGAAATTGTTTTAAAAATTTCAGAGGGTCGTCCAAATATTGAAGATAGTATGAAAAATAATGCTATTCATATGGCAATAAATACATCTGATAATAACACTTCAAAAAAAGATGCAGTAGTAATTCGTCAAGAGGTTCTAAAGAGAAGTATTCCTTACTTCACAACTCTTAGTGCTGCAAGAGCGCTTATTTTAGCTCTTGATGAGATGCAAAATGATTCTTGGTCTTCATCAAAGGCTCTACAAGATTTTCTAGCATAGAGATGAGTGTAATACTTACACAAACCGACACTACTGTCGGTTTTCTATCTCAAAATTCACAAAAACTTTATGAGATAAAATCTCGCCCTCAAACAAAGCCTTTTATAAAAGTATTTCAAAATTTTAATAGCTTTATAAAAGATTTTCACAGAGTGCCAAATAACAGAAAAAACTTAGTTCGTCGCTCTAAAAAAACCTCATTTATTGTTGGTAATTTCTCATTTAGAATTGCTAAACTTCCTCTTGATTCACAAATTCTAAGAGACTCTTCTTGGTTTTATTCTACCTCTGCAAATAGAAGCAGTGAGAGATTTGATAGGAACTTTTGTGAAGTAAAAGCTGATATAATAGTAGAAAACAAAGATGGTTTAGTTGAAAGCATCTCTTCAAAACTTATAAAATTAAACTCTAAAAAATTAAGAAGGTTACGATGACAAGAGCAATTCAAGCACTACTGACTGGTATGTTTATAACTTTTATATTAGACTTTTTTCTTTTTTTAGGAGTTATGCTTCACTATATAGAATTCTACAAAATAGACCTATATTACAATATTTTATTTGTAGACAATCAAAACTGGTATCTATTTTTCTTACTCTCTATAATTTTTGGATGGATGGTTATCTATATAAAAAATTATAAAATCGCTCTAATTCCAATAGTAGCAATATCTATATTTACCTCTCTTACTTTGTTTGAAGATTTTGGTTATATGGCAGGAGAGGCTATGTTTATGAAAAAAAATATCACTCTGCATAGTTCTAAATTCAGCTATAACGGCAATATTATCTATGATGGAAGGCAAGAGATTACTTTTTATCGCAATGATATATCTAAAATAGTAACTTTAAAGAAAAAGGATTTGATTTAATGAAACATATCTACTCAATAGCAAAAGGTGTAGCCCTTGGAAGCGCTGGAATAGCAATGATGAGCATTCTTGGCGGATGTGAATCAAACAAAAAAGAAGAGCAACATCAAAATAAATTTTTGGTAATTGAACAACAAGCAGATGGAAAATATATCGTTGTAGAAGAGATGCCAACTGATGGGCCAAGCAGAGCAATCATTCGAGAGATAGATGCAAACGGAAACAAAACAGAACGTTTCATGAATGAAGCTGAGATGAAGGCTTTAGCAGAACAGGAGTTTCAAAAAGTTCAAGATGGCACATCAGAGACTATGAGTAGTAACGAAGGAAGTGCAGGAATGGGACTAGCAGGAACAATTCTGGCAGTAGCAGCAGGTTCTCTTTTGGGAAATATGATAGGAAATGCTCTTATGAACAACAAAAACTTTGCATCTAAATCATCTGCCGTAAACAAAAGCGCTTATTCTCGACCAGCTAGTGGCGGATCAACAGGCAGTTCATCATCTGCTAAGAAGAGTTACTTTGGTGGCTCAAGCAGTTCATCAACTTCTACCAAATCATACGGGAGTTAATTTTTTGATAAATTTAACTAAAATAAAACCACTTCAAATAGAGCAACTAGAAGAGCTAGGTTTTACATGGCATACTGATAACGACAATAGCAAATATCTAAGCGATACTCTTGTAAATGTCACACACGATGAAGCAGAGGCTTACTATGAGGCTGCAAATGAGATATATGACATGTACGCAAAAGCAGCTGAGTATGTGATAGAAAATAATCTTTTTTTTGAACTAGGCATTCCTTTTAATCTCATAGAAGCTATAAAAAAAAGTTGGGAAAATGATGTTCACTGGCATATCTACTCTAGGTTTGACTTTGCTGGAGGAGTTGATGGAGCGCAGATAAAACTCCTAGAATTTAATGCTGATACACCTACCTCCCTATTTGAAACTGCACTATTACAATGGGGTTTATTAAAGAGCAACAACATGGATGAAGAGGAGCAGTTCAATAATCTGTACGAAGCTATAAAAGAGAACTTTAAACGTCTTATAACACTCTTTGAGGATACCGAGCTCTTTGATGAGAGGTATGATGGATGGAAGATACTATTTTCATCTGTAAGCGGAAATGATGAAGAAGAAGCGACTACAAGATTGCTTCAACAGATTGCAACTGATGCTGGTTTTAACACTGCTTTTGAGTATCTAGGAGATGTTAAGTTTGATGAAGATGGAATCTATGATAGAGACGATAACCAATACGAGTACTGGTTTAAACTCTACCCTTGGGAAGATATAGCAACCGATGAGCCTGAACTTGCCACAATGCTAACGACCATTATGCAAAATCAAAATGCAATCATCCTAAACCCTGCATATACGCTTCTTTTTCAATCTAAAGGGATGTTAAAAATACTATACGACCTCTTTCCAGATTCGCCATATCTGCTTAAAACATCTTTTGAGCCTTTGCATGGAATAAAACAAGTTCAAAAAACTGTTTTTGGTAGAGAAGGTGCCAATATAGAAATAATTGATGCTCATGGCGCAGTGCTCAACAAAGAGGATGGTCCATATAAAAATCATAAAAAAATCTATCAAGAGTATGTTGAGTTAAACAGAGATGCAAATGGAGAAAAATATCAAGCTGGAGTTTTCTTTGCCTATGAGGGAGCTGCTCTTGGATTTAGAAAAGGCGGAGAGATTTTAAACAATATGAGCAAATTTGTGGGACATGTTTTAGTATAAACACTCCCACACCTTTAACTATCTGCTTCCTTGTAGTTTTTGTTTGAGAATTATTTTACCAGACTCAACACCAGGTTGATTATAAGCGTCTATATACATAAATTTTGCACAAACAGAAGTAAGTAGTTCATACTCATACATAAGCGCTGCTATACTTCTCTCACTAACCCTGTCTATCGTAATAACATCACATGGAATATCGCCTAAATTTTGAATAGACTCTATTGTTGCATCTGCTTGTTTATTTATAAGTGATGAAAATTCTATATTATCTATATAGTTTAACTCTTCTAAACCTTTTAACTCTACCTGAGGAATTTTTAGGTTATTTTCAAAATCATTTACTTTGATTACGGTAACTGTTTTATCACGTCTGCCTTCAACTATAAGCTGTAAAAAAGAGTGCTGATCTATTGGTCCAATAATACCTATTGGCGTTAGTCCTTGTCTTGTTGCATTTATATCAATTTTGCCTAAACTCTCGCCCCAAAGCTGTATATACCAGTTGTTAAAACCATCAAGTCTTGACGAGTAAGAGAAAAGTACATTTATATTGAAGCTATTTTTATACTCTACAAAAAATCTAGCCTTCTTTACTATTCTTTCGTATGTATCTTCTTTGCTGAAAAACGAGTCATAAGCAGTTTTGGCACCATATAATAGTTCATCTATATCTATACCAATAATTGCTAAAGGGAGAAGTCCAACTGCACTAAAAACAGAAAATCTTCCTCCAACATTTTTTGGTATCTCAAAACTAACAATATCATTTGCCATCGCGTACTCACGGAGTTTTGAGTCACTCTCAGTTACAACTACTGTATTGTTTTTGTCACATTTAACCAAAGAGTTTATATATTTAAAGATAGAAACTGTCTCTATTGTGGTTCCAGACTTTGATATAACTATAAAAAGAGTATCGTCTAGGTCAATATTTTTTATCTTTGATTGTATATCTATAGGATCAGTCGTCTCTAAAAAATGCAGTTTTTTTGTTAAGTTTTTAGAGTATTTTAAAAACTTGTATATTGCATAAGTTCCAAGAGTACTGCCACCTATACCAATAACCACAATGTTTTTTTGCATAACTTTAGAAGCGTACTCTTTAAAGAGAGAGACATTTTGATGCACAAGGCTATAGTAGCCGATGTACTCTCTCTCCGCTTCTATTTGAGTAAAAACATCTTCATCTGAGATAGAAGGGTTAAAATTGTGCTGGTATTGCATCTCTACTCTTTAGTTTTGTTGTAAAAAAAGTTTGTAGCTTCCACAAAGCCATCTACGCCACCGCAGTCAAATCTTTTTCCTTTAAACTTATATGCGATGACTCCGCCTTGTTTTGCTTGTGTCAAAAGTGCATCTGTTATCTGAATCTCTCCGCCTTTACCAGGTTTTGTATCTTCTAAGATATCAAAAATATCAGGAGTTAAAATATATCTTCCTATAATTGCCAAATTTGAAGGAGCGTCTTTACTCTCAGGTTTTTCTACCATATTTGTAACTCTTAAAACACTATCTTCTTCTTCAAAACCAGCAACTATTCCATATTTATTACTATCTTCAAGCGGTATCTCTTCAACAGCCACGATAGAACATCTATATTTTTCATACAATTTTACCATTTGCGTTAAAACAGCTTCGCCATCATTATCACACAAGTCATCTGCTAAGATTACTGCAAAAGGCTCATCACCTACTAGAGTTTGTCCTGTTAAAATAGCATGGCCCAACCCTTTCATCTCAACTTGTCTCGTGTAAGTAATAGTACAGTTTTTAACGATATCACGTATCTCTTTCATAAGCAACTCTTTGGAAGTTCCATTTATCTGATGCTCAAGTTCATACGATCTGTCAAAGTGGTCTTCTATCGCGCGTTTTCCACGACCTGTCACTATCGCCATAGTGTTTATTCCTGCTTCTCTTGCCTCTTCAACGCCATATTGTAAAAGCGGTTTTGTTAGGATTGGCAACATCTCTTTTGGGATAGCTTTTGTTGCAGGAAGAAACCTTGTTCCATAACCAGCTGCTGGGAAAAGGCATTTTCTTATTTTTGTGTTATCTTTTGGCATTCCATAACCTCTTGATTTTAGATTTTTATTAATTTTATATATACCTATAAATCTCGAAAAACTTGTTTTTCGTAGCTTTAGGGGGTTGCAAGGGACTTTAGTCCCTGCCATTAAAACGGACGAGTTCGTTTTAATGCGTAATATCAGTTTTTTAACTTGTACACTTTGGCATGAGGGGTTAAAATAACCTCTTCAAACAGCATTCTATCATACTCTTGCAAAACTGATAACTGAATATAGAGCGAGTTATATGTTTTTTCATCAACAAGCAAAAATGTATTATAACTTGACATAAAAATCAAATTTAATTCACCATTTTGATTTACAAGTTGAACGTTTTTTGTAAACTTCATATTCTTGTCATAAGCACTCTGAACAACTCTTTTTATCGGAACTTTATTCTCATTTATCTTTACAATCATCTCTTTTAAATCAACAACAATTCCTTGAGATAAATTTAATATATTTTCTTCTTGCTTAAACTGTTTTGTTGCGTAAAAAAATGAGCGATTTTTCATATTTCCGTTCATCAAGTCAAGATTTGAGAACATCTCAACAGTTGGATAAATATCTATCATCCTATATGGAAGATAGAAGTAGATATCTCTTGTTTTTTTAGGAAGTTCAATGTCTCCTTCAAGAGAGAGTAAAAAATCATTTGTATCGCTAAAGCCATACTTTTTTGTCATCTCTTCTATATTTGAGAAGATAGTTAGGTTTTTATCTCTAATCATCTTCTCATTCTCTTTTTGAAACTTAAATTTTTCCTCACTGTATTCAACATCAAGTCTTGCAAGTTTTGCTGATACATCTTGAGGATTTGTAAGCATAAAGCTCACTGGAAAGTTCACATCTCCAGCATGTTTTCCGCCATCTATTAGAGTCTTTACATCACTATAGTATCTTATAGGATACCCATAATCCCACCATGCAATAACATAATCCTCTCTACTAGCTCTGCTTTTAAGCATATCTAGCACTTTTACCTCATCTGTGTTAAAAACTGTAGGAACTTTATACTCCTGAATATGAGCTATATTTGGAGTCAAGATGAGAAGTGTAAAAGCAGTCATTGATAGAAATTTTAATCTTTTAGTTGGCATAAAACGAGCTATCTCAGTTATTAGAAAAGCTACTCCAAAGGCTAAAACTGGAACTGCATAGATAGTAAATCTAAGTCCGCCGACATAAGCTAAAAATCCAAGCCCGACTAATGGAACTCCAAAGAGCATTACTCTATGTTTGTATGACAAATATATATATCCTGCGACAGAAGCTACAAATGTAATAACATGCCCACTGATTCTATCTGCAAATACATTAAAGGGTATATGCCCAGCTTCCCGCACAGTCTGCATAACAGAGTAGAAGTGAAGCTTCAAGCCCTCTTCTCCCATCATTAGAGCATCTTTAAAAACATAACCTTTTAATTGACTCCAGATAGGATTAAAACCTCCAGAGACAAAAAACAGAACAATAGAGAGGGCTAAAATATAGTGAACATATTTATCATACTGCTCTCTCTTGTAGAGAAAAAAGGCGATTAAAACAAAAATGGCCCTTATATAGCCATCAAACCCAACCATCGCAAACATCATAATTGCCAGTAGTTTATAGTTATAACTATTTTTTCTATCAAACAAAAGAGTATAAAGAAGTATCAGGGAAAAAAATGCACTCTCTAGTGAGTAGCTTTGCGGATACCACCATCTGTAAATTAAAATATCAACTGCTGTTATTAGTAGATATTTATCCTGATTTGTTCTGATTGCCCAGATAATAGACCATAACAAAAACATAGGAAGTACAATGTTTAACATATCCGTATCATAGTAGCCTATCATAGTTCTGTTGTAGTAACTATGAGCGATACTAGCTAGAAGTGCGGCAATAAAGCCCATCTCTAAGTTATCTATGCTCTTAGCGATTAATATTATTGGGATAACTATAAGCGAACCAAGAAAGATAGGCATAAAGAGGATAACGCTCTCAAAAGAGAACGGCAAGATATATGCAAAAAAAGCGCTCACCTGTGAAGCAGCTCTATCAACTGGAGAGAGGTCAAACTCTTGATGATTAAAACCATTTAAGATATCTCTGGCACCCTCAGCCCAGTAGTAGCCATCATTTGTGTTTATCATAAACTGACCATTAAACCAAAAAGGTTGATAATCTGAAAACTGATAAAACCAAATCATTCTAATGGCAACAGAAAAAAGAAATGCCAAAGCTATGTAGAGTAGTGTAACCTTTGTATCTTTTGTCAATGAATGCACTCGCTATCCTTAATTAAATCTCGTTATAAAGGCTATCTCTCTGGGTCGGAATAAAACCGCTGTTTTTAATAAGAGCTTTAAAATCTTCCAGCTTTACGCCATTGGCACTCTTTGCCCCTGCTGCGGAGTTTATAGACTCTTTTTCTATCGTTCCATCTAAATCATTTGCGCCAAACTCTTGAGCTACAAGGGCAAGATTTACAGTTGAAGTTACCCAATATGCTTTTAGGTTTGGCACATTATCCAAAACTATACGACTAATCGCCATTGTTTTTAAAATCTCATTTGCGGTTATTGGCTCTTTTATATTTAAGTAGTTATTCTCAGTTTGATATACAAGCGGAATAAAGCAGTTAAAACCACCAGTAATATCCTGAAGTTCTCTTATACGCATCATATGGTCTATTCGATTGGCACGACTCTCTATATGTCCAAAGAGCATAGTAACATTGCTTTTTTTGCCTCTCTCATGCCATTTTCTATGAATCTCAAACCACTGATCGGAGGTCACTTTGCCTTTGCAGATAAAATCCCTTACCTTCTCATCAAAGATTTCAGCTCCGCCACCAGGCATAGAATCAACTCCATTTTCAATCATCAAATCAAGTATCTCATCATAAGTTTTACCGTAGTGACGAGATAAAAAATCGACCTCAGCCGCAGTTAACGCTTTTACATGTAAGTGCGGATAAGCTGTTTTAATTTTTTTAAAAATCTCCAAATACCACTCTATCCCTGTATTTGGGTTATGAGCGGAAACGATATGAACCTCACTTGCGCCACGAGAGTCGATATCTTTGACTATTTCCATAATTTGTTCATGCGTCATTGTGTATTGATTTGGATTTTTTCTTGTTGCCGAATACGCACAAAATTTGCAAACATCGGCGCAGACATTAGTTGGATTTATATGACGATTTATATTGTAGTAAGTTTTTTTTCCATGCTTTTTTTTACGGATAGAGTCCGCTAAATCGCCAAGCTCAAAAAAATCCATCTCATAAAGCGAGAGAGCTTCATCAAAATCGATTCGCTCACCTCTTGATATCTTATCTCTTAGGCTCATAACTATTTTAATGCCTCAAATTTTGAGAGTTCATCTAGTTTTTCCCATGGATAATCACTCTGACCAACCTGCCCACGAGCCGCTACATCTGCATACAAAAATGTCTCTTTCGATGGATGGTCTAAATTGAATTTTCGTGTAATCCAATTTGGAGTTAGAGAGAAATTATCAAGAACAAATGTTGACAACTTATCATCATCCAAACCATCAATTACAGTTCCGTAAGTGTCAACTGCAACAGAAGTAGGACGAGCAACACCTATCGCGTAAGATATTTGAACAAGTGCTTTTTTTGCAACTCCTGCTGCGACTATATGTTTTGCAATGTAACGTGCCGCATAGAGTCCGCTTCTGTCAACTTTTGTATAATCTTTTGAACTCTGCGCACCGCCACCAATTGGTGCATATCCGCCAAAGCTATCAACTATAAGTTTTCTACCCGTAAGTCCTGAATCATGCAGTGAAGAGTGAGAAACATACTTTCCAGTTGGATTGATGTGAATGATACAGTCGTTTTTGTTATAAATCTCACTTGGAAGTCCTGCGTCATCTATAAGAGCTTGAATCAAAGCTCTTACGCTGATAATATCCATAGTATTTACGCATGGAGCGGACACTACGATAGTGTGGATTTTTTGCGGTTGGCACTTCTCGAAGTTCTCTTTTTTACCATAATCCATAGTAACTTGAGTCTTGATATCAACACCTAGTTTTGAAGGGTTTGCTTTTGCATAGTTGTAAACTTTTTCCATCAAAACTCTTGCGTAAGTTATAGCACTTGGCATATAGTTTTTTGTCTCTATATCGGCATAGCCAAACATGATTCCTTGGTCACCCGCTCCAATCTCGCCATCTTCTTGATCAACACCTTGATTAATGTCTGGAGATTGTGCGTTTAGGAGCACTTGGAGTTCTACATCTTCAGGATGCAGACACTCCTCTTTTGTAAAGTATGGATTACCATCATAGCCTATCTCCACAAGAGCATCATGAACGATTTTCTTATAATCTTCAGTAGTAACTCTAGTTTTTGAAGTTACCTCTCCGCCGATTACGATGTGCTTTCCTGCAACAAAAACTTCTGATGCAACTCTTGATTTTGGGTCTCCAATAATTAGTCTATCAACTATACTATCTGCGATTATATCCGCACATTTATCTGGATGCCCAGGACTAACTACTTCACTTGTAAAAAGGTACATATATTTCCTTGAGTTATTATCAGTGCACAAGGCTCTCGCCTTATGGACTAGTTTGAAAAGCCCCTTTTGATTTTGACCTAAAGGCCAGGTGCTCTCCACATTGAAGTCGTAATATTATCATCTACTAACTTTAATTGTACTGCATACGCTTTTTGGAACTTCTCTTTTATCTCATCATAAATTTTTTTATTTTCCATATTTGGTTCATATACTCTATCCCAAACAACGAGTTTTTTTGCAGCATCTGACATATCTTTATATACCCCAACTCCAACTCCAGCAGACATCGCTCCGCCGAGTGCTGTTGCTTCTGTAACTTGAGGAATTTTCACTCTGCACCCTGTTACATCAGAGAGTATTTGAGGCCAAAGAGAGCCCTTGGAAGCTCCTCCTGCAAAAACTATGGTGTCAAATTTTACACCCGTAAAATCTCTAATTTTATCAAGATTTATGGATGAGACTATAGCGGCATTTTCTTGCAAACTTCTAAACATTGAAGAGCGATTACAAATCTCTGGGTTTATATTAAGATTTAAAAAACTAGGCGCTGCGTGGTACCATTTGCCATACTTCATAGAGTCTGAAAATATAGGCATAATCCCATAAGAGCCAACTGGAATTTTGGAAGCCTTCTCCTCCATGATAGTATAAACATCTACGCCTCTCTCTTTTGCTTCAAGCTTCTCCATCTCACAAAAAGCATCTCTAAACCACCTCATCACCAAACCGCTAAAAAAGGTTATCCCCTCAGCTTGAGATTGGGAAGATATTACATGTGGGTTTACTCTTATACCCATGTCAAGTGGCGGAGGTGTATTTTTGTCTATATTTACCACTTGTTGCCAAAAAGAGCCACCCAAAACTGCTGCTTCTCCAACCTCGACAACACCAAGTCCAGCACTTCCCAACTGAACATCGCCACCACCCATGACAACTTTTGTACTTGTAGCTAGTGATGTTACAACAGAGGCCTCTTCTGTGACACTTCCCATCAGAGTTCCAACCTCTAAAACCTCGCCAAATATATCATACCTTAAACCCACTTTTCTCAACATATCACTCGACCAAGTACGGTTTTTTAATGAAAAAATCCCTGTTGTTCCACCATTACTTGGATCAGTAGCAATAACTCCGCTAAGACGAGCCAGTATCCAATCCCCTATCATAGAGATTTTAGCAACTCTCTCATAAAGCGCTGGTCTGTTGTTTTTTAGCCACAAGATTCTAGGAATAGCTCCAAGTGCAAAAGTCTGCCCAGACTCTGCGTAAAACTCCTCCTCTATGCCTTTAAAGTTCTCCTTTAGATAACCTACTTCTCTATCCGCTCTTGCATCAACATTTGCAACAGCCCAAAGTTCTCTGCCATCTTTATCATAAAGAACAATCCCCTCACGCATACTTGTAGCACTAAGAGCTAAAATATCTTCGCCCCTCAAGTTCGCTATCTCAAGAGATTCTCTTATGCACTCACACACCAAAATCCAGTTTGCATCAAAATCAAAACTCATAGAGTTAGCCACACCCTCCTCTTCCAAGTGCGTCCACTCTTTTTGAGAAACACTTATTTGATTGCCCAAAGTGTCAAATATTACGGCTCGTATGCTCCCAGTTCCTGCGTCTATTGCCATTAAGTAATTCATTCACATCTCCAATGTATTAAATATTTCTGTGTATTTAAATTGAATCAAATATCATTGCGTATATCTACATGCAGGATATCTATTGCATCCCCAAAAACTGTTCTTTTCATACTTTTCTTTGGCTTGTTTTGATTTCGCTTCTCTTAATACTAACAAACCTTCATTGCATCTAGGGCATTTTTGAGGCGTGTCTTGGATTTTTATATCCACAACATCTTCTTTTACATCTACATCCTCTTTTTTTAATTTAAACTTCTTTGTGTAGTCAAAATCTATTGGAGTGTGTGCATTTATAAGCAACTCTGCTATTTCTTTGGCTTTTTCAATGTTGTATGCTTTGCTTAAAAGAGTTATCGCCTTAAAAAAACCAACATTGTCTATCTCTTTATTTCTTTTTGAAACAAAACTGTCTCCTCGCTCAAACCTATCTGGTAGTATTTTATTTGTTATGTTTGTATTAGGATGGATTAAAACTTTGCTAGAAACTTCTATCCCGCCAAACATATCTACTCTTTTAGATAGCAAAGCATGAGAGTTTATAAACTCCTTTAAAACTAGTGCATGTCTTTTTGATTGTTCAAGCGGATTTGGATAGGTGTTTGTGTAGTTGTTGTTTTTCAAAGTTAAAGAACCGTCGTCATTAATAGTCATAGTCCCTTTTGCACTTTTAGTCTCCAGCAGTTCTATCCCTATTCTTGAAATCAAAATATGGTCAAACTGCGCCACTCTTCCATTGTACTCAAGCCTTATATCATGCAACAGTAGAACATTTTTACTTTTTTCAAAAGCAAAATCAAGATAATAAGCATTATCTATCTCAGCTTTATAACCAGCTTCAACCCTTTTTAAATCTGCATCAATCAACTTTTGCTGGGCTTGGCTTTTACTCTTGAAAAGCAAATCCCTAAGAGTTTCTATCTGTTTTGATTTGTCATCAATTTGCTTGAGTATCACTTATTACCTTCTTATAATTCACAAAATCATTAACCCAAAACCTCTAGCTCGTCGCTGTATTTGTCTTGGCAGTACTGCTCGTAACTATTTTTGTAGATTTTATAGTGCTCAGTTGCTTTATGCCCATCTAGTGCGGCTTCATCTCTCCATGTCTCAACTGCAAAGAACTTCTCTTCTCTATCCTTGCACTGAAAAATATCATAAAATATACATCCATCTTCTGCTTTAGAAGGTTTTACCATAGCACTTAAAAGCTCTTTCATCTTTTTTACGCCATCTTTTTTTGCTATGAATGTCACTTTTTTTGTAATTGTCATCTTTTTTTATCTCCTGTTTTGATTAATTTTTAGTCAGAGGATTATATCGAATTAGAATATAATAGGAAAAAAATTAAGGTTTTTATTTTGGATATAACTTTAGAAATTGAAAATCTCATAGAGAAAAATGGTAGCGATTTTGAACTCTCTAAACTTTTTAAAATATATATAAATGAGTATAAAAACTCCCTAAGTGAACTGTTTAAAAAGAGCCAAGGGAAGGACTTTTTAGTTCGCCACACAAAACAACTCGACTCTATCATCTCTTTGATGTACAAAACAATCTTAAGACGTATATTTGGCAACTATATACCTATGAGAAGCTCTATTCCTATCGCTATCGTAGCTCTTGGAAGTTATGGCAGGGAGCAGTTGTGTGTTAATAGCGATATAGATTTACTTATAGTTTATGAAAAAATCGATGGATTTAACAGCGAACTCATAATCGAGAAATTCTTCTACCTAGCCCTTGATGCTGGGCTAAAACTAGGTCATAGAGTTCATGAGGTAAATGATCTCTTTCGTGCAAGTAAAGAGGATATTACCATTAGAACTTCTCTTATGGAAGCAAGATTTATCACAGGCTCAACTCTAACATGGCACAGCGCTACAAATGCACTAACTAAGATACGTCTTCACAGCCAGAGAGAATTTATACTAGCAAAGATAAGCGAATCTCAACTAAGACATAAAAAGTACCCACAATCAATGCAACCAAATATAAAAGAGAGCGCAGGTGGGCTTAGGGATTCAAATCTTCTGTTTTGGGTAGCGCAGACCATCTATGGGGTAAAATCTCTAAAAGATTTAACTGGCTCTCTTTTTTTAGAAGATGAGTACAAAGAGTACAGAATCGCCCTAGAGTTGCTCTTTCGCGTAAGAAGCGCTCTTCATCTGATAACAAAAAAACAAGAAGACCGTCTCTTGCTTGAACTAGTTCCTGAAGTAAGCACCATGCTTGGATTTAAAAATCATACAAAAATGGTTACAAAAGTTCTTGAAGCGCAATGGCGCATAAGCAATTTTACGCAGATTTTTGTAAAAAAAATGGCTAGAGAGTTTATAGTAGATTTGTCTCAATTCTCAAAGATTAAAAGCGGACGTATATGCAGAGGAGTTTATCTACTAGATGATAGAGTTTATGCATCTTACAATCTTTTACCATTACCGCTAAATAGACTTCTTGAGATATTGGTTGAACTAGAAGACAAACCTTACAAATTTGATGCTGGATTTTTAAATCAACTTACATATACAAAGATAGAGTACCCCCTAAAAACAAAAACATATACCCTCATCAGAGAGCTTTTTAGAAAAAAACATACATATGAGTTCTTGAAACTTTTTTATGATGCAGGAATACTTCATCGCCTATTTCATAGCTTTAAAAAGGTGCTTCATATGCCACAGTTTGACGGCTACCATCACTACCCAGTTGATATTCACTCCATCAAATCGGTTGAAGCATTAGAAAACATTCAAGAACCTTTTATAAAAAATCTCTACGACTCTTTTAATGAAAATGAAAAATTACTTCTAAAAATTGTCACTCTTTTTCATGATAGCGGAAAAGGTAGAAGACAAGACCACAGTGAAGTTGGCGCAAAACTTATAGCACCATTTGCAAAAAAAATAAAGCTAAAAGATGAAGAGATCCAAAGGTGCACAACTCTTATAAAACATCATGTTACTATGAGCAATATAGCCTTTAAAGAGAATATTCACAACGAAAAAACGTTATATAAATTTATGTCAAACATAGAAGATGTGAAAAATCTAAAACTTCTATATGTTTTAACGTATGCCGATATTAACGGCGTTGGGGAAGGTGTTTTTAACTCATTTAACTCAAATCTTCTTTTTGAACTATACACAAATGCACTAGAAGCTGGTGAGAATTTTGGAAGAATAAATGAAGCAACAAAGAGAATAAATATAGAAAAACGTGTAGCAAAGCTTCCAGAGTTTCTAAATCTTCCTAAAGTTTTACAAAATAAACTTCTACACGTAGAATCAAATCTTTTCTTTTTTAAACATACTCCTCTTGATCTTATAAAAATAGCCACTACTGCAAAAGAGACACAAAAGTACAACTTTTCAATCAATACAGACAAATCTTTAAATATAGAAATATACAGAAAAATACCCCTAAACATAGGCTATCTTCTCGCAATGCTCAGTCATCTTGATGTAGCTTCTATGGAGATTTTCACACTCTTTGATGATGTGAAATACTTTAAGATAGAGTTTATAGAGCATGTTGATGAAAATGAGGCTTACCATATAGAAGAGATTGTAAATAATGCTTTTGATATGAGTAGACACGTTAAACTAAAAGATGTGAAAATATACTCAAATGAGATACAAATCGATTGTGAACACTCGCTCACACATGCTGAAATCACAGTAAACACACAAAATCAAAAAGGACTCTTAGCCTATATTATGGAGTGTTTTGAGGAGCTAAACATAAATATTGTAACTGCAAAAATTCACAGTACCAAGCATAAAGTAAGAGATAGCTTCTTAATCGAAAAACAAAATGATATATGCAATAATGTCGAGAAATTATATAAGACACTGATAACTAAAGGCAAATAATGTGCGGAATTGTTGGATATTTAGGAAAAAAAGAGACTAAAGAGATTTTGCTAGATGGGCTAAGAGAGCTTGAATATCGTGGATATGACTCAGCTGGAATAGCAGTTTTGGAAAATGGGCAATTCTCAAACTACAAAGCAGTAGGTAAACTCATCAATCTTGAAGCTAAAACTAAAGATTTTAAAACAAATGGCTTTGCTATTGGTATTGGTCATACAAGATGGGCGACACATGGAAAACCAACAGAGCTAAACGCTCATCCGCATTTAGGCGAATGTTCTTATGTAGTTCATAACGGTATTATTGAGAACTACGCAACTCTTAAAAAAGAGCTTCAAAATAGTGGAGTAACTTTTTTAAGCCAAACAGACACAGAGGTAATAGTTCATCAGTTTGAGAAGAATCTAAAATTATGCAAAGATAGTTTTGAAGCCTTCGCTAAAACCATAAAAGAGCTTCATGGAGCTTATGCTATCTTACTTGTGACAAAATCAAATCCTGACACAATCTTTTTTGCAAAACATGGCTCACCTATGCTTATTGGTATAAATGAAGAAAATGAAAAATACTTTGCCTCTTCAGACACCCCTCTAATTGGGCATTGCAAGAGCGTTTCTTACTTTGAAGATGGAGATTTTGGTTATGTGACTTCTGATGAAATAGCTATTTTTAACACTCAAGGTATAAAAAAAGATGCTAAATTCACACCATTGTCTCAAAACAAACTTCTTGCACAAAAAGATGGTTTTAGATTTTTTATGGAGAAAGAGATTTATGAGCAGAGCGTTGTAATCTCAGATACTTTAATGGGAAGAGTCGGCGAGGATGAGATTATCTTTGATGAGCTTGACCCTGCCCTCTTTGATGGAATTACTGAGATAAAGCTATGTGCCTGTGGTACTTCGTATCACTCCGCTATGAGTGCTTCTTACCTGTTTGAGCGTTATTCAAAGATAAAAACATCACTAGAGATTGCAAGTGAGTTTAGATATAGAGACCCTATTATGACAAAAGATACGCTCTTTGTAGTAATCTCTCAAAGTGGTGAAACTGCTGATACTCTTGAAACGCTAAAGATGGCAAAAGCAGCTGGGCTTAAAACTCTTGTAATCTGTAACGTTGACAACTCATCTATGGTAAGAGTCGCCGATGCTTCTATCCTTACCCGCGCAGGAATTGAAAAAGGTGTCGCTTCAACTAAAGCATTTGCCACACAAGTTGTTGTTTTTTGGATGCTATCTTTATATGTTGCAAAAATTAAAGGCTCTCTTAGCAGAGCAGAGATAGCTTCACATATCTCGACTCTCAGAGAAGTCCCTTCGCATGTAAGAGTAAGCGATGAGATGCACGAGAGAATAAAAAGACTCTCTAAGAGATACCTTCATGGTCATGGGTTTTTCTTTATAGGTAGAGATATATTTTATCCTCTGGCATTAGAGGGTGCGCTAAAACTAAAAGAGATTTCATATCTTCATGCAGAGGGGTATCCAGCTGGCGAGATGAAACATGGTCCTATTGCACTAGCAGACCCTGAGCTATTTACTATCGCCCTACTTCCAAAACATCTTCACTATGAAAAATCAAAAAGCAATGTTGAAGAGTTGAGTGCTAGAGATTCTACTATCTGCGCGATTAGTCAGATACCATTTGATAAAGCGGATGATTTTATAGAGATTACTCCATGTGAGAGTTATATGCTTGAGTTTTTTGAGATGATGGTAGTTGTACAACTTCTCTCGCTAGAAATTTCTATAAGACTTGGAAATGACGTTGATATGCCTAGAAATCTGGCAAAAAGTGTAACAGTAGAATAATTGTTTCTTATTTAAAACTACATTTAATAATTTCTTAGGTACTATAAAAAAAATTATTAAAAAGTGATTTCAAATGACAACAAAATCTAGACTTTTAGTTATTGTTACTTTTATGCTTCTTGCATTAACAGTTGCGACGATTATAAACATTTCTCTAAATTTTAGAGACTATAGCATCAACAGTGCCGTTGAAAAATCTCAAATGGCTGCCAATATCGTAAAAGATGGCTTAACGGCGCATATGGTCAATGGCATAATGGATAAAAGACAATATTTCTTAGACAAAATTGCCACGAGTAACAACATCAAATCTCTTTGGATTGCAAGAGGAGAAAAGGTTATCTCCCAATACGGAGAAGGCCTATCTTCTGAAGCCATGCGAGATGCCATTGATGAAGAAGTTTTAAAAACAGGTGAGAGTGTTAAAAAAATCACTGAAAATACTAAAAACACAATTTTAAGAGTAACCATTCCATATAAAGCTTCAACTCCAGTTGATAACACAAACTGTATCTCATGCCACAATGTAAATAGAGGAGACACTCTTGGTATCATAAGTATGGAGTTTGATATAAGCGACATGAGAAGCAGCGGTATGATGACTATTTTAAAAATATTAGGTATAAACCTTCTATTTATAATTGTTGTTCTGCTTCTTATCAACTATTTTGTAACACCATATATGAATCTTTTCACAAATCTCCAAGATGGAATTAGAAAAGCATATCGCGGAGATTTTACACATAAATTTATCTCAAAAGTCGGCGGTGATGCAAAAAGTGTTGTCGAGCAGATGAACTCACTATTTACAAAAATGCAAGAGACATTTGGAGATATAAAATACAATCTTGCTACTTTTATACCTCAAGGAAGTGTTTCTTTAAGCGATCCACTACATGAAGCAAAAACTATCATAAGTGAATTATCTGATATCTATAAATTTAAAAAAACTATCGAACTTGATGGCTCAAAAGATGAAGTATATACGAGAATAGTTGACATACTTAAACTAAAATATCATGTAGGTCACTTTGCATTTTATGAAGTGAACAATGTTACATCTGAGAGAAAATTAATATATAGCACAGATGAAGAAAATATCTGCTTTGAAAAAACAAATAAAAATGCCTTAGAGTGCAGAGCATTTAGAACAAATACGGTTACGATTTCAACAGAGTTTCCAAATCTATGTCAAGCTTGTGTAAGTCTAAATCTTGACTATGTTTGTATCCCTTTTAATATAAACCACGATATATCATTAACTGTATCTATGACATCTGGCAACAGAGAAGAAGTTGATCTTATGAAGAAAAACATCTCAAGCATAAGACACTATCTTGAAGCTGCGAAACCTGTTATTGAGAGCCAAATATTGATGGGTAAACTTAGAGACACTTCACTTCGCGATGGAATGACTGGACTTTATAACAGAAGATTCCTAGAAGAAGTTATTGATAAAATTATGAGCCAAGCAAATAGAAACAAAGAGACATATTCAGTTCTTATGTTGGACGTTGACTTCTTTAAAATGGTAAATGACACATATGGGCATGATGTAGGCGATAAAGTAATTGTAGCACTTGCAAAAGTATTAAAGAGCTCTATCCGTGAGTCTGATTTAGCTATTCGTTATGGAGGAGAGGAGTTTGTTATTCTTCTTAGTAACGCAACAGATGAGGGAACTATGCAGGTTGCAAATAAGATACACTCTGGATTTGCAGCACTCTCTTTTGATGTTGGTTCATCAGAGACACTCAAAAAGACCATAAGCATAGGAATATCAAAATTCCCAACAGATGGGGACACTATATGGAAATGTATAAAATATGCAGATATTGCGCTATATGAAGCAAAAAATACAGGAAGAAATAAGATAGTAGAGTTTCATGCAGATATGTATAAAAGCGGGGATGAGTTTTAATTAAGAAGTAGGGATAATTTAATTAATCCCTACAGTGCTTTATAGGCATCTTGCCTATAAAAGCTATTTACATACTACAAGCAGATACGCCTGGAGGAGTTGTTGGCTGAACGCTCTCATTACTCGCTCCACCTTTTGCATTTACTTCTTCAATAGTTGCCCACACAGAAGCAGCCGCAGCCATGTAACGCTTTGCACTCTCACTTGTTGGATTCACAAAAGTAATAGGCTTACCCTCATCTCCACCAGTTCTAATACTAGGCTCGATTGGAATCTCTGCAATTATCTTTGTATCAAACTCTTTAGCCATAGGACCAGATGTTCCTTTTCCAAAGATATCATACTCTACACCAGTATCTGGAGCGATAAAACCACTCATATTTTCAACTATACCAGCTATTGGAATATTTAATTTTTTAAACATATCTAATGAACGACGAGAGTCATCAAGAGAAACAGTTTGTGGTGTTGTAACAGTAAGACCAGCAGTTACAGGTACACTTTGAGCCAGTGTTAGTTGTGCATCACCAGTTCCTGGAGGCATATCGATAACTAAAACATCTAAATCACTCCAAAGAATATCTCTTAAGAATTGCTCGATAGCTTTCATAATCATAGCACCACGCCACATAAGTGATTGTCCTGGCTCCATAAGTGAACCCATTGACATAACTTCAATACCATACGCTTTCATTGGAAGAACTTTATTTCCAGTAACTTCAGGTTTTTGATCTTCAATACCCATCATACGAGGGATATTTGGACCATAGATGTCTGCATCTAAAAGTCCTACTTTTTTACCTTGTGCAGCAAGAGCGATAGCTATATTTACAGACGTAGTTGACTTTCCAACTCCACCTTTACCAGAGCTTACCATTAAAAAGTTTTTAATATGTGGAGCGATATTTTTATTTTTTGGTTTTTGAGCTTCTGGCATTTTTGGAGCTTTTACGTTTACAGTAACGTTAGTTGCACCAACTGCTTTTAACTCTTTTGTCGCATCATCAGTAATTTGCTGAGCAACTTCTGGAGCACTTGAAGTAATGTCTACATTAAAACTTACATCACTTCCATTTATCTCTATACTGTTAACAAAACCAAAAGTAACTATATCCTTTGTAAAACCAGGATATAAAACTTTTGATAGTGCTGAATTTACAATATCTTTAGTCATATCTATCATTTCCTTTATAATTTTTATTTTTGTAACTCTACCATAATTAAATAAGACAAAAATTATCCTATATCAATTAATCCTCTTTCTTAAGCTCCCAGAGCTTCACGCTCTTTAACCTCTCTAGCAATTTGCTCAATCGCTTCAGGATTATCCATAATGCTTTGAGTTATCTTATATGAACAAAATTTAGGTCCACACATTGAACAAAACTCAGCCTCTTTAAATACATCTTGAGGAAGTGTCTCATCATGGTACTCTCTTGCTCTCTCACTATCGAGTGCTAACTCAAACTGTCTCTCCCAGTTAAAGCTGTATCTTGCATCGCTCATCTCATCATCTATATCTCTAGCACCTTTGCGTCCACGAGCAATATCTGCTGCATGTGCCGCAATTTTATATGCAATGATACCTGCACGAACATCTTCTGCATTTGGCAGACCTAAATGCTCTTTTGGTGTTACATAACAGAGCATACTAGCACCATGCCATCCGCCAACAGCCGCACCGATAGCTGAACTTATATGATCATATCCAGCCGCAATATCTGTTACCAAAGGTCCCAAAATATAAAATGGCGCTTCATGGCAAAGTTCGCGCTGAAGTTTCATATTGCGCTCAACCTGATTTAACGGAACATGTCCAGGACCTTCTATCATAACCTGAACATTTTTCTCCCAAGCTCTTAGAGTCAAATCACCTAAAACCTTAAGCTCACCTAGTTGCGCATCATCACTTGCATCGGCTAAACATCCAGGACGTAGGGAATCTCCAAGACTCAAAGATACATCATATTTTGCACAAATATCTAAAATATCATCAAATGCCGTATAAAATGGGTTTTCTCTATGGTAGTGCATCATCCAAGCAGCCATCAAACTTCCGCCACGGCTTACTATTCCCATCTTTCGTTTTGCAATTTTTGGCATAGTTTCAAGTAAAAAACCAGCATGTATCGTAAAGTAACTAACACCCTGTTTTGCCTGACGCTCTAGTACTTCAAGCATAACTTCTATGCTTAAATCCTCTATCTTGTTTCCTACATCATGAAGAATTTGATAAATTGGCACTGTGCCTATTGGAATCTTTGAAGATGCTATTACAGCTTTACGTATCTCATCTAAATCTCCACCAGTAGATAAATCCATAGCAGTATCAGCTTTGTAATGCTGAGAAACCTGCATCTTCTCAACCTCTCCTTGAACATCTGAGGCAATTGCAGATGAGCCGATATTTGCATTTATCTTACATGTAGCAGCGATTCCTATTGCCATGGGCTCAAGTGTTGTGTGGTTTACATTTGCTGGAATTATCAATCTTCCTCTTGCAATTTCGCTACGAACTAACTCTGGGGATAGTTTTTCCAGCTTTGCAACGTACTCCATCTCTTGTGTAATAATGCCTTGTTTTGCGTAATACATTTGTGTCTTTACAGCATCGTCTTTACGCTTTTCTACCCACAATGATCTCATGGTTGTCTCCTTTAAAAATTATATATATCGTATGTTAAGTCATTGGAAATATAATCAAATAAAGTTAATCTAATATTAACTCTATTATTTGATTTCATAATTTATAATAATAGAGTGGATGTTTTATAGTAACAATTGCCCTCTTCAAGATAAAAAAAAGCTTTTGGTGTGTATAATTTCGTAACACTATAAAATTTTAGGGGTTTGATTGTCAACTATAACACTCATCTTATTAGCAGCTGGTAGTTCTTCACGTTTTGGGCTTGATATGAAGAAGCAGTGGCTTCGAATAGATACTCAGCCATTGTGGCAATTTGTAGCAAATAGATGCGAAAAAACAGACCTTTTTAACAAAATTATTATAACCTCTTCACTTGATGACATAGAGTTCATGAAAAACTATGCAGATTACACATTTATAGAGGGTGGACAAACGAGACAGCAATCTCTAAAAAATTCCCTTGCACACGTAGATACAGAGTATGTCCTTGTAAGTGATGTTGCTCGTTCTTGCATAGATGAAGCTTTTTTAAACACAATCATCTCTCACATAGGTAAAAGTGATTGCATTGTTCCTTTTCTAAACATAACAGATACTATCGTGTATGACGGTAAAACGATAGATAGAGAACGCGTAAAAAGAGTTCAAACTCCTCAACTCTCACTAACATCTGCTCTAAAAGAAGCCCTTTTAAGTAAAGAAGAGTTTACTGATGAGAGTAGCGCTATTGTCGCGAATGGTGGAAGCAGAGAGTTTATTTTAGGAGAAGAGAGTGCTCATAAAATAACTCATATAGAGGATTTAAAAAAACTCACTTGTCTTACTCCTCCATCAAACGACACTCTAAGTGGTGTTGGTTTTGATGTTCACGCCTTTGATGATAAAGGTGAGATGTTTCTTGGCGGTATAAAGATAGATTCTGCGTATGGATTTCTTGCTCATAGCGATGGAGATGTAGCCATACACGCCCTAATTGACGCTCTTCTTGGCGCGGCAGGTATGGATGATATCGGGATGATGTTTCCTGATAATGATGCAAAATATAAAGGGGCGGATTCTAAAGAACTATTAAAGAGTGTTGTTACAAAACTTCGCCATTTTGGGTTTGTTATAGTAAATGTAGATATAACTATCGCAGCTGAGAAACCAAGAATCGGAAACTATAAAATGGCGATGAGAAAAACACTAAGTGCTCTTTTAAATATACAAAGTCAAAGAGTAAACATTAAAGCTACAACAACTGAAAAACTCGGTTTTATCGGCAGAGGTGAAGGTGTGGGCGTAATTGCAAATGCAAATTTAAAATATTTTGATTGGACAAAGATTTGAAGATACTTATAATAGAAAATGAAGTTTATTTAGCCCAGAGTATTGCTACTAAGTTAAGTGAATTAGGTCATGTGTGTGAAATGTGTACATCTACAAGAGATGCGATAAAAAGTAACAACTATGATGTTGTACTTCTCTCAACAAACATAAATGGCCAAGATTTTAATCCTGTAATTGAGACATTTAAAAAATCTATCATTATCTTAATGGTATCTTACATAAGCAATGACACCGTTTCAAAACCTTTATCTGCAGGTGCAAAAGACTACATTCTTAAACCTTTTATGATTGAGGAACTTATTAGAAAAATAAACCACTATCAAGATTATGAAAAATTAAAAAAGAGAAATGTTGCGTATGACAAATATCTAACACACAATTTCTCATCACTATCTAGTGAACATAACTTTGACAATGTTGAACTTCCAATCTTTATCTCAAGTGCTTATCAAAAACATGCTGACTCGTTTGCCTTCGAGTATGCAAAGAAAAAAAATCTTCCACTTCACTTTATAACTCTTAGTGATTCAAAAGCTCTTAGTGAAATTGAGTCTATAACTGACAATTCTCTTGTTTATATAATTGATTTACAAATACTTAAAAAAGCTGAGAGAAAAGTACTTTACGCTCTACTTGAAAATAAAAAAGCGATTATCTCAAGTACAGATAAGATAGAAGATGATGAATTTTCCGTTATTGAGATGAAGAGTGAAAGCAATGTCTTTGATCAAGGCGAAATTCTGCCTATTGAAGAGTATGTAAAGTTTATAGTTTTAAATTATCAGCATAAATTTCCAGATACAGAACTATCAAAAAAGCTAGGGATAAGCCGTAAGAGCTTATGGGAAAAGCGAAAGAAGTATGACATTGTTAAGAAAAAATAAAACACTTCTTATTGACAAAGAAGCAGCTTCTGCACTTGAACTCTTAAAAGACGGGCTACTATCACCTGTTGAATCACTAATGAATGAAGAACAGAGTAAAAATGTCCTAAAAACTGGTCTCTTCAATGGCAAATCATTTCCTTTTCCGTTTCTTCTAGCGCCTTCTGGAAAAATGAATGCAGAGGTTCTTGCTTCGCTTGAGAAAGATGAAGAGGTTACTATTATTTTTGACGATAAGCCATTTGCTTATTTAAAAGTTGATAGTGTTTTTCATATCGATCCAAGCGAGAGAATAAAGCAAATCTATGGAACTGATGACATCTCCCATCCAGGAGTTTTTGCAACACTTAAAAGAATTGGCTCTTTGGCAGTATGTGGAGAGTATACACTAGCAAATAGGTCAAGCAATAACAACAAACAGATAATAGAAGAAGCAAAAAAACTTATAGATGCAAAACATACAACAGCCCTTGTAATGGCTGCAAATCCTCTTCACCGTGCTCATGAAAAGCTGATTCGACAAACTCTAGAACATACAGATTTACTTGTTATATTTTTATTGAAACCATATACAGAATCAAATTTAAGCTATAACATTAGAAAAGAGACGCTTGACTATTTTATAAATAATTTTCTTACAAAAAATCACGTAGTTATTGTTCCATTGGAAAACAGCTATATATTTGCTGGTTACAACGAGATAATCATTGATGCTATAGTTGCTAAAAATTATGGCTGTGACAAACTAACAATTGGACGAAATCATGCAGGTCTTGGGATGTTTTACGACTGTAACTCAAATAAATCAATAGTTGATAAAGTCGTGGGCATAGAGATAGAGATAACAGTAGCAAGTGAGTACGTATACTGCGATAAATGCACAACACTTGTTAGTAAAAATACTTGTCCTCATGGGCAACATCATCAGATTTCATACCATGCTACTTCTATTTTGGAACTTCTTGAACTTGGCATACTGCCACCTACGATTCTTATAAGAAAAGAGATTTCAGCTGTAATCCTCTCAAAACTTCATCAAAAAAGATTTAAAAATCTTGAAAAACTATACTACGATATTCTACCTAGTGAAGGTCTTTTAGAAGAGCACACAGAAAATGATTTTTATCTTGAACTTATGAAACTTTATCAAACAACATCACTGACATAGGATATACATGAACTGGTTTTTTATAACGCTAGGATACAGCGGCCTCTCTCCAAAAGCCCCAGGTACAGTTGGAACAGTTGTTTCACTTCCTCTTGGAATGTTAATTCTTATCTATTTTGATGCACAAACACTATTTTTAGCAACTCTGCTTATCTCAATTATCGCTGTTCGTGAGATTAACAAATATGAAGCAAAAAGCGGTATCCATGATGATAAACGCATAGTCATAGATGAACTAGCTGGAATGTGGTTTGCACTAAGTATAGCACCTGCAATCAGTGTTGGCATAGGTGATGTAGCTGATTTTCAAAATGGATTTTTGATTCAAAGCTTACTATCGTTTGTGCTATTTAGATATTTTGATATAACTAAACCATCCATAATAGGAAGACTTGATCGTGAAGCTAAAGGCGGACTTGGTGTTGTAGCCGATGATGTGGTAGCTGGTGCAGTAGCTGGAATAGTGAGCGCTCTTATCTGGCAAGGTCTCTTAGAGCTTCAAAAAATGCTCTAAGAGTACAATTGCATCAGATAGAAAGCGGATCATCTGATGGCTCTATCTCTTCAAAATCTTCTATAATTTGCTCAAACATTCTCATAGTACTTTTTGCTTTTGTTATCTGCTCTTCAAAGATTGAACTAGAAGATGGAAATGCTTCTGCCAACTCTTTATAGATTAAAACACGCCCATTAATATGTCTATTTATTTCGTTAAATGCAGTTCTTAAATACTCTTTTGAATTTGTATGTCTAAATAGCGCTCTAACCATCTTTACACGCTCTTTTATAGGGATAGATTCATCTATCGCTTCTGCTATTCTTTTTATATCTAGTCTTGAGAGATAAACTCCGCTAATTGCTGGAGCTAAAAGTTTTGCAGTCAGAGCATCTACAAACTGAGGAACTGGAACCTCATCATCTTTATCAGTTATATCGTTTGGATTTTTGTTATCCTCTGGGTTAAAAGTACAACTATCTTTTACAAACTTATCAAACTCGGCTCTCAAATCACTTAAATCATCTTTATTCATCACTTCTCCTATTTTTTTAAAATTTCATATCACTTTTATCATGCTCTAAATGTTTTTTATCTTCCAAAAACTCAAATGTAGCACTACTTATAACATATAGCATCTCTTCAAAGCCGCTATATGTGGCTCCAAGTTCATTTGCTCTTACTTGAAGAGCTGAGAACTCTTTTTTTTGTTTCATATCTATATTTACAGCGCTTAGCTTACTAATCATCGCTAAAGAGTCAAAATCAGAAAAATCAACAACAGCGTCATATAAAGATAAATCTACTTCCATATTATCCGCTAGACGATTTATATCTGCGTTCTCTTTTGCTGTTTCATTACAAAACAGCATCAACTCCTCTATCTCATTAAAGTAGTAACTTATCTCAAACTCTTTTGCAAAAAATAGAAATGCTTTTGCTCTTGCATCAACTCCAAGAAGCGCTATTTTTTTGGCACCATTATCTTTTAAATATTTAACAAGCGCTCTAGAGAATAAAACATCACCAACTAGTTTGTTCTCTTCTCTGATTACAACATCACACAAACCACTAAACCAAACAGCTTCGCTTCTCTCATCAAGAGTTTCTAGGACATTTTTTACATACTCATTTGATATAAGAGCCCCATTTACATGTGATTTTTTCATATTTGAGAGCGTAAAGAAAAAATCATCCTCCCGTATATTCATAGGAATCATCATCGCATTTTTATTTTTTGCTTTAAATAGCTTATTTAGCGTTGCGGAGATGCTGCTTTGTCCTGCAAACTCTCCTATATAACCATATAGTTTTGTGTGATGTGATATCTCATTTGCATCATTCATCATGTTACATAATCTCCTTTTATCCCCCAAAGTTCTCTTGCTTCTTCATCTTCTGCTTTACATCTGTAACAGAGTTTATCGCTAGAGTTTGTACTGAAAATAACATTACACTCATCACATCTTCTTACTTTAAATGTGATGAGATTTTGAACTGCTGGTTCAAAAAATTCTTTTACTCTATATGTTTGAGAGAGCGTAATAGCATCTGGCTCACAAACGTCATGACATATATGGCACTTTATACATAAAAATGGATCAAACTCTATTTTTGAGTTTTTAATATCTGAGCTAAGTGCGCCAGTTGGACAGACTCTATAACACATCTGACATGCGGTACATGTGCTCTCATCAACAACTTTCATTGATGTGAACGTTAGTTCATCTGACTCTATTATATGATATATTGATGGCTTCTCTACCCTCTTTAGAGCCGTAAAGAAGAGCTTTCTTCTATCTGTAATGCGTTTTTGCTTAAGTAGTGCTATATCGCTCTTTTGTAAAGTATGCTCTACTAACTCGTCCGTTGCTTTTTGTATCTCTTTTTCAAACTCAATCTTTGATTTTATCGCACCCTTAAGATTTACTTTTGAAAAAAATTCTCTTCTTGTTGAACTCTGCTCTTTTGAATCATCTGTTTTTTCATACTTAATATTTTCAAGTTTTATAACAGCACTGCTCTGCATCGCTTCAAGTATATAAGATGCCTCTTCATAGTTTTTCTCGATTTGAGGCTTACACTTATGAGCGATAGCACACTCATCACAATGTCCCATATCAAAAATCATCTCTTTTTTAAGAAGTGCCATTGAGATAATGTTCTCTATGTTTAATGCCGCAATACATGGCACATTTTTTCTACATGAGATAAGATTGTCACTATCTTCTATATAGTTAAAAAAGAAATCTGTTGTACTAAAATCATCTAAATACAGCGCTTCATTTGGGCATACGCTATCACAAGCTCCACATCCAACACATGCTGAGAAGTTGATTGATGGAAGAGGATTGCCTCCAACAACAATAGCCGCAGTTGGGCAGATAACTTCACATTTGTTGCACTCGCTCTCTTTTGAGAGCGATCTTACACAACGACTAGCTTTTAGCTGTATCATCTTAAGCTTTTTGCTCTTTTATAAGATACTCATTATCACTAAGAATAAATTCTAATGCCAAGTCAGCTGCATCATAGTAAAGAGGTGTTCTAGCTTCATATTTTACATTTATAAGATACATCGGAGCCCATCTCAGCAGATGCTTATTTAAAAACTCACTTTGTGTCTCTCTTAGTGCTTTTATAGCCTCTGTATCATTCACTTCAAGCGCCTTTAATTCAGCCTCCACAAGATGATGCATAAACTCAAACTCAACACCTATATGATCAGATGATATAGCTCTTGCTGCTTCATAATCAACCATAAAGTTGTATGCACTGTACATATCTGTTACTGGATTAGCCCCGCCTGTCTCAACTTTTTGATCTTCTCGTGTGTAAAAAGTCTCATATGGGATAAGGTGTAAAAGCGATAAATTTACAAAATCTGGGTCTATATACTCTTCTAAAAGTTTTTTATCTTCAATATTTAAAAAAGGTTCCCAACTTTTAAGTGTTGGGAAAAAATCTAAAATGTTCTCATCACTTTTTATCATTTTTAGCATTGTTTCATCTAGTTCTTGAAGTAATATTCTAGATAAAAGTGCGTAAATATTGGCTCTTGCTTTAGTATTTTGCATTCTTTTTTTCTTTATTTTGATTTTTTAATTTATGATTCTATCCAAAAAGTCTAAATCTAGGATTATGTATAAATTTTTATATGCCCTCTGCAATCATCGCATCTGCTACTCTTTTAAATCCTGCGATATTTGCGCCATCAACATAGTTTCCTTCAACTCCATACTCTTTTGCGCTAAGAGCTACTCTTTTACAAATTTGCTGCATCGTCTCTTTTAGTTTTACATCAACATCTTCAAAACTCCATCTCTGCATTGAAGCATTTTGACTCATCTCAAATTCACTTACCGCTACACCACCAGCATTTGCAGCTTTTGCAGGAGCAAACGGAATTTTATGACTTAAAAACATTGCTATTGCTTCTGGAGTTGATGGCATATTAGCCCCCTCTGTTAAACAAGCACAACCATTTACAATCAAATTCTGCGCATCTGCTTCGTTTAGTTCATTTTGAGTTGCGCAAGGGAATGCCGCATAACAAGGAATATCCCAAACAGAGTGTTCTCCCTGCGGATACTCGGACACTGAGATATATTTTGCTTCTGGATGGATATCTATATATCTCTCAAGGGAGACTCTTTGATTCATCTTCAACTCTTTTAAAAGTGGCAAATCAACGCCTCTTGAGTCATATATCATACCACTTGAATCACTGCATGTAACTGGGAGCGCTCCAACTTGAAAAAGTTTCTCAATCGTATGAAGAGCGACATTTCCTGCTCCGCTTACTGTACATATTTTACCATCAAGACCCTCTTTACCTTCCATCTCAAGCATCGCTTGTGTAAAGTAAACAACGCCATAACCTGTTGCTTCTGGTCTCATAAGTGACCCGCCAAACATATATGGCTTGCCAGTTAAAACGCCCTCATACGATGAAGTTACTTTTTTATACTCTCCAAAAAGATAGCCTATTTCTCTAGCTCCAACTCCAATATCACCTGCTGGAACATCGATACGTGCTCCTATATATTTACTTAACTCTCTCATATATGCGGAGCAAAATTTCATAATCTCAAAATCGCTCTTCCCTTTTGGATCAAAATCACTTCCACCTTTAGCACCACCTAGCGGAAGCCCTGTAAGTGCATTTTTAAATATCTGCTCAAATCCTAAAAATTTCAACACACTCTCATTTACAGTAGGATGAAATCGCAAACCTCCCTTGTATGGTCCTAAGGCATTATTAAATTGTATTCGATACCCAGTATTTACTTCTATTTTATTACTGTCATTGAGCCATGCCACTTTAAATTTTATAATTCTATCTGGTACAATAAGTCTCTCTACAATTGAGTATTTTTTATATTTTGGCTCTGATTCTAAAAGTGGGGCGATAGAGTAGATAATCTCCTCCATTGCTTGATAAAAAATAGCATCACATTCGCTCTTATTTTTCTCAAATTTTTTTATATCTTCTTGTGCAATTCCCATCTACAAATCCTCTAAATATCTTAATTTTGCAATTCTACTATAAATTGATATAAAAGCTTTTTTTGTCCGTGGAACAGTAATGCAAAATACCAAAAATAATAATTATTTTTGGTATAGATACATACAAAGGGAATTGATATAAAACAAATTTAGTAATAATTTTATGTGATAAAATTCAAACAAAAAAGGATTTCACATCACTTACACACTCATACATACAATTCATATTTTTTCAGTATTTATATATGGCGGCTTTTTATTTATAGATATACTTTTTTTATCTAAAATGAATCAAACATTAAATGAAGCAGAACATGCAAAAGCAAGAGAAGCAATTATGATGCATGTAAGAAAAGTTGTTCCATATGCCCTAATGGTAGCCGTAGCAAGCGGTCTTTTTCTAATTTCACAGATTTTTGGAAAAATAGAAAATGGTTCTCTGTCTCATTTTCAAACACTTCTTAGTATTAAAGCTTTTTTTGGAATTTGGTTAGGTTTTAGAGGTATAAATCAAAAACTATTCAAAATTAACCCTTGGGTTTTCAAGAGTCATTTTTTTCCGTTTAGTCTTGTTGTTATCATTATACTTTTATCCCAATTTATGTATTTATAGGCATAGAAAAATAAGATAAATTCATAATAATATTTTAAAAAGTATGCTATCATTCATTAAATCAACACAACAAAGGTCTCTTGATGTTTAAAAGTTTAAGTATTCATAAGAAAATGAACTATTTTATCGCGATGGTAACAGTCTCTGTATTTTCTGCAGCGATTTCTATTTTTATCGCCATGGGATATATAGATTCGGAGTATGAGCATCTCCATGAAAACTCTATGATTGGTGGGTTAACAACACTAAAGATAGAAAAAAACCTCAATTATGTAAGTAGATTATCAAGAGATATAATACTTGGCGGAAAATATGAAAAAAATATAGCAAATCTTGAAAAAACTATACATAGCATTGAAGAAGGGTTTAACTCTCTTGAGACGCTAATGACAGAAGAGAACACTCTTGGTATGGTTGCAGAAGCCAAAACATCAACGATGCTGTTTTTAAATAACACTCTAAAAATGATGAAATCACTTGATGCTGAAGATATAAAAAATAATAAAGCTCAAATCTATGAACACTACTCTCAAGAACTAACTCCATTTGCAAACACATCAAGAGAGTCATTTAAAAAACTAGTTGATTTTAAATCTAAAGAGCTTGAAGATGACTCCGCTTCACTTGCTAAAGTTATAAACTTCTTTAAGTACTTAGCTCTTGTTGCTGGTATTGCTGTTGGTCTTGTTGTTTTAGTACTAGCAACTGTTATTAGAAAATCTATAACTTCTGGGATTAATGATTTTACTTCTTTAATTAGCATTGCTGCTAAAGGTGATTTTAGCAAAACAACTACTGCAAATAATAAAGATACTGAGCTTGGAATTATGGGGCATGAACTCTCTGAGCTTATTAAGCACACAAAAGATCTTATCCACGAAATAAATACAACAATTACAGATGCGTCAAAAGGTGTGTTTACACATAAAATATCATCTGAGGGAATGAGTGGAGAGTTTGTTGATGCAATAGAGAGTGTTGGAAAAAGCATAGAATTTATGAAAACACAAAATTCTAAGGCGCAAAGAGATATCTTCAACTCAAAAATAAGCACAAAAAGTGTAAATGTTTCAGAGTCATTATCTCTTATTATCTCTGATTTAAGCTCAAATATCAATGATTTAAAAACGATTACATCTGCTACTAAAGAGGCTTCTGAATCTGCTATAAGCTCAAGAAATGATATCTCAAATATCACAAGAGAACTAAATGCACTTACAGAACAGGTAAATACAAATAATCTTAGTATTTTAGAGATTACAAATCAGGCAAACGAGATTACTTCTGTTATTCAACTTATTACTGATATAGCAGACCAAACAAACCTACTAGCCCTAAATGCTGCGATAGAAGCTGCTCGTGCTGGTGAACATGGACGTGGATTTGCAGTTGTTGCAGATGAAGTAAGAAAACTTGCAGAGAGAACGCACAAAGCAACGGGAGAAATTTCTGTTTCTATAAAATCTCTACAACAAGATATGAATGAGATTCAAACAAGTGCTGAGAGCATGAAAGTTACTGTTGAGGATTCTACTCAAAAAATAAATGGATTTGAAGACACTCTGATTGAACTTAGCAACAACTCACTTAAAATGGTTGATTACTCTTATGGGATGGAAAACAGCATCTTTATCGTTCTTGCTAAACTTGAGCATATCTTATACAAATCACGTGTTTACAACTCTATTATTTCACTTAAAAAAATGTTTGAACAGCAAGACACACATGAATGTGAACTTGGCGTCTGGTATGACGATGAAGGCAAGAAAAGATTTGCGGATACTGTATCATTTAACAAATTAGCAATTCCACACCAAATAGTGCATAAAAATGCAAATTCAAATCTACTGTATCTTGACGTAAGAGCAGAAGAAGAGACTCTTAAAAATTCACAAAATATTATCAATAACTTTGATAATATGGAAAAAGCTTCAGAAGAGTTGTTTGCACTTCTTGACACAATGCTTCAAGAGTCAAAATAACAAAAATATCTACTCCCACTCTTCATATATTGAGTGGGAATGCTTATCTTTTTTATAACGTCTCGAATTTTTAGTTTTTTCTAATTGATTTGAAAGATATAAGATGTCTTCTTTAATCTCCTCTATCTCTTTATCACTATCTTGATAAGAAACTATCTTTTTAACTAGTTTTTGAAGCTCTTGTAAATCACCTTTGTAAATAGCTATCTCTTCAACTCTGCTGAGCACTTTTAAACTATTTTGGACTTTCTTGCAGTAGCCCTCTGTTGTGATGTTTTGAGTAGTTAAAAGGTAAGACAGTATACTCTTGTGAAATCTCTCTAATGCCCTTATGTAACGCAATCTTTGGGAATTGTCTATAGCTTTTTGCGATGCCATCTCTAACCTATTATTTATTTGTTGATATAATTATACACTTAATTATAAGTTATGGAGAACAATACTTGAAAAAAATCTTGCTATCGCTTTTGCTTCTGTCTGCTTCACTTTTAGCGACTATTATTAATGAAGAGGCTACTCAGCAGCTCATTGATTCAAAAACACCAATTGTAGATATAAGAACACCAGCTGAATGGAAAGAGACAGGACTGCTAAAGGGCTCAATTCCTATTATGCTTTTTGATGAAAAAGGCAATTATGACCTTAAGGACTTTTTAGAGAAATTAAACAAAGCAGTTGATACAACAAAGCAGTTTGCAATAATTTGTAGAACAGGTAGCAGAACTAAAGTTTTAGCTACCTTCTTATCACAAAAATTAAATTACGATGTCATAAATATAAAAAGTGGCATACTATATGCCAAATTTATAAAACTACCAATTGAGCCTTACTCTCTTAAGTAACTCTCTTTGGCTCTATTTTATTTACTAACGCATATAGTGTTGGTAGATAAATAAGATTTAAAACTGTTCCCCAGATAAGACCAAAACCTATTGAAATAGCGATTGGCTGGAGTATTACAGCCTGTCCTGTTGCATAAAATATCAGAGTAAAAAGCCCTAAAAATGTTGTTACAGATGTTATAACAATTGGGCGAAGTCTTAGTTTTGCTCTTTTTAAGAACTCATCTATTTTGTGCGTTCCGTGAAGAAAATCAAGCATAATAATTCCATCATTAATTACAACTCCAGCAAGACCTAAAATACCTATAATTGATGGCATTGTTAAGTTTATCCCTAAGAGTTTATGCCCTAAAAGTGCCCCTAAAATAGAAAGAGGAATAACGCTCATTACCATTAATACATATTTTATTTTTGAAAAAATAAGAAGCAAAGTTAAGAAAATCAAGAAAAGTGCTAAGAGAACAGCTTTCTTCATATCATCCTTTAGTTGTTGATTTTTCTCTTTTTCTCCCAAAAGGGCAATATCTACACCTGAGTTTCTTATCTCATTTAAAGTTGGTTCCAAGATGTCTAAAACTTCTTGTGATGTTATTTTTCTTTTATCTATATTTGCATAGACTGTTTTAATGATATTTCCATTTAATTTATCTATTTTTTCATAATCTCTTATCTGCGTAATTTCTGCTATTTCTGAGAGTTTTACATATCTTCCATCGCTCAAAGCAATGCTAAAATCTAAAAAAGTAGCAATACTGTCTTTTGCGCTATCTTCTGTTTTAATATCCATTACACCTAAATTATTAAATGTAGTTGACTGCTTTTTCTCTAAAAAATAGTTACTCAATGTCTTCGCTACAAAACTCTCACTAAGCCCTAAACTCTCTCCATACGAGTTTATTTTAATGACATATTCCATCTTTCCGTATTTTATATTATCACTATAGTTTCTAATGGTTTCTATACTTTTTAACTGCTCTTCAAGCTTTTTAATTCCATCTTGAAGTGCAGCATCATTGCTTCCTGAGAGGTTAATCTGAATATCACTTTTTATAAGTCCAGACTTATCTTCCATTACCCCCAAATCTTCCATATTATACTTCGCTCTATACTTCTCTATAATCTCTTTTGCCCTAGGAGATAGCTCAAAAGTCTGTTTTTTTCTTATCTTCTCAGGGTTGTTAAAATCAAAGCTAAAGTTTAGAACTGGGTTTATATACCTATCTACCCAGTCCGTCTCTTCTCTATCATAAAGCTCCATAGTAATCATAAAAACACCATTGTTTCTTTGTGTATCACCAGAGAGACTTCTTCTATACCCTATAATTGAAGATATTGATTTTAACGAAAACTCTTCTGCGTATGTCATTAGATCTGCTTCTATCTCTTTTGAAACTTTAAACGTATCCTCTAGCGGAGTGTTAATATCAAGTTTTGCAGAGATGTATAGATAATTTCCATCAAAGTTAGGAAAAAATTGAAACTTCATAGATTTCATCGTATAAAAAGTTGCAACTGGAATAAGAATCAGAAAAAGTAAAAGCGTTATTTTTTTATGATTTAAAAATTTTAAAATAGCTCTCTGGTAAAGCTCTTCAAAAGGCGTCCAGCTTATCAAGTTGGTACTTTTTCTTAAAAACTCTTGAGCATGAAGAGGAAGAAAGAAAAAACTCTCTAAAAGGGAACCGATTAAAATAATCACTACCGTAATTGGAATCAGTATTATAAAAAGAGCTATTTCGCCTTGCAACATAAAGATTGGCAAAAAAGCCACGACTGTCGTAATAGTAGCAAGTGTTACAGGGAGCATCATCTCCTTTACACCTGCAATAGCAGCATCATAGTTATTCATACCATCATCTATATATCGTTGAATATTCTCTCCAACAATGATTGCATCATCAACTACGATACCTATGACAATGAGCGCACCAAGAAGAGAGACGATATTTATAGAGTAACCCATATAGTAAATACTTACTAATCCAATAATAAATGAAAAAGGTATTCCAAGAGCTACTATTGTCGCGATTCTGATGTTTATAAGAATTGCCATCGAGATGAAAACCAAAATCAGACCAAACATCAAGTTTGAAACTATAACGTCTAGCCTCTGTTGTACTGGTTTTGATGTATCTTCATAAAAATAAAAATCAACATCTTTATAGTTTTTTTCTATTGATTTAACATAAGCTCTTAACTCCTTAGATAGAACGATTGAATCGCCTTGTGTACCCTTTGAGATAACAAGTGAAATTGTTTTTTTGTTGTTAAATGTAGCTAGTGTATCAGTTTGTGGGTACTCTATACTCACTTTGGCAATATCGCCTAGCTTTATATATTTGCCGTCTATATTTAAAATGCTCTCTTCATACTCAGCCGCATTGGCTTTACCGTTTGAAGTGGAGATGTAAGCAAACTTTCCTCTCTCTTCTATGTTTCCCACTGGAAAAATATATGATAAATTTGCTATGGCTTTTTGAACACCATCATGTCCTAAGCCATAAGCTAAAACTGCAGCAGAATCTATTTTAATATTTACCTCTTCATTAGAATCACCACGTATCAATACCTCGCTGATACCATTTAATTTTGATATTTTTGTTTTTACATCCTGTGCTACAACAGTAAGTTCGCCTATTGGAAGCTGTTCTGAGGAGATTGCAAGTTTTATAAGAGAGCGTGTTTTATCAAGAAGTCTTGCAACTGGCTCATTCATATCCGATGGAAGGTATTGCCTTGTTAGTGCTATTGCATCCTTAACCCGACCAAGAGTTATCTCCTTGTTTGTGCTTTTGTTTAATGTTAACAAGATAGCAAATGCGCCAGGAGTGATTGTTGTTTCTGTTTTATCTATTCCAGTTATATTGCTTAGCTCGTCTTCGATATCACGAACAGCCATTTTATCCATTATAGTCGCACTAGCACCGCCGTAAGAGCCTAAAACACTGATTTGGTCTAGTTCTACATCTGGAAAAATCTCTTTTGGAATATTTGTATAAGAGTTTACCCCCATAAATATCAGAAAAGCTAAGATTGCATAATTTAATCTGTTGTTTTTTATAAAATACTCTATAAGCTTAATCAATGTCGTCTCTTATAGAAGTGATTTGATAACATTACTTACACCTTGATGCAAGTTGTAGTTTGAGATTGGGAAATCAAGAGACTCATTTTGAAGATTTACACTATTTTTTGAGAGATAATCTCCCAAAGTTTTCAAGTCTATCTCTTTATATTTTTTACATGTATCATTGTCCAGTTTCGTTCTTAACAAAACACCCGCTTCGTTTGATTTTTGAATAGTAAATGCCAAGTTTTTCAAGCTTACAAAATCATTCCATCTAAAAAAAAGCTCTAGCGTGAGCTCATCCACTGCTTCGCCTTCTGGATTAAAGAGCATGTTTGCATCTCTAAGTGGGATTAAAACACTCAAAATTGCCTCACTAAAAGGAACTACTCTGCTTCTCCAAAATGGAGACTCGTTTCTTTTTTGTAACTCATCTTCTAAAACTGCTAAAATAGTTTTTATATCTGCACTCTTAAATAGTGTATAACTCTCTTGTTTCATAATTTTTCCATTGTATATAAATTTGTGCCATTATAAATTCTTTTTAGTATAATTTGGCTTTGATAACTTATTGGGGGTTTAAATTGAATATATCTAAAACTTTTATTACAAACGCTATCGCTGTCACACTTGTATTTTTATCATTTTTATTTGAAGATACTATTAGCTCTTTAGCCCTATATAGCGGTCTTTTTGCACTATCTGGAGCACTTACAAATCAGTTGGCAATTTACATGCTTTTTGAAAAAGTACCATTTTTATATGGTTCTGGGGTAATTCCTGCAAAATTTGAAGCATTTAAAGAATCAATCAAATCACTAATGATGACTCAATTTTTTACACTAGAGCAACTTGAAAACTTTTTCAAAAATGAGGAGAAGAAGATAGATTTAACACCTATAATCCAAAAAACAGACTTCTCCCCAGCTTTTGACGCACTAAGTAAAACCGTGATGGAATCCTCTTTTGGTGGAATGCTTGGAATGTTTGGCGGAGCAACTGTTTTAGAGAATTTACGTGAACCATTCTCTATAAAAATGAAAGATGCTGTTATAAAAATTACAAATACACAAAGTTTTAACGAAACACTACAGTTTCATCTTCAAAACTCATCATTAAGTGAAGATACTCTTAAATCGATAGAAACCATCATAGACACAAGACTAAATGAGCTTACTCCAAATATGGTAAAAGAGATGGTTCAAAAAATAATTCAAGAACATCTCTCGTGGCTTGTAGTTTGGGGTGGTGTCTTTGGAGGAGTTATTGGAGTTTTGAGCTCATTTTTATTTTAGTTAAATACATACTTAGCATCAGTAAAATAAGTTATTAAAAAATTTCTATCGTTACATCTGCAACATCAACAATATCACCTTGGCGAATTTTTGCTCTTTTTCTAAGCTCTACTTCGCCATTTCTTTTTACATGACCATCTGCAACAATAAGCTTTGCCTCAGCTCCACTATCAACCAAATCTAAAACTTTTAAGAGCTTAAAAAGCTCTATATATTCATCTTTTAACTCATATTTCATATTTTTTTATACCTCTTTGTCTATTACTGAAAATCCTAGGTCGTACATTGCTTTATCTACCATTTGGGTTGCTTTTATCATAGTCTCTTGAGATATGTCTGGAAGTTTGCCTCCCCACATCTCTTTGGCCTCTTCGAATCCTCTGAGCATTCCTTCTCTTCCTGCACGGAGAAGTTGTTCATCTCCACCTGCTCCATTTATAACAAAATCAGATATCCTTTTTGACGTTTGATCTACTCCAAAAAAACCATCTTTGCTAACTAGCTCACTCGCTTCATCTTGAGAGAGAGATGCTATTGGCTTTTTGTTGTAACCTATATCTTTTAAAAAACTTTGAAATGCGTCATAGTCATCTGAGGAGACATCACCATTTTTAAGAAGTGAGTTTTGAGCTGTTGCTGAGTTAAAAGCCATAGCATTTGCATTTTGCTTAATCTGCTCTCTTATCTCCATAGCCTCATCTTTTGATATTTTTTCAGTGTAAATAGTCTTGATTTGCGCTATATCTTTTGCAGCATTTGGAAGAGTTGTATTTGATGATATTTGCATGATTTATCCTTTAATTTACTATTTATTACATAGTATCGACTTATCGATACATTCTCTAAAGTTTTTTATTTTGTACACAAAACTTAAAATTTCAGCTATAATTCTACCCGATGATAGATTTTTGTGTGCGAGTTCATCTATAGTATATTCTGCTAGACAAACGACTCTCCCTATAATTTGACTCCACTTTCTTTACGAAAGTGAATTTTTACCAAAGAGGTACTACACATGGCAGAATTGCTAGACGGATCAGTTAAATGGTTCAATGAAGAAAAAGGTTATGGTTTCATTCAACAAGAAAATGGCGGTAAAGACGTATTTGTACACTTTCGCCAAGTAAACAGAACAGGACCAGGTCGTGTTTCATTATCTGAAGGTCAAAAGGTAACTTTTGAACTAGGAGAAGGTCAAAAAGGTCCTCAAGCAGAGAACGTAACTCCACTTTAGTCCACACTAAAACCCCTATTTTAGGGGTTTGTCTTCACTTCAAAAATTACAAAAGACCACAGAAATTTAAAATTTCACTCTATTCGACACCTAAATCACTCTTTATTTCTTTCAAATATTTTTTTACTCTCCAGTGTTGCACTTTAAACTTGAATTGGCGACATTTAATGTCTGTATTATACAATATACTTCTTGTATTCAAAAGCAATTTATTATATCAGGATATAATATTTTAAAATAAGTAAGGATAATATTTATGGATACAGTAATCAGGCTAATAAAGGAACTCTTTGAAAACTCTATATCATTAAGAGAAACAATAAAGTTTATTAAGTTCAAGAGGTCATTACTGATAACTATATTTTTATCAACTTTAATGTATTTCTCAACTGGTTGGATTTTTTATGTTGCACTAGCTATATTTACTTTATTTTTATTTGGGCTCCTTGCCATTCTTGTGGGAGTAAAACATTTTTTTATCTTAATAACTGATGAAGCAAAAGAGGATGAGTTGAATAATAATAGAGAATATATGTTATTAGCAGTTATACAAGACGGCCGTTATCTGCAATATGCTAGTGAAGAATTGAAATCTGATAAAATAATTATTCTTAAAGCTGTAGCTAACCATCCATCAGCTGTTGAATATGCAAGTGATGAGCTAAAGTCAGATAGAGATTTTATATTTGAAGTATTAAAAGTTAATGGAGAAGCATTAAGATATATTCTTAATGAACAAACTGACGATAGAGAACTTGTGTTAGAAGCAGTAAAAAACTTTGGAGATGCTTTATCTTGTGCTAAAGAAGAACTTCTTTTAGATAAAGAAATAGTGTTAACAGCTGTTTCAAATGGCGGGTATAATTTACACTGGATTCATAATAATGAACTATCTAACGATAAAGATATCGTTCTTACAGCTGTAAAGAATGATCCAAGAGCATTTGAATTTGCTGGAAGTAGAATAAAAAATAATAAAGAAGTTGTACTTGAAGCAGTAAAAATGGATGGCTACTTACTTCAATTTGCTAGTAGTCAATTAAAAGATGATAAAGAAATTGTATTGGAAGCTATTAAAAATGATATTGGTGCATTAAGATATGCAAGTGAATCTTTGCAAAAAGATGAAGATATAAAAAAATTATATGAGAGAAGAATATGAAAAATATTACCGAACAAGAGTGTATGGAAAGAGAAGGTAACTCCTCTATAAGGTTTTACTTTGCGGGTTTTATCCCGCAAACTTCAAAATATTTTTCTACTCTTTAATCCAAATTCAACTCAAATACTTTTACTAAAAACAAAACTTTTTTTTACAAAACCACTATTTTCATAAAATCTATGCGCATCTTCTCTTTGAAAGCCTGATGAAAGAACTATATTTTTACACATACCCATTTTTGCATAATCACCCAAATACTCAAGCATCATTTTTCCATATCCAACGCCTCTATACTCTTTACTTGTTACCAAATCAAAAATAAAAAGATGTCTTTTATCATAAAGATTAGTCTGGATTGCAACACCTGCATATGTAATGAGTTTTTCTTCATCCATAATGCCAAACATTTTATACTCCATACTTCTCATATCATAAATCAAATCTTCAAACTCATTATAAGATAGTGTTGTACGGAGCTCACAAAGAACTTCATAAGCCATCTGCAACTCTTTTAAATCAAGCTCTCTTATCTGCATATAAATCCTATACTTATCTATTATAAAGAATTATAACTAATTTGATACAATACGCCCAAATAAAACAGATATTGGGGCGTTAATGGCTACTAAAAACTTTGAAGTTGTGATTATTGGTGCTGGTATTTCAGGCACTGCTTTAGCTTATGAACTCTCTAGATATACAGATATAAACTCAATTGGAATAATAGAAAAATATAGTGATATCGCTACTCTAAACTCATGTGGAACAAGTAACTCTCAAACTATACACGTAGGAGATATTGAAACAAACTATACTCTTCAAAAAGCTGCTATAACTAAACGTACCGCAAAAATGGTTGAGAAATATTGTCTGCAACACCAATATCAAAATAAGATAATCTTCTCTCATCAAAAAATGGCTCTTGGCGTTGGGAAAAAAGAGGTTGAATTTTTGCTACATCGATATGAAGAGTTTTCTGAACTCTTTCCATATCTTGAAGTATGGGACAAAGAGCGATTAAAAGTTCTTGAACCTCGCGTTGTATTTGATGTAGATGGAAATGAGCGTAAGGAGGAGATAGTTGGCATAGGAGCAACAAATCAATGGACTACTGTTGAGTATCAAAAACTCTCGCACTCATTTTTAGAAAATGCAAAAAAAGAACAAGATACAAATATTGAGCTTTTTTTAGATACTCAAGTTGAAGAGATTAAAAAGAGTAAAAAAAGAGGTTATGTTATAAAGAGTAAAGGTGGGACTTTTTATGCGGATTTTGTAGTTGTTGATGCTGGAGCACATTCACTCTTTCTTGCACACAAGATGGGGTTTGGTCTAAACCTTGGATGTTTGCCAGTTGCGGGGAGTTTTTACATGACAAAAGAGAAAATACTAAACGGCAAAGTGTATATGCTTCAAAACCCTAAACTCCCTTTTGCTGCTCTTCATGGAGACCCAGATATTCTTGCAAATCAGAACACTCGCTTTGGCCCAACAGCACTAATGTTGCCAAAACTTGAAAGGTATAAAAAAGGTACTTTTTCAGACTTTTGGAAAACTCTTAGATTTGATAAGAATATAGCGCTAGCACTATACAAGCTCTTAAGGGAGCGTGATATTCGCAACTATATACTTAAAAACTTTTTATTTGAAATACCATTTATCAACAAGTATCTATTCTTAAGAGATGCTAGAAAAATTGTTCCTTCTCTAAAAATAGATGAATTTAAGTATGCAAAAGGTTTTGGTGGAGTTCGTCCTCAAGTGTTGGATAAAGATCAACAAAAACTACTACTTGGAGAAGCTTCAATATGTACAGGAGAAGGATTGATTTTCAATATGACGCCTTCTCCAGGGGCTACATCATGCCTTGGCAACGCTGAGAGAGATTTAAAATATATAGTAAAGTATCTTGGCAAAAATTTCAATGAAGAAAAATTCAACAATGAGCTTACAGATGGAGAATACTGCGTTCTTAGAGCACCGATAGAGTCACAAAAAGCAGTCGTTAACTTAATAAGAGCAGAGATAAAAAGAACTGAAGAGAAGTATCTACAAGAGCTACATATTGGTAATCCTGATGAATCATTCTGGAATGCCCCGCATAGTAAAATATAAGGAAAATTATGAAAAATATATTATTGATGAGTCTATTTACACTACTTCTACTTGGATGCAGTACCAAAGAGTTTAACGCAGGAGTAGATAGCATAACTGGAGATATAACAAACGCTTTTGAGGGTTCAAAAGACAAATCCCAAAAATAACAATAATCGGCTTTTAAACAACCATTAGCTATAATCGCGAAAAACAGTGAGCAGGGTAAAATCTCTGCCTAAATAAGAGAAAATCATGGTAACAGTACAAAATTTAGTAATGCGTTATGGAAATAGAGTTTTATTTCAAGATATAAATCTTAAATTAGACCGTCATAAAAGATATGGTCTTATTGGTGCAAATGGTGCAGGAAAAACAACTTTTTTAAAGATACTTTGCGGTCAAATTAAAGAGTATGAGGGTGATATAATAATCCCAAAAGCAAATAAAGTTGGCGTTTTAGGACAAAATCAATATGCTTATGAAGAGTTTACAATTGCTGATGCAGTTCTATATGGAAATAAAAAACTATATGATGCAATCAAAGAAAAAGAGATAATCTATGCGACTGGCGACTTTGAAGATGATGCCGTAAATGATAGATTGGCGGAGCTAGAAGTTATCTGTGTTGAAGAAGATCCAACTTATGAATATGATGTAAATATTGCAAAAATTTTAGAAAATGTTGGGATTCCAGCATCTCAACACAATGACCTAATGAGTACGCTTGATAGCGCAGATAAATTTAAAGTTCTTTTAGCTCAAGTTCTCTATCCTAGACCTGACGTGCTCTTCCTTGATGAACCTACGAACAATCTTGATATCCAAACTATTAGTTGGTTAGAAGATGAACTCCAACGTCACGAGGGAACTATGGTTGTAATCTCACACGATAGACACTTCTTAAATTCAGTTGTTACAAATATACTTGATGTTGATTACCAAAAAATTCGTGAATTTACTGGAACTTATGATGATTGGTATATTGCTGCAAATGTTATAGCAAAACAACAAGAACTTGGAAATGCAAAAAAAGAGAAAGAAAAAGAGGAACTTGAGGCTTTCGTTCGCCGTTTCTCTGCTAATGCTTCAAAAGCAAAACAAGCAACTTCAAGACAGAAAAAACTTGATAAACTTGTAATTGATGATATAAAACCATCTTCAAGAAGAGACCCAAGTATCGTCTTTAAAGCAAAAAGAGTGATGGGAGATGAAGCTTTACAGATTACAGATATCAACCACTCTTATGGCGAGAATGAAATTTTAAAAAATATAACTTTCAAATTTGAGCCAGATGAAAAAGTTGCACTAATTGGTCCAAATGGTGTTGGTAAAACAACTTTACTTAAAATAATTATGGAAGAGATAAAACCTACAAGCGGAAAAATACACTGGGGAGCAACTATTGAAAATAGTTATTTTCCTCAAGATACAGCTGACATCATTAAAGGTGATGGTACTTTATATGATTGGCTTAGAGGTTTTGATTCTAAACGTGATATTGCTGAGATTAGAAACTGTTTAGGTCGTATGCTCTTTAATGGTGAACAACAAGAAAAATCTGTTATAAGTATCTCTGGTGGTGAAAAACATAGAATGATGCTTAGTAAAATGATGCTAGAGGGTGGAAACTTTTTAGTACTCGATGAGCCATCAAACCACCTAGACTTAGAGGCTATCGTTGCTCTTGGTGAGGCTCTTTACAACTTTAAGGGAAATGTTATCTGTGTGTCACATGACCGTGAGCTTCTTGACTCTTTTGCAAATCGTATTATTGAACTTAGAGTTGATGGAACTTATGTTGACTTCAAAGGAAGTTATGAAGAGTTTGCAGAGGCAAAAGAGAAAGGCCTAATCTAATAATTTAGGCTTTTTCTAGCTTAAACCACCACCCAAAAAAGGAGATTTAAATGCAAAAATATAAAGATTTTTTAGGGCTGGGAATCGCTGGAAACTTTGCTCTTCACTTAGCTCAAGCTGGAGAGCTTGAAGATTTTAAAGATATTATCACAGCCGATGAAGCAGCCCCTAAGGGGATATTTCCTTTTTACCTTCCATCTACCGTAAAAAATGAGGCCCTTGGGTCATCCTTTAGGGCTAAAGAGATTTTAACCACCTACCCTCTCTCAAGTACAACAATAAAACTGCCAACTCAAAACGTAAACATTCAAGCTGAGCCTGAAGTAGCACTTATTTGTGACTTAACATATGATAGCAATAACAGAGTCTCAAAAATCACTCCAACACATTTTAGTGCTTACAATGATTGCTCTATTAGAGTTGCAGGGGCTTCTAAGATAAGTGATAAAAAAAACTGGGGAGTTTCTTCCAAAGGTATAAGTGAAAATTTAATCAAAATAGATAGCTTTGAGAGTGGCGGGATAATGGATAGCTACTCTATATGCTCTTTTTTAAAAAGAGATGATGATATTCATGCTTATGGAGAGGATGTAGAGTTGCTTGGTTATAGCTACTTTTACAAAAAACTGAGCGATTGGATAATAAATCAATTAAATACTCAAGAAGATTTTGGACCGCTTGAACCTTTGAGTGAGTATATTTTAGAGTGTGGAAATCCAAGCAAAGCTATAATCAGCATAGGGGCGACCAGATACACGCATTATGGTGAGAATACTTTCTTAAAAGATGGTGATGAACTTTTTGTAATCCTTTACAATAACACCAATCTATCTTTAAAAGATATTATTGAGAGTATAAAAAACAACAGTTACGACAGCCAATATATAAGTCTCTTAAAGCAAAGAGTTACAAATTGAGCAGAGGAAAAAAGCTAGATCTTTTTATAGGTGCTGAGATAGAAGATGGATGGGCAAAAGTAGAAGATGCCAGAAGATCTGAAATAGTACAAGACATCATAGAACCATCAAAGCACTTTTTAATCTTTAAAAAAGAGAAAAGAAGAGGAAAAACAGTTACCATTATTGGGGAGTTTTATTTAAGCGTTGATATGCAAGAAAAAATATTAAAAGATTTAAAGAAAAAAATTGGATGTGGTGGTACTATCAAAGATGGCTGGATGGAATTTCAAGGTGAACTAAAAGATAAATTAAAGCCTCTACTGCTCGAGGAGAACTTTAGATTTAAAAGCGGTCATTAGACTATGCACTCTCTTCTTCGAGATGGTGCGCAGTTGCAACACTTATATATGTTGTAAGCGCGTATCTATCTCTTCCGCTCTCTTTCGCACTGTATAGCATCTCATCAGCCTTACTTATAAGCAGTTCTTCCTCTAAAGCATTATCGGCTATACAGCATGCTATTCCTATGGAGATAGTTAAAAACTTATCTATTTTAGAGCCTTCATGCTCTATTTGAAGTTCTTTTACTGCACTACATATATTAGCCGCAATGGATGTGCTATTTATCTCTGATGTGTCTGTAAGTAAAACTCCAAACTCTTCACCACCCAACCTAAACACAAAATCGCCTGGGCGTTTTAAAACTTCTTTGAAAACAGCCGATACACTCTTTAGGGCAACATCCCCTTTTACATGCCCATATGTGTCGTTATACTGTTTAAAATAATCAATATCAAGCATCATAAAAGTTATATACGAATGATTTCTTTTTGCTCTTTTTATCTCTCTGTCATAAACTAAATTGAAATACCGTCTATTGTGTAGTGAAGTTAATGAGTCTGTGTATGAAGCACTCTCAAGTCTTCTATTGGCAATTTTTAGCTTTTTTGTTGCTACTTCAAGAGCACTCTGATCGCTTTGAATACTTTTGAGAACATAATAAGAAATTACCATAACGCCAAATATAATAATAAGTAAAAATATTCCTATCTTGAACAAAGAAGATTCATAAACAATTAAAAAGTTTTTTCGCTCATACTTTGCCACTTCTACTTCATAATTGATAAGTTTTTTTATCACTTGATGTATATATGTTACTTTTTTTTCTAGCTGCTCAAATGATAACTTTTGTATATCTTGCCCATTTTCTAAAGCCTCGTATATACTTAAGAAAAAATCATTTGTATTTTTTATCTCGCTTGACGTATACTCAACATAAGCGAACTCACCATCTCTTTTAAAATGAGTTTCATAGTTTTTCCACTCTCTTTCTATAATGCTTATTGAGAGTTTTATTTCTGATTTAACCTCGTCTTGTGGGATTTTCATATCTTTTGCTTTATATATTGTTCCTACTAGGTTATCGTGATATGTTTGTAAAATTGTATTTAATTCATTTACTGGCACAAACGAGCCAAAATAGAGCGAGTCAAGATTTTTCTTCATAGAGTTTATATTTATTGCACCCATAATGCCAATCAGTACAAGAGACATAGAAAGGATTATAAATATAGAAAAAAGTTTGCTTCTTAATTTTAATGTATCAATAAAATTCATCTATCTCCCTATACTATATCTCTAAATATAGCAAACTCTATGCCAATCACAGAGGAACTCCTTTGTAAAATAAAACTCTTTTATGCTAAAATTCAAAATCTATGAAATTAAAGTAAAAACAAGTATGAATGAAAAATTAAATCTTATTAAAAAACTATCATTTTTCAGCTCTCTTGATGAAGAAAAATTAAAAATTATTGACTCTATTTCAAAAATAACTGCTTATGCAAAAAACTCTATTCTTTACTACGAAAATGACATCAACAATAAAATATTTTTTCTGGTTTCTGGGCTTATTAAAGTATATAAAATTGATAAGTTTGGAAACGAAATTTTTCTTTACTATATCTACAAAAACTCTTTAATCTCAGAACTTACAACAATCAGAAGTGATATGATTCACTGCTTCTCAAATGCTGAATTTGTAGAAGAAAGTGTTGTATTGGAGATAGATTTTTTAGAATTTAAAAAAGAGTTTTTATCAAAAAATATACTTAATAATGAGTTCATAAATGAGATTCTCTCAAAAACACATCAGCTCCACTGCGTAGTAAATAGAGAACTAGTTTTTGATGCGACTGCCAAAGTAGCATTTACTCTTCATAATGACTTGGAGATGTTTAACTCACTCAAAAGACATGAAATCTCCTTTATGCTTCATATTCAGCCAGAGACACTATCTAGAGTTTTAAACAAATTAAAAAGAAACTCTATCATAGATACAGAGAGTTCAAATATAATAATCCTAAATAGTGATATGCTAAAGAATGCATATAAAGGCAGTTTCTAATGATAAAATCAAATAAAATCAGCACAAAAATCAAGTTTATTGGCGCTCTACTTATATTTCTTATAGCGTCTGTCATAGGAACAACTATATATCTAAATCATCAAAATATAAAAGATGCACTTGTTATAAATATTGCTGGAAAACAGAGAATGCTCACTCAAAAAATTGCCAAAAATGTTTTCTACATTCATTACAAATCATCAAGTGACTTTAAGGAGTTGGATGGAGCTTGTGATGAATTTATAGATGGATTAAAGACTCTAAAATTTGGAAATTTTGATAAACAAATATCTCCTTTTCATACATTTGAGATTTCTGTTCAAATCTCAGAAGTTGATAAACTCTGGGATAAATTTTATGATGATGTGCAAAATTTTAAACTCTTAACAAATGCAGAGATTAAAGATGATATAAAAATAGAAGATATTATCGTATCTATTTACAAAGAGAATACAGTACTTCTCAAAAATGTTGATAAATTAGTTACGTTGTATACTAACCATAGTGAAGAAAAAACTAATTTTATTAAAAACTTTCAATACACTTCTGGCTTTATCCTATTTTTGCTATTTTTATACTCTCTAATGCAACTAAAATCAATAGAATCACATGTTGATTCATTTATGCAATACTCAAAAATGCTTATTGGAAATGAAGATATTTCAAATATCTCTCCTATAGAACTAGAAGCAGAGAGTGAGTGTGAAATCAAAGAGGTAAGTGATACAATAAATTGCTTTATAAATAAGATAAACTCAGCAGTAGAATACTCTAACGAAGCACTTCTACAATCTCAAAAAGCTTCATCAAAACTAGAAGAACTAACAGACGAATTTGACACTATTTTAGAAGAGATAAAAGGCAATTCATCTGCCTCAACACACCTAAACAATAGCGAGGATATGGTTATAGAATCCACAGAGGTTCTTATAAGCTCAACAAAAAAACTCTCTAATCTTAAACTAGAGCTAGACAAACTAATAAAAAGCTGCCAAGAATTAAAGTAATCTTAAAAAAATCATTTCTATCTCTTATTTTCATTTTAAGTGTTACTTATATTTACACTTAAGTAAATATTAAACAAATCTTAATAAAAAAAACTACTCTTATGACTCAAGTCAAAGATTTTATTACTCTAAAGTGATACTATTTATCTATGTTAATGGGCACCTTAACAAAAAAGTAAGGTTTATTAACTTACAATATTCGTGTTTCTAAAATCATTTAAGAGGAGAAAATATGTCACTTTCAAGAAGAGAATTTCTTAAAAGTTCAGCGGCAGCATCTGCAGCAGCAGCGATTGGTATGAGTGTACCAGCAGAGCTAGAGGCAGCAGCGGCTACAGCTGAGGGCGACTGGAGATGGGACAAGGCAGCTTGTCGTTTCTGTGGTACAGGTTGTGGTATTATGATGGCAACAAAAAACGGTAAAATTGTTGCGGTAAAAGGGGACCCTGCGGCTCCAGTAAATCGTGGTCTTAACTGTATTAAAGGTTACTTTAATGCTAAGATTATGTATGGTGCAGATAGATTAACTCAACCACTACTTAGAGTTGATGCAAATGGAAACTTTGATAAACAAGGTAAATTTGCTCCAGTATCTTGGAGTAGAGCTTTTGATGAGATGGAAGTTCACATCAAAAAAGCACTTAAACATGCTGGCCCTGAATCTGTTGGTGTTTTTGCTTCAGGACAATATACAGTTATGGAAGGTTATGCAGCTCAAAAGATGATGAAAGGTGGATTCCGTTCAAACGCATTTGATCCAAATGCTCGTCACTGTATGGCATCTGCTGTTGTTGGTTTTTATCAAACATTTGGTGTTGATGAGCCTTCTGGCTGTTATGATGATATTGAATTAACGGATACTATCGTATCTTGGGGTTCAAATATGGCAGAGATGCACCCGATTCTTTGGTCTCGTGTAACTGATAGAAAATTATCTGATCCAGATCGTGTAAAAGTTATATCTATCCAAACTTATACACACAGAACTTCAGATATTGCAGATATTGAGATTATCTTCTCTCCAAATACTGACCTTGCTCTTTGGAACTATATTGCTAGAGAAATCGTTTATAGAGATGCAGCTGAGGGAATTATTGACTGGGATTTCGTAAAAAAACACACTATTTTCACAGCTGGACCTGTAAACATTGGTTATGGTATGAGAAAAAGTGATGAAAAATCTATCAAAGAGGGTAAATATACTCCACTTGAGATGGAAACTATCTCTAAAGAGATGAAAACTACTGTTTCTAATAAAGAGGGTCCAGCATTAGAGCCATTTGGTTATAAAGCAGGCGATACTATGACTCATACTGGTGGAACTTTAGGTCACTGGGAAATCTCATTTGAAGATTACAAAAAATCACTTGAGCCATACACTCTTGATTATACAGCAGCAATTGTAAAAGGTGATCCTGATGAAAATATTGAAGTATTTAGAGAAAAACTTCAAGCATTAGCAAATCTTTATATTGAAAAAAATAGAAAAGTTGTATCTTTCTGGACAATGGGTATGAATCAACATACACGTGGTACTTGGGTAAACACACTGTCATATAACGTTCACTTTATGCTAAACAAACAAGCTGTTCCAGGTTCTGGAGCATTCTCTTTAACAGGTCAGCCTTCTGCTTGTGGAACTGCTCGTGAAGTTGGTACATTTACACACAGACTTCCAGCTGACATGATGGTTGCAAATCCTGCACACAGAAAAATTGCTGAAAACAAATGGATGGTTCCAGAGGGAACAATCAATCCAGTTGGTGTACAACATATTATGAAAATTCATCGTGACATTGAAGATGGACTTATCAAATTTGCATGGGTAAACGTTTGTAACCCTTACCAAGATACTGCAAGTGCTAGCCACTGGATTAAAGCAGCTCGTGAGATGGATAACTTTATCGTTACTTCTGATGGGTACCCTGGTATCTCGGCAAAAGTTTCAGACCTTATTCTGCCTTCTGCTATGATTTATGAGAAGTGGGGAGCTTATGGAAATGCTGAGCGCCGTACACAACACTGGAGACAACAAGTTCTTCCAGTTGGAGATGCTATGAGTGATACATGGCAATGGGTTGAGCTTTCAAAAAGATTTACAGTAAAAGAGTTATGGGGCGAGTGGGCACCTTCTGGTCCTAGAAAAGAAGCTCTTCCAAGCGTTATAGAAAAAGCTAAAGCTATGGGATATAACGAAAATACAACTATGTTTGAAATTCTTTTTGCTAATGATATTGCAAAATCTTACAAACTTGATCAAAATGATCCAATTCAAAAAGGTTATGACAATTCAGAAGGTTACGGAGACAGCAGAAAAGTTGTTGGCAGTGATGGAAAAGTATTTGAAGGTTATGGCTTCTTTATTCAAAAATATCTTTTTGAAGAGTATGCTGCATTTACACGTGGACATGGTCATGACCTTGCGCCATTTGATATGTACCATAAAGTTCGTGGTCTTAAATGGCCAGTTGTTGATGGTAAAGAGACTCAGTGGAGATTTAACGCTAAGTACGATCCTTACGCTGCAAAAGCTACAAAAGAGAGTGGTAACTCACATGCGTTCTACGGAACTATTGCAAAAGCTCTAAAAAGCGGAGATTTAAAGGGTATGGATAAAAATACTGAACAAAAATCACTAGCTAACAAAGCTAAAATCTTTGCTCGTCCATACATGGATCCACCAGAAATGCCAGATACAAACTACGACACTTGGTTATGTACAGGTCGTGTTCTAGAGCACTGGCATTCAGGAACTATGACTATGCGTGTACCTGAACTATATCGTGCTGTTCCAGAAGCATTATGTTATATGCATCCAAAAGATGCTGAAGCTAAAGAGCTTAAACAAGGCGCTCTTTGCTGGGTTGAATCTCGCCGTGGTAAAGTAAAAGCTAGAGTAGAAACTCGCGGCAGAAACAGACCTCCAAGAGGATTAGTCTTTGTTCCATGGTTTGATGAAAAAGTATTTATCAACAAAGTTTGTCTTGATGCGACATGTCCAATGTCAGGTCAAACAGACTATAAAAAATGTGCTGTAAAAATCTATAAAGCATAATAAAGAAATTAAAGGAGAGGCGATTTTTTAACAAAAGTCGCCAAAAAAGATGAATAACAAAATGCATAGTGATAGAAGAAAATTTATTCTTAGAATGGCTAGAGGAGCTGGAATAGCTGCTCTAGGTGGATTTGTATGGAGTGCGTATGTTGATGAAGTAACAGCATCACAACTCATGCTTCGCCCGCCAGGTGCCATAAAAGAAGAAGATTTTCTAAAAACATGTATCAAGTGTGGGCTTTGTGTTGAAGCCTGTCCTTACGATACTCTATTGCTTGCAAAACCAGGTGATCATAAACCTTTAGGGACTCCATATTTTATCCCTAGAGATATTCCTTGTTATATGTGCCCAGATATTCCTTGTGTGCCAGTATGTCCTACTGGTGCGCTCAATGAAGCTAGTGTTACAACTAATGGTAAGCTTGATATAAACATAGCAGAGATGGGACTTGCGGTAATCGACAGAGAGACGTGTATAGCCTTTTGGGGAATTCAGTGTGATGCATGTTATAGAGCATGTCCTATTTTAGGTCAAGCGATAAGTGTTGAATACAATAAAAATGAAAGAACTGGAAAACATGCATATCTAACGCCTGTTGTTCATGCTGATGCATGTACGGGCTGTGGACTTTGTGAAAAAGCTTGTGTAACTGAGAAAGCTTCTATTTTTGTACTTCCAAAAGAGGTTGCAATGGGTAAAGCTGGAAACTATTACATCAAAGGCTGGGATAAGAACGATGAGAAGCGCCTTGAAGATGCTACTGAGATAAAAACACAAACAGAGATAAGCAAAGATAAAGCAGTTGATTCTTTAAATGATGCGGGAGGTTTATACTAATGAGTACTCTTTGGAATAAATATCGTTATCTATTTTTTAGAAGAACAACGCAGATTGGTTTACTTTTTTTATATTTTGGTGCAAATGCTTGGGGATGGACTCTTTTAATGGGAAATCTAAGCTCATCATCTTTACTTAAAACGGTTCCATTAAGCGATCCATATGCAGTTTTGCAGATGATTGCTGCTGGTGCTGTTCTAGCTACTGATTTAGTTATAGGGGCTCTTATTATCACTATATTCTATCTTATAGTAGGCGGTCGTGCTTTTTGTAGTTGGGTTTGCCCAATTAACTTAGTAACTGACGCAGCAGCACTTTTAAGAAGAAAAATTGGTGTTGATAACTTTGCAAAAAAACAACCAGCAACTCGCAATATGCGCTACTGGGTTTTGGCTCTGAGCTTGATTATATCGTTTGCTATGGGTGTAACAGCATTTGAGTTTATATCACCGATATCTATGCTTCACAGAGGTATAATATTTGGTATTGGTTTTGGATGGGCAGCAGTGCTCATTATTTTTCTTTTTGACCTTTTAGTTTTAAAAAATGGTTGGTGTGGGCATATATGTCCGCTTGGTGGATTTTATTCACTTGTTGGTAAATTTAGTTTAATTAGAGTAGATCACACTCAAGAAAACTGTACACTTTGTATGAAATGCAAAGTTGTTTGCCCTGAGCAACAAGTTCTGTATATGATAGGAAAAGAGAGTATTCCTGTTCTATCTGGAGAATGTACAAACTGTGCTAGATGTATTGAGGTTTGTGATGATGATGCTCTTAATTTTTCAATCAGAAAACTAGTAAAAAATAATAAATCGGGAGAGTAAAATGAAAGCAATAGGTAAAATAACGATTGGTTTAGTTACTGCTGCACTACTAATGGTTGGTTGTGTGTCAGAAAGTGCTAAATCTACTCCACAAAAAGTTGTGGACAAGACTGTAACTGAAGAGTCTTTAGGCTTAAGAAAAACTGATATATATAGCGAAGATGCTACTGTTGCTTCTAAAACTGAGTATAGATCAGCTCAAGCAACTACAAGTACTAAGATACAAAGAGCATTTCAAGATGCTCCGCCTATGATTCCACATGATACAGTTGGAATGCTTCCAATCAAATCGGAAGACAATAGATGTGTAACTTGTCACATGCCAGAAATCGCTGGAGCAATGGGTGCTACACCAATTCCTGTTTCACACTTTACAGACTTTAGACCTAGAGCTAAACTCGTAAATAACGAAGTAGTTATTCCTGTGGACCCTTATAAAAATGAGACACAAATTGTTAAAAAAAGCGAGTTACAAAATGCTAGATTTAACTGTACTCAATGTCATGCTCCACAATCTCAAGGAAACTTACTTGTTGAGAACACTTTTGAAGCTGTTTACACATCAAAAGATGGTGCAAGCAAATCGAGCTGGGATGAGAGTAAATATACTAAATCATTAAACACTGTTATTGGCGGTCCAAGCTTTGTAACAGAAGGTGACTTAGCAAATAAAAATTCTAAAGCTGGTAGCTTAGGCGGCTCAGCTCACTAATGCAAAGAAGAGAGCTATTTGGCTCTCTTGCTTCTTCACTAAGAGGTGAAAAAAAGCAAGAGAAACCTTTACGTCCACCTTACTTTGGTGATGAATCTCTTTTTCATAATGAGTGTAACAAATGTGCTGGAGTATGCGCCACTGTTTGTGAAGAAGATATAATCAAAATAGCAGATGATAAAACGCCATATATACTATTTTCTCTTAATGGTTGTACATACTGCGATAAGTGTGCTGAGGCTTGTGAGTTTGGAGTTTTAAAAGTAGAAGACAAACAACAACTTGGCGCAATTATCACTATAAACAAAGATAAATGTCTAAGCTGGAACCACACAATGTGTTTCTCATGCAAAGACCCTTGCTTAGACAATGCGATTGATTTTAAAGCTATGTTTATGCCAGAGATAAACAACAAATGTACGTCATGTGGATTTTGTATTAGTAGATGTCCAACTGACGCAATTGATATAAAGGTACTCTAATGAAACTCTTTTTAATTCTTACACTTTTTCTATCTTCTCTTTTCTCAGCCGCTATAAAAGAGCCAACTGGTAGTTTCACTGCGAGTGGCTCTGTTGTGGATATGCTATATAAAGATGGCAAACTATATTGTGCAACAGATGCAAGCAGTGTTGATATATTTGATTTTGAGACAAAAAAACTGATTAACAAAATAGAGGTCAAAAAGATTTTAGATTTTATGGGCGACACCATAGACTCAAAAATATATTCAGTTGACGTTATAGAAGATAAGATACTTATACTATCACAAGACAAAAAAGGCTTTAGAAGAATTCATATCAATCAAAATGGAACCACTAAGGCTCTTTTTGATTACTCAAAAGAGCTCACAGTTGCAAAAGCTAGATTTTTAGATGCAAACACCATACTTCTTGGTCTACTAAGCAATGAATTAGTATCTTATAATATAGCAAAAAACTCACAAAACTGGTCTATACAAGTTTCAGGCGCTAAGTTTTCAGACTTTGTTTTAAATGAAGAAAAAAGTGAAGTTGTAGTTGCAGATGAGAGTGGAAACTTAAAAATACACTCCACTAAAGATGGAAAATTTATAAAACTTTTAGCTGATCAAAATCTGGATAATGTTTTTCAAGTTGACTATAAAAAAGGCGTTATTGCAACCGCTGGACAAGATAGAAGAATGGTTATATATGTTCCAAAATTTGATTCTGCTTATTATACAGAAACGCAATTTTTGATTTATAGTGTAGGACTCTCTCCAAGCGGAAAGATAGTTGGTTTTGCTTCTGATGAGAACAACAATGTGACACTTCAAAACACTATCACAAAAGCAAACATTGGTAAATATGGAGGCAATAAAATGACTCTAACGAAGATACTATTTATCAATGAAAATGACTTTTTAGTTGCAAGTGATGACAAAGCTATCAATCAATACAGTATAAAATAAATTTTAAAAAGGAGAGTTGTTATGGAATTTAATGAGAGTGAGTTTTTGATAGAGACTGAAGTTCCTAGTGATGAAGTTATCATCTCAAGAACTGATTTAAAGGGCAATATAACGTATGCAAATGAGCTTTTTTGTGAAATTAGCGGTTATAGTCTTGAAGAACTTGTTGGAAAACCTCATAGTACTGTAAGACATCCTGATATGCCTCGTAGTGTTTATAAAGATTTATGGCAAACACTGAAAAATGAGAAGCAGTGGAGTGGTGTTGTAAAAAATCTCCGAAAAGATAGAGGTTTTTACTGGGTAAAGGCTATAATTTCTGGGGTATACAGAGATGGAGAACTTGTTGAGTACAAATCACTAAGAACGCCTATAAGTTATAGTGAAAAACTCCAACATCAAAAACTATATGATAAGATGCGCAAAGAAAATGGCGAAAAGCTCAGAAAAGTAATTTACGAATAAAATTTATAGTTTAATTTAAAAGGAAAAAAGATGAATATATCAAGCATAGTAGTAAAAACCGCTCCAAAGTATATAGATGAAGTTGTTCAAAGTCTAAAGGATTGTGAAGCATGTGACTATCATATGCACGATGGTTTAGGCAGAATTATTATCACTATTGAAGGTGAAGGTGTTTCAGAAGAACTTGAAAAACTTAAAATAATAGAAGCAATTCCTCATGTGGTAACAGCAGATATGCAGATGGCATATAGTGAAGATGAGTTAGATGCGCATATGGAAGTCATCGAAGGTGGCAATGCCGTACCTAAAATGTTAAATGATGACAATCTAGATATTGCAAACATCGTATATAACGGTGACTTAAAGAAAAAAGATGATTTATCTACATTTACTAAAAAATTCGATGAGACAAAGAGGTAAGTTTTGTCTGCGATATTTGAATCAACAATAAAAATGGCACAAGGAAGCAGAGAAGATTGGTATATAGAGCTAAAAGATGCTGTTGAAGGTACTACTGAAATCTGTGCTGACTTACAAGAGTACTCTAAGAAGATAGAAGAACTTGGAGCTGAGTATGGCGGAAATATAGAAGTAAAATGGAGCAAAGACGAAAATGTTCCTCCCTACGTTATGGACAGCATAAGATTTGAGATGTCACAGCTTCAAAGAGAGATTGAAGATGAGATAGGTGAGAGTCTCATTAAAGATAACAAGGCTAACTAATTGGAAGCAAAAGCTATCAAATCACTAGAGTATCTTGATGTTGATGCAATAGATAAATATTTAAGCAACGTTGAGTACATCATCATGGCAGCACCTGCTCCTGAGTGCTTTAGTGAGAGTCCAATACATTTTACAATTTTTCTAAACACAGCAGAAAAATTTCCACAAGAGATTCAAGAGGCTATTTTTGGAAAGTTTTTAATTGAAAACAGTATCACAAACCCTCAAGAGATAATGAGTCAGCTTATGCCTGTTGGCTTTTCAAGCGGTGTTCATGAAACTCACATGCCACTTCTGCTCATAAAGCGTGAGGACATAACAGCAATCCCACATACAACTATGTTTGTCATGGATTTTTTAGCTGATTCTGATAACTTTAGTGAGACAAAAGAAAATAGCTTGACTGGGTGGAGTTATAGCTACAACTAACACAAAGGTTTTGATGAATTCAAAATATAGAGTTATCTTACTGATAACTATATTACTTATTATATTATCTTTTAGCATATCTACTGTAAATTATTTTGTTTCATTAGACAGTGCTCAAAAACAGCTAAAAAACCAATCTTTGCCTCTCTCTTTAGATAATATTTACACAGAAATACAAAAGCATATAATAGAGCCTTACCTAGTCTCTTCTATGATGGCAAACGATACTTTTGTTCATGATTGGCTACTAAAAGATGAAAACAATCAAGAAAGAATCATCAAATACCTAGAGTCAATAAAAAATAAATATGGGATGCTTAGCGCCTTTTTGGTATCAGAGAAAACTAAGAATTACTACACACAAGATGGCTTTATTGAAGCAATCAATCCAAATAATAATACAAACAAATGGTATTTTAACTTTTTACAAAATCAAGAAAATCATGAAATCAACATAGATTTTAATAAGCATATTTCAAACTCGTTGATTATGTTTATAAACTATAAAATTTTTGATAATTCATATAAATACATAGGTGCGACAGGTGTAGCTTTAAAAATATCATATATTGATGACATGCTAAAGCTTTTTAGACAAAAGTATGGCTTTAAGGTGCAGTTTTTTGATGAAAATGGGAATATAGTCTTGTCAGAAAAAGGGGAAAATTTACATACAAATATAGATAAAACAAATATTTCAAAAGAGATTATTGATAAAATCATTTCCAAAAGCACAACTATGATAGAGTTTAAAAAAGACAATGATGACTATTTGATAAATACAAAATATATCACTGAATTAAATCTTTATCTATCAGTAGAAGCAAAAATAGACAACTATACAAAAGATGTAAAAAAAATATTATATTTCAACATTCTTCTCTCTCTTAGCATAACTATTATTATCTCTTTTGTTGTCTTTAGAATTATCAGAACATACAATAACAAGCTTGAATCTATGGCTTTTAGAGACCCTTTAACAGATTTGTATAACAGACGCTATTTTGAAGATGAATTTTTAAAAATAATAAAAATGCATAATAGAACAAGACAGGAATGCTGTATAGCTTTTATAGATATCGATAACTTTAAAGATGTAAATGATACTTATGGGCATGATATTGGAGACTTGGTACTTAAACAAATATCAAATATTCTTAAAAATAACAATAGAGAAGTAGATCTTATATCAAGATGGGGTGGGGAAGAGATTGTTATACTCTTTTTAAATACAGATATTACAGCAGCTATGATAATTACTGAGAAACTTAGAGAATTAATTGAAAATGATGCCGTCTTAAGACACCTTACCTCTTCGGGAATAACAGCTAGTTTTGGAATAACCGCAGTTATGTCAGATGATAATATTGACTCTGTTTTAAACAGAGCAGACAAAGCCATGTATACATCAAAATCAAATGGTAAAAATATTGTTACGGTTATCTAAAAACTATTAAATATCTCTTTTGCTGATATGACAAATAATTTCTACCTCTTCGATAGTTTTCGCGATAGAAGATGATAGATTCTCGCATCCATCTTTGGTTACTAAAATATCATCCTCTATTCTAATTCCTATTCCTCGAAACTTCTTTGGTACACTTTTATCATCTTTATCGATATATAGACCTGGTTCAATTGTTAAAACCATTCCCTCCCTTAGCGCTATCTCTTTGTTGTTTTTATCTCTATATGGTGCTGGGTCATGAACGTCTATGCCCATCCAGTGCCCTATTCCGTGCGGATAGTACTTTTTATGTTTTTGCTCTTTAATAGCTTTTTTAACACTTCCATTTAAGATTCCAAGTTTTATCATTCCCTCAGTTAAGAGTTTCTCTGCCTCTTCTTGAAGCCTACTTCTCATTATTTTTGGCTTTATCATACTGATAACTTTTAGTTGGGTATCTAAAACTAAATTGTATAGCTCTTTTTGAGGCTCACTAAATTTACCATTTACTGGGATGGTTCTTGTTATGTCACTAGCGTAGTAGTTATGTTCACACCCCGCATCTATCAAGATAAGCTCTCCATCAACTAGTGGTTTAGAATTTTCTATGTAGTGAAGAGTGTTTGCGTTGTTTCCACACGCCACTATTGACGTATAAGCATCGCTATAAGCTGCATTGTGTCTAAATTCATGCTCTACCTCTGCTTGTAGTTGATACTCATACTTGCCCTCTTTATTCATGCTCATAGCTCTGTGATGTGCTTTTGCTGTAATTGCTATTGACTCTCGTATAAGCTTTATCTCAGAGGCAGATTTTATAAGTCTCATTTTTTGTACATGTGCAATGATGTCAAGTTTTTCTTTAAAAAATTTTGTACTTTTTAAAATCTTATTTAGAGTGCTTTTTTTTGAATTTATCTCAAAATAGATATTTTTTTTACCTTTGATAGAAGCTTTAAATATATCTTTAAATTCATCTATCTCATAAACTTCATCAACTAAAAATCTCTTCTTTGCCTCTTTTACGCCTAATCTTTTCCCATTCCACAACTCTAATGTCTTATCTTTTTTATGAACAAAAAGAGCAGTTTTAAGACCTTTTTTTGTTTTTATGAACATAAGAGCTGAGTTATCTTCTTTAAACCCACAAAGGTAGTAAAAGTTGCTATCTTGTCTATATGGATGATGCGTGTCGTTTGAGCGAGTAGCCTCCTTGGCACTAAATATAACTGCGATAGAGTTTTTTAAAAACCCCTTTGCTAAAGTATCTCTTCTCTTTTTATATTCGCTCTCTTTTATCACTTACAAACTCCGTCTAACCACTCTATATTTTTTGAAATTATCTCATCAAGAGCCTTGCTAAGTGCTTCTACTCCGCCATTTGCATCTGCTGTTTTGGTATCTATTTTAGAGGTAAATTTACTTGTTGATACTACACTGTTTGTTTTTGTATCAATAAGAGATATATTAAGAACTACATTAACATAAGAGCCACTCATATCTTTTGTATAAAACTGCATAAACTCTTCTATATCTACCTCTAAAATGTAGTCGCTCTTAACTCTTGATTTAAAAGAGTGCACACTCTTGAACATAGCAGAATCTCTTATGCTTTTAAATAACTCTAAGGTTATAAAACTACTTGGTGACTCTTGCCAATGTGACTGCGAATAAGAAAATATTTTGTTATCAGATTCTGTATAGTCCATATTTAAAGAGAGCAAAGATGCGGAGCTAAAAGCTTGAGATATTTTTAGCGATTTCTCCCTGCAGCTATTGGCGCTACTCTTTGTTTGTGCATCTTTAGTGATAACTCTAAACTCAGTTACGTGTGGTTTTATAGTTGTACAGCCAACAAATATAAAAAGTATTATTGATATAAATATTATCTTCATTTTATTTCTCACCTGGTCCTTTTTTAATCTCTTCTTGCATAAAGAGCACATCAGCTGGGCTTCTCTCATGAGCGTCTAGTGTCTCTTGCATTTTAATTATAAGATTTTGCATCTCTATAAGCGTGTTGTTTATAGTTGGCAAGAGATCATTTGTAATCTCTTTGATATTAAAATCCCCACTCTTAACCGCACCCTTAAATGTATCCATAGAGTCTTTAATCCCTAGATAGCTGTTTGAAATAGAGGTAAATGACTTAGAGATGCTCTCTTCCCAAGCACTACTGCCATTGATAAACTTCTCTATACGAGGGAACATATCATCTAGTTTTTTAGAGGCGCTGTTTAAATTTTTCATAGTTTCTTGAAAATCATCTATTGTTTTATCATCTAATGTTTTGTTTAGTTTTGAGATAAAAATATTGCTATTTTTTAAAAGAAGTGTTATCTCTTTTTGATTTTCATCCCTTAGTGCACCGCTAAGACGTTGTAGTGTATCTGAAAGATTTAGAGTAATGTCTCCAAGCGTATTTTCAAGTTTTATCAAAAGCGATGGAATGGTTTTTATAACTGGATACTCCTGTCCATTTTCTCTCTTTAGTGGAGCCGCGCTATCATCACCAAAACTTAAGTTTATATAGCTAAGTCCTGTAATGCCTTGCGATGTAAGTTGCGCCATTGTAGATGATTTTATAGGAGTTGATTTAAGTACATTTACTAAAACTACTATCTCTTCAGAGTTACTTGGGTTTATACTAAGACGAGTTACTTTACCAACGCTTATCCCTCTAAATTTAACAGGAGCATCAAGGTTTAAACCCAAAACTGACTCTTCAAAATGGATGGCATATGTTCTCATCTCAATATCTTTAGATGGTTTAAGTAGCCAGTACCCAAATCCAAGCATTAAAAATATTGCAAAGAGCATTAAAAACCCGATTAAACTATAATTTACTCTATTATTCACAGCCTCTACCTTTTCATACCGCTAAAAAAAGTTTGTATAAACTGATTTTCAACGCTAAATATATTATCTAAATTACCTTCATAGACCACTTCTTTATTATCGATTATCGCAACATGGTCTAGTGTGTCGTAGATTGAACGCAAATCGTGTGACACCATTACAATGGTAAGTCCTAGCAAATCTCTTAGTTTAACTATCAAAGAGTCAAACTCTCTAGCAGATATTGGGTCAAGCCCACTTGTTGGCTCATCTAAAAAAAGAAGCTTTGGATCCATGGCTAGTGCTCTGGCAAGACCTGCTTTTTTTTTCATTCCACCGCTTATTTGTGATGGAAAGAGATAAGCATCTTCAGCCCTTAAGCCAACTATATTTATCTTAAAAGCAACAATCTCATCAATCATAGCTTCTGAGAGATCACTATACTCAACAAGAGGAAGCGCAATATTGTCTCGCAGATTTAGAGATGAAAATAGCGCTCCATACTGAAATAAAACACCCCATCCGCGTCTAAGTTCCATTGCATCTTTATAGCTGATATTTTTTAGTTTATGACCAAGTACTTCAATATCTCCGCCATGAAATTCTTGAAGCATTACCATCTCTCTAAGCAACGTTGTTTTGCCACATCCACTAGGGCCAAGTATGCCATATATACTTCCCTTAGGCACACTCAAATTTACGCTTTCATGAACTACTTTTTCATCAAAGACAGTTCTAACGCCACTTAGTTTAATAATACTATTCATTATATCCCCAAGTTTGTAAAAGCTATCGAGAAGATAGCATCACATATAATTACCGCAAAAATTGACTCTACAACGCTTTTTGTTGTATTGAACCCTATACTCTGCGTATCATCTTTAACAAGCAGTCCTTGATATATTGCAATAGCGGCAATTAAAAAGGCAAAGAAAGGTCCTTTAATGATACCGACTATAAAGTGTTTTATGTTTATTACTTCATTAAATCTATCCAAAAACATATCAACAGTTATCTCTAAATCAAGATTTGCAACTACCATTCCGCCTATTATTGCCATAATATCTGAGACAAAAATAAGAATTGGCATCGTTATCATAAGCGCCACTATTTTTGGAACAACCAAAAATCTATATGGATCAAAGCCCATTGTCTGCATAGCATCAAGCTCTTGAGTTATCTTCATAGCCCCAATTTGTGCTGTAAAAGCAGAACCGCTTCTTCCAGCTATTACTATTGCGGTGATAAGCGGGGATAACTCTCTTAAAATTGAGAGCCCTAACATATCTACTATAAAAATATTTGCCCCATATAGCTTTAGTTGATAAGCAGATTGATACGCTATAACAACACCGATTAAAAAACTAGTAAGGGCAATTATTCCAAGCGCCTTAATGGCACACTCGTTCATTTCAAAAGCAATCTCTTTAAAGCGTATATTTTTATAAGAGATAAGATATCGTAGCTTGTGTGTAAATAGTTCTCCAATAAATGCCATAAAATATACAAAGTTTAGATAAGTTTTGTAGCTTTTTTCGCCTATTTTTTCAATTGGATCTCTTTTTGGTTTTTTTGCTATTTTTTGAAGTGTTGCTTTTTGAGATCTGATTAACTCTAACATATCAAAAACATCTCTGTTTTGACACTCTATTTCTACGCTAGAACCATTTAGTTCAAGCTTTTTTTGCAGATTATTTAAAAATATAGAACCTGCACTATCTAAAAAAGATAACTCAAGAAGATCTATAACTACACTTTTTTCTTTTGAAAATTCTGTTTTATCTATCTCTTTTTTATATCTCATAAGATTATAGAGGGTAAGCTCCCCTCTAAATTTTAGAGTGAGCCCATTATCAAGATGGATAATTTTAAAAGAGGAGTAATTCATACGGGAAGCTAAAAATCTCTTTGTAGAAGTTTTTTAACTTTTAAGATAGTTATAATTCTATCTTCTTGTTTTCCAACACCATCAATTGATGTATCATCACCACTTGCAGTATCAGGCGCTGGTCCTATATTTGACTTTTTGATTCTTATCGCCATTGTGAGCCTGTCAATTACAAATCCTGCAACATCATCTCCATCTCTCATGACGATAAATCTTGTCTCTTCATTATGCTTTTTTTGGTTTAGTCCAAATTTCAGACGTAAATCTATAAGTGGAATAACAGCACCACGCATATTAAAAACGCCGACAACGTACTTTGGCACTTGTGGAACTCTAGTCCATGGAAATGGTTTAATAATCTCTTGAATAGATAAAATTGGAACAGCGTACTCTTCATCCCCGATTACAAAACCAACTAATTGAACAACATCATTTACATTCTCTTGATTACTATCTCTTAGATTCTGTTTTTTGATTATCTGTTGTAATTTATCGCTCATTTTAAAAACTCCGATCTAAAATTAATGTTTCTTTGAACTACGCTCATTAGATAATCCGCAGAATATGGCTTAGTAATATACTCAACCATTCCAGACTCAACTCCGCGCATTCTATCAGATTTGCCAGTGCGAGAAGTTACAGCAATTAGAGGCAGATTTTTATAGCGGTTATATTTTTTAATCTCTGTTGCAAGTGAATAACCATCCATTCTAGGCATCTCTATATCAACAAGCATCGCATCAAAATTGTAATCGCCCTGTTTTAAGATACCAAGTGCTTCTTGTCCATCACCCGCTTCAACCAATGTCACACCAAGTGGCTCTAACGCTTTTCTCATAATAGTTCTGTCAGTTTTAGAGTCATCTACTATCATAACTGTATAGTCACTTGCTTTTGTTTTTTCATATGTCAGCATCGCTGCATCAGAAGTGCTATCGACTATTGCACTTGCCTTAACATGTTTTGCCATATCCATAATTGCTACAACATCAACGATAAGCGTTACGCCGCCATCTCCTCTGATTGTTGCTCCAGCAATGCCATCTATTCCTTTGAGGAACTCTCCAAGAGATTTTATAACAATCTCCTCTTGTCCAACAAGAGTATCAACTATAAGCCCTAGTTTACTAGCCCCAAGCCCAAGAACAACAACATAAGCATATTCACTTGAGTCTAAAATACGCTCAACTTCAAAAATATCCCCGATATGCACAAGCGAGAGAACATCTTCACGAAGTCTCATAACAGAGCGACCCTCAACGGTATAAACTTCATCTTTTGATATTCTAACAGTCTCTAAAACTGAAGCAAGAGGGATAGCATAATGCTCCTCTTGAACACCAACTAAAAGTGCTTGAATAATAGCTAGAGTTAGTGGTATCTTTAACTTCATAGAAGTTCCGATTCCTATTTCACTATCTATGTCTATGATTCCGTTTACTTTTTCGATATTTGTTTTTACAACGTCCATACCAACACCGCGCCCTGAGACGTTTGTGACAACTGCTGCTGTTGAGAAACCTGGTTTAAAGATAAGCGCAAACGCCTCTTTATCACTCATATTGTCAGCTTCTTTTTCTGTTATAAGCCCTTTTTCAAGAGATTTTCTCTTTAGCATATCAACATCAAGGCCTTTTCCATCATCATCAATCTGAATAACGATTTGGTTGCCTTCATTGTACGCTTTTAACTTTATCGTACCTGTCTCACTTTTACCCTGTTCAGCACGTATCTTAGGGATTTCTATCCCATGGTCACATGAATTTCTAATGATGTGAACAAGAGGGTCACCAATCTCTTCAACAATCGATTTATCAAGCTCTGTATCTTCACCAAATATTTCAAGCTCTATTTTTTTATTAAGTTCTCTGCTTAAATCACGAATCATTCTAGGGAATTTGTTAAATACTTTGCCAATTGGAAGCATTCTTGTTTTCATAACAGCAATTTGCAGGTCAGTTGTAACGATAGAGACGATAGAAACAACCTGATTTAGCTCTTCTAAAAAGCTCTCGCCCTCATAACGCTCTTCAACGTCATCATTGATTTTGATAAGTCTGTTTTTAGCAAGAACAAGTTCTCCGATAAGGTTCATTAAGTGGTCAAGTCTTTTTACGTCAACTCGGATAGTCTGCTCAACATTTGATTGTTTTTTTGCTGGAGAAGCAGCTCTTGCCTCATCGCTTGAATCTGAGTCATCACCAAAAGATGCTGGTTTTCTTGCTGGAGTAACAACAACTGGACTCTTCATAGCGGGTACATATTCATCTTCGGCATCATTTTCATTTGACGCTTTTGCGCTATCATTTGATGCTCTTTGTTCTCTTTTTTCTTTATCTTCTGCTTGTCTTTGTTGAAGAAGTCTCTCTATCTCGGCCTCTAACTCATCAGCATCCATATTGTCGTAATCTGGCTCATTACTGTTATCAACGTTAACAATCTCTTCCTCTTTAGGCTCTTCTACTTTAATCTCTTCTTTAGGTGCTGGTGTTGATTTTAGAACTTCATCCTCACCGTATCCCTTAGAACATTTATCAAGTCTTGAAACACAGCCAGAGACATCAATGCCATCATCAGCGCTTGTATCACGAATTGTAGTTAAGAGCGCTTTCATAAGGTCAATTGACTCTAAGATAACATCCATAATAGCTGGAAGAATAACGAGTTCTCCATGTCTTGCTTTATTTAGTACATCTTCCATATGGTGCGTCAAGTGCGTTAAAACATCAAAGTTTAAAAATGATGAAGCCCCTTTTACGGTGTGTGCTACACGAAATATTCTATTTAAAAGCTCTAAATCATCTGGTCTTGTTTCTAATTCAACTAAATCCTGATCCAGTTGCTCTATAAGCTCGAAAGACTCTACTAAAAAATCTTGCAATATCTCTTGAAATTCATCCATATTTATACTCCCTACTTCATATGTGCACGAACAATACGTGCTACTTCATTGTAAAATGAACTTGCTTTAAACTTAACCAAGTAAGCTTCACCACCAGCCTCAACACCTCTATCTTCACTAAAATGATCACTTATTGAAGAGTTAAATACTATTGGGATATTTTCAAATCTTTCATCTTCTTTGACATTTGCTGCAAAGTGGAAACCATCCATTCTAGGCATCTCAACGTCTGATACAATGATTTTTAAATTTTTAGCTATCTTGTCTCCATAAAGTTCATATAGCTCATCAAGTTTTTCAAGACCCTCTTCGCCGTCAATCGCTTCAAGTACATCAAAGCCCATCTTTATAAGAGCCTCTTTTACTATTTTTCTAGCTGTTGAACTATCATCCAATACAAGAGCCAATCCTGAGAAACTCTCTATATCAGAAGAGTTAAACTGCGTGTCTGGTTCATAAAGACCAAGGTCTTGCACAACGCTCTCTAGATCTAGTATAAGAAGAACATTGTCTCCTTCTATCTTCGTAACACCAGTTATCTTGCTTCCTTCAACGGAAGCGCTGTTGCTCATAAAAGATGCAGGTTCAATATCAGTCCAGCTAATACGTCTAATTCTTTTTGCTTCATGAACGATAAAGCCAATCAAAACATTATTAAACTCTGTAATAATGACTCTTGAGTTTTTTTCAATGCCTTCAGGCTGTTTTATTTTCATCCATTTTGCAAGATTTACAACAGGAATAACAACACTTCTTAAATCAAATATACCCTCTATAAACTCTGGTGTTCCAGGAAGGTCTGTTAATTTTGGAAGCTTAATAATTTCACGAACTTTAGAGACATTTATCCCATAAATTCCCTCATAAACTCTCTCATCTTCTTGTTTGAAGATGCGAAAATCTACAAGTTCCATCTCGTTTGAACCAACTTTTAATGAATCATCTATATTCATATACTAAATCCCTTTTGAGAAATTTTTCTCTTCTAATAACTCTATATTGTCTGTCGATTTTACTATAAAGTATCTTTGATTGCAAGCAAAAGCACCAAGATTAATATATATAAAATCTCTCATTTTTATCATCTTGTTTTGATGAAAATGCCCCTCAACAAAATAGTCACAACTATATTTCTCAGAGAGTCTCTTAGTCATAAAAACCTCTAAACCAATAAACTCTTTACAATCATTCTTTTGGCTCAAGTATAGGTCTAAACGTTTTAAAATGCAATTTTTCAAAACTGTATCAACAGCTCTAAGAAGAAGCAGTACGTAATGATTTCTAATTGCTTTTGTATATATCTTATACCCCAATGCGCCCTCTATGTCTCCATGGCTTAAAAGAACTTTTTTCTCTTTATAACTACATGTAAGAGGTTGAGATGCGATTGGAAAAACTTTTATATTTGGAAAAATTTTTTTAAGATTAAAGTCGTGATTTCCCTCAAGATAGATAACTTCTATCTCTTTTGATATCTCATTTATAAGGTTTATGGCTTCTTGATTTATCGTATGTGTGTAGGGAATTTCACCAAAGAGTGCATCAAATATATCACCCATTAAAATCAGCTGTGTTGGGCGTAGTGTGTGAGAATAAATATCTTTTAAAAAATCTAAAAAAAGTGGACGTTTATAAGAGTAGTGCGCATCTGCTACTACAAATGCACCCTCTAGTATCTCAAACTTTTCTTGCATTACTTATGGAACATACGCTATATTTGGAATTCCAAGCTCTTCATCAAGCCCCATCATCAAGTTTGCATTTGCAACAGCAGCCGAAGAAGCACCTCTCATTAGGTTATCTATCGCACTTGAGATAAAAAGAACGTTGCCCTTTTGTTTTACATAAACATCACAAAAATTAGTTCCTGCAACATTTTTCATCTCTACTGGATTTTTACTAACTCTTACATGCTTTGCATCTTTGTAAAATTCACTTAAAACTGAAAATGCGTCAAAATCACCTTCAACTTGAATGTAGATAGAGCTCAACATGCCACGAGTAAGAGGAACTAAATGAGGAACAAAATGAACCTCATCAAAATCAACTCCAAGCTTTTGAGCAATCTCTGGAGCGTGTCTGTGCATAAGCGGATTGTACGCAAAGAGATTGTCATTTACATTTACAAAGTGCGTTACATCACTTAGTTTTTTGCCAGCTCCGCTAACACCTGTTTTTGAGTCAACAATAATTGGCGTATGCGCTACACGCTTGTCCATAAATGGCAACAGACCCAAAATAGCAGAAGTTGGAAAACATCCAGGATTTGCTACAAGTGTAGCACTTCTTAGCTCTTTGGCAAAAAGTTCAGGAAGCCCATAAACTGCATGAGATAGATTTTTGGTATCTGTATGAGGGCAGTAAAACTCCTCATAAATATCTTGAGGAAGTCTATAATCAGCCGATAAATCAACAACTTTGAGCCCTTTTTCTATGAGAGGTTTAACATACGCCATGGCTGTTTGATGAGGAACTGCTAAAAAAACAAGTTCACACTCCTGCGCCAACTCATCTATATCTACTTTTAAAACATTACACTCAAAAACACCCTTGAGAGATGGATGCAACTCGCCTAGAGTTACTCCTCCCTCAGAGTTTGCAACATAGGCGAGATTAAACTTTGGATGCTTTATAAGAATCTTAACAAGTTCAAGCCCCGTATATCCACTGGCTCCGATAACACCTACATTAATGACACTCAAAGACTATCTCCTGATATTTTACTTCAACTATCTCAAACTCTTTTTTGCCATTTGGAAGCTGAACTTTTACATCATCCCCCTCTTCTCTGCCAAGAAGTTGTTGTGCCAATGGAGAGTTAAATGAGATTAGTCCCGTATCTGGGTTTGATTCGCATCCGCCTACTATTGTATATGTAAACTCCTCTTCACTCTCTAGGTCACAAAGAACTACAGTTGAGCCAAAGCTCACTTTAGCATGTTCTAATTCAGTTGGGTCTACTATCTTTGAAGAACCAATAAGTTCTGCTAGTTCAGCTAAACGGTTATCTAAAATCTTTTGTTGCTCTTTTGCAGCGTGATATTCGGCATTTTCTTTTAAGTCACCATGTTCTAGTGCCTCTTCTATATCTTTAACAACACGAGGTCTCTTAACCTCTTTTATATTTTTTACTTCAGCTTGGAGTTTGTTATATCCAAACAGTGTCATTGGCTCTATTTTTTGCATAAACTATTCTCTTTTTATATTGATTTTTTTGCATAATTATAGCAGATTAAACACCTGCTTAGTTTATCACACTCATTAGCGAAAGGTCAAACTTCGTCTTTGCTTCTATGCACTCTATAGTTATAATGCATCCACTTTTGCTTATCTTTTTTGCATCTTTTATACCTTCTAAAAGTGTTATGCTCTCGTTTGAAGTTTCATCGTATGCAAAAAGCGTCTCATCTTTTATGAAAAAATCTCTCCCACCGCCGCAACCATCGCCTATGATACCTCGACACGAAAGAGGATTTGGCTTTTTTTCTCTTACCATTTTTATAGCCTCACTACACATTACAAACCCAAACGCTGCAGTTACTCCGACAAAGCTTCCTTTATCTTTTACTTGTGCTTCTTCAGAAGAAAATACAACTTTGTACTTTTTTTTAAACCCTCTTTTTCTCAACTCATAGCGGATTTTTGAACCAAATTTATCGCCATAGCTCTTAAAAATATCATCTACATATATCTTTGTCGGGTCCAATCTTTTGGCACTTCCAAGAGAAGATATAAGCTTTTTATAGCACTTTTGAGCAAGAGCTAATTTCGCTTTTATATCATCAATAGCATCAAGAACAACGTCATACTCATCAAAGTTAAAGTTTTTTATCCACTCTTCATCTATACGAGCATTTATTATCTCTACATCTGGATAGTGCTTTTGAAGAGCTTCAACTTTTATCTCGCCCTCATGCAGTTCAGACCAAAGTTGGCGATTTTGGTTACTCTCATCATAAGTATCAAAATCTACTATCGTTATATCACTCACGCCACTTCTAAAGAGACAATCAAGACAGTGTCCGCCAACCCCGCCAACGCCAAGCAGTAAAATTTTTGCATCTTGAAGTTTTAAGAAGTCATCTCCCAAGAGAGATTTTATACGTTCGTATCTCACTCTTCTACTCTATCCATGCTTTGAGTTTATTCATACTTTTATATGCGCTCATATCAAGCTGTATTGGCGTTATAGAGATATTTCCAGCCTCAATAGCTTCATAATCACTTATACCCTCCACTCCCTCTCTTGGTAGAAAATTTAGAGGATGAAGCCCTAGCCAGTAGAACTCCTCTCCTCTTGGGTTTCTATGAAGATGTGAGTCGTTTGCGTAAAATCTATACCCAGCATAAGTTACAACCATCTTTGCATCTCTGTTATCGGTAGAATCAAGGTCTGGCGGAATATTTACATTTAAAAACTCTCTTTTTGGCAGAGGAAAAGAGCCGTTTTTTATCTTTAAAACAAGCTCTTTTATAACCTTTTGCGCCAGAGTAAAATCGCCCTGAGGGTCACTAAAATCCATAACTTGAGAGATAGCTATGGAAGGAACGCCATGAAGAACTCCCTCCATAGCACCTGCCGCTGTTCCTGAGTATGTAATATCCTCACCCATGTTTGAGCCTCTATTTATTCCGCTGATAAGCAAATCTGGTTTTGAATCTACATATATTGTGCTAAGTGCAAGGTATACGCAGTCACTTGGGGTCCCATCATCAAGCTTAAAAAAGTTATCATCAACCCCTACAAAACGCAGAGGTCGTACAAGCGTTAAAGAGTGCCCACATGCTGATTTCTCACTTGCAGGTGCTACAACCATAACATCCACTCCTTCTATCTCTTTGAGCGCTTTAACTAGCGCCAGAAGCCCCTTTGCCTCGTACCCATCATCATTTGTAACTAAAATTTTGTATCTCAAAAAAGTTCCTTAAATTTGCTAAAAAATTATTGTGTATTGATATTCTAACATCACTTATCAAAAAATAAAATTGTGCTCTCTCTTTAAAATGGAACTTCCCCACCCCATCGTTCCCAAGTTTTACTCCCTCTCCCTCGTTCCCAAGTTTCACTTGGGAATGCATACACCCCCTTCCTCGTTCCCAAGTTTCACTTGGGAATGCATACATCAAAAAAACTTTTCAATCTCTATCAACCCATCAACACCTTCATAATTCCGAGCACTACTATAGCGCCAAAACTTAGCTTCATCTATATAACCTCTTTTTACAGGATTTTGATGTATGTAGTTAATCCTCTCATGCATCATGTTGTCATCTTTAATCAGTTTAGGCTGTATCCCCTCTTGCCAAAGCTGATAAGTAGTCTCTTTTTTGTGCGCCTTCTTGTAAAAAGCCAATTGCTCAAGTATGGTTTTTACATTTTTTTCTTGAAGAAGCTTTAAAATCTCTTTTGCAGTATGGGCTTTGAAGCTCCTCATTGATTTACCTATATCATCACTGCTTACAACCAAATGAAGATGATTTTCAAGTATCACATAGGCATATAGTTTTAGATTATCTGTCTGTTGAAGGTACTTTAAACTCTCAAAAATTATGTCTGTTGTTTCTACTCTTGTAAAGATAGGTATCCAGTGAAGAATTGTACATGTTACAAAGTGCGGATGTGTCTGTTCATATATTTTGTATCTGCTTCTTCCCATAAAACTTCCTTTTTGTTTAATGGTATCAGATGTTTTTGTAGTTGGTTGATTTTATTGCAGATTGTCATATTTTGTGGCGTACTTGTTTCCATGCTGTGCTTTTCTTGCCCCCATGCCACTCTCGCTCCCATGCTGTGCTTGGGAGTGTATACATCAGTTTATAGCTTTTGCTTCTGTTTTACATGTATGCATTCCCAAGTGGAACTTGGGAACGAGGAAAAAGTACCTGAATAAGTTTTACCTATTTCTATAGCATTTTCATAACTTGAATATGCAAATCTTGAGAGTTCACCCATGTCTGTAATTGTATTTGTATTTAGTGTTAATTCTGCCATTGTTTTTTCCTTATCTTAAAGTTATATGTTTTGCTCGTGCATTTGTTAAATGACCAATAGATATAAAAACATCATGATCAAATATCTTAGGTGTTTTTCCACCACATAATGGTTCAGAAGTAAATCTTCTCCCTCCAACCATATCTGGGACAAGAGAAGATGAGTATAATTGCATTACTCTTGTGTTATAGGCAATTACCTTATTTGCAGTGTTATCTATAACTTTTACTTCATCCATATATATGTACTCTTTTGCTGAGTCTGGCAGAGGTAATTTTTTAGTTGTAACCGTATAGTTCATTTTTGGCATAGCTTCTTTGGTTGTTTGGGTTATTACTAAGTTTAGTTTTTCTTTTTCTTCTTCTATCTGTTTTTGGATGGAGGATTTTTTCTGGTCTGTTTCTCTAAACGCTGCACTCAACTCTTTTAATGGAGATGATTCCTTGCTATATCCATCACGAAATTTAGAACTACTTTTATCGTAAAGTTTATCAAAAGCTTCGCTTGAAGCTTTTTTTCTCACCTTCCACTCTTCCGCAACAGCAAATCCCTCTTTAACCAAGTCTATATAACTTTGAGGTGCATCTTTAAAAGAGTATATTTTCACATTACCATCTGGTGTATTGAGTGCCATTATTTGTAGATGTACACCATCAAGATAGTTTATCACCATTAGTTTCGCATCTTCATCAGTAAAACCATTATATAGTTCATCCTCCCAGTAGATACTAACAGGTACTTCAACCACCTCACCTATCCAAGTCTTTGGATTTGGTTCTGCGGAGCAGTATTTCATTCCATAATATTTTGCAGATACAGTACTACAACCATTTATGCTAAGAAGCAAACCTATAATTAATCCACTTGTTAAAAACAATCTTTTCATTTACGCCACCTCTTTCTTTTGTTTTATTTGTTCTACATGCAAGTTACATGTAGATATGTTATTTGCTATAACTTCATCTCCAAATATATCAAGTGTGATTGTCTGGTATTGGTTAGTTGAGTTTAGAGTTATGGTGTCTTGGCTTAAAAACCCATAGTCTGAGCCATCAGTTGAGATATCATTTATGTTAAGCTCTAGCGTTACAGACTCTCCATCTTTTAACTCTCTTGAAGCTCCAATAATAAATGTCAGTTGGTTATTGTTATCCAAGTCGCCCTCTACTGTATTGACACTTGTTATATTTACATGTAGAACTGTTTCATCATCATTATTCATCTATAGTTCCTTCACCTGCGTTTTCTCGCTCCCACACTGTGCTTGGGAGTGTATGTCTTTGTTTGTCTATATGTTTTACCTATATGCATTCCCAAGTGAAACTTGGGAACGAGGAAAAATGAAACTATTTTATAATCAAAAGTATTGTATTATAAAATTTAACAATTTCCAACCATTACAAAAAAAATGTACTATTAAACTAGTATAAAAAATGCTGTTATTTGAGAATGAAAATACACTCTCGCTCCCATGCTGTGCTTGAGAGTGTATACATCAGTTTATGTCTTTTGATTCTTTTTTATCTGTATGCATTCCCAAGTGGAACTTGGGAACGAGGATATTCTAACATCACTTATCAAAAAATAAAATTGTACTTAACACCAAATAGTATGATAAAATCATCCCTCAATTAAGTAAATGGAGTCTTAGATGGATTTATTATTTGAAGATGTTGGTTATTTTGATTTAACAACTCTTGGACTTGGGATTGGTGATAAAAAAGGTTTAATGACTTTTGCACCAAAAGACGAAATCATACTTAGTGGTGTGGATGAAGTAAGAGAAATATTAAGCAAGTTAGATATAAAACACACTTTTTTCAAAAAAAATAGCGATAAAGTTGAAGCTCAAGAAGTTATCTTAGAGTGCAAATCAGAGGCTTCAAAACTCCATAAAGCGTGGAAAATCTCTCAAAATATTTTTGAGTATATGAGTGGTATCGCAACCTATACAAACACTCTTGTAAAAACGGCAAAAGAGATAAACCCAAATATAAGCGTATCAACTACTAGAAAAAACTTCCCTGGTGTAAAAGAGATGATGCTAAAAGCTGTCATGTGCGGAGGCGGCGCACCCCATCGCCTTGGGCTTTATGACTCTATTTTAGTATTTGATCAACATCTTGTATTTTTAAGCGATAAAGAGGAACTAGAGAGAAATTTCAAGAAACTAAAGAGTGAATTTATAGAGAAAAAGGTAGCCGTTGAAGTTGATTCACTGAGTAGTGCAAGGTATTTTGCCTCTTTGGGCGCTGATATTTTACAGTGTGAAAAGATGGATTATGAGACACTAAAAAACTGTGTAATGTTGAAAAAAGAGTTTTCAAATCTACTAGTCTCTGCAACTGGCGGTATCAACAAAGATAACATTGCTGAGTTTGCAAAGTGTGGCGTTGATTTTATAGTTACTTCATCGCCATACCATGCAAAACCTCTTGATATAAAAGTAAAAATAAAAGAGGACAACTAAAAAAATTTGATGATTTGACGATTTGTAAGCAAATTTAGGAGTTTTATATGGATACTTCATACTCACTTAACGCTTACAGGTCTCATGACTTAAACATCTCTATGAGAACATCTAGTGGCGATGTTATAGAGATGGATTTTGCAAATGAGAGTGCGCTTTGTATGAACTCTCAGAAAAACTCACAAGGCTCAAACAGTGAGTTTAGCTTCTCATCTATGCAGTCATTTAACTACTCCATAAAATCAAACGGTATAGATGAGCAAGACCAAAAAGAGATAGATGAGTTTATGAAAGTAGCACAGCCATATATAGATGACTTTTTAAAAGAGTTAAGCGAGGATGCTCCAACTTCTCCTGTTACAAAAATGGCAAAAGATATAGCCTCTATATTTGAGCCAAGCAAACTAAGAGACGAAAAGCAGACAAACCACGTGAAATCAAGCATTGTAGATATGTTTGATAATGCAATCTCAAAAGTAAAAACTAATGATGATATTTTTAAAGAGGTTCAAAGGCTATTAGAAAAAACTCTTCAAGAGTTTGATGAGTTTAATAAGAAATTATATGCTTAACTTTGACATAGAAATATGACGACTTGACAACATAAGTTCTATTAGTGTAAAATTCTGCCATCAAAATATTTGAAATACACTTTCCCAATGCACTCTAGAAAAATATCCCACAGTGCAAAATCTCAAAAACTAAGGTAGCCATTTTATGAGCGATATCGATTCACAACAGCCTCGCAAAAACAGTAACAACAAAAGTAACACAAACACTCCAAAGACAAGAACGCACAAACCAGTAAAAGGTGTAAGTGTTGAAGACCTTCGTATAAAAAGTATTGAAGAGTTAACAGCTATGGCTGTTGAGTTAAATATTGAACAGCCAAATGAGCTTAAACGTCAAGACCTTATATTTGAGATACTAAAAGCTCAAACTGAACAAGGCGGGTTTATCCTCTTTAGCGGTATCTTAGAGATTATGCAGGATGGTTACGGTTTTATACGCTCTATTGACAAGAGTTTTGACGAGAGTATCAACGACGCGTATGTTTCAAATACGCAGATTAAGCGCTTTGCACTTCGTAACGGAGATGTCGTCACAGGGCAAGTTAGACCTCCTAAAGAGCAAGAGAGGTATTACGCACTTATAAAAATCGAAGCTGTTAATGGCCTTCCTCCTGAAGAGAGTAAAAAAAGACCTCTCTTTGAAAACCTCACTCCACTTTATGCAACAGAACAAATCAAACTAGAATACAGAGAAAAAGGTCTAACAGGCCGTATGATGGACCTTTTTGCACCTATCGGAAAAGGGCAGCGTGGGCTTATAGTTGCACCTCCAAGAAGTGGTAAAACAGAGCTTTTAAAAGAGATTGCTCATGGTATCACGCATAACCACCCAGAGATAGATTTAATGGTTTTACTAGTTGATGAGAGACCAGAAGAGGTAACGGACATGGAGAGAAGTGTTAAGGGTGAAGTTTACAGCTCTACTTTTGATATGCCTGCAAAAAACCACGTAAAAGTTGCTGAGATGGTAATTGAAAAAGCAAAAAGACGCGTTGAACTAGGTAAAAACGTTGTTATTTTACTTGACTCTATCACTCGTCTTGCACGTGCTTATAACACAGTTACGCCATCAAGCGGAAAAGTTTTAAGCGGTGGTGTTGATGCAAATGCTCTTCATAAACCAAAAAGATTCTTTGGAGCTGCTCGTAACATTGAAAATGGCGGAAGTTTGACTATCATCGCAACTGCACTTGTTGATACAGGAAGCAGAATGGATGAAGTTATCTTTGAAGAGTTCAAAGGTACTGGTAACTCAGAAGTTGTACTTGACCGTAAAATTGCAGATAGAAGAATCTTCCCTGCTATGGATATCCTAAAATCTGGAACTAGAAAAGATGAACTTCTAATAGGACCTGAAATTCTACAAAAAGTATTTATCCTTCGTCAAATGATTCATAAGCAAGACAACGAGATTGAAGCACTAAAATTTGTCTACTCAACAATGGGCAAAAAACCTACGAACGAAGAATTTTTAGAAAGCATGAATACAAATCAGTAGCTCATGAAGGTAGGTGTATTTGATAGCGGTATCGGCGGACTTACTGTCGTAAAATCTCTTTTGGACAATAAGCTCTTTAAAGAGATTATCTACTTTGGTGATACAGCTCGTGTGCCTTATGGCATAAAAGATAAAAACACTATCATACGTTACGCAATAGAGGCTGTTGAGTTTTTTAAAAACTTTGAACTTGACCTCATTATAGTTGCATGTAACACTGTAAGTGCTCACGCACTTCTCGAGATGAGAGAAGCCTCAACATGCCCTGTAATAGGCGTTGTTGAAGCTGGTATCTTGGCAACTGCAAATGCACTTAAAGATAAAAACTCAAATATTCTTATCCTTGGAACAAAAGCAACAATCAACTCAAAAGCTTACGAAGTTGGCTTAAATGCTGAGGGTTTTCAAAACTTACAAGCCAAAGCTACTGGACTTTTTGTACCGCTTGTTGAAGAGGGTATTTATAGTGGTGAGATATTGGAAGCTACTTTTAAACACTACTTTGGCGCACTAAAAAAACCTGATGCGCTAATACTAGGATGTACTCATTTTCCTCTTATTACGGATTCATTAAAGGGATATTTTACTGAGGACACTATCTTTATCCACTCTGGAGATGCGATAGTTGAACAGCTAGAGAAAGATTTTGATTTTAAAGAAAAATTTGAGATAACAAAGCTAGAATTTTTTGCATCTGAAAACCCAGAATCCCTCAAATCCATAGCAAAAGAGTGGCTAAATTTATAAGCTTCTATGAGCAAAGTTTAACCCACAAAATGCTAAAATCAGCCACCTAAAATGGAGTGTTTATATGAGAGAGAGTTCAGAAGTATTAGCTAGAAAATATAGACCTATTAATTTTGATGAACTTATCGGTCAAGATAGCATCTCTCAGACTCTCTCACTAGCTCTTGATGCAAACAGACTCTCACATGCCTATCTCTTCTCTGGACTTAGAGGCAGCGGAAAAACATCCACAGCTCGTATCTTTGCAAAAGCTCTAATTTGTGAAAAAGGCATCTCTCATAAACCATGTGGAGTTTGCCAAAACTGTATCTTAGCTCTTGAAAACCGTCATATTGACATTGTAGAGATGGATGGTGCCTCTTCAAGAAAGATAGATGATATACGAGATTTGATAGAGCAGACAAAGTATAAACCAACGACTGCAAGATTTAAAATCTTTATTATAGATGAAGTTCACATGTTAACAAAAGAGGCATTTAATGCTCTGCTAAAGACCCTTGAAGAGCCACCATCTTATGTAAAATTTATACTAGCTACTACTGACCCACTAAAACTACCAGCCACCATTCTTAGCCGTACTCAGCACTTTAGATTTAAGTCTATCGCAACAAACAAGATATCAGACCATCTCGCTCATATTCTAAACCTAGAGGGAATAAAATATGAGAGCGAGGCGTTAGATATCATAGCTAGAAGCGGAAGCGGAAGCCTTAGAGACACACTGACACTGCTTGACCAAGCTATCATTTACTCTAAAAATCATGTGGATGTTCGCACAGTTACAGATATGCTCGGCCTCGTTGATCCAAAGTTTATAGAAGAGCTCTTTAGCGCTGTTTTTGCAAAGGATTATGCGCAGATTGTTGAGTATGTAAAGAGTCTTGAAGATTATGAAGCACAGATGGTTGTAGATGAGCTGATAGCCTTCTTAAAAGAGCGTATGTACGCCTCTGATGCTCTTTACTCAACACTTGTACTTGATAGATTTTTTAGAATACTAAGCGATGCGAAATATCTATTTAGTATAAATGCTGATGGCTCTTTTGTACTCTCTTTGATATTTTTTAAAATGGTTGAGGCTCTTCGCATAAAAGAGGTTGACCAGATGATAGAATCGCTTCAAAAAGAGATATATAGACCAGCTATATCATCTGCGTTAGAAGTAGAAGCGCCACAAAGCAAGAGTATTCAAAACATAGCGCAAAATATACCTGACATGCAAGAGACACCGCAGATTCAAACAAAAAACCAAAGCGCGGAGTTTGATGAACTGATTTTAAAAATCAAAGATAGAAACTTTGAACTTGGAGAGTGTTTTACAAAAAGCATCACATTTATCTCTTATGATAGCGCAACACTTACATGGGAGAGTTGTGCTGATGAAGAGTGTAAAAAAGTATTGACGCATGGCTATGGAGTCATAAAACAGCTAGTGAGAGAAATATTTGGATTTGAGACAAAAATCAAACACGAAGTTTGCAGTAAAGCGCAAGATACGCCACATGCCCAAGCACAAAAAGAGCAAATACCAGAACCTAATATAGACTATCAAGAGCCATATTCTATGATTGAGGAGGCTGAAATTGGTGGTAGTGGAAGCTGTGTAACAAACTGTCAAAATCCAGACTCTTCACGTGAGATAAACGGTGCAGATATAAAAGATGAGCCGATGGTTCAAAAAGCAATAGAGCTCTTTGAAGCTAAAAAGATAACAATCCAGTCTAAAATCTAACTCTTTAACATCTCTTTGATACTAAAGCCAAACGTTGAGCCGTGCCCAAACTTTGACTCTATTGTGAGAGATGAGCCTAAGAGTTTTAAGATATAACTAACCATAGCTAATCCCAATCCCATCGAGTTATTCCAACTGTTTTTATCAACTCTGTAAAACTTCTTTGTAACATTTTGAAGCTCATCTTCTTTTATACCTATCCCGCTGTCTTTTACTAAAATCACACTATTTTTGAGCTCTATGAAAACATCTGAACTTGAGTATTTGAGCGCATTTTCAACTAAATTTACAAGAGCTAATTCCAGCATAGTTTTATCACTAAAGAGAGTTATATTCTCAACACTAAGTAAAATTTTTCTATCTCTGTATTTTGACTCTAAATTTGATGCTACCTCATCACAAAGCACTTTTAGGTCAAATTCACTCTTTGTTATTGCAAAATCTTCATTTTCTAGTTTAACTGAGAGGGTAAGTCGATCAAGCATTTTTGATATTTTCTCACCATTTGCACTGATTTTTAGTAAAAATTTATCTCGCACTGTCTTTGGCATATCGCTATCATCTTGAATCGTTTGAGCATACCCCATTATTGAAGCTACTGGATTTTTAAATTCATGTGAAATGGCTGATAAAATGTCATTTTTTTGTCTATTGACAAGCCTTAGTTTCGCCATATATTTTGATTTTTTCTTCTCGTTTTTACTAAGTTTTTTAACCAAATTTTTAAGAAGCAGTGAGATTTGTAAAAACTCATAAAAATATTTTGTCTTTATGATTGCTTTGTAGTTTTTATTTGAAATTTCATCGAGATAGCTTGTAATTTGCTCTATATCATAGACAACTTTCTTGCTCATTTTTTGAGAGACGATTGTAGCAATAATTAAAATACCTATAAAAATAAATAGAAGTTTTATCCATAAAGAGTAGAAATCATCCATTATCTGTGCCAAACTCATGGATAGTCTTATATAAATATCTCTATTTTTATACACAATTTTTTTTGCAACATATAAAAAATCTGCTTCTACTGTGTTTGAATATCTTATGATATAGCCATACTCTTTTGTATTTGACTCCATTACTTCAAATCTCTGCAAATGGTTATCCATTTGTGCTTTATCTGCATTTGACTCTGCTAAAATAGAGCCATTTTCATCTATGATAGTTGTACGCAGAGAAGTTTTTTTATGAATATTTGATACATATTCATCAAGGTTATTGACGTTATCAAGCCCTAAATCTACGATTTGTATAGAATTTTTGAGATGAGTTTTGTTATGTTCTACTATGCTGTTTTTGAGTGCAAAGTAACTGATAAGAGAAGTTATAAGAAGTGTACCAACAAAAAGAAGCAAAAACTTAATTATAAATACTTGATGTATTTTTAGCATAGCTTGTATCCAACACCGCGAACTGAAACTATGTACTCCTTTGTTTTAGAAGGGTCTATCTTCTCTTTTAGACGATTTATTGCAACATTGACTGTTTTGTACTGATACTCCTCTGAGCTGTCCCATACATTCTCTAGCAAATATTCACGGTTTAATACATTGTTTTTGTTTAAAATAAATTCACTCAACAAATCAAACTCTAGCTTTGTGATCTCTACATTTTTGCCATCTACTCTAAGTGTTCTTGAACTATTATCAAGCACTAAATCTCTATGTGAAAGGATTGCATCTTCTACATTTTTTGTTGTTCTTCTAAGTAGAGCTTTTATACGTAAAAGCAACTCTCTCATGTTAAAAGGTTTTGTGATATAGTCATCACCGCCTCTTAAAAACCCCTCTTCTATCTCACTATCAAGCCCTTTTGCGCTCAGATATATAACAGGTGTTAAAAAGCCATCTTTTCTTAGTGATGCTACAAACTCGCTACCCTCGACATTTGGCAGGTTTCTATCCATCAAAAGCAAATCAATCTTCTCTTCGACAAGAAGTTGCTCAACATTTTTTGTGTTTAAAAAGCCGATGACTTCATAGCCCTCTTTTGTCAAGTTATACTCGATAAGCTCTAAAATATCCTCTTCATCTTCAACAACCACAATCTTCGCACTCATAATGTTTCCTCGGATATATTTTAACTATTGTATCAAAAAAGGATTTCTTTTTAATTACATAAAAGGTATAATAATTTCAAATACTTTGGAGAAGTCGTATGTTTGTATCGTCATATAACACTTATGTTAATACAACAAATTCAACTAAAAGTAGTGAACTCCGAAGAAGTGACGACAAAGAAAAATCAGATAGTTTTAGTAAAAGCCTCTCTGATTCAACTATACTTAAACCTTACAACGATAAAAATCTTCCTATAAACTACATCTCTAACTACAAATCATTTCACAACCATCAAAGACTTCAAGAGCATCTTCAAAGCCAAAACGAATATAACCTAAAACAGCTAAACACACTAAATAGTGCAAAAATTGCTTACGATGAGAACTCTAAAATGTTCCCATTGGCAAAAAAACCATCTAGCTCTTTGAGCCAGACTCCAAAAATAGATGAAAAACTTCCTCCTAAAGATCAAGAAGCAAAAGAGAAAGTTATTAGACACGTTATGGTAAATACTTATATCTCAAATGACAACTACTACCGCATAACAGCAGCTTAATCCTCTATCCAAGCGTCAGTTCTTATAACTCTTCCATCATCAAATATCTTTAATGCTTCATTTAACTTGTTTGTATCAATATAAAAATACTCTTCTAAAAGTGGTTTGATTTTATACTCTTTTACAAACTCCAACTCTTCATCGCTTGTTATTTTCATAAAATAACTATGCCCTAGTTTATAATCTTCATTGAGATTATTCTCTATAAATTTATTTAATTTATTGAACAACTCTTTGGCATGTGGAAATGTTATAAGAGTTTCATTTGGCTTCATTTTTAAAAATGTAAATCTTCTTCTAAGTGCTATGTCGATAGTAGCGATTGATTTGTCAGTTGAGTTCATAGTAGCTATGATGTAAAGATTTGAAGGTACTTTAAACTTCTCTTTTGAGTATGGAAGTGTTACCTCATAAATATCTCTTTTATCTTCTTCGATGAGCGTTATAAGCTCTCCAAAGATTTTGGAGATATTTCCTCTGTTTATTTCGTCTATTACTATGTAGAAGTTTTTATCAGATTTTTCTGCATCGCTACATAGTTTTTTAAATATTCCATCTTTTAGCTCAATGTTTCCGTTCACACTTGGTCTAAAACCCTCTATAAAATCCTCATAAGAGTAGCTTTGATGAAAGGTTATAAACTCGACTCGTTTCTCATCTTTAACTTGTTTAAATAATCTATCAATACTGCCTTCTTCAATTTCATCATCTTTATTATTGATAATAAAATCAAAAATTTTATTTTCTAAAAAATCACCACCCTCAATAAGTGCCACAATTTTTTTATAGTTATGAGTTTTTCCAACTCCAGGAGCACCATAGAGGATTATGTTTTTTATTTTTGAAAATTTTTTTGTTCCATTAATGTTCATTGTATTTAAATCTTTATTATAAACACTCTTTATAGTATTTTTTATTCTAACAATTTCATTAATCCTTGTTTGAAATTCTTCTTCAGAAATAAAATACTTACTTTCTAAATGATGTTTTCTTATTAATTCATCAGCTTTATTTTTTACATCAGTAATAAAATAATTTAAATTTTCTTGTAAGTCTTTACTATCCAGTATAAAAAAGTATTTTTGTTCATGTCTTTTTTCAATTTTAATTATTTTCTTTGAATTTTTTAAATATGAGATCAATTCATTATATAAACTTACTTCATCATCTGTTATTGCATCAACTCTTTTAAAAACAATTTCAATGTATTGGTTGTCTTCTGTAAAGACAAATCCAATAGTTTTTGTTTTATTATCTTTACATCCTCTTTTATAAAGTGCAACAAAAATATAATTTTTTGCTCCTTGGAACCAAGAACCATTGCACAATCTACATTTTAAATGATTATTTTCGAGGTCATTATGATTTTGTCTTGGAGAAAAAACAAAATTATTATTATGATTCTTGTACTCTAGTAAATAATTTAATATTTCATCATGTTTTTGTATAAATTCTTCTTCTCTCATTTTAATATCTCCAATCTTTTTTTAATTTCACTTATATACTCTTCATAACTACAATTATCACAATTCAAATCTATTGTTTTAATTTTTAGATTAACCATTTTATCATTTTCTCCTAGTTTCAGGTTGTCTTCAAAATCACATATATCCTTTGGATACAAAAGCATAGTATTTTCCATATTATAATTAGTTCCATATACAAACATTTGATACTTATCTAATGGACTTAAATCATCTCTATTTTTAACTTTTTTGTATTTTGTATCTATAATCCCATTTGATATTATTATGTCTGGTTTTAACTGTAAATTTCCAAAGTTTCTCTGATTTTGAAGCTTTGTTGTTTTATCAATTTCTTGATATAATCGCCCGATAAAGCGCTCAAAAAGCATATTCATATCAAACAAGAACGCAAAACTCTTTTTGTCTTTTGCAAAGAGCGGAATTGATTTGCTTAAAAGTAAAATGGCAAATTCAAAACTATCTTTAAACCTATTATTGAGTCTATTAAAATGTACATGTAGATTATTTATATCAAAAGTTCTATACTCTGCTTCATCGAGTGCAAGCTCGCACTGTTTTAAAAGCTTTTTATTTTTTGTGTATTTTAATAATGTTTTAACAGCATATAAAAAGAATTGGTTTAGTTGATTATCCATGCTAAACTCATCATATTCGCAGTAGATTTTATTTTTTATATGGTTGTACTTTAAATTTTCATTTATAAGATATTTTCCTCTTAGAGTCGTGAGATTATCCTGCTCGGTTATATACTCTTTGTAAACACCTCGCTTAAACTCTTTAAATAAGTTACTTGCAAACATCTGTATAAATACTTCCAAGATGTTATGTTTTTCATTTTTACATGAAGCCATATCTTCATTTTCAAGTTTTATATCATAAGCATACATCAACATGTAGATAAAAATATCAAGATTTTTTTCATCATTGTTGTCTGCTATTTTTGGAAGCAGATAAATATCTTGGTTGTTGTCATAATTAAGTATTCCGCAGTATTGCTGCGTTTTTAGAACATTCCAATCAAGTTTAAAATATTTATGAAGCAGAGGTGTATCTATAATGTACTTTTCTAGCTTTTTATTTTCTACTTTACTATATTCATAGATTGTATTAAAGTTTGACATCTAATTTATCACTTCCCAATACCCACTCTTCAAACTTCTAACTCTTTGAAGTTTGTTTTGCTCTTTTAGTTTTACAAAATCTCTCTTGATTGTTTTATAACTTATCGGTATGAAACCAAATATTTTTTTGTAGTGAGTCAAAATCACACTCTGTAAAAACCGTCGGATTCTCCCCTTTCCGTCACTAAATGGATGAATAAATTCAAACTCATAATGAAATATACAAGAAACAATGAGTGGATGCTCCTCAATCGTTTTCAACCAATTAAACAAATTTTCCATTAGTTCAGGTACGACTAAATATGGTGGTGCAACACGCCTTACTAAAGAAACTGTTTTAGAAGTAATAGTAAAGGGTGGTTTATAACTCATAACGTCAAACCTTTCTTTAAAGTGAACTATTATATCAAATTATCATACTTTGATTGTCTTGCAAAGGGGCGTATCTCCGTTGCTTAACTCTCCAACCACGCATCTGTTCTTATAACTTTTCCATCATCAAATATTTTTAACTTAAATGCACTCTCGCACTTTCCATCACTAAAATCCATAATAGCAATTTGAAGAATTTTTTTGCACTTTTTTGGTATATCAAAATGCCCTTTTATGCCAGTTAAAAATTGTTTTAACGGAGAAGCTTCATCCATACCTATGACATTATCTCTACACCCTGATAGTCCTATATCCGTTAGATAGGCGGTGTTATTTGCTATTTGAAAGTCATCCGTACTTACATGTGTATGAGTTCCTATGATAGCACTAACACTTCCTTGAAGCAACATCATCATCGCTCTTTTCTCGCTAGTAGCTTCCGCATGAAAATCTATAAATATATTTTTAACACCATCAGCGTGCAGAGATTCTACTGTGTTCTTTGCGCATCTAAAAGCATTGTCTGTATATGGCATAGAGTAGTGTCCCATAAGGTTTAGGACGCCTAACTTCTCTCCTGCAACTTCATATACTTTGCACCCCGTTCCACCAACATCACTAGGATAGTTATGCGGTCTTAAAATCTCATGAGTATCAAAAAGCGCTGTTATCTCTTTTTTATCCCAAGTATGATTTCCGCCGCTCATACAATCAACCCCATAACTAACTATCTCGTTTGCATTTTTTATAGTTAGCCCAAAGCCATGTGAAGCGTTCTCGTAATTTGCCACTACGAAATCTATACCGTACTCTTCTCTTATTTTTTTAAGATGCGTCTTTAGCATATCTCTGCCGTGACTACCTACAATATCGCCTATAAATGCTACTCTCATAGTTGCTCTCCTTCGTTTTTTTCTTTTATTTTTATACACCACTCTATTGGTTTGAGCCTCTTAGATATAAGATACTCATCTGTTTTTGAAAATGGTTTTGAGCCAAAAAATCCTCTGTATGATGAGAGCGGTGAGGGGTGCGGAGCTTTAAGGATGAGATGCTTTTTCTCATCAATGAGTGAAGCTTTTGCTCCCGCGGGAGAGCCCCAGAGTATAAAAACCAGATTCTCTCTTTTATCGCTTAAGAGTTTTATAGTCGCATCTGTAAATATCTCCCAGCCTCTATTTTTATGCGAATTTGCCTCACTTGCTCTAACACTTAAAACTGCATTTAATAAAAAAACTCCCTCTTTTGCCCACTGTTTTAAATCTCCGCTCTTTGGTATCTCACACCCTATATCATCATGAAGCTCTTTAAAAATATTGCGCAGAGATGGCGGATGTGTTATGCCCTCATTTACAGAAAAGGCTAATCCATGTGCTTGATTTGCCCCATGATATGGGTCTTGCCCTAAAATCACAACTTTTACTTTCTCAAATGGAGTGTTGTTAAAAGCTGCAAAAATATTTTTACCCTCTGGATAGATAGTATATCTCTGTTTCTCATCAGCCAAAAACTCTTTTAACGAGTTAAAATATGGCTTTTGAAACTCATCAAATAGCACTCTCTTCCAGCTCTCTTCTATTTTTGGGTCAATCATCTTTACTCCGTTGTAAAATCTAAATATTTCTCATTAGGCTTTAAACTCTTCATATTTTGTTATCGCAAAAGCCCTAATTACATCTTCATCTATTTTATAGATAATCGTATAGCCCTTAAAGATTAAATCTACAATATCTTCATAATTAAAATATTACGCTCTCAAGTACCCAAGTACCGCTTTTATGATGTCATCGTCATCTTTTGAGTCTGATTTTATGCTCTCTTTTTTCTCATCCATGTAGGTAAAAGTTATGTTTTGCCCATAGTTTGAAACACTTTTTATCCCTTTTGAGAGGCTAAGAACTTTTATGACCATTAGCTCAAAGAACTGCTTTGTTGGAGCGTCAAGTGCGCCAAATCTGTCAATCACCTCTTCTTGTATCTCATAGATTTCAACGCTCTCTTGGCATGAGGATAGACGTCTGTATATATCTATGCGGAGTCTATCCTCTTTTACTACCTCATCTGAGACAAAGGCTGAAATGGTTAGTTTTATATCTACTTTTGCTTTTTCAACTTCCATCTGATTGCTTAAAAGCTTTATAGCATCTTCTAAAAGCCTTAGATAGAGCGAATATCCTATGTTTTTTATATGTCCGCTTTGTGCATCTCCGACAAGATTTCCACCGCCTCTTATCTCCAAATCATGGTAAGCCAAAACAGAGCCGCTTCCCAAAAATGAGTTTGATTCGAGAGCTAGAAGTCTTTTTTTTGCCTCATCGGTTAGCGTCTCTTTGTCATTAACTATAAAGTAGGCAAAGCCTTCAACATTTGAGCGCCCTACTCTTCCTCTTAGTTGATGCAAATCTGCCATTCCAAATCTATCTGCACCATCGACTATGATGGTATTTACACGAGGCATATGGATGCCTGATTCGATGATTGACGTGGCAAGCATCAAGTCATACTCTCCAGCTTCAAACTTCAGAAGCTCTTTTTCTGTATCTGTTGCAGAGATTTTTGAGTGGAGCATCACAACTCTCAGAGATGGCAACAGTGCTTTTAACTCGCCCAATTTTATAGGCATATGGTCTATGGAGTTATGTACGTAAAATATCTGTCCGCCTCTGCGTATCTCACGAAGAAGAACCTCTTTTATCAGCTTCTCTTCATACGCTTTTACAAATGTTCTAACTGGCTGTCTTTGGCTTGGCGGAGTTAGTAGTTGTGACATAGTTTTTATAGAGCTTAGTGCTTGATTTAGAGAGCGTGGAATTGGTGTCGCACTCATTGAGAGAAGATGAACATTGTGATACAGCTCTTTTATCTTCTCTTTTTGTTTTACACCAAATTTATGCTCCTCATCTATGATGACCACACCAAGATTCTTAAAGTCCAAATCAAAAAGCGTATGCGTTCCTACAACTACATCCAAATCTCCACTTGAGAGCGCTTTTATGATGTTTGTTTTATCTTTTGCGCTTACAAATCTATCTAGTTTTGAGCATCTAATTCCCAGTGCGTCAAATCTCTCATGTAGTGAGCGGTAGTGTTGAGCTGAGAGAAGTGTTGTTGGAACTATGAGAGCCGATTGAAAGCCTGATTTGTACGCTGCAAAGATAGTATTCATCGCAACTTCTGTCTTACCAAAACCAACATCTCCGCTAAGAAGTCTATCCATGATATGCCCTGAACTCATCTGGGTAATTATCTCGTTGATTGATTGGCTCTGATCATCTGTATAAAGAAACCCTGAGAGCTTTTGAAACGCTCTTAGCTCATCTTCATCGACATTTATTTTTGGCGCAGTGATAAGCTCTCTTGCAGCAGCGGTATTTACGATTTGCCCTGCTATCTCAAGGAGGCGTTTTTTTACGCTCTCTTTTAGTTTTCCAAAACTTCCTTTACCAAGCTTGTCTAAAACAGGAACAGACCCACCAGAAGCGATATATCTATCAATTGAGTCGAGATTTTCCACTGGAAGCAAAATCTTATCATCACCGATATACTTTATAACTATAAAATCCTTTACCCCGCCAAGAATCTCTGTCTGCTCAATCCCCTCGAAAATACCAACCCCATAATCTTCATGGACGACATAATCGCCTACTTTAAGGTCATCAAGCAAGATAGAGCTTTTTCTTCTTCTTTTTATTTTGCTTTGCTTATTTAGAGAAATTACGAGCTCATCTTTGCTTATGATGTTTAGTATATATGGAGCATAAACTATATTTAAACCACTTACATCAAAGAGTCCAGCTTGTTTAACAACTGCCTCATTTGAGGCGATAATGGTCGTTTTTTTATCTTTATGAACTTTTAAAAATGTATGCAAATCTGAGACAAAAACCTCTTTATGCTCATCACTCTCTTCTAAAACCTCTACATTAAAACACTCTCTTGAAATTGTTGGTTTATTTAGTGCGTAAGCGTCTATGAGAGGTGCATTTAGCTCTCTTGATAGCTTGACATTTTTTGATTCTAAAAAGTTTATACCACTATCATCAAGGTGCCACAGCCCAAGAGATGCTATATCTTTTACAAGAGAGTCAAATTCGCTCTTTTGCACTCTCTCGTTTAAGATATCAAACTCATCTTCATTCAAAGAGAAAAAAGCAGGAGTAAGTTCAAAACTCTCTAACTCCTCTTTTTGCGTTCTTTGAGACTCTAACTCAAAATACTTTATCTGCTCTATCTCATTATCAAAGAGTGAAATTCTAAGAGGCATTTTGCTTGATGGCGGATAGATGTCGATAATATCGCCTCTAAAAGAGATTTCGCCCTCTACTTGAACCATATCTACAAAGTTATATCCCCAAAGGAGCATCTGTTGTTGAAAGGCTCTAAACTCTATTTTTTCTCCAAACTCTATAACTCTTGATTTAAGCAGAGACTCTTTTGGCATCTCAAAAAGCATCGTTTTTAACGGAGAGATAATCAGAGGCTTAAGCTTAGCGCTGTAATAATTTCTCAAAGAGCTAAAGAGCTGATGCAACTCCTCTTTGTAAACTCTCAAATCATCGCCGTGTGTTGCTCTAAAATCTGGAAAAACTATAACCTCTTTACCAAAAAAAGAGGCTACACTCTTTAGCTCATTTGCCTCTCTTGCATCTTCACAAATCAGAACTTCTAAATCTGCCCCTTTTGTGGTTTTATAATAGTTAAACAGTCTGCTTTGAGACATCAAAATACCCCTTTAAAAACTTCTCTACAACACTAAAAGAGCCAAACACAAGGTAGTTTTTATCCTCTTTTATCTCTTTAAAAATTGTATGTTTTATATCTAAATCATCTAATGCTTTTTTGATTTTTTCTATATCTTCTACTCTTTGGTTATCAACTTCTATAATCTCAACTCCCAAAACAAGAGGCTTTAAGATAGAGAGAATCTCTTTGTAATTTTTATCTTTGTAACTGTTATATATAAGCGTAAACTTCTCCTTAGATAAAGCTTCCGCAACCCTTGAAGCAGCCAGTGCATTATGCCCTACATCCACAACGATATTTTTACTTATCCTGCTAACTCTGCCAAATAGCGGTTTTGATGAAAAGTTACTCTGTGTATAAGATATTTTTAAAAAATTAAGTGCGGCGATACTAAGAGATAAATTCTCTTTGAGATAAGCTACTAATGACAAATTTTTAGTGATTTTTTCTATATTTTCTATATCACTTTGGTTTAGTACTTCATCTACTTTATATATATTTAACCCTCTCTCACTCGCCAAAGTCTGGGCTACTTCATAAACTTCATCATATTTTTGAGTTGCTAAAATCGCGTTGTTTTGAATTGCCATTAGTTTTGTTTTTGAGATTTGCTCGATTGATGAGCCTAAAAAAGCCTCATGGTCGTAAGCTATCGGAGTAACTAAAGTTAAAATCTTCTCAAAAACCGCAGTTGCATCATGCTCTCCGCCAAGCCCTGCTTCCATAACAACATAATCACACTCTTTAAAAACTATCATCCCAAGGAGCGTTGTATACTCAAAATAACTGAGTGAGTCTGCGTCGTCTGCGTCTAAGATAGCTTGAAGCTCTATATGCGCCATTTCAAGAGCTGTGTCAGTTATATTTTTATCATTTAAATATATACGCTCATTAAACTCTAAAATATGCGGAGATGTGTAGTGCCCTGTGTTGAAGCCTATCGAGTAAAGAGCATTTGCTAGAAAACGCCCAGATGTACCTTTGCCGTTAGTTCCTATGATATGTATGATTTTTGGAGTTGGTAAAACATCTTTTATTTTTTCATAAATCCTAGGCATCCGAGTGTAGTCGATTTCATCATAAAAGAGTGGCTTAGCATTTAGATACTCCGAAAAACTCACTTAGTCTCGACCCTATCTCTACCATTATCTTTTGCTTTATAAAGAGCTTCATCTGCTGACTTTAGAGTACTTTGAAGCGAAACATGAGTTTTTCTCTCACTCACACCAGCACTTACACTAATCTCTATTCGACTCTCTTTATACATCAGACGAGCACTTTTGATTTTAGCTCTAATTTTATTTGCAAAAACTACCCCACCTTCCATATCTGTCTCATTAAGGATTGCTACAAACTCTTCTCCGCCATATCGTCCTACAATATCTACATTTCTTACATCGTTTTTAAGTATCTTTGAAAAGGCCGCGAGTACTGCATCTCCAGCGTCATGCCCATAAGTATCATTAACTGCTTTAAAGTGGTCAAGGTCAAAAAAAACAATTGAAAAATTCTTTTCATGTCTTTTAAACTCAGCCTCTTTTATATTCATAAACTCATCTAATGCTCGTTTATTGTAGAGTTTTGTTAAGAAATCCTCTTTGGACTCCTCTTTTGCCCGTGCCAACTCTTGCTCTAAATGCTCTATCTTTTTGCTTAGTATGCCAACTTCACTGCTATGTTTTTTCAAATCTTTCGTAAGAGCTTTTGTATTTTCTTCCAGTGCTATTGCTATTGTATATAGTTTTTTATGTGCTACTGCAAAGTTTGTAGCGGTGCCTTCATTGTAACTCTCAAGCTCTTTTTTTATCTTTTGTATCTCAACAGTTGAGCTATCTGAACTCTCAATCATCTCAATTAGTCTAAGAGAGAGTTTGTCTAAAACTCCATCAATTGACTCTATCATATCTTTTACACTCTGCTTATCAAGTGCGATTCTAAGTAATATCGCAGATTTTATATCATTTTCAATAGTGCTACTCTCTAAAAGAGACGGGTCTTTTTGAATTCTTTGACTTATATCTGCTATCTTCTCATTTATATCTGAAGCGATTGATGGAACAAGAGAGGCAACTAAAAGTGAAGCAACTTTTGAGAGTTCAAAGCTTCCAGATTGCGCATGAGTTAAGTTTTGAGTATTTAAGTTCTCGATAGTTTTTCTTAAATCTTTGCTATCTACATCACCGATTTGTTTTAAAGTATGCAAAAAAGAGTCATTGTAGGTTGCTAAAAAATTTACCCATAACTGCCTATACTGGTCAATCTCAGCGGGAGAAGGCTCACGGCTTAGTAAGTCAAAACATTTTCTTGCAAGTTCAGATGCTTCTTTATTGTGTAAAACTTCAATGCTCTGCAAAACTCTTTTTGTAAATTGTATCTGTGACTCTAGTAAATTTGAGCAGTGAGATGGAATCGTTCTATTTAATTTTGATATTAAAAAATGAGCAAATTCAGAGATAGTTTTTATGTGATATTTTTTAAGTTCATCTTGAAAGTCCTTGTTCAACATCAATTTAAACTTATCTAATTTCGTACAGTCTTCAACTTTATAACCAGCTTTGGTAGCCTCTTTACAAAAAGCTTCTGCATAAAAATCAGGAGTTAGAAGTTTGCCCTCTAGCTCTAATCTTTTAACACTCTGCTTAATAATTGCTTGGATATTCATAAAAAAACCCCTTATTTTTTAGCTCTTGCTCCCTCAGCGGAGACTTGTGCTACGAATGCTTTAATTGCTCTTTGAGCCGCATAACTGATAGCTTTAAATCTATCTTGATCTGTAACAATAGCATTTGGAGCTACTGAAAAATCATTAAATCCTTTTGTGTTATAGCTCTTTGAGGACTCTTTTGTATGTTTTGTAATATTTAGATTTATGCTCATTCTATAACCAGTAACAAACCCATTCTCATCATAAACGATAGGTGTATATGTAGGCGTTGCCATCTTTATAACAAGATGTGAATCTGATCTATCTTGAGGAACTAAAGAAGCATGAAACACTTCAATAACCGCTTTATCTATTGCATCTTTAATAACAACCGTATTTTGAGGGTCTTGAGCAGAGATAATTACACTTGTGCTAATCTTCTCTCCTAAAGTATCACGGGAGAACTTTGCGTTTGGCGTGTAGCCACAACCGCTAAGAGTTAAAAGAAGTATAAAACCAAAAAATATAGTTTTTACATTTATCAGGTTTATCAAAACTAATCCTTAATAACTAGATTTACTAACTTCTTAGGAACTACTATCTCTTTGATGATAGTTTTTCCCTCAAGCCACTTTATTGCACTCTCTCTTGCTATTTGCAATATCTCTTCTTGCGTTGCATCAGGAGCGACTTCTATCTCACATCTTCTTTTACCGTTAATTGTAACACCTAGCATTAACGACTCTTCAACAAAAACTTCTTGCGCCACAATTTGCGAAGTTAAGTTTTTTAGAGAGAACTTTTTAGAGCTTATCTCTGAACAGACATGAGGAATAACAGGCTCCATAATAGATGTTAAAATCCAATACGCCTCACTCCAAACATCACTGTTTGCTTGAAGGTTAAGAGCGTTCATAGCCTCCATAACACCAGCTATCATAGTATTAAAAGTATATTTTTCTTCATAAACTTCACGAGAACGAACAAGTGCTTCATACACTTTTCTTCTAGCAAACTTCTCCTCTTTGCTGAGTGAGGCATGATTTATTTTTGGGATAGTGTCACTCTTAAGTGCATATACACTTCTCTCATAAAATCTTTTAATAAACTTAAATGCACCCTCAACAGCACTATCATTCCACTCAAGTTCTTGAGTTGGCGGTGCTGCAAATAGTATAAAAAGTCTTGCCGTATCTGCACCATACTTCTCTATAATCGCATCAGGGTCAACAGTATTTCCTTTAGATTTGCTCATCTTAGCACCATCTTTTAGAACCATACCTTGAGTTAGAAGTTTGCTAAATGGTTCATCAAATTCTAAGTATCCTAAATCACGTAGAACTTTTGTAAAAAATCTTGCATATAGAAGGTGTAAAATCGCGTGTTCAATCCCGCCGATATAGTGGTCAACTCCTTGCTGGTGCATCCAGTATTTCAGTTGCTCTTTTGAAAACGCCTCTTTTTCCCAGTTCTTAGGTGAAGCACAAAAGCGTAAAAAGTACCATGAAGACTCAACAAAAGTATCCATAGTATCTGTCTCACGAATCGCATCATTGCCACATTTTGGACATTTACAATATTTCCAAGTTGGATGTTTTTCAAGAGGATTTCCCTCTCCAGTTATTACTATGTCCTCAGGAAGAGCAATTGGGAGATTCTCTTTTTTCTCCATAACGATTCCACAATCATCACAATGAACAAAAGGAATAGGTGCGCCCCAATATCTCTGACGACTAACTCCCCAATCTTTTAGCTTATAGTTAGTAGTTTTTTTACCTATTTTTTTCTCTTCAAAATACTCTATTATCTTTGATTGTGCATTTTTTGAGTTTAGTCCATTAAACATTTCAGAGTCAAAAAGCTCTCCAACTTCTGTAAAGGCACTCTCGATATTAGACTCTGCATCAAAAGGTTTGATAACTGCTTTTATAGCAAGATTGTACTTTTTAGCAAAATCAAAATCTCTCTCATCATGAGCTGGAACTGCCATAACAGCGCCACTTCCATAATCCATAAGAACAAAGTTTGCAACCCAGATAGGGATAGTTTTTTGAGTTAGCGGATGGATAACATCAAGATTTAACGATACTCCGCTTTTCTCTTTTTGTCTATCAATTGATGAAGCGTTTTTCATCTCTTTTATTTTACTGATTGTCTCGCTATCTAAAAGAGCATTTTCTATCATGTAAGTTACTATCTCATGTTCAGGAGCAAGAGCTGCATAACTAACGCCGTAAATTGTATCAGGACGAGTTGTAAAGACACTAAAGGCATCAAACTTATTATCAAGCTTTTTTAGTGAGCTTCCATCAAAAGAGAGCTTAAACTCTAAACCGTTTGATTTGCCTATCCAGTTCTCTTGCATTGTAAGAACCTGTTTTGGCCAGCCACCCTCTAGTTTGCTCAAATCAGCTAAAAGCTCATCGCCATACTGCGTGATTTTAAAGTAATACTGATTCATATCTTTTTTTACTACACTGCTATCACATCTCCAACAAGTTCCATCGATTACCTGCTCATTTGCTAAAACTGTATGACAGCTTGGACACCAGTTTAAAAACCCTTTTTTACGATAAAGAAGCCCTTTTTCATACATATCGATGATAAAGCCTTGTTCAAACTTTGTATAGAGTTCATCACTTGTTGCAAGTTCTCTCTCTTTAGAAAAAGAGAATCCCAGAGATTTAAACTCGCCTTTCATGTAGTCTATATTGTCATATGTCCATTTTTTTGGATGAGAACCGTTTTTGATTGCTGCATTCTCAGCTGGCATTCCAAAACTGTCAAATCCTATCGGATGAAGGACATTAAAACCCTCTTGGCGATAATATCTTGCAAAAGCATCACTTATTGTGTAGTTTCTAACGTGTCCCATATGAAGGCGCCCACTTGGGAATGGGAACATACTGAGGATATATTTTTTACCCCGAGGGCACCCAGTCTCTTTTGTAAAATCTTCACTCGGTTCAAAACTTCTGTTTTTTGCCCAATACTCTTGCCACTCTTTTTCTAACTCTTTTGAATTGTAAGTCAACTCTATCTCCTAATACTCATCACGATTTTTTGAGCTCTCAATATATACAAGACCAACTGAGAATAGATTTGCTATTAGTGCTCCGATTGATAGTGCTATCGCCCACTCCAAATTTCCAACAACTTCAAGATAGATAAATGCTGGTATAAGGTGAAGGTCTGCAACTAAAGATGAAGCTAAAAGTTCTGCGGATAAAAGATTTCTTACACCGATTTTTAAGAAAGTAGATACTAGATTTAAACTGCCCGCAACAAAAAGAGCTGCAGAACTATGCTCATACAAGAACCCTGCGATTGATGTTAAACTCATCAATGAAAAAAACACATATATTACTTTGCCCCAATCCATATTAACGCCTTAGTTTAAAATTAAATTGTGTGGATTATACAAAAAGTATCTTAAGGAGCGACTGAAGCTCTTAGTTCAGTCGCTTTAGCATAGTTCAAAAAAATTTACATAACCCCAGATTCAAACTGTGATCTCATTTTGTCTTTTTCTGCTTCTCTTTTTGCTTTCTCTGAAAGATTGACATGATATTTTTTCACATCAAATCCAAGAGCAAGAAGAGTTGGAGAGGCAACAAAAATAGATGAGTATGTTCCAACAACTATACCGACTAAAAGAGTAAATGCAAAGGCATGAATAATTTCACCACCCCACACAAACAAAGTAAATACAACAAATAACGTAGTTAAAGAAGTAAGTGTTGTTCTTGAGAGAGTGCTAGTGATAGAGTCATCAATAATCTCTGCAAACTCACCGTCCCTTGTATTTGTTATACCCTCACGAATACGGTCAAATACAATTATCGTATCATTTAAAGAGTATCCCAAAATCGTAAGAAGTGCAGCTAAAACATCAAGATTTACCTCTAAGCCTACAAGAGCGATTGCACCAAGAGCAATAGAGACGTCATGAACGAGAGCTAAAACTGAAGATAGTGCAAATCTCCACTCAAATCTAAATGCAACATAGATTAAAATCCCTGCAACTGCTAAAACAAGAGACATAATTCCCTTCTCTTTTAGCTCACTGCCAACTTTTGGACCAACTATATCAACACGTCTTATCTCAAACTCTCCTGTGCCAACAAGTGCGGCTTTTGTAACATCGCCAACGTCTACTACAACATCACTGCTAGTTGTTCTCATACGAATTACAACTTCATCAGCAGAACCAAACTCCGTAATAGAAGCACCCTCAAAAATCTGATTTGTGCTTAATTTCTCTCGCATCATATCTATTGGTGCATCGCCTTTGTACTTAACTTGAACGATTGTACCACCAGCAAAGTCAACGCCGTAATTAAGTCCTTTTGTAGAGAGAATTACAAATGAGCTCAAAACCATAACGATAGAAAAAATCATCGCAAGTTTCGATTTACCCATAAAATTTATAGCACTTGTTTGTCTAAAAAATTCCATAATTACCCCTTAATCCCAAACCAAAAGAGGTTGTTTTTACTTTTTTGGATTCTGTTTTGAAACATCTCATAGATTCCATGAGTTCCTAGTATTGCAGTTAGCATTGAAGCTAAAATACCTATACTTATGGTTACAGCAAATCCCTTGATAGCCCCTGTTCCATAAGCATATAAAACCACTGCTGCAATAAGCGTCGTAATATTTGCATCCAAAATCGCACGCATTGCATTTGCGTAGCCCTCTTCTATGGCTTTTTGTATAGAGTAGCCCTGATGAAGAAGCTCACGAATACGCTCATTAATAATAACATTGGCATCAACTGCCATACCGACAGTCAGAACTATACCAGCCATACCAGGCAGAGTAAGCGTAGCTCCAAAGAGGCTCATTACAGCAAGTATTATCAAAATATTTACAATCAATGCAATATTTGAGATTATTCCAGCCATTCTATAATATACAACCATAAAGCCTATAACAAGAGCGAACCCACCAATAAGCGCCATCATACTTGCTTTAATGCTATCAGCCCCTAAACTAGGGCCAACTGATCGTTTTTCCATCAAGTAAATTGGAGCTAAAAGAGAGCCCGAACGAAGAGCAATTGATAAATCTTTTGCTTCCATAACTGTATAGTTTCCAGAGATTTGACCACTTCCACCGCCAATTCTCTCATTGATAACAGGAGCTGAATAGACTTTGCCATCAAGAACAACAGCTAAACGTTTTCCAACACTCTTTGCAGTAAAATCTCCAAATATCTGAGCGCCCTCTGCATTTAGTGTGAAAGTTATAAGTGGACGATTATTTTGATCAAACCCAACATTTGCATCTGTAAGCATTCCGCCATCTAGAATCGGTATCTCACGGACAAGATGTTTTATGTTTGGATTAGTTGCATCGTCTAGGATTACATCTCCATAAGAGGCTGCATCACTCTTGCCCATACTGTTTACTCTAGCCGCTCTATCTTCATCAACTGCCATAAGTTCAAGCTTTGCTGAGCGAGATATAAGCTCACGAGCACGCTGCTCATCCTCTGCAGTTTTGATACCTGCTAACTGAACAAGTATCTTCTCTTCACCTTGACGTGCAACGATTGGCTCAGTTAGACCAAACTGGTCAAGTCTGTTTCTTATAGTCTCAATCGCTTGAGAGATAGCTTGTTCTTCTGTTCTTGCAATCTCTTGAGAACTAAGAGTTAGAGATATGTTTTCCCCAGCAGCAGTGACAACTGCGCCTTGTATCTCATGTAAAAAAGATTGTATTTTTTTAGAGTCATCTTTGTCTATAAGAGAAAAGGCTACGCTGTTCTCATCAAAAGAGAGAGAATCTATTAGAATATCCTCTTTTTCACTATGATATTTAATACTAGCTGCGATTGATTTTATACGAGATTTTACAGCCTCCTCAGTTTTTACACCAAGAAGCATATGTAGACCGCCTTGAAGGTCAAGTCCTAACGTTATTTTTTTTCCCTCTTGTGTTTGAAGGATTGAAGGGAGCGAGAAAAAAAGACCAAAAACTATTGCAAAAGCAAATATTACTATGCGATAATTAAGCTTCATCCTCTTGCTTTCTAATAACAGAATCTTTTGTCATTTTTACAATTGTTTCTTCGTTTATCTTAACGCTTAAAAATTGCTCTTCGACTTTGTAAACAACAACTATAAGTCCTCCAGCTGTGATTACTTTATCGCCTTTTTTAAGCGCTACTATCATCTCTTGACGTGCTTTTGCCTCTTTTTGTTGTGGACGGATAATCACAAAATACATGATTGCGATTAAAAATACGAACGGTAATAACTGACTTAATATTTCCATAATATAGGGTCTTCCTTTAAATAAAATGCGACAATTATACAAAAAGTATCTTAACCAAAGACACAATACTGCTATAATTTGCGCCAAAAACAAAACAGAGAAAACATGACACAAAAGATACAAACACTAAGAGATAGATACAACCATAAGTTATTTGATTTATATTTTGGAGTTATAACTGCACTTCTATTTAGTGCATTTCTATATTTAGAACACTTTGGAATCACACTTAAATTTTTAAATACAATTTTTGGACTTTGTGCAATTGCGCTTCTTTTATATATACCAAAAAGAGCTGTTTTAGTTGCTGGTTTTTTTATAGGTCTTTTGTGGTTTTACTGGATTGGATATAGCTTCAAATATAATGGAGTAGGCTATTTAACCCCACTTATAACATTTGCTTTTGCTGTTATTTATATGCTCTTTTTTGGGGTTTTAGCATTAAGTAACAATGTAGCTATAAGAGCGATTTTACTATTTGCTCTTACTTTTTTTGAACCTGTGGATTTTAACTGGCTTCAGCCAGAGGTTCTTTTTGTGGATAGTTATATCGGCATATATAAGTACCAATTTGCAACTATTCTTCTCTCTTTTACTTTAGTTCAGTACGCTAAAAAAACTTACAAATACGCTCCACTCTTGCTACTATTTTTAGCCATAAACTTTAGCCAACCACAACAGCTAGATGCTCCGCTAAAAATAAAGTTGGTTGCAACTGACATCAAACAAGATGAAAAGTGGAAACAAGAAAATGTAAGCGCTACCATCAGACTTATATATAACGAAATCCAAAAAGCAAAAGATGAAGGTTATGATTTAGTTGTTCTTCCTGAGTCTGTTTTCCCTTTTTATATGAACAGAGCACCCACTGTTTTAGAACAACTCAAAGAGCTCTCTTATGGCATTTCTATCGTTGCAGGAACACTTCTTAAAGAGGATGAACTTCACTACAACGTAACATATATGTTTGAAGAGGGCAATTTTAGCATCGCAAAGAAAATGATACTTGTTCCTTTTGGCGAGTATATACCACTTCCAGAATTTGCAAGAGAGTTTATAAATAAGCTATTTTTTGCAGGAGCAAGTGATTTTAAAACAGCCGCAACACCAACTGATTTCATCATAAAAGGTGTAAAGTTTAGAAATGCCATATGCTATGAAGCCACAAGAGCAGAGATATATGAGGGCGATGTAAATTTCGTCTTAGCAACTAGCAATAACGCTTGGTTCTACCCTTCCATTGAGCCAACTCTTCAAAAACTTCTTATACGTTTTTATGCTAGAAAAAATGGAACTACAATATATCACTCAGCAAACTGGAGCGGTAGCGGAATTATAAAATAGAGTTAGTATAAATATTTCTTAACTCCGCCTTTGAAAGTGCGTTGCAATAGTATAGTAACCTTTCTTTGATATAATGAGAAAAAATAATTATGTGGAGTTTTTCTCTCAATGCTAAACCTTAAAAACCCAGACCTTTATAACAATCGTGAAATATCATGGCTCCAATTTAATACAAGAGTTTTAAAACAAGCACAAGATGAATCACTTCCTCTTTTAGAGAGACTTAAATTTTTAGCGATTTATGGAACAAATTTAGATGAGTTCTATATGATTAGAATTGCAGGGCTAAAAAAGCTCTTTGCCGCAGGTATCATAGTCTCAAGTGCCGACAAACTGACGCCTCTTCAACAGTTGCGTGAAATCAGAAAATATCTTCATCAAGAACAGCAAGTTGTTGAACATTGTATGAATGGAATTTTAAAAAAACTTGAACCTGAGGGGATAAGCGTCAAGCAGTATCACGAGGTAAATCAACACCAAAGAAACTACCTCAACAGATATTTTAATGAAAACATCTATCCTGTTATTATTCCTATCGCAGTGGATGCAACGCACCCGTTTCCACACTTAAATAACCTTAGCTTTGGCCTTATTGTCAAACTAAAAGATAGCGACAATATAGCTATTGAGAGATTTGGTATCATTCGTATTCCTCGTGTTATTGAGAGATTTATAGAACTTGAAAACAACATTTATATTCCTATAGAGAGCATTGTTGCGCAACATGTAGAGGAGCTTTTCCCAGGTTATTCTTTGATAAAATTTGCATCATTTAGAGTTACTAGAAATGCTGATATAGAGATTGAAGAAGAGGAGGCTGACGACTTTTTAGAGATACTTGAAGAGGGTCTAAAACTCCGCAGAAAAGGAGCTATGGTAAGGCTTGAAGTGGGAAGTGACGGAGATGATGAGATTATTAACTTCTTTAATCGTCATACAAATGTATACAAAGATGACATTTTTAAATTTCACACTTTTTTAAATCTCTCAAGCCTTTGGCAGATAGTTTCAAACAAACATTTTGCACATCTGCTCTCAGAACCATTTAAAACAAAAACTCTTCCGCCACTCGATACAAGTGACAATATTTTTAGCACTCTTGAGAAGCAAGATATTTTACTCTACCATCCATACGAAAGCTTTGACCCTGTTGTAAAACTGATTCAAAGTGCAGCAAAAGACCCTGATGTTGTATCTATAAAAATGACTCTTTACCGTTCAGGAACTGACTCTCCAATAGTAAAAGCTCTTATGGGAGCAAGTGAATCTGGAAAACAGGTAACTGTAATGGTTGAGTTAAAAGCAAGATTTGATGAAGAGAACAATCTTATCTGGGCAAAAGCACTTGAAAAAGCTGGAGCACACGTAATTTACGGCATCAAAGGCTTTAAAGTACATGCAAAAGCGACACTTGTAACAAGAAAGAAAAATGGCAAACTAAAACAGTATGCGCACTTAGGCACTGGAAACTACAACCCATCAACATCTAAAATATATACAGATATGAGTTATCTAACAAGCAAAGATGAGATAACTAGCGATATGACCCGATTTTTCCACTTTCTTACAGGTTTTAGCAAGAAGGGCAAACTTAATGAGCTATACATGTCGCCATCTCAAATCAAACCAAAGATTCTCTCTCTTATCCAAAATGAGACTAGAAAGAAAACAGATGGAAGAATTATCGCAAAACTAAACTCTTTAGTTGATGATGATGTTATACGTGCTCTTTATAAAGCAAGTCAGGCTGGAGTAAAAGTTGACCTTATCGTTCGTGGAATCTGCTGTTTAAAACCAGGTGTTGAGGGTGTGAGTGAAAACATCAGAGTTATCTCTATCTTGGGAAAATATCTAGAACATGCAAGAGCTTTTTACTTTAAAAATGATGAAGCTGGAATCTACATCTCGAGTGCGGATTGGATGCCTAGAAACTTAACAAGACGCATAGAGCTTCTTACTGCGATTAAAGACCCAAAAGCAAAAGAGAAAATTATTCAGATATTAAAACTTCAATGTGCTGACAACTCTTTAGCTCATGAGTTGCAAAGTGATGGCTCATACATAAAAGTAAAACAACAAGAAGATACTAAAGCGATAAATAACCACGTTATGCTTGAAGAGTATGTAAACAAGGTCTCAAAGGCTGTTGCAAAAGATAGCAGCTCTGCAATAGATCAGATAATCGTAAATATATTTAGCGAGGAGGCATAATATGCTTTACCCTTTTAAAGATATGGAACCAAAGATTGGAAAAAACAGCTGGATAGCACCATCAGCTGATGTTATTGGTGACGTTGAGTGCGGAGAAGATTGCTCTATCTGGTTTGGAACGGTTGTCAGAGGCGATGTTCACTACATAAAGATAGGCGATAGAGTAAGCATACAAGATTTGAGCATGGTGCATGTAACTCATCATAAAAAAGCTGATAGAAGTGATGGACATCCAACCATAATCGGTAATGATGTAACCATAGGACACCGCGTAATGCTTCACGGATGTACAATACAAGACGCTTGTCTTATCGGGATGAGCGCGACCATACTTGATGGCGCAGTTATCGGCAAAGAGTCAATTGTAGGAGCTGATGCACTTGTAACAAAAAACAAAGTTTTTCCTCCTCGCTCACTCATCATGGGAAGCCCTGCAAAAGTTGTAAGAGAGCTAAGTGATGATGAAGTAAAAGAGCTTTACGCTTCTGCTTCAAGATATGTAGAGTTTAAATCTCACTATCAAAAATAGATGCCTGAATACTTTATATTTGCAGATATTATTGGCATCATAGCGTTTACAATAAGTGGTTTTTTAATCGCTATCAAAAACAATCTTGACATACTAGGCATACTTATAGCCTCTGCTCTTACTGCCCTTGGCGGTGGTATAATCAGAGATGCAATTCTAAGCGCACCGCCTTACGCTTTTACATATATCCACCCTGCTCTTACTCTCGTCATAACCATTTTTGTAGCTTACATATTCAAACTCTACAAAGAGAGTTCAATCGAGAGAAAATGGATGTTTGTCATAAGTGATACTATTGGGCTTGTAGCCTTTAGCATCACTGGCGCACTTCTGGCAATCAACGCTGAGTATAACTTCTTTGGCATAGTGATTTTGAGCTTTATAACCGCAGTTGGCGGAGGGGTTACAAGAGATATTATGATAAATGAAGTTCCAACTGTACTAATTAGTGATTTTTATGGCTCAATCGCTGTAATAGTCGCTCTTCTGCTTGGCACTTTAAACTTTTTTAATGCCATAAATGAGTTCAGTATCATCACAACCGCTCTCTTTAGCATTGCGCTAAGACTTATCGCATACAAAAAAGGGTGGCATCTGCCAAAACTAAACAGCTCCTCTATTTAAACTCTTTCTCTATCCTCATAAGCTCTACTACAGGCGGGTTTGGAAGTGTAGGAAAAACTTTTTTAACAGCATCAGTAGTCCATTGAGGATAAATTCTAAAGTTGAGCTTTACACTAACGCTAAACGGATGTTTAATATCTTCTGCAAGTTCAAACTTCTCAACTCTTCTCTCTTTAGCTGCTATTCTAGTGTCGCTTAAAAGCGTTTTATATCTCCAAAACAGGAGCCCTACTGGTTTGCCATTCTCATCTCCAAAAACTTTTTGAAAGAGTCTGCTTCCATCTTCTATATTTCCATCCTCTTTTAGTTTTCCGCTTGAGAATAGAACTTTGCCATCTCTATCTTTTACCTCAACATCAAGCCAGAGTTCTCTAAAGTCTGCAACTCCAGTTGGCAGATGATGCCCTGCACCTACATTTGTAACTCCAACACTTAAAATATTATCTTTTACCTCAACATCAAGTTTTGCAGAACTCTTAAGCAGTTCAATAGTCTGCTCCTCATTTTTCTTATCTTTTAGCCCAGATAAAAAGTGGTTTGAACCGCTAAAGTAGTGAACTTTTACATCCTCTTTTATAACACCGCCATCAGTTGAAGTTCCCCGCAGTGGCGAGAGTTTTGCATCTTTTAGATTTGTCATATGACAATCTATACAACTTTTATGTTTACTCTTATCTTTTGGATTGTTATATTCAGATTTTTCCCACTCTTTAAATGTTGACACAATCGCGATGCCATTTATCGGATGAGACTCATCATGACAAGACGCACAGTATCTGCTCTCTTTATAGAGTGGGTTCATATAGCTTTTTTTGTGTGCCTCTGGATTTGAGTTGATAAGTTTCTCGCTAAACCAATGCCCAAGCGGTGCCTTGCTATCTTCAAATGCGTATTTTTTTCGCTCAAGTGTAACTGTATAAGAGGCATTTCCTTTACTACTTGCATCTGTAATTCTATGACATGTAACACATGAGACACCCTCTTCAAGTCTAAAGTTATCTTGCTCTTTAAAATCTTTACTCAGTTTCTCTGCATCTTTTTCAAAAAGTTCATCACGCAAGAAGTTCCCCTCCATGTCGTGAGTAGTTTTTTCATGCCCATTTAAGAGAGCGCTCGGGTTATGGCAACCCATACACCACTTGCGAAAGCCATCTCCTTCGGCTTCCCCAGCTAAAGTTTCCATAACCATATAGTATGGATTTGAGCCAACCATATGTTTATGGTTTGAGTTACTCCACTGCCTAAATATCTCACTATGACACGATTTACACTTAGCAGAAGATGTCCAATCTTCACTATGATAGCTTCGTGTGCTATTTACTTCTATGTTTGATAGCATTTGAGCGGAGTGTGCGGTTTGCGGGTTGATTAAAAACAGAAGTCCAACAGAAACGATAAGCTTCTTTTCTGTAAAAAAAGCATGTGATATAAAAAGAACTATTAACAAAAATGAGCCATAAAGATGGATGTTAAAAGAGAGTATTCCAACTATATCTCCGCCTCTGTTGCCTATTAAAAAGAGATAAAATCCACTCATTATCAAAAGCACAAAAAGAGCCAAAAGTGCCCAACCGTTCGCACTATTTACTTTTTTTATAAAATAGTATCTACGAATATGTCTATAAATAAATGGAACAAGCAGAGATAAAATTGCAATTGAGCTTAAAATATGTAAAACCTGAATGACTCTAAAATCTTCCCAAGCCATCTCAATCACCTTCCATTGAAGCACTCCTGAGATAAACATCACAAAAAGCAAAATCTTTATTACTGTTCTCATCTGCTCTCACTTACATCATACTCTACTATATCGCCCTCAAGCGTTCTTAAAAATGCAACTATCTCATCAATCTGCTCTAGTGTTAAATGGCGTCCAAGCTGATGTTTTGCCATAACATTTACCGCCTCTCTTATCTTTGGCACTGCCCCATTATGAAAATAAGGAGAGGTTTTTGTTACATTTCTCAAAATCGGAACACGAAATAGATGCTCTTTGTTTTTACCTAAAAATCCACCGCTATTTTCAAATGGAAATTCACTCTCAAACCTTCTAAACTCTGGAAATAGCTCAAAGTTTGGTTTTAAATCATAAACTTGTGCAAAATCTCTAAGCGGAAATCTCTGAATACTCTGTCCTCCAAGCGATATATCGCTATGACACCCTTTACATCCAAAACCGATGAAGTTTGCCAAACCTCTTTTTGCGTCACTGCTCATAGCAGAGTTGTCACCCTCCAAAAATCTGTCATACGCGCCTCTGGTTACTAGAGTTTTTAGATAAACCTCGATAGCTCTGTTGATATTTTCAAATGTAATAGCATCTTGAAATGTATCACTAAACATTTTTCTATATTTTTCACTCTTCATAACTCTTTGCTCAAGCTCTTGTGCTGATATATTCATTTTGTGATAAGCCAAAAAAGAGTTTTTACTCTGCTCTCTTAGAGTGCTAACTTCGCCACTCCATGTAAAGTGTTTTGCAAAAGCACTGTTTAGAACAGTTTGTGTGTTTAAAAGATATGGGTGCGGTTCATGATTATCGCCCTCTGAGAAGGTAAACCTATCAACTCCGCTTTGATCTCTTAGATGACACGCCACGCAGTTGTTTGTCTGCTCCTCACGTGAAGAAATCATCTTAGACATTGCGCCTCTATTTTTGAGCTCTTTATCAAAAGAGTGACAGGTGGAACAACTTGTTTTAGCATTTTTTGATAGGTTTGTATCAAAAAACAGCTCTCTTCCAAGCGCTATTTTTGAAGCGTTCATTGGGTTTGATGTATCATCAACAAGCTCTAAAAGCTTTTCATAACTATTTGGAGTAGGCTTTAGCCCTTTTGATAATGCTAACTCTCTTAATTTATCATCACTATATTTTGGTATAACTTTTGGAGGCGTTAAATAAGCGATAGATAAAATTATACTCACAACTGTAAGTGCGAGTATAAGTGTATAAAAGAGCAACCTTTTCATCTAAATTCCAAAAGTTGCTTTTACTTTATCTTCAAAAGCTTCATTGCTTAGCTCTTTTCTAAGAGGAACAAACGTTGTAGCCTCAACACCAACAGGCACAGCGATAGGAGCATTTTCATCTTCTATTATCATCTTTATAGCCTCTGCAATTGGCTGCGCTGAAGGTCCTTCATTTATAGCCTTTGCCACAATCGGTACAAAATGAGCTACCAAATCTTTATATGGCGAATTTTCAGATGTTGTTTGAGCATTTGCAACTAAACCTTTTTTTACAAAGTTTGTGCCAAAAAGCCCAGCTTCAACAGAGTGAACTCTGATTCCAAAAGGGAGTGTCTCAAATCTAAGCGAATCAGTAATCCCCTCTACTGCATACTTTGAAGCATTGTAGTGTGAAAGCAGAGGAAGCCCCATTTTGCCTAAAAATGAGCTAAGATTGATAATAACTCCACACTTTGCTTCTCGCATGTGAGGAAGAACTTCTCTTGTGGTTTTAATAACTCCAAAAACATTTACATCAAACTGATTAAATATCTCCTCATCAGTTCCATCTTCCAATGTTGCTAAAAGCCCATACCCAGCATTATTGACCAGAACATCAATCTTGCCCTCATTTTTTATAATAGTTGCAACCGCATCTTTTATACTTTGCGTTTTTGTAACATCAATATAGATATGCTTTAGATTTCCGCTTCCCCCTGCAACCGCTGAATCTCTTGAACCAGCATAAACTATATATCCGTTATCTGCTAAAAGTTTAGCACTAAGTTCACCCATCCCAGACGTGGCACCAGTGATTAAAATTACTTTTGACATGTGAAACTCCTTTAATTATATAGCTTAGTATATGAAAAAAATGAGTATCAATCAAGTCTCTTTATCAATAAGTAGAGGTTATGTTCTATAATCAGCGTTAATCTTAACGTATTCATGTCCTAAATCACAGCCATAAGCTTTAAAACTGCCCTCGCCTACGCCTAAATCACACGAAATAGTAAACTTCTGATGCTGCATTATAACTGCACATTTTTTCTCCATCTCTGCATCAAAGAGTATCTCTCCTCTATCATAAACACAAAGATTGTCAAATGAAATTTTTAGCTTCTCTTCATAAGCCTCAACTCCACTAGCTCCTATTGTAGAAGCTATTCTTCCCCAGTTTGGGTCTTCTCCAAAGAGTGCAGTTTTAACAAGCAGTGAGTCAGAGAGTGCTTTTGCTGCTATCTCTGCATCTCTATCATCTTTAGCACCGCTCACTTTATAAGTTACAAGCTTTGTTGCACCCTCTCCATCACGAACCATCTCTAACGCTAAAAAGTGCATAACTTTAAATAGCGCCTCTTTAAATGCCTCTTTATTATACGCACCGCTTCTACCATTTGCTAAAAGTAAAACAGTGTCATTTGTTGAAGTGTCTCCATCAACGCTAATGGCATTAAAAGTTGTTTTTACCACTTCATCTAAAGTCTCTTGCATCTCAGCTCTGCTTACTTTTGCATCAGTTGTTATAAAGCAGAGCATAGTTGCCATTGCAGGATTTATCATCCCAGCACCTTTTGCAATTGCCCCTATATTGAAACTGCTTCCGTCATCTAGTTTTACGTTAAAAGAGATCTCTTTGGGAAATGTATCTGTTGTCATGATAGCTTTTGATGCACTGCTTGAATCTTTTTTACTTAAATCAAAAAGTTTCATTCCCTCTATGATTTTAGCTTTTGGAAGTCTAACACCTATAACTCCAGTTGAGCTCATTATAGGATTTTTAACGCTCTTTGGAGCGTTTGAGAGAACCTCTTTTATATCCTCTATACCAGCTTTACCAGTCATTGCATTTGCATTTTTTGAGTTTATGATTATAAAGTTTGATTTAACATCGCCCATTTCTCTAAAGTGTCTAATTGGCGCTGCGCACATCTTGTTTGTGGTAAAAACAGAAGCAACTTCGCACTCATCTTCACTATAGATAAATGCCATATCTTTAGCACCCTCTTTTTTAAGTCCTGCACTGATTCCATCAGCAAAAAAACCTTCACTAGCGCATACTCCGAGGCTTGAATAGATTATATTATACAAATTTGAGCTCCTTTGGCTTATCTCTTTTTCTTAGTAAATCTTTTGTTACATTTATATCTTTTTGAGTTCCAATTACGAGAAGTTTACATTCACTAGTAATTAAAACATCTCCTTTTGGCATTGCCAAAAATTTTCCTTCTTTTTTAGTAATACCAACGATAGAGGTGTTTGTTATCTCTCTGATATGTGTTTCTCTTAGCTTTTTAAGAACTGCCCAACTATATTTTGGAACTTCTATTTCTTCCATATCAAGTGGATTATCGCTCTTATATAAAAACTCTTCAAGTAAATTTTCCATATCAGGACGAGCAGCCATTGCAGTTATTCTTTGCGCTGTTAATTTAGTTGGAGATATAACTGTATCGGCGCCGAGTTTTTTAAGCTTTTCAACATCACTTACACTCTCAGCAGAAGAGATTATGTAATAAGGTCTTGGTAGAAAATGCTCTTTTTCAAAAAGTCTAACCGAAGCAATAAGTGCTATATTGTCGGACATAGAGCTGGATAATGTAATAAGCCCTTTAGCAGAAGCAAGATGCGCTTTTAGCATAGTAAGCTCGGCATGTGGCTCAGCTCTCAGGTATGTTGTATAGTTATGCTCCGCGGCCCATTCATGTATCTCTTCTCTTGGGTCAACAACAACAAAAGGAATGTGGTTTTCTCTTAGTTGCTTAGTAACTTCAAGCGTATAGTCATTATGATAACAGACTACATAATGCTTTTTGAGCCTTGCTATACTGTATAACATTCTTCGCTCCTTTAATATTCTAGATAATTTTCCCTTTCTCACAACCTCTACAACAATACCTACTGCAAAAGTAAATACAGTAAACCCTAAAATAATAAGTGTTACTGTAAAAATCTGACCTGTTGCTGAAAATTCTCCTTCATTCATCGAACCAAATCCAACAGTTGTAAAGGTGTATCCAGCTTGAAAGATTGCATCCATTATCGTATAATCTTCTATGTATACGTAACCTAAAGTTCCAACAAGCATAAGAAGCTGAATTAAGATTAGTGGCGTTCTAAAAGGGAGAAGTTGTGCATAAAGTTCGTCATTAAGTGTGACTGCGGGTTTGGGAGAAATCTCCCAATGTAGAAAGTTTCGAATCTTCTCTAAGAGATTCAAGTTAGCGTCCTTTTAAACTTAAGAGTTTTTCTTAAGTGTACGTAACTCTCTTGCAGAGATTTTAACCTTTTGAGTTGTACCATCATCTAAAGTGATACGTACTGTTCTAAGATTTAATAAAAAACGACGTTTTGTTTTGTTTTTAGCGTGTGAAACATTGTTCCCGCTCATTGGGCCTTTGCCACTAATAGCGCATTTTCTTGCCATAATTAGCTTCCTTATTTAGGTTTTTAAAGTTGCGAAGTATATCAAGCCTAAACAAAACTTCTGCTTAAGGGTAGCAGTAATTAATATTTCTTTTATCCTTATGAGGGTAGAATAAAACAAATTTAGGGGCATTAATAAAAACAATGATAACAAAAGAAAATATTGATAGTTTTATAGAAAAAATACCACCTTCACCAAAAGTTTTAAATGAGACTCTCTCTCTTTTAAAAATTGGAGAACTTGTAAAAGCAGCAAAGGTTGCGGAGCAAGATTTAGCCCTTAAGTCATATCTTAAAAATATAGTCAATAAGCCTATTTATGGATTTAGAAATGAAGTTAGCGATATAGGGCAAATATTTGGCATACTTGGTGTCTCTTTATCTCAGCAGAGCGTATATAACTACATGGTTGCACTACTTAGCCCAGACAAGTGGTCTCTTTTTAAATTAAATAGTGCACTGTTTCATGAGCTTCAAGCAAATCTTTCAAAAAGATGGGAAGCTATTTTAATGCGTCTTAATATTCAAGATGACAATATCTATGCAGCTATCTCTCTTCTTCCTGCTAGCATCATTGTAACGGAAGCTCTTTTTGCGCAAAATAAAAAAGAAGTGGAGCTCTTAAGAGGTGCTAAAGCACTAGATTACAACACAATTCTAATACGTTTATCTGGTGTAAGCCTTTTTGATATATGCGAAGAGATTGCTAAAAAGTGGGAGATGCCTAGTATTGTTAGCTCAATTGTTCAAGCAGCTTCAGGCGTAAAGCCATCTCAAGATAAAAAGGTAGATGCTCTTGGAAAATGGATGCATCTTCTACTTTTTTATAAACTCTCTCAACCAGAGTTCATCAAAGCTGGACTGAATGACTTTATTGACTTCCAAGTTGAATATGTTAGTGATATATATGATGATTTTGCTTTACTGATGGAGATCGAATGAAAGCCGTATTAAAAAATGGAATTGCGGTCTTTTCTCCTCAAGGCTTCTTGGATGCAAACAGCTCAAACGTATTTATGAGTATGGAAGATATTGAATCAGCAATAAATCTAAAAGCTGACATGATTTTAGTTTCACTAAAAAAAGTTATTTTTTTTAATAGAAACGGTTTAGATATTTTTGTAAAGCTCTTTTCTAAAATCCGTAAAAAGAATCAGGCAACTGTTGGATTTTGCGATTATGATAGAAAAAAATATGAAGCAATGAGGAGATTTTTTCATGATGAACTTAACTTTTCATTATTTAAAACATTAGATATCGCCTATCTATTTTCATCAAGTTTTAAAAATTTGAATAAAAATATTTTAATTTATAGCAGTGACAAATCTCAACGCTCCGCAATGGCAATTGAACTACACGATGGAGGACACAATCCAATAATAGCACAATCATTTGAAGAGTTTGAAGAGAAAAAAAATAATAAAGCTGCGTATGACTACATAATAGATTCAACATTTCTTGGACAAATGGGACAAAAAGTAGCAACGCGAGTAACTGGTAACGCAATAATTTACACAGTGACCTCTTTTTTAGATGTTGAGATAAGCGAGCAGTTCAATATCGAATATCACAACAACTCTCTAAACGTAGGATTTAGACTCTTTATATTTGATGCATATAAAGTTATAAGTATGAACATACACGCTCTAAACTTCTTCTCAAAACTATCTAGTTCAGCAGCTGAATATAATGCGAGCATCTGTTTTGTGGGTATGAGATTTAATAAAACTCCAATAGCATTTAAAGAGACGATGGAAGATGCAGGAATACTCTTTTATGAACAAATGGATGATATTCTTCAAAATAAAGAGCTTCTAAAAGAGCTTGGTGCCAGCAGTGCTTCTAATATAAAATACAAAAGAGTCATAAATAAAGAAACTATCTTAGAGTTGCCAAAATTTATAGATGCTACTGTATCCACTTTAGAGATGATGACAAGCGCTAAAGCAATCAAAGAGGCCGTAAATGTACGCGATTTGGCTATTAAAGAGAAAAAAGACAACGTTGCAAGTTCTATTGGCTACTATGGAGATATAGATGGCATGGTTATCTTGGTTTTTCCAAAGGTGATTGCAAAAAAAGCTTGTGAACTTTTAATTGGTGATAGTACCGATGACTTAGAGATGATTTTAGATACATTGGCTGAACTTGTAAATATCGTAGGCGGAAAGATAAAAACTCTTCTTGCGGATGAAAATATAAGCGTAAACATAACACTTCCTAGAACATATCAAGATATTGATAGCTTAATGGAAGTTGTTGAGGGAAGAAAAGGTGTACAGGTAGATTTGTCTTTTAACGACGATAAATTCTTCTTTTTCTTAACAAGATAAAAGCAACAAAACTGTAAAATCGCAAAATAATTATAAGGAAAATAGATGAAAGTAGCTCCAAGTATTTTATCAGCAGATTTTGGAAATTTACAAAGAGATGTTGAAGCTATTTGCGATGCAGGTTGTGATTTTGTACACGTAGATGTTATGGATGGGCATTTTGTTCCAAATCTTACAATTGGTCCTGTTGTTGTCTCTGCTATCGCTGCATGTGCAACAAAGCCTCTTGACATTCATCTTATGGTTGAGAACAACACTTTTTTTGTTGACCTTTTTGCTCCACTTAAGCCCGAATATATCTCTTTTCACATAGAAGAAGAAAAACACCCTCATAGACTTATACAAAAAATTCGCTCTCTTGGAATAAAACCAGCAATTGTACTAAATCCTCATACGCCTCCTGAAGCTATTGAGTACCTTTTAGCAGATTTGGACATGGTACTACTTATGAGTGTAAATCCAGGGTTTGGCGGACAGAGTTTTATAGATAGCGTACTACCAAAAGCAAAAAAATTAAGCGCAATGAGAGATAAGCTAAATCCAAAATGCCTTATTGAAGTTGATGGCGGAGTAAGTGATAAAAATATTAAATTACTCAAAGAAGTTGGAGTTGATATAGTAGTTGCTGGTAGTTATGTATTTGGACATAAAGATAAAAAAACTGCGATTGAGTCTCTAAAAATCTAATCATGCGCACTAAGATTTGTGGAATAACCTCTTATAAAGATGCAATGAATGCAATTATCTCAGGTGCTGATGCCTTGGGATTTGTTTTTTATGAAGATTCACCGCGCTATATATCTCCTTCACAAGCAAGAGAAATTATAAAAAAATTACCACCTTTTGTAGAAAAAGTTGCTCTTTTTGTCAACAGTGATGCTCAGGTAATCAACTCTTACTGCCAAGAATCAGGCGCTACTCTTGCCCAGATTCACTTTAAAGCTCCAAGTAGACTATACGAACAGTTGTTCGTTCCATACATAAAAGTTATCAGAGCAAAAGAGCCTCAAGACATTTTACTATATGGTGATGAGTACAGACTTGTAGATGCCTATTGTGAGAGTTATGGCGGCAGCGGAAAAAGGTTAAATCTTGAGTGGTTTGACGGAGTTGACTGCTCAAAAATAATTTTAGCTGGTGGACTAGATCCAAAAAATGTAGCTTCACTCAAAAAATATGGATTTTATGGCGTAGATGTAAGCAGTGGAGTTGAAATTTCACATGGCAAAAAAGATTCTCAAAAAGTAGCAGAGTTTATTAGAAATGCAAAGTCATAATTTATGATTTCTCTTGAACCTAGTTTTTCTTTAGACGCAAAAAGTATTCACAAACTCTCAACAAAAGGCTTGTCTCTTAAAACACTAAAAGAGCAGATAGATGATGATTTAGATTTTTTACTTCAACTTTGGCACTCTCAAGGTTTAGAAATCGTAAAACAAGCTGGACATTTCTACTTCACAACTGCTTTTAAGCCAATGCAAGAGAGTACCTTTTGTATTGTAGATATTGAGACAAACGGCTCAAAAATAGAAAAACATCAGATAATAGAAATAGCAGCTCTTAAAGTTAAAAATGGATTAGTTGTAGAACGTTTTGAGTCTCTTGTTGAGTGCCATGAAATAAATCCTCACATAACAGAAATAACTGGCATATCAACAAATGATACTCTAAACGCACCAAATCTAAAAAAAGTTATGTATGATTTTAGAACATTCTTAGGCGACGCTGTTTTTATAGCGCATGATGTTAAATTTGATTATAAATTCATCTCCTTAAGTATGCAGAAGATTGGTCTGCCCCCTCTTTTAAACAGAAGTTTATGCTCGCTATCCTTAGCTGAGAGAACATTAGAATCATATAGATATGCTCTATCATATCTAAATACTATATTTAACCTTAATCCTGATGCAACTCACCATAGAGCGATGAGTGATGTTATAACAACGTATGAGCTTTTTAAATTATCATTAAATAGTGTAGATAGTGAAGTAAAAACGGTTGAAGATTTGATAAGATACTCAAAAGAGGCAAAAAGGCTTAAGAGACCGAAGTTTGATCCTCGACTTGAGGATCAAGAGTAGTTTTATTCGCTAAAAGCACCCACACTAGTTAGTTTTTTATATCTCTCTTCCATTCTTTGTTCTGAAGACATTTGGCGCAGCTTTGTAAGTTCACTTAAAAAGTACTCTCCAATAGCAGCAGCAGCAGCATCTCTATCTCTATGAGCCCCAATTAACGGCTCTGCTATAATGTCATCTATAAGATTTAACTCTTTTAAGTCACCGCTTGTAATTTTCATGGCATTTGTTGCAGATTCTACTTTTGCAGGGTCATTCCATAAAATAGCAGAACATCCCTCAGGAGAGATAACGCTAAAGACAGAGTATCTCATCATTGCAAATCTATCAGCAACACCTATAGCAAGAGCTCCACCACTTCCACCTTCGCCAATAACTACTGAAATGGTTTGTGTGTTAAGTTGTGACAATTCTAGCAAATTTCTTGCTATCGCTTCACTCTGATTTCTCTCTTCAGCACCAATTCCAGGGTATGCACCAGGAGTATCTACTAACATAAGAAGAGGAAGATTGAACTTTTCAGCAAGTTTTGCGGCACGTAGCGCTTTGCGATAGCCTTCAGGATGAGGCATACCAAAATTTCGCTTTATCTTATTTTTAGTTCCACGACCTTTTTGCTCACCGATCACAACAACTTTTTCTTCTCCGATATAACCGATATAGCAAAGGATAGCAGCATCATCGCGGAAATGTCTATCCCCATGAATCTCATACTTATCTCTCATAAGCAAGTTGATATAATCAAGAGCATATGGTCTATCAATATGACGAGCTAATTGAAGCTGTTGAAAAGGAGAAAGATTTGTAAAAATCTTTGAAACTTCCTTATCTAAGTTTTTCTTTAGTGACTCTACAAGCCCATCATCATGACGAACTTGTGCAGATATTATATCTTCTTGGATTATTTTTATTTTCTGTTCAAAGTCTAAATATGTTGCCAAAGTGGACTCCTTATACTTAGATTTTTTTGAAGATTAAAACGCCGTTTGTTCCACCAAAACCAAATGAGTTACTCATTACAGTATTTAACTCAGCAGCTCTTGCCTTATTTGGAACAATATCTAAATCACAATTTTCATCAGAAGTCTCATGGTTGATTGTCGGAGGAATTATTCCATCACGCATTGCCATTAAACATACTACTGCTTCAATACCACCAGCTGCACCAAGACAGTGTCCGATTTGACCTTTTATTGAGCTCATTGGAGGGCAATTCTCTTTTCCACCAAGAAGCTCTTTAACTGCTGCTGTTTCATTTTTATCATTAATAGGAGTACTTGTTCCATGTGCATTTACATAATCAAGTTTAGGTTTTCCTGCCATAGTATAAGCTGCTTTCATAGCACGAGCTGGACCATCAAGACTAGGAGTAGTTATGTGACTTGCATCACCGCTCTCGCCAAAGCCTATAATTTCACCATAAATTTTTGCTCCACGAGCAACAGCATCTTCATATACCTCTAATACTAATGCAGCAGCACCTTCCCCCATAACAAATCCATCACGATCAGCATCAAATGGACGAGAAGCTTTTTTAGGCTCTTCATTTCTAGTTGAGAGCGCTTTCATAGCAGCAAAGCCGCCAACTCCAGCACCAGTTACTGCACATTCAGCAGAAACTACCAACATCTTATCGGCACCGCCACACATAATAGTCTTTACTGCTTCGCTTATCGCATGAGTTCCAGCAGCACATGCTGTAACACTTGATAAGTTTGGACCCTTAGTTCCATGTTCGATTGATACAAAACCGCCAAGCATATTTACAAGAGCAGACGGGATGAAAAACGGACTTATTCTTTTTGGACCTTTTGTCTCTATAATGATTGAATTTTTTTCAATTGCAGGAAGTCCGCCAATACCAGAACCAGCGCTTATACCGAATCTTTCCATATCAGTATCTTCAGAAATATTTGCATCAAGCATCGCTTCTTGAGCTGCTTTTAATCCAAGATGAATAAATCTATCAGCTTTTTTCACCTCTTTTGGTGACATTACAGTTTCAGGATCAAAATTTTTAACTTCACCAGCTATCTGTACAGCGTAATTTTCTGGATCAAAAAGTGTAATTCTATCTATACCGCATTCACCTTGACAGATAGCTTTAAAAGAACTCTCTTTATCATTTCCAACTGCATTTATCATGCCCAATCCAGTAACTACGACTCTTTTCATAAAAATTCTCCATATAAAATATAAAATACTTTTTAAAACCCATACAAATGAGCTTTAAAAAGTATTTCTACCGAGAATATTCTCAGTAGATTTTAAATTATTACTTGCTTTCGATGTAGTTAACTACGTCTTTAACAGTTCTAATTTTTTCTGCTTCATCATCAGGAATTTCGATATCAAATTTCTCTTCAAGAGCCATAACTAATTCAACTACATCAAGGCTATCAGCACCTAAATCCTCAACAAATTTTGAGTCCTCTTTAACTTCATCAGCGCTTACGCTTAATTGTTCAACTACTACCGCTTTAATATCGTCTAAAAGTGCCATTCTAGCTCCTATGTTTTATGTGTAAAATCTTGGAATTGTAGCATATTTAACTTAAATAAACTCTCTTGTTCTAAAATACAAAACTCTTTGTTTGCCTATTTTGAGCCCATTTTTAAAGATTTTTAAAAAGCGCTACAGCCTTCTTAGATGCCTCTTTATGAAGAATTATTGGTTTTGGATAATTATCTATATCTGTTGATATAAGATACTCTTCATTATGTATATTTTTTGACTCAATTGCAAGGAGCTCAGGAACAAATCTCTTTATATAGAATGTTTCTTTGTCAAATTTCTTACTCTGCAAGTAAGGATTAAAAACCCTAAAGTATGGCTGTGGATCGACTCCTGTTCCAGCACTCCATTGCCATGAGAGAGCATTACTTGCTTTATCATAATCAAGCAGATGCTTTGCAAAAAATCTCTCTCCCCACTGCCATGGAAGAAGCAGATCTTTTGTAAAAAAAGAGGCAACAATCATGCGAACACGGTTGTGCATATAACCTGTTGTCAAAAGTTCTCTTACTCCAGCATCAACTATTGGCACTCCTGTTTTAGCACTACAAAAAGCTATAAACTTCTCTTTATCTTCTATACCATTAAAGCTGTATTTATAATTTTTACTCTCTATATGTGGTGTATGAAATAGTGCGTAAGCGTAAAAATCTCTAAAGATAAGCTGTCTGATAAATGGTTCACTAATGCTCCCTAGCTTCAACACTTCGCGTAAAACTTCTCTTATAGAGATAGTTCCAAAACGCAAATCAACACTTAAATTTGAAGATACATCAACATCTAAAAAATCTCGCATTTGGCTATATTTTGAGATGTTTTTTTTAAAAATATCAAGCTTTTTTTGTGGGTCTATGATTTTTAAATTTTGTTGTATAAATCCAATGGATTCTAGGTCTAAAGTAAGTTTTGATATATCTGCATTTATCTTTGTTATACCATCATAATCACTCTTGATTAAAATATTTTGAGCAATTTTTTTCTCTTGTAAATCTTTTGTATTTAGTGCAACTCTAGCTTTTTTGTAAAATGGTGTAAAGACAAAATAGGGTGAGCCATCATCTTTTAGTATCTCTTTGGGTTTAAAAATATATGTATCATGCAGGTATCTGAAATGGAGTTTGTGTGAGATATGCAAATCTCTATTTTTTGCATAACTATCATAATCCCCAGACGCAACAACCTCATCAAACTCACTCAAATGTTCAAAAACAGCCTCTGGAGTTCCATAAAATATCTTTAAATCTAGTCCAATATTTTGCAAATCACTCTTTAATTTTAAGAGATAATGAAAGATGAAAGCTACTCTTCTATCATCTACATGTAAATCTCTTAAGATATTTTCATCAAATATAAAGATAGGCAAAACCTCTCCGCCAAAAGTTAGCAGAGGATTGTCTTTTACTCTTAAATCTCGTCTAAACCAAAGTACTCTCTTCAAAACTGCTCTACTTTGAGCTAAGTAAACTTGAGCGCAATGCCAACTCTTTTGGGTATGGATCTAAAAAAACTTGTCCTAAAAGATACTCGTTGTTATATTTTTTCGCATAGAGTTTTATAGTTGAGAGCGGAACAACGATAGGCACTATTTTTTGTGCATATTCCTCTATCTGCTCATGCAGTGTCTCTTTTTCGACACTGCTTAACTCATTTTTAAAAAAACCACTCATATGTTCAAGCACATTTCTATTTCTTTTGATAGAGCTTTTTTTTGCTATAGCTGTTTTAAAGTTATACTCATAGTTTGATAAAAGCTCATCAAATGGTAATTTTTCATGATTTCCTACTATATTTCCAAGAACTCTATAAATCTTTTCATCTTTTGCTTGAAGCAGAAATTTATTTTTTGTATGAAAATCAACGAGCATTTTTATAGTTGGAGTGCTATTTTTTAAAACTTCAAATGAGTTGTAAGCAAAGAGTTGCATGATAAAATTCTCTCTTAGCCAATCATCTTGAAGCCGTCCCTCCTCTTCCATTGGAAGGAGCGGGAACTTCTCTTTACAGATAGCTACAAAGACACCATCTGCTTTTGAATCAGCAAAACCATTCTCAAGATAAGCTTTTGCACTTCCCATCCCGCAACTAGGAGATTTTGACTTAAAAATAATCCCGCTTAAATCATTTTGTACGATTTTATAAAACTCTTGATATGATTTTTCTATAAGCTCATCGGTTAAATCATCGCCATTTTTATTTGAAATCACACGATAATCACTCTCTTTATTTACAAGGCGTATTGAGGGACGAGGTGTTCCAAACGCTATGGCTTCTGGACAAAATGGAGCAAAAGAGGCATATTTTCCAAGCTCATCAGTTACAAATCTATCATGCTTATGCCCGCCGTCAAAACGAACTTTTTCACCAAGCAGACATGCAGATACCGCTATTTTCATACAGTGCCTTTTTAAATCTTTTTATAACAAAACATGGCATTACGCCATGTTCATTCCGCCATTTACTTTTAGCGTCTCACCTGTTATGTAACTTGAATGATCAGAGAGTAAAAATGCAGTTGCTTCAGCGATTTCACTAGGATTTCCAAAACGACCCATCGGTATCTTTGATGTAAAGCTACTTTTAATCTCATCACTTAATACATCCGTCATCTCTGTTGCTATAAAACCTGGAGTGATGGTGTTGTAACGGATACCACTAGATGCAGCCTCAAGTGCAAAACTCTTAGTCATAGCGATAACTCCGCCTTTACTTGCTGAGTAGTTAGTCTGCCCTGCATTTCCTGTCTCACCTACAATTGAAGCGATATTTACAACTGAGCCAGATTTTTTCTTTCTCATAACTTTCATAGCTTCACGGCAACCCACAAAACATGAGAGAAGGTTGGCATTTATAACCGACATAAAATCCTCACTCTTCATACGGAGTGCTAATTTATCGTTTGTAATTCCTGCATTGTTTACTAGGTAGCTTAGTTCTCCATCGCAGTCAACTATCGTTTTTATCGCATCAACAAAAGCATCTTCAGAGCTTACATCAAAGCCGATAACTGCGGCACTTCCGCCATTTGCTTCAATCATCTCTTTTATAGCATCAGCCTCTGTGGCACCGCTTCTATAATTAATCCAAACCTTTAGTCCATAACCAGCTAAAACCTTTGCTATCTCTGCACCTATACCACGACTCGAACCCGTTACTAAAACATTTTTTCCACTAAATTTCATACTTTTTTTTCCTTATTTTTTAAACTAAACTATGGTCCATCTCTTTGGGAATCTCAAGCCCCATAAGCTTTAAGATAGTTGGCGCTATGTTATTGAGTCCACCATCTTCTACTCTGCTTACTCCATCTGCTTCAACAAAACACCAAACTTTTCCAACTGTATGATTTGTTAAAACATGCCCCTCATCGTCTCTCATCTCTTCGCAATTTCCATGATCTGAAGTGATAAGAACAGCATAATCCGTCTCTTTTGCTTTTTTTAAAATCTTGCCAAGTTCGCTATCGACTGCATTTACTGCAACTTTTGCTGCTTCAAGATTGCCAGTATGCCCGACCATATCGCCATTTGCAAAATTTACAACTATAAAGTCATACGCTTCATCCATCCCTTTTAGTACAACTTCTCCAACTTCAAACGCGCTCATCTGCGGTTTTTCATCGTAAGTTCTAACATTTGGAGATGGGATGAGAACCCTTGTCTCATTCTCATAAGGCTCATCAATACCGCCATTAAAAAAGAATGTGACATGCGCATACTTTTCAGTCTCTGCTGTGTGAAGCTGTCTTAATCCAGCACTTGATATAACCTCACTAAGAGTATTTTTTGGCGAATCTTTTTTAAAGAGAACTGGATAAGTAAAACTCTTGTCATACTCAGTAATAGTTGCTACATGCAGTTTTATATCAGGCTTTGCAAATGAGCTGAAATTATTATCACCGATAGCCGTAGTAATCTCACGCATTCTATCGCTTCTAAAATTTATCATCAAAACAGCATCGTTATCCATCATACCATCATAGCCATCAAATGCGATAGGTTCAATAAACTCATCTGTTTCGTTTTTTTTGTATGAAGCGTCAATGTAAGCCGATGGATTTAAGAGAGTTTTTGGCTCTGCTTTTACCATCGCCTCGTACCCTTTTTCTACTCTATTCCAGCGATTATCTCTGTCCATAGAGTAAAAACGACCAGATACAGTAGCTATCTTTACACTTTTGCTTAGATGTTTTTCAACTTGTAAAAGATACTTTTTTGCAGAAGTTGGAGAGACATCTCTGCCATCTGTGATGAGATGCAAAAACACCTCTTTACCCTCTTTTGCAGCAATATCTGCTATTCCCATAAAATGGTCTATATGCGAGTGCACTCCGCCATCACTCATAAGCCCTACAAGATGGAGTCTATTGGACTTTGCCAACAACTCTTTAAATGCTTCATTGTCTTTAAATCTATTTTCACTAAGAGAGAGAGAAATTTTTACTAAATCTTGATATAAAACCCTGCCACTCCCTATACTCATATGCCCTACTTCAGAGTTACCCATCTGTCCCTCAGGAAGCCCAACGCTAAGTCCATAAGTGCTGATTAGAGAGTGAGGAGTATTTGAAAATAGTTTGTCATATGTCGGCTTTTGGGCATGGTAAAATGCGTTATACTCTGTCTTTGAGCAGTAGCCAATACCATCAGTAATAACTAGAATTGCTTTTTTTGCCAATGTACTTCCTTCATAATAATAGTTTTATGCAATTATACTATAATGTCATTTTTATTTATAAGGACTACCCACTTTGCTGTACTGGCTCTCAGAAATACTTAATATCAACTTACTTGGATACATAACAATACGAGCTGGAATAGCTTTCTTTTTAGCGCTATTTTTTACACTTTTTTTGATGCCTCGCTTTATAAGATGGGCACAAGCGACATCTAGCCACCAGCCGATTAATGAGTGGGCACCACAGAGCCATCAAGCCAAAGCAAAGACACCTACTATGGGCGGAATAGTTTTTATCTTTGCAACTATTTTAGCTTCAGTTATTACTATAAAATTCTCTAATATCTATGCAGTTTGTGCGGTTTTAACGCTTATATTTTTTGCTTTTATTGGTTTTCAAGATGATATTGCAAAAATCAAAAAAAATGAAAATTTAGCAGGGTTAAAAGCTAGAACAAAACTCATACTGCAAACTGGTTTTGCACTTGTTATCTCTACACTTCTATATAACCTACCAGATTTTAATACATCTCTTTACATCCCGTTTTTAAAAAATCCGCTATTTGATATGGGCATTTTTGCTATATTTTTCTGGACTATTGTAATTATTGCAACATCAAATGCCGTAAACCTAACTGATGGACTAGATGGTCTTGCAACTGTTCCTTCTATTACCGCTCTTGCCTCTTTTAGTATTATCATATACATCACAGGAAATGCAAATATAAGCTCGTATTTGCTTATGCCACATATAAACATAGGAGAAGTTGCCATAGTCTCAAGTGCTTTAATTGGGGCTTTGAGTGGTTTTTTATGGTACAACTGCCATCCTGCTGAAGTTTTTATGGGAGATAGCGGTTCACTAACAATTGGAGCTTTTTTAGGCTATCTTGCGATTATCTCAAAGAGTGAGATTTTACTTCTTCTTATTGGTTCTATTTTTGTGATAGAGACTCTATCTGTAATTCTTCAAGTTGGAAGTTATAAACTCAGAAAGAAAAGAGTCTTTTTGATGGCTCCAATTCATCACCATTTTGAGATGAAAAATTGGGCTGAGAACAAGATAATAGTGCGATTTTGGATTATCGCAACGCTATCAAATGTTATAGCGCTTATCACTCTAAAGATTCGCTAATGCAAAGAGTTTCACTGTTTGGTTATGGCAAAACAACAAAAGCTCTCTCAAAGCTCTTTAAAAATCCTATCTTTTATGATGATAAATGTACAAAACCATTTATTGATGAAGCTGGATTTAGAGTAAAACCATCATCTGAGTTTAATCCATCTTATTCAGATTTAGAGATACCCTCCCCTGGGATTGCTCCTTCAAATCCGCTTATATTAAGAGCAAAAAATCTCATAAGCGAATATGACTGCTTTGCTCATACAACACCGCTTAGCGTTTGGATAAGCGGAACAAACGGTAAAACAACAACTACACAGATGATGCAGTATCTTCTTCGTGACAAAGGCTCTCTTGAGGGTGGAAATATAGGCACTCCTTTAGCTGATTTGGATCAAAATGCTCAAATTTGGATACTAGAAACTAGCTCATTTACGATTCACTACACAAACAAAACCTCTCCAAATATATATGTTCTTCTACCAATAACGCCAGACCATCTAAGTTGGCATGGAAATATGGATGAGTATATAAAGGCAAAACTAAAGCCTCTTTCAAAAATGAGAGAGGGCGAAGTTGCTATCATTCCAAAGGCCTATAAAGATATAGTGACTTCTTCTGCTTATATTATTTTTTATGAAGATGAGAAAGATATAGCAAAACACTTTGATATAGATACAAAAAGAGTGAATTTCAAAGGTGCTTTTTTGATGGACGCACTTTTGGCTATGGCAGTTGATAAGATACTCTTTGACAGAGTTAATTATGAAAAAATAAACTCTTTTGTTATAGACCCACATAGACAAGAGGAGCTACATGACTCTAAAGGTCGTCTTTGGGTAAACGATACTAAAGCTACAAACTTAGACGCAACCATTGTAGCTATGAAGCGTTACAGTGACTCTTTTGTGCATCTTATTTTAGGCGGCGATGATAAGGGCGTGGATTTGAGAGAACTCTTTGTTTTTCTAAAAGATTGCAATGTCAAGATTTATAACATCGGCTCAAACAAGGATAAACTCTCAAATCTTGCACAAGAGTATGGAATAAAATTTGAACTATGTAAAAACCTCGCAGATGCAATTGTAAAAATAGATATAAATTTACAAAGTAACGAAGTTGCCCTACTATCTCCAGCGGCAGCCAGTCTTGATGAATTTAAATCTTATGCACATAGAGGCGATCAGTTTAAAGATGCTATCAAAGAGCTAAAATGAAGAGAGTAGCGATACTCGCATCACATAATGGAAGCGGCTTTGATGCCCTATATGAGGCGATAAAAAAGAGTGGCCTACTTATAGAAATTCCTCTTATCATCTCAAACAACAGTGGTGCTAAAATTATAAAAAATGCTAAAAATTACGGAATTGAGAACTTTATAGTTAACTCAAAAACAGCTCAAAATCAAGATGAAAAAATAGAACAACTTCTAAATAAGTACAAGTGCGATTATGTTTTTTTATCTGGATACATGAAAAAAGTGAGTGCAAATATAACAAAAAATTTCAAAGTCATAAACTCACACCCCGCCCTACTCCCGAATTATGGCGGAGAAGGGATGTATGGGCGATTTGTTCACGAAGCTGTTATAAAAAACGGTGAGAAAATCAGCGGTGTAACTATCCATGAAGTCAATGAACATTATGATGAGGGGAAGATTATCTTACAAAAAGAACTTCTTCTTGACAAAGATGAAAGCGTTGACTCCCTAGAAGATAAGATAAAAAAACTAGAACGTATTGCGATAGTTGAGAGTTTTAAACATATCACTTCACTCTCATAAGCTAACTTTCAGTCCCTCTTAGCTAAAATTGCGCTCTTAAAAGATGGCCAATTAGCTCAGTCGGTAGAGCAGCAGATTGAAAATCTGCGTGTCCTTGGTTCGATTCCGAGATTGGCCACCACCTCTTTTAAAACTATAACTACTCTTTAATAATGGCCAATTAGCTCAGTCGGTAGAGCAGCAGATTGAAAATCTGCGTGTCCTTGGTTCGATTCCGAGATTGGCCACCACCTCAAGAAAACTACTTTATAAGTGCGACAACTTCATCTACACTCAAAACTTTTCCACTACTTACAACTTTACCATCAATCACTAAAGCTGGTGTGCTAACTACTTGATACTCCATGATTTTCATAATATCATCTACTTTTACTATCTGAGCAAATTTTCCGCTCTTAGCAACTGCTTCTTTGACAACTTTTTCTAAAGTAATACATTTTGCACAACCTGTTCCAAGCACTTCTATCTTCATCTTTTATCCTTGTTAATTTAATCTTACGCTTAGTTGTCTCTATTTTTAATAATAAAGTTTTTAGCTCTATCCCCACGTAAGTACTCAGCACTACCTACCAATCCATCACTTAGATACTTAGTTTTATATCCCTTAAGATGAAGGAACATACGAGCAATATTTGCTCTATCGTTATGCGGACATACAGTAATTATCAACTTGTTTTTATCAAGCTCTGCCAAACGTTTTGGTAACTCATTTAGAGGAATATTCTTTGCAAACCCCATACTCCATGCTTCGACCTCCTCTTTAAAACGAATGTCAATAACTTGAGCACTATCCATCTCTACAAGTTCTAACATCTCTTGCGTATTTATTTTCATATCTTTAGGCTCTTCATAACTAAATCCTTGTAGATATTCATCAAAGCTTTGCGCCTGTGCAAACGCAATCGTTACAGCCAACAATAGTAAAATTTTTCTCATCTTTTATCCTTATAAAATAATATTAAATAGATACCCGATAGCGATTATTCCGCTTCCTACAATGGCAAAAAATATGCCAATAAGCTTTAGTGAAATAATCTTTTTAAGTATTAGAGCCTCTGGCAGACTAAGTGCAGTAACGGCCATCATAAAACTAAGAGCGGTCCCAAGCAACATACCTTTACTTGTTAAAACTTCTATAAGTGGCATAACTCCAGCTGCATTTGAGTACATCGGTATTCCCATAAGCACAGCTATAATAACTGCAAATGGATTACCTTCCCCTGTATATGAAGCTATAAAATCTGTCGGAATATATCCATGTATCCAAGCACCTACACCCACACCAATCATCACATAGATATATATTTTTTTGAAAATATCTAAAGTATAGCTCCAAGCCTCTTTTGCTCTCTCTTTGAGTGAGAGCTTTACCAAACTCGCTTCAAGCTCTCCTTCGATGGGTTTGACATCCATTAAAATCTCTTTTTCCATACCCATCTTGCCTATCAGCCAACCGCCGAGTATCGCTACACCCAGACCAAAAAGTATGTAGATTGAGGTCACTTTCCAGCCAAAGATACCAAAGAGCATTGCAATCGCTATTTCATTGTTCATTGGCGCAGAGATCAGATAACTAAATGTCACTCCAATAGGAATTCGTGCTTGAATAAAGCCCAAAAACAGAGGTATCGCAGAGCATGAACAAAAAGGAGTGATTATTCCAAAAACAGAAGCTCCAACATGCCCATAGAGTGATGATTTTCCCTGTAAGTGGGCACGAACATACTCTGTATTTACCCAACTCCGCAAAAATGAGACTGCAAAAATGACACTTAGAAGTAAAAACCAAATCTTTATGGTGTCATAAATAAAAAAGTGTGATGCTTCTGCTACTCTTCCTTGAAGCCCTATAACAACATAAACAAACTCTTTTGAGAGTTCATACCACATTTAACAAAGCTCCTCTTTGACAACTGGCAGAAGTTCTTTCTCAATGAGATTCAGTGTTTTTTCATACTCCTCTGCGGCTTTGCCAGAAGGGTCATCAAAACTTATATGTATAGTCTTAACAGCTTTTGGAAACATTGGACATGTCTCTTTTGCATGGTCACACACGGTTACGATTAAATCAAACGCAGTATCTAACACTGTTTCAATTACTTTTGAGTGATACTCATCTCTCCAATAACCTTTTTCTTTAAGTAAAGCCTTGGCATTTGGGTTTATTGCACCGCTTGCTTTAACGCCAGAGCTTTGTGCCTCTATGCAATCTCCAAGCTTTGCGTTTATTAATGCCTCTGCCATAATTGAGCGGCAACTATTACCAGTACATAAAATCAATACATTTTTTTTCATACTTTACACTCTCCATTTTCAGATAATTTTTTTAAAGCTGGAAGCTTGATCTCCAAATAACGAATCTCTTCTAGAGCTTCACTACGAAAGCGGTCTAATGGACTTCTAATAGAGTAATAAGCCCAAGTTCCGCGCCTATCTACTCTCAAAAAACCTGCATCTTTTAAGATTTTAAGATGACGAGAAAGGCGGGATTGAATCATATCAAGAGAGTTTTGCAGATCACAAACACAAGTTTGACCATGCTCATCAAGAAAACGCAACAGCAATACTCTTGTTTCATCATTAAGAGCTGCAATACTTTTTAAAAACACTTCCACATCTAACTCCTTTAGATAATTAAAATTGTAGCAAAATAGATTTATTAAATCAAGATATATTGATATATAGATTTAATTCTGTTCTTTGGTGCTCTTGCTGCCACAACTCTTTTTACAAATCATCCTAAAATTTTAACATTATTGTAGTTGAGTTGTTTTCTATAGAAGAGATTTTAATATCTACTTTATACTTTTGACAAACTCTTTTAACTATATCTAGTCCAATTCCAAAACCACCTTCATGCTCGTTGGCTCTATAAAATCTATCAAAAATTTTATTTTGAAGCTCTTTTTTTATACCGACACCGTTATCGCTGATAATAAACTCATTTGTCTTTAATTTTAGCTCGATTTTTCCGCCATGTTTATTGTATTTGATTGCATTTGAGAGCAAGTTACTAAATAATCTTTGAGCGCTCATCTCATCAATGATAAAATATGTATCCTCAATCTCTTTATTTATTGTAAGTGATTTTTTTAATGCCAAATCTTCATAGAGAGTAAGCTCATTTTCTAAAATCTCTTTTAGATTTACTCTCTTTGCCTCTTCATTTTTATTTTCTAAAAGCAGATATGTCAAATCCGAATAAATTTTTTGAACTCTTTTTGAGCTTATTTGAACTCTTTTTAAAATCTTCTCATCAATATTCTCTTTTTTTAGTCTATCAATACTCATTAAAATAGCCGTTATAGGCGTATTTAACTCATGAGTCGAATCTTTTATAAACTTATCTAGTTTTACCCTCTCGTTTTGTATCGGTTTTAAGAACATTTTTGTTAGAAAATAACCCACAACAACGATTAAGAGAACTGAAAATATAGCTATTATAAGTGTACTTTGTATTAGTTTTAAAATCTCATTATTGGCATTTTTGCTTTTTAAAACAAGATATTTTACGCCATGATGAAGTTGAGGACTGAGATCTACGAAATAATCAAATTTCTCATCTTCGTAAAAACCCTGTTTGAACTCTATTGAGCCAAGCTCTTGACCGTATATAAGAACTTTATCTGCATTATAAAGCGTTATCTCATATCCATTTACATCATCAATTCTAAGAGGCTCTGAGCGCATATATGAAGCTATTATTTTAGAAGAGATATTAAGAGCAATATTTTGCATCTTCTCTTTTTTCATAGATATTATCTTTGAAGATTCATAACCGTAAAAGCTAAAAGCAATAAAAATAATTAAAAATATAGACGAACTTAAATAAAGTCCCAAAAAACCGTAAAGCGACTTTTTTTCACTAGATGTTAACTCTATAGCCGACTCCTTTGAGCGTAATTATAAAATCTTTGCCAAGATGTATTCTAATATTTTTTATGTGCGTTCTTAGCGTTGCATCGGTAGGGATTTCGCCATCCATCCAAATATTTGCAACAAGCTCGTCATGAGAAATAATTTTATCTTTTTGTGATAAAAAATATTTAATAATTTGAAAATCTTTTTTGGATAGTTTTGTTCTTTTGCCCTCTTTTACAAGCTCGTAAGTAAGTTTGTCAAGATAGGTTTTATCATCTATTAAAATTTGAGTATTGCCTAAATTATTCACTTTTATAAGATAATTTATCCTTGCATCAAGCTCTACTAAATCAAACGGTTTTTTGAGATAGTCGTCACACCCCAAATCAAAACCCTTTTTTAAGTCATCTGCAGAGTCAAGCGAGGTTATAAAAATAGTCGGTACATGTACATGTTGCTCTTTTAGAAGTTTTAACAGTTCAAAACCGTTTAAGAGCGGTACATTGACATCAAATAGCATTAAATCATACCCGTTTTTCATTATCTTCTCATACGCATCTTCACCGTCATAAACAGATGAAACTTCATAACCTTTTTCACTTAAGTGCTCACTTAGTATCTCTGATAAGATTACATCATCTTCTAATAATAAAATTTTCATTTTATCATTCTACTCTCTTTTTCTTATAGAATATAAAAGAGGAATTATAAGAAGCGTTAAAACGGCGGAAGTTACTATCCCGCCTATCATAGGTGCGGCGATTCTCTGCATTACTTCACTTCCAACACCGTGTATATACATAATCGGAATAAGACCGCCGAGTATTGCAAAAACGGTCATAAGTTTTGGTCTTAATCGCCCTGCCGAACCTCTGATAATTGCTTCTTCATGTGTGGATATATTCTCCTCTATAGCCTCTTCAAGATAGATAACCATAACAATAGCCGTCTCGGCTGCGATTCCAAGAAGTGCCAAGAAGCCTACTATTACTGCAACTGAGAGATTAAATCCAAGATAGTCTATATATAAAAGTCCGCCAAGGACGGCAAAAGGCAAGGTTAAAAAAACTATAAGCGAATTCACTACGTCCTTTAAAGCAAAATAGATTAATACGAATATACTTAAAATAACTATCGGGACAATATAGCTTAGTCTCTCTTTTGCAGACTCAAGATATTCGCTCTGTCCTGCAAACTCATAGTAGTACCCTTTTGGAATATCAATGCTTTGTAGAAGATTTTTAGCTGCACTCTTATACTCATCCACGCTTACATCACTTTTAGGCGTTATATAAACAAATGAAACTTTCATCCCTTTTTCGCTTTTTATAACGCTAGCCCCCTCCGTGTATTTTATATCTGCAAACATGCTAATAGGCAAAAACCCTGACTTTGTTTTAACCTTCAACTCTTTTATCTTCTCTATACTGTCTCTTTGATTTGAATCAACCCTTAGCGATATTGGATGGCGTTTAAGACCGTCTATAAAAGTAGTGACTCCCAGTCCGCCGACACCAAGCGAAATGGTGTCAAGTATCATCTGTTTTGAGAGAGCATATCTTGAGAGTTCTTCTTGTTTTATGTTGATATCCAAATAGTATCCGCTGTTTGACTTATCGGCAGAGACACTTAAAGTTAACGGCAGAGTTTTTAGTTTCTGCTCTATCTGCGAAGATATCTCCTCTAAGACCTTATTGTTATCTCCGTAAAGTTTTATACCAAGGGGCGTGCGAATTCCTGTTAATAACATGTCGATTCTGCCTCTAATGGGGTATGTCCAAGAGTTTATCAAACCTTTTACTTTAAGTGCCGCTTCCATCTCCTGCATTAGTTTTTCATAAGTCATCCCCTCTCTCCAAAGAGATTTGTCCCTAAAGGTTATGATAGTCTCTATCATGGCAAGAGGTGCCGGATCCGTTGCACTGTTTGCACGACCTGCTTTCCCAAAAACGGTATCAACTTCGGGAAAGCTTTTTATGATTTTATTTGTCTGCTGAGTAAGTTCATATGCGAGTTCGATACTTATACCATAAGGCGTTACAGGCATATACATAAAATCCTGCTCGTTTAGCTGTGGCATAAATTCCCATTTTTGAGCATTATAAAGAGGGTACATGTAAGCTATGGCAACTACTGCTAAAACTATAATTAGATATTTGATTTTTAAAAAGAGTTTTAATACGGGAGTATATAAAAATGTAAAAAATCTGTTTATATAATTCTCTTCCTCTTTTTTTATATCTCCTTTTATAAAAAGTATCATCAAAACAGGAACTAATGTTATAGATAGCAAAGCACCGATTAACATGGCAAATGTTTTTGTATAAGCTAATGGCGAAAAGAGTCTTGCTTCTTGACCCTCAAGTGCGAATATTGGCAAAAATGAGACGACTATAAGTATGAGAGCAAAAAATATCGGGCGACCGACCTGTTTTGAGGACTCTACAATAATCTCAATTCTGCTTTTAGTTCCGTCACTCTTGCTAAGATGTTTATGTGCATTCTCTATCATAACTATAGAAGCGTCAACCATAGCCCCGATAGCTATGGCGATACCTCCTAAACTCATAATATTTGAGCCTATATCAAAAAGCGTCATAAGCCAAAAACTAAGAAGTACGGTTAAAGGAAGTATTATCACGACTACCAAAGCACTTCTAAAGTGAAACAGAAACAAAGCGGTAATTATGATGACGATAATAGACTCTTCTATAAGTGTATTTTTTAACGTATCTATCGCTTTATCTATCAGTTTACTTCTGTCATAAGTAGTTACTATTTCAACATCAGCACTCTTTAGCGACTCTATTTTAGCTTTAATTTTTTGAATTACGTCATAAGGATTCTCTTTATAACGCACTAAAACTATACCGCCTACTACTTCGCCCTCTCCGTTAAACTCTGCAACTCCGCGTCTTGGCGATGGAACTAAGGAAACCTCGCCGATATCTTTTAACTTTATAGGTGTTACGCCTCTTACTTTTAGCGTTATATTTTCAATATCTTCTGTACTTGTTGCATATCCGTGGGCTTGAATAATTTTTTCATAACCGTTATCCAAAAGCACACCGCCGCCCTTGTCCTGATTATTTTTTTTAAGCGCATTGGTTATCTCGTCTATGCCTATGCCGTATTTAACCATTTTGTCTTGGTCTATCAACAGCTGATAATTTTTTATAAACCCGCCTACAGCTGCAACTTCACTAACACCGTCAACTCCCAAAAGACCATATTTTAAATAGTAATCCTGATAATCTCTTAGCTCGGAGAGGTTTAGTTTATTTGATTTTAATATATACTGATACGCCCAGCCTACGCCCGTTGCATCGGGCCCCATGCTCACTTTTGCACCGCTTGGAAGTGTAGGCAGAATGGATGAAAGCTGCTCTAAAATCCTGCTTCTTGCGCTGTAAATATCCATATTATCTTTAAAAATAATATAAACAAGTCCGTTTTCAAAACTGCTCATCGCCCTGATAGTTTTGATATTGGGCAGTGACATCAAAGAGCTAATAAGCGGATAAGAGACCTGCTCTTCTATGATTTTTGGAGACTGTCCAGCATATGAGACTTGAAGTATAACTTGCGGAGGAGAAAGATCAGGAAGTGCATCAAGCGAAATATTTTTGAGACTAAATATGCTAAGAGCCGTTAAAATTGCCGATAGCATGAGAACTAAAAATATATTTTTTGAGCTAAACTCTATGACTTTTTCAATCATCTTCTTACCACTTTTCACTCATGTAAGAGCCGTTGGTAACAGCGTCGCTATCAAGCAAGAAGAGTGCATTTTGTGCAACCTCGGTTGTCTCGTCTATGCCGCCTAAAATCTGATAATATCCGCCGATATAATTAACTTCCACCTCTTGCGGCTCATATTCACTAGAAGAAGTTTTTATAAATACGTAAAATTTATCGCCTCTTTTTATAACGGCATTTTTTGGAAGAGTAAGAGCTGAGTCTGCTGTTTTGTTAAAACTCACTTTTGCAAACATGTCAGGCAAAATATTACTATTTGAATTATCCAAATCCACTCTAACGTCAAACGTCAAATCCTCTTTGTTTATCTTAGAGTATATTTTACTGACTCTTGCCTCAATCGGCTTATCAAACCCCTCTATCTCTACGGAAGCACTCATCCCCTGTTTAATAAACTCATAATCCTTTTGATATACCTTTGCAATAACCCACATATTAGAGTTATCGACAATTTTTAAAAGAGTAGAACCTGCTTTTGCAAAAGAGCCTTCAGTGACATTTTTTTGAATAATCTCTCCGCTAAACTTGCTCTTAAAAGGTATTGTTGAGCCACTTGTGGATATTGCACTCTCATCAAGCTCATAAAGTTTTAACTTCTCTAAAATAGTAGCATGAAGAGCTGGAAAATTTTTAGTAGAGTCAAGCTCTTTTTTTAGCGTATATATCTCTTTTGAGTAGATATCAAAAAGCTTATCTCCTTTTTTTATCCTCTTATAAAGCTCATCGGCTTTTAAGTTTTCTACAAAACCGTCAAATCTTATGTTAATGTCATAGACTTTGCTCTCGTTATAAGAGGTTGTGGCATAGTAGGTTTTGGATATTTTTTGTATCTGCATCTTTGGCTTTATAGTGTTTATGTTAAAAGCCTGCTCAAATGTTTTAGAATCTGCCAACGTAAGGGTTAAAAGTATTAAAAATAAAATTTTCATCATAAACTCTCTTTAGTAAGGTAAAAAAGCTCAAAAAGAGCAGTTTTTATATCCAATTTGTATTTTAATTTCTCTATCTCTAAGTCAAGAAGCAGATTTTCGTTCTCTATATTTTTTTCAAGCATAACACTATTTTTGATATTTGATTTGTCATACGCATTTAACTCTTTGTATTTTTCCAACATAACATCAAGATTTTTTACTCTGGTGCTTAAGTACTCCACTTGTTTATGGTTATTTTCAAAAAGCATATCTGCCTTTTGCATGTAGTTTTCCTCTGTTTGAATATTTTCTGAAATAAGGTGTTGTGTTTTTTTAACTTTCGCATCTTCTATTCCGTAAATAGGAAGCGCAAAAGAAGCCCAGAGTGAGAGGTAGTCATCAAATTTCTCACGATGGTTGTAGCTTACATTTAGACTTATATTTGAGTATTTTTTTCTCTCTTCAAGTCTTCTTTGAAGTTCTAGCTGTTTTGTTTTCACTTCAAATACTTTATATTTTGGAGATTTTTTTATCTCTTCTTGAAAAAACTCATCAGCTATTTCAGGACTTTTGACAACAGTAAAATCCTGATTTGTCAAATATTTAAACTCATTTTTAAATGATTCTAACTTGTCTTTGAGTTCTAATATTTTATCTTCAACACCAAATATCTTCTTTTGAATCTCAACAACCACCTTAAACCCATCTACTACACTTATGCTGTTTTCATAGTATCCCAAAAGTGCCACTAGATTTGATTTTTTTTGCTCAAGCTTATCTATAATGGTATTAAAAGTTAAAATTCTCTCAACACTCAGTGCAGTTTTTTTATATAAATCCAACTTCAAATCTTCTAACTCATACTCTAAGACTAGAGTATCGGCTCTAAGTATTGCCTCTTTTAAATCAAGTTTGCCAAATGTTTCAAACTCTTGCGTTATACCTATAAACTGCGTTTGCATAGGTTCACTACCTCTTTTTAAAAAGTTCTCATTTAAGAGCAAATCATTTGCACCAATTGTTATAATAGGATTTTTGTAAGTAACTTCACTGTTAATTGTTTCGCGTGATGCCAAAATCCGCTCATACTTTGCCTGTAGTGTGGGAGAGTGTTTAAGTGCTTTTTCAAACACTTCGCTAAACTCTGCCCCAAAGCAGATAAGAGGTATGATAAGAAGAGTTGGCAACTTCATAATAAAACCTTAGTGGTTATGCGCAGAAGATGATTGACCCAAAGTTGCACTACCTTTGTATTTGTAATCTTTGTTTTTGTCATCTTTAATGAAAAGCTGATATTGCCACGTACCATTCATAGCAAAATTTACACTACACTCAAAATTATCACCTGTTTTTTTACAAATATCTTTTAACTCCATATAAGGCATTCCTGGCATCTCAGGCATAAAGAATTTAATGCGCACATCTTTTGCAATAACAACTTCGCCGCCATGCTCACCCTTATTTAACTCAACTTTGATTCTGTTTTCTCCCATACTTAAAACCTTATCGCTTGAGAGCATTACATGTAAATCACCTACTTTACCCATCTCCATAAAATTACCCGCAAAACACAGCGTTGATAACAATGCTACTGATATAAGTATTTTCTTCATTTTTAGACTCCATTTTTATATTTTTACAGAGTATATAACTTTTAATGTGTACTAAACGTGTAGTTTAAATCTTAACTTATTGTATACAAAACTCTGATATAATTTCACTAATGGGGCTGACCTGGTTTCGACGGGATCAAGTAGCTTCTAACTGCATGTCGGACTGAGCATTTCCGTTACGCGGCTCAACTTGCTTAAACGCAAACAATACAAATTATCGCCCAGCTTACGCAGTAGCATAAGTTTTACCCCTCCGCAAGGAGACGGGCTGCTTCACCTAGTGACTCTAGATAGCTAGGATTCGAAGTATAACCCCTATGTAGATATATTTTGCATTTGTCTCGAATGTAAAACGAACCTCAGAGGCTCGTCTTGTGTAGCTTTGCAAGTTGTGTGAAGCAAGATTAAACTTTAACAATTTTTCTAAACATGTAGACGTTAGGAGTAGCGTGGTTTCGGACTGGAGTTCGATCCTCCACAGCTCCACCAACTCAAACTCATTTCAAATTTTAACAACTCCTCAGCACTTATTTTGTATAATCTCCCATAAATTTTTCAAAAGGTATAACATGCGTGGTTATAAGATTTTTGCTGGTTCTGCTAGCGTTGAATTTGCAAAAGAGGTGTGTCAAATATTAGATGTTCCATTGGCTAAGGCTTCTGTAAAAAAGTTTAGCGATGGTGAAATTTCTGTTCAAATTGCGGAGAGTGTTCGTGGACGTGATGTATTTATCATCCAATCAACTGGCGCTCCATCGAACGACAACTTAATGGAACTTCTTATCATGACTGACGCTCTTCGCCGCTCATCTGCTTCAAGTATAACAGCTGTTGTACCTTACTATGGTTATGCAAGACAAGACCGTAAAGCTGCTCCTCGTGTTCCAATTACTGCAAGACTTGTAGCAGACATGTATGAAGCTGCTGGAATTGATAGAGTTGTAACGATAGATTTACATGCTGGGCAAATTCAAGGATTTTTCAACATTCCAGTTGATAACCTTTATGGTTCTGTAACTTTTGAGAATTACATCAGAAGCAAAAACCTAAAAAATCCTATTATCGCCTCACCAGATATTGGTGGCGTTGCAAGAGCAAGATACTTTGCACAAAGAATGGGACTTGATATGGTAATCGTTGATAAACGCCGTGAAAAAGCCAATGAGAGCGAAGTTATGAATATTATCGGTGATGTTGAGGGTAAAGATGTAATCATGATTGATGACATGGTTGACACTGCTGGAACTATGGTAAAAGCGGCAACTGCTCTAAAAAACAAGGGAGCTTCCTCTGTTATGGCATGTGCAACACATGCAGTACTTAGCGGAAAAGCTTATGAAAATATAGAAAACGGTGAATTAGATGAACTCATCATCACAAATACGCTAGAGTCAAAACCTCACAAAAAAATCATTGTTTTAACTGTTGCACCTCTTTTTGCAGAGGTTATCCGCAGGGTTTATCACAATGAGAGCGTAAATAGTCTTTTTGCGTAATTAAAGGAATTAATTGAAAAACATTAGAAATTTTTCTATCATCGCACATATCGACCATGGAAAAAGCACTTTGGCTGACCGCATTATTCAAGAGTGTGGCTCGGTAAGCGAGAGAGAACTTGGCAAACAGATGATGGACACTATGGACATCGAAAAAGAGCGTGGCATTACCATTAAAGCTCAAAGCGTAAGACTTGATTATGTTAAAGATGGTGAACACTATATCCTAAACCTCATCGACACTCCTGGCCATGTTGACTTCTCTTATGAGGTTAGCAAATCTCTTGCTTCAAGTGATGGCGCTCTCTTAATCGTTGATGCTGCCCAAGGTGTTGAAGCTCAAACAATCGCAAATGTTTATCTTGCCATGGAGAACAATTTAGAGCTTATCCCAGTTATAAACAAGATAGATTTACCAGCAGCAGACCCTATGAAAGTAGCAGAAGAGATAGAGACAAGTATCGGCATAGATGCTACAGATGCTGTTTTGGTATCTGCGAAAACTGGTGTTGGTATACGCGCACTTATAGATGCCATAGTAGATAGAATACCTGCTCCAGTAGGAGACCCAAAAGCTCCGACAAAAGCTATTATATATGATTCATGGTTTGACCCGTACTTGGGTGCTTTAGGTCTTGTTCGTGTTTTTGATGGCGAGATTAAAGTAAACCAACTTGTAAAAATTATGAGTAATGGCGAAGAGCATCAAGTTCTTGATTTGATGTATCCGCATCCGCTTAAACGTAAAAAGACTCCCGTTATAAAAACTGGAGAGATTGGCATAGTAGTACTGGGACTAAAAGAGGTACATGTTGTAAATGTCGGTGATACTATTACTGATGCTAAAAACCCTACGCGCGAACCTGTTGTAGAGTATGAACCAGCAAAGCCTTTTGTTTTTGCAGGAATATATCCGATAGATACTGACGAATTTGAAAATTTACGTGATGCGCTTGATAAGCTCAGACTAAATGACAGTTCTCTATCTTTTCAGCCAGAGACCTCTTTAGCTCTTGGTTTTGGTTTTCGTGTCGGATTTTTAGGTATGCTTCATATGGAAGTTGTAAAAGAGAGACTTGAGCGTGAGTTCAATCTTGATCTGATTGCTTCTGCGCCATCTGTTATTTACAAAGTTTATCTACACAACGGTGAAGAGATTCATGTTCACAATCCTTCAGAGTTGCCAGAAGTCAATCGTATAGATAGAATTGAAGAGCCATATATAAAAGCCACAGTTATTACTCCGAGTGAATATCTTGGAAATATAATAACTCTGCTTATAAATAAGCGTGGGATTCAAACAAAAATGACCTACCTTAATCAAGACAGAGTTATGCTTGAGTATGAAGTACCAATGAATGAAATTGTAATGGACTTCTATGACAAACTAAAATCAATCTCCAAAGGGTATGCAAGTTTTGATTATGAGCCGATTGAGTTTAGAGTTGGCGACCTTGTAAAACTTGACATAAAAGTAGCTGGAGAGGCAGTTGATGCACTAAGTATCGTTGTTCCTCGCAATCAAGCACTTCCACGTGGTCGTGTTTTAGTTAAAAACATGAAAGAGATTATACCTCGTCAACTTTTTGAAGTAGCCGTTCAAGCATCTTTAGGCTCTCAAGTTATAGCACGTGAGACTGTAAAGAGTATGGGCAAGAATGTTACTGCTAAGTGTTATGGTGGAGATATTACAAGAAAAAGAAAACTCTTAGAGAAACAAAAAGAGGGTAAAAAAAGAATGAAATCAATCGGAAAAGTGCAACTTCCTCAAGAGGCATTTATGTCTGTTTTGAAAATGGACTAAGAGAGAGTAAAATGCGCTGTTTGATGTGTGAAAACTTATCTTTTTCACATATCTGCAAAAACTGTCAGAACACGTTTCTGGCTCCCTCAATTTATAGAAGAAAAATCTTTGGAGATATAGAAGTTATCTCCTTTTATAAATATGATGATATAAAAAATCTTCTTCATACAAAACATACCGATTTAGGCTACTACATCTTTAAAATTTTGGCAAAAAACTCTCTTGCAAAGTTTGCCACCCAATTCTCATACGAACAACATATAATTTCACTAGCCATAGATGACACCTTAAGTTCTGGTTACTCACACACAGCCATTTTAAACAAAGCCCTAAAAAGCGACTTTATAGCACCAAAATTTAATAAACTAAGAGCCAAAAACAGAGTGAGTTACTCTGGAAAAAGCAGAGAGTTTAGGATGTTAAATCCTAGAAATTTTGAGTTTAAAAGTGTTCAAGGCAACGAGTTGATTTTAGTTGATGACATCGTAACAACTGGCTCAACTTTTACTCAAGCGATTACACTATTACAAGCCAACGGTAAAAATACTATTTTCTGTCTAGCCCTAGCTGATGCAAGTATAAAATAAGCAACTGCTATATATACTTATGTATATTTTAAGAATTGAAGGTCTGTTTTGAAGTTTATTGCCATTTTTTCTCTCTTAATCTCTATACTTGTTTCTGATGAAAATAACTTTAATGACCTTTTATCAAAATATCGTGAAGCAAATGAGCTTCATAAAGAGACTAAAGATGAAAAATCTGGACATGTTATAGTATTTTCACGCTCTGATTTGGACAAAATGCAAGCTTATACTCTTAGCGATGTACTAAAAACTGTTAAAATGTTTAGCATAAAAAACACTACATTTGGTTCGACTACTCTTGTAAAGAGTCCCTACTCTGAGAGCACAATGTCTTCTGTAAAAATATATATAAACTCTTATGAACTCACATCAATCACTTCTGGCACAGGTCTTGCACAGTTTGGAAAAATGGGACTTAACTTTATAGACCATATAGAAATTTATCAAGCCTCAAATGTAATTGCCTTTCACGGAGAGTCTGGAAATATGGTAATTAAACTATATACAAAAAATCCTTCTCGTGAAAATGCAACAGTTGTTCAACTCTCAACAGACTCAAAAGGCGGTACAAGAGGACAAGTTATAGACGCTCAAAGTTTTGATGAGTACTCATACTTGGCAAATGCTGATATAAGCAAAAACAACTATGACAAAGAGAGAAACAAAAATGGAAGCTCTCTCTCAAGGGATGGAGCCAGAGGTCAAGTCTACTTTAATTTTGAAAAGAAAAATGACTATCTCATTGAAGGTGGATCTGCGCATGAGGATTATGACCTTTTTAATGGATTTGGCAAGGCGATAGGGGATGGCTCACTTGTTGCGCAACACAGCTATCTCCAATTTACAAAATATCTGCCACAAAATACAGAGTTAATCTTTTCTACAACATACGAAACCTTAGATGTAAAAAATTCTGATTCTCTTGGGATAAGACTCTTTGATACTACTCAAACCAATGCACTAGATATAAAATCTGGTTCACTTACGTATGACTTACTTTTAAGAAAACGTGATACCTACGGAGATAATAATTTTTTATATGGTGCGCAAATAAAACAAAAAACCTTTTTTCTAGACTCTTTCAAGACTGATGGCATTGAAAAAGATATAGTTCTTGGTCCAAAAAACCTTGATATTTATATGCTTTTTTTAGAAGATACTTACGATATAAACAGCAACAATCAAATTACATTGGGTGCAAAAATTGACTATCTTAAAAATCATCTTACAAAATCAAGCAAACAAGATATTTTACGTCTTGCATATATCTCAAAACTCTCCAGTGAGTTCTCTTTAAAAACCTTTATTCAAAAAGGGTATGTTTATCCGATAATGACTCAAACAACCTTCTCCCCAGTCTACAACGCAAACCCAAATTTAAAAAGTTCCGATATTAAAGTTGCAAAAGCAGAGGTTGAGTACAAAAGAGATGCTCTAACGCTAACAGTTGGAGGTGGGGCTTCAAAATCAAAAAACGGTATTGTTTTTGATCATACACAAAATATGTATATCAACAATAGTCAAAGCTCTGATTTTTCACAAATATTTTTTAATGCACTTTATAAATTTGACTCTGAAAACAAAATATTTATGGAGTACTACGAAGCATTTAAAGAAAATGCCATGTTATCCTCAGATACTGGAGCCCTGCTTCAGCTCTATACAACAGTAGGAAGATTTGATATATATAATGAGCTTGTTTACAGATCTTCATACACTGGAATAGATGGGGTTTACGTAAAGAGCGGTTATGACTACACCGCTGGTATAATACACCACTATAACAAAAATATAGACATAAAACTAAAAGGCGAAAATATTTTTGACAAGGCGATTGAGACAAGTATCAATGGCGCAATGATTCCCGCTCTTGAGAGAAGAGTAATCTTAACTATGGAGTATACTTTTTAGATGAAGATATTTTTTCTATCTATTTTTTTAGCACTTTTTCTTTTTTCAAACGAAAATAAAGAGACTATACAAGTAGAGATTTTGGAAAACATATTTAAAAACATCTCCCTTGGCAAAAAGATAGTAATCTGGTCTGACAACAAAAAACTACTGCACGAATTTGATAACAAAGCCCATTTTTCAACAACTCAAAAGTGCCATATGGCTTCAATAATAGTGCTAGAAGATAAGAAAAATCTAAAAGAAGATTTTTGTGACAAAGCTATATTTGTGCTTAACTATGAGCTCTTAAAAGAGATTCCTAAAAGTTTTGGTTCAATGTTTTGGAAAAAAGGCAGACCAAATATAGTAATCATTGAGTCAAGAACTAAAGAGCAAAACATCTCAGTCTCAAATCAACTAGATATGTATCTTGAGGAAAAAATATGGTAAAGAGAAGAGAGTTAACAATATTTTTTCTACTCTTTATTCTTGGTCTTTTTTTAGCTTATACCTACAGCGATATCTTAAGGGCAAAAGAGAATATATTTGATAGAATTGAAAAACACAAAATAGAGCAAATCTCTTTTGTTTTAAAAAATTTACAAGAAGATATATACAAAAACAACCAAATAGTTACCAAAAATGATTTAGTCTCTTTTTTTGAAGAGAAAAAAAATAGAGAAAAGTATGAACATATTTTATCTATGATGCTCTCTTCCGATGTAAAATACTCCTATGTTTTATATAAAGATGATGAGAATAAATTTAGATTTTTGCTTGATGCCTCAAAAACAGACAAGGCAAATTTCAACCAAAAATTTGATATTGATTTAAAAGAGTACAATCTTGCCTATGCTACAAAAGAGCCTCAAACCGTAAAACAGAAAAATGTTGAAAATATTTATATAACTTATATCTATCCAATCATCAGTAACGGCGCTGTTATAGGGCTTTTCAACATAGATTTTACAACCGAGATAAAATCGATTATCCTAGAGTCGATAAAACCCTTAGAGGCTTTTTTTACAATACTTACAATCTTTATATTTATATTTATGGGCATAACGCTAGTGCAGATATTTCACTACTTTATTACAAAAAAGAAAATCTTTACAGACCCACTTACTAACACATTTAATAGAAACTACCTAGAAGAGATAGGGCATGTTATAGACCTTAAAAACTACTCCATAGCTATGCTTGATTTGGATAAATTTAAAGTTATTAACGATACGTATGGGCATAAAGCAGGAGATTATGTACTCTCTCATGTAAGCACAATCTTTAAAAAATCTATCAGGGACAGCGATATTTTAATTCGCTATGGAGGAGAGGAGTTTTTACTTCTTATCAACAATAGAGATAGTGAAAAACTAAAAATGACTATTTGCGAGAGAATAAGAGCTAATGTCGCTAAAGAGAACTTTTCATATGATGGAGATGATATAAAAGTAACGCTCTCTATCGGTATACATAAATACCCCTCACTTGAGAAAAACCTTCAAGAGGCTATAAAAATAGCTGATAAAATGCTCTATGAAGCAAAAAGAAGTGGCAGAAACAGAGTTGTTGTTTATGATGAGAAGCTAAACAGCCACTCTTCATCATCATCCTCTTCAAAATATTTAAGCTTTGTAAAAGAGGCTCTTGCTGAAGATAGAGTCACATGTCATTATCAACCAATTTATAGCCATCATACTGGAGAGATATTTAAGTATGAAGCGCTTGTTCGTATTATTTCTAAAGATGGAAAAGTTATTATGCCTATGAGCTTTATGCCACAAATAAAGCTTACAAATGTACACTATAAACTTACACAAAGAGTTTTATCTACTGTTTTTGATAAATTTAAAGATAACCAAAAACTTGTAAGTATAAATATAAATTTCTCAGATTTAATTCATCCAGATATTGAAGATAGTATAGTAAAAGCACTAAAATCAAACCATAATTTAGCTTCTAGAGTAACTTTTGAGATACTTGAGAGTGATGAGATTGAAAATATTGAACTCTTCAAACAGAAGATTCATCTTCTTCACTCACTCAAAGCAAAAGTATCTATTGATGATTTTGGAAGTGGCTATTCAAACTTTAAAAGCGTTATAGACATTGAAGCAAATTTCTTAAAGATTGATGGCTCTTTGATAAAAAATATAGATATAAACAGTAAAGATTTTAAAGTAGTAAAGAGTATTGTCCACTTTGCCGCTCAAAGCAATATGCAGACAATCGCTGAGTTTGTTCACTCTAAAGAGGTCTACGAGAAGCTTCTGCTCTTAGATATAGATTATATGCAAGGTTACTATATCTCTAAGCCAGAGCCTCATTTAGTCTTAAAAGAGGAACTTTTTAAAACAGTTTCTTAAATAGTTTATCAATTTTCTCTACTACTTTTTTACCTGTCTCAGATTTTAAAAACTTCTCCAAATCTATACTCACTTTTGGAGAGTTTATATCTCCGTTTAGATTTGCATTAACAGTGTCATTTTTTATAACAATAGTCAAATCAGAGTTCATTTGATTTGTTTTTGTATTTAGTTTTGTATCTTTAGTTTTGATAGATGTCTCTTTTGAGCGCATATCAAGAGAAGCCAAGATATTCTCTTTGTTGATGTTCGCACCAACTTTTCCATTAAAGTTTTCTCTATACATATCAACTTTTGTAAACTGTTTGATTAAGTCAAATGTCTGATTTTTTGCAAACACTGCATTTATAATATCGCCATCAAAAACACCTTTGCTTTGCGCTAGGTTGTAATTTACCTTCGCATTTAATGTAGCATCAACTACCTCTGGGTGCATTAACATATATAGAAGTTTGGTTGTCTTTATATCACTTAAATTTGCACTAAAGTCATCATTATGAAGTTTGGCATCCAGCTTTCCACCAGATACGTTTGAGAAAAGCGTAAAATCTAAATCTTTGGTTTTAGATAGTTCTCCCTTTGCTGCGAATGCACCTCTCATATGCTGATTTGTCACAAAATATAAACTATTTAAATCACTTATATCAACCACATAGTCGCTCTTAAGTGAGCCATCTTTTATATTAAACTTAGCGCTTTTTATATCAAGATTTGCAAGGTTTGAGTTAAAATCTACCTTTGTATCAGCAACACCATCCTTTAAGACAGTGGTAGTCTGAGCATTAAATGTGCTCTTTGGCATAAGTGATGAGAACGCATACTCTTTACTTAGATAAGCAGAATCAAACACTCCATTTGCAATAGAACTCTTTACTTCGCCCTTAAGTGAGTCTACTCTTGCATCGCTAATATCTGCTTCCGCTGAGAAAAGCGCATCCGCATAATGTGGCTGTTTTATCATATATAGAAGTTTTGCAACATCAAGATTGGTAATTTTTGCTCTTAGCGATGTTGGTGAAAAATCTTTGAGCAAAGCCTCGATAGTAGTTTGTGAAGATGCTACATCACTGTTTGCACGAACTACCAGCTTCTCTTTATCTCCGCTTAGCGTTCCATTTAACTTTAGTGCCCCTCTGATGTCTGCACCCGTGATAGGTTTTAGTACTTCCAAATCTTTTATATCAAGTGCGTACTTCAAATCAGCCTTAAATGGCTCTGGAATAAGCTTTCCTGAGCTCTCTATCTTGAAAAGATTTGATGCTAAATCATAGCTATACTCTAAATCATCACCTTTGAGTTTTGCATCAAGGTTCATATTAAAAGATGTTTTTGGAATCGTTACATTAAAGTCACTCTTCATAAACTCTGGATTTATAGTTCCATTTTTAGTAGAGAGCTTTATCTCTCCATCAAGCTTGTGAGGAGTTATATTTTTAAGATTTATATCGAGATTAATATCTGCCGTTGCGTATGGATTTTTAGCGCCAAGATAGAGCAGTGACGCAAGAGAAGCATTTTTCATATTTGCAATAATTGAAGTTGGATTTAAATCACTAAGTTCAACGCTATAAGATGTATCACCCTCCCCCACACTGCTTTTTCCATCTATCTTCATAAAAGCTAAATCACCTTTTATAGTACCATCTGTGTTAAATGCTCCATTTAGTGGCATATTTAAAATCGGCTCTAACGCTTTTAGGTTTTTAAAATTTATCTCATAGCTAACATCAAATGACTTTGCAAAGATAGAGTAACCGCCTTTTGCAATTATCAAATTGCCTTTATCAAGCTCTAGTACTATCTCAAAATCACTCATACTAAGCGAGAAAGTCTCTAACTTACTATCCACTTTTGTCTGCTCTTGTATCTTTGCCTCTACCATAGGCTTAAGTAAAGCATTTCCAACTGGTGTAAAGGCAACTATATATAGAGTTACGACCAAAAAGGCTAGAAAAGCGCCTATCCAAGCTAAATATTTCATACTATCTCCAATAATTTTATATTTCTAATAATACTATATAATTATATATCGTTAGTAACTTGAAACTTGATAACGATAGACTAAAGTTTATTGATGCTATATATTTAGCTTTTACTTGACATTGTTACACTCAATATGTATAATTGTGCTATCTTTTAAAAAGGAGTAATTTAACAGCTATGTCACAAGAAAATAAAGAAGAGCTTCAAAGTGAAACTCAAGTAACAAAAGAGGAGACTCCACAAACAAGCGAAGCTGCCGCAGAAGCAGAGGCTATCGTAAATGAGTTTGACCTTTTGCAAGAGGAGTTGACTTCTCTAAAAGATACGTATGCAAGAGTACATGCGGATTTTGACAACATCAAAAAGAGATTAGAGAGAGAGAAATATACAGCAGTAGAGTATGCAAATGAGAAGTTTGCAAAAGATATGATTCCAGTTATGGACGCTCTGCATATGGCCATCTCATCTTCTGCATCAATTGTAGATTCTGCAGAGCATCTTGAAAAGTTAAAAGAGGGCATTGAGCTAACTCTAAAACAACTTAGCACGGCGCTAGAGAGACATGGAGTAACTATGGTTGCACACGACGCACCATTTGATCCAAATATTCACAATGCTATACAAAGTGTTGATAGTGATACAGTAGAGAGCGGACAAATCGTTCAAACTTTCCAAACTGGATATAAGTATAAAGAACGTCCTTTGCGTGAAGCAATGGTAGTTGTAGCGAATTAACATTCGTTAATATAATTGTATATAAAATTAAATTAAGGACAAAAAAATGAGTAAAGTAATAGGTATAGATTTAGGAACAACAAATTCATGTGTAGCAGTTTATGAGGGCGGAGAAGCAAAAATCATCCCTAACAAAGAGGGAAAAAATACAACTCCTTCAATTGTTGCATTTACAGACAAAGGTGAGGTTTTAGTAGGAGACCCTGCAAAACGTCAAGCAATCACAAACCCAAACAAAACTATCTCTTCAATCAAGAGAATTATGGGTCTTATGATGAGCGAAGAAAACGCAAAAGCTGCACACGATAAAGTAACTTACAATATCGTAAACAAAGATGGAATGGCGGCTGTTGATGTAGCTGGTAAAATCTACACTCCACAAGAGATTTCAGCAAAAATTCTTTCAAAATTAAAAGAAGATGCTGAAGCTTACATCGGCTCAACTGTAACTGACGCAGTTATTACTGTTCCTGCTTACTTTAATGATGCACAAAGAAAAGCAACAAAAGATGCAGGAACTATCGCAGGACTTAATGTTTTACGTATCATAAACGAACCAACTGCTTCTGCACTTGCGTATGGTTTAGAGAGCAAAGCTGATGAGAATGTACTTGTTTATGACCTAGGGGGCGGAACTTTTGACGTTACTGTTTTAGAGATTAGTGATGGTACTTTTGAAGTTCTCTCAACTGATGGAAACGCATTTTTAGGTGGAGATGACTTTGACAACAAAATCGTTGACTACTTAAATAGTGAGTTCAAAAATACACACGGTATTGATCTTAAAAACGACAAAATGGCTCTTCAACGTCTAAAAGATGCAGCAGAAAATGCTAAAAAAGAGCTTTCAAGTTCTACTGAAACAGAGATAAACCTACCATTTATCACTATGACAGAAGCTGGACCACAACATTTAGTTATCAAACTTACTCGTGCTAAATTTGAGAGTATGATTGAAAAACTAATCGAAGAGACAATCAGTCATATCAAAACTGCTATGAAAGAGTCTGGCTTAGAAAATGGCGCTATCAAAGAGATTATCATGGTTGGTGGATCAATTCGTGTTCCTCTTGCTCAAAAAATGGTATCTGATTACTTTGGTGGAAAAACTCTAAACAAAAGCGTAAACCCTGACGAAGTTGTTGCCGCTGGTGCTGCTATCCAAGGTGGTGTTTTAAGAGGAGATGTTAAAGATGTTCTTCTTCTTGATGTTACTCCACTATCTCTTGGAATCGAAACTTTAGGCGGTGTTGCTACTAAGATAATTGAGAAAGGTACAACGATACCTGTTAAAAAATCTCAAGTATTCTCAACAGCAGAAGACAACCAACCAGCTGTTAGTATCTCAGTTGTTCAAGGTGAGAGAGAGTTTGCAAAAGATAACAAATCTCTAGGACTATTTGAACTAGGAAACATTGCAGCAGCTCCAAGAGGTGTACCTCAAATTGAAGTAACATTTGACATAGATGCAAACGGTATTTTAACTGTTAGCTCAACCGACAAAGGAACAGGCAAGTCTCAATCAATCACAATCAGTGGTTCTTCAGGACTAAGCGAAGAAGAGATTAACAAAATGGTTAAAGATGCTGAACTTCATAAAGCTGAAGACTCAAAAAGAAAAGAGCTAGTTGAACTTAAAAACCAAGCTGACGCATTAATCGCTCAAACTGAAAAATCATTAGGCGAGATGAGTGAGAAACTTGAAGCTGAAGAAAAAGCAAAAATTGAGACTGCGATATCTGAACTTAAAGATGTTCTAAAAGACACAAATGCTACAAAAGAGCAGATTGAAGCTAAAGTAAAAACTCTAACTGAAGCGAGTCATAAAATGGCTGAGCAGATGTATAAAAATGAGCAAGGCGAACAAGGCGGAGCTGATACTTCAAAGAAAAAAAGCGACGATGACGTTATCGACGCAGAGATAGAGTAACTTTGTACACTCTCACACATCTCGTGTGAGAGCCACACTTCAAAAACCCCAAACCACTATTTAAAAGGTACCTCGTGCTTTACAAAACTATGTTTTATGCGCTTATACTCTCTTTGTTTATTTCTGGATGTTCTTCACAACAACAAGCTCTAAGAGCACCTACAAAATTGCCACAATCAAAAATAGATTATGCTCCTCAGGGCGGTTACTATTTTGTTCTTATCCAAAAAAGTAAACAAAAATGGAAAATTCTTCAAATAGAGGATAAGCCTTTTTTAAAAAGACTCCACAAAAATCAAGAGCTTCTTCTTGTAACACAAACTTATAGCAATGTTTACCCACTTTTTGATTCTGACATCAAGCCAGAACGAGGAAATGAATATCTATGTGATGATTCAAACATAACTGCTTCTTACACTCCATGTTCAAGTGCTTTATCACTTAACTCAAAAGCAAAAAATCTTAGTGATTATTTTAACAATATGAGCAAAAATTCTAAAAAATACAAATATGTAAGCAAAAGTTTGATAAATCAAGCCATAAGCGATACAAACCTCTATGAAGCGATTGAGAGCAAAAAAAACATATTTAAGTATGCACAGTGTGAAGAGATTTTTCATACAGCAAACACAATTGAAGATTTTAATGAGTTTGTAATAACTTATGCAGACTATGAAGAAGCAAAGCCTCTCCTCTTGCTAGCGCTTCAAAATCTTCAAAATTTAAAAGATGCGGATGAGAAAAAGAAGCAAGATGCTCAAGCACTGAAAAGAAATTACCAAGATAAGTATAAAAAAAGTGAACAACAACTAGAGCGAGACAATCTCTATCTTGCAAAAAAAGAGCAAAACAGTATAGATGATTATGCAAAAAAACTAAAGCTTTTTAGAAACAATCTTCAAGTTGGAGTTCAAACAAACTGCGGAACTGTTGTTGAGATAGACTCTAAAAAGGCAAACATATCGCTCAGCTCTACAAATAACACGATATGGATTGAGCGAGTTAAGCTATTTCCAAAAGGGGATGGTTGTCGTTTTGTTAAAGGTCGATACATAGCTCCACCATCCTTCTAACGTTACTTTTTGTTACTAAAGAGAGTATATTTAAGCTATTTTTATAATATTAAAGAACTTTAATCTTTTTCTTTAATAACTATTGAAATACTCTCTATAGATACCACTGTAAAGAATTTCAAATGAATGAGAAAAATCTTATTAGATTTATCACTTTTACTCCCATCGTAGTCATTCCTGTAGTTGTATTTCTTTTTTTCTATATGAGCATTTCACACAGCGAAGACATCTTTAACAACAGCACTAAAAACCTCAAACAAGAGCTAATCCTAAAAGAAAAAGATAACACAATTTCAAAAGTTAAAATGGCAGTTGAGATTTTAAACTATGAGAATTCAACAATTAAAGAGAAGTTAAAAGATAAAGTTGGTGAAAGAGTAAACAAAGCCTTTATGATAGGCTCACATATCTATAATCAAAATAAAAATACTAAAAACGATGCTGAAATAAAAAAGATGATTATTGATGTTCTTCGTGCTATGACGTGGAATGATGGAGAGAGTTTTATCTTTATTTTAGACAAAAATGGTGTGTTTACACTTGCTCCTGAGTATCTAAAACATAAAGAGGGACAGAGCATTATAGACTTTCAAGACGCAACTGGACGATTTATAATTAAAGAAGAGATAGCTATCGTAAATAGTGTTGGTGAAGGATTTTTATGGGATACATTTACAAGAGCTAACAAAGACCCAAAAACACAATATAAACAGTTGGCATTTGTAAAAGACTTTAAAATTTATAATTGGTATCTAGGCTCATGTGAGTACTTGGATATTACTAAAAAAGAGATAGAGCAAAGCGCCATTACGATACTTCGCAATATAAATAAAAGTAAAAATGACTACTTTTTCATCTATGACATGGATGGAAACATCATACTTCACTCTCAAAACCCACAACTAGAAGGAAAAAACTTTTTAGATTCGCCAAATAAAAATGATAGAGAAGTAGCACAAAAACTTATACAGAGCATAAAAGTAGAAGGTAAAAACTTTGCTTCTTATAACTGGGTAAACCCTATGAATGGGCAGATTGAAGAGAAAATGTCCTACTTTGAAGCAATTCCAAATACAAATCTAATGATAGGAAGTGGTTTTTATATAAAAGAGATAAATGCTATCGCAAATGAGAAAAAAAGAGAACTTGAGGCTATGAACAATAAAGAGCTAAACCTTATGAAAATTTACTCTCTAATATTTGTATCTCTTTCTTTGTTGATTGCATTTTTTATATCAAATAAACTTCAAGAAAGATTTGCTCAGCTTAAAAGTGATATTGAACATAAAACAGATGAGCTACTACTCTTAAATGAACATCTCGAACAAAAGGTTGATACAAGAACAACTGAGCTTAAAGGTGCTTATGAGAAGATGAGAAAACTTGCAAACACAGATTCTCTAACCAAAATAAATAACCGCTACTCTTTTTTAAATCAATTTAACGCTACGCTTGATAAATATAAAGGCTCCAGCGTAGAGCTCTCTTTGATTATGCTTGATATTGACTACTTTAAAAAGATAAATGACAACTATGGCCATCATGTTGGCGATTATGTCATTATCGAAATAACAAAACTTGCAAAAGAGTGCTTAAGAGATAGCGATGTTTTTGGTCGTGTTGGCGGAGAGGAGTTTATGGTACTGCTTTTATATACCTCACTTGAAGCAGCAGAAGAGATTGCTCAAAGAATAAGAAAAACAGTGGATGAACACAAGTTTGAGCATGTAGTGCATGTAACGGCTAGTATCGGTGTTGTCTCATACAACACTAAAGATAAAAGCATTGATATGCTAAAAAGAGTAGACGATGCCCTCTATGAAGCAAAAAATAGCGGTAGAAATAGGGTTTGTTCTATATAAAGCGTTATCTACTCTAAATCTCATCTAGTGCTTTTTTTATTTTAAGCGCTTGTACATGCTCATAAACATCATGAACTCGAACCATAGAAGCTCCATTTTTTACAGCTTCAAGATGAATAGCCAACGTTCCTGCCAGTCTCTCACTAGCATGTGAGGGCGAAATTTTATCAATCATCGATTTTCTTGAAGCGCCAATCAATAAAGGATACCCAAGAGTTTTAAAATGTTTTAGATTTTTTATGAGCATCAAATTGTGCTCTAACGTTTTTCCAAATCCTATTCCAACATCCAAGACTATATCTTTTACTCCTAAAGATTTGGCCTTCTCTATTCTTTGTTCAAAAAAAGTATAAACATCACTCAAAATATTTTCATACTCTGGTTTATCCTGCATAGTTTGTGGTGTTCCTTGCATATGCATGATAATTGCTCTTGCCCCATTACTTGCACAAAGCCTGCAAACTTCATCACTTTGGAGCCCTGTAATATCATTTACAACTCTAAAGCCACATTTTAGGGCATACTCAATAACTAAAGGCTCATAGCTATCTATGCTAAATTGCGCCTCTTTATAGAGTTTTTGAGATTGTATTAGATCAAGAATTGGTTTTACTCTTCTTAGCTCTTCCTCTTTAGATACAACTTTAGCAGATGGTGCTGAAGAGACCCCACCTATATCTATAATATCTGCACCATCATCAATCATCTTCTTAATAGCTTCTATTGCCTCTTTGTCACTAAATCTTGAATCTGAGAAAAAACTATCATCGTTAGCGTTTATAATGCCCATTACTTGGGCTTTTGAATCACTTTTTATCTTTAAAATATCTTGTAGCTTTTTTGCTACTTCACTTAGCCCAAAAGGTTGTGCCAACTCTTTTTTAGAGAGTTTTTCCAACTCTCTTGAAGTAGCTATCAAAATTGCATCAACATAAGGTGTTTGTGCGATAACCGTTCCACGAGGCACTGCTAAATCTGCGCCGACACTAAGCGCATCTTGTTTTAATATATTTGCGCCACCTACATGTAAATCTCTAATTAGTACAATATAATGTTCAGCTTTTGAGCCAAGAATAGAGACTCCGCCACTATCGACATTTAGATTTCTAAGATATTTTTTTATATCTATCTCGTTAGATAAAAGTTCAAGCTGCATTTTTATCTCCTGCAAAACTCATCAAGATAAGAGCAAAAACGCTCTGTGCTCTTGCATTTAACTCTAAGAGCCTATATGCTCTGTCAAAATTTTCAAGTTGCATTTTTGTAAGTATCAGCTCATCAACAACGGTTGCTCTGTGGTAGAGTGCTTCAACAAGACTCTTTGCTTCACTCTTTTTTAATTTTGCAACTTTTTTTAAAAACTCAAAAATATCACTGTAATTTATTCGTGCAAGACTAAACTCTATCTCATAAACTTTGTGCTCTTTTTTGCCCTTAAAGATAGGTAATCTTGAGCGAACCGTTGGAAGAAGATTTGATGTTGAGCTAGACAAGATGATAAATTCTATATTTCTAGGAGGTTCTTCAAGGACTTTGAGAAGGGAGTTTTGTGAAACTGCATTAAAATTGCTTGATCCAAGGATGATATATTTTGTTTGAGATTCACTAATGTATGCTTCTGCAATTGCTGCTCTTGCATGTTCTATTTTAAACTCATCTTCTGTTATAAAACCAACCACTCTGTTTGGTTTTAGCACATCATTTAATCTCTCAAATTCTGCTTCTATGTCTGATGTAATTACAATGTGACTCTTTGTAAAATCAGACTCCAACATCAACTTCTCCAAACATCGCTGCATTTAGCGAGGCATTAAAGAGGCGATATAGTTGAAGAAGCTTAATATCTAAGAGTTTATCATAAGACTTTAAGTGCAGTGCATTTAAATACTCTTCATCAAAAATCCAAAAATAGCTTGAATCTTTTCTCTTGGCAATATCAGCTCTCTTATCATCTCCTCTACCTATGTACCAGTAGAAATAATCATCTTTATGCGCCAAAGAGATAACATCTTCAACTATATCTATCATCTCTCCGCCATTTATACTGTTGTAGTGTCTATAAACGCTATCTATGCTTATTATTGGTAAAAGAGGTCTATCTACCTGCAAAGAGTTTAAAAAATCTAAAATATAGGTCTCAAACCACTTTCTTTTCTCATCAGTAATTAAAATAATTGTTTTACCATTAAGAATCTGCTCTAAAGCTTGGGAAGTTGTCGTTGTCCAGTCAAAGCGTTGCTCTTCTAGCCAACTAAAACAACCGCCCTCTTTTCTTATAGCATCTAAACTCCACTGCGAAAATTCTGACATGCTACTCATGCCTCCTCGACAAAGTAGAGAATAAAATTATTCATTACTTATCTAACTCATAAGCACTATGAAGCGCTCTAACAGATAGTTCTGCATACTTTTCAGCGATTATCATAGAGATTTTTATCTCTGAAGTAGAAATCATATTTATGTTTATATTCTCAGCAGCCATTACCGAAAAGGCTTTTGCAGCGACGCCAGTGTGAGACTTCATGCCAACGCCTACGATAGAGACTTTACAGATATTTTCATCATAAGAGACTTCATCTACTTCAGACTCTTTTACAAATGAATCCATAACTTTTTTTGCGTCATTTAAGTCACTAACAGGAACAGTAAAATCTATATTTGCTTTACCGTCATGTCCTACATTTTGAATTATCATATCTATATTTACGTTGTTGTTTGATAATTTTGTAAAGATGTCAGACGCAATTCCTGGTCTGTCTTTTACGCCTACTAATGAAACACGTGCTTGATTTTTATCTAATGCTATTCCGCTAACTAATGGTTTTTCCATGATATTTTCTTCCTTCGTTATTAATGTTCCCTCTTCATTTGAGAAACTTGTTCTTGTTACTAAATTTACATTTAATTTTTTTGCTAACTCTACAGAGCGGTTTTGAAGCACTTTTGCCCCAAGAGAGGCAAGTTCCAACATCTCATCATAAGAGATTTTATCCAGCTTCTTTGCTTTTGGCTCAATACGGGGATCAGTTGTAAAAATTCCGCTTACATCAGTATATATTTCGCATAAGTCAGCTTTTATTGCTCCTGCTATCGCAACAGCACTTAAATCACTTCCGCCACGTCCAAGTGTTGTTACATTTCCATCTTGAGAAACACCTTGAAAACCAGCAACAACAATTATGTTTCCATCTTGTATAGCCTTATTCATTGCGGTTGGGTCTATCTCTTCAATACGAGCTTTTGTATGAATATTGTCCGTTACGATTCCAGCTTTTCTTCCACTCATAGAAACAGCAGGAAATCCCATCTCGCTAAGGGCAATTGCCAAAAGTGAAGCAGTTACTCTCTCGCCAGAACTTAGCAACATATCAACTTCGCCACGTGCAGGGTTTTTTGAAAAATGCTCTGCGTACGCTACAAGTTTATTTGTCTCTCCACTCATTGCAGAGACAACCACAACAACATCATTTCCAGCTTTTTTCGTCTCAGAGACACGAAAAGCTACATTTTGGATTCGCTCTAAATCACCAACACTTGTTCCGCCAAATTTTTGAACTATCAACATCTACAATAATCCCTCTTTTTTAAAATAAGTTATAACACTCTCATAAACATCTTTTTTAAAACTAGCACTAAGGCTCAACGCTTCATCTACGCTTACAAATTTATACTCACGAAACTCAGGTTCAGCAGTCTCTATATTTATCACAGCATCAGCGTGTAGTTTTACCAAAAAATATCTCTGCGTCTGTCCTATAAAAGGCTTCATACTCTGAGCTATTTTTGGCGGAAAATCATAAGATATCCACTCAGGAAATTCAGCTATAACTTCTACATTGTCAGTGCCTATTTCCTCTTTTAGCTCCCTAAATAGTGCTTCTTGAATCTCTTCTCCAGCATCTATTCCGCCTTGTGGAAATTGCCAAACATCAAGCATATCATTTCTTTGTGCAAGGAAAATTTCTCTTGATAAAGGATAAGAACTTGAGACGATAATCATCGCAACATTAGGACGATATAAATCTTTTTTTGTCATAGTTTCACTTCATATAATATTGGTGCAATTGTACAAAAGATGGTATTAAAATAAACTAATTCACAACCCAATATTTATTTTACATGCTATAATTGCGACATATTCCAAAAAAAGAGTAAATAATGAAAGAGTATGTCTTGAAGAATGATGATTTTTTAGTCTCGCAAACTGACGCTAAGGGTATTATCATATTTGCAAATGATGATTTTTGTAAAGTTGCAGGTTATGCACTTGAAGAGTTGGTTGGAAAACCTCATAATGTAGTTCGTCATAAAGATATGCCAAAAGCAGCTTTTAAGGACTTGTGGGAGAGCGTTAAAAATGGAAAAATCTGGAGCGGTTATGTTAAAAACATGACTAAAGACGGCGGATTTTACTGGGTTTATGCAACAGTTTATCCGATGTATGACACTACAAGAAAAGAGCAAACTTACCTCTCTTGCAGAAGAAAGCCATCAGATCAAGAAATCCAAGAAGCCGAAGCGCTATACAAAACATTAAGATAGGAAATCCAGATGAATAACAACATAAAAAACATAATCGTTACATTAACTTTTTCAATTTTAATCGCTTCTCTGTTTTTAACAGACAATACTCTTGCGCACGTTGCAGTAGCTGTTATAGGGTTTATACTTGTAATTGCAACAAATATGAAAACAAGCTCTACATCAACAACAAATCTTCTTAATCAAAAGAGATTAGAGCTTATAGAAATGATGGAGTTTAAGAGAAATAAGATAAAAATTGATGAAAACACTCCAAATGAAGCTGAAAAAAACTTCAATAAAATTGTAACAACATATCAGGCATCTGTGCTTGAAGATACAAGAGTAGCTGGTGAGATGGTTCTTCTAACAGACAAAGTTGCAAAAGGGCATTTCTCTTGTAGAATAGCATCTGATTCAAAAACTCCTTATGTTCATGTACTTAGAAACAGCCTAAACAACATGCTTGATTCATCAGAGGAGAATCTTGACATCGCTATAAATACACTTCAAAAGTTCTCACAAGGTCTATTCGCGACAAGAAGTGATGTACATGTAGAAGCTAAAATGGCAGATTTATTAAACAATATAAATGAACTTGGCCAAGCCCTTCAAACTATGGAGACAAAAAACAGAGATAGTCAAAAAACAATTGTTGAATCATCTAAAAAACTCAATGATACAATCTCAACTATCACAAACTCAACTGTTAAAGATCTAAAGAGTATGATAAACGATACAGTAAACAGAATCCATAATGTTGCTCAAAAAGAGGATGATATGGTTGAGAACCTACAAACTTTAGTAACTAACGCTAATGAGACAAAAACTATTTTAGCGACTATCGGTGATATCGCCGAGCAAACAAATCTTTTAGCACTAAATGCGGCTATCGAAGCAGCCCGTGCTGGAGAGCATGGACGTGGATTCGCTGTTGTTGCAGACGAGGTAAGAAAACTAGCTGAGAGAACTCAAAAAAGCCTTGCTGAGACTTCTGCGACAACAAATATTCTCATTCAATCAATTTCTGAGAGTTCAGATGCACTAAACAGAAACGCTAGAGAGGTAAATGACATTTCAAGTGAAGTTAGCCTAATAAGTAACAAAATGGATGACATCATACATACTCTAAATAATCTATCTCAATAGAGTTTTTCTCTATTCTAACCCATAAAAAAGAGCCTCTTTTGGCTCTCCATAGTAATATCCTTGAAAATAATCAACGCCAAGCTCTCTAACACACTCAGCTATCTCATATGAGCTTACGAACTCTGCAACTGTTTTAATTTTTATTTTCTTTGAAAACTCTATAAGTCCTTTAACCATAAACTTTGCTTTTTCATCTACTAAAACCTTACTTACAAGTGTCCCATCTATTTTTAAAAAATCTATATGTAGTTTTATCAAGTTTGTAAAATTAGAGTATCCAGAGCCAAAATCATCAATAGATATTTTACTGCCATACTCTTTAATCATCTCAATGAACTTCTCTACAACTTCATAGTCATCTATCTCTTCAGTCTCAACTATCTCGAAAGTGATTCTATCTCCGCCATATTTATCTAATCTATTTTTTATATAATCGAGCATACTTTGAGATTTTAGATTTTTATATGTCAAGTTAATAGATATTTCAGCACTACATTTTTCATAGATAAGAAAGACTTTTTGCATCATCTGTCTTGTAAAAAATTCAAAAGTATTGTCCTCAATTGCTGCATCTAAAAAATCATACGGGGTAATAATTGTTCCATCAAAAAGTTTTAATCTTGCTAGTGCTTCATACTTTGTAACAGACCCATCAGTTGCATCTATAATCGGCTGAAAATAAGGCACGATGCAGCCATTATGCAAAGCTTCTTTATAAACTTGATGCTTATTTAAAACTGCTTTTCTTGAAAAAATATATTCTGGGTCATTTTCATATACTCTATATCTCTCCTTTAGAGAAATAGCCTCTTGAAGTGCTACATTTGCCATATGATGCAAATGCTCATTTCCATAAGAGATACCTGCGGTAAAATCAGAGATTATCTCTTCTCCATTTGTAGTACAAAAAAGATTGTTGTCCATATTATTAAAAATATAATAGTTCAAGATAGAGAGATATTTTTCAAAAAGAGTTCTGTTTTTTACAAGAATTGCAAATTTTTGAAGGTTTAAACTATAGAGAGTGACATTTTCTTCCGTAATCATATCTTGTAGTTTTTTGCTTTTATCGATTATGACTTCTCTAGCAATTTCAAAACCGTACAACTGCTTAATTGGCTCTAGCTGATTTATATGAAGCATGATAAGCATTGCTTCATCTTGAAGCACCACTATATCTTTCATAAGAGCTTCTCTGTTTGGCAGATTGGTTGCTTCATCTATTTTATCAATTTGCAGATGGATATCGCTGATGCTTTTACAGCTTAAAATCTCTTCCAGTAGTGTCGCTATCGCATATTTTTGTTTTTCATCACCATCTGCATAGAGTTTTCCTAGTTTTAAGAGGTTCTCTTCTATTGTTACTACATCATTCAAAATAGCTACTTATTATCAATTTATTTTATAAAACATTATCATACATCACTTTAAATATGAATAATAATAAAAAGTGAAAAAAAAGCTATAATTTTCATCTTAGGGAGAAGCCACTTGCTACTATATATTCATATTCCATTTTGCGATTCTAAATGCTCTTACTGCGCCTTCAACTCTTATGTTGATAAGTTTCATCTAAAAGAGAGCTACATGAAAGCTTTATCAACTCAACTTGAGCTTGAACTTAAGCGATTTGATGTTAAAGAAAACTCTATCGAGTCCGTTTTTATCGGTGGAGGAACCCCTTCTACTGTTGAACCAAAGCACTACAAAACTATCTTTGAAACGCTAAAGCCATATTTTATGGCTGATATAGAAATAACAAGTGAAGCAAATCCAAATAGTGCCACTTTCGAGTGGCTTGAGGGAATGCACACGCTTGGGGTAAATCGTATAAGTTTTGGAGTTCAAAGTTTTGACAAAGACAAACTCAGAATCCTTAACCGTGCACACAGTGCAACTCAAGCTAAAGAGGCAGTTTTAAATGCTAAAAAAGTAGGTTTTGAAAATATTTCTCTTGATCTTATTTATGCAACACTTGGCGATACAAAAGAGCTATTAAAGCATGATTTAGACACAGCTTTTTCTCTTCCAATTAACCATATCAGCGCATATGCACTAACAATTGAAGAAAAAACCCCATTTGAATCAAAACCTTATATGTCAAAAGAGAGATTAACTCTCACTTCGTGGCTATTTAAAAATATAAAAAGCCATGGATTTGAGCAGTATGAAATAAGCAACTTTGGTACTTATAAAAGTACTCACAACCTTGGGTATTGGCTTTATAAAGAGTATATTGGGCTTGGTAGCGGTGCTGTTGGCAAGCTTGGATTGCAAAGATACTACCCAACTTCAGATGTTGATGAGTACATAAGCAATCCAACTTTGATTAAAACAGAATCTTTAAGCCAAGAGGATAAAAAGATTGAACAGATATTTTTAGGTTTACGCTCTTGTGTTGGAATATCGATAAATATACTAAATGAAAAAGAGCTTCAACGTGCTAACCTTTTAGTTAATGAAAAAAAACTTATATTTAAAAATGATACCTTTTATAACACTGATTATCTACTTGCAGATGAGATTGCCCTGTTTATATCATAGATTAATTATTTTTTAGTTAGAATCCTGCTTCACTATAATTTGAGGATTGTTTATGTTTGGTATGGGTTTTACTGAAATTATTATTATCGCTGTTATCGCTATTCTTTTTCTTGGTCCTGACAAATTGCCAGAGGCTATGGTTCAAATTGCTAAATTTTTTAGAAGCACTAAAAACACTATCAACACTATGAAAAACACGATAGAAGAAGAGATGCAAGTAAAAAGCATAAAAGATGAAGCATTGGCATATAAAAAAGAGCTTCTTGACGCTTCAAATCAAGTAAAGAGCGCTACTGATATAAAACAGATGGCAGCAAAACTAACAACCCTTGAAGACGATACATTTGATGATATTTTTGACGCACCAAAAAAAGATAACGTTCCAGAAAACAAGCCTGAAACAGTAACCCTGCCTAAGAAAAAAAACACTCAAATTGAAGATAAATTAGAAGAAGATAGTAAAAATGTTTGATGAGATAAAACCACATTTAATTGAATTAAGAAAAAGATTAGCTATCTCTGTTGGTAGCTTAATTGTTATGTTTTTTGTTATGTTTTACTTTCATGAACCAATTTTAGAGTGGATAGTAGCGCCATTAAATTCAGCTCTTCTTGAAGTTGGTAAAGTATCTCTTCATGCAGCAGATGGTATGGTAACTACCAACCAAGTTGGAGGTGCATTTTTTGTTGCATTAAAAGTATCATTTTTTGCAGCAATCGTTGGAGCTCTACCTATAATTCTTGCACAAATATGGGCATTTGTGGCTCCTGCACTATATGCAAATGAGAAAAAAATGGTTCTCCCTTTTATACTGGGTGGAACTATAATGTTTGCAATTGGTGTTCTTTTTGCCTACTATGTTGTTACTCCATTTGGTTTTGATTTCCTTATAGCTTTTGGTAGTTTTAAATTTACTCCTCTTATAAATATTGAAGATTATGTAGGATTTTTTACAAAAATCATGTTTGGTTTTGGAATCGCATTTGAGCTTCCTGTTTTTGCTTACTTCTTAGCGCTTCTTGGAATGGTTAACGATAGACAGATGATAGATTTTTTCAGATATGCAATTGTTATTATCTTTATCGTAGCTGCTCTTTTAACACCTCCAGATGTTTTAACACAACTTCTTATGGCACTTCCACTTACCATTCTTTATGGTGCATCAATTTTAATAGTTAGAGCTGTAAATCCTGCTTCTCCGATCGAAGAAGAAGATGAGGATGATGATGAAGAAGATGCAGAAGAAGAAACAAAAAAAATAGAGAACTAGCATGAGTAGCAGTGAGCTACTCACCTCAAGCTATGATTTTACTCTCCCAAAAGAGCTCATAGCGACCCACCCAGCAACTCCTAGAGACAATGCAAAACTCCTTGTTTACGATAGAGAGAGTGGTCAAATTTCACACGCACACTTTTACGATTTTGAAAAATTTATCCCTAAAAATTGTGCACTTATCTTTAATGATACAAAAGTTATAAAAGCTAGACTTTTTGGGCAAAAAGAGAGTGGCGGGAAAATAGAACTTCTAATCAATAGAGCGTTAAATGCCCATAATATTCATGTTTTCACAAGAGGAAAAGTAAAAATTGGAACTAAAATATCTCTTGGAGCAGAGCTAGTTGCCCAGATTATAGAGCTGCTTGAAGATGGAAGCAGAGTTGTAAACTTTTATAAAAACAACTCTCTTTTACGTTTCGAGGAGATACTTCCTATAATAGATAAGATTGGTCATATTCCACTTCCGCCATATATACAAAGAGAAGATAACAAAGAAGATGAGAGAGAGTACCAGAGTGTTTTTGCTAAAGAAGAGGGAGCAGTAGCAGCACCAACTGCATCACTTCACTTTACAAAAGAGCAACATGAAAGAGTATGTTCTAACTTCCAACATGCATACATTACGCTTCATGTTGGAAGCGGTACCTTTAAGCCTGTTGAATGTGAGGAGATACTTGAGCACCCTATGCATTCTGAGTATTACGATATTTCAGATAGCGCAAAAAAGATTCTTGATTCTGAGATGCCAATTTTAAGCGTTGGAACAACTTCAACAAGAACCATTGAATTTTATGCGAGAAATAAAGAGCAACAAAGAGGAGAAGCAAATCTTTTTTTGCATCCAAACAACAAACCTCTTAGAGTAAATCATATACTTACAAATTTTCATCTTCCAAAATCAACACTTATCATGTTAGTTGCCTCTTTTATAGGGGTAGATAAAGCAAAAGAGCTTTATGCCATAGCGATTGATAAAGAGTACAGATTCTACTCTTATGGCGATGCTATGCTGATTTTATAATCTAATAACTACACCATTTTTTATTTCTATATCACCGTTTAACTCTGCTTCAAAAAGTTTTTGCGGATATTTAGCCAAGGCTGCATCATAAGTTGGATTTCTTTTACAAAACTCCATAAACTCATCTTCTGCTTCTAGTGTATCAACTTTATTTGTAGAAAACCTCGATACAAACTCGTCTATGTCATAGATAGCTTCTGCTTTTTTATCACGCAGAAGTTGATTTGTCCCATCACTCTCTCCATGACGTTGAGGAAGTACAAAAATCTCCTTACCCATACCCAGAGCAAACTCTACGCTTCTCATGGTCCCACTATCAATCTCTGCTTCGCCAACAACCAAAACCTCTCCAAGAGCGACAACAAGTTCATTTCTAACTACAAAACTCCACGAAGTAGCGCTACTTCCACTCTTAAACTGACTTAATAAAAGTCCATTTTTTTCTATTTCACTGAGTAAATTTTTATTTACTGCTGGGTAACGCACATCAACACCACATGGCAAAACCGATATAGTATTATAAGAGGTAGCTCCTATATGAGCACTTGCGTCTATTCCCATGGCACCGCCACTTACGATACAAATACCGCTTTTTGAGAGAGCAGATGATAGTTTTTCTATAAAGAGTCGCGAGTATTTAGTAGGCTTTCTGCTTCCTACGATTGAGACTTTTGGACTACTTAAGAGAGAGAGGTTACCGCTATAAAATATCTCTTTTGGATACTTTTTCATAGATAAAAGTTCAGGTATTTCAAACTCTATCTTGCTCATGTTTTAAAGTTTGTTCACAAAAACTAAATCTACGTCTGAAAAAAGTTTTTTTGACTCACTAATTGCTGCAATTGTATTTGCATGTGGATGCCCTATCGCTATGGCGCTTCCATGCTTCTTTGCAATCTCAATTGCTTTTTTAATCTGTGACAATATATATGGTTTATCCATCTTGTGATCTAAAAAAACGTCTCTTCCTATGTACTCTAGCGCATATTTTTTTGAGATTTTTTGTGCTTTTGAAGCTCCTGTTGTTCTACTGTCTACAAATATTATATCATGGCTCTTAAGTGCTAAAATAAGCCTATCCATCGCAGCTTCATCCGCTGTAAACTTACTTCCTGTGTGATTGTTTATATATTTTACTTTTGGAAAAAGTTTTTTTATCTCTTCGACTCTTTGTATAATTTTTTCATTTGAATCATCAACTCTTAATGTTAATGGTTCTTCTGCTTTAAAACTCTGTGCTTCCATCGGCAAGTGAACCATATAAAAACTCTCTTGAGCTGCTAAAATATGAGAAGAAGGTCTGGCTTTACTTGGTGGTAAAAAAGACATAGTAATAGGAAGATGAAGGCCTTTTACAGCACTAATATGTGATTTTACGCTAACATCATCAATGATAATTGCTAACTTTGGTCTTTTAGAGCTTTTAACTATTTTACGCTCAGGAGCTTTTGGTAAAACCGCTTCTTCAACCTCATGTGAAGCATTTTCATACTGTGCAACTACCTCTTTTATTGAGAGTGAAGATGTCTCATTGCTATCATTAGACTCTTTAGATGGTTCAACTTTAACAGGCTCTTTTTTTAAAACCTCTTTCAATCTATCATTAACACTCTGCTCATCTTTTTGACTCTGTCTTTTAGCGCTCTCTTGTTCTAGTTTTTTTATCATTGATTGTTTTATTTTTTCTTTGGAGTGCTCTTTTTTGATAGCATCTTCTTTTGCGCTATCATGTCCGACATAATATCCAGAGACAAATGAGGCTAAAACTACAATTATAAATACCAAACTCCAAGCAATATAGCTTAAAAAATTTGAACTTTTTTTAGGAATTATTTTTTTTCTTTTTGACATACAATCTCCATATTTATTGAATAAAACTATATCCTAAAAAAATAAAATATATAACGGCTTAGTGTTTTTTTAAGTAACTTTTCTGTATAATCCGCCGTTCCTTTCTCTTTGTATCGATAATATATTTCGATATATATACATCCGAAAGGGAAACAAAAGCCTATTTTATGGGCGAAATACCAAAGGGAGATTATACTCTATGAGAAATTACGAAAACCTAGTAATCGTAAAACCAACATTAACAGCTGAAGAAATTCAAGCTAACATTAGCGCAATTGAAGAAGTTATCACTTCTAACGGTGGCGAAATAGCAGCAAGAGATGCAATGGGTATGAGAAAATTAGCATACCCACTTGGAAAAAATGAGCGTGGATATTTTCATGTTATCTACTATTCAGTTGAGCCTTCGGCAATTAGCGAAATTGAGAGACGTTTTCGTATAAATGAAGAGCTACTTCGTTTTGTAACTATCAAGTACGATACTAACCGTGAAGTAACAGCTTGGAATCAACTTGTTCAAAAAGCTCAGAAAAAAGCAACTCAACCAGCTGGTGAAGCTAAAGTTGAAGAAGTTGTAATTCCTGCAGCACTTGAAGAAACAGAAGAAGAAGAGTAGAAACAACAGCGTCACAGTAATTGGCTAACGCCTAAACAAAGAAGGAAGATTCATGTATAACAAAGTTATTTTGGTTGGAAATTTAACAAGAGACATAGAACTGAGATACTCTCAAGGTGGAATGGGCATTGCCAATACTGGTCTTGCAACAAGCCGTAAATTTACCGTTAATGGTGAAAAGAGAGAAGAAGTATGTTTTGTAGATATTACATTCTTTGCTAGAAGCGCAGAGGTTGCCAACCAATACCTTAGAAAAGGGAGTAAAATCCTAGTAGAAGGTAGACTTAACTTTGACCAATGGGTAGATCAAAGCGGACAGAAGCGTTCAAAGCACTCTGTTGTTGTTGAAACTATGCAGATGTTAGACTCTAAAAATAGTGCTGCTGCGCCATCAGATGATTATCCGATACAGCAAAATCAGCCAACTCAGAGCTATCAACAACCTAGTTATCAACAGCAACCACAAAGCTATAAAAAGCCAAGTGCTCAACAGATGCCAAGTAGCAGTTCCATCCCAGAGATAGACATTGATGAAGATGAAATTCCATTTTAGAATATTAGATAACACAAGGAGATAACATGGCAGAAAGAAGAAAGTATAAAAAAAGATACTGTAAATATTGTGAAGCAAAAGTTGACTTCATGGACTATAAAGATGTAGGAGCTCTTCGCTTCTCACTTTCAGAGAGATACAAAATTATGCCTCGCCGTTTAACAGGTAACTGTAAACGTCACCAAGACATGATTGCTACTGTTATAAAAAGAGCTCGTGCTGCTGCATTAGTTCCATACACTGTAACTCGTAGCACAGTTGTAACTGCTCCATTTGAAAATTTAAGATAATTTTCAATTAAATGCCCATCTTTGGGCATTTACACTCCTCCCTTTTAAATTCACTACCATTTATTTTAGGAATATTTTTTGCTATACAATAGTTAAAAAGTAGAAATATGCGCTATTTATTAATAATTATCACTATAATCTCCTCTCTTTACTCAAAACAAGTACCATTTTCTATCATAATTGATGAACCTTTCAATAATGCACTTCTTGATATTACTGAAGATTTTGACCGCTCAATGAGCGCTGTTGGTTTTATTAAACCTTATAAAAAAGGTACTGACAAACCTAATGATGGCGTGTACAGAAATGCATTTGACTATCTTGCTTCTTTATCAAACTCTAATGGCTCTTTGATACACCTTATCAAAGTAGATTCTTACGCGGATATAGAACTTAGAAAATCTATAAAACTATCACAATTTGCTGAGGCGTTGGGAGTAGTTAAGAGTCCTGAAAATGGCTATATAGTAGGTGGAAACACTCTTGATGGCTCACTAGTTGTTCTTGGGCTCGATGCGAATGCAAATATGATATTTCATAAGATATTTGGAACTCCAAATCAAGACAAGATGAGTAAAATTCACCTCTTGCGCGATGGTGGTATTTTGATAATTGGTTCGTCTGCAACTTCAAGAACAGACACAGAGAATCTCTTTAAAGGAGGTCTTGGCTTAAACGACATATATTTAAGTAGATTTTCGAGACAAGGGGAGATGCTATGGAGCAAAAAATATGGCTCGGCTGAAGATGAGAGTGGAGTTGACGCAGCAGAAGCAGAAGATGGTTCTATTGTTATTCTCGGACAAAAACATAGCGGTAGTTCAAAAACTGCAACTCTCTTGAGGGTTACACAGCATGGAGAAAAAATTTGGCTTTATGATATAAAAGGCGAAAAAAATACAACAGCTCATAAAATAGTAAAATTAAGAGACAATACTTTTGCCCTGTCGCTCTCACAAACAAATGATATGAACAAAGAGCAGATAAGATTGCTCAAAATAGATTTACAAAAAAACACTCTTCTTGATAAGAGCATTTACACAAATTACTCCTCAGTTCTAAAAGATATAAAAGAGTTCTCAGATGGAAAAATAGTTGGTGTTGGAATTGTTGAGGATACATACAACACAGACGGACTCGCAATACTTTTTGATAGTAACTTCAAGATGCTGACACAAGAGCACTATGGCTCTGATGCACGTGATGCTTTTTATGCTCTTAGCATTTTGCACAACTCTCAAATCGGGGTCGCTGGTATTCACACAGACAAAGAGTCTCAAGAGAGTAATATGTGGATTGTAAAACTAAACAGCAATCTATCTATGGCACAAGTCTCTAAAAAAACAGCTACAACTTCTTTTTATGCTCAACTCTTAGACCTTTTTAGAGATGAGATTGCAGCTAAAAAACTGATAATAAAAGAGGATTTAACAATAGAGCTTATTGATAAAAGCCTCTATTTTAACGTTGGGGAGTTTATACTTACTTCAAGTCAAAAACTTTTTTTACAAAAATTCAGTGCTAAACTCTTGCCTTTTTTAAAGAAAAATAGCGAAATATTAAACACCCTAGAAGTTAGTGGGCACACATCAAGTGAATGGGGCAGTAGCGATTTTTCAAAAGGTTATATAAACAATACAGAGCTATCTATGAAACGATCATTTTCAACTATCAGCTATGTATTTAACACACAAAACCAAGAGACAAAGGTATGGCTAAGCGAGCTATTAAAAGGTAGTGGCCTTAGCTTTTCAAAGAGAGTTATAGTGCAACATAATGAAGATAAAGAGAAATCAAGAAGAGTCTCTTTTAAAATCATTTTATCAAACTAGCTTACTCAAAATCCTCTATGCTACTTGCTCTAAAACTTAGTCTTACTTTGTCTTGTTTTAGCTTTTTATAGAGCTTAAACTTTGCATTTTGTAGCTCATCATCGCTGTAAGCAAAATCACTTTTGATAGTCTCATCGCTAACGTTTGCACTATCCATTGCAAAAAGCTTAAGCTCTTTTTTTGTAAGCTTTGCTTTTAGCGCATTATAAAGCCTCTTATCATCTTCTATCAAATCAACATCGCTGATTTTGCAAAAACTTGCCAACAACTCTCTAAAGCTATTTTCACTGTTATACTGTTTCCAGATACTATTTGTAAGCACTATATCTTCTCCAAAATTTGAGTTAAATCTTTTGTCTCTATCACTATATTTGCCTCTTTTTTGAGTATCTCTCTTGCACAAAAAGCGACTCTTTTTCCAGCATGAGCAAACATTGAGAGGTCATTTGCTCCATCTCCACAAACTAACGTCTCACTCTCTTTAATACCTAAAAGAGCTTGTAATCGAACTAACATATCGCCCTTTGAGTAGTTAAACATCATGTCTCCGCCTACCAAGCCTGTAAGAATTTGATTTTTATGATGAAGAACATTAGAGAAATCAGCATCATATCCCAAGATACTCTTAGCATATCCCGTTGCACTTCTAAATCCTCCGCTAAAACAGACAACTCTCATGTCTCTGCTTTTTAGCTCTTTTATCGTCTCTTGCGCACCCTTCATATATGGTAGATTTTGGCTGATTCTCTCAACTACACTATATTCAAGACCCTTTAGTAGCCCTACTCTTTGTTGAAGTGATTCAAAAAAATCAAGCTCTCCGCTCATAGCAGCTTCGGTTATTTTACTAACTTCTTCTCCGAGTCCCAGCTCTTGTGCGAAAAAATCTATCGTCTCGCCATCCATGAGCGTAGAATCAAAATCAAAAACAGCTAATTTCAACATATATTACTTCCCTATCTGTTATAATTGCGCAATTATACCCATTTAGGATGCTTTTTGTTTGATGAACTCATAAATAAACTAAAAAACGACACATATATAACGCTTGAGACAACTCCATCTCACTCACCTATTTTTTCGCCAATAATTGAATCAATTGCAGAGCTAGGACTCGATAAACTAGTTGATGGTTTTACAACAACAGACAACCCTCTTGCAAAACTAAAATACAACTCACTATTTGCCGCGAAAATGCTCCAAGATAGATTTAACAAACCAGTAATTGCAACCATGAGTATGCGTGATAGAAATAAAATAGCACTTCAATCAGACCTTTTAGGCTCTAATGAAGTTAATGTAAGAGCAATTTTAGCTCTAACTGGCGACCCTGCAACAATATCAGATCAACCTCATACAAAAGGGGTCTTTGAAGCAGACAGTACTCTTCTTTTAGATATTATCTCTTGTTTTAACAGCGGTATAAACTATGCAGGAAAACCTTTAGCTCATCAGCCTCTTGAAATTTACCCTTTTGCAGTTGTAAACTCGTATGCAAAAAATCCAAAAACACTTCAAAAGAAGATGCAAAAAAAGATAAAACATGGAGCGCTTGGAATAATAACGCAACCAGTTTATGATATAGAAAATGCGAAACTCCTACTTGAATTAAAAGATGCAGCAAACACTGCATCTAACAATGAAAATAAAAATGCCGAACTTATTTTAGGAATTTTTCCTATTACAAAACTTCGCACTGCTCAGTTTTTATCTGCTCATGTTCCAGGAATAAATGTACCAGATGAGTGGATAGAACTTCTCAGAGAAGCCCATGAAAAGGGAAGTGATGAAGAGTATAGAGTAGGTTTTGAGCTTAGCAGAAATTTATTTTTAGATTTAAAAAAACTTCATCCAAAAATTCACTTAATGACTGCAAATCAGTTCCAACTAGCTCGTGATATACTAATATAATTAAGGACAAAAATGATTGATTTAAAATTAATACAAAAAGATTTTCAAACTATAAGCGACAAGCTGTCTCGCAAAGGTGTAGATGCCCAATTACTTGAGAATTTAAAGATAAAAAATGAAGAACTAAAAGTTGCAAAAGTTGAATACGAAACACTTCAAGCAGCTCAAAACAGTATGAGCAAAGATTTTGGCATATACAAAAAAGAGGGCAGAGATACGACTGAACTCAAAGCAAAAGTAGATGAAAATAAAATCAAAATATCTGAAGCACTTGATATTCAGCGCATAAAACAAGAAGCTCTTGAAGCTCTTGCAATGTCAATTCCAAATATACCAGATGATGATGTTCCAGATGGTAAAGATGAAAATGACAATATAGAGATAAAAAAAGTTCTCACTCCAAAAGAGTTTAGTTTTACACCTAAAGAGCATTGGGAATTAGCTGAGCAAAATGGCTGGATAGACTTTGAGAGAGGCGTAAAACTAGCAACTAGCCGTTTTAGTGTCTCTTTTGGAATGGGTGCAAAACTGGAACGCGCACTAATAAACTTTATGCTTAACTTCAACTCAAAAAGAGGCTTTGAAGAGGTTAGTGTACCATCTCTTGTAAATAGAGCTGCGCTAGAGGGCACAGGGCAGCTTCCAAAATTTGAAGATGATTTATACAAAATTCAAGACCAAGAACTTTTTTTAATTCCAACCGCAGAAGTTCCTGTTACAAATCTTTATCAAGATGAGATATTAGGTGCAAATCAACTCCCGATAAAAATGACCGCTTACACATCTTGCTTTAGAAAAGAAGCAGGTGCGGCAGGAAGAGATACGCGAGGGATGATAAGACAGCATCAGTTCCATAAAGTTGAACTTGTCTCTCTTGCAAAACCAGAGCAAAGTGATGAAATTTTTGATGAGATGGTGCAAACTGCCTCAGACTTACTAACTGCGCTAGAACTTCCTCATCGTCTTGTAAGATTATGCGGTGGAGATTTAGGGTTTGGTGCAGCTAAGACTATTGACCTTGAAGTTTGGCTTCCAGGGCAAAACAGTTATAGAGAGATTAGTTCGGTCTCAAACACTAGAGAGTTTCAAGCTAGACGAGCAAAAATCCGTTTTAAAGATGGAGATAAAAACTCATTTGTTCACACCCTAAACGGCTCATCTTTAGCGGTTGGTAGAACTTTAGTAGCTATTATGGAGAACTTCCAAAATGAAGATGGAAGTATCACTATTCCAAAGGTGCTTGAGCCCTATTTAGGCTAGTTTTATGGCACTCTTTTTGCTTTAAAAAAGAAACAACTTCAAGGTAAATAATGGCAAATGGATTAGAAGAAGAGATAATTATTATTGAAGACATTGATGCCGCTAATGAAAAAAGTGCATCAGAGACTTCGGTATCAAATCAAGAACCTTCATCCAAAAAAAATAAAAAAATCATCTTTATTGTTGTTGGTATTGCTATTTTACTTGTTATCATAATTGTTCTTTTTGCACTACTAAAAACATCTAAAGAGCCTGCCGTAACTTCAACAAAACATATAGAAGATAGGCTTGAACAACCAATTACAGAGCCCGTTGAACTGAGTAAAATTGAAAATATGATAGCAAAAGCTGACTATCTATATTCAAGCGGTTCAAAAAATGAAGCTCTATCTTTATATGAAAAAATAGCACAATACTCAGAAGCAGTCTCCGCATACAATCTAGGAGTTGCTCAAATTAAAGAGGCTCAATACAAAACAGCACTTGGCTCATTTGCAAAAGCGATACAAAATAATGAACAAAGATGTGTAAGTGCTATAAATGCCGCTGTTTGTGCGCTTCATTTAGAGGATAAAACAACATTTCAATATTATATAGATTTAGCATATGCTTATCTTCCTCAAGAGAGATCATCACCCCTATACTCTTATTATTACACGCTTATCAACTACTACAATCAAAATTATATTGAAGCATTAAGCTCACTAAATAATCCGACTACAAATGAATATGATGTAGTACAAAATAGTTTAAATGCAAAAATAAACGCTCTTTTTGACAATAATGTAAAAGCTATTGAGAGTCTAGAAAAAAGTGCTTCTATGAAAGATGACTTTACTTTGGGACTTCTTTATGCAAGAGTAGGAGACCTTTCACTAGCCAAAAAATATCTTCAAAATTCAATCAAAAACGGTATAGAGCCAATGAAGGCGCAACTAGCAATAGGATATATAAACCTAAAAGCTGGTCAGATACAAGATGGGGCAAAAGAGATAGAAAATGCTACGGATATTTTTGGCGAAGAGGTATATAAACCATATCCAGTAAAAGTAAAACTAAAAGAGTCTCTCTTTGATGTAAGCCAAGCACAAAAGCACTATAGAGAGACCATAAATAATTCAAAAGCTATCACCTATCAAAAAATATTTTACTTCTCACCGTATAAAATCTTTAATGCAAATCAGACTATAAGTTATATACGAAAAGGAAATACAAATATTTTCATAGATAATGTTGACTCCGCAAAAGAGTATCTTGAAAAAAGTGCATCTTCTTCTAGTGTAAATATAGGGATTATAAAAGCTATTCAAAAAGCGCTCTCATTTAAACTCAGAGAAGCAAATGAGATGCTCCAAAAGCTTGTTGAAATTCAGCCTAAACACTCTGCTCTACACTACAATCTAGCCCTTACATACGCTCAACTTGGGAATTTTGTTGACGCACAAAAACACTTTATTCGTTCTTATAACTTAGATGCCAAAAATTATATCTCTGGCATCTATGCGGTTATGTGCTCTCAATTAATAGATAAAGACAGCACGAAACTTCTCTCAATTATAAAAGATGAGATGGCAAATGAAGAATTTTCACAAGAGATAGATTTATACAAAACACTTCTTTTTATTAGTGAGGAGAACTATATATCAGCTGTGGATTGGCTTGACAAAGATTATCCGCAAAGACCTCTTTACCTAGCACTTGATATTATAATTGCTCTTAAAAATAACACTATAGATGAAGCACAAAAAGCAGCAAATAAACTTACAACACTTCTTCCAGATGAGATTCTTCCTCATCTAATGCAAATTGACACCCTTTTTGGGACTTTTGATGATAAGAAATATGCTAATGAAGTTATGAACTATTTAAAAGTTCAGAAATTTAATTTTACTGATTTGTACTATGGTGCATATGTTACAAGGTATCTATATATTCAACAAAATCTAATCACTGGAAAACTATATTTTTTAAGAGAACGCTTAAAAGAAGTATTGGCAGCAACAACATCTCAAACACATGAGATAACAAGCACACTGGCTCTTGCATCACTATATGACAAAGCTTATGAGGAGTCATTTACACTCTACAATAATCTAATTGATAATCTAAAAGTAAGAGATGCTCAAACTCTCTTTTTAGGTGCTGTTGCTTCAACTGCGGCAAACCATCATGAAAATGCAATTGCTCTTTTGGAGCTCTCAAAACTAAAAGATGGTAATTTTTTAGAAAGTAGATATGCTCTAGGACTTTTATATCTTGAGTCAAAAAATAACGAAGGGGCTGTTATTCAACTCTCAAGGATATATAAAAACAATTTTAACTCTGAGTATTTTGACTTTGACGTAGACTTGGATAAGCTAATGTTACAAAAGAGTTTATCACAGAGTAAAAAATAGTAAAGACTACTTTTTACTCTCATTAGTGAAATAACCTACAAGGGTTTCAGAAGCACTTAGTTCACTTCCAAGACCAATATTTAATCTAAAATTTGCTGGTAAATATAGTGTAGTTGTTCCATTTATCATAAGCCCATATCTTGAGCCGTACATAAGATTTTGAGCTTTAATAATATCAATATCAATTGCTTTGAAACTCTGCTTTAATTTATGCACAACCGTAATTCTATTTGATGACTTTGTATCGAAAAATACAAGCTCTGCATTCTCATTTATGCTATTTGAAAGCTGGTTTTGAGCAGAGAGTCTAGCTCCTCTGGTTATATGAATACTCTCTAATGTTGAAGTAAATGGAACTCTAAGAAGAGCAACATTGAAGTATGACGTGTCTATCTCTACTTTGTAGCCATTATGAATATCATCATGCAGCTCTTCTATGGAGACGACCACACCATCAACAGGACTTGAAACGCTATCTTCTTGATAAAGAACATACTCTCTCTCAGGGTTTCTAAATACAAAAATAAAAAATATTGTTATTAAAAACATTAAAAATTCTAAAAAATTAAAATCAAGAAATGTAAAAATAATAAATGCAACAACTGCACCTGCAACATAATTCCATCCCTCTTTAGCGATAGGTAAAAGGTTATTTCTCATCCGTCCCTTCTTTATCATGTTTTATATTTTTTTCTCTATCTGATTCCTCAGCCATTTTTGCATCTGCCTTTAGCTCCTCTTCGATATCATCCACAACTATATTTACTTTTGAAACAAGATTATTCTCTTTTTCAAAGTTGATGATAATATCTCTTACCTCTTCTCCATTAATATTCTCTTTTTTATAAAGAAGTTTTACCATCTCTTCTACCGCATCTCTATACTGCTCAAGTCTCTCTAAGACAGCTTTATAACGCTCTTGTAGAGATGATTTTATAAACTCATCCATATCTTCAGCCATCTTATTGCTGTACTCTCTAGATGATTGCCCATAACCACCCAAGAAAGAGTGTCTGCTTTTTTCTAAAACCATAAGCCCTGCAACATCACTCATTCCATAAGTTTGCACCATTGACTTAATAATATCTGTTGCTCTCTCAAGGTCATTTCCTGCACCAGTTGAGATTTCACCTATAAAGACCTGCTCTGCAGCACGACCTCCAAGAAGAACATCCACCTCTGCCCAAAGCTCATGACGTTGCATCATAAATTTGTTTTCTTCAGGTGTATTTAGCGTATAGCCTAAAGCTGCTAGTCCACGAGGAACAATTGAAACTTTTGATACTTTTTTAGCACCAATAGTTGTCTCAGCCATAAGTGCATGTCCGCTCTCATGATATGCAACTATTTTCTTCTCTTTAGGGTTTATTCGGCGAGATTTTTTAGCAAGTCCTGCTAAAGCACGTTCTACTGCTTCATATAAATCTTTTTGCGTTACAGTTTTTTGGTTTTTTCGCCCAGCTAAAAGTGCACCCTCGTTTACTATGTTTGCTAAATCAGCTCCAGCTAAACCTGCCGTTAAACGAGCCACTTCAGCAAGATCCACATCAGAGTCAATTTTAACACCCTTAACATGCACCTTTAAGATTTTAATACGTCCCTCATAGTCTGGTTTATCAACTAAAACTTGTCTATCAAATCGTCCTGGTCTAAGTAGTGCTTGGTCTAAAATCTCTGGTCTATTTGTAGCAGCTAAGATTATGATAGGAGTATCCGTTCCAAATCCATCCATCTCAGCTAAGAGTTGGTTCAGTGTCTGTTCTCTCTCATCATTTCCACCCATATTTGCACCAGCTGATCGGCTCTTACCAATAGCATCAATCTCATCTATAAATATAATGCTAGGGGCATCTTTTTTTGCTTGTTCAAACAAATCTCTAACACGAGCAGCTCCAACTCCAACAAACATCTCTATAAAACTAGAGCCTGTAACTGAGAAAAACGGAACATCAGCCTCTCCAGCAACTGCTTTTGCAAGAAGAGTTTTTCCAGTTCCAGGACTTCCTACTAAAAGAACACCTTTTGGAATCTTTGCACCAATCTCAACATAACGAGCAGGATATTTTAAAAAGTCAACTATCTCTTGAACTTCCTCTTTTGCCTCTTCAACACCAGCCACATCATCAAACTTAGTTTTTGGCTTCTCTGAGTTAATCATCTTTTTAGAGTTACCCATTCCAAGTATTCCACTGCCCATGCTTTTTTGCATACGTCCAGCAAAGAACATCCAAATAGCGATAATAATCAAAAACGGGAAGAGCCAGCCAAACATCTCAGTAAACCAGTTTGTTTCACTAAATCCGTTGTACTCAATACCTTGCTTATCTAACTCTTGGGTTAATCTTGTATCACTTGGCACTATTCTTGTAGTGTAGAGAGTTGCATTATCAGCTGAGTAGGCTTTTATGTAACTCTGTCCAATGTCAACTTTATTTACACCTTTTGTCTCTATTAAAGATTTCAATTCTGAATAACTTATCTGTTTTGCTCTTTTATTTCCTGCAACTGAAGATACTTCACCTGAACCACTTTCGCCTATTAGGGCTTTGAAAAGTAGAATTATCACTACTGAAAATATAGCAAAAGTGATAAGCGGATTTTTATTGAAAAAATTATTATTGTTATTGTTCTCTTTATTTTGCATATCTATTTTTTACCTTGCTTTAGTATTAAAGTTACCCATTCGTCTTGGGCAATCTTCTCTAAAATCTCAAAATCTTGATAAAATTTTAAAACTTTTGATTCATATTTCTCTAAAATTCCTGATAAAACAAGAATTCCATCCTCTCTTACGACACTCTTTAAATCATTTGCTATAAATATCAAAACATCTGCTACGATATTAGCAACAACGACATCATAGCTATCTTTAGTTAAGCTACAAGAACCTTCCCATAGTTTATTAAATACAACACTATTTAGATTAGAATTTAACTCGCTATTTTCAACACATGCGATGTCTGTATCACAAGCATCAACTACTGCGCCGAGCTTTATAGCTGCAACACCTAAAATCCCGCTTCCGCATCCAACATCTAAAACTCTGTCATCTTTTTTTACATATTTAGCAATTGCTCTGAGTGCTGAGGCTGTTGTTGGATGGTGTCCTGTTCCAAATGCCAATGCTGGATCTATTGCGATATTTATTAAATTTGCATCTGGAGCATCCCATGTTGGGTGGATATAAAATTTATCTATACAAAGTGGTTGAATGCTATCTTGATAAACTTTTACCCAGTCACTATTTTTGAGTTTAGTCTGTTTATACTCTAACTCTATCACGTCGCCAGTAGATTTTTGAAGAGCTTCTCTAAACTGTTCCAATCCCCATATTATCGTATCTAATTCATCTTCACTTCTAATGATAAAACCATCATCTATCTCTTCAAAGCCAACTGGTAATGTATCTGCTAAGAAATCTGAGAAGAGAGGAAGATGAGAAGAGACTTTAATAACTAATTCAAAGTAATGCTCTTGCATTACACGTCAATGCCCATAACTGCACCAAGTTTTTCTTTTAAAACTTGAGGAGTAAATGGTTTTACAATATAGTTGTTTACACCAGCTTTTAATGCAGTAATAACTTCTGCCTTGCCACCTTCAGTTGTTACCATAATAATTGGAAGGTCTTTGAAACGAGCATCAGCACGAACTTTTTTAACAAGTTCAAGACCATTCATCTCTGGCATATTCCAGTCAGTTATAAGCATATCAACATCAGGATTACTATCTAAAACACTCCAGCCTTCAACACCATCCCCACCTTCAAGTATATCTTTATGGCCAAGTCTCTGTAATGTATTTTTTATTATACGACGCATCGTAGAACTGTCATCAACAACAAGTAATTTCAAATGAAATCCTTTTCTATAAATATTTGCAAATTAAGCAATAATAATACCTAAATTTTATTTATTTTATGATTAAGCAATGCCTAACTAAGATTTTTAAACATCTTAGGTAAGTCAAGTGTGCCCTCATAATAGGCTTTACCTATGATAACTCCATCTATTCCTTTAGCGGCTATAAGAGCTTCTATATCGCTCTCATCTTTTACACCACCACTAGCAATAGTTGGGATTTTACAAGCATTTGCTATCTCTTTAGTAAACTCAACATTTACACCACTAAGTGTTCCATCTCTTGATACATCTGTACAGATTATAGCTTTAACTCCAGCATTTGCGAACTCTTTTGCCAAATCAGTAGCACGCATAGCGCTCACTTCGCCCCAACCCTCAACGGCTACAAATCCATCTATTGCATCAATGCCTACTGCTATTGGGTATTTTGCTGCCATCTCTTTTACAAATTTAGGATTTTTTACAGCTATAGAGCCTAAAATAATTCTATCTATTCCAATTTTTATCATTTTTTTGATGGTTTCTTCATCACGAATACCGCCGCCAAGCTCGAGCTTAACATTACAGTTTTGTCTAATTTTTATAATCTGCTCTAAGTTTTTAGGTTCTCCTGCAAAAGCTCCATTTAAGTCAACTAAATGAACCCACTCCGCCCCCATCTCTTCAAACTTTTTAACAAGCATCCATGGCTCATCAGAATATATCTTAGCGCTATCCATAAGACCCTTTGTAAGTCTTACCGCTTTGCCGTCTTTTAAATCAATCGCTGGGTATAGAGTCATTTTAAATTCCTATATTTTTGTAAAATTTTCTAATATCTTAAGTCCATTTTCATGACTTTTTTCTGGGTGAGGCTGAATCCCCATAATGTTATTGTGTGCAACTGCTGATGTAAACTCATACCCATAAAAAGTTCTGCCGATAGCATCCTCTTCATTGTCGCAAACAACGTGATAAGAGTGCACAAAATAGAGATAATGTTCCTTATCTAAGCCTTCAAATAGAGGGTGAACTTTTGTAAACATTCTGTTCCAACCCATATGCGGTACCTTTAGAGCCTCTTCAAATTTAGATGAATCAAATGCTACTACTCTGCCCTTAATAAGCCCCAAGCCTTCATGCACTCCAAACTCCTCAGAACTCTCAAAAAGCAGTTGCATTCCAAGACATATCCCTAAAATAGGCTTAGAGCTTCCTGCAAACTCTTTTATCGCATCTATCATATTTCTCTCTCTTAGATGCGCCATCGCATCACCAAAAGCACCAACTCCTGGGAGTATAAGCTTATCATACTCTTTAAATTTTGTTGGGTCACTCTCGACAACTGTTTGTACCCCTAATTTAGCAAACGCATTTTGAACACTTGCTAAATTTCCCATGTTATAATCAACTATTGCTATCATTCTTCAAGCTTTAATTTTGTAAATTTTATATAAAACGCAAGAGTAATTAAGAGCATTGCAACACCAAAAATAATATACATTGCATATAGTATCTTCTCTGGGTCTGTTATTGCGAACTTAAATACTAGCATCAGTGCTTCTATGGATAGTGCAATGATAATTGAACCCAAAAACCTTACCATTGTCTTGTGTGGGCCTGAGATGCTATTATCTTTGCTTCTCCCCAAAATCTCCTCTTCTATGAGTGTTTTAGCCAAATCAAAAATTGCAAGAGCAAGTGTTAATAAAATTGTTGCTTCAAATACATCTTTGATTTGGAAATGGTCAGGAGAAATCTCATATACAAAAAAGCTCTGAACACCTTTTATAAAGAGAAGAAGCGCTACTGAAATTAATGCAAATGCAAACGCTGCATATGAATATCTAAATAAAGATAGAAAAAACTTATCAAGAATCGTTGAACGTGAGATTTTTACAACCTCATCAAGAGGCATATCAAGACATGCAACGTATTTCAACTCTCCTTTATCGTCATAAACTGGCTGAGAGACTGTAACAGTCAACTCTCCAGTTATAAGCGATGGATATGGGTCAGTTATGGTACATCTGCCCTCTTTTACGGCTCGGTAGTAGTACGCTCTCTCAGCTCTTATTCTTCCAGCATCTTCATCTATTCTTTTTGTTGATGTAAAAGTTGGGGAAACCTGTACTCCTCTGTTGTCTAGAAGATAGACGCCCTCACATTTTTCTAAATCTTCTTTGGTCTTTAAAAGACCTATCATCGCCATCTCTTGTGTTAAAGATGGCATTCTATTTTGAATATTTTTAGAAAAAAGATAACAGAAATAAGCTCTTGCTTTTGTTCTACCGTCGGAAAAATTTTGTATGTCTGATGCCGTCATGTGCAATATGCCTTTTATTATTAAGCCGCAATTATACCAAAGGGATAATAATAATTGGTTTTATACACTATCATTTGATATAATAAATCTTCAAACAATAGGGAGTTATTTAACAATTATGGGCTTTAAACTATTTTTACTATTAGAAAAAATCTTAATGCTTTTACCAAAAAAGATGAGAAAAAACTTCTTCACCTCTTTAGCGCACATTGCTTATTATGCTTCATCTAGATACAGAAACATAGGCTTTATCAATTTAGATTTTGTCTATAAAGATTCTATAAGCAAAGAAGAGAAGAAAAAGATTATCAAATACAGTTTTAGAAATCTACTTCTTAACTTTTTGCACCTTATGGAGCTTAGACATATGAGCAAAGAGGAACTTGAGAGAAAAGTAACTATAAAAAATATAGAAGCTGTCCAAAAAGCTCATAAAGAGGGAAAAGCTGTCATTTATATCACTTCTCACTACTGTGCTTGGGAGCTAGGGGCTTCTGTAATTGGAAACTCTGTTGAGAGTGTATATGCTATATTTAAAAAGATGAAAAACTTGGATTATCAAAACTGGGTATTAGAGTCTCGCTCAAAATTTGGCAATAACTCTTTAGAGAAATCAAACGTTATAAAACCTCTTATAAAAATTGTTAAAAATCAACAAGCTTGTGGGATACTAATAGACACTGCCATAAATAAAAGAGAGGGTATTGAAGTAGACTTTTTAGGTAAAAAAGTACACCAAACAGCTACTCCTGCTTATCTGGCTAGAAAATACAACGCTGCAATTATTCCAGTAAGTATAAAAACAGATGATGAAGAGAACTACACTTTAATATTTTTTGATGAGATAGAGGTGCAAAAAAGTGATGATGAGAAAGAGGATATAAGAGTAGCTACTCAACTCCAAACAGACTGGCTCTCAAAGCTTATACTTGATGAGCCAAAATTTTGGTTTTGGATACACAGAAGATTTAAAAGCAGCTATCCTCAAATCTATAAAAAGTAGAGTTACGTAGACTCACACTCTTTAGTTCTCGCCTCAAAAAGCTTAAGAATAGTGAGAAAAAACGCTGTAATTGCAGGTCCTAAAATCATACCCCAAAAACCAAAAGTACTAAGTCCCGCGATAATTGCAAAGAAGATAATAAGCTCATTCATTTTTGCATCATCCTCTTTTAAAAGTCTTATATTTAGCTCTTTAATAATCAATGGTTTAATAAATGTATCAGCTACTATTGAAATCACTACAACAGTGTAAAGTGCAATAAAAATTGCATTTGAACTCTCTCCCATAGAAAACTCATATAATGTAAATGGAAGCCACATCAAAACGCCTCCAACTACTGGAATAAGAGAAGCAAAGCCATACATGATGCCAAAAAGAAGCCCATTGTAGCCCATATATGATATAGCTATACCAAATAGTATTCCCTGAAACATTGCATTGATAATGATAGAGTAAAAAACGACACTCATTACAGAAGATAACTCTTTTGCCAGAAGTGATGCTTCATCAACTGACATTTGAACAACTCTTTTTAATAAATCAATTATAAAACCACCACTGTATTGAGCAAAAAAGTAGAAAATTATCACTAAAAATGCATTTTTCAGATAAGCAGCACTTAAAGAGCCAATACTTCCTGTAATTGAGAATATATATGAAGCAATAGAGTTAATACTAATATCTTGTATCGTACTATCTATATATGGCTTTAAAAATAGAAAATACTCTGGCGGATCTGCTAAAAAATCTTTTATTGTAATCTCTATATTTCTAAAAACTTCAGGGTCCACACTATTTAGTTGAATACTCAAAGTTACTAAAAAATATCCAAGTGGTACAAAAAACAGAACTGCTAGTAAAATACTAGAAGATAGTGCAGCTAGAAACTTTGACTTTAATATCTTTTCAAAGAAATTTTGAATATTTGAAGTAGAGATTGCTAAAAGCGCAGCGATAATAATTCCGAGCAAAAATGGTGCATAAAGAAGGTACATCCAATAAAGCGATGTTGCAAAAAGTATTGCTACAAAATATTGTGGTTTCAAAAAAGACCTCCATCGTCCAGTGTTGGCATTGTAACATTTAATATTTTATATGTCGAAGGTGTCGCTTTTCTACCTTTTGCAGTTCTCTCAAGATAACCATTTGCTATAAGATAAGGCTCTACAACATCTTCAACAGTCCCCTCATCTTCACTAAGAGCCGCTGCGATTGTGCTAAGCCCCATCGCTCTGCCATTTGCTCCAACTAAAAGATTTAAAAGTTTTATATCCATCTCATCAAATCCGTAAGAGTTGATACCAAGCTCATCTAGTGCGTATTGTGCTCTTGAATGGAGTATATCTTTCTCGTTTGCAACATCTGCAAAATCTCTTACACGTCGTAAAAGTCTAAGAGCTATGCGTGGAGTTCCTCGGCTTCTTTTTGCTATCTCTACACACGCTTCATCTGCTATTTTTTTATTTAGTTTGTTTGATGCTTGAGAAATTATTTTTGAGAGTTCTTCTGGTGAGTAAAACTGCATTCTAAAGTTCATTCCAAATCTATCACGAAGTGGATTTGAGAGCATTCCAGCCCTCGTTGTCGCACCGATGAGAGTAAAGCGTGGAAGGTCTATCTTTAGAGTTTGAGCAGCTGGACCGCTTCCTATGATGATATCTATACGAAAATCCTCCATAGAGGAGTACAGTATCTCCTCAACAGCTGGAGAGAGACGATGAATTTCATCTATAAAAAGTACATCACCCTCTTCTAAGTTTGTTAAAATCGCTGCTAAATCTCCACTTTTTTCTATCATTGGAGCCGCTGTTACTTTTATATTTGCGTTCATCTCATTTGCAATTATAAGTGCCAAGGTTGTTTTACCAAGCCCTGGAGGTCCATAAAAAAGAACATGGTCAAGCGCCTCTGCTCTTTTTTTACTAGCCTCTATAAAAACACCGAGATTTTTTTTGATCTGTTCTTGCCCAATATATTCATTCCAAGCACTGGGGCGCAGAGTAACCTCTACACCCTCTTCACAATCAAAACGCTCTATTTCAACTAATCTCTGCATATCTTCTCTTAATAAGTATGAATATCTTGAGGAAACTCTCTTGCTTTAACCTCATCAGCATAATTTTTCAATGCCTCTTTAACTAAAGACGCACCATCTAGGTACTTCTTTACAAACTTTGGCGTAAACTCCTCAAAGAGCCCGAGCATATCAGAAAATACAAGGACTTGCCCATCCACATCTTTACCTGCACCAATTCCGATAACTGGAATCTTTACAGATGCAGCAACTTCGGCAGCCACGTCAGACTTTACACCCTCAATAACCATACAAAAAGCACCAGCTCTCTCTATCGCTTTGGCATCTATTATGAGTTGGTCTCTCTCTTCGTTAGTTTTTCCTTTTACTTTATAACCGCCCTCGCTTCTAAAAGCTTGTGGTAAAAGCCCTATATGTCCGCACACAGCAATTCCATTTGAGCAAAGATGGCTAACTATTTCAGCCTTATCTTCTCCGCCTTCTATCTTTAGAGCATCAGCACTCGACTCTTGAAAAACTTTGATACTGTTTTTTAGGGCGTCCTCTTTATTTGTATAAGTTCCAAAAGGCATATCACAAATTATAAAACTATTTTTCGCGCCATTCGCAACAGCATTTGTATGATATATCATCTGAGAGAGTGTTGCACTTAGAGTATCTTCTCTTCCGGCAAAGCTCATATTTAAGCTATCGCCTACTAAAATCATATCTGCGCTTGGCTCTAAAAGTCTTGCAAAAATAGCATCATAAGCAGTTATCATCACTAAAGGATGTTGCCCTTTGCTCTTTTTGATAGAAGTTATTGTCATTTTTTTTGCCATTTTCAACTCTTTGTTTTAATAAAAAGTATTTTAACTAAAAATAGATATAATTTTGGACTTAGGGGAGAAATATTTTATGGGTGCTAGAAGTGATTTAGATTCTACTTTTGATTATGAAATAGTTGATGAGTTCTTTGATCACTACTCTATGATGGTTGATTCTATGGATGTCATGATTATAGATTTATCAAAACCAAACATGTATGAACAAAGCATTAATGAGCTTTTTCGTGTTTTTCACAATATCAAATCAGCTTCTAGCTACTTAAAGATTACTCAAATGGCAAAACTTGCAACTTTTGTAGAAGATGCACTTGATAATATCAGAACAAAGCATTCAGGCGTTAATGAAGAGACTATAAACTGGCTACTTGAAATTAGCGATATGTTTAATGCTTGGAAAAATGATTTAAAACTTGATAACGAACTAAGCCATATAAAATTTTCTCTACTCAAATTACCTGACTTGGAAAGCAATTGAAAAAATTAGTAGCGTATATCACATCTGGTTATCCAGAAAAATCTTTTAGTATTGATCTAGCATTGGCACTAAGTCAAAATGGTGTTGATACACTTGAACTAGGCGTGCCGTTTTCAGACCCAGTAGCAGATGGCCCTTTAATAGAGTTAGCAAACCAAAGAGCACTTGAATCTGGATTTAAATTTAGAGACCTTATAGAAATTTCTAAAGAAATTGCACCAAAAATAGATACTCTGTGGATGGGATATTTTAATAGTTTTTATCAACAAGATATGCAAAAATTACTCCCATTTGCAAAAGAGATTGGACTAAGTGGATTTATAATCCCAGATTTACCGCATGAAGAGAGTCTTGCATATAATGACTTGTTTGATGTAAATGGACTCTCAAATATCAGTTTTGTAGCACCGACAGATTCTAAAGAGAGAATTGAGCAGATAGTTAAAGAGTCTAAAAAATTTATCTATATGGTAGCTTATACAGGAATCACTGGTTCAGGGGTAGCAGAAGATTTACAGCCAATTTTATCAAATATAAAAGAGTATACACAGACTCCAATATATGTAGGTTTTGGTGTAAATAAAAAAACTGCAAGAGATAAAGTAAAAGGCGCAGATGGCGTAATAGTAGGAAGTGCTTTTGTGGAGATACTTTTAAATGAAACTCTAGGTTATAAAGAGAAAATCAACAACTGTAGTGAACTTGCTAAGATTTTAAAAGATGAGATAAATAGTTGAAGTTTTCAGAATCTCTATTTTAGAAATTTTAATAATTTTCATCTAATTTGAATTGGCGTCTGACACTCTCATTTCAGACCCTACATTTGCTCCCGAACAACCTGATATAAACATCGCTGATACTGCACTTAATATCGCTACTGAAACAAATTTTGATATTAGAATTGGCGATTTTATTTTTTCTGTAAATTCAAATTAGATGAAAATTATGGATTTAAAAGTGGAAAGTATGGTGCGCCCGACACGATTCGAACGTGTGACCGCTGGTACCGCAATTTAGCCCTAAAAATAACAAAATACCAGCAACACTCATAACTTATGGGTTTCAAAATATTTTTATCTTTTCCTATTTTTTAAAAGTATTACAAAGTATTACAAATTTTTAATTAAATTTTGATGAATCAATTCAATAATAATATTTATTTTATTATGTTAAACATTTTCAACTATTTTATTTTTTATATAATTTGCTAAACTCTGTTGAGTTCCTTGAACATCTAAAAATTTAAGTATTTTTGCAGAAGATAATCCAAGATTATAAAGTTCTTGGATTTTATCTTTAAATGGATCGTATTTGCTGGATACTATTTGACCTTTTTTTCTACCTAATTTAACCCCATTAGATTTTAGAACTGCTAATGCTGTCAACGGCGGAGTTAAAATGGGCAGTATGAAAAGCTGCTAAAAAGTAGTTTTTACAACCAAAAGCTTAAAGAAACAAATTAATTTTGTTAAAGTCTCTTTTCAAAAAGTTGAAAGGGGATAAGTGCTTAAAAAAGGTGAAGTAAAAATGATTCATAAAATGCTCAAAGATGGGCTTAGTAAAAGTGCTGTTGCACGAAAATTAGGTATCAACAGAGATACTGTTGCCAAATACGCAAAGCTGCCAGAAGGCTACATTCCCGTTATAAAAAGAGAGGCGGTAGAGACTACAGTAGATCCCTATCTTCCAAACATTGCCAGAATGTTGGAAGAGGCACACAAGCTTGGTGTTGCAATACCAAACACTGCAATCTATGATGAGATTCAAAAGATAGGCTACAGAGGAAGCCTTCGTTGGATGAAGGATATCATATCACGACATGAGCTTCGTCAAAAGGTCAAAGATGAAGAGCCTCTTGTGAGATTTGAAACAAAAAAAGCCCAGCAGATGCAAGTGGATTGGGTAGAGTTTCCAAAAGATGGCTTATCTGCGTTTGTAGCTACCATGGGATACTCCAGAACATCGTATGTTGAATATGTGAGTGATGAAAAAGTAGAGACGCTTATTAAGTGCCATATGAACGCATTTAGCTACTTTGGCGGAGTGCCCCATGAGGGTCTCTATGACAATATGAAGACGGTTATCACTAAGCGTAACGCTTATGGATTTGGTAAGCATAAATTCAATGAACAGTTTCGAGACTTTGCCCAAAAACACTGTGGGATGGAACTTAAAGTCTGCAAGCCATATCGTGCGCAAACAAAGGGAAAAGTAGAAAGATTTAACCACTATTTCAGATACAGTTTTCACAATATTTTTAAAGTAAGACTCTCAATGATGGGGTATAAAATGAGCTTGGAGAACGCCAATGCAGCAGTTATGGATTGGTTGGATTTTACAGCTAACTCCAGAGTACATCAAACAACCTTATATAAACCATTTGACTTGTTGGCAGAGGAGCAATCGCAGTTGCATCCTCTACCTAAGCCTTATTGCGGTGTCCACCCAACAAAAGCTACAGCTCAAAGTGTATCAAAAAATAGCCAAACATCCAATAGAATTACCATCCATATTCCCAACCGCGACTTACAACGCTATGATGAGTTTATACCCGCCGTTGCCTATCTTGTGGTGCCTGCATACGCTATAGGGGGAGCTCTATGGAACTAATCACCAAGATTGAAACGCTTTGTCGGGAGCTACAATTAAATACGTTTGGCGAGATGCACCATGAGCTTAGTAATCGTGCTGCAAAAGAGAACTGGAAATACAGTGAATATTTGTATGAGATGCTCAAATTTGAATCTGACAATAGAGCTAAACGCTCTCGAATTACCCTTACAAAAATGGCGGGGTTTCCCACTATAAAAACACTTGAACAGTTTGATTTTAACTTTACCGTAGGGGTTAATCGAAGACAAGTTGAAGAACTTGCTACACTGGAGTTTGTAAAACGAAACGAGAATATTATCCTTCTTGGGCAATCAGGTGTGGGTAAAACCCACTTAGCTATTGCTCTTGCCTACGGGGCAGTGCAAAAACGGATTAAAGCTCGGTTTATTACCATTTCTGATTTGATTATGCAAATGAGTAATGCCAAAAAAGAGAAACGCTACGACTCTTTTATTCGTCAAGCTATTATGGCACCATCACTCCTTGTAATTGACGAAATAGGTTATTTCCCAATGAGTAAAGAGGACGCTCACCATTTCTTTCAAGTAATCTCCAAACGATACGAAAGAGGAGCAACCATCGTTACGTCAAATTTGGTGTTTAGTCAATGGAGCGGTATATTTGCGAATGACAAAGTGGTGACTACTGCTATACTGGATAGATTACTACACCATTCACACGTCATAAATATACTTGGGGATTCGTATCGTTTAAAAGAGAAAAAAGATGAAGGAGTAGTCAATTCAGACTTATATAAGTTTAAAGAGGAAAAATCAGTAAAAGGAGGAGATTAAACCGTCGTTGCTTAAGGTTACTATTCGTAATATTTTTTACGAAAATCTGCCGAATTTAACTCCGCCGTTGACATCATGATGTTAAACTGTTCACGATCTGCTTCATTTTTTCCAGATCTTTTTTCTGAGAAAATCTTTTCACAGCCGGAAATCTTGAGTTGACTTATCTGGTTCTCAAGATTTTGGCTGGAAGTAGAAACTCTTGCATAACCTACATTCATACTAAATCCTTTGTGTTGAAGTTAGTATTTATGACATATAAAAATCTACTATGTAGTTCAAAATAGAATAAGTTGTAAATTTTTGAATAAATATGCTAAAATGACAGAAACCTGTCATGTAAAAGGATTAATATGCAAGCTGTAAACTACACAAATGCCCGTAACAATCTCAAGACTCTGATTGATGATGCATGTGATAATGATGAAGAAATTATCATAACTACTAAAAATGACAAAAGTGTTGTATTAATTTCACTTGATGAATACAATAGAACCCATGCTGCTTTGAAACGTGAAGTCCAAGAATCAATAAAAGAAATCGAAAGAGGTGATATTATTGGTATTGAAGAAGCTTTTGATAAGGTTCTAGCTAAATATGAAAATTGATTTTTCTCAAAAAGCATATCAAAGGCTTGAGGCATTAGCAGAGTATATTTATCAACAAAGTGGATCAAAAAAAACGACAGCTTCTTATGTAAAAAAGTTGCGTCAATATATTACCCAGACTCTCTATAATTTTCCCCAAGCAGGCAGACCTAGTGAAGAACTAGCACCAAATACTAGAAAATTAGTGTATCAAGGTTTTAGTATTATATACCGTATATCAGATGAACGCATAGAAATCCTCACAATTTATCGTGAAAATCTTTATTGATACTCACTTTTTGATTTTATGTTTTGTTCCAAAAAGAACAGTTTATGGCTTTATCCCAAATATTTTTGCAAGACCTTAACAATATCATCTTCAGTATAAGACTCAGGTATATTGTAATTTGGTATTAAACTTTAATTTCAACTAAAAGATATCCTTAAATTATACACTTAACAAACCTTTCTATATTAGAATATTATAATATAGTTATATTGGAGTTTAAATGAGTGAAGAATGTTATAGAGAAGCGAGCAATAAGAGCGAAGTTAAAAAAGCTAAGAATTTTATTTTTGATAATCATGTAGAGATAGAGAATAAATCGGAAAAATTAGCGCTACTATCTAATAGTGTGAGAATGAAGATTGTATTGCTGCTTAAAAACTTTAATAAGCTTTGTGTATGTGACCTGAGTGAAATATTAGAAGTTAATCAATCTGCAATATCTCAGCATTTACGTAAATTAAAAGATGGTGGGATATTGAATAAATCAAGAGATGGATTAACTATTTACTATTTTATTGATGAATCAAACAATCCTAATTTATCAGGGTTATTAGAAAAAATATTTTTATTCAAGGAGTAACTATGGAGTTTATATTAAATTTTTTACAAAACTTTTGGGAACTATCAATAATGATAGGACTATATGTTTTAATAGGATTAATCTTTGTAGGAATAGTCCACTTATATATCTCTGAAGATTGGATTAAAAAACATTTAGGCGAAGATAATAAATACAGTGCTTTAAAAGGTGCGCTATATGGTATTCCTCTTCCTCTTTGTTCATGTGGTGTAATACCTTTGGCTACAAGTTTAAGACAAAAAGGTGCATCTAAAAAAGCAGTGACAAGTTTTTATATTACAACTCCAATGACAGGTATAGATTCAATAATAGCTACTTATGGTGTATTTGGTCTTCCAATGGCAATCATAAGAGTTATTTCAAGTTTTATTAGTGGAGTTCTTGCAGGTAGTCTTGTAAAAGAATCATATGATGACATTCAAGAAAAAGAAGAGAAAAAATCTTGTTGTAGTTCTTCTTCTTGTTGCTCTTCTTCTAATGAAACACTAAAAGAGAATCAATTTAAAAAAGCATACAATTATGCGATGAATGAAGTTTTTAGTGATATTGCTAAACCAATATTTTACGGTCTAATATTAGCAACTTTATTTATACTTTTAATTCCAAACAATGGTGTTGAGTTTTTAAATGATAATTTATTGATAGCCTATTTTTTGGTCTTTTTAATTGCACTACCTCTATATGTGTGTTCAATTTCAGCCATTCCTATTGCTTTATCAATGTTAGCAGTTGGTGTAAGTCCAGGAGTAGCTTTTATTTTTTTAGCAGCAGCCCCTGCAACAAATATTATTACAGCAGGAATTATAAAGAAGACTCTTGGTAATGATGTGTTAATAGTTTATCTAATATCAATTGTGGCAGTTACAATCTCTTTTGCATTGATGATTGATTTTGTGTTTCCCAAAGAATGGTTTGCATATACATTGGACAGTTTAGAGAATGAATCAAAATCAATACTTGATATTGGTGGAGCTATTATATTCTTGATAACAATGTTTTACTTTGTAGCTAAGCAGTGGATTAACTCTTTAGTTAAATCATAATGTTTACAAGGCTCTTATATTTGGAACACGAAGCACTCATATTAGTTTTCCGTGTTCCACAAAGTGTTCAAAAAGTCTAAATATCAAATTCCCACAAACTCTTAGGAGTTTTGGAACAAATTAAATAGCTTTAAAAGATTATCTAGATACTTATAAAACATGAAATAACTTTTAGCCTCCTGCGAGGACACAAGCTGAACTAATACCTAAAAATATCTTTGATTTTTTTATTGGTAATAGTTTACAGCGTGTCTTCTTGATCGCCAAGTACCAAGAAGCACCAACTTTCTCTAAAAAACTTTTTTATATTTATAATTATCATGTAAAGACAATAAGGATTTACAATGAGCAGCACATTTATGGATATAAAAACAAGCAATAAGCCTAAGACATTTGAAAATAGAATGAAACATAATGCTAGGCTTAAAAATCTTTCAACTTCCAATGACAAAGAATATAAAAATATTATTTTCATTGACAACAGGGAAGATTATAAATTTAAAAACAATATGGCTAAAAATGAGGATAAAGTGCCTTCAAGGTCTGAAATAGGTAAAAGTATATCAAGACTAAGAGATAGGCAAAAAAAGGCTCAAAAACAAGCTACTAAGAATAAACTTCAACTTCAAATTGATTCGCTTATTGAGCTAAGAGATAAAACCATAAATAAAAACCATTTACCTAAGAAAAATTTTGTTGAATTTGTATTTACTGTCACAGACAATCAAAAGTACAGAAGAGATACAGATTATGCCAATGATTTCAATATTATGGTAATGGAGTTTGTAAAAGAAAAATTTTCTAACTTTCAAATAACACTTTCAGCAAATCACCAAGATCAACATTCAAGCCACCAGCATTTAAATGGATATTATGAAAATAACACGATCTCCAATGATTTACAAAGTTCATTTGAAGATGGTCAGTTTCAATATTCAAAAATGCAAGAAGATTTTAATAGTTTTGCCGCCACACATCCAGCACTCAAAAAATATAATCTTGATATCCAGCAGGTTGTAAAAGGTGGTAGAAAAGATTATATAAAATCTTTGCCCAACTTTAAAGCCTTGCAGCAGAGAATGGAGCATAAAGCAAAGATATATGTAGAAAATTTTATAAATTGGGCTAAAAACAAGCATAAAGGCTTCTCCCTTGATAAAGATAAGATTATTGAAGAATTAGCTAAAAAACTCACTGTTTTAAAGCAAGAATCACTTGAAAATGAGACTATCCCCAAGCACTTCCAAGATATGCTTTTACAAAATAAAAAATTCTCATATAAAACTGAGACTATGGAAGAGGATTTAAGATCGTATGAAGCCAGCCTATCTAATGCAGAAAATAAGATAAATTTTATTTCTCAAAAATACCAAATTTTGCAAGCTGAAAAAGATAAACTGCTGACTGTTTTAGAAGAGTATGAGCAAAAAGGCTTATCTGCTAATGAACTAAATGGAGTTCATTAGCAGATATGATTGCAGGTTAAAATTTGAAATTTTTACTTTTTTTCACTCATATTTGTTTGAAAAATAAATAATATGTATTTACTGCAGTTGCTCCGGCAACTGCAAACAAAAGTATGTTTGTAATACTAAAAATATTATTTTTACTTTTCTCTATATCTTCCACCCTATTTTTTAAATTATTTATCCCTTTCCCTGCCACTTCAACAGCATCTAAATTTTCAATGCCCCTTTCATCTAATTTATCGATCCATTTTTTAGCTGTTTTATCTATACTGTTTTTTTCATATAATAAATCTTCTGTCAATTTTTTCATTCCATAAACAATTTTTTTTAATTCAAGATCAATATCTTCAATTATTTTCATTTTTTTATCTATATTATCAAAGTCAAAATAATCAAATCTGGTCAGCACGTTGCTTTTAATGGCTTTACTGTATTGTTCTAAGGTCTTTTTGATATCTTCTAAATCTTTTGGAAACACTTTGTAAATAGCTGCACTAACTGCCTTTTTTATTTGTGCTTCACATAAAACATTATTTGGTTTACTATCTTGTAGCGTATTCTTTCTTGTATCTGGTAAATTGTTGTCTAAATCATTCATAACTAAATCCTTTTTGGCTTGTGGCCTTTGGATAGTAATTATAAAAATAAATTTAGTTTTTGAAAAAAAAGTATATAATTTTGTTAAACATATTTAACTAATTGGATTTTATTATGAAAGATATCTATTGTAGATTGAACTTATCCCTAAAAGAATTTGAGATTTTGGATGTTTATGTTTCTTCTTTGATTGATGAAATTGAATATCAACATTCAGAGTATGCAGAAGATCGTAAAGAAGATATTGAAGTATTAAAAAATATACTTAATAATGTTAAACACATTAAAGTATCAAATAAAAAATTTGAAGCACCAAAAAAAGCAAATCTTGCAAGGGTTTCTAAAAGTAGAATGAAAATTCAAGATGCTTATGAACAACTAAAAAAAGAGAATAAAAAAATCACTATTTATTAATAGCTCAACAAGCTGATATTTCATATGTAACTGCGGCAAAACATAAAGATATTTTTAAAGAAAATTTAGTTTAATATGTTTAACATTTTTAAATAAAAAAATCATATTGTACTTTTTTCATTGCTTTATTTAATAACCCAACATTGATATTGTTACCATAATCATCAGCAGTAATTTTAAATTCATTACTATGGCCTACAAGGGAGGCTATATGCTCAATTCTTACATCTGCCTGTAATAATGTATCAATAAAGTTGGCACGTATACGGTGTAGTGTTCTTTTACTATTGATTGTTATATGTTCTCTATTTATATCAGTAAAATTTCTACTAAAATCTGTATTTGAAATCTCAAAAATTTCAACATCATCCTTAGTGTTTTTAATATAATCCAAGAAGCCATGTTTTATTAAATGCTCGTGGATTGGAATTGTACGAATGCTGTTTAAATTTTTAGTGTCTTTTTCATCTGTAATATCTATTTTAAAACAATATGTGTCATCTACTTTTACAACATCTGACTTTAAAAGCCTAGTTGTTTCAGAGATTCTAAACCCTTGTAAAATTGCAATGAGCAAGATATATTTGGTTTCTAAATCTTCACTGTTTAGAGCATATTTATATATTTTTTCAAGTTCCTCATTGCTATAAGTCTCTTTTTTTAACTTAATCATTTCCATTTTTGTAAGTTTTAGCTTATCCAACTCTATTAGATCACTTGTATAGCTGTATTTTTTGCAATATCTTAAAAATTCATTTATGGTATCTATATATCTATTTGCTGTACGTGTAGAAAGCAGTGGTACTTCTGTATATGTAATAATCTCTTTTAGTTTTAGAGGATTATATACATTGTTTCCTCTATATTTGACTGGTATTTTTCTTAAAAGTAAGATCAAATTACTAAAATCTCTAATATCAAGACTGTAAATATCTATATTATCCTTTGTTGTTTCTGCTTTGACATCAGATAATATAACCTTATCATCAAAATACATTATTAATAGTTGCAAAGCTGTTTTATGTTTATCATGAGTATCTTTACTCCAATGATTATTTTCTGCTGTATGCTCAACAAATTTAGCATATATATCTTTTAGGTAATAATGTTTTGTTGTCTTATTAGCTTTTACAACAGGAGTGTTTATAATTTTTACTGGTCTTGGTTGTCTATATGCACTAGTGTCAATTTTTTGAGAAATAATTTTTAGGTTGTTTATATGTGATCGCAATAATAAAACACTTACTTTTTCAAAATCTTCATTATCATATTCCAATTTTAAAGTGCTTAATATTTGTTTTGCTTCTGATTCTACTTTGTCATAAGTATCAGTTTCATATGCAGATTGAAAACTTTGGATTGTATCTTCAATTAATAGTGCAAAAACTGCATCTTCTGGATTTGATATGCTGTATAAATCATTTTCTGTTTCTTCTAATTTTGTGTCTGTGAAATCAATTACAAGCTCTTTTAACACTGTTTCTTCTATATTCATACTTATGCTCTGCCTTATGTAGTTGAACTTGTTTAAAAGGATTTTAGCATATCTTTTAGCAGTGTTTATATTATTTGTTTCCAGGCTTTTAACATACAATCTTTTATGTGTGAAATAAATGCTCATACAAGCAGTGATGTTAACTCTAAAATAGTAAGTTTTATTTCTCTGATAGATATATTTCAATGTTTTTTTTATAAAAATTTTTGAAAAGTATTACAAAGTATTACAAAGTATTACAAATATTGGATTATTTTTGGGGGTTAGTGGCTGAAATGCCTAAATTATGGTGCGCCCGACATGATTCGAACATGTGACCGCTGGTACCGCAAACCAGTGCTCTATCCAGCTGAGCTACGAGCGCACACCATCTCTATTAAAGAGGATGAAATTATAGCACTCTTAACTTATATAATAATAAATCTGTCTTAAACTTCTAATGTTTTTGTTATTTCTTCTATTTTTTGTTCTTGAAGGTATAGCTCATAATTTTTACGCACATAAGCTTGAAGCAGTTGTTTTATATCATTATTTCCATCTAAATTAAAATCTTTTTTCATCTCTTTTTCTAAAAAAGCAGCAAATTGGTCATCTAAATCTACGTCAAAACGGCGACCGCCTATATTTAACCCTAATTTTTTACTCATCTACTTACGCCATAATACTTTCTAGTTTATCTACAATTGACTCTATTTCAGAATCTTTAAGTGCATTTTGTTCTATAAGTTTAGCTATCTCTTGGCTCTTTAGTTCACTCTCTGCTTTTAGTCTTACACTCTCTAATCTTAGTGTCTCGTTTTCTTCTTTTAGTGCTTTATATTTTTCTACTATTGTTACTATTTTATCGCTTAATCTTGCTAAAGTTGTCTGTTCTTGCATAAAAAAATCCTATCTTGATTATATAAACACAATTCTATCATAATTTGCAATTTATCAATTACCATTTAATTTGCTAAATTACAAATATAATAAAAAGAAAATGTTTGACTTGTTACAATAGGGGAAAATTACTCTTGTAACGATAAAAACAGGGTATCTTTAAAAAATAAAGGAAGTTTATGAAAAGAGTTGTTATAAAAGTTGGAACAGCCGTTTTAACACAAAATAACAAGATTGCCAAAGAACGTATGCTAAATCTAGTTAGGCTAATTTCTAAATTAAGAGACAAATATGATGTTGTTTTAGTAACATCTGGCGCAGTTGCCGCTGGGTATTCTGCACTCAAATTAGATAAAAGAAAACAGATAGGGAAAAAAGCTCTCGCAGCTGCTGGTCAGCCTATTTTAATGACTGCATATAAAAAGAAATTTGATATTTATGATATTACAACAGCACAAATTTTACTTACAGAAGATGATTTTGACTCAAGAACAAGAACAAAAATGTTTCAAGAAATTATTGATGCTCATTTAGAAAATGGGATTTTACCAATCGTAAATGAAAACGATATTACCTCTACGCCAGAGCAGTTATTTGGCGACAACGACCAACTATCTGCGAATGTTGCTCACGCTGTTGAATCAGATCTTTTAGTTATACTTAGTGATATTGATGGCTATTATGATAAAAATCCGCAAGAGTTTAATGATGCAAAAATCTATAAATTTATCAATGAAATTCCAGAGAATCTGCTTGTTGATGCATCTACGCCAAATAATGAATTTGCAACTGGTGGGATAGTAACAAAATTAAAAGCTGCTGATTTTTTGATAAAGCATAAACGTAAAATGTTTTTATGTAGTGGGTTTGATCTTAGTGCTGCTGAATCTTATCTTTTGGAAGACAAACATACACTTGGAACTCTATTTGAACCAAAAAATAGTTAGTTCTTGATAGCGCAGAAGTGTGCTATCAAATTTTTTACTTAGTCGTAATCTTCTGAAAATTTGCTTCTATGTGGAAACTTTTCCACATGTTCATACTCATCTTCATCCAACCCATCTTCAAGCTCATTTTCAAGGATTCTCTCGTAACCCATATTGTTTAGTTCGTCATCTATTTCTTCTGTATTGATGCCGTTTTTTCGACTAAAATCCAAGATATTATCAATATCTTTTCTCATTACCCCATTTAATTCCAGTATAAATTCTAAATCTTTAAACGTCATATTTGCCCTCTTAACAAATACATTTCACTTTTGTGAATTTTATTACGTAATATACGTTACAACTCTCAATGTTCTAGCCACTAAGACCCTGATTTCCATTTTATTCAAACAAAATTATACTCATAAATAAAAAAAACTTCTCTTAAAAAAAACTTAAAATAAGTTCCTTTTTTGCTTAGATAAAACATGTTATAATCTATCTAAAATATCGGATTTACTCAATGTTAAAAAAGAAAATTATTGGCACAAAAGAGATTATATCGATTCCAGATTTAGAGCTTTATGATCTTGACGTTAAAATTGACACTGGAGCTGATTCAAACGCCATTCATTGTGACGATATATTTGTAGATAAAAACAATATTGTTCATTTTAAGCTGCTAGATGAAGTTCATGAGGCATATCATGGTAAAAAAATATCAATCCCTCTGTATCAGATGAAAAGAGTAAAAAGCTCAAACGGTGAAATTCAACACAGACCATCTATCAGGGTAAAGGTTGATTTCTTTGGAAAAAGTTACCTTACTGTTATCTCTCTAACAAATCGCTCTGATATGAAATATCCAATGTTGATAGGAAGAAAGTTTTTAGCAAAAAGATTTTTAGTTGATGTTTCACAAGAATATCTCACAAAACAGACAAAATAAACATAAAGAAGAGCTACATGAGAATTTACATATTATCAAGAAACAAAGAGTTATATTCAACAAAAAGATTAGTTCAAGCGGCTGAAGAAAAAGGGTGGGAAGTAAGGGTAATTGACTACCTAAAATGCAGTATAGAGATAATGAAAGATGAACTAAAAGTAAATTATTTAGGAAAAGAGCTTCCTACTCCAGATGCTATTATTCCAAGAATTGGTGCCAGTAGAACATTTTATGGAACTGCAATGGTAAGGCATTTTGAGATGATGGATGTCTTTAGTGCAACAGGCTCGCTTGCTATAAAAAGAAGTAGAGATAAACTAAGAAGCCTTCAGATACTCTCAAAAAATGGTGTCGATATGCCAAAAACTGTTTTTGCTTCCAATAAATCAAATGCAAAAGATGTGATAGCCCTAAGTGGAGGCGCTCCACTCGTACTTAAGATATTAGAAGGCACTCAAGGAGTTGGTGTAGTTTTGGTAGATAGCGAAAAGGCTGCTAAATCCGTTTTGGATGCTTTTTACGGAATGGATGTTAATCTGCTCGTGCAAGAGTACATTGAAGAGGCTGGTGGAGCTGACATACGAGTATTTATCGTCGGCGGGAAAATAATTGGCGCAATGAAGCGTCAAGGTGCTGAGGGTGATTTTAGATCAAATCTTCATCAAGGCGGAAGCGCTACAGCACACAAGCTCACAAAAAGAGAAAAAGAGACTGCCCTCTCAGCTGCCAAAGCTATGGGACTTGGGATTTGTGGAGTCGATATGATTCAATCAAACAGAGGGCCTCTTGTCATGGAGGTAAACTCTTCTCCTGGATTAGAGGGAATCGAAAAATCTACAAAAATTGATATTGCTGGAAAAATCATGGAATATATTGCAAAAAATATAGATCCAAAATGCAAGATAAATCCAGAAAAAAGAAAAATTAAAAAAGATAGCATTGGAGCTTAATTGACATCTAACGCAAAATTTATTTTATATAATCAAGAGATACCAATGGGTGTATCCCTAAGTATAAACCTTGAGCTTCCAAAACTTTACAATACACCAACAAAGCTTCCAGTTCATGTAATAAGAGGAAAAAAAAGTGGACCTACCATCTTTGTTAGCGCGGCTATTCATGGGGATGAGCTAAACGGTATAGAGATTATAAGACGCCTTAGAAAACTTGCTATTTTAAAAAAAATAAGGGGCACGATCATACTTGTTCCTATTGTAAATATTTATGGAATTATGACCTTATCTAGGTATTTGCCCGATAGAAGAGATTTAAATAGAAGCTTTCCAGGGAGCACACATGGCTCTTTAGCAAGTAGAGTTGCTAAAATATTTTTTGATGAAATAGTGCGAAAATGTGATTTAGGTATAGATTTACATACAGCTTCTATTCACAAATCTAATCTTCCTCAGATAAGAACAAATATAGATAATGAGTACACTTTCAATCTTGCAAAAGCGTTTCAAGCTCCTGTGATTTTACACTCAGAGGTAAGAGATGGCTCACTACGTGCTGTTGCCCAAGAAGAGGGAATTCCAATACTTTTATATGAGGCAGGAGAAGCTCTAAGATTTGATGAAAAATGCATCAGAACTGGTGTTAATGGGATAATTAATGTTTTAAGAGAGAGCGGCATGCTTCCAAAAGTGATGAAAAAGGTTGAAAAAACAACTCCAATAGTTACAAAAAGCTCTCAGTGGATACGCTCTACTGAGAGCGGCATGCTAAGAACCATTAAAGCACTAGGCGATACTGTACGCAAAGATGAAGTAATTGCTTTTGTTGATGAACCTATCGGAGAGAGTAGTTTTGAATTAATTGCGCCATTTGATGGTGTTATCATTGGCAAATCAGAGATTCCTCTTGTGCAAGAAGGTGATGCTGTTTTTCATATCGCAAAGTTTAGAAATCTTGAAGACGCAGAAGATAAAATTGAGTACTTTAATGAAAATATAATTGAATCAAGTGAATTTTTTGAACTTAAAAATGAAGAGATAATAGAGTAAATATGGAACTTTTTTACGATATATTAAAACAACTGATAAGAATACCGAGCGTAGTTGGTGCTGAACAGCCTTTTTTTATGTTTATAAAAAGAGAACTTGAAGAGCATGGTGTGAAAGTTGAATACTATGATGGTGTTTTAGTTGCAAAAGGAAACAACCCTCAAAGTGGATATATTTCAGCTCACGCCGATAGACATGGGCTAGTATGTACTGGGCACAATGAGTTTCAATATGCTGCGTTTATTGCAAAAAATAAAGCAGACTTAACAGGAGATTCAAACTCAGAACAACTTTTACATAATTTTACTGCTAGATTTGTTGATGAAAAAGTTCAAGCTTATCAGCCTTGGTCAGGCACATATTTAGGGCTTGGCTCTATAAAAGATGCTTTTTTATGTGAGAGAAGAAACAATATTATTTTTAAAATTGATGGTTTTGATTATCTAACACCAGGGATGCCAATAGCATTTATGGATAAACTCGATATTAAAGATGATTTAATATCTGCACAGCTAGACAATGTCATAAGTGTTGCAATGATTATTTACATGTACACCATAGGTTATCAAGGTACAGCATTTTTCACCGCGTCAGAAGAAGCTGGACGTAGCTGGAGGTTTTTGTTAGAGTGGTTTAGACGCTTTAACATAAAAACAGATGAGCTTTTAGTGCTAGACACTAGCCCGTATCCGACACTAGAGGAACTTAGAAGTATAGATATAGTTCTAAGACACAGAGATTCAAACGCGGTTTTTAGATCTCCTTTGAAAAACAAAATCAAAAAAATAGCTATCAAAGAGAAGATAAACTTCAACTTTAAAGACACCTACTTAAAAAATAAAATGCAAAAAAACAAAACAGTTCGTTCACTTGGAACTACTGAACTAGGAAGACTTATTTTTGCAACAAAGGGCGAGATTCAGGGCACTACACTTCAAATCCCGACCATTGGTTATCATACTGTAAATGAAACAACTACAAAAAGAGCTGCTCTGAGCATGATAAAAATTTTACAAAAATTATATATTCCATAAATATAGGGTCTTTTATGAAAAAAATAACACTTTTTATAATTAGTTTAGGAATTTTCTTTTCACTATTAGGCGATGATGATTTTACATATTTTGAAAAAGAGAAAAATATTTGGCTACAAGTATATAGCAACCAACTAAAAGCACAAGCTACTGATAGTGAGATTAAAGCTTTAGAAAGAAGCATAAAAGAAGCGGGAACAAAGAAAAAAATAGAGCTAACCCAGCTACTTAAACTTCAAACAAGTAAAAAGAAAATACTCGATGAGCTCCCTCAATCTTTTGACGCTATGCTTGAAAAAATCACCGTTGATAGCGTTAAAGATATAGGTTTAATCGAATATATTTTTACAAGCCAAAAAGGCAAATTTAGCATACAGACTCAACGATTAAAAATTTTAAAACAAGAGTTTGACGATGCGGTTGATTTCTTAAAAAAGGAACTCTCCACTGCTGAGACATCAGAGAATAGAGATTTTTTTAAAGAGTACCAGCTCAAAAAAGCATTGGATTTTTTTGAAAACGCAAGAGGGTTACTTGAAAATAAAGAAGAGGTTTTAAGACGAACAAAACAGAGTTATATAAGTGAATTAGCAGCATTTAAACAGACTCAACTGCCCCTTTATATAGTTAAAATTGTCGCTTTATTATTAATTTTCCTTCTTTTTAATGCTCTTAAATACTTTATATCCAAAAAAATAGATGATGAAGACCGCCTCTTTAGAATAAAAAGAGTATTAAATATAAGCTTTTTTCTTCTTGTATTGCTTATGTTAATTATCTTTAATATAAGCAATATTGTTTACGCAGCAACACTTATTGGTGTTATTGCAGCTGCGATTACGATAAGTATGAAAGAGTATCTTCAAAGCATGGCTACATGGTTTCATCTATCTTTTGGAAACTCTATAAAGGTCGGAGATAGAATTCTTTTACAGACAAATAACAATCAAATCATAGGGGAAGTTATAAATATCTCACTATTTCAAGTTACACTATATGAGAGCATAAACAACACAACCGCCCTAGAGCTAAAACGCTCAGGAAGAACTGTTTTTATACCAAACAATTTTTTTGTAACAAACTATGTCTATAACTACACTCACGATAAAATGAAAACTATATATGATCTTATAGAATTTAAAATTCCTTTTACCTCTGATACAAAAAAAATTGAAGAACTTGTAACAGAGGTAACAATTGAAGCTACTGAGAGGTATATGGAAGTTGCAACAAAGCAATTCTCAAACCTAAGAAAGCGCTACGACATGCGCTCTCGTGAATTTAGACCTCGTATTCATTTTATTCCTGATACAAAAAGTTCATGTTTTATTTTATACATTTGGTACGCTGCACCTTATCATCAAATCATGGAATTAAAATCTCAAATAAGTCAAAAAATTGTAAAAAAGCTGCAAGAAAACGGTGTAGAGTTTTGCTAAAATTAAACTACAAGGATAAAATATGAATCTTTACAACCTAGTAGAGACACTTCATATAGAGGATTTAAAAAATCCTACACACCCATCTATCTTTGATGAAAATGATAGCTATGACATGCTGATAGTCAGGTTGCCTATAATTGAAGATAAGCTTGAACTAATCTCTATCGGTTTTATTATAACAAGCGACAATAGCTATCTCTATGTAAGAGATAAAAAGGCTTTTGAAGAGCTTGGAAATCGATTTGATGCGCCATATAAAATACTAGACACAACAATAGACAAACTATTAAAATCTTTTGAGGTCTATCGTGATTTGATTATTGATATGGAAGAAGCTCTTTATCTCAACAAAACAAAAAAGTCTTTTATCAACAGTTGGCTTGAGCTAAAGAGAAATATTGTAAGAGTTGAACGTGTACTTATGCACGCCTCTTCCACAATGGATAAAATGATCAGCTACCATACAGAGACTCTGGATTTTCCTATAAACCACTATATGGATTTGCACGAACACCTTGAGAGAACCCTTCACTCAGCAAAACTCCAATTATCAAAGTTAGACTACCTATATAATTTTCACAATGCACAGACAAACGAAAAGATGAATCATTTAATATATATTTTAACAATAATCTCTGCGATTTTCTTGCCATTAAATTTAGTTGTTGGATTTTTTGGGATGAATACCAGCGGGATGCCATTTTCAGATGGGTTATCAGGAACAAATAGTGTTGGAATTTTTATGATTATTTTATCAATTTTCATGGTTGGAGTTATATACTTTGTAAAAAAAAGAGTTTAAGGGAAAGTTTTAGTCACTAAAATAGGCCACTGTAAGACCTATTTTAGAAGGAGAAATAAAATTTTAGATATTAATAAATATCTGTGCTTGGGTGGTTTGGTTTACTAACTGTAGTACCAGTCTCTTTTACATCGTAATGAACGATATTATCAGCTTGTAAAGCACCTATTGTTAATGCGATTAATAAAATGATGTTTTTCATCTTGTATCCTTTGGTAAGAACGCGTTACGCTCTAAATTTTTAAATCAGAGTAATTTTATCCGATTTAACTTTTATCTTTCTCACTCCTTTATAATTATCTATTTAGTTTAAGTTTTAATTTATTTATGATAGAGTTTCAAAATTATTAAGGAGTCTCATGCAGTTCCATCGTGTTCATATTGAAGTGACAAATATTTGCGGTCTTGCATGTAGTTTCTGCCCTCCAAAAGCAAATCCCTCAAAAACTATGACCCTAGAGTTTTTTGAAAAAGCTCTACAAGAGCTTACTCCATATACAAAAACACTCGCTTTTCATGTTATGGGAGACCCTCTGCTTCTCTCAAATCTGCATGAGTACCTTGACATTGCCAAGAGATACAATTTTCAAGTAGAGTTGACAACAAGCGGTTACTACCTCTGTAAACACAAGCCAGAAACACTATTTCACGAAGCAGTTCGCCAACTAAACATCTCACTCAACAGTTTCAACAAGAATAGCCTAAATATCAGCTTTGAAGAGTACATAAAATATGTTTTAGATGTATGTTCACAAAAAATAGAGAACTTTCCCATACCTTTTATAAATCTTCGTCTTTGGAATCTTGATGATATTTGCTCTGAAGATACATATAACAGACTTATTTTTGAAAAACTAAACTCTTTTTTTGATATAACAATCGATAGTGAGCTGATACACAAAGAGAAGATAAAATCTCTGCGCATAGCTCCAAAAATACTACTTAATTTTGATAGCTATTTTGAGTGGCCATCACTTAACTCCACACATAACTCTCACGCTACATGCTATGGGCTTTCCTCGCATATAGGCATACTCGCAAACGGCAATGTTGTGCCTTGCTGCTTAGATGGAGATGGCGTTATAAACCTCGGCAACTTGCATGAAGAGAGTCTAAAAAATATACTCACTTCAAAAAGAGCAACAGCCATAATAGAGGGCTTTAAATGGCATATCGCAGTTGAAGAGCTATGCAAAAAATGCAGTTATAAAGATAGATTTTTAAACTCCTAAATTTCTCATAAAATTACCCGCTATCAGAGTGCTTCTATTTTTGAAAAAGTCAGCTATCTCTGGAACATATATACTATCTTGAGTTTCGTAAAATAGCCTTAGCCACCCCTGAAATGCTTCTCTTGAGATACCTTCAATATCTAAATGAGGCGCAAAAGGACTACCTCTATATGCACTATCACCAAGCGCGATAGAAGCCCAAAAATTTGTTAAGAGCTCCAAATGAGGACGCCATTTCTCATTTTTCATATCATCTCCCAATTTTTCAATAAAAAAAGGAGCGACAACGCTATCTTTTAAAACTTTTGAATAAAATAAAAGTACCATCTTGTTTAAATTTTCTTTTGTAACTTCACTGTTTAACATATTTTATCTACTCTCTTTTTATATAGCAATTGATTTTTGAATTCTATAAAACCAACCCTACTCACAACCTAAAGCTATAATTCCAGCAATGAAAAATCAGCCAAATTTCAAAGTGGCTTTAACAAGAAGTATGAAAACTTTAGTTAATATATGAGATGTGCTACATACATAATTATTTGTGTGTGTTAATTTATTTCGAATAGATAGAAGTGTAATATAAGTTACATATCACTTTGTGCTATCTCGTTATAGTAAGGTTATATATAGAAAAAAAGGAGATATTATGTGTATTCCACATGGAATGAGCGGAACCGTAAGCAACGGTTTTGTAAAAAAAAGCAAACCGCAAAAGAGCATAAAAAGAGTTTCTCAAAAAGAGTTTGAAAAAGGTGACCCAAATTTTATAGATGAGAGAAAAGAAGTCTATACGCCTAAAGAAAAGGAATCGTTTTTTAGCTCTTTATTTAAGTGATGTCTGGACTGTATCAAGAAAACTGAAATTATAAACAGCTCTTTCATAGGCACTTCGTAACTCATCTATTTTCCACAATAAAGTTATACTTTTATAGATTAATACAGATGGGAAAAATGCATACATTACAATTTAAAATTATTGATAAGTGCTGGTTTGAGAAGTGTTAAAATGCAGCAGATAAGCAACTATGTATTTTGTGATGATTTCGTAGCCTCTTTAAAGCTTGAAACACGCCTTATGTCAAACCAATACTACGATTATCCATATCTAATTATCAAAGATTTTTTCTCAAAATCTACATGTTACGATATAGCAGAGTATGCCTACAACACCTCAGAGGGTGAAAAAGCCAAGGTAAAGACAAGGCTTCTAGGTAGCATCGTAGACCCAAGCGTTGATGAGAGTATCAGAAAGACCGTTATTCACAAACTCTCAGACCTACATGTAAAAATGTATGAGGAGAATTTTAAAACCTTTCAGCCAGAGATTGAGCGCTTCTTTAGCGTTGCACTCACTACTTCAACCACGTTACAGGCTCTGGAGTACACAAAAGGTTCTTTTTATATCAAACATGCAGATGATTCAAATGAGCTAGTGGATGCAGATGGCAAAACAGTAGGTTTTATACAAGTAGCTCCGCTACGCAAACTTACAACCGTTCTCTTTACCACTTCGCATGAAATACATAACAGCAAAGATTATAGCTTTGGCGGCGGAGAACTTGTTTTTAATTATCTCTTTGACGCAGATGGTAAACAGATTAAACTCTATCCTCAAGCAGGAGAGATGGTAGTCTTTCCAAGCAATCCGATATACAGCCATGAAGTTCTACATGTAGAGAATGGATACAGACTCACTCTCGTGCAGTGGCATAACGCTATTATTGCCTAATCAAAACACGCCATAAGCTATTTGTCTATTTTTATTAAAAGTTTGTTTTGAAAAATATCTTCTATATACTCTTGTGTCTGGTATCCGTATATTTGTTCAATTATCTCTGATTCTTTGTTTTTATTTAACTTCAAAATATAGGTCATGGGGTATATTATTATCTCATATCTGAGCTCTTTTCTAAATTGAGAAAATACCTCACTTCCTTTTTGAACTGTAAAAAATTTTATTTTATTTTCATACTTTTTTGTAATTTCAGACTCTAATTCGTTTTTATATTTCGTACACCAAGGACACCCAATTTTATCAAATTTCAAAAAAATCAAATCGTGCTCTTTGAGTTGAGATAGTGACGTCAACTCCTCAATAGCTTTAGCTGTTAGAGATGAATATAATATAAGTATTGTTAAAATTAATTTTCTCATCTTTTACCTTACATATAATATTACGCACTAAAACGAACACATCCTCTTTAATACCAAAAACAGATATTCCTGCAACCACCTGAAGCTACGAAAAGCGCCTAATATCAGTTACATCTATTAAAACATGATTATACTACTCGTTAAGAAACAAATCCATTTTCCTCATTTGGCTATAATTCCACCAATGAAAAATCAGCCAAATTTTAAAGTTGTATCTCCTTATCAACCAGCAGGAGACCAGCCAGAAGCCATAAAAATACTTAGTGACTCTATCCTCAAAGGCAATCGTTATCAGGCTCTAGAGGGCGTGACTGGTAGCGGTAAAACGCACACTATGGCGCGGGTTATAGAAAATGTGAAGATGCCGACCATTATCATGACGCATAACAAAACACTCGCGGCACAGCTGTACTCAGAGTTTCGTCAATTTTTCCCAAACAATCATGTTGAGTACTTTGTCTCCTACTATGACTACTACCAGCCTGAGGCTTATATTCCGCGCCAAGATCTCTTTATAGAAAAAGATAGTGCAATAAACGATGAACTTGAGCGCCTTCGCCTCTCTTCTACTGCAAATCTGCTTAGTTATGATGATGTTATAGTTGTAGCTTCTGTATCTGCAAACTATGGTCTTGGTGACCCAGAGGAGTATGAAAATATGGTGCAATCAGTCGCAATCGGAGATGTGATTGCGCAGAAAAAACTTCTCTTACGACTTGTTGAGATGGGTTACAGCAGAAATGACAGCTATTTTGATAGTGGACATATTCGTGTAAACGGAGAGTCATTAGATATTTTTCCTCCATATTTTGAGCAAAAAGCTATTCGTATAGAGTTTTTTGGAGATGAGATAGAAGCTATCTATACTTTCGACACAATCGATAATAAAAAACTTGAAGAACATAAGCAGTTTACTATATATGCAACTTCACAATTTAGTGTACGTCAAGAGAAGTTAGCAGTGGCAATAAAACGCATTGAAGAGGAACTTGATGATAGACTTGCTTACTTTAAAAAAGAGGGAAAACTTGTAGAGCATCAACGACTAAAACAGAGAGTTGAGTTTGATTTAGAGATGCTTCAAACTACTGGAATGTGTAAAGGAGTTGAGAACTACTCAAGACTTTTAACTGATAAAAAAACAGGTGAAGCGCCATACACTCTTCTTGACTACTTTGAACTTCACCATAAAGAGTACCTAGTTATCGTGGATGAATCTCACGTCTCACTTCCGCAGTATCGCGGTATGTATGCAGGAGATAGAGCGAGAAAAGAGGTTTTGGTTGAGTATGGTTTTCGTCTGCCTAGCGCGCTTGATAACCGCCCTTTAATGCTTGATGAGTATATAAATAAAGCGCCTCACTATCTTTTTGTATCAGCAACTCCATCTCTATACGAACTTGAACTATCTGCCGTAAAAGCTGAGCAGATTATACGCCCAACTGGACTTTTAGACCCTGTGATAGAGATAAAGCCATCTACAAATCAAGTAGAAGACATACATGATGAGATAAAAAAAGTTACACTAAAAAATGAGAGAGTTTTAATCACTGTTCTTACTAAAAAGATGGCTGAAGCACTAACCAAATATCTAGCCGATTTAGGTATAAGAGTTGAGTATATGCACTCAGACATAGACACGATACAGAGAAATCAGATAATCCGATCTCTTCGCCTTGGTGAGTTTGATGTACTTATAGGAATAAATCTTCTGCGTGAAGGGCTAGATTTGCCAGAAGTAAGCCTTGTAGCAATTTTAGATGCCGATAAAGAGGGCTTTTTAAGAAGTGAAACCTCTCTTATACAAACAATCGGTAGAGGTGCGAGAAATGTAAATGGAAGAGTTATTTTATATGCAAACAAGATAACAAATTCTATGCAAAAGGCTATTGATAAAACAAATGCAAGACGAGAGATGCAAAATAACCATAACAAAATTCATGGCATTACTCCAACTACAACCATTAGAGCGCTAGATGAAAATCTAAAAGTTGAAGAGTATGGCGATATTTACCAAAAGAATAAAAAAATGGATAAAATTCCTGTTTCAGAGAGAAAGGCGATGGTTACGCAACTATCCCTAAAAATGAAAGAAGCGGCGCGTGAGCTAAACTTTGAAGAAGCAGCTCGACTTCGTGACGAAATAGTAAAAATAAAAAAATTATAAGAGAGACACATGGAAGATACATTTAGTAATTTAGCAACATACGGATATATAGGGCTTTTCTTATACTCACTTGGTGGTGGCTTTGTAGCAATTATCGCTGCTGGAGTTATGTCATTTATGGGAAAGATGGATTTAACTCTCTCAATTTCAATTGCCTTTATAGCAAATGCACTTGGAGATTTTTTACTCTTTTACATGGCAAGATACCAAAAAAGTATGATGATGGAAGGACTTAGAAAACATAGAAGAAAATTAGCACTTGCACATATCATGATGAAGAAAAATGGCTCGTGGATAATACTAATTCAAAAATTTGTTTATGGCATTAAAACACTTATCCCAATTGCGATAGGACTTACAAAATATGAGTTTAAAAAGTTTGCAATTTTAAATATTTTAAGTGCTGGAGTTTGGGCTCTGATTTTTGGTCTTGGAAGCTACTATTCTGGTAGTTTTTTAATGGGCATCGCAGAGACTATAACTGAAAAACCTTGGATAGCTCCGATTATATTGGTAGTTTTTGGTGGGGCGTTATGGTTATATATGACGCAGGCGACTAAGAAAAAGAAGAGAGCTTAACTCTCTATCTTTGGTCCTGCTGCTGAATAGTCAAAAGCGCTATTTGCGACTTGATATTTCTTGAAATTTTCACTAAACATACCTGCCAACATATCTCTTGTTTTATCAAATGCCTCTTTATCACTCCATGCGTTGCGAGGATTTAAAATTTCTGGATTTATATTTCCAAGAGTTTTTGGAACTTGAAGCTTGAACGTTTTGGTAGTATCAAATTCACTATCTTGAATACTGCCATCTAAGATAGCATTGATACAAGCACGAGTATCTTTTATACTCATTCTCTTACCGACACCATACCCTCCGCCTGTCCAACCAGTATTTACAAGATAGACATTGACATTATGCTTGTCTATTTTTTCGCCTAAGAGCTTGGCATACACCGTTGGATGTAGTGGCAAAAAAGCCTCTCCAAAACATGAGCTAAACGTTGCAACTGGCTTTGTTATTCCACGTTCTGTTCCAGCAACCTTTGCAGTATAACCGCTTAAAAAGTAGTACATAGCTTGTTCACGAGTAAGTTTTGAAACAGGAGGAAGAACACCAAATGCATCCGCACTTAAGAAGATTATATTTTCAGGATGTCCTGCGCTTAAAGAGACCTCATGGTTTTTTATATGTTCTATCGGATAAGAGACTCTAGTATTTTCTGTTTTACTTCCATCATTGTAGTCAACTACGCCATCGTCATCTAAGACAACATTTTCAAGAAGTGCGCCAGATTTTATAGCATTATAAATTTCAGGTTCGTTATTGCCATCTAAATTAATAACTTTTGCATAACATCCGCCTTCAAAGTTAAAGACACCGTTGTCATCCCAGCCGTGTTCATCATCTCCGATTAGTTTTCTGTGAGGGTCTGTTGAGAGAGTAGTTTTTCCTGTGCCGCTTAGACCAAAGAAAAGTGCTGTATCTCCTCTCTTGCCAACATTCGCTGAACAGTGCATAGGAAGTTTGTTCTCAAGTGGTAACCAGTAGTTCATCATTGAAAAAATTCCTTTTTTCAACTCACCGCCATACCAAGTGCCACCAATTATAGATAGATTGTTTTCAATATCAAAAAGAACAAAAACTTCAGAATTAAGCCCATGTTCCTTCCATTTGTCATTAACAGCTTTACATGCATTTAAGACTGTAAACTGCGGTTTAAACTCTTTTAATTCAGACTCAGTAGGACGAATAAACATATTTTTTACAAAGTGTGCCTGCCAAGCTATCTCTGTAACAAAACGAATTGAGCGCTTAGAATCAACACTAGCACCACTATAAACATCTGTTACATACAAATCTTTTCCAGAGAGTTGCTCTTTTGCAACCTCTAATAATTCCTTGAAAATTTCTTCGCTTACTTTTTGGTTTACATCGCCCCAAGCGATATATTTGTTTGAAAGATCTCTGTCTACAAAATATTTATCTTTAGGACTACGTCCAGTAAATACTCCAGTATCTACAGCAGTAGCACCCTTTGTTGTAAGAGTACACTCTTTATTTTCAATTTCATGTTTGATTAACTCATCATAACTGAGGTTGTGATAAATCTTACCAACACCCCTTAAACCTATCTCTTCTAACTCGGTTAAGTTCATAACTTGCCTTATTGTACTTTTTAAATATGGACGAAATTATACACTTAATATACCTAAATTAAAAGTAAATATCGGGGTCGTTATATAAATTTAATAACTTCTTATGTGCCAAAATGTAGAAAAATTAGTTTAAGTATTTTTTGATAGAATTCCAATCTCGCTCGCATAACTCAGTTGGTAGAGTGTTACCTCGACAAGGTAAAAGTCACTGGTTCGAGTCCAGTTGTGAGCACCACGTCTAACCTTCATTTATCCCTTTTGCACAAACAACTGCACTGCTAAAAGCCCACTGAAAATTGTATCCGCCAAGCTCTCCTGTGACATCAACGACCTCGCCTATGAAGTACAAATCCTTTACATGTAAAGACTCCAAAGTAAATGGATTCAGCTCATCAGTCATGACTCCGCCGCGACAAACCTCAGCCTTGGAAAAACCAAAATTTCCAGCTGGTGCAAACTCATAGTTATGTATTTTTTGTAACTTCTGTTTTATATCTGCCGTTATTTTTTTACACTCGACATCTTCTACATGTAAAGCCTCAAGCAGAGCTTTTGATAATCTCTTTGGCAGAGGAATAACTGAGCTTAGTAACTTTTTGCTATCTTTTATAAGTTCTAAAATATCACTCTTGGGCAGAAAATCTATCGCCATACTCCCCTTTTGCCAATACAGCGAAGCAGACAAAACAGCAGGTCCACTTATACCTTTGTGTGCGAAAAGAAGCTCCTCTTTTAAAGTTTTATCCGCCACTTTTATATGTACATAACAGCTAAGTCCGCTTAACTCTTTCATCCAAAATTGCTCTTTTTGAATGGTTAATCCCACAAGTGCAGGAGTGAACTCTTTTGTCTTAATATCAAAACTCTTTGCAACACTAAGCCCGATATCACTTGCACCTAGAGCTGCATAACTTTTAGCACCAGTTGCGACTACAACTATCTTAGCTTTTAAAATATCTTTTGAAGTTTTTACTTCAAAGAGTTTATCTTTTTTACTCACTTGCAAAATGTCTCTGTTTAAAAGTATCTCGGCATAGTCTGTATCTCTCTTTAGGATATCTATAATCTCATCAGAGGATTTTTTGCAAAAGTAGTAGCGATTTTTGCGTAGCTCAGGCTCTACACCTCTTACATACAGAAAGTCAAGCAAATCACTTTTAGAAAAACTCTCTAGCGATGCGGATACAAAATCATAATCTCCATCATAGTTGTTTGCGGTTACTTCTGTATTTGTAATATTGCACTTTCCACCGCCAGAGACTTTGAGTTTTTGAGCGATTTTGCTGTTACAATCAACGATAGCAACACTAAAATTTTTATCTAAATTTGCGGCGCACATAAGCCCACTTGCACCTGCTCCTAGAATTAAAACATCATATATTTTCATGGCAAAATTATACTTTACGCTCCCTTTAGATATAATACAAAAAAATTTAAAGTAGAATTAATGGGCAATAAACTCCACATCGTATCTCTTGGATGCACAAAAAACCTAGTCGATACTGAAGTTATGATGGGTAAACTTCAAAACTTCACACTAACAGACAATCAAGAAGAAGCAGATGTTATCATCGTAAATACTTGTGGCTTTATAGATGCAGCAAAACAGGAGTCGATAAATACCGTACTTAACCTTCATGATGCGCGCAAAGAGGACTCTGTTTTGGTTATGGCGGGATGTTTGAGCGAGAGATATAAAGAGGAGTTGGCTAAAGACATGCCTGAGGTTGACATCTTTACGGGTGTGGGCGATTATGACAAGATAGATGAGCTTTTGGTTGAGAAAAAGAGCAGATTTTCTGAAGCTGTTTACCTTATCGATGGCGCTGAGCGTGTGGTTACTGGCTCAACTTATCACGCTTACATAAAACTCTCAGAGGGGTGTAACCAGACATGTAGTTTTTGTGCTATCCCATCTTTTAAAGGCAAGTTAAATTCAAGAACTCTTGACTCGATTGCAAAAGAAGTTGAAGGTCTTGTTAAAAAAGGGTATTGGGATTTCTCATTTGTCTCACAAGATTCAAGCTCATACCTAAGAGACCAAAATGTAAAAGACGGACTTAGTCTGCTTATACAGAGAATCGAGCTGATAGAGGGCGTAAAGAGTGCGAGAATCCTCTATCTATACCCATCAACTACATCTATGACACTTCTTAAAAATATAGCAAAAAGTGAAGTTTTTCATAACTACTTTGATATGCCGATTCAACATATAAATGATGATATGTTACGCATAATGAAAAGAGGTTTTGGTAAAAAACAGACTCTAGAGCTTTTAGAGTTTATGAAGTCTCTTCCTAACTCATTTTTACGCACAAGCTTTATCGTAGGGCATCCGCAGGAGAGTGAAGCAATGTTTGATGAGATGTGTGAGTTTGCTTCATCGTTTGGGTTTGACCGCATAAATGTATTTGCTTATTCAGACGAAGAGACAACACCAGCTCATGAGATGAGTGATAAAATTCCAGCAAAAGTTATCAACAAAAGAGCTGATATATTAGGCAAAATTGCTTTAAAAGTGATGGAAAAATCTCTAAAGAACGAGATAGACAAAGAGACTCAAATTGTTATAGACAAAGAGAGTGATGAGCATGAGTATCTACTAAGTTCTAGAAAAGCCATCTGGGCTCCAGACATCGACGGAGAGATTTATGTCAATGACAGAACTGGTGATGATGAGCTTAGTTTTGGAACTATATATATTGCAGAAATAACCGACATTGTTGGAAATATCCTAACTGCAACAGCAAAGAATGCTTCAAAATAAAATCCTCTCATATCTGAGAGGCAAAAAAAACCTCTTAGCATTTTCAGGTGGAGCGGATTCTACTGCTCTATTTCATCTACTTATAAAACATAAAATCTCATTTGATATTGCTACTGTGAACTATGGCTTGAGAGAGCAGAGCAAGCAAGAAGTTGCTTATGCAAAAGAGTTGGCACAAGAGCATAACATACTCTCTTATGTACTTGATGCGCCAAAGATAGAGCAAAACTTTGAATCAAAGGCTAGAGAGATAAGATATGAATTTTTCTCAAATCTTTGTACTTCACATGGCTATGAAAACCTTTTAACGGCTCACCATCTTGGAGATAGGTTTGAATGGATGCTTATGCAGTTTTGCAAAGGTGCTGGATGCGCTGAACTCTCAGGAATGCAAAGCATTCAAGAGAGAGGCTATTACACTCTCATTCGCCCTCTTTTACATCTGGACAAACAAGAACTTATAAAGTATCTAAATGAGATAAACGCTCTTTATTTTGAAGATGAGAGCAACTCAGATGAGGATATAAAACGAAACTACTTTAGACATAATCATGCTACACCTCTATTAAAAAAATATCTTGAGGGAATCAAAAAAAGTTTTACTTATTTGGATGAAGACAGAGACACTCTTATAGAAGAAGCTAATATAAAAAAAATAGATCTGTTTGCCTACTTCAAACGTTTACAAACTCAAAGAAGCAATATCTTTACAATAGATAAATATCTAAAATCACAACTTTATATGCTAAGCGCAAATGAGAGAGAGCTCTTAAGAGAGAAAGATACTCTAGTTGTTGGGCGAAAATTTGTTATCAACCAGAGTAAAGAGTTTGTGTTTATCGCTCCATATATTACAAGAGTAGTAATGAGCAGTGAGTTTAAAGAGGAGTGTAGAGTTTTAAAAATAGAGCCAAAACTCCGCAACTACCTCTATGAAAATCAAGAAGCTTTTTTAAAAATCAAAGCGTTACTTAGTAGTGTTTAAATCACTCTTATTGTTATAAACTTTCATAGTAAAAGATGATTTTATCATCTCACCATCTCTTTTAAAGTTTATAGGAAAATTAACAGAAATTATCCAGTCACTTTTATTTAGAGAGTCCAAAAAATTATAAAAACTTTTAGGTGAACTAATTTCAGAAGTAGTATTTACTTCATACACACTAAAACCATCTTCCTCTTCAAGCATGTTTAACTTTGAAACATTTAAAGAGCTGAAAAATGTTCTATGCTGCTTTATAAATCTATCTGAATTAAATTCACTATCAAACGCCTCTATTGCATGAAGGTTTTCACTGCGCAGCTTTTGAAGAATAATCTCTTTCTCAAGAGCAAAATCACTTAATTGTTTTAACTCTAAGTTCTCTATAGAGAGCTCGCTTCTTTTAATTCTGTACTCTTTGCCCTCTGGAATTAAAACTGCAAACGAGAAAACTAAAACAAAAACAAGTAAAAAAAATGATACTGCTAAAAGATAGATACTTTGTCGTGAAAAATTAATCTTCATTATCTAAATCCTGATTTTTGTTTTCTTCTTTATCTTCTTCTTTATCTATATAATTTGTTGATACAAAACGAAGCCAACCATTCTTATCAGGATAAAAACTGCTGTATGTTCTGTGAAATATTGAGCGCAGTGGAGCTTGAAGCATAAAATTATAAACATCTTTATTTGGAGTTATTCCATACAGCACAAGCCCATCTTCCATAATTTTAGCTTCAGAGAGCGTTATTCTATTTGGTACTAAATCAAAAAGATTAGTTATACTCTCTTTTAAAACACTGTTCTTAGTAAAAATCTTCTCAGATAAAAGAGCCTCTTTATCAATTTTTTCTATCTCTTGGTTCATTCTTTTTATATTTTCATTAAGAGTTGCGCGTTGTTCATTTATCTCAGACAAATCTTTATCAAACCTATAATCTTTAAAAAGTAAAAATCCGTATGTAAGAAAAAGCATAAAAACACTCACGCTAAAAAAAGTCAAAAGAAGCTGCACATCTTTTGTGAAAACTGTTTTAGTCCTAGGTTTAATATAACTATATTTCATCTATATCTCTGCCTTTGCCATATCACAAAGAGCACCACCAAGATCTATTTTTCTCACAAATACGCTTAAAAATATCTCCTCTTCAAGATAATTTTTAAGATCCCCGCTTGCTCCAACACCGTCTGCAATATATATAGTTTCAATAAACTGACTTTTATATTTTGGGTCTTTATAAAAAGTACTTAAAGCCCTTTGAATCAGCGTGTACCTTTGATAATCTTCATTAAATCCGCTATCCGAGGTACTTTCATCAACTCTATTTAACTCTTGAGTTTCTACATTATCAGAGAATTCATCTATTGAACTTCCATCATCTAAATCTTCAATATTTGTAAAATCATCAAACCCAGAAGAGTCATCTTCAATAGTAATCTCTTCCAAATCTATTCCATCGACGATTTCATCTTCCGCATACAAATGTGTATCTATCAAAACATCTTCACTATCTTTATTTACCTTCATACTTAAGTGCTCTGCGTAAAGTAATTTAGAATTTTCAAATATTGTAAATGAGAGCGAGTTACTCTCAAGTAAAACAAAAATAGAGAGAGTATTGTCTATCTTGTCTTTAAAAAAATTAGCTAAAAGCGCGAAAGGAGAGAAAACAAAATCAATACCGATACTTCTATAATCATGTTTAGTTGCTTCTAAATCATACTCTGATGTATAAAATGCCCACTCTTTTGAATAGCACTTATACTCAGAAGAGTTTATGTCACAATACCTAGCCATTTCATTAGCAATACAAGTAGGAACAGCCCCTTGCAGAGACGATTTATCTAAGACGGAAATATAAAAAAATGGGGACACTTTACAGTAAGCACTAATAAATTCATGCATTTTAGAGTTCATTGCAATTGTCTCGAAAGATTTGTGAACGCTCTGTTCTACTCTTTTGTTTGAACAAACTTCAACATATACTACTGTTTGCAAACTCTCAACAACAATATTTATAAAAACCTTTGTATATAAAGATTCTAAAAGTTTGCTAATCATGACTCTTTAACTCCGCAGAGTGGATGAGCCATGTTATAGTTTTGTTGTTTCAATGCACTGCCCAATTTAGTATATATTTGTGTCGTAGCCATAGATGAGTGTCCAAGCAACTCACTAACATCTGCAATAGGAGCACTACCATTTAATAGCTGTGATGCAAAAGAGTGACGAAGTTGATGAGGAGAAACTTTCAATCCAACCCTTCTAAAGACTTTTATGACGATATATCTTAGACTGTTTTCGCTTAATTTTTCGCCATTTTTTTCAAAAACAAACTTTTTATGCACTGATTTGCTTAAATACTCATCTAGTAATTTTTTACTCTGTTCTAAGAGCGGTATATCTCTTTGTTTAGAGCCTTTACCGATAACTCGAACCCACTCTTTTGAGACATCTTTTAGTTCCAATGATTCTAGTTCAGAGATTCTAAGTCCAAGTGTATAAAGAAGAGTAACTACTACCCTCTCTTCTAGTTCAGCAAAGCTAAGTGCCTCGATGATGTGCGCATGAGATATAGGTTTTGGCAATGTTTTTGCAACTTTTATACTATCATCACCCTTCAATATAACTCTCATCTCATTGTCATTTAGATACTCTGTAAATGAGCGGATTGCACTTAGTTTTTTGCTAATTGTTTTTGAATTTAGTGATGAAATTTTAATTCGGTATGGCATAAGATTTAAGAGAATATGGCTTTTCTCTTCTACAATTTCTATATGTTGCAGAGCCTCAGCTATAGACTCATCATAGCTTTTTATAGTTAAGTCAGAATAGCCTCTAATATCTTGGAGATATTTTAGAAACTCTCTTTGCTTAGTTTTTATTAACTTTTTCAAGAAGCTTCTCAAATTTACTATAAAACTGTGCAGACTCTTTTATCAAGGCTTCGTCAGTTACTACACTAGGAGCCAACTTTACATACGCACTAATCATAACATTAGATATCATTCTTATTTTTGCTCTATCAGCATCAGATATATTCTCATGTGTTGCTATCTCATCAATTATGAGCATATATTTTTTTGCGTCTTTAATATAAGCAACATATTTTAATGATGTTTGGGATTGTGTCATAACTGTAGCTGCCATTCTATTGTATACATCCAAACTAAATGCCTCTTTTGCTAAAGAATAGGCTTTTTCATACTCTGCGATTTCATAGTAATACTTTGCTTTTAGAGATTTTTCATAAGATGGATTTACAAAAAAATAAATTGCCATGATAAAGAGCAACAAAATTGCAACAGCTGGTATAAAAAGTCTATTTTTCATGTTTTAAAAGCCCCTCTTTTATCAAGTTTTTTGCGCTTACAACATCCATGCCACTCACATCAATAGGAGCAGTAGCATAGTAATTTAATACGCCAAATGGCTTTGGGATAGTAAACTTATCCCAGCTATTTAACTGCCAGTATTTTGTTGGTTCCATCTTTACTAAAACTATTTTTGCCTTTGTCTTTTGTGCTATTGCGATTACACCATCTGCAACTTCATGACGAGGGCCTTTTGGGCCATCTGGTGTTATTCCTATATCGTAACCATCTTTTATCGCACTAATTCCTTGTATCAAAACTCTAGTTGCGTTTCTATTGGTTGATCCTGCAATAGTTCCTAACCCAAAATATTTTATTGTTTTTGAGATTAACATTCCATCAAAATGACTTGAAATTAAAACTTTTGCATGAGGGATTTTTCTGTACTTTGCGTATAAATAGGGAAGCATCAAAAGTTCTCCATGCCAGCATGCAAAGATTATAGGTTCATCGGATACACTATATGGTGAGTGAAATTTTTTTTTGTTAGTAGCGTAAAGAAGTCTGATAAGAAGAGAGGCGATAAAAGGAACGACTAGAAGTGCTAGGGCACGAAATAGTTTTTTAGCCAACTATTTCTCCGCTTAGTGTGCTTCTTCCAATCTCTGTTATCTTTACGTCTCTAAACTCTCCAAGAAGCTCATCGGAGCCTTTTACTTTTACAAACATATTATTATCGCTTCTTCCGCTCACATAGTAGTTTTGATTTAACTCTTCAAAATAGACACGATATATTTTTCCAAGATGAGTTTTACCTTTTTTATCTAGTATCTCAACAGACAAGTTTTGCAGAGTAGTAAGTCTACTTGACGCCACATCTTCATCGATTGTGTTTGTAAAATTTTCAGCCTCTGTTTCAGGACGAGCAGAGTACTTAAATGAAAAAATTTGATCAAACTCTACTTCTCTCATGATTGAAAGAGAATCTTCAAAATCCTCATCACTCTCACCTGGAAATGCAACGATTATATCTGTGCTTATGCTAACATCAGGAGACATACTTCTTAGCTTTTGAACTCTATTTAAGAACCACTCTCTTGAGTAGCCTCTTTTCATATCTTTGAGCACTTTTGTCGAACCGCTTTGAAGAGGCATATGTATTGATTTACAGATTTTAGGATTTGAGGCAAACTCCTCTATAAACTCATCATCCATATGAAATGGGTGTGGAGAAGTAAAACGGATTCTCTCTAAGGAGTCAATCTTGCTGAGGCGACGAAGTAACTCGCTAAAGTTTATATCTTCATGCTCACCTGAGAAACGGCGACCATAATTGTTTACATTTTGTCCCAAAAGAAAAACTTCTTTAGCTCCACGCTCTACAGCTTTTTGTGCTTCACGTAAAATAAGCTCTGTTGGAATTGATATCTCTTCTCCACGAGTTTTTGGAACTATGCAGTATGTACAAGACTTATCGCAACCGATTGAGATATTTATATACGCTTTATATGGAGATGTTCTAAAATCATTAAAAGCAAATTCGCTCTCGTCGTAGTTTATATCTATTTCTACTGCTCTTTCTTTATGTAAAACTTCACTTATTTTAGATACATTTCTTGCACCCAAAACAAAGTTTACATAGGGTGCTCTTTTAATTATCTCTGTTCCTAGATGTGAAGCTGTACAGCCACAAACACCTATCTTAGCACCCTCTTTTTTCTTTTTATTGAAAACGCCTAGCTCTGAGAATAATTTTGACACAGGCTTTTCTCTAACTGAACAAGTGTTAATGATAATCAAATCAGCACTTGAGAGATCATCCGTAACCTCATAGCCCTCTTTTTCTCTTAGTTCTGCAATCATATGCTCACTGTCACGTGAGTTCATTGCACAACCTAGAGTTTCAATAAAAAGCTTCTTCATATCTTGCACTGTTTTTAGTTAATTATATGGACTTGGTACATATATTCGCCATCAGAGAGTCCGTATTTAACTTCATTCATATAAAAGCTTTTTCCTTTTGCCTCAAAGTAATCTTGAAGTTCTAGTAAATCTTTATGTGAATTTTCTCTATCAAAATAGAAAATTACACTCTCATCTTTTTCAACAGCTGCTTCAATTTTTGCCAATTCCGCTTTTTTTGGCTTTGCTGTAATATCAGTTCTTGCAAATTTTAAATCCATTTTTTATCCTTTTTTTTAACGCTATATTTTCTTGCATTATAGTTAAACTCTACTAAAAATCGCATTAAAGATGATTTTATGCTATTTTGGTATAATGTCGCTCTCCATAAGAACTCCCTTATATTTTTTAGCACTGTTTTTTATGAGATAACCCTTAATCAAGGATACAATAATGGAAAAAATTTTAGATATAGTTGAAGCAATTGCCAATGAAAAAGGGCTCAAATCTGAGAAGGTTAAAGAGGCACTAAAAACAGCATTTATACAAACAGCAAAAAGAGTAATTAACTCAAAATTTGCTTTTGAAGCGGTTATTAATAGTCAAACAAAAACTCTTGATATTATTCAAACAATTACAGTTGTTTCAGATAATGATGAGAGATTAAAAGATGAGGAGATTGCACCTGCATATATCTCTATCACAGAAGCAAGAGAGTATGACGATCAAGTAGAATTAGACGATCAGCTTCAAATTCCACATGACTTAGAAGAGTATGGAAGAACTGCTGCATCTCAACTTCATAGAGAGATTGAATACCACATCCAAAGAGTTATAGAAGATGAGATTTTCAATAAATATAAATCAAAAATTGGCTCTCTTGTAAATGGCAGAGTCACAAGAGTTGACAATCAAAACTCTACATATATCGAGATAGATGAAATTCGTGCAGTTCTGCCTATGAAAAGCCGTATAAAAGGGGAAGTTTTCAAAGTTGGAGACCACTTAAAAGCAGTAGTTAGACGCGTAGATATGAATAAGGAAAATGGTATTCAAATCGAACTTTCACGTACTTCTCCTAAGTTTTTGGAAGAACTTTTAGCACTAGAAGTACCAGAGATAGCAGATGGAACTGTAATCGTAGAAAGAAGTGCTCGTATACCTGGCGAGAGAGCAAAAATCGCACTCTTTAGCACACATCCACAAGTTGATGCCGTTGGTGCTACTGTCGGCGTTAAAGGTGTTCGTATCAATGCTGTTAGCCAAGAGTTAATCGGTGAAAATATAGATTGTATTGAGTATACAACTATTCCAGAGCTATTTATCTCTAGAGTTATGAGCCCTGCTATCATCTCAACAGTTGAGATTGTAAAAGACGAAAATGGAGAAGCTCAAAAAGCTATCATCACTTTACCAGCAGACCAAAAATCAAAAGCAATAGGTAAAAATGGTATAAATATTCGTCTTGCTTCTATGCTTAGCGGATTAAATATTGAACTTATCGAGAGCGATGCCAAAGCATCTCAAATGAACGATATGCAAGAGCCAAAAGAGCAAAAAGAGGGTGTTGACGCACTTCAAGCGTTGTTTAGCTGATTTAAAACACTTTCTGAGCAAAGCCCACAAAGGTGGCAGGGACAATTGTCCCTACCACCACCTAATATGAGAAATTATTGACACTCTTTATCTTTCTAAAATTACTTATTTCTCAATCAAAATATAAAAGTTAGTTTCTCTTCATGTACGGATTTAATTTTAGGAGTATGACATCTGCCACCATATTTCCAACTAACGTTAAAAATGCAGTAATCATCAAAGTCCCCATAATGATAGGATAATCACGGCTCATAGCGCTCATATAAAAAAGTTGTCCCATACCTTCAATTCCAAAAATAGACTCTAAAATCACACTTCCTCCTATAAGTCCTGGCAACGAAAGACCAAGAAGAGTAACAATGGGAGGCAGAAGGTTTGGAAGTATGTAGTAGCGCAATAAGTCCTTTTTTGCCAACCCCCTAGAAAGTGCAAAGTAATAGTAATCGCTCTTTAGTATCTCAAGTGTAAGTGAACGGATATAGATTATCATACTTCCAAGTCCTACAAATATCATCACTCCAACTGGTAAAACTAAGTGCCAAGCCATATCAAGATAGTAACTTATGCCTACTTTTGGCTCTATTGAATGTAACCCTGCAATTGGAAAAATATTTAACGTTATAGAGAAAAATATGATAAAAAGCAGTGCAAGATAAAACGATGGCATAGAAAAAGAGATTAATGAGATTTGACGGATTATATAATCACTCTTTTTATCATGATTAATGGCCGCTTTAACTCCAAGATAAAGAGATAGAGCAAAAACACTAAAGAGTGCTGTTATGTTCATAATCAAAGTAATTGGCAGACGTTTTAATATCTCGCTTGTCACATCTTGTCCACTAACGAAAGAGATACCAAAATTTAGTCTTGAGATATTTAAAATCCAATCCAAATATTGAATATGTAATGGCTTATCAAGCCCATAAACAGCCTTTAGTGCGTTGATGGCTTCTGGTGTCATGTTTGGGTTTAACTCTCCCGCTCCAAAAAAGCTGTTCGGTGCTGCGTGAATCGCCAAAAAAGAGATAAGTGAGATAAGAAAAAGCATAAATAATATATAAAGTATTTTTTTGAGAAACTGTTTCATGGGAAGGATTATACCAAAAAGAGGGTGTTAAGTGATAAAAGCTTAACACCCTCATAGAGAGAAAAGAGGAGTTGAGAGTATGTTAGAAATTATATGTTAGATATACTTGAACATCTGTTGTTTTAACATCATTAGCAGGTGCAACTGCATCCTCCAAATCACCAAATATAAGCCCTAAAGAAGTATCTAGTGGTCCAAATGATTTAGAAGCCACTAAAGCTATCTCTCTCATCTCTTTATCTACGGTAACAGTTTTAATATCTGCATTATAGTAACCTGCAAGTAATGAAACATCACCAGCTACTTTAGTCTCAGCACTTAAAGAGTAAGACTCAGCACCTACGGCTGAAACATATCCGTAATTCCACCACATTTCAGTATAAAGTTTTGATTGACCACCAAGTGTAGCAACAGAACCTGTAGCAGTGTTTGCAACACCTAATATACCATCATCAGAGACATCAGAATACGCTGCCTTAAATGTTGCAACATCTTTCATGGCATAACCAACCATCGCTGCCCATGCACTTGTATCTTTTGTATCAACACCGATAACACCTGTTGTACCGCCTATATTTGCTCTTTTGTCTAGGTCAGTGTTTGCATACTGTACACCAATTAACAAGCCCTCAACTAATGAACATTTGATATCAGCTTGTAACCAATATGCTTGAGCTAAATCAACCATATCATAGTACCATGCTTGGAATGTTAGTGGTTTAAATGAGTTGTTAATAGCACCAAACGCATAAGTGCCTTGTGTCCCAAATGTTGAGAATGTTCCATCTGCTGCAACATAACCTGCCGCTGTTGCACTCATATCATTTAGGTTTCCTACAGTTTGAGTAATCCCATTAAATGGTGCTAATCCTAATTCTCTAGCACTTGTTCTATCATCTGCACTACCGTTTGATTTTCCTATGAAAGTTGCAACTAATGTAGTATCTGGTAGTGATTGATTTATTAAAACACCTGCTTCAAAAGTATTTCTGTCAACACCCCAAGTTTCAGTAAATGCTAAAGGAGTATCAAGTGACTGACGACCAATCTTTAATGTTGTATCAAAAGCAGTTCCAGCTAACCAAGCCTCATCAAACCACATAGCACTATCAACTTGTGCACCACCTGCAAAACTTGCACCAGTTGAACCACTTGCTGTATGTGCATTTGACCAAACACGATCAACTAAATTATGCTCAACACCTAATGTTGTCACAATTTGTGTACCCACACCAGCTGAGATACCTTTTGTTAAATCTGTTGTCAAATCAAGACGAGCAGAAAAGTTTGTATAGCCAGACTCTTTTGTAAATAGATTTGGTGCATTATCTGCATCTGAATCTTGTGTACCGTAATACAGTTTTGCATCACCAGATACTTTTGTATTTTCAATTGCAAAAGCAGTTGAACCAATTAGCATTGCTGCTATTAAACTTAATTTTGTAATCTTCATTTTCATTCTCCTAAACTTAATATTGTCAACATAGTGTCATATAGTCTTTTAATTTAAGCTTAATTTATAAATAGTTTTTTATTTTTTCTATAAGTTAACAAAATAATTGTATATAATTGTGTCATGAAAACACCAATTATGACATTATTTGCAGCTTTGCTGCTTGTTTCGTGTGCGAAAGTGGATGGTGCAAATCCATCTCAAAACAGAGCATTAAATGCTATTTCAGGAAAAAAAGAGAGTGGCAACAGTGGCTTTATGCAACAAAAGTTAGACAGGTGGCTTACCGAGGAGTGGTCGCCTATAGTAGAGGGAACAACAGCGCCAAGTGGCGAAACATCAGTAAAAATTGTCCCAAAGGAGAATGGCACTTCTGAACTTGTAGATGTTAAAACGGGGGCACTTTTGAAAAAAATGGATAAAGAGGAGACAAAAAGGCAACAGGAACTCCAAGCAAAATACCAAGACGAGGAGAGACCTTTTACACTTCAAGAGTATATAGATAAGATGGAGCGCTACAACAACGTAACGAGTTCTGATGCCCAAAACTCACATGTTGGTAAAATGAACGCTATGCCAGTAATTGGCACAGCGACAAGATAGGGCTAAAACTTAAAGCTAAGTGTAGCGACGACATTCTCTTCGTCTGCACTTGAGTCTGTATCGTGGCTAAAATCGATGTATGCCACGCTTACGTCAAACTTCTCAAACGATTTGCTAAGACCCAACAAGTAGTAATCGCCTATGTCGTTATAGCTGCCGTAAGTTGCTTTGAAACCAACCTCATAAGGCAGGATAGAAGAGGTAATGCCAACTTCATAGTAATCCTCTGGGTCAAGCTCATCAGTCTCTACGCCTTTGTAGTATTTCGCATTAACGCCAAATTTTTCCCACTCTTTGCTTATGCCGACATACGCTTCACCAAAGTTGTACTCATCTGACATATTTGGATAGACATACTGAATGTAGCCCAAATCATAACCGATTCCCGCAACTTCGCCCTTATAGCCTCCGTACAAATCCGCTTCCATAGAGTTTTTGCCATCTCCAAACTCTACGTTTGAGCCCCAAAAGCCAGCATAGATGCCTTTGTAGTCCAAATCAACTCCACCTTGAATGGCAGGTGAATCTTTTGTCTGCGTCATACCTCTCCAGACATAGTTGCTTGTAAATGCCACATTTGCACTCATATTGAGACCCGATTTTTGCTCATCTCCAAACGCTAAAGTTGCAAGCAAAGCAGTTACTAGACTTAATTTTAGAAGTTTCATGTTCTATCCTTTTTTTGTAATTGCGATATTATTGCACATGAATGAGGTTGATGTTTAAAAAAATGGATTAAAAATTAAGCAGTAAGTAGAGGAAAATTTGGCTTCTCTTAAGAGAAGCCAAATATAAGTTACGGTTGCGTTTTACTTCACATCCCAAGAGAGAACAGTTTTACCGTCCCTCTCTTCAGCGGCAGCCATCCCCATGATATTGTATCCAGCATCGACATAGTGAACTTCGCCAGTTACGCCTGAAGCTAAATCGCTAAGCAGATACATAGCAGAGTTGCCCACCTGCTCTGTTGTCACGTTTTTCTTCAGCGGTGCGTTGATCTCATTCCAGTTAAGTATCTGTTTGAAGTCGCCGATGCCCGCTGCTGCAAGAGTACGAATCGGTCCTGCTGAGATAGCGTTAACACGCTGTCCTTTGTTTCCAAGCTCAACCGCCATGTAGCGTACTGTTGATTCAAGTGCGGCCTTTGCAACACCCATAACATTGTAGTTTACTATATATTTTGGTCCACCAAGATAAGAGAGCGTAAGGATAGAAGCATCATCACTTAAAACTGATTCTAAGCGATTTGTTAAATCAATAAGAGAGTAAACAGATATATCCATAGCGATAGCAAATGCGCTCTTTGTAGTCTTCATAAAAGGCTCACTAAGCGCCTCTTTTGGAGCAAATGCAACAGAGTGAACTAAAAAGTCTATCTTGCCAAAATCTTTTTCAATCAAACCAGCGATATTTTGCATATGCTCTTCATTTGAAACATCAAGCTCATACACTTTATCACTACCAAAACTTTGTGCTAGTGGCTCTACTCTTTTTTTAAGTGCATCATTTAAGTATGTAAAAGCTAACTCTGCTCCTTGTTCATGACACGCTTTTGCTATTCCATACGCTATTGATTTATCGTTTGCAAGACCTACTATTAAACCTCTTTTGCCCTTCATTACCATCACTCTCTCCTTTATTATTTATTTTTTTCTAAATTTTGTGCGTGCTCACACATTGTACAAAAGTGCTCTGCGTACAAGGCAGCACTTCCAACTAAAACTCCATCAACTTCATCCAGTGCCAAAAACTCTTCTATATTTGTAACTTTTACACTTCCTCCATAAAGAAGTGGTGCTATTGACTTTGACTTTAACTCTTTATGTACTATTTTTATATCTTCAAGCGTTGGAGTAAGACCTGTTCCTATTGCCCAAACAGGCTCATAAGCAATGATGAGATTCTCATAAGATGTATCGATACCAACGTATTGCTTTGAGATATACTCCATCATCTTCTCATGCCCCATCTCTCGGACATCTAAAGGCTCACCAACACAGTAGATTATTTTAAATCCAAGATTTTTATAAAAATTAAACTTCTCTATAAGTGACTCTTGAGTCTCACCTATAACATGACGTCTTTCACTATGTCCAATTAAAATAGTTTTTATACCAAACTCTTCTAACTGCTCATATCCAATCTCGCCAGTAAACGCTCCGTTAATCGCAGGATAAGCATTTTGGGTGCCAACAACTACATTGGATGTGCTACTCATTAAATTAGAAATTGCAGGAAAAACAAAAACTTCTTGAGAGATTTTGTGTTGATTTAAAAAAAGTTCTACCTCTTTTATATATTTAGCAGTTTTTTCTCTTGTTAAATTTGTTTTTAGATTTGCTGCAATTATCATAAGTTAATCCTCTTTTCTTATTAAAGATGCCACACCTGGTAAAATTTTGCCCTCAAGAAGTTCCAAAGAAGCTCCTCCTCCTGTTGAGATAAATGTCATCTCATCATCAACACCTATTCTTTGAACCAAGTCGGCAGTATCTCCGCCACCTACAATCGTTGTAGCATAGCTATCGGCTACAAAGTGTGCTATTTTGTTTGAACCACGAGCAAATTTATCCATCTCATAAACGCCCATTGGACCATTCCAAAGAACTGTTTGAACATCACTTAAAACTTCCCCATAAAGTCTTACAGTTGCAGGTCCAATATCAAGTCCCATCCAGCCAGATGGAATCTCTTGATATGAGACGATTCTGCTTATCGCATCTTCTGAGAATTTATCAGCCGCTACAACATCTACTGGAAGATAAAATTTAACTCCTAGTTTTTTCGCCTCTTCCATAATTCGCCCAGCTTCTTCTAGCAAATCATCTTCAACAAGTGAAGCGCCTATATCGTAGCCTAGTTTTTTTAAAAATGTAAATGCCATTCCTCCGCCAATAAGAACTTTATCTACTCGTGGAAGTAAGTTTATAAGGGCTTCTAGTTTTCCAGAAACTTTACTGCCACCCACAATTGCAGCAAATGGACGTACTGGATTTTGTATTATTTTTCCTAAAAAGTCTATCTCTTTTTGAAGTAAAAATCCTGCTGCTTTATGCTTGTCATCAAAAAAATGTGTAATTCCCTCAACAGAAGCATGAGCACGATGACTCACTCCAAAAGCATCATTGATATAAAAATCTGCCATTGATGCCAATTTTTTTGATAACTCTTTGTCATTTTTTGTCTCGCCTGCTTCATAACGCAGGTTTTCTAGCATTAAAACCTCGCCAGATTTAAGCTTAGATGCTTTATCAAGTGCATCATCTCCAACAACATCTGCCGAGAGTTCAACTTCTCTTTTTAACAAATGGTGCATTCTTCTAGCTACTGGAATAAGTGAATATTTAGAAACTACCTGCCCCTCTGGACGTCCAAGGTGAGATGCTAAAATAACTGCGCAGTTTTGATCGAGGCAATAGTTGATTGTAGATATAGCTGAACGAATTCGTCTATCATCAGAGATATTTCCAAACTCATCCATAGGCACGTTAAAATCACATCTAATAAAGACTTTTTTACCTGCCAAATCTAGATTTTTAATATTTAAAAGTTCCAAAATCTCTCCTATTTACTAATATATAGTGCCATATCTAAGAGTCTTGTAGAGTAACCCCACTCATTGTCATACCAAGCCATAACTTTTACCATATCGCCATCGATAACCTGAGTCAAATCCTCTGCAACGATAGAACTATACTCACATCCAACAAAATCCTGAGAAACTCTCATCTCTTTATCCATTAAAACTATTCCTTTTAATGAACCATCAGCAGCTTTGTTAAATACGGCTGTAACCTCTTCTTTTGTCGTTTTTCTCTTTACGATTACATTTAAATCAACCATAGAAACGTTAGGAGTTGGAACACGAACACTTTGCCCGTGAAGTTTGCCTTTTAGTTGTGGAAGAACTAGGCCGATAGCCTTTGCTGCACCTGTTGTAGTTGGAATCATATTTATTGCTCCAGCACGTGCTCTGCGCTTATCTTTTGAGTGTTTAACATCTAATATATTTTGATCATTTGTGTATGAGTGGATAGTTGTCATAAGACCTTTTTCTATCCCAAAAGCATCATCTAAAATTTTTGCTATTGGTCCCAAACAGTTTGTAGTACACGAAGCATTTGAAACAATGCTCTCGCCTTTATAAAGATGCTCATTTACACCAATAACAAATGTTGGCGTATCATCTTTTGCTGGAGCAGAAAAAAGAACTTTTTTAATGCCATTGTCAATATGAACTTGAGCATCTATTTTACTTAAAAATACTCCTGTGCACTCTAAAACCATGTCTGCACCGCACTCGGCAAACTTTAGATTTTTTGGGTCTCTATCACTAAATACTCTAATTTTTTTGCCGTCAATAGTGATGTTTTCATCATCTATCTGTACAACTTCGCTCTTAAATGTTCCATGAACGGAGTCATTTTTAAGAAGATAGAGCATCATATCCATGCTTGCCATGTCATTTATTGCAACTATCTCTACATCATCTCTTGTTGCTGCAATTCGAGCTACACAGCGACCGATTCTACCAAATCCGTTAATTGCTATCTTTAGTGCCATCATATTTCCTAATTAAAATAAAAATTGGGCAATTTTACCTAAAGTTAGTTATAATTCGCTTTAAATATGGATACAATCGCACTTTTTGGTGGCTCATTTGACCCGCCACATATCGGTCACGAGGCTGTTATCAAGGCTTTAAAAAAATTTAAAGATATTGATAAAATTATAATAATGCCAACATTTTTAAATCCTTTTAAATCAGATTTTTATGCTCCTTCTTCTTTTAGATTGAAATGGCTAAAAGAGATTTTTAATGAAGAGACAAATGTTGAAATATCAGATTATGAAGTTTTACAAAATAGACAAGTTCCAACCATAGAGACAATCAAATACCTCTTGAAAAGTTATAATAAAATATATCTTGTAATAGGTGCCGATAATCTCGCCAAACTTAGTGAATGGAATAGTTACGATGAGTTAAATAAACTCGTTACTTTTGTAGTGGCCCAGAGAGATGGCATAGAGATTCCAAGTGAGTTTATAGTGCTCAAAGTTGATAATAAAACATCATCAACTCATCTAAGAGAGCAGATGGAACTCTCAAAACTGCCAAAAAAATGTGCAAAAGAGATATATGATTTTTATAAGGAAGAGCATTGCAAAATAGAATAGAGAAAATAACAGACGTTTTAGATAAAAATAAAGCAGAAAATATAGAGGTTTTTGATTTAAGAAATAAAAACTACTTTGTTGATTATGCGATTATCGCATCATCTCTTGGATCAAGACACACATCAGCTCTTTTAGACCACCTGAAAAATGGACTAAAACCAGCAGAAAAATTCAACGCTATTGATGAGAGCAGTGATTGGATTGTTGTGGATTTAGGTGATGTTCTAATACACATCATGACTCCAGAGTATAGAGTAAAGTATGATATGGAGAGTTTTTTAACTTCTTTATCTAATGGCAAAGAGGGTATGCCTCTTTAATAATTCCACTCTCTATGAGAAGTTTTCTTCTTGTAGAGTACTACTGCGTTGTAAGAAATACCTCAACATCATTTTTTTGTAAAATATCTCTGTAATCATAAATAGCATCTACATACTTCACAGCTTCACTACCTCTTGCATAACCATGTTTTAGAGTTTTATAGTATTTTTTCTGTGAAAGCAGTGGCAGAACTTTTTTCAAATCTGCCCAGCTATTTTGATTTAAACCAATCTGTTGTGCTAGTTTTTGAGCATCATTTACGTGTCCTAAACCGATATTGTAAGCAGCAAGAGCAAACTTTAGACGGTCTTCTCCAACAACATCTATGCTTATACTTTTTGTCATCTGATCAAGATGTTTTGCTCCGCCAAAAATACTCTCTTTTGGATCTACTCTATTTTGTACTCCAAGAAGAGCTGCTGTATCTTGTGTTAGCATCATAAGCCCTCTAACCCCTGTATAACTAACAGCATTTGGATTCCAATGTGACTCTTGATACGATAAAGCAGCGAGTACAGTATAAGCTATATCATACTGGAAAGCAGCTTCTTTAAAGTAGGGCTCATATATTGGTAATCTTGTTTTTATTCTTTTATAAAACATAACAGTATCATAGTAGTCAAAAAATAGAACGTAACTGTAGTAGTGGTCTTTAAGTCTAGCCATCTCTCCACTTTGATTGACTGTATTTAGCCAAGTATACATATCATCTTTTAGCATCTTAGAGTCTGTTGCCAAAATCCACGCTTGTTGTCTTCTGTTGCTTATATCAAATGCAAGAACGATATTTTTAAAGTAACGTTGGTTTAATGCGTATATATTTGAGTCTATAATTGTGCAATCAATCTCATGTGAATCGACTTGAGATATAAGCTCTTCTGTTGAGTACTCTGCCGTATAAGTGGCATTTATATCATATCCCTCTTTTTTTAGTCCTTCAATAGTTTCATTATAACTAGTGCCCTCACCCACGACTATATTTAAACCAGCGAGACTATCCGCGTCACTTGGAAATCTTCCATCCATAAGCATAGCTTTATGGCAAATGACCTGTTCTTGCGCTTCAAAATATGATGGTCCAAAATTAAACTTCTCTTCTCTCTGTGGTGTTTTTGTCAAGGAAGCAGAAGTTATGTGAATCTCTGGATTTTTACTAAGTTCCAGTGCTTCTTTGATGGTGTTTGCAGTGGTTATATTTAACTTTACACCTAAGTGATTTGCGTATGATTCTATTAAATCATATTCAAAACCCTTTGGTCCATCCGAGCCAATATAGTAGGTAGAAGGCGAGTTTAGAAGTACTACATTTAGCACACCGCCTTTTTTAATCTTTTTTAATGTACTCTCTTTTATCATCTTATATGCGTCATTATAAAGCGCATGTGTAATCCAGCCAAAAGTAAAGAAACTTATCGCAAAAAGTGCAACAGATCCTCTTTTCATATATTTTTTCATTGTAGTAGTTTATCTCTCAAAACTTATGCAAATATAAAACGATTTATCCCGTCTTCATACTCATGTGCAAGAACTTGATTGTGGGCTTTTAAGATAGAATCAACTAAATACAAGCCAAGTCCAAAACTATTTTTAGAAGGGTTATCTTTTGTAAAAGGCTCGATATAGTACCCAAGAGGATGAGCGATACACTCTCCTTTGCTCTCAAATGACAACTCACCATTTTTAATAAGAATCTTTACATGCGCATCGCTAGAATATTTTATACCATTGTCTATCATATTTTTTATAGCTGTTGTATATAGTCTATAATTTGCATTTATCTTATATGTCGCATCAACTTCAACGCTGATACTGCTTCGCTCAATCATCGCCATATCTATTGCGCCATCTATTATGTCAACAAGACGGTACTCTTTAAAATCTGTCTTATCGCCCATACATGTAACCTCTTCAATAAGGGCAAATTCGTTTACAAGGGATTCAAGACGCCCAAAAATAGAGCTAAATCTATCTTTTTGCTTTTGAGATTCAAGCATCTGAGTGGCAATCGTTCCTTTTGCAATAGGTGTTTTCAGCTCATGCATAATGTTTCTCAAAAAAAGAGTTCTGGATTCTAGTATGAGATTTATTTTTTCTCTTGTTGCTTCTAGCTCGTTTGCGACAAGTGCTATTTCATCGTGTCCATTTGCCTTAAAAGAGACATTCATATCTCCATCACCATAAAGTGCAATCTTTTTTCTAAGCCTTATAAGAGGTCTTAGTTTTCTTAAAATCAGCACAAATGATGCAGAAATAATAAAGATTATAACCAGATATGAGTAAGCAACATTCCAGTATTTATATGGTTTTAGCTCTTCGTCTAAAATAAGAACAGATGCATTTGATGATTGAATATAGAAATATATATTTCTATTAAACTCAAGCATAGTAGCTGTTAAATCTGTCACAACCTGCTTTGTATAAAAACCATTTCCAGAGAAAAGCAAAGAGGAGTTAACATTTTGAAAATCTTTTTTCTTTAAAGTTTTTGCATATTTTAAAACTATCTCTACATCTTTTTCATCTTTTTCTAAAACAAAATTATAGACTGCCAAATTTGCTTCAAGCATAATTTGAGAATCTGTTTTTTGTTGATGCTGTTGATATATTTGAGTGATAATAGCGTGTTTTGTGAATATACTATTTATGTAGTTTTGTTTGTTAAGTTGAAAAAATTTCCAAAATACAACACTCACACTCACTAAAGTAACAGTGAGCGCAAATAGAACAGTTATTAAGACGGCATGTTTGCGCAATGATTTATCTCCTAAAACAATGAGAACTATTTAAGAAGTTTATATCCAACGCCTCTAACAGATTCGATTAGAGATTTATCTCCAAGTTTATTTCTTATTCTACCAACCATAACATCTATACTTTTGTTTGAAGAGTCTTCATTTATAGCATTTACGTTATGTATCAAATCCTCTCTTGAAACTACCAAGCCTTGCTTCGCAATCATATATGAGAGTATGCCAAACTCAGCATTTGTGAGGTCAATATTTCTTCCGCGATATGTAATCATCATTGAAGATGTATCACACTTAAAGTCGCTCTTTGACTCCTCTTTTTGTTGTGATTTTGCTTCATAACGTCTTAATACCGAGTGGATTCTAGCCTCTAATTCTCTAGGGTCATAAGGCTTTGGAATATAATCATCTGCTCCAAGTTCAAGAGCTTTTACTTTGTCTGTTACGTCACTTCTAGCTGAGGAGATAATTATAGGGATATCTTGACGTTCACGAATCGCTTCACAAACCTCCAAACCATCCATGCCAGGAAGAGTTAAATCCAAGATTACCAAATCAAATGGCTCCAACTTCAATATACTAACCGCCTTAAAAGGGTCATCTTCTGTGATAACCTCAAATCCAAACTGCTGTAGGTACTCTGTAAGAATCTCAGCAAGTTCTAAATCATCTTCAATCATTAATATTTTTTTCATAGGGGAATCTTAACAGACATCAAATAATAAGTAGTTAATGGTTTTAATTTCATCATCAGCTAAGAGATTTCTTCAAATCTGCTACAAACTCCGTAATATCATCATGAAGTGCTTGTAAATCCTCTTCATGCTCAACTTCATCTGCCAATATTTGAGAGACGATATCATATGTCACTATATCTTTATCTCTTGTCATATCAACAAGTTTTGAGTAAACAGAAATGGCACACTGTTCGCCTTTTATAGAGTCTTCTAATATTTTTACAACATCAAATTCTCGTGGCTCTTCATAGCCACAGCTTGTATGTGTAAACCAATCTTTTGGATTAAGAAGCGGTGTGCCTCCTAATTGTAAAATTCTATCTGCTATCATAGTAGCATGTCTTAGTTCATCTGCTGCATGTTGATTTAACTCAACTATTGCAGCATCTTTCATAATTCCTTTTATAACTTTTGCTTCTATAAAGTATTGGTAATGAGCCAACCACTCATCAGCGTATGCTTTGTTTAAAACAGTGATAATCTCACTAATTTCTAAACCTTTTATAATTGAATTTCCAAACTTAGCCATGACAAACTCCTCAAAATAATATCTATCGTTACTAGTATAGTTCTTTAACTCTTAAATAGTAATTTTACTCCAAGAGCTTAGCTATATTGTAAGCTATAAAAGCCAATGAATACGCTGCGATTGATGTAAACGTCAAAAGATAAAAGAAGTATTTTATACTTCCAGCTTCACGAGTAAAGACTACTGAAGCAGCCAAACACGGCAGGTAAATCATAACAACAACGATAAAAGCAACAGCAGATGCAAAGGGGATATTTTTTGAAATCGTCTCTTTTAAAGATATATTCTCCTCATCTACTTCATTTCCCAAAGAGTATAAAACACCAAGGGTTGATACTACAACTTCTTTTGCTGCAAGTCCTGTTTGAAGTGCAACGCTCATTTTCCAGTCAAAACCAAGCGGTGCAAACAGAGGCTCTGAAAATCTACCTATTTGCCCAAGATAGCTCTGCTTGAGATGTTCTTCTGCAAGAGTGTTTTCAAGAACTCTTTTTTCATCTTCGCTTGAGGCACTCTCTATTTTTGCATCAAAACTCTCTTTTAGCTCTAAGTTATGTGGATAGTTGCTAAAGAACCAGATAAGAATAGAAGCCGCCGCTATAAATGTACCAGCTTTTTTTAGATACATCAAAGTTTTTGTAACAACGGTATGCCAAATAAGCTTTACAGATGGAAGTCTATACTTTGGCATCTCCATAACAAATGGCTCATCTACGCCCTTAAATGCTGTAAGTTTTAAAATCTTAGCAGCAATCAAACCGATTGTCGCTCCAGTTATATAGATAGCAAATAAGATATTTCCAGCCATACTTTCAGAAAAAAACGCACCTGCAAAAAGTACATATACAGGCAGTCTAGCCCCACAACTCATAAAGCCTATAATAAAAAGAGTAAGAAGTCTGTCTCTGTCGTTTTTTAATATTCTAGCTGACATATAAGCGGGAATTGAGCATCCAAAACCTGTAACTAGCGGGATAAAAGATTGTCCATGAAGCCCAAATTTATGAAAAAACCCATCAAGTAAAAATGCAACTCTTGACATATATCCCGTACTCTCCAAGAGTGCTATTCCAACAAAGAGTATCGCAATATTTGGAACAAAAAGCACAACAGCGCCAACTCCAGCTATAACTCCATCAACAACCAAAGAACGTATATCATCATTTGCAATTGTTGCGCCAACAGTATCTCCTAACCATGAGAAAAAGGCATCTATCCAATCCATAGGAATAGAGCCTATCTCAAAAGTCAACTGAAAAAGAGACCACATAAAAAATAGAAATATAGGAATACCAAAAATATTATGTATTAAAACAGAGTCTATCTTGTCTGTTATTGTTCTCTTATCTATCTCTCTGTTCTGCTTTAAAACTTCATGAACCACTCCTCTGTTAAAAGCGGCGTACTCTGATGCAAAAGCCTCTTTTATATCATCGCTGTCATGGTGCAATTCTATATGTTTTAAAGCATCAATAACGAGTAGTTGTAATTCCGTCCAAATAGGGTCATCATGCAGTTTTGCATAAGTTTTTTTCTCCCCTTTTAATATGTTTATAGCGATATTTCTATAAGAGTTTTCATCTTTGTATCTATGTTTTATAAAGCTCTCTACAATTAAAGCTATCTCCTCTTCAACTGCTTCGCTAAAGAGAAGTTTATTTATAGCATCCTCCTCTTCAAACTCTTTTACAAGCGCTTTTATAAGCGTCTCTATCCCAAATTTTGTAGCAGCAGACACCTTGACGCAAGGGATACCAAGAATCAAAGACATCTGCTCGTTATCTATATCTATGCCCTCTTTCTGGGCTTCATCGCTCATATTTAAAGCGATAACCATTTTTTTGCCTATACTCATAAGCTCAGTTGTTAATTGTAAATTCTTCTCCAAATTTGTTGAATCTACTACGTTTATAATCAAATCATAATGTTGGCTGTAAAGATACTCAGTTGTAACTCTCTCCTCGATTGAGTAATCATTAAGAGCATATGTTCCTGGTAAATCTACAACTGTAAAGTGGTAATCTTTATAGTCAAAAAGCACTTCACTCTTCTCAACCGTAACGCCCGTAAAATTTCCAACATGAAGATGGGCATTTGAGATAGAGCTTATAAGCATACTCTTGCCGACATTTGGCTGACCAACAAGTGCTACTTTTATATGTTTGGCCGTTATAGGACAACTCTTTGTGCTACTCTTCATATTTTTCAACCTCGATTAAATCTGCTTCTCTTGCTCTTAGAGCCAACCGTGTCTTACCTACTTTTATCTCAAGAGTGCTTTTTGCAGGAGCATACTCCAAAACTTCTATAACTGTATCTTTCATAACCCCAAAGGAGATTAGACGCTGTTTTAACTCTGCTGTTGCATTTAGCTTTGTAACTTTTACAATACAAGCTTTTTTACAATCACTTAATTTTTTTTTCATTTTTGCATCTCTACTATCTTATAATTTTTTTAAAACTCATCTAAAATGCAAAACTAAGAGTAATCAATTTTGCCACACAATAAAATCAATAATTTTACAAACACATAATGATAATAAATATCATGTTAAACAGTGGTTAAATTAAAAATTATATGCAACCATAGCTCTTAAATTTTCCCAATCTCCGCCATTGCTACCGCTATCTTCTTTGTCGTTATCTTTAACATATATGGCTGCAATAGTTAAATTTTCATTTGGAGTATACTCAAAACCTAAATTTTGCTCTACTATATGCTCTTTTGCTCCTAAAGAATCTGCTTGTGCATTAAAATCTCCATACGCATACATAAAACCAAAATCACCAATTTTATAAGTAACTCCTGTAACGATAGCTTGAGCATCTCTGTCTGTGGTTATGGCGTCAATAATCATAGAGTCCATGTTTGTGTACAACGCCCCTCCTCCAAAGCCAGAAAAGCTACTTTTTCCTACCTGCTTTTTAGATTTATTATATGCAACAGACAAAGCAAAATCTTCAAACATAACTAACTCTGCCATTGCACCGTAAATAGAGGAGTCTATACCGCTGTTGTCTGATTCGCTCTGATTTATATATTGTGCACTTGTATGAAGCGCATAGTTTTCTGATAAAGCCAGATGCAAAGAGAGATCTGCATACACCGACGAGTTTGCAACATTTCCTGTTGCACTGTTAGGGTTATTATCTTTAGATATATCGTAATACCATAAACTTGTATCTATAAAGTCAGTGGAGTATGATGTTCCAGCAAAATATGTCCCATCTTCACCAGTATCAGACCATGGATTTTCAGGAGATAAACCAGCATCTGTTCCTTGCCATTTTGTGAGCAAACCACCCATTAGTTTTAATCCTTCAATCTCATAAGTTGCTATATATGCTTCAAATGTATTTAAAATCATTCTAATGTCATCGCTATCAGCCAAAGGCGTATCTATATGTTGACGACCTGCACGTAGATTTAATCCCCCATTTTTATAGTTTACATAAGCTTGAGAGAGCTCTGTATAATTACCCTTCCGTGAAGATATTTCACTATTTTGTTCTGTGTCATCTCCTGTTGCAAAATTTATATCATTTGCCGTTGTAACTTCTATGGCAGCGTTAAATCCTTTATACTCTGCTAGTTCATACTTCAACTGTCCCCCGATTGCAGTTGCATATTGGTTGTTTCCTACACTATTGTTATAACCTGAGTATAGAACTCTGAGTTGTCCCATAACCGTAGCATCTTCAAAAATATGTTTGATTTGCTCAACTCCAATTACCTCTTTGTCTTTAGGTTTTGCAACTTCATCAATTATATCTCTAACAGAGTGTTCTCTCTCTTTAACCGCTTGTGTTGCCTCTTGAGTTGCATACAGGTTAGCATTAAATATTAAAATGGCAAGAGAAGCACTTATAACTATTTTTTTCATAATAAATTACCTTTTATCAAGTTTATTTATAAAATGATAATTAATATCAACTTATACAGAACTTAATCTTGATATTAATTATCGTTTTCTCTCTTGTTAAAAACTTATTGTAAAATAAACTTTCCTCTTTTAGGTTATAATTTCAACAAAAAGATTATCATGAAATTCTTATACAATGCTTCTTCTCACTTCAATCTAGCGAACCTATTTACTTTTGTAAATATAACAGCGGGGCTTTTAGCAACTTATTTTATTACCCAAAACAACTTCTTTTTAGCGATAATCTTGGCTTGGGTTGGCGGAGCTTTTGATATTTTTGATGGAAAAATTGCAAGAAAATATAAACTATCAAACGAATTTGGCATACAACTAGATAGTTTTGCTGACTTTTTAAGCTTTGTACTTGTTCCTGTTTTTCTTATTTTTCAAGCTATATATGCGACCTCTTTATCTGGTATAGAGCTGTTTTTTGCTGCAATTATAAGCATATACTATGTTATATCTGGACTCAGAAGACTTATCCAGTTTAACATTAACGCAGATGTAGGAGAGGTAAGCAACTACTTTACTGGGGTTCCAACACCACTTGGTGCGATTTTACTCTGGCTTGTCTATTTGGCTTCTACATACGGATTTTTGCCTGATGTTGGAGTTTTAGTTTTGATGGTGATTATAGGGTGGAGCTTAAACTCTAAGATAAAAGTTCCACATCCATAAACTAGTTACAAACTTATTTTCTAAAGTCTAATACTACTTCAAAGCTACCATCTTTATCTACACTGTTTAGTTTTAGACCTCGATACTTAGCTATTTTTTCTAAGTTTTTAACCTCTTGCTCATACTCTACTATAACTGTTAGTGTCTCACCCTTGTACCCATTTAGTGTTGACTTAACCTGATGCATCATATCTGGGATAGGCAGAGCACGACGTGGGTCTAGCGGCATTCCTCGAGTATCAAGAACACCTTCTTTAAGATTTTTTGGCACTTGATATTCGGCCATAAGACGTTTTGAAGATGCTTTCCAATCCTCTTTACTCAAGTCAACAGGACCAAAAAGTGCACAATGACAAGTTCCATACTCAGCAATCTCATCATCAATAAATTTACAAGGACACATCATCTTTTTATTTAACTTTTCATCAGCAGAAGGCTCAAAACAAGGGCAATAACGTTTACCAAAAGTCGCTTCCATCTCGCAAAGATTACTTTTAAGATTAGTTAGCATCATCCAGCTCGGGTTAAGTGCATAGTTTTTCTGCTTAGCGTACTTTTCTAGCCATTCTTGCTGCTTTTTCGCACTTTGTTTGTATTTAAAAAAGTCTTTGAAAAAACCAATCATCATATTTATCATCTTTATTCCTTATCTATTTCGCATTAAGTGCGTACTTGCCACTTCCAAGTATAAAAATAACTATCGACATTACCAGATACAAAAATGGTAACTCAAAAACAGGTGCGCCATGTTTGCCTAGAGAAAAAATAGCTCCTCCATACGCTAAAAAGATAGCGACAGCCATATTTAAAGCAACAACAGCAGATGCAACTCTTGCGTATGCTCCAATGATGATAAAGATTGGCATAACAATCTCACCGATATAAATGCCATAAGCGAAAAACTCTGGCAATCCAGCACTGACAACAAGATGCTTAATTCCGCCTATCCCATTAATGATTTTATCTAGCCCATGAAAAAGTATCATAATTCCGACACTAAGCCTTAGCAGTAATTTTGCAAGATCATTACTCATTTTATCTCCTTAGCTTCTCTAAATCTGCAACTTCCAACCAAGATAACCTTACCATTTTTTATAGCCTCTTTTATATAGATAAGCGTTCCCTCTGGGTCAGCGTCTCCTACCTCTTGTGCTATCATCTTTAATAAATCACTCTCCGATGTAACTCTATATGTTTTTTCATAGCTATACTGTGTCTCTATCTTCATTTTTATCTCTTTTTATATATCTTTACTCTTTTAAAACTCTATAATAATAGCAAAAAAATAAAATATAAAGTAATAAAAATAGCTACAGCTACCCTATCTACACAATATCAACTTAAACAATTATAAATATTATTTATTTTAACTAAAAAGAGAATATATTTGGGTATAATTCGCCAAATACATTAGGGGAAGGTGCCATGTCATTAATGACATGCTTGTATCATCTCCTATCTTAAAGGAAAATGATGCAAGAAAATGCACAAACACAGACAGAAGAAAAGTTGATCACATTTGATGATTTAGGTTTAAAAAAAGAGATACTAAGAAGTGTCAAAGATGCTGGTTTTACGGTTCCAAGTCCTATTCAAGCAGCGGCAATCCCGTTTATATTAGCTGGACGTGACATAGTTGGTCAGGCACACACAGGAACAGGTAAAACAGCAGCGTTTGGTCTTCCAGCACTTAACAATATCAACCCAAATGATGGTGTTGGCTTACTAGTTATCACTCCAACTAGAGAGTTAGCAACACAAGTAAGTGATGAGCTTTTCAAATACGGCAGAAACATAGGCGCTAGAACTGTTACTGTTTATGGCGGAAGCTCTTATAATAGACAAATTGATTTAATCCAAAGAGGAGCAAGCGTTGTTGTTGCAACTCCAGGAAGACTCTTAGATTTACTTAAGAAAAACCTCTTAAAAGATTTTGCTCCTAGCATTGTTGTTCTTGATGAAGCTGATGAGATGCTGGATATGGGCTTTTTAGATGATATTAATGAGATCTTCTCATACTTACCATCAAATCGTCAAACACTTCTTTTCTCAGCTACTATGCCAAAACCAATCAAACTTCTTGCAGAGAGAATCCTTGACAATCCAGAATTTATAAGTATTACAAAAGGCGAAACTACAAATACTGACATTAATCAAGAGTATTATGTAATAGAAGAGTCTGAGAGAGATGACGCAATTATTCGTTTGATGGACGCTGAAGCTTGTAAAAAAGCTATTGTTTTTTGTAGAACAAAAAGCGAAGTTGATAGACTATCAAATGTTTTATCAAGTGCAGGATACCTATCAAATGGTCTTCATGGAGATATGGAACAGCGCCAACGTGAAACCGTAATTAAAGGTTTTAAAAACAATGGTGTTAAAGTTCTAGTTGCAACAGACGTTGCAGCTCGTGGTATTCATGTTGATAATATTTCACACGTATTTAACTACCACATCCCTTTTGACCCTGAATCTTATGTACACAGAATCGGAAGAACTGGACGTGCTGGAACTAAAGGTAAAGCTATCACACTTTTAACTCCTCTTGAATTTAAAGAACTTCAACGTATCAAACTAAAAGTTGGAACTACAATGACTCATGCTTTTGTTCCAAGTAAAAATGATTTACGTGCAATCAACTTAAAAACAATAGTTACGACTATTGAAGAACAACATATCTATGATGAAGCGCACCAAATTCTTGATATGTTAAAAGAAGATATTGATGAGGCAACTATCATGTTTAAACTTGTTTCAATGATATTAGACAAACAGACAATTCAAGGTCCAAACAGCATTGGAATACCTGCTGATAAATTAGCTGCTATCTTAGAGCGTGCAGATAAAAGAAGAGATTCTAAAGGTGGACGTGGCGGATTCCGTGGAAACAGAAGCTCTCGTCCAAGTGGCGATAGAAACCGTTCTGGAAGTTCAGATAGACCTAGAACAGGAAGTAGCGACAGACCTCGTTCAAGCGAAGGCGGAGACAGAAGTTCTCGCCCAAGTGGCACTGGTGGTGGCTACCGTGGTACTCCAAGCACAGGCGATAGAAGCCGTCCAAGCGGCGATAGAAATCGTAGCAGAAGCAGAGACTAAAAACTACTAAAAAACCCGATTTATTTCGGGTTTTTCTACAATTCAATGATTAAAAAATCGGAGCCTTTGTAATCTTTGAGAGAGCTTCATTTACTTCAAAAACCTTTGACCTAATATCTCTTATACCAAAACTTTGAAGCCTTGTAGTATGCATCTTAAGATATGTCTCTAGTGATAATAAATCTTCAAACAGATATATTCCGCCTGTCTCTTTTGTATCTTCATTTTCTGTCCATATTTTAAATATCAACCCTTTTTCTTTACTAATTGAGCTTGCCAAATCAGCAAATGCCTCAACCATCTCTTTACCAACTACTCCATTATATGGAAAATCTATCTGTAAAAGTAGCACTCTAAATCCTTTAAATGTAATAGTAAATAATAGCCTCTTTATATAGATATAATCCAAACAGTAGCAGAATAAATAGGATATAATTTATAAAAAAAGAGAAAAAATGATTATTTATGAAGATGATGAACTATATATAGAAAATGAAAAAAGTGAAATTCCATGGCTAAAAATTTTTACAAAAGAGCCATATAGAGAGTTAGGGGATGTTCCAAAAAGCTTAAGAGTTAGACTTTGGGAGATGTATGACCTAGTTGAAGATGAGATGAAAAAATACTATAACCCTAAAAAGATAAATATGGCATCTTTTGCAAATATGCTTCCTCGTGTTCATCTACATGTAATGGCAAGATTTGAAGAAGATAGCTACTTTCCAAACCCGATGTGGGGAGAGAAACTTAGAGTTGCAAAACTAAATCTTCCAGATGAAGAGGAATTTTTTAAAAGAGTTAAAAAAGCTTTAGAAAATTAGTATATTTGAATTGGAGCAAGAAGTTTTTTTCACTATTAAAATTCTCAATTTTGTCATAGTTCGAGGCGGAGTTTGATTTTATTGAGGAGCATACTCTAGTATGTGAGTGAAAAGAAAACCAAACTTCAACGAAGAAATCTGGCAAAAGTGTTATTTTAATTTTGAAAAATTATTTTAATGGGCTAAAAGGGACCAAAGCACTTCCCCATGTTAATCCTCCGCCAAAAGCATCAAGAAGCATAAGCTCTCCTGCATTTAACTTTCCACTTTCATATATATCATTTATCGCCATCGGAATTGAAGCGCCAGAAGTGTTTCCATATTTTTCAACTGTTAAAACAACCTGCTCTTCTTTTAGTTTTAGTGCATCACCAACAGCTTTTATAATTCTAAGATTAGCTTGATGTGGTACAAAATGTTTAATCTCAGAACTATCTATATTGTTATCTTGAAGTATCTCAACAACATCTTTAGTTAGAGTTTTAACAGCAACTTTAAAAGTCTCATTACCCTTCATCTGCATAAAACAGCTTTTAGCTTCTTGATCTAGCGTATCGTGCATAGATCCACTTCCACCATTTGGAGTCATAAGCAAATCTGCAAACGTTCCATCAGCTCCAGTATGAACATCTATAATAGCTTCAGTTTTATTGTCAGTTGCGCTTATTAAAGCTGCTCCAGCACCATCACCAAATAGTATACATGTGCCTCTATCTGTATAATCTGTTATAGAAGAGAGTTTTTCAGCACCTATTATCAGAACATTTTTTTTCATCCCAGATTCAATAAATGCTTTTGCAATTGATAGCACATAAACAAACCCTGTACATGCAGCAGAAATATCGAATGCTGTGACATTTCCAAGACCAAGTTTTGTGCTTATTATAGTTGCAGTTGATGGCATACAAAAATAATCTGGTGAGATAGTAGCACAGATTATCATATCAATCTTACTCTTATCTATACCACTTCTCTGGATAGCTATCTCTGCTGCTTTTGTACCCATATCGCTTGTAAACTCATTCTCAGCCGCAATATGTCTCTCTTTTATGCCAGTTCTTTTGGTAATCCACTCATCAGTAGTATCTACCATTTTTGATAAATCTTCGTTTGACAAAATTTTACTAGGAACGTACGCGCCAATTGAGCGAAATGCAGCATATGCCATTAATCTTCCTTATTTTTTAACACTTCAAGTCTTTGAATAATGTGCTCATTTACACCTGTATCAACATATCTTATTGCTTGAAAAATTGCATTTTTAATAGCTTTTGGATTACTTTTTCCATGACTAACAATTGCGCATCCCTGAATACCAATCAGTGGAGCACCGCCAATTTCGGCGTAATCCATCTGTTTTTTCAAGAGAACAAACACTTTTCTCATTAAAAGTGCTCCCGTGATAGCTATTGGTGATTTTCTAATATAATCTTTTATAAGTCCAGTAATTGTTGATGCAACACCCTCAGAAGCTTTTAGTACTAAGTTTCCAACAAAACCATCACACACAATCACATCACAGCTCGCATTAAAAATATCGCTTCCTTCTACATTTCCTTTGAAACCTTTATAGCCTTCAAGGAGTTTGAATGTAGCTTTAGTAAGTTCATTTCCTTTGCTTTTTTCTTCACCGTTTGCCAAAAGACCGATTGATGGTGTTTCAATCTTTAACATATCTTCAGCATAACAGCCACCCATAACTGCAAACTGCATTAAGTGTTCAGCTTTTGAATCAACATTTGCACCTACATCAAGGATTACTGATTTACGAGAACTTCTTGTTGGCATAAGCGCTACAAGAGCTGGTCTTAAAACACCTTTTAAGCGACCTAGTCTAAGAGTAGCCAAAGTCATAGTTGCACCACTGTGTCCAGCTGATACAACTCCGTGCGCCTCTCCATTTTTTACAAGCTCAATAGCTTTATAGATAGAGCTTTCACTTCTTTTTAGTGCGTCAGTAGCGGCATCATGCATAGAAATAACATCATCAGCTTCAACTATAGAAATCTTATCTCTATAACGCTTTGGTAACAGAGGTAAAATTTCTGATTTTTTACCTACAAGAATAGGAATGAAAAGTTTTTGTTTGAGAGCTTGTATACAACCGTCTATAATCGGCTTAGGACCGAAGTCCCCGCCCATTGCGTCAATAGCAATCTTTACCATTGACTATTTATACTCACCAGTTGTTGGGTTTATGTGGTGTGGAAGCTTATAAGTTCCATCTTTATCTTTAACTGGTTTAGCTAAAGTAATCTTATAGTGAGTTCTTCTCTTTGCTGAACGTGAATGAGAGACTCTTCTTTTTGGTACTGCCATAATATAATCCTTTCTATTTTATTTAAAACGCTTCTTCATCAGAAGCACTATTTTTCTTGCAATTTTCACAGCTTTTGTAATCACTTTTTATGAGTTCTATCTCCGAGTTTAAAAGCTCTTGTAAATCCAATGTTGAGTCTAATGACTCAACAACATCTAACAGCGCTTCTTCACTCTTTGTGTAGATTCCATCAGAGATATAAAACTCTATTTCTTCATCTACTTCTAGTTTAAACTCATCAGCGCAAACATCGCAATCTGCGTCAATTACCCCACTTAATTGTGCTTTGAGCAAAATTAATTTGTCGGCATCATACTGTAAGTAACCTTTAAAAGTTATTTCATCTGATTTAACTTCAAAATCAACAGGTGTTTTACCAACTTTTATAAGAGCTATTTTCAAAAATAGCTACTTAAGAAATTTCTCTCTCAGAGAAAAAGAATGCTATTTCAATAGCTGCATTTTCTAAAGAGTCACTTCCATGAACAGCGTTTGCATCTATATTTTCAGCAAAATCTGCACGAATTGTTCCAGCTTCAGCTTCTTTAGGGTTAGTAGCACCCATTAAGTTACGGTTTTTAATTAGTGCGCCTTCGCCTTCTAATACTGAAACAACTACTGGACCGCTAATCATAAAGTCAACTAAATCACCAAAGAAAGGTCTCTCAGAGTGAACAGCATAAAAAGCTTCTGCATCTGCGCGAGAAAGTTGTATCTTTCTTGTTGCTGCTATTTTAAGGCCATTACTCTCAAAACGGTCTAAAATCTTACCGATAACACCTTTTGCAACTGCGTCTGGCTTTATTATTGATAGTGTACGTTCCATCAAATCTCCTATAAATATATAAAATTAGGGTGGAATTGTACCCAAAAAAGAGTTGATTTTAAATTAAAAAGAGAAATTCATGATGAAGGTATATATAAAGAGGTGTCACAAAGCAAAAAAGCTTTGTGAATTTTAAAAACTATTCTACGATAGCCTTGCCGATTCCACGCATACTGTCTGTAATGTCTTCACGGTGTGCAGGACTTTCACCTATTGCATCCCATGTAATACATCCTTCAGTAGGACACGCAGTAGCACATGCTGGTTCATCATGATGACCAACACACTCTACACATTTATTAGCATATACGTAATAAATTTCTTCGCCAGTTGGATTATCATCCTCATCTACAATTGCTTCTACTGGACACTCATCAATACAAGCGCCGCAGTTAATACATGTATCACCAATAATTACTGCCATTAGGATTCTCCTATTATTAATTTCGTGGTAAGTTTAACAAAAGATTTTTAAAGATAGCTAAAAGATGCCCCATAAAAACGTAATAAAGCTAATTTGTTACACTTTGTGCTCTTAAGAAACTCACACTAAAAGTTAGTTTATTTTTAAATATTTTTTTATATCTTCAACTCTATTTGTTATCTCCCATGTAAAGCCCTCTTCTTCTCTTCCAAAGTGCCCATAAGCAGCTGTTCTTCTATATATTGGGCGTAATAAATCTAAAGATTCTATGATTCCTTTTGGTGTTAAATCAAAGAGCTCTTTCACGCAAGACTCTATCTTTTTCTCTTCAACTATCGCTGTGCCATGTGTGTCTACCATAATAGAAACAGGTGATGAGATACCTATCGCATAGGCTATTTGTATGGTAACTCTATCACACGCCCCAGCAGCTACTAGATTTTTTGCCACATGACGACATGCATATGCTGCGCTTCTATCGACTTTTGTTGGGTCTTTTCCTGAGAATGCGCCACCGCCATGGGGACAACTTCCGCCATAAGTATCAACTATGATTTTTCGCCCTGTCAAACCTGCGTCACCTTGAGGTCCGCCAATTACAAACTTTCCAGTTGGGTTAATATGGAAAACGGTTTTCTCGCTCATCAACTCAGCTGGAATAACATCTCTTATAACATCTCTTATAACATCTTCACGTATCTTCTCTTGTGATACTTCTGGCGCGTGTTGAGTTGATACAACTACTGCTTCGACACTTACTGGTTTGTCACCAATATACTTTACGCTTATTTGCGCTTTTCCATCTGGACGCAAATATGGAATGATGCCCTCTTTGCGAACCTCTGCTAAACGTCTGGTTAAACGGTGAGCCAAATATATCGGTAGAGGCATTAAAACATCTGTTTCACGACAAGCGTAACCAAACATAAGACCTTGATCACCTGCCCCTATCTCTCCGTCGGCTTGAGATACGCCTTGATTAATATCTGGAGATTGCTCTCCTATGCCATTTAACACAGCAGCTGAGCGATAGTCAAACCCATAAGTTGCATCTGTATACCCAATTTCTTGGACAACACGTCTAACAATCTCTTGCATTGGCGCATAAGCCGTTGTTTTTAGTTCGCCTGCAATTACACAAAAGCCATTTGATACCAGAGTTTCACACGCTACATGTGCACTAGGATCATGTTCAATAATATAATCCAAAATCGCATCGCTGATCTGATCTGCCATCTTATCAGGGTGCCCTTCTGTTACAGACTCTGAAGTAAAGATATACTCTTTTAAAGTTTTTGCTTCTTTTGTCATCGATTTTCCTTATTGAAATATGAAGTTTCTCTTCATAAATCAGCGAAAGTATAGCAAAAAAATTTATATAGAAAATTTCAAACTTTTATTCTCTCTTAAAGCTCTTTGCGACTAAAAAACATTGGATTTTGATTAATATACTTCTGTTAAAATTTTACAAATTAAATTAAACAAGGACATTATTATGTTAGTAACAAATCCAGCTCCAGAATTTAACGCAACAGCAGTTTTAGCAGACGGCTCAATCGTAGAAAACTTCAAACTATCTGAAAATCTTGGTAAAAAAGGTACAGTTCTATTTTTCTATCCACTAGACTTTACTTTTGTATGCCCATCTGAAATCATTGCGTTTTCTCATAGAATAGAAGAGTTTAAAAGCCGTGATGTAAATGTTATCGGTGTATCAGTTGATAGCCAATTTTCACACTTTGCATGGAGAGAAACACCAGTAAACAGCGGTGGTATTGGTCGTATCAAGTACCCACTAGTAGCAGATTTAACAAAACAAATTTCAAAAGACTATGATGTACTTTTTGGAGAAGCTGTTGCTCTTCGTGGCTCATTCTTGATTGATGGAAAAGGTGTTGTACGTCATGCTGTTATCAACGACCTTCCACTTGGAAGAAACATTGATGAGATGATTCGTATGGTTGACGCTATGCAGTTTACTGATGAGCATGGCGAAGTTTGTGCAGCAGGATGGCAAAAAGGTGATGAAGGTATGAAAGCTTCTACTGAGGGCGTTGCTGAGTACTTAGCAAAACACGAAAAAGATCTATAAATCTATCTTTATAAACTCTCACAATATAAGTGAGAGTTTAATCCCTACTCTTTATCTAAACTATTCATAGCTTTATCAGAAGCATTTTTTGCTCTATTGTAGTGATACTCATCTACTTTTTTTGCACATGCACTAAAGCCTATCGCTAAAATAACAGCCATAACAGTTATCACTCTGCTCATTTAAAATCTCCGCTTTATATCTATTTTTACGATTATAGCATAGTGCTATTTTTTACAAACCACATCGCTTTATCATTTACAAAAATAATATCTCTCCACTGTCTCTTTGGTGCGATTAGATTTAGTCGTTTTGGGTTTGAACTTCTTGAAATCGCTACATAGAACTGAGATGGTGCAAAAATTTCATTGCTCTGTATAACTAAATCCATGATAGACATACCTTGTGATTTGTGGATAGTTATGGCGTAAGAGAGCTTGATAGGAAATTGAAAGACGCTAAAGAGGCTCTCTTCTATACACTGAGGTTTTGCATCTATGGTTTTTTGAACCCAATGAGATTTACTCTGTGCAACTCGCTCTAATTTTATAACGACCAAATCACTTTTTTGCACATAAACATAGGTAGCGTCAATATTTACAACAACTCCGCGTTCTCCATTAAAGTAGTTCCATGAGTTTCTCGTAAAGAGCACTGGCACTCCTATCTTTATCTCTAATGCCCTCTCAATCCTTGCGTCATCCATAAAACGCTCTACATCCAAATCTTTAACACTCTTTATGTGCTTGATTATTTGAGCCTCTTTTGTATGAAGTTCACTATCTACAAAGGCTAACTGCGTTTTATTGTGCATTGCTGCGGAGTCATTTTTTGCAAATAAAAATGTAAATTCACTCAAATCCTCTGGCAGCGGTTTTATGTAGCTGTTTAGCTCGTTATGAACATCTTCATCCACATAACCCTCTCTAACTTTAGAGAGAAGCTCTATAAATTCCTTGTCATCAGTTCTATAAATATGCGTTAGTTCAACTATCTCAAAAGCAAATTTCTCCCAAACAGTGGACTGAAATGCAAAACGCACCTCTGTGTATCCACGAACTACTGGAGGGAGTTGTAAAAAATCGCCAACAACTAGAAGTGCGCCTCTAAAGTTGCCTTGTTCTAATCGCAAAGCTATCATCTCAAATAGAGTGTCACTTACCATAGAGACTTCATCTATAACAATCAAATCCATACTAGAGATGAGTTTTTGTACCTTTGCTTTTATCTCATACTTAGCGTTTTTTTGAAGCTCTTCTATATCTTTTGAGATTCCCAAGTCAAAAAAGCTATGCAGAGTTTGACCGCCTATAAGAGTAGCTGCCATGCCTGTTGAAGCTAGTTTTGCAACCTTTTTTGCCTCTTGCTCATAGTGTGTGATTATATTTTTAGTAAGTGTTGTTTTGCCAACACCTGCCCCGCCAGTTAGAAAAACTCTTCTTTTGGATTCTAATTTAGAGATAATGTCTTTTAAAAAATTCATAAAAAAATTATACTATAATAGTAAAAAATATTATGAGGAAAGCCTATTTTATGGAGAAAATATTAGTTGTAGAGGACAACAAAACATTAGCAAAACTAATTGCAAAAAAAATAAATTTAGAGCTTGGTTTTGAAGTTGAAGTAGCTTATAGCTTTTTAGAAGCAAAACTTTTTCTAAAGAGATATAGCTACTTTTTAACTCTTGTTGATTTGAATCTTCCAGACGCACCAAATGGCGAAATCGTTGATCATATACTTGAATCTGGCAATCACGTTATCGTTTTAAGCGGAAATATTGACAAAACATTTCGTGCCAATATGCTCAAAAAAAATATAATTGACTACGTAAATAAGGGCGGTGTTGATGATATAAATTTCATAATTAACACAATTGCCAGACTCAAAAAAAATAAAGAGCATAAAATATTGGTTGTTGATGACTCTATGGTTTTTAGAAAACAGATGCAGAGTATGCTTGAAAATATGTTTTTTAAAGTCATAACAGTTGCACATGGAGAAGAGGCACTTGGTATTTTAAATAGCGTCTCGGACATAAGTTTAGTTCTAACAGACTACCATATGCCTGTGATGGATGGGCTAGAACTTACAACAGAAATACGAAAAAAATATACAAAAAATGATTTGACAATCATAACTATCTCTGGCGATAACGACGATGATACAACTGCTATGTTTTTAAAAAGCGGAGCAAATGATTACATCAAAAAACCTTTCTCAAAAGAGGAGTTTTCATGTCGTATAAATAACTCTATCGAAGCGCTCGAGAACATTTATACAATAACAAACCATGCAAACAGAGACTTTTTAACAGGTCTTTACAACAGAAGATACTTTTTTAGCAATATGCTTCCTTACTTTGAAAAAGCTATAGCTGATAGTGAAAAATTTACAATCGCTGTTATAGACATTGACTATTTTAAAAAGATAAATGATACATATGGGCATGAAATAGGCGATAGAGTCATAAATAACTTAGCTGATATTTTAAGAACTAATATCTCTCAAGATGATATAGTTGCACGATTTGGCGGCGAAGAGTTTTGCATCGTTTTAAAAAACATAACTCCAGAACAAGCTTTGAGTCGTTTTGAAAAGATAAGAGAAAAAGTACAAAACACTATTGTTTCATTAGAAAATGAAGAAAAAATCAAATTTACTGTCTCAATAGGGGTGCTTTTACATCCAGAAGAGACTCTTGAAGAGAGCATAAATCAAGCGGATATGCTTCTTTACAACGCAAAGCAAAACGGAAGAAACCGCATAGAGCACAACTAAGGCTCTATCACTATTACCTCTCCAAAAGGAATTTCTCTCTCCTTTGGAGCTATCCATTTTACTTCATACATTGGGCGCTCTTTTGGGAAAACACCTTCTAAATCGCTAAAATACAGAAGTAGCTTCAAATCATCAAGCTCATTCTCTATAAAATCAAAAACCGCTCTAAAGTCCGTTGCTCCTCCACCGCGTAGCTCTATATCTAAAATGTCTCCACTGTAAAGAGTCTTATGAGATTGAATCTTATCATCACACACAATTAGCTCAAGATGAAAGTTTGGAAATGTGTTCATGATGAAATTAAGCTCACTTAAAAATGTACCTAAAAGAGCCTCATCAACAGAACCCGAGCTATCAATTGCAACTGCAAATTTAAATGTTTGACTCTTTGAAGACGGAAGATATATACCGCTGTAAAGAAGTTTTTTACTTGGAGGAAGAAGGGTGTAGTCATCTCTGTAAAACTTATCAAGTGCGACTCTGAGCTCATCTCGCCAATCTATTTTACTTCTATAAGAAAGAGTAAAAAACCTCGCCATTGACACTGGAATCTCGCTATTTTTTTGAGCCTCATCAAGCTTGGCCTTTGCAAACTCCTCAAAGAGTTGCTCATCTTGAATAAGTTCTGGATTTTTAGAGCTGTTTTGATTATCAGAGTCACTTTTTGTATCTTCTATATCATCTGCCTCATACTCTAGCTCATCACGCAAAATATCATCTTTGAGCTCGGCATAAATCTCCTCAGCATACATTCCGCTAAATCTCTTAGAGTAATGCGCCCTATCTGGTCTCTCTAGCCCATTTTCAACCAACATATCATTTATAGCGTAGTCAGTAGCTAACTGCCAAAGCCACCCGCTTCTGCCATTTTTTCTAGTCTCATGAGCCAGAGAAGCGTGCATAGCGCCATTTGCAAAAACAAACTCCATCTCGCTGCCTGTTAGTTCTACTAAAAAATCACTGTTGTACTCAAGTTTTATGCCATTGCTCTTAAAGCTCTCAATATCATCATTTACAATTAACTCCAGCTTTGAAGCAAGTACCCCAAAAAGTGGGTAGTTTACCAAAAGTTTAGCTTTTGCTTGGGAGATTTTTTGCTCGATTGACATCTAACTTTTACCCCAAAAGATAAGCAAATTTTTTAACCCACTCCCTAAAGGCTTCTGAGTGTTCCATAGTTATGCCATTTCTTTGCAAATCTTGCACTATCATTACGGCAAATTCTGCTTTTAAATCGAGTGTGTATCTTAGTAGATTCTCTAGCTTCTCATCACTTTTATCTCTAAGAAATGTGCTTACGAGTCCACCACTTAGGGCGTAGAGGACATCTACTTCATCGCTGTATTCGCCATTTGAAGTTTCCAATATCTCATTTATATCTGGCAATCTATCTATTACTTTTATAAAAGATAAAAAAGAGACTCCAACATCTCTTCCAACTGCACCGCTTATGGTGTCAAGCAGGAGCGATTTTGGCATGTTAGTTTTTAAAATACTATCTACATAAGCCCAGCTTCTAGGCGTTGCAAAGCTTTTTGTATCGTTTTTTGCATCAAAGGTAAAGAGATGTTCATTTTTGTATGAGATATAAGAGAGAACCCTCTCATCAACTCCGCTCCCATAAGCCCAAAGCCTCCAGTCCTCTACATCAACATCCATCTCAAAGTGAACAAATCGATTTGCTAAAGGGCTAGGCATTCGATATGTTACGCCTCTATCGCTATCACGATTTCCAGCAGCTACTATTGCCCAACCATCTGGCAACTCATACTCTCCAACTTTTCTATCAAGGATTAGTTGATACGCAGAAGCTTGAACACTTGGCGGGGCGGAGTTTAACTCATCTAAAAAGAGAACTCCCTCGCCATCACGAGGCAAAAATGCAGGAGGCGCCCAAAGTGCGGTATGTGACTCTTTATCATAAAATGGTATCCCTTTTAAGTCAGTTGGATCCATGAGCGCTAGTCTGAGGTCTATAAAACCTACTCCTCTGCTTTTTGCTATCTGCTTTACGATAGAAGACTTCCCAATCCCTGGAGCACCCCATAAAAAAGTAGGAACTCTCTGCTCTATCAAAGAACCAATCGTTACTATCAAATCCGTTGCTCTCACACTTCCCATCCTATATTTTCTTGTTGTATATGTTTTGTAAACGCAGGATTTTCTTTTACCTGACGTGCTACTCTTGAGTCAAGCTGAAGCTGATATAGCGCCTCAACAGGGGTACTTTTATTTTGTGCTAAAGAACTCAAAACCTCTATATCTTGGCTACTTGAGAGAGCTTCAAGTATATTTTTGGGAGTATTTGGATTTTGGGCTAAAGAGATATGATTTGCCTCATCTTTATACGCCTCTGCAAGATTCTCTTTTGAAAGGTTACTATTTTTATACACTTCACTTGAGAGAGCTTTTGATTTAACTAAAAGAAGTCTCATTGCCACGCTGTAATCTAACTTTTCATTAAGAGCCAAGGCTATATCAACATCATAAAGGTTCAAATCTGCAAGTCTTTGCTGCATCTGAGTTGTAAGTGAGCTGTTTTTAGCAACCTCAACAGGAACTACTTGTATAAATTTTTCAAAAAGTTCACTATTTAGTTTTAGGTGAAGTGCCAAATTTTTAGTATATTTTTTATTTAATAAAAGTTTTGAAATAAGATCACTTGATATGTTTCTGCCCATTGAAAGGGCTTCCAAAACTTCTTTATCCTCAGATTCATATAGTTCTATCTGCATCTCTTCATCACAATCATGTCTCATAGCAATCAATGTTTTTACTCTTGAAGATGCTTTTTTTATAAGCTGACTCAAAACACTCTTTGAAGCTTCATGGTGTGTTGCGATTGCAGATAGGATATTTTGATTTGCGCCGCTTCTGCCTTCAAGTAAAGTTTTTTGAAGCGGCTCTAGTTCAAATATCATCTCGATTAATTCAGCTTTTGCAGTTTGAGATATAAGGTGCATAAAGCCTGATGTAGCGTACTGAACGTTATGATTTCTCTCTATATTTTTGTAAAACCTAAGAATGATGGAAGCACTTACATCACGGTTATCATCATTTTCAAAAAAATCTTCTCCACTCCATGAGTACATCTTTAAGAGTTTAAAAAAGAGTTCATCCTCTATGGTTGAGTTTTGTATAAAAGCTTTGAGTCTCTCTTTATCTCTGCTAAGTTTTAGACTCATCAAAAGAGTGTCTGCGTCTATATAACGTGCTAGTTCTTTCTCAAGTATATCAATAGAGATAAACTCCAAAAGAGTTGATTTTGCCTTATAAAGCGCATCATTCTCATTTTGTTCATATGGAGTCATCATCTTGCCATCAATGACAAGAACGACATCCTCGGCATATTTATCTACCACTGTTATCTTATGAAATTTCATCTGCGACGCAAACTCATCACTGCTAAATGCACGGCTTTTGCCAAATAAAAGTACTGTTTTGTTTTGTAATTGTTCTAAATTCATAGTCCGATTATAGCAATTAATATTTGAATTTTTATGCTATTTAACTACATAAGCTATAATCAAAACCCAAAATAAAGGATTTGTTATGAAATTATATGCACCTTGGCAGAAGGCTTTTGAGAAAATAGCTACACCTTTTGAGCAGTTTCTTCATGCTCAGACAACAACTGGACTTATGTTAATGCTTATGACTATTGTTGCTCTAGTTCTTGCAAACTCGCCATTTGCAGATGCATATCTACACCTCTTTCACACAAAAATAGATGTTTTTGTAGGTGAGTATGGTGTCTCAAAGAGCATTCATCACTGGATAAATGATGGACTTATGGCAATCTTCTTCTTTATAATCGGACTAGAGATAAAAAGAGAGATTTTAGTCGGAGAGCTCTCAAACATAAAAGTTGCAATTTTACCAATAATCGCAGCAATCGGCGGGATGGCACTTCCTGCACTCATATACTACACTATAAATTTAGGAGATGTTGGTGAAGCTGGATGGGGAATCCCTATGGCTACGGACATCGCCTTTGCGATTAGTGCTTTGGTTCTTCTTGGAAGAAGAGTATCTCCGTCTCTTGTAACATTTTTAGTAGCTCTTGCTATCGTTGATGACCTTGGTGCGGTTGTTGTTATCGCTCTTTTTTATACACAAGAGATACACATGTTGCCTCTTCTTTTCGCTTTTATATCTTTTTTGATTTTAGTCTCATTTAACCGTTTTGGCATACATATGATACTTCCTTACTTTATAGTTGGATTTATCATGTGGCTATTTATGTTGGAGTCTGGCATACATGCAACAATCGCTGGGGTAATTGCTGCTATGGCGATTCCTTCACGTCCAAAATACTCTCCTATCGACTTTACGCAATCTGCAAAAAATAGACTCGAAGAGTACGACAACTACCCAATAACAACCGACTATATGATGCACGAACAGCAAAAAGCAATCCTTCAAAATATAAAAGACAAGATAGACGCTATCAGTTCTCCATCAGCTAGGCTTGAACACTCTTTACATCTTCCAGTGAGTTTAATCGTTATCCCTCTTTTTGCACTTGCAAACGCTGGTGTTTCGATAGATTTTTCATCGGCGTATGATACGCTACTTCAGCCAATCTCTTTAGGTGTCATTGCTGGTCTTGTTTTTGGAAAAGTTTTTGGAATAGCTGGAATCTCTTATCTTGCCGTAAAACTTGGTATCGCCAAACTTCCTGAGAGCAGTACAATGAGTCAAGTTTTTGGTGTAGCTTTTCTTGGTGGTATCGGCTTTACGATGTCTATTTTTATCGCGGAACTCGCATTTGCAGGAAACAGTGAACTTGTCTTTCAAGCAAAAATAGGTATCTTAGCGGCATCTCTGTTTGCTGGAGTATTTGGCTTTATCTGGCTTAAATACATAGCAAAAGGTGCAAACTAGCGAGGTTTTATCTCGCATCCATTAAACACAAAATCTAGCTCTTTAGGCATCTCTTTGTAAAGCAAAGGGCTGTCCAAATCCACATACTCAATAACATCACGATATGCAAACGCCAAATGAAGCGCCATATTTATAGAGTATGGTCCCTCTAACATCGAGCCTAACATGCACTTAAACCCGCTACTTCTTGCGAACTCTAAAATCTCTATCGCTTTACTCACTCCGCCACACTTCATAAATTTGATATTTATCATATCTGCACATTTATCTTTTATAACTCTTTGCGCATCTTCAAGCGTAAATACAGCTTCATCCGCCAAAATAGGAATATGTGAAAGCTCAGTTATATCTTTTAAACCATCAAGATTTGGAGCTTCAACTGGTTGTTCTATAAGTTTTATAGGAGTATCAAGCATATTTTCTATAAAGAGCATCGTGCTCTCAAAATTCCACGCTTGATTTGCATCTACTAAGATTTCACATCTTGGTAATTCATCAGATATTTTTCTAATAATATCTATCGCATGTAAAACATCACTTCCAACTTTTACTTTAAGTATCTCCATGCCGCTATCAAAGGCTTTCTTGGCATCTTGCAGCATAACATCCGCTTCATTTAAACTGATAGTTATATCGCTCTTTAGTGGCGATATATCTGTTGCGCCAAAGTACTCATAAAGTGGTTTTTTTGCCTCTTGAGAGAGTAGATGAACAAACGCTATATCAAGTGCCGCCTTTGCGCTGGAGCCAATAGCACACTTTGTATGTAAAACACCAAGCGCCTCTTCACAAGTAAGATTTAAAAACAGCTCCTCAACACTGCCAATTGAAGTTAATATAACATATATATCCTCCCCCGTTATAGCCTTTGTAGCAGGTGCCTCGCCGATACCTATGAAGCCATTGTCACACTCCACCTCAACTCTTACAAACTCTACATTCGATGTCTGGCGCAATGCCGTTTTAAATGGAGTTTTGAGTTCTATCTGTTTTACCTCAGTTGTTATATTTACTATTTTCATTTTACCATCCAGATCAAAATATTTCCCACCGCCAAACCTCCGAAAGTTCCTACAATATACCCCATTATAGCCATCAAAACCCCGACACCGACAAGTGCTTTGTTGTATGTTGCCGCGAGTATAGATGCCGAAGCCACTCCGCCTATGTTTGAGAGTGAAGCTATGGCAATACTAAATAAATCAAGCTTAAATATCTTTGCTCCAACTACCATGATAACCGCATGAATGACTAATATACAAAACCCTGCAAAAACATAAACACCAACACCGCTAAAGTTCTCAAAGAGTGCTTTTGAGCCGATTAGTGCTATGAGCATATAGAGCATTGTAGTAGCAACTTCACTCGCTCCGTTTATGTTTTTCAATTTTGTAAATGAGCCAATAACCCCAAATAGAGTAGCAAGTACGACTGTTGTTGTCGTATAGTTAAAAAGAGCAAATCCGCTCTGCGCTATTAGATTTACAACAAATGCAACGACGATAGAGAGAAGTATCAAAAACCAATACTTTTTTGCTCCTATGGTGCATGAACACCCAATAGAACTTAACTTTGCCATCTGTTCATGCGAGGATGTAAAAGTGTTGAAATAGTGCGCAAATGGTGTTAAAAAAAGCAAGAACATTATCCAAATAGTATAGTTTACGCTATCAACTATCAGTGCATATCCAAATGCTTCTTGAGATACATTTAGCGCAGAACCAACTGCTATCATATTTGCAACTCCGCCCATCCAACTTCCACTAAGTGCGCCAAAAGCAGATGCCATCTCTTTGTTAAAATCAAAAAGAAAAGAGATAAGAACAAAAGCAAAAGCGAGTGAGAAAACAGCCAATAAATAGGCAATGACAAGGGATTTGCCAAGCTTAAAAAAATCCCTAATATCAACTTGTAAAAGCATCAAAAAAAGCATAGCAGGGAGAAGATTTTTCTTTGTATTTTCATATATAGCATCTATTTCCACATTTTGCGCAAATACTCCCATGGAAGCAAATGTCATGCTAAAGAGATAAATCAGCACAACAGCGGGAACAAACTTAAAAAACTTTAACTTGCTTTTTTGCTCAACTAAAGTAATTACAGCAGCCAAAGAAGCTAAAGCAAAAAGATACCCAAAAGGTGAGGAAATCATCTCTTTTCTTTAGCGCAAGGCGCGTCTTTAAACCCTTCTATACTCTCTCTTAAAGCACTCATAAATCTCTTTGATGGGTCGTCTTTACGTGTTCTGTACTTACTATCTTCTTCAAGCCATAGTTCACTTCCCTCAAAACATCTATACTCGTAATGCCCCACAACATATTCAACACTTGGAAATCTACTTTTAATCTCTTTAACAAGCTCTATATTTGCGCTTAACTGCTCAGGTGTCAAGTTGTCTTTTGAGTTTTGCCCGCCAACATTTTCTATCCCAATAGAGTTATAGTTAAGCCCTATAACATGCCTTGCCATGCTATCAAGTGGCATAAGTTGATGGATAGTTCCATCTCTATCAACCATAAAATGAGCTGAGACATTTACTGCTCCGCCTCTGTCTATATCGGCTCTAGCGCTTGGGAGGGTTTCTGAGTGGAAGCAAGAGAGCGAATTATTAAAATTATCTATTGCCGTATGATGTATAACGATTATTTTTGGAACTATTTTTATATCTTTTACATCTAAGTTATAGTGAGTTTTTATGTACTCTTTTGTGAGATCTACTCTCATTTTTGTAAATTCAATTGGTGTATGCTTTATCTCTATGGCTATTAAAAAAACAGAAGAAATCAAGATAGTTAAAAAGATTTTATACATACAAATACCTCTAAAAAAAATTAAAGACAGTATATTATAATTAACTTTTATATGCTTTTAATAGCTATATCTATACCATCATACTATGAATACTTATCCTATTGTGAAGCAAAATTTATTATTAGAGCCACTTAGTTCAAGCGCACTCAAACTTGTTCGTGGCATATATAACACTTATGTATCAAATGATGAAGAAGGTGCGATAGATATAAAGATTTCAAACTTCTTCAAACTATTAAATCTTAAAGATTCTAAAGAATCAATGTATTATATTCAAGATTTATTAGAAGAGATAAACGAGCCTATCGCCGTTAGAAATTTTGAGTTTAGAGGGATTACAACTCAGCTTAAATTTGTTCAGTTTTGTATCTATAAAATCAAAACAGATGTAATTAGCATAGAGGTAAGCGAAGAGTATTTGCACGCTCAAAGCGAATATATGTTAGACTCGTTTCTTTTTTAGTAACGCTAAAGGAAGTAATTCCTTTAGCTACGCTAGCCGCTATGGCACTGAAGCTTGCCGCTTGAAGCGGCAGATAACTTGAACACAAGCCTTTTTTAGGCAAAAAACTAAAAGGTAGAGATTTGGCAAAAAGATATATTATTTTGGATACAGAAACAACTGGCATAGGCGAAGAGGATAGAGTAATTCAGCTCGGTTTTATGGTTTTGGGTGAAAAAGAGATAGAGGTTCAAAATGAGTTTTTTAGCACATCCGTTCCAATTAGTTTTGGAGCAATGGAGACGCATGGCATCACTCCAAATATGCTAGTAGACAAGCCTCTTTGCAAAGAGAGTAACTCATTTAAAAGACTAAATGAACTTAACACAAACGAGAACTATCTCATCATCCATAACGCAAAATTTGATATAGATATGCTTCAAAAAGAGGGTTTTAAAACTCAAATGAGAGTTATAGATACGCTAAGGGTTGCAAAACATCTACTTCCAGACGAAGAAGCACACAGACTTCAATACTTCCGTTATAAAATGGAGCTCTACAAAGAGGAGCAAAAAGAGGCAGATGAGCTAAACATCGTTATAAAAGCCCATGATGCAATCGGCGATGTTTTGGTTTTAAAACTACTACTCAGTAAGTTAAAAGAGCTTGTTATCGCTCAGTTTCCAAAAGAAAACCCAGTTGAGAAAATGGTTGATTTGACAGCTACACCAATCATGATAAAATCATTTAACTTTGGAAAGTACAGAGGCAAAACTCTTGAAGAAGTAGCTAAAAGCGATGCCCCATATTTGAGATGGATGCTAAGCAATATGGAAAATCTTGATGAAGATATGCGCTACTCAATCAACACCGCTTTAACCATTTAAAATAACCTCAAAGCAGTTGCTTCCTAAAACATAGTCATAATCAAGTTTAAGCTCATGTTTTTGTACAACTGCGTTAGTTATATAAACTCCTAAGCCAAGTCCACTCATAGAAATTAACTGTCATGGTCATTTAAGAGGTAAAACTAAAAGCTAAAAACAGTACCAAAGCAATTCCCCAGCTTATAAATGCGTAGGGGAGTTGTGTGTTTGTATGTTCAATGAGTTCACAATCACTTGCCATTGCGGAGATGATAGTGGTATCTGAGATAGGTGAGCAATGATCTCCAAAAACACCTCCAGATATAGCAGCACCAACACAAAGAGCCATATTTGCATCCATGGAGAGAGCCATTGGAATAGCTATTGGAATCATTATGCTAAAAGTTCCCCAGCTAGTTCCTGTTGAGAGAGAGATAAGAGATGCTATGATGAAAATAACAGGAGCTAAAAAAACTATACTTAAATTTTGACTAACCAATGAAGCCAAAAAATTGCCAGTTTTTAACTCTGTCGTTATCTCTCCTATACCAAAAGCAAAAAGAAGTATAAGTGCAATTGGAACTAGCTTTAACGCACCACCAAGAGCAGTTTTACCCCATAATGAGAGTGACATGTTTTTTGTTCCTACAAAATAAAAAAGAGTAAAAAGCACAGTAGAGAGCATTGTATAGAAGATGGAGCTAGAGCCACTTCCTTTTAAAATATCGCCATCTCCAGTGATGTACAAAAAGAGAAAAACAAAAAGCACCATTAAAATAATTGGTATAAGCATATAAAACATACTCTGCGATTTTTCAGTGCTTATCTCTTCATTTTTTGGCTTATGTTTTGCATTTTTCATAGCTCCTATGTCTATGTTAAACCATATCGCTACAAATGTCACAAAGAGCGCTGCCATCGCATAAAAGTTATATAATACAGATGTTAACAAAACATCCAAAGCGTCAAGATTTAGCGCATTAAGTGAAATTTGTGTTGTTATAAGCCCTAAAAGAAGCGCTCCCCATCCATTTAAGATGATAAGAGAGCTAACAGGAGCAGCAGTTGAGTCACAAACAAAAGCAAGTTTTGCACTTGGGATTTGGTATTTGTAACAAAACGGTTTTCCAACAGCTCCTGCGATTAGAGATGTTATGGTTGACTCTATAAATATAAAAATACCTATAACATAGCTAAGCATCAAAGCAGATCGTGGAGATTTTACAACACCTGTTTTATGCTGCATAAAATCAACAAAGCCATCAATACCGCCAGACTTTTCTATCAAAGCCATAATACTTCCGACCAAAACTGCAAAAGAGAGTGTTTTTAGTATCCATGGCTCTTCAAGCAGAGATATAAAAAGTAAAAATATAGTTTTTAGTGATGCGATAAGAGAGAAGTCATTTAATATAAATCCGCCAAGAACTATACCTCCAAAGAGCGAGAGAAGAACATTTCTGCTATATAGTGCTAAAGCAATCGCCAAGAGCGAAGGAAGAAGGGAGAGGGCTGAGGGTTCTATGCTAAACCTATCAAAACTCTATAGAGAGTAAAACTAAACCAGGTCTTCCAAAAATCTCTTTATACGGTTCGCAATCTTTTTGCTTAACCTCTTTGAAACCTAGTTTCTTATAGTAAAGAAGAGTCTCTAGTGAGCCAATTTCAACTATAGTTTGTGCGATTCTATACCCTTTTAGCCTTGCAGTTAAAAGACTTTTTTGCATAAGCGCTTTTAAAATTCCAACATCCATAAAACCTTCCAGCTCTTCCATGTAGTCAAAAACAAGAGTTCTGCTGTTTAGCACAAAACCGCAAATATCCATCAAGCCGAAGTACTCATTCTCCTCAGCGTTAACACCAATCTCTTCTAAAGCACTTATAAAAGTCTCTTTAGTTATAAGTCTTGGCTCATAACTCGCAAGTGAACCGACAGATTTACCATCAATTTCTGCGATTAAAAAATTACTAAAATGACAACTAGACTTTGATGTAGTATTTGTTAGTTTTTCTAAATTTTTTAAAGTCTCTTCATCATTTTTTGTTTTAAAAATCAGGTCAAAAACACCGATTTTTTTATCTGCCCTAGTACTTTGTAAAATCATTTCTGCTAAAAAAGACCCATCAGCACTAGTAGCTTTTCTTATATTAATACCCATAAACTTTTTTCCATTTTTTAAAAATTAATCTGTTTCACATTTTGGTAATAGTAACATAGTTTATGGTAAAAAACTTCTTAATTATTATAATTTGTCAAATGTTCCTTTTTGCTAGTGAGCAAATCATTTTAGTCGTTGCAGATGAGTTTAACTCAACCAAAGCTAATCTAATATGTTTTGAAGACAACAAGGCTGTTTTTGAGCCCATAGAGGTAAATTTAGGTGCGAATGGAGTAGCGTTTGGAGCTGGAGATGTTGAGTTCTTTAAAGCAGACTTAAATCCCATAAAACATGAGGGCGATAAAAAAGCACCGCTTGGTATATTTACTCTTGACTCTGTCTTTGGTTATGAGAGAGAGATAAATCTTAAAATGCCATATCTGCATGCAACAAAAGAGTTAATTTGCGTAGATGACTCAAACTCAAAATTTTATAACCAAATCATTAGAAAACCCAAAGAGTTACCTGCTAGTTATGAAGAGATGCGACGGGAAGACTCTCAATATGAATTAGGAATTACAGTTGGACACAACAAAAAGCAGATACCACAAATGGGGTCATGCATCTTTATACATGTAGAAAAATCAGAAGGTGCACCAACTGCTGGATGTACGTCAATGAAATTAGAAGATTTAAAAAAAATAGTCTATTGGCTTGATAAAAGCAAAAACCCAACTCTGATTCAAATCATTTCCGCGCAAAAAAGAGAACTATTAAGGCTCTATCCCTTCTTGGGGATAAAGCCTTAAGTGACTACTCCTCTTCTTTACTCATATAATCTTTTGCTTGTATGCCCATCAAAGAGAGTCCAGTCTTTAAAGAGAGCCCAACAAGCATAAGAAGTTTAAGAAGTTTTGCCTCATCCTCTGTTCCTATAATTCTGCAATCATAATAAAATTTATGCAGAGATCCAGCGAGTGATTTTAGATACTCTGGAAGTTTTTGAACCTGTCTTGAGCTAAAAGCATCTTCTACAATCTCTGGAAGTAAAAGTGCATCAAACATAAGCATATCCGCATTTTCATCTAGATTTTTAAGTGATGCAGACATTATCTCATCATAACTCAAATCACTCTTTGAGATGATAGTTTTTATTCTAGCATGAGCATATTGAATATAAAAAATAGGATTCGAGCTATCTTGCTTTTTAAACTCTGCGAGATCAAACTCTAAGGCTGTATCGCTTTTTTTAGAAGCAAAGATAAATCTCAGTGCATCTGAACCTATCTCTTCTACTATATCACTCATAAGAATCACATTTCCAGCACGTTTACTCATCTTGTAAGGTTCGCCATCTTTTAAAAGACTCACCATTTGAGATAGTAAAATTTCTAGCTTGTTACTATCGTAACCTAAAAACTCAACTGAAGCTTTTACTCTAGCCATATATCCGTGGTGATCTGCGCCCCAGATATTTATATAGTGATCATATCCGCGTTCAAATTTTTGGTTATGATAAACTATATCACCCGCCAAATACGTAGGACGGCCATCTTCACGAACAACAACCCTGTCCGCATCATCGCCTCTTAGACTTGATGCTATAAAGAGCTTATCGTCCTTCTTGTAGACACCTTCTCCCATTTTAGCCATTGCTCTATCCCAGTCATCATAGAGAGTTGACTCATAAACAAAGGTATCAAAAAAGATATTTGTATCTGCTAAATCTTTTTTTATAATCTCTATTACACCATCTTTTGCCCAAAGTGCCAGCTCTTTTTGACGAGACTCATCACTTAAAATCTCTACTCCAAACTTTTTTATGGCTTCATTCGCCAGTGGAGCAAGATAATCACCTCTATAATAACTCTCTGGATATTCAACACTCTCTTTGAGTATATTTTCTCTTCCATAAAGCTGGATGGAGAGCCCTAATAAATCTATCTGATTTCCAGCATCATTTACATAATACTCAGCGGTTATATCATAGCCCAAATGACGAGCCAGTCTAAAGAGTGTATCCCCATAAACAGCACCTCTAGCATGTCCGATATGTAAAGGTCCTGTTGGGTTTGCACTAACAAACTCTAATAGAATCTTCTCTTTTTTTTCTTGTTTTGCAAATTCTTCAGGATTATCTAATGCCCAAGAGCCATACTCACTTAAAAATTTTTCACTTAGGCGAAAGTTTAAGTAACCTTTTACAGATTCAACTTTAGTAAAAATATCATTATCTTCAAAAGAGGAGGCAATTTCATCAGCAATTTTCATAGGAGATTGCTTTAGCTCTTTGGCTAAAGCAAAAGCAATAGGGGTAGCAAAGTGACCAAAAGAGCGATCACGGGGCTTTTCTAAAACAACTTCACGACCAAACTTTTCGCGCAAAAGCGCCGATACTCGTTGTTTCAAAACTTACGCTTGTTGAGTTGTTTTTGGAGTCTCTTTTGAAGCAACTTCTTCAGCAGATTCAACTTTTTTAGGAGCTTCAGATGAAGCTGATTTTACATCTGTCTCATCATCTTCATTTTTCATTTCAGCTTTAAAATTTTTAATTCCTTTGCCGATACCCTTTGCAAGTTCAGGTATTTTCTTTGCACCAAACAATAAAACAACTATCGCTAAGATGATTAACAGCTCTTGTCCACTAGGCATTCCCATGTATATTCCTTTTTTAATTTAAGTCAGAAATTATAGCCAAGTTTGCTGTAACTTCTCTTATTTTATATATCTTCCCAGCTTCTAACAAAATCATTTATCTCATTTGCTGGTATTTTTACTCTTGCTGCTTTTGCTATAACTCTTAGCACTTGAGCTGCTTCTTGTAGGTTGTCATTTACTATTAGAAAATCATATTCACTAACTCGTTGCATCTCTCTCTTTGCCATATCTACTCGACGATCAATTACCTCTTGGGAGTCTGTTTTACGAGCTTCAAGACGTTTTTTAAGTTCTGAGAGTGTTGGCGGGGAGATAAAAACAGAAGTTGAAATATCTCCAAGGCGATTTGTGATTGTTGCATTTCCTTGAACATCTATATCAAAGATTACTAGCTTCCCTGCCTTAAGTGCTTCTTTTACAGGTTTTATTGATGTTCCATAATAGTTTGAATGTACAACAGCGTATTCTAAAAACAGCTCATCCTCTAAATCTTTTTTAAATTCACTCTCATCCACAAAATGATAATGAACTCCATCTACTTCACCATCTCTTATAGGGCGCGTTGTTGTAGAGATAGAAAAATAACACTCACCAATATCGTTGATTACCTCTTTAAGCAAAGAGCTCTTACCTGCTCCGCTTGGGCCAGATAGAACTAAAATAGCGCCTGTTTTATGATTCACTATCTATCGCCTAATGTTATGTTAATATTTATCTTCATCCCTTTTAATGAAGCTGCTACATTTTTGTCTGTAAGCGCTTTTAAAAGATTTTTAAGAGCTTCAACACCATCGTCATCGCTACTATCATTAGAGTTTTCAACTACTTCATCATCATTATCAAAATCTTCTTCAAACTCTTGAGTATCTTCATCTTTATCTTCTGCTTCAAACAACTCTTCTTCTAGCTCATTAACATCTTCACCAATAGCAAGTTTTAAATCTCTACTAGTTAAAGAGCCGATATTTAGTAAAATATCTTCATCTACTTCTGTTTTTAAATCTTCATCACTTAAAGAACTAACAGCACTTTGTATCTGTGAAGCCAACTCCTCTTCGTTGAACTCTTCTTCTTGTTCGATATCATCTTCTTTGAATTCTTCTTCAGATAGCGCCTCAAGTGTGTCGTCTAGTTTTATCTCTTCATCATCTTCTGAGTGTTCTTCAAATTTATCATCATCAAGAGTAAAATCTTCTTCTGCTAATTCTTCATTAGCAATATCAGCGGTGGTTTCATCTTGATCAAAATCATCAAATTCTTCGAGGCTATCAGATTGTATATCTTTTTCTAAAGTTTTCAAATCTTCACTATCATCTTCTTCTAATAATTCATCAAGATTTTCAACACCATCTTCTGCACTATCTTCAATTTTCAGCTCTTGCGTATCTTCAAAATTAAAATCATCTTCATCTTCCAACTCTTCCATATCAAAATTTTCGGTCTCTGCCTCTTCTAAAAGGCTCTGGACTTCATGAAGCTCATCTTTATCTAAAATTCCATCTTCAAGAACTTCATTTTCGACAACTTCATTTTCGACATCTTGAATTTCATCTACTTCATCAATCTCCTCAAATCCATCAAGTTCATCATCTTCATCAATCTTATCAAACGCATCAAGTTCATCATCTTTATCATCTTTATCAAGCTCTTCAAGTGCATCAACCTCATCAAGCCCTTCCAAATCTTCTATATCCTCAGAGCTATCTAAATCATCAAAAAAACTATCATCATTGTTGTTGACTTCCTCTAAATTAGGTACATCGTTTATTTTATTTATATCTATTATTCCTACCATTTTTTCTAAAGAAATTAGCATCTCAACTAAATCAGTTGGTAAAAATGGCTTTTTAAGTGTTTTTGTAAATTCTTGAACAGGCGCAGCATCTTTAGAACAGATAAAAAGAGATTGACTAAATTCTGCCTTTTCTATAATTTTATCCATATTCTCTTCGCTATAAAAGGCATCGTCAATAATTAAAAGATCATAATATTTTGACTCTATTGCTTCGATGCTATCAACTGTAACTAGCTCATCTGAAGTCTTTTGCACACTCAGAGTCACTAGCTTGTTAACTACTGGATTATTATTTAAAAGTAATATTTTCATTACGTGTTCCCTTGAAGGCTCTTTTGACGTTATTGTATCAAAAAAACTAAAAAAACATCTCTAAAAAGTTAAAAGCCTCGAGCATCTGCCCTTTTAAAATCAGCATAATTGCGCTAAGTGTAGCTATGAGTACAACAAAAGAGACCATGATTTTTATAGGAAATCCTATTACAAGAAGATTAAACTGAGGCATTGTTTTCATAAGCATTCCAAATATAACATCAGCCAACCAACCAAGTGCAGTAATTGGAAAAGCTATCATAAAACCAACCAAAAACATATTTGACATCGCTTTTATAATATAGTTAAATAGATTCTCACTCATTACAAAACCGCCAAGAGGAATACTCTGCAAAGATGAGTCAATAAAAAGCAGTATCCAGTGATGCATATCTATTGAAAAGAGCATCATCAGAGCCATTAATGATAAAAATTGAGAGATAATTGGCATTGAAATTCCAGATTGTGGATCAATTGCACTTGCCATTGAAAAGCCCATCATAAAAGATATTTGTCCACCAGCAAATGTAATCGCATTAAATGCAATTTGCAAAACAACACCTATTGCAAGTCCAAAAAGTAGCTCACTTAAAATTGCGATAACAATGCTTGGAACTGTTATGGGGATTAAAAGTGGTGGCATAGAAGAGTAAAAAACTATAGTGAAAAAAAATGCCATTGATGTTTTTATACTAACAGGGATGCTATTATGTGAAAATATTGGTACAGCCATAAAAAGTGCTGCAAATCTAAAAAAAAGAAGAATGAAACCGACTATATAAGTATCACTAAATACTTGCGGCCATGTCATCATAAGGCTACGCTTTTTCCATTAGCTTACTCTTACGAGTTCTTTATTTGTTAGTTTATACACTTTATGACATCTCGCAGCTAACTCTTCATCATGTGTAACTAAAATCATTCCAGCACTATGGTTTTGCAGGTACTCAAAAAATATGTCCATTACTTCATTTGCAGTTGTTTTATCTAAGTTTCCCGTTGGTTCATCAACAAATAAAAGACGTGGTTTTTTTGTTAAAACTCTAGCAATTGAAACTCTTTGTTGTTGGCCACCTGAGAGTTCTGTAACTTTTTGTTCCATAGTTTTATCAATATGCAATCTTTTTAAAAGTGTATTGTCGATTTCTTGTTTTGATAGGATTGCAGCAACTTCTAGATTTTCTAAAGCACTAAAACCTTTAAAAAGATAGTGAGACTGAAACACTAAACCTATCTCATCTCTTTTTATTTCCGAAACTCTTTTTTTGCTCATCTTCGAGATATCTTCATCAAAGATGCTAACAGTTCCACTATCTGGTTTTAAGAGTGTTGATAAAATATTTAATAGTGTAGATTTTCCACTTCCGCTTACGCCAATAATAGCAATAGACTCACCCTCTTCTAATTCAAGTGATATATTAGAGAAAAGTTCATATTCAAAAGTATGTGTTAAATTTTTAGCGGATAATAAATTCATAAAGGGATTATAGCAGATTTAAATGGAGGGTAAGGAAAAATCCTTAACCCATTTGAGCCGCAACTTCAGCAGCGAAGTCGTCAACTTTTTTCTCAATACCTTCACCTACTTCAAGACGAACGAAATCAATTATTTCAGCAGTTCCGCCAGCTTCTTTTGCAGCAGCTTCAATAGCTTGTGCAACAGTTAGTTTGTCATTAAGAACATAAGTTTGATCAAGAAGCGCAAGTTCTTTATCAAGAGTTGTATTATCATCAATGTAACGAGCTAATTGACCTGGAACGATTTTGTCCCAGATTGCTTCAGGTTTGCCTTGAGATTTTAAAGTCTCTTTGATATCAGCTTCAGCTTTAGCCAAAACAGCATCTGTTAATTGACACATAGAGATAAATTCTGGAACATTTTTAAGAGGTTTTTTAAGACGAGCTAACTCTTCATTCTCTTTTTTAATTGTTTCAATTCTACCTATTGTCTCATCTTGAACATACTGAGCATCAAAATCTTTATAAGATAGTGTTATTGGCTTCATTGCAGATGCATGCATTGCAACATTTTTGAGCATTGGCACAAGAGCTTCTGCTGTTTTTTTGCTATCACATTTAGCAGATACGATAACCGCAATACGGTTGTTAGAGTGAATGTAACCATTGATAGCTACAGTCTCATCATCTGCTTTGATAGTTTTAAAACGGCGAAGTTCTATCTTCTCACCAATTTTTACAACTGCTTCACTAAAAAATGAGCCAAATGCAGTAGCTTTTAGACTCTCAACATCTGATGGAGAAGTAGAGTAAATCTCTTCTGTTGTTTTTAAAACAAGATTTTTAAATCCATCGTTTTGAGCAACGAAGTCAGTCTCTGAGTTGATTTCAACTACAGTAGCTTTAGAGAAATCATCAGCAATTTTAAAACCTACAAGGCCTTCAGCAGCAACACGATCAGCTTTTTTAGCTGATTGCGCAATACCACGCTCTTTTAACCAAGCAGTTGCTTTTTCCATATCTCCGTTACATTCAACTAAAGCTTTTTTACAGTCCATCATCGGCGCGTCAGTAGATGCGCGCAGATCTTTTACCATTGCTGCTGTAACTTCCATAATTATACTTCCTCTGTTTCGAAATCTTCTGCTGTCATATCATCAGCATTTACAGTAGCTTCTTCAGAATCTTCTGCTTGTATATCGTCTCTTCCGCCACTTCTCAATGCTTTACCTTCGTTGATAGCTTCAGTCATTTCACGACAGAAAAGTTGGATAGAACGAATAGCATCGTCATTTCCAGGGATTGGGTAAGTGATAAGGTCTGGATCACAGTTTGTGTCAAGTGGAGCAACAACTGGAATACCTAAACAACGAGCTTCTAAAACAGCAATATGCTCTTTAACAGCATCCATAACAAAAAGCATATCAGGAAGTTTTTTCATATTGCGGATACCACCGAAATATACTTCTAGCTTCTCTTTTTGACGAGAAAGCATAAGTGCCTCTTTTTTAGTTAAAAGATCAATTTGACCATTTTCTTGCATCTCAGAGATAACATCAAGTTTACGGATAGATTTTTGAATAGTTGGGAAGTTTGTAAGCATACCACCTAACCATCTGTTATCTACATATGGCATTCCACAAGCGATAGCCGCATCTCTAACAGAAGCACGAGCTTGTTTTTTTGTACCAACAAAAAGAACTGTTTTTCCCTCAGCAGCAGCATCCATAACGATTGTGTATGTGTTACGGAAATAACGAAGAGTTTTTTGTAAATCTATAATATAGATATTTTTACGAACACCAAAAATATATTTTTTCATTTTCGGGTTCCAACGACGTGTTTGGTGTCCGAAGTGTACACCACATTCTAATAAGTCTTTCATAGTTACCATATAAGGTCCTTTAAAGGCATTTAAGCCAGATTTTTACCAGTTATCTTTAGCACAGTCGGGCAATTTGTTCTTAAAAAAGAAGTTGCACTGGTTTATTTGACACATGCTTGTTAATATTTTCTTAGCATTTAAGCAAAAGAAAAATCCGCGAATTGTACTAAAAAAAAGATAAAGTTTTGCTTTTTTTATAATTTCTTCATTGTAACACTGTGTTGTTGTATTACAATTTTTTATATAAAATTATCACAATTTAAAAAAAAATTTATATAATCTTGGTATAGTACTACAACTATATTATAAAAAAAAGTTTTACTTCACAGTCTGCTTTTTTTGCAAAAAAAGGATTAAAATGAACAAGCCACTACTGCTATCGTTAGCTGCTGCCGTACTCTTAGGCACAAATCTAAATGCTGAGTCAATGTATGAAAGATTTGAGGCTATGGAAAAAGAGATGCAAAAACTCAAACATGAGATTGCTGCACTTAAATCTCAAAACGCACCTAAAAAAGTTATAGCAAAAAAAGCTCAAGATAACGAAGATGCTAAAGACACTCAAGAAGATGATGAAGAAGATGAGAAAGATGGGGCAGTAGCTTCACAAGATGCTACTAAAGCATCTCCTGCAATAAATGCCGTTTTAGCTCAAGAAGACAAAGATGACGAAGAAGAAGATGATGAGCCAGAGATAGCGTCAACTGAAGATAGACTCTTTGACCTTGAAGAAGCGGTATCAGAGATAAACAGAAATACTTCTGGTTCACACATAAAGTTCCAAGTTGATTATAGATTTGCTATAGAAAACATGGATTATCAGATGGCAAATGGCAGTAGAGCTAAAAATGATGGCTTCATGACAAACAGACTCTGGTTAGATATGGGTTATAAAGCTACTAACAACCTGAGCTTTGTCGGACAACTTGCTTACAACAAAGCATTTGGTGCTCGTTCTGGAGCAAATAATCCAGCAAATGCATCACTTGAAGCATTTGACTGGATAGCAAATGAGAACGCTTATGATGATATGATAAGAGTTAGAAGCGCTTACTTCCTATGGCAAGACAGAGAGTTTATGGGTCTTGATATGCCATGGACATTTAGCATAGGTCGTCGTCCATCAACAAATGGAGCACTTGTAAACCTAAGAGATGATGATGTTGCATCTTCACCAATAGGTCATGCCATAAACGTTGAGTTTGATGGTTTAAGCTCACAATTTACGCTTAACAAAAAATATGGAACTTCTGTAAAACTTTGTCTTGGTCGTGGCATGAGCAATGCCGCTCCAAAATTTACATCTACTCCTTATACAGATGTTGATAGTACAAATGGTGGAAATTCAAACATAGATCTTGCAGGATTTATCTTTACCCCTTATGATGACAAACAGTATAAAGTCTCAAGCATGTACTACTATGCAAGTAACTTGATTGACGCTGTAGATCCGATGGATTATACACAGGGATTTAATACTGTTGGCGGTATGCATACGGGGGTAGTTTATGCCTCTGCAAAAGGGATTGGTAAAAATCTAGGTACTTTCTTGGAAGACACTACTGTTTTTGCAAGTTTTGCAGTTTCAAAAACTGATCCAAAAAATGGACAAGGAATGCTTGGTTCTGATTTAGATGAGAGTAAGACTGGTACATCATTTTGGCTAGGAACGCAATTCCCTTCACTTCTAACAGACGACGGAAAATGGGGCTTAGAGTATAACCATGGAAGCAAATACTGGAGAAGTATGACTTATGGAGAAGATACAAATATAGGTTCAAAACTTGCTGCTCGTGGTGATGCTTATGAAGCATACTTTACAGAGTATTTGGTTGATGACATTTTATCAATGCAGCTTCGTTATACATATATAGACTATAAATATACTGGAAGCAACGGTTTCTTCGGAAATACGTCAGGATACGCAATGGAAATTGCAGATGTTATGATGACTCCAGATGGTGATATTGCTGGTAGAGTTGTTGACAAAGCTCAAGACATCCGTCTTTATATCCGTTACAGATATTAATAAACAACTTCAAGCACTTTAATTAAAGTGCTTACTTACTCGTTCCCAAGTTTCACTTGGGAATGCATACATTAACCCTGCAACCCCTCTAACTTCTCTTTTACAATTCTTGCGTGCTCTTTTACTTTAACATTTTTCCAAATAGCTTTTATAACGCCATCAGGATTTATAATCATGGTTGAGCGTACAATTCCCATATACTCTTTGCCATAATTTTTCTTCATAGCCCATACACCGTACTCTTGCATCATAGCTGTACTCTCATCACTAAGTAGCGTGATGTTTAAATCTTTTTTATCTATAAAATCTCTATGCCTTGCTGTGCTATCTGCACTAACACCTATTATTACCGCATTTAAAGTACTAAAATCTGGTGCGGCTTCACTAAAGTCACACGCTTCTGTTGTACACCCTGGTGTGTTATCTTTTGGGTAGAAGTAAAGAACTATCCACTTGCCTCTTAAATCCCTTAAGCATATCTCTACATCATCTTGATTTGGCAGACAAAAGTCTGGCGCTATACTCTCTAATTGAACCATTTAATACCTTTTAAAAATTATCTTTTATTTTTCCGTTTATCATAGTTGATATTATTCCGTGCTCGTCTCTTATGTCTGCAACCACTACCCCCGCGATATGAAGCGGTATAAATATTAAAAAGTAGTTATAGACAATCTCGTGAAACTCTTTTATATTTTTAAGAGTTGCCTCTGCCAAAACAAGCTCTTCTCTAAGGTACATTGCAAAACCGCTTAGTGTCATAAGAAAGAGTGCTCCATACAAAAAATAGTAAGAGAGCTTTACGCCCTTCTTATGCAGGTCTAACGAAGAAAAAGAGTCTCTTTTGCTTTTATCAAAAAACATTAGAGCAATTCTGTAAACAACTAAAAAAGCAAGTGCATACCCTAAAATCAGATGCCACTCCCACATATTTGCGCGGATGGCTTTTGCTATGAGCCTAGCATCTTCTTCAAAAATATCTACTCCGATATCTGAGAGTTTTGTCATTATAATTTGGGCATTTGTTTTGTAGCTTAAAAAACTTTTTCTAAGCAAAACAGTTCCAACCAACCCCAAAACAACAATAGCGTTTAACCAGTGCCAAATCCTAAATGCAGCCGTGTATTTCATCTTATGCTCCTTATAGTTCTCAAAAAAGTTGTTTTTCATAGCTTTAGGGGGCTGGAAGGAACAGCAAGTCCCTCCCACCAAAACAAACAGGTTCGTTCTGGTGTTTTACATCCACTAGTATACAAACATCAAAAAATAGACCCAAATACCAGTCAGAGAGGTAAGAACAACTCCAGCAAATGTAAAAAGTCCAACTCTTCTATGTTTGCCTAATTGTAACAACTTTTTTGCCATAAAAATAGCAATAGCCCAGATAATTATAGTTACTAAAGAGATTGCTATATGAAAAATCAAAACAAACATAGCATAATCGTGAGATACATGACTCTCTTTCATAAAGGAGTCAAAACCTCCGACAACTCTAACACCATACTCAAAGTAAAAAAGTACAATCACGGAAAAAGCAAAGATAAAAATCTGAAGATAGGAGTGAATTTTATAGTGCTTATTTCTGGCAAATGAGATTGCACCAGCTACAAGAAAAGGTAAAAATGCAACTATAAGTGTTACTAAGTCCATAAAAAATGGCGCTCTTGTTCCTAAAAAACCCTCTCCAAACATATATGTTATTTGACTATGCATCTTTATCTCGCTTATTTCTTTGTACATAAGCATACCACGAAGCAAGTAAAAATAAAATGATAATAGTTATTATAGTTATCTGCTTCAAGTAATTCTCAAGAAGTTCCTGATTCTCACCTATCATATATCCAAGTGCTACCAAAATCAGAGCCCAAAGAGATGCTCCAAGTGCTGTAAAAATTGAAAAAACAACTAAGTTCATACGAGCTAAACCTGCTGGGATAGATATGAGCTGACGTATTCCTGGAACTAACCTTCCTATAAATGTAGATATATGCCCATGTTTAGCAAAATAGTCATCCATCTTTTGTAGTGCATTTTCATTTATAAAAAAATATTTTCCATATTTTTTCAAAATTTTTCTACCAAGAAAGAGCGCTAAATAGTAGTTTATAAATGCACCGCTCATTGAACCGCTTAGTGCGCTAAGCATAATCATAAAAATATTCATATCTCCCTTGGAGGCAAGATATCCAGCGGGAATAAGAACTATTTCGCTGGGGAATGGGATAAATGAGCTCTCTATCGTCATAAGAAGAAATATACCAAGATATCCCCAGTCAAAAATAGCCTCAACTAAAGTGGTAGCTGCCTCTCTAAGCATTTAAGCTCATCGCTACATCTGTTATCATCTTCTTCGCTACATCTTTACTTGAGTACTCCATCAGCGCTTTGCTCTTTAGCGCTAAATTTTGTTCTAATATAGTGAGCAGAGTTGCTATCAAATCTTCACCCTCTCTTTGACACCATCCAAGGTTGTTATCTACTATAAATTTTGCATTGTAGAATTGGTGATCTGAGGCTGCGTGAGGAAAAGGGATAAAAAACGCTGGTAGAGCATTTGCGCATAACTCCCAAAGAGTACTAGCTCCTGAGCGACTAACTGCTAAATCTGCCCTTGCCATAAGTGATGGCATCTCTTTTGTAAAGCCGTAAAGTTCTGCCTCTACACCAAGCTCTTCATAAGCGCTCTTGACTCTCTCATAGTCTCTCTCACCTGCTTGATGGATTATTTTTATGCCTCTTTTTTGAAGTTCAGATGCCACACTAAGAGCCAAATCATTAATCGCTTTTGCACCTTGAGAGCCACCTAAAAAAATAACGCACTTTATCTCATCTCTTAGCCTTGCATTTTTAAAAAAAACATCTTTTACAGGATACCCTTTTATAGGCGATGCTTCATCATAGGCAGAGATAAATCTCTTTGCAAAAGGTTTTAAAATAGAGTTTAATTTTCCATAAACTGCATTTTGTTCATGTATAAAAAGTGGGATAAGTCTGCTAAGTGAGGCAAAAGATGCTGGAGCTGCCGAGAATCCACCTACACTGTAAGTAGCCTGAATATTATGTTTTTTAAGAATTGCTCTTGAAGCAAAAAAAGCACGTAACACAAGCCAGAGAGCTTTTAGTTTACCAAGACCCCTCTGGTTAACCACACCCGTTGTTTGTAAAAAATAGACATGGCTAAATGTTGAGTTTGCTTCAAAATATTTTCTATCCTGTCCGCTTGTAGAGCCTATAAATATGGCTTCATGTCCATCAGCTACAGCAGCTTCTGCTAACGCTTCTGCAATCATCAAATGTCCGCCAGTTCCGCCACCAGTAATGCAAAGTTTCATCTATCTTTAATCCATTTTTGTTTTTTTAGAAATCATAAGAACCATCCCAATTCCGATAGAAGCTGCAAGAATCGTAGAGCCTCCATAACTTAAAAATGGAACAGAAATACCTTTAATAGGGGTTATCCCACTTATACCATACGCATTTACCAAAAATGCAAATGCAAGCAAGAGTCCTACTCCCAAACTAAAGAGATAGTTTTTTGAATCTTTTGCTCTGTTTGCAATTTTAAAAATTCTCTGAAGCATTGCCATAAACAACACTACAACAACAAGAACTCCTAAAAATCCAAACTCTTCAGCCAATCCTGCTAAAACAAAGTCTGTATGAACTTCACTCAAAAATCCAAGTTTAAAAGTTCCATTTGAGATGCCAACACCAAAAAGGCCACCGTTATGGATAGCATTTAGTGAGTGCCCTATCTGATATGGCTCTACTTCAGTTGGAACTCTAAGCTGTGAGGCAATTGCTTCTGGAAAAATCTCTAAAATATTGTTTTGTGCTAAAGCCCACCACGACTTTATACGTAATATTCTATGTTCTGCTGTAAAAATAAAAAATAGAAAAAACAAAACTGCACCAATCAGTAGAGTTAAGAAGAAGCGGAAACTACTCCCAGCAAACATCAACATAAACAAAAGAGTAAGCCCAAGCACAACAACTTGTCCTAAATCGTTTTGAACAAAAGCTATAACAAACATCGCCCCGATAAAAACAATTCCATAAGGAGCAAATCTTATATACTCCTCTTTTACGCCCATACCACCATGATGTCCCAATTTTCTTGAAAAACTCCATGCTAAAAAATATACAAATCCTATTTTAAAAAACTCAACTGGGGCTAAAGAAAAACCAAAAAACTTTATCCATCTCTTAGCTCCACCTACTGCGGAGACTAAAAATTCTGGCAAAAATGGCATGGCTACCATCAAAATAGTTGAGCCTACAAAGAGAGAAAAACCTATAGGAGCAAGGTGTTTGTCCGGATCGCCTTGAGCTATAAACCAAATAACAAATATACTTAAAAACCCAAAAACAGTCTGTCTAAGTGCAAAATGAAATTGGTTTAACTCAAAGAGAAGTGTTATGTATGCGGAGAGTGAATATGTAAGAACCACACTTATACCAATAAGAAGTGCTACGACTGTAAAGAGTTTTCTATCTGCCATATACTTTTACTTTATCTTGTTGATTTTTAGAACAAACTCAACTTCAGCTTTAGATATATGCAACTCTTTAGATATAGTCTCTAGTCCGACTCCCTGCTTATAAAGCGAGATAATTTTTTCATCATCGTTGCCATGGATAGAAGCTGGAATAGATATTTGCTTTACTCCACTCTCAAGAGAAGATAGCCTTGACTCAATGTGTCCTTCTATCATGTTAATACTATCTTCGAGTCTTTTTATTGAGACACTAAGCGGTTTTACCATATCGTAAACTGTTCTCTCAACCTCTTGATAAATCTCCTCATCGTTCATTCTACTGCTATTTTGTTTGATATTTGTTTGTGTTTCAGTTAGCTTTTTCTTAAGATAAAAAATCTCTTTATTTAACTCTTCTGCAACTGTTGCAACAGAGCGGATGTTTTTATTGTACTGAGCATCTTTTGTAAAAACATAATATAGAAGATATAAAATCATAGCAGCCATAGCTACAACTAGATACTCTATATTTACAGCCTCTAATCTCACGCTTTACTCTCTTTTGCTTCACGAATCAGCACTCTCTCTCTTGCCATCAAGTAAGCTCCCCACTCTCTCTCGTCACGTTCATGCAGTTTTGTAATTTTTGCGAGCGAGGAATCAATAGCTGTAAAAAGAACTGCTATATCACGTTTTGGATGAATTGGCATAAGCACTCTTCCATAGTACTCAACGCCCTCTTCAAAAACATCTTCTCTCATTTTAAAATGTTCAAATCCTATTGATTCTATCTCTGACTCATTTGTTAGTGAAACTATTTGAGGTTCTTCATTTTTTAAAAATCTTTCTAAAGAGTCAATTTTTCTATGAAGTTCAACAAGAAGATTTAGAAGCACTGGGTCAGTATCTGATGTGTCACCTTTTCCCCGAGCTAATTTTAGCCACTGGTTTATCGGGTCATTATCGCTCTCGCCAAGTTTGTCAAACTCTCTTAAATATGCTTCACTATCTTGAGAGAGAGGACTAAAAGCCATACTAATTGGAGCTTTTACTAAACGAATACTCATCCTAAAACCTTATCCATCACTATTAAGATAAAAAAGAGTATGCCCAGATAACCATTAACTGTAAAAAATGCTCTATCTATTTTTGTAAAATCTTTTCTAACTAAATAGTGTTCATATCCAAGCATAAAGGCACTAAGTACGATTGCATTATATGCAAAGAAGCCAAGCCCTGCAACCCAAACAAAAAGAACCCAAAAAAGTATAGCAAGTGAGTGAAATAGAGCTGAGAGCAGCATAGTTGCGTCCTCCCCATACTTTGAAGGAATAGAGTGTAGCCCTTTTTCTTTATCAAAATCTATATCTTGTAAAGAGTACAAAAGGTCAAATCCTGCAACCCAAAACATAACTCCAAAACTAAGCAAAACAGACCACGCTGTAATCTCTGCACTAACTGCCACAACACCTGCAATTGGGGCAAGTCCAAGAGAGAGCCCTAAGATAATATGCGCTAAAGAGGAGAATCTCTTAAAGTAAGAGTAACTCCCTAAAATAAATAAAATCGGGAAACTAAGATAAAAAGCCAGAGGATTAATAAGATAGGCAACTGCAATAAAAACAAAGCCATTGACAACCGTAAAGAGAAATATACTCGTAGAATCAAGTCTGCCATCAACATTTGGTCTTGACGCCGTTCGTGGGTTTAATGCGTCTATATCTCTATCTGCAAATCTGTTAAGCCCCATAGCAAAGTTTCTAGCGCTAAGAGCGGCAAATATGCCAAGTATTAAGAGTCCAAATCCGAACCATCCATCTGCGGCAACTATCATAGCTATAAAAATAAAAGGGAGTGAAAAGATAGAGTGTTCAAACATCACCAATTCGTTAAAATCTTTAAGTTTATCTATATAACGTTTCAAATCCAACCTTGGGCTTTTTTTTGTTTTATTTTACCCAAAGTTGATTTAAATATCGATATAATTTTTTTATGATTCAACTAGCAATTATTGGCGCAACCGCATCTGGAAAAAGTGATTTGGCGATAAGAGTCGCAAAAAAAATAGATGCTTATATACTCTCAATCGACTCTCTTAGTATTTATAAAGAGATTGACATAGTTTCTGCAAAACCCTCCAAAGAAGAGTTGTCTGATGTAAAACATTTTGGTATAGATCTTCTTTATCCAAACGACTACTTTAGCGTGGAAATATTTATAAATCTCTATTGGGAAGTTTTAGAAATCTGCAAAAAAGAGAAGAAAAATCTCATCATTGTAGGTGGAACATCTTTTTATCTAAAATCCATGATAGATGGACTCTCTGAGATACCAAAGATAACAAAAGAGCAATTTTTGGATGTAAAAATAAAACTTCAAAATCTACAAAGCTGTTATGAATTTCTCCATGCTCTTGATAGTGAGTATATGAAAAATATCTCTTCAAATGACAGCTACAGAATAGAAAAAGCCCTTATTATCTATGAAGGCTCTGGACTTGCTCCAAGTGAGTGGTTTAGAGTAAATCCTCCAAAACCAGTAATTAAAAACATAGCTATTTTTAACATTGATGTTGATAGAGATATTTTAAGGCAGAGAATTAAAACTAGAACCACAAAAATGCTTACTTTAGGGCTTATAGATGAAGTGTGTGACTTAGAGAGGAGATACACAAGGCTTCCACATTCCATGAACTCTATCGGTATAGTAGAAGTTTTAGAGTATCTTGATGGCAAAGTTGGCAAAGATGAAATGATTGAAAATATATCTACTCACACTATTCAACTGGCTAAAAGACAAGAAACTTTTAACCGTAATCAATTTGACAACCTAATGAGCGCGCCACTTGAAAAACTAGAAGAAATTATCTTCTCCTCTTTAGCTTAAACTACAGATCCGCCCCAGAGCCCCTCAAAAAAACTACTTGCATTTTCTCCAAGGGTTTGAGTGCGATATCCGCCCTCTTGAACAACTAAAGTCTGCATTTTTAACGCGCCGATAAGTCGCCCTATCTCTTTAAAATCTTTAGCTTCGTGAGACCATGTTCCAGTTGGGTCTGATTTTGCAGTATCAAGCCCCAAACACACTACAAGATAAGATGGAGCAAACTTACTAATCTGCTTTAGTGCACTAACAAGAGTGCGACGGTACTGCTCTGGTGTAATATCTTGGGCTAATGGATAATTTATATTAAATCCTTCTCCATCGCCCTCTCCACGTTCATCTTTAAAACCTGCAAAATGAGGGTATGCGAAACGAGGGTCGCCATGAATAGAGATTGTTAAAACATCACTGCGATTATAAAAAATATCCTGCGTTCCGTTTCCATGATGAAAATCAATATCCAAAATTGCCACTTTTCCAAAACCGCTTAGATGATGAGCCGCAACAGCTCCTGAGTTAAAATAGCAAAATCCGCCTAAAGTACGGCGTTCTGCATGATGCCCTGGAGGTCGTACAAGCGCATAAGCTATATGAGTACCGTTGAGGATTGCATCTGATGCGGTAACTGCGCAATCAACTGCTCCACGTGCCGCTTTATAAGCATTTGCATTAAGAGGTGTAAAGGTATCTAGCGCATAATATCCGACTTGCAACTCAATATCTTTGGGCGGTCTAGCCATATTTCTAAGTGGAAACACTATAGGGTAGATTGATTTTCCGCTCTCAATAATTTCACATGCTCTGCGAAGATAGTCAACATAAGCACCAAGATGTACCTGTTTTAAAAGTTTATCACTCGTATGTTTAGGCATGACTCGTAAAAATAGTCCTGTTTTTTCCAATGCCTCAAGTATAATAGGAATTCTAACTGGAGCTTCAACATAACCTTGTTCTTGAACATGATGAATATCATGCCCCTCATTTACGACTAAAATTATTTTTTTTCTATCTTGAAGTGTTGCTTTTGATAATAGTGCTTTACGAATATATTTTGGTGCACGAGAAGTAAAGTGCTCATCTTTAAATGAGCGCACGACTTCGCTTATCTGTGATTTTGAAATTAAATCGCCATATTTGCGTTCTAAAATAGCTCTAACTATTTTATGTCCCAATTTTAAATCTATCTGCTTCTTTTGTCCAAGAGTATCCATCATCAAGTAGTAAAGATCTTGATCACCAACATTAACTGGAGAGGCATAAATATTGTTGATGATTGGATATACGCCGTAACGCTCATAAAATTTCATTCGAGCAATATTTTGCTTGAGCGTAGCTTCATCAGTTATTACAGAAGCGTCATCTACAGCGCACTCAAAAAAGAGTCCATTAACACCAAGTAGCAGACACTCTTCTCTGATGTACTCATACAAAGCACTCCCAATCCCACCACCAGTTTTCCCAGGTGCCGTAGAGATAAGCTCAAGGTAAGCAATCTTAATGTCAGGCATATGAAGAAGCATCGCGAATGCTTTAACTCTCCCAAGAGAGTTTTCTACTACAAAAAGAATAGATCTGTAGTTGTATTTCATAGGATCGTTTAACTGCAATGAGATTTTAACAAGCTCCTCTTTTCGAGCAGATGGAAACTGTTTTTTCAGTATCTCACGAACTTGCTCTATTGTCTCACGATTGCCCAAAGATGTGTTGTCAAGTATTTTTCTTATTCTAAACATTAGCGTCTCATCTTATATGTAAATATACAATATTGTAACTCAACTATATAAAATTTCTAGTTGCTATTTATAGTTTTAGCACTCTTTGCAAGTCCTGCCCAAGCAGAAGTTGGATCTGTGTCTATCGCTTCTTGATACGCTTTTTTGGACTCATCATCTCTCCAGAGTCTCTCTAAAACGCTTCCAAGGAGGTATTTTTGTCTTGATTTGTTATTTTTACTCAGTGTTGCATCATCAAGCAGTTTTATGACCTCAAGAGCTTTGTTGTAGTTCTCTTTTTGAATGTATGCTTCATATAACGTAAACTCTACATACGGTGTTTGGGGTCTTGAGTCTGATTTTTTTTGAATATTTAAAACTTTTTCACCATACTCAATAACTAAGTTTGTATCTTTTGTCTGACTTCCAACTCCCATAACTGCTACATATCTATCTATGTCTACATAATCCTCGCCATAAATGTTAATAATTTTCAGAATTGACTCTATGATTTTTTCTCTATTTTCTACTCTCTGATATGTATCAAATAGATTTCTATATACATCCATATAAGGGGATTCTTTATCACCTTGTATAAGCGTAACAAGCTCTTTTGAGGCTTCTATCACATTGCTATAATTTCCTGTTGCAAAATCTATCTTGATATATCTGTATAACCATTTTTTTCTAAGTTCTAAATCTTTAGACTTTATATTTCTATCTGCCATCTTTTTAGCAAGTTCAAAATCCCCGCCCTTCATAGCACAATCATAAATTCCATCATCCCACTCACTTGATAGCTCAATACTGTATTTTGATGAGATAAGAAGAACTTTGTTACACTCTTTTTCTTTTAGTGACAACTCCATTACGCCTATTGCTGCATCAGTGATAAGTTCAGGTACATCTCCGTACTCTACTTTATCTAGTTTTGTCATATCTTCTTCAAGCGAGAGAGCCTCTTTAAACATTTTTTGCTCTATCAAAAGTTTTACTTTCTCATAAAGAGCTTTATCGCCAATTCTATCTCCTGCGTACTCATTTATCAACTTATCATATGTCTCAAATTTGGTAGTTGTATTATCATCATTTATATCAAAAAATAGTGAGTCTTTTGCAAATTGTACGTCTGATAAAAATATACCATCTGGAAATTTATCAACATATATATTGAGTGCAATAAGAGCCTCTTTTTTCTTAGATGATTGAGAGAGCCAAATGCCTCTGTTTTTCATTAGTTCTTCGTATCCATCTTCAGCGGTTTCCATATTTTCATAGAGTGCTTTTGCTATTGTAGCGGCTGATATAAAGTCACTGTTATCTGCAAATTCATACATCATATCTGTTGAATCTACCTTTTTTTCAATAAAGTATTTAGGACTTACGAGGGCTATTTTTTCTATATGTTTTGCTGCTTCACTTATCTTTGTATTTGAGATTAATACTCTGCTCAATCTAAATGCTGCTTCAACAGCAACATCAATATTGTCAGTCTCTTTTAGTGCTTTTTCATATAGTGTCTGGGCTTTTTGGGTGCTTCCTGACTCCTCTAGCAGTTCTGCCATATAGATATATCCCCATTTAGCATAAACAGAATCATAATGTTCGCTAAATAGTCTGTCATAAAAATAATCAGCATCACTATTCAAGCCAATTTTATTATAAGCCTTTGCAATCAATGAGATAACTTCAGCAACATTCTCATCAGATGAGTAGTCTCTTAGGTACTCTTTTGCAACTTCAATAAGCTTCTCATTTTCATTTAATTTAGAATCTATTCTAATCTTATAAAAAAGTAACTCTGCCCTAAATAGCGAGTTTGGATACTCTTTTATAATATCATCACATAGCTCTAATGCAAACTCATAATTTTTTTCATCATATAATTTTTTTATTTTTATATACTCTGTTGCATCACCAACTCTTTTAATATGTACTGGGTTACCTTTAATATCTAGGCTTCCTACGTATGGAAATTTATTTTGTTGTGATGTAAATGGAAAATTGATAGCAAGATTATTAGTTGGATCTTTTTTTATAAATGGGATTTCATTTTTATAACCAACTATCATCCAATGCTCAGATAGCTCTACATCTGCGCCAAAGAGAGTCTCCTCTTTTGTGAGATTAAATACTATTGGATAAAGTTTCATTTTTTCATATGGTTTTATTATTAAGAAAAAGGTCCCTTTTTTCACTTCACTCTCAATTTCAAAAAAATTGTTTTGAAGTTTTTGTAATTTTTGAGATGGCAGTTTAGAAAAAGCGCATACGATTTTTGTGACGTTTTCATAATCATCTTTGAACTCTTGACATAAAAATTTATCATTATGATTTAGATGAAGTGTTGAGTAAGCTTCATGATTTTCTTTTGCCCCGCTAAGAGATATCTCAAGAGCAAAAATTTGAAAAGAGAGAAGAAGAAGGAGTGTTATTTTAAACAAATGCTCCCTCCTCCTTTATATAAAAATATTTTCTATTAGTATCCGCTATTATATACAAAGAGCGTAACAAACTCTAAGAGCTGATTTACCGCTATAAAAGCAAAAATAGTTCCTATTGCAGCAAAACCGATAATTGTTTTAAGCGGAAGTGTTGCATTTGCACTATATACGTGTCCATTATTTTCTACTACTGGATCTTTCATAAACATATAAACAATAAGTTTTAGGTAGTAATATCCTGCGATAGCAGAGTTAAGTGCCATAATTAGGGCTAATACAGTATATCCGCTACTGATGGCAGCGCTAAGCATATATAACTTACCCCAAAATAGAGCAAATGGAGGAAGACCAGCAAGACTCAACATAAACAGAGCCATAATAGACGCTGCAACTGGTGATGTCTTAACCATACCAGCAAATTTATCATAACTATGATCTGATTGTTGATGCGCAGGAAGATTTTTCTGTCTGCTTATCCAAAGCATAGAAAACGATCCTAAGTTTGTAAAGCTAAATAGTATCCAGTACAAGAAAAGTGCACTATTTGACTGTGTAGTTCCGATAAGTATCGCAGCCATTACAAAACCAGCATGAGATATTGAGCTATACGCTAACATTCTCTTAACATCTGTTTGAACAAGTGCCCAAATATTTGCCATGGTCATTGTCATTACAACACCCATATATAAAATTACCTCAAGCCAAACAACTCCACTATGAATTAAAAATTCAAAAAGTCTCATAGCTACTATGAATGCCGCTATTTTTGGAACAATTGACATATAACCAGCTAGTGCAGCTGAACTCCCCTCATAAACATCTGGTGTCCATGTGTGAAAAGGAACCATAGAGAGTTTAAAGCCAAATGATGCAAGTAAAAATACAACACCAACAAGAACAAAACCTATATCTGCATAGTTATTAGCCTCTAGAACTGCTGCTATCTGATTGATTTCAACTGAACCTGTAAGTGCGTAAAATACCATCGAACCGAAGCTGAAAAATCCAGCAGCTAGTGCGCCCATAGTAAAGTACTTTACAGCTGCTTCAAATGACTTGTCACGATTGTGCATTGCGATTAGAGTATAAAGCGCTAAAGATGCTGTCTCTAAGCCAACAAATATAAGTATAAGATTATCAGTTGCAACCATAAATTGGAAACCTGCAATCATAAACAAAAAGAGTGCAAAAAATTCAGGATATGAGAACTCATGGAATCTCTTGTGTGTAAGTGCCAATGGTATAAAGAGCATCGAAGCACCGACAATAATAAACTGAGACAATATTGCCAAGCCATCAATTAACATCATGTCAAATACGCCAGTAATTGTTCCATTATCTAAAAATAGCCCTGCAGAATCTACAAGTGCAACAAAGTCAACTCCTAAAATCAGAAGACTTAACATTACGTACAGAGTCTTATCTTGTTCACTTTTAAACAGATCTATAACAATAATTAAGAGTGCGCCAATAATTGGAATTAGCATTGGTGCAAGAGTCATTAGATTTAACGACTCAATCGATACATTTATCGGTGATAACATTAGTGTGCCTCCCCTGATGATTTAGTTATAAGACCCATATCTTTATTGATATTTGGTATTCTTAATTTTGCTTCTTCACTTATAGATTTCTCATGCATCAAAGTAACGATTCCTTCAACACTTTTATTGATAGGCTCTAATAGCGGTTTTGGATATACCCCAAGCCAGATAGTAATAACTGTTAATGGAATAAGTGCAAAAAGCTCTTTTTTGTTTACATCTGGAAGATTTCTATTTTCATCTTTTGTAACCACTCCAAAGAACATCTTTTTATAAGCACTAAGCATATAAATAGCACCAACTATGATAGCTGTTCCAGCTAAAAGAGTCAGTATATGTGACTGCTTATAAAAGCCAAGTAGGCTTAAAAATTCTCCAACAAAGTTGATTGTAAGAGGTAGACCAACAGAAGCCATTAGCATTATTCCAAAGATAGTTGCATAACGAGGCATAACTGAAGCTAGACCGCCAAACTCACTCATAAGTTTTGTATGTCTTCTATCATAAATAACACCTACAAGGAAGAAGAGCGCACCTGAAACAACTCCGTGAGCTATCATTAAAAAGATTGATCCTGTAATACCCTCAACGTTAAGAGCAAACGTACCAAGAATAATTACACCCATATGCGATACAGATGAGTAAGCAACGACTTGCTTAATATCTTTTTGTGCGTATGCAACCATAGCAGTGTATATAATCATTATAATCGCTAAAACTGCTATTGGATACATAAAGTAAACAGACGCATCTGGGAAAAGCGGCAGAGAGAAACGGATAAATGCGTAAGTACCCATTTTTAAAAGGATTGCCGCAAGTATTACCGAACCGATAGTTGGCGCTTGACCGTGAGCGTATGGAAGCCATGTATGAAACGGAAACATTGGAACTTTGATAGCAAAACCAAAGAAAAAGGCAACAAATAGCCAATTTTGGAATGATTCTGGAAGTATCAGACGATACCAATCAAGAAGCGCAAAACTCCAATCTCCAGTTGCTTGATGATAGAAATATGCCATAAACAGCATACCAACAAGCATTACAAGTGAACCCGTAAATGTGTATAAGAAAAATTTAACTGAAGCATATATTCTAAGTGGCCCACCCCACGCACCGATGATATAAAGCATCGGAACAAGTGATAGCTCCCAAAAGAGATAAAACACAATAGCATCAAGTGCAACAAACACACCAACCATTGTCATCTGTAAAAACAGAAGAGTAATGATTAGGTTTTTTATATCTTTCATCTCGCCAAGTGAAGCAATACCAATCATGGTAAAAAATGCAGCTAGTATGATAATAAATAGAGAAATTCCATCAACACCAACTATATAGTTGATACCAAAAGCAGGAACTAATGCGATTTGCTCCATAAATTGCATTCCAGATACATTAGAATCAAATGCAAACCATAACCAAAGTGCAAGTAAAAACTCAACTGTAGCAACAGCCACACCATAAGAGCGTATACTGTTTTTGTTAACCACAAAGCCAAGAATAGCTGCTAATGCTGGGAAGAAAATTAAAATCGATAATATATGATCTAGCATATGTTAAACTCCTAAACCTGAGAGAATTGACTTGATTTCTCCAGAATATCTAGCTGCTAGTCCAAAAACTACAGCTAGTGATAGTAAAGCAACGGTTCCAGCTACCATCCATTTTAACATGGTAGATAGATTGCCACTCTGCATAACTCTTGTTGTATTTCCTGTTTTATAGAGTATATTTGCTATACCATCAACAGTTCCATCTACAATTTTTTGATCTATTTTTGTCCAGAAAATTTCTGATAGCTCTCTGTATGCCTTGACGATATACTCTTCATAAAAATATGGAATGTAGTATTGATTTATAAGTAGCTTATATGCAAAACTATTCTCCATTTTTGAAGTTCCGTCTGGCACTTTAATATCTCTGCGTGTGTATTTTTTATATGCATAAAAAATTGCAAATCCAACAAGAAGTTGAGTTCCTATTGTCATAATCCAATAAGTTGCAGCAGAGTGAACATGGTACTCAGTATCTGGAAGAAGCTGCGTGACCATATCAAAATAACCAGCTTTAAATGCTCCAGCAATAACTGCTAAAAGAAGAAGCGGACTCATAGCAACAAGCATAAACTTATACGCTTCATGTGGATGGATACCAAATAGTTTGTATCTCTCCTCACCATGAAATATAAGTGCAACAAGTCTAAATGAGTAAAATGCTGTAAGTGCTGCAGTAAATAGAAGAACTGCGTAGATTACATAGTGATGATTAACAAAAGCTACTTCTAAAATCAAATCTTTTGAGAAGAATCCAGCAAGAGGAAAGATTCCAGCAAGTGCCACTGAAGCGACAGTCATCATAACAAATGTGCCCTTCATTACCTTGCCGAGACCTCCCATTTTAAATGGATCTAACTCATCGTGCATAGCGTGCATAACATTTCCAGCACCCAAGAATAGAAGTGCTTTGAAGAATGCGTGAGCCATAAGATGGAACAGTGCAACCCAGTAAGCTCCAAGTCCAGCAGCTGCAAACATATAACCTAGTTGTGAGAGTGTAGAGTATGCAATAACTCTTTTCATATCACGGTTTACAAGTGCCATTGATGCAGCAAAAAGAGCAACAAATGCTCCAAGACTTGCAATGAAAAGCCCAACGTTAGGGATTAGCTCATATAGTGGGCTTGAACGAACAACTAGATATACACCAGCTGTTACCATCGTTGCTGCGTGAATTAGCGCTGATACTGGGGTTGGTCCCTCCATCGCATCTGCTAGCCAAGTATGAAGAGGGAACTGTGCAGATTTACCCATAGCTCCAATAAATAAGAAGATTCCTATCCATGTAAGAGTAGCAGTATCAAGTGATGGCATTGCTGCAAAAGCACCATCATATTGTAACGTTCCTGTATTCCAATAAACCAAGAAGATACCGATTAACATTCCAAGGTCAGCGATACGGTTCATAATAAACGCTTCATTAGCCGCCCAAGATGCACTCTCTTTGTGGTACCAAAAACCAATTAGCAGCCATGAACATAGCCCTACACCTTCCCAACCTATAAAAAGACCTGCGAAGTTATCACTCATAACAAGTATCATCATAGAGAAAACGAAAGCTGAAAGATATGAGAAGAATCTATTAAAGCCTTTATCATGGTCCATATAGCCAACAGCGTAAACGTGAACAACAGTAGAAACAAGAGTTACAACCATCATCATTACCACGCTTACCTGATCAACTACAAAACCAAAAGGGATATATAAATCTCCAGTTGCCATCCAAGTCATCATCTCAACATGAAGAGTATGCCCTGTTGTAAATACAAGTATAAGTAAAATAGTACTGCTAATAAGAGATACTCCAAGAAGTGCACTCGGTACTATTCCTGCTATTTTTGTCTTTGGTGAAGCTCCAAAAAGAGCTGCAAATAAAGAGCCAACAAGTGGTGAGAAAAGTGCTGTATATAAAAATAGTTCCATACTGTTATCCTCTCATACTTGACATATTATCTAGGTCAATATTGTTATGTTTTTTATGCCAAACAATTAAAAGCCCAAGCCCTACAGCAACCTCTGATGCAGCAATTGCTATCACAAAGAATGCGAACATTTGGCCAGTCAAATCACCATAATAGTGAGAGATTGCAGCAAAAGATATATTTACTGAATTCAGTAATATCTCCGTTGCAAAAAAGAGCATTAGTAGATTTTTTCTTCTCATAACACCAACTAAACCTATTGCAAAAAGTATAGTTGATAGTACAAGATAGTGATTTAATCCTATTTCCATCATGGGTGAACCTTTTTATCTTCTTCTTTCATTGTCATTAAGTCTGTATCGTTCATAAGAGTTAAAGATAAATCCATCTTCTTCCCTGCAAGAACGATTCCAGCAATCATCGCTACTAAAAGCATAACAGCGGCTACTTCAAAAGGCACTAGATACTTTGTAAAAAGAATCATACCAACCTCTTGAGTATTTCCAACACCTTCAGTCATTGGATAGATTGCTTCAATATTATTGCCAACGATTGGAGCAGCAACAATAACAACCACCATAAGTGCTGCTAAAGAGCTAAGTCCGATAACTATCGCTTTATTTCCTTGCTTCTCTTTTACCTCTCTTGTTGTGTCAAAGAACATCATACCAAAAGCATACAGAGCCATAACAGCTCCAGAGTAGACAACTATTTGGACTGCACCCAAAAAGTCAGCACCTAAGATAAAGAAAAACGCTGATATAAAAATCATTCCTGCTGCAAGTGCTGAGAGGGCATATAACGCTTGTGACGTTGTTACCGCAACATAGAACATTGCAATTGTTAAAAAAGCGAAAAGGTAAAATGCTATTGCTTCAAACATAACTAAACTCCTTAATAAGCTAGAGGTGTTTTTTTAACACGCTCATCTTCATGTGGTGTAATTGCACCAAAACCTTCAAACTCTATTTGAGTTCCTGCTCTCATCTTATCAAGAGGAGTAAGCATATCTTGGTACATTATAAAGTGCTCTCTTTGATCACTTGCATTCTCATACTCTCCACCATGCGTAATTGCAAGTTCAGGACAAACTTCAGCGCAATATCCACAAAAAATACAACGACCTAGATTGATACTGTATTCAGTTACCTCTTTACGAGAATTTTCATCTAATTTTGTATCAATTCTAATACAGTTACTTATACAAATCTTCTCACAAAGTCCACATCCGATACATCTCTCTGTATCTGATTCCCAAAGTCTTTTCATCTCATGAACAGCTCTGTATCTTGGACCTATTGGCATCTTTTCAAGAGGATACTGAATCGTGTGAATATCAAATCTTATCATCTCACGAAGCACTACCCAAAGACCAACAAATAGTTCGCCTCTAATCGCTCGCTTTAGTGTTCTTGTAAATTTCCCCCATCCATCAGTTGGATAAGGAGCAATGTCTACCATATAGTAATCGCTACTTAGTTCAGTTACATTTCTATCCGTAAAATGTTGTTCAATATGTTCATTATGCATCTCTACCCCTTACATCATTACAATAGCAGTGATAAGTATGTTTAGTACTGCTATTGGCATTAAAACTTTCCAGCATAACCACATCAATTGATCTGGTCTTACATCTGGCCAAGCCGCTCTTGTCCACAAGAAGAAGAAGAAGAAAAATGCAACTTTTCCAAGTAAGCCCAGTGCTCCCAAAAAGCTTCCATCACCATATCCACCTAAGAAAAGGATAGCAATTACAAAAGAGATAAAGAACATGTTTGCATACTCACCGATGAAGAAAAGTCCCCATCTCATACCAGAATACTCTGTTCCAAATCCATCAATAATCTCATGGTCATTTGCTATTAAGTGGAATGGTGTTCTACCTGTCTCAGCAAAAGCTGCTATCCAAAAAAGGACAAACGCAACAGGTTGAGTCCACACTATCCAGCTTGTTATTCCAGCTGATTGATACTCATTAAAATCAATTAACGATAAAGAACCAACCATCATAATAGGTGCTAAAATAGATAAACCAGTTACAACCTCATAAGAGATAAATACAGCAGCTCCACGAGCAGCAGAGATAAGTGAGAACTTATTTGCAGAAGCCATACCACCAAGAAGAGGACCATAAAGACCAACCCCCATTATTCCAAGTATATATAATATACCGATATTAACATCTGCTACAATTGGATGAACTTCATATCCAAAAATTGTAAAAGATGGCAAAAATGGAATAGCAGCCGCAGCCATAAATGCTGTTGCTGCTGTAATTACAGGTGCAATCTTAAAGATTCTTCCAACAACATTTGTAGGAACAATATCCTCTTTTGTAAAGAGCTTGATACCATCAGCTGCAACTTGTAAGAGTCCAAAAGGACCTACATTTACAGGTCCAAGACGGCGTTGCATAAACGCAAGAACTTTTCTCTCAAAATAAGTACCAATCCCAGCTAATGCTGAGAATATAAGTAAAATAACAACGATTTTTATTATCGTCTCTATAAAATATGACGCTTCCATATATTACACCTTTTCAATCGAAGCTGTTGCAAAGCGGTATGAGCTAAACAGTGCCTCTGAGTTTAATTTAGAATCAAATGTCGGCAGAACTATAATATCTCCGCTTATTTTGTTATCACTAACTATTTTTGCTACAAGTTCACCGCTTACACTCTTAACTCTCACGGTATCTCCTTCATTAAAATCAGATTTAGCCAAGAACTCTTCACTCATATAGACACCGCTTACCTCATCAAGGTTTGTAGTTTTATATGTAAATGGAGTGAACTGTCTAACTGGATTCGCTAGATAAATCAGAGTTCCCTCAAGTTTTGTATCACTAAATTTCTCTACACTCTCATCACCGCTTCTCTCAACTGCAACATTATTAAGCAGGTATCCACGACACTCTGTTCCATCATTCTCATAATGATTTGGTAACTCATCAAAATCTTTTGAGATAAATCCACTTTTTGTTGGAAGCATTTTTGTATATTCTATAACATTCTCTGCGCTAAAACCTAAAGCATTTGCTATATCATTTAGCTCATATCCGTTATAACCGATAGCCGCATTTGTCGGGTTTACTCTTTTGTTTATACTTGTTAGAGTTCCCTCTTGTTGATTAATAGAAGGCATATCTAAATCTCCATCGCCTAAAGCCGATAGCGTAAAGTCCGCTTTAGTGTTATAGCCGATAGTATAAGAGCCTACTTCATCATCAAGTTCACAAATAAGTGCAACACCCAGAGAGTTTGTGAGCGCAGGAATCATTGTTACTTCAAATGCACTGTACTTTTCTATCAACGCCAACAAACGAGCAAGATTTTTAGCATTTGGATGTGTGTATAAGTCTGGTCCAGCTAATAGAGAGAAACTATCTTTTTTAGCCAAGTTTTTCTCTAAGCTCTCCATAAAGTTATCATCAGCTCCAAGTATCTCTAAGAGACGATTTTCATCAACTTCAACCTCTTTAGAGATTTTCTTAGGAACCATTTTTTTCTTCTCTTCTTCAACCTCTTCTTCTTCGCCACTCTCTTCATTTTTCTTCATAACTTTAACTATTTCAGTAATCTCTTCTTTGATTATCTCTTCAACAGTTACAGTTTTTTTTGAGTGGAATGATGTCAAGTACTCTACTATCTCAGATGGGAGCTTCTCTTTATCTGCAAATAGATCAAGGATTAGGTAAAGAACAACCTCTTCTTGAAGCGGAGCATGATACATAGTCATTATGCTCTTGCCAAGCCCCTCAATTACTGGGTCTTTTAGAGGATGAAAATATAATCCAGCACCTTTGTTTACAGTCATAGAGTTGTTTAGTGCATATCGCGCATTTGGGTTATCGCTCTTTAGAGCTGTTCCAACTGAGATAACAAAGTTTACATTATGCGTTGCTTCTAAGTCATATCCATAAAGTTTAGTTCCGCTAATTTCGCTGTAACTGTTTAAGAACGTTTGAAGCGCTTTTGCCTCTTTGTTTACAAGTTTATAGCCAAACTTCTCTTTAAGAGCTTGAAGAAGGTAAGCTTCTTCGTTTGTAATAGTTGAACTGAATTTGAGACTGTCCGCTTTTTTAAATGCTTCTATAGCTTTTTTAAATGCTGCTTCATCTTTAGCGTCCACCACATTTTGATAGTCAAAGCCATATCTTCCAGCACCGCAAAGTGAAACATAGTTCCACTCATTCATAACACGATAAATTTTTGCTTCTGTATTATCAATACTTGTATGTTTTACATCATAGCTTATCTGACATCCAGCAGAACAGTGTCCACAAGTTGCAGGAATCTGTTTTAATTCCCAAGCGTTTGATTTGTATATAAAGTGTGTGTCAACAAGAGCGCCAACAGGACAAACAGCAGCACACTCGCCACAACTTGTACAATCAAGCATCTCTTCGCCACTCGTAAGCCCAATAAGAGATTTGTTAAGTTTGTTCCACATCGCATAAGCGTCTTTTGGCATACTCTCTTTATATTCAGCTTCAAGTGCATCAGCACCGCGCGCAACTGTTTTTAGCGCGTTATCGCCTATCATGTCTTTACATGCAGTTACACATCTCTCACAAACTATACATAAACCTGGGTTGTAGTGAATATGTCCCCAATCTATATCGCTTCTATCTACATCTTTAACTGCATAATGCTGTGCATCAACGCCCATTTCTAAAGTGTAGTTTTGAAGTTCACACTCTCCTGATTGATCACAAACACCGCACTCAAGAGGATGATTTACATCATATACTTCCATGATAGCACGGCGTTCTTTAATAATATTTTCAGTCGAAGTAACAACACTCATGCCCTCTTTAGACTTTGCATTACATGCATATACCTGTTTGCCATCAGCTTCAACCAAACATAGTCTACACGCAAGTGTAGGACTACATCTAGTTAGGTAACAGATAGCTGGTATAAAGATATCATTGGCACGAGCAGCATTTAAAATATATTCGCCCTCTTGAGTCTCTATCTCTTTTCCATCAATGTTTATTGTAATTTTACTCATTACACTACTCTCACTATTTTGGATTTTTCAAATCTGTATCTACTAGCATCTACACTAATATCAAATGTAGGATTTAGAGCTACAGTTCCTTTTAATTCACTATCTAATTTAAACTCTCTTGTAACCTTTGTAGAGCCATAGCTTATCTCAACTCTATCGCCATCACTTATCTTAGCAGCAACCGCAAACTGCGCAGAACCTCTTAAGAAGCTCTCTTTAGGGAGTTGTGTAGTTTTTGCCGTATAGTTGTTAAACTGAAGCACTGGGTCACACTGATAGATAATTGTTCCATTAAATTCAGGCATATCATCAAGCTCTTGGATTTTGCCATCAGCTCTGCACTCAACTTCATCAAGTATATAACCTCTGTTATCCTCTCCAAGAGGAGATAAAAAGTTCTCTAAATCATCAAACGCTACACCTTTAAATCCAACACTTCTGTTTAACTCTTTGGTGTAGTCTATCGTCTCATCTTTAACTATATCAAATGCTTTTGCAATATCATTGAGAGTATATCCATCAAAAGTAAGCGCAACATTTGTAGGAAGCACTCTATTGTCTATACTAACAAATGTTCCCTCTTGCTGGTTAAGCGCCGCAATAGCCAAATCCGCACCTTCAAGTGAAGAGATAACAAAAGAACCTTTTGCGTTATAACCAATAACATCAGATATATTTTCATCAACATCCAAAGAGTTTATAAGTGAGGCGCCAAGAGTATTTACCTCACGTGGAACAACAACTAAAGAGAAATCACTATACTTTTCAATAAGCGCTGCTAATTTTGCGATATTGCTTGAGCGCTCATGAGCAATAAGATCATTTCCTATAACAAGAGTACGTCTAGTCGCTCTTGCAAAAGATTTTATCATCTGCGAGAACTCTTCTTCGCCGATATTTGTCTCAGCATAGATATATCCCAAGTCCAACTCATCAAAAAATGCTCTCTCATCATCATCTAATTGCGCATCACTTAAAAGAGCATTTGCCAAAAGTGCCATTACGCCCTCTTCAGTGCCTACTTCATGCTTCATCATCTGAGTTATAACATTTTGCATCAAAGTATCTTCCATTGGATGCATATATACTATCTTTGCACCATTATGCTTTGAAGCTGTTGTAAGCGCATATCTAACACCTGGATTATCGGTTGCGATTCTGCTTCCAATTACCACAACTGCATCTGATTGTTTTATAGCATCAAGAGAGCCGCTATGGTGAAGTTTTCCACTTACAGAGCTGTATGAGCGCATAAATGAAGCGAACTTTCTTGCATCCTCATTGAAGAGTTTTATCCCAAGTTTTGCTTTTAAAAGCTCCAATATATGAGCCTCTTCGTTTGTTATCATAGAAGAGAAGCGAATTGCTTTTGCACCTTTTATTGCTTCTATGGCTTTATTAAATGCACTTTCGTCTCGCTTAGCCTTGTTGTCAAAGTCAAAACCAAAGCGCCCTGCTCCACAAAGAGATGTAAATTCAAAGTTATTTTTCACTCTGTACAATTCATCATCTCCATTTATAGAGCTGTGTCTTGTCTCATACTCTAATGGGCATCCAGCTGAACAGTGAGCACATGTTGAAGGTACACGAGAGAGTTCCCACGCATTTGCTCTGTATCTAAAACTACTACTTGTAAGTGCTCCAACTGGGCAAACTGCGATACACTCTCCACAGAAAGTACAATCTAGCAGTTCAGAATTTTTTGGGATTATAACAGAGCTATAACCACCAAACTTCACTTCAATAGCATCATCTCCGATAACCTCATTACATACGTGTACACACTTTTCACACATAATACATAGTGATGCTTCATAATCTATGAGCCCCCAATGTTTTATCGGGCGGAGTTGATCACGAGCTGAGAAGTCTTGATGACCTACATTAAACTCTAAAGTTTTGTTTTGAAGGTCACAATCTCCAGATTTGTCACAAACACCGCACTCTAATGGATGATTTACATCATAGAGCTTCATGATGTTTACTCTCTCATGATTTAGCGCTGCACTTTCTGTTGTTATCTCTACCCCTTCAACTGGTGGTGTGTTACAACTAAGCACAAATCCATCCATACCACTAGCTTCTACAACACACATACGACAAGATGCACATGGAGAAGTTTTAGATATATAACACATAGTAGGGATATAGATGCCGTTCTTACGAGCAACATTTAAGATAGTCTCGCCTTTAGAAGCAACAACTGAGACGCCATTAATTTTAAAATTAATCTCTTTTTTCATCTCATCCATCCTCTTACGCCTGTACCATTGCTATATAATAACAACGCATACAGCGTTCAGCTTCGCTCATAGCCTCTTCTTGCGTGAAGCCTAAGTTTACCTCTTTGTTGTTATATTTTCTATCTTCAACTTCAAGTACTTCACTATGTTGTCTTGGAACTCCAGCAAGCCAACCAGTCACTTTCTCTTTCTTATCATAAACTCTTAGCTTTCTTAAATGATCTTCCATAATCTCATCATCACTTAGAGTTATCTCACCGCTTTGAACATATCTAGCCATAACAGAGGCTGCTCTTTTTGCCTGACCAACTGCATTTACAATTGTCATAGGGCCATATTCACAATCCCCTGAAGCAAAAATGCCTTTTCTTGAAGTCATATAATCCTTGCCGTTTGTCTTGATAGTAGCCCAAGAAGTCTTCTCAATCTCCCACTCCTCAGGAAGAAGTTTCAAGTCAGCTGATTGAGAAACTGCAGGTATAAGATAATCTGCTTCGATTACATAAGAAGCGCCCTCGATTTTAACAAGTTCTGCACGTCCTCCATTTGGATCTGGTACTAGCTCAAACTTATCTACTAGAAGTGATTTTAAAATATCATTTTCATCTCTCATCTCTGCTACTGCTGAGTGAAATAAAAATTCAACACCCTCTTCAACCGCTTCGTGGTACTCTTCATAAGTTGTATTTTTAATAATTGTTTTTTCATCTCTACGATAAATCATATAAACTTTTTTAGCGTTTGCACGTATAGCACATCTTACAACGTCCATAGATGTAAAACCGCCACCAACACAAACAAGCGTTTTTCCAGTTAAATCAACATAAGGAGTAGTTAAGAGATTTTCCTCTTGTTCCTCTTTGGAAATAGTGTAACCATACTTCTCATAAAGGTTTACTTTGTCCAAAAAGTCGATTGCACCCCAATAACCATAAATTTCAGGTCTCTCATTGTCACAATAAACTTTTTTAGAGATTCTTGTTCCTGTTGCAACCATAACAGCATCATATTCACTCTCAAATCTTCTCATATCATCAGCGTTAATCTTGCTATTTACTATAAAATTAACACCCATATCTTTTACACATTCGATATCTTTGTTGTATTTATCAATTGGCATCCTGTACTCAGGAACACCAACAGCAACCTCTCCGCCAAGGACTGGAAGCTCTTCATATACATCAACTTCAACACCCTCAGCTCCAAGATAATAAGCTGTTGTAAGCCCAGCAGGACCTGCACCAATAACAGCAACTCTCTTGCCATTATTAGGTTTTTTCTCCATAGGATGAAAAAAGTCATAACCGTGATCAGTCTCCCAATCAGCTCCAAGACGCTTCAAAGCCATAATCGAGATAGGCTCATCAAGGTTTGTTCTTCGACAGGCATCTTCGCAAGGGTGTGGACAAACACGACCGCAAACATGTGCCAGAGGCATTGTTTGGCGAGTTGCCATAAGTGAATCATCCATTCTAAGGTCACGAACTCCCTCAATATATGCAGGAATATCTACATGTGATGGGCAAGCATCTGTACAAGGCGCAGTTATTTTAGCGATATATGCGATAGATTCGCTATAGTGGATTGATGGTTTTTGCTCATTAATGCACTCTAAAAAAACATGCTCAAAATGTGTCATCAAGTCAAGAATAGGGTTTGGAACAGTTTTTCCAATCTCACATTTTGAAGTGATTTGCATACTTTTACCAATCTCTCTTAGGTGGTCTAAATCTGCTACACTGCCTTCACCACGAGCTATTTTGTCAAGCTGATCATATAGGATTCTGCCACCCCAGCGTCCAGGCGCACATCTTCCACACGCTTCAGAGTACTCTTGATATTGTGCTGCGTACTCCATAGCCAAACGGATAACATCTACATCTTTATCAAAAAGTGCAACGCCATCCCAGCCAATGAAGGCTTTTGATTCACGGTGACTATCGTATTGTGCTGGTAGGTTGTAAGCTGACTCTTTCCACTCCTCTATCGGCGTGTTGATGTTGTTTACAAACTCACCGTTCCAAGTAGAAAAATATACTTTGCTCAAAATTCAAATCCTATCTATTTTTTTGTAACGATAGTCCAGTCGACTTCGTTGAACTTTAAAGAGTTAAGCAACTCATATCCGCACTCTTTTACTAAATCAGCTGATTTTTGAATAGGAGAAAAGTCTCCAATTTCAAATAAAAAGATTGCAACTTCTCCAGCTTTGTGAGTTCCCAAAATCTCTTTCATTCTAGGTTCAAAACCATCTTTTAAATGTCTTAAATCATATCTTTTCATTATCTATCAACCTCACCAAAAACTATATTTGTAGTACCGATAATCGATACAACATCTGGGATATAATGCCCTGGCAAAAGATCCGTTAAAATCCCTGTGTGCCAAAATGATGGTGCACGCAGTTTTAGTCTATATGGGTATGGTCCGCCTTGAGAATTGATATAGAAACCTAACTCACCTTTTGGTGATTCAGTAGCCACATAAACCTCGCCAACAGGCGGTCTCATACCTTGAGTAACTAAAACAAAGTGTTGCATCAAAGAGTAGTTTTGCGTCATAATATCTAGCTTTGAAGCAGATACATATTTTGGAGCATGAGCCATAAGTTCTGTCTGAGCATCTTTTACACATTTATCATACATATCAATTGTTTGATAAAGAATCTTTGCGGACTCTCTCATCTCTTCCATATAGATACGGTATCTTGCAAAGTTATCGCCCTTGTCTGAGTAAGGAACTCTAAACTCAACTTCATCGTAGAGCTCATATGGTTCTTCCTTACGTAAATCCCAAGCAACACCACTAGCTCTAAGCATAGGGCCTGTACAACCCCAAGATAATGCCATCTCTTTTGAAATAGTTCCTACCTCTTCCATTCTCATTAACCAGATACGGTTAGTGTCAAGAAGGTCTTCATAATCTTTAATATTTGCAGGAAGTTTATCTAGGAATGTTTTTAGCTGTGCTATAAAAGTATCTTGAATATCTAGCGGAACTCCACCAATACGAATAGCAGCATGTGTAAGTCTAGCCCCACAGTAACCTTCGATGATGTCCATTAGATACTCTCTCTCACGGAATGCGAAAAGGAAAACAGTCATAGCTCCGATATCAAGCGCCGTTGTTGCCAACCAGAAAAGGTGGCTCATAAGACGGTTAATCTCAAGAAGCATCATACGGATAACTTTTGCACGGCGAGGCACTTCTAATCCTATCAATTTCTCAACTGCTAGGGCAAAGCCATAGTTGTTTGAAGATGATGCGATGTAGTCCATACGGTCTGTCGTAGGCATAAATTCATTATAAATCATGTTTTCAGCCATTTTCTCCATACCGCGGTGAAGATAACCGATATCTGGATGAGCTTTTACTATCATCTCTTGTTGAAGATGAAGCATAAGACGAAGCTGTCCGTGAGCAGATGGATGCTGAGGACCGAAGTTTAGAATCATCTCATTATCTTCTCTATCAAAAGTGATATTTTCAAAAAACGGGTTTAATCTATTTTTTACTTGCATATTACAACCTATCTTTGAGGATCGTCAACAACGACCGAATCTTTTTTATCAAATTTCTTAATCATAAACACGCCACCCTCTTCTTGGTAGTTCTCTTCATTTTTAGGCTCATCTCCAGTAATAACACTCCCCTTTGGAACCTCATACCCAAGTCGTGCAAATCTCTCGCTGTCATATCTGTCAACTTTTGCAGTATCACGAAGTTCAGGCCCGATAATATCACGTGCCTCTTTCCCGTAGATTTTATCAACTTCATACCAAGCCGCAAACTCATCGCCTTGCAGAGGATAAGTTTTTAAAAGCGGATGTCCTTGCCAATCGTATGGCATAAGGATTCTCTTCATAAACGGATGTCCGTTTGCCTCTATGCCAAACATATCAAACATCTCTCTCTCAGACCAATCAGCAGAGCGGAAAAGTTTCTCAACACTATTTACAGCATCACCTTTGTTGATAAACATCTTTATACGAATACGCTTACGCTTATTCATACTAAGCATCTGATAAAAAACTTCAAATCCGCCTTTTGTAGCCAACCAATCAATCGCGCTCATCTCTGAGAGTTGCGTGTATTGGCACTCATCTCTTAAAAGTTCTAGTACTTTATAGTTATCGGCAGGATTTATAAAAACAACCATCTGCTCTACTTGAATATATGCGTCAAGAACTTCAACTTTAGCTTTTATAGCTTCCAAGTCATGAGCAAAAACTTCATCGCTCTCTACAGGAGATTTTGGAACTTGAGGAGATACGTAAAATCTATCTGTATAGTAAGCTTTTGCTTGTACATCATCTTTAGGTTTATAAGCTCTCATTACATCAACCTTTTAGCTACTTGCGCACGAGACGCTTTGTTTGCACGAATTTTTTTCTGTAGTAGCATTACGCCATACTGAAGAGTTTCAGGACGTGGAGCACACCCTGGAAGATACAAATCAACAGGTATGATTCTATCAACACCTTGAACAGTTGCATAGGTGTTAAACATACCGCCAGTATTTGCGCATGAACCCATAGATATAACCCATTTTGGTTCAGTCATCTGGTCATAAAGTCTTTTGATAAACTCAGCATGTTTTTTAGTCAATGTTCCAGCAACTATCATAACATCCGCTTGGCGAGGAGATGCTCTAAAAATCGTTCCAAATCTGTCAAAGTCATATCTTGAAGCACCACTTGCCATCATCTCAATACCACAACAAGCAAGACCATAAGTCAAAGCCCAGATTGAGTTTGAGCGACCCCAGTTTACAATCTTGTCAATACTTGTAAGTGCAACTGGCAAACCGCCGTTTTGTGTATAATTTATTTTATGTTGTGCCATTCTAGCGCTCCTTTTTTCCATGCGTAAACAAAACCGATAGTTAAAAGCAGTATAAACATTAACATCTCAGCAAAACCAAACCATCCAAGTAGTTTAAAATCAACAGCCCATGGGAACATGAAGACAATCTCTACATCAAAAAGTAAAAATAGTAGCGCAAATAGATAAAATTGCGGGGAGATTCTATTTGGTTGTTTTGTGACCTCTGGCCCACACTCATAAACTGACAATTTGATTTTTTCATTACTCTTAGCCGCTAACGCACGACTCGCTAAACGAGCGATAATCGTTGTCATCGTAAATGCACCAAATGTTAAAAGAAATAGTACAAATACCCCAAAATACGGATTTGAAGTCACTACATGCTCCATATAACCTACCTTTGCTATTATAATTGTTTTAAAACGTATAAAAACGCAAGTCGTTTAACTCAAATATTTATACATGTTTTTAGAGAAAACAGTTACGTGGATTGTAGCAAAAAGAGTATTAAATAAAAGTTTATGATCAAATTTGAGAGAATTGTTGTTACGAAACACTACACATTATTTTAAGTATTTGGAGCAAGTGCGTAAAAGAGAAACACTTTTAAGAGCTATTCACTCCAAAGTTCTCTTTTGTAACACTATCTTTCCAGATAGCGTTGCTGTTTTTGTTTTTTTATTTTATCGATAGCCACGACTAAAAATCCATCTATGCAGTTTTCAAAATGTTTGTCTCTGCCAAAATCGATAAATTCAACGCCACCATCTTCACAAAGTTCGCTGTACTGCTTATATAACGTTGGAACAACATAACCCATAAGAGAGAGCTCACGCTTGAGAATAACCAAATCTTTTGCGTAATCATTTTTAAAAAAGAGTTCATCAAACTTCCGTTTCTTTGATTCTGCAAGAGTGTAACTCTCACGATGCTCAACGCTTTTGTATTTTGGGCTAAAGTAGTTTTTATAAAAATAAATTAAAAGTGCAATTGCTTCATCGCTATAGGTATTTGGGATACTAACTGCTCCAAACATATATTTGATATCACGGTTGACTCTAAGATATGCTCCGATACCCTGCCAGAGGTAATCAAGCGCTCTTGAGTTCCAGTATTTGGGTTGGACAAAACTGCGTCCTAGCTCTATAGAAGAGGCAAGGCAGGGGTCAAACTCCTCTTTAAAATCAAAAAGTGTTGAAGTGTAAAGGCCATCAACACCGTACGCTTCCACCATTTCGCTTGATTTTACAATCCTGTAAGAGCCTACTATCTCCAAATCTTTCTCATCCCAGAGGATAATATGCTCATAGCAGTAGTCAAAATCATCTACATCTCTCTGTTTTCCGCTACCCTCTTTTACCTGACGAAAGCTTATCTCTCGCAGACGCCCAATCTCTTTTATAAGTACGTTCTCATCGGCATTTGCATATATATAAATCTTTTTGCCATCTGTCGTCTCGCCAATCTCTTTGGCATTTTCAAGCTCTTTTTTTATCTCTTGTCTGTTTTGCGCAAGGGCTATACCGTTGTATGTTTTAAAGATACCTTTCTCTTTTTTTGCAACTTTATAGAAATGTTTACGTAGAAGTTTCACTCTGTTGTTGATGTCGATATTTGGGGCATAGTAGCTCTCATAAGGGATGCTTTTACCGATGTGAAACGCTATGTTTTTGTTATAGTATTTAAACATCTCATGCGGGATAGTTGCGGTCGCCAAAGATTTGTTTATCATAGAGAGAAGATAGAAAGTTTTTGAGTTTTTTGCATCTATATATATGGGAAGTATGGGTGATTCTGTATTTTGTGCAACGGTTAAAAATCCCTTTTTCCATTTTGTATCTTTTATGCCGTTTGGTCTGGCACGGCTTACTTCCCCAGATGGAAATATGATAACTGCCTGCTCTTTGTTAAGCGCATCGTAGATGGCATTTACGGACTCTCTTTGGAGTTTGCCTTTGACATTTTCGATGGGGATAAGGATGGAGTCGAGATTTTTAAATTCGCTCAAAAAATTTGAAGCTACTATCTTGACATCTTTGCGAATCTCTTTGATGACATTTAAGAGTGCGAGTGAATCAAGCGCACCAAGCGGGTGGTTTGCTATGATAACGACTCTTCCATAAGAAGGAATTCTTAAGAGCTGGTTTTTGTTGATGGTGATGTCGATACTAAAGTACTCAAGCACGAACTCTATAAAATCAAACGCATCAAGATGTCTATTTTTCTTCAAAACATCATTAATCTCATTTTCATGAAAAATATTTTTAAATAGTGCAATAACACCCTGACGAAACAAAGATGGCATCTTTGCAAAAGAGGGGTAGTTATGGTTAAAATAGTTCTCTACACTTACAGCCATTTTACGCCACCATGTAGATACAAACAAGTTCTCTTGCAACGTCCTCTGGGCTTATCTTGCCATCATCGTAAGCACTCTCCACATACGCCCACTCATCGTTGAGCATCTCTTGTGCTTCCTCTTTTTTCAAATTGTAGTGTTTTGTCAATCTTGTAAAAACGTGCGTAAAAAAAGTTTCCATATAAATCCCTCTTGGTATTTTAAATATGTGAAATTTTGCTCCATAATTATTACAAATCCATTACTGATGGGTTACGGCAATATTACGAATTTTGATACATTATTGAAAAAAAGAGTACGCCCAAATTCTAAAAAAAGATAAAGGTTCACACAAGCTCCTCTGTCATGTATGAACCACAAGCGATGCTTATGGCAAAGAGTTCCATGGAGACCCCAACGAAAGAGCCAATACTCATAAGCATTAACGCTACTCAAAGTTTCATCATAATCCCTTGATTTAAAATCTTCTAAAATTATCTGCAAAAAAATAGTATTTTATTTTCTTCTATTTAATATAAAAACCCAAATAGCCAAAGTGGAATTTTATTTTTAAATCCCATTTCTATCTCATCCGCAGCTATAAAACTGTTTTGTATATCTTTGATTTGCTCAAAACTTTTGTTTTTCCCACCAATCTCTACCGTGTACTTCTCATCTACTAAAAAGTCTCCTCTATCTACATAATAAAGCGAACTTTTGACACTTACTTGTGAAGCAAAAAAACTCTCTCTTATAGTGCCTATCTTTGGTTCCATGCATAAACTCGAGAAAAGAGTTGTATTGGCAAGATAAAGCTTATCCGGTTTTTGAAGTGATTTAAACCTTTTGCCCTCAAAAACTACATGTCTAAGAAGTTCAGCTTTATGAAGCAACTCTATATATTTATATAAAGTAACCTTTGAAGTACCCACTTTTTGTGCAAGTGCTTCCACGCTTAACTCTAGTGGATTTGAAACACAAATGGAAGTTAGTAGTTTGCGAAGTACTATAATTTTTTCTCCGCTTATATTATAAAGTGAGCCTAAATCCGCGTATAAAATAGTATTGATAGTATCGAGTACCATTTGTGTATAGTTTTGCTTGTTTTCAAAGTAAAATGGATATGCCCCGATTTTTAAGTACTCCTCAAAGTGTTTGAGGACTTTTTCATCGCCAAGTTCTTGTAAAATTGTGTTGGCAATGTCACTATGATTTGAGATGATATCTTCTAAAGTGTAGCTTTGAAGTGTTGTATGTAAACTCAGCTCCAAATACTCTTTAAATGAGAGTATTGGTAAGTGATGCATAGCGTAGCGTCTTGCAAATGAGGGGTTTGTTAGTTTGATAGCACTAGAGCCTGAAAAAAGCACTTTGATATCTAAAAAATCATAAATACCCTTAAGCTCTTGCTCAAAGTTTAGGGCTTCATGTACCTCATCTATCAAGATACATTTTCCCCCATACTTGCTAAACTCTTGTGTCAGCTCAAAAAGTGAGACTCCCGCCAAGAGTGGATGGTCACACGAGATATAAAGCAGTTCATCACTTTTGAGTTTAAAAGAAGTAGCAAGTTGCAACAAAAGCGTAGTTTTTCCAACACCTCTTGAACCATAAATACCGCTAAATTTTGAGTTACCATGAACCATCACATCAAACAAAAAACGGTGATACGACTCTTTTTGATTTTGTATTTTTTGATGAGAAAGTTCAAAAAGATTATTTAAAAGGTTTTTCAATTTTTACTCCAAATAGTAAAACTAATTAAACGATTATAGCATTAAGTAGGTTAAATTGATATTTTCAAAAACATCAAAAAGACCTGCCGTATCACATTTTTGCTTGATAAATTCATTTTCATCAGGAATCACTTCACCGTAAAAAAGTCCATCAGACAATACCGATAGATAGCATTTTAGTAGTCGATATAGTTTTCTTCCCTTTTGGGGTGTTTGGATTACAATATATCTCTTCGGCGCTACGCTCTTTAGATTTGTTCATTATCTTACTCTTTGCTTGCACAAGCACCTCATTTCAAAGGATACCATGAGTTTCTAGTTACACGATTTCCAGTTGTTGTACTGATCCCAAAGAATCGACCCTTTGTAAATATCAACACCTTGATAGCTTCTCATCACTTTTGGGTCTGCAATGCGAATCTGGATACGGTCACCGCTTTTACCTTCAACAAATGCCGATACTTCATACGAATCACAACCAAAAAGACCGCATGTCTCCATCTTGTTACAAACTTTATCGCCGATATTTTTCGGAAGATTATAAAGCCTGTTTATACTTTCTTGCTCTTGGGCTCTACGCTTTTGTTCTTCTAAATCTTTTTTTGGAGAAATTTTATCTATATTTTCTTGACTCACTTTTAGTTTGTCTCTATTTTTCAAAATAACCAAATCATCAAAGTTTAGTTGTCCAGCTCTAACACAACGCACACGAGCGCCAAGTTTTGCACTATCCACAGAATTGCTCCCAAAATAGAAAATGGTAATCCACATAGCGTTCGCCCATTCTGAGGATGTAGTAGAAGACTTATAACCACTAGATTTGAGGTTCTGTATTCCGTCTATCACATAAGGTTCTCTTGATTTTGTATTATCAAGGAGTGTCGTAAGCTCATAGATATTTGGCAATCTCCAATCACTATATCCACTTAGAGTTAGATTTTCACAATAAGCTTTTGCTCTATCCTGATTTTCTATCATTTCTTTTGCATTAACATCATCCTGCCACATTAAACCTGTTGCACTATCGGTTGCGAGACCATTTTTACTTACGATTTCAGCATTAAGCGTTAAAACAAGACCAATTAAACCAGCTACTATTAACCATAGTTTCATTTTGCTTCCTTATGATTTTTTATACTTTCTGAGATTTTTTCAATTTTCTTTGTTAATGACTCATTGTTTGTTTTTATATATCTCGCTAAAGCAGGATAATCATTTACAAGTTTGTTTACATATGATTTCCAAACAGTCTTTACATCATCTGGCAATAAATCCAGTTGAAGCACAATCTGTTCAATAAAATCAGCATACATTTCTAAAATTATAATTCCTTGAACTCCGTGTTTTGTGTCTAATAAATACTCCAGAGATTTAGGATGCTCAAACATTCTAGTATAGAGCTGATCCACTGCATCATTTTTGTTTTGAGTTTTCATCTCTTCGATTTGCCCCAAAGCTTTTGATGCAATCATTGCTAATATTATTGTAACAACAAGCATACCTACATTTGCACCCGCACTTATCCACTCAACCATATTTAACTCCTTGTTTACATTACTAGTTACACACGCTCTTGCTTCTTTTACAAATATCGCTATTTTAACCTACACCACTGTGATGATTTACAAACATTTAAAAATATCTATGTTTAAGTGTATGCAAAATGGTAAAAAGTAACATTTTTTGTATATTGCTAAATTTGCAACTATTTATAAACATCTCCTCTAAAGCCTATATCTTCGATAATCGCTTCATCGTTGATAACTTACACAACAATCCTTATATTATCTTTTCATAATCTCTCTGTTGCTGCTATTTCTTGCATTCGCTGATAGCTACTTGAGCGGCATGTTTTTTATCGCCGTTTAGCAATCTGACCGTACCGTAATTTCGACCTTTTGCACAAAGTACTTTCCAGCCGTATGAATACTCTAAATCCGCTATTTTTGAATTGCCATAATACACGCTGTCGCCTTGCAAAGTATATTCATCTGCATACACGAATGAAACCATCATCGCTGTTGCGATCACTCCTAAAACCATATTTTTCATCTATCTTTCCTTATGTAAATTTGCCCTAGATTTTCCTTGCAGTCGGGCTTGTTGCAAGGAAGTTTATTTTTTTACTTTTTTTTAAAACCCTACAGTATAGTTCACTCCGCCCCAGAATTGTGGGTCGGCGCCTTTTGTTGCGCTGTTTAGTGTTAGCGTAAATCTTCCTATGTCAAATATGCTCTCAACGCCAACGGTTGCTCTCATCCAGTTTTGGTCGTAGTTTTGAGCGTTCATAGTAAATGCCTGTAAACCGATTAGTTCTCCACTGATGCTACTTGCTTGAGCGTCTTTGCGGTGGATACCCTCTAAAGTAGTAATGATTTTGTTGTTTTCATTGAGTTTAAAGTTGGAGTCAAAACCGTAGCGGTAATCGGTAATACTCTCGTTGTTGGCATCAAAATGGGCAGGAAATCCTCCGCTTGTTTCGGTGTAGGCGTCTGTTTTGATTTTGGCATGGTTGTACTCTACATAAGGAAGAAGCCACTCTTGGAGTGCGTGCCACTGAAGTCTTGCTTTAAAAGCTTGGATGCTCTGGTTGGCGTTGGCATAAGAGGCATCAAGCGTTCCCGCATTTTCATAGCCTCTTTTTAAGTCCAAATCATTTTTTCCGTAAAGATATGTAAGTGTTGCATACAGCGGGATTGAAACGGGGAGCTTTATGTCTGTGTCAAGTGCTACATAGTAACCCTCTGCCTCATTTTTACCATCATACAAAAGGTCGCTCTCTCCAGTGCTTCTTCCATAGGCTATGGAGTATTTTATATCTTTGTTGTAGCTGTATCCTACTCCGACTTCGGCGAGATAAAAGTCATCTTTTGAATCATATCTGTTGTCGTGTGCATAGTCTCCTGCAAGCCACATAAAGTACTTGTCGTCTATGGCTCTGTTGGCTCCAGGGTGTCCGTGCGCTCCGTGCAGTGCCGTTTGTGCCAAAAGCTCCCCTTGCGTAGCGATGTTGCTCACACTTGCCAAAGAGTTTGCAAGTGTGTTAAGCCCCAAAAGTCCGCTTCCTCCTCGTGCTATAAATGCTTCTATGCCATTGACTGAGACACCTTGTCCAACTACTACATTCCCATCGGCACTTACGCCTAACGCTGCAGTATTGCTCCAATCTGTAAGGGTATAGCCACCCTCTAATAGCCATTCGCCTAAAGACTGCATCCCTTTTTCTTCTGTCCAGCGAAATGCTTCATACCCATTGGCTGAGTCACTTTCTCCAACTACTACACTTCCATCTGCATTAACTCCAAAAGCCTGACTATAAAAACCTCCACCAGCCAAATCCCCAAGTCCCAGCATACCGCCAGATTGTGTCCAGCGAAATGCTTCATATCCATTAGCGGATTCACCTTCTCCAACAACTACACTTCCATCTGCATTGACCGCACGCGCCCGACTATAAAAATCTCCACCAGCCAAATCTCCAAGCCCCGCCATGCCATCAGCTTGTGTCCAGCGAAATGCTTCCCGTCCATTAGCGGAGTCGCTATCTCCAACTATTACGCTTCCATCTGCACTTACACCATACGCGATACTATCAAAACCTCCGCCAGCCAAATCCCCAAGACCTACCATACCATCAGCTTCTGTCCAGCGAAATGCTTCGTCACCATTAGCTGATTCACCTTCTCCAACTACTACACTTCCATCTGCATTGACCGCATATGCCTGACTATTAAAACCTCCACCAGCCAAATCCCCAAGACCGACCATACCGCCAGATTGTGTCCAGCGAAATGCTTCATATCCATTAGCTGAGCTACTATCTCCAACTATTACGCTTCCATCAGCACTAATACCATGAGTCCAGCTGTAATATTCACCACCAGCCAAATCCCCAAGACCGACCATACCATCAGCTTCTGTCCAGCGAAATGCTTGGCTCCCATCAGTGAAATTACTTGACCCAGCTACTACGCTTCCATCGGCACTCACACCACTTGCATGACTATAATATGCGCCTCCAGTCAAATCCCCCAACCCGTCCATAGATGCGGCAACAAGATGAGAAGATATGAGTATCAACGATGCCGCCATGGAAATCTGCAATCTGTTTTTTTTCATATTTTTATCCTTTAAACTCTTTTTTTTAGTCTAAAGCATCATCGTTATATTTAGCGTTATATTTTGTAATTTTTAGTTTTTTATAAAAAAATTGCTACTATTACGGTATGAAATTTGAAACTCGACTCTTTTGCTCACTGCTGTTGTCTCTTTTTTTAGGCTTTTTTGCCAATGCAAAAACTATCGACATTTACCCCAATGAGGCGGATGTTTCACTGCTTGAAAACTCTGAGGTTTTTATAGACAAAGGTGCGAAACAGACCATTGATGCACTGCTTTTGCATCCTGAACACTTTAGCGCATTTACACACTCCTGCATCAACAACGGTTATACGACAAACGAAGCTCTATGGGTGCGCTTTAGCCTCAAAAACAGTTCCGACAAACCTATAGAGAGGGTGCTTCACATCGACAACCCCATACTTGACTCTATTACTCTTTACTCATCCGATGGAAGCACTCAAAGTGCGGGTTTGTTGTCTCTTCCTATATTTGAGGGGATTTTGGATTTTTATTTTCCTGTTGTGTTGCAGCCCAACAGCTCACAGAGTTATCATCTAAGAGTGCTCTCCAACTCATGCAGTACCAACTTTCATCTGCATCTAAGCACAAAAGATATAGTGTGGCAAAAATCGCTCACGCAACAGCTGATTCAAGGTGCCTCTCTTGCCGCATTGGCTACGCTTATCATCTACAATCTGATTCTGTTTTTGTTTACACTAGAGAGAGTTTATCTTTTTTATGTGCTTGCCACTTTTTTTATCACTTACAATCATATCTCCTACACGGGGATGAATATGCATCTGTTTGGGCTTTTTTACACCGCGCAAGAGCTACTAGACATAATTAAAACAGATGCATATCTTGGCATTTACTACATCGGGTTTGCTCTTATATTTACCTTATTGTTTGTGCGTGAGTTTATGTCAATCAAAGAGTATGCCAAAATTGATTTGATGCTCAAAATACAAATCGCCATCGCTGTTTTACTTATGCTTCTCTCCTGTGATGCGTTTTATCTTCTTGATATGCTTATTTATGCAGGACTGTTTGCTACGGCTTTTATCTTCTGTGTCGCACTCTTTCTTTTTATAAAAAAGCACGAAAACAGTCTCTACTTTTTGATAGGCTGGGGCGTTAATGCACTTGGTCAATTTTTCTTTTTGCTCTACAACATGGGGATTTATCTCAGCGATGGCGACTACTGGTACTTTTATGAGATTTCCATCACATTTGAAGCGCTGCTTTTCTCCACTGTTCTTGCTAAAAAGCTAAACCATACAAAAGCACTTACTGTGGCGCTTAACACCAAACAACTCCTCATCCGAGAACTTCACCATCGGGTCAAAAATAATCTTCAGTTTATAGTCTCGCTCTATCGCCTCAAACTCAAAAAACACCTCTTGCCAGAGGGGCGTATCCTACTCAAAGAGGCGGAACAAAACATCCTCTCTATCGGGAAGATTCATGAGATACTTTATGCACAGCAAAACCTTTCTCATCTTGAAGCATCTCCATATATTCACGATTTGGTAGACGAAATCCAAAAAAGCTTTACCGCTCAAAATATAACCGTATCGGTCAAAGGAGAAGTACCTATCAGAATCGAACAAGCGCTCTATTGCGGTATTATCATCAATGAGCTTGTCACCAACGCTATGAAGTACGCATTTGAGGGCAAAGGCGGACATATCGTTATCTCTCTGGCTCAAGATGAGAGAGAGATTGTTTTGTCTCTGTGCGATAACGGCAAAGGGTTTGACTATGATGCTTGTGAACATTCGTTTGGATTGAGCTTGATTCGCAGACTTGTTGAAGAGGAGCTAAGGGGAACGATGAGCGTAAAAACAGATAAAGGAAGCTGTTTTACTCTGAGATGGAGTTAATCAAGCATATAACCACCGTATTTGACGCTTTGAAACGATAGCTTTTCCACCTTTGCTCTAAGACGGTGAAAAAGTTGTCGGCGTGAAGTGTCGCTCACACTCTGATTGCACCAGACGACTTCATCTATATAGGCAAATGGAACTATACGTCCGCGTGAATGAAGCAGCAGTAAAAAAAGCTGATGCTCTTTGGCGGTAAGAAGTATCGGCTCATTACGATAAAACAGCTGCTGCATCTTCAAATCATATCTGTACTCCGCACCGATTTCTATCGGGAGTTGTCGCGCTTTGATTTTTAGAGCGCACAGCTTTAGCCCTGCTATGAGCTCATCTTCGTTGAACGGTTTTAGCAAGTACCCTGAAAAATTAACTTGGGCGGCACGTTCAAGTGTTGCCTTATCGTGATATGAAGTGAGAAACAAAACAGGAGTAAGATATAGTGTTTGAAGCATTTTTGCAGTTTCAATACCATCCGCCGAACCTTTTATCTCAATATCGGATATAACAAGATGAATCGGGTGCTTATCGGCTAACTTTAGAGCGGAGGGCATATCAGAGACAATATACCCGACAAAATCCTCCATCTCATCGACGATACTTTTAACGTCCATTGCAATAATTGGATTATCTTCAATTATCAATACATTTAACATCTGCACTCTCTTAGCTTGAAATGAGAAAAGTATAACTTAGAAGCGTTATATTTTGCGTTATATTGTATTTATACAAGACTCAACTAACAAGATTATCCATCTCTTTCTCTCTCTTCTCTATCTCATGAGGTACGATAAAAAAGTGCATAAGCGTGTACATTATCGCTGTAAAGATGAGTAAAATAGCTCCCGTCTCGCTCCAGCCGTTTACTGGTATATCTTCACAACAAAAGCGCCCTAAAAAGTAAGCCGTGCCAAAGGTGGTGATATAGAGCAGGTAGAGTTTTCTGGCGATGGGTGTTATGGTTTGTAGGGCTTTTTGGATGAGTGAAAGAGATTTTTCTTCCAGCGGGAGAACTTGAGAAGAGAGTTCTAAAAACACCACCTTGTCTGAGATGGAGTTGAGATTTATGCGCTCTTTTGTCTCTTGCGCTATAAACTCTAAACCTCTTTTGTCGTGGCTTTGGAGGATTTTTTCTACTTTGATGGGGGTTTTATTTGGGTACTCCAAAAACATATCGCCCTCTTTTATAACGATGCCAAAAACATCTAAAGTCGCAAAGCGCACCTCACACCCCTCTTCAAATGCCTTGCGCAGGATCTTTGCTCTGTAAGCTGCGATGGCAAAAGAGAGGAGATAGACACTCTTATACTTAGCCTCTTTGTTGCTGTCTATCTCTATGCGGTAGGGCTTCTCTACGTCTAAAAATGTAACAGTAACTAGCAGTGAAGTTCCCTGATAGACGCTGTTTGTATAGTGGCTTGTTTCACTATGGTAGTGTGAAGTTATGTCGCTAAATAGATATTTTATGTCATCGTCATAGAAAAATTCATCACTGTTTTCATGGATAATGGCTCGTTTTTTAAGAGTATCTCTGCCTATAAACATTCATCAATTCTCAAAAAACTTTTCTATCTCTTCAAAGTGTCTCTCTATGCCCTCAAAACCGTGGTTACCGCCCTCTTCTACGACTATTTTACATCCCTCAAGCTTTGTCAGAGCGTCCTGTGGGTTTAAAAGCTCATCGCCTTTTTGCAGTAAAAGAAAGAGTTTTTCTCTCTGAAGCTCTTTTGTCTCATAGTTTTTCAGTATCTCAAGATGAGTTTCACACCACTTGTAGCAGCTCTCATCATAAAAATTCGGAGCATAACCCACCGCTCTTTGCAAAGTACTCCAAGGTGTAATGGATGGGTTGATAACCACAGCTTTTTTCACAAACTTTTTTTGAGAAAGATAGAGCGTGTAAAATCCTCCAAGCGATGCACCGATAAGAAAAACATCCTCTTTGTAGGAGTCTATAAGCTCATCAAGCGTTTTTATGGCAAGTTCTGGGTTATAAGAGAGCGTGGGGGCTATAAATCCTACGCCTTTAGCTCTAAAATGTTCTCTAAATGCCCGTGCCTTATTTCCCTCGCCGCTTCCGCCAAAACCGTGTATGTAGATTATCATTTTATTTTATCCTTAAACTTTCAAACATCTCGTCTATTAGCTTTTGCGAGATTCTGTATCCGTTTTCTTTAGCTTGTTGTAAAAACTCTTCTGCTTGTTCTTGTGATAAAAAACTTTTTTTTATATTGAGATAGAGAACACCCAAAAGCCCAATAATTTTTAATTCCATATTTTTGGCTATTTTTCGCCCTTTTTTCTCATCGATAACAAGCGGAAGATTTCTCTCTTTTGCCAAAGCAATAGCTTCACTTTCTCCAGAGTCAAGAAGTTGACAAAGAGTCTCAAACAGCTCGTCTTTTACACAATCAACAACTTCAAAACCATCAGGCAGAACAGGTGTTTTTTTATAGTTTATCTCCTTAAACACTGCGTTTGGCAAGATGATTTTATCAAAAAGATTTGTAAGATATGTAAGTTTATGAAGATCTGAGAGTATGATGAGAGTTGTACTATCCGAGACGACAATCATACAAAACTATCTAAATTCTTCATATCATCGCTAAAATTGTACTCAACAACATCCAGCCCCAAAAGAGAAAGCATCTTCATCACTTTTTCTTTTGGCATATCAAGACTAGTGGCAAGCTGTCCCAAAGAGAGATTGCCACTTTTGTAGCCATCTAGCAAAATGGAAGTTTTAAGTCCGTGAGAGAGGATAACATCATCAAAAGAGACCACTACCCCTATGGGCGTACTTCTTTTGGTTATCATCGCATATTCATGTGCCTCTAGTGCTTTTGTGAGGATAGCAGGGTTTGTTTGAAGCTCTTTTATACCTACCATTTGCATTTTTTACTCCTTGTACTTACGAAAGATAGTATTTTAGCATACTTTTTTACCAGATTCATCATACAAATCTTCCATATTTATAATCTTGGCACCTTGGGCTAGTTTGACAACTTTGTCGTTATAGTCAAAACCTCTCAAGCTGTTTTTTGGAGCATCGACGCCATCAAATTGGGCGTTTTTTCCTTTGCGTCATCAGTAGGTAACCCTATCCTCTTTGGCACTCCACGCAACAAAAGGTTTTAAACACTCCTCTCTTGCTATCTGCTTGAACTCCAAAAACTCTTTTTCGTAAAAATCTTTATCTCTAAAGCCTATATCATCGGCGTCTTTGCTTGAGGCGCCATAAAAAACAGTTTTGATATTTGCCCATTTTATAGCGCCAAGACACATTGGGCATGGCATACATGTAGTGTAGATTGCACATCCGCTTAAATCAAAAGTTTGAAGTTTCTTTGAGGCTTTTCTTATCGCTTGTATCTCTGCGTGAGCAGTTGGGTCACTGTTTTTTAGAACCTGATTGTGTGCTTTTGCTATGATTTTGCCACTCTTTACAATAACTGCGCCAAAAGGTCCGCCATGACTCTTTAAAAGCCCTATAAAAGCCTCTTTGATAGCTTTTTGCATAAAAAATGAGTGTTGCATGTTGTTACTATTTTTGCTCTAAGATATTTTCTATGAGTTTTATATATCCGCTGTTCGCACCAATGTGTTGCAGTTGTGTTATCTCTATCTCATATTGTTTGCCAAATGTCTCACAAAGGTGTGGAACATCTTCTCTTACATGTTTTCCTGGAGCTAAAAATAGAGGCAAAACATTTATATGAGTCACTCCGCTCTCTTTTAAAGCTTTTACAGCACTCCCAAAATCTGGCTCTGCCAACTCCAAAAAAGCGAGTTGTACGTTTTTGATAGTTTTGCGTACCTCTTCTAAAACTTTTGCACTTGCATCATTTGACTCTTTAACCTTGCTTCCGTGTGATAGAAGTATATAGCCTTGCATCTTTTATCCTATTTGTTTAAAAAATTATTTATTTAAAAAGCCCATCATTTTTTCACTCTCAAAACTTGCATCTCTCTCTTTTTTTATCTCTTCTATAAAGTCTCTTAAAGAGAAGAGCGGTTCTTTTCTTACCGCTACTTTATATGCTGTATTTTTGATGATTAGGTTTATCTGCCCACCTGTTAGAGAGTATGTTGAGAGTTCATTCATATCAAAACCATCTTCATACGGTGCATCTTTTGGAAGCATCTTTTTCCATAGAGATGCTCTTTGCTCTTGATTTGGTTTTTTAAACTCTATCTTGTAGTTAAAACGTCTTGAAAATGCTTTATCTATGTTCTCAAGCAGGTTTGTAGTTGCAATCAATACACCCTTGAACTTCTCAATCTGCTCTAAAAAGATATTTTGCATCTGATTGTGCATCTGATCAGCTCCACTGTTTGCTCCGCTTGAACGAGCTCCTAAAAACTGGTCTGCTTCATTTAGCAGAAGTATAGGCTCACTCTTTGTCTTCTCACATAAATCATAAAAAGTGTCAAAGATTTTACGTACATTTTTCTCACTCTCACCAACATACATGGAGAGAATTTTTGAACAGTCAAACGCTAAAACTTCTCTCTTTAGCGACTTTGCAAGTGAGTAAGCCGTCATAGTTTTTCCTGTTCCAGCTGCTCCGTAAAAGATGATTCTAGCATCAATCCCGCTCTTTTTATCCTTGATGCCCCACTCTACGAGTCTGTGAATTACCTCTTTGTCGAGTTGACGCATAAGGTTTTCCAAGGTAGTTTGTGTCTCTTTTGCCAACACCACATCATCTAACGATGTCTCTGGCTCTACAAGTTCAAAAATATCTTGTTCATCCATAAGAGTATTTAGTTTTATGCGTCTGATTTTTTTGTTTTTTTGAGGATGGATTATGCTTTGAAGAACCTCATCAACTATATAAAAAGCTCTTGAAATCCCGCCAAAAGGGTTTAACATCTCTTCATAATCGATAATGCCATCATTTATAAGGTTTGAGCCATCTTCTAAAAGAGCACGATTTTTTATACGATCATACTCATCAAGAGATATAAGCTCTATAAGTGCGTTCATCTCTCTTAGTGAAGCATCTGTTGCGCTGTACTCTTCACGCAGAAGTGCCAAAAATATAACCTGCTCTTTTGAATCCATCTTTTTTTGTTTGAAAAACTTATCAAGAACAAGCTTTCCTGTTGTTTGTCCAACTCTGTCTTCTATGCGCTTTTCAAGAAGTTTGAGTTTTGCTTGTGTTCTATCGATACCCAAAGAGTGTTCGTGGACATTTTGGCGAATAGCACTCATCTTTTGGTACAAATCTATACGCAAAAACTGATCTTGAAGATACTCTAAATGGTCGCTATAAGGTTTAATATCTGGCAGTTCACTCTCAAGTGCGCCATCTTGAAGAAGCTTTAAAAATGATGGAGATAAACCAAGAGCACTGTTTAAGAGCTCAAGCGGTGTAACTTCTGAAATCTTCATAGGAGCAAAACTTTGTTGATGAAGCCAACCAAGTTCTAAAAGAAGTTTTACCTCTTTTAGATGTTGAATTCCATCATATTTTTTATCGCCGTAAAGCTCTTTTAAAAGATCAAATACCACAACATCATCTTCGCCCTCTATATACCTTTTTGCCAATGCTCTAAGCAGTAACGCCTCTGTTTTACTACATTTTAGTTGAGCAAAAATCAGAGTTTTCTCTACATCACTTGTCTCTAAAAAATTTATTAACGTTTCCAAATATTTCCTTAAAATTTATACTCTATTGCAGATGAAACTATAAGTACGTTTGCATCTGAAAATTCGCCATCTATTGAGGCGTTTGAGACTCTTGTGTCTTCTCTCATTGAGTAAAGAGCCGCTACTCCTATGTTTAACTTATCATTTAGCTGGTATCTTACGCCGCACGAGAGCGAGAGTGAATCACTATCTGGAAGTTCAAAGCCAATAGTCTCATTTGGCACTGGGCTTTTATCTATAACAAACCCACCCATCAACTTAATAGCGTCAAGCTCTTGCGTTACACCAAAACGAAAAACATCCGTATCTTTAAAGTTTTTTGCAATTGGCGTACCAAATACGATGTTAGTCACTGGGTCTACACCGCTTCCATAGTTAAAATCAAGCTCTTTATATGCGCTCCAGTAGTTTCTCTCATACACAAACTCAAGTGTTGTTTTTGAAGGAAATGTATATGCAACTGCGACATTTAAAAGAGCTGGAACGGGAGCAGTAAGTGAAGTAGAGCTAAATGAGCTGTATGTTGCTCCCGCGCCGCCTCCAAAACTATTTGCCAAATCACGATAAAAAAGAGACGCATCTCCTTTGATGCCCAAATCTATTTGTGAGCGATATGTCAATGCAAACTCTAGCTCTGATGTTGGCTTATATGAGAGCGCTAAGTTATATCCAAAATCTACGCTGTCTCCGCTCATATCACGAGAAGCTATTAGAGAACTGCTCTTTACAACACCCTCAGAGTAGATAGCTCTTAAACCTAAAGCAAGAGCAACTTTATCGCTAACCTTAAATGCAACACTGGGATTTAGCTCTACTGTTTTGAGTGTAAATTCCTCTGCACTGAAAACTGCTGGAGCATCTTCCCATCTCTTTGAAAGCCCCGCTGGAGAGACTAAACTAACCCCAAGACGAACTCCGTTTATATCTTGTGAGACATAGTGAAGTGATGGGATAATAAAGTCTTCTCTTTTTGAGTCTATGTTATATCCGCTAGTTGTACCTAAGCTACTTGTGTATGAACCTTTATAGTTTACATCACTAAGCCCGATATAAATTAGGTTACCCTCGATAACTGCTTCATCTTTCATAAAAGCCATATTTGCTGGGTTATAATACGCTGTATCTGCGCTACTTGCATGTGCCACGTTTGCCGCACCAAGCGCTACTGAGTTTAGTGAAGTCTCTGGGATTTTATAACCACCCCCAAAAAGGGCAGTTCCAAATAATAAAAGCAGAAATGTATTTCTCATCATAAGGTTTTCCTTTACGAAATAGTGACTGATTTTACACAAATAGCGCTTAATGTACAAAAGAGTAAAGAAGCTCTATCTCCTGCGCCCATATACTATCATCAATAGTCTCTAAGATAAGCGGAATATCATCCATTCTCTCATCGTTCATGATAAATTTAAAAGCATCAATGCCTATTTCGCCAACCCCTAAAGAGTTATGTCTATCTACATGTGAGCCAAACTTTGCCTTTGAGTCATTTATATGCATCCCCATAAGGTAGTTAAAGCCGACGATTTTGTCAAACTCGCTCCAGCTTTTATCATAGGCCTCTCTTGTTCTTATATCATAACCAGCACTAAACATATGACAAGTGTCGATACAGACTCCGACACGGCTTTTATCTTCTACTTTGTCAATTATCTGTGCTAAATGTTCAAACCGCCAACCAAGATTGCTTCCCTGCCCTGCTGTGTTTTCTATAACCAAACTGACACCGCTTGTTTTATCAAGCACTCTGTTCATTGATTCAGATATATTTGATAAACACTCATCTTCACTTATCTTTTTCAAGTGGCTTCCAGGGTGAAAATTTAATCTATCAAGCCCTAAAATAGAGCATCTTTGCACCTCATCCAAAAACGCTTCTATTGATTTTTCTCTGCCCTCAAGCTCTGGATGTCCAAGATTTATCAGATAAGAGTCATGAGGAAGTATATGACGAGGCAAAATACCACTCTTTTGCAGAGCTGTTTTAAACTTATCAATAGTTTCGCTATCAAGCTCTTTAGCGTTCCACTGTCTTTGGTTTTTAGTAAAGAGCGCAAACGCTTTTGCACCGATAGCTACTGCATTTTCTACTGCGTTAAAAACTCCGCCACTCGCACTTACATGTGCTCCTACAAATTTACTCATCTATATCCTTTATGCTAAAAATTATACCGTTTGCTCTATCTTTAAAAAAAACTCCATGAGAATCAACTCTGTAAATAATATCCACTTGAGAACTCTTAATCTTCTGCTCAAACCCATCTGCTGTTTTTGTTACATTTTTCCCATCATAAATTGCGTGAGAGAGAAGCATGTTTTGCATCGTATCGTCGGGGTATGAACTATGCAGATAATCTTTGTTAAATCCGCTCTTGCTCATGCACCCTTCACTTGTACATATCATATGATTTACACTGATTTTTTCTATGGATCTACCAGCCATAAAAAGCTCCAGTTCTATGGTTTTATCGCTGTTTCTAAGGTAACCAGCGTCAGAAAACTTTATCTTTGGTGACTTTATAGTGATGATTTTTGTTTGAGTGATTTCATACTCTTTAACACTACACGCGCTAAAAAAAAGTATAAATATTAATAGTAGGTATTTCATGGGAGAAATTATAGCGCTAAATTATAACTCTATAATTAAGACTCTAGTTCTTAGTAACTCTTGCTCATAAATGTTCAAACGTATAATAAATCAAACTTACATATGGGATATGTTACATTTTTTCCATTTCTCTAGCTTACCAACTCCCACTTGGGAGCAATATAGGACTAATAAGCCACAGTTCTCATACGTGATATGATATGGTCTGCGTCATCGCCTAGACGTTGCTCGGCCATGGGATAAAGCATCTGCTCCTCTTTCATATTGTGTTGTTGCATTAAAATCATAAGAGTCTCAGACAAACCAAAAAACTTATCATTATCTCCGCCTTCAATCGCTTTGCTCATCTTTGATAAAAGCTCTCTCATCTGCTCATGCTCCATAACCATAACTTTTGTTGGACCCTCAGACATGCCTGTTTCCTGCTCAAATGCTGGAAAAAGAACCATCTCTTCCATCTTAAAGTGATTTGTCAAAGCATCATAAAATGCTTCAAATTTAACCAAAACATCTTGACCCTTAGAAACAACCGCATTCTCCATCTCTACAAAAATCTCATCACAATCTCTATGGTCTTGAGTCATAAAATCTTTAATATTAGACATTTTTTATCCTAAGTAATTTTTTTGCATCATCATATCTTCTTCAACAAAACAGCCCATTGACAACCATCAATAACACCTTTTATGCTCTATTTCATGTGTTCTCGCTCCCATGCTGCGCTTGGGAGTGTGTATCTTAATTTATTATTTTACATGTATGCATTCCCAAGTGAAACTTGGGAACGAGAAACAATTCTGAAATGTTTAGTAGACATGATTCATCCTATAACGTTTGTCGTGAGCAATAGTTTCGCCGTAGGGGAAACTATTGCGCTCCTCGTACTTGTTATAACTTTAACTACGTAACAAATACAAAGTTATAGATACAACGATTGTAATGCCAATTATAACTAAGACTTTGTATTTAGTAAAAAAAGCATTATTTGAATATTTTATAAATTCTCCGCGAGTCGTTTCTTCATTTCTATGTTCTGGTAAAAATGATATAAGTTGACTATGTGATGTTGATAAGAACTCATTAATGTCTCTATTACTAATTTTAGAGAGTGTCTCAATGAAGTCATTAAAAGTGTCGTTTTCTATTTCAGTACTTTTAAAATGTATTAAATGCTTTTTTGAGCTTTGCTCATAAAAATCAATAATCGTTTTATCTGACATATCAATTCCATTGCGAGTAACTTTAAAAGCTAAATCAGAAAATAATGTTTTGGAGCGTACTGTTTGATTTTTTTGTAAAACAAAAGAATCTTTTTCTAGAGAAACTTTATTTATCAAATAAAATGTTTTCAATTCTATAAACATTTGTATTAAAATTACTGCTATGAAAAATATAAAAACATACTGACCCAATGTCTCTTCTTGTTTAGAATAAACATATACCAAAAATATGGCTAAAAATACTTTCAATCCAAAATTACTGATAGTTTTATCTTTATTCTTTGGATAATCGAAAGAGATAGAATAGTTCTGATTATCTTGCATTTAGTTCCTCTGGTTATAACTACTTATTAGCGGACATTCTATATAAAATAACCTTAAATAACTTAATTAGTGTAATATGAAAAATGTCCTCATATTTTAAAAAAATATGACAAATTGCAATAAAATAGTTCAGTTTTTACAAAAAAAGCTAGAATAATCAAAATTTATAATGTCTACTTTGTGAGAAATTAGCCATTAGTAGGACAGAGTGTTCTGCTAATAATACATATAGTGCTTAAAAGGACAGAATGTTCTTTCTAATTTCCCTCGCTCCCATGCTGCGCTTGGGAGCGTGTATCTTAATTTATTATTTTACATGTATGCATTCCCAAGTGAAACTTGGGAACGAGAAAAAGAAGAATTTGACTTATTTAGATAAGGTTAAGTATAATGACTTAAAAAAAATTATGAGGAATTTCACATGCATACTTTAAAAGTAGAGGTCAATGACACCATTCTTGATAAAGTTATGTTTTTTCTAAACAACCTTCCAAAATCTGAAATTAAACTAAGTATTGAAGAAACAGAACAAAATCACAAGCCCAAAAAACTAAATTCTATCTCTTTGAAGACTAAAGGCTTTAAATTTGATAGAGATGAAGCTAATGCAAGATAAAATTTTCTTAGATACAAACATCATCATTTATGCCTTTTCAGAGGATGAAGTGGAAAAACAATCTGTTGCTTTGAAACTTTTAGATAAACAAGATGATAATGTGCTGATATCGAAATAGGTCATAAATGAACTTGCCAATATTTTGCTAAAAAAGTTTAAACTCTCTTCCAATCAGGTAGAAGCTGCTATTCTTGAACTTGATACAATAGTAAATATTGCAGATTTTGATTTATCAACACAGATTAAAGCTCTTCATATAAAAGATAAATATAATTTACAATTTTACGATTCACTCATTATTGCTACTGCACTAGAAAACAGATGCACTATTCTTTATAGTGAAGATATGCACCATAACCTTCTTATTGAAAATAGACTCAAAATTGTAAATCCTTTTAAGTAATTTGCTTCACTTAGTTTTACTTCCCTCGCTCCCATGCTGCGCTTGGGAGTGTGTATCTTAATTTATTATTTTACATGTATGCATTCCCAAGTGAAACTTGGGAACGAGAAAAAGGCTATTACGCACTTTTTAAAATAAAAGGCAGGTCAATTTCGTGCTGGTTTTCTTTTACATTTAAAATCTCGATTGCAACGACTTCATCTCTGTCGTTATAGTCAATAATGACATCTTTTAGTTTTTCTTCACTTTCAACTATTTTATCTGATGACAATATCACATAAATAGCATCGGTCTCTTTATCATACTTGATTTTCATTTTTACATCCTTTCTTTCTCATATTTCTATCAAAATATGCAGTCACTATTTTTAAATTTGTTGGATTAACGACAACTTTCAGACATCTATTTGAAAATTCATCTATTGTTTTAAAAAAATGCTCCTCAGTATCAGAGATTATTTCATGACAAGATGGAAGCTCTAATACTGATTCAATCCACTCTTTCTGAATGCCTCTTGATAACATTACATCCACAGCATGTTGTGTCAATTCATATTTCATACGGCTATTATAGCAAAATACAAACAAGTAACTAATATCTTGTCAATTTGCCATATTTTTAACCTCTATTCTCAAATTTATCTATAATAGCGCTTATGAAGATACACATAGATATAGATTGCTTTTTTGTTAGTGCGGCTCGTATAGATGAGCCTTTTCTTGAAGGGAGAGCTGTGGCTATTGGGGGACGCAGTGATACGAAAATATTTAACAAAGATGCCAAAAAACAGAGTGTAAATTTTGAAAACTCTGGCTCATTTGTACCTACCTTTTACAAAACTTATGAGAAGAGCGATGATGATTTGAACGCTTTTAAAGATGAAGACGGGAGAGTGCGAGGCATACTTACAACTTCTAGTTATGAGGCAAGAGCGTATGGCGTTAAAACCGCAATGAGCATAAAAGAAGCCCTTACTCTTTGCCCTCATCTCATTATAAAAGCACCAAATATGTCACTTTATCAAAAGCTCTCTCATGAGCTTCACGAGTTTTTACAGACTAAGATACCGCTTGTTGAACAAGCTAGTATTGATGAGTTTTATGGGGATTTGAGCGGTTGGGTGGATGATAGTGACGTGCCAAATTTCATAGCCGCTCTAAAGGATGAGATAAAGAGTGTTACCAAACTCCCTGTCTCCATCGGAGCGGCTCCGACTAGATATATCGCAAAACTCGCTACAACTTACGCAAAACCATTTGGATACAAGGTTGTTTTTAGAAATGAGCTGGAAAATTTTATAGAGAAAATTCCTATCGAGAAGTTTGCAGGAATCGGCAAGAGTATGAGAGAAAAGCTCTTGGGTGTACAAATCCGCACTCTTGGAGAGTTAAAGAGGAGAAGAGGCACGATAGAGTCATGGGGACCTTATGCAAAGGAGCTATATCTTAGGGTTTGTGGGCTGAGTGATGATGATATAACAACCAAACATGTAAGAAAATCCATAGGTATCTCAAGGACGTTTGACCCGCTTTATGACCGAAATGAACTAAGAAGAAGAGTGCATGTACTCGCTCGTCATCTTAGCTTTGCCATCTTAAAACTAAAAGTCATTCCAACAGTTTTTCATCTCTCTCTAAACTATGAGATGAATCAAAAGGCTCATAAAAACATCTCTCTTTGCGAAATTTTTACTGAAAAAAAATTTGACTCTTTATGTATATCACTCTTTAACGAAGCAGACACACATAAAAGGCTCCATGTTATAAGAATCAGCATAAACTGCTCAAGTTTTACAAGGGAGTCAAAAAAAGAGCTCTCCCTTATAGGTTTTGAAGATGAGCAGAAAATGCACACTCTTACAAATCGCTCTCAAGAGATACGTGAAAAATATGGCATAGATATGTTGAAATGGGGAAGTGAATTATGATAAAATCAAGCCATGCTAAAAACTAAACTCTTAGAGCAATTTCGCTCATTTTATGCAAGAAATTATCCTGATGATATGGAGACTCAAATCGAGTATTTTGCTATATTTGGCGGACTTGGTTGGGAGATAGAGACCACAAAAGATGCATCTGTGCTTATCAAAGAGCTTATCCTTGATAACTATAAAACATTGAGCGAGAAAATAGAGGAGCTAACTCTCTCAAATCCAGAGTATTTAAGACTTCTAAAAGCTCTAGCAGTTGGTAACAGAAAGATTTTCTCATCCTTTAACAGAGCTGGATTAAACAACGCTAATGGAGGAAGTGCTCTAAACTATCTTGAACAAAAAGGGCTAATCCAAATAGAGTTCTCAAGAGAGGAGCCAATCCGCAACATCCGCCCACACGAGAAGCTAAAGCGCGAAGAAGCAAGATACAGAATCTCGCACAAAGTTCTCTTTACCCATCCATTTATCAGATTTTGGTTCTATTTTATAGCTCCACATACCAGAAAAATAGCTCTTGGCGACTATGATGATTTTTTTAAAGATTTTAAAATTAGACAAAACAGCTATACAAGTTTAGTTTTTGAAGAGCTCTCGGAGATACTTTTAAACTACAATCTAAGAAGTTCTCAAATATTTAGTTCAGGCAGTTATTGGGAGGCAAATGTTGAGATAGACATACTAACAATCACACAAGATGACAAAATCTATGTAGCCGAGTGCAAATGGACAAACCACAAAGTAAATAAAAGTGAATGGCATAAGATAATGGACAAATGCCAAAAAATAGGCATAGAACCAACACAAATAGTTATATTTTCAAAAAGAGGATTTTCAAAAGAGTTACTAAAAGATGAGGGCAAAAAACTAGCCCTTTTTTGCGCAAAAGATTTTCAAGCACTCTTAAAAAACACAAATACAAATGAGCTCATAGAGCCTCTTTTTTTAATTTAAAATGAGCTTTTCACTTACCCTGCTATTTGCTGTAAATAATCTCTCATATCAAAATAAGCAATCATAACTTCAAACATCATTCTCCAGATTATCTCCATTGATATAAAAGCAAACAGTATAAATAACTTTGCATAACTCTGCTCTTTGTTGCTTAAAGATGAAAAAATCTTTACTATCTGCTCATTTATTAGTTGAATAATTTTAAATCTATCTTTTAGATACACTCTGCTTTGCCAGAGTAAAATAGGAATTAGAACTGCGCCAATATAATAAAAAAATATTAAAATATCAGATGATATAAAAGTTTTAAATGTTAAAAAATTATTCATAATATAATCGTCTCTTTAACTAACTCTTAGTGCAGCATAGGCTTCTTGTAGGAGTTGAAACTTTTGTGTGTAGCGTTTTATCATGTACGGAGGTTCGTTGTGAAGTTTGTCAGGATGATAAACTTTCGCCAATTTTTTATAGCTATCTCTCAATACATCTTGACTAGCACCTACTGGGCACTCCAAAACCATATGGAAGTAGTTTCTCTCTCTATCTTCTTCCTCTTTACAAAGGTTACCAAAACTGTAATGTGCAAATTCGCTATATAGTTTGCTCATAAAACGGCTATCGTATGTATAAGTTATTTGATAGTGTAAAACACTGCGTTTGTTTAGAGTTTTATCTAGTCTCTCACGTGACTTTAAATCTGATAAATCCAGAACCAAAGATGTGTCTGTTCCGCGCTCTATATATAACTCTAACTGTGAGCGCAGATAGCTTATAACCCATGAATTAGCTCTATCTAGAGTTACTAAGACTCTGTTTTTATCGTATGCGTAAAGGTTTACTTTTATATTTTGTGGTTCTTGCGCACTGTTTAGCTCTATTCTGATTGGTTGATTTCCAAATTTGAGCATTGAGCGAAGAAAAAATTCGTGAGAAAAGTCGTGTTTTGCGGCGTGATACTGGCTTAACTCTTTTATAAACTCATTTCTTGCATCGCTGAGTGTCTCATTTCTAAAGATAAGAACGGCTTTATCTAAAAAAAGCATTCCTCTTGTGTGATGATCTAAAAAACCTCTCATCCACGCGCTATTTAGCGTATCGAAGTCCGTATTGATAAGAATAAGATTATTGCGTAAAACAATCTCCATGTACTCTAACCTTTATTGGATATTTTAGCTTTTATAGCAAAAATAGTTCCAACAAAGTTAGTATTATGGCTGTTTGGGGGTTACAAAGCAGATATAAGTGCAGTAATTATCTCAGGAGATGCATACTCTTTTGCATAATTGATAATAGTATCTTTAAATGGAGCAATCATTGACGCATCTATACCCAAAGCGCTAAATTGGCTCTCTGGAGATGTTGCACCCAAAAGAGAAGCAGCAGCTGAAGTAGAGTTCATAATGTTGCCTAACGCAGGAGCTTGTTTTGTAAGTGCTTGAAACTCTGAAGGTTCCATTTTGTCTTTTGCACCACTTAAAAGCGCTGCTGCACCACCTGCTGCTTGAGTTTTAGTTACTCCAAGTGCGCTTAGTGATGATAAGAGTGCATTGTCCTCTTTGGTAGTTTTTGTAGTTGCTGGAGTGCCTGATAGTAAAGGAGTTGCAGCCTTCATCATAGAGCCCATATCAAATGCGCTTAATTGTGTTGCTAATATTGTAGCGCTTAGAGTTGCTATCACTTTTGTTGTTTTCATTTTTTTATATTCCTATTTTTTAGTTTCACAAATTTTAGCGTACGCTTTTGGTTCTCTATCTCGTATAAGTCCCCAGTAGTGTCTCTGTTTTTGGTTATCTTCTATATCAAAAGAGGCGTAAATAATCTCCTCTTTGTCTCTACAGGCTTCGGCAATTTTTGCACCTGTGTAGTCTGTAATAAATGACGAACCATAGAAGTTAAGGGTACATGTAGCGCCTCTCTCTTCACCGATACGGTTTGCTACAACGACTGGAACTGTATTTGTAGCGGCATGTCCCATCTGAACTCTCTGCCAATGCTCTTTTGAATCAAGATGAATCTCTGGCTCACTTCCAATCGCAGTTGGATAGAAGATTATCTCCGCACCCATAAGCGTTAGGGCTCTAGCCGTCTCACAAAACCACTGATCCCAGCAGATGCCAACGCCTATCTTTGCATAAGCGGTGTCATAAACTTTAAAACCAGTGTTTCCAGATTTGAAGTAGAACTTCTCTTCATATCCTGGACCATCTGGAATGTGCGTCTTGCGGTAGTTATCCATGATAGTCCCATCGGCATCTGCAACAACGAGAGAGTTGAAGTAGCCCTCATCACTCTTTTCAAAATAGCTTATCAAAATAACTGCTTTTAGCTCTTTAGCCAAAGAAGCAAATCTATCTATAAGAGGATTTCCCTCTCTTGGAGCTGCCCACGAAAAGTACTTCTCATCCATATCTTTGCAGAAGTAGTGGCCCTCAAAGAGTTCTGGCAAGAGTATAATCTGCGCACCGTTTTTTACAGCCTCTCTAGCTAGACGCTCCGCTTTATCAAGGTTTGAGGCTTTATCCTCACTCATACTCATCTGAACAGCGCTTACTTTAACCATGACAAAACCTCTTTAAGCCAATTTAGCTTTTTCTATCTTTTTTCTCTCAACTTTCATACGATCTTGGAACTGCTTACTTTTATCTTTTGCGAAAAGTTGCATATCTTCGATTTCATCCATCTCATCAACAATCTCAACGCCTAAGAGCGTCTCTATCGCATCTTCAAGACTTACGACACCTACAGTTTGACCATAATTATCAAAAACTATAAAGAGGTGAGTTTTTCTCTTTACAAAAAGGTCTATCAGCTGTGGAACTGGAAGATTTTCAGAAACCATATGAACTTCATGAGAGATACTCTCTAGCGTTAGTTCGTCATGGTCTTCATTGCTCTCTTCAAGAATTTTTTGATTAAAAACCATCCCTACAATATCGTCTAGAGTTTCTCTATATATCGGTATGCGTGAGTGAATATACATTCTGTCATCTTCGATAGCTTCTTCAACTTTTGTATCAGCTCTTAGAGCAAAAACAACGCTTCTTGGAGTCATAATATCTTTTGCTTTTATATTTTTTAGCTTTAAGAGATTCTCTATCAAATCACTCTCTTTTGATAAAATGGCACCTTCTCTCTCACCCATAGCAACAATTGCCATGATTTCATCGCGTGAAAAATTGCTCTGATGTTTTTGATTTTTTGATATAAAATTTGTCAAAAATGATGAGAACCATGTAAAAGGAGTACTTATAAGCATCATAAACGAGATGATATAAGCTGATGGAGCTAAAAGTTTTTTCCAATAAAGAGCGCCGATTGTCTTAGGGATAATCTCTGAGAAGTATAAAATCAACAGCGTTACAATAAACGCAACAAGAGCTTGCCACTCCTCCCCAAAAACTATCTGTGCTTGAGCACCAACACCTGCTGCACCCATTGTGTGTGCAAATGTATTTACTGTCAAAATAGAAGATATTGGTTTGTCAATATTTGATTTTAAACTCTTTAGTTTATTTACTAAATTATTATTTTGATCATTAGATAAACTCTGGATATATGAGTTTGTGCTCGATAGCAAAACTGCTTCAAGAACAGAGCAGAGAAACGATACTAAAATAGCGATTAGGAGGTAAGTAATGAGTAGTGTCATAGAGTCTCTCCTATGAACATATGGGTAAAACTACGCGAGTCTGGGTCGCTTTTGGTCATTTAATATTTCCTTAAAAAATTTTGGAGTGAATTATAGCACATTATAGTTACTGCTATGCTTTTTAAAAATCTGGGCTCCTTATAAAGAGAGCCTCTTTTTCTTTATAGATGAGTAAAGAGAGAGAAGTATGAAAATTATTCCAATAACTCCTGTAAATATTTCAGGTATATGAAACTTCATCCCAAAAAGCATTATAAGTGCTAAAACACCGATGGCATAGTGCGCACCATGTTCAAGATATTCGTATGCACCAAGCGTCTCATTCTCCACCAAATAGATAGTTATAGATCTAACAAACATAGCTCCTATGCCAAGACCCAACATAATTATCACTATATCTTTTGTAATTGCAAAAGCACCTATTACGCCGTCAAAAGAGAACGATGCATCTAAAACTTCAAGATATAAAAATCCACCGATACTCCCCTTTTTTACCATAGTTGTAACATGCTTATCATCATGCTCTTTTTCTAAAACATATCCCAATATATCAACACTCACATAGACAACTATACCCCAAAGCCCAGCAGTTAGAACAGCTAGTTTATGCTCTTGGTCTACAAAAGATGTAAAAAACATTAAAGCTGCAATCGCTATAAAAATAGAGATAGCCTCTATCTTTCCAAGTAGCCCAAGCTTCGCCTCTATGCTCTCAATCCAGTGTACACTCTTTTGATCATCTAGCATAAAGTTAAGAAATACAAGGAGCAAAAAAACTCCCCCAAAAGCAGATATTTCTGCATGGTGTGCTATGAGTTTGCTTGAATACTCCGCTGGATTATCAAGTGCTAGATTCCAAACCTCTAAGATGCCCATATCTGCAGTTTGAGAAACTATAACAAGAGGAAAAAGAAGTCTCATACCAAAAACAGCTATCAAAATACCAACGGTTAAGAAGAGCTTTTTCCAATACTCATCCCATGTTTTTAGTATAGATGCGTTAACAACCGCATTATCAAAAGAGAGGGAAACTTCCATAGAAGCCAAGATTAGAGTAACTAACATCATATTTAGTGCGCTACTCCATCCACCAAGCTTATAACCCCACCAAGCAGCGATAAGCAGAGCAATAAATGTAAACATAAAAGAGAATCTAAAATAGTTCAAATAGTGTCCTTATAAAAAGTTTTGGAAGTTTAGCGAAATCCTATGCTCATTTAGTAATGAATAGCCAACCAAACACTCTCCTGCTTTGGAGTTGTCCATGAAACTCTATGTTTTTGATGTGCTGGTATGTTTATATACTCTCCAGCCATTAAGCGTACATCATCCCCATCTAAAAATGAGAGCACCGCCTCTCCGCTTAGCAAAATAACCCACTCATTTTGGCTCTGGTCATACCACTCGCCCTCTTTTGTGACGTGCCCATAAGAGATGATTCTCTCTATCTTTATATTTTTGCTGCTTTGAAGTGTCTCAAAAAACTCCTCTTTAAGTGAAGCTGGAATATCTGAGAATATATTTTTACTCTTCATAGCAGACGCTCACGTATCCAACAACTCTACTCTCATCTCCACTAGCATCCGCACTTGTTCTATAATCTAGCAGATGTGGAACTAAAGTAGCTTTTTTTGCACTAAGAAGCATAGCTTCAACACCGATAATTCCACACGCTTCACAGCCATTATGTAGCTTTTGTATATCTGTATCTACAATAGCTTCAACACAGGTATTGTCTATTTTTAGAGCCTCTTTTTGTGTATGAAAATGGCTTAAATCTGTACTTATGATAACCCCTACATCAGCGTGGTTTAGGGCAAAGTCTATGATTTTAGATAGATTCGAGGGCTTCATATGGGAGTAGACTAACTCCACGATACAAGCATCTTCTATATAGTGTTTTATAAATGGAAACTGCACCTCTGTACTGTGCTCAAAGTGTGCATTTCTATAGCAAGAGAGCAAAAAAGTATCGCTTAGCTCTTTTACCAAATCCAAAGAGGCAGAAATCTTGCCAAATGGAGTCTCATAAGAGCTAAAATCACCCAACGAGATGCCCTCAAACCCAACCCTATGTGATGGACCGATTACTAAAAACTTTTTTACACCGTTCTTTTGCAAGACTCTATAAGCTATATTTGCACTATATCCTGAGTAGATGTATCCTGCATGAGGAACAATTACAACTCTGCTTTTTATCTCTGGCAAAGTGTTATCTTTGTCATAAGTCGTACTAAAGTGTTCAAAATATCTCTCTAATTCAACTGCCCTTGCTGGGTAGAAACTTCCAGCTACGCTCATCTCTCTTATCATCTCCAAACTCCTGCTATAACTTCACCGCAATGCGTACATTTAGAATCTTCTATATTTAAAATCTCAGCACTGTAACCATCTCTGCTTACAAGCTTTGTTTGACATTTCGGGCAGTAAGTTGAGCCATCATTTAGCACATTTCCAAGATAAACATACCTTATGCCAAAGCTCTTTGCTATCTCTTTTGCTCTTTGTAGCGTTGCCATGGGTGTTGGCGGAGTCTCATTCATCTTGTAGTCTGGATGAAAAGCACTCAAGTGCCATGGAACATCCCGCCCTAATTTTGTAACTATAAACTCCGCCATCTTCTCTATCTCCTCTGAGCTATCATTTACATCAGGGATAAGAAGAGTTGTGATTTCTAGCCAAATTTTACTCTTAGAAAATGCGACTAAAGAGTCTAAAACTCCATCCAAATCAGCCTTTAGAACTTTTTTGTAGTAGTCATGTGAAAAGCTCTTTAGGTCTATATTTGCAGCGTCAAGCCACGATGGAAGCTCTTGCAGAACCTCTTTTGATTCATATCCGCTGGAGACAAATACGTTTCTTATCCCTGCCTCTTTTGCCAAAACTCCAATATCTTTTGCGTATGGATACCAGATAGCTGGCTCATTGTATGTGTAGCTTATACTCTTACATCTGTTCTTGATTGCAAGATTTACAATATCCTCTGGCATGTAAACAACGCTCTCATTGATAGTTGAAGTTTGAGAAATGGAGTAGTTTTGACAAAACGGACATCTTAAGTTGCACCCAACTGTACCGATTGAGAGTGAAGTAGAAGCTGGTAAGAAGTGATAGAGCGGTTTTTTCTCAACAGGGTCTACGTTGATTGCGCTTGGATGAGCGTATGTTTTATTTACAAGCTCTGAGTTTATGTTGTAGTTTATACCGCAAATCCCGCCTCTGCCCTCTTTGAGTGTGCAGTAGTGTTTGCATAAAAGACAGGTTATGCTATCTTCATCATTATAGTGGAAGTACTTCATCAAAATTCTCCTCTATCGCCTCAACTCTATATCTATATATGGTTGGATGGTATGCGTAAATAGATGGGTTAGCACCAGCTTTATAACTTAAATGCTCTAAAAAAAGTTCTTGAGTTTTCAACTCATCCCAAACCTGAGGCAAAAATGTCCCTTGATATGAGCCATAGTTTAAGATAAGCCCATCTCTGCGTGGAGTTACTTTTTTTAGCAAATCTTCATAATCCTTATATTCTAAAATCTCTGGCGGAGTCAAGATAGAGACTTCAAGATTTAGATGCGTTAGCTCCTCTTTTGAGAGTGCTTTAAACCTCGGGTCTTTAAAAGCAGAAGAGATTGCATTGCCTATGATATCTTCAAGAAGTGTTCTATGCGCTATGATAGAGCCGATACATCCTCTTAGATTTCCATCATATTTTAGCGTTACAAAGGAGGCGCCCATCTCTTTTAAAAACGGATACTCATCCAGAAGTGCTTTTTTATCAAAACTGTAACTGCTATCAAACCTGCTTAAAATTGCACTCTTTGCAACTCTTAAAACTATCTCATCTATCATAACAGACCACCTATCTTACAATCTCTTTGAGTGCATCTTCAAAATTATCATACTCAAAGACAAAACCACTCTCAAGCAACTTCGATGGATAGACCTCTTTTGAATCAAGTATCACACTCGCACCCTCTCCATAAAGAAGCTTCAATACAAACGCTGGTAGTGGAAAAATAGTCGGACGATGCAGAACTTCTCCCATGATTTTTGTCTGCTCTTTATTGCTAAGCGGGTTTGGTGCGCAAAAATTCACAGCACCTTTTATATCTGGAGTTTTTATGATAAATGCAGCAGCTCTTATCAAATCATCTATGTGTATCCACGAGATTATCTGCTCCCCATTTCCAACTATTCCGCCCAACCCAAGTTTAAAAGGGGGTAGCATTTTTTGCAGTGCGCCGCCCTCTTTTGCAAAAACAACACCAAAACGCATCTGCACATTTCTAACTCCAAACTCACTAGCTCTTCTAGCCTCTGCTTCCCAATCTTCGCACAGATAAGCCAAAAAATCATCTGAGAACTCATTTGAGTTATCATCATGAGGCATATCAGATTTATAGATTCCAACAGCTGAGGCATTTAAAAAGAGTTTCGGCCTTTCACTGCACAACCCAAGGGCATCTACTAACTTTTTTGTCGTCTCTATTCGGCTCAAATAGAGAGTTTTTTTATACTCTTCACTCCATCTTGAGAGGATTGTAGCTCCACTGAGATTTATCAAGATATCGCACTTGTTTATCTGCGCAGCTACTTCAAGAGCAGAGACATCGCCTCTTATCTTTACCTCAACAACTTCATTTTTTTGAGATAAAAAATAGTCTGTAAATTTCGAGCCAACCAAACCGCTCTTTCCGCAAATCGCTATCTTTAGTCTATTTCCTGCCATGTTAAACTCCACAACTGATATTGAGTTATTATAGGTACATGTACATAAATCAATGCTTATAGTTCTAAGAGGACAGTATCTCTTGCAGTGATGTCAAGCTTTTTGCACGCACTCTCAAACGCCATGCTCTCACCAACCAAGATACACTTATGTTTTGCCCTTGTAACAGCCGTATATATGAGCTTTGTGTTGTGCATGATGTAGTGTGAAAAACTCATAGGAATAACCACAATATCATACTCCATTCCTTGAACTTTATGGATTGTAAGCGCGTAAGAGAGCATCAGATGACTACGCAGCTCCTCATACTCATAAACGACCACGACATCCTCATTTGGATAAAAAACGAACACCTGTTCATCATCCTCTTCTATCTTAAAAAGAAGTCCGCTCATACCGTTAAAGATTCGTCTTTGAACCGAATCTTCGCCGCTTTTAAAGCCCTCACCACTCCATGAAGTCATATTTTCATTTTTGGTATGAACCACTTTATCCATCAGCCTAAACTCTGCACCGCCCTTTTTCACGCACTTCTTTGGGTTTGGGTTGAAGTAGTTTTGTAAAACTGTATTTAAGTTGTTTGAGCCAAGTATTCCGCCTTTCATGGGCGTTATAACTTGAAAATAGTTTAGGTACTCTTTTATCTGCTTATTGTTTAGTCTATATCTTGCTTTTTCAATAGAGTCCAGTACTTTATGAGCAATTACCGCCACAATTTGAGCAGAATTTTCATCTCTTTGGCTTGAGAGTTCCGCTTGAGTGAGCTGATTTTTAAGAGCATAGTAGTTTTGTATGCTAACATCTATAAACTCAAAATCCTCATACTCCCTTCTATACTCAGGTACTGCTCCTAGCCGTATATCATTTGCTATGAGAGTAATAGCCTTGTCTTCACTCTGTCTATATATCTTTGTAAGTTTTACAATAGGTGCAAGGCAGAGTGTTAGAGCATCGCTAAGTACGTTCCCAGCCCCAATAGGAGGGAGTTGTGCATCATCTCCAACAACTATAAGGAGTGCATTTTTACTAACTTTTCTAACCAACCTCGCAAACAAAGAGGAGTTTATCATTGAAGCTTCATCTATCAAAACAACGGAGTATGGAAACTCGTCTCTATCTTCAAACTTTACCAAGAGTGATTGAATAGTTGCACTCTCATACCCAGTAGTATCAGCTATGCGCTGTGAGGCAATGCCGCTAAGAGCACATGTAATAATCTCTTTTCTGTCATATTTTATATTTAGCAAATCAAGAATAGTTTTTGAAGTTGTGCTCTTTCCAGTCCCCGCATACCCAACTAAAAAGAGTATAGATGCGCCCTCATTTATCTTCTTTAGCGCCTCTTTTTGCTCATCTCCGAGTTTTAAATCATGCTCACTTAAAAATAGATCTAAATCTTTAACAAAACCACCATTATCAAGTTTTGCTCTTCTTTTAAACTCATCATACAAATACTTCTCTGCATCATAAAGACGAGCAGGAGAGACACGCTCATTTTTCATCAAAACAATGCTCCCCTCACTAACTCTCTCAACTAAAGAAGCCTCATAAAGATAGCTTTTGTCGCTAAAAGTGAGCAGTTCATCAAGCTCACAAAAAAGTATCTCTTTTGCCACGCAAGAGTTACCTTGCTGTTCGCAGTAGTTTAAAAGAACATAATCCATAGCGGAGCTTATGCGGTTCTCATCCTCTTTTGCAACACCCATTTTAAGTGCAAGCTCATCGGCTCTTTTAAAACCGATACTGTTTATGGAAGTAAGAATATATGGGTTGTTTTTTATCTTTGCGCAAGGCTCGTCAACATCTTTCATAGCCGTTGCGATTGTTGTAAGAAGAGCCTGAGACACGTCATAAGGGCTTAAAAACTCGCCCAGTTTTCTCATGGAGCGGAACTTTTTCCAGCTTGTCTGAATCTTTTTTAGACGCTTCTCTTTTATGCCGTTAAACTCTAAAAGTCTCTCTATGTCGTTATCTAAAATATCTATAAGTTTTTCATTTCCAAAATGCTCGATAAGTTCGGCTGATAGCTGTTTTGTAAAACCTTTTACAATTTTGTTTAAAAAGAAAAACAGTTGATTTTGATTTACTTTGATGGAGTCAAATTTGAAAGTTTTACCGTATTTTTTATGCTCTTCCCAAACACCTTTAAGTGTTACGGCAGAACCTTTTATGTGAGACACTTCACTCTCATAGTAAGAGCCACTTATCTTCTCTCCGCTCTTAAGCACTGCTATGAAAAATGCTTCTTCTTCGAAAAGAATTTTGTCAATTTGACCTATTAGGGTTTCATTCAATATTTAAACCTTCATCGGCCTCAAGCAAAAATCTATCTATACTTAGCACTTCCACACCATTGATTGCGTCGTTTGCATCATATGTTATCAAGATACATCTATCATCCTCTTTTTTGAACTCTACAAAAGTGTTTAACTCTCTTTTTTTTGTTTTTTCATCACTTATATCATACGCAACTTGATACAATCTATTTTGCGTATAAAAATCGATCTCTTGATTATCTTTCCTGTATGTAACTTTTTCATCTTTTTTATATAGTTCGTTAAATACCAAATTTTCCAAGGCAGTACCTAGATTTTTTGTTCTATTGACTCCTAAATTTAAAAAACCGTTATCACTCAAATAGAGTTTTTTAGCAGATTTTATTTGCGAAGTCAGCTTATCGTGATACGCAGAAACAGTATGGATTAAAAAATTATCTTCAAAATAGCCGATGTACTCTTTTATCATTTTTGGATCAACGCCGAGTTTTTTAGCCAATGAACTATAGTTGAGTGTTGTTGCAGCATTTGAGACAAGATAATAAAAGAGGTCTCTTATTATTTGAGAGCTTTTTATGTTGTATCTTGGAACTATATCTTTGAGTATGATATCTTCAGCCACATTCATGAGATACTCTTTTTTTAGCATCTCATCGTTATTTGATATCACCGAGTAGTATCCGCCCCATTTAAGATACTCATCCATAGCTCTGCTTATCTCGATTTTATTTGCCGTTCTTTGAATTTTCGTGGAAAAATCTATATTTTTAAAATGTAAAAATTCCCTAAAATTAAAACTATGTATCTCAAGCCTCAACACTCTACCCGTTAAAACTGTTGCATAGTTTGAAGTTAAAAGCGATGCGTTTGAACCGGTTATGATAAACTTAATATTGGAGTTCTCATATTTTGATTTTACAAAGATTTCCCAATTTTGAAAAATTTGCACCTCGTCTATGAAAAAAAATATTCTGTTTTGCATGTTTGGATTTGCAAGTTTTAAGTACGCATCAAAAATCACTCCAAGATACGAGGCGTCATCTTTGTACGGAATAAATTCCGGTTTTTCCAAATTGATGAAAAATATATTTTTTGCTTCAACGCTCTTTAAAAGCTCATGGATAAGCAATTTTGCCAAAGTGCTTTTCCCTACGCGTCTCGCACCAACAAGAGCCAAAATCTCTTTTGTGCCAAGAAATTTCAGAGCTTTATCTAAAATCTCTCTTGAGATAAAATCACCGTATATGCTCTGATTTACCCAATGCCGATTATCTTCTAAAAGAATTGAATCCATATTTATTTCCAAAATAAAGAGTGTATTCCTAATAATACACTATTTTTAGGAATTCTTAGCTTTTTTTATAATTTCTAAGCACTCTTCAAACCCCTCAGCCTTGCCAGCAAAAAATTCATTTAAACCATATTCTTCTATATTAACTGATTCACAAATATCTATCTTCCAAAGATTCCTATACTCTTTTGCTGCCATCTCGATTTGTTTGAGAACATTTTCGTAAGCTATTTCTTTTGATACAGGCATCAATTTACTCCTAAATTTTCTAATCTTTCAAATAGATTTGTTTGATATAACTGTTGTTTAGCCAAAAACAATGTTTTGTATATTTCTCGGCTTGCGTCATTTTATCTTTTATTGGCAATTCAATAACATCATCGGCATTGAGTGCATGAGGTCTTACATGAGATACTGAACTGAATTTTTTAGATGGAAAATTTGTTATTCTTGTTTTTTTACCATTTTTATCTACTTTAAAATCTTTTACAATCTTTCCACTTAAAATTACTTGTTTTGTTTGCTCCCATACTTTTTGCACTTCATTTATATCTTTATAAGGCATATTCCAAAATTTTACTTTTTTTAAAACAAGTTGCTCATTTTCAAATTTAAAAAAAACGAATAAAAATTTATGTTCTAAAATATCTTTCATATCAGACTCTTCCCACTTCTGCAGAACAATATCTTTATATTTAAATACTGCAAATGAGATATCTTCAGCAGGAAGGTCATTTTCTTTTAAACGCACAGTTTTAACTATAATATCAGCTTTTGAAAACTCTTCAATCTCTTTGTTTAACTCAATTCCTAAAATTGCTTTTGAAAGATTTGCATAAAAATTTTTTGCACTTTGATTGATCTGCATATCAAGTATTGCTAAAATTTCTAAAATTGTCTTACCGTAGTAAGATTTAAATTTTGAAACTACTATCTCTTCCAACGAAGATGATTTTGCAACCTCTAAAGAAGAAATAATTTTTCCATATATTGGATTTTTATTAGAAAGTGAGGCTATGATATGGTTAACATACCCTTGTTTCAGAGAATAAGCTCTTTGTTTCGCTTTTATTTGTGAAAAGGGCTGTTCTCGTAAATTACCACCTTTTGAACCTTTCGTACAAGCTCCTAAGTAAAGCGTATCTCCTTCAGAGAGCTCATGTGCTTTTCCATTTTTTATCTTGTTTGTGATTATCTCCCAGTCATTTTTTATAATCTCTAAATCAATTTCAGGAAAATACCACTCATCTACTATTTCAATTGTATAGTCTAAAAAGTTTTTTTCTAATTCGTGAAGATAAAAAATTAAAAGTAAGTTTTTGTTTTTTTTCCAAAAAGAACTCTTGTCAAAAGTTTGCTCAGCAACTTCCATAAAATTAATTATGTTTAAAACTAATCTTTCTTTTGAAACATATTGAAGTTTCTTTAATCTTTTTATCGGTGATGTTTTTAATTCAAGTTCAACTTCTTTGAAGTCAGCTTCAGAGTTCGAATTTGCTTCATATAAAAAATAGTACTTTTCTAAAATCTGACCAAAATTTCCTTTATTCTTTATTTTATTTGATTCAAGAATCTCTTCACATTTAAACCTTAGTGTTTGATGAATCAATTCTTTAGCATAGGCGACAATAGAAGCTTTGCTATGTTTGTTGTACGGAAATTTTGTCATTATTATAGTTCTTCAAGTAATTTTCTTCCAAGCTTCTCAACTATTCCTACAACTAAAGCATTCCCCATCAGAAAAGCTCTTTTTGTGTCACTTATGCCCGCTGTATGATTGTCAGGAAACATATTCAGCCTTTCTAATTCCAATGGTGTTAATCTTCTATATTTTCCATTTATATGAATAACGTGTTTAAATCTTGATGCACTTGCTCCACCTTCTCCTGTAATAATAGTTCTTGAAGGCTTATTTAAACAATCTGGAAAACCCATAGAACCTTCACTATAAAGATATTTATGTCCTGTTGTTTTATTTACTCTCTCGATTGATTTTGAGCCTTTGTGATATTTCCATTTTTCAAGCTCTTCATCACTTATATAAAACTCTTTTGGCACATCTTTTTCATGTTGTAAAAAATCGCCAAGAACACTAAAGCTCCCTTGATGTTCAGCTTTACATGTAGCTGTATAATAGACTCCATCTATCATGTATCCAGAGTCGTAAAAACTATTTTTATTAGGAGTGTTTTTATTGAAATTATCTGTAATCTCAACCAAGTCGTCAGAGAGTTTTAATGAGAATATATCATCTTTTTGAATCATCTTTGTAGGAAAAGTTTTGGCAAAGATTCCATCTTTGTTCAGTAACTCAAACGGTGTTTTTTGTTGCAAATTTAAATACGGTTTTGTTCCATTTTTATAGGCCATTATAAAAACTCTTCGTCTTCTTTGTGGCATCCCATAATCACTTGCATTTATAACTCTCCACTCAACTCCATAACCAAGAGAATTGAGCGATGAGAGGATAATTGCAAAATCTCTTCCTCTTTGGAAAGCAGGAGATTTTAAAAGCCTATCTACATTCTCAAGTAGAAGATACTTTGGTGTTTTCTCTTTTTTTTGCTCTAGAATTCTATATATCTCCCACCATAAGACACCCTTTTTACCAACAATTCCATGTGAATTTTTAAGAGTGCTTGCAACAGAATAGTCTTGACATGGAAAACCGCCTACAAGTAAATCGTGGTCTGGGATTTGAGAAACATCTACAGTAGAAATGTCATCATTTGAGTGATTTTCATAACCAAACCTAGCGCAATATATATCAGAAGCATGTTGCGTTTTTGTGGATGGTTCCCACTGGTTACTCCAAACTACTCTATAAAATTTGTTTTTTAAACTAGCTTTTTCTAAACCAAGTCTAAAACCGCCAACTCCTGCAAATAATTCAATAGTCCTAATGGATAATAATTGTGATATTTGCATATTCATATTTAACTCATCTTTGTAGTTGTATGTAAATAAATTTGGTAGTTTCATACTATTTCCCCTAAATTAAATTAGGTTTTATAGTAACTAGAAATATTTAATTTTATAAAAAATATGACAAATTGTCATATTTTACGCTTTTACCCTCTTATTTCTATCCTCTTCTTGCGCTTTATAAAGCTCCGCGCACCCTTTTGAGAGTTCACGAATTTTTAGTATATAGTTCTGTCTCTCTGTTTGTGAGATTGCTTTTCTTGCATCAAGTACATTAAAAGTGTTTGCCGCCATCATACACAAATCATAGGCTGGAAGAGGAAGCCCTGCCTCTATAGTTTTTAAACACTCCTCACTCTTTGCATTAAACTCTGCAAATAACATCTCAGTATCTGCTATCTCAAAATTATACTTACTAAACTCTATCTCAGCCTCTTTATGAACATCGCGGTAGAGTGTTTTTCCATGCTCATTTTCGCCCCAAACTATGTCAAACACAGTGTCCACACCTTGCAGATACATAGCGAGTCTCTCAGTTCCGTAAGTTATCTCAACCGCAACAGGACTGCACTCTATCCCGCCAACTTGTTGAAAATATGTAAATTGCGTAACTTCCATGCCGTTTAGCCAGACTTCCCAGCCAAGACCCCATGCACCAAGAGTTGGAGACTCCCAGTTATCTTCTACAAAGCGTATATCATGGTTTTTTACATCAAGCCCGAGATACTCTAAAGATTTTAGGTAAAGCTCTTGAATGTTATCAGGGGAAGGTTTTATAAGTGCTTGAAATTGGTAGTAACTTCCCAAACGGTTTGGATTTTCTCCGTATCTTCCGTCAGTTGGACGGCGAGAAGGTGCGACATAGGCAACCGACCATGGAGTTGAATCTAGTGAGCGTAAAAATGTAGCAGGATGGAATGTTCCCGCACCTGCTGGGATATCGTAAGGTTGAACGATATTACACCCCTGTTTCATCCAAAATTCTTGTAGTTTTAGTAACATGGAGCTAAAAGTTATCATGAGGGCCTCTTGTAAATAGTTGCGCAATTATAACAAAGCAATACTTTACTTTTTTGAAATCTCCTCTTTAAGCGCCTCATATAAAACTTTATGTGTTGAGCGCTTATGTATGTACTCTTTTGCACCAAAGAGTGTCTCAAACATGATTTTCCATAGAGTTTGAAAGTTATCATCATCTCTAATTGCACATAAATTTTTCTGCATTTTGTATTCAAGTTCTGCTAAAGCTTTTGCGTGAGCAACATACTCGCTTAGGATGTTATGCTCAACTCCCATCTCTTGAAAGTTTTTTACAAGCTTGATTAGAGAAGCCTCTTTTTGCGTAAAGTCATCACTCCCCAGAGGCATTAAAATATCATCTTTTAATAGCTCTTCTAAAAACTCTCTCTCAATATTATACTCATTTAAAAACTCCTCTTTTGTGTAGTGTTTTGCATTTTTGGGGATATTTTCTAGTGTCTGCATCATGGGTGCTATCATCGAAAAAGAGCTGGATAAAGAGCTGTTTTTATTTTTTAGCATTGTTTTGAGCTCTTCGTTAGAGCTCCCCATCTCTTGCTTCATGTAGCGTATGTACTCTAGAAGCTCTACATGTTCATCTGCGTATCTATGAACATTTGATTTTAGTTTTTTTGCCTCTGGGAGCAATCCTTCTCTTATATAATATAAAATTGTTGATTTTGGCGTCTGCGTCAGTTCTACTAACTCGGATATTTTATATTCCATCTTCTAACCTGTTAATTTTTCTCTAAGAATTGTACTCTATAATTTTAAACGTTAAGCGCTACTTAACGTTTTTATAGAAACTAAACCTAAAAGGGAAAAAATGGCACATATTAAACTACCAGAATTTGAAGAGATGACTACAGCAATCCAAGAGAGAGCTCGTCCTATTTTAGAAAAAACAGGAAAACTGGGCGAAATATTTAAGCTCATGGCAATGGATGAGAAAATCTACTTTGCAACTGATATGATGATTCAAAAATATCTTCTTGATGAAACAACTCTCTCTTACGACACAAAAGAGGCTATCGCGCTTCTGGTTTCAAAAGAGAACGGATGCAAAATGTGCGTTGACGTTCATAAAGGTATCGCAAAAATGCTCGGGTTGTCTGATGAAAAAATTGAAAAAATATTAGAGGGTGTAGATGCCATAAATACAGATGCAAAAGAGAAAGCTCTTCTAAACTTCTGTCTAAGAGCTGCTCAAAAAGATAGCTACAAGATACTAAAAGAGGATATTGATGCTATTAGAGATTTAGGTTACAGCGATGCACAGATTCTTGAAGCAGTCGCAATTACTGGATATTTCAACTACATAAACACACTCTCAAATGTTTTTGGGTTAGGTCAGTAATCGTGAGAAATATTTTCATTCTTATATCTATATTTTTGAGTATGGCAAGTGCGCATGAGTACAAAACTGTTTTTGACTGTAATGCAAAAGATATGTCATACGTTGCCAGTAGAATGGTACTAGTAGAGAGAACTATGGATATGATTGAGAAAAATGGTGATAGTGTAAATTTTGCTATAACTCTGCATGGAAGTTGCGCGAAGATTGTCTCTAAAGATTATGATTTAATTGTAAAAGATGATGAGATAAAAAGCGCGGAACTAGCCCAAGCTGAGCTGATAAAACTTGATAAAAGAGGGGTTAAGATTGTTGTTTGTGCTATGAGTTTAAATGCAAATGCAATTGATGAGAGTAGCGTAATCCCGTCTGTAAAAATTTCTCCAAATAGCTTCTTAGATACTATAAAGTACCAAAATGATGGTTACGCGCTTATGGTTTTTGAGTAGTTTTTATACGATTTTACAGATTATATCGCCTATCTCTTTGTTTAAGTGCGCCCCAACAACTGCGCACTTAACTTTGAGTAAAAAACATATGTCAGCCCTATGTGATGGGCTCATACACTCGTAGTTTCCCATCCCTTTGCTTATTACCAAATCAACCTTGTCAAAGAGCTCTCTTGAGTAAGCGTTAGCCCTAGTATATGCAAATCCTGGACTATTTACACCGCTGTCAACAAGCTCACAAAGCTCATCAAATCCAGCTTCTCTTGCCTCTTTCATAGTTACATCATTTATGATTGGGTTTCCACGAACCATATATGAAAACTTTATCTCTGGGTAGAACTCTTTGAGTGTTTCAATAAACATATAATCAAAAATATGCTCACCTACATTATCTCCGATTATTAAAACACTCGTTGCGCTTTGAAGTTTTTTTTCAAAGAGAGAAAAATCATCATGGGCGAAATCAGTATAAAAGATTTTATCAAGCTCATCTTTTAAGTCAAACTCCACTTCAGCAGCGAGGTCAATAACATTTCCAGCCACGGCTATTTTTGTAGCGGTCAATAACTTGTTTTTTGATTTTGAGAGTTTATCTTTTAAGAGCGGAACAAAAGAGAGTGCTTTTTTTGTTGAGAGCTCTTTTACTTCATCGTATAAATCTATTTTATTGGCTATTTGCGCCATTTTTTCATAAACATAAGAGGCTATTTCAGGAGGAGCGTCGCTAAAGGAGAAAGATTTGCTCATCTCCTCTACACTTGAAGTTAATTTTTTAGAAAGCGCCTCATCTGCGCCAATTGCATTTGCTACTTTTACACTTTGATTTATTATACATGTAACACAAGCTTCATCTATATTCATACTATAAAATATCTACTACTTATCAGTGTGTTCGTCTATGGCTTTGTTCCACATAAGTTTATATTTTCTTCTCATAAACTCGACTTCTTGCTGGGAGAGCTTTAACTGCTCTTGGAGTGTATGTATCGTTTTTCTATCTTCATCATAAAGCTCTTGAAGAGAACCAAGAGCTTCTCTTAAAAACTCATTTTCAACTCTTACTGCTTTTAGTGTTTCATCTTTTGCGTCAAGGACTTTCTCATGTAGATTTATGATAGTGCCTATTGTTTTTTCAACAAATTGAGGTTGGACTAACATCTCTTTTGTGTTATGCGCAGAGAGCTCTCTTAGTTGGGCAGGAACTACTTCTCTAGCTCCCTTTGATGGATCAATATATCTGATACCATCCTCAACTTTTAGAGTAAGTTTACCTCTTTGAGCCAAATCATCGATAGCAGATATATCCAGCCCTGTTAGCTCCATATACTCTTCATCACGCATCCACTTCATAGATATTCCTTTAATTTATTTCACACCCACAAAAGGCACCTAGTAAATCTTTCATCACTATGAAATTATAGTTTCTATCTCCAGCGAATCCATCTCAACTTTTTTAGCCTTAGCTATACGATCCTCTTTTAGCTTGACAGCTAACTCTTCATTTTCAAGCGCTAAGATTTGCATAGCTAAATATGCAGAGTTTATAGCTCCTGCTTTTCCTATTGCAACTGTAGCAACTGGCATTCCAGCTGGCATTTGAACAGTTGAAAGAAGTGCATCTATACCACTTAAAGCTGATGCACTCATAGGAACACCGATAATAGGTTTTACAGTTTTAGAAGATAAAACACCTGCCAAGTGAGCAGCCATACCAGCCGCCGCTATAAAAACTTGAGCACCCTTTTTTTCTGCTGCTACAATGTAATCTTTTGTTCTCTCAGGAGAGCGATGTGCTGAAGATATAATCATCTCATAAGAGACACCAAACGCCTCAAGCGTATCTGAACAAGACTTCATAATCTCATAATCACTTCTGCTGCCTATTACAATTGAAACAAATTTCATCTATCTATCTTCCTTATTTTTGATGGGCGATTATATCACAGCTTTTTAAATTTGCTTTTCCATGTAAGTGAAGTTAGAGCATACATATTTTATGCTTTTGGATATGTTCCCATCTCTGCAGAAGCTGGAATTCTTAAGAATGTATACGGAGGCAGTTTTATTGGAAGTGTTATAGGATTTAAGTTTCCACTATGCACCTCATCCCAAACTTTTCTATTCTCGGCTACAAGTTTTTTCAACTTCATATAAACTCTGCCATCTCTCTCATAAGTAGTGCCTATTTCATTGTCTACTATCTCTATTTTTGCGTCAAGAGGAGCAACAAGTTCTAGCTCATCATTTGGCAAAGTTTTGTATTTGCACAAAAAATGTGTCCCTCTCTCATCCACTTGTCCACTAACTTGATGAGTTCCAAGCTGCATAGTAAAATCAAGGCTTTGAGTATCATGCTTTTCAAAAGGTCTTGAGATAAGATAAGCATCTGTATAGCCTCTGTTTTGAAGAGACTCAAGCTCATATTGGTATTTTTGAACATCATTTATGCCGTTATAGTAGTCATTTAACGCCATTCTGTACGCTTTTGCACTAACTGCTGCATAGTATGATGTTTTTGTACGACCTTCGATTTTTATAGAATCAACCGCGCCAGTATCAAGTATCTCTTTTATATGTGAAGCAAGATTTAAATCTTTTGAATTCATGATATAAGTTCCAACACCCTCATCTTCTTCAAGCCTAAAGAGTGTTCCAGTCTCTGGATTTGCGGCGTACATCTCATAAGGAAATCTACAATCATTTGCACAACTTCCACGATTTGGAACGCGCCCACTTTGAAGAGTAGAGATAAGACATCGTCCGCTGTATGCAAAACACATAGAGCCGTGAACGAATACTTCAAGTTCCAACTCTGGAAGCTCTTTTTTTATCTCCACCAAATCACGAAGTGAAATCTCTCTTGCCGTAATAATACGAGTAGCTCCCATATCATAGTAAACTTTTGCATCAAGAACATTCATAACATTGGCTTGAGTTGAGAGATGAAGTGGCATATCAGGAGCTAACTCATGACATAGTTTTAGAACACCTGGTGTTGCAACTATAAAAGCGTCAGGCTTTAACTCAGTCATTTTTAAAATATGTTTTTTTAAAAGATTTAGCTGTGAGTTAAAAGGAAACCCGTTTATTGTTGCATAGACTTTTTTGCCTCTTGCATGTGCGTAAGCTATGCCCTCTTCAAACTCTTCAAAACTAAACTCTTTTCCAGAACGAATACGCAAAGAGAAGTGACTTACTCCGCCATAAACAGCATCTGCCCCAAAATCAATAGCAATTTTTAACTTCTCTAATGTTCCCGCAGGAGACAACAATTCAACTTGACTCATTATTTTGCAAAACTTGCGAGTAGCGCTTCTATATCTTCATTTGAAGCAAGTTCGTTATGAGTGTCTCCAGCAATATGTTGAGCAGAAGAGACCCTTTTGTCGTCATCAATTCTACCCTCAAAAAGAGAGTTCATATAGTTAGAGAGTGCGCGCATAACGTTTATAACACGCTCTATCTTTTGACGATGAATATCTTGATACTGCATAATATCCATAACACTCATGATAGAATCTCCGCCAGACTGAAGAGCATCTGCTATCTGATTTGCTTCATCAAGCGCTGTAGTGTTTTTTTCCAGTTGAACAGCAAAAGCTTCAACATCTGGAAATTTTTTATTTAATGTTATAAATAACTTAATATTGCTCTCTAGAGTCTCAACAACTGTATTAACAAAATCCTCACTCTCCATAAGCTTATTTGAAACACCATCTATAATATCAAATATCTCACTAGCTTTCTCTTCACTCTCTTTTGTTACATCATCTAACTGATGAACCATTTTGTTCTCATCAGTAGCTGGCATAGGCCAGTGATGAGCAGTTTGTTTTGTGTATCCAACTGGTTCTTCTCTATCTTTTTTTACACCAACATCTTCTTCTGCTTCCAACTCATCAAATGACTCATCTTCTGCTACTTCCAAATCATCTTGCACAGAAGTACTTTGCTCATCTTCAAAAGAATCCATATCATCAATATCGCCGCTCATTAAAGCATCAAGTTCTTCTTGAGTCATAATTACTTCTCCATATATATCAAATTATCTAAATTTATTGTTTTGACACTATAATATCGAAAAATATATAAAATTGGAATGACAAAATGATAGCTGACTTGCACAATCATACTAAACTTTGTAATCATGCAGAGGGAGAAATAGTCGAGTATATCGAAAAAGCTATTGAGTGCGATATTAAATATTTTGGATTCTCAGAACATGCACCAATGGATTTTGACCCAAAATATCGTATGAGATTTGATCAAATGAGAGAGTATGAGCAGAATATTTTAGAGGCTAAAGAACACTATAAAGATAAAATAGAAATTCTTTTAGGCTATGAAGTAGATTATCTAAGAGGCTATATGGACGAGAGAGTGCTAAATGCAAAAGTTGACTATCTCATCGGGAGTGTACACTTTATAAATGAGTGGGGATTTGATAACCCAGAGTTTATAAAAGATTATGAAAATCAAGATATTGATGAGATTTGGCAAAAATATTTTGATGCAATTGAAGAGATGGCAAAAAGTAGACTTTTTGATATAGTCGGGCACTTAGATTTAATAAAAATTTTTAAATTTATGCCAAAAGGCAATATTACAGACATAGCAAGAGATGCCCTTCGTGCTATCAAAGATGCAGATATGTCTATTGAGATTAATGTCGCAGGTTTTAGAAAGCCAGTTTCCGAGGCATACCCATCGCCTCAGTTGCTGCAAGAGATTAAAAAACTAAATATTCCTATAACATTTGCCTCTGATGCTCACAAGCCAGAACAAGTTGGGCTCTTTAGTGATGAAACTATGAAGATGGTCAAAGAGTTGGGCTTTAGCGAATGTGTAATCTATCGAAACAGAAAAAAAGAGTTTATAAATCTTTAATAGATTCACTATAAAAGCAATTTTAAAGACTTGGCTATGTATAATGCCCCAACATAAAATTAAGTAAGGAAATTAAAATGGGAAAATATATAGAATTAACTAGCTCAGATTTTGAAGCTACATTAAGTGAAGGTGTTTCTTTAGTTGATTTTTGGGCACCATGGTGTGGGCCTTGTCGTATGATTGCTCCTGTTATTGAAGAGTTAGCAAATGATTATGAAGGTAAAGCTAAAATTTGTAAAGTAAATACTGATGAAGAGCAAGATATTGCTGTTAAATTTGGTATCCGTTCTATCCCAACTATCATGTTTTTTAAAGATGGTAAAATGGTAGATCAAGTTGTTGGAGCACAATCTAAAGCTGCTCTTGCACAAAAAATCGACGCTCTTTTAGCGTAATTTAAAGAGTGGATTGGTGAAGCAAGGAGGCAAAAGTCTCTTTTCTTTATCTACTCTTCTAGCCTCTTTCTTTGGCGCAGCGATGATAGCTGCCGCTTTTGCATACTTCAACTACAAATTCGCAGAATATAAATTTATCGACTTTAGAGAGTGGACATTTTACGAGCAAAAAGATATTTTTAAACCTATAGAAGATGACTATATAATAGTATTTTACTCTTCAAGAGAACCTGATACTGCGAAGCTCTTATCTCAAACAAAACTTAACTATCAAATTTTGGCAATAGACTACTATAACCAAGTCTTTCCAAACACCAAGGGCACAACGTTTCTTAGGTCTGGAACAAAAACGTCACTTAGCTTTATCCAGAGGTTTAATATCTATGAATCCCCATCTATCTTCTTTATAAAAAAAACGAAAGAGCAGATTTATAAACAAGATAGTATGATACTCAAACTAGACAATTTAAACGAGTTGTCAAATAAAATAAAAGATTTGTAGAAGGATTATATTTATGATTTTAGATTGCGCAATAATAGGTGGCGGACCTGCTGGTTTAACTGCTGGACTCTACGCTACTCGTGGTGGATTAGAAAATGTAGTTATGTTTGAAAAAGGTATGCCTGGTGGTCAAATTACTCAAAGTTCTGAAATAGAAAACTATCCTGGTGTTACGGGCGAAATCAGTGGAATGGACCTTATGATTCCATGGCCCCAGCAGTGCCAAAAATTTGGTCTTAAACATGAGATGGTTGCTGTTCTTAGAGTTAGCAAAGATGGAGATATTTTTAAAATTCTTAAAGAAGATGGCACGGTAGCAGAGGCTCACAGTGTGATAGTTTGTACTGGTTCATCCCCAAGACGCGCTGGTTTTAAGGGAGAGAATGCTCTCTTTGGAAAAGGCGTGAGCACTTGTGCTACATGTGATGGATTTTTCTACAAAGGAAAAGAGGTAGTTGTCATTGGCGGAGGAGATACTGCTCTTGAAGAGGCACTTTATCTTGCTAAAATATGCTCAAAAGTATATCTTGTTCACAGACGTGACACCTTCCGCTCTGCTCCAAATACAGTAGAGAGAGTTAAAAGAACACAAAACATAGAGCTGGTTTTAAACTCTTCTCCAGAAGAAGTATATGGTGATGCAATGGGTGTTACTGGGATTTTTATAAAAAATAATAGTGGTGAAATACGTGATATTAAAGTTCCAGGGGTATTTACTTTTGTTGGCAATGATGTAAACAACCAAACTCTAAAACAAGAAGATGGTACTTTTTTATGTGAGATGAACAAACAAGGCGAAGTTATCGTTGACATTAGCATGCAAACTTCTCTAAAGGGACTTTTTGCCGCTGGAGATATGCGTATATCTGCTCCTAAGCAAGTTGTAAGTGCTGCTGGGGATGGTGCAGTCGCTGCACTAAAAGCAATCTCTTATGTTGATGAGTTGTTAAATCACTAAGATTAAATTTTAAATGTTATAGGTATAAAAAGGGGAATAAAATGGTAAAAGTTGGTGTTTTTGGTGCAAATGGAAGAGTTGGAAAACTGCTTATAGACGACCTAAAATCAAGTAAAAATATTAGTTTGAGTTCTGTTTATGTAAGGAACTCTCTTGATTTCTCAATTGACCCATCAGTTCTTGTTAGTACAGACATGAAGTCATTTCTTCATGCATGTGATATTGTTATCGACTTCTCTCTTCCTGAGGCTTGTGAAGCTCTGCTTGAGGCAGCACTTCAAACTCCAAAGCCTTTGGTTATCGGGACAACTGGATTAAATGCTCATCAACTAAATCTTTTAAAACAAGCAAGTGAGCATATGCCGATTTTATATGCTACTAACATGTCTTTAGGAGTTGCTCTTTTAAACAAACTTGTACATCAAGCTTCAGCAGCGCTAAATGGCTTTGATATAGAGATAGTGGAGATGCATCATAAACATAAAAAAGATGCGCCAAGCGGAACAGCACTTACTCTAGCAGAATCAGCAGCACATGGGCGTGGTTTAGACCTTAACAAGGTACGTGTAAGTGGAAGAGATGGCAATATCGGTGAGAGAAACAGTGATGAGATAGCAGTTATGGCTCTTCGCGGTGGAGATATTGTAGGGCGTCACACGGTTGGTTTTTATAATGATGGCGAATTTATAGAGCTAAATCATACAGCGACTTCAAGAAACACATTTAGCAAAGGCGCTATTAGAGCCGCTTCATGGTTGGCAAAAAAAGAGGCAGGTCTCTACTCTATAAGTGACTGTTTAGAAATTTAAATCAATTTTATTTTAATTTGATTTTAGTATAATCGCGAAAATATTTAACTACTTAGCCAAGGAGAGAAATGTGCTAGAAGATATGAATGAAAAGTGTGCAGTTGTAGGAATTTATGGCAATAAAGAGGCTTCAAAACTGGCTTATTTTTCACTTCACGCACTTCAACATCGTGGTCAAGAAGCAGCTGGAATCAGCTCTTCAAACGGAACAAAACTACAAACTATCAAAAAACGTGGTCTTGTTATGCGTGTTTTTGATGAGAAAAAACTAGAAACTCTAAGAGGTTCAAGTGCAATAGGACATACCCGCTACTCAACTGCTGGAGATGACTCAATTCTAGATGCTCAGCCAGTTTTTGCAAGATATGATTTAGGCGAGATGGCTATTGTTCATAATGGAAACCTTACAAATGCTGAAGAGATTAGAAATAAACTAATCGACAAAGGTGCAATTTTTCAAACATTTATGGATACTGAAAATCTTATCCATCTTATCGCAAAAAGCGAAAAAAGAAAACTCCTAGATAGAATCATCGATGCTGTTGGTAAAATTGAGGGTGCTTTTTCTCTTGTATTTTTAAGTAGAACAAAGATGTTTGCAATGCGTGATCGTCATGGTTTTCGCCCTCTAAGCTTAGGTAAAATACCAAGCGGAGGATACATAGTTGCAAGTGAGACATGTGCGTTTGATTTAGTTGGAGCAGAGTTTATAAGAGATGTAAAACCTGGTGAACTTCTTATCTTTGATGAAGATAAAGAGCCAGAGAGCATACAAGTTTTTGAACCAACCCCAAAACATTGTATATTTGAATATGTCTATTTTTCAAGACCAGATTCAAGAGTTTTTGGACAGAGTGTTTATCAGACAAGAAAAGATATGGGAAGAGAGTTAGCTCATATAAAACCTGTTGAAGCAGATATGGTTATCCCTGTTCCAGATGGTGGTGTACCTGCTGCTATTGGGTATGCTCAAGAGAGCGGTATCCCTTATGAGATGGGAATTATGAGAAACCATTACATTGGACGAACTTTTATCGAACCTACTCAAGAGATGAGAGATTTAAAAGTTAAAATGAAGCTCTCTCCAATGACTGACATTATCAAAGGCAAAAGAGTTATCGTTGTAGATGACTCAATAGTTCGTGGAACAACATCAAAAAGAATTGTAAGAATGTTAAAAGAGGCAGGAGCTAGTGAAGTTCATATGAGAGTATCTTCTCCTCCTACAACTGATCCATGTTTCTATGGAGTTGACACACCAAATAAAGATAAGTTAATAGCTGCAAATATGAGCCAAGATGATATATGTAAGTTCATTGAAGCTGATTCATTAGCTTACCTAGATGAAGCTTCACTTCTTAGAAGCGTTAAGACAGATACAGACAACTACTGTACTGCTTGTTTTACAGGAAAATACATAGTTTAATGAAACAAATTTTTACCTTTGGCAACTACTTACGAGATAAGTTTGGTTGCAAAGTCTACAAAGTTGGCATAAATATCTCTGGCTTCACCTGTCCTAATATAGATGGAACAGTCGCTAAGGGTGGATGCACATTTTGTGAAAATGACTCTTTTAGCGCAAGTACGAATCAAGTCCAAGAGCTAAAGGGATTTCATCTAAATCTAAACTCACAAACAAATCCAAATCTAGACAAGCAACTTCTTCAACTTGAAATGCAGTTTAATGCCATTAGCAAAAGACAACGTGATGAGTATGGAGCTAAAAAATTTCTAGTCTATTTTCAATCTTTTACAAACACCTATGCTCCTCTTGATACGCTAAGGGCTCTATATGAAAAAGCTCTATCATTTGATGATGTAGTTGGCCTTAGCATAGGCACACGCTCAGATAGCATAACTGATGAGACGTTAGCGTATATAACTGAGCTTAACAAAGAAAAAGAGATATGGATAGAGTTTGGAATACAGTCTGTTTATGATAAAACACTTGAAAAAATAAATCGTGGTCACGACAGTGCAAATGTCAAAGAGTGGATATTAAAGGCAAAAGAGAGTGGATTACATGTATGTGGGCATCTTATATTTGGTCTGCCAGATGAGACACAAGAGATGATGCTTCATACAGCGCAAGAAGCTTATCTTTGGGGGATTGATTCTGTAAAATATCATCCTCTTTATGTTGTAAAAAAAACAGCTCTTGCAAATGATTATATCAAGGGAGATTTTTCGCCAATTAGTGAAGAGTTATATCTTGACACGCTGAGTAAAGCTATCCTGTTAAAACCAGATGATGTATCTGTTCAAAGAGTAACAGCTGGAATAAATGACAACTCTCTTCTTGCTCCAAATTGGTGTAGAGATAAAAATAGACAGATTAAAAAGATAAACAGTACTCTTAAACCTTTTGGGCTTAAGTATTAGTGTGCATATACTTTAGAGAAGTGTGAAACACTGCTAAAGTATGGTGGATAAGGAAAATAGACTCTAAACTCTTTGCTCTCGTTAGGTTTTAGATTTTTTGCTACTACAAATTCATGTACAATTTGTTGCGGTTTTGCCTCTCTTCGTGATTCATCAGATGTTAAAAAATCAAAAAAGTTTAAAAACCCTCTTGGAGCGTAAAATGTACCAGCTTTTACATTGCCACTTACATGCCCTTTGTTTACGAGCTTTATCTCAAATGTAACTTCGCCAATCTCAAAATTTCCCTCATTTTTTACTATACCGCTATACATAATCTCTTCTGTGCTTAAGTTTCTTTTGTTATCTAGCTTGTAAAGTTTTGCTACTTTTGTGTATTTATCTATAACAACTACTGAAACAGAAGACATTAAAACAGTTATAAGCGCCACTGAAAATATTATAGAAAAAATCATGCTTGGCTTTTTTTGTTGCATGGCAAGAAAAATTCCAGCTCCAAAAACCAAAAATCCAATACCAAATGCTATGTAGTGCCAAAAGTTAAAAAGGGTAATCATTTACAATCTGCTCCAAGAGAAATATTATAATCCCCACTATAAACAAATGGGTCTATAATAATCTTAATTTCACGCTCTTGTCCAAGAGCAATATTTTCTTCAACAATCGACATCTTAGCAATAGGCTTAAATTTTCTTATATAATCTTTTATCTTATTACCGCTTACTCTATATACGGTTGCTCTAATTTTACAACTTTTAAAATCTCTATTTGAGAGATTTTTTAAAGTTCCATAAAGCACAATAGCTTCCGTAAAAGAGAGTTTTTTCTGACTAATTAGTGTTATTTCATTTTTAAAAAGATATTTGTGCATCTCAACATAACCGAGTGTTGAGCCAAATATAAGAGTTGTAAATGCAAAGAGTATAAGAAAAAATGCTAATAATTTTTTTCGATAAAATATTATACCAATAGTTATAAAAAGCAGAAAAAGAAGTAAAGAGACACCAAAAAGAATGTAATCATAGATAATCAACTCTTTGATGAATTCGTTTAACTTCTCCATATTTATCTATGTATCTCTTGAATTTTTCTCAGCAATTCCGCTCATATCAAATCTGCGGGCAAGCTCTTGCTTGATTCTATCTGGAGATATATTTTTAGATGCGAGGGCCACAAGAACATGATAAGTCAAATCTGCTGCTTCATAAACTATCTCTTTTTCATCACTGTCTTTACACGCAAAACTAAACTCAGCTGCCTCTTCTACAACTTTTTTAAGTATTGTATTGTCGCCTTTGCTAAGAAGTTTTGCAGTCCATGAAGTTGAAGGGTCTGCAAATTTTCGCTCTTGAATAGTATGATAAAGTGTATCAACAACTCCATAAAGAGCTTCACTTTTAACTTCTACTTCGCTCTGTATATCGCCTGTTTCTAGTTCAGTAAAAAAGCAAGAACGTCTGCCTGTATGACAAGCAACGCCGTGTTGAGTTACTTTTATCAAAAGAGTATCATTATCGCAGTCGATGTTAAAACTATCTATCTCTTGTATATGTCCGCTACTCTCGCCTTTTTTCCAGATACGCTGTTTTGAGCGTGAGAAGTAGTGAGCTATTTTTGTACTAAGAGAAAGAGAGAGTGCCTCTTTGTTCATATATGCCATCATCAACACTTCATTGGTTGTGACATCTTGAACTATTACTGGCAGAAGTTCAATCTTCTGCCAGTCTATTTTATCTATAGTTTCTTGCATTTTTTATCTACTCAGTAACCGTAGTAGTTCTCTGTTTAGCATCTTTCATATCTACCCAGATATTTGGCGTTGAGCCTCCAGGAGTTAGGAAAATCTTAGCGTCTTTATTTTCTCTAAGAGCATCATTAAATTTGCCTTGAACTTGAATCTGCTCTAATTGTAAAAGCTGAGTAGTTAATGATTTTGAGATCAAGTAGTTAGCTTTTGATTTTGCATCTGCGTCAATTGTTATAGCATCTGCAAGACCTTGAGCTTCAATTCTTGCTTTTTCAGCTATACCTCTTGATTCTGCTGCACGTCTTAGCGCATCTTGTTCAGCACGTAAAACATCTTGTTCAGCTTTTTGAACTTGTTGTTTTGCTATTTGAACATTTTCTATCTGCTCTTTTACTTTTGGAGGTAGTAAAATTTCACGAAGTTGAACTGATTGTAAATCTGCAGGAGCATTTTCCAAGCCTGTGACACTTGCTCTAATGCCGATCTCTATCTCTTCAGCTATGCTGTTTCTCATCTGCGGAAGACTCTCAGCATCATATTTACCAACAACATTACGAACAATATCACGAACAACTGGATTGATTATCTTATCTTCCCAGCTGAATCCCCAGTTAGAGATTGTTTGTGCCGCGAATTGCGCATTTAGTCTATACTGAACTGTAAGCTCTATAGCAACAGGAAGACCGCGTTTATCAAGAACGGTAATGGCAGGTTTTGCATTTATTCCTGATGAAACACTTCCGCCACCTGCTTCAATGCTTGATGCATAGTTAATAATACGAACTTTTGTATCTACAATATAAACTTTTTGAATTACAGGAAGGATAAAATGTAGTCCTGGAAGAAGTGCTTGATCTTGATACTTACCATTAGTGCTTAATATTCCGCGTTCACCCTCTTCGATAATCGTAAAAGGTTTTGCCAAAATCAAAACAATAATAATTGCTACTAAAAAGTAAGCAATCCCTGCTTTTCCTCCGCCAAAGTTAAAATCTATCTTTGGCATTTGAGGAATATTTCCACCGCCGCCACTCCCGCCGCTTGATTTTTTCTCAAACCCATCACTCTGGCTCTTTTTCTTATTAAAATAGTCATTCATATCCGATGCCATTGTTATGTTGTCCTTCATTTTTTTAATTCCTTCTGTTCTATTTATTACGCTTGTCGGAAATATACCCTCAAGGGGCACCTCGATTCCGCCAAACTACGCTAGCCGCTATGGCACTAAAGCTTGCCACGCAGGTGGCAGAAATCACTGTTAATTAATATAAGTTAAGTAGTGCTCATATTTTTTATCTCTGCCAAATACAACGTCAAAATATTTACTTTGAAGTTTCTCTGTCATTTCGCCACGAGAACCACATCCTATATCTCTGCCATCAACATGACGAACAGGAGTGATTTCAGCAGCAGTTCCAGTTAAAAATGCCTCATCTGCGGTATATACATCCTCTCTTGAGAGGCGACGGCGCTCAACTTTGATGCCCATATCAGTCGCTAATTCAATCACTGTTTTTTGAGTAATTGACTCTAGTGAGTTATCATTTGGAGGAGTGATTAAAACTCCATTTTTTACCATAAAGAAACTAGCTCCTGAAGCTTCTGCAACATAACCTTGATCATCTAGAAGCAGTGCTTCTTCATATCCGCAGTCAATCGCTTCATACTTAGCCATTTGAGAGTTCAAGTAGTTTGCTACGGCCTTTGCTTTACCCATATTTGAAGTATTTGCTGGTCTAGTCATTGATACGATTTTAAGTTTTATACCTTTCTTCATACCCTCTTCACCAAGATAAGCACCCCACTCCCAAGCAGCAACAGCAGTTTCAACTGGAGCGTGTTTATGGTAAACACCCATAACACCATATCCTAAAAATGCAAATGGTCTCAGATATACGTTATCGCCCTTAAATTCATTTTTTGCGACTAGTTCTATTTGAGCTTTGTTTAACTCTTCAACTGAGTAAGGAATATCCATTAGAGTCATTTTTGCAGACTCTTTTAATCTTGTAGTGTGCTCATTTAGACGAAAAATAGCATAACCTTTTTGGGTTTTATATGCCTTTGTGCCTTCAATTACGCCATTTCCATAGTGTAGTGTATGAGAAAGAACATGCACCTTTGCATCATCCCACCCAACAAACTTTCCATTCATCCAAATATACTTAGCTGCATCCATATGCTTCTCCAATAATTACTACATAAAAATTGTTGCCATTTTATCTAAAATGATGTTTATGTTGTATTAATCTAGTAGATAGGAGCTTTATTAAAGGCAACACAAGAGAGAGAAGTGTTGCCATTTTAGGAGAGAAAAAAGGAGAATTTTGAAAATTTCAATATTTTATATTTATCCGCTAGTCTTTAAAGAAGTCTAGCGCGTATTTGTTACCATTTAACTTCTGTAGTAAGCATGTAAACATTTTTCTCTTTTGCATCTGCTAGTGTAAGAGCCGTCCATGTTTTTGCATCATCCGTAATGTGTTTTCCTGAAGCAATAAAACTTACGTTTTTGTTATATTTGTATGCAACACCAAGAAGAATTTGTTTCATATCTTGATCTTTAGCTGTAACGCCTACTCCAGCAGTATAAGTAGTTTTGTCGATATCACTAACATCATAACGACCAAGGATAGTCCAATCAGTCATTGGACGAACTTCAGCATTAAGAGACCATCCCTTATAATCCTTACTTGCAGCTCCAGTTAATGCTGTGTTTTGTGCATCATCATTAGCAATATAGTATTGAGCAGCTATCAAGAACATTGGTTGATTATAAACTGCATGAATTCCGTAGATAGAACGATCATATTCAGATTTATCACCTATAACAATATCATTATCTTTATGGTTTCTAGACATTAAACCGTATGTTGAAACATTTAAATAGGTCGCTTTTGTACGATCGTTTTTACCAAGTTTGTTACCGCTACCAATCAAGTGACCAGTCAAACGCCATTCTAGTGAAAGGTCTGTACTATTTTCTTGATTTGCTGCAGCTTTATCAGCATGATAACCTTCACCGTTAAACATACCTATTTCAGAACTGAAGTTTTCTGTTTTAGTTTTCAAGTTGAAACCAAGGTCAGCCGAGTTGACTAAGTCTGGACCGCTATCTGTTGTATTTGTTTTTTGTTCAATAGCGACTTTGTTGATTGAACGGTAATGCCAAGAATTGTGCTCTTCATAGTCAATCCAAGGACGGTGAGCAATACCAATCTCTACACCAGTATAAGGAAGAACACCTTCTAAATAAAGATAAGCATATTTAGCGTATATATCAGCATAGTCCGTACTAGAACCAAGCTCTTTTGTTGTATCTAATGTTACACGGAAAAAGTCTTTGTCGTTAAAATATGCTTTAACTTGCAAGTAGTTACGGCGAAGCTCAAAACCAGTAGAGTTATCAACACTTGGACCCGTTAAATCAGGCTGTACAGATGTTAAACCAAAATAGTGAGTACCGCTAAAATCTAAACGAACAGCTTTTGAACTTATAGAAACACCATCATTTGCACTTAGAGCAACACGGTCAGGAGCAGAAGTTGTAAACACTTGTCCTTTGTCATCTACATAAAACTGCTGAGCAGCACTTAAGCTAGTCGCGCTAACCGCTAATGCAGCTATAGTTGATAAAACGATTTTTTTCATTTTTTATTCCCTTGTTTTTTTGTGAGAGAATTATAAAATCATTAGATTACGAAAAGATTACAGTTGTTATGCAAAAATAAAAAAGGTTTTAAAACGAAAAAAAGCCCTTGCAATGAGAAGTTGCAAGGGCTTGGTAGGAGATTTTATTAGGAGAGAAAATATAGAATGAGTGTAGATAAACGATTATTTAAGGTTTTCTGCCCAGTACTCTCTAATCATTTTTTTAGTCTCCTCAGGAAGAGGAATGTAACCGAGTTTTTTAGCGCTCTCGTCACCATTTTTAAAAGCATAGTCAAAGAAAGCAGTTACTTTTTTATTCATTTCGCCGCCTTCTCTAGGAAGAAGGATAAATGTAGCCGCAACTATTGGGTAAGATGTATCACCTTGTTGCAATGCTAAAACAGAGTAAAAGTGCTTCTCTTTTGTCCAAGTAGCATACTTTGCGGCAGCTTTGAAGTTCTCTTCTGTTGCTTTTACCCATTTACCGTTTGCAGTTTTAAGAACAGCAGCTGAAAGGTTATTTTTCTCTTTGTAAGCATTTTCTATATATCCGATTGAGTAAGGAGTTTGTTTAACTAAACTTGCAACACCCTCATTACCTTTTCCGCCGATTCCAGTAGCCCAGTCAACCGCTTTACCAGTTCCAAAACTCTCTTTCCAGTTCTTAGAACTTTGAGTTAAATAGTAAGTAAAGTTAAAAGTCGTTCCTGAACCGTCTGAACGGTGAACAACTATGATTTTTTCATTTGGAAGATTAAGCCCTTGATTATCCACTGCGATAGCTTTATCATTCCACATTGTAATTTTTCCTGCAAAAATATCTGCTACAACTTCATTGCTAAGCTTAAGAGTTTCATCAGCAACTCCATCTACGTTAAATGCAACTACGATTGAACCTATCACAGCTGGAAACTGAAATAGGTTATCCTTTGCAAGTGCTAACGTGCTTAAAGCTTCATCAGATGCACCAAACTCAACAACTCTTTTTGCGATTTGCTTGATTCCTCCGCCTGAACCTATTGACTGATAATTTACAAGATTTGTTGTATCTTTTTTATAGTTATATGCCCAATCATAGTATAAAGGAGCAGGAAACGAGGCACCTGCACCGTTTATCTTATCCGACGCGAATGAAGAACTAATTGATGCTGCTGCAACCAAAGTAACTAAAGCTAATTTCTTTAACATTTGTTTTCCTTTTTGAATGTTTGCGAAATTATAATGGCTCCATATTACAAGATGATTACAGCTACTACTTGCTCTTTGGCGAAAATTTGAACTTGCTCTCCATCGCTATTGTTTCATCTCTTCCATAAACTATCACGTCTCTATCAACCTCTATCTGGGCATCTTCTATCTTGTTTGGATAATCCACAAAATTCAAAATATGCTTTATAGTGTTTATTCTGGCTCTTTTTTTGTTGTCACTTTTTATGACTGTCCACGGAGCCGATTCTGTATGTGTCGCACTTAGCATCATATACTTTGCAAGTGCGTACTCATCCCATAAACTTTGAGCGCTTAAATCAACATCAGAGAGTTTGTACTGCTTTAGAGGGTCTTGCTCTCTTTTCGCAAATCTCTTTTTTTGCTCCTCTTTTGTTACTGAAAAATAGAATTTGAAGATTTTTATATCCTCATCTACTATCATCTTCTCAAACTGCGGTGCGTCTTTTAAAAACTTATGGTGCTCTCTCTCACTACAAAAGCCCATAACAGGCTCAACCATAGCTCTGTTGTACCAACTTCTATCAAAAAGAACTATCTCTCCAGCACTTGGCAGATGTGCTACATATCTCTGAAAATACCACTGCGATCTCTCTTGATCACTTGGTTTTGGAAGCGCTACGATTCTCGCCCCTCTTGGGTTAAGATGCTCCGTTATTCTCTTTATCGTACCGCCCTTTCCAGCAGCGTCACGCCCTTCAAAAATCATAAGAACTTTAAGCCCCTTCTCTTTTACATAGTTTTGAAATTTCAGTAGTTCTATCTGAAGTTTTTCCAACTCTCTCTCATAAAGCAGAGTCTCTTTTTTAACCCAAATCTTTATTTTTTCATCTTTTTTACTATTTTTTTTCTCTATTTTTGTTTTTGTTTTTTCTTTCATAAATAACTCCTTGTAAAGAAGTATATAAGAAAGTAAACCCTTTTGTAATCTTTTTGTAATCAAAGAAACATAAAATTCAGCAATTATTTAAAAAAAGGGAGAATTGCTTGAGTATTTTTATAGATAAACTTTTTGCAAATACAACAAGATTTATTGCCTTTGGTATTTTATTGCTTGTTGCGTGGATATTTAGTGTACTTTTTGAGCACTCGCTAGAGTCGATAAAAGCATTTGGATTTCTTTTTATTACAGAAGACAAATGGGCACCAAACTTAGAAAAGTTCGGCGCTCTTCCTGCTATTTACGGCTCAGTTATATCTACTTTTTTAGCAATGATTTTAGCTGTTCCTCTTGCAATTGGTATTGCAATCTTCTTAAGCGAGATAGCTCACGCAAAACTAAAAGGCCCTATTGGTGTCTCAATAGAGCTCTTAGCGGCGATTCCTTCTGTTGTTTATGGAATGTGGGGGCTTTTTTACTTCGTACCAATTATCCGTGATATATTTGGCGGAGTTGGTATTAGTATGCTTAGTGCTGGTATCGTCCTCTCAGTTATGATACTCCCTTTTATGGCGGCTATAACACGTGATGCGATGAACACTACTCCAGATATATTAAAAGAGTCAGCTTATGCTCTTGGCGGGACTAAATGGGATGTTGTAAAAGACATTATCATTCCATACGCAAAGGCTGGAATTATCGGTTCATTTATACTAGCACTTGGACGTGCTATTGGTGAAACTATGGCTGTAACATTTGTTATGGGTAACGTCCATAAGATTTCAACAGATTTAACACAGCCCGCAACGTCAATTCCAGTAACACTTGCAAATGAGTTTGCAGAAGCCGATAGCGCTCTTTACTACTCATCTCTTTTTGAACTATCACTGCTTCTTCTTGTTGTAAGCTTTACGATTATATCTGTTGCTAAGTTCTACTTTTTACGAAGAAAAAGGGTTATATAATGACACACACTCAAAAAAGAATCATCATAAATGAAATAGTCATGGCACTCTCAACCCTCTCTGCCCTCATTGGAATGGGTTTTTTATTTTGGATTTTAAGCGTTCTTATCATAAACGGGATTGACGCACTAAGTATGAGTATCTTTTTAAATGAAGGAGCTCCTCCAGGAAATAGTGATGGAGGACTAAAACACGCTCTTATTGGGCAACTCTATCTTGTTGGCTATGCCTCATTTTTTGGTATCCCGCTTGGTGTTTTAGCTGGTACATATCTAAGCGAATATTCTCAAAAATCTAAAGTTGCAGAGATAATCCGTGATATTTCAGACATTATGATGTCAGCTCCAAGTATCGTTATTGGCGCATTTGTTTATGCTATTGTTGTTGCCCCTTCTGGGCACTTTAGCGGCTGGGCAGGGACGATTGCACTAAGCATCATTATGCTTCCTATTATCCTAAGAACGACTGACGATATGCTCCAACTTGTTCCATCAACTCTCAGAGAAGCAGCCTTTGCACTTGGCGCTCCTAAATATAAAGTAATTATTCAAGTTGTTTATCGCGGCGCAAAAGCTGGTATCTTAACTGGTATTTTACTCGGTGTTGCTCGTGTTGCTGGAGAGACGGCACCACTTCTTTTTACATCATTTAATGATAATTTTTTAAATACAGATATGAGTCAACCGATGGCTTCACTAACTGTAACTATGTACAACTACGCAACAAGTCCGTACGAAGATTGGCAACAACTTGGATGGGCAGCCGCTTTTATACTTAGTATGTTTATTTTGACTCTAAATATATTAGGACGACTATTTTTATTAAAAAAGAGAGGGAAACGTTAATGGCAACAATCATTGAGATAAATAAAGAAAAAGCGCTTGAAGTTAAAAACTTTGAGTTTACCTATGCTGGAGTAGATACGCCAAGTGTTAAAAAACTCTCTATGCCTGTGGCGAAACATAACATAACAGCCCTTATTGGGCCATCAGGATGTGGAAAAACTACTCTTCTTAGAAGCTTTAACCGTATGCATGATTTATATCCAAACAACAAATATAACGGCGAAATTATTTTTAAAGATAGAAATATTTTAACATCAAAAGAGGATTTGATAAAACTTAGAATTCAAATAGGGATGATTTTTCAAAAACCAACAGCTTTTCCAATGAGTATCTTTGATAATGTTGCTTATGGACTGAAACTTCAGGGTATAAAAAACAGAACTGAACTTAGTGGCAGGGTTGAAAAAGCACTCAAAGATGCAGCTATTTGGAATGAAGTAAAAGATAGACTAAAACATGATGCAAACGGCTTGTCTGGTGGTCAACAACAAAGACTCTGTATCGCTAGAGCGGTAGCTGTTGAGCCTGAAGTTTTACTTTTTGATGAGCCGACTTCTGCACTTGACCCGATTTCAACGGCTGGGATTGAAGAACTTATCGTCGAACTTAGGGAGAGAGTCTCTATAATCATAGTTACACACAACATGCAACAAGCAGCGCGTGTTAGCGACTATACTGGGTTTATGTATCTAGGGGAACTTATAGAGTTGGGTAAAACTGAAGATATGTTTGTTACTCCAAAAGAGAGATTAACAGAAGAGTATATAACTGGAAAATTCGGTTGATTCGGTGTATAGCGGTTTATCCTCCTTGGTTGAGGGTTAACGAAGCAAAATGGACGAGTTCCTTTTGCGTTTTAAATCAAATAAAAAGGATTAGATATGGGATCAAAATATCATGAAAAAATAACCATTATAAAAGATAAATTATCACTTCTTCTAGAAGAGATAATAACAGCAGATGAGCTGTCTTTAGAGGCATTTAAGCTAAATGACGCAAAAAGATTTAAAGAGGTTGAGACAATACTCGGCAAGATTGGTTTTAATGGCGATGAAATAGACAACGAGATTATAAAAACATTTGCACTCTTTGGGCCAGAAGCACAAGAACTTCGCTTCTTAATAGCATTTTTAAAGATGACAAACGAACTTGTGAGCATTGGCGCTGGTGTAAAAAAATATGCACGCAGAATGAGTGAACACGCTAAGGGTGGATGCGATCTTGAGCCATTTAAGCCAAGTATCCTACTTCTTCATAAGAGCAGTATCAATGCGCTTAAGTATATTTTGGAGTGTTTTACAAATATCCAAGAGTGCAATTATGAAGACAATTACAGAAAAGTTCTTGTTGAAGAGAGTATGAATGATGACCTTTTTTCTGTTTTGGAAAAAGAGATTCTTAACAAAATCATAGACGAAAAAGAGCTCTCAATAGAGTATGTAAAAGTTCTTGGAAGCTTAAGAAAACTAGAGCGTTCTTGTGATAGAAGTGTAAATATTGCAAACCTCATGATGTACGCAAAATTGGGCGGAGAGATTAAGCTTTTTAAATAACTGCCTAAAATTTAGGCAGTATGAACTACCCTTTTGTACTATTTTGAGTTATACTACGCGTTATTAAAATTTAGGAGAAACAAATGGGAAAATTTGTAAATAACGTAGAAGAATTTTTTTCTTTTTGCCAAGAAAATGATGTTAAATATGTAGATTTGAGATTTACTGATTTAAAAGGTACATGGCACCATGTTACATATAGAGCAAGTGCTGTAAACAGTGACAATTTAACAAACGGATTCCCGTTTGACGGCTCTTCGATAGATAAATGGCAGCCAATCAACAAATCAGATATGATTTTAAAAGCTGACGTTCCTACTGCATTTTTAGACCCTTTTACTGCTGATCCTACCATTATTGTTATTTGTGATGTATATGACATTTACAAAGGTCAAATGTATGAAAAATGTCCTCGTTCTATCGCAAAAGCTACTTTAGCTCATGCAGAATCTCTAGGCATCGCAGACGCTGCATACTTTGGACCTGAAAATGAGTTCTTTGTTTTTGATGACGTAAGAATTATTGACAACATGAATGAAGCTGGATACAAAATAGATACTGAAGAGGGTGACTGGAATTCAAACACTCACTATGCAGATGGATATAACAGCGGTCACAGAGGTGGGGTAAAAGGTGGTTATTTCCCAGTTGCTCCAATTGATACTCAAGTTGACTTAAGAGCTGAGATGATGGACGTGTTAGAGCAAGTTGGACTTGAAGTTGTTTTAGGTCACCACGAAGTTGCACAAGGTCAAGGCGAAATCGGTATCGTTTTCTCTGATATTATCGGTGCTGCTGACAATGTTCAAAAACTAAAGTATGTTGTAAAAATGGTTGCTCACTTAAACGGCAAAACTGCAACGTTTATGCCTAAGCCTCTTTTTGGTGACAATGGAAACGGTATGCACGTTCACCAATCACTATGGAAAGATGGTAAAAACCTTTTCTACAAAGAGGGTAACTACGCTAACCTTTCAGAGATGGCTCTTCACTATGCTGGTGGTATCTTTAAACATGCTAAAGCTGTTGCAGCACTTACAAATCCAACGACTAACTCTTACAAAAGACTTATCCCAGGGTTTGAAGCTCCTTCAATTCTTACTTACTCTATGCAAAACCGTTCTGCATCTTGCCGTATTCCATATGGTGCTGGTGAGAAAGCAACTCGTATCGAGATGAGATTCCCAGACTCTACTGCTTGTCCATACTTAGCATTCTCTGCTATGATGATGGCTGGTTTAGATGGTATCAAAAACAAAACTGTTCCTGTTGGTCCTATGGATGAGGATTTATTTGAACTTAGTCTTGATGAGATTCGTGAAAAAGGTATCCCTCAAATGCCTCATACTTTACGTGAAGCAACTGAAGCGCTTATTGCTGATCACTCATTCTTGAGTCCTGTATTTACTAAAACATTTATTGATGATTATCAGCACTATATGTTTGAGAGACAAATCTGGCCTGATGAGAGCCGCCCAACTGCTTATGAGTTTAAAACAACTTATAGCTGCTAATCTCCATCTATCCTCCTCTGCTCTGCCTACAAGCAGAGCAACTCCACTAAAAATCTTTTTAAAAACTGTTGCACATATTATCAAATTAACATATAATAATATAAACAAAAGTGTTAAGGCATACCAATGCAAGCTATCGATATTTTTCCTTGGAACGATCAATTTAATACAAACATAGAGATAATAGACAGCCAACACAAGAGGCTTGTTGAACTTCTAAATAAATTAGCACGTACGGTTGCCTTTGACTCCCAAGAAACCTCAATAAATTATATTCTTGATGAGCTGCTAGATTACACTGAGTATCACTTCATAACAGAAGAGGCTATCTGGAACAAATATTTTCATTATGACTCATTAGAAGCGGAGCACATAGCAGTACATCAAAAATTTATAGACACGATAAAAGAGCTAAAACTACAAATCAAAGAGCGCTCAATCTCTGAAATCGCTCAAGATACTCTCTCTTTTTTAGCAAGATGGTTAGCTTCACACATCCTCGAATCAGATAAATATATGTCATATGTCATTATCGCTATTGAGAGCGGTATGGAGATGCAAATGGCAAAAGAAGAAGCTACTAAAAGTATGAATGGTTTTACTAGAGAACTTATAAACCTAATACTCTCTATCTATGAATCACTCTCAAGTAGCACACTTCTTCTTATGTATGAGATTAAAAAACAGCGACAGATGGAGTCAAAGCTAAAACTTGCAGCTAGTGTATTTAAAAACTCCAGAGAGGGTATTGTCATCACGCTAAAAGATGGAACTATCATTGATACAAATGATGCCTTTAGCCATATCACAGGATATGAAAAAGATGAAGTTCTTGGCAAAAATATGAGGATTTTAAAATCTGATAAACATGATCAAGAATTTTACACTGATATGTTCAAGCAACTCAAAAAAGAGAATCATTGGAGCAGTGAGATATATAACCGCAGAAAAAACGGCGAACTCTATCCAGCACTTCTTAATATTAGCACTATTGAAGAAGAGGAGGAGGAGGAGGAGAAAGAAGAAAAGAGTGAAACTCTTAAATATTATCTTTTTCTATTTTCGGATATAAGTGCTATAAAAGAGCATCAACAAAAACTTGAGTATATTGCCCACTACGACTCTCTGACGGGTCTTGCAAACCGTATTCTTTTGGGAAATATCCTAAAGCACTCTATGGCACAAACACTAAGACGCAAAAATATCTTGGCTATTGTCTACCTAGATTTAGATGGTTTTAAAGATATAAATGACAAGTATGGCCATGAAGCGGGAGATTATCTCCTAAGCGAACTTGCTCAAAACATGAGATTATCTCTTCGTGATGGAGATATGCTCTCAAGACTTGGTGGTGATGAGTTTGTAGCAGTAATTCACAATTTGGATGATTTTGAATCAGTAGTACCCTCGGTATCAAGACTTCTAAACGCGGCTTCTACTAAAGTTGAGTATGGCAACGCCGTGCTTAAGGTATCAGCTAGTCTAGGTATAACTTTTTATCCGCAATCAACAGAGATAGAAGCAGATCAGCTGTTGCGTCAAGCGGATCAAGCGATGTATCTGGCAAAACAGGCTGGAAAAAACCGCTTCCACATTTTTGATACACAAAAAGATCAAAACATAAAAGCTCTTAACCAAATGATTAGCGACATTAGAAATGGCATCGTTAAAGATGAGTTTATTTTACACTATCAACCAAAAGTAAATATGCACTCAGGCGAAATTATAGGCGTTGAGGCTCTGATTAGATGGGAGCATCCAACCAAAGGGCTTTTAGCTCCAATGACATTTTTACCAACCATAGAAGACCAGCCACTTGCCATAGAGCTTGGCGAATGGGTAATATCTGCTGCACTTAGACAGATAAACAGATGGCAAGAGAATGGTATTAAAGTAAAAGTTAGTGTAAATATAGGTGCAAAACAGCTTCAAGAAGATGATTTTGTCCGTAAGCTAAAAATAGAACTAAAAAAGTATCCTAATATCTCTGCTAAAATGCTTGAACTTGAGATATTAGAAACAAGCGCACTAGAAAATATGAGTAATGTTTTAAATGTTATTTCTGAGTGTAAAGAGATAGGAGTTATGTTCTCAATTGATGATTTTGGAACAGGATATTCATCTCTAACCTATCTAAAAAATCTCCCTGTACCAGTTTTAAAAATTGATCAAAGTTTTGTACAAAATATGCTTTACAGCACTGATGATTTGGCGATACTAGAGGGAGTTTTAGGGCTTGGATTGGCATTTAGAAAAACAATTATAGCTGAGGGTGTTGAAACGATAGAGCATGGGAAAACCCTCTTAAATATGGGGTATGAGTTTGCTCAAGGTTACGCAATAGCAAAACCGATGAGAGCCGAACTATTTTTAGAGTGGAGCAACGCTTGGAAACCTGATGTAGAGTGGATAAAGAGTTGCAAATTTAAAAAAGATGACATGGAGCTCCTCTATGTAGCAGTTGGACATAATACATGGATTAAAAAACTAGAAGAGTTTTTGCTTGATACTACAAATCTAACAGAAGTGCTAAATTTGGATAAATGCAATTTAGAAGAGTGGCTTGAGTCCAATATAGAGACCTTTACTTCAAGAAAATCTTACAAAAAAGTGGTTGCCCTTCATACCAAACTCCACAAATTAGCCCACGACTTGATAGTACTAAAAAAAAGCTCTGCGCTTGTAGATTACTCACAAAAACTTCAACAAATAGATGAGATAAAAAAAGAGTTAAATATGCAAATTATAAATTTAGCCGCCAGCTAATTTCTCTTTTTTCTTGCTACTGCCTCTTTAAAAACAATCTACTAATCGCATTTTTGCTATAATTCGCATCACAATAACTGTATATAAGAGTGCATTATTGAAATTTTAATTTATGAGGGTTTATTATGAAAAATATTCCACAAGGGAAGTATCGTCCCTATCCAAAGATAGATTTGCCAAATAGACAATGGCCAAACAATAGCATAACCCAAGCTCCAAAGTGGTGCAGTGTAGATTTACGTGATGGAAATCAAGCACTTATCAACCCAATGGATATGAATAAAAAACTTTCACTATTTGCACTCTTACTCAAAATCGGATTCAAAGAGATTGAGGTTGGTTTTCCATCTGCTTCAAAAGTTGAGTTTGAATTTTTACGTCGCTTAGTGGATGACAAACTTATCCCAGATGATGTAACTATTCAAGTTTTAGTTCAAGCAAGGGAGCATTTGATAGAGAGAACATTTGAAGCACTTCGTGGTGTTAAAAAAGCGACTGTTCATCTATACAACTCAACTTCAGTGGCTCAAAGAAAGATGGTTTTTCAAAAATCAAGAGAAGATATAATTGCCCTTGCCCTAGAGGGTGTTGACCTTGTTAAGAAGTATGAAAAACAACATGATGGAGAGATATACTTGGAGTACTCTCCTGAGAGTTTTACAGGAACAGAGCTTGATTATGCAGTAGAGATAGCAAACGCAGTAACAGCAAGATGGGGGATTAGTGATAGCAGAAAAGTTATCATAAATCTTCCAGCAACAGTAGAGATGGCAACACCAAATATCTATGCTGATCAAATTGAGTGGATGAGCAGACATTTGGACAATAGAGAAAATGTAATCATCTCAACTCACACTCACAACGACAGAGGGACAAGTATAGCAGCTACTGAGTTAGCGCTTTTAGCAGGTGCTGATAGAGTTGAGGGAACACTTTTGAGCAATGGAGAGAGAACGGGAAATGTTGACATCATAACTCTTGCTCTTAATATGACAACTCAAGGTATTGATTCTAAACTTGATTTTTCTAACGTAAATGAGGTTTTAGATGTAGTTGAGAGATGCACGGAGATAGAGACTCATGTTCGTCATCCATACGTTGGAGAGCTTGTATATACGGCATTTTCAGGCTCTCATCAAGATGCAATCAATAAAGGTTTAGCTCACAGAAAGGTAAATCCAGCTTCACATTGGGAAGTTCCATATCTTCCTATTGACCCAGATGATGTGGGGCGAAGCTATGAGAGCATCATCCGTATCAATTCACAATCTGGAAAAGGCGGAGTTGCTTATATACTAGAGAAAAACTTTGGTTATCAACTTCCAAAAGCAATGCATCCAGAGATGGGCAAGCTAGTTCAAGATGTTAGTGATAAAAAAGGTCAAGAGTTGAGCGGTGAAGAGATATTTGAGATATTTAACGAGAACTACTTCAACATAAAAGAGCATATTTCTTTGGTTGATTTTACAGTCTCATCACTAAAAGGTATCTCAAAATGTACACTTACCTACATCCTTAATGGCACTGAGATAGTCTCAAACGGAGAGGGTAATGGTCCAGTAGATGCTTGTAGAGACGCTTTGATGAAAGATTATAGAAACAGTTTTTCTATTAACTCATACTTTGAGCACTCATTTGGCAACAAAAGCTCTGCAAAAGCGATAGCATATATAGAGATAGAGACCCAGAGCACTCTCTCATGTTTTGGCGTAGGGGCTGATAACGATATAGCCACTGCCTCTGTAAAAGCTCTATTTTGCGCATTAAACAGAGCTTTTAACTAATACACAAAACAAAGAAATTCTCTATTTCTTTGTTTTTTATTAAATAAAAATTCTAAATAATTTAAAAATTTATCCTTAACCTAATCCCTTATCAAAACACATTATGCTACAATTAATTACTACAAAATAAAGGAATTGATTATGACTAAAAGTATAATCGCTGTTGGTTTAGCAACACTTCTATCTTCATCTCTGTCTGCTTATGATTTGAAATCAAATATGCTACTTTTAAATGCTGAACTTAGCGAAGTTCAAAGAGCATTTATCGCAAGTGACCAATCTGGTGTTGAACAATCTGTAAAAAGATTTGCGCAACATGCACAAGATTTACTTGGAAATAAAGAGAAATTCTCTGCAATGCTTCCTGAGAAGAAAAAAAATAAGGCAAATGAAGCTGTTATGAGTGCACAAATCATCAGCCATAATGTTCAAATAATCTTAGATGCTATTGAAAACAAGTATAACCAATCAGGTCAAGTTCGTAGAGAAGAGGCGCAAAGAGCGTACACTTACATAGAACATGCATGTTTTAGATGTCACAACATAGTGCGTGACGAGTATTAAAATATAAACTTTGCAAAGAGGCACTCTCTAAAAGAGCAGTGTCTCGTTTGTGTTTGTTTCTGCGTCAACTCTTGGTGGTTTTGAAGTATCACTAAAGTACTCTCTTTTACCATTTATAGTAATCTCTTTGATACCATCTGGCTTTTCAAACTTTCTTGGAACCTGAGGATATAGCTCTAAAACTTTCTCATAGTACATAGAAAAAGCGGGTCCTGCTATTCTACCACCCGTCTCTATTCTGTCCATTGGAGTATTGTCATCGTTTCCGAACCACACGATAGTTTCTATACTTGGAGAGTATCCTGCGAACCATCCATCCATATTTTTATTTGTAGTTCCAGTTTTTCCAGCAAGTTCTATCCCTTTTACAGCAGCATTACGCCCTGTACCACGATCAACTACATCTCTTAGTATAGTTGTCATTATGTATGCTTGTGCTGGGTCTGTTATATACTGACTCTTTAATTTGCTCTCAAAAATCGTTGTAAGACCTTTGTCTATATTTTTTATAAGAATTGGCTCAACTTGTACTCCGTTGTTTGCAAAAGAGCTATAGTACTGAGCTAGTTGCAATGGAGAGAGTGTGATACTTCCTAGAGCGATAGATAAATCTGGCGGAAGATTTTTAATACCAAACTTTTTAAACTCTTTGAGCAGTTGTGGCAGTCCTATATCGTTGACTAGATTAATCGTTGCAAGATTGCTTGAGTGAACAAGCGCTTCTCTAAGAGTAAGTAGTCCTTTATAACTTTTTTCATAGTTTTTTGGCTGCCACTTCTGCTCCTCACCATCTTTATAGTAAGTATAAGTTCGTGCTATGTCATATAGTTCTGTAACACCTGAATAGCCTAAATCAAGGGCAACTTGATAGATAAATGGTTTAAAAGCTGAACCTGGTTGGCGACGGCCTTGTGTTGCTCTATTGTATGAATTCTTTTTATAATCAACACTGCCAACAAGTGCCAATATCTCTCCATTTTTTGGATTTAACGAGATAAGTGCCCCATTTAGTAGTTCTGTTTTTACTGTCTGTTTATCTTTTGAAGATGTATTTGCTTTTATTCTTGCAACAGATAAATCATACGCCTTTTTGAGTGAGACCTCTGCTGCTTCTTGAAGCTTTAAATCAACCGTTGTATATACTTCATATCCGCCTGTTTTAAAATCAGTGATGCCAATATCAGCAACCCGTCTTAGCACTTCATCAACAATAAATGGTGCACTGTTTTGCGTTAGTGTGTCATCAAAAACTTCTGGTTTTTCAAGTAAAGAAGCTGTGTGAGTATCATCATCAATCCATCCAAGTGCGTGCATTCTAGATATTACACGATTTGCTCTGCCCATAGATATATCATAATTTTTCGTTGGCGCATAAGTGCTTGGAGCCTTAGCAAGACCCACAAGAAGGGCTGTCTCTTTTAGTGTGAGTTGATTTAAACTTTTACGGAAATAGCCATCAGCGGCTGTTTTTATGCCGTAGTAGCCATGCCCAAAATATATCTCATTTAGGTATCTCTCAAGAATCTCTTCTTTACTTAAAGAGAGTTCAACTTTAAATGCATAAATCAGCTCTTTTATCTTTCTTGAGATTTTTTTCTCTCTAGTTAAGAGTCTGTTTTTGACTAGCTGTTGAGTGATGGTACTTGCACCCTCAACCATTTTTCCAGCTTGTATATCCTTTATAATTGCTCTAAAAATAGCATCAAAATTAATCCCAGTATGTTCAAAAAAAGTAGTATCTTCAATTGCAAGTAGCGCTTCAATAGCACGTGGCGGTATCTCATCAAATCTTGCATAGTATCTATGCTCATCTTCAAAAAGATTCGCAATTTTTTCGCCATTCTTATCGTATATTCTTGTAGTAAGAGGCGGATGATACTCTATAATCGAAGAGATGTCATAGCTATACTCTTTTAAAAAATAACCAACAACTACAAAAGGAGCTAAAACACCTGCTAGAAAAAGTGTAAAAAATATATTTCTTATTATTCTCATATTCTAAAATCCCTATTTGCAAAATTTGCATCTATTAAAATTTTTGTGTACTCTTGTGTCGGATTATTTACTATATCTGCCATTTTTCCACTCTCAACAATCGCCCCATTTCTCAATACACAAATATCTTCACAAAGCATCTTTGCCGAGGAAATATCGTGTGTTACAAAGAGTATCTTAAATCCAAGTTCTATTTGAAGCTTTTTTAGGAGTTCTAAAATCATACCTCTTGTTTTTGGATCAAGTGCCGTTGTAGGCTCATCAAGCAACATAAGTTTTGGCTCATGGCTTAGTGCCATTGCTATTACTACTCTTTGGAGCTGTCCGCCTGAGAGTTCTGGAGAAAATCTCTCCAAGAGCTCTACATCCAAACCAACTTGAGCAAACAACTCTTCAACCCTCTTTGTGGAAACAAAAAACTGCTTTTTTATCTTTGTCAGAGGAGAAAGCGCTGTAAAAGGATTTTGTGGAACAAACGAAATAGTCTCTCCTGCAATGAGCTCAAAACTATTTTCATATTTTAGCGACACTTTCATACTGCTTGGCAACATAGACAAAAGTGCCTTTATGGTTAGACTTTTTCCGCTTCCGCTTTGCCCAACAAGAGCTAGGGATGAGTTGATGTTAAAACTTATATCTACTAAAGTTTTCTCATCGAGAGTTATATGCAGTGTTGATATTTTCATATTTTTAACTTCTTTAAACTTCTACACAACGCTCTTAAATCCTCGCTACTCTCGCCAACTCTTGCAATAAGGCGGATGATAGCATGCTCAACTGTTGGCTGTCTTATACCGCCAACTGCGTAACCTCTATCTTTTAGCGTATCTCGTATTTTTATCACTCGCTCATTATCATTTATCACAACGCTACAAATCAGAGCATCCATCTTAATGCCTAACTCTTCATAAACTATCTCTTGTCTTTTTGTTATCTCTTCTTTTAAAAACTCTCTATTTTCTAACATAAATAAAAGAGCGTTATGAGCTAAAAGAGTATCATACAAAGAGAGTGAAGTTGCATATATAATGGGCTTTGCACGGTTTATTAGATACTCAACTATATGTGAAGATGCTAAGATAAATGCGCCAAAACTTCCATAAGCTTTGCCAAGGGTTCCCATTTTTATATGGTTTGGTTTTATGCTTATGTTGTAGTGCTCATACACTCCCATCAAATGCTCTCCTAAAACTCCGCTGCTATGTGCCTCATCCATTATCAAAATCGCATCATGTTTATCACAAAGTTCAAAAACAGCACTATCTACTATATCGCCATCCATCGAGTAAATTCCCTCAACGGCAACTATTTTTCTCTGCGCACTGCTTGATTCAAGAAGTTTTTTTAACTCATTCATATCATTATGTTTAAAAAACACTACATTAATCTTTTTAAAGTTAGTAGCAAGTATGCCTGAAGCATGGTACTTCTCATCCATAAAAAGCATATCTTTAGGGCGAACTAGCGCTTCTATCAAAGCTATATTTGCATTAAAACCGCTTCCTAAAATAACCCCATCTTCAAAACCATTTGCAACACAAAGCGCCTCTTCAAAATCTTTGTGTATCTGATGATAACCATTTACTAAAAGAGAGGCTTTTGAGGCGTGTATAGGCATGTTAGAGAGCTTTTTACATGTTGCGTTATGCAGTTCTTTGTTGTGAGCAAGTCCTAAATAATCATTTGAGGCAAAATCTAAAATAGAGTTATCTACTACCTCTCTAGTTCTATATCTTTTTGCTCTCTTTAGAGCTTCAAGTTCATTTGTGTAGTACATTATCTAAAAACGACCCTGTTTCTTCCGCCATTCTTTGCCCCATAAAGAGCTTTGTCTGCTCTCTTAAAAGTAACTTCAATATCTTCACCTTTTACATACTCCGTGACGCCAAAACTCATAGTAACTGCGAGTATATCTTTATGCTCTTGTACTTTCATTCTTATCTTATCCGCTATCTTGTATGCATCAGATTTATTTACATGCGGAAGGATAAGAGCAAACTCCTCACCCCCGATTCTACAAAATATATCACTATCTCTTAAGTAAGTAGTTATCAGCTTTGTGTACTCGATTAAAACTTTATCGCCTACATCATGCCCGTAATTATCATTGATTTTTTTAAAGTGGTCTATATCAAAAATAACTAAAGAAAGAGGATAAAAGTAACGGTTTGAACTAGCACTCTCCTTCTTGATTTGCTCATTATAGTAGTAACGATTTCTTATTTTTGTAAGAGGGTCAGTTATGTTTGTATGTTCTAGCTCTTTTTGATAAATCTTCTCCTCAGTAACATCGGCAAAGATAACACTATAGTGTCCATTTTCTTCAGATATTAACGATATTCCAGCAGTAAAGTAGTACTCTTTTTCATTGTATGAAATTTTTACAAGATTGTTTTTTGGGTACTTCATAAGATATTCAAGCCAACTTATACCAGCCATATCTTTGTGTATACATCCATCCTCTTGGATAAAAAAATCAGAGATTGATTGATGCGCTTCTTTGAACTCTTCAGGTGTCTTAAATCCATAGAAGTATTTAAAAAATGTTTTATTCATATCTATGATATTTTCTTTATCTACTACCATTACTATATTTGAGGAAGAGTCTATTATGTTTTTATAATACATCTTCTGTTTTTTACTTCTATAAAGCACAAGATTTCCCACAATCCCAGCTATTATCATAAAAGCGACGATTGCTATACTAAACCATTTATACATAAAAAAATCTAAGTTTATATTTAAAACATCGTCTTGCTTTTTAAACATAATATAGTGCCCAATAATTCTGTTTTGAATATTTTTAAGGGGGTGAATACTGATTATGTAGCCGCTCTCGCTCTTGTATGGAAGATGAATATAATTATAAATACCATTTCTTCTAAGATAGCTAGTAAACACAATTGGCGCATCTATATTTGCTATATAGTAATCATCTACAAAAGTCTTACTAAAAGGAATTTTTATACTATTTTTATACTCTTTGTTTAAAACAACTACAGACTCAACTCCAAAATCTTTCATCTGCTGCGAAATAGAGTTAAATCTTGAAGAGATCTCTACTAAACCAATAAATTTACTATCTCTTATGATAGGAACGATGGCTCTAATTGATAAGTCATAATTTCCTACACTTACAGAAACGATAGGCTTTTCAAGAGCTGAAGCCTCCATTAAGTCTTCTCGTATAGTGTTTTCAACGATCCCATTTTGCTTATTTGAACTGAGATATACTGGCTTTAAATCTTTATCTAATATCTGCATCCAACTATTTTTATAAAGGTTGTTTTTTTCAAATTGAAAAATCAGTTCATCAAAATGGTCACTTTTTATTTTTTTTTCTAAAATGTCTTTTGCCAAAGATTTGTCATTTGCTATTGAAAAAGCCATTGCAAGAGTAGTTTTTTGTTTGTACTCAATCATCTTGTCTAATTGTTCACTCATCAAAGAAGCCTCTTTTTTATAGCTCTGTTCTTTGATTTTAAGTTGCTCATTACCTATAAAACTTATATAAAGTAGTGCAATAAGGACGATAACAACACCAACAATAATCTCAACAAGATAGAGTTTGTTAACTTTTAAAATAATAAGCCCCTTAAAAGATTTGTGTTTAAGCCCATAGCGGTACTCTCATACCCTTTTGTACTTTTTATATACTTCTTACAAAAACCCTCAACCATACATGCACCTGCTTTACCTCGCCACTCTCCACTCTCTATATAACTATCTACATCATCCATATCAAAGGCTTCAAAAAGGTACTCAGTTTTAGAAATATCGATGATTTTCATCTCAGGTGATTGAAAAATCATACATGTAATGATGCTTGTAATGCTTTGGCTTTGAGTTAGTAAAATATTTCGCGCATCATCTGCACATCTTGCTTTTCTAAGCAAAAGTCCTCTAGAAGTGACAACTGTATCAGCAACTAAAAGAGGGAAGTCTTCATATCCAAACGCTCTTAGATTTGCTTCAAACTTGCCTATCGTTGCTTTATAAACAAAGTTTTTTGGGGAGGTTGCAACTATACTATCTTCATCAAAATCAACACTTTGCTGGATAAACTCTATCCCTGCACTTTTCAAAAGGGCAGCTCTTGTAGGTGATGATGAAGCTAGTCTAATCATCTAAAGAGAGCTTGAGAGAAATGTTCCTAAAAATATTGCCAATACTCCAAGAGCAATATTTAATGGAACCATAACTTTTCCAATAAGTTCTATCTGCCCTTTAGCACCTACCATATTGCCTTCATTTAAAAATCTCTCTCCTCTGTTTCTTCTTAAAATCATAACCATAAGATTAACAAACATAACACTCCAAATAGCCTCTTTTGCGTATGACAATGGCGAGAAATCACTTTGTGAGAGCCCATATCCTTTAATCATAAAAATAGCAGTTATAAGAAGTATGATAACAAAAGGAATAACGATACTAAAGAGTCTCTTTAGCGCATGAGCAATTCTCTCTAAACGTTTTGCAGGAGATTCTATCTCAAGAAATGATTGATGAGCCGCATAACGCATAGCTACCATCCCACCAACCCATACAACAGCACTGATAACATGTAAAAAAACTATGAGTACTTTATACTCTAAAAATATATCTTGCATTATGAGATAACCTCTGTTATATATCTAAGAGCTTCGATTTTTGCTTCTGAGAGTTTTGAGATATCTTTTCCACCAGCTTGAGCAAAATCAGCTCTTCCACCGCCACCGCCGCCAAGAAGCGGAGCGATATGTTTAATCCAATCTCCAGCTTTAGCATCAGAGCCTTTAACACCAGCCGCCATCATAACTTTGTCATCTTTTACTTGAAACAAAATCGCACAAAGTTTCTCATGTTGGTTTTTTAGTTCATCTATCTTCTCTTTGATATCACCGCTTGTAAGCTCATCAACAACAACACTAACACCGTTGATAGACTCAACTTTTATATCTGTTTTGATACTGCTTTGAGCATCATGGAGCTCTTTTTTTAGCTCAGCTACATTTGCTTTTAGTCTTGCAACTCCAGCCAAAACATCTAAGTTTTTAACCTCATGTTCAACCTCTTTTAGTAGCTCTCTTTGCTCAACAAAGTAGCTATATGCCGCATTTCCACAAACAGCTTCTATACGTCTAACACCAGCGCTTACACCACTCTCTTTTGTAATGATAAATGAGCCGATATTTGCGCTGTTCTCAACATGCACACCGCCACAAAACTCGATACTTGCATCGCCAAAACTTACAACGCGAACTTCATCGCCGTACTTTTCGCCGAACTGTGCTTTTGCTCCAGATTTTTTAGCTTCATCTATGCTCATAACCTCAGTATTAGCACTGATTCCACGCATGATTTCATAATTTACTCTGCGCTCAATCTCTGCTAACTCTTCACTAGAGATAGCTTTTGGATGAGAGAAGTCAAATCTAAGTCTTGAAGCTTCAACCAGTGAACCAGCTTGAGAGATATGGTCTCCTAAAACATCAAATAATACTGCATGTAAAAGGTGTGTCGCTGAGTGGTGCTTTGTTATCTCGCCTCTTGAGATATCTACTATCGCTTCAACCTCATCGCCCAATTTAAGCTCTTTAGTAACCGAGATTTGTGATAAATTTAGTCCAAAAAACTTTTTAGTATCGAGCACTTTTGCAAAACCGCTAAGCTCTCCAATATCTCCACACTGTCCACCACTTTGAGCATAAAATGGTGTAGTATCTAAAAAGACCCAACCATTCACTCCTGCTGATAACGTATCAGCACGATGGTAGCTCTCATCAAGAAGTGCTAAAATCCTGCTTTTATGCTTTGTTGTCTCATAACCTACAAAGTTATTCTCTGCAAATCTCTCTAAAATCTCTTTAAAATCTCCAGCAACTGCTTCATCTCCACTGCCCTTCCAAGCAGCTTTTGCGCGAGAGCGTTGCTCTTGCATCAACTCTTCAAATTTAGCAGAGTCTAGCTTTAAGTTTTTCTCTCTTAACATATCCTCTGTCAAATCAAGAGGGAAACCAAAAGTATCATAAAGTTTAAATGCAACTTCTCCGCTAAATATCTCTTTAGTATTTTCAAGCTCTGCATTAAAGAGTTCAATTCCAGAAGCGATAGTTTTGAAAAATCTAGCCTCTTCAAGCTCTATCTGCTCTTTTACAGCATGTGCTTTTTGAGCTAAATAGTCATATTCACCGCCCATAATATCAACAACCGTATCAACAAGTTTAAACATAAACGGCTCGTTAAAGCCCAAAAGATAGCCATGTCTTACGGCACGACGCAATATTCTGCGAAGAACATAACCTCTTCCCTCATTTGAGAAGTTTACACCTTGAGCGAGTAAAAAGAGTGTTGTACGAATGTGGTCAGCTATAACTCTATAAGAAGCGCCTGTTGCATAGAGATACTCTTTTGCTATAAGCTCTTGTACTTTTTTGATGATAGGCATAAACAGTGATGATGAGTAGTTACTGCTTACTCCCTCGCTAATTGCAACAACACGCTCTAGCCCCATCCCTGTATCAATTGATGGCTTTGGAAGAGGTGTTAGTGTACCATCACTACTTCTTTCGTACTGCATGAAAACCAAGTTCCAGATCTCTAAAAATCTATCGCCATCTCCACCCATGTAATCCTCAGGACCGCTGAACTCCTCAGCACCTTGATCAAAAAAGATTTCACTACATGGTCCACATGGTCCAGTATCGCCCATCTGCCAGAAGTTGTCTTTATCCCCTAGTCGCATAATTCTATCTATGCTTACATGACGTAGCCAAAGAGTCTCAGCTTCATCGTCACTCTCATGAACAGTTACCCATAACTTCTCTTTTGGAAATTTTAAAACCCCTGTTATAAACTCCCATGCATAATCAATTGCATCTTCTTTAAAATAGTTTCCAAAACTAAAATTTCCAAGCATCTCAAAGAAAGTGTGATGTCTTGCTGTGTAGCCTACATTTTCAAGATCGTTATGTTTCCCACCCGCACGGATACACGTCTGACATGAAACAGCACGGGGATTTGCTGGAGTTGGAACTTCCCCTGTAAAAATTGACTTAAAAGGAACCATTCCCGCATTGTTAAAAAGCAGTGTTGCATCATCTGGAACAAGTGGAGCGCTCCCCACTCTGTCATGGTTTTTTGACTCAAAATATCTTAAAAACTCTTCTCTAATATTCATAAACATATCTCTTATTGTAAAGTTGCGCGATTATATCCAAAAATTGCAACGAAGCCATTTAAATGGAGAGTTTAACAAATGATAACACTCTTTATTTCGCTCATCTCTTCTATCGCAAATCTTGGTCCCTCTCGCCCGACACCGCTCAGTTTTACTCCACCATAAGGCTGAATATCAAAACGCAGAGTTGGCATATCGTTGATTACTATTCCACCAGCGTCAAGCTCATTTATCGCACGTTTTGTAAGATTTAAATCATTTGTAAAAATTGAGAACTGCAAACCATAAGGAGAATTATTCATCATAGGCATAGCTTCATCAAAATCTTTTACCTCTATCAAAGAGACAATTGGTGCAAAAACCTCTTGACAAACTATTGCCATATCCTCTTTTACATCCGCCATAACACAAGGGTAAAATACTCTCCCCTCAACTCTAGGTTCTAGCAGTGGTGTTGCACCCTCTTTGATAGCACTTTGCACCCACTCCATCGCTCTAAGGGCTGCTTCATCATTTACAAGAGGTCCCATAAAAGTATCCTCTGCATAGGGAGAGCCTACTATCAATTTTTTAGTTGCCTCAGCCATTTTTGAAGCAAATTCGCTATAAACATCTTTGTGAACATAGATACGTTGCAAAGAGATGCAAACCTGCCCTGAATTTACAAAAGCTCCTATCGCACATCTTTGCGCCGCGAGGTCTAAATCAGCACTTTTGTCTATAAAAGTAGCGGCATTTCCTCCAAGCTCCAGTGAAACTTTTTTTATACCAGCACTCTTAGTGATTATCTCGCCAACACCAACACTTCCAGTAAAGCTTATAACTCTAGGTATCTCGCTAGTAACTAGAGCACCGCCAACATCTGCATCCCCATAAACAACACTTAGCGCATCTTTTATAGCAAACTCACTCTCGATAAATAGCTTCGCAAACTTATAAGCAGTAAGAGGAGCTTCTGGTGTTGGTTTTAGCACAACTGCGTTTCCTGCAACAAGTGCTGGAGCTATCTTATGCGCTATCAAGTTTAGTGGAAAATTAAAAGGAGTGATTGCCACAACAACACCACAAGGAACACGAGAGAAAAAAGAGATTGTTTTTTTTCCAGAAGCAAATGCGTCACTGTTTATAGTCTCTCCATGCATAGTTCTCATAGTCTCTGCTGCTAAAGTAACTGTCTCTATACAGCGCTCAACTTCTATCCTTGAGTAAGTTATTGGTTTTCCAACTTCATCTGTTATGGTTTTTGCAATATCTTCTTTGTTCTGCGCTAACTTAGAAGCAACATCCAATAGCCATGAGCATCTTTGAGAAATAGTTGTCTTAACTGCCTCTTTTGATGCCAAAAGTGCTATGTTTAGGGCTTTTTTTGCGTCATCTGCATCACACTTTACAAACTCAGAAGCTACCTCTGCGTTGTATGGATTTATCCTTTTGCCAAGACTCTCTTTTGATTGCTCAGATGAGCCAAAATATATATTTGCAACCATACAAAACTCCAACTCTTTTTATTTTATGTTATTATATTATAAAAAGAAAAAGGAGGAAGTTATGGAAGTAACTCGTTATTTATTTCAGTCGCCTTATTCAAATCAAGTTCAAATAGGTCAACCCGATACAAGCTCAAATGCAACTTCAAAAGAGAGTAGTTCTTCAAACAATCCAGTTGAAAACATCACATCGCTTGAAGCAAAAACTCCACAAGAGAGTCCAAAAACTACTCAAGAGAGCCAAAAAGTAGACTCAAATACACTCTTAGATATGTACGTATGAGAAACCTGCTCTTTATTTTTCTATCACTATCAACCCTCTTTGGGGCTGATTTAGAGTGGTTACACGACTATGATGAAGCACTTAAACAAGCAAAAGAACAAAACAAAGATGTATACCTCTTTGTCGGAGCTGATGATTGTAGATGGTGTGATAGATTTAAAGAGATGACACTATCAAAAGATGAAGTGATGAAGAGATTAAAAGAGGAGTATATCCCTCTGTACATGTCAAGAGATAGGCACAATATTCCAAAACATTTTGAAGTCAAGGGTGTGCCTAGACACTACTTTTTGACAAAAGATGCAAAGATAATACATGCAGATAGAGGAAGCAGAGAGCCTGATGGCTTTTTTTCTCTCTTAGATGAGATTGAACTTAAAAAAAGTGAAGATTAAATCGTTATATTTTCTAAATGCCAGATATTTTCTGGCGTAACTATCACAGCATCATACATATAATCAACATTTAGGGCATTTTTTTTAAGATAAACATCACCAGTTTTTATAATTTTTGAGAGTTTGCCTTTTGTGATATTTTGAACTGCAAGTTCATAATCAAGCGCACTCTTTACCTCAACAAAATGTAAAACTTCATCTTTTATAACGATAATATCTATCTCTCCAAAGCGGGAGTAGAAGTTTTTATCAACTATCGTATAGCCATTCTCTAAGAGAAATAAAGAGGCTCTCTGCTCTGCTATATCTCCCTTAGCTCTGCTCACTAGATATTTACCACTTCTACTTTTACAGATTTAAAAGCCGCTGTTAAGATAAGCTCATCACTCTCATCTCCAAAGAGTGCATTTATCTTAGATGATGCGTGATGAAACGTTACAAAGAGAGTTTTTGGCTCTACTTTATTTGTAAATTTTACTTTAAGAGGGGTTGTTTGTCCGTTTTTACTCTTTAAAATCACTCTCTGGCTTCTAAAATCTCCAGCGTCATCTTCATTTACAAGAAGTAAATCTTCATCATAACGATCCATCAAACTAGGTGTCTGCTTAGTTTGTGCAGCGTTGTTGTACATAGCGATAGTTCTGCCAGTTGTAAGATAGTAACTTCTTAAACTCTTCTCTAAAATCTCTTTTATCATGTTTCTAAGTTTATACTGATGGTAATGAAACTCACCCAAACCATCATCCGTTCTAAAATCCAACTGATGTAAGATAGGAGTGTCTTCTGTATGAACAGGCCATTGAAGCCCACGTTTACGGTGTCTCTCAAGTCTTACGTAAGAAGCCCCGCTAAAACGGCGATATGCAACTTCACGTACCTCATCCCAAATCTCATTTGAATTTTTATAGGCACTGCTACCACCCATTTTATTATCAAGCATTTGCAAAACTTCCCAGTCGTCTGGCAGGTCTGATTTGACAAGCGGCTGAGAAAGATGCAATCTTCTCATAGCATTTACATAAACTCCCGTCTTCTCATAAGCTGATTTTACACCTATTACGATATCAGCCTTAGAAGTTATATCTGTCATGAAAAGCTCTTGCACCATGATAAATTCAACTTCTTCTAAAGCTTTGTCTATCTTGTTTAGATTTGGATGGATATGAGTTAAATCTTCTCCGATATTTATAATCGCTTTTAATCTCCCCTCCAGCATCTCATCTACTAGTTGCGGTGTCATCAAACCAACCTCTTTTGGTGTTTGATAATCTGGGTCATAATATGGAAGCATCCCCATATCACAAGCTCCTTGAACATTATTTTGTCCTCTTAGAGGCATAAGCCCAGCTCCAGCTTTTCCAATATTTCCAGTCATAAGCGCTAAATGCGTTATAGCCATAACTGCGTAAGAGCCATCAATATGCTCAGTAATCCCAAGACCCCAAAAAATCATAGACTTTTTAAGAGCATACTCACGAGCAACCTTTGGAATCATCTTAGCTAATGACTCATATCCATCAATATTTTCAAAAAACTTAGGATTTGCATAAGGATCATTTAAAATCTTTTGCTTAAACTCATCAAACCCTTTTGTTCGCTCCGCTATGAAACTCTCATCATAAAGTTCTTCACTGATTATTACATACGCCAACATATTTAAAACAAGCAGATTTGCTTCATATGGCATAATCGCTTTATACTTTGCAAATTTATGAAGCTTTATCTCTCTAACATCAAAAACAGCCATATTGTCATGTTTCTGCGCCATATCTACTATACGATTTGCGATAATAGGATGAGCCTCAGTTGTATTTGAACCTATGACAATCATAAATTCACAGTTATATATATCGTTGTATGGATTTGTTGCAGCGCCTTCTCCGATAGTTGTACGCATCCCTTTTAGGCTAGGCGAGTGACAAACTCTAGCGCAGTTGTCAACATGTGGAGAGTTTAGTGTGTGGCGTGTAAATTTTTGAAAAAGATATACACTCTCGCATGAAGTTCTAGCTCCACCTATTGATGCGATACTTTTTCGTCCATATTTTTGTTGTACATCTGTAAGTTTCATTGCAGCAGCAGTTGTAACACTCTGTAAATCACTCTCATACCAAACATCGTCATAATCTACAAGTGAAGGTAAAATCGCCTCTTTGATAGATGGGTTTTTCTCTAAAAAACTCTTCTTTATTCTAGGTACTCTTAATCTCTCTTTTGAGTCAACAAAATCGAAACCATACTTCCCTTTTATGCAGAGTTTTCCTTGTGAAACAACTCCATCTGGATGCGCGAAAATCTTTTGAATCTTATTATCTTTTACATCTGCTGCTATATCGCAACCAACCCCACAGTATGTACATACACTATCTATTGTCTGAATATTTTCCATAAAACCTACCATATAATTATCTATTTTTTTAAAATTTAGCGCAACGAGTTTACAATTTTATCTCTTAAAAATTGCGGAAGCATCTTTAGAGCAGAGATGATTAAATAAAATCTAAGCGGAAATGGATAAAAAGTTTTCTCTTTTTTAATCGCATCATAAATTCTCTCTGCCCCACTTTTTGTATCAAGAAAAAATGGCATCTTAAAGCTGTTTTTATCTGTCATCTCACTCTTTATAAACCCAGGCAAGATATTTATAACCTTTATCCCATCATTTTTATATTTGTATCTAATGCCCTCTGCATAGGCATTAAGAGCTCTTTTTGAGGAGCTGTAAGCAACTGAAGTTGGCATAGATATAAGTGAAGCCAAAGATGAGATAAAGATGATTTTTCCACTCTTTTTGGCTTTAAATTGTGGTAAAAGCACTTCTAGGATAGCGTGGTTTGAGAGAAGATTTATATCATATAGTTTTTTAAAATCACTAAAGGGGGTTATTTCTAAAGAGTGCCCAAGAGATGCACCAGCATTGAGTATTACCATATCGATGTCATTCAAACTCTTTATCTTATCTTGCAAGAGTTCAAAATCAGTTACATCTGCAACAATAATTTCAACGCTTTTTGCGTCAAGTAGCTCTGATTTTAACTTAAGAAGTCTATCTTCTCTTCTAGCAAGTAGGGTTAAAGAGTTTCCATCTTTAGCGTAAAGCCTTGCCAACTCTTCGCCAATTCCACTACTTGCTCCAGTAATAAGAATATTCAAATTATTTTAAACTATCCTAATCATCACAGGCTTTAAGTTAACAAACTCAAGTCCCTCTAATGATGAGATAAGGTTTTGAATATCATGCTCGTAAGCCTTATGAGTGGAGATTAATAGGTTTGCGCTGTCGTGTGAAGATTGTCTTTGTAGAATTGCCTCTATTGATATAGAGTTCTCTTCAAATACCTTTGTAATTCGTGCTAAAACACCAATTTTATCAGATACATTTATACGCAGATAATATTTTGACTCTATATCTCCAGCTGCCCTAAGCGTAAGTTTGCCCTCCATCGGTCTGTCAAAGCCCAACATTGGTTTACTTTTTCCACTTCTTGCTATGTCTATAATATTTGCAACAACAGCACTAGCAGTCGCATCGCCACCAGCTCCAGCACCATAATATAGTGTCTCGCCAACTTTGTCACCAACTACGCTAATGGCATTCATAACACCATCTATCTTTGCAATCATCGCATCTTTTTTTATCAAAGAGGCATGAACTCTAAGCTCAACTTCACTCTTGTCTTTTTTTGCAATTCCAAGAAGTTTGATAACATATCCAAACTCTTTGGCAAAGGCTATATCATCTTTAGAGATATTTTCTATCCCCTCTATCAATATATCCTCTGGTTTTGCATCTATCCCATAAGCTATACTAGCTAGGATAAGAAGTTTATGCGCTGTATCAAACCCGCCTACATCAAAAGTTGGATCTGCCTCTGCATAACCCAGCTCTTGTGCCTCTTTGAGGATAACATCATAAGCGACACTATCATTTGTCATCTTCGTGAGCATATAGTTACATGTACCATTCATGATACCCATGATAGACTCTATATGATTCGCAGATAGTCCATCACGCAGAGCATTTATGATTGGGATACCACCAGCAACACTTGCCTCATACTCAAAAGCTATATCTTTTGCAATGTCTGCTAGTTCATAACGATGGTAAGCAAGTAGTGCTTTATTTGCAGTAACAACAGCTTTTTTATTTTTAAGAGCTTTCTTTACAACTTCAAGGGGCTCTTCTACTCCACCCATAAGCTCAACAACAATATCAATCTCTGCATCATCTAAGATGTCATCAACGTTATCGCTTATTTTTATTCCCAAAGAGCTTCTATCTTTGTTAATATTTTTTACAACTCCGCTTTTTACAACTATATCAACACCAGCACGAGCTGAAATTACATCGGCATTCTCTCTTAAGATATTTACAACACTGCTTCCAACAGTGCCTACACCGATTATTCCAACTTTTATCATGCTACTTCTCCATCTCTGTGTTATTTTTACGCTTTGTCTTGAAACTGCTTTAAAAACTCTTTGATATTTCTTGCTGCTTGACGAATACGGTTATCATTTTCTATAAGCGCGATACGAACATACTCATCCCCGTAAACACCAAAACCAATACCTGGAGCAACTGCAACACCAGCCTCTTTAAGAAGTTTTTTTGAAAACTCCAAAGAGCCTAAATGAAGACAGTAATCAGGAATTTTTGCCCAAACAAACATACTTGCTTGATTTTTTTTGATATGCCAACCAGCTCTATCAAATGCGTCAAGAAGAACTTCTTGACGGTGGTTGTACTTGTCTGTTATATCTTTTACACACTGCTGATCGCCATTTAACGCGATAGTAGCAGCAACTTGGATAGGCGTAAACATTCCATAATCCAACCATGATTTTATCTTTTGAAGTGCGCCAATAAGCTTTTTGTTTCCTACAAAGAAACCAACACGCCAACCTGCCATGTTATAGCTTTTTGAGAGCGTAAAACTCTCAACTGCTACATCCTTAGCACCTTCAACACTCATAATAGATGGAGTTACATAACCATCAAAAGTGATATCTCCATAAGCTATATCACTAATAACATAAAATCTTTTCTCTTTTGCCATTGCAACAAGACGTACATAAAAATCTTGTGTTACCGTTGCTGTAGTCGGATTGTGTGGAAAGTTTACCAAAACATATTTTGGCTTAGGAGATGACTCCTTAAAAACTCTATCTAAATCTTCAAAGAACTTATCTTCGTTTAGCTTATAATCTTCATCAAACTCAATTCCAAATTTTGCAACATTTCCTCCTGCAAGAATGAAAGAGTACTCATGTATAGGATATGTAGGGTCTGGCACTATTGCGACATCTCCAGGATTTGTGATAGCATAAGCGAGGTGCGCGTAACCCTCTTTTGAGCCCATAGTAGCGACACACTCAGTAGAAGGGTCTAAGTCGCAGTCATATCTTCTTTTATACCAATCAGCAATCGCCAACAAAAGTTTTGGAATACCTTTTGAAACAGAGTATCCATGTGTTCTTGTCTTTTGTGCAGACTCTATTAGCTTCTCTCTAATATGTTCTGGGGTGTCGCCATCTGGATTTCCCATAGAAAAATCAATAACATCAACACCAGCTCTTCTCTCAGCCATCTTAAGCTCATTTACCTCAGCAAAAACGTACTTTGGCAACCTTTTCATTCTATCAAACTGTATCTCATCAAACATGATTTTTCCTACTCAAATAATTAACGACATTCTATCAAAAAAAATTTAGAATTTAGTTTATCGTATCCTTAACTTTATCTCTCTACTGGCAATAAAATCAGGTCATCTTTGATATTTTTTAGCGTGTAAATATCTGATATTTTTATATAGTGGGCATCGCTATCAATATCTAGAGTTATATTTGTTTTTTTTGTATCTAGTTTTATTACACTAAGAAGATTTAATGACTTATCATAAAACGCGATGTATGGGTACCACTCATTTCTCACTGAACTCTTAATATCAAGTGTTTGTACTTTTGAAACATCGAGCCAATAAGCATAAAGCGAACGTTTTAGACTAAATTCAACTCCGCCCTCTAGCTCACTTACATTTAGCCTTGCATTTTGCATATCTATAACATATGCCCAATCACTCTCATTCTCACGTACAACGTCACTGATTTCACAACCATTTTTTTTGAGTTCTTGAGAGAGGATTATAGGGTCTGCTGCATACTCTGATGTAAGATTTATTTTCCATACAAACTCAGTTCCATCAAAGCTAGACTCTTTTGTTACATATTTGTAATAACCTATATTTTGAAGAGCGTCACTCATAATTTTTATAAAAAACAGGTCCTCTCCAGTAGTCTTAAAACTTATGTTTATATCACGAGGTTTTTGAAAAAAAAGATTTAAAATACCATTTTCTTTTAGCGTTTTTATAACTTTTACAGAATCAACTGTTCCATCATATTTATAAAATTCACTCTTTGGCGAAAAAATAGTCTCTATAAAAGCTCTATCTTTAGTAAATGTTTTTGGATTTACTAAATTTTGAATTTTTTTTATAAGAAGATCTTGTGCATTTAAAGAGAAGAAGAAAAACGCTAGTAGAAAAAATATTTTTACCATATTTTACCGCTGTTTAACTCTTTAAACTCATCTAAATTTAGCTCTTTTAATTCGCCGCTCTTATATATAAACCTTAAGTTCTTTGTTGTTTTGTACTGCTGAAGTTTACCGTTTGCTTCTATATCTAAATGTCCGTGTCCAAATGTAAGAAGCCAATCTTTAGTAGAATCCAAAGATAGCTCATCCAAAGAGACTGTCTGACTTTTTTTACCAGTTGATAAATCGATATAACCTATCCAGAGTTTACTTTTTGGGGTAATTTTAAGAGATGCGCCTTTAGCTTCTGATTGTAAAGGAGTTTTTTCTTGCACTGTTTCTTTTACAGCTTCCTCTTTTTTTTCATCTGTTATCTCTTGTGTTTTTGTTTGAATAACTTCTTCTATCTCTTCTACTTGAGTATTATTTTGCTCCAAAGCAGAGCTATTTTCATCTATATTTATAAGATTTTCTTCGCTTGCAACTAATGATTCGTTACTCTCTTGAACAACACTCTCAACTTTTGAGATTTCATTTTCTACTGCTAACTCTTCTTGGGCAACATTGGTGCTTAAATACGCAAACAAAACAAAAAGCACAACGCCTAGAATTATGTATAAAAAGGTTAATTTTCTTTTTTTATTATCTGCTAAAAAAATATTTGTTGCTGCAATCTCAGGTTTTGTATATTTTGAAAAAAACTCAAAATGCTCTTTTGATTTTAGTTTTAACTCACTCAAATCAACGCCGTACTCTCTCTCAAGTATTGATAAAAATCCAACAACTTGAACGCTATTGTTCATCTCCTCGAAATTTTCTTGAAAGATACTCTCTAAATGCCCTCTTGATATATGAGTATCCTCATGAATTTTCTGAACACCAATACTCTTTAATTTATCAATAGCGCTACTCATTTTCTCATCCTATCCATCAAAATAGCTCCAGCAACGCTGACATTTAAAGAGTCAAACTCATGTGACATTTTTATACTGACAACTTCATCGAGTTTTGAGCTTACCCTTTGAGTGAGCCCCTCCCCTTCACTGCCTAAGAAAAGTGCTCTCTTTTGTTTAACTTCAACATCACGAATATCTTTTGCGCCCATATCTGCGCCATATGTGGTAAATCCAGACATCTTAAGATCATTTAAAACATCAAGGACATTTTGCTCAATTGCAAAAGGCATATCAAACAGCGCTCCAGTACTTGTTCTTACAATTGCCTCAAGAGGAAGTGATTTCACTCCACAAGCAATTACACCATCCACACCTAAAGCGTATGCGGTTCTAATGATTGCGCCAATGTTACCAACATCAGTAAGCCCAGACAAAACAAGTACAAACTCATAATTTAAAAATGTTTTGTAATTATGAAGAGCGTACTCATCTACATCTGCTAATATACCTTGATGTGAAGCATTTTTACACATCTTACCAGCCGCATCAGAGGGAATTCTCTTTATCTCAAAACCCATTTTCATCAGGCGTGAGTACTCTTTTTTTTCCATCTCTTTTGCAAGATAAAGTCGCTTTATCTTGTTTGGATGATTTTGTATAATATAGTTTATTGGTTGTTTCGCGTAAATTAACATGTAGGCATTTTATCCAAAATTATTAAAATAGTGTGCATTTTAGAGATGCAACAATCTCTCGTAACACACTTTTGTATTCTCACCAGTGATTTTAGAAATTAGCTTTGCTTGAACTTTCTTTGGCAAGTCAAGCTCTAAAATATCCCTCTGGCTGATTGCAGAGCTGTTTTGTCCCTCGTTTGCTTGGATTACTACAACCCACTCGCCTCTTAGATTTTCATTTACTTTTTCTTTAACCTCTAGCGCTGTTCCAAAATAGTATCGCTGGTATTTTTTAGTAAGCTCTTTTGCTAAAAATATTTTTCGTAAAGGCTCTTCTGCTGATAGTTCATTTAAAAGTTTATCAAGCCTATGCGGCGATTCGTAAACAATAGTCGTAAATCCGCTATTAAGTGCGCCTTGAAGTGAAATTTCTCTATCTTTACCTTTATGTGGCAAAAATCCCCAAAAAAGCATTTTTGTATCTACAAAACCACTTGCTACAAATGCGGTTAACAGCGCATTTGCCCCTGGTAAAACATCATATTTTACTCCATTGTCTTGAGCATATCTAACTAGAGCTTGTCCAGGGTCGCTAATGCCAGGCATACCTGCATCACTTGCATAGATAACATTTTCATCAAAAAAAGATGGGTCAAGTTTTTCTATAAACTCTTTTTCATTGTGGGAGTGGAGTGAGATAAAATTTTGTTCTTCTTTAAAAGTAGTGTTATATCGTTCTTTGAGGATTTGGATAAGTTTTTTTGTGACTCTTGTGTCTTCACAAAGAAGTGTGTCAGCGTTACTTAGAGCTTCGATAGCTCTAAGTGATATGTCACCTATATTTCCAATTGGAGTTGGAACTAATGTAAGCAAGAAAAATCTTGACTAGTTTTGAGCGTAACGCTTCTTGAACTTATCAATTCTTCCAGCAGTATCTACCATTCTCTCAGAACCTGTAAAGAACGGGTGACACTCATTACAGATGTCGATTCTCATCTCATCTTTTTGGCCTTCAGTTACAAAACTGTTTCCACATGAACATGTAACAGTACACGCTACTAATTTTGGGTGAATATCTTTTTTCATTTTTTTGCCTTTTGATACTCGGTAATTTGCGAATATCTATATATTTTTTAAATCCGTATGAGGGCGGATTTTAAGAGTGGCATTGTAGCAAGAATTATCTTAATTTAAAAATATTGCTACTCTAAAGTACAATTTTACTTGCAACTGCCAAGACTGCGCTCTCTGAGCGTAAAACCATTGGAGTATCTAGTCTAAAACTTCCAAGAGATTTAAAAAGTTCTCTCTCGTTTGGCGAAAATCCGCCCTCACATCCAATAAGAACAGTTTTTATATCACTATAATCACTTAGCGTATTATCACAAAAATCAAACACTTTTGTATCTGGGTGCTTTGATATAAACTCTTTTACACTCTTGCAACTCTCAAGCTCTATATAGTTACTCCTGCCGCACTGTTGCATCGAGGCTTCTTGAATTCTCTCAAATCTTTTAAAATCTAATTTAAAGTTTTTTTGGCTTCTCTCACATGAGATAAAAGTTATCGCCTCAACACCTATCTCACAAAGAGAAGGAAGCACTTTCTCAATAGAGTTTGAGTCTATCACACACCAGCCTATATGTAGATTTTTTAAGCTTTTTACCTCATTAATCTGAGAAGAGATTAAAATAAGTTCAGCACTTCTTGGCTCAACTGTATCTACGCGGTAAGTGTGCAAAAGCTCCAGATTTTCTCTTGTTCTAAAATGTAAAATATCACCCTCTCTATGACGGCGTACTTTAATTAGATATTTGTGTAGTTCTGCCCTAACATGGAGCTTCTCTTTACCTGCTTCATCATCAAGTATATATATCACATCCACATCCAGCTTGATATACTAAGCACAACAAATATCTCTATCAAAAAGATTTTAAGTGCATATTTTTTATGGTTTGCGAACGACTCTTCATCTTTTACGCTTCGTAAGCTCTTAGAACGCTTTACCTCAAGATAAGTAAGTGCTGTCGCAAAGAGTATCATTACTATATTTTCGATAGTAAAGTTTAGATGCTTCGATGCCATCATAACGATACCTGTAAAAATTACCATACCAATAGCAGTTCCAACAATAGGAGTAAAAAGAGAGATAGCTCTTCTATATCTTACGTTGCTTTTTATGCCAAGGAGCATTAAAATATTTATCAAAATGACACCTAAAACCGCTATAACGCCCCAGTTATGTGTTACAATACTCATATCATACATTTCATTCATGCCGAAATGTTACAATAAAAATGCAAAAAGAAGAAACATGGCAACCTCAATAGAAGATGCGTTAGAACTTATCTACAAGCACACAAAACCAAAATCACTAAAAATTGTACCTCTTGAGAAATCTCTTGGATATGTTTTAGCAGAAGAGATAAAAGCTATCCATAATCTTCCTCCATTTGATAACTCAGCAATGGATGGATACGCTATTAAAGCTGAAGATGCCAATAAGATACTAAAAGTAAAACATACGATTTTTGCTGGTGATGACTCAGATGAAGAGCTAGAGAGCGGATTTGCCATTAAAATAATGACTGGAGCAAAAATCCCACATGGATGCGATAGTGTAGTTCCAATTGAGTTAGTAAAAAACATTGATGAGACTATAACGATTATGGATAGAGTTAAAAAAGGTAGCAATATCCGCTTATGCGCAGAAGATATTAAGAGTGGTACTGCTCTGCTTTATGCTGGGACAAAGCTATATGCACACCACATAACACTTCTTGCATCTCAAGGTATTAGCCACATAAAAGTATATAAAAAGCCTCGGGTGGCAATTTTTGCTTCAGGAAATGAGCTAAAGATGCATTTTGAGAGTGTTGATGCTCATCAGCTCTACAACACAAACAGCCCTACATTTTATGCAAGAGCCAAGGAGCTTGGATGCGATGTTGATTTTATAGGAACGGCTAAAGATTCGCTTGAAAATATATATGAACACATTCAAAGCGCCCTTGATAGCGACCTAATAATCACGTCTGGCGGGGTAAGTGTTGGGGATGCTGATTTTACAAAAGAGGCATTTGGTGCTTTTGGGTATGAAATCTATTTTGAGAAAGTTGATATAAAACCAGGAAAACCTACAGCATTTGGGAAAGTAAAAGACACACTTGTCTTAAATCTTCCAGGAAATCCACTTGCTGCCGCACTAAACTTTGAACTATTTGCGCAAAGCATTATTTTAGCTCTTAGCGGAGATATGGAAAAATATATTGCTCCTATTGAGACTACAATTGCCGATGACTATGCGATAAAGAGCGGCAAAAGAGCTCTGATACCTGGACACTTTGATGGTTCTAAATTTAAACCATATGGAAAATTTTCACCAGGTATGATAACGCCCCTAGCCCTCTCAAACGCATTTATAATCATTGATAATAGATGCGAGATACTAAAGAAAGATAGCAGTGTTAAGATAATATCTACAAGATTTAGTTTTAACTCAAAAGAGCAAAAAGAGCTCTCAAACAGTTGTGGGGTTTAAAAACCTCTCACCTCTTTTCATCTTCTCCCAAAAGTTATTTTCTGCCCAGTCATCTTTGATAGCATCACTAAATATAATCTCATCAAGATTTATAGCTCCCATATTTTTTGAGTAAGCATCTTCGCTAAACGCTTGCGCATAGCCCGTATCTGTTTCGTGTACTATCACGCTGTGAAGCTTTACCTCTTTTTCTCCATTTACTGAAGTAGTAAGAGATAAAAGTTTATCCATAAGGACAAAAAATAGCCGTGAGAACTGTTCAGCTGAAGGAGATAACGGTGTAACTACCCATCTTGCAGAGTGTTTTTTCATATCATCTATATACTCTTTGTCATCTTCACTCCACAGAGTAATAGCGTGATCAAAACTATCAATTATCATTTTCATATTTTGTTTCATTAGCCCAAAATCATAAACCATTTGACCATTATCCAAGAAATTTGACTCAAATAGGAGCTCTACTTTGTATGAGTGGCCATGAATTGAGCTTCTGCATCTAAGAGTTGAACATCCTCTAACTATATGCGCATTTTCAAATTTAAAAAGCTTTCTTATTATCACTAAACACCTCTATTTTGATTCCATATTCGTATATGGAGTCTGTCGCTAAATTTGTACCCTTTTGCTTTGCAAAACTCTATCAAAGGCTCTGTATTTGCTTCAACTTCTTCTTTATTGCCACCAAGTGGCATACAGTAAATATCACTCTCTATGGAGTAAGAAGTTATCTCTAAAATCTCATCTTCAAGTGCTGCATTAATTGAGTCTGCATCTATTGAGAACTTAAAGAAAGCCTCTTTTGCGTTTAAGGCGATATTACTTATTACCTCGCCTTTTACTCTTTTATGAAATGGCTCATTTGAGTTTGATAGCTTTACAGAGAGTGCAAATATACACTTTTTATAAATCTCATATCTTTGAAAATTTACATCTAAAGAGCCGTTTGTCTCAAAAGTGATTTTATGTCCTCTCTCATGTAGATTCTCTAAAAACTCTACAAAGATAGGCTCATTTGCATATATAAGCGGTTCTCCGCCAGTTAAAACAACATCAACAGCAAATGGCAAGTCATAAAAGTTTATGACATTTATAAGCTCTTGTGCGGAGGTTATTGGAATCCAGTTTTGCAAAAAATGCTCTCTATTTACTGCATAGATAGTATCGCATCCTACAACTTTTTCTCCGCTAGAAGTACTCTCCTCACATCCAAAGCCTTCACACTTCATATTGCACCCACCAAAGCGGAAAAAGAGAGAAGGAGTTCCAACGTAACGCCCCTCTCCTTGTATGCTATAAAAATGTTCTACTAGATATACCATCATCCGCCCGTTTCATAAAACGCTCTAGTAGAGACCTCTCCATCTTCACCACCCCAGCGGTTTTTTTCTGGCTTTGTTCTTACAACTTCTCTTAAAACTTCACTAGCTGCTACTATATCGCCCTCTTTTATAGACTTTGCGATGCTTAGAGCCTCATCAAAATATAGACATGGTATAAGCTGTCCCTCTGCTGTTAGGCGGATACGATTGCACTGTTTACAAAAGTCATCCCCATAAGGCTCAATTATGCCAAATCGGTATCCATCACTCATCTTGTAGTAACGTGATGGAGAAGCACCATCATATCCCTCATCAACGAACTCATAATGTTCTCTTAACATAGAAAGCAGTTCATCTGATTTTAGTCCGCTTATCTCTTTGGAAGCGTATTTGTTTTCCATATACTCTATAAAGCGTATAGTCATACCACGCTTCTTTGAATACTCTAAAACATCAACTATCTCATCTGCGTTCATATTTTTCATAGGAACCATGTTTACTTTTACTTTTAATCCAACTGCGAGTGCCTCATTTACGCCCTCTAAAACGTTTTGTAAAACATCTTTTCCTGCGATAGCAAGGGCAACTTCTGGCTTTAGTGTGTCTATGCTTACATTGAGGCGCTTAAGCCCTGCATCACGAAGTTTTTGAGCAGTTGATTTAAGAAGATAGGCATTTGTTGTCATCGCCAAATCAATATCTGGTGCATAATCGTATATCATCTTTATAAATTTATCTAAATCTTCACGCAAAAGAGGCTCTCCGCCAGTGATGCGAATCTTTTTTATACCCTCATCAATTGCTACTTTTACAAACAAAAAAAGCTCTTCAAAAGTAAGCAGATTCTCTTTTGGAACCCATGAAAATGGTTTCTCAGGCATACAGTATTGACATCTGAAGTTACATCGCTCTGTTACGGAGATGCGCAGATAGTCAACAACTCTCTCATAGCTATCTATTAGCATAATAATTCCTAAACTGTTTTATATGTTTGTATTATATCTTTTGGAGGTAAAAAGGAGTTTAAATATTTTGAGGTTTTATAAATGGGGCTTTTGCGCCAAAAAAGAGGCGCAAAAAGTTTGAACTATTTTGTAGCGAATTTGTAATCTAACATCGCCCAGAATTTTGTAGTGTCTACATATGTTGAAGCACTATCTGCATTGAAATCAGCAACTTTTAAAAGACCAGATAGGTTGTTAACACCTGGGATTGCTCTTGCGTAAGTTACGTCAAGTTCAGTACCGTAGTCAGTGCTATCTACTTCAGCAGTATAGTCATGGAATGTTGCTTTTAGCATACCTAAATCTTTTGATTTGTAACCAAGACAGATATTTAAATCTTCAAGACCTTTTGTTGGTGTAGCTAAGAACATATCAGCAAAACCGTTATGAGCGTGTAGTGTAGCAAGTGGTGTAGCAAATGCTGTCTTTCCATCAGTTCCATTTGTACCGCTTAATACCTCATACTGAGCTCCAGCTAAGAAACCACTTACATCAGCATTAAGTTGGAAGTTCATGTAATCTGCATCAACATCACTAGTTGAGTTGCTAAATCCTGAATTTTCCATAGTTGCATCTGTTTGATTTGCATACTCAGCACGGTAACCTACTTTAACACCATCAGCAGCTTTGATATCTCCTGTTAATGCAACACCGTAAGTATCACTACCCATGCCACCAGCCGTACCTGTTCCGATCATATAGTCATAAGCAGTAACTTTTAACTCATCCATTACTTTGTATGAACCGTTTAAGAGTAGAGTTCTTGTATCCCAATTTTTTGTTGTTGCGCCAGCATCATTAGCAAATACTCTATTTACTTGATTTACATATACAGCTGTAAGGTTTAGGTTATCAATGCTGTTGTTTGTTAACGTATATGCATCAAAAGTTTGTGGCATTTGTCTCCAGTCAACTGCACCAACAAATCTTTGGTTATCAAGATTTATCATTTGACGACCAGCTCTTAACTTTGTTTTACCATACTTGATATCAATATATGCTTGTGTTAAGCGAGTCTGACTTGGATCAGCAACTGTTTGATGAGTTGTTTCACCATTAGCAGTACTATTATAGTTTTCATTTAATGCACGAACATCAGTCATCTCAGCATAAGCAGACAACCAATCAGTTCCTAATAAATCAGCACTAACACCAAGGCTTAAACGGTTAGTAAAGGCATTAGCATTAGCATTTCCATTGTCAGAAGCATCAACCATCTCATAACGAGCTCTTACTTGCCCTTTTGCTTTGATATTTGTTAAGATATCAGTTCCCTCTGCTTGAGCAGAAACTGCACCAACACCCATCATCATAACTGCTGCCATAGACATTTTTATCATTTTTCTCATTTTATCTCTCCTATTTTCTCTTATCGCTAATTTAAGATGTGAAATATCACTTCAAGTTATGCGATTTATTAGAGTAGAGAACATTTTACATCCGCAATTTTTAAAGTAAGTTTAAATTTCATGATTTGGGAGCTATTTGTTAATTTATTGTTAATTTATTGTCGCATATTCTACAAAGAGCTCTATTTTATGACTCCCTTAAATGAGAAAATAGTTTTTGAATCTGTTATAATTGCGTTATGAGATTTAGAAACATAAAAAACAGACAAAAAAAAGAGAGCAAAAAAGAGCTGCCAAAATATATTTATGCTCCATATAATCAAAGAGTAAAAGCGTTGATAACAGACATGTTTATGATCTACGCACCAATCCTTTATATAACAGCTTATATCGTAATGGACGGAAAAGATGAGTTTTTATCATCACAACTAGCACCTCTTGGTGCTGTTTTGTTATATGGCTTGATTTATGCGCTACTTTTGAGTAAATTTGGACAGACTCCTGGAAAAAAAGCGTATGAAATCAAAGTTGTAGATGATAAAAGTGGCGAATATATTGGCTTTTTTAGAGCCATTTTAAGATTTTTTCTATTTTTAGTAACAGCTTCAACTCTTTTAGGGCTATTTTTACCATTTTATAGAAGAGATAAAAAAACTCTGCATGATTTACTTTGTGGAACTATCGTAGTTGCACTAAAGAAGTAAAAGTCAATCTACTCATAAGAGTGGATGATATTATTATAAAATGAATTAGTAATGAGTGGTGGAGGATATAATATATCCTACCTCAAGAAGAGGTAGAATGGTAGAGATTAGTGTAGGTCTTTCCAGACTTGTTTTTTCCATAAAAGAGCAAAGATAGCAAAGATTACAGAGTAAATCAATACAGATTTACCAAGTGATTCTCTTTCGTGTCTTTTTGTATCACCAGCATCTTCTAGATATTCTATAACTTTCTCAGCAGCTTCTGCAGTAACACCAACTCTTGGCATTGCAGTACCCTCTAAGTGTGCTTGTGGGTTCTCTATAAATGTACTTATAAAGTGTTCACCACGAGAACGTATATACATACTTAAATCTGGAGGCAATTTACCCATATATTTTGTTAAGTGTTCTTGGTACTCTAACACTTGAATATCAAATGCCAAAGACTCTTTTTCAAACTTAAACGCTGGTTTTTCGCCAACTTGTGTCCACTTCTCGTATGAAACAGCGTGACATCTACCACAAGCATTTTCGTATGCCATTTTTGGAGTAACTTCCTCAGGTTTTACAGCAATTGATTGTAGGTATGAAACCATATCCGCAACTTCTTGCTCAGCATCTCCACCAGCACCAAAGAATGCAGTCATTGGGTGTGATTGCCCTTTTGCAGCATCAAACTTGTGCTCAACTTTTAGTGCATGAGCAGGATTTACTATTAAGTTAGCTAAAAATTTTGCATCATAGATAGCACCTGCATTGCTTAAGTCTGGTGGATTTACACCATAACTAGCAGCAGCAGAAACTGCGTCCATAGCAGCTGGCATACCCTCTTTTTCTATCGAGTGACATCCAGTACATGCAGCAGCACCTGTAACTAACTCTTTACCGCTTGCAACATTACCAGTTTTTGCAACTGGCTTTAAGTCTGCATAAGCAAAGTGCTCACTCTCTACATGCTTGTGCATTACAGAGTGTGCATATGGCTCAACTAACCAATAAGTTAGGAGAGTAAAAGCAACAACAACAACCAGAATTAAAGGTTCTTTATTTTTCATCCTATTCTCCTTATACTTTTTTTTCATTCATAGTTATAAACGGAAGTGCAACCCATAAAAGGATAAACGCAACTGCTGCAACTAAACCGATAGTACTAAACATACCCTCTGGAGGTAATTTGCCCATAGCTGTTAGAACTATCATATCGATAAGTAATAACCAAAACCAAACGCTAAATGCTCCACGGCGAGATGCTGGAACAGCATTTGGACTTCTGTCTAACCACGGTAAAAGTACAAAGATAACTTGTGCAAAACCAAACGCTAGTAGACCGATGTTTACAGAGAATGGACGAAGAATCTCATAAGACCATAAGAAATACCACTCTGGGTAGATATGTGCTGGAGTTTTAAGTCCATCAGCAGGGTCGAAGTTTACAGGGTCAAGTGCAAATCCATATTGGAAAAATACAAGATAGAAGAAGAAGATTAGGAAAAATCCAACAACCATCAAATCTTTAGACATAAAGTCATTTGCAAAACGGATAACTTTTGAACCAGCTTTGTCACCAGCTAAATATTTTTTAGCTTCAGCATCAAAGTCAACTTCTTCACCATCTTGGTTGTTAACGTGTGGAATTCTAAGAGCTGCAAAGTGAAGCCCGATAAGTCCCATAATCGCTAATGGTAAAAGAAGTACGTGAAGCATAAAGAAACGAGTTAAGAAAGCTTGAGCAGGAACATAATCCCCTCTAATCCACTCAACTAAACCATCTAAATGTAATCCACCAAGACTAAAGATATTTGTAATAACCATACCTGCCCAGTAGCTCATTTGTCCCCATGGAAGCATATAACCACTAAACGCTTCAGCAGAGAAAGTAACAAAAAGAAGCATACCTGAAACCCAAATCATCTCACGGCCCTTTTTATAAGAACCATAATAGATACCTGTGAACATGTGGATATAGATAATCAAGAAAACAACTGAAGCAGCAACTCCATGAACATGTCTCCACAACCAACCGTAATCAACATCTCTCATAATAGTAAAGTTTACGCTGTAAAACGCATCTTTAACATCTGGTTGATAGTACATCAACAAGAAAATTCCTGAAACTAAAAGTAGTGCGAATGTGATTGCAAGAACCATACCCATCGCCCACAAGAAGTTAATGTTTTTTGGAATCCAATACTCAGATGCCATAACCTTTTCAACTTTTTCAATTGCTAAACGTTGGTTTAACCAATCTTTAACACTTGTTGCTTTTGTAAAATGTGCCATAATTCCTCCCCCTTAAAGCGTTATGCCGCTATCTTTCATAGCTTGAAACTCTGGACCAACTTCACCAAGAACAAGCGATGTACCTTCAATTTTAAATGGAGGTATATCAAATGCACGCGGTGGTGGAACTTTTGTTACTTCACCAGCCCAATTAAACATACCGCCATGACATGCACAAAGGAATGATTCATCAGCAGGAATATATGCTGGAATACAACCTAGGTGCGTACATAAACCGATAGCTATCATAAAGTGAGAATCACCAACAACGATGTCTCTAGCTTTTTGGCTCTCAGTCTGTTTTGCAATCATCGCCGCTGTTTTTTTCAAAACAAAAATCGGCTTTCCTCTCCACTTTTCTGTTATTAGCTGTCCCTCTGGATATATTGTCATATCAAGAGTTGTAAATCCTGCAGCTTTAACGCTTGGAAGCGGATCCCAAGTCTTTTTCATTGCTACCAATGAAGCAACTGCCCCTACACCTGCAACGGCGCCAAATGCTTTACCCATAAACCCTCTACGGCTACTGTTATGCATATTTGCTCTCTTTCTCATAAAATTGAAGGCTGATTATATACTAAATTACTTTTAATTAATCATAAATTTAAGCTTTCTTTTATAAATTTTACGATTTTTGCTGTACTTTGTTCCGTTTTGGAATACTTTATGTTATTTATCGAGCTTATAATTTCAATAAGGTCTTCTTTTTTATAATTTTTTACAATCGGAATATTTAAGCTCTCAAAAAGTTCTAAAAAATCTGTCGTATAATCTTCTCTTTGCACATATATAGGCATTGCTCCAGATGCAAGAGACTCTAAAATAGCTTGAGGAGATGAAGAGATAAGAATTTTTGAGTTTTGAATCATCTCATCATAATCTTCAAACTCATAATGATTTTTAAACTTCTTTCTTAACATATCTTCATAATCTAAAAAGTAGTAAAAACCAAGCTGAAGAGAAGGGTCTAAATCTTCAATAAATGATAGATTTTTCTCTAAATCTTTCTCATAATCATCATCCCCAAAAAAGTAGCTAATCTCTACTGTTTTAGCTTTTTTTTCAAAATACTTATCATCAACGGCTACTGCGTTACATATCCCATCACCGCTTAAATACGAAGAGATAAGAAACTCTTTCTCCATTTTTACATCATCTTTTTTATCACTAACTCGTATAAAAGTAGAAAAAAAATCTCTCATATCTTCAAGCATTATCGGGTTAGCTTCTTCTGAGTCAAAAATCAGCTTATCGCCATGTTTTGCGATTTGGGGAATGTTTCTTACAACATCGATACCAACGGCTTTATCTACTCCAAAATGTCTTGCTTCATTTGCAATTCTAAAGTCAGAACAAAGAAGTGTAATATCAACGTCTCCTAAAGCTCTCATTATAGTACAAGCCCGTCTAAATCTATCAAGCCCGATTCGATGCCCAGTGTGTACATAGTAGTATATTTTCATTCTCTATCTCTTTTTTTGCTCTATTTTTATATATATATGTAAAATTTCTATGGCAGCTGGAGTTATTCCGCTGATTTGAGAGGCTGCTTGAAGGGTCGGAGGATTAAATTTTTCTAATTTTTCTACTATCTCCTTACTTAGTCCGCTTATGCTTCTAAAGGCAAAATCTTGAGGAATTTCAACTTTTAGATACTTCTTCATCTTCTGTATCTCTTCGCTCTGTTTTTGAACATAACGAGCATATTTTCCCTCTACTAAAATCTCTTCAAGTATATAAGCGTCATACATCTCAAACTCTGGGATTAGCTTTAACATCTTTGGCACATCAAAACTTTTTCTTGCTACTATCTGCTCGGCTGAGATAGTATCTCTTACTCCCTCTTCGCCAATAGAGTTTAAAATTGCTATAAACTCTTTATTTGGTGTAAAAATCGTCTCTCTTAAAATCCTCGCACCCTCTTGAATCTGAGCCTCTTTAGCTTTTACTCTCTCATAGTTAGCATCATCGATTAGCCCTAGTTCGTGCCCATAATGGCTAAGTCTTGTATCTGCTGACTCTTCACGCAAAAGAAGTCTGTACTCTGCACGAGAGGTAAACATTCTATATGGCTCTTTTGTCCCTTTTGTAACCAAATCATCTATCAAAACGCCTATATAAGCCTCATCTCGGCGTAAAATAAGAGGCTCTTTTGCACTAATGCTAAGTGAGGCATTTATACCAGCCATCAGCCCTTGAGCTGCGGCTTCTTCATAGCCCGTTGTGCCGTTAATCTGCCCTGCAAGATATAATCCTTTTATCTTTTTTGTCTCCAGTGAGTGTTTTAACTCTCTTGGATCTACAAAATCGTACTCTATTGCATATCCATAGCGAACTATTTTTGCATTTTCCATCCCTTTTACAGAGTGAATCATCTGTTGTTGAACATCTGGAGGGAGTGATGTACTCATCCCATTTATGTAGCACTCTGTATTTTCAAAAGTTTGAGGTTCTATAAAGAGGTGGTGTCTCTCTTTATCTCTAAAACGGTTTATCTTATCTTCAATACTTGGGCAATATCTTGGTCCAGTTCCCTCGATTTGACCCGTAAACAACGGCGCTCGGTAGAAGTTACTCTCTATGATGTCATGAGTATTTTGATTTGTGTATGTGATGTAGCAAGGAATCTGTTTTTTTGTTTTTCTAAACTCATCACGGTTGGTTCTAAAGCTAAACGGGTTTGGAAGCTCATCGCCGCCCTGCTCTTCCATGACTGAGAAGTCTATAGTTGAAGCATCAACTCTAGCACACGTTCCAGTTTTTAGTCTTCCCATCTCTAGTCCACAAGCTTTAAGAGAAGCGCTTAAACCCTCACTACTCTGTTCGCCAAATCTTCCACCAACCTGCTTTATCTCACCTACATGTATAACGCCACGTAAAAATGTACCGCTTGTTACTACTACTTTTTTGGCACTGTACTCATTTAAAAGATTTGTTTTTACACCTTTTACTTCGCCATCTTCGATGATAAGCGACTCTGCCATCTCTTGAACCAAATCAAGGTTTGGAGTGTTTAGGATTTTATTTCTGGCAATTACGCGGTATTTGTCCATATCTATCTGAGCTCTGCTTCCCCGAACTGCTGGACCTTTTGTCTGGTTTAGTATGCGAAACTGTATCCCAGCTTCATCAGTTATGAGAGCCATCTCTCCGCCTAGAGCATCTATCTCACGGACTAAATGCCCTTTTGCCAAACCGCCTACTGCTGGATTACAGCTTGTAGCACCCACATTTTCCGCCAACATTGAAATCAGCAAAGTTCTGTTTCCCATTCTAGCAGCGGCCAAAGAAGCCTCAACTCCAGCATGTCCGCCACCGATAATAATTACATCATAATTCATATTAGTTCCATATATTTGTATAAACAATTTTTAAAATTATAGCTAGAAGTTTTTAAAATCTCTTAGCGTTAAATGCAGTAACTAAAGGCAACGCTAACAGCTTTTGTTACATTAAGCAATTTAGAATTAATATAGATTTGATTACAATTTTAAAAAGATTATTTGTGAGGTTATGGTTATGGATACAATTACTGTTCTTGCTGTTGATGACGAGCCCTTTAATTTGGACTTGATTGAGTTAGCTTTTATGGATATACCAAATATAAATCTTATAAAAGCTGTAAATGGGCAAGATGCATTAGAAAAACTACCCCTTATAAATGCAAATGTTATACTGCTTGACCTCAGAATGCCTCTTATGGATGGTTTTGCAATGCTTGAAAAAGTAAAAAACGACCCAAACTTTGCAAAAATTCCAGTAATCATAGTAACTGCCAACTCTGAAGAGAAAAACAGAGCTTTAGCGCTTGGTGCAAATGATTTTTTAGCAAAACCTGTTGATACGGTAGAGTTAAAACTACGTACATTAAACTATACAAAACTACATAAGAGCCAAATAGCACTTGAAGAGTTAAATACAAATTTGGATAAGTTGGTTAATCAAAGAACAGCACAACTAAATCTTGCGCTAAAAGTTGCCAAAGAGACAGAGTATGAGGTCTCTCTAAGACTTGGCATGGCTAGTGAGTATAGAGATTTAGAAACAGGTATGCACATCAAGCGAATCAGCCACTACTCTGCACTGTTAGGAAAACTCTCTGGTATGGACGAGGAGCAGGAGAGACTACTTTTGTACTCCTCTCCACTACATGATATTGGTAAAATCGGAATTCCTGATGCTATTTTGCTAAAACATGGAAAGCTTGATGACAAAGAGTTTAAGCTAATGAAAGAGCATACTACCATTGGAGGGTTGATGCTTCAAGATGGAGAGAGATACCCCATCATAAAAGCTGGGCAGATTATCGCGCAACAGCATCATGAAAAGTATAATGGTTCTGGCTACCCACTGGGGCTAAGTGGCGAAGATATACATGTTTATGCACGAATTGTCTCGATAGTTGATGTGTTTGACGCTCTCTCATCTAAGAGAGTTTATAAAGATGCTTTCCCTTTAGAGAAGACATTAGAGATAATGAAAGATGGGGAGGGCTCTCACTTTGACCCGATATTGCTAAATCTTTTTATTGATAATTTAGATAGTTTTTTAGAGATAAGAGACAGTTTTACTGATGTCGATGAAGCACCTCATATCATGAACATGATTGAGGAGTACAGATGAGATTTTTACTAGTTGAAGATGAAGAGTTTAACCTCATCGTACTTGAAGAGATGATAAAAATATCATATCCAGATGCAAAGATACTAAAGGCTAGTAATGGACAAGAAGCTTGTGACATACTCTCTGAGAACTCTTTTGATTTGATTTTAAGCGATATAAATATGCCAATTATGGATGGTTATACATTCATAAAGAAGATAAAAAACGAACTTCTTCTTGCTACTCCCACAGTAGCAGTAACTGCTTTTGCCATTCAAGGCGATAAAGAGAAACTGTTGATGGCAGGATTTGATTACTATATATCAAAACCAATCGATATGGCTGAGTTGCATAAAGTCCTAAAAGTTTCTCTCTTAGATTAAGATATGAATTTTTTAAATATCAGATACAAACTTCTCTTTTTATCTATCGTTCCTACGCTCTTAACTCTGTTGCTATTTTTTATGATTCTATCACAGAGCCTAAGTGAAAAAAATAATTTTGAACTTACAAAAGGGTATATCTTAGAATCAATAGCAATTTCAAAAGTTGTTCATGCCATGCAGACAGAGAGAGGCGTAAGCAGTGGTTTTTTAGCAAAAAATGAACTAGATAAGCAAGATACAAAACTCCTACTAGCAAGAGATGCCCTAAACAAGGCGCTAGATGATGCAAAATATATATACCAGAAGAAGCAACTCAAAGATAAAACTATATTAAATCTGCTCAATGAACTAGATGCCACAAGAAAAGATATGGATTTAAAGAGTAAGTCCATATCTTATATAAAAGAGTATTACTCTCAAAAAATAGAGTTACTTCTAAATTATGTTGCAACTATCCCAACTTTTATGGACGATAGAGAAAACAGAAACTTTGTACAAGCATTAGTTTATCTCTCTAATGCCAAAGAGTCTCTTGGAATTATCCGAGCTACTCTAAATAAAGTTTTTATAGAAAATGAGCTTACAGGAGATGATAATTCAACTGTTGAGGAATTTTTAAAAAACTACAATCGTAATATCTCTGCATTTAAAAATAGCATCTCTAGTGAGTTTTTAAATGAGTTTGAAGAGCTTTTTAAGGGCAAGAGCATAGATAATACATTTGCAATAATTGAACTTACAATGGCTAACTCAAACAATAAAAAAGATTTTGCAACAAATCCAGACTATTGGTTTGATGAAGCCTCTCAAACTATAAATCTTTTAAATGATGTTGAAAATGCTCTATTTCATGACATAAGTAACATTATCGATGAGAAACTAAATGCTATTTTTTATAAATTAGCTCTGATTGTTATACTCTCAACTATTGGAATTATTGCGCTTATAAGCATAACTCTTAATTTTGTAAAAAATATTTTAGCTTCTACAACCAAACTAAATGAAGAGTTCTCAAACTCACAATCTCTGCTTGAGCAGTACAAATCAAGCGTAGATAGAAGTTTTATAGTCTCCAAAACAGACAAGCACGGAATAATTACATATGTAAATGATGAGTTTTGCAAGATTTCTGGATACTCAAGAGATGAACTACTAGGAAAATCTCACAACATAATAAGGCACCCTGATGTTGATGCAGAAGTTTTTAAAGAGTTGTGGCACACCATAAAAGATAAGAAAGAGCCTTGGTTTGGAGAGATACAAAACAGAGCAAAAGATAAAACAGTATATTGGACAAAAGCAATCATAAACCCAATACTCGACTCAAATCAAAATATAATTGAGTATATCGGAATAAGAACAGATGTCACAGAGCTAGAAAATGCAATGATAGCAGCCCTTAGTGCAGAAAAAGCAAAAAGTCTATTTTTAGCAACCATGAGCCATGAGCTTAGAACTCCATTAAATGCAGTTATAGGTTTCTCTCAAATCTTAATGGCTAAGAGTGATATGCCACAAGAAAATATAAGACTATTTGTAGAAAAAATTCACGCTTCTGGAAAGCATCTGCTAAATATAGTAAACAATATTTTGGACTTCTCCAAGATAGAATCAGGCAAGATAGAGCTTAACAAAAAAGATATCTCTTTGGAAGATCTTGTAAAAGATACTATCTTACTTTTAGAGAATGAGGCTCTTAAAAAAGAGATAAAAATCACAACTGATTATTTTTCAAACATCACTATAAATGGTGATGAGCAACTCTTAAAACAGGTTATTTTAAATATTTTGTCAAATGCCATCAAGTTTTCAAATCAAAACTCAACAGTTGCCTTATCATACGAAGAGGATGAGAAAAACCATATCATAAAGATATGTGATAGTGGAGTTGGACTCTCACAAGAGCAGATAGAAAAACTATTTTTACCATTCTCACAGATACAAGAACATCAAAATAGTGCTATCAAAGGCACAGGATTAGGGCTTGTAATATCTCAAAAAATAGCAGAACTTCATAATGGAGTGATAGAAGTAACAAGTCAAGAAGCAAAAGGTAGCTGTTTTTATATAAAATTACCAATCACAAAGGCATAAAATGGGCAACTCTCTAGAATTAATCATAAAAAATTTCAACATAACAGAGCAAGTCTTATCAGATAGAAAAAGCATAGGTCTTTATGTGGAGTCTCTGTCCTCTTTGATAGTAGATAAAATTTATGACTATTTTTTATCAAATGCAGATTTTGCAAAACTTATTGACCCTAAAGACATTCCTATACTAAAGAGAATAAGGGCGCAGTTTATTGTTTCACTCTTTAATGATGATTTTGATGAGGCACTTTTTGAGAAGATAAAACAAGCCTATAAGGACTCTCCAGTTAGACCAAACAGTTACTTAATAGCTTTATCTTTTGAGCTCATTATGCAATCTATCATAGATATCGCCTCGGTAAATCATCAGCTGCAAAGAGGCTTAAAAACTATATATAAATTTTTGCATATCGCTGAATTTATCATGCAAAAAGAGTTTATAAATGATAATACTCAAAAGGCAACTAGTTCAAAAAATGCTCTTATTGACGCACTTGAGTCTCTTTTTGAAATGTTATCTATACACAAAAGCAAACATGAACTTCTGCTTGAATATTATGAAAACAGCCTTTTGGACACTAACAGCAAAATAAAACTTCCATCAAACGATGTTTTATCATGCAGATTTCATGAGACTACCTCTAATATAAAAAATTTGGTTTTAGATATGGATTACTTTAGTGTAGATATCTCTGCCATTGATGAGTTGCATCAAAAATACCACCAAGACGTAGGTGATTTATATAGCGCTATTGATAAAAATTTGTCAAAAGATGCACAACAAGAGTACCTAAACAAAACAATCCAAACATCTCAAAAACTCTTTGAGTACATCAACAAACCATTTGAAAAAGTATCATCACTAACCTTTTTAGTCGTCAATGGCGGTATGCGCTTTATGCAACAGTATGGTTATATTTTAAATGAAACTAAATTTATCCCTTTTGATGAACCACAAGAGATATGCTCTTACATCCAAAACATACTAAAAGAGTCCTTGCAAGGCTCTCTTTCATGGGCAGTTGATTCATACAGTGTAACTACTAAAGAAAATATGACAAACGGTGATATCTCTGAGAAAATAGTTTTTAATAACGCAACAATATTTATAACTTTAAATATTAAACAAATTCCGTATAACTCGTTTATTTTTGATATTTTACATATTTTCTTAGAGATTTTAAAAATCACACTCATCAACAGAGAAAAAGAGCATAAACTCACCGTTTTTGCCGATAAAGCAGAGTCTGCAAATCGTTCAAAAGATATGTTTTTGGCAAATATGTCACATGAGTTACGAACTCCATTAAATGCAATAATAGGCTTTTCGCAAATACTTCAAACAAGAGAAGAGATACCGCAAAATATGCGCTCTTACATAGAAAAAATATCCATAGCTGGAAATAATCTGCTAAACCTTGTAAATACCATTTTAGATTTTGCGAAACTTGAAGCTGGAAAGTTCTCCTACCATCCAAAGATGACACTTATATCAGACATTGTAAAAGAGATTTCAATCATAATCTCTCCCCTTGCTGAGGCAAAAAACATCTCTTTGGTTATGCCATCAGATATATCTTTGGCACTTTTTATAGATGTACAACTTATGAAACAATCACTCATAAACATACTATCAAATGCAATCAAATTTACTCCAAATGACGGAGAGGTTACATTTTCTATAATGTTTGACAAGCAAAGAAATCAGTATGTTTTATCTATCTGCGATAATGGTGTTGGAATGAGTAAAGAGTCTATATCACAACTCTTTACGCCATTTACGCAGATAGACAACCATCTTCAAGTTGCTTCAAAAGGGACAGGGCTAGGTCTTGTTATAACTAAGAAAATAGTAGAAGATTTACATGGTGGCAATATCTGGGTAGAGAGTACTATTGATGAGGGAAGCTGTTTTTATATTGCTATCCCTATACAAACTGAATTAACAAAAGTTGAAATTTTTGCTTCAAAAAACAGTGATAATGAAAAACTCCTTATCGTCGAAGATAGTGAGGAGTATGTAAAAATCTTAGTTGAGAAACTTCTTCCATACTACAACATTACAGTTAGTAACTCCATAAACAAAGCAAAAGAGCTTTTAGAAAAAAATGAGTATGACAAGATGATACTCGACTTTTTCCTAATTGATGGCATCTGCTCAGAGGTTCTATTTTTTATGGAAAGCAAAGAGATACAAACCCCAGCTTACATCATTTCAGCGGAAGATGATTTCAAGATAGTTGAACATCTTCAAGAATCCAGCAATATCATGGGTGTATTTAACAAAAGAGATACTGTTCTTATCTGCGATACGATTAAAGGGGAGAGTGAGTGAACAAGATAACTATTCCAGACTCATTCCCAAATCTTCCCTCCTCTGTAAAAAAGATACAAAAATTGTTCTCTTCACATGAGATAGATGTGCCTTTGCTAGTTAACGCTCTAAAAGAAGAGCCTCTCTTGAGTGCAAATATCTTAAAGCTTGTAAACTCCCCATATTACGGCTTAAAGGGCAGTGTGGCTTCCATTGAACATGGTGTTGCACTGCTTGGAGTAACTGTTGTCAGAGGCATTATTATGGCTACGGTTTTAAAAAAATCTTTTCCTCTGGATTTGTCAGTTTATGGCATCTCTATTGAAGAGTTTGACAAAATATGCATCTTGCGAACAAGATTTTTAAAGGTGTGGCTAAAAGATGAAAATCTGGACATCCAAACACTATCTTCAGTAGCTTTTTTAATGGAGAGCGGAAAAATAATAACTTCAAATGAGATAGTAAAAAATCAGCTAAGCTCTGATTTTTTAGAATTTTGGCAAAAAAGCTCTATTTTGGAAGCAGAAAAAGAGTTCTTTGGTTCTGATAGTTATGAGATAGCATCTCTGTTATTTGAAGAGTGGGAGTTTGAGACGAGTTTTGTAAAACTAATCTCAAATGTACAAAACCACTCAACAATGGAGCAAAAAATCCTGCATATCATCTGCGCTTCTATAAGTGTTGAAGGTATTTTAGAAGAGAAAAATATCACATTAGCAATAGAGCTGATAAATGAGTATGGGTTTGAACAAGAAAAGTTTACACAGGCAGTTAAAACATTCACAAAAGAGACTCTTTAGCCCAATTTTATCAATTTTTAGTATTATTTGCACAATATATTTTAAAGATGGTTTACACAAATGATAAAAAAAGCTCACGACGCATATAACAACAAAGATTTTGAGAGTGCATTTAAACTCTACACACAACTCTCAGACGAGGGAAATGCCGATGCTATGGCATCTTTGGGTTACATGTACCAAAATGCGCAGGGGTGTGATATAGATGAAGAAAAAGCTCTCTCTCTTTACGAGAGAGCCGCTGAACTTAAACAGCCTTATGCTCTTTATAATTTAGGAATTTTATATATGAACGGTCTTGGCGGAGTAGAGCACGACCAGTTTAAAGCACATGACTTGTTTATGGAAGCTGCAACTAGAGAGGTTGTTCCAGCGATGTATGAGACAGCTCTTATGTTAGAGCGTGGGCTTGGTTGTTTACAAAACTTCTCAGAGGCTGCCTTTTGGTATGAGGAGGGAGCAAAAAGAGCCCATCTAGCCTCTTTTAATAACCTTGGTGTTTTATACAAAGAGGGGCATGGTGTTCATAAAGATGAGGCAAGATGCTTTATATGCTTTAAAAGAGCCGCAGATGGCGGACTTGCAGAGGGATTGTACAATCTTGGGCTACTTTATGACCAAGGTTTTGGATGTGCACAAGATCATGACATGGCACTAGACTTATGTAGAAAAGCCGCTTACAAGGGCCATGCAAAGGCGCAAGAGATTATAAAAGGTCTTCAAGAAGAGGGCAAAATAGTATTTTGATTATGCTACAATTTTAGAAAAAGGAAGAAAAATTATGCAAATAGCTATAGATGTGAACGATAATGATATTGCTACAAAAATACTTAATTTTTTAAGTTCTTTTAAACAAGAGATTAAAGTTACTACAAGTATAGATGATATTAATTTTTCTAAAAACAGAGAATCACTTCATAAAATACATAGCAAAGTAATAGAATCTAGAGATAATCTTTGTGAGTTAGATACTAATTTTTGGGATGAAATGGATAGCATAATTAAAAATGCTTAAAAAAGTTGTAGCCAGTAAAGATTTTAAAGACAACCTCTCTCAAATACTTTTGTTTATCTCAAAAGATAGTAAAAATAGAGCCAATATTTTTAAAAATTCTCTCATGAGAGACGCAAATAATCTAATCTTTATGCCATTAAAATTTAGAAAATCTATCTACTTTGAAGATGAGTATATTAGAGATTTTATTTTTAAAGGATATTGTATGCCATATCTTATAAATGAAAAAAATGAAGAGATAATCTTACTCGATATTATAAAATGGGAAGAGAGATAACAAATGTTCACAGGACTCATAAGAGAGATAGCAGATGTTAAAAGTTTGAGCGGAAGTAAACTAAGCATTAGAGCAAAACACAAAGCGTCAATTGGTGACTCTATCGCAATAAATGGGGCATGTTTGACAGTTATAGAGATTTCAAATGATGGTTTTAGTGTTGAGCTATCCCCTGAGAGCCAAAGAGTCTTGGCGATGGATAACTACAAAAACGAAGTTCATATAGAACCAGCCATGATGATGGGCGATAGATTTGAGGGGCATATAGTTCAAGGCCATGTTGACGCTATCGGCGAGATAAAAGAGATAAAAAACAGTGGCAACTCGTATGACGTCTTTATAAAAATAGATAAAAAATTTATCGCATATATCATCCCCAAAGGCTCTATCACAGTTGATGGAATCAGCCTTACTGTAAATGAGGTTTTTGATGATAGCTTCCGTCTAACTATCATTCCCCACACCATGAAAGAGACACTCTTTAGAAACTATAAAAGAGGCTCAAAGGTAAATATAGAGACCGATATGTTTGCCCGTTATGTTGCGCACATCATCTCTCATAAAAAAAACTCTCTCTCATGGGACGAAGTTGACGCTATATCAGCTAGATATTGATGAAATACAAACTACTCAAAGAGAACTTTGGGCATAACAGTTTTAGAGAGCTTCAAGAAGATGGAGTCGATGCCATCTTAAGCTCTCGTGATTTGCTTATGATTTTACCAACAGGCGGTGGAAAATCGCTTGTTTATCAACTCCCTACACTTCTAATGGATGGCATAAGCATAGTTATATCGCCACTTATTGCACTTATGCAAGACCAAGTCTCTTCACTTAGAGCGCAAGGGATGAGTGCGCAGATGATAAGCTCTGCACAAAGCAAAGAGGAGGTAGATGAGATAATCGCCCAAGCGCAAAATGGCGAGTTAAAGTTTTTATATCTCTCTCCTGAGCGTCTAAACAATCAAGCCACAACCACAATGCTTAGAGGGTTAAAGATAAACTTTTTTGTAGTCGATGAAGCGCACTGTATCTCGCAATGGGGACATGAGTTTAGGGATGATTACAGAGCTTTGGGAAACTTAAGAGCAAACTTCCCAAGAGCTCCAATCTGCGCATTTACCGCTACATCAACCAAGCATGTAACCGAGGATATTTTACGGGAGTTGAGATTTCACAATCCGCTTCTTCTAAAAGGGAAAATATTTCGCAAAAACATCTTTATCTCCCTTGAGCGCAGAGTTGCAAATGGATATGAGCAACTTAAAATATTTTTATCAAGACATAAAAATGAGAGCGGAATCATCTACGTAAGCTCAAGAAAAAAGGCAGAGGAGCTAAGTGTCGCTCTAAATAAAAGCGGTTACAAATCTCTTCCATATCACGCAGGTTTGCCTCAACACGTAAGAGAGCAAAACTTCAAAATTTTTGTAAATGACAAGATAAATATCATGGTTGCCACTATCGCTTTTGGAATGGGTATAGATAAGAGCGATATCCGTTTTGTAGCTCATATGTCACTTCCAAAATCGCTAGAGAACTATTATCAAGAGATAGGCAGAGCTGGGCGTGATGGCGATGAAGCAGAGGTTTTGATGCTCTTTAATGCAGCAGACCTTGCCCAACACAAAAGATTTTTAGATGATATACAAAATAGTGAATACAAAGAGCATTTAGGCAAAAAAATAGAGACTATCTACAAATACGCAACGAGTGAAATCTGTTTTCACAAGCAGATAGCTGAGTACTTTGAAGATACACTTGATGAGTGTCTAACTAGATGCGATAACTGCGCAAACTCAAAAGAGATAAGAGAGAGCATAACCAAAGAAGCACAGATGATTTTGAGTGCCATCTACAAAACAGAGCAAAACTTTGGAAAGAACTACATTATAGATATTTTAAGAGGTTCAAAAGAGCAAAAACTCCTAGCAAACAGTGCCGATAAACTCTCTGTTTATGGGATTGGACAGAGCAGAGATAAAAAAGTTTGGTTTGTAATCTTAGAGAGGCTCATAGAGCTAAAGATACTATATCTAGGCGAATTTAGCACTCTCAAGCTCACTCAAGAAGCAGCAGAGATACTAAGAGGCAAAAAAGAGGTTTTAATAAGAGCTTCAAGATTAAATATAAGCGATAAAGCAAAAAAGGTCAAACTTGGAGATGCAGAGGATTTTGATGCAGAGCTCTTTGAGAAACTAAAAATAAAACGCTCACAAATCGCTGGTTTGCTAAATGTTCCAGCCTACATAGTCTTCACAGACAAGGTGCTGAAAAATCTCTCTGTTGCAAAACCAACCGATAAAGAGAGCATGTTGCAAGTAAATGGAGTTGCTGAGAAAAAATTTCAACTCTTTGGGGAACAGTTTTTAGAAGTTTTTAAAAGTTAAAATAAAATATGCCGTATTTTTACAACTACTATGTTAAGATTCACGCTAATTAATATTAATGGAGTCAAAGAAATGAAAAAAATGTCTATAAAAATGCAGGTAATCCTGTTAGTAGTTGCCTCGTTAGCTGTGTTAGCTTTAATATCTACTTCAATAGCTAGTTCAAAAAGCAAAGAAGCGCTTCTTAGTAAAAATATCTCTCAACTATCAAAAGGAAGGGATCTTAAAAAAGCTCAAATTGATAATTTTTTCCAAGCAAAAGTAAAGGATATTGAGGTTCTCTCAAGGTCTAAGGATTTGGCTGAGCTCGCTAGCTCACTTATAAGAGTCCATAATGAACTAGATGTTCAAGGTGAAGATGATTATCCAGTTAAAAACCAGATGGCATTAGCTGAAATTGCTCCTCATGAGGCATATTTTCAAGCTTATATAAAAGATTATGGTTATAGTGATATATTTGTTGTGTGTTCAAAACATGGTCATGTTATGTATACTGCGGCAAAAGAGTCTGACAATGGAGCAAATCTTACTCATGGTTCACTAAAAGATAGCTCTTTGGGCATGGCATACAGAGAAGCCCTAAAAAACAATCGCCCTACTTTTATAGATATGAAGCCTTACGCACCAAGCAACAATGAGCCATCAATGTTTCTATCAACACCTATAAAAGTAGATGGAGAAATTAAAGCTGTTTTAATATTCCAAATCTCAAATAGTGCAATAAGTAAAGTTATGAACTATAGAGAAGCCGAAAGTGCTATAACTCAAGATGACTATCTAGTTGGTACTGACAAACTTATGAGAAGTGATAGCTTCTTAAGAAAAGATACCCACTCAGTAAGAGCATCTTTTGCAAATCCATCTACTGGATCTGCTGATACAGAAGCGACTCGTAACGCTCTTGAAGGAAAAACTGGAAACGTTACATCAGTAGGTTTTGATGGCAGTAGCGTTATATTTTCTTACTCTAGCATTCAAATAGGAGAGGACCTTAAATGGGCTATCATTTCAAGAATAGGTGAAGAGGAGGTTGTAGCATCTGCAAATGAGATAAGAAATACTTTAATCATTGATTCGCTAATCCTGCTTATTATTATTATTGCAATATCAATCTTTGTTGTAAATGTAAGTTTAGTAAAACCTATAGAAAGATTTAAAACCTCTCTTTTAAATATAGGCGATAATAAAAACTTAACTATAAAAGTTGATGAAAATGCACCTTTGGAACTATCACAAATGGCACACAGTTTTAATGCACTTATTTCAACTCTAAAAGACCTCATAGAAACCTCAAAACAATCCTCAAGCGAAAACGCTTCTATCTCTCACGAGCTATCAACTACGGCTATGGGTGTTGGAGAGAGTGTTGAGAAATCTGTAACTATCATAGACGAGGCAACTAAAAAAGCTCAAAACATTAAAGATGAGATTTCACAAGCAATTAGTGATGCTATTGAGAGTAAAAAAGAGATATTAAAAGCAAATGAAAACCTTGACATGGCAAGAGATGAGATAGTCTCTCTTAGTCAAAAAGTTTCACAAAGCGCTCAGCTTGAAGTAGAACTCTCCGATAGAATGCAAACTCTCTCACATGAAGCAAATCAAGTTAAAAATGTTCTTGAAATCATCTCAGATATAGCAGACCAAACAAACCTTCTAGCTCTAAATGCTGCGATTGAAGCAGCTCGTGCTGGTGAGCATGGACGTGGTTTTGCTGTTGTTGCTGATGAAGTACGCAAACTTGCAGAGAGAACTCAAAGAAGCTTAACGGAGATAAATGCAACCATAAATGTAATCGTGCAATCTATCGTTGATGTAAGTGGACAGATGAGCTCAAACTCAGAGGAAGTTCAAGCCTTGGCACAGAGTGCTTCTGATGTCGAGGAGAAGATAAATAACAGCGTTGCCATAGTTGAGGATGCCGTAAGAGCAAGTGATAAAACTGTAAGTGATTTTGAAAAAACTGGTAAAAATGTAGAACATATCGTCTCTCAGGTTACTCAGATAAATGAGATATCTTCAAGAAATGCAAGAAACGTGGAAGAGATTGCAGCAGCAGCTGAACATCTAAACTCTATGACTGATGAACTGCATACTAAACTTGAGACTTTTAGGACGTAAAAGCGCAATCCCTAAATGAAGTAACAGCGGGATTGCACTTCATTTTATGCTCTACATCTACCGCACTAAAAAACTCCAGATCCCCCAGAGATGCAACTGTTGCATCTCTAAAGCCCTCTCCGCTGTTTAAAAAAACATTAAAACCACTCTCCCAAAGAGCCACTCTTATAGGCAGTGCTATTGAGTAAGTTGTAAGAACTCCATCATCTTTTATGATGTTTTTTATATCCATAAAATACTCTTTTGTCCATAACATTGGATTTGCTTTAGGAGAGAAGGCATCTTGAAAAACAACGTCAAATGTTTGCACACTAAACTTTTTTATATACTCTCTTGCATCGCCTAAAAAAAGCTCTATATAAAGATTTTCATCCTCATAAACTCCATTTTGTGACAACTCTTTTATTATCTCTTTGAGTGAATCAAACTCTTTTGGATAAGTAAAATTTACAAGAGATTTAACCAAAGCGCTATCAAGTTCAGGAGAGAATATACGCAGTTTTGAGGTTAGCTTATTTTGTCTATGGTACCAAATAGCGCTAAGCGTGTTAAACCCCAAACCAAAGCAGATATCTAAGATAGTTATCTCTAAAGAGTTCTCTTTTACTTTAAAAGCTGGAATAACATGCTTAAGAAGTGATTCAACAAGCGCACCATCCTTTGTAGAGTGATAATGTTCGCCATACTCTTTTGAGTACGCCGTATAGCTCCCATCTTCACTTAAAACTATTGAGTGGAGTTTATCGTTAAAATTTTTTATACACTTCATCTTGGTTTTTATTCAATTCTATCTTGTAAGTTTATGGGATTTCTACTTGTATGGAAGATAGCTAAAATCATAATAATATCTTCCTATTTTTCATATATCACGATATATGGAAATGTATCCATTAAAGCTTTTTGTGCTTTGGCATGTAGTTTAATTTGCATAAACTATCTTATTAAATCGCTCTTTACTTCTTCCCAAGAACGACCCATTGTTCTATTATTATGAAACGATGAAATTCTTAAATCTAATTCCATTTTTTGTTCCATTGAAAGTTCTAAATTTTTATTGTCTATTGAAAAATCTTTTATATTATTATCTACTATAAACTTTAACGCCTTCATAACCTCATCTTTTGAATGATGAAAAAACTGTTCTATCTTCGGCTCTTCAATTGCTAATTGCATCATAATGAACTCCTTTATTGGTACTATTATATCATTTTAGCAGTGGCTCAACTTGTGTGAAAAACATTTTGTTCTGGTATGAGCTTACTTTAACGGGTATTTTTACATTTAGCCCCTCTTTTAAGAGTGTCACATCTTGAGAGTCCGTGATTTTTACTTGCTGTATCTCTACACCGCCATCGTCTTTTTTATTTTTTTTAAAATGGTAGAATATCGGAGCTTTATATAATATGTATAACATTATGTAAGTGAAGAAAGAGTGGGGATTAGAATAAAATTCAATAACCCTTGGCTACACCTCAAGGATGTAGGCTTACAAGGGAATTACCCCAAAATTATAGGGAAATGGGAATGAAAGATAGCTTAATAAATCAATTTATATCAAAGGAGAGGTTTGGAAGCTACAAGAGTGTAGATGAGTATATGGAGAATTTAACCTTCTCTAAAAACTCTTATATTCCTTTGTCTGTGCTTGAGATTACTCTTCGCAATGCTATAAATAACTTTTTGAGTGTTAAAGTTGGAACTTACTGGTATGAAGATGCAAACTTCCTTACAAAAGACAGTATCAGAAAGATAGAAGAAGCCAAAAATGTACTTCAAAACAGAAGAGAGAGTGTCTCAAAAAACAAAATTATTGCAGAGCTCTCCCTCGGCTTCTGGGTAAACCTCTTCAAAAAGCCTTATGATAAAAAATTGCGTATCAATGAACTAAAGAGAATTTTCCCAAATCTGCCGAGCGCCAAAGAAAAACTTATCAACAGAGAAGTGCTCTATAGAGAACTTAACCATATACGCAATTTTCGTAACAGAGTGTTTCACTATGAAAAAGTTATAAATAAAAATAATTACAACAGTGTTCATGATGAGATATTTGAGATACTTTCTTATTTTGATAGTGAATTAAAAAGGTTTGCAGATGCTACAAATCGCATATAGTTTAAGCCATAGATTATGCTAGTACATAAAAACACTACAACCCATTACCCCACATATGCATCTTTTTAGCGATTAGCAAATCGTATCCTTCGACTGCTTCTATCGTGTTTGGGGCTCTAAATTCAAAATCTTCGAGTTGCTTTACTACCTTATCTATATCTAAGATGCCTTTTTTTTCCATAATGATTATGTTTGCGGTGTTTGCAAGGGTAAGATAAGATAGCTTTAGGAGCATCTCTTGGTTTTGATGAAGATGAAATATATCTTTAAGAAGTACTGCATCATGGTCTCTTGGGAGTGCTCTAAAAGGTGTTTTAAAATCATTTATATATTGAACTCTAGCGCTTATCTCATCAAGACTTTGTTCATTTGTGCCATAGAGAGCTAGGTTAAACTCTCCGCCAACACCTTGCATCATATCGCTAAAGAGTTTGCTTATCTCATCCGTTGTTGTCGTAACCTCAAGGTAGTGATTCCCAGGGAGAGGCTTGAAAATAGCTCTGAAATGCTCTAAAGACATATTTAGTACGCTAACTCATTTAGCTCTTTAAAGAGATACGCTTCTACTATATCTTCTACGCTTCGTTGTGTATGCGCTACTAAAACCATCATATTTTGCTCCATAAATGGCCAAACATACTCATTGTCATTTTTTACTACCGCAACTTGACTTAGATTTTCAAAAGCATCTTTATCGCTGTTGTGAGAGACCTCTTTCATTCTGCCCTCCTCTACAAAGAGCTGAGTCCACACAACAACATCATTTATAGCAACGATTTTTGCCTCTTCTATATCATCGCTATCCATTGGAATTAAAATGTACATCGCTTATCCTATCTTTGATTCATCAAGAGTAAGGGCATCATTATCCATAACACCGATGCCTCGCTCTATCACTTTAGAAGCTATATCTTTTGCATCGCTAAGTGAGTGCATCTTATAAGTTCCGCACTGATAGATATTTAACTCTGGAATATCTTTTTGCTCTTTAACGCCCAAAATATCCTGCATTGAAGCGCTCCACGCATCTGCTACCCTCTTCTCATCTGGAGTACCGATAAGGCTCATATAAAAACCTGTACGACAACCCATTGGAGAGATGTCGATTATCTCAACATCATTAGAGTTCAAGTGGTCTCTCATAAAACCTGCAAAAAGGTGCTCCAGTGTGTGAATTCCCTCTTGAGATAGAACTTCTTTATTTGGTTGAACAAATCTCAAATCAAATACTGTAATATCATCACCCTTTGGTGTCTTCATCCCTTTAGCACGGCGAACGGCTGGGGCTGGCATAATCGTATGATCAACTTTAAAACTATCTAATAGTGGCATATAAATTCCTTGTATTTTTGGCTTATTGTAGCGTTTTTATAAAAATAACATCTCAAAGAAGTGTTAAATTACTACACTACATATGATAAAATAGCCCAAATAAAGATTTATAAAATATTGCTCTTAGGAATTTATGTGCCACAGAACTCACAACTTGATAGAGTTATTTTGATAGGAGCTTCCACTGGCGGACCTAGCCAGATAGAGGGCATCATAAAAGCTCTGCCTAAACTCCGACATACAGCCATCATAATCGCACAACACATGGCACTTGATTTTATTCCAAGTTTTGTAAAAAGACTCTCTCAAAATAGCCAAAACAAGATACAAATCACAACAAACTCTCTTAGATTAGAAGCTGGAAATATCTACATTTGTCAAGGTTTATCTTCTATACACAGCGGTAACTTTGGCTTAGAGTTTCACTTAACCTCCTCCAAAGAGTACAAATACAATCCAGATATTAACAGCATCTTTAGCTCTTTTGCTTCTTTTGTAAAAAGTTATAGAACGCTTGGGATTATACTAACGGGAATTGGCGATGATGGTGTTAGCGGATGCAAAGAGTTATCTTTAATGGGTGCTAGAACAATTACCCAAAGCCATGAGAGCGCCATTGTAGATGGGATGCCTCTTAGAGCAAGAGAGTCCATAGAAGCCATTGAGGTTTATGACATAAACGGTATAAAAAATAAAATTATGGAGTTTTGCAACTAATGTTTTTTAATTTTTTTAAAAAGAGTGCCCCTGTTGAAGTGGAGCAGAGAGCTAAATCTATCCAAAATTATGATGATGTTTCACAAATTGCAGAGTACTTCAAAAACGAGACTGGCGTTACTTTTGATAAACAGACATCCATCTTAAAAAATAAAGTAATGACTTTTTGCAAACATAGGGAGATAGACTCATTTCGTGAACTACTAAACTCTTTAAATTATGACAATGCCCTAAAACAAGCCCTAATCGACACTTTAACAACAAATGAGACCTTTTTTTACAGAGAGTTTAAGCAGATTGAGGAGCTTGTTGCTCTTGTTAAAAAAAACAACCAAAAAGTAGAAATCTTATGCGCACCCTCTGCAACTGGGGAAGAGCCTTACAGCATAGCAATAGCCCTTTTAGAATCAGGAGTAAGTGCTGAGAATTTTAAGATAATTGGTGTCGACATCAACCAAGAGGCGATAAATAGGGCAAAAGATGCTCTTTACAAAGAGAGAAACATACGAAATCTAAACGCAGAGCAACTTCGCAAATACTTTAAAGAGGATAATGGTTTATACCGCCTAAATGATAGCGTTAAATCAAGAGTCACATTTAGAGTGGCAAATATTTTTGACTCCTCTTTTAGCGGTATGGGAAAATTTGATTATATTTTTTGCAGAAACATGCTGATTTACTTCGATAAAGAGACAAAACTAAGAGCAAAAAAAATTCTTCAAGAGCTCAGAAAAAATCAAAATCAAGAGATATTTTTTGGTCACGCAGATTTGTTTTAAGTCGCTATAATACAACTTCAAACGGCTTGACTTAGGTTAAAGTTTAGCAAAACATGAAAGAACAAAAGAGAAGAAATGAAGTTAAAACTAAAGTCTAAATTACTTTTTTTATCAATGCTTCCTATTCTATTTATAGCAATTCTCTCATTTATGCTTTTATCAGATATCGTTAAAAGCAGACAAAATTTAGAACTTACAAAACAGTTTATCCTAGAAGCAGAAGTTATTTCAAAAGTCATTCACCACATGCAGATAGAGCGCGGTGCTACGACTGGAATGATTGCTAACAATAATAGAGATGATAAAGATATACAAAATATAAAAACACTCTGCGACAAAGCTGTTTTAGATGCACAAAACACTCTTTATGTTTATGATTCTTGTCACAACTCTCAAATGATAAACACTCTAGAAGATATTAAAAACAGGAACAATCTTGAATTGCTTAGCTTCTCAATCAATGACGCAAAAGCTTACTATTCAGAAAAAATAAGCTATCTTCTTCTGTTTATAAAAAGAATTCCATCTATGATGAATGATAAAGAGAACAGAAACATTATTCAAGCTCACAGCTATCTCTCCTCTGCAAAAGAGGCTCTTGGGCAGATAAGAGCTATTTTGATGGAGGTCTATTCAAGCAAAAAGCTCTCAGAGAGCTCTTTGTTGTCACTTATAAAATTTTTAGAGATTTATAACCTTGATTGTGCAAATTTTAAAATTGTTGCGACTGATGATTTGCATACGATATATGAAAATCATTTCAAAGGAGAGGCAGTTGAGAATACTCTTGCGATGATAGCGTCTATTGTTGAGAATAGAGATGATTTAAACTTTTCTCAAATAGCACCTTCATACTGGTTTGAGCAGTCAACTATCTCAATAAATGCGCTAAGAGATGTAGAGCATGAACTTTTTGACACTGTAATTAGTCTAATAAACGAAAAATTGGAGCTTATTTTTTATAAAATCTTTTTTATAGCATCATCTCTGTTTGCTACACTTATAGCTTTTGCATTCATACTAGTGTTGATAGTTAGAAGAATTTTATCTAGCACCAACTCCCTAGCCAAAGAGCATGACTCCTCTCTCTCGCTTTTAGAGCAGTACAAAGCAACTGTTGATAGAAGCTTTATAGTTTCAAAAACAGACCCTCATGGAATCATTACCTATGTAAATGATGAGTTTTGCAATATCAGCGGTTTTTCAAAAGAGGAACTAATAGGACAATCTCATAACGTTGTAAGACATCCAGCTATGAGACAAGAGACTTTTACAGAGATGTGGCATACGATAAAAGAGTTAAAAAAACCATGGCAGGGGGAAGTAATAAACCTCAAAAAAGATGGTTCGTACTACTGGGTAAATGCTATTATAAACCCCATACTTGATAAAAATGGAAACATTCTTGAGTATATCGCTATCCGTAGCGATATAACAGAGATAAAAGATGCTCTTACAACAGACATGTTGACTGGTTACGACAACAGAGTAAAACTCTCAAGTGATATAAAAGAGTTAAAAAATCTCTCTTTGGCGATACTAAACCTTGATGACTTTAGGCAACTCAATGATTTCTACGGACATCAATTTGGAAACCTAGTTATCATCTCTATCGCAAATAAAATCTACAACTTCATCTCAAAAGATAAAAAGCTAAAATTTTACAGACTGCAAGGGGATGAGTTTGTAGTTGTAGGTAGAGAGTACGATAGAGAGAAATTTATCAAAATAACAAAAGAGATAATCATGCTCATAAAAGAGAGATTTAGCATGAAAAATAAAGAGATTCTTCTCTCATGCAGTTGTGGTATCTCTTTTGAAGGGAACGAGCATATCCTCTCTGGCGCAAATATGGCTCTAAAAACTGCCAAAAAGAGCGGTATCGACCTTTTGATTTATGATGACTCTCTATCGCTAAATGAGCAGTATGAAAACAATATGATAGTTACAAAAAAAATATCTGACGCCCTAAAAAATGGCGATATCATTACATACTATCAACCAATCATAAACAACAAAAATTTATCAACTCAAAAATATGAGTGCTTAGTGAGAATGAGAGATGGAGATAAAATCTTATCTCCTTTTTATTTTCTAAACATAGCAAAGCAGTCAAAACAGTACTTCGATATAACAAAAGCAGTTATTTTAGAAGCATTTGAGATGTTTAAAGACAAAGAAGCAGAGTTCTCAATAAACCTATCCATAAACGATATACTTGATGAAGATGTATCAAAATATATTTTTATGATGCTTGATAAATATGAAATTGGCAACAGAGTTATTTTTGAGATAGTTGAGTCCGAATATATAGAGAATTTTGATGGTGTCTTAAGGTTTATAAAAAATGTCAAAAAATATAAGTGTAAAATCGCCATTGATGATTTTGGAACAGGTTATAGCAACTTTGGATATCTTATAAAACTAAAGCCTGACTTTTTAAAGATTGACGGCTCGCTCATCAAAAATATAGCTAAAGATAAAAACTCTCTGCTTGTTGTCTCAACTATTGTAGATTTTTCACATAAACTTGGGATGCAGATTGTTGCCGAATTTGTTGAAAATGAAGAGATTTTCAAGATAGTAAAAGAGCTAGGCATAGACTACTCGCAAGGGTATTACTTCTGCGAACCAAAAGAGAGTTTGTAGAAGTTTTAAACTCTCTGGAGTAGTTTTTTAAGAATATAGAGCTTATCTTTTATGTTCTCTCTCTCCTCTGGCGTGGAGGCATTTTTTAACTCTTTTTTTGTTTTTGTTATCTTTTTTTGAAGATTCTCTTTTAACTTCTCCTGCTTTTTTTCGCCATTTACACTAAAGAAAAGTTTTTCTATTCCTTTAAAGATTTTATCTATTTTCATGCCAAACCTCCTAATGTTCTTAAATCTCTATCCTTAATCCACAATATTGTAGCCGCTTGTAGAAGCTTTTGCGCCACTTCATAAGCAAAAGAGCTGTCATTTATAAGTGATGTAGCCATTTTAGAGTCTATCTTATTTTCTCTAATTAACGTATCTATACGGCTGTTTTTTATGTTATCGAGAGCTTTTATGTTCTCTCTTAAGAGCTCTATCGAGGAGAGGACATCTATCTCATCTTCATGCTCCCTTAGCATATTTATCGTGTCTATCGTCTTTGCAATATATGTTCTTATGTTGTTGTACTCATCTTTTACATAACTGTTTTTTGATTTTGAGTAGTAGTATATATTTTTTTGTAAATCACGTACATTTTTTATAGCTTCTATTATCTCGCGTGAAGCAAGTTTCAAATCATATACATGATTTTGGCTCTCTTGATTCATATTTTCTTGAGATAGAGTTGCATAGTAGATTATATCGCTGTAGAGAGATTTTATTTTTTTAGCATAGAACTCATCCACATCCGTGTTTATATTTATCTGTGAATTTTTTACAACACTTTGTATATCTGGGCTTTTTATAAACTCATGTCTATGCAGTGAAATGGAGTGAGATATAGCTTCAATCGCACTGTCATATAGGCGGATTGTCTCTTTTTTTATAGCCTCTATCGCGGCATCTGGCACATTTATGACGACTTTATCCAAGTATAGAGGTTTTAGCGCATATATATTTGCCTCTATGAAAAGTGTCTCTAGATATTTGACAAGATTTTTTGTAAATGGAGCGACAAGCAAAACGCCAAGAATATTAAATATAGTATGAAAAAGTGCAAGTTTCATAGCGTAATTACTATCGCCAATACCTATTTTTGAAGCCAAAACTTCCGTAAAATCCTTTAGTTGATAAAGAAATATAATAGCCACAAAAGCAGTTGTAAGATTAAAGATAAGATGCGCTGCTGCTACTCTTTTACCATTTGAGTTAGAGGAGAGCGCTCCTAAAATCGCTGTTATTGTAGTTCCTATATTTGCACCGATTGCAAGTTCAAGAGCATTTATATATATAATCTGGTTTGTCGCAAGAGCAGTGATAATAATAGCCATTGTTGCTGCGCTTGACTGCATGATTACAGTTGCGACAACTCCTAGCAAGATATAAATCAAAGCCCCTAAATACCCATCTAGTGCATATTTTGAGAGGTCAAGCTTACTCTGCAAAACCTCAAAACCATCTTTCATATAATCAATACCTAAAAATATAAATCCCAACCCTAAAAGTATATTTGCCACTCCATGATAATTTTTACTCTGTGAAAATTTTAAAACAGTCCCAAAAATTATCATGGGCATTGCAAAAGAGGCTATATCTATCTTTAGACCAAAACTAGAGACTATCCAAGCAGTAGTAGTTGAGCCGATATTTGAGCCAAATATAACTCCGATTGCTCCACTTAGAGTTATAAGCTCTGCACTTAAAAATGAGATGATGATGATAGATACAAGAGATGAGCTTTGCATTATAGCAGTGGCTAGAAAGCCCGTTCCTATCGCCTTTGGAAGCGTTTCCGTGCTTACTTGCAAGACTCCCTCAAGCACTCCGCCACTAAAAAATTTAAAACCATCCTCCATAAAAGTCATACCAATCAAGAAGATAGCTACTCCAGCTATAATAATCTTGTAGTCATGTTTATAAAAAAGAACAAGCGCTAGTAAAAACAGGAAGATATAGTAGTAATATTTTTTGAACACGACAAACCTTTTATATATCATTATCGCTTATTATAACACCGCTTAAGAGTTATTTGGCATTACTTTATGAGTTTTGTTGCTGCTTCTCTTGCTCTATCCTTTTTACTTTTGCCTTTGCCTTTTATAGGCTCTTTGCCCTTTTCTCTTTTTGGCGCTTCTCCCATAAGTTCAAAGCCCTCTATCTGCTCTCTTTGAAGTCTGATATTTGAGCGTTTTTCTATCAGGCGAAAATGTGCCTCATCTTCATGGTCTATAAACGAGATAGCCACTCCAGCCTTACCTGCTCTTGCAGTTCGTCCTATGCGGTGTATGTAGTCGGCACTAGAGCGTGGAAGGTCAAAGTTGATTACGCATGAAACATCATCTATATCTAAACCTCTTGCAACCAAATCAGTGGCAAATAAAATCTTAATCTTTTTAGCTTTGAACTCTTCTAGCGTGTAGTTTCTATCCTCTTGATGCAAATCGCCATGAAACGAATCGGCACTAAATCCATGTTTTCTAAATTTTGCCGCTATATTATCAGCAGCTCTTTTACTTGCCATAAACACAAGCACAAGCTCATATTTTTCGCTCTTTAAGAGATGTCTAAGAAGTGGGGCACGATTTTCTTTGTTTACTAAAATAGCACGCTGAGTAATGTTTTGAACTGTCGGCTCTTCTTCGATACTAATCTCAAGAGGATTTTGCATAACCCTTGAAGCGATAGAGAGCATTTTTGGAGGATAGGTGGCAGAAAAAAGAAGATTTTGACGTTTTTTTCCAAGTGCTTCAAGGATAAGTTCAAGCTCTTGGGCAAATCCAAAATCAAGCATCTTATCCGCTTCATCAAGAACAAAAAAATCTACATGTGATAAATTCATCTGTTTTTTACTCAAAATATCAAGAAACCTGCCAGATGTAGCCACTAAGATATCACACCCTTTTTGAATGTTAAAGAGTTGCTCACCAATGCCCTCTCCGCCGATTACGCCAACAACTTTTACTCTCTTGCTCATAAACGCACCAAAGGTCTCAAAAGCTTCAACTATCTGTTGTGTCAGCTCTCTTGTAGGTGTTAGAACGAGCGCTTTTATTTTTGCTTTTCCCTCATAACTATCACGAGATAAAAGCTCTAAAATCGGCAAAATAAAACTAGCACTCTTCCCGCTTCCTGTTTGAGCTTTTGCCATAATATCGTGACGCTCTAGCACAAGAGGAATAACTCTCTCTTGAATAGGTGTTGGTTTCGTAAAACCACTTTTATTTAGCGCTTGTTGTATATTTTGTGAAAGTCCAAGTTTTGAAAACGGCATTTAGTATCCTTCTCTATATTTGAGCGCATTTTAGGTAATTTTGCCTTTAGGGGATATTTTAATATTTTGAATTGATTCACATGCTATTAGTATCTTTTTGCGCTCTATTCCCCATCTATAACCGCTCATCGCTCCGCTTTTTGCGATGACTCTATGGCATGGGATAAGATAACCGATATGATTTTTGCCTATGGCGGTCGCTACTGCTCTGGTGGCTTTTGGTTTGTCAATGTAGTTTGCTATATCTTCATAAGTGGCAACTACGCCATTTGGAAGGTTTAGAAGTGCCTTCCAAACATTTACTTGAAGGTTTGTCCCTTTTACAAAGAGGGAGTATTTTTTGTTTTTTATAAAGATGTTCTTTAGATACTCTCGTGCGGCTTCTTCATCAAAGCAGAGATTTGCATTTTCCCAAAGTTCGTTAAATCTTTTAAAAATCTCATCTCTGTTCTCATCTATAAAGCCCAGATAACAAACTCCCTTATCAGTAAAACCGATAAGAGCTTCCCCAAAAGGAGTCTGCCCATAACCGTAAGTTATAAGAACATCCTTTCCTTTTTCTCTCCACTCTTTAGGAGTCACACCGATAAGGTTTACGAAAAGCTCATGGAGACGGCTACTGCTCGATAACCCTATATCCAAACTGCTATCAAGGATAGATTTGGACTCTTTTATATGCTCTTTTGCATAGTTTAGAGTAACAGAGTGCAAAAACTGTTTTGGGGTAACACCTACATACTCTTTAAAGACTCTTATAAAATGAAATTTACTCATACCGATATTTTTAGCAACCTCGTCGATAGAGGGGTGTTCTTTAAAGTTTTCATCAATATACTTGATGGCTTTTTCTATCTGCTTATAGTTATCGTGCAGGAGTGAAATTTCATCCATTTTTTCTCTTTTAAAAAGTTGATTTATTGTAAATCACAAAACCCTTTGCTATCTCTTCTAACTCTTTGTTTATCTTATCATGTAAAACAGTGTCGTTTATGTTATCTAAAACATCGCAGATTTTGTTTGCGATAAGTTCAAACTCTGCTTCTTTCATACCTCTAGCCGTTAGTGCTGGGCTTCCGATGCGGATACCGCTTGTTATAAAAGGGCTTCTTGTATCATTTGGAACACCATTTTTATTTACGGTGATTCCCGCTCTCTCTAGCGCTGCATCTGCATCTTTACCTGAGAAATCTCTGTTTAAAAACGACACCAACACTAAGTGGTTGTCCGTTCCGCCTGATACCAAATCATAACCTCTTTTTGTTAAAACAACTTCAAGCACTTTTGCGTTTGCTTTTACCTGCTTTGCGTAATCCTTCCATGATGGGTCTAGTATCTCTTTAAAGGCAACCGCTTTTGCTGCTATTACATGTATAAGTGGACCACCCTGAATACCTGGGAAAATAGCAGAGTTTATCCTCTTTGCTATATCTTCGTCATCTGTCATAATCATACCGCCACGAGGACCTCTTAGAGTCTTATGGGTAGTTGTTGTTACAACATGAGCGTGAGGAAATGGACTCATATGCTCACCAGCTGCAACAAGTCCTGCAACATGGGCAATGTCTGCAAACATGATAGCACCAACAGCATCAGCAATCTCTCTAAACTTTTTAAAGTCTATCTCCCTTGCATAAGCACTAGCGCCACAAACGATAATCTTTGGTTGAACAGCTTTTGCAATTTCTAAGATTTTATCATAGTCCATTCTGCCATCAGCTTCAACACCATAAGTAAAGCTTGAGTAGTTTTGACCTGAAAAGCTTGGTTTACTACCATGCGTCAAGTGTCCGCCATGGCTTAAATCCATACCTAAGAGTTTATCACCAGCTTTTAGAAGTGCCGCATAAACAGCAGCGTTTGCCTGACTTCCTGAGTGTGGTTGAACATTTGCAAACTTACAGCCAAATATCTCACAAGCTCTATCAATCGCCAACTGCTCAACAGCATCGGCATATTCGCAACCACCGTAATATCTCTTGTATGGATAACCCTCAGCGTACTTATTTGTAAATACGCTTCCCATAGCTTCCATAACCGCTGGACTTGTAAAGTTCTCACTAGCAATCATCTCAAGATGGTTAGTCTGTCTCTTTAACTCGCCCTCTATGATAGAAAATACTTCCCTATCCGCATGTTCTAAACTTTTGCTTGATATAAAACTCATCTTAGTATCTCCGCTATTATTTTATTTTTAAAATAGTAGCTCAAGCTAAGATATTTAACAATCCAAAAATTGCTATCGTTTAGTAACAATATATTTATAAAACGAAAAATCAATCCAACCTTAAGAAAAAATGTAATAGTATCCCTTTAATAAAAAATAATATATAGGTTTTGCGATGATATCGTTCTTTGAAGATAATAGATTTCTAGAGCTCCTTACTGCTAATTTACCAGATATGCTCTGGGCAAAAGATTTATAAGGGAACTACCTTTTTGCAAATAAAATGATGCTTGAAAATCTTCTTATGGCGGAAGAAAACGAGGAGTATCTTGGAAAGAACGATATTTTTTTTGCTACACGAGAGAGAGCAAAACATCCAGAAAATCCACAGTGGCATACCTTTGGGGAACTTTGTCACAACTCAGATTTAGTTGTACTCCAAGAGATGAAACCAATGAAGTTTGAAGAGTATGGAAATATTCGTGGAGAGTTGGTTTATCTAGAAGTTCATAAAGCTCCTATTTATGATGAAGATAAAAATGTCATAGGCGTAATTGGAAGCGGACGAAATATCACTGAACATAAAAAAATTCAAAGAGAGCTAGAGATAAGCAATCGCCTAATCGAGAGTGGCCCCGTAGTGCTTTTTGAGTGGGGCGCAGATGATGGATGGCCTATTATATTTGTCTCTGCCAATGTTGAGAAAATTTTAGGGATAAACTATAAAAAGCTCCAAGAGAGTGAAATAAAATTTTCCGATTTTATCCATCCTGATGATTTGCCTATTGTGCTAAAAGAGTTTTATGAATATATTGCTTTACAAACTACCTCATTTGTTTAAGAGTATAGGTTAATCAAAGAGGATTCAAGCGTCATATGGATTAGAGATTTTACCGTTATAGATTATAACGAAAAGAAAACTCCTCGCACCATAAAAGGTTTTATCTTTGATAACATGAAAGAAAAAGCAGCAAAGGAGCGTATTTTTCATTTAAACTACTATGATCAGCTAACCACACTGCCAAACCGTCAAAAAATTATGCTTGATATTCAAAACAACCCTCCTTGCGCTTGTGCTATTTTCAATATAGAAAGATTTCGAGAGTTAAATGATTTTTTTGGGATAGCAACTGGGGATAGCAACTGGGGATAGCATTTTAGTTCAAATTGCTAAAAAATCACTAGAGATTGGGGTTGAGGCATACCGCATTGGCGGTGATGAGTTTGCTATTTTATTTTATGAAGATTTATCTCATGATGCTATACAAAAGTATGTATCTAACATACTTTTACAACTAAATGAGATAGATTTAAATATCGCTAATGAGAGTGTAAATATCAGAATGAGTGTAGGAGTTGCATTTAAGAGTGAGAGAATCTTAACCAATGCAGATATTGCGCTGCACATTGCAAAAGAGAAAAAGGTATCTTTTTGGATTTACGAAGAGGATGAAAAGATTGAAGAGAGTTATAGAAAAAATATTGCTATGACCGCTACAATTCATAAAGCACTCTTAGAAAACCGCATACTCTGCCATTACCAACCAATTGTAAATTTTTCTACACAAAAAATTGATAAATATGAGACGCTAGTAAGAATAGTAGATGAAGATGGAACTATTCTTATGCCAAATGATTTTTTACCTATTGCTAAAAAAACAAAGCTCTATCCTCGCATCACACAAGAGGTTGTAGCTCAGGCATGTCGCTGTTTTGCATCTCGCAAAGAGTTATTTTCTATAAATCTATCCATAGAAGATATAAGCAACCCTAAAATTGTGCAGGAGATTATCCAAACAATAGTTCACACCAACACAGCAAAGAGAGTCATTTTTGAGCTTTTGGAGAGTGAGGGCATTGAGGATTATGGTATCGCTTCTAAATTTATCGCGCAGGTAAAACCGCTAGGTGCTAGGATTGCCATTGATGATTTTGGAACTGGGTACTCCAACTTTGAACATATCCTTAAACTCAATGTTGATTGCATAAAAATAGATGGTTCTCTTATAAAAGGAATTGTTGCGAATGATAAACATAGAATTATCGTTGAGACAATAGTTGATTTTGCTAAAAAAATAGGTGCCTGTACTGTTGCTGAATATGTTTGCGATGAAGCGGTTTATGAGACTGTAAAAGAGAGTGGAGTTGATTTTTCTCAAGGTTACCACACTGGCAAACCCCAAGCGTTATAATCTCCCTCTTTTCATATTGAAAATTGCAACCGCAACAAATGCCAACAAAGCCCCAAAAAGCGTTGATAACATAATCTTCTCATCATATATAAACCAGCTTGAGGCAATAGCCCCGATAGGTACTATAAACATAAAAACTCCTGTTCTATGCGCTCCGATTTTACCAGCTGAGATAAAATAAAGAGTAGTGCTAAAAGTTCCAGGAACTATACCTATAAAGATGATAGTAGCCCAAAAAACAGCGTCATACGAGCCAAAATCAAACGGATGGTATGGAAGTGCAAATATCATATTTGTAAAACCAGCTACGCCAAAAACAACAAGCGTATAAAACATAGGATTTACCCTTGAGGCAGCTTTTTGAGAAAATATAGTAACCAACGCCCAAACAACAGCGCACTCTAAAAAATATAGACTATCCGCATTTAAGAACGAAAATCCTTCAAATGGAACACGAAGCAGAATCAACGCTCCAAAAATCCCGATAAACAGGGCACTAAGTTGAGTATTTGTTACCTTTGTACCTAAGATAGCAATCGACATCAGATATGTAAAAATAGGTGCCAAAGATGTAACCATAGTCCCGCCATATCCAGCCGCACCGTGAGAGAGCCCTGCAAAAAATAGGTAGTTAAAAAGTGAGGTCAAAAGCCCAGCAATAAGCATATAAAAGTAGCCAACTCTATCTGACTTTAGCGGAGTTTTAAGATACCAAATTACTGGCAAAAGAGTTACAAACGATATAGCATAACGCCAAAAAGCTGCAACTTCAGCATGAGAGTGAGCCGCAGCAACTTTCCCAGCACTCCAAGCAATACCCCAAAAAAGCATAGCGATTATCATAAGTATAAAATAGCGTGTCTGATTTTTAGTGCTGTTCATTTTCTGCTTCTATTTTTTATCGAATTATACAAACTTATTTCTTGATACTACCGCCCCATTTAAAACCGCTTCTAAATTGCCAATTTTTACTATAATACCCCTACTTATAAAAAGGAGTTTATATATGCTAGACGCAACTCAAAGAAAAAACATTAAAAGTGGGCAGAGTGTAGCTATCGTTTTAAAACAAGATCAGCGTAGCGGAGTTTTAACACAGGGCATAGTCAGGGATATTTTGACAAAGTCGCCAAACCACCATCACGGCATAAAAGTTCGTTTGATGAGCGGTGAAGTCGGACGAGTAAAAGAGATATACTAATCGGAACTATATTTGCTTTTTATTTTTACTTAAAAATATAGAGGAGTTATCATGGATATAGGAACTGCTTATCAGAGCTATACAAATATGACTCAGAGCTTTAAAACAAAAGAAAATGTCGACTTTAGTGTTGCTTCTGAGCAAAAAAATGAAATTCTATATACGCAAGAGGAAACAGAGAGTAAAAGTTCACAGACAGATGAGGCTCTTGCAGATTTTCTAAAAAAACTCCGTGAAAAAGGAGCTGCAAAATTTTTAGCAGATTTAAATAAAGAAAAAATAGAAGCACTTGTTGAAGAGTATAAACAAAAGCTCATAGACAATATGGGTGACTCTCCTGAAGCTCTACAAGATATAGCAAAACTAATAGAGGCTTTTAAGGCGAAACTCATAGAAGAAATGAAAGAGAAGATGGAAGATGAGATAAAAACTGCCAAATACAGACTTAAGGGAAATACTCTCTTAGAGACTCATCTAAATTCACAAAAGAGAGCTACGCCATTAGAAGAGCTGCTAAAGTTATAAAACTCTACTTACTTTTTTGTATCTCTTATCTTGCACAAGTTATAAACAAAGCGACTTGGTAGTATTTATGCCTAATAGATACTACTTTTACCTGCTCTTTATGTTTAACCATTAAAATAGCTGTTATAAAACTGTTTCGCCGTTCTGGCACTCTTACTAGCCCTGCTTTGGGCAAAGCGCAGAGCCTCTACATGCAGAAGTTCTCTGTCGCTTTTATACTCTTTAAAGTAGCTGTCCACAACTGCCAAGTAGTCGGCTTGAGAACCGTGATAAAAAGAGAGCCATAAACCGAATCTGTCACTGAGCGAAATCTTCTCTTCTACGCTGTCGCCATAGTGAATCTCGCCGTTATTGCCTATTTTAGTGCCTTCGTTGTCGCTATGATACTCTGTAATCAAGTGTCTTCTGTTTGACGTGGCATAGATTTTTACATTCTCTGGCGGAGATTCGATAGAGCCTTCTAGGATTCTTTTTAGACCTTTGTACCCCTTTTCTCCCTCTTCAAAAGACAAATCATCGCAAAAGATGATGAACTTATAAGGCAGATGACGAATCATGTCGGATATCTCTATGAGGTCGTCCAAGTCCTCTCTGTCTATCTCGATAAGGCGCAATCCTTTTGAAGCATAACTGTTTAAAAGCGCTTTGATAAGTGAGGACTTTCCAGTACCTCGTGCTCCCCATAAAAGCACATTATTTGAGGGTAAGTTCTCTAAGAAACGCTCCGTATTTTTAATAAGCTCCTCTTTTTGTCTCTCTATCCCGACCAAGTCGTCAAATGTGATGTTTTCTATATATTTTACGGGCTTTAAAAACTCTTTTTTAGCTCGCCAAATAGCTGCGTTATAATCTTTAAAATCAGTTCTATCATTCACTTTTTATATCCTCAAATTTAGCGTTTGTAAGTGTTTTTAAATACTCAAAAGCAATTTTCTTTGCTTCTGCTCCGTTTGCTCCCTCGCCTTTAATGTTAAAAGCAAAAACGGTAGTTTTGTCATGACTTTGCTCAAAACCCACAAACCAACCTACTCCGTTGCAGCTTCCTGTTTTTCCGCCAAGCTGATAAGTACCGTTTTTTTCTAAAGTGATAATATCTTTTGTCGTTTCCATTACATGTAGAGGAAATTCCAAATCATTACGCATAAGTCGTGAGAGAAAATCAACCTGTTCGTTTAGGGAGATTTTGAGACTTCCGCCTCCAAGCCAAAAGTCCGTAAGAGTATTGGAAGTATCCGCATTGCCATACTGAGCTCTGCTTACATACTCTTTCATTCTCTGCTCGCCTATACGACTAGCCAACTCTTGATAAAACCAAACCGTTGACACTGCTATAGCAGAACGCATCGAGTGGTCTTGATTCCATGCGGAGTATTCTCGCTTTACCCCGTCCCACTTTATAACCTCATTTTCATCTTTTACAACTTTGCTATCAAGAGCTATCATCGAGTTTAGTATCTTAAAGGTCGAACACGGACTAAGTCTCTCATCTGTACGCATTCCAAAAACTCTTTTTTGAGAACTGTTCAAATCCAATATAACCGCACTTCCACCGTACTTGCCGAAATTCGGCTCTAAAGCATAAAGCGGTAAAATTAGTATCAATAATATTAGTAGTTTAAACATTTTTTTATCTTGATGCTATTTTCATAGCAAGTTTACGGGCAAAAGGAAATACAAGAAGTATTGTCGGAAATGCGATAGCATACGCAACCAACCATGCATGTATCCAAATCTCAACGAAATTATCTACCAGTCCTAAGTTGATAAATGTTATCGCTCCCGACATGATAAAACTCATAAAACCAGAGAGTAAAAGTGCCTGAACCTGATGAAGGTATTTTACTGAAACCATTTTTTCCCTTTGTTATATTTTATGTTGCCCAGACTCTAAAGCTTGTGGCTCTTTTAGAATTCACTCTGTAACCAAGTGAGATAATCATATCTAGGTTATAAAAGTCAATCTAATGCTGATGCTGTTGTTCTCCCTTTAGTAGCTCTTGGGCTATCTCGTCTGAGAGTTGTTCTATCTCCAAAATCTTGCCACTTGCTACGATTGGTACTCCTGCTAGTTCGTGATTTGCATTGAGAGTTGCGTATTTTTCATCTTTGCTCTCAACTATATACACGATGCCTTCTTCTTCACCGTCAAGTTCCGTACCTACAAAAATACCTTCTGGCAAATCTTCGAGCAACTCTTTTATATGCAAAGCCTCATTGTACTCACCAAATGCCTCTGCTGGAGTTAGCGCAAGATGAAAAGTATAACCTGCTTCTTTCCCATCAAGTTCATCTTCTAGCTTTTGAAAAATTTGACCGTAACCGCCGTGAAGATACATAAGTTCTTCACTCTCATCAATGATATTGCCCTCTTGGTCTTCTAACTTTATAAGCATTGACACAAGTGTATTTTTTTTAATTTTATCCATAGAAAATCCTTTTTTTATCAAAATAACTATTTTAGTCGACTAATGTAATGTAGTTTTATCACTAAACTACCTCTTTCTATATCCACCGCTCTTTACACCACGCCCTGCATAGTTTTTCTTAAAACATGCCTGACAGATTCCGTAAGGGGAGTTTGGCGGGAGTGGAGCACTGCACATTCTGCATTTTGTTGCGAGTTGGCTCTGCTGAAGTGAATTTTCTATAAATTTGTTCAAAATCCCTCTTGAGGCTCTTGCTCTGTTGGCATCGATAAAAGAGTCACTAAATCTGTAACTAAGCCAGAGATAGAGCGAAATCTCTTTTACCATATCCTCAGCACGGAGTAGTTCATCTGTTGTTTGCGCATACGCACCGCTTAGCACTGGTGCGACATAAGCAACGGGCATATTTTTTTCTAAAGTGTTTAGATAACTCTCAAAAGCGCTAACTATATATGGCGATTTGAGCGTAAGAGGCGCACATGCAAGATGATATTTTGTAGTCAAATCCAAATCATAACTATCGATAAGAGTTGAAACTTCCATCATATCATCTAAGTTTGTTGCCAAAAATGGACCATCAAACTCCATATTTTTTACAAAAAACTTTAAAATCTCGTGCAATGATTTCTCTTCTAGGATAGTTCCAACAAGTTTTATATGGTCTAGATTTGCCATCACTTTAAAAGGTATGGTTATACTCTTTGCCTCTTTGTTAAAGTTTTTCTTTATAACATTTAAAACATCACCGCTCAAAGCCCCAACATAGCCTTTTTCATGGAGCCCATATCTTCCTGCACGACCAGAGATTTGATGGATTTCACTTGGGATAAGCGTTCTATCATTTACGCCATCAAACTTCTCTGCTTTTGAGAAAAGTATAGTTTTTATAGGCAGATTCATACCCATTGCAATAGCGTCCGTTGCGACAAGCACCTGTGTCTCGCCTGAGCGAAATCTTCTTGCTTCCTCGCGTCTAACCTCTGGAGAGAGGTTGCCATAAACAACGCTTACGCTAAAGTATTTTGAGAAGACCTGTTTGAGTTTTAAGACATCTTTTCTGCTAAAAGCGATTATTGCCGTATTTGCCTCGACATCTTTTTCATGTGTTGGAGAGTCTAATAGAATTAGAGGATTTTTTCTCTCAAACTCTATGATTTCAAGCTCTTCGCCTAGGTACTTAGCTAGTGCTATAACCGCATCTTTTGCGTTTATAGAGCCAGTCATGATAATCTCTTTTGCTGGTGCGCCAATGATAGCATTTGCCCATGCCCAGCCACGGTCTCTATCGTCTAGCATCTGCACCTCATCAATTACGCAGACATCGACATCCACATCAAAGTTTACCATCTCAATAGTCGAACTTATATGCGTTGCGTCCTCATCAACTATCTGCTCTTCGCCAGTTATCAAAGATGCGCTTATGCCATCATCTCTCAAATCCTCATAACCCTCTAGCGCTAAGAGTCTAAGCGGGGCAAGATAGTAACCCGTATCTGCGCTCTTTAGTTTCTGCATCGCCTGATATGTTTTTCCGCTGTTTGTAGGTCCTATATGAAGAGTTAGCTTTCTTCTCATATCTCTTGCGAGTGGAAAAAGGTTCTTAAAATCTCTAATAGTTCGTGCCAAGAGCTCATATCTCTGTTTTTTTGCTATCTCTTCTGAGATAGAGTGAATAAATCTTTTTACACTTTTTCTAGCTATCTTTGGAGATATATTTAGTGAAGCACTCAAAAACTCTAAGAGCACATCATAAACCTTGCCATAAAGCGCTTCATTGTTAAGATGTAAAAGCGTGGCATATCCCCTGCACTCATCAGCCAAAGAGGTTAAATCGTTTAAAAAATGCTCTTCATGCTCTTTTTTAAACTCCTCTATTACTGTGCTAAAATCTACATTTTCGCCCTTCCAGATATCTTCTAGCAGAGAATTTAACTCTATATGTACTTCAAGAGTGTATGGTTGTTCTGTCTTTGAGTATGGCAGTTTTACACTTTGTGGCAGCGCTATAAGCAACTCTTCATCGCTTATATCTATCTCCACCTCTCCAAGCGCTCCTTTAACGACACTATAAATAACATTCTCTTTTAGCATAGGATAAGAGAGTTTGCTCTTTGGCGGCACAACTCTTAGTGCATGTAAAATCTCTTTTTGACTTAGATGCGGATGCGGGTCTTTGAGGTTTTTTATGAAACTATCTATCTCTTGCTGTTTTTTAAGCGTTGAGAGCTCTTTTGCTTTTTCTATCTCGTTTGATAACTCATCTTCGTCGCCATCTCTTAGATGCTCATACTCAAATGTTTTTGTGTTGATAGTTAATATCTTATGGAAATTTTGTCCATAAAGTGCGTATTTTAAAGAGGCGTTAAACTCTATGGAGTCATCTATATCAAAAACGCCATCTACTCTCTTTTGGAGACGCTCTTTTTTAAAACTAAAGCGGATGTGAGAGAGCTTTGACTCCATCTTCTCGATAGTTATTTTTTTGCTTCTAACGTCACTAAAGGCGTCATGTAGGGCTTTTGCCTCTTGCTCAGTAACATTTAACTGAGATATAAGAGACTCTATCTTCTCATCTCTCTCCAAACTCGGCTCGACTTTGCTTGTCGCTTTATAAATTGTGCCATTGTGCGCAAAGAAGTTAAAAATATCTACTCTTGTATCACCATCTGCTTCACTCCAGAGCACTCTTGCCATCTTTAGAAGCATCTCTTGGCTTTTTTCTATATCATAAATTCCAAGGTAGTTAAAAAGCTCACTTAGCGTTTGCGTACTTACTCTGGCAACGCCTACATCAAAAGGGTCTTCATCAAAATATTTCTTGATTTTTTGGTTTACTTTAGAGTTTTTCTTATTTTTCTTAGCCATTAAAGCGGCTCCATTTCAGGATAATATCTCTACGAATCACTATTGAAAATATCTCTTGTATAAACTTTATCTTTTATATCCATAATGCTCTCACTCAAGCGGTTTGCAACAACAACATCACTTATCGCCTTAAACTCATCCAGATTTTTTATAACTCTTGAGTTAAAAAATTCACTCTCCTCAAGCACTGGTTCATATATAACAACCTCTATCCCTTTGGCTTTTATACGTTTCATAATCCCTTGAATAGCACTGCTTCTAAAGTTATCGCTTCCGCTCTTCATCACAAGTCTATACACACCCACTATCTTAGGTTTTTTCGCCAAAATGCTATCTGCTATAAAATCTTTTCTTGTGCTGTTTGATTTTACAATCGCCTCTATCATATTTGATGGGACATCTGCATAGTTTGCTAGGAGCTGTTTTGTATCTTTTGGAAGACAATACCCGCCATACCCAAAAGATGGATTGTTATAGTGAGTCCCAATTCTAGGGTCTAGCCCAATACCCTCTATAATCTGTCTAGTATCAAGCCCGTGTGATTGTGCATAAGAGTCAAGCTCATTAAAGTATGCAACTCTCATAGCAAGATAAGTATTTGCAAAGAGTTTTATCGCCTCTGCTTCTGTTGAGTCCGTAAAGAGGATAGGTATATCTTTTTTGATTGCACCTTGCGCTAAGAGTTCTGCAAAAATTTTAGCCCTCTCGCTCTGTTCGCCAACTATGATACGGCTAGGATAGAGATTGTCATGAAGGGCTAACCCTTCTCTTAAAAACTCAGGCGAGAAGATGATATTTTGGGTTTTAAACTTCTCCCTTAGGCTATTTACATATCCAACTGGAACGGTTGATTTTATGACCATAACAGCATCTGGATTTATACTCAAAACATCAGCAATTACATACTCGATACTCTTTGTGTTAAAGTAGTTTGTCTGCGTATCATAATCAGTAGGTGTTGCGATGATGATATAAGTAGCACCTTGGTAAGCATCCTCTTTATCTAGCGTTGCACGAAAATTTAAATCATCGCGTACTAGATACTCTTCTATCTCTTTATCTTCAATAGGAGAGATTTTTTTATTTAGCATTTCAACTTTTTGGGGGATAATATCAAGAGCCACTACTTCGTTATGTTGAGATAAAAGAATCCCATTACTAAGCCCTACATATCCTGTTCCCGCTATCGCTATCTTCATCTTTTTTACCTTTATTTATATCTTCTTATTCTATAAAACTTCTACTTTAAAGCGACTTACAAAGGCATATATTAGCCCCTTTCTGCTAGAATGACTTCTTTAAATTTTATTATAAAAGGTTTTAAAATGGTGGCTTATTTTAAAGATGTACAGAGCGATATTCTGGCATACAGAGAGAAACTTCAAAAACACAATATGGTCATAGACAAAACAAATCTTCTCTTTTTAAATCTTATTTTGGATATTTTGGAGTATCTAGGTACAGAAGATGGCGATAAGCTTGATGAGCTTTGTGAGTACAATGTTTTAACAATGAGAAGAGAGTTTGATGAAGTTATCAAAAGTGATGCGATAAATGAGAAAGCCCAAGCCGTTTTACTTACATTTTTTCTACGCATCGCCAAAGAGATGGAGATAAAATATAAAGTAATCGAAAACGAACATCTAAAAAAACTCTACTCTATGGTAACATCAAAAGATTTTAAATACCCAAGCTATATAAAAAGTCAAAAAAACTTTGCGCTTGAAAATATGCCTGATAATATCAAAAGAATGCTCTACATGAAGTGAGAAGGATTATATAATCCTATCACTTCCGCCATCTATTGCAACTTGTGCGCCTGTTGTTTTTGCAAATGCTCTTCCTGCCATTGCGCATACAAGTTCTGCTACATCGTTTGAGCAAATTTCAGTCTTTAGTACATTGTTTGTTTTATACTCCTCAACACTCATTCCATAAGCTTTTGCACGATTTGCTAGAACTTCATCACTCCAGATAGCTGTATCAAAAACTGCATGTGGATGAAGTGTATTTACTCTTACTCCAAACTCGCCAAGCTCTAAGGCTGCGATACGTGCGAGTTGAGTCTGTCCAGCTTTTGCAACTGAGTAAGCAGCCGCTCCCTTACCAGGGGCTGGAAAGTTTTTAGAAGCTACCATAACCACAGTTGCGTCAATACCAAGTTTTAAAAATGGTGCTGTATATTTTAATAGTTTCTGATGCGAAGTGAGATTTATATCCATGCTTCTTTGCCAATTTTCATCACTTAACTCATCAAGATTTTGGCTTGGTGTGAAGATTCCAGCATTGCTTACTACTATGTCTATTCCACCAAAACTTTTAACAGTTTTTGAGATTGCACTTTGGATCTCATCACTGCATGTAAGGTCACATCTTATGCCCATAGCATCGGCTTTGCTAAAGATTTTCTCAACATCTGGATTTATATCAAGAGCAACAACTGCTGCGCCCCTCGCATTTAACATCTTAGCGATTGAGAGACCTATTCCACTTGCCCCTCCCGTTACAAGAGCAATTTTCCCACCAAACTCAGACGCTTTTGCACCGCCTTTTAGCTTTGCTTGTTCAAGCGACCAATACTCTACTTCAAAAATATTTGCCGCACTCAGAGCCTTGTATCCGCCAAGTTTCTCAGCTTTTAAAATTGCTTCGTAAGTGTGCTCATTTATATCTTTGATAATATTTGCCTCTTTTGCATTTTCTCCAAAACTAAGTGCTCCTCTGCCTCTTAAGATGGCAAAATTTGGTGCTGGATTTAGCACTGTTTCATCTTTTTTGTTTGCCTCAAAATAGTCTCTATACGATTTTACATAGTTTGCCAAATCGCTCTTAAAATCATCTCCCAAGATAGATGGAACTCTCTTTGTTCGTATAACATGGTCTGGTGTTAGAGGGCCTTGAATGGCGATTTTATCGATATTTTGTTTTGAGAAATGGAGTGCCAAATCGCTATCGTTAAAGATTGAGATAGTTGCTTTTCCCTTTAAATTAGAGACTTCTTTACGAATTTTTGCAAGAGTAAGAGGCTCAATATTGGCACTGCTTTTTTCTACATGTAGCTGGGCGCCATTGGCTTTGAGGTACGTCTCTGCCCTATCCACAAGCTCTATGGTTTTCTCATAAGACTCTTTTGCATCATCGCTAAATGTAAATAGCCCATGATTTAAAAGAACCATCCCCTCTAACTTACTCCAATCAATCCCCTTCGTCATCTCATAAACCAGTTTTGCAAGAACAAATCCAGGCATAATGTATGGGATAACCAAAACGCTATCCCCATACAGCTCTTTTAGCCTCTTCTCACCATTGTCTGTATTTGTGATGGTTACAACCGCATCGGTATGAGTATGATCGACAAACTTAAAAGGGATAATCGCATGTAAAATCGCTTCAACTGAAGGGTTTGGTGCAGATGGATTTGTCATGGCAAGTCGTTGATACTTTACCATATCAATATCGCTTAACTCTTGAAGCTCTGCCATCTTAAGTAGCATCTCCATCTTAACAGGAGCAAAACCCTCTGCCTCAATGGTCGCCAAATCCCATCCACTTCCTTTTACATAAAGTATCTCTTCTCTATCACCAAAGAGGTTTGTTGCAGATGATTTTACAGAGGTATTTCCACCGCCATGCAGAACCAAAGAGCTATCTCGCCCAAGCAGTCTTGAGGTATAAACCCTCAAATCCAAATCTGTTTTATAATTTTGCGCTTCTTTGTTATCCCATAAACTTTTCAATATCTTATCCTCTAAACTTTTCTTTTATCTCATCAAAATCTGCTCTGCAAACACCTCTGTTTGTTATAAGAGCGGTTATTAGCCTTGCTGGAGTTACATCAAAACCATAGTTTTTAGTAGGTGACTCCTCTGGTGTGATTCGCACTCTGCGCAAAACTCCATCTTCATCCACTCCTCTTATAAACTTAACCTCATCGCCACTTCTCTCTTCAATTGGTATCTCTTTTACACCATCGTTTATCTCAAAATCAAAAGTAGAAGCGGGGATTGCCACATAAAAAGGAACTCCGTTATCATGAGCTGCGAGTGCTTTTAGATAAGTTCCTATCTTGTTTGCCACATCTCCATTTGCACTTACTCTATCAGCCCCAACGATTACCATATCCACCTCGCCTCTTTGCATCAAAAGTCCGCCCATATTATCGGCTATGATGGTATGCTCTATACCCTCTTTGGATAGCTCCCATGCAGTAAGTGAAGCGCCTTGATTTCTAGGGCGTGTCTCATCAACCCAAACATGAAGATCTATTCCTCTTCTTTTTGCTTCATAGATGGGGGCAAGTGCTGTTCCCTCATCAATTACTGCCAACCAACCTGCATTACAGTGGGTTAAGATGTTTATGCGGGTTTTATTTTTTTGCTTTAGTATCTCTTCTATGATGTCACAGCCAAACTCAGCGATTTTTTGGCTCTCAAGCGCTTCCGCATCATTTAGTTCTATCGCTGCGTCTCTTGCATCTTCTATTAAATTGTCCGAATCTTTTAAAAGCTCCATCATCTTATCCACAGCCCACATAAGGTTGATGGCAGTTGGGCGTGATTCTCTTATTAGAGCCGCCTTCTCTTTGAGAGCATCATAATCTCCCTCAACTTCCATAGCAGCTATATATATCCCAAAAGCTGCGACACTTCCTATAACTCCAGCCCCGCGAACTGTCATATTTTTTATAGCAGTTACAACTTCCTCAGTTGTAGTTAGATGCCTTGTATCCTCGATAAAAGGGAGTAGTCTTTGGTCAATTACCTCTAAACACTCATCAAAGAGATCATCATTTAGCCATAGCGCTTTATAGTTACCTTGCATCTCTTAGTATCTCCAGTATCTCATCACAATTTTGTATAGTTTTATAACGCATCAAAAACTCCCTTGCTATTTTTAACACCATCTCCTCAGCCTTTTCTCTTAGTAGATTATCTTTTATCCCTCTTATCTCTTCTACTCCAGCAACACCGTAAACCCTGCGCGCCGCTTCACATCCAGCAAAACCAACACTATCACGCAGTATATCTTTTACAAATTTTCTCTTATATGCTTCAAGTGTTATGCTATCAAGGTATCCCTCTATTAAAAGTGCGGAGTTTTTAGACTCACTCCAAAAATCTAAAAATTTAGTTTGAAACTTTGCCAAAAACTCTTTTATGCCCAAAAGAAGCCACTCTTTATACTCATCATCTCTACTAACTACGCTATGATAAACATAACTGCTAACAAAGTTTGCCAACAACACACCTATATCAAACCCAAAAGGTCCAACAAAAGCAAACTCTGGGTCAATTATACACGCCCTTGTCTCATTAATCATAATTGAACCAGTATGCAAATCTCCATGCAAAAGTGCATCACTTTGCGTCATAAATTTGTACTTTAGCTCTAAAATCTTCTCTTTGAGCTCCATGTCTAAAAAAAGCTTTTTTGCCTCTTTGCTATCCTCCACTCTCTCTTTGTTGTTTGTCTCATGCTCCATAAAAGCAAAACTAAACACAAAATCCTCACTAAGTTTACATAACTCAACATTTGAGTTAAACCTATCCACAAGAGCTCTCTTCTCAGAACTGCTTAAGTGCAAAGATGAAGTATAAAAAAGCGTTGCAGCCATAAAAGTAGAGATTTGCTCACTAAATTTTTTATACTCTGTTCTCTCAATAAGACCTTTTCTCATAATTGTGTAAGAGTCTAAATACTCCATCACAACCAAGCTCATAGCCTCATTTGCATGATGTACCTTTGGAACAAAACTAGGAAATATAGAGTAAAATTTTTGTAAAGCGCGTATCTCATAGCTCATCCTCTCTCTGCTAAGAGCAAACTCTTCGCCAACACAGCGCAGATACGGAACAGCCTGTTTTAAAATAAGAGCTTTTTGTGAATCCTGAATTGAACTAATTTTATAGACATAGTTTAAGTTCCCATCCCCTATCTCATCGGCTTGTAGCTCATCTTCGCCAAAGTAACTCATAACACTATTTACATCTAAGATATAATCCAAAACGGTTAACTTATCTAATTTTTTATAGTTCATAATCCCTCTTGTAATCAAAAAATTTCATATAAAATATTTTACATTTTAAAAAAATTGTAGCATAATTAGAGACTACATTTATCAGTTAAGAGGCTATTTATGGGATGGACATGTCAACATGACTACAATGGTTACTGCAAACTTATCAAAAAACCATGTGTTCCTGGTATGAAGGGTTGCATACTAAAGAGTAGCGAATATATCTTCAGCACAGGCTCTTATGAAGAGGATAAAAGAGTACAAGAGGCAAAAGAGCCAAAAGAGGAGATAGACTTCTGTGCATTAGCAAGAAGTAACTAATCCCAAAACTCAAGTGGATTGGGATATAAAAAATCGTATCCCAACTCATCTATAATTTTCTTGGATGAAACCCTGCGTCTTGAAAACCCATCAAAAGTCCCCATCTCTCTCTCATGTTTTTTACTATTTTTTTGATGAATCTCTGCACGTGTTGGATGTTTTGGTGCAACAAGATTGTAAATCCCGCTATTTACTCCAGCATGTAACATTTTATTTACGATTGCTATTACATCATCTCTGTGGATATAGTTTACAAACCCATCACTAAAAGCAGTAGCGCTCTTCCATACTCCAGCAACTCTATCGCTTCCCATCAAACCGCCGAGCCTAAGGATCAAAACTCTCTCTCTTTGCGCCAAGAGTAAATCCTCTGCCTCTTTAATCAATGAGCCTTTTGTGATAATAGCGCTCTCATCAATATCTTCATCAAACTCTTTATAAACGGAGGTTGAACTCATTAAGATAATATCAGAAGTTGAATTTGTTAATGTTGCTATTTTTTGAAGTGTACTTAAGTAGTTCTCTTTTGTGTGAATAGCGATAATTATAATATCGCTTTGCCAAAAAGATGACTCATCAAGAGTGTTTTCTCGTGAGAAACACTCCACGCAAAAGCTCTTTTGCAACTCTACAAAGAGAGGTTTTCCAAGCCATCCACAGCCAATAATGGCTACGCTTTTACTTCTGCTCATTTTTAGATTTATTTATGTTAAAACTCTTTTTAATAGTAACCATCTCATAGATAGAGACTTCAGGCATAGCTTCTTCGATTAGCTTATCAGTATCAGCATAAGCACCCTTCATCTTCTCTATATCTTTATAGCCAGTAGGTTTTACTTCGCTTGTTGCTAAACTAATACTTCCTGCCCAAAAAATTACGAGCATAAGCCAAACTGTTTTTTTGGCACCAGCATAAACACCGACAAAATGAAATGCCGCACTTAAAAGCACAGCGATTATTAAAATAATAGTTAAACTCATTTTACTAAATTTTCCCCTCTTGGTTTCATATCAATCCCCGTTCCTTCAAACATCTTACTACCTAGTTTTTCTACGCCGAGTGTCGCAAGAAGCATCAATAAAGATATAGCTAGAAGAAAAACTATTGCTAATCCATATCTTTTAAGGGTTGCTTTCATTTACTTTTGTTCTCATCTGTATAAACATTTTCACTGCCTATCCAATCAACACATCTTGAACTATGAAAATCTCTCTCGTACTCATCATGCTTAAAGAGGTGATCTTCAAGCTTCCAGCCTAGACTTTTAGACAAAAGCACGGATTTTGAGATTGTTCTGTGCATTTTATTCTCACAGATAACCGTCTCATTGTTGTTAAAAATTTCTTCAACACCATTCATTCTCTTTGTTGTAATTGTATAGTGAAAACCAACCATTATGATTATCATACCTGTAACGCCTATTATCCCTTTTTTAAGAGCACCTTTTGGCATAAAATCTCTAGTTGTTACAAAGAGTGTGATAACTAGGAAAAAAACTCCTATTACTAAATAAACCGCTTCTAACTCGAAAAAAAGTTCCATAACTATCCTTTAATTGTATAAATTACTATACTTGTCTTCCCAAGTATTAAACTCTGGAGCAAAATACTCTATTCTTACTTTTTTAAACTCTCTTGAACTGTAAAGCGGCATATGGCTCTTTGAGTCGATTTCAGATGCCATATCTTCTATAATTGAATTCGTCTCTTCCACACTTTTTCCATGAACCATAGTAAAAAGATTGTATTGCCAATTTGGATATTTTGGACGAAGATAGCAGTGTGAAACTGCACTAAATGCAGCAGCCCTCTCTCCTACAGCTTCGCCCTTTTCTTCATCTACATCCCAAACTACCATAGCGTTTGCACTAAATCCTGCTTTTCTATGGTTAAGAATTGAAGCAAATCTTCTCATAACTCCAGCTTCTTGAAGTTCATCTAAAATCTTAAAAAATTTATCATAATCAATATTTAAATCATCTATTATCGCTTTAAATGGCTCTTTGCTCATCTCTATATCATATTGAGCCGCTCTGATAATTGCATGATGAAGAGGCGTAAGCTCTATCTCTGTATGCTTTACTTTTTTTACTTCCTCTTTTTTTTCATCTTTACCGGTAGTATTTAGTTTAACATTTATCTTAAAGAGTTTAAGTGTTGGAAGCATAATAAAATCATCAGCCTCTGTTGCTTTTGCCAATATTTCAACTGTTTTTTCAAGTCCAAACTTAGAATTTGGAGCAACTGCAAGTGTAAACCAGATATTAAAATCATGATTTCTCTCATAGTTATGTGAAATTCCAGGGTGAGAGTTGATGATTTTTACTGCATCACTTATTTTATCTGCTGGTATTTTAAACGCAACCAGAGAAGATACATAGCCTAATCTTTTAGTATCAAAGATTGCTGATGTTTGACGTATAATATTTGCCTTTTTTTGCTCTTGTAAAATCTCAAGAACCTCATCTTCGCTCATACTGAGTTCATCTGCAATTATCTTAAATGGTCTTGCAACCAAAGGAAATTTCTTTTGGATACGCGATAGTATTTCGTCTTTCATATATAGTAATGTTCCATTTCTCTAATTAATTTGTTTGGATTGTAATCTAATTTCAATTAATCCTAGTTGATTTTTATCAACAAGAGATTTTAAAAAAGTATGATATTATGTCGCTCAACTTAAGAGAAAAAAAAGAGAAGTTTTGAGCTATTTTCCTGCCTTTTTAAACCTTGAAAACAGAAGAGTTTTACTTGTCGGTGGCGGAGAAATTGCCTATTCAAAACTTATTCACCTTTTAGAGTTTACCTCTGAAATCTCTATAATTGCACAAGACTTATCTGATGAGATAATTGTATTGGCAAAAGAGAAAAACCTCAGTGTAGTACAAAAAGCGTACAGCAAGGGAGATATAACTAATTTTGATATTGTAGTTGTAGCAGTTGATAGCATCTCTCTTCAAGCAGAGATTTTTGAAGAGTCAAAACGCTACAATTGTCTTTGCAGTTGTGTTGACTCTAAAGAGCATACTGATTTTATCTTTGGTTCTTATATAAAAAAAGATGATTTAATAATTGCAATATCAACATCTGGCACCTCTCCCGCTCTTGCAAAGCAGTTAAAAAAATATCTTTTGGATCTAATTCCTTCTGATATAGGAACTTTTTTACAAGAGATGAAAATGTTTAGAGAAACTTTACCAAAAGGTAAAGAGAGAATGCAAATGCTTCAAAAAAAAGCAGAAGATTATATAAATAAATGGAGTAACTAAATGAATGTAAAAAAAGTTTTAATTTTTGGATTTTTCACAGCCTTTTTAATATTGGGAATTGTTTCAATGCAGCGTGCCCTTCCAGATTCTAAAGAGGATCGTATATACTTGGCTATAAAAGAGTATAGTCCTTATGTTGTTGAAAAAAGAATCGGTGGATTGACGATTTTAGACAAAAGAGACAGTAAAATAAAAGAGAAACCAGATTCAAGCGACTTCTATCATAGATTAGATGAACTTGAAAAAAAATGGGGTAAAGAGCACTTGGTAGTCGAGAATAACGAGCTTATAATAAATGGCGAAAATAATCAGAGCATTGCTAGAATTATGATAGAAAATGAAAAAGAGAGAGCTTTTCTTAAAAGCTTTTTTGGAATTTAAACCTCCAAAGCGCTCTCTTGAAGCTTAAGTGACAGAAGCAGAGCCAAAAACAAAACTGCTATTGACAATGAGTAAAGTACTGTGTAACTAAAAAAGTGTAAAACAACCCCGCCTAAAATTGAGAAAAACATTCCCAAAGATACAATATTCATCTGAATAGCTATATATACTGGCCTTTTATCTGCAGGAGCTAGCTTAAGTATCAGATTGCTTGAAGCTATACGATTTCCATCCATAGAAGCTCCAACTAAAAAGAAAATGAGCATATACTCATAAAGTGAGGATGCACTAAACGCTAAAATTATTGCAATGATTTGAGATAAGATTGCTACTTTTGCGGTAAGTATATTTTTTCCACGTCCACTAAGAGCTCCCCATAAAAAATTACTAAGCATCGCACCAACCATCTGTGTTGTTATAAGCCAACCAATTGCTACACCATCTAAATCTATTTTTTGCTGTGCGTCAAGAATTATAAAAGGGAGTGCAATAAGGTATCCATATGCCAAGAGAAATGTGCTTACTTGAATTTGAAAATTTTTATCTGCCCTTAAAATAGCATATGAATTTTTCAAGAATTTACCAAAACTGCTCTCTCTTTTTGAAACCTCCTCTTTTATAGGTTCATCAACCAAAGCAAAAGATATATACCCAAGAGCCATAATAAAAGAGCTAATTATAAAAAGATACCCGTAACTCTGCGGGGCTTCAAAAGATTCTAATATCCAAGCAGCCAAAGCACCGCTAAGAAGACCACCTACTGCGCTAAAAAACTGTCGATATGCCATAGTCTTGCCACGAAATTTATGAGTAAATATTTTTGCCATTATCTCTCTAAAATATATCGCTGCAAAACCTGCACTAAAAGAGAATATAAAAAGCCCCAAACCTATTGAAAACAGGGTTATATTTGGATAGTTTTCACCAAAAATTATAATTGCTATACCTATTAAAAACCATGATAAAAATCTTACAAAAAAGATTCTGCGAAGGTATGGCATCATAAGCTTGTAACTCTGAGCATGAAACGCAGCAAAAAGCTGAACAACCACAGCTCCGCCCCTAAGAAGAGAGGCAAAAAGACCTACAAGCATAGAGCTTCCGCCAAAATAATTTACAATAAGAGGTAAAATTGTGGATGGCTCGGCTATTGTTGTTCCAATAGCCAAAAAGAAGCCATGTAAGATATTTTTTACATGGCTTGAGAATTTATCCATTTAGTTTTTCGTAAGCTTCTTCAATACTCGCTGCTTTTTGTGCAACAAATAGATAGACAGCCGCATTTAAACGTGCTAGTTTTAAAAATTCTTCAGATGGATTGTTTATTTGTTCAATTGATTCTTCAAGAGTTATCTTCTCCCAAGATTTCGTATAATTTATACCAAAATACTCAGGATCAATTATCATCTCCTCAACATCTTCTCCATTAACAAGCCACAATCTCCCTTTGCTAAATAGTTCTGGAGTTCCTTCATTACCTTGAATAAGTGCAAATCTTTTATATTTATCTGAAAAAACTTCTACATATTTTTTTACATAAGGCTTATGAAAAACTCCAGTAATTGCAAATTCGCTTGAAGCAACTCTTGTTAGTTTTTCAATAGTGTTAATGCCTGTACGAAGACCTAAACGCATACGCATCTGAGTTAAATCATGCATCTCTTTAAAAAAATCTGCTCTATCAAAATAGTGGATATTTTTATTTAACTCAATATTTGTAGCCACATCTTTTAAGGTAATTCCAGCTTTTGCAGGTGCTAAATCATCGCCAACAACAACAAGTTCTAGCTCGGACTCTTTAAGCACTTTTGCTACAAGAGGGAAGATAAAAGGGTTATTTGCTTTTCCATCAAATGGATATCCAAGCTCTATAGAATTTGCTATGGGAGTTCTTTTTATAAAGCCATCACATGCATCTACAACTCCTCTAAATTCTTCTCTTGTCTCAGGCTTCAGTCTCCATCCAAGTAAAAAAGCTGCTGCTTGTTCTGGATGAACATCTTGTTTTAAAATTTGTTCCATCATATCTTTTGCCTCTTCCTGAGTCAAATCTCTATTGCCTTTTTCACCCGTTCCCACTGCATGTATATACTTGAAAAAATCCATTTTTATTCTCTACTTTATATAATTTTTTTTGCTCGTATAATATAATTATTTTATTAATATGAGCTAATAAAAGCCCTTTATATTTGAAAAGAAGTTTTAAGCACAGTTATTTATAATTTTTGAAGAAGGTTCTTTCGCCTAGAATTTGTAGACGAAAGAATAAAACGAAGAATGGAATTAATGCCCTTTAGATTCACTTTGTAGTTCGTCTACGATAGCAGATCTTAGTGAATTGAGCTCACTTTGAGGTAACTTGTTTTTATTGCACATAATATGCTCTTTTGCTACAGTAATAGTAGTAGAATGGGTTTCAGAACCAATCATCTTTTCAGCAATTATAGCATTTGCCTTAAACTGAGTCATTCTCCAACCATCTTTTATTCCAGCTTTCTCGATAGACTCTAAAACACTCTTTGTATTACGATTTCCGATAAATATCGCTGTCTTACAAATTGTTGCATCTGCACTCTCCATATTTGCTTCCATCTCTAAATGATTTGAAGCTCCTGCAGTTGCACTACAACCACTCATTAATGTTAACGCTGTAATAGACACAACAGCTATTGATACGATTTTTTTCATCTTCTCTTCCCTTTTTGCTTTCAAATGAATTTTTATAAAATTAATTCTATTTAAAAAAAATTAATTAATCAATGATATAATAATAGAGATAAAATAAAATTTAAATTTAAGATAAGAGTTTATTAAATGACAGTTCAAGATATTATTATAATCTGCGTAATGAGTGTTCCAATGTTAATGTTTTCAGTTTTTCCAGGCATTTGGTTAGGTGACTATTTTGAGCAGAAATATAGCCTTGAAGAGAAACAAAAACGTATTGTAATAATAGTCACTACTATATCATTTGCCCTCATCCTTTCTTCACTTCTCCATTTCCTCTAGATATATAAAAAAAAATTATCGCATAAATAATTTAAAATTATACTATTGTTTCCTATTGTTACATAAATAATAAAACAAACCTTAATTTTTAAATTAGATAAAAAAATTGATGTATATCAACTGCTTTTAAAGTAATTCAGATTAAACTTCTCTTGATTCTGAAAAATTTTACAAACATAGGAGAAATAAAATGGTTGATGAAGCTTTAATGTCACGAGATATTCTTGTTGATGATTTTTTAACAATCTTTATATCTTCTACTCTTGTATTGATATTTGGAGGATTCTATGTTGGTATATATACGGCTATAAAAGTTAAACTTCTAAAAAATTGGATGATGTATATTGGCTACTTTTTTTGGATTTTAACTGCTTATTGTTTGTATTTGATGGGAAGTTTGATGCATGTAAATGACTTTACAGCTAAAGCTTTAGTTGTTGCTGCAATTGGATTGTTACTGCTTCCACATGCAGTCTATTACATGCAAGATCATGTTCATCAAGAAAATGAACATTAATTTTTATATATATTGACCCATAATTTATAGGAGGTTATAGTGGCTACAAAATCCGTATGGAGTGATAATCGCTTCTGGCAACGCACAGCAGCGTGGGTTACAGGTTTTGCTTCAGTTTTACTTATTTGGTTGACGTTTGATACAAGCGCACAAATATCAATGGGAACTGATGCAGACTTACAAAATGGTGTAACTAAAAGGGTTCCGGGACCTACAGTTATCAATTATAAAGTTACTTATGAGATGAATAAGAAACGTCAACATGAAATTCCAGTAATTGGTGGAATGAATGCAGAAGGAACTTCAGCTTTCCAAGAAAAAGAGAATTTTTTTGGTAGAGATAATTGGTCTGAAGAAGAAGCTGGTGCTTTACTTCACCTTGGTAAGTTAGCTTCTCAAACTAAGAACTGTATGAACTGTCATACTTTACTTGGAAATGGTGCATATTACGCTCCAGACTTAACAAAAGCTTGGTTAGATCCAGCATGGGGACCAGAAGGTTCAATGCAAGCAATGACAGGTAAAGAGACTAAAGAAGAAGCGATGGCTGAGTTTTTACAAAACCCATCTCAATATCCAACTCACGCTCGTATGATGCCAAATCTTGGTATTACTGCTGAAGAGGCTAAGGGCTTAGTTGCTTTCTTAAAGCACTTATCATCTATAGATACGAATGGTTTCCCAAGAAACTTTGGAAAAATTCAAGGAGCAGTAAATGGCAAGTAGTTATTCAAAATCTGAGTCTAAAAAGTTAGCAACTTGGTATTTTACTGTTGCAGCAACTCTTTTTGGAGCACAGTTACTCTTTGGTCTTGTAGCAGCTATTCAGTATGTTATGCCGGGCTTCTTATTTGAAATCCTAGATTTCTCTGTAGCTAGAATGGTACACATCAATGCACTTGTTGTATGGATGGTTTTTGCTATGTTTGGTTCTGTTTATTGGTTATTACCTGATGAAACAGGAATTGAAACTGTTGGTATTGGTCTTGGAAAATTACTTTTCTGGGTATTTACTGCAGCTGTAACTGTTGTTGTTCTTGTATACTTATTCATTCAAGTTGGACCTGCTGATGAAACATCAATATGGTTTATTCATGAAGGTAGAGAGTATATCGAAGCACCGCGTTGGGCTGACTTAGGTATTACTGTTGTAGCACTTGGTTTCGTTGCAAACCTTTTCATGACAGGTATTAAAGGTAACCGTTCTGGTATCGTTACTGTTCTTATGGCAGATATGATTGCTTTTGCTGGTCTTTACTTAACTGGTATGTTCTACACTGATAATATCTCTATTGATCAATTCTGGTGGTGGTGGGTTATTCACCTTTGGGTTGAAGCTACATGGGAAGTTTTTGTTGGTGCACTAGCTGCTTATGGTCTAATCACTATGATTGGTGCACACCGTAAAGTTGTTGAAATGTGGTTATGGATCGAAGTAGCAATGCTATTTGGTTCAGGTATCCTTGGTATGGGTCACCACTACTTCTGGATCGGTACACCTGAGTACTGGTGGGAAATTGGGGCACTATTCTCTGCACTAGAGCCATTACCACTTGTTGCGATGTTTATCCACGTTCTTTATGACTGGGGTAAAATGCAAGGGGAAGAAGCTGCAAAAGGTCAAGATTTATCGGTTATTACAAATAAACCTGCGTTTACATGGTTTATCATGAATGCACTTGGTAACTTCTTAGGCGCTGGTGTTTGGGGATTCTTCCACACAATGCCACAGGTTAACCTTTATACACACGGAACACAGTTTACATCTGCTCACGGACACTTAGCGTTCTTTGGAGCTTATGCAACTATTCTTATTGGTATGATGTATTTAGCAGTTCAAGGAAAAAACAACATTAAAATACTTAATAACACTAAGTCGTCTATTTGGGCGGTAAGTATGATTGTTGGTGGTGTTGTTGGTATGACTGTAGCACTTACACTAGCTGGTTATTCAGACGTTATTATATCTCGTGCACAAATGGGTGCTACATGGGCTGGTTATTTTGATGCTCAAGCTACAACTTGGTTAGTACAAGGTTTAGTATGGAGACTATTAATGGGTGTTGTTACATTTGTAGGATTCCTATTCTTAGTTAAAGATTTATTGAGTATCGGTAAAGCTACTCACCACGTAAGATAAGGAGAGATACAATGATGAACGCAATGTTTGAGCCGTTTGTAGATGTAGTACCAAGTTTTTTTGCTACTTTGTCTCAAGGGCCAATGACTCTAACTATTTTCTTGCACACTGTAATTATACTTCCAATGTTTTGGATTTATAAGCAAGAAAAAGCTCGTTTAGAGAAAGAGGGTAACTAATTATTGAAACACTTTCAGGGCCCAATAGGGCCTTGAGTTTCAATTATGTTTCAGGCCTGAGAGGGCTTGTAAATTTGTCTATTTTAGAAGGAGAAATAAAATGAGATTAAATAAATTAGTATTATCAGTAGCTGCAATGGCAGTTGTTGGTTCAGGTATGCTTGCGCAAGCAGCTGATTTTGATCCTGAGAAAGTTTTTGAAAAAGAGTGTCAAGGGTGTCATGGTCCTAACCTAGAGGGTGGTGTTGGTTCAGATTTACGTCCTGCTGTAACAGCTAAGAAAAACTCTTATGAGCTTGCTGAAACTATCTTAAACGGCCGTGCAGGTACTGCAATGCCATCATTTAAAGATAAAATGACTAAAGATGACTCTGATAAAATGGTTGATTATATCCAACACTTTAAAGGTAGAGTAATCAAGCAACTAACTCTTGATACAGTTAAATCTGCATGGAAGCCTCTTAATGACAGAATGGCATTCTTTACAAAATATCCACAAGCTGCGGATGTTAAAAAAGTTACAGACATCTGTTTCGTAACTGAGCGTGATGCTGAGCGTGTTGCATTCGTTGATGGAACAAGTGGCAAAGTATTGTCTAAGCACCCTGCTGGTTTTGCGGTTCACGTAACTGTTACAAATAAGCGTCAACCTCGTTATGCTTACTCAATCTCTCGTTCAGGTTTAGTAACAATGTTCGACTTAAATACTCCAGGTCAACAAAAAATTGCTGAAGTTCAAGTTGGATCAGACTCTCGTGGTCTTGCAGTTTCACCAGATGGTAAATACCTAATGGCTGGAAACTATGTTCCAGGCGGTGCTATCCTTCTTGATGCTATGACTCTTGAGCCGTTAAAAGTTTACCCAACTTCAAGCGTTATCAAGCCAAATGGTGATATCGATTCTTCTCGTGTAGCTGGTATCTTTGATACTCCATACGGTCCTTATATCGCATTTGCACTTAAAGATGGTGGACATGTTTACATCGTAGATTACTCTAAACCAAACTTCCCAATTGTTGGTGATATTCCAAACATTGGTAATATTCTTCATGATGGTTTCTTAAATGAAGGTAAAGAGATTGGTCGTTACCTATTTATCGCTTCTCAAGGAAGTGACGTTGTTGGTGTTGTAGACTTTAAAACTAAATCTTTAGTTACAAAAATCTATACAGGTCCTGCATCTAAGCCACACCCAGGTCAAGGTTCTTCTTGGTATAACGAAACTCTTGGTCAACAACTTGGAGCAACAGTTAACATGAACTTAGGTCAAGTAACTATCTGGGATGATCATTTCGATGTTATCCGTCAAATACCAACTGGTGGTGGTGGATTGTTCGTTGGAACATCTGAGCACACTCCATTTGTTTGGGCAGATAACGTTCTTGGTGGTCCAGATGTTTGGAATCAAGTTCACTTGATTAACAAGCAAACTCTTGAGTTAGATAGAATCATTACTGTTGGTACAACTGAAGGTACTGTTACAGATCCTGTAACTCATAAAGTATTCTACAAATGGGAAGTTCCAACTGTAAAAGATGCTAAAGGTGAGGTTGTAGTTCCTCGTATACTTCACGCTGAGCCAGCAAATCACGGTCACTGGACTATGATTTCTGAGTGGAATGCTGGACGTATCGGTATCTATGAAGCTAAAACAGGTAAATTTGTTAAATACATCACTGGTTTAACAACTCCTACGTTTACTTACTCTATCGAGCACAGACAAACTATTCCAGGTGCATAACTAGCACTTTTTCTCTCCTTTTTTGGAGAGAAAAATCTCTTCTAAAATTTTCAATACTTTTATATATTCATTATTTTCACACACTACTCATTACTTCTCATATAATATAAAATAATCTTTTTTTGACATTTATAAGCCATAATTCAAGCTTAGTTAGGTTAGAATAAAAAATAAAATTAAAGAGAAAACATGAATTTAAAACTATTAATAGTGCTGTTAATTGCTTCTTTTTTATCTGCACAAGACTCAGAAGGCAAAAAGGTTTTTGAAACTTATTGTTGGGGTTGTCATCATCAAATTTCAGAAGCATTTGGTCCTCCATTTATTGAAATTGCACAAAAGAGAACCCTAGAAGAGATTCAAGCCTATATTATTGATCCAGAATCAATGTATCAAGCATTTGGATACAAACGAACTGTTATGACAAAATTAAAATTAACTGATAAAGAGAGAGAAGATATAGCAAATTATATTCTCTCATACAAAGGCAAATAGATGTTTAGACTATCAAATCTTATCCACTCTGTCATAGAAGACAAACCAGAAAGAGTACTTAATGGCTCAATTGCTATATGGAATTTTACAAATCGCTGTAACTTGTCTTGTCTGCACTGTTACTCAAAATCAACACTTGATGAAGTAGATACATTAACTACACAGCAGATAAAAAAAACAATTTTAGAGATGAAAGAAAATGGTGTAAAATTTATAATATTTTCTGGCGGAGAACCTCTTACTAGAAAAGATCTCTTTGAAATAGCAGATTTTTGTAAAGATAACGGAATCATCACTTATCTCTCAAGCAATGGCTTATACTTCACCAAAGGAAATGTCAAGCGCATAGTTGATACGTTTAACTACGTTGGCATAAGCATAGATGGTGATGAGCCTACTCATGATCATTTCCGTGGATTAAAAGGCGCATTTAAAGAGACTCTTAAAGCTGTTCGCATTGCAAATGAGCATGGTGGTAAAGTTGGTATCCGCTTTACTATAACAAAAGAGACTGTTAATTCTTTAGAGTATATTTTTGATTTAGCCGAAAAAGAAGAAATATCAAAAATCTATATTTCACACCTTGTTTACTCTGGCCGTGGACTTGATAACTTGAAGATGGATTTATCAAAAGAGCAGAGAAGAAAGAGTGTAGAGTTTATTTTAGACAAAGCTTTTGAGTATTATGAAACAGGCAGAGATATAGAGATTGTAACTGGCAATATGGAACAAGATGCGATACTTTTTTTAAATAGATTTGCTCTTAAATATCCAGACTTGAAGAATAAGATGAGAGAGCGCCTTGTTTCATGGGGTGGCAATAGCGCTGGGCGAAAGCTTTTAAACATAAACAGTGAAGGAGATGTTCGCCCTGATCCATTTTTTCCACTTACTGTTGGGAATATTATAGAGAAAAATTTTGGTGATATTTGGCAAAGTGGCGAGCTGCTTGACCAGCTCCGTATCCATCCAAGAAAACAGATTAGTGGAATATGTGCCTCATGTGAGCAGATTGATATTTGTAACGGTGGCTCAAGATCAAGAGCTTATGCTATAACTGGCGACTTATGGAGCGAAGATCCATCATGTTATTTAACTGAACAAGAGAGAAGGAGAGATTAATGTATATAAGTAAGTTTTTAGTAGCTGTTTCTTTAGTAGCATCTATCGTTGGAATCGCTGAAGCACAGGGTGTAAACCCTATACTTGCATCAATTAAAGGCGAAGAGAAAGTTTTTGTTGTTGAGAGAGAGAGTAATTCTCTAGCTGTAATTGAACAAGGGATGACAAAAGGCCATATTGATGGCATGCACGATATGAATCACGGTGTTGTAAAGTTTTATGACAACGATGGATATGTAATTTCTCGTGATGGATATATCATAAAATTTGACCCACAAAATGAGAAAATTTTAAAAGAGTACAAAACAAGTGATAGTGCTATTGGTTTTACTGTTGAGAAAAATTATATTGCAGTAGCAAACTACGCTAAAAAAAGTGTTGATATTCTTGATAGAGATTTAAATCCTATAAAATCTTTTGAAACAAACTCTAAAAACGTCGGTATCAAAAAATATAAAGATTTTCTTGTTTTCTCGCAAATGGATAATGACAAAATTACGGTTCTAAAAGATAAAAATGGCGGTAAAGGCGTTCCAAATTTTGAGATATTTAAAGAGTTTGAAAACGTCGGTGTAATGCCATTTGATGCTATGATAAAGAACAATAACTTCATAACTGGGTTCTTTAAAAGTAACTTCTTTGGTGTCGTAAATCTTGACACGATGGAGTACTCTAAAATAGATATTTTACTTGAAGATAGAAAGCCTGTACTAAAAGTTCCTCACTTTGGTTTTTGGAGTATAAGCGAAGGAAATGTCTTCATTCCTGCTGTTGGAAACAATAAAGTTTTAGTATATACATCTGACTTTAAATTTGTTAAAAATATTGAGGTTGAAGGATTGCCAGTTTTTACAACGCTAAGTCCTGATCAAAAATATATGGCAGTTACTTTTAGCGGAGATAAATTTCCTGTTATTCAGATAATAGATACAAAAACTCTTGAGGTTGTTAAAAGATTTGAATTTGATGGAAAAGTTCTTCATGTTAGATGGTCTGATGTGCGCCCTAATCTATATGTATCTGTAAATGACACAAACAAAGTAGCAGTTATAAACACTAAAGAGTGGTATTTAGCTCGTGAAATGTTCGGTATCAACAAGCCATCAGGCATATTTTTATACAAAGAGGCTAAGTAATGAGTAAAGTTTATCTAACTGGGGCTGGTCCTGGAGATATAGAGCTTCTAACAATTAAAGCGCTTAGAGTGATTAAAGAAGCAGATGTAATTATTTATGATCGTCTTGCAAATCCAGACATTTTACACGAAGCAAAAAGCGGATGTGAATTTGTTTACGTTGGTAAAGAAGATGGCAGACACATAGTTCCTCAAGATGATATAAATGAGGTCATCTATCAAAACGCACTAAAACATGAAAATGTTGTACGTTTAAAAGGTGGTGACCCTTTTGTGTTTGGACGTGGAGGAGAAGAAGCGCTCTATCTTAGAGAAAGAGGCATTGCTTTTGATGTAATTCCTGGCATTACATCTGCGATAAGCGCACCTGCTTATGCTGGTATTCCCGTAACTCATCGTGGTGTTTCTGTAAGCTTTAGAGTTGTAACTGGACATGAGTCTCCAAATAAAAAAGAGTCTCAAATCCCATGGGAAACATTTAAAACAGATGATACGATAGTATTTTTAATGGGTCTTCATAATCTTCCAAAAATTAGTAAAAAACTTATGGAGATTGGCAAACCAAAAGATTATCCATGTGCTGTTATTTCAAAAGGGACTACAAAAGAACAAAGTGTTGTTGTAGGTACTTTAGAAAACATTGTTGCAAAAACGAAAGATGTTCCAACTCCTGCGCTTATTGTTGTTGGAAGAGTTGTTGAACTTAGAGAACAGCTACAGTGGTTTGAGGGAAATGAGTAATCTTCTAGGCGTATCCGAAGCTATACTAATTGCACCAAATATCTATTGGGTTGGTATGCATTTAAAAAATGACCCCTTTCAATGTCACCCTTATCTAATCAAAAATGGAAATGAGTCTATCTTGATAGACCCAGGCTCCATGCTTGAGTTTGATGAAACTGTTAGAAAAATAAAAACTCTCATAAATATGCAAGATATAAAATATATTATTCTTCATCATCAAGACCCAGATTTAGCAGCGGCAGTTCCTGAAATAGAAAAACTTATAAACAGAGATGATTTACTAATTGTGACGCACTCAAGAATGTCTCTTTTAGTAAAACATTACCTTATAAAATCAAACTATTATGAGATAGATAAAAACAACAACAAGCTATTAACTTCAAGTGGGCTGGAGTTAGATTTTCTCACTACCCCTTACTGCCACTCACCTGGGGCGTTTGTTAGCTATGAGCCAATTTCTAAAGTTCTTTTTTCTGGAGATATTTTTGGAGGCATAGAGGAGTCTTGGGATTTTTACGCAGATGAGACATACTTTTTAAAAGCTAAACTTTTTCATCAAGAGTATATGCCTAGCAAAGATATTTTCAACTACGCACTTGCAAAGATAGAAAAACTAGATATCAATCTAATTGCTCCTCAACATGGCTCCGTAATAGAGAAAAAATATATCCACCAACTAATTCAAGATATGAAAAACCTTGATTGTGGACTTTACATAGAAGAGAAATACAATCGTGAGCTAATTGACACAATTGAAGAGCTTCAGCAAAAAGAGATAGCGCTTAAAGAGCGTGATTTGTTAATTTTTGAGCAATCAAAAAGAGCAGAAATTGGTGAGATGATTGGAAATATAGCCCATCAATGGCGCCAACCATTAGCAATAATAAACACTTCACTTGCAATACTGCAAGAGAAAAACAGAGCATCATCTCTTAGCAAAGAAGAGCTAGGCGAAAAACTACAAAAGATGGAAAAACGTGTTATATATCTCTCAGAAACTATTGAAGATTTTATGAGCTATTACACTCCAGATAAAGAAAAATCTTGGTTTAAAATATGCGATGCGGTGCAAAGAAGCCTTGATATAGCGCATGTTCCACAAACCAATAGCAGTGTTAAAGTAAATCTTGTGATCAATAATGAATATCAAATTTTTGGACTTATCAATGAATTTATACAAGTACTAGTTTCAATAATATCTAATATCAATGACATAATTACAATAAAAAATTTAAGAACCGTAGAAATTACAATTGAAACAGATAAAGAAAATGATTATATAATTTTATCCATTTCCGATAATTGCGGTGGGATAGAAGATTTTAATCTTAGCAAGATATTTGATCCATATTTTACTACGAAACATAAGTCTATGGGAACTGGACTTGGACTGCATATTGCAAAAATGATTATTGAAGAGAATATGAACGGCTCTTTGAGTGCAAAAAATATTTATGATATAGAAAATGAAAAAATTGGTGCAAAATTTACTATAAAGGTAAAAAATGAAAATTGAAAAAATTAGAGATATATCTATTTTACTTGCTGAAGATGAAGCTGATCTTCGTGAACTATTGCAAGAGTACTTACAGCTATTTTTTAGCAGGGTTTATACTGCTGCTTCTGGCGATGAAGCTTATGATATTTACAAGCAAAAAAAGCCAGATATTATACTAACAGATATTAGTATGCCAAACCTTGATGGTCTTGAGATGATAAGCAAGATTAGAGAAGACGATAAAGAGACAAAAATTATCGTTATGAGCGCTCACTCTGAACAAGAAAAACTTCTTCTTGCTATAAAGCTTCATCTTGAGTCATACCTTATAAAGCCGATTAAAACAGAAAAACTAAAAACTATTTTACTAGATATTGTAAAGCAACTTAGAGAAAGAACACACCGTACATTCGTAACAGATAGTATTTTTTGGGATCATGGTACAAACACGCTGTGGGGAGATTCAAAAGAGATAAAACTTAGAAGAATGGAGAGTCTGCTCTTAAGTCTTCTTTTTTCAAAACCAAATGAAATATTTTCAGCAAAGGATATTTTTGATTATCTGCATGTAGCAAAAGATGATAAAGAGTTTTCAGTTCACGCAGTAACTTCTCTTATGAAAAGGTTACGCGCAAAACTTCCTAATGAGGTTATCCACAATATTTATGGTTCAGGATATAAAGTAATTCCTATTTAGTACTTTTCTAGCTCATATTTTTTATAAAGAATTTCTGCTTCTTTATTTCCGCCATCTATTGCTCTACTTGCCCAATTTTTTGCCTTTTTAAACTCTTTTAATTCGCAATATATCTGAGCAAGAGTCAAGAATGAGCTCTCATCTCCAGCTGCAGCACTTTTTTCAAACCACTTTGCTGCTTCATCAAATTTTAGAAGTTCTATATAGATATTTCCTAAATTTTGTTTTGAACTCATATGCCCTGCATTAGCGGCACTGCTTAGTAGCTCGATGGTTTTTGAAACATTTAAATCTACACCATCGCCCTTATAATACATAAGTGCTAAATTGTATTGTGCATTTGTATTTTTTTGCGCTGCAGACTTACTAAGAAACTCAGAAGCCTTTTTGCTGTTTTGCTCTACATTGTTTCCATTTAGATAAAACATTCCCAAATCGTACTGAGCATTTGCGTCTCCGCTTTGAGCTGATTTTTCAAGCCACCCAAGAGATTTCTTTAAATCTTTATCTACTCCTAAACCCATTGCATAAAGATAGCTCAAAGCACTTTGAGCTTTAGCGTCACCCTCTTTTGCACTTTTTTCATAAAGTTTAAATGCCTCCGCGTAATCATGCTTCTTAAATGCGCTTAACGCTTCATCTGTACTTGCTTGCAATGTGAGTAGTGAAAAAATCCCTGCTACTATAAACTTAAACATTTTTATCCTTATAAAATTAATATTGCCATTATACATAAAGAGGCAAAAAAGAGCTAAGAATTTAGCCCTTCTTGGACATTTTTTTGCTTTAGACGCTCATCTACAATCTTTAAAACAACCAAATCAGAAGTTACATTTAGAGACGTTCTTGCCATATCTAAAATTCTATCTACCGCGACTATCAAGGCTATGTACTCAAGCGCCAAACCAAACTGATTTAAAATTACAATTAACATAACCAAAGAAGCGCTAGGAAGCGCTGCAACTCCTACACTCAGAGCAACAACCGTTGCTCCTAAAACAAACTGATCAAAGAGCGTTAAATCAACTCCAGCTAAGTTAGCGATATACAAAGTTGCTACTGTTAAATACGCTGCTGTACCATCCATAGAGATTGTCGCACCAAGCGGAAGAACAAAAGAGGCATTTTTTTTGTCAACTCCTCCAACCTCTTGTGCAACTCTCATAGAAACAGGAAGAGTAGCCATGCTAGAAGCAGTAGAAAAGGCCATAATTGGGGCTTCGCGTATTGAACTTAGATATTTAAAGGGATTTATACGAGCAAAGAAGAGCAGAAGTGAAGGCAGTGTTATAACTGCGTGAAAAAGCAAAACTGCTATAACCATTAAAAGATATTTCCAAAGACCAACTATTACCTCAACTCCTTGATCAGCAACAACATATGAGATAAGACTAAATACTCCAAGCGGGGTCATTTTGATAACCCACTCTGCCATTATTAGCATCGCATCCATTACCGCTGTGAAAAAGTCATAGATAACGCTTTGTCGCTGTTTTGTTAAATGCAAAGAAGCTATACCAAAAAGGAGTGCAAAAATGATAACAGGCATCATAGAGCCCTCTGAGAGGGAGTGAAATATATTTGTTGGGATAAAGCTTAAAATCATACTCTTAAATGAAAAAGGTGCTATTTGTGTAGCTTTTACATACTCCAAACCCTCAGCCGTTACAGCTTCTCCTATTGGAACCAAATTCATTGATACAACTGCGATAACTACAGCAAGAGCGGTTGTTAAAATATAAAGAGAGACAACCATTGCGCCAATATCTCTAAGACTTTTTAAATCTCCTAGCCCTACTATTGATACGTATACACTTGAAAAAACAAGAGGAACTACAAGCATCTTTAAAAAATTTATAAAAATCTCACCGATAACTTGCTGTGAAAGTGCAAGTTCTGGGGCAAAGATACCAAAAAGTACGCCTAAAATCACTCCTAAGAGAACTAAAGTATTTGTCGTTGCATACTTTTTTGCTTTATTTATCATTCTTTTACTTTAACTACAACAATATATATGTTGCAAGTCCTAAAAAACTAAAAAATCCAACAACGTCAGTTACTGTTGTAAGTATGACAGCACTACCTATCGCTGGGTCTATATCCATTTTTTTCAAAAAGAGCGGTATCGCAGCACCAAAGAAACCTGCCATAAAAAGATTTATAATCATACTCAGCGCTATTACTACGCCTAACATCTTCATTCCAAACCATACAGAAGCTATAACGCCCATAAGTACGGCAAACAAAAGTCCATTCATAAGTGCTATGAAAACCTCTTTTTTGATAATTCTCATCGCATCACCCTGAGATATATCGCCAAGTGCGAGCTGTCTTACGACAACTGTTAGCGTTTGCGTACCAGCATTTCCACCCATAGAAGCAACGATAGGCATCAATACAGCAAGTGCAACCATGCTTTGCAATGTATCTGCAAAGAGTCCAATAACTACTGAAGCAAAAATAGCAGTAAGAAGATTTACTCCAAGCCATGAAGCTCTTTTTTTACCAGCAGTATAAACCTCATCGTACTCTTCTGCATCATCATCAACCCCAGCAAGGTTATACATCTGCTCTGTTGCATGTTCATTTATAATGTCATAAATATCATCTGAGGTAATACGCCCCAAGAGGATTCCATAGGCATTTACGATAGGCATTACAGAGAGGTCATACTCTTCAAAGTAGTGAACAACGTCACGTATATTTTCTCTATCTTGAGCCTTTTTTGGTTCAAAACTCTCTTCACTCTCATCGATATTTTCAATCAATGTTTTTTTAAAATCAAAAATTAGCAAATCATCTAAACCAACGGTATAAAGAAGCTTTTTATCGCTGCTTGTAATAAAGAGATTTTGAATGTTTTCTACAAGTTTTGCACGTCTTAAATCTGCAAATCGCTTTATTACATCATGAACTATCTCATTTTTATCAGCGGTAAAAATTTCAAGCTGCATATACGCACCAGCTTCATTATCGCTGTATGTTTGGAGCTTTATAATCTCTTTTTTATCATCTTCATGCAGAGTATCAAAAACTTGTGAAGCTATCTTTTCATCAATATCTTCAAGCCCTTGTAAAAAGTCTACCTGATCGTCTGATTCAAGCTCTCCAACTGCGTGGCCAAGCTCATCAATACTTAAGTGCTCAACAACATCATCAAAATATCTATCAGGAAGAGCAAGAGTAACATCCCCTATTAAATCTTTTGGGATAAGTTTTAATGCAACAGCAAAATCACTATCATCGAGCTGTTTTAGTATTTTTGCTATATCTGATGGGTGCATCTCACTTAGTTCGTGAGCGTTTAGATACTCTTCTAGTTTATTCATAATTACTTATTTAAAAATGTAGCTTTTATCAAAAGATCAACCTGATCTCTTACACACATAAAAACCATACATGGCGCTTTTATACCAAAATCACTCATCAAAATCATAGAATTAGCCTCTAAAACAAGCTCACTGTTTTGTATTTTTATCTTAGCTTTCGTGCTTATATTTTTAGAGATACCGTGAAAGTTCAATGCTCCATTTATCGTATAATTATCTTTGTCATCAATTTTTTCAATACTAGAGATAACATATGTTGCCATCTTAAACTTATCTATCTCTATCTCTTTATACATATTTTTATCTCTATCTATGTTATCACTGCTAAATAGAGACATCTCAACCCAAAATTTTCCTTTTATCGTTGTTATATCACCATTTTGAATAGTTAGCGAAGCTTGAAGCGAGTTATTTGTTGGATCTATCGTACTATCCATTACCATTTGTGTATGTGCTGCAACATAACCACTCTTTAGCTCCAATTCAGAGGCAAAAAGCGTAAAAGCAAACATTGCTAAAATAGCTATTTTTTTCATTTTAAATCCTTTTTTTTTAATTTATATAACGTATTGTAACATCAATGTAACAGTTTTGAAAGAGCCAGAGCCAAGCCAAAACCAGAAGCCAGCCAACCCACAAAAATCATTATAAACGATAACTTTGCAAGGCTCATCTCTTTACTCAATATACTAAATATCACTACATTGTAGTATGAGATAACAAAAGGATAAACAATAGCCAGTACAATTGGCAGTTCAAGATAAGATAAAAGATAACTTCCAATAAATAATATATTTATCAAAAGGTATTTTTTAAACTTTGAAATATTGACAAAACAAGCAGCCATCAAGCCTAAGAGGTGAGATGCAATAATCGTAAAAGTAAAATTTGTCCAAATATTTATATTTTCATGACGTGAGAGTGTTTCAAAGAGGTTTGAATCTAAAAATATCCAAAACATCAAAGGGAGATAATTACTAAACGAAAGAGAAAGTTCTTTAGTATCTATCTCAACTTTATAGTTTCTAAGAATAAAAGCACTTATTAGAGCAATAGCAGTAAAAAACAGAGCCATTTCTACTCTATTGTCTGCGTTATAATAAAAGAAATATGTACCTAGAGTATAAGCTATTCCAAGTGCGAGCATAAGCTCTTTTTTCTGTTTTGACTTAAAGAGATAAATACCAAGTGGCGCCATAATACCAACAGATAAACCAAGCAGTGCTAAAGTAAAAAAATTATAATTTGGGTATAAAAAAGAGAGAATCAATTGCAAAAAGAGTGCGAGTATTATTTTGTGAATTGGATTTTTTATTTTCCACCACACTCTACCAGCTACAAATGTTCCTAAAACACCGCCTATAAACATCGGAAAAAGAGTGATTAAATCGGAGTTATAGTGAGAAACTATGCCTGTTTGAACTATCAGAAGATAGTAACATAACTCAAAACCAAGAAGAAGAACAAGAGCAAAAGAGGCAATCATAAGCGATTTCTAAAAATCAGATAAGTTAAAGCATAAGATATATCATAGATACCAACAAGTAGCCCAAGTGCGTCAATATTTCCTAGATAAAACAGAGATAAAAAAACAGTGCCCGTAATGATACGCGCAAGTGATGTTAAATATGCCAAAAGATGCGACTCTTTTGTGATTCCAACAAAATGTAAAATACCAACAAAGCCCATAAAACCAAATACCAAGTAGTAATATGAAGTAAAATAAAATCCTAAAATCCCAAATAGCAGCGGAGCGCTTAAAAAAAGAATCAGCGCCCCAACTCCATCAGATAAAAAGCCATTTAGATGATAAAGTTGCAGATAAGATAGTTTTGGAAATTTCATCTTCTTGCCAATAAAATATAGCAACCCAATAACCCCAATAACCCCACCAAAAAGACGAATTTCCCACATAGATATAACATCAATAGCGAACACCTTAGCCTCATCAAACCCAGCAAGAGAGAGCGATATAAAAATAACAGCCATAACAAAAAGCCAAAAAGTTAAAAACTTATCTGGAATTTTATAAAAATATTTCAAAACACTAAGTGCCATAAAAAATATACCAAGACCAATCGCCACATGGGCATGTGCGATAATCAAATCATTTCTATGAAAAGGCCAACGTATCTCTGGAATAAAGAGTATATTTCCCTGAATCATTACAAACAAAAACGCCCAGATAGATACAACCAAATAGGGTGTAGATTTGATAGTTATCTTTGCATCAATGCACCACTTAATCAACAGTGGGGCATAAGCAAAAGTTAGCCATTGATATACCCACTCTTCAGAGTACGACAACTCTCCTCTAAATATACGAGTTGCAACAGAGAGGGCATATCCCACCAATGGGACAATCCAAAACAAATTCCATTTTGGAGTAAAGTTCTCTTTTGTATGCAGCTTTATCATAAGGTAAAAAAGAGGAATGATTGTAAAACTCATCCCTAAAGTATTGTCACCATGCGGACCTATTAATGTTTTTTCAACTTGCCCATAAGTAGGGTTCATCAACACTAAAAGTGAAATAGGTGCTATAAAAAGCAATATTTTAGATACTTTTACCCAAAGTGGTACAACTTTATACTGCTTGATAGTTCTAAAAATAGCAACTATATAAAAAATACCAGAAGATGCCAATATAAAATTTAACTCATAAGCAAAGTCATAAAATGGAAGAGCTCTTTGAGCACCCAAAGAGATAGATACAACAGCCATAAATAAAAATAGATGCCATAGCAAAAAGAAGTTTCTAAGAGGTTCATATGCTACATCAAGATCTAACTTATCTTTTGCAAAAAGAGCAAAGGGAAGAAGAGAAAGAGCAAGCATAATCGGACCATATAGCATTAGTGTAATATGTAAAGAGCGCGTAGTTTGTGCATTTAGAAGCGTCTCATCAAAAAAAGAGAACCCAAGCATTTGCGCAGCGTATACTACTCCGACAAAAATAGAACCTAAAAATATAAAAGCCCAAACAGGGACAACGCTATTTATTAATTTATAAAATTTTTCCATCTCTTAACCTTAGTACCTCTGTCGCATAATTTTCTATATTCATATCATGCGATGCAACAACAACTGTCGTACCGCCTTTTTGTGCATTTTTTAGTAACTCATAGACTATCAAACTATTGTTTGAATCCAAACTCCCAGTAGGCTCATCAGCAAATATGATTTTTGGCTCATTTACAAGAGCACGAGCAACGGCTACACGCTGTCTTTGTCCACCAGAAATCTCATTTGGATAACGTGAAGATAGTTCTGCTATTTTAAGCTCTGTGAGTATTTTGTTTATATTTTGTTTTTTATCTTCAGTCGCAGCTAATGCAATATTTTCATAAACAGTTAGATAATTTATAAGATAATGAAATTGAAAAATAAAACCAACTCTATTTTGACGAAAAATATCGATATTTTTTATCTCACTAATTATCTCGCCATCTATAAAAAGCTCTCCTTTTGATGGTTGTAAAAGAGTAGAAAGAATAGAGAGCAGTGTTGATTTTCCGCTTCCGCTCTCTCCGCTTAAAAAGACAAACTGACCACTGCTAATCTCAAAAGAGAGATCATAAAGAACCTGCTCTTTGGCATAAAAATGTGAAATATTTGATGCTTTTATCATGCACATCCTTGGTTTATAAGCAAAATAGGGTCGGTCTTAGAAGCTATCCATGCAGGGATTAGAGCGCCTAAAAATGCCATTATAAGAGTTGATGCCAAAACATAGAGTGCGCTTGAAATTGAGAGAGTACCATTTACGTACCCCTGAAGCATCTCTATATGAGGAAGAAGTGCCAAAATTCCAAGACTTAAAATCAGTGCAAAAAGATACGCGGAGACACTCATCAGAGCTGTTTCAAAAAATAGATTTTTTATTATAAAAAATCGACTTTTACCAAGGGCACGCATGATACCAAACTCCTCTTTTCTTGAATTTACAATCATGCTCATAACAGACGCTATGCCCATCAAGCCCATTGCAAAAGCCAAAAAAGAGATTACAAAAGATGAGTTCTCGATAATTTTAAACTGGTTGTACTCTTTTACAAAATTTTGTGTTGTTTTTACCTCTATATCGCTATTGAATTTAGAAATTTTCTCTACAATTTCATCTATCTTATCTACCGAGAGTGATGAAACCAAAATAAAAGAAGCTGAACGGTTAAAGAGAGCTCCAGCGTCAGCTATATTCATAACTACTCCACCCTCTTCAAAGCCTATTTCACTCTTATATGTGCCAGAAATTTTAAACTTTCTATTTGCTATATTTATCTCTTTTGTACTAAATTGTTTAGCTAAATTTTCGCCCAAAATCACCTCTGACTCTATTGGATACTCTCCGCTTGAAAGTTTGTAATGAGAAAAATGATTGGGCGTTGTTCCATAAATTCCAGCTATTGGTATATGCCCTATCGGAGAGGCACCAACTATCATTGCGTAGCTTGAATTTACATGTTCTATATTTTGTATCTTCTGTATTAGTGAAATATCTACATTTGAAAAAAATGTATCTGAAATCCCTTTTTGTGTGATAATAATATCGCCATCTGTTTTTATCATCTTAGAGTACATGCCAATAACGCCTTGCGAAACTGAACTAATAAGAAAAATAGCCATTACGGCTATCGTAATTGATAAAAATATCAGAAGACTTTTAAAGAGGTTTTTACGAAGAGCTTTTAATGCTATCACTTCTCAATCGCTTTTTTCAACTCTTCTTTTGTAGATATATAACTTATCTCTTTTATTTTTTCATCTTCTATATAGAGAAGTGTTACCTTTGCTTCTTTATTTGGCACTGTGCTCTCAAGTAATTCGCCATAATGAAGATATATAAGGTGCTTATATTTTTGAAGTTTTGGGAGAGCAAACATTGTTGTAATTATTGTTGGCATCTTATGAATATCTGCTATAAAAATCGAGTTCTTCTTTAGAAGATAAAATGGACTTTGTGTATCCAAATACTCATTCACAAGAGCGCCTGTATCTTTTTCAAAAGCGACAATTACAAGTTTTGTCTTTTTTGGTATTTTCATCTGACGTCCCAGAGGTGTCTCATATGCAAAACTCTCCAATACGCTAAATGGTGAGTTGACTTTAAGAGAAGCTGCACTAAGAAGTACAGCACTAAAAACTAGTGTTATTAAGAGCTTGTTCATTTAATTCCTTTATTAATAAAAATTATAGTGCGATTACGTTAATTGATGGTAAAGAGAGGTATTTGAGATGAAGCTTTATATCTAATATTAAAACCCCAGTAGCCAACACCTCTACTTACATACAAAAGCGTGTTTTTAACTCTGTAAAGCCCCGAAAAATAAGGCTGAAAAAACTTTACTACAAGGCTAAATGGATAAATCTGTCCGCCATGAGTATGCCCACTTAGTTGTATATCTATACGAAAATCCTCAATATACTCTACATCTTTTGGCTGATGTGCCAATAAAATCGTTGAAATCGTTGGATTTAATTTGCAAAATAGCTCTTTAATCGGTCTTTTAACACCAAGAACAAAACTATATCTATCACTAAGCCCTACTAACTGTAACTCTCTACCTCTGAGCACAACTGTTTCTATCTTGTTATCCAAGCATATAACAGAGTTTTTACTCATTATTTTCTCTAGCGCATCTATGCCATAGACGATGTCATGGTTGCCACTAACATAATAAGATGGGATTTGCAACTCTTTAAAGCATCTCAAAAGTTCTTCTATATGATGCGCTGAAGTCTGCAAAATATCTCCAGTGATAAGAAGAATATCTGCCTTTGAATCATTTATCTGCTTTATAAGATTTTGCATATAAGAGAGGTTTACTTTTTTACTAAGATGCAAATCACTCAACTGTACGATGCGAATTCCATTAAGTAAAGGACAAAACGTATCACTCCTTAGAGCTATCTCTTCAAATCCAAAATCTCTCCATCCTCTTTGCAAAACGCTCTACCTCTGCTTAGTATGCAAAATAACTTTTTACATGCTCTATCCAGCCATCTAAGGCCTCTTTAACATCCTCAAACTCTAAAGTATCACCTTGTAAAGATATTTTTTCATCTTTCATGATATTTTTACTCTCAAAAAGAGGTGTAGAACTCTCCCCTGCACTTATACGTTTCTCACCTAAAATACGAACATTCCCATCTGCATAAGAGTTATAAGACGTAACTGTAATATCCATAGCAATTGGTGAGAATTGATTCCATTTTTTATCATCAAGATGAGTCTCAACAGCAGAAATTGCTGATTCTAAAACAAGAGTATCTGCATCTGCCGTTTCTACTATCTTATATTTTTTGCTTTTTTTAATCTCTCTTATATATCCAGCTTTTACATATTTGCTTATCTCATTGGATAGCTTTTTTTGCTCTGCGCTCTCTGTGTTTTCTAAAGTACCAAAAACGACTTTTATTGGCGCAATATATAGTTTGTTGTAGTTAGCTATATCAGCATTTTTTGCCATCTTAGATGCACTAAAGCTATCACTGCTCTCAAGCTCTTCATAACTATTTAAAAAACCTGTATTTTTTAGATGCGCATTTTTGTCTGCGCAACCACTCATTAAAAATATCATACCAATCATAAAAGCAAAAACTACTCTTTTAAACTTCAATTTAATTCCTTTTCATGGTCAAAGCCATACTATCAATTTTTATAATACTATCATTTTAGATTAAACCTTCTGCCCGTTAAGCAGATTATCTATTTTAATAAATTATAATACTAGCATTTCGCGCTCAAGGATAATCATGATAAAAAATGTTAAATTGATACTTAGCTTGACACTTGTAGTTGTTCTTTTTTCAGGTTTTTGGTCAGGAAAAAGCAAAAAAGAGATAAAAGAGGATAACCGCTTAGAGAGAGTTGAACGCATTAAAACAAATAATGAAACACTAGAACTTCTCTATAAATATGCTCCAGAAGCTAAAGCGATGCTCCTTCGTTCTTACGGATATGCAACCTTTAGCAATATTGGCGTGAACCTTGTTGTGCTATCAGCGGAGGGTGGCAAAGGTATGGCTCACTCTAATAGAACTGGGATAAATACATATATGAATATGGGCTCAGGAGGGCTTGGACTTGGACTAGGCGTTAAAGATTTTAGAGCTGTTTTTCTATTTGAAAATAAAAAAGTTTATGATAAATTTGTAAACTCTGGCTGGGAAGCAAATGCACAAGCTGACGTGGCTGCAAAATATGAAAGTAGTGGTGGTTCTCTAAACGCGGCAGAAACAGTCGCTTCTGGCATCAGGCTATACAAGATTACACAAAACGGTCTTGCACTTCAAGCAACAGTGCAAGGTACAAAATATTGGAAAGATAAAGAGCTTAACAAAAACTAATATTTTGTTAAGCTAATTAATCCTACAATTGTTGCATCTTAATGTTAGAGGATTTTTTATGAAAAAAATTTTAGTAAGTATCGCTGCGGTTATAGCTCTTAGTTCTTCAGCAATGGCTGGTGTTAACTCTCAAACTGGTTGTGGTCTAGGTTCAATCATCATTAAAGATGATTCTACTGCGATTATGTTAGCTCTTCAAGCTACAACAAACGGTACTTCTGGAAACCAAACATTTGGTATCACTTCAGGAACTCTTGGTTGTAAAAAAACTCAATTTGTTATGAACGAAAGAGCTGAAGAGTTCGTTGCTTCAAATATGGACCAACTTGCAAAAGAGATTGCACAAGGTTATGGCGAGAGTGTTGATACTTTAGCAGAACTTTTAGAAGTATCTGACAAAGCAACTTTTTCAGCTTCACTTCAAGCAAACTACAACAGCATTTACACAACTCAAAATGCAAAAATGGCTGATGTTTTAGATAACATCTCTACAACTTCTCTCTAGTTGATAACTAAAACGGATGAATTTTCATCCGTTTTTAGTAAGCTCTCCCTTAGGAATTCCCAATTTTAAATCCTCTTCTTTTTTTAATATTTTTTTTACCTCTTATCTTAGAAGCTTCTTCGGAGTTCTATAAACAAAAAGCAGATGAGTTAAAATTAGCTGATACTAGATACTGGAGAATTCTTCTTCATATGGAAGATGGGATAAGCCAAATCGATGATGAGAGTTTTTTTCTCTCAAAAAATGGTAAAACAGACGCAAAAGATGAGCTTCATGCCACAATAGATGCTCTTTTAAATGAAGTTACTTTTGATGACAATGCAACCGCATGTAGATTCCCAGCAAGAGCTTCTTGGATAAAAGAGGAGCTAAGTGGAATTGAATTTCCAAAAGTTACATGTAACGAATATGATAAAGTACTCTCAAGATTAAACCCAAAATCAGTTACGCTTGTTTTTCCTTCCGCTCATATAAACTCTCCAGCTTCGATGTTTGGACACACTTTTTTACGTATAAATTCTCAGTACGACTCCAAACTGCTCTCTTATGCTGTAAATTACGCAGCAGACGCAAATCCAGATAAAGAAAATGGTGTTCTCTTTGCCATAAAAGGTCTTTTTGGCGGATACTATGGTAAATACTCTTTACTTCCATATTATGAAAAACTAAAAGAGTATAGAGATAGCGAACAAAGAGATATTTGGGAATATGACTTAGACTTAACTCAAGATGAAGTTCTTAGAATGGTTAGGCATATCTGGGAGCTCAACGACACACACTCTTACTACTATTTTTTTACTGAAAACTGCTCTTATAATATGCTCTGGTTCGTAGAAGCTGCCAGACCTTCCATTGATTTGAGAAAATATTTTAGCTATCAAGTTATCCCTCTTGAGACAGTTCATGCAGTAGAGAATGAACATATCATCACAAAAAGCTCATATAGACCCTCAAAAAGAACACTGCTTCTTAGGTATGAGCAGTTGCTTGATGAAAAACATATAGCACTCCCAGCTATGCTAGTAAGTTCAAAAATATCGCCTACTTCCATTACCCAAGATTCAAAGATTGAAATAGAGCAAAAAAGATATATACTAGAAGCCTCCATAGAGCTCTTAGAGTATAACTTTAGTAAAAGCAAAATAACTAAAGAGCGCTACTTGGAGCTTTTTCACGCATTATCTAAAGCAAGAGCTTCTCTTGGCTTAGGAGAAAAAATAGAGATAAAAACTCCTGCAAATCCACTTCAAAGCCATCAAGCCATAAGAACAATGGTTGGTGCTGGAGTTAAAGAGGGCAAGAGTGTAGGATATTTAGGAATTCGCCCTGCTTATCATAGCCTAGAGGATAGCAACTACGGATTTTTAAGAGGAACTCAAATTGAGTTTTTAAATGTTGAGCTCTCTTATCCTGAATATAAAGCAGAAGTTGAAGATGCAACAATTTTGTCTATTGTCTCTATTGCACAACGCTCATATTTTTTTGAAAACTTATCTTGGAGAACTAAATTTGGGTGGGACAAAGATTCACTAGACTCTCATGCAAACTTTATAGGTACAGTAGGAGTTGGGCTTAGCTGGGGGAATGAGTTGGGCTATAGCTACATAATGACAGATCCGCTATTTTACATAGATGATGGTTTTAAATACGCCATAGGAACTTCAGCTGGATTTGTTTTTGATAAATATAGCAATATGAGCACTAAGATAGAGCTAACAAAAAGATTCTATGATACTGGGGATAGACAAAATCTTTTTGAACTCTCACAAGGATTTAGAGTTACTCAAAATACGCAACTTAGATTTGATTATAACTACAAGCAAAGAGATGAGAGAGCAAAAGAGAAGCAAGAGAGAAGTTTAAAGTGCTATTTTAACTACTATTTTTAGAGCTGATTTATTTTAGTTCTAAGAGGTAACCCTCAGATATTTTTTTGAAATTATATTTATAATGTCCATCAAGTTCAACTACAACTCTATAAAATTTATCGTGATTTCCAACTCTAATTTCTGTAAAAATAGAATCAATATTTTTTCTAATATAGTTTTTAACCTCTGCATCACTCTTAAAATCTATAACAATTCTATGTGGATCTGCTAATAAAAAGTTTCTTATTGATTCATGTTTTGTTACGAGTTTCAATGTTTTTCCAGAGACAAATATAGATAGATATTCAAGTGTAACATTGTCGTTAGAAACCTTTACACTCGGCTTCAGTTCCGTTTTTGGTTCAACTTTACTCTTGATTGTCTCTTCACTTTTAGTTTCAATTTGTGTTTGTGGGTAGTTTTGCGATATAAAAATAGGTGAATGCCAATCTATGGAGTTATCTAAATCAATACTTTTTCTCTCAATAGAACCGTCAAGATTTTTATACTCTATCGTTACTTTTTGTAAAATTCTAGCTTGATTAGGAATAGAAATTGAGGCTCTTTTGAGCGGTTCTTTAGAGGTGTCTTCATTTGTAGTTAAGACAATATCCTTTTCGCCATCAGATGGAAAAAAAGGATTTTCACGAGCATTTAGTGTTAAAAATAGTAAAGTAGAAATTAATAAAACTTTAATCAAAACAACCCCTAAATATATTTACATGCATTATAGCAAGTTAAATACTATTTTGCAGAAATCTCTTTTAGTTCAAAGTATTCTCTTTGAAGCTCTGCGTTTTCATTTTTTAGTCTCTCTATCTCTGTTTGCAGATGATTCTGATAATCGCTCAAACCCATATAAACCTGTAACGAATTCTCTCCATAAAGAAGCAATCCGATATAGACACCCATGCCTAAAACTAAAAAAAGAAGTAAAGAGAACTTAGAGAATGATATACCAAGATATTTTTGTGAAAAGCTTGGTCTATCTTCATATTTATCAAAAAGTTCTTCTTTATTCATTATTATTCTTAGTTAAAAAGCTCTGAACCTAAATATTCACCGTAAACAACTTCATTCTCAATCTCCAAGAGGCGATTGTATTTAGCTGTTCTCTCTCCACGTGCAGTTGAACCTGTTTTTATCTCACCACAATTAAGAGCAACAGCAAAATCAGCGATAAATGCATCTTCACTCTCACCTGAACGGTGGCTCATAACACATTTATAACCATTTCTTTGAGCAAGGCGAACTGTTTGCATAGTCTCACTTACTGAACCTATTTGGTTTGGTTTTATAAGGATTGAGTTAGCAATGCCTTTTTTAATACCTTCATTTAAGATACTAGCATTAGTTACAAAAAGGTCATCTCCAACAAGCTGAACTCTATCTCCTAGTTTTTCAGTTAGTAGCTTCCAGCCATCCCAGTCATCTTCACTTAAGCCATCTTCAATAGAGACTATTGGGTATTTGTTGCACAAATCTACATAATAATCAACAAGCTGTGCCGATGTAATAGTTCTGTTTTCGCTATCAAGTCTATATCCGCCATCTACTACAAGTTCAGAAGCAGCAACATCAAGCGCTATAGCCATCTGCTCTCCTGCTTTGTATCCAGCTTTTTCTATTGCTTCCATTACGATTTGGATTGGTTCTTCATTTGAACCTAAATCTGGTGCAAAACCACCCTCATCACCAAGTGCAGTATTGTGTTTTTTAGCTTTTAAAATAGCTTTTAGATTGTGGTAAACTTCAGCGCTTGCACTAAGAGCAGACGCGAAGTCTTCAAACCCGATAGGCATAATCATATATTCTTGAAAATCTACCGAGTTATCTGCATGGCTTCCGCCATTGATAATATTTAACATAGGTGTTGGCATAACCATAGCGTTAGCACCACCTAAATAGCGATAAAGAGGGATTCCCAAACTTTTTGCAGCAGCACGTGCTACTGCCATAGAAGCACCAAGAACAGCATTTGCGCCTAAGTTTCCATAGTTATCAGTTCCATCTAGCTCTTTCATAGTCGCGTCAATTACGGCTTGATTAAAAGGAGATAGACCAATAAGAGCATCAGAGATTTGAGAGTTTACATTTTCAACTGCTTTTAAAACACCTTTGCCCATGTACCTGCTTCCGCCATCACGAAGTTCTAGCGCTTCACGTTTTCCAGTACTTGCACCTGAGGGAACGATAGCACTTGCTCTAGTTCCATCACTTAACTCTACTGTTGTTTTTACTGTTGGGTTTCCGCGAGAATCCATTACTTCAATCGCACTTACATTATCAATAAACATCTTTTAACCACCTCTTTTGTATTAAGTATAATATTTTATCATTTTTTTTATAGAGAACCTAAAGATCTGCCTCAGACATCTCTATACTATCCATTGTCATAAGGTCACTCATACCCATAGCAGATTTAATTTTCTCTTCAATTTCACGAGCCAAAGCTGGTTCTTCTTTGAACTTAGCTTTAACATTTTCGCGCCCTTGCCCTAACTTTATATCTTCATAAGAGAACCAAGCACCACTTTTGTCTATGATGTCAAGTTTAACACCATAATCAACGAGTTCACCCTCTTTTGAAATACCTTCGCCGAACATTATATCAAACTCAGCCTGACGGAAAGGAGGAGCAACTTTGTTTTTTATAACTTTTGCTTTAACACGATTACCTATCTGACTCTCACCCTGTTTAAGCGACGCGATACGTCTTACATCAATACGTACAGAAGCATAAAACTTCAGTGCATTTCCACCTGTTGTTGTCTCAGGAGAACCGTATCCCATCATTCCGATTTTCATACGAATCTGGTTGATAAAGATAACAGTACAGTTCATTTTGTGAAGTATCCCTGTTAGTTTGCGAAGAGCTTTTGACATCAGCCTTGCTTGAACACCAACATTTTGATCAGACATTTCACCTTCTATCTCAGACTTTGGAGTAAGTGCTGCAACAGAGTCAATTACTATAAGGTCGATTGCACCGCTTCTTGCTATTGTCTCGACAATATCTAGTGCTTGTTCGCCATAGTCTGGCTGAGATACAAGAAGGTTTTCAACATCTACACCTAAATTTTTTGCATATCCAACATCAAGGGCATGTTCTGCATCAATAAAAGCACAAACTCCACCTGCCTTTTGGCACTCTGCTGTTATTTGAAGTGCTAGGGTAGTTTTGCCTGAACTCTCAGGTCCATATATCTCAACAACTCTGCCTTGTGGTATTCCGCCTATTCCAAGAGCTAAATCAAGCCCTAGTGAGCCTGTACTTATTGACTCAATTGGCACAATCTCTTTGTCTCCAAGTCTCATAAGAGCACCTTTTCCAAATGCCTTATCAATCTGTTTCATAGCCAAGTCTAGTGATTTTTGTTTATTTGCGTCCATGTTAGGCTCACTTTATAGTAAATTTAGACTTATTATATGCCAATTTATTTTTTATACTCAAAAATATTGCAAATTGTCATATAATTTTTTTTATAAATTAATGCGATTTTACCTTTTTTTTTGTTAAAACATTGTTTATAAAGTACAATATAGAGATTAAATACAATTCTTGCATGGGGCTTACATTTTGATTCAAAAAACACAACTTAATCTTTTTTTGCCAAAATATATAATAATTATCTCAATAATTTTGCTAATTTCTGGTTTTCTTTTTATAAACTCCAAAGTTGAAGCTCTAAAGAGTGAAAAATATCAAGACTTAGCTAAAGAAACAAATGAAAAATTAAAAACACTTATTGATGAAAAAAAAGAGGCTCTTCTTTTTGTGACACTGCCTATCGCTAACGATACACTTACGAAAGAGGCTCTTGAGAGTAAAGATATTTCAAAACTAAATCTAGAAGAATTTTCAGAAAATCTAACTAAAAACACTTCGCTAAGCGGAACATGGTTTCAACTTATAACTTCAGATGGCAAAAGTTTTTATAGAAGTTGGACAGCCAAAAGAGGTGACAATCTCTCTATAATTAGAGATGATGTTGCAGAGATGATTAAAAATCCACATGTTATATCTTCAATTAGCGCTGGTCTCTTTGATATAACTTTCAAATCTATGGTGCCAATTTATAAAAATGGCAATTTTATAGGCTCTATCGAAACAATTTCCAACTTTGATTCAATAGATGAAAAAATGAAAAAAATTGGTTATGAGACTATCTTTTTGGCTGATAAAAAATATAAAAATATTCTGCTTGAACCATCAAAAAAAGTTTTTGTTTCAGATTATTATGTAGCAAATTCTAACTACAAAAAAGAGAATTTAGAGCTTATCAAAAGTAAAGGCGTCGAGCACTTTATAGGTGAAATAGCGTTTCGCATAAACCATGATAAAAATAAACTTATATGCACATACCATCTTAAGAATCCAGAAAATATTGAGATTGCGTATTTCATTATTTTTCAAGATTTAAATAAAATTGATTTTAGTCATATCTCTAGGGTAAGGGATGCTTTAGTCTTTTTCTTTATCTCTATTTTTACCTTCTTAGTTCTACTTTCTTATTATCTTAACTTTAAAAAAGAAAAAAGCAATATAGAACAAAAAAATGTAAGCCTTCAAAAAAAGATTAAAATGACGGCTGGTAAACTTGAACATCTTTTTCGTTATGACCATCTAACAAATCTTCCAAATAAACTTTTACTTATTGACAAGCTTGAACGCAGCATAAACATAGCAAATAAAAATAATCAAAAGGTATCAATTTTATTCTTAGACCTAGATAGATTTAAAGAGATAAATGATACTTACAACCATGAAACAGGAGACAAACTTCTAAAAGAGATCTCCAAGAAACTCAAAAATTATATAAAAAGAGAGGACACGATTGGAAGGTTTGGTGGTGATGAATTTATAATAATACTAAACGACTCAAGCGAAGAAGGCACCATTGATATTGTTACAACTATTATGGAAAACATAAATGAGCCTATTGTTATAAATGGTATAAAAATACATACAACCTTTAGTATAGGTATAAGTATTTTTCCTGATGATGGCAATAGCGGAGATATTTTAATCAGAAATGCAGATACTGCTATGTATGAGGCTAAGAGCAACGGTAAAAATAGATACCAATTCTACAATAAGCAGATGACAGAACTAGCGCTAGAGAGGGTTTTGCTTGAGAGCAACCTAAGAAAAGCTATCAAAAATGGAGAGTTTGAAGTCTACTTTCAACCTAAAATAGACGCTAGAGTAGATAAAGTTATAGGGCTTGAAGCACTAATACGCTGGAATCACCCAGAGCTAGGTCTTATTCCTCCTGTTGTGTTTATCCCTTTTGCTGAGGACATTGGACTTATTATTGAAATAGACAAATGGATGATGAGAGAGTCTGCTGCGCAAGTTCTAGCATGGAAAAATGAAAACATACAATGCGGAAAACTCTCTATCAATGTATCAGCAAAACAGTTAGAAGATCCTAACTACATAGAGTATCTGCGCCAAAAAGTTGAAACAATTGGTCTCTCTCCTGCGGATTTGGAAATTGAGATTACGGAGGGGCTTATCATGAAACACAGCTTACATGTGATATCACTACTTAATGGCATTAAAGAATTAGGAATATCTATTTCTGTAGATGATTTTGGAACTGGCTACTCATCTTTATCATACCTAAAACGTCTCCCCATTGATAAACTAAAAATTGATCGCAGTTTTGTAAAAGATTTGCCATTTGACAAAGATGATATTGCAATTGTCAAGACAATTATTGCTCTCGCAAAAAACCTCTCCTTAGATGTAATTGCCGAAGGTGTGGAAACTAAAGAGCAAAGAGATTTTCTTCTACAAGAAGGGTGTCCTAATATACAAGGCTACTTCTACTCCAAACCCTTAAGAGTAGATGCGTGTAGGGAATTTTTGCTCCAACACATGTAGAATTTATGCTTATTTAGTTAAAATCAAATTTATATTTTAATCTCTTAGAGGATGGTTAGATACTTTGAAAAAGACGCTTATTGCTCATTCACCAGATGCTGATGATATCTTTATGTACTATGCTATAAAGTTTGGTTGGGTAGACATGGAAGGCACCCTATTTGACAATATCGCTGAAGATATTCAAACACTAAATGAAAAAGCCCTAAATGGTGTTTATGAGATAGTAGCTATTAGTTTTGCTCTATATCCACATATCAGAGAGGATTATGCCCCGCTTAGAACTGCTGTTAGTTTTGGCGATGGGTATGGACCAAAAGTTATAAAAAGAAAAGGTACAACGCTAAAGCGTAACTTTAAAGTTGCTCTTAGCGGAGAACATACGACAAATGCTATGCTCTTTCGTATCGCTTTTCCAGATGCCAGAATAACTTATATGAATTTTTTAGAGATAGAACAGGCTGTAATAGATGGCAAAGTTGATGCGGGAGTTCTTATTCATGAAAGTATTTTGACTTATAACAGTGAGCTTGAAGTTGAGCGTGAAATGTGGGATATCTGGCAAGAGCTCTCAGGTGGAGGGCTTCCTCTTCCTCTTGGCGGAATGGCGATTAGTCGCTCAATCCCATTAAACAGAGCAATAGCGTATGAAGAGACTCTAACAAAAGCTGTACGAGTAGCAAGAGAACATAAACAAAAACTCTCACAAATGTTACTGGAGAGATCTTTAGTGCGAATTGATGCGCAAACATTAGATAAATATCTCGAACTCTATGCAAATGATGATTCCATCACACTTAGCCCTATCCAGTACAAAGCTATCAACAAACTTTTTGAGATTGGATACAAAAATGGTTTTTATGATGCGCCTCTTTGCGTGGAAGACTTTATGATACCTAGTGAATATAAAGATTTGAGACACTCATAATGGAAGCTAAACTCATCTCTCTTGGAATTGATACTTTTAAGATAGCCCTTATGTTGGCTCTTCCAGGTCTTTTAGTTGGTATGTTTATAGGTTTGGCTGTAAGTATATTTCAAGCAACCACCCAAATAAATGAGATGACACTTAGTTTTATCCCTAAAATAGTCGGCGTTGCCATTGTTATCATCTTAACTATGCCATGGATGCTAAACGTAATGATAGACTTCTCAACAGAAGTATTTAACATGATGCCAGACTTTGTAGAGTAATGAAAAAGCAGAGTATCGACTTCTCTAAATTCTCTTCGATAAAAATCGGTGCCTCTTTTGAAGTCTCTATCTTAGAAGATTGTTCTGCTTCATACAGAGATTACTATTTGATAGGCTCGTGCAACAATCTGCTAATAGGCACAAATCCTCCACCACTTCTAAAGCTATCTAAAAAATATGACTATATCAAGATAGAAGACAACACTCTTAAAATCGGCGCAGCAACTCCCTCTGGCAAAATTGCATCATTTTGTAAAAAGCACGATATTGCAAATTTTGAATTTCTCTCACATCTACCTGGAACATTGGGCGGATTGGTTTTTATGAATGCTGGGCTTAAAGAGTATGAAATTTTCAATAATCTTATATCCATAACCACTTGTGAGGGCAATTTTTTAAAAGATGAGATAAAACATGGATATAGGTTTACAAAGATTACGAGCCCTATCTTAGAGGCTATATTTGAGCTAGAGAGTGGATTTTCAAAAGATAGAGTAGAGCTGTTTAAAAAAATGCGCCAAAACCAACCATCAGCCCCGAGCGCAGGAAGTTGTTTTAAAAATCCACAAGGTGATTATGCTGGAAGATTGATTGAAGCTGTTGGATTAAAAGGGCTAAGAGTTGGTGCAATGGAGTTTAGCAAGGAACATGCAAACTTTTTGGTAAACCATGGGGGTGGCACATTTGATGATGCAATTTATCTTATAAAAGAGGCGCAAAGAAGAGTTCTAAATGAGTTTGGAATTTTGCTTGAGTGTGAAATAGCCATTTTAGATACTAATTATATGAGAGAAGTTAAAACACCAAACTAAAATATTTGGTGTTTAAGAAATTAGTTTCCTTCGTGAATTGACTCGTATGAGCTAATATTTGCTTTTTTCATATACTCGTCAGTTGTTAAATCTATAGTATTTTTAAGAATAGTATCTAATTTAGTCAATAAGCTTTTAATCTCTTTTGACGTTTCAATAGTATCGTGTCTCAAGAATGTTACTGTTAGCTTTTTATTCTCTTCAATAATTGTCAATCTAATTGGACAAAGTGCCATCATTTTTGGGTCTAGGTTTGAAACTTGATTTCCAACATATCCGTTACAGATAAGAAGTGTTTTTACACCCTGTAAATTGTTTTTATTAAAATCTTTTCCGAACTTCTCTGAGTAGCCTTCGTCTTTAAACTGCTTAATTAAATCCATCTCATATAAAATATTCATATGGTTTTCGTCAATTGCTTTTTTAAGCTTTGGATAATAGCTCTCTAATGGCTCATATATCACTTTTGTATAGAACTCACTTGCAAACAAGTTTACAGACAACAATAAAAACAGCGCGGCTGTGATAATCTTCATTTTGATTCCTCTTTTGATAAAATTATCACATTCTATTGATTTAATCTTTTAACAAAGTTTAAATTTTGTTAAAATTTTAATATTCTATATATTCTGTTTACTTATGTGTAAAAATAAAAAAATATTATATTGGAAGAACTCTAATCTTTTTAGACAACTTCTCTTTTAGTGTTGCTTCTATCGCGTAAAGAGTCCCTGTTGCAGAACTTGCACAGCCATTACATGCGCCTAAGTATCTGATATAAACATCAATATACTCATCGCTTGATTTTACATCGATTACTTCCATGTTTCCGCCGTCCATAATTAAAAACTGACGAACATTTTCATCTACAACTGCATCTATCGCTTTGATTTTTTGAACTAGCGTCATAGCTTCAAAGCTTCCGCCACTTCCTGCATCAGCTGCTGCTTTCATCTTCTCTTCATCCATCTCACGACGAGTATCTGCTAAAATATCCACTAAATAGTACTCTCTTTGCTCATGCCCACCTGGTTTGATACAGCTCTTACAAAAACCTCCAGCTTTTGTGTAGTCTGTTATCTGCTCAATTGTTGTTAAATCATTTAGTCTGATAACCTCTTGAAGTGTTCTTAAACTAACACGAGCACACTCACAAACGATAATCTCCTCTTCAAAACTCTCAGCATCAACACCCATGTAAAGCCCTGCTGCTTTTTTTATAACATCATATGCCATAACTGAGCAGTGCATTTTTTGAGGCGGAACAGCTGGGATTTCTGGGCTATCACGAAGAGCGAACTCAACATCAATATTTGTAATTTTTACAGCCTCTTGAACTCTTTTTCCGATACAAAGTTCAGTCATAATATCTGAACTAGCTATCGCAGTTCCACATCCAAAACTCTTAAATTTAGAGTTAACGATAGTATCTGTCTTTGGATCAACTTCCCAGTAAAGGCGCACCGCATCGCCACAACTCTCTGCACCAAAATCTGCAACGATAAGCTTATTGCCATGAGAAGCAGCCTCATCTTCAGTTATCTCACCTTGATGATTTGGGTTATTCATAAGAGTTGTTACTTTATTTGAGTAAGCATCCCATAGAGAAGCCCCTAATAAATCATTTTTTGCCATAATATTTATTTCCTTTAATTTATTTCATAAACTCAAGGAAACCTTCTCCTTGATTTGTACGCTAGCCACTGTGGCACTGAAGCTTGACACATTCGTGTCAGACTGTTTTCGACTATTTAGTTAGTGAAAATGGAGTTCGCACTCTTTTGACTCTCCGCCAGGAGTTGGTCCTACTTTTGCAAATGAGCTAGATATAGCTCTTAAGCGTTCAACTGACTTTTTGAAGTGAGTTATAGTAAAGTCAATCTCGCCATCAGTTGTAAAACGGCTAAGACTTAGTCTGATACCTGTGTGAGCAAGTTCGTTATCTGCTCCTATTGCTAACATTACAGTATTTGCTTGAAGGTCTTCACTGGCACATGCACTTCCAGTTGAAGCACCAATTTGTCCATTGTTTAAATCCCAAAGCATTCCCTCGCCCTCAACACCTTTTATAGATATTAAAATTGTATTTGGTGTTCTATGCTCACGATCTCCGATAACAAAAGTATCGCTAAGTTCTAAAAGAGCATCTTCAAGACGGTCTCTCTTTGCTCTGATTGAATTAATTTTCTCTTCTATATTTGTAGTAGCTAGCTCCATAGCCTTGCCCATTCCTACGATATATGGAACATTTAGTGTTCCTGAACGACGACCTCCCATATGCTCACCGCCATTTAAGAGGGGAGATAACGGTTGTGAGTTTTTAATATATAAAGCTCCAATTCCTTTTGGACCATGAAACTTATGTGCGCTCATTGAGAGAAAATCTACATGAACATCTTGTAAATCAACTGGTATTTTACCAACTGCTTGAACAGCATCAGAGTGAAATAAAACACCTCTTTCTTTACAGATTTCACCAATCTCTTTTATAGGATTTATCATTCCTGTTTCATTTGAAGCCCACATAATTGAGACTAGAGCAGTTTTGTCTGTTATAAAGCTTTTTACTACATGCGCTTCAACTATACCTTGAGAGTTAACTGGCAAATATGTAACTTTTGCACCCTCTTCTTCTAGCGCTTTACAGGCAGCGTAAACAGATGGGTGCTCAACTTCAGTAGTGATGATATGATTTTTATCTCCATTTACAATGTGATCTCTAAAGATAGATTTTAAAACCCAGTTATTTGACTCTGTTGCACATGATGTAAAAACTATGTCATCACTATCACTAGCATTTAGCGCTTTATAGACCTGATCTAATGCTTTGCTAAGTGCAGGATGAGACGCTGTACCAAATTTGTGAAGCGAGTTTGGATTTCCATATATATCGCTAAAAAATGGCATCATCTCTTCAACAACCAATGGGTCCACCATTGTTGTTGCGTTATTATCCAAGTAAACTTTCATGTTTTACCTTATTTATTTAAGTTTTTTAATTAAGACAATTTTTGTCTTCTTTTAGTTTGATATAGTAATAGGTTTGTTATTACGATACGCTTAAATGAAATTATACTTATACATCATTTAAGCTATAATTATAGTTATACAATAAATTAGGAAAATTTCATGTGCAATTTCAATCAACAAAATGACGAAACAAAGAGATTTACTCATCTACTTATAACAAAATATGCCCAAAGTGTCGGGGGAGCAAATTTTCTTTTAGGTTTGATAGAAGCGATAAAAGAGAAAAAGCCAAACGCTTTGATAGACAGTGCATGTAAAGTGGACTCAAAAGAGCTTAAAATTTCATGGAACAAAATAGTTTTCAAAGATAAATTTGATGTTTTAGAAGATGTACTTCGTTCTTACAAAGGCGCTGAGGGTGGGAGTTTCAACATTCTTGACAATGAGAGCCCAAAGAAAAAAAAGAAAATTTTAACTATGCTAAAAACTCTTGCACCTCTTGAGTTTAGAGTGATAGTAAAAGGTATTGAAGGTGGAGAAGCTTTTGATTTTAAGATTTTTGAAATAGCAGCCCAAGATAATGTAACTATAAACCCTATCTTTGTAGCAATGTTTTTTTGCTCAACAGAGTTTTTTAAAAAAGCTCTTAATCACAAAATCTAAAGATTTACTACTCTAAACTCTGAGGGCTTTAAACCCTCAACACTAAATTCCCCAAAACTAACTCTATGAAGTGCTATAACCCTGTTTCCAACCGAGCCAAACATTCTCTTTACTTGGTGGTATCTTCCCTCGCATATCTCAACTCTTACAAATGTTGGAGTGATTATCTCCATCTTAGCTGGCAGTAGAGGTTTTTTCTCACCATTTAAAATAAGCTCTCCACTCGCAAAAACCTCAGCTTCATCGCCTCTTAAATCTTGTGCAAGAGTCACCTCATAGACTTTTATAATTTCGCTCTTAGGGCTTGTTAGCTTATGGTTAAGTGCGCCATCATCAGTAAGTAAAATGGCTCCTGTTGTATCTGAATCTAATCTGCCTATTGTTGATATTTTTGGATTTCGTCTTTGCCATCTAGGCGGAAGAAGTGAGTAGATAAGCACACCTGCATCACTATGTGAACAGACTACATGCTGGGGTTTATTCATAACAATGACTATTCTCGGTGCATCAAGTATTTCGCCATCTACACTTATTTGAGAGTGGTAGACTTTTTTTGTTACGTCAAAAACTCTCTCATTATCAACACAGACACTAAACATTTTTAAAAATTTATTTGCTTCGCTTCGTGTGCAGTATCCAAGACTTGAGAGATGCGCATCAACCCGCTTGTAGCTATTTTGCATATTTTGTCTCTTTTTGAAAAATTATATACAAAAGTATCTTTCAAAATGCAACGCTCACTACTCTTTGTCAAATACTCTAACACAGTTTCTGCCACTGTTTTTTGCTATATAAAGAGCTTCATCTGCCTCTTTGATTATTATATTTATCTCATCCCCTTTTTTACCAAAGCTGACTCCTATAGATACGGTAATACTATGATGTTCGCACTCAAAGATACTATTTTGAATATCTTCTCTTATTTTCTGAGCTTTTTGTACTATGTCATTTTTTGAAATTTTGTCATATATAATCATAAACTCCTCGCCACCATAGCGACAAAGTATGTCAGTATCTCTTGTTAAAGATTTTAAACTCTTAGCTAAGCACTTTAAAATACAGTCCCCCGTTAAATGTCCCATCGTATCGTTTATCTTTTTAAAATTATCAATATCTATAAATACAACTGCAAAGAGTGTGTTCTCTTTTTGAAAAATATCAAATTTTTCTAAAAAATCATTTAGATAGTGACGGTTATACAATCCTGTTAATCCATCTGTAAAGGCGTAATTGATGGCTTTTTGATTAATTTTTTGAAAATCTTCTTTTATAATTAGCAAAAGGCACAAAGCCACTAAAGTAGCGGTTATTATAGAAAAAAGAAACTCTTTGACAAACAAAACATACGCAAAATCACTCCTAAGCAAATCTTCATGAAGTATTAAAGTTCTTATAATTGACAACAATACAAGCACAATCACAACAGTGCCTGTAACTTTTAAAATAAGTTTTTTTCTCTCTTTTGCACTTAGCATCTGCTTAAATCTCTCTTGTATTTAAAGTTGTTCTTGAACTCTTCTCATCTGGTATAAACGAATTTTATTGCTTGTCACATCGTCAAAAACAACGCTTGGATTTGTGCCAAAAAACTTTTTAAAAATAGAGTTCATATGTGAATAATCACTATATAGATACTCCATCTCATTAAATCCGCAATCATCTTCAATATAGGCGAGAACAGTTTTGCAAAACTTTGAAATATAGATAAAATTTTTAGGTGTAAAGCCGATTATTTTCTTAAATTCTCTCTCAATTTTGCTTCTGCTACACCCAAAATCTTCAATAAGAGTTTTTACATTTACCTCAAAATGATACATATCCACAATCCTGTCCATCACATCTTGTATACACATTCGATTACACTCATGTAAAAGTTGCAACCTTATTAAGGCATCGTTTAAATAGTCAAGCTCCTCCTCTATACTACCGTGAGTATATAACTTGCTAAAGTACTCCTCTACTATCTCTTCTTGAATCTCAAAGAAGCACTCATTTAAAACAGTAGCTTCTATATTAAAGAGTTTATAAAATCCTATCGGGGTTAACTCTGCCATAATAAATGGCAACTCTACACTAGAAATCAAATCATCACTATTTAGTCTAAATTTTTTTATCTTGTTATTCTTAACGCTGATGGAGTAGTTTTTTGGAATAGGAAATTTTTTATCCTCTCTATAAACTTTTATATATCCATCAAATCCTCGGTTAAAAATTATAAAGTTGCATCCGTTTGGCAAAAACAGCAATTTATCCATATCTTCTAGTGAAGTTATTACAACATACTGTTTAAGTACACTCTCCAACTCTTTTGCTGAAGGAAAAACATCATATATCATATTTTAATTTATGGTTAATAATATCCCTATTGTCAAATCTTTATCTTGTATTAAATCGTCAAAAGCTCTTATTTTGCGCCAATTTTAATTCTTAAATGTTATAATCGCAAAAATTTATTATTTGTATAAAGGCATATTATGGCTCAAACTATAACTGAAAAAATATTTTCACAGCATGTTGGAAAGGCAGTTTTTGCAGGAGAGATTATCCGATGCAATATAGACATGGTAATTGGAAATGATATAACTACTCCAATCTCTATAAAAGCTTTTGAAGATAGCGGTGCTACAAAACTTGCAAATCCTGATGGATTTTCAATAGTTCTTGACCACTTTATTCCAGCAAAAGATATAGCGAGTGCAAATCAAGCCAGAATCAGCCGTGATTTTGCAAAAAAGTACTCTCTTAAAAACTTTTTTGATGAAAAGGATATGGGAATTGAACACGCGCTTCTTCCAGAAAAAGGGCTTGTTGTCCCTGGTGATGTAATCATAGGAGCAGATAGCCATACATGTACTCATGGTGCGCTTGGGGCGTTCTCTACTGGAATGGGCTCAACTGACTTGGCATTTGCGATGGTAACTGGCGGAAACTGGTTTAAAGTTCCTGAATCTATAAAAGTAAACCTAAGTGGAAAGCCATCAAAATACACGACTGGTAAAGATATTATCCTTGAGATTATTCGTCTAATTGGCGTTGATGGAGCTCTTTATAAAACTTTAGAGTTTACTGGAAGCACGATTGAGCATTTGAGCATGGATGATAGATTTTCTATGTGTAACATGGCGATAGAAGCTGGTGCAAAAAGCGGGATAGTTGCTTATGATGATATTACAAAAGCATTTTTGAGCGATAAAAACTTAGCTAGAGAGCCTCATATCCACTACTCTGATGCGGACGCTTCTTATGTGCAAGTGTTAGATATAGATGTTGCGAACCTCGATCCAGTTATCGCTTATCCATTCTTGCCATCAAATGGGCACAGTGTTGTTCAAGCTCAAAAAGATAATATCAAAATAGACCAAGCGTTCATCGGAAGTTGTACCAACGGCAGATTGAGCGACCTTAAAGTTGCAGCAGAGATACTAGAGGGCAAAAAAGTACATCCTGATGTTCGCCTCATTGTAACACCTGGAACACAGATGATACTAAGAGAAGCTAACAAGCTTGGGTATATTGACATTATCGTAGATGCTGGTGGCGTTGTTAGTAATCCAACATGCGGCGCTTGTCTTGGCGGGTATATGGGTATTTTAGGAGACAATGAAGTTGCTGTTTCAACAACAAATCGCAACTTTGTAGGTCGTATGGGAAGCAGAAGCTCAAAGGTATATCTAGCAAACTCAGCAGTTGCAGCAATATCTGCGATAAAAGGTTACATAACAGACCCAAGATAGTTAAATACTTTAACGTAGTTTGTTATTTTGTGATTGCTTTAAGAGTACCTCTGCTAGAATTCCGAAAACATCAAGTGAGCAAACAAAATGAAAAAATTACTACTTATTCCAGCACTACTTTTAAGCAGTGCTGTTATCGCGCAAGACTACAACTATGAGATTACACCAGTAATTGGAACAATGATTCCTGAGGGAAATTTGGATTTAGATAACCAGTTCCTAACTGGTGCTGAGTTTCAATACAATGGTTTTGATGCTCTAATCAAGCCTGAACTTAGTTTTCTTTATACAAATGATGCTGACTATAAAAACTCTAACATCACAACAGATATCTACCGTGTTGCGTTAAACGGTGTATATGAGTATAAATCAAACTCTCTATTTACTCCTATAGCAAAAGCTGGTATCGGGTATGAGACTCTTGACAAGCACTTTGCAGACAATAAAGACAGCGTATTTTTAGATGCTGGTGTTGGTGCAAAAGTTGCATTAGCAGAAAATGTAGCTCTAAAACTAGAAGCTGTTTATATGTTAAAAGAGAATGACAGAAGATGGGATAGCAATTTAGCTCTTCTTGCTGGATTAAACTTTGCATTTGGACCAAAAGCTCAACCAGTAGCAGCAATCCCAGAACCAGTTGCTGCACCTGCACCTAAACCTGTAGTAGCACCTGTAGTTGCTCCAAAACCAGCTCCAAAACCAGTAGATGGCGACGATGATAAAGATGGCGTACTTAACTCAAAAGATAAGTGCCCAAAAACACCTGCTGGACATAAAGTTGACCAAGATGGTTGTTCAATTCTTGCTGATTTACATATCAACTTTGAAACAGCTTCTTACAAAGTTGACAATGCTTCATTGCCAAAAGTAAAAGAGTTTGCAGACTTCTTAAAAGATATGCCAAACTACAACGCAAAAATCGTTGGACATACTGATAGCGTAGGAAGTGATAAAAGCAACCAAACATTATCAGAAAACAGAGCAAACGCTGTAAAAACTCTTATCGTAAAAGAGGGTATTGCTGCTACTAGAGTAACAACTGATGGCAAAGGAGAGAAATCTCCAATCGCTTCAAATGATACTAAAGAAGGCAAAGCACAAAACAGAAGAATCGAAGCAGAGTTAGTTAAAAAATAATGCTCTTTGATATCCCTTGCATAATTTTTGCAGGTGGCAAATCCAGTCGAATGGGAGAAGACAAGGCTCTTCTTCCTTTTGGCTCTTATGACACTCTAGCAGAGTTTCAACTTCATCATTTAAAAAAAATCTTTAAAAACGTATATATATCTTGCAAAGAAAAATCAAAATTTACCTTTGAAGCCAACTTTATAGAAGATATTAAAACATCATCTCTATATGCCCCAACTGCTGGATTTGTTGCTGCTTTTGGGCATTTAAAATCAGAGAGGTTTTTTGTTATAAGCGTAGACACCCCTTTTATAAATCACTCCATTATAGAAAATTTAATTAGCGCAGATAAAGATAGTTATGATGCGACAATAGCTAAAGCAAACGGATCTATGCAACCAATGTGTGGTATATATCACCGCTCAACGGCGGACAAATTCTCTCAAATGCTAAAAGATGACAATCATAAACTTGGGCTTTTACTAAAAAATTCAGATACTTTTTTTGTAGAGTTTGAAGATGAGAGACCATTTCTAAACCTAAATCACCCTCACGAATATCAAGAAGCACTCGCTCTTTTAAACCTTTGAGTCAAAGAGTTATTTATCAACTATTTGATATAATATTTACTTAACAAAATTATTAAAAAAACGAGAAGATATGAATTTAACTCACTTGGATGAAAAAGATAGACCTAAGATGGTCGATGTCTCAGATAAAAATCAAACAACTAGAATCGCAACTGCTAGTGGTATAATAGAGATGAGTCAAGATGCTTATGATGCTATTGTGACTCAAAAAACAAAAAAAGGTCCAGTTCTTCAAACTGCTGTAATAGCTGCTATTATGGGAAGTAAAAAGACCAGCGATCTTATACCGATGTGTCATCCCCTAAACTTAAGCGGTATAAATTGTGATGTTGAAGAGTTGCCAGAACTTCCAGGTTTTAAACTTAGCGTAACAGCAAAACTAACTGGTCAAACAGGCGTTGAGATGGAAGCGTTAACTGGAACAAGCATCGGTCTTTTAACTATTTACGATATGGTAAAAGCGATAGACAAAGGCATGATTATCCGCAACGTTCAATTAGAGGAAAAATCTGGAGGAAAAAGTGGAGATTTTAAACGATAGAGATGAGAAACTAACTCTTGAATATCCATGTAACTGGGCATATAAACTAATAGCCAGTGAAGCAGAAGCCCTAAAACAGGCTATTAGAGACGTTATTGATGAGAGAGCGCATAAACTAACTCACTCAAAAAACTCTAAAGGCGGAAAATATGTCAGCATGAATTTAGATATGCTTGTTCACAATGAAGATGATAGAAATTTCATCTATGAAGCCTTAAAGGCGCATCAAAATATAAAAATGGTACTTTAAAAGGAGTCTAAAATGAGTTTGAGTGAATTAAAAAATATAGATTTTAGCAAGTTAAATCTTCATGAAACTAAAGAGGCTATACAAAACGAGATAGAGACAAAAACAAAAAATCTCCATGACGCTCTAGCAGAGCTTCTTTTTCAAAAAGAGTTGCTTGAGAAAAACATTCAAAAAAAGCATAGTGAGCTTCAAGAAGCAAAATATGCTATCTTCAACGACATAGAGTCAATGATAGATAAAGATGATGCACTAACTCTATCAAAAGTTCATCAAGCAAAACTCCAGTCAATTGACCTTTTTGATATTTTAAGCGACACTGTTGAGGGCGCAATTATTACAGCGCTCGAAGAGTCGAAAGATTCTGAAGCTAAAAATATGATTGAAGAGATTATAAGAGAGCTTACTTTTGAAACTATCAAAGAGGGAACGCTAAATACAATTAGAGTAAGAAAAATACTCTCAACTATACTTCACTCAAGCATTGATATAGCAGAAGCATCTCCAAATCAATCTGAGGATATTTTGGATGCAACACTAAAAGGAATGAGAGCTGGGCTTTATGAATCAATTGATAGATTTAAAAAGAGACTTGTCTTTATGCCACTTGAAGCGAAGCATATACTTATAGAAGATTATGACACCATTATGGAAGATTTAAATCAAACAGATACTCTCTTTTTACAAGTTGTTCAAACACAAGCAAATGAGAGCAGTTCGAGTATAAGAAAAATTCTCATCGATCTAAATAAAAAGATGCACTATGATCTTCAAGAGCTAATTCATATCTCAAAAGAGACAGCAGAAGTTATGAAAGACAGATTCTCTGAGTTTGCAAAAAAAGCCGTTAAAAAAGCTGACTCTGCTCTAAAATCAGAGAAGGCAAAAGAGGCAAAAAGAATGGGGATTCAAGCGTGGGGAGTTGCAAAAACAGCTCTTAGCAGCGCTATTAAAACCGCTAAGAACAAAATAGAGCCTAAAGAGTAATCTACTCTCTTTGCTCTTTATAACCAACCTTTTGAATTATCTAAAACTGCTCTGTTGGTATCATCGTATGCCAAAATAATCTCTGCGATTATCTCTGTTCCTTTAGCAAAATACTCATCAGGATTTATAGAAAATTCATTTTTATAAAACTCTTTTCTTACAAATTCAACATATGCTTCAATCATACTATTTATCTTAGTACTCTTAGTATCTATGCTACTTGCATAGTTTTTTTCACTCTTAGAGCGAAGTTTTTCTATATTTTGTATAAGCTCACTCTTTAAAGCCATAATCTCACTGATAATTATCGCAAGAGCCTCTTTTTGCTCTTTAGTTATCTCGCCCTTTGCGGCTATTCCAGAGCCCATACCTCTTAGCTGTCCAACATATTCACTAAGTGGAAGCATCTCCTCCATCATTACAAATGATGCTTCTTGCGCAAAAGGAGTCATATGTTCTCCTCCTCTTTTACCAACAGTTTGTGCCAACATTAATATCTGCTCTATCTCTTGAGTGTATCTCTCAAAAGCAACTTCTGGTTTTAGCTTTAACCCCTTACGATTAAGTTCTACTAATTTATTACTAACATCTGTTGCTCTTTGATTTATAACTGGGTCTGATGCAAGTTTTAAAGACTCCATCTTTCCAATGGCTTTTTTCATATCGTTTTTTGTATCTTGCACTAACATTAGCGCAATTAAATTGCCATTTAGATAACTGTTTGTCAATCCCCTTGTTTTTTGCGTTGCAACAACAAGCTCTTTTAAAGAGTTGATATACTGGCTAATCTCTGCTTGTTCACTATTGCTAAACAACTGCTTTGCTTCTGCACTAAACATTACCACTAGAATAAATAAAAAAATACGCACCTTTGCTCCTTTTATTTTAAAAGGACCATTCTAGCTCTATAAAAATTAATTAAAACTTATACAAGAGATAATCTGAGCTTTTTTTTAAATTTATCTTAAATATATTTATTACTTTTTATAATAAGTTAAAAGCCCTTTCATCTCAGAACCCATATTTAAAAGAAGCATATCTGCGATGACTAAAGCGGCCATTGCTTCGCATACAATCGTGCCACGAATTGCCACACATGGGTCATGACGGCCTTTTAGTGAAAAGTTTACCTCTTCATTTTGAGAAGTAAGAGTTTGTTGCTCTTTAAATATTGATGGGGTTGGTTTAAAATATACATTCATCACAATATCTTCGCCGTTACTGATTCCGCCAAGTATTCCGCCTGAATGATTTGTAACAAAACCATCTGCTCTGATTGCATCATTGTTTATAGAACCTTTGAGTGAAGCGCTTAGTATGCCATCCCCAATCTCAACAGCTTTTACCGCATTTATGCCCATCATAGCATCTGCCAAGATAGCATCCATTTTATAGTACAGCGGTTGCCCAAGTCCAACTGGAACACCTTTTATCAGAACTCTTGAAACTCCCCCGACTGAATCATGCTCATTTTTAGCTCTTAAAATCGCCTCTTTTTGTGCCTCTTCTTTGGTAGAGTCAAGTGCATAGATTATGCTTCTTTTTGCTGATTCATAGTCAAACTCGAGAGACTTTATCCCATCAACTTCACAAATCCCGCTTTGCACTTCAATGCCTAACTCTTTGAGCATCAGTTTTGCAACAGCCCCACCAGCAACTCGTGCAGCGGTCTCTCTAGCAGAACTTCGCCCTCCGCCTCGATAATCTCGCAGACCATATTTGTGAAAATATGTAAAATCAGCGTGTCCTGGGCGAAATATATCTTTTATATTTGAGTAGTCTTTGGATTTTTGGTTTGTGTTGTAAATTATCATAGCGATTGGTGTTCCCGTACTTTTGCCTTCAAAAACACCGCTTAGTATCTCAACTTTGTCATCCTCTTTTCTTGCGGTTTCAAACTCACTTTTTCCAGGTTTTCGTCTGTCTAGCTCACTTTGAATAAACTCTTCATCTATATCTAAACCAGCAGGAACACCATCAAGAAGACAGCCAATTGCTACTCCATGAGACTCTCCAAAAGTACTTATCTTAAATTTTAATCCAAAACTATTCACTTTGCCTCTCCCTTTAGTATCTTAACAGCCATCTCAGCTGCTTCTTGTTGCGCTATTTTTTTGCTCTTGCCAATAGCTCTTGCGTACTCTTTGCCCTCAATAATTACCGCAACTTCAAACTCTTTTTTATGGTCAGGTCCACGACTGGCAATTACCTCGTACTGTGGAGTTTCTCCAAATCTAGCTTGTGTTAACTCCTGAAGAGTTGTTTTATAATCTCTAAAGAGAGAGTCTAATGAAATCTCTTTGTAATTTTTCTCGATTATTCCTATGGCTATTGGTTTTACAGTATCGAGCCCTGCTTCAAGATAAATTGCACCAATGATAGCTTCAAAAGCGTTTGATAAAAGTGATGCTTTCTCTCTTCCGCCGTTATTTTCTTCTGCATTTGATAGGTAGATATACTCGCCCAAGTTGATAGATCTAGCAAGTCTCTCAAAGCCATCCTCGTTTACAAGAGCGGCTCTTATCTTTGAGAGAGCACCCTCATCAGAAGATGCAAACTTGAAAAAAAGATACTCTCCTACAATAAGGTCAAGAACTGCATCACCTAAAAATTCAAGTCGCTCATTATCGTAGGGCTGTTTATGACTTTTATGTGTCAGCGCTTCGATAATGAGCTTCTGGTTTTTAAACTTATATCCCAAAATTTCTTCTAAAAACTCTATTTTTTTACTCATTTTATTGCCTCTTTAATTTTTTGAGCTTCATTTTTTGCCAAAATATCACATCTCTCATTTTCAACATGTCCATCATGTCCTCTAACCCATATAGCATTTATCTTATGTCCCTTAGATACGGCTATATAATCTCTCCACAAATCTGGGTTTTTTATATTTTTAAAATCTTTTTTTATCCAGTTGCCAAGCCACTCATTTATCCCTTTGACGACGTAAGAGGAGTCTGAAATCACATCCACAGCACATGGTTCCTTTAGCGCTCTAAGACCCTCAATAACCCCTAAAAGCTCCATTCTGTTATTGGTTGTATGAATATCTCCTCCAGAGATTTCTCTCTCTTTGTCTCCAAAGCGCAAAATCACACCATATCCCCCTGGCCCTGGGTTTCCTAGTGCGCTTCCATCACTGAAAAGAGTTATTTTCTTCACTAAAATCCTTATGATAATCTTTAACCAAAGAGCGCTCTGCTCTTGAGGTGCCAATTGAGTGGCAGTTGCTACAACGATGGAAGGCAAAAGGAAAAACAACTTTACAGTTATTGCAGATGTACTCAAAGCCAAGGGTTGCATTTACGCTTGAATCAAGATTTATCAAAATATCAAGTTCAAAGTGAGAGCTTGAAGTTGCCTCTTTTATATACCCTTTGGCACTATAAAGCTCTTTGAGAAAACCATTTTGCATAATAACATTAAAATCCAAATCTTTTTTCTCTATATTCCACAATATATCTATGAGCAACTCACTCTTTGAAGCATCAAAATTCTCCCAAGCAACTTTAGGGTTTACTCTAAAGAGGTACTCAAATATTAGATATGCAAGAAGATTTGAACTTTTATAAATCTTCAACAGTGACTCTATTTTTTCATCCGCACCAAGCTCTACACTATTTAAAATAAGTAAAATGTTGAGATACGTGCTCTCTATCAAAGTGTCTTTTTTTAACTCTTCAAGAGGCTCTAAAATAGCGATTGCCTCTTTGTAGTTTTTCATCTGCTCATAAACTAAAAGGAGATAGTTTAGGGCCTGAGGAGTTCGTGGATTTGTCTTTAGTATCTCTAAAAATATAACTCTTGCGCGCTCTAAAAATCCAGCTTTAAAGTATGTTTTTCCAAGAAGAAAAAGGGTCTCTCTGTAGTTTGCTTTATCGCCTACTTTTAGAAGCTCCGCATATATCTCTATACTCTTTTCATAGTTTCCGTTTTTTGTATAAGCATTGGCTAGTAAAAACCAAGATTTTTCAGAAAGCTCACCTTTTGTGATAAGAACTTTTAACTCATTTTGAGAAGGGAGTTCATGAAACTGTTTTAAAAAACTATCTAAGTGTTTATAATCCTCTTTTTTCTTAAACTTACTAAACCAGTAAGAGAAAAAAGTTATGATAAAAACAAGAACAAAAAAGATGATTATCCCAAATAAAGGGTCTTTTGACTCTATAAAAAAAGCATCCATCAGTCGTAAACCACTATACCGTAATCATTTTTTAGATTATAAAATGTGCAATCAGGACCTATGTCTAAATCTTTTATCTTTGCAAGTTGTATGATAGAGTTTTTACTGACTTTTATACCAAACTCCATAAAGAATTTTTTTATATTTACAAACTTTACATCTTCTACAAATTTGTACTCAAACTCTTTGTGTAGGCTCATTTTGTCGTAAGAGAACAGATGTTCACTAACATGCAACTGATCAGAAGCGTACTTGATTGGAAGGTGTCCTGAGAGGTCTGTCAAGATATGCTCAACATGCTCATATTTTTGTGGAAGAGTCTTTTTTTGGATGAAAAGATATTTGTTGTTTAGTTTTAGATTTGGTGTATTTTTCCAATATCTGTAAGTTGGGTTTGAGAGCCCCAACTTTGAAGAGACCTCTCTCCAAAGCCAGTAAGAGTTAAGTTTGCTTGGCAGATGTGACACTCTTAGGCTCCTTTGCAGATATTTAATTTTACTTTATTATATACTTTTTTGCCTAAAAGAACTAATAGTTAAAATACCGCAACAACCCATTTTGTTATAAAGTATCCGCCAACCATTAACCAAGCGAACATCAATCCAGCTGTATAGATAGGAGCCAATCCAAGCCCTTTGAATTTTGCAAAAATAGTTCCCATTCCAAGTGCGGTCATCGCCATTGTAAGTAAAAAGGTATCTATTTCGTTGATAATATCTACTATATTTTGAGGCACGATTCCAAGAGAGTTAAACCCAGCCATACCTATAAAGTAAACCGCAAACCATGGAATCACAAGCTTAACAGCACTAGCCTCGCCTCCACTTCTTTTTGCACTAAAGGAGAGGTAAATCCCTAAGATGATGAGCATAGGAGCTATCATAATAACTCTTGTCATCTTAACGATAACTGCTGAGTTTGCCATCTCTGCACTTGCATTTAATATTGAAGCAGGAACTGCAACAACTTGAGCTACCTCATGGATAGTTCCTCCAACATAGATACCAAACTCTTTAGCATCCATATCGAAAAAGCCTACATTGTAGAGTGCTGGATATAAAAACATAGCTATTGTTCCAAAAAGAACAACCATAGAAACCGCAACTGCTGTTTTATGCTCTTCTGCTTTTAGTACAGGCTCTGTTGCTAAAACCGCTGCAGCCCCACATACAGAAGCTCCCGCAGCACTTAACATTGAAGTGTCTCTATCCATTTTAAAGAGCCTTTGTCCTGCCCATGTTCCGAGGACAAAAGTTGTTGAGAGCATAATTAAAGAGACCATGAAGCCCTCAACTCCGACCTCAGCAATTTGCTGAAAAGTGATACGAAAACCATAAAATACGATAGCAAATCTAAGTATCTTTTTACCACTAAATGTGATACCGCTACTCCACGCTTTTGGAGTGTTGTTATGTAGAGTATTTGCATAAAAGATACCGATAACTATACCGATAACAAGAGGTGAAATTCCAAGAGATTTTATAAACGCTATGTCTGAAATCATAGTAGCAGCAGCGGCAAAAATTGCTACAAAGATTACACCGTTTATCGTACCCTTTCTATTTGCTGGAGAAAATGCCATTTTGGCTCCTTATCTTAAAAAAAAGATGAAATTGTAACAAAAAAATTTATAAATAACATCTCTCTTTTTACTATAAAATTTATTTTAACCTCTATCTTATCTCTATCTTTAGAGATGATTTTATCCACTTCTCTTTTGAATCATCTCTTGCTTTTGTCTCTTGCAAAACCACTCTTGATGGCTCTATATTTTTTATTTGGACAAGATAGTTGGAGAGCATTTTTGCTCTCTCTTCTCCTAGCTCTTTTAACTCTTGAGCACTAACGCTTTGCATCTGTGTACATTTTTGAAAAAGAGCCTTTTGGTACTCTGTTGCAAATAACTCTTGTGGATATTTTTTCTCTATCTCGCTCTTTAAAAGCCCTACATTCTGGCTTCCTACGGCTTTTGAACATATAAACTCAACTCCTCTTATACTAACACCTCTATCGCTACTGCTCTGACTTAGTATCAACTCTGTTAATTTTTTTGCCTGAAGAGCCTCTGTATCTATTTTTATATCAAACCCACCTGCAATACCCAAAGAGAGTTTAGGTTTTTCTTGAAGCATCTTTGCAATGGTGTCTAGTTTCTCTCTCTCTGAAGCAAGTAGCGTACTTTGTGAAGCTTCAAACTCTACAAACTCCATCTCATCGCCACTTATCCCCATCGCAGAGGCTAAAAATTTAAAAGGAGAAGCTACTGCTTTTACTATCAAGTTTACGAAAGTTTTTAAAATCATAGCGCCATATTTAAAATCTGGCTTAGATACATCTCCCTCTACTGGCATATTGATATCTATCACGCCCTCTGAATCTTCAAGAAGTGCCACTGCAAATTTAAGCGGGAGTTTTGTAATATTTTCATCCTCTATCTCATCTCCTAACTTGATTTTTTTGATAATTAAACTATTTTTGCCAAGCAGTTGTGAGTCATATATCTTATACTCCAAATCAAGGAAAAGTTTCCCTTCCTCTATCTTATATCCTGCAAATTGTGCGCTATAACCGCTAAAATTGTTGAGGCTTAAGTTTCTAAAATTAAAGTTTAAATCCATATACGATTTGAAATTTGAAGGCTCAACGCTCCCCTTTAATCTTGTAGAACCATACTCATCAACGCCTCCATCAATATCAACATAACTAATCTCACCACCACTGCTTGATATTGCATATACGTTTCCGTTTAAACTGTGAATAGAAGTTTTAAAATCAAGTGGGAGTGAATAATCAGCAAAATTGGCACTCCCGTTTGCCACTTTTAGATTGAGAAGTTTATAGCTAAGTGGAGCTCTATTTGATGGCTCTTGTGGCTTTTTATCCTCTGCTTTTTCACGAAGGAGTTTTGCAAGATTCATAGTTTTATTTTTATCTATTTGTGCATCTATATAAAAAGAGTCAAGTAGTACCTCATCCATCTTTAACTCATTTGTGAGCGTATCAAACTTAAACGAATTGAGATCTGCTTTTATAAAAGAGGCTATCGTGCTATCATCTCTTGTATCGTGTAAAAAGAAATTATTAATCCCCAAGCTTCCATCTAAAGTTGCTCTAAAACTATCTGATTTTTCTCTGTAACTGCTCTTTGCCTTAAGGTTAAGATTGCCATCGCTTATCTTTAAAAATGTGCTCTCTCTAAGGTAGGGGGTCAGCTCTTTTAAAGATATGCCCTTTATCTCAAACTCCCCATTTTGCTCAAGAGGAGTATGTTTGATAGAACCCTTTGAACTTATAAAGCCTTTAGAGTTTACTCTCAAATCAACCCTATAATCAAACCAGCTCTTCTCTTTTGAATCTATATTTTTTGCACTTACATTTATCTTATCAATAGTAGTTTTTAAGCTATCTTCTATGCTTTTGTCGTCATATGAGAGTTTCGCCCCATTTATATCAAATGAACCTAGCCGAATTCTATATGGTGCTTCTGGAATTTTTGTACTCTGTGCACTTTTTTTAGCCTCTTTTGTCTCTACCAATCCATCAATGTTTAAAACACCATTTTTAGCTTTTTTCAGATCGAGACTTAGTCCATCTAAAGAGATATTTTCTACCTCAATCTCTTTTGTTTTTGTATCTACTTTTGCTCTATTTATAGAGAAATTTTTAAACTCTAAGAGTTGCTCATTATTGTCTCTTCTAATTAATCCTAAACTCTTTATATCAAAATTTGCGCTCTCTATCTCTGCTTCTTTATCTCTAAATGAGAGATTTGCATCAAAACCTGCAATGGCGCTACGCAGGGCAATGTTATACTTTTTGAGCTCTTCTTTGGCGATAGAATCTATATATGGACTGTAGTGTTTAATGTCAAAGTTAGTACATTTTGTATAACTCTTTAATGATAACTCTTTATGTATCAAAGAGCCTTCTAGCGTACATTTTGCGCTCTCATTTAGAGTTAAACTTGCATTATAATTCAACGCTTCTCTACCGAGCAACGTAATGTTTTTTATCTCTGCATCAAGAGAGTTTAGTTTTGAGACAACTGAGGGTTTTATGGTGCTGTCTTTAAAAGAGGCGCTTATTTTTTTAAGCCCCAAATTCTCTACAACAACACTCCACTTAGTTACGTTAGACTCTTCTTCTAACTCCTCTTTTACCTCTTGGTTTGAACTCTCGCTACTCTTAAAATAGCCACTCCAATCAATCTCTCCTTTTGAACTGCGCTCCACTTTAGCATTTAACAACTCTAGAGAAATATTTTTTATAGTGGCCATTTGCGTCATCGGCTCTATATTTGCATCTTTGATATTTAGGCTCTTTAGAGTTAAAATATCACTATTTTTATCTTTTGGCTTAACTCTTAAATCACGAACTCCAAGATAGACATTGTCTATATTTGTTGCATTTATATCATCCATATTAAAGCTATATGTTGCCCCCAAAGAGACTGTTCCATCAGCTATCTCAACTTTTGTACTATCTTGAATATATTTCCATAGTGAGTACAACTTAGCATCTTTAATGTCAGCGCTTCCCTCTATGATAAAGGGCTTAAAGCCTACTATATTTGCTCTTAAGTCAACTTCTCCGCCATCTTGCAGATTTGAGTTAAATCTAAACTTTGCACTGCTAGAAGTAAAATCATTTGTATCAATATCTGTTAGCTTAAAGTTTATAGCATCCACTATAAACTCAAATTTTTTGCTCTTTGTAAAATCTTCGTATTTTATGGAGCCTTTTGAGATAGTAAAGTTATCGACTATAACTCTTGGAAGTTCTGTATTTGTCTTAGTTGTGCTGTTTTCATCATCATCACTCTCTTTTGCAATATTTTCAAAATTAAATCTTTTATCTTTATCGTAAAGAAGAGATATTTGAGGATTTTTAAGCTCTATCTCTTTTATATGAATTGCACCGCTTAGAAGTGATAGTAGCTTAATATCAATATATAAAGAGTCAAAAGAGGCAAGATGATTATTCTCATCATCCTTTAGCTCTACGCCCAATAGTTTGAGCTTAAACAGGTATGGATTAAGTGAGATGTTTTTGATACTTATTTGAGAATTTGTTGCACTTGCGACGCTCTTTGGTATCTGCGACTCTAAGATAAGAGGGAGTACCAAAAAGCCCACTACGGTGTAAAGAGCTACAAGTGAGAGTAAAATTTTTCTAAACATTGAGAAACCTTTTAGCTAAGCTGTTAAAGTTTATCAAATTCTATTTTAAACAGAGGTTATTTAGCCTCTCTTAAAACATCTTCTCGTGGATAGGTAAAGGTTGACTCTCTAAGAACCTCTATCTCTTTCTCATGTCCAACTGCATAAGCACGTATAGTTATTGGGATGATTGTATCGTGTCTATCATCATCTGCCAATTTATCGTATGTTCTAAGTACAACAATTTTTTTCTTTTTCACATCAGGTGTAACATCAAAAGACTCTTTTGGTTTTTCAATCTCTAAAGTTCCCTTTACCCCTTGAGGCAAGATTACTTCAAAATAGAAGTTTAGAGTTTTGCTCTGAGTATTTTGCAGTAAAAATTCATACGCATTCTCAACTGCAACTCGTCCATCACTCTCTTTATGAACAGAGTAGAGGCGGTTTTCTTTGTTGATGTTTAAAAGCATATGCTCTTTTTTACTCCCCATGATAACCATTGCAACAGCGATTCCGATAAGAAGCACGATATAAGCGATAATTTTTGGACGGAAATACTTTGTCTTGCCCTTTTTGTCTATTATCTCATATTCACTCGACCAAGTAACAAGAGATGGTTTGCCAAGTTTGCCCATAACAACAGTACACGCATCAACACACTCCAAACAGTTTATACACTCAAGTTGCAAACCTTTACGTATATCTATATGTGTCGGGCAGACAGTTACACAACTCTCACATGCCGTACACTCTGCATGAGGTTCAACATCTTGAAGGTCTTTTTGTTTTGTAAATGCTTTCTCTTTGTCGCTGTTGTATATATGTCCGCCTCTATTTGTATTGTAGAGAGCCATAACAGTGTTTTCATCATATAAAACAGATTGGATTCTTGAGTATGGACATACATAGATACAGTAGTCCTCTTGTAAAAACACAATATCATATATAAGAAAAAGCGCTGATGAGACTAAAGTACCAAGCAAAATCATATGGTCAAATGGGTTCGCCATATACGCAAAGAAGTCTTCAGGCGGTACAAAAAACCATAAAAGATTTGCACTAGCAACAAACGATAAAACAACCCAAAGCAAAATAGCAACTGCTCTTTTTACCTTGTTCCCAGCGATGCTCATATCTGGCTCTTGCTGTTTGTTTTTGATACGTTTTCTAAGTTTTAAGAGTTTTGTCTCAATCACATCGCGGTAGATAACACGAAAAATAGTTTGTGGACATATCCATCCGCAAAACACTCTTCCGCCCATAACCGTCATACCAAAAATACCCAAAAAGAGCATCATTAATAAAAATGGCAAAAGATACAACTCCTGCATATCAAACTGAACAAACCCCAAATGAAGTTTCAGTTTATCAAAACTAAGTAGAAAAAAGTGACTCCCATTTACCTCAATCCAAGGTAAAACTAAAGCTATAACTGTTAGGAAAATAAAGAAATAATATCTATATATTCTCCAAGCCGTAGGTATTTTAAAACCTTTTGTCTCTTCACTCATACACACTCCTAATTTGTTATTTTTACTCTAAAAAATACTTTATGACAAAATCGTGCCAAAATTATAGCAAAAATTACACAAATATTTATTATCTAACATAATAATAATTATAAATTAATCTATATTTTTTATAAAAGTCTCTTTTATGCTCTGTTTTGCTAGAATAAAGAACTATTATTTTACCAAAAAGATTTTGCATGACAACTAAAGAGTATATCTTAAAAACTATCAAAAACAGACCGCTCATTATAGATGGAGCTATGGGAACACAGCTTCAACAGCGAGATGACAAAATCTCAAAAGAGGCTTGGGAGGGCAACGAGGGGTGTAATGAACTCTTAAATGTTACCGCTCCTGAGGTGCTTAGCGAGATTTTTCACGCTTATCTTACATCTGGTGCAGACTTTGTTACAACTAACACCTTTGGCTCATTCTCTTGGGTTTTAGATGAGTACCAAATCGGGCATCGTGCTTATGAGCTAACATGTGCAGGAGCAAAACTTGCAAAAGATGAGTGTAAAAAGTTCTCAACACCAACTCATCCGCGCTTCTGCCTTGGCTCAATCGGCCCTGGGACAAAGCTTCCATCTCTTGGGCATATAACTTATGATGAGATGTACAAGGGCTATACTGAGTTTTGTTTAGCACTTATTGATGGCGGCGTTGATGTTTTTTTACTAGAGACCGCTCAAGACCCACTCCAGATAAAAGCAGCTCTTCATGCGTGCAATGAAGCTTCAAAGCAAAGAGGCGTAGAGATTCCTATCATGGTCTCCGTTACTATCGAACTTAGCGGAACTATGCTTATCGGAACAGATGCGCAAACGATAGCAACCATCCTTGAGCCATTTGATATCTTGAGTCTAGGATTTAACTGCGGAACAGGCCCTGAACAAGTCCTAAAACATGTTAAAACACTAAGTGAGATTTGGCATAAACCAATCAGTGTTCACGCAAACGCTGGACTTCCTCAAAATCGTGGAGGATACACATACTATCCAATGGGACCAGATGAGTTTGCCGCAAAACAGCAGAGCTTTTTAGAGTTTGATGGTGTTAGCTTTTTAGGCGGATGCTGTGGAACAACACCTCAACACATAAGAGCGTTGGTAAATCTTGTTAGTGATATAGCTCCAAAAGCACCAAGCGGAAAACATGAAAACTCTCTGGCATCTCTCTTTTCCACAGTTCCGCTTATGCAAGAGTCTTCAGCTCTGCTTATCGGAGAGCGCTCAAATGCAACAGGTTCAAAAGCGTTTCGTGAGCTTCTCTTAGCAGAGGATTATGAGGGAACTCTAAGCGTGGCACAACAACAAGTAAGAGCAGGAGCGCATGTGCTTGATGTAAGCGTTGGCTTTGCTGGGCGTGATGAGACAAAAGATATGAACAGAGTAATGAGTCTTTACGCTCAAAAGATAGCGCTTCCTCTTATGCCAGACTCAACGCAGACAGTAGCCCTTGAAGAGGCACTAAAGCTAATTGGTGGCAAACCGATTATAAACTCCGTAAATCTTGAAGATGGGATAGAGAAGTTTGATGTAATCTGCTCACTTGCTAAAAAATTTGGTGCTGCTCTTGTTTGTCTAACTATTGATGAGATAGGAATGGCAAAGAGCGTTGAGAGAAAGCTTGAAGTTGCGGAGCGCATCTATGATTTGGCAGTAAACAAGCATGGCATAAGAGCTGAAAATCTAGTCTTTGACCTTCTCACATTTACTCTTGGAAGTGGCGATGAAGAGTATCTTGATGCTGGTATAAACACGATTGAAGCCATAAGAGAGTTAAGACGCAGACACCCAGAAGTAGGCGCTACTCTCGGGCTCTCAAACATCTCTTTTGGGCTTGATAAAGATGCAAGACCATATCTAAACTCCATGTTTTTACACCACTGTATGGAGGCTGGGTTAACAAGTGTTATTATAAACGTAGCGCATATTATTCCTATAAACAAAATCAGCAAAGAAGATCAAGAGATTTGTGACAACCTTATCTTTAACCGCAAACCAAATGCAGCCGCACTCTTTGAATTTATAGAACACTTCAGCACAAAAGAGGCGGTTGACAACAACGCGGTAGATGAAGCATATTTAGCCATGAGTGATGAAGAAAAAATCGCAAAACTGTTAATGGACGGCGACAAAGATAGAATGATTCCACTTGTTGAAGAGGCACGTCATAAGATAGCTCCTGAGAAAATCGTCAATGAGATACTAATTGATGCCATGAAAGTTGTAGGCGAACTCTTTGGCTCTGGGCAGATGCAACTCCCTTTTGTTCTGCAAAGTGCAGAGACTATGAAAAAAACAGTTGACTATTTAAACCCATACTTGCCAAAAATTGATAAAAGCGTAGATACCACTTTAGCCCTTGGAACAGTAAAAGGCGATGTGCATGACGTTGGCAAAAATCTTGTAGACATTATCCTCTCAAACAACGGCTTTAAAGTTAAAAACCTTGGTATAAAAGTAGATATTGGCGAATTTATACAGAGCATAAAAGAGTCAAATGCCACAGCTCTTGGAATGAGCGGACTGCTTGTTAAATCGACTCAAGTTATGAAAGAAAACCTCCAAACGCTACAAAACGAGGGGATTAAAATACCTGTCTTGCTTGGTGGAGCTGCACTAACTCGCTCCTTTATAGATGATTTTTGCCGTCCTATTTATGATGGGCCTATCTTTTACTGCAAAGATGCATTTGACGGCGTAACCGCTATGAGCCGTATCGAAGCTGGAAACTTTGATACAAATCTTCATCCAAAAGATGAGCAAGAAAAAATTATAAAGATAAAAGAAGAAGTTATCATCCCTCCATTTAATGAGCTTAAGATGCCTTCTCGAGATCTTAAAGTGCCTACTCCTCCTTTTTGGGGCAGACGTGAGCTTAAACTTACACCTCAACAGATAGAGATGGCATTTGAGTGGATAAACCATAAACTGCTTTTTAAATCACGTTGGGGATACAGCTCAAAAGGACTAAGTGATGAAGCTTATGAAAAACAGCTAAATGATGTAGTTTGGCCAGCCTATGAGAAGTTAAAAAAGCGTTTTATTGAGGAAAAACTCTTTGAACCTACCATTATATATGGATATTGGCCTTGCAGAAGCGATGACAACACTCTGCTTATTTTTGATGAGAGCAGAGGTTACAACTCACAAGATGAGATAAATCGCCAAACTCTTGATAGCGTTAGAAATGAAGCGATAGAGAGGTTTACTTTTCCACGTCAATCACGACAACCTCACAGAGCTTTGAGTGATTTCTTCCATAGCGACAGAGATGATGTGGTCGCCTTTACATGTGTAAGTGCTGGAGCAAAACTAAGCGATGCAGAGCGTGAGATTTACGACAGAGGCGAATACACAGAGTACTATCAATTTCATGGTCTTGGAGTTGAACTAGCCGAAGCCTTGGCAGAGATAGTACATAAACAGATAAGACTGGACTTAAATATCTCTGATGGAGAGGGGAGCAAACTTAGCGATGTTCAGATGAACAGATATCAAGGCTCAAGATACTCGTTTGGTTACGCAGCTTGTCCAGATTTAGAGCTTAACCGTCCACTCTTTAACCTCTTAAAACCTGAAGAGTTTGGGATTGAGTTAAGTGAGACATTTCAAATCCACCCAGAGCAATCAACCTCCGCACTTGTGGTTTATCATCCAAATGCAACTTACTACAACGTATAGCTTTTTGTAATACTCCTTAAACTTTGTCACTAGTTGACAAAGTTAACGCTTTTTTATCACTACTTAATACTATAATGTACCAAATAATCTAAAGGATAAAAAGATGAAAAAATTGCAATTTCTTGCTGTTGTGCTAGTTGTAGGTGTAAGTTCACTATTTGGTGGAGTATATAAAGTTGACCCTTCTCATACAAATGTTACTTTTGCAGTAAAGCATATGATGATAAGTACAGTAAATGGAGAGTTTGAAAAATTTGACGGAAATTTTGAACTGGATGATAAAAACAAACTTATCGCTCTAAGCGGAGAGATGGAAGTTGAATCTATAAATACAAATATCGCAAAAAGAGATGCTCACCTAAAATCTGATGAGATTTTTGATGCAAAACAGTTTCCAAAAGTCACATTTGTTCTTGATAAAGTAAAAGGCGACAAAGCTTATGGAAAACTAACTATCAAAGGCATCACAAAAGATGTAGTTCTTGATTATGAGTTTGGCGGTACAGTAACAGATCCATGGGGAAAACAAAGAGCTGGACTTAGCTTAAGTGGTAAAATCGATAGAAGAGATTATAACATCACATGGAATCAAGCTCTTGAAGCTGGTGGCGTTGTTGTAAGTGAAATTATCAAACTAAATGTAGAAGTGCAAGGTATCTTAAAAGGTGATGATGAGTTTTAACTCTCGTCCTCTTGGCTGGGAGATTGCTCCTAGCCTCTTCTTCTGTAGCTCAAAGCCTCTAAAATATGCCTCTTCTCAATCATAACACTATCATCTAAATCAGCAATAGTTCTAGATACTCTTTGAACTTTTTTTATTGCTCTAAAAGAGAGAGAAAACTGCATTATTGCTCTTTGCAAAACAGCCTCCGCCTCCTCATCTAGCGTACAATATTTATCAACCTCTGCATCATTTAACTTTGCATTAAATGTTCTTTGTCCTCTTGATTTCACTATTTTATGAACCTCGATAACTCTTTGGTGCATCTCTTTTGAACTTATCGTTGCTTTATCCTCTAAAGAGACATGTTGCATAACAACACAGAGATCTATCCTGTCTAAAAATGGTTCTGAGAGTCTATTTTTGTATCTTTGAATCTCAAGTTCATTACAACGACACTCTTTATCTTTATGAAGTAAATTTCCGCACGGGCATGGGTTCATAGCACTTACAAATAAAAAATCACTTGGGTACTCTATCTTAGTATTTACTCTTGAAATTCGTATCTTATTATCTTGCAGCGGCTCACGCAATGCTTCTAAAACACTCTTGGAGAAGTGTGGCAACTCATCAAAAAACAAAATCCCACGATGTGCCAATCCAACTTCTCCAATTTTTGCCGTGTAACTACCTCCGCCAAATACACTAGCCGTGGTAGACGAGTGATGAGGGGCTCGAAAGCTTCTAAGAGGTCTAAAAAGCGGTTCTTTAGCCTCAAGCGCATCTAGCTTTGCAAGTTCTAAAACCTCATCACTGCTAAGAGGAGGCAGTATATATCTAAGCCTCCCAGCTATCATGCTTTTTCCACACCCAGGGCTTCCCTCCAAGAGTATATTATGAAATCCAGCAGCACTTATAAGTGCTGCTCTCTTTGCCACTTCTTGTCCTTTTACATCTAAAAAGTCTTCAACATACTCTTCATCAAAATAGTATAGTTCATCATCCACGCTTACGCTTGGATACTCTATTTTTTTATATATAATGTTTGGCATAGCGTTAGCACTATTTTTTAGAAGTTCTATAGCCTCATTTAGACTCTTCACACCATAAAAATCTATATTTGGTATATTTGAGAGCTTCGTTAAACTAGCATATGGAACTATCGCTTTTTTAATAACCTTTTGATTTGCCAATGAGAGCAAAAGCGGGTATAGCTGAAGATTCTCTTTTACAACACCATCAAGCCCAAGTTCTCCAAAAACAAACCACTCACTTAAATCATCCTCAATACAATCAAGTGCGATTAATAGCGCCATGCTAAGATCAAACTGGCTTCCCTCTTTTTTCACATCACTCGGAGCCAGATTTATAGTTATACGTTTTGGAGGAAATGTAAACTCATTACTAAGTAGTGCAGATTTTACACGCTCTTTTGCTTCATTTATTGACGCACTCGCCATCCCGACAACACTAAAAGATGGCAATCCTTTTGTAAGTGTGGATTCAACATAAACAACCTTAGCTTCGATGCCCTCGTATGTGGCACATGCAACCATTTTCATAGTATCAACCTATATTAAGTTGATACTATTGTACTATTTAAATTTTTAGTTGTGATAAAGTATGACAAATTGTCATAAATGAAGTTAATTTTTTGAGAGTTTTTTCTCTTTTTGAGCTCTTTTGTACTCTTTTTCAAACTTTTTTCTGCGGGAGTATGAGAGTTTATCTATAAATAAAACTCCCTCAAGGTGGTCTATCTCATGCTGAATTGCGATACTTAGCAAGCCCTCTGCTTCAATTGTTTTTGTGTTTCCTTCTCTATCTTGATAGTTAACACAAACTCTCTCAAATCTATTTATATCTTCATAAAAACTAGGCACACTCAAACAGCCCTCTTGATATACAGTATCTCCCTCTTTCATGGTTATTAAAGGATTTATCATCTCTATGAGGGAGTCACGTGACTGCTCATCATTATCATCTGGAATATTTAAAAGTAAAACCCGCTTTGCATGTCCAACTTGAATTGCAGCCAAACCTATCCCTTTTGACTCTATCATCGATTGATACATAGCATCAAGAAGCCCATGCAGCTCTTTATCAAACTTCTCTACAACTTTTGATTTTTCTTTTAATCTCTTATCTGGATATTCTACTATTGTTAATTTCATTTTTACTAAAATTCTCTTATTTATTTCTCAATAAAACTGCATAATCTAATTTAGGATTTTCATACGCTTTTTCTACTGCATCCATAGAGCTAACAATTATCTCTTCTACTGAGCTATTTTCTGTTACATCTGTAATGCCTATAGAAATTTTAAGTTGGATTTCTAAATCTGCTAAAAAGAAATTACTATTTGATACAAGTTCACATAGTCTCTCACTTGCCTTTTTTGCGCTCTCTATGTCAGTGTGTTTTAAAAGCATAACAAATACGCCATTACCGTAATGTGTAACTATATCACTTCGTCTTGAAGTCTTAAGAAGAAGTCTAGCTACTGTTTTTATCATAAGCGCTATAGCTTTATCATTTGCGACACTTGCTTTTAAATCACGAGCGAGCTCAATCATAATAAGTGAGCTTTTATGTTTAAATTTTCTTATTAAACCTATCTCTTGCTCAATTTTACTCATTAAGTAGCGCTTATTATAAACGCCATATTGATTGTCAAAGATAGTCTCGTTTTCAACATTTTTTATAATTTTTGCAGTATCGTCATACATTGTTTTAATACTGCCGCTCTGTTTTTTTAGTATCTCATTTAATTTTACTATATCTGAACCAAGAGAGGCTGCTATACTTTTAGCTTCTTGTTTATCCGAATCTTCTTCTAACTCTTGTTTTCTTTTTTCAAGTATCTTAGTCATAAGAGCCATGTTTTTATATAAGTTAGCAGTAATACTAAGAATATTTTTGATATAAGAGAAGCCTTGCTTTAAGCTCTGCTCAATCATGATAGAGCTCTCTGCGTCATTGTTCTCTTCAAGTTCTAAAATAGAAACGATATGAGAGCGCATATTTTGACTTTTATCTTCTAAGAGTCTGTCAAAATATAGTGCAAAATTATTTGGAGTAGGTGGCAGTCCGTCTTTTAAAAGAGTTCTTAAAACTTCTTTTGAATATGTTTCAAGTTCACCTTCTGGTTCAGCACTCACAACTTTATCTGTAACTGCTGCAGATGGTTTTGTGGCTACATTATCACTACGTAACTTAGCTCTTAAAGTCCCTGACATACCGACTCCTTTTTTTGTTGACTACTCTTTACTCTTCTTTAGCAAAACTTCATCTATCATGCCATACTCTTTTGACTCCTCAGCACTCATAAAGTTGTCTCTGTCTGTATCTTTTTCTACTTTTTTGATACTTTGCCCGCTGTTTTTTGCCAAAATAGCATTTAATTCCTCTTTCATACGAAGAATTTCTTTTGCTTGTATTGCTATATCAGTAGCTTGACCTTGAGCACCGCCAAGAGGTTGATGAATCATAATTCTAGCATGAGGAAGAGCGTAACGCTTCCCTTTGGCTCCACTTGAGAGTAAAAATGCTCCCATTGATGCAGCTTGACCAACACATATCGTAGCAACATCTGGACGAATATAGTTCATAGTATCATAAATAGCCATCCCAGCAGTAACTACACCGCCTGGAGAGTTTATGTAGAAGTAGATATCCTTTTCTGGGTCTTCAGCCTCTAAAAAAAGCATTTGTGCTACTATTGATGAAGCAACAGCGTCGTTTACCTCTCCGCTTAGCATAATGATTCTATCTTTTAAAAGACGAGAGTAGATATCATAAGAACGCTCACCACGAGCCGTTTTTTCAACTACATAAGGAATATAACTCATCTAATTAAGCCTCTTTTATCTTTGAGTTAAGAATCTGCGTAAGCACCTTATCCTCAACCATTGACATCTGAATTGCAGGTAAATAACCAGCATTTTTATACTTATCGTAAGCTAATCTTGGGTCTTGCCCCATTTGCATCGCTTCATAATAAATTGTCTGCATTACTTCATTTTCATCTACTCTAACTTTTTGTGCAGTTGCAAGTGCATCTATGATAAATGTAGCTTTTACACTTTTTTGAGCATCATCACGGAATGTTTCACGAAGTTCTTGAAGTTTATCAGCATTTTCACGAAGTTCTTTAATCTCATCTTCGCTCATTGTGCTTGCTTTTTTATTTAGTGAAACATCTATCTCTTGTTCAACCACAAACTCTGGCAAGTCAAAGTTGATTTTTGTAACAAACATCTCTAAAAGTGCAGGTTTTAAATCTTCATTGTAAAGTTTAGCAAGCGCTTCATTTTCTAGTTGAATTTTAAGTTGAGTTCTTAAATTTTCTAAACTCTTATCATCTTGACCAGCAAGCATTTTTGCAGCAAAAGCTTCATCAATTTCTACTTTTACTTTCTCTTGAATGTTATGAAGCTTTACTTTAAACTCAGAATCTTTTCCTGCTAATTTATCAGAACCATAATTTTCTGGGAATGTTACTTTTATAACTTTTTCTTCGCCAATTTTCATGCCAGCAACTTGCTCTTCAAAACCAGGAATAAATTGATTAGATCCAAGAACTAGTGCGAACTCTTTTGCAGCACCACCTTCAAAAAGTTCTCCATCAATTGAACCTTCAAAGTCGATTATTGCGCTATCGCCATTTTGTGCTGCTCTTTTGTTCTTTAAATCAACAAATTTACCTTGTGAATCAGCTAGTTTTTCTAATCTTGTCTCAACTTCTTTATCACTTATAACAGGCTTCTCAAACGGAGTAACCATGTCAGCATAGTTATCAAGATTGATTTCTGGTCTCATAGCAACTTTAACAGTTACTTCAATTTTATCATCGCTTTTATCAAATCTTGTGATATTTGGCTCCCCGATTAATGAGCTCATTGCTACTTTTAACTCATCAAGTCCCTTATTTAAAACTTCACGAAGCGCTTCAGCTTCTGCATCTTGAATTAAACGCTCACCATACTGTTTTTTTACAACAGCTACAGGAACTTTACCCTTGCGAAAGCCTTGAACAGAAGCAGTTTTTGTTAAATTTTTAGCAATTTTTTCTATATTTGCGTCTATTATTGTTCTTGGGATTTCTGCTTCAATTTGAGCATTTGCACTATTAGTTTTGTTTGTTTTGATTTTCATCAATTTCCTTTTTATTTGATTTTATTATTTTACTAAAAGCCAAAAAGATAGCTCTCTTTAGCCACACTAGCCTATATGGCACTAAAAATTTTAAGCTCTAGACATCAAAATCTAACCTTAAATTTCATTACAATTTTGGCAATATTACCTTAAATCTGCTTTTATCTATCTTTAGGTCTGGCTTTTACAAATCTTAGGCTTAAAATTAAGCAGAAGAATCCATGCAACAGCCACATCTATCATCACATCAGCAAAATTAAACACAGCAAAATCAAATCCGCAGTGCCAGTAAACCATATCCACAACCCCGCCATGAATAAATCTGTCATATATATTTGAAAATGCTCCGCCAAGCATCAATCCAGCCGCAAAGGCATAACATGAATTATTTAAAAAGAGTATGTAGCCAAAAACTCCAAAAACCAAAACAAGTTGAATATATTTTAGTGACTCTTCCAAAAAGGCAAACATTGAAAAAGCAACACCTTTGTTGTAGACCAATATCAAATCTATACAATCACTATAATATCTATAACCATCCACAAAAAGTGACTTTATATTTTGATCAATTATAAAAATACCCACTATCGTAAGTATTAGTATTGTTATATTGCGAAGTGTTTTATTAGGCATTTAGGGCTTTTTGAAAAAACTCTACCATTTCATCCATGTATAGATTCATTTTTTTAGCATCTTTACATTCAAGCAAAACTCTTAACTTATTTTCAGTTCCTGAGTAGCGAACAAGATGATGAATTCCGTTTTCATCGAGCTCTTTTAATTTTTTTTCAAGTCCATCTATCTCATTTAGAGCTTTTTTTACCTTGACTTTTATATTTACAAGTTTTTGAGGATATAGTGCAAATGGGCGAAGCGCTTTTGAAGCTTTTTCCCCACGCTTCAGCAATAGCGCCAACACTTGTAAAGCAGAGACTAAACCATCTCCTGTTTTTGCATAATCACTTATTATTACATGTCCGCTTTGCTCACCGCCAAAGTTGATTCCCTCTTTTTTCATCATCTCTAAAACATTTTTATCGCCAACATCTGAGCGAAAAAGCTTTAACCCCTTCTCAGACATAAAATCATCCAATCCTCTGTTGCTCATAACAGTTGAGACAATTCCATCACCTTTTAGTGTCCCTCTCTCACTCATAAAAGAGCCAAGAGCACCAAGAAGCTGGTCTCCGTCTACTACAACACCATTCTCATCTACTATAACAACTCTATCGGCATCTCCATCAAGAGCGATACCTAAATCTGCTCTATACTTTACAACACTATCACAAACATCTTTTGTATGAAGCGCCCCACAGCCATCATTTATATTAAAACCATCGGGCTTATTGTGTAAAACAATAACGTCAGCACCGAGTTCTTCCAAAACTGTTGGACCAACTATATAACCTGCACCATTTGCCGCATCTAACACTATGCGCATACCTCTAAGAGACAAATCTCTTGGAAATGAGTTTTTTAGCTGAACTATATAGCGTCCAACAACATCATCAATTCTTTTTGCTTTACCTATATATTTACCTTGAGTTTGAGCTTCTAAAATCATATCTTTATCAAGATATATCTTCTCAATCTCTTCTTCAACACTATGTGAGAGTTTATCTCCACGCCCATCAAAAAATTTAATCCCATTATCTTCAAAAGAGTTATGAGATGCACTTATCATTATCCCAGCATCACAGCGCATATTTTCAGTTATAAATGCGATAGCGGGAGTAGGCATAGGACCGATTTGAATTACATCATACCCTATGGCAGTTAGTCCACTTACTATCGCATTTTCTATCATATAACCGCTTCTGCGTGTATCTTTGCCAACCAAAATTTTATTTGTTGTAGAGTGTGCTTTAAAGTATATCCCCGCAGCCATCGCTACTCGCATAGCAAGTTCTGCACTCAAAAATGTACCTGCCTCTCCCCTAACTCCATCCGTTCCAAATAATTTCATGATATTTTCCAAATTTTAAAGTGCTGTATTTTAACACATTTAAGCAATAATGTCGAAATAGTTGGATTCTAGCTTGGCTTTAACTTAATTTTAATTATTTTTAAGCTAATATTCTGCACTAAATTTTTATGAGAAGGACTCATGCATGGCAAATCACAAGTCATCAGTTAAGAGAATTCGCCAAACTATCGTTCGTGCAGAGCGTAATCGTTTTTACAGAACTCGTCTTAAAAACATTGTAAAAGATGTTCGTTCTGCGGTTGAAGCAGGTAACAAAGAAGAAGCAACGTCAGCAATTGGCGTAGCAAACAAACAAATTCAAAAATTTGTAAGCAAAGGTATCTTGAAAAAAGAGACTGCTGCAAGAAAAATTAGCCGTCTGCACAGAGCTGTAAACGCTATATAAGGTTAACAACTAAATGTTAGCCGATAAACTTACCCCGTTTATCAATCGTTATAATGAACTTGGCGAAATGCTGAGTTCACCCGACATAACTTCCGACATCAAAAGAATGACCACCCTCTCAAAAGAGAGATCCTCCCTTGAAAAAATCGTTGAAAAAGCACAAGATTACAAATCTGTAATTGCTCAAATCAATGACACAAAAGAGATGCTTTATGATGCAGAAATGGCAGAGATGGCAAAAGAGGAACTCAAAGAACTTGAGATACAAATCCCTATTTTAGAAAACGATATAAAACTTCTTCTTCTTCCAAAAGACCCAAATGACGATAGAAATATCATCGTTGAGCTTCGTGCTGGTGCTGGTGGAGATGAAGCAGCTATATTTGTTGGAAATCTTTTTGAAGCGTACACTCGTTATGCTGATTTAAAAGATTGGAAAGTTGAGATTTTGAGTTCTTCACCTTCTGATGCAGGTGGATATAAAGAGATTATTGCTCTTATTCGAGGGGAACAAGTTTATAGCAGATTGAAATATGAAGGCGGAACTCATAGAGTTCAGCGTGTTCCAGCAACTGAATCACAAGGACGTGTGCACACCTCAGCAATTACTGTTGCAGTTATGCCTGAAGTTGATGACGTTGAGATACAGATAAATGAAAATGATTTAAAGATTGACGTTATGCGTTCATCTGGCTGTGGCGGACAAAGTGTCAACACTACAGACTCTGCCGTTAGGATTACCCACTTGCCAACGGGTTTGGTAGTGACAAATCAAGACCAAAAGTCACAACATAAAAACAAAGAAAAAGCTATGAAAGTCTTAAAAGCAAGACTTTATGATTTAGAGATGCAAGAAGCTATCGCAAAAGATAGCGCAAACCGCTCAGCTCAAGTTGGAACTGGCGATAGAAGTGGACGTATTAGAACATATAACTATCCACAAAACCGTATGAGTGATCATAGAATTACACTAACACTATATAGATTGGCAGAAATTATGCAAGGCGGACTCATGGATGAGATTATTGAACCGCTAATAGCTGACCACCAATCAAAAATAGTTGAAGCAGCTGGACTCTAAAGAGAGTCTATCTCTGAGCTAAAGACGCTTCTTACTCTACCTCTAAATGTAATCGTTCTATCATTTACCCCAAGATATAGGGTCTCGCCGCTAGTTGGATAGACTTCTATATCATTACCAACCATTTTTTCGCTATACGCTCTGTAAAAACACGCAGCCATACCAGTCCCACAAGCCAAAGTCTCATCTTCAACGCCACGCTCATAAGTTCTGACTCTTAAGTTTTTACCTTCTATAAAAGCTATATTTACATTTGCATTATATTTATCTCTAAGCTCTCTTGCTTCAGCAATATCGAACTTTGTTATATCTTTTGTAAAATGAACTAAATGTGGAACTCCAGTATCAAGAAGCCACCATGATTTGCCATTTTCTAAAATCTCTTTATCTATAATCTTTGGAGGAGTTAGTTCGCTCAAAACCATATCTCCATCAACCACAGCTTCTATAACCCCAGCACCTGTTAAAAATTTCATTACATTTTGTGCCAACTCATTTGCATAAGCATAGTGTGCACAAGCTCTTGAACCATTTCCACACATATTGGCTTCACTTCCATCAGAGTTGTAAAATTGCCACTCAAAATCAATCTTTGATTTATCTCCTCCAATCTCATTTTCACTCTTAGGAAGAAGCACGATGAGCCCATCTGCTCCTATGCCGTTTTGTCTATGGCATAGTTTTTTTGCAAGAACACTTCTATCTTTTTTAACAAATGTATGAAAAATTACAAAATCATTTCCGTTTGCACTATATTTTGTTACTCTCATTTTTTCTCCAGATATTTAGCTTTTATCTTCTCTACAAACTCTTCGCACTCACGTTGAAGATGTTTCAAATCCCCTGAGTTATCAATCACCCAAGTTGCTCTTTTTTTCTTCTCTTCTATATCCATTTGGGACTCTATGCGTCTGAGTGACTCTTCTCTGGAGAAACCGTTTCTTTTTATAAATCTCTCTAGTTGAAGCTCTTTTGGAACATATACAACAACACTCTCTTTTATATCATAAGCACCACTCTCAAAAAAAAGCGGAATATCTATGAGATATGGAAACATAAAACTATCCTGCTTTATACTTCTTTGCTCTATCTCCGCTCTTATTTTAGGGTGTAAAAAACTCTCTAGCTTCTTTTTTGCTGCGCTATCGGAGAAAATCAGAGTTCCAAGTTTAGAACGATTTACACTCGCACCATCAACAAACTCATCCCCAAAATTTTCCCTAACCCACTCACAAGAAGCATCAAGTATATCATGCGAAATTGCATCAGCATCTATAACTCTCATGCCATTTAGTGACAAAAGAGAAGCAACAGTACTCTTTCCAGTAGCAATTCCTCCACTTAGAGCTATAGCATACTTAAATGCCATTAGTTTTTAATGATTCCCAAGTACTCTTTACGGATGTAATTCCCCATAGCAAAAGACGCTACATGTATATCACAGTTATAGTAACTAAGGCCATCAATCATATCTGCACGTTGCAAAATCACATCTGCTGTTGGATGATACTCTTTAGAAGCCAAAAGAGCTGTTTTACCATTACCTATGTTGTATGGCATTATGATTTTAAAATACTTTCCAAGCGTCTTCATCAAACTCTTATTAGCTTCAACGTTATCCAAAGATGGATGAGCAGTTACAAACTGTCCATCTTTTCTAAGAACTCTATTTATATGTGACAGATATGCCTCATCACTACCCATCTCTGAGATAATAACATCAAAACTAGCATCGCCCAAAGAACTTATCTCGTTCAATGAGCAACCACTTGTTTTTAAGTTTGACTCTTTATGTCTTACTACTTCTGCACTAAGCAACTCAACTTTATCGCTTATAACTAAAATATCTTTTGCCTCTTTTGACGTACACAAAGGCACGTGCACCATCATTTCATTGTAAATAAAATCTCTCATTTTTATAATTTCCTAAGTTGTTTTGCGCGATTTTAACATATTAGAATTAAAATATCTAACTTAATTTTAGCGTCACGACTTTTATCTATGCTTAAAATAAGCTATCAGTAAGTCATATAATGATAATATTATCACAATTTTCAAAATCAAAGGGACTCTCATGGCTATATCAAGAAGAGGTGTTTTAGCGCTAGGCACTTTAGCGGTTGCATCTTCAGCTCTTAATGCAAGCACAAAAAATTCAACCCAAAAAACAGACAAAAAAACTAACTCCAAAACAGACTACAAAGCGGCACTGCCAGATACCAAAAATCCAAGAGTTGTGGTAGTTGGTGGCGGATGGTCTGGACTCTCAATCGCAAAATATACAAAAGTTTTCGCACCAAATGCTGATGTTGTTTTAGTTGAGCAAAGACATGAGTTTATCTCTTGCCCTGTTAGTAATTTATGGGTTGTTGATAAAGTGAAACTTGAGTATCTAACTCATGACTACCTACAAGCAGCGCGAAAAAACAACTATACATACTTCCATGCGACAGCTGTTGATTTAGACAAAGAAAACCAGATACTAAAAACTAGTGAAGGAGATATCAAGTACGATTATTTAGTATTTGCTCCAGGTATTGAGTATGACTACTCTCGTTGGACAAAAGATATAGCTTTTGAAAATAGATTAAGACAAGAGTACCCAGCTGGATTTATCCCTGGCTCAGAGCACATGACACTAAAAAATAAAGTCATAAACTTCAAAGGCGGTAATTTTATACTAACTGTTCCTGCTGGAAATTATAGATGTCTTCCTGCGCCGTATGAGAGAGCATGTGTTATAGCTGACTACTTTAAACAAAAAAAACTAAATGCAAAAGTAATTATACTCGATGCAAATAACACCATAACCATAAAAGAAAAAGGCTTCCAATCAGCATTTGATGAGCTTTATGCAGACTATATAGAGTATGTTCCAAACGGCGTAATTACAAAGATAGATTTAGATAACAAAGTTGTTCATACAGAGTTTGATGAGTATGAGTTTGAAGATGCTGCATTTTATCCTCAAGTAAGAGGTGCGAAGATTTTAGAGAGAGTAGGTCTTGCAAAAGATGCTAAAAATAAAATGGAAGCTTACATCAACGAACTCACGTACGAGGCAATTGATGCTAAAAATGTATATATTACTGGCGATTCTCGCCCAATGGGATTTTCAAAATCAGGTAACACTTCTAACTCAGAAGGAAAATATGTAGCCTCTTTAATAGCACAAAAGATAAATAAAACAAAAAAAATAAAGTGGGAATCACCAACTACTACATGTTTCTCTGCTATTTCAATAGCTCCAGAAAAAGCGATTTATATCTATACACAATACGCTTACGATAAAGATATTGTATTTAGCTTTGCAGATACAATAAGCGGTGAAGATTGGAAAAAAGATGGTCTTCAACATGCTACATCACTCTATAATTGGGCTGATGCAATGTATGACGATATGTTCAACTAACAAATACATTCATAAGCAGAAGAGATGTTTTTCATTTCTTTTGCTTATTTTCTTTCGATAAACAAATCTCTGATATAATCCGCACTCTAAAATCAAAATATACAAAATGGAGTTAAAATGAATTTTGACAAAATCAGAAAAAACTGTAGAATCATTAGAATTGTTGCTGGTTTAGCGCTTATCGCTACTGGATTTATAACTGGCAATGCATGGTTCTACTTAGGTGCTCTGCCTTTAGCTGCTGGGATAGCCAACTTCTGCCCATTATGCATCATCACTAAAAAATGCTCTATAAAGTAAATTAACTCTGGCTTTAACTCTCATTAGATATAATTTCCCACTTTAAATATGGGAGCCATACATGAGCCAAATAAGCTACAAAGATGCTGGCGTCGACATAGACGCTGGTAATAGTTTCGTAGAAAACATCAAACCTTTAGTAAAATCAACAAAAATTCCAGGTGTTCTAGGTGGCATTGGCTCTTTTGCTGGAGCATTTGAGCTCCCACAAGGCTTCAAAGAGCCTGTGATGTTAGCTGCTACTGATGGTGTTGGAACAAAATTAAAACTAGCTATCGACTCTGGCATACACAACACAGTAGGCATCGACCTTGTTGCTATGTGTGTAAACGATCTTCTTTGTAACTTTGGTACTCCCTCTTTTTTCTTAGACTACTATGCAACAGGAAAGCTTGATGTAAAAACTGCAACAAACGTTGTAGCAGGGATTGCTGAGGGATGTATTCGTGCAGAATGTGCACTTATTGGAGGGGAGACTGCTGAGATGCCAGGAATGTACTCACATGATGATTATGATTTGGCAGGTTTTGCAGTTGGAGTTGCAGAAAAGGGCGAGATGGACAGAGTCTCTATGGTTAGGGCAGGACATAAACTAATAGCACTTCCAAGTTCAGGACTACACTCAAACGGCTTCTCTCTCGCTAGAAAAGTTCTTTTTGAGAAGATGAACTTAAACTTTAACGATGACTTCAACGGCAAACCTCTAATTCAAACACTTCTTGAGCCTACAAAAATCTATGTAAAAACATTTAAAGCTTTAAAAGAGCATATCGTAGCTCTTGCACATATTACTGGGGGTGGTATAGTAGAGAACCTCCCACGTGTTTTGCCTGATGGCTTAATGGCTGAGATAAAAAAAGATACTATAAAAGTACTTCCAATTTTTGAGCTAATCGCACAACATGTAGATAGCGAAGAGATGTTTAGAGCCTTCAATATGGGTGTTGGAATGATTTTAGTTGTAAAAGAGGAAGATGTTTCTTATGTTCTATCTAAAACAGATGGTTATCTAATAGGAGAAATCAAAGAGGGGAAAAGAGAAGCTAAACTTATCTAGTTTCTCTTTGCAACTCTCGAAAAAGGGACATCTATCCCTGCCGCTAAAGAGGACGGGTTCTCTTTAGCGTATAAATTATTTAAATGGTTTATTTAAATCTTTAATGATATCGCCAGGGATTGACGCTATTCCAGCAAATTGTCCCATTCCTAAGAGTGGGTAGTTCATCGCTATGTAGTACTCAGCTTTAAGCATAGTAGCTTTTCCGCCACTTACAACAATCGGCCAAGGTAGTAAACCAGCATTTTGGCGACCTATTTTAGAAACAAATCTTTTTGTACCACGACCTATCTCATATCCTACAAGAGTTGTATCATCAGATATCTTAAGCTCGTAAACAAGGGCTTTACCTTTTTGAAACTCTTTTAGTTTTGCTATCAAATCAGCATTAGTTCCTTCTCCCAAAACTTCTACATCTTGATAGTAAGGCATCCCTAAAGTAAAGTGATAATCAGCAAGGTCTTCAAACTCCATCTTGTCTTTTGATGGCGTTAAATTTGGAAATACTTTTGCAAGTTTTGCACCAATCGCACTAAAAGTTGCGTGGTTATAATCATTTTGCATATAAGCTTTTCCAAAATATACTGGATTTGTTAAAGAGATAGTTTTTGACTCATCATCAATATAAAGCTTCATTACAGCTATATTTGCACGATTTGGTTTTGCCGCTTCTTTTTTAAGTGAAGGACATGTAAAAATAACTACGTTACCACCCTTAACACTCTCGAATGTAGCTACTACTTCAAAACCGCCATCAGTCAGCTTGACTTTAGCATCATCAGCGCTCATGTAAGCACCTTGAAGATATGTGCTCACATCGCCTTTTGGTTCATCGCCACTAGCCTTTAACTCTGCGCCTTTATGAGCGCATCCAACAAATGTTACAACAGCAATACCTGCTAGAAAATTTAATAACTTTCTCATATCTCTTTTGCTCCTAGGCTAATCATGATACTTCTGATTTTTGCATCCATATCTTTGATAAATTTAATCTGTGCAGGGTCTGTAATGTGACCAAACGTAATCCAATTCTCAACACTTGGCATACCTACATGAAGAACATCTTTGTCTTTTTCAACATACATATACATTGAACATGGAGCAGATGCACCTAGTTCTGGGCGTTGCCAAACGTTAAACACTGTGTACGAAAATGTAAAGTGACAAAGTGAGTAAACCCAGTAAGCGTCATATCTGTCATTTTCTAAATCATTATCAGCCCAAAACTCTGCAAAGTCTCTCTTACCAGCAATAATGTACTCTTCTTTTTCAAATGCTTTTTCAAATTTATCCATAAAGTCAAATTTTGCATCTAAAATGTCTCCGCTTCTATCAAAAGGAACTTCAAACTCCATCATTGTTTTGTCGTTAAGTTTCTCTATCTCAACATACTCAACTTCTCCACCCATTCCGTTGTCAGTTGCTTCACTTAAAGCATCTATATATGCTGTAAACTGCTTTCTTACTTCAGGGTCTTTTACCTTTGTAATGTCAAGCATAGCTTCAGGAGTCAAAGTACCAACATAAGTTTTTGTTTCACTTTTTTTCTTGTAAATTAGGTAATTAAGTGGGGCAAAACCACCAAGTGCAGGCTCTTTCATAAGAAGTTCGCGCATATTTTCTTCATTTGATATCGTGATAAAACCAAGATTATCAAGATTTTCAACATAATCAGCTTTATACTGAGGATTTGGTTTGCCATCTTTTAACAATTTAGTACCATAGAAAAGTCTATAATAGTACTCAATCCCAGGGTGCACATCTTTAGGAGTAAATCCTGCATCCTCTAAGTCAACTTCTAAAATTGCGTTGAACGCATTGTTTCTCTCTTTAGCATCACCCTCTGAAACATTTAGTCTGATAGCTTGATAGCCAAACGCCATACTTGAAGTCAACGCCAATAAAAGTAGTGCTTTTATCATTCTGTTTAACATTTGATTCCTTTTTTTTGCATAAGTTTATTTGTGATAATAGTATCACAAAAGTACTAATTATTATATCATACAAATCTGTAATTTATCTGAAAGTGAGTTTTGATTTTTGTTTAAAAGTAAAGTGCCACCGAAGTGGTAGGCACTTTTAAAAGTAGAGAGTAGTTTTTAGAACGCGTAGTTAAGTTGAACGCTGTAGCTTGTTTCAGAGTGTTTAGACTCAGTTGTTCCACCATTAAAGTTTGCGAATGTCTCTTTGTTTTCTAGTCCATAAACAGCCGCTAAGTCTAATGACAATGTCTCATTAAATGCATAAGTTCCACCGATAGTTATGTGAGACTCTTGGGTACCAGGGAAACCTATTTGGTTAAATGTGTTTGTAACTGTGCCAGGTAAACCACCAAGAGCCATATTTTGATCTAAATACAACCCTTTTCCTGCATTATCTTGTACTGCAGATTCTGCATACTGATAACCAGCTCTTAGAGCCCATCCATCAGTTGCGTACTCGTAACCAACAGCAAATACATCTTGATCTTCCCAACCAAAATCACTATAAACTTTAGCATCTTCCCAGTTGATATGTCTCCAATCAAAAGCGATAGTATGCTCAGCCATTTTATAACTTGCTCCAAGACCATACTCTGAAGGAGTCTCCATCTTAGTCAAACCAGCATTTCCTGGAACAGCAGGTCCCATGCCATCTAAAGCGCTAGTCAACACATTATCGATGTCAAATTCAATCTCTGACTTATAAACAGCACCAAGAGTAATACCTTCTGTTGTGTAAGAGAGACCTAAGTTATAGCCAATTGCGATATCTTGAGATACACCAGCGCCTACATCCGAAACACCATTATTATAATTAATATCTAAAGAACTGTACTGAACGATTGGTGTCACACCAACGCTAAAGCCATTGCTTGTGTATGCCAAAGGAACACCAAACTGCATAAGTTGTAATGCTGTAACCATGTTCATTGCGGTTGGGTCATTTCTATAATCAACACCTAGTCCACCAGTACCCCACATACCGATACCCCAGTAGAAGTTATCATTTACTTTACTCGCCAAAGAGACCGAAGGGATTACGAAAAAGTCTGAATCACTTTCGCTCTCTACTGTTCCGCCACTAAGAGCATCTGTTTCAATAGTAGGCATAAAAACAGTTCCGCCAAATGATACTTCATTATTGCTTTTTATAGTAGTAATCAACGCAGGGTTTGCCAGAGCAGATTCTGCACCATGACCTACACCTACACCAACGCCGCCCATACCACGAGCCTTAGCTCCAAGTCCTATCATCACTGAACCGTTTGTTGCGAATGCAGAAGTTGCACCTAAAGCTAATGCAGCTACTACTGCAAGTTTAATTGTTCTTTTCATTTTCTCTCCTACGAGTATTTTTTAGAATACAAGCATTATAGGCGAGTAATTTTTAACCGAATCTTAAATGAAAAGTAAACAATAAGGCATAAAACTTAAATATATAGCTAGAAATATAGATATTATAAGTTTTATATATGAATCTAATCAATATCTTCTATAAAAAAGCTATATTTAGCTCTTTATATAACTTTTTTCTATATTTAGATGTATATAATCTAATAAACTCTATTTTTATGACCTTTGTCAAATAAAGTGATAAAATTATCATAATGTGTAATTAAGTAACAATTTTTACTATTTTCTGCACCCATAAACTAAAACTATCTAAATAAAACTCTCTCATTAATATCTATAATTGCGTTGCCATTATAGATCTTTGTACTGCCTGCATCAAAGATTGTATATCCAGAGCCATCATCTATAAGCTTGCATGTTGGATGTCCTGCCTCTATGTTCTGCGATTTGCTCTTTTGTTCTACCTTGCTCACAACAATTTTTTGCTCTTGTAAATCAACTGTGCCTTGACTTATGCCACCATAAAGATGTCCATCGCTCTCTTGCAAAAATGCCTTTGCCTCTTTTGCTTCAATAGCATCACTTATCTTCTGTTTTTCTATCTCTAGCTTTACCACACTTACATCTTTTGCTTCAAAGAGCTCTTGTGTCATGCTAAGGTATCCATTTTGCAGCTCTTTACCTACAATTTCTATACTATTTTGACTTACACCGCCAAAATGTCGAACTCGCAAACACTCGCTAGGAACTATATAAGCACGACTATCACTAATCACTATCTCTTTTTTATATTTTCCATACAAGGTATCTAAGCTTTTACTATCTACACTATTAGATACATGTATAAGCTCTGCGGCTCCTAAATATCCTACAACAGTTGCTATGCTAAATAATATCTTCACTTAAAAATATCCTCATCACTTAACCATAGTATCCATGAGTATTTTTTTATGTTGCTATTGTCAAAAAGAGCATCATCTTTGATATTGTAGTACTCATAAAGAACTGATATTTTTCCTCCAGTTGCTGCTTTTATATATGGCTCTGGGATAATTATCTTATATGATGTCACTCCTGGTCCATAGCCTCGCTCATCAATATCATCAAGTGCGAGTACTCCATAAAGCTCTTTATCGCTAGATGGTACTTTTATACGCACATGTCTTGCTCCAAACCCAAGAGCGCGATGATGCCCCTTTATAAGCTTTTCACCACCTATATTTAAAGAGTGATAATGTGCGCTACTATTAAATGGAGCTTTAAACTCACCTTGAAGCTTAAAGCTTCCATCATCAGCACTTATAACAGTAGCGCTATCTTCAACAACACCATTTGATATGTTTTTTGTATATGTAGTAGTACTGCACCCACTAAAGAAAAGAAGCGCAATTAACGCAAGAAAGGTATATTTCATAAAAAACCCTATATTTAAGATAGAGGATTATATCTTTATATGTTAAATATAGGATTTTTATATTATAAGTTAAAAATAAGTAAGTAAGCTCAGGTAGAAATTACATTTGTTGTCAAAGTTAGCGTAAAGTTAGAAATTGAAGTTAATTAATAAAAAGATTGAAATTAAGAAGTTGAAGTTAGAAATGATCAACTAGGCAGCGACCTACGTTTCCAATCCTGCAAGGATCAGTATTATCAGCGATGAGAGGCTTAGCTTCTGGGTTCGGAATGGGACCAGGCGTTTCCCTCTCTCTATAGCCACCTAGACAGACCATATATAAAAACACAGCAAAGGAAGTAATTCCTTTACTTACGCTAACGCTATGTTTAACTCAGCGTTAAGCTCACGCCAAGTAAACCTGGCTTAAGTATGTCCTCATATATAATCTGTAAAGATTAGAGTGAGATTTTCATTGTTAAAGTCAACATTAATTACTAAATAACTACATCAGGTACCTATACACTAAGTAAGGTAGTGAACGAATTGTGTTCTATTTAAAGAACTTTAAAAAAAGACAAACGTACTATTAGTACTGGTCAGCTAAACAGATTACTCTGCGTACACATCCAGCCTATCAAGCTTGTAGTCTTCAAGCGTACTTCAGGGAACGTTCATCTTGGAGTTGGCTTCCCGCTTAGATGCTTTCAGCGGTTATCTCATCCATGCGTAGCTACCCAGCGATGCTCTTGGCAGAACAACTGGTGCACCAGTGGCATGTCCAACCCGGTCCTCTCGTACTAGGGTCAGCTCTCCTCAACGTTCCTACGCCCACGGAAGATAGGGACCGAACTGTCTCACGACGTTCTGAACCCAGCTCGCGTACCGCTTTAAATGGCGAACAGCCATACCCTTGGGACCTGCTTCAGCCCCAGGATGCGATGAGCCGACATCGAGGTGCCAAACCTCCCCGTCGATGTGAGCTCTTGGGGGAGATCAGCCTGTTATCCCCGGCGTACCTTTTATCCTTTGAGCGATGGCCCTTCCACACAGAACCACCGGATCACTATGACCGTCTTTCGACTCTGTTTGAGTTGTATCTCTTACAGTCAGTCCGGCTTGTGCCATTATACTCTACGAGGGATTTCCAACCCCTCTGAGCCGAACTTTGTAAGCCTCCGTTACTTTTTAGGAGGCGACCGCCCCAGTCAAACTACCCACCAGACATTGTCCTCGCACGAGATAATCGTACGGAGTTAGCTATCAGAATATTCAGGGGTGGTATCTCAAGGATGCCTCCGATACAACTAGCGTCATATCATCAATGGCTCCCACCTATCCTGCACATGAATATCCCAATAGCAATGTCAAGCTATAGTAAAGGTGCACGGGGTCTTTCCGTCTTTCCGCGGGTAGGAGGAATTTTCACCTCCACTACAATTTCACTGGATCCCTGGTTGAGACAGCTCCCATCTCGTTACGCCATTCATGCAGGTCGGTATTTAACCGACAAGGAATTTCGCTACCTTAGGACCGTTATAGTTACGGCCGCCGTTTACTTGTGCTTCATTTCAATGCTTCGCAGAGCTAACAAATCCATTTAACATTCAAGCACCGGGCAGGCGTCACACCCTATACATCCTCTTACGAGTTAGCAGAGTGCTGTGTTTTTGGTAAACAGTCGGGAGGGACACTTTGCTGCGACCCGTCAATGCTTTATGGAGCAAGTCCATTAACAAATAGGGCACACCTTATACCGAAGATACGGTGCTAGTTTGCAGAGTTCCTTAACCAGGGTTCATCCACGCGCCTTAGAATACTCATCTCACCCACCTGTGTCGGTTTACGGTACGGGCAACTGTTGTTCTCGTTTAGAGGCTTTTCTCGGCACGACAGTATCATTGATTCAAAGCGCTCTCCGAAGAGATTGCTCTGCCTGTAAGATCTCGGTCTAATGTAAGGCGGATTTGCCTACCTTACAACCTACGTCCTTCGACCCACTATTCCATCAGTGAGCTCAATTAACTCTATGCGTCCCCCCATCACTCAAGCGAACAACAGTCGGTATCGGAATATTAACCGATTTGCCATCGTCTACCCCTCTCGGACTCGACTTAGGTCCCGACTAACCCTACGATGACGAGCATCGCGTAGGAAACCTTGGGTTTACGGCGAAGGGAATTCTCATCCCTTTTATCGCTACTCATGCCTGCATGCTCACTTCCAGCCGCTCCACCACTCCTTGCCGGTATGGCTTCTACGCTGACTGGAACGCTCTCCTACCACGTGAATAAATTCACATCTAGAGCTTCGGTGCTTGTCTTAGCCCCGTTATATTTTCGGCGCAGAATCGCTAGACCAGTGAGCTGTTACGCTTTCTTTAAAAGATGGCTGCTTCTAAGCCAACCTCCTGGTTGTCACAGCAACTCCACATCCTTTTCCACTTAGACAAGACTTTGGGACCTTAGCTGCTAGTCTGGGTTGTTCCCCTCTTGACGACGGATTTTATCACCCACCGCCTGACTCCCGAGGTTACACATGAAGTATTCGGAGTTTGATAGGGTTTGGTACCGCGGTAAGCAGCCCTAGCCCTGTCAGTGCTCTACCCCTTCATGCTACTGCTCGAGGCTATACCTAAATATATTTCGGAGAGAACCAGCTATCACTGAGTTTGATTGGCCTTTCACCCCTATCCACAAGTCATCCCGAGACTTTTCAACGTCAATGGGTTCGGTCCTCCACTGGCTCTTACACCAGCTTCAACCTGCTCATGGATAGATCACTCAGTTTCGGGTCTGCAGCATCTGACTAATTCGCCCTATTAAGACTCGCTTTCGCTACGGCTTCGCGTTCGCTTAACCTTGCCAGATACCACAACTCGCAGGCTCATTATGCAAAAGGCAGTCCGTCACACTTATAAATAATAGTGCTCCGAATGATTGTAAGCCATAGGTTTCAGGTTCTATTTCACTCTGCTCACCGCAGTTCTTTTCACCTTTCCCTCACGGTACTTGTTCGCTATCGGTCTAGTAGTAGTATTTAGGGTTGGAGGGTGGTCCCCCCATATTCAGTCAAGATAACACGTGTCCCGACCTACTCGTTCCTTAGTCTAGTACCATATAAATGTTTTCGCCTACAGGAGTATCACCCTCTATGCTCACTCTTTCCAAAGTGTTCGGCTAACAAATATATTATCACTAAGTGCCCTAATCCCGTTTCGCTCGCCGCTACTATGGGAATCTCGTTTGATTTCTTTTCCTTCAGGTACTGAGATGTTTCACTTCCCTGAGTTCGCTCCCCGTAGGGTAACATGATTCGCACCATGCTGGGTTGCCCCATTCAGAAATCCCCGGATCAAAGCTTCTTGGCAGCTCCCCGAGGCTTATCGCAGCCTAGTACGTCTTTCATCGCCTCTACTAGCCAAGGCATCCACCTATGGCCCTTAATATCTTTTTTTCTAATTTGCGTTCACTACCTTACTTAATGTAGGGCAGTATCCTGTTTAATTGTAGTTATTTAGTTGATATATTTATAATTGATTGCAGAAATGTAAAGATTGCTCTTTTTAATCTCTAGTTATCTTCTTATAACTATATGTTGACTTTAACAATAATAATTTAATGAACTTTTTGGTGTAAAACCAAATCTAAATACTCTATTGAGTACTTGGATTTAGTTTTTGGGTTTTTAAGATGAGTTGTGTTTAATTAGATTGCGAAGCATACTGTAGTATGTAAGCAAGCTAATTAAGCGCAAATCGCTTAAAAATGGTGGGTCTAAGAGGATTTGAACCTCTGACCTCACCCTTATCAGGGGTGCACTCTAACCAACTGAGCTATAGACCCATTTCTTTTGAACTCTTTTTATTTTACTCTTCGTTAGAACCTTTCATTCATTCGTCACATACTCTAGTATGCTCCTCACTCATTCAAGAACCTGCCTCAATTAAAACAAAAATCTTTTCAAAACTATATATCAATGAACAATGATCACTGAAAACTAAGCAAGTAAAAGACTAAAATAACTGTTTCTCTTGTGAGATTTTCTTGTATGTCAATTCAAATGAATGATTGACTCTACTCTAGAAAGGAGGTGATCCAACCGCAGGTTCTCCTACGGTTACCTTGTTACGACTTCACCCCAGTCGCTAATTCCACCGTAAGTGGTAGCCCCCCGAAGGTTAGCTTCCCAATTTCGGGTGAAATCAACTCCCATGGTGTGACGGGCGGTGAGTACAAGACCCGGGAACGTATTCACCGTAGCAATGCTGATCTACGATTACTAGTGATTCCAGCTTCATGCTCTCGAGTTGCAGAGAACAATCCGAACTGAGAGACGCTTTAAGTGATTGGCTCCACCTCGCGGTATTGCAACACTCTGTACGCCCCATTGTAGCACGTGTGTAGCCCTGGCCGTAAGGGCCATGATGACTTGACGTCGTCCTCACCTTCCTCCTTCTTGCGAAGGCAGTCTCCCTAGAGTGCCCAGCTTAACCTGCTGGCAACTAAGGACGAGGGTTGCGCTCGTTGCGGGACTTAACCCAACATCTCACGACACGAGCTGACGACAGCCGTGCAGCACCTGTTTTCAAGCTCCCCGAAGGGCACTCCTGCATCTCTGCTGGATTCTATCAATGTCAAGGCCAGGTAAGGTTTTTCGCGTATCTTCGAATTAAACCACATGCTCCACCACTTGTGCGGGTCCCCGTCTATTCCTTTGAGTTTTAATCTTGCGACCGTACTCCCCAGGCGGAACACTTAATCTGTTAAGTGCATCACCGCCCTGACAAGCAGGGCGACGACTAGTGTTCATCGTTTAGGGCGTGGACTACCAGGGTATCTAATCCTGTTTGCTCCCCACGCTTTCACGCCTTAGCGTCAGTAATGTTCCAGGAGATCGCCTTCGCTTTAGGTATTCCTAGTGATATCTACGGATTTTACCCCTACACCACTAATTCCATCTCCCCCTCCCATACTCTAGGTTGCCAGTTTCAAGTGCAGTTCTACAGTTAAGCTGTAGGATTTCACACCTGACTTGACAACCCGCCTACGCGTCCTTTACGCCCAGTGATTCCGAGTAACGCTTGCACCCTCCGTATTACCGCGGCTGCTGGCACGGAGTTAGCCGGTGCTTATTCATATGCTACCGTCATTTTCTTGACATATAAAAGGAGTTTACACACCGAAATGCGTCATCCTCCACGCGGCGTTGCTGCATCAGAGTTTCCTCCATTGTGCAATATTCCTCACTGCTGCCTCCCGTAGGAGTCTGGTCCGTGTCTCAGTACCAGTGTGGCGGATCATCCTCTCAAACCCGCTACCCGTCATTGCCTTGGTGAGCCATTACCTCACCAACTAACTGATAGGATATAGTCTGATCCCAAAGCGAAAAGACATTTCCCTCTCTAACTTATGTTAAAGAGGTGTATCTAGTATTAATCACCGTTTCCAGTGGCTATCCCAGTCTTTGGGGTACATTAACTATATATTACTCACCCGTGCGCCACTCGTCAGCAAACTAGCAAGCTAGTTCCTGTTACCGTTCGACTTGCATGTGTTAAGCACGCCGCCAGCGTTCACTCTGAGCCAGGATCAAACTCTCCATAATTGGTTTGTTTAATCTTTGCCCAAGAATTAAAATTCATTGGCTTTGTTGCCACTTATATAAATATATGTGGACTTTGTAAAGTATCTATTACTATAGATACCCAGTTGGGTATAAATAGAATAGACGGTTGTTGTTATTTAGTTTTTATAAGTAAACTTACTCGACTTAAATAATAACTAGTTTTAGTTATTAAAGTCTATTTACTTGCTTAGTTTTCAATGATCTCAAACTACCGTTATAAGCCTCTACTTGAAGCCTAGATACCTAAAGTTTAGGTCTCTGTGTTTGTGGATGGGAATTATAGACAAAACAATCTTTATTGTCAATACTTTTAGAAATGAATTTAGAAAGTTTTTTTCTAATGTTTAGTTTTTTGTACTATTTTAAGTTTTATACATTAATAAAATATATAAAAAAGTTATGTTGCTATCTATTAACTCTTTATATATAGAATTCTCTAACATACAAATAATATTATTTATTTTGTATTGCATATATATAAGGAATAAACATGGGACTTTATAATCGTGACTACGCAAGAGAGAATGCATCTAGCTTCAGCACTCATGCTAAGAGCGACGCACAGATTGTATCTTTTGTAAAAGAGACATACAAACTTTTTGCTGCTTCAATGATGGCTGGTGCTGTTGGTGCTTATGTTGGTGTACCTATGGCTGGAACTATTGCAGCTAATTTTTTCCCTTTACTAATTTTAGAAATTGGGCTTTTGATAGGACTACACTTTGTAAAACATAAACAAGGCATCAACCTTATGGTTATGTTTGGCTTTGTTTTTATGACTGGCTTAATGCTATCTCCTCTGCTTTCACATACGCTTGGAATGAATGGCGGTGGTGCAATAGTTGGAAATGCTTTTGTTATGACATCTGCTATATTTGGTGCAATGAGTTTTTATGCTATTAAAACAACTAAAGATTTTTCAGGCTATGGCAAGCCATTAATGATTGCTCTTGTTGTTATAGTTCTGTTTTCAATAGTTAACTTATTTATGGGAAGCCCATTAATATCTATACTTATATCTGGAGCTGCTGTTATTCTCTTTAGTATATTAGTAACATACGATACTCAAAATATAATCAAAGGTGCTTACGAAACTCCAATTGATGGAGCAATTGCTCTTTATTTAGACTTCTTAAATATATTTACTTCTCTTTTACATCTATTTGGTATATTTGGAAACGATGACTAACCAACTCTCGCCCGAGCTTTATCGGGTGATTGATGCAAATATAAATCGCCTAAAAGAAGGCATTAGAGTTGTTGAAGACATTATGAGATACAAAAACAACAACAAAGAACTCTCCCACAAACTAAAAAATCTACGACATCTTGCAACTATAAAAGAATCTCTGGAGCTATTAAAGTATCGTGATAGCGTAAATGATGTACTACGTAAGACAATAAAAAGTGAGATGAACAGATTTAATTTGAATGATATAATTTTTGCCAACTTTAAAAGAGCTCAAGAGTCTGCAAGAGTACTAGAAGAGTTATATAAGCTTTACAGCGAAGAGTATAGTGAGAACTTTAAACATATCAGATATGAATTGTATAGTCTAGAAAAAGAAGTTCTTTCTTAAGCAACTTAGCAGTAGCTAAATCAAGTGTTACATCTGCTATTTAAATTGGTAAATTAAAATTGATATTTTTAGGCGAGGGGTTATGAATGATAACTTGCTTAAAAGCAAGTTATCACTAGAGCTAATTAAATATTAATTAAGCCCCATATCATACTCTTGGTATGCTCTAGATACATTTACTGCATTTAGAAGATCATATAATTCTTTGTCTTTAAACTCTGCTAAAGGCACTTTCTCAACTATTTCCGTACTGTCAACACCATCTTCGATAGCAGCTTCAATTCTCTCTTTTGTTAAGCTAAAGTACTGAACAGACTCATCAGTAGCTGTTTTATCTATAATAAATCCATGTCCAGGAACTAAAGTAGTCCACTCTTTTGAATTAATTGTTTCAAGTGCAGCAAGTTGGCCCTCAACTGAACCATCTCTGTTTGACGTAATTCTTCCATTCATAACAAGGTCACCTGCAAGAATAACTTTATTATCCGGCATATAAAGGAAATAGTCTTCCTCTGAGTGTCCATTTCCAACAGAAACGTACTCAAAATTTACACCATCTACTGTAAATTTAATAGGCTCTTTTTCTTCATACCACTTATCAACAGGAATAATTTTAGTGCCCCTGATTGCATTTTCTGCCAGAGTCATAAACATTCTAGTTTTATCACCAGCCTTATAGTTCTTATTTATAGCTTCAGGCCCTATTATTTCTGCACCATGAACTTCTTTGTAGTAGTTGTTTCCTAACCAGTGATCATCATGCTCATGACTTAAGATAACTTTTGATACTGGAAGTTTTCCAGCAATTTTACTCATAGCTTCGTATGCTTGTTTTGCATATATATATGATGGTCCAGTATCCCATAATAAGTAGCTTGTATCTGCTTTTATATAACATGTGTTAGCCATATTTCCAGCATTTTCTTTTGTTGGAATTTCAAGTGCTCCAAAGAAACACCATACATTATCACTTACTTGCTTAGGTACTAGATTGTACTGATGCTCATCACTTACAGCAACGACTGGTGCTACTTTCTCAGCTACAGCCTGAGTAGTTTTACTCTCAGATTTTGTAGTGTCTGAAGAACATGCGCTTATAAACGGCATTAAAACAACTGCTGACATCATTAACGGATTTATCATTTTTTTTAGCATAAGAATTCCTTGTTTTAGTTTATTCTTGGAAGAATATAGTTCGTTTGTAGATTACAAACCAGATATATTCTTCTATATTTAATCTTCTTCCTCAAAAAAAAGAGGAAGAAATGAAATTTAGAATTACTTGATAACTGCTTTATCAGTTTCAGTAGCGCCTTTTTCATCAATTGTATCGATAACAAGTTCGTCTCCAGATTTAGCACCTGTAAACGTAAACATGAAATATGGATCTTTTGATAAGAATGGACCTGTTGATGCTTCCCATACAACTTTTCCACCTACTTTAGCAGTAACATGCGTAAGATAACTTACTGCAATTTTCTTTGCTGCAGCTTCTTCTTTTCCAACCATTGGGCTAGAAAGTAAAAGTTTAACTTCAGTAACGTCTTTTTTCAATTTTGCTTTAATTTTCATAATAGTCCTTTTTTATTTATTTTTATATAGATGTATTGCTTGTGGGGTTAAATCAACCTCCACAACCACCGATTGAAACTTCTACTTTTTGTACAGCTGAATATAATTTGCCATCTTTGCCTTTAGCAACTATAGTAACATTAGCAGTTTTTCTCATTTTAATTTTAGTTTGAAGATCTACAACACCACCTTCACCTAATTCAAATACAACAACAGCACTTCTTGGATTAGCATCTTGGAAAAGAGCGATAGTTGTAAGCGCTAATTTAGACTTAATACCTATTGGCACAGCACCACCGTTCTCAGCAAGCTTAGGAGCTTTAATTTCGATATCACCCTCAACAGTTGCAGATGTTCCAAACATAGCTTCAATAGCTTCTTTACTTGTAGCAGCTTCCCATGCTTTTGGAGCTGTTGCCACAAAATCAGTTGCGCTTAAACTAGCAGGTAAAACAGATGCAGCCGCAGCTACAGCACCTAAACTTAAAAATTTTCTTCTTTTCATTTTTTGTCCTTTATATTAATGTTAGTAGATCTAGCAAGTACTACTTACTAGATTCTACCATAAATTTAACAATATCTTTTACTTGGTCGTCAGTTAAATCCATAGCGCCACCCTTTGGAGGCATGCCGCCAACACCATTGATTGCGTTATGATTTACCATTTTCATACCTTGTTCTAAAACAGTTCCCCAAGCATTTTTGTCTCCAACAGCTGGTGCACCCATAGCATCAGTCTTATGACAAACTACGCATGCTTTTTTATATAACTTTTCAGCTTCTGAAACTGCGCCTTTACTTGCATCTTCTTTTGGAAGGTCTCTTACTACAGAATACGCAGGTACAACAGCACTAATTTCATTTCCAATTTTTGCAACATTTTCTTTTCCACAGTTAGTCATACAACGTGTTCCAACTGCACCAAAGTTTTTAGGATCTTTATAGAATGCTCTAACATTTTCTATACCATTTGGTCCATCAATGTTTGGATAGAAACCATCACGATTTGGCATAACTATCTTTTTAAAGTTATCTTGATTTAACTCTTCGATATCTTGGCCTTCAATTTTAATACCATTTTCTCTTAATAAATATGCTGTCATAGCATACATTTCATCTGGTGAATAACTTTTTGGATGTGCGTAAGGCATTGCATCACGGATATACCAAATTAGTGTACTAGCTTGTGGCCAGTATGAACCAATTGTTCTATTTGGAGCATCTTTACCTGGACATGTTCTTTGGTTAGATAGTGACTTTAAAGAACCTCCAGTAAGAGTTGGATAACCTTTTCCACCTGCACCGAATTCACCGTGACAAACAGCACAATCTTTATCGTAAAGTTCTTCACCATCATCAGCAGTACCGCTACCAACTGGTAAACCTGTACCATCTGGCATAATATCTGTATCCCAAGCTTTTAGCTCGTTTGCAGTTGGAACTCTACCAAAATTTACACCTGTTGTAATTTGGTCATTGATAGCATATGCAGTATACATACCATTTTGTCTCTTATATGTAACACCACCATCAATTGCATCTTTAGTTGGATTATACATACCGTTAGCGCCAGATTGAACTTTAGCTGATGAATTACCAGCAGAAGCATTCGAACCTAAACATCCAGTAAAAAACAGAGCACTGCTTGCAACTACAGAAACTCCTAAGATAATTAATTTATTATTTAATTTAATCATAATCTACTTCCCCTTACTTTGGACAATTGTCTGTTCTAACTTGAACGTTATGAACTGAGCCATCTTGTCTAACTTCCCAAGTACAAATTGAGTTTCTATGATAAACACCCTCTACGCCAATAATCGCTTTTTCTTGTGTAACTGAAGGCTGAACATATCCAGCGTCATCCATTCCACGAGATTGAAGTAATAAAGGTTTCCCTTCATATTTGTACATATATGAGAATCTTGTCCACGATTTTGGAAGGACTAGACCTTTAAGTTTTGCTTCAACATAGTTGTCTCCGCCATCAAAAGAGATATCTACTGCTGTAATAGTTCCATGACCACTCCAAGCAATTCCTTCAATTTCTACTAAGTCGCCTTTTTTAAGGTCAGTCCATGGTTTTTCAGGACATGGCGTTGTAATAATTGAATTTACTTCTAATGGATAGAAGTGTTGTATAGCTTTTCCACTTGCAGTAAGAACCGTATATTTAGAAGTTTCTTCTTTACAGTACCAAGGTTCTGCTCCAAACTCTAAACGTTTTAGCCACTTAACACATAAGTTTGCTTCCCAGCCTGGTAGCATTAAACGAACAGGATATCCTTGTTCTGGTCTAATTGCTTCACCATTTTGTGCCCAAACAATCATAGCATCATCTAATACTTTCTCAATTGGCACTGTTCTGCTCATCTCTGAACCGTCAGATCCCTCAGCTAGCATCCACTTTGCAGTAGGTTTTAAACCGATTTCATCAAGAATAGTTTTAAGACGAACACCAGTCCACTCAGCATTACTCATCATACCTTTTACGAATTGTAAAGAGTTGAATTGAGGACCTTTCCACTCAGCAGCACCATTTGCAGGACACTCCATGAAAAGGATTCTGCTCTCTGCTGGATATTTTTTTAACTGATCTAGAGTTAAAACGATTGGTTTCTCAACTAATCCGTGAATCATTAATCTAAATTTGTTTGGATCTACGTGAGCTACACCATTGTGAGTTCTTGTAAAATGCAAACCATTTGGAGTAATTATCCCCTCAAGTTCATGAAGAGGAGTCATTGATACCGCAGCATGCATGTCTCCAGCTGAAGAAAGAAGACTTGAAGTTCTTCTTACAATATTATGCTCATACTTTGATGGTATACCGTATGGATACTTATTAAGCTCATCACCTAATGTTGTTCCCCACTCCACATGGTGAATTATGTTTTCATCGTCAGCTGACAATTTTACTGGTGCTAAAATATTTGCAGCAGCGATTGCGCTTACAGAATACGCAGCAGTTTTCTTGAAGAAATCTCTTCTGCTTGACTGCTCTATATTTGTAGTAGTTTCTAAATTATTTTCAGAAATATTACTCATTTATATCTACCTCCCTCTCTTTAATCTTGTAGATTTTATAGTATGCAAAGCACACATGGTACAAATTTGTATGCATATTACAAAATGCAAGACGGAGATTATATATGAAATTAAATTAAATTGTCAAGACATCATATTAAAAATGTAATAATTTTCTCACATTTTTATATTTATACACAGTTGGTTACTTTTATGAGGTTTTTATCACTATTTGCAACACTATTTTATGTAACAAAAAATATGATAACATTGCAAATAAAATAACAAAGGGTGCTTTAGTATGTCAAACAAAAGAGTTGGACAAGTTTTAAATCTTTTTATATCAAAATCTGGCATATCTGAGAGATTTGAAAAAAACAAGATAAAATTAGATGAACTTGGCGTAAACGAAGATAAGTTTTATAACAAAAACGCTCAAAGATCTGTTTTAATCGCCTCAATAGATAGCTATAACCTTATTAAAAACTATAATCTTGAGATGCCATTTGGTTATCTAGGTGAAAACATTTTACTTGACTACAATCCTTACTCGCTTGAAGTTGGCGCTCTTTTAAAAATTGGAGAAGCTACTTTAGAGATTACACAACACTGTACTATTTGTAACCATCTTGCTGTTATAGATGTAAAAATACCTACGCTTTTAAAAAATGACAGAGGAATATTTGCCAAAGTTGTTGGCGAGGGAGAGATAAAAAGTGGCGATGAAGTCTATTTACTAGGCGTGTAAATAAAAGCAACTTCAAACTCTAGATAATTAAGCGGGTACTCTCTTAGCAACCTTTTGCTCTCTTTATAGTTTAGTATCTTTCTTGACCCGCTAACGCCGCTTCTCTTTATATATTGAAACATATCTCTAGTAGATTCAAATTCCAGCTTATAATTTACTACTTCAAAACTTGCGTCAAAGTACTTTTTTTGAATCTCTTTTACCTCATCAGCACTCTTAAGTATTGAACTAATTGATGCTGTCTCATTTATGCTTTTGAATGTTCCCGCCGTAAATATAGCCAATGCTATGGGTGCGTTTAACTTTTTTATCTTACTAAACAATCTATCTAAATCATCTGCCCATTGTAGAGCTGATGCTGAAAATACAAAATCAAATATATATGTAAGCATATTATCAAAAAGTTCATCTTTGTTAAAGTCAGCGTAAATAAGCTCTATTTTTTGAGATTTTGGATGTAATTCTAGCATTCCTTTTGCGAAATCTACCCCGCAAAAATATTCATATTCCCAATCAATAGCCCCTAATAGAGCTCCACTTCCACATCCTATATCTAAAATATTTTTAGGTTTTGTATTTATATGAGAGAGAAGTTTTTCTATAACCATATTTTGGATTATGTTATAACTTCCATATTCTAGGGCGCGTTTGGAAAACTCAGAACTAACGTTCATCTTTTATTAATTACCAAAGATAGTATAAAGATACAAAGTACACACATTACTATCGTGGCACCTGATGGAAGTGAGAAGTAAAACGATAGAGTCATACCAGAAATTACACTAGAGAGAGCAATCACAAGAGAGAAGAGCACTGTTTTTAAGAATCCTACTCTAAATTGAAGGGCTGCGATAGTTGGAATAATCATCAAAGCACTGATAAGTAAACTTCCAACAACCCTTATCGAGAGTGCGATAATAACAGCTACAATACTAACAAGTAAAAAATTCAGCAAATTTACTTTTACACCACTTGTTTTGGCAATCTCTTCATCATAAGCGATAAAGTAGAACTCTTTGGAGAAGAGCAAAAGAATAACTAATGATATTGCTCCAAAAATAGATATGACAACTATGTCTTCACTGCTTACAGATAAAATAGAACCAAATAAGTATGAAAAAAGCGAATTATTAAAAGCCCCTCCAAGTGAGACAATAATTATCGCTAATGCCAATGAACCAGAGAGTAAAATAGCGAGAATTGCATCACTGTAAATAGAAAATGCACTTCTGAGATACTCAACAAGCCAAGCAGATATGAGTGCAAAAACTACCGCCGACCAAAGAGGGTTATACTCTGCAACTAGCCCAATAGCAACTCCTAAAAGAGCTGAATGAGCCAGTGTTTCACCAATAAGAGAGTAGCGTCTTAAAACTATAAAAGTGCCACTTATTGATGCTAGGATTGCTATAATTATTCCAGCTATAAAAGCTCTTTGCATAAAATCATACTCAAACATTTCAAACATCTTAGTGCTCGTGCTTATGGTTATGTAGCAGATGCGCATCAATTCCATAAAGAGAGCTCATCTCTTCACAGCTAAGCGTCTGTTTTGGGTTATTGCAGATAATAGCTTTTTGGTTTATAGTAAAGAGCCTTGCTATATCATCTGCTATTACACCTATATCATGTGTTATAAAAACTATGGTAATTCCATCTTCTTTGTTTAACTTACTCAAAAGAGCATAGAATCTTTTTTGTGAAGCTACATCTACACCAGTGTTTGGCTCATCTAAAATCAATATTTCTGGTTTTGAAGCAAGAGCACGTGCAATCATGACTCGCTGTCTCTGCCCACCAGAGAGAGTTCCTACCATTTTTTCAGCCAAATCTAAAATATCCATCTTCACCATTGCATCACGAACTAACTCTTTATCCTTTTTGCTAAGTGGTGAGAAGAGTTTTCTTTGAGAAGTTCTGCCCATATTTACAATATCTAATACACTTGCAGGAAAAGAGCTATCTACATGTGAAGCGCGTTGTGGAACGTAACCTATTTTATGCCACTCTTTAAAATCCGAGAGTTTTTTCCCATAAATTTTTACTTCGCCACTTGTGGGGGTTTCAAGGCCTAAGAGCATTCTTATAAGCGTTGTCTTGCCACCTCCATTTGGTCCAATTATGGCGATGTACTCTGATGAGAAAATTTCAAATGAGATATTTGAGAGTATATTTTGCTCTTTTACTACAAAGCTCAAGTTTTTTACATCAAAAATAGGAACACTAAATTTCATTTGCACTCAAGGGCAGTAGATATCTTTTGTAAATTTAATTTCATAATATCTTCATAGCCAAGATTCTTCTCTGCTTCATCGGCAGTAATATTTCCAAGCGGTTGAAGAACATCTGCACTTACGTTTGATTCTTTTGCTATAGCTCTTATAGTTTTCTCATTTGCAAACTTCTCAAAAAAGATAACTTTTACTTTATGCTCTTTTATAAATTTTATCAGCTTTATCATATCTTTTGCACTCGGTTCTGCTTCTGGAGAGAGCCCACTTAACGCCTCTGTATGAAAGTTATATCTTTTTGCGAGATATGAAAAAGCGTTATGATTTACGATAATAGTATCTAATTTACACTCTTTTAATTTAGCTTCATAAGAGCTACCTAGGTTTTTAAGCATCTCTATATACGTATCTCTATTTTTAATATATATGTCTCTATTTTTTGGGAAAAGAGATATTAACTCTTTTGTTATCTGAGTTGATGCAAGTATCATATTTTGTGGGTCTTGCCAATAGTGTGGATCAACTCCATGCCCTAGGTGGTGTTGAGCATGTTTATGATGGTTGTCTGAGAGTTCTCTTAAATTTACAAAACCGCTAATGTCTACTGCTCTATTTTTAAATTCAAAACCATCTATCCAAGGTTCTAATCCTGCTCCACTGTATAAAACAAGTGAGCTTTTTGATATTTTGGCCATCTGCTTTGGGGATGGTTCATTGCTATGAGCATCAACTCCAAAAGGCATAATCATAAAGACTTCTGCGCTATCTCCTGCAATATTTTTAGCAATATCATACAGTGAAAATGTACTAGCAGCGATTCTGGGCTTTTGTTTTGACTCATCTGCCTGAAGCGGCACCAATGAGATTAGTGTAGAAAATAGTGCTGTTAAAATTGTGTTTCTTAAATTCATAAATATCCATAAAATTTTTTGAAATTATAGCAAATTTTACAAAAATTAAATTTTTTGGGTATAATTCGCCACTTTTAACATAGGGTAAACCCCCTACAAGGATATATAATGACAACTAGTTTTTTACTTATTGTTCAGATAATTTTAGTTGTAATGCTAGTTATTGCTGTACTTTTACAAAAAAGCTCAAGTATCGGTCTTGGCGCATACAGTGGCTCTAATGAATCTGTTTTTGGAGCAAAAGGACCTGCTAGCTTCTTAGCAAAAACAACTTTTGCTATTGGCTTTTTATTTGTAATAAATACAATAACTCTAGGTTATATGTACTCATCAACTGCTACTGAGTCTATTGTTGATAATATCACTGATAGTACAAATATTGCAGCTCCATCACCTGTTTCTGTTTCTGCTCCAGTTGCTGCTCCTGTGGCAGAGAGTGCAGTTGTAGCTCCAGCTCAAGAAGCTTCAGTAGTAGAGCAAATAACTCAAGAACAAAACAACACTTCTTCAACACAACAGTAGTTGCTCTTTAGCAACTGCTGCCCTGCTAAATTCTTTTTTTAAATATTTCTCGCTACAATTACGCCACTATTTTTACATGACAAAGGAACAATATGATAAACGAATTATTCAATGAGTGTGAGACAAAAATGAAATCAAGCGTGAACCACATGCTTAGAGATTTTAAAACACTTAGAACAGGAAAGGTTACAACATCTGTTTTGGATAATGTTAAAATTGACTATTATGGAACTTTGACTGCGCTTGACCAAGTTGGCTCTATTTTAGTAGCAGATGCAACTACGATTGTGATAAATCCATGGGAGAAAAACCTTCTTAACATCATAGATAGCGCTATCTCTAAAGCAAACATTGGAGCAACTCCAAACAATGACGGAAGCCAAATCAAGCTTTTTTTTCCAGCTATGACGGTTGAACAGAGACAAGAGTCTGTAAAACAGATGAAGGGCATGGGAGAACATGCAAAAGTTGCTGTTAGAAATGATAGAAAAAATGCTAACGACAAAGTAAAAAAATATGAGAAAGACAAAGAGATAACAGCAGATGAGTCAAAATCTGCACAAGACAACATACAAAAAATAACTGATAAATATATCACTGAAATAGACTCTATCTTAAGAGCAAAAGAAGTAGAAATACTAAAGGTATAAGCAGATGGATATTAAAAAAATATATATGGACTCAGATGCTCTTTTAGAGGGGCATTTTAAGTTAAGCAGCGGGAATCATTCGCAGTTTTACCTACAATCTGCTAAAGTTTTAGAAGACCCTAAAACAGCCAAACTTTTAGCAGATGCTTTAGCAGTGCAAATAAAAGAGAGTGGCTTAGAGATAGACACGGTATGTGCTCCTGCGCTTGGGGGTTTGATAGCTGGTTTTGCACTTGCAACTGCGCTTGATGTTCGCTCTATCTTTGCTGAGAGAGTTGATGGAGTGATGAATATTCGCCGTGGCTTTGAGATCAAAAAGGGCGAGAGAGTTCTTATGTGCGAAGACATTATCACAACAGGTGGCTCTGCTATGGAAGCTGCTGAAGTTGTAAAAAGTCTTGGAGGAGAGATTGTTGGTGTTGCGGCACTTGCAAATCGTGGTTTTTGTAGACGTCAAAACAGTGATGTTACAACAAAACCAAACTGTCGTCTTCCACAAGATGTGCCATTTTTTGCACTTGCTGACTTTACATTTGAGATGTACTCTCCTGAGGAGTGTCCGATGTGTAAATCAGGAAGTGAGGCTATAAAACCTGGCTCAAGAGGAAACTAAAGAGCGATTTACAAAGGCACTGTTTTTGAAACTACTGATACTCTCTCTTCTCTTTGTGCTTAATGTTTCAAACTTAAGCGCATCCCAAAGCTCTGTCGATGATGAGACACTAAAGAAGATGATTGGAAAGATGCTAATCGTTGGATTTGAGGATGAAACCATTGATGAAAATAGTAAAATAGTCTCTCTTATCAACCGCTATGAACTTGGCGGTGTTATACTCTTTGACCGCTTCTATAATGACAAAACAAAAGTAAAAAACATCAGCTCTGCAAAACAGCTCAAGCTCTTAACTATGAAACTACAATCCTTTGCAAAAAAACCCCTACTTATAAGTGTTGATCAAGAGGGCGGAAGAGTTGTGAGACTAAAACCAAAGTATGGTTTTGAAGCAACGCCTTCAGCTAAAGCTGTCTCTGAAAATGATGAGTATATGTCTAAACATATCTATAACGCTCTGGCGAAAACATTAAAACAAAGTGGTATAAATTGCGACTTTGCCCCTGTTGTAGATTTGGCTATAAACCCTCAAAACAGCGTAATATACGGCTTAAATCGCTCCTATGGTGCTACTAGTGATGAAGTTGTAAAGTATGCAAAAATATTTATGGATTCACTTGAAAATGAGGGCGTTATTAGTGTTTTAAAACATTTTCCAGGACATGGCTCATCGCTTGGTGATTCACATGAGGGTTATGTTGATATTAGCAAAACTTGGAGCAAAGCGGAGCTTGAACCATATAAAGAGCTGATAAAATCTAGTAAAGTTCCAATGATAATGAGCGCTCATGTCTACAACTCAAAACTTGATGAGAAATACCCAGCCACTCTTTCATACAGCGTAAATACAAAATTGTTAAGAGAAGAGCTTGGATTTAAGGGTGTCTTAGTGAGTGATGATTTGCAGATGAAGGCAATTTCGTCCAAATATAGTTTAAATGAAATTGTTATATTGTCCATAAACTCTGGTGTTGACATACTTCTTTTTGCAAATCAGTTAGCTACACAAGATATTGACGCTCTTGTTGAGACAATATTTAAAGAGATAAAAAATGGCAATATCTCAATGAAGCGAATAGAAGAGTCAAATGCTAGAATTGAACAACTTCATAAAACATATAAGTTAAAATAGTGCAAAGTGCCTTTTCAGCCCTTGATTGGCTTGTTTTTGCCTCATATTTTCTCGTTCTTGCTCTTAGCTCTTTTATCTTTAGCAGAACCAAAATAAGCTCTTCACGAGAGTTTTTTCTCTCTCCTAGCGCAGTTCCGATGTATGCGGTTGCACTCTCTGTTCTTGCTACTTCTCAATCAGCTGCTACTTTTTTGGGAGTACCAGAACTCTCTTATAGCGGTAATTTTACTTTTATAGGATTTTACTTCTCTGCTCTTTTGGCAGTTATCTTTATCGCTTATGTTTTAATTCCAAAATATTATGAGATGAGGGCAGTCACAGTTTATGAACTCCTAGAGTCACGTTATGGCAAAAGTGCGAAACAACAAGCTGGAGTTATGTTTCTAATAGGGCGAGTACTTGCTAGTGGCGCAAGGCTATACATTGGTGCCTTAGCTATCTCTATGATTTTATTTAACGATATTATTTTTGCTCATGTAGCAATCTCTATAATTATCTTGATGGTTGGAGCGCTTAGTTATACCTACTTTGGGGGTGTGCGTTCAGTTATTTTAAGTGATGTGATTCAAGCTGTAGTTTACATAAGCGCTGGGGTTGCGGTTGTGATTTATCTCTATCTCTCTTTAGAGAATATTGAGATATTTAAAACACTCAGCGAGGCTGGAAAACTAAAGTTTATAGACACTTCATTTGATGCTAACTTCAACATCATAGGGCTTCTTAGCGGATGGCTTCTTTTAAATATCGCAGCTTTTGGGCTTGATCAAGATATGACGCAAAGAGTTCTTGCATGTAAAAACAAAGATGAGGCGGCAAAAGCTCTTATCATCTCAATACTGCTTACTATTCCCGTTGTTCTGCTTTTTTTGAGTATCGGTGCTCTTCTTTATCTGTTTTATATGCAAAGCAGTGTAGCACAGAGTTTTGATGGCGAGAAGATAACAGTTTTTATGTACTACATACTAAATGAGATGCCTGAGGGGCTTAGAGGTTTGGTTACAGTAGGTGCGATTGCAGCAGCGCTCTCAAGTGCAAACTCAGTCCTTGGTGCTATGGCATCGGTTGGCGTTGAGGATTTATACAGACCTTGGAGATTGGCGCGTGGTGAGGTAGATGAGGAGCATTTTGTAAAAGCTTCAAGAGTAGCTGTGCTTATCTTTGCCCTTCTTTTATCTCTAATGGCTATGCTTAGTTACTTCTGGCAGCGATATAGTGACCTCTCCTTAATTGGCTTTGCTCTTGGGGTTATGTCGTTTGCATATACTGGTCTCTTAGGTGTCTATTTTTCAGCTATATTTACCTCTCGTGGAAACAGAACAACTGTTCTTATTGCCCTAATTATGGGCTTTATCACTGTTTTAGCACTTCAGCCATATATGTTTGGCATAACGATAGGATTTGCCTCTCAAATGGTTATAGGAACAGTTGTCTCGTTTTTGATTATGCAACTTGGAGATAGTCGTGAGTGAATTTTATATAGGTGTGATGTCTGGAACCAGTCTTGATGGGATTGATGTTGCATATTGTGAGATAGAAGATGAGGCTTTTGAAGCTATCTTGTGTGCTTCTTATCCATTTGATACAGAGTTAAAGAGTGATATTTTAGATGCTATAAACACTCAAACAACACTTAAAAAGATTGGTGAGATAGATACTAGACTAGGCAAGATGTACGCAGATGCACTAGAGAGATTTATAGATGAGAACGGTATCGAAGCGACTAAAGTAAGAGCTATTGGTCTGCATGGGCAAACTCTTTGGCATGAGCCTGAGAGCCAAAATCCATTCTCTATGCAGTTGGGAAATGCCAACATCATTACAGCTAGGCTAGGCATACCTGTTGTAAGTGATTTTAGGCAAAAAGATATTGCTCTTGGAGGTCAAGGAGCACCTTTTGCTCCAGCATTTCATCAATTTTTATTCTCTAAATTAGGCACGAATGTAGCCATCTTAAATATTGGCGGTATGGCAAATATCACGCTTCTCACCGAGCCTCTTATCGGCTATGATACTGGATGTGGTAATGTGCTTATGGATTATTGGATTTCACACTATAACGGAGCTTCTTACGACAAAGATGGAGAGTGGGCAAAATCTGGAACCCCAAATAGAGCTCTCTTAAGGGAGTTTCTAAGAGAGCCTTACTTTTTAAAAAGTGCCCCAAAGAGCACTGGTCGTGAGCTTTTTGGCGAGAAATGGCTTATAAAACAGCTAGGTAACTTTGCTAAAAAAAATCAAAATAGCCCTTACATAAAAGCGAGAGACATTCAAGCCACACTTCTTGAGCTAACCGTTATAAGTATCGCAAACGAGTTGAAAAAAAGTAAAACGACTCTACTTATTGGGTGTGGTGGAGGCATTTGCAATAGTCATCTCATGAAACGTTTGCAAGAAGAACTTAATGATATAAAAATAGTTTCAAGTGATGAGTATGGTGTAAGTAGTGAGTTTATGGAAGCGATGGCATTTGCTTGGCTCTCTCGTGAGAGAATCCATAAAAAATGTGTTAAAATTTCGTCCGTTAGCGGAGCGCTAAGAGATTCTATTTTAGGTGCTATTTATGAGTAAAATACAAGAGTGGTTAAGTGAGACTTCATTTAAAAACTACACTATTGAGAGTGCACTGGCAGATGCTAGTTTTAGGAAATATTACAGATTGCGAAACGGTGATAGAACTGCGATTTTAATGGACTCTTCTCAAGAACTGGATTCACTAAAATCTTTTATCAATATAACGCTGAAACTTTGTGCTGCTGAAGTGTGTTCGCCAAAAATCTTTGAACAAAATCAAGAAGATGGTTACTTAATATTAGAAGATTTTGGAACAACCCATTATCTAGATATTTTAAATAATCAAAACTATAAAGCCTTTTATACAAAAGCTATAAATTCAATCTTGAAGATGCAAAAGACAGATAGCTCCTCACTGCCTCTTTATGATAGAGCGTTTCTTCATTTTGAGATGGATTTAATGCAGGAGTGGTACTTAGAAAAACTCTTAAAAGTAAAATTAAGCGTCTCCCAAAAAGGGCTTTTAGAAAAGACTTTAGATGCTATAAGCAAGGTTGTTTTAGAACAGCCTCAGGGGGTGTTTGTTCATCGTGATTTTCACTCCAGAAACATTATGCTAAAGAGTGATAACAAGATAGGTATCATAGATTATCAAGACGCTATGAGTGGCGCTGTTACTTATGACTTGGCCTCTTTGCTAAAAGATTGCTATGTTGCTTATGACAGAAAAGAGATTAAAAAACTAGCCTTGGAGTTTCGTGATAAAAAAGGGATAAAGGTAGATGATGAAACCTTTATAAAATGGTTTGACTTTATGGGGATGCAAAGACATATCAAAGTGCTTGGAGTTTTCTCACGCTTGAGCATACGTGACAAGAAAAATGGCTATCTCAAAGATATACCTCTAACTCTGAAGTACCTCATAGATACAGCACAAAGATATGAGCAGACAAAAGAGTTTGCAAAGTTTTTGGATAGCGTAAAGGGTTAGTTTTAAACAGCAGAGCTCAAATGTCAAGGTCTATATAACTAATTTTCAAAAATAAAAAAGCAGTAATAATGAATAAAACACAAACATACATACAAGAAGATGAGATAGATTTAAGAGAACTTGCTAAGACCATATACAGATATAAAACACTCATCATATCAATCACACTAATCATCACGGCTTTTGCAACAATTTACGCTTATATGCAAAAACCTATATATGAAGTAAAAGCAAATATTCAAGTTGGACATATAGGCGAAAATCTGCTTGATACTCCAAAAAACATTGAAAAAATAGTCTCAGTTGTGTTTAATGTTGAAGATAAAAAAAAGGTTGACAACTTTACATCAGAAATCACAAGCGTAAGTGTAAATAAAGATGCACCTGATTTTATAGAACTCAGAGCAGAGGGCATATCAAATGATGAAGCTCTTAAAAAGAGCAGAGAAGCTTTAGACTACCTAAAGGGTATGCACCAGAGCAAGATAGAGCAGTATCTGCTAACTACAAAAAACAAGATTGAAAACAACAATAAAGCAATAGAGCGGATTGAAAATTATGAAACGCCAAATATAAAGCATGAGATAGAGCGAATAAAATCTCAGCAAATAGCTAAGATAGATGAAAAGATAACTATGCTTTTAAAAGTAGAGCTTCCTGCGGTTGAAGAAAAACTAACAAACTATTTGCAAAAAATCTCAGAGTACAATAAAGAGACACAAAAACTGGGCAAAACCATACAAAACTCATCTAATGAAACCTCAGTAATGATATCTTCCATGCAGATTCTAAACTACCAAACTATGCTATTAAACGCTTTAAACAAAACAGAAGATCTTAAAATAGAAAAAGAGAGTATCTTAAAAGAGCGTATTCCCAACCTAGAGAGAGAAAAAAAGAACTTAAGTGATGAAAACATCAGAAATCTACAATACAAAATTGATATCGAACTTCAAGAGAGAATATCTAAACTAAGAGATGAGATAGAACTTCTAAATCTTTATTTAACTCCAAACTATGTGAAAAATCATGAGTTGGTTGGTGATTTTTATATTAGCGAACACCCTATCAAACCAAAGAAAAGATTAATAGTAACGGTTGCATTTATTAGTGCCTTTATCCTCTCTATCTTTCTTGTTTTTATGATTGATTTTTTCAAAGCACCAAAAAAAGATGAAAACAGAGTGGCATAAATATTTAAAGGTGAGAGAAGCAAATGAGAGCCATGATACTAGCAGCAGGACGCGGAGAGAGAATGCGTCCACTCACAGACAAAATCCCAAAACCGCTTATAAAAATCCGCTCCAAAGCACTTATTGTGTGGCATATAGAGAAACTTGCCTATCTTGGGTTTAGTGAGATTGTTATAAATATAGCGCACCTTGGAGATAAAATCATCTCATATTTAGGAGATGGCTCCAAATGGGGAGTTAGTCTGCTCTTCTCTGATGAGAGAGAGAGTGGTGCTCTAGAGAGCGCTGGTGGAATCATAAAAGCACTCCCCTTGCTAGGAGATGATACTTTTTTGGTCGTAAATGGAGATGTTTGGTGCGATTATGAGTTTGAGAGTGATTTTGATTTGGGGGATGATTTGGCACATCTCATTTTAGTCACAAACCCTAAGCACAATCTCGCAGGTGATTTTGGGCTTGATAAAGATAGAGCTATAAATAACGCAGATATAAAATATACCTTCTCGGGCATAGGATACTACAGTCCAAAACTCTTTAACACTCTTTATGAAGCAAAATTGCCATTAGCACCTATTCTTCGTCAAGCTATCGATAATAAGAGAGTAAGCGCTTCTGTTTATGACGGTGTATGGCACGATATTGGCACACCAGAGAGATTAAGCGTGGCAGAGGCTACTTCTCTATAAACTGCCCGCACCCTTTTACTTCAGTCCCCTTGAAGGTCTTATAATCTTGATTTCCATCTAAATATGACTGAAATCTAGCACACTCCTTGCTCTTTAGACATATCTCGTTGTTACAAGCTTTATCTACTTCCATCTCTTCTCCTCTATTTTGTTTTTTAAACTCCGCTATTATACTAAAAAAGTAAAAAACAGGGAGTTTCACACATCATGAGAAAGTTATTTTTTATCCTAGCGATACCGATTTTTCTTTTTGCTAAATATGAGAACTGCTCTTTTAAAAATAAAAATTATGAAGATATATGTAAAAAAGCAGTAAATAGCGGAGTAACCTACGAATATGCAAATGAATTTTTACTCTCATACTTTAAAACAAAAAAATTTGATGAAGTAAGCTACAAATACTTACAGCCAGAGTATATAGCACAGCATAAAAAAAATGAGAAAAGAGCAAACAACACACTTGTAAAATATATCTCTGAAATGGTTATCCACTTAAGAGAGTATGAGGAAGTGTATGATTTTGTAGAAAAAGAGTATGGAGTAAATCGCGAAATAATCGCCTCTATCTTGATAAAAGAGACAAGACTTGGAAAGATAAAACCATCACATGACGCTTTTGTAGTCTTTAACACTCTAGTGCTAAGAGTAAAACCAAACTCACAAAGAGAAAAATGGCTCCTAAATATGGGCAAAACGAATATGGTCTCAATAATTACGCACTGTTATAAAAGAGGGGTTGCACCATTGGAGTGTAATCTTCCTAGTTCGTACGCTGGAGCTATCGGGATTCCACAGTTTATGCCAAACAGTTTTGTATATGCAAAGGGTTATAAAACAGAGATTGGAGATTTGACAAAAATGGAGGATGCAATCGTATCTGTTGCAAATTTTTTACATGAAAAAGCAGAATTTACGGCTATGCTTGATTGGAGTAAAATTCCAAACATAGTTGAATTAGAGTCTAAGTGGTACGATTTTGAATTTGAAAACAGTGATGCTTCCTTTGTATATGCCAGTAGCAAAAAAGGGGATAAAATCTACAAATGTTTCACATGTGGTAATGTAGAACTAGATTATGTGCGAGAGTACACTCAAAAAATCATGAGCTATAACAACTCTTCAAACTATGCCATTGGAGTTATGCGTCTAGCTTATGAGGCACAAAGAGAGCTACTGCTTACTAAAAGCAAGTAGCTAAAAATGTGACTATTTTTTCTTCATATAAATAGTACACCAACCATCAGGGCTAATTGAACCCTCGACCATCTTGCACTCACCAGTCTCAGGCAGATAATAGATACAATCTGAACACTTTTTTCCATCTAATGGTGTCTCTTGATATCTAAATACCTTCTTTGGTGCCTTTGCATAAAGCGGTGTCGTACTCCAAGTCACTAAACCCAACATAGCCATATACGTTATAAAACCTCTTCTTGATGAAATTTTCATAACACTATCCTTTAAAAGTAATTTTTACTCTACAAGAGAATATTCCTATTGCTCTTAAGCTATAATAAATTATTATATTTAAGTGGCTATTAAAAGATTTGTGCTATTAGTGTATGGGATTGCTTTGGCTCTATTACTCTTGTGTCATCAAAGGCATTCGCTGATTCTATACACACGAAATGTTCATACGCATCTTCTTTCATGGCACTCATTCTTGAAGTTTTTTCTATCCATGGATTCCAGACAACAACAGAGGCAGAGTTTGTGTTTTTTATATGAATCTCTCTGTTTTTATCCACTAATATTATCTTATTATTAACCTCTTGATAGACTCTGTCAACCTCTTCTTCAAAACGGATATTGCCTCCTTGAACCTCTTTTTGCCATGAGAGAGCATCAAGATATGGTTTTTTATCCAAGCCTTTTATAGCTACTTCAGAGATATGTGAAACACTGAAGTATGTGTGAAGAGCTTGGGATATTTTAAAAACCTTATCATCTAAGTTTGTAGTTTTTAACTCCATCTTTAGCTCTTTGGAAATTGTGATTTGAAGCTCTAAGAGAAACTTATAGTTCCAAATTTTGAGTGTTTGTTCACTGTTGCTCAGTCTAAAGAGAAGAGTAGTCTCACTATCATCTATCTCATTAGCACCTACAAACTCCCACATTGTAGTTCTTGCAAAACCGTGTTGAGGCAGAGTTTTATCTTCACTAAACCCAAACCATGGCCAACACAGAGGAACACCGCCACGAATTGCTCTGCCTTGCTCAAAATCGCTAATCTCGCTAAGCCATAAAATAGCCTCTTGCCCAACTCTTTGATACTCAAAGAGATGCGCACCTTGAAGCGCTACTTTTGCTGTTGCAGAACTGTTTTGAACCTCTATATACTCAAATCCATTAGAGAGTTTTTTATGCGTTATCACTGTTTTTCCAAGATGAGATTTTATGCCCTGCGACAGCATAATAGAGTATAAAAGCATAAGAGAGTATGCCAAGAAGATATGCTGTTTGCATATTTGAGACCAGCTGAGCAATTTTGCCAAAAAGAAGCGGAAGAAGCGCTCCTCCCGCTATTGACATGATAAGCAGTGCGCTCCCCCTTGGAGTATGTTTGCCAAGCCCATCAAGCGCTAATGGCCAGATAGTCGGCCATACAAGAGCATTTGCAAAACCTAAAAGTGCGACAAATGTTATAGTATCTGGAAGAGTCCTAACTCCACTCCACCCCCATAAAATCTCAGATGAAGTATGAGAAGTTGATGATGAAAATACAACACCGAGTAAAAACAAAATACCAAAGAGGGCTGAGCCTACAAGTGCGGTTTTTTGTGAGATATATTTAGGTATAAAAATAATTCCCGCTACATATCCAAGCACCATAAAAAACATGGTAAAAGAGGTAAGAGTGCTATAACTCTCAACTCCAATACTTTGCGCATAAAGAGCTATCGTATCTCCTGCGATAACCTCTATACCGACATAAAAAAAGAGAGCGATTGAGCCTAAAATAAGGCGTGGAAATTCAAATATAGAACTTTTTTCACCACTTGAAGCATCATCTTTTATTGTGAGATTTTCTAGTGATGAGCGCTTGATAAGAACAATAAGAGCTACCAATATAAGCGCCATAACAATATATGGAACTATAAGTTTTTGGGCAAGAGCATCTCTTGAAGCTTCGCTCATCACATCTTGTGTACCAACATCCAAAAAGAGCAAAGCGCTAAAGACGATAGGCGCCAAAACTCCAGCACTTTTGTTTATGATTCCCATTATGCTTATTCGCATAGCCGCACTCTCTACTGGACCCAGATAAACGATATATGGATTTGAAGCGCTTTGAAGGATTGTAAGCCCTGTTCCTAAGGTAAAGAGCGCGATTAAAAAGATGATAAATTCAGCACTTAGCGCTGCTGGTATAAAAAGAAGAGCGCCAAACGCCATCACTCCAAGTCCTAGAGCCATGCCATCTTTATAGCCAGTTTTTTCCAGAACATACGCCATAGGAAGAGCCATCACAGTATATGAGATATAAAAAGCAAATGTTACAAAGAGTGCTTCAAACTCATTAAGCTCACATACTATTTTTAAAAATGGGATTAAAGAGCCGTTTAACCACGTTACAAAGCCAAAGATAAAGAAGAGAGTACCCATGATAAACATAGGCATAAACGAGCTTTTAGTAGACATTTTTTAGACTATCAAGATAGTGTGCTACAGCGTCTTCATCATTTGTATGTTCTAGCACAATCTTTGCTAATTTTTTTACACCATCTTGTGCATTTGCTACGGCAACAGAAGTTCCAGCTATCTCAAACATTCCAACGTCATTGAAGTTATCACCAAATACTGTTAATTTATTTAAGTAAAAACCCATATGTTCACTCACGCTTCTTATCCCGTGAGACTTATCTGCATCTTTATGTAAGATAGTTAAAAAGTAGCATCCAACGTAAGCTTCTGGAGCCAGTATATACTTAAATATATTGCCAAAGATTGCTTCTAAGTGTTTTGCCAACTCTCTAAGAAGTACCTCATCGCCAAAATAGACGATTTTAAAGTTCTCTTGCATCGCTCTGATATCTCTGCACTCGCTTAAGTTATCATCACCTTTATATCTCGATAGTACACTTTTTTGGTGCTCATTTAACGTGCTTGAGTATAAAAATGCCTCATTTAGGTTTTTATCTCTCAATGCTAAAACAAAAGGGTAGATTCCAAACTTTGCACCCTCATCTATTATGGCATCTCCTGCGTCTTTTGCTATAAATTTTGAATCTATTATCTTTTTATCTACAGTTGCAATTAACGCACCATCTAGAAGTATCATCGGAGCATTTATCTCTACATCACGTAAAAACTGCACTGTTTTTTTATATGTTCTAGCTGTTGCTATGGTTGCGATAGAGCCCTGCGCCATAGCGTTCCATCTGCTTTTAGTAAAATCGCTGAGGCTTAAATCAGTTCGTAAAAAAGTGTGGTCCAAATCAGTAATATATATATTTTTCATCATCTTAAAACTTTAAACTGCATGTAGCCATTTTTTCAACAAGCAGTCTAGCTACCTCAACTTTGTCATCAACCATAGATGTTATCTCCAAATCTTCAAGATTATTTATATCTTCCATTGTGGAAACTTTTACAATCAGATTTACATGTTTTGTATGTTTTAGTATCGCTTCGCAAATCGCTCTTTTTTTCTCTATATTATCAAGCGTTACGATTACACCAGCAGAGCCCTCTGCATTAAGGGCTTCAAGAAGAGAGTGTTTTGCCATATCTCCAAGATATGCCTCTTTTTTGTCTGCTAGAGCCTCTTGAACATGTTTTGGGTTATTATCGATTATGACATAGTGAGCATCTATCTTATCGAGGTACTGTGCTACAAACTTTCCTGTAATACTGTATCCGCAAACTATTACATGATTTTGTCTTGATGTAAAGGCAGAAGTTTTAAGTCCAAGATACTCATAATTTGTCAGATAGCTTACAAATCTATTTATTTTTGAGATAAAAAATGGAGTAATTACCATCGAAAAGATTACTATAAGAACAAAAAGCGACTCCAACTCTTTGTTTAAGAGTCCGCCCATACTTGCAACGGCAAAAATTACAAAAGAGAACTCTCCAACCTGAGAGATAGCAAGTGCAGTTTTTAGGGAGCGTGAATGTGAAGAGGTAAGGCGCAAAATAAGATAGGTAACAGCTGTTTTTAAAATCATAACAAGCGCAAACAGACCAGCGATTGTTCCAAAATTAGCTATAAAAAACAGTACATCTATCTTCATACCCACAACAATGAAAAATGTACCAAGTAAAATATCCTTAAATGGCCCTATATCTGATTCTACTTTGTGATGGTATTTTGTCTCGGCTATAATCATACCTGCAACAAAAGCCCCAAGAGAGTATGTAAAGCCCATATATGAGGCTAAAAGAGCCGCGCTCACAACTATAAAAAGAACAGAGCCCATAAAAAGCTCATCTACTTCACTTGAAGCGGAGAAGTGCAGAAGCCATGTCATAACTCTTCTACCAACTATAAACATAAGACCAATAACCAGCACAGCACTTATAGCAGTATCTCTTAAGATTATAAGCACACTCTGATCTGCATTACTTGTTAAAAATCCTAAAAGAATCAAGATAGGAATAACTGCAATATCTTGAAAAATAAGTATCCCAGTTGCTTGTTGTCCATATGGACTATGAATCTCTTTTGAGCTCTTTAGATAGCTAAGAACAACAGCAGTAGAAGAGAGGGCAAATGCCAAAGATAGGATAAGTGCTGAGATTGAATCCAATGAAAAAAGATAGTGACTAACTGCATAAACTATAAGAGTTGTAAAAGCTACTTGCAAGGAACCATTTAAAAATATCTCTTTTTTCATGCTGTACATTCTTGCAAGAGAGATTTCAAGCCCTATTGTAAACATCAAAAAAACTATACCAAACTCACCAATATGCTCAAGCGTAGAAGAGTCATTCATATGTCTTAAATCAAATAAATATACAATTACTGTGCCAGTAAAGATATAACCAATTATCTGTGAAATACCAAAACGTTTTAAAATTAGGTTGAGTATAGTTGAGACACCAAGTGCCATAACTATATATAGAAGTGTTGAATCCATGAAAATCTTTCAGATATTTTTTATAGTTTTTATTTACACCATAATGAGGTTAAAATTATAGCTAAATAACCTTTTTGTATGGGTCCCTTTATTCTTAATTTTAAGAGATACTACACTATAATTGCCACTTTAATTGACATTTTGGAGCTATTTTATGACTAAATATATTTTTGTAACAGGTGGTGTTTTAAGTTCTCTTGGAAAAGGGATTACAGCTGCTAGTATTGGCACTCTGCTTAAGCACTCGGGCATACAAGTAGGCATGTTAAAAATAGACCCATATATAAATGTTGATCCTGGGACTATGAGCCCGCTAGAACACGGTGAGGTTTTTGTCACAAAAGATGGAGCTGAAACCGACCTAGATATAGGAAACTATGAAAGATTTTTAGATACTTCATACTTAAAATCAAGCAACTTTACCACAGGACAAGTCTACTCATCGGTAATTGAGAGAGAGCGCGCAGGTGGATATTTAGGACAGACTATTCAAGTTATTCCTCATATCGTTGGCGAGATTGTAAAGCGCATAAAAGAGGCTGGAGAGGGTCACGATATACTTATAGTAGAACTTGGCGGGACTGTTGGAGACATTGAAGGACTTCCGTTTATGGAGGCGATTCGCCAGATGAAACATGATGATGAAGTTGAGGGAACTTTCTTTGTGCATGTAACGCTTATCCCTTTCATTAAAGCAGCTGGAGAGCTAAAGAGTAAGCCTACACAGCACTCTGTTCAAGAGCTTCGCCGTATCGGTATAACTCCACAAATGATAATTGCAAGAAGCGAAAACGCACTTCCTAAAACATTTAAGAAAAAACTGGCAATGAGCTGTGATGTATCTTCAGATAGCGTAATTGAAGCACTTGACGCGGCTAGTATCTATGATGTACCTATCTCATTTTTAAGACAAAATATCTTAAAGCCCATATCAAAAGAGTTGGGGCTAGGTGAACTCAATCCAAATATGGAAGAGTGGGACTCTCTTGTAAAGAAGATAGTTCAACCAAAAGATCGCGTTGTTGTTGGTTTTGTAGGGAAATATCTTGAACTAAAAGAGGCTTACAAATCTCTAACTGAAGCTCTTATCCATGCAGGAGCACATCTTGATACTCGTGTTGAGATTCACTGGGTTGATAGTGAGAAGATAGAAGAGAGAGGAGCAGAAGCACTTCTGGGCGACTGTGACTCTGTTTTAGTTGCTGGTGGATTTGGAAATCGTGGTGTTGAGGGCAAAATTAAAGCAATTGAGTATGCAAGAGTAAATAAAATTCCTTATCTTGGTATCTGTCTTGGTATGCAATTAACACTTGTAGAGTATGCAAGAAATGTACTTGGATATGAGGGTGCAAACTCAGTTGAGTTTGATGAAAATACTCCATATCCTATGATTTATCTAATAGACAACTTCTTAGATCAAAGCGGAAACAAACAGCTCCGTACTCACAAATCTCCAATGGGCGGAACGCTAAGACTTGGAGAATATCCATGTGATACGCTTGAGGGCTCTATCATACGAAAAGCATATCATGGAGAAAAAACCATATATGAGAGACATCGCCATAGATATGAAGCAAACCCAACTTACCGCAAAGCACTTGAAGATGCTGGTATGATTGTTACAGGGGAATCTGATGGGCTCATAGAAACTGTTGAGATAAAAGATCATCCATGGTTCCTAGGTGTTCAGTTTCATCCAGAGTTTACATCAAGACTGCAAACTCCAAATCCTTCAATCCTTGCATTTGTTGAAGCAACATTAACTATATCTCAAGAAGAGTAGTACATTTTTAAAATGTCTCTTTTTCTAAAGAAACTTCGTTTTGATGATGTTCCTACTCTTAGCAAAAGCTCTATCTTTGAACTTCTTAGCCAAAGATTTCAGAGCCAAGAGAAGAAGCTCTCTCACATCCCAGATCCATCACTTTTAAATGACGCGCCAAAAGCTGCAAAGAAAATAGCAGATGCCATAAGAGAGAAGAAAAAAATAACTCTTGTTGGAGATTATGATGTAGACGGTGTAAGTGCTACTGCTATCATGGTTGATTTTTTTAGACAAATTCCATACCCTCTTGAAGCCATTATACCAAACCGATTTAGCGATGGTTATGGTGTTAGCCCAAATGTTTTAAAACGTATAGATTCGGACTTAATAATAACTGTAGACAATGGAATAACAGCAATAGAAGCAGCAGATATTTGCGCACAAAGAGGCATCGAGTTAATCATTACAGACCATCATACACCACTTGACACTCTCCCTTGTGCCTATGCGATAGTAAATCCAAAACTCTCAACATGCAAATACCCATTTCAGGAGATATGCGGTGCTCAAGTTGCATGGCTACTTTTAGCACTGCTAAAAAAAGAGCTAGAGCTAAACATAGATATGAGAGCTTTTTTAGACATTCTTTGTATCGCAATAATCGCTGATATAATGCCTCTAACAGATATAAATAGACCTCTTGTAAAAGAGGGATTAAAAGTTTTAATGAGTTCAAACAGAGCCTCATCTATCATCATAAGAGACTTTTTAAATAAAAAAATTATCTCATCTGAAGATATAGCTTTTCAGATAGCACCTCGTATAAACTCAGCAGGAAGATTGGAAGATGCCTCAATTGCATTAAAATTTTTTACAGCGCAAACTATAAATGAAGCTTATGCACAGTTTGAGATTTTAAACTCACTAAATGAGTCAAGACGTGAACTTGAAGCAGAAGCAACAAAAGAGGCTCTAAGCGTTGCAAATGGAGATGACAAGGTTATAGTTGTAGCAAAAGAGCTGTGGCATGAAGGAGTTGTCGGAATAGTAGCAGCAAGAGTCGCAGAGTACTACTCAAGACCAACTATTGTTTTAAGTCTCGAGAATGGAGTTGCCAAAGGCAGTGCAAGAAGTATTGGAAATGTAAATATCCACAAGCTCATAGAGCAAAATTCTCACTACTTAACAAAATTTGGCGGTCACAAGATGGCGGCTGGATTGGCTCTTGAAGAGAAACATATAGAAGCATTCAGAGTTGCCATAAATGAGAGTGCTTCAAAACTAAACCCTGATGATTTTTTATCACTTGAAGCAGTGATGGGGGTAGTTCCCAGCGACCAGATAGACCTAGAACTTTTAACTCTGCTTGAGAGTTTTGAGCCATATGGTGAAGCAAATACACGCCCACTTTTCTTGATAAGAGATGCTTTAATAGTTGAAGTAAAAACTTTTGGAAAAGATGGCTCTCACTCAAAAGTAAAAATCAGACAGAAAAATGACGAAACCACTGCACTTGAGTTGATACAATTTAAAAAAGTTTTGACTCTATCGACTTCAGACAAACTTACATGTAGTTATCGAGTAGTTAAAAATGAGTTTAATTCTAAAATATCAGCACAACTTATAATAGATAAAATTTATTAAACAATTTATACCATAATTATAAAATATTGATATTTGATTTGTTATGTTAAAAAGAGTTATATTAATGTGATATTCGAGTAGCTTATTATAAATAAAATGAATAATTATTAATCTAAAAAATTAAGTAAAAAAATGATACATAAACAGATTTTATGGACTCAATCGTATATAAATATAGCATTTTTAAAACTTTCTTAAGCCACAAACTTGTAGAATTGACAACTCTATCATAAAAAGGAAAGTGCATGAAAAATAACAAGATCTTAGAAGAGATTTTAAACGAAGTTGATAAGCATCCAGAGATTATGTCTCGTCGTGACGCTCTTAAGTATTTAACGGTATCACCACTAGCTGCATCATTAATGGCGAGTGCTACTGTTGGCGCTGCAACTGCATCTGCATCTGCGGACGTTAAGGGTAAAATAGTAATACTTGGTGGTGGTTTAGCTGGTATGAGTACTGCTGCTCGCCTTAACAACACTATCTCAAACGCAGATATTACAGTAATTGAGCCAGATCCAATCTCTGTTTCATATCAACCAGGACAAACTTTAGTTGCGTCTGGTGTTTGGAAAATAGATGATATCGTTTATAAAAGAGACGATTTTGTTCCAAGTGGCGTTAAGCTAATCAAAGGAACTGTAACTTCAGTTGATCCTGAAAACAACAAAGTAGTTGTTGATGGAAGCCAAGAAGTATCTTATGATCAACTTATCGTTGCTGCTGGTGCAAACCTTAACTATGCTGCTATCCAAGGTATAGAAGGCGAAATTACATCTTCTGGAAAAGATAATGCAGCTACAAAACAGACTATCACAAAAAATGGTCTACACTCTCTATATTTCCAAGATGGTGCAGTAGCAACATGGGATGGTATTCAAGAACTTATTTCAAAAGCAAAAGCTCATACGGGTTCTGAAAAAATTCAAGCACTCTTTACTAACCCAAGAGGTGCTATCAAATGTGGTGGTGCTCCACTTAAAATCATGTATTTAACACATGCTCGTCTTGTAGAAGCTGGTGTTCGTGACAAAGTTGAACTTACTTTCAATACTAACAATGGCGCTTTATTTGGTATTCCAGATTATAACGCTCCAATTGTTAAACAATTTGAAACAAGAGGCTTTATAGCTAACTATAAGCATAACCTAGTAGCAGTAGATACAGCTACTAAAACAGCAACATTTAACAAATGGCGTATGGAAAAACAACAATTTGAAGATGAAATGGGTGAGCCAATTTTCAAAGAAGTTGAAGTTAGTGAGCCAGTTGAATTTAAATATGACTTTATGCACGTTGCTCCTCCGATGAAATCTCCAGATGTTGTAGGCAAATCAAAAATCGGCTCTGGTGGCTGGGTTGCTGTAAACAAAGAGACTCTTCAATCTTCATTCTTCCCTAATATTTGGGCAGTAGGCGATTGTGCTGGTGTTCCAATGGGTAAAACTGGTGGTTCAGCTCGTAAGCAATACAAAGTTATTGTTGAAAACGTAGTTGCAGCAATGGGTGCAAAAGAACTAACAGCTAAATATGATGGATACACTGTTTGTCCACTTATCACAGGTCTTGGTACTGTTATGCTTGCAGAGTTTAACTGGAGTAAAAAACCAACTCCTTCATTCCCTCTAGACCCAACTCAAGAGAGATGGATTATGTGGTTATTAAAAGTTTATCTTCTTAAGCCGATGACTATCCACGGTATGCTTTCAGGTAGAGCGTAACCAACCTTCTTCTTTTTTCCCTCATCTTGAGGGAAATTACTTCACATTCTTGCAATTTTAAATTAAAAAAAGTATAATTATTTTGTGATAATTTTATCAAAAAAATTAATTAGGAGATATCAATGAGAAAAATAAGTTTAATAATTGCAATGATTGTTACATTTTCTTTATCGTTACACGCATTTACATTAGGAAAGCTCGGTAATTTCGAGTTTAAAAAAGTTACTAAAAATGTATGGATTATGCATGGTCCTCCAATGAACCCAAGTGTTGAAAATGAGGGTTTTATGAACAATCCATCATTTGTAGAGGGTGAGCATGGAACTATCGTAATTGATCCAGGCGGAAACTACAATGTAGGTAAAAAGATTGTAGCTGAATATAAAAAAGCTACAAACAAACCTGTACTTGCTATCCTAAATACTCACAAGCATGGAGACCACTGGTTTGCTGGTAAAGCATTTCAAGAGGCATTTCCAGATGCACAGAGTTATGCGCACCCAAACATGATTAAAGCATCAAAAGATGGTGAAGCTAGAGTATGGTACAACATATTAGAAGGCCTATCTAAAAATCTAAAAGGCACTGACGGACCTTTTGCTTTCCCTACTAAAGTTTTAAAAGATGGTGATGTTCTTAAAATTGATGGACAAACTTTTAAAGTTTTTCATCCTGAACGTGCACATACTGATACAGACATCCTGATAGAACATACTGAGTCTAATACATTGTGGCTCGGCGATAACCTAATGGATTGTCGTCTTGGCGGTATGGATGAGAGTTCTAGTGTATTTGGAAATATCGAGCTTCTTGAAGATATACTTGCACAAAGAAAAGGTTACAAAAAATATGACCTTTATGTTCCAGGGCATGGTCCTTCAGGCGAAATGCATAAAACTATTGATCCGTTCTTAAACTATTTTAAAGTTGTTCTAAAATGGGCAAAAAAAGGTTATGCTGATGGCAAAGAGAGTTATGAAATTAAACCAGAAGTATCTGCCGAGTTAAAAGATTACCATGATTGGGATGAGTTTGATCGCCAAATGGGAAAACACCTAATGAAAGCTTACTCTGAAGTAGAAGCTAAAGATTTCTAAAAAATTAAGCCATTTTTATGGCTTAATTTAACTCTCTCACTCAATATTCAGTTCAAATACTACATATTTTATCTATAATATTTAATGCTTAAAATATATGAATGCCTAAGTGCAAAATCTGATATTGTTGCGCTTAAAGCCCTAGATGACTCATTTGTAGCTTACTGTACAAAACTTCATGGCATAAAAATATTTGATACTGATGGGTGTGATATTAAAAGAAGCATAGCTAATGGCTATCTTAATTCAACCGCTACCGCTTATGCTTTTAGCCCAAATTCTCAATACTTCTCATTTGCTGCCTCTACCTTTATATATATCATTGACATAGAGAGCAAAAATATAGTCCAATCGATTCAAACATACGATGAAGAGATAGAGATAATAAGCTTTGATCCCTCTTCAACGTATATAATTGCTGGAACAAAAAATGGAAGAGTCCTTCAGTATAGAGCAGATCAGACAAACTTGCTCTCAAGACTCTGCTCTTTTCCACACAAAAGAGAAGAGCTTGGTTCTAAAGCAAAAGAGTATACAAACTTTGTAAGTGCTTTTGCTTTTTATAAAAATCAGTTTGCATGCAGCGGATATGGTGGCGCTATTTTTATTATTGACATTAATACTCAAACAAATATAGATGTCCTAACACACAACAAAAGTCGCCTTGATGCTTTGTGCTTTTTAGATGAAAATAGACTAGTATGCGGAAACAGTGATGGCACTATCAGTATAGTGTTTCTAAATAATCCACATAATTATAAAATTATAAGAACCGCTATTACTGGCATACAACAGCTCATAATTATGTCAAACCCTGATTATCTTATGGTAGTTGGCAAATCAAAAACTATAATGATTATAGATACAAAAAACTATAAAATTACTCATAGTAACTATATAGAATTTGAATCTCAAGTACAAAGAGTGGATATTGTTAACGACAGCTCATTAATAGCTGCTCTTTATGATAACACGATAGTAAGTGTTGAGCTACCAGGCATCGCAAAACTAAAATCTCTTATTCTTCATAATTCACTAGAAAAAGCATTTGAGCTTATAGCAAAAGAGCCTATGTTACATGCTTCAAAAGAGCATAAAATGCTTGAAGAGAGATTTCAAACAAGTTACGAAAACGCAACAAAAGCACTTATTAACCAAAATATCGCCCTTGCTTCTCAAATCCTTGATGTCTATAAAAATGTAAAATCTAAACAACAAAAGATTAAAGAGCTCTTCGATGCTTTTAAAAATTATCTTAGATTTCAAGCTCTATTTTTAGAAAAAAAGTACCCTCTCGCTTATGCTATGTGCTCAAAATTTGAACCACTAAAAAATACACTTCAGTATCAAAAAATGGAGCAGGTATTTAAAATAGCCTTTTTAAATGCTCAAAGACATATTATGCAAAATAATATCCAAGGCGCGAAGGCACTGCTTAGCCAATACAGCACTGTGCTTTCAAAAAAACCTCTGATAAATCTACTTCTTACACAAAACAAAGAGTTCGTATCGCTTTTAAAAGCTATTCAAAAAAAAGACTTTAACACTATAAACCAACTAATAAGCATGAATGAACTCTTTAAAGAGATTCCAAACTATATTGCAATGAATAATCAAATAAGAGAGACTCTTGATGATGTACAGGCAGCTATAAAAAAAGGAAGCGTTGAAGATGCAAAAAAACTTCTTCTCTCTCTTGAGGGTATAGATAAAATTCAAGATGAACTAGAAGATCTTCATAAAAAATGCAGATATATGCAAGTTTTACAAAAAGCTTATGATGATAGTAATTTTATAGAGTGCTATGAAATTTTAGATTTGCATAAATATCTAAAAACAGTGGAGCTCGGGGTTCTTTTAGAAAATCACTGGTCAAAACTGATGCAAAAATGTGAAGAGTATGCTCTTAGCGGAAATATAAAATATATTAAAAAAACTCTTGGAGAGTTAATTTCTCTGCACAGCAGACGCAATAAAATTGGTGATTTATTAAGAGTCAGCTTTCATGTAAGAATCCAAAAACTTTTTGAGAAAAAAGATTTTAAAGGCTCAGAAGCAATCATCTATACCTATATAGATATTTTTGGGATAGATAGTGAAATAGCTCATTTGATGAAAGATTTTGAGAAGATTTCAACGCATAAACTTGCGATAACAGAGGTTCAATCACAAAGACCAAGAAGAGATAGCTGGAGAGATTTTGATATTATTATGAAAGATTCATAAGCCCTAAGAGCGTCTCTATTGATTCATTAAAATCACTCTGAGATGATGAGTTTTGCATCAAAAATTTCTCCATGTTACCCTTTTTACTAATAGCTTCATCAAGCTCAGGATCACTGCCTTTTGTGTAGGCACCTATTCTTATGAGAACTTCATTCTCTTTTAAAAGCGTGTATAAGCGTCTAAATTTTTGTACTGCCCTTAGGTGTTCTGGCGTGATTATATCGTTCATAACCCTTGAAGCAGAGTTTAGTATATGCACTGGAGGATAGATTCCAAAGTCTGTCATCTCACGAGATAAAACTATGTGTCCATCTAAGATAGAGCGTGACTGATCTGCGATGGGGTCTCCCATATCATCTCCCTCTATTAAAACTGTAAAAAATGCTGTTATAGAGCCTTTGCCCTCCTCTTTTCCAGCACGTTCCATTAGTTGTGGAAGCAGTGTTAGTGATGATGGCGGATACCCTTTTGAGGTTGGAGGTTCACCAAGCGCTAAACCTATCTCCCTTTGAGCCATAGCAAATCTAGTAACAGAGTCCATGATAAAGAGCACGTCCAAGCCTTGGTCTTTAAAAAATTCTGCAACGCTCATGGCAGCAAACGCCCCATACTTTCTCATAAGTGGCGAATCATCAGAAGTTGCCACTACTATAACTGTATTTTCTAGATTTCCGCCGAGATTTTTCTCAATAAACTCTGGAACTTCTCTACCACGCTCTCCAATAAGTGCTACAACCTTTATGGGAGCATTTGCACCACGCACAATCATTCCCATTAGAGTAGATTTTCCAACCCCACTCCCAGCAAAAATACCTAGTTTTTGACCTTTTCCACACGTTAAAAGCCCATCAATACTCTTTACGCCAACACTAAAAACTTCATCAATCATACCACGCTTCATAGCAGCAATTGGGGCTTTTATGATAGGAGAGAGTTTTGAACTGTTCACACTTCCTTTTCCATCAATTGGACGCATAAAAGGGTCTACAACACGCCCCAAAAGAGATGAGCTTACTGGTATGTTTAACCCTGTTTGATCTAAAAAAACTCTATCTCCTGAGCGAAATCCCTCAACAAAACTAAATGGCGTTATAAAAAAAGTAGACCCATCTATCTCTGTAACCATTCCGATGGTCTCTTGAGTGCTTTCGTTTGAGATAATTTTTACTATGTCGCTGATGCTCACACTAAGCCCGCGCGCAGTAATAACCGTTGCATTTATCTTGACAACTTCCCCAAATGCAACAGAGTATTTTTTATTTGAGATTTTATTTTTTATAAGTGAGAGAGGCATTAAATATCTCCCCGAATTGCTAAGCGCTTAATAACGTGAGCCATTAGGCGAATTTATCAAAGAGAAAAACTCACTTCTTGTTTTTTCATCTTTTTTAAATAATCCGCGAAGGGCTGAAGATGTAGTAGTTGAGTTGATTTTCTCAACCCCTCTCATCTCCATGCACATGTGTCTTGCCTGAACTACAACTGCTACACCTTTTGGCTTAATAGTATTCATAATAGCATCAGCAATCTGCTCTGTAAGTTGCTCTTGAATCTGCATACGACGAGCAAAAACATTAACAACACGAGGTATTTTTGATAATCCTACAACCTTGCCATCTGGAATATACGCTACATGCACACGCCCAATGATTGGCAGGAGATGATGCTCACACGTAGAGTAAAATTCAATATCTTTTAGAAGCACCATCTCATCATTTGAACTTGTAAAAAGAGCAGCGCTTAATATCTCTTCTGGGTCCTCTTTATAACCGCCGAAGATAAACTCGTAAGCCTTCTTAACCCTTTGAGGAGTTTTTAGAAGCCCTTCTCTGTCTGGATTTTCCCCGACATGAAGCATCATAGATTTTACTGCATCTTCAAATTGTATATCTTGTTTTTCTGACAAAACTATGCCTTTAGTATATTTTTTATAAGTGATAGAGTATCAAGAAATAGCTGAGAAAATGATGTATTTATAAATATGATTTTATTTATTGCGGAATAACTTTTAGAAGGCGCAACAGATACTAATATGTATCTGTTGCGTAGCTAATTACATCACAAAGATATGAGGAACAATTAGCGGGTATTTTTTCATTTTTCTATAGATATGCTTTCTAACAACTTGGCGGAGGTCATTTTCTAATGCTCTTGGGTTTTCGATAAGCCCCTCTTTTATGTTAGTTAAGAAAAGTTCTAAAACATCTTCCATCTCTTTGGCGAATGCTTTATCTTGCTTATCTGCTACAAGCCCAAATGATGTTACAAGTGGTTTAGATAGCATAGTAGAGTGTTGTCCATCTATCTGCGCAACTATCATAACGATACCATCAAGTGCAAGTTTTTGACGATCTATGACAATATCATCATCTATCTTATGATTATTTTGATTGTCAATATATGTTTTTCCTGTTCTTACAGTTTTTACTTTTCTCATATATTTTGGAGCAATTTCAACAGTATCACCATCGTTCATGATGTAGATATTTCTCTCTGGAACGCCACACATCATCGCTGTCTCTTTATGCTTCATAACATGGTTATACTCACCGTGGATTGGTAAAAAGAACTTAGGATTTACAAGACGCAGCATAAGCTTTTGCTCTTCTATAGAAGCATGTCCAGATACATGGATATCTCTATCATTTGCTACTTTTGCACCAGCACGTTGCAAGTGGTTAAGCATCCCTGAAATAGAGCCTTCATTACCTGGTATAGCACGAGATGAAAGAACAATCAAGTCAGTAGGTTTGATCTTTACATGTCTGTGTTCGCCTATTGACATTCTAAATAATGCAGAACTAGGCTCTCCTTGAGAACCTGTTGTAACAATCAAAATCTCTTTATCATTCATAGAAGCAATTTGTTCTGGTTCAACAAAAATATTTTTTGGAAGTTTTATATAGTCATACTGCATTGCAACTTCAATATTTCTCTCCATTGAACGTCCAATTACACAAACCTTTCTTCCATATTTAACGCCATACTGAATAGCTTGGTAAACACGGTGAATATTTGAACTAAATGTAGAGAGTATTACTCTTCCTTCAGCTTTTGAAAATACTCTATCAAGAGCAGGAGCAACACTTAGCTCTGAAGGAGTTGGAGCTGTATTGTAAGAGTTTGTAGAGTCACTTAAAAGACATAAAACTCCTTTATCTCCATAATAAGCAAGTCTATGTAAATCAGCTGTATAGCCATCAACTGGTGTATGATCTATCTTAAAGTCTCCAGTATGAATAACTGTTCCAGCACTTGTTGTAATTGCTAAAGAAGATGAATCAATGATAGAGTGTGTCATATGCATCCACTCTATCTCAAAATCATTACCTACTTTATATATTTTTCTCTTCTCAATAGGGTTAAAATATTGTTTAAACTCTTTTATATGATGCTCATCAAACTTACCTGCAATCATTGCAAGTGGAAGTGGAGAGCCATAAATTGGGAACTGCATCTCTTTAAAAAGGTACGGCATCGCACCGATATGGTCTTCGTGAGCGTGAGTTATAATTACCGCTTTAATCTTATCTTTTATCTCGCGAATATATGTAAAATCTGGTACTAATATATCAACACCGTGCATATCTTCATCTGGAAAACTCATACCAACGTCTACAAGTATCGCCTCATTTTGAGTCTCAAATATAGTTATATTTCCGCCGATTTCACCAAGTCCGCCTAGCGGGGTAATACGAATTTTTTCTTTTGAATTCAGATCTAATTTATAATGAGGATTCAGTCTCTGCTTGTGAGCTTCTTGATTAAGTTCTACAAATGCTCTAAGATTTTCATCGACTGGCAAACTTTGACGACGGCGCCCTTTTGAGCCACCTTTATTTTTATTAAAAGCATTTGCATTAGTTGCTGCTGCTGGTTTGTTGGCATTTTGGTTATTTGGCCTACTACTATCATTGTTATATTTTTTGTTATTGTTATATTGTTTACGATTTTCTTGAGAAGCGTCTTTTACGCTTTGTTCATTCTCTTGTTCCATCCAAACTCCTTGTTAATTTATAGAGTTGGTGATAGTCATTTGTAGAGACTTGATGGGGACGAATCGTTTGTGCAAGAGATAGCTTAAGAAAAGCTTCTTGAAGTATACTTTTTTCATACTTGGATGATAGATTTTTCATAAGAGTTTTTCTAGGCTGCGTAAATGCAACTCTAAGCATATCCTCGAAATCCTTATCGCTTCTATCACTATTTTTTTGTATTAAAAAAACAGCAGAATTAATTTTTGGCTGTGGCTCAAATGCACTTGGCGGAACTATCACAACTATATGTGCTTCTCCTACACTCTGAGTTATTACACTCAAAGAACCAAACACTCTATCACCTTCGTGAGCACAAAATTTTTCTGCTACCTCGAGCTGTACCATTACAAGTATGTTTTTACATTTTGGATCTGCGAGGGCTTTTAGAATTATGTTAGTCGCTATATAGTATGGCAAATTTGCCACCAAATCATACGACTCTTCTATAAGTTCACTCTTCCAAGCAGTGAGTACATCCCCACAATGTATGTGGAGCTGCTTGGTTGCGATCTCTTTTTCAAACTTAGTTTGTAACACTTTACACAAATCGGTATCGACCTCAAAAGCATCTACACTTTTGACATCTACTAAAAATTTAGTTAAATCACCTAAGCCAGGTCCAATCTCTACGATTTTATTATCGTTATTGGGCATCGCTTCGATTATTTTTCGTAAAACGCTCTCATCTTTTAAAAAATTCTGCCCGAATTTCTTTTTAGCTACTATGTTTTCCATTGGCTTGCATTTTATACTAATTTTGCTTATATTTAGTTAATTTTGTCGTAAAATTTATATATTTGCCATTTTCTTCTATTTTAGAACAAACTGCTCTATGTTTCACATGAAACATTTAACCTCTTTATGTATAACTTAATCAAAAAGTAAATATAAGGCAGGGGGTGTATAATTCCACTATATTATAAAAGGTGTAGCTCTTGAACTATTTTGCTAAAAGAATCATCCCATGTCTTGATGTAAAAGATGGACGCGTTGTTAAAGGTGTAAATTTTGTAGGACTTAAAGATGCTGGAGATCCAGTAGAAGTTGCAAAGCGATACAACCAAGAAGGCGCTGATGAAATCACTTTTTTAGACATTACTGCTTCAAGTGACAATCGTGATACTATAGTTGATATAGTTGCGCAAGTTGCTCGCGAGATTTTCATACCTCTTACTGTTGGTGGAGGAATAAGAAAACTAGAAGATATCTACAAACTTTTAAATGTTGGATGCGATAAGGTAAGTGTAAATTCTGCTGCTATACAAAGACCACAGCTTATAGATGAAGGTGCAAAAAGATTTGGCTCACAGTGTATTGTAACTGCAATAGACGTTAAAAAAACAGGCGATAGATATAATGTATATCTCAATGGCGGAAGAGTTGACACTGGTATTGATGCGGTTGAATGGGCAAAAGAAGTAGTAGAACGTGGAAGTGGAGAGATACTTTTAACTTCAATGGATGCTGATGGAACAAAAGCTGGATTTGAGCTAAACATAACCGAGCAAATCAGCAGGGCTGTAAATGTTCCTGTTATTGCAAGTGGTGGCGCTGGAACGATGGAACACATAAAAGATGCTTTTCTTCATGGTGCAGATGCGGCACTTGCTGCAACTATATTTCACTACAAAGAGATAGATATAATGGATTTGAAGCGTTACCTACATGATAATAATATTCCAGTTAGATTATAGGAGCAAGATATGATTATATGTGCTGGCAATAGTGAGACATTTGATTTTGCAACTCCGATGGGAGTAGGGCTTATTGAAATGACTATAAATCTAACAAGAGCCGCCCTTTTTGATAAACCTGAATTTTTACTCTTTGTAGGAAGCGCTGGAAGTTATGGCGAGCAAAATTTATTTGACATTGTAGAGTCGAAAACAGCAGCAAATATTGAGTTGGCGTTTTTAACTAATGATGCTTACACTCCTTTGGATAATGTTATATCTACTAACATAGACCAAACAAAAAGAGATGTTATAGTCAACTCATCAAACTATATTTCTACAAATAAAGAGCTAACAAACAAGTTTTTAAAGCTAGGTATAGGTATTGAAAATATGGAATTTTTTGCTGTTTTAAGTGTTGCAAAAGAGTTTGATATACCTGCTGGTGGAGTTTTTTGTATAACAAACTACACTAACAAAGATGCACATAGTGACTTTTTAAAAAATCACGAAGAGGCGAAAAAACTTCTAGAACTACATGTGAAAAAAAGAGTCAAGGAGCTAACAAAAAGATGAAACCATCACTACTTGATTTTACACTAAAAGAGCTACAAGCAAATATAAAACCATCATTTAGAGCAAAACAGATTTATGGCTGGCTGTATCACAACTATGCACAAAACTTTGATCAGATGAAAAATATTCCTCAAGTACTAAAAAATGAACTTGCAAAAAGCTATATAGTTGATCCTCTTAAAGTTGTAAAAAAAGAGATTTCAAACGATGGCACTATAAAGTATCTATTTGAACTTCAAGACGGAAAAACTATCGAAACAGTTTGGCTAAAGATGAAAGATGAGCTTAAAGACGAAGATGGAAATGTAACTCAAGAAGCAAAATATACAATCTGTGTCTCAACACAAGTTGGGTGTAAAGTTGGATGTGCTTTTTGTTTAACTGCCAAAGGTGGCTTTACAAGAGACCTTACTGCAGCAGAAATAGTCGCTCAAGTCGTAGCTCTAAAGAGAGACAACGACCATAAACATAACAGAATGATAAACATAGTCTATATGGGGATGGGCGAACCTCTTGATAATCTCGCAAATCTTTCACGTGCAATAGAGATTTTTAAGGAAGAAGAGGGCTTATGCATCTCTGGTAAAAGACAGACAGTATCTACAAGTGGTCTCAGCAATAAGATAGATAGACTTGGGGAGATGGATTTGGGCGTTCATATCGCTATATCTCTTCATGCTGTTGATGATGAGCTTAGAACCGAGCTAATACCTATGAATAAAGCGCACAACATCTCATCTATCATAGAAGCCGTAAAACGCTTTCCTATTGATACAAGAAAAAGAGTTATGTTTGAATATCTAGTTATAAAAGATAAAAATGATGATTTAGGCTCTGCAAAGAAGCTTGTCAAACTTCTTACAGGTATCAAGGCTAAAGTAAATCTTATCTATTTCAATCCTTATCCAGATACTCCATATGAGCGCCCACACAAAAGCGATATGATAGCATTTCAAGAGTATCTGATTAATCATGGACTTTTATGTACCATAAGAGACTCTAAGGGCATAGATATAAGTGCTGCATGTGGTCAGCTAAAAGAACAGACACAAAATGAGCTTAAATGAGTTATGTAGAGATATTTCAAATAGTTTTTTTGGTGATAGTGTTTTTAGTTGGGGTGATAGGATTTATAAAAGCTGCTACAAAGTAAAACTTCTTTAAAAAAAGTTACTTTCTTTAAAAAACAAGACTTCATTAAAAAAGAGTAAACGACCAACACACCAGGGAGGTCGTTTATGAATACAATCATACCTTACAATTATTAATAAAATCTCAAAAAAATACTTAAAAAATATTTCATTATAAAAAAAAGTTATTATTATTTATAAAATGAGTATTATTCACACATTGCTCTATTATGTGAACAATGCTAGAGCAACTACTCTATAAATTTTAAAATTTGTTACTGATTTAAGAATAAATTTATATAAATTCAGACTGAAACATAAAAAACAATATCTCTACTATACCCCATAAAGTAGGGCTTTTTAACGTTGTTATTATATGGTGTTATTAAAATAATCACAATGTCTCTAAAACATACAAAAGTTATTCACATATATATAAGTAAATTTTAAACTTTCATATTATCAAAACAGATTTCTTCAAAATTCACACTGCTTTTGATATTGTAGTTTTTTCCATAAAGTTCAAACTCTAACTCATTTGCATGTAGCAATAATCTTTTTGCACCACTTAGTTTAACTCTCTCATCTATAGGCAATTCTCTATCTAAATACTTAACTAAGCTCTCTTCACGCTGACCATAAACTGGGTCTCCAACTATGGGATGTTTCATGTGAAACATATGGACTCTTATCTGATGCTGTCTTCCAGTATGAGGAGAGCACTCTACTAATGTTGTATTTGTCTCAGAAAAATATTTTAATGGCTTTACAAACGTTAAAGACTCTTTACCGCCTGAATCAACTTTTACCACCATTCTAACAAGAGGGCTATTCTTATCATCGTATCTTAAAAGTGGAGCATCAATGCGGAGCTCTTCTTTTAGTTCACCATGAACCATTGCAAGATATTTTTTCTTCATATCTCGCTCTTGAAACATCATCTTTATATCTACTTCGCTCTTCTTATCCTTTGCACACAAAACAAGTCCGCTTGTCTCTTGATCTATCCTATGAGCTATGTTTGCATCCATTCCAAACTGAGCTTTTAACTCATCTATCAAAGAGTACTCAGTATGTCTGCTTTGAGGATGGATAAGCATTCCGCTTGGCTTATCAAAAACAACAAACCTCTCTTCTATCAAATGCGGAGTTAAACCTTTTGATATAGGTTTAAAATGTATAAACTCTACCTCACCCTCTAAATAGTCCGATGGTTTTGTTATCGGTATATTATTTACAAGGACTCTTCCTATCGCTATAAATCTTTGGATATCTCTTTGAGAAAGTGAAAGTTCTCTTTTTAGAAAAGTGAGGGCTCTCTCTTTTTCTGATGCAAATATTTTTTTAATCACAAATGGCAATATTTAATCCTTCTATTAGCGTATTTTTTGTAAAATGATTATCTTAACTTTACACAAATTTTACAATAATCAGGTTGAATAAATGATAGAGAGATACTCAAGAGAAGAGATGAGTTCTAAATGGACTATGCAAGCAAAATATCAAGCTTGGATGGATGTAGAAAAGGCGGTTGTTAAAGCTTGGAATAGATTGGGACTTATCCCAGATGAAGATGCTAAAAAGATAATTGACAATGCTGGTTTTAGCATTGAGAGAATTGATGAGATTGAAGCAGTAACTCGCCACGATTTAATAGCATTTACAACTAGCGTATCTGAAACTCTCGGAGAAGAGAGCAGATGGTTTCACTATGGTATGACAAGTTCGGATACAGTTGATACTGCAGTAGCACTTCAGATGAAAAGCTCTTTGGAGTTGGTTATAGAAGATGTGAAGATGATTATGGAATCTATCAAGAAGAGAGCGATGGAACATAAGATGACTTTGATGGTCGGACGTTCTCATGGTATCCATGGAGAACCAATAACATTTGGCCTTGTGTTAGCTGTTTGGTATGATGAGATGGCTAGACATTTAGAGAACCTTGAGCAAACACTTGTTGTTATAAGTGTTGGACAAGTTAGCGGGGCGATGGGTAACTTTGCTCACGCTCCACTAGAACTTGAAGAGTATACATGTGAAGAGCTAGGACTTAAACCTGCACCAGCTTCTAACCAAGTTATTCAAAGAGATAGATATGCAAGACTAGCAACTGCACTTGCATTAATGGCAAGTAGTATTGAGAAGTTTGCAGTACAAGTTCGTCACTGGCAAAGAACTGAAGTTTATGAGTGTGAAGAGTATTTTGCAAAAGGGCAAAAAGGCTCATCTGCAATGCCTCATAAACGCAACCCGATACTAACGGAAAATATAACAGGTCTTGCTAGAATGATAAGAGCTTATGCGATTCCCGCTATGGAAAATGTAGCACTTTGGCATGAGAGAGATATAAGTCACTCATCAACTGAGAGATTTTGGTTGCCTGATAGTTTTATAACAACTGACTTTATGTTACACCGTATGAATAACGTTATAGCGAACCTGACTGTTTACCCACAAAACATGATGAAAAATTTAAACCTAACAGGCGGGTTAGTATTTTCTCAAAGAGTTCTACTAGAGTTGCCACTTAAAGGTGTTAGCCGTGAAGATGCTTACCGCATAGTTCAAAGAAACGCTATGAAAGTTTGGGAAGAGATACAACAAGGCAAACCTACAACAAATGAAAAGGGTGAGAGTCTTTATCTAAATCATCTTTTAGCGGATGAAGAGTTGAGAGCATCTCTTAGCGAAGAGGCAATTCGTGAATGTTTTAATTATGACTATTACACCAAAAATGTAGAGAGAATTTTTGATAGAGTTTTTAGAAAATAAATGACATAATTGCGCTATTATTTGTTTAATGCAATTAAGAGTTTAGAATAAACATCAAAATTAAAATCGGCGCTAAGTATAATTATTTATAATAGCGCTCTCATATAGCTTAGGAAATTAAATGATAACAATTATAAAAAGAAACGGTAGAACTGAAAAGCTAGATATTTCTAAAATCCAAAAATATACTTCTGCGGCAGTTGAGAACTTAAGTAATGTATCTCAGAGTGAGTTAGAAGTTGATGCACAGATTCATTTTCGTGATGGAATTACATCTAAAGAGATACAACAGACTCTAATAAAAACTGCTGTTGACAAGATAGACATAGATGCTCCAAACTGGACATTTGTTGCATCGAGACTATTTTTATTCAATCTCTACCATGAAGTAAACGGATTTACTGGCTACTGCTCTTTAGAGAACTACTTTGAGAGAGGCGAAAAAGAAGGCAGACTTTTATATGGTTTAAAAGAGATGTATAACCTTGAAGAGTTAGAAAAGCATATAAAACCAGAGCGTGATATGCAGTTTAACTATCTTGGAGTTAAAACACTCTATGACAGATACCTTATAAAAGATAGAAGTGGCAACCCGATAGAACTTCCTCAACATATGTTTATGGCAATTGCTATGTTCTTGGCACAAAGAGAAGCCAAAAGAGAGGAGTGGGCAGTCAAGTTTTATAACATGATTTCTACTTTTGAAGTTATGTTAGCGACTCCGACTCTTAGTAATGCAAGAACAACTAGACATCAATTAAGCTCTTGTTATATAGGTTCAACTCCAGACAACATAGAGGGGATTTTTGACTCTTACGCTGAAATGGCGATGCTCTCAAAGTTTGGCGGGGGAATTGGCTGGGATTGGACAAACGTTCGTTCAATGGGTTCATACATAGATGGGCATAAAAATGCTGCTGGTGGAACTGTTCCATTTTTAAAAATCACTAACGACATTGCAGTCGCTGTTGATCAGTTGGGAACTAGAAAAGGTGCTATCGCTGTTTATATGGAGCCATGGCACATTGATATAAACGACTTTTTGGACTTAAAGAAAAACTCAGGTGAAGAGCGCCGCCGTGCCCATGACCTTTTCCCAGCACTTTGGTTAAATGATTTGTTCATGCAAAGAGTAGAAGAAGATGCGATTTGGACTCTTTTTGACCCATACGATTGTAGAGAACTCACAACTCTTCATGGGGAAGAGTTTAACAAAAAGTATAAAGAACTTGAAAAAAATGAGAGCATTATAAAAGAGAAATTAAAAGCTAAAAATCTTTGGAAAAAAATTCTTACCTCTTACTTTGAAACAGGTTCACCTTTCTTGTGTTTTAAAGATAACGCAAATAGAGCTAACCCTAACTCACACTCTGGGATTATTAGAAGCTCTAACCTTTGTACAGAGATTTTTCAAAACACAAACCCTAACCACTACAAGATAAAATTTATTTTTGAAAATGGTGATAGCGTTAGTTATGAAGAAGAAGAGATTATAGAGGTTGATAGTGGACTTAAAAAACCTGCTAAAAAAGTAACTGCACTTGATTCTATTGGTGGAAGAGAGATTTATGTAGTTGAGAAAGAGAAGATAAATGGCGACACAGCTGTTTGTAACTTGGCCTCTGTAAATCTATCACGCGTACACACAAAAGAAGATATTGACAGAATTGTACCTATTGCAATTCGCGCTCTTGATAACGTTATAGATTTAAACTTCTACCCTATAGAAAAAGTAAAACGTACTAACATGAAAACAAGAGCGATAGGTCTAGGTGTTATGGGCGAGGCTCAAATGTTAGCGCAACAAGGCATATCATGGGGCACAAAAGAGCACTTTGACAAGATTGATGAAGTTATGGAGAGTGTTAGTTTTAATGCCATCTCAGCCTCTAGTGACATCGCATTAGAAAAAGGCTCTTATAGTGAATATGAAGGCTCAAAATGGAGCAAAGGCATTATGCCAATGGATCATGCTACAGCTGAAGTTAAAAATTTAGTTGACCGTGGCGGACTTTTTGCTTCGGCTTATGAGTGGGAAGAGTTACGTTCAAAAGTTAAGAAGCAAGGTATGAGAAACGGCTATCTTATGGCAATCGCACCAACTAGCTCTATCTCTATACTAACTGGAACAACTCAAGCAATTGAACCTGTCTTTAAGAGAAAATGGTATGAAGAGAATCTATCTGGGCTTATACCAGTCGTTGTACCTGAACTATCTCCTGAAACTTGGGCGTACTATACTCCTGCGTATGATTTAAACCAAACTCTGTTAATAAAAGCAGCAGCTATTCGTCAAAAATGGTTAGATCAAGGACAGAGTTTAAATATCTTTATAACACTTGACAAGGCTAGTGGAAAGTACTTAAATGAAATCTATATGTTGGCTTGGAAGCTTGGTTTAAAATCTACATACTACTTACGTTCACAATCTCCAGAGATGGCAAGTGACGTTGAAGACAGAAGCATGGAGTGTGTAGGTTGTCAATAAATAACTTAGTACCTCTATCAAAAAGCTCTCTGGAGAGCTTTTTAAAGAGGTTTGATTATTTTAGAGACTCAGAGCTTCGACAAATAGAGATAATCTCTCCTAGCGTCATTAAAATTACTCTAGCAGCTCAAGATAGCGCTAGAGGATTTGACTGGATAACAGTTACATTTGAGTTCAGCGCAGTTAGTGATGCAAAAATTATTGAAAATTCGAAACTTACACATATAAATTTAGATGAAGGCATAACACTCCTTTATCAAGATGAGCTGTTTGCTTTTATGGTTGGGGCTTATAACAATCTCTCAGACGCACAAAGTTCAATCTGCTACGTAAAATCATCTTCACTAAAATATCAAGAGGGTTTATTCTAAAACCCTCATATTTACCTTTCGTTAGCCCTTCATTATCACTTCGTAAACCATTTAGTAATAACATATTAAGATTAAAAAACAAAGGATTAAAGGTGAAGAAGCTTTTTTTATTATCACTTATAGTAGCAACATCTCTTTGCGCTAAAGATGGTGTTGAGTTTAAATATGCGCCACAAATTACAGAGCGCCAATATCCAACGAGCCAAAATAAGATACTCTCTTATAACAATATTTTAGAGAATGTAAGAACAAGTATTGTAAATATCTCTATAAAAAAAGAGATAAGCGGTGCTGGATTAAATGCAAATCCGTTTTATAACGATCCATTCTTTAGAGAGTTTTTTAGAGGTTATGGGCAAGTTCCACAAGAGAGAATTGAACAATCACTTGGTTCTGGAGTTGTTGTCTCAAAAGATGGATACATTATCACAAACAACCATGTAGTAGATGGTGCCAATGAGATAATAGTAAGTATAGCTGGTGGTAAAAAAGAGTATGCTGCAAAACTTATCGGCAAAGATGAAAAGAGTGATTTGGCAATTATAAAAATTGAAGCAAAAGATTTAAATGCAATAACGTTTTTCAACTCAGATGAGGTAAAAGTCGGTGACGTTGTTTTTGCACTTGGAAACCCTTTTGGAGTAGGCGAGACAATTACACAGGGAATAGTATCTGCAACTGGCAGAAGCGGTATGGGCATAGTCGAATATGAGGATTTTATACAGACTGATGCTTCTATAAATCCTGGAAATTCTGGTGGCGCACTTATAAACTCTGCAGGACAGTTAATAGGTATCAACTCTGCGATTATCTCAAAATCAGGCGGAAATGTAGGCATCGGGTTTGCAATTCCCTCCAACATGGTAACAATGGTCGCAACAAGCCTTATAGATAATGGAAAATATACAAGAGCATATCTTGGAGTAAATATCTCGGATATAGACAGCGACATGAGCACTCTTTATAACAACAACTACGGAGCGTTGATAACAGGAGTTGAAGAGAATTCACCAGCAGCAAAAGCAGCTCTAAAAAGAGGAGATTTAATTATCGCCATTGATGATAAAAAAATTACAAGTGCAAGTGAGTTAAAAAACACAGTTGGCGCATTTGCTCCATCAAAAGAGGTGAGCGTAAAGTACTTAAGAGATAAAAAAATACTCACTACAAAAGTAGCTCTTGGTACAAATGAGAAAAGTATCACTAATGGAGAGCTTGAGTACAAAGGCTTAAAACTAGGTCTATTAAACAAAATGCAAAAAGAGCAAAAAAGCATCTCAGCAAATGGTGTTTTTGTCATTGACGTAGATGAAAAAAGTGAAGCTTTTAAAGCTGGAATAAGAAAAAATGACTTGATTATACAGATAGAAAACAGTGAAATTTCAACTTTGGAGGAGTTTAAAAAAGCAACAGACTCTAAAGAGAAAAAGAGAATCTTTCTATACAGACAAGGCATAATATTTGCCGTTGCACTATAAAAAAGGAGAGATAGATGAGAGTAGTTTGTCCACATTGTAAAAGTGTAAATAATATTCCACAAAAAGATAGTTATACAAAAGCAAATTGCGGAAAATGTAAAGAGTCACTTCTTAATACAAAACCCATAGAGTTAACAACTGTTAACTTTGACGAAATCATCGTAAATAGCGATATTCCAGTGGTAGTTGATTTTTGGGCTCCTTGGTGTGGTCCATGTAAAATGATGGCTCCAAACTTTGAAAAAAGCGCTAAAAATTTTCCGCTCAAAGCTCTTTTTGTCAAAGTAAATACTGAAAATGAGCAAAATCTTGGAGCTAGATTTGGGATACGAAGTATCCCAACCATCATTGTTTTTAAAAATGCCAAAGAAGTTCACAGAGTCTCAGGCGCACTTGATGAGAGCGCCCTAAATAGATTAGTTGCACAATTTATATAGTATAATTATTTTTGATAACTATAAAAGGGTAAATATGAGCAGAGATACAGTAACACTAACAAACAATCGTGATGGTAAAAGTTATGAATTTCCTATACTTGACGCAACTGTAGGACCTTCTGTTATAGATATATCAACTCTGTATAAAGAGACTAACATGTTCACATATGATGAGGGTTATACTTCAACTGCGTCATGCAAATCTGATATAACATATATCGATGGGGAAGCTGGAAAGCTCATGTACAGGGGCTATGATATAGCATACCTAGCAAAAGAGAAGAGCTTTTTAGACAGTGCTTATCTGCTAATAAATGGGGAATTACCATCAAAAGAGGAGCTAGAAAATTTCGCTTTTGAGATGAAAAAACGCTCTTTTGTGCATGAGGGAATAAAAAAACTCTTTGACTCTTTTCCAGATTCAGCACACCCAATGGCAATACTCTCAGCTGGAGTCTCAGCACTTTCTACTTTTTATTTTGACCATTTAAATATAAAAAATAAAGAAGAGTATTGTGAAATGGCAAACAGAATTGTTGCCAAAATCCCAACTTTAGCAGCATTTTCGTATAGATACTCAAACGGACTGCCTATAATATACCCAGATATGAACAAAGGTTTTACCGAAAACTTTCTCTATATGTTAAGAGCTTATCCTCATAGCTATGTTGAGCTAAAACCTATCGAGATAAAAGCACTTGACACTATATTTACCCTTCATGCAGACCATGAACAAAATGCCTCAACCACAGCTGTTAGAAATTTAGCTTCAACTAACGCTCATCCTTATGCAGCTATAAGTGCTGGAATAGGCGCACTTTGGGGTAGAAGCCACGGCGGAGCTAACGAGAGTGTTATACGTCAACTAGAGATGATAGGAAGTGTTGATAGAGTAGATGAGTTTATAGCCCGTGCAAAAGATAAAGAGGACTCATTCAAGCTTATGGGATTTGGGCACCGTGTTTACAAAAACTTTGATCCACGTGCAACAATTCTCAAGAATCTTCGCAATAAACTCGTAGAAGAGCTAGGCATTAGCAGTGAGCTCATAGAAGTTGCCAACAAGATAGAGCAGATTGCACTAAGTGATGAGTATTTTATCAGTCGAAATCTATATCCAAACATTGACTTCTACTCAGGACTCATACTTCAAGCACTAAAAATTCCAAAAGAGATGTTTGCTGTTATTTTTGTTATAGGCAGAACACCTGGATGGATAGCACAGTGGAGTGAATTAAATCAACAAAAAACTGTAAAAATTGCAAGACCTAGACAACTATACAGAGGCCCGATAGAGAGAACTCCAAAGTAGTATTACTTTGGAATTTGAGTTATTTTATATACGAACAGCAGTAATCAGTAACTGTTTTGATTTTTAGATCAAATGATGAATTTGCAGGAACGTTAAAACTCTCAGGTGTAGATAGAGTTTTCCAATCTTCGCCAGGAAGTCTGATATCAAGCTCTCCAACCATCATCTCCATAATCTCGGCTTCAGCAGTATTAAAAGTATACTCACCTGGCATCATGATTCCAAGAGTTTTTCTCGTACCATCAGCAAACTCAACCGTTCTGCTAGTAACTTTTCCGTTATCATAAATATTTGCTTTTTTTACAACTGTAACATTTTCAAATTTTGACATCTTTTTTCCTTAATTTTTTAAAATTATACCCTATTCCCAATCTAGGAGTCTTTGTTGACCCTCTAAACCTCTGATGTGAGTAACATCTTGAGAAACCTCTATAACGCCTTTATAAGCACCCTCATCGTCTCTAATAGCAAAATAACGAATGTGAATAAATTTCCCTTTAAACGTTATCCAAAACTCAGCTTCATCTCTGCGACCTGCTTTAAACTCTCGCAAAATCATTAAAACCTGATCAACACTCTTTGGAGGATGGCAAAACTTTACTTCACGGCCGATAATTCCTGCACTTCTTGGAAATACTCTATCATCCCCGCGGTTATAAAAGATAACAATATCGTTTTCATCAACGTAAGTTATATCAACAGGCATAAATTTCAAAAGCCAATTAATCTGCTCAGGTAACATGTAGCCTTCATCTAACTTGATTCTATCCTCAAGTGAAAATGGCAGTTTTCGCTTTTGCTTATCTTGTGAAGGATGAATATATTCGCCTTCTACATGTGGAGGATATGCTGCTGGTGCTTGATCGAACATCCAACCTATCTCTTCATCTCCAGCTCTCATCTCTTTCCAGTCATCTTCATCTAACATATTCATTGCATTTGGAAGAAGTCTTCCCTCTTCAACTTGCATGATATGTTCTAAATTTCTAAAAACAACTTGTAGCTGTTGCATCAATGCGCTCATGTTTTTCTCTTGCACTAACGCTCTTGCAGTTTTAATCTCCGCTCTTATATCATCATGAAATGCCCACATACCTTGTGATGGTGATGTCCAACCATATTTTTCCAAATATGGAAAAAGTTGATTCTCTTTTCTTGCAAAGTGCTTTTCCACCAAGCAAAGCTTGTTAAATTTATCTTCAAACTCTGCAAAATTCTCTACTATATTTATACTATTGATACTTCCAATGAGTCCTCTCATCAGCATATTTTCTTCCAGATAAACTTTTACTGGATGTCCATCTGGCAAATTAACATATGAATTCATAATACTTGTTCCTTGAATTTTTAATTATGAAAATTATAACGTTTTAAAAAATTCTCTCTTTGATTTATAACAAGATGGGAGTTATTGAAGTTTTAGCCTAACTCTTTGTGAATGTGTTATAGCAACTGCTATTGCGTCCGTTATATCAAGCGGTTTTATCTCTTTTTTGATATTTAAGAGTCTCTTTGCCATAAACGCAACCTGCTCTTTTGTGGCTTTTCCATTTCCTGTTAATGCTTTTTTTACTTGAAGTGCAGTATATTCGCTAAATTGTCCAAACTGCTGAATTAACATAAGCATAATTGCACCACGAAATTGTGCTAGTTTTATAGTTGTTTTTGGATTGTGTGCATAAAAAATATCTTCAATTGCCACTTCATCTATTTTGTGACTCTTAAATATCCCCTCAAAAGCTTCAACCATCTGTGGAATCTGAAACTGCAACTCTTCTGCTTTAATTTTTATAAGTCCAGCTTCAATAAGTGCTATCTTTCCTTTATCTAAAGAGATAAGAGCGTAACCCATTTTTCTAGTTCCTGGGTCTATTCCTAAGATTGTCATGCTTCTTCTTTCACATATAAACTATACGCTATTCACATAGTTTTAACTTTGTTTATGGGAATTATAGCTACTATTCACATAATATAAATAAAAGGCGTTAT